>JBMNLH010000009.1:0-19330 GCA_050952625.1 Bacillota bacterium | reverse complement strand
GGGGTGTAAAAGTGGTGCACGCAAAAAGGGCTGATTCGGCGGGAACTAACCAATTCAAGCTAGGAGTGCAGCGATGGTGCGATCAGACGTGGCCCCGGCTTTACCGGTTCATTTATTACCGGGTTCAAAACCGGCAGGAGGCTGAGGACTTCACCCAGGAGACATACGCTCGCGCCTTCGCCCATCTCTCGTCATTGGAGAACCTGCCGCCGCCGCAATACCTACAAACGATAGCTCTGAACCTGATCCGCGACCGCTGGCGACGGAAAAGAAATCAGGGAATTCAAGTTCCTTTGGAAGAATCGCTCTTGCTCGGGGACAGTCAAACAGAGGCGGTGATTGATCGAACCTGGCTCGCGGGGCTGATGGCCCAGCTCTCAGCGGATCACCGGATGGTGCTGCAGCTGCGGATTGTCGAGGGGTATTCCCGGGCCGAAACCGCCAGAAAGATGGGGCGGAGTGAGGATGCAATCCGGGGCTTGCAGTACCGGGCCGTTCAAGCCTTAAGGGATTTAATCAAGGATAATCATCAGGAGGTGGCTAACCAATGAAACGTTTCCCGGAAAAAGAACTTGACCAGTTTATCGAGGCCTTAAACCAGGAACGAAGGCCTGAACCAGGTCAAGATCCAGAGCTTTTAGAGCTTACCTCAGTTGTGCGGATGGTCAAAAGTTTGCGTCAACCAGCGGAACCAACCCCGGATTTTGGCCATCGAGTCCGTCAGGCGTTTCGCGGCAAAGCGCGCTCGCGCCGGGTTTTCGCCCCGCTCGCCGCTCTCGCAGCCGGCCTTCTGCTGGTGCTGGTCTTTCAAGCCTGGTCAAGCTTTTTTAATCAGGATCTAGTTCTGGCTATGGAGCAGGCAGTGGCCCGGTTAAACAATTATCATGGAATAATTGAAATGCGAACAACTAATCAGGCTGGCGAGGAGTGGGTTGTGCGGCAGGTGGAAGTCTGGGCCGAGGGTAATAAATACGCCACGCGCCAGGATAACGGTACCCTGACGGTCAATAATGGAGAGCAACGCTGGCAGGTAAGGCCGGATAACCAAACTGTCGTTGTTCTGCCGGTAGTCCCGGACCCTCAACGCCATGGTTTCGATTTTAACCTGAAGACCGAAGCGGAGCGGGCCCCGGCAGTATCCCCACACCGTGGTCGGAGAAACAGTGGTCGCTGATCGCCCGGCGATTCAACTGGAAATCTCGCCCCCGGGCGGCTTGCCCTATCAACTTTGGATTGATCAAGCAACCAAGCTGCCCTTGCAGTTGAAAACAGCGATGATCAACGCCCTGCAAACCACTTACACCTTTGTTAGTTTTGAGAGCAACGTTAGTTTTGAGCCAACGCTCTTTACCTTTCAGGTACCGGCCGGGTATCAGGTGATTGAAAAGAATCCCGGACAGCTGGTCAACACCCCGGGCGAGGCCTCGGTGATCGCTGGTTTTGCTCCACTGGTGCCCAATCAGCCGCCGGTTCAGATACTGGCCCATAAAGATAAGGTTGTCTTTAATTATGGAGATACCACCATTGTGGAAACCCCGGCTGCTGAACCTTTTAAACCGGCTGCCCACGGAGCCGTAGGCCAGGCTGGCGGAGGGCCGCTGGAAGTGCTCAGCGAACAGTTGCGGTGGCAACAAGAAGGAATTGAAATAACCATCGAGGGGCCAGACCGGGTCGAACTAGCCCGCCAATTGGCCAGCGACCTCAGTCTGCCTGCCGCTGAAAACGATTTAGCCAGCCAAGCGGCGGTCAAGGTATACGTTGATCTGGAGATTGCCAAAGCAGATCAGCAACAGGTCGATGCCGGGCATAGCCCTTGGCAGTTGGATCCGAGCCAGGTGGCATTAACCTTCGTTTATCTCCAGATTTCCCCAGAGGGAATCCAGGGCGAGCCCCCTGAGATAGGCCCGACCAGCATAATTAAAAACACTGGCGTGGAAGCAATTGTGGGACTGAAAGCCGGCCCAATTAAACAGGTCTACTTGAAACGCCTCGTTCGACCGGATGAGACCGGCATCTGGTCCGTCGTGGGTTACGATCCCCGTTAATAAATGTACAAGGAAGCAGAAAGACCGTCCTTCTGCTTCCTTTTTTATTTTATATGAGTTTGCCTCCCACGCGTAAAATATCCAAGGAACTAAAGATTGCATCAGGAACAACTACCGGAACAATAACAGCAGCAATACCCACCGTAAACTATTGATTTTGTTATCAACTGACAATCAATTTATCCTGTCCTAGAATATGTCTATCAATCCAATTGACTACAAAGTCTAATACCCCGAGCAGGTACTTATCTTGGTTATCTTCAATTTGATTTAGGTCAACGTTTTCCACTTTTTCTATAAAATCATCGTGATAAACTTTATGGGATAAAAACTTTTGATAACCAATACTCCTCATGTATTCTTCTTCTGTTTTGAAATGATATATGGTATAGTCTTTCAGTTCTGCTATTATTTCTGTAATCTTGTCGTATTTATCCAACCGTACCTCATTTTTTAATAGTTCATAGGCCCGGTTAGCGATCTCAAATAATTTCTGGTGCTGTTCATCAATAGTCGGTACGCCTAACCGATACTCTTCTTTCCACTTAATCATAAAGATACTACCCCTTACCTATAATTTAGAGTTATATCTTCGACAAACATATGGCAAATCCTGCTATTTGCAAAGGTCTTAGACCTTGCCTTCAACAAAAAACTCACGAAGTTTAGACCTCTTTCCTTGTTTTATAAATCAAATCCTCTTTCCAATTTATGTTTAACCTAAATCTAAACGAAAGGACCGTCTCCAGCCTTCCCCTGTTTACTTAAACTCTTTTCCCCCGCCAGGAAGGCAAGCTGTTGACTCGGTTGTCCCGTCTGTTCCCGCTGCCGCGAAAAGCAGCCCGGGAACCGCCGCTATCTCCCCGATAACCCCGAGGTTGAGGCGGCCTATTTATTTTCGGCTTTTTCACCCGCAATGGTGCTTCCTCGGTCAATTGAACCGGGGTAGTATCCGGTTCTTTGGTCAACAATTTTAGGGCTGCGGAAAGCAAGGTAACTGAATCATGCTCTTCCAGCAACTCCTCAGCCAAACCTTTGTATGACCGAAAATCTTCGGATTCTACTACCTGCAGCAACTTTTCCATAGCCTGGCGTTGCTGGCCAGCCATAGCCTCGTTTATCGTTGGGATCGGCCGCCGGATCACCTTCCGTCGCGTCATTTGTTCAATCATTCTTAAATGATCGATTTCTCGCGGAGTGACAAAGGTAATCGCCAAACCGGCTTTCCCAACTCGACCGGTTCGGCCGATCCGGTGAACATAGCCTTCTGGATCCTGCGGGATGTCAAAATTATAAACATGGGTCACTCCGGTAATATCTAACCCTCGAGCGGCGACATCCGTCGCGACCAGCACTTCAATGGTCCCTTCCCGAAACTGGCGCATTACGCTGTCCCGTTTCGCCTGGGTTAAGTCTCCGTGAATCCCTTCCGCCGAATAGCCTCGTTTATTCAATGCTTCCGCCAATTCATCTACCCGGCGCTTGGTTCGGCCGAAAACGATCGCCAAATCCGGCGACTGGATATCCAACAGTCGGCAGAGAACATCAAATTTCTGTTTTTCATGAACTTCCATATAGTACTGCTCAGTACTTGGGACCGTAACCTCCTTAGAACGAATACTAATCAATGCTGGATGCTTCATGAATTGCTGGGCCAAGGTTTGGATGGGTTTAGGGATTGTCGCTGAAAAAAGCAAGGTCTGACGTTCCTGCGGTATTTCTCGAAGAATGGTTTCAATATCCTCGATAAAGCCCATATTCAGCATTTCATCCGCTTCATCCAATACGACCATCTTGATATAATTGAGGTGGATTGTTTTGCGCCGCATATGGTCCATTAAACGACCAGGTGTCCCCACGATAATGTGCGGCCTTTTCCTAAGGGCCCTGATCTGCCGTTCAATATCCTGGCCGCCATAGATCGGCAAGGTGCGGATCCCTTTAAACTGACCGATCTTATTTAACTCCTCGGCCACCTGAACCGCCAGCTCCCGGGTCGGGGTGATCACAATTCCTTGAATCTGCTCCGAGTCTACCCTAATCCGCTCCACCAGCGGGATGCCGAAAGCAGCTGTTTTTCCGGTTCCGGTATGAGCCTGACCAATTATGTCCCGGCCTTCCAGACCCAGTGGAATCGCCTGTTCCTGAATCGGCGTTGGTTCTTCAAAACCCATATTACTGATTGAGCGTAGCAGTTGGTTGCTTAAACCGACATCCGAAAAAGTTTTCAATCTATAACACACTCCCTATATTCTGTAACTATATATTGTACCACAACAAATCATTATATTTTTTCCATTTATAACCCCTGCGAACCAACTTATCTTAAGATTCTTAAGCCTCTTCTTTATTAACCCCCATACCCCAGGGACACAACTACCTATAAAAACAGCGAACATATGTCATCCTGAGCGTTAGCGAAGGATTTTACTTCTCAGCGTGGGAAGGATTTTCTTCGCTGTCAGAATTAGTCATACGTTGCCCGTCGTCTAATTAGCGGGCTCGCGGCACCAAGAAAGTACGACCTACCTTCGCCAGCCATAGTAATAGTATGGACACAATTTTCATTCATCAGTGGTGCTGCGAAGCGGCATGGAAGTCTGATTATGAAAAAATCCGTCCCCTAGTCAGGACGGATAAGGAAACTTTTTTGATATTAAAAAAACTGATTTATCGCTAACAGAATCGGGTCATAAACTGGGGAAAACGGAGGAGCATAAGCTAGGTCCAAATCTTTTAATTGCTCAAGCTTAGCCCCGAGCGTCAGGGCCGCGGCAAAAACGTCAATCCTTTTGCCGGCCCCAGCATAGCCGACAATTTGCGCTCCCAAAAGACGACCGCTGGGTTTTTCGGCGATTACTTTGAGGTGAATGTTGGCTGCCCCCGGGTAATAGCCTGCCCGAGTTTTGCTCCGAATGGTTTTAGTGGAATAACTAATGTTTTTCAACTGACATTCCCGCTCGGTTAGACCAGTTCGGGCGATTTCCAGTTCCAGCACTTTGGCAATTCCCGTGCCGACCACCCCTTTAAACACAGCGTTGCCGCCGGCCGCGTTTTCTCCGGCGGTTCGCCCCTGCTTATTGGCCGTGGTCCCCATCGGAATATAAACCTCTTCCCCGGTTACCAGGTGGTTGGCGACCGCACAATCCCCAGCCGCATAAATCCCGGGGACACTGGTGGCCATCCGATTATTCACCCGAATTGCCTGTCGCGCCCCCAATTCAATCCCGGCTGCTTGGGCCAGGCGGGTGTTAGGGATTACCCCAGCGGCCAGGATTACTAGCTCAGCAGCCAGTTCACGGCGATCGGTCAACACCTGCCGAACCGGCGAAAAAGCTACATCTCCCGCTTCTTGGGGCCTGGCCAAGGAAGCATCGGCTGCTTTACCCTGAACCAAAGCCGATTTACCCTGAACCAGATCGACAGCCACATAACCCGGACCGGAATCTAGAGTTGTTCGCAACTGGTCGCCTAATGGCCGGTTATTATTCGCCGCCCCCTCCTCGCCGACCAGAGCGAGAACTTTTTCCTGAGTTAAAACCTGAATCCCCCTGTCAATCAGATACTGTTGGACTAGGGCTGCCATATCTTCATCCATGTTCGGGACAATCTGCGGAGCCATCTCAACGACCGTTACGGATAGGCCATGCCGGTGAAGCGTCTCCGCCATTTCCAGGCCGATATATCCACCGCCTACAATAACCCCGGACCGGGGGTTTTTCTCTGCTAAATATCGCCGAATGGCCATGCCATCCTCTACATTACGGAGCTTAAATACCCCTGGCCGCGCCCGACCGGGCACCGACGGGATCAGGGCTGAAGCCCCAGTGGCGATAACCAGACTGTCATAAGATACCTCAGCTTGTTCCCCGGTTTCCAGGCTCATCACCTGAATTGTCTGAGACGACGGGTTAAGCTTATCGACCCGGTGACGCGGATACACCTTGATCTGCTGAGCGGCAAACTGTTCTACGGTTCGGGCGATCAGTCGGCTTTCCCTCTCAATCTCCCCTGAAATATAGTATGGTAAGCCACAGGCCCCGTAAGAGATGTGTTTTTCCTCGGTATAAACGATTATTTCCAGTTCAGGATTGGTCCGCCGGGCCTTGGCCGCGGCACTCATCCCGGCGGCTACTCCGCCGATCACAACCAATCGGGCCATTTTCCCACCCCCGCTTTTCAGATTTATTACATTTCATTTATTTACAGTTCAGAAAGTATAAGTGGACTTTCTGATTAAAACTTTGTAACTTTCTGATTATAATTTTTGATTATAACTTTACTAAGTATAACATTCTTATAATATTCTGAATTATAACTTTCTGAATTGTGACTTTCTGAATAATTTTCTGATTATAACTTTTGATATGACTTTCTGATAGGCAAGTAAATAAACAGTAGGGACAACGAGGGCTCCCGCCTGCGCTAAAGTCCGGCGTAAATGCAGTTCACAACATTAAAAATGCGGCTACATCATCTTCCGTCTGCGCCAAAGGCTGGCGTAAGCCAAATTTTCTTAATTAACTTGAGGTTAGAATCATTAAATATTCGCGAACTTCGAGTCGAATTCCTTCTTTTTTCCAGGGTCAAGAAAATTTTGTTAGTTAACTCGTCCAGTTCCGCTGAACAGTGAGACTGCAAATAAAGATTCTACTCCACCTTAAGTTTTAAATAAGGTAACCCCCCCACTCATAGAAACAGGGTTTTTAATGCGGATTTAATTTAAGAAACTACATATTCGCGTTTTCAATCCACTAGCTAATTAACACCATTTATTTATTTTTATTAAATTTTGTATTGACACCGACTATAATCAATGGTAAATTAGAAGCAATTAAAAACAATCCATGCATAACAATTGCATTATCTGGCATAAGATTAAACGTCTTCTCATTCTTAACTTCCCCATCCTTCAGGAGGTGATTGTCATTGACCGACCGAATTGCACCAAAGACCTACGACTTAGAAGGGTTTCCGGGCCTTTCCCAGCGTCAATTGTCTGAGCACTACACGCTATATGTGGGCTATGTAAACAAGCTAAACGAAATTCACGACTTACTTAAAGATGTTGACTACTCTAAAGCCAATCAGACCTACAGTGATTTACGCTCTCTGAAAATTGGCGAAAATTTTGCTTTAAACGGGATCAAGCTGCATGAAGCCTATTTCGAAAACTTATACCCCGGCCAGCCAATTTCCGGAAGGATTGAGCAAACTATTAACGCCACGTTTGGCTCTTATGAAAATTTCCACACTCAATTCAGCACTTGTGGCCTGGCGGCTCGGGGCTGGACCCTGCTCAGCCTGAACCTAGACTGGGGAAATGTAGTGATTAATTGTTTAGATGCTCACGATGTCGGTTATTTTGTTAACACTTATCCGCTTCTGGTCATGGATGTCTACGAACACGCTTACATGATTGATTATGGCATAAAACGAGCCGACTACATTTCAGCCTTTATGCAAAACATTGCCTGGGAGGTGGTAAACCGTCGACTGGAACAGGCACTATCCATGTGGCAGAGATAAAAAAAATTAGGTTTACCGCTAACAGTTTAGTTTCAGTAATGGATCTCTGGCTAAATCTATGCCCGGTGATTCAACGAGGATTTTCGCTAAAAACATCATCGCTCCGTTTCAAAGCGTGGATGTTAAAGAGATTTGTTACCATGAAATCATATCTTGTTCAACTATCTAATCAAATCCATAGACTAAAATGTTATTATCTGATTTAAGCTAATCCTATATCTAAGCCAATCCTATATCAGTATTAATTTTTTAAAGGAGGAATCATAATGAATATAAAAGGAACAAAAACAGAAAAAAACTTAATGGAAGCTTTTGCTGGAGAATCTCAAGCCCGCAACAAGTACACCTACTTTGCCAGCGTAGCCAAAAAAGAAGGCTATGAACAAATCGCCGCGATCTTCCTGGAAACCGCAGATAACGAGAAAGAACACGCCAAGCGGGCCCTCCGGTTCCTGCAAGGGATAGGGAATACTGCCGAGAACCTTAAAGCAGCGGCTAGTGGTGAAAACTACGAGTGGACAGATATGTACAAACGTTTTGCCGCAGAAGCCAGGCAGGAAGGTTTTGAAGAAATTGCCCGCTTTTTTGAAGCAACCGGGGCAGTGGAAGCGGAACACGAAAAAAGATTTCTCGCCCTCCTGAAAAACCTGGAAGAAGGAAAGGTCTTTAAAAAGGATCAGCCGGTCAGATGGCGTTGCCGCAACTGCGGTTACATCCATGAAGGCACCGAGGCTCCAGAGGTTTGCCCGGCCTGTGTCCATCCCCGAGCCTTTTATGAAGTGGCCGCAGAGAACTACTAGGGAGAACTGCTAGCTAGACAGCATCTTAGCTATTGTGTTTGCTTCATCTACGCAGGGAATTACTAGAGAAAACTACTAAGGAGAACTGCTAGGGAGAACTACTATAGAGAATTATTGGAATAAATACTTTGGCCACCGCAACTGAATCTTTTGTGAAGCCTCTCCGGCCTACGCTTCGCTAAGAGGCAGGAGCTTCCTGGTTCATAGATCAAAATACCCTTCTCGGAACCAATCGAGAAGGGTTTTGCTTTTTCAACGACACCCCAGGCAAGATTAATTAAACGACTTCGTCTGCATAATTTCAATGAAAGTCTTGATAACATCCGTATCAGTAATTATCCCGACCAGGTTGTTCCCGTCTAATACCGGCAAAGCGGAAATTTTACGATTTTTAAAGATAGTTGCAGCACTGACCAGGTCATCGTCCGGGTGAACCGTAATAATATTCTGAGACATTATCCAGGATACCGGTGTTTCCGGATAGCACCCCGGCCGGTGTAAGGCTTTTTCAATATCATTCTTGACGATGATACCAACCAGTACACCATTATCAATAACGGGCAATCTATTGATAAATCTCTGTTTCATAAGGTCCAGGGCCTCTTTCAGGGAATTATCCGGTCTTACTGTAACGACATTGCGGGTCATTCTATCCTTAACTTTCATGTTCTTCCCTTCTTTCAATCATTTTTGGAACTAATAACTAATTCTCTTAATTAATATCGAATACTTGCCCTTAAAACTTAATTTAAATTATATTTCGATTTTAGTATATTGAGGGAGCGTGCTTCTCTATAATCCAGTTTATTTACCTTCTTACTAACCGCCCATGCCCGCAGGGCACAAGCATGGATGAAAATAGCGGACATAAGTCATCCTGAGCGTTGGCGAAGGTTCTTACTTCTCAGCGTGGGAAGGATTCTTTGCTTCGCTCAGAATGACATGATACTAAAATTATTTACTTACGAAATCCTTAAGTGTCGTTATTATGGCTAACATGAAAAAAATCGCACTTAAAAACTAGCAAATTAAATGGGCCATAAGGAACAGTTGCTTTTATAGCTTGCCTCATGATGCTGGCCGTACCCATTGCAAACAAAAAGGTTACGGTCCATTTTTGATACCTGATCAAAACCATGCCCCCTGACTTAATTATTTTTCTAAAATAAGGTATAATTAAAGTCTACCAGTTGTTTTCCAAACTGCACATCTCTTTCCGCTGAGTGAACTCGTTCAGCTTCGCTGAACATCGAGGCTTCAGATGGAGACTACTGCTCCACCTGAAGTTTAAACAAGGTAACCCCCACTTATAGAAGTGGGAGTCTTTTGATTCAGATAAATCAAACAACCGATTTCTTTTTTCTCGGTCTATAATAGAATTAGTCAGGCCTATTGTTCGAAGGACTTCGAATCAAACGTTAGATTTTGGAGACCATAGTATTCGAGATATGCCTAAGACTTAATCAGTAAGGGAGTTGAGACTTTTGAAGCGAAATTGCTTGATCGCGGGACTGGTCAGCTTAATTATCTGTCTGGCAATGCTCGTGGGTTGTTCGGCTAACACCCCTCCGCCAACGGTCCCTAATCCAACACCGAACCCAAATCAGCAACAAGGTTCAACAACAGAGGGTCAACCTGCTAGTCCCACCCAACAAGAACAGCCAAGTAATAACCTAAGTGCTTATTTCCCGCTAGCTCAGGGTAATACTTGGCAGTATTTAGGAGAGGGAAATGAATATGCCGGCTTTAAACGAACTGTTCTCTACACTAAAGAAAACCTCGCTCAAGTACAAGAAAACAATGGCGGAACCATAATAATGTCCGTTTTTCAGACAACCGATGAATCAATCACTCGAATTTATTTTCAAGGGGAAGTTTACGACAACACTAATTTCCTTGATCAGCAACCAAATGATAATACGATTATTTTAAAGGCCCCGCTTCAAGTGGGAACAACCTGGAAAAACAAAAATGAAACGCGCGAGATCGTGGACACCAACGCCACAGTGAACACCCCGGCCGGGGAATTTAAAAACTGTCTCAAAGTCAAACTAACCTATCCGGAATCCACGATTTATGAGTATTACCAAGCCGGGGTCGGACTGGTCAAACGGGAGTTTTTATCAGAGGGATTTGAGGTTACCTCTACTCTAGAAAGCTGGCAGCCAGGAGACGATTCTTCTGCTTCCGCGTAAGTCTCCGAAAGCCGCGGTAGTTATTCTGCTTCTGGTTAAACAATTTGGAAGTCGGAAGGCGGTTCTTCCGCTTCTGCGTAAGCTGTCCGAAGCCGCGCGGTTCTTCTGCTTCCGCGGCTAAACTATTTGGAAGTCAGGAGGTGGTTCTTCCGCTTCTGAAAGCTGTCTGAAAGCTGGGGGGATCTTCCGCTTCTCTTTCAAATTATCTGTGACCATAAATCTAGTCATCCGATGAATAAAGAATTTTTATATATGTTCTTATATAGATAATGAATTATGGATAATGAACCTTAATTTATTTAAAAGGGGAGAATGCAATATGTCCAATATGTCTGCGGATTTAATAATATCGTTGATAAAAGAAAGAAAAAGCGTTCGTAGGTTTAAACCTGATCCGGTATCACCGGAAACCATAAAAAAATTGCTTGAGGCAGCCTGCCAAGCACCAAATGCAGGCAATTTACAGCCCTGGTACTTTATCGTCGTTAACAATCTTGAGATCCGGCAGCAACTAGTTAGGGCAGCCCTAAACCAAACCTTCCTGGCCGAAGCACCTGTTAATATCGTAGTCTGTGCTGAACCAAACCGCTCCGCTGCTAGGTACGGCCAACGTGGCCGAGATCTCTATTGTATTCAGGACACCGCAGCTGCTGTCGAGAATATCCTGCTCACTGCTACAGCCTATGGGCTTGGCAGTTGTTGGGTTGGGGCATTCAATGAACAAGAGGTAGCCCAAATATTAAAGTTGAAACCCGAATACCGCCCAGTGGCAATTATCCCTATAGGGCATCCCGCCCGAGAGACAAAAACGGTCGCTCGGCGACCGCTGGAGGAAGTTATGCACGTGATTGATTGATAACCGTAAGCATTAATCTGATCAAAAAGCTAGGCTGAAGTACGTGTGATAGTGAGAATCGACAATATATAAACCAAAGCATCAGATTAAAGTTCCGGACTCACCAATTCATATCTGACCTTCTCAGTTGAGTATTGATGATATTTAAGATGCTTATCTCGTTGAAGCCTGCCTATTAGGATATAGGTGGGAATACCCTGATCGGCACAAATTTTTTTGATGCTAGGCAAAGAAAAATCTCTTTTTCGCACAAAACTATTATACTCCGCCGTATCGATTAAAGTATTTGCGGCAAATTTGTCTGCCCTATCCTCCAACTCACCTTTTGCAAAATCGTAGTCAATCAATTTATCCTCAATATCCCCGTTTATGATGTGCCCAATTTCATGAAAAAATGTAAACCAAAAAATATCTGCAAATTTACGTCTCGTAGTCATAAGCAAATTTAAGGTACCGTCATCGTTCTTTTTAATCACCCCTTGAACAGGAGCACCTCTAAAATGTTTGACAATGGAAAATTTAATTCCACACTCGGACAAATACTCTTTTAGGCGGGGTTGAATAACAGCCACATCTTCAAACATCAGATCTTTTATCCGAGGAATTTTATCTTTTAATTTATCGATATCCAATCCCTGTTCAATTTGCTGATCCTTTACTATCAAGTCGCACATCCTCAACCACGTAAATAAAACATACGGATCCACCTTGGTGGTTTTAGCTAAACGATAGGCACCCGCTTGGGAAACCTCTGGTATACGTATTAAGCTACTGACATTTAATAGTTTCCTTAATTGAATGACAATTATTGGTCCGTATGCTTCCTTTTCTAAGAAACCTATTTGTTTTAGGTGTGTTATAATACTGTTTAACCTATTAAGAATCTCCAGTTCCTCGCCAGAAATTTCGTTGATTTCTTCAAAATCCGCCAGTTCTTTATCGTAATTAGCTTGCAGATTAATCCAAAAACTAGCGTCGATGTCTAATGCATATTCCAATTTTTTGGCAAAACTAACTGATATAGCTTTTTGACAGTTAACCACACTGCTGATATACGATTCTGTCACACCAGTTCTTGCAGCTAATTCTCTTTGACTCATGCCCCGATCTTCAAGAATTTCTTTTAAAGTTTCTCCTGGGTGAATGATAAAATCACGGGATAAGCCATTCTTGTTTTTGACCATGATAATCCATCACCCCCTCTATGATTACTGAATCACATTTCGTTAAAGAAGTAGGATCTAAACTTTCCGCATCCGGCCTAACAATAAGTCTAATATTACCGGTAATGCTAATCCCATAACAGCCTTTAAGATTTCCGTATAATGGATGAGGTTTCCCAAGCCCAGTGCTAAGATATATGCTAAAATTAGGCGCAGCTTTTAATTGATCACACCGCTTCTTAATAGCCCTGGTCAAATCTTTCCCTTTTTCCTTATTCATTAAAGCAAAATTACTAAAGTATTTTTCCGCTGATGGTTTTTCATATTTTAGCTTCACTCCCTGTATCGCCACCAAACTTTACCATTTGGTTAACTTAACTTATTGGTTAATTCAATTATAGCACCGCTGCTCATTTTTTCAAGGAAAATTTAAAAATAAAGGTTTTCAATACCGGACCCCTTTAGTATGTTTAAATGTCTGTTATTCTTCTTCACTGCCCTCATCCATATAAACTCCTTCTTCAGTCTGAATTGCTTCCCTGGGGATGGATTTATTCATAGCTTTTTCGATTTTCTGCAGTATTTTCTCCTTACGGTCAATGAAAAAGTTTTCAAAATCATCTGCGTACAGTAATTCAGGTGAGAGCGCATGGGATTTTAAGACATTTCGAAACTCGTCATCACTTACTTCAGCATGTTTTTTTATTCTCACCAAATATTTACTTGGAGCTTCACCACTTATTATACGATTAGTACGACTTGATATTTGATAATCCTGAAGAGATAATTCAAGCATATCTTTTCGTTTACAGCTAACGGTCGGTGATTCTTCGTCAGGAATATTTTGTTTTACTCGGTTTACTTTTTTGTTGTAAGTAACAATCAAAGTAATGGCTTGTATGACATCAGTGCTGCTGACTCCAGAAAGTAACTTATAATTATTAAACTCCTCTTTTATTTTCTGCCAATCCTTTTTTAGGTCAAACTCATCAGCAGCAAAGGTTGCCGTTAATAACTCAAAAACATTTAGGGGTACTCCGCCAGTATTAACCTTTTCAAAAACTTGGCAGACTGCTTCCTTAGAATTTTCTTTTTTCATAATTATTACTGGAAGCATATATTTGTTGAAACTATTGATGATCCTGTCTTCAAACTTGTCCCAAAACATAGATTTCTCGCTGTTATGCTGCCAATACTCATTAAACCCACGTCTCCAAGTGCTATAATCATCGATCATGCAAACCGGGTACATAAGGTTCTTATATTCAAATTCTTTCTTAGATAAATCAAGCACGATACGTCGCCCAAAATCCTCTGTAATCTGTTTCTTTTCGTTGAGAGATATGATAGCCTCCTCGAGATCATAATTATCATCCATGGCTTTAACCATATCAATGTAATACCAACGTTTGATTTCATAGTTTTTTTCATTTCTAGTGGTGACTATCTCATTAGTTACAATTGTTTGGTAAAGTGAAGTAATTCGCTGTTGTCCGTCAAGAATTAGCAAATCGGGCTTAACATCATTGTCAAGTTTTACGCCTTCTACAGGTTTTGTTTTAAATCTTACGTTTTCATTACCGGTCTCCAAAAGCATAATAGCACCGATCGGAAAGGATTTAGCAACACTAGCAAGAATTCCCTTTATGCGGTTGTCATCCCAAATCCATCCTCTTTGGAAGTCGGGTAATTGTATTTTACCCCTATGCACATCTCTTAATATCTCAAATAGACTTCTTTTGGTCGAATCAAAAGTTTCCATGACCTCACCATCTTTTTTTGATTATTATTTGTTGCATTGTTAGGATAATTCTATAGTAAAACCTCTGTTTCCTCTTTCTTGCTATAAGCAAATAGCTAAACATCAACTCCCCACCACCCTTTGCACCCGTATACCTAAAAAGAAAAGCCCCGTGAGAAGATCGCTTAATTGTTTGCTTGCCCGCGGGGCATGTTGTTAGTTCTTAATGTTATTGATGGGCTAGGGATTCCAATTCCGCCCGGCACTGGTGCCTGGCACCATTTCTCCCTGGCCAGCTACGACCATCAGGAACTGGTGGGAAAATGCCCTGTCCCCCTGTCACGCCACTCTGACATTAAATGTCTTAAGTTTTCTATGGAGTTTCTTTATCCCATTTATCGGTACTCCAAACATAACTATCCCCTTTAGTTAAAGTCTTTCCGTTTAGTGTGCTGGTAGCATCAGAGGAATTAAATGTGACCTTTGCTCCATTGTTTCCAGTGACAGTTGTTGCTGCGGAACTCAACTTTCCAGATCCACCAGTCCCTGTATCGAATACATGTAAGCGTCAAACTGTACCCACCTTGTATCATCCCTAGGTCAATAGGATAATCTTCCTCAGAACACGAAACGAGGAGGGTTTTCTTTGTGACCAAAGCCGAACAACAAAAGCTATGGGAAAACAGGATTGCCGAATACCGGGCCAGCGGGCAGAAGGCTAAAGAATGGTGTGCGGCCCATAACGTAACCCCCCGGCAATTGTGGTACTGGCTCCGAAAGTTTAGGAACCAGAACAGCCCTTCCCATACCAGGTCAACCCGGTGGCTGCCAGTTGAATTAAGCGAGCAACCACCTGCAGAGCAGGACGACGGCTCCTTGCTGATCAGAATAGGGCAGGCTGGCATCGAGGTAAAACCCGGTTTTAATCCAGAACTGCTCTCCCAGGTAATCCGGGTCCTGGTCGCGTTATGCTGAAAGAATTCGGTATCGACCGGGTTTATCTCGCCTGCGGCGCCACCGATCTGCGCAAGTCCATTGACGGATTGGCCGTGCTAGTCAAGGAAGGGTTCGAACTGGACCCCTTTTCTTCCTGTCTTTTTGTCTTCTGCAACCGGCAGCGCGATAAACTTAAAATTCTCCACTGGGATCATAACGGGTTCTGGCTCCATTACCGCCGGCTGGAGAAAGGCAAATTTTACTGGCCGTCGGAAGATAATTTTTCGACTATCACCATCAGCTACCGGGAATTGCGCTGGTTGCTCGATGGCCTCCCTTTAAAACAGCCCCATGCCCATCCCGAGGTGAAAGCACGCACCATTTTATAACAATAGACGGTAATAATGAGTGAAATAGCAGAAATAGTTTCAGCTTCTGGTCTATTTTGGAGGATTTCCGTTTAATTTGTCGAAGTAATTAATATGAATATCAATCAGAATATCGAGACCATGTCCATAGAAGAACTACAAAAGTGCTGTGTTCAACTGGAACGGGAAAACGCTGAACTGACCGCCAAGCTGAACTGGCTGATGGAGCAGTTACGCTTGAACAAACGACGTCAATTCGGTGTTTCCAGCGAACGGACCGCTCCTGAACAACAGCAGCTTTCTTTTTTTAATGAGGCGGAGGCGGAAGCTAAACCAGATCTGGCCGAGCCGACCATGGAGATGATCACCTACAAGCGCCGCAAACAACGCGGTCACCGGGAGGCGGTGCTGGAAGACTTGCCGGTTGAGACGGTCGAATACCGTTTGCCCGCCGAAGAGCAGATCTGTTCATGCTGCGGCGGCCCTTTGCATGAAATGAGCACCGAGGTGCGGCAAGAGCTTCAGATTATACCGGCCCAAGTGAAAGTGGTCAGGCATATACGTTACGTTTATGCCTGCCGCCGCTGCGAACGTGAAGAGATTAATACCCCCATTGTCACAGCGCCGGCGCCTTCACCTGTGTTTCCTGGCAGTTTGGCGTCTCCTTCCGCCATGGCTTACATCATGAACCAGAAATATGGAGAAGGCCTGCCTCTGTACCGCCAGGAGCAGCAGTTTGCCGCATTGGGGATTGAACTGTCCCGGCAGACGCTGGCCAACTGGGTACTTCGTGGGGCAAACAACTGGTTGAGCCTGATCTGCGACCGCCTGCATGAACACCTGCGCCAACGGGATATCCTGCATGCTGACGAGACGACCTTACAGGTCCTGCGGGAACCAGGCCGGGCAGCCGAAACCCAGTCGTACCTCTGGCTCTACCGCACCGGGCGGGACGGGCCCCCCATCGTTCTTTATGACTACCAGACCACCCGGGCCAGCAAACACCCTCGCCGGTTCCTGGCCGGTTTCAAGGGTTACCTGCACGTTGACGGCTACGCCGGTTACAATGAGTTGCCTGATGTAACCCTGGTCGGCTGCTGGGCCCATGCCCGGCGCAAGTTCGACGAGGCGCTCAAGGCCCTGCCGGATCCAAAACGTGCGGCAGCGGTGGCCGCCCGGGAGGGGTTGGAATTTTGCAACCAACTTTTTGCCATTGAGCGCGAACTAAAAGAAGCTACCCCAGAAGAACGTTATCACACTCGCCTGGTGCGCAGCCGTCCGGTGCTGGATGCCTTTTTGGCATGGCTTAAACACCATAAACCCCAGGTATTGCCCAAAAGTGCTTTTGGCCAGGCTATTAACTACTGTCTGAAACAGTGGGATAAACTCACTGCCTTTTTACAAGACGGACGCCTGGAACTCGATAACAACCGGAGCGAACGCTCCATCAAGCCCTTTGTCATTGGCCGCAAAAATTGGTTGTTTGCCAATACCCCGCGAGGGGCCCGGGCCAGCGCCATCACCTATAGCATTATAGAAACGGCGAAGGAAAACGGGCTAAGTCCCTTCCACTACCTTAAGTATCTCTTCGAAAAGCTTCCCAACCTGGATATCAGAGACAGGAATGCCTTGGATGAGCTGCTCCCGTGGTCTGATTCCTTGCCTCCTGCATGCCGTGTCGGTAAATAAGCTTATTTTGAATCCCCGCCTTATTCTACAAGGTGGGGATTATTTTACGCTTACGTTGCTTCGGTCGGCTCGTTCCAGTCAATGGTAGCTTCGTATGTTTTGGCATCTTCACCTTTGGTTACTACGGTATAGGTGTAAGTACCTGCTTTCTTGGCAATGTTGAACCACAGGTACGGATCTGTTTCACCTACAACCGTTAACTCAGTAACGTTTCCATCAGGATCTTTAACGCTTATACTCTCAATCTTGCTCTCAATCAAAGGAATCTGAATATCGTCTTTATCTTGCAGCTCATAACCAGCGTACACTTTGTTGTCGTTGATGCCAAAGCTGTTCTTGGCCACAAAACTGGCTGTTTCCGGAACTACTTCAGGTGCTTCTAAACCAGCTACATTTTTAAGCTCAATGGTGATGGTCTCGTCAGCATAGCCGGAACCCCACTTGATTACCCAAGTAAAGGTCGCTTTACCATCAACTACTTCTTTTACATCAATGTATTCCATGTACTTGCCGTCTGCAAAGAACAGGTCTACACACTCTTTACCGTTGATGGTAGCTGTTACTTCACTTGTATCCACATCAGCCGGTACTGGAATTGCTACGCCTACCCAGTTGGCTGTTCTTGGTGGTGTGCTTCCATCTGCTTCGTAGTATGGTAATTTGGTGTCGTTAGCATCAATAGTTAACTTCTTGCCGGCTGCTACAAAATTGTAGGTTAGCTCAGTTCCACCAGTCTTACCAGCGTCCTGAGTTACATCTCCATCTGCACGGACTACTTCTAATGGCTCTTCTTCAGGTGCTTCTAGACCAGCTACATTGATAAGCTCAATGGTGATGGTCTCGTCAGCATAGCCGGAACCCCACTTGATTACCCATTCGTAGGTTGCTGCACCTTCAGTTAAGTCATCAGCTTTTACATCAATGTATTCCATGTACTTGCCGTCTGCAAAGAACAGGTCAGTACATGCTACACCGTTGATGGTAGCTGTTACTTCACTTGTATCCACATCAGCCGGTACTGGAATTGCTACGCCTACCCAGTTGGCTGTTCTTGGTGGTGTGCTTCCATCTGCTTCGTAGTATGGTAATTTGGTGTTGTTAGCATTAATAGTTAACTTCTTGCCGGCTGCTACAAAGTCGTATTCTAAGCTCTTTCCACCTGTAAATCCAGCGTCTTGAGTTACATCTCCGTCTGCACGGACTACTTCTTTAAGTGCTACAGTTACCGGTCCTACCGGATCACTTGTCTTCGTACCAGTGAAGTTACCTGTTCCAGTCACTTTAACCCTAATCAACTTACCTACTTCATTTTCACTCAGTATATATGTCTTTGAAGTTGCATCAGCAATATCATCCCAAGTTGTTCCATCATCAGCGCTGGCTTGCCACTGATAGTCAACTGTCGCATTTGATGGCTCCAAATCTACTGCTTCCAGTGTTTCTCCAACCTTAGCAACACCTTCCACACTAATAGCACGAAAAACAGGATTTTATGAGCATTAAAAAGGCCCTGAAACCCCGTAACATCAAGGTTTAGAGCCTCCTTATGAACCACCCATAACAACCTTTTATATGATATGCAAACATATCGAAACCCTTATAATTCATAAGCTTATGATTTACAAAGGTTTTCATATAACAAGCACAAAAAGGGCTTTGGAAATGTTCTTTATCATGATCTATTCTGTAAAAGCATTTCCACCTCCTGCTTAAATCCATACTTCTGGAGGTATTCTACTAAAGCCGCTTCCACTATTTCTCGCTGAGTCACATTCTTTTCCCGACTAAACTCACCCATCACACTGGCTACTTTATCGCTCATGTAAATTGCTTTGGTTCTTGCCATCCCAGGGATGGCGTACCTGGGGATTTTGCCATCTTCTTTAACACCATTTAAGAGCTGATACACCTTTTCCCGTCTATCATAAAGAAATCGGATAAATGGCAAAAACTCATCTATTGCCGTTTCCTTTTTAGCTTCATCTTTATCATTAAAGGCTTCAAGCGG
>JBMNLH010000008.1:0-74292 GCA_050952625.1 Bacillota bacterium | reverse complement strand
AGTAGCACCAGGGGCCTTGACCAAGTCGCCCATCAACTTCGCTAAGCAGCACGCTCGGAGAATAATGGCTCCACCAGGGGCCTTGACCAAGTCGCCCATCAACTTCGCTAAGCAGCACGCTAGTGAGAATAATAACTGCTGACTGAGTTATAACGCGAGCCTCATTACGAGCATCAATCGCTAAAGCTTTATGCTCTACGCTATCAAAAGCGTAATTATTATTTGGACATGAGGGGAAGCCAGGATAAGAGGGGAGGGAAAATAGCATCAGACGGTTATTAGAATTCTTAGACAACGATCCCAATGTCAAGCTGTTATTGGACGGCCTTAGGCGCGGGTTAACAGCCCAAGGCGTTAGTGGAGTTAGCGGGTCAATGAAGGCCTTTTTGCTGGCCGGTTTAGATAGATTTTTAGCGAGACCATTACTGATAATTACCCCTTCTACGGAAACGGGCCATAAATTGATGAGTGATTGTCAGGGTTTTCTGACTGCCGAACGAACCCTATTTTTCCCGGATGAGGAATTGTTATCTTTCGAGGTTACCGCTCGGAGCCCTGAATTAGCCGCGCAAAGACTACAGGTCCTGGAAAGGATGCCGCAAGGAGATTTTGGGGTGATAGTTGCCCCGGTTCGAGCTTTGCTCCGGCGTCTTATCCCCCTGGAAGATTGGCAACGTTCTCACTGGTTAATAAAAGTTGGCGAACAGCTCTCGCTCAAGGAATTCTTGGAATTTATGGTTCAAGTCGGCTATGAGCGGGCAGAGTTAGTCGAAGCACCCGGCCAGTTCAGCACGCGGGGGGGAATCATTGATTTCTTTCCTTTAACAGAACCCAACCCTTTCCGGATAGAACTGTTTGATGACGAAATCGAATCAATTCGCCAGTTTGACCCATTGTCTCAACGCTCGCAAGAAATCCGGCAGCAGATAATGGTTGGTCCGGCGCGGGAGGTAATTGCCAATGCGACCGTGGCCAAAAAAGGCATACAACGACTGGAAAAAGCGATAACCTCGGTCATTGAACGTTTGGCGAAGGAGGGAAAAACGAAGGCCTCCCGAGAAGTGCGGTCCCGTTTGGAGACGTGGCGGGAACGAATTGACGTCGGTGGGCTTAGCGAAGGGATGGAGGCACTCGTTAGTTTTTTATACCCTCAGGCAACTACCTTGCTGGATTATTTGCCGGACCAGGCTCTAGTCATTCTGGATGAACCGCAATTAATCCAGCAGGAACTAGAGGGCTGCCAGCAGGAGTTTCTGCAGCTTGGGGCTAGTCTGCTAGAAGATGGCAAGTTTTTTCCGGGTCAGGAAAACAATCTGGTTACCCGGGATTTTCTAAGCAGCCAACTGGCCGCCCGGCAGACTCTAGCCCTCTCTCTCCTTCCCCTGCGCGGTCTTCCCTGGCACTTAAACAATAGTCTGAGTCTATCTGGGCGTACGGTGCCTCGTTTTATGGGACAGGTTGATTCAGCCACCGCCGAATTGAGGCAGTGGCAAAAGGCGCGCAACCTGGTCGCGATCATTGTGTCGGATATTAAGCAAGGGGAACAGTTGCGCCAAGCGTTACTTGATTATAACATTATTGCCATCGTTAACCCAACAGACCAATTGGCAGCCGGCCAAGTAATCATTTTGCCGGGAGAATTAACCAACGGTTTCGAGCTAACCCAGGGCCACCTGGTGGTGATAACGGAGACTGATTTGTTTGGTCAATCTCGCCGGCCTCAGACCGCCAAGCGTCGGTCCAAAACGAGGGGCAATCAGCTGGAGACATTTACCGACCTCAAAGCTGGCGATTACGTGGTTCATGCGACCCATGGAATAGGACGGTATAAAGGGGTCGAGCGGCTGACCGTGGCCGGGGTGCAAAAGGATTATCTGCTCATCCAGTATGCCGGTGAGGATCGGCTGTATGTCCCCACTGACCAGGTCCAGCTGTTGCAGAAATACATCGGGGCTGAAGGGCATGCCCCTAAGCTAAACAAAATCGGTGGTTCGGAATGGAATCGCGTCAAGGCCCGGGTCAAACAATCCGTCAAAGATATCGCTCAGGAGCTAATTGAACTATACGCCGCCCGGGAGAGTTCGCCCGGTTACGCTTTTTCCCCGGATACTGTCTGGCAACATGAATTTGAAGCGGCTTTTCCTTATGAAGAGACGGCGGATCAATTGCAGTCGCTTGAAGAAATCAAACAGGATATGAGCAGCCCCAAGCCAATGGATCGATTGCTTTGTGGCGATGTCGGCTACGGCAAGACAGAAGTAGCCCTGCGTGCCGCGTTTAAGGCGGTCATGGACAGCAAGCAGGTGGCGGTTCTAGTGCCGACGACGGTCCTGGCGCAGCAGCACTACCATACTTTTCAGGAACGTTTAAAGGGCTACCCGGTCACTGTCGAGGTAATCAGTCGTTTCAAGACGGCCCGGGAACAGAAACAAATCTTGGCCCGGACCGCCTTAGGCCAGGTTGATATCTTAATCGGGACCCACCGGATGTTGTCTGGCGATGTTTCTTTTCGCGATCTAGGCCTGTTAATAGTTGATGAGGAACAACGTTTTGGGGTTGCGCACAAAGAACGCTTGAAACAATTGCGGCAAAACGTTGATGTTTTAACCCTGACTGCGACACCTATTCCGCGTACCTTACACATGGCCCTGGCTGGGGCTAGAGATATGAGCCTGATCGAGACGCCGCCGGAGGACCGCTATCCGGTCCAAACCTATGTCGTCGAGTACAGCCCGGAATTAGTGCGGGAGGCGATCAGAAGAGAGCTCCGGCGCGGCGGCCAGGTCTTCTACGTGCATAATCGGATCTATGATTTACGGGCAGTGGCCCGCCAAGTTCAGGAACTGGTACCAGAAGCCCGTATCGCCATTGCCCATGGTCAAATGAAAGAGGATCATTTAGAGAAAGTGATGGTGGGCTTTGTCGAAGGGGATTATGATGTCCTGGTCAGCACTTCGATTGTCGAATCAGGGTTGGACATTCCCAATGTAAATACCTTAATCGTCCAGAATGCCGATCACTTGGGTCTGGCCCAGCTTTATCAGCTGCGGGGGCGAGTTGGCCGGTCCAACCGCTTAGCCTATGCCTATTTAACTTACCGCAAGGATAAGGTGCTCACTGAAGCAGCGGCTAAAAGGCTGCAGGCCATCCGCGAATTTACCGAATTTGGTTCCGGTTTTAAAATTGCCTTACGCGACCTGGAAATACGCGGAGCAGGTAATTTATTAGGGGCGGAACAACACGGACATATGGCGGCGGTCGGATTTGATATGTACTGCCGCCTGTTAGAAGAAAGCATTCAGGAAATTCGGAACGGCCCGAAAGTGGAGCGGCCGGCTTTACCAGTAGTGGAATTGCCGGTGGATACCTATATTCCAGACGAATACCTCAGCGATCCCCGTTTGAAGGTCGAGATCTACAAAAAATTGGCGGGCGCCCATACCCTGGAGGACCTGGATGAGGTGGAGGCAGAGATTCGAGATCGGTTTGGCCAGCTGCCAGAAGCTTTAGAGAATTTAATTGGGATCACCCGTCTTCGTCTTTTGGCTCACCAGGCCCAAGTCGGGAGTCTGCAGCAGCAAGGAGAACAGTTGCGCGTTCGGTTTAATCGCCCGTTTATTTGGCCAGCGGATAACTTGGCTCGTTTAACCCGCCGGCTGGGCAAACAGGCTCGGGCAATCACCCTCTTGGATGGGGGCGATTTTTTGATTCGTACCCGTGCCCTGGATTCAGGAGAATTGGTGGCGGTTCTGGAAGCCCTGCTGCGGGAGGCCGGCGCAGCCACGGGGACGGTTCTTGTGGCTGGCAAAAGTGGCTGATGTTTCAAAGAGGGTCCTCAACCAGCCACAAGAACCGTCCCCGTGGCTGTAATATCTAATATCCAAAATGGGGGTATGGAAACCGAATGGCTTCTGGTATAATGGTCCGGGCTTGTACTTGGGAGAAAGGAGACATATCTGATGAATATTAAAAGGGCAGGGTGGAAAAAAGCGATTTTGGCGGTCGTCCTGCTGTTGTCAGTTAGTTTGCTGGCTGTCGGCTGCGGCGAAAAGAAAGTAGCCACGGTAAACGGCGAGGCGATTTCAAAAAGCGAGTTTGACCAGCGGATGGGGACTGTTCAACGGTATTATGAAACAAACTATGGGATTAATTTTAGTGATGAGAGCGGGGCAGATTTGCTCAAAAATATCCAGGAAATTGTTTTGGATCAACTAGTAACTGAGCATATTCTGATGCAAGAGGCTAGAAAAAATAAGATTGAGGCCACCAAAGAAGAGGTTCAAGCGCGGATTGATCAGGATAAACTGGCGGTTGGCGGAGAACAGGCTTATTTAGAAATTTTAAAGAACCAGATCAAAATGTCTGAGAAAGAATACCAGGCAGAAGTAGAGAAGCAGATCATTGTTGAAAAACTGTACCAACAGATCGTAGCGGGTCAAACAGTCACTGATGAGGAAATTCAAAAATATTATCAGGAAAACCAGTCACAGTACCTTGTGCCAATGCAAATTCGTGCCCGGCATATCCTGGTCGCCACAGAAGAAGAGGCTAAAACAATTCTCAACGAATTGAAAGCCGGGGCGGATTTCGCTCAGTTAGCTCTAGATAAGTCCATAGATCCATCAGCCAAACAAAACCAGGGGGACCTTGGCTTTTTCGCAGAAGATGCTTCGTTTGTTCCAGAATTCAAAGATGCTGCGTTTAAACTTAAAGTAGGAGAAATCTCGGCTCCGATAAAAACAGAATATGGTTACCATATTATTAAGGTAGAGGAACAGAAAGAGTCTCATCAACAGTCTTTTGAGGAGGTTAAAGCTTCTATTGCCGAGGAATTGCGAGCTTCGAGAGAAAGTGAAAAGTTTGAGCAATATGTTGAAGAACTGCGGCAGCAGGCCAAGATCGATAAAGAGGAACTGCCGGTTCCTACACCAGTTAATCAGCCGGCGGATTCTTCTCCAGTAAACCAGGAACCGGCTGCTCCCCAAGATGAGGCGGCCCAATCAACACCCAATACTTCAGAGTAGATCCACATGGATCCACATGACCTAGTTAAAACATAAGCGAAAAAACAAACGAATACTAGCAATTTAAACTGGGACCGCTGCCGGTCCCCCTGTCTCCGAAGTAGGACTTTAATTTTCTAAAAATAATGCCAATTTAGGAAGTTATTAGGTTAATGAGGAAAATCGTCGAAGGGCAGGTAAAAACTGCCCGTTCATTTTTCCTTCTTATTGAGGGATACCATGGAAAAAAATGAATAAATCTTTAGAGCTGGTTATATACTATCAATGAAAAGTTCTCCTGGGTTAAGCGCGAAAAAGGAGGGATAATGCGACTCATGAAAGCGACTGGAATTGTGAGACGGATAGATGACCTGGGTCGGGTAGTAATTCCCAAGGAAATTCGACGAACCTTGAGAATCAGGGAAGGCGACCCGCTTGAGATTTTCGTGGATCGTGAAGGTGAAGTTATTCTGAAGAAATACTCACCAATCGGAGAGTTAGGTGAATTTGCTAAAGAATACGCTGACTCTCTACACGAAGCAATCGGCCATATCTCTTGCATCGCTGATCGTGACCACATTATTGCGGTAGCCGGAGCACCGAAAAAGGAGTTTTTAAACAAGACCCTTAATCCGGCTATTGAGCGAGTAATGGAAGAACGGAAACCGGTCCTGATTAACAATGCTGGGGAACACCAGTATTGTAAGGGTTGTTCAATCATTGAGGATGACGAGGTATGCAAAATAACGGCTAAAGTGATTGCCCCGATTATTTCTGAAGGTGACCCGATTGGTGCAGTTATCATTATGTCCAAAGAAGCCGGGGTTAAAATGGGAGACATGGAATTAAAGTTGGCCGAAACAGCTGCTGGTTTTTTGGCCAAACAGATGGAACAATAAAAACTTGGCTTTCCTCAGCCTTGGCGCAGGCGGAAGCCCTAGTTGCACTTACTTATAATCAGAAAGTCCACTGATACTTTCTGATTATACTAAGAAAGGATGATTATCTGGCATAACTCAATACGGGCTTTATCCCCGAATAAAACTTAATTACTTATGATTAATGAGAGGTGGCGGTTTTGACGCCGCCTTTAAATTTGTCTAACCGCCCATGCCCGACTAGGCACAACCATGGATGAAAACAAAACAAGCGATAAGGAACGTGTCATGTTCTTACTAATTATAAGGACTTAAAGGCATACTCGGCTCAGTGCCAGAAATATACATAAAGGGAAGACTTTGACGCGGAGGGGGTTATCGCTCTTGTCCCGACAGTCATTCCTGCATGGGGCCATGATTCTGGCCGCGGCCGGCCTGATTAGTAAGGTGTTGGGGATTCTCTATCGAATTCCCTTTGCCCGTCTGGTAGGGGCAGAGGGAATGGGTCTTTACCAGATGGCCTATCCTATCTATACCATGGTCCTGGCTCTCGCAACAGCCGGTTTCCCAGTGGCTATCTCTGTTTTGGTATCAGAAAAAGAGGCCCGGGGTGATCTGTTGGGTATGAGGAGGGTCTTTTGGCTTGCTTTACTCATTCTTTCCTCTCTTGGACTCCTGATGTCCTGGGTTTTATATCATTTGGCTGGTTTCCTGGCGGAACAGGTCTTACACGATACCCGAGCCCTTTATTCGTTAATGGTTATCTCGCCGGCCATCTTTTTTGCGGCCACTATGTCTGTTTTTCGCGGCTTTTTTCAAGGGCAGCAGTTAATGCTGCCCACGGCTTTGTCCCAGATTGTTGAGCAGGTCATCCGGGTAGCTACGGTCCTGCTCGGGGCCTGGTGGCTTTTGCCGCGGGGGCCTGAGTATGCCGCGGCCGGGGCTACTTTCGGCGCGGTTACCGGCGGGGCCGCCGGGCTGCTGGTGTTACTCATAATATTTATCGGGTTTCAGCCGGTCAAACCGAAATCAACCTTGGCCACGGAGCAATTGAGCGAAGGCTTATTCTCGCTCCTAAAAAGATTGTTGGTCCTAGCTTTCCCGATTGCGCTAGGGGCTTTAGTCATGCCGCTCGTTCAGACGCTGGATGCTTTTCTGGTTCCATTGCGGCTGCAGGATGCCGGCTATACGACCCAGGAGGCAACCGAGCTGTTTGGGCAGCTTTCGGGTATGGCCGGCACCCTAATCAATCTACCCGGGGTGATTACTATTGCGCTGGCGACCAGCCTGGTGCCGGCCATTTCGTCCGCGATGGCCCGACAGCAGATGGAAGTGGTATATCAGCGGTTTAATACGGCGATTCGGGTAGTGGGAATAGTGACGTTACCGGCCGCAGTCGGGTTTTATATTCTGGCCGTTCCGATCAGTGACCTGCTTTATGGGCTGCCGGAAGCCGGTTGGCCCCTGCAAGCTTTGGCCCCGGCAGTTTTCTTTCTAGGACTGTATCAAGCTACTTCCGCCTCTTTACAAGGAATGGGCCGAACCGGTCTGCCCGTGCGGCACCTGTTATTGGCTGCGGGTTTCAAGGTAATCTTAAATTACTTGTTAGTGGTTAATCCCGCGTTTGGCATTCAGGGGGCCGGCATTGCGACCGGGGCGGCGTTTGCTCTGGCTGCTGGGTTAAATATCGTCAGCCTGCGCCAACTAGTTGGCTACTCGCCCCCCTGGCGGGCCCTCTTGCTAAAACCAGCCCTGGCGGTTACAATTATGGCGGTATTGGTCGCCCAATTAAACCAAGGGCTGCAGCCAGTGGTGCCAAATCAAGGCTTGTTAACATTAACGATAATTCTAGCCGGGGCCCTGGTTTATGGCTTGGGGATCCTGATCCTGGGCGGGATAGAGCAGCGGGAGATCGAAATGATCCCGGGAATCGGGCCTCAGTTGGCGGATTGGTTACGTTATTTCAAATTGGTAAGGGGATAATAAGATGCAGCGAATAATTGTCGTCGGCTTGGGGCCAGGTTCCTGGGAAGGATTAACCGTTCGGGGCTGGGAGGCAATAGATTCCGCCAGACGGGTTTTTTTTCGGACCGAGCAGCATCCGGTGGTTCAGGAATTAAAAAATCGAGGGCTCTGCTTTACCTCATTTGATTATTTGTATGAGGAAAAACCGACTTTTGAAGACGTCTATCAAGCGATAGTGGATATTTTGGTCAAAGAAGCAAGGCAGGAGTTTGACCATGAAAATTCAGGGCCTAACCCGGTCGATGGTGAAGAAGGCAGCCTGGTCTTGGCTGTTCCCGGTCATCCCCTGGTTGCGGAAAGGACCGTGGAAATCCTTAGGGATCGGGCAAAAGCTGAATCGATCACCGTCGAGATCATCCCGGCAATGAGCGGAGTTGAGGCGGTGTATGCCTCCCTGGGGATTGATCCGACTCGGGGTTTGTGTATCCTGGACGGACTGGCCTTGGATGAGCACCTGCCTCGGCCAGATTTGGCGAACCTGATTCTTCAGGTCTATAACCCGCGCGTTGCCTCCGAAGTCAAACTCTCCCTGATGGAATACTACCCTGATGACTTCAAGGTCTGGGTAGTTCGGGCAGCTGGCGTGCCTCAAGAGGAAAAAATGATCGAAGTTCCCCTATACGAACTGGATCGTTTACCCTGGATCGATCACTTGACCAGTCTTTATCTGCCGCCCCAGCCAAGAGCTGAGTCGAAGCCAAAGCCTGAGCCGGGATATCCTGAGGCAGAATTCCCGCTTGATCCGTTAGTGAAGGTAATGGATGCTTTACTCGGTCCTGGGGGTTGCCCCTGGGATCGGGAACAGACTCACCAATCCCTGCGGCCTTATTTGATTGAAGAGACCTATGAGGTTATTGAGGCCCTGGATGACGGAGATATGGACAAGTTGGCCGACGAGTTAGGTGATTTATTGCTGCAAATCGTATTTCACGCGGCTTTGGCCAGGGAACGTGAATATTTTGACATTAATGATGTAATACTGAAGATAACCCAAAAAATGATTCGTCGCCATCCCCATGTCTTTGGCGAGGAGAAGGTGGAGTCAGCTGGAGAGGTTCTGGTTAACTGGGAACAAATCAAACGACAGGAAGTTAAAGAGGCGAATGCTTATCTTTCCGGTATTCCTCGGATGCTGCCCGCTCTCTTACGGGCCCAAAAAGTTCAGGCCAAGGCAGCCCGGGTCGGCTTTGACTGGCCATCAATTGAGGGGGCGTGGGAGAAGGTTAAGGAAGAATTAAGGGAATTGGAGGAGGCGCAGTTAAACGGGAGCCATAGCCAGAAATTTGAGGAACTGGGAGATTTGCTCTTCGCGGTCGTAAATCTGGCTCGATTCTATGGAGTCGATTCAGAAACCGCCTTAACCCGAACGATTGATAAATTCATTAGGCGGTTTGGCTACATTGAGGCAAAGGCGATTAAGGAAGGAAGAAGTCTGCTTCAGCTAACTCTGAAGGAAATGGATCAATGGTGGGAAGAGGCAAAACACAAAGAATAATGCAAAAAAATTTGTTACATAGCAGGAAATCCTATTGATTTAGCGAATAATGCTCATGTAACCTAATCTTTCTATACAGGAGGGGTATGGAAGTGAATAAAACCGAGCTGGTCAGTGCGGTTGCCGAAAAGGCGGATTTAACCAAGAAGGAATCTGAAAGAGTCATTAATGCCTTGTTTGCTTCAATTGAGGAAGCACTTGCGAGAGGAGACAAAGTTCAACTGGTCGGGTTTGGCACCTTTGAAGTAAGGGACCGGGAAGCCCGCAAGGGTCGTAATCCCCAAACCGGCGAAGAAATTGAGATTCCGGCAACTAAAGTTCCCGCTTTTAAAGCCGGTAAAGCTCTAAAAGATGCGGTTAACGGTTCTGCGACAGCTATATAAATAGGAATAGATACAACGGCACCATGACAGACATCAGGTTCTTTACGAGCCTGATTTGTTTTTTCACATCTTTGCGGGTCTTCAGATCCCTGGCGTTCAGGAGTATGATAGTTTAAGGCTACTTATTTCAGAGTAGATCCTCATGCGGCAACACCGTTAAAAAATCAAGCATCGATTGTGCCGTGTTTTTTGTGTTTTTAACAAAGGTCAGCACTTGACGGTTTACATCATATTTTGGTTCCCGTCAGCTTGCAGCCGAGTTAAAAGTTAAAACGCAAGCCTGCTTATTTTCAGAACTGGAGGGATCTTATGCGGTTGGATAAATTTCTCAAAGTTTCTCGCCTGATTAAACGCCGGACTGTAGCTAAAGAAGTGTGTGATGCCGGTCGGGTCGAGGTAAATGGCCGCCCGGCTAAATCGGCTACCGAAGTAAAACCGGGGGACACAATCGTGATCGGTTTTGGACCCCGTCAACTAAAGGTTGAGGTCGTGGCCCTGGCAGATAACGTTCGGGCGGATCAAGCCCGAGAGCTATATCGGGAGCTAGAAGGATAGGTGAATAGGGGGTCTTTTGATTCAGATCAAAAAGTCCGATCCTTCGGTTATAGGTTGGCCCATCTTGGCATAAACATGGAAACAAGACAAAAAACTGGGGACCAAGGAGGCGAAATCGATGACTGAAGAGCATGGACTTTCTCTGCGCAATCGGCAGCAGATGAGCCTGAATGGAGTTATAAGTGTAGAAAGTTTTGATGAGAAGGAAATCTGGGTGGATACTAAACTCGGCTCTCTGATCCTAAAAGGTCAGGGAATGCATATTACTCAACTTGACCTGACTGACGGAAAATTGACGGTCGATGGATTGATCAATGCCCTTGAGTACCGAGATGATCGCGGGGGTAGAGGTGGCCGCAGCCGCAATTTTGTCGAACGACTGCTCAGGTAGGTGGCGGATATGACTGAGCTGAGTCAACAGTTTTTAGCCTTTGGATTAACGATTGCCCTAGGAATATTAATGGGGGTTTTCTTTGATTTTTATCGAGTGCTCAATCGGTTGCTTCATCCTCCCCGCCTGGTGATCCAGGTGGGTGATTTGTTATTTTGGCTGGTATTAACCGCAGTTGTCTTTGCAATTCTCTTTCTGGGAAATTGGGGAGAAGTTCGGGCTTATGTTTTTCTAGGTCTTGCCTTAGGCCTAGTCATATACTTTAAGTGGTTTAGTCGGCTGTTCATTCGGCTGTTGAACCGGGTTCTCCGCCTGGTTGGTCGAGTTTTACGTTTCATCGGTCGAATAGTTGGCTGGCCAATTCGCCGTTTGGCTTGGTTAGCCCGATTAATGATTATCCCAGTAGGACGGTTTAGCAATGGCTTCAGGATACTATTAACACCGGTAAGGCGAGCAGCCCAATGTTGCCGGCGAGTAGTTAAAAAATTAATACCTTATAAAAAATAATTTGCGGTCCTAGCAGGATTATTTTATGAAATGTAGAATAACATTGGCACTCGGGATTTTAAGAAATTTGTATAAAAGTTGTATATAAACTGTACACAGGTTGTGGATATATCTGTGGATAAACCAACGCCTTTGCCGATGAAGGGCGGTAAAGATAGTGAAAATTGAGATTCGGGGAGTAGAAAAACTCAGCTTCCGGGAGCGGCAAGTAGTAGCCCTTAAGGAAATGGGCCGTTCCAATGAAGCAGTCGCCCGGGTCCTGGGGATAAGTGCCGGTACAGTGGCTACCTTGTTCAACCGGGCCCGGGGTAAAGGTTATGAGGTAGTGATAGTTTTACCCGGTGATAATCTGGGCATCTTTGGCGAACGGGAGGATGGGGATATTGAGTAGCGGTTTATGGGAAAACCAGTCCCCCAGTCGGGTTAGGCGGCGGCGGAGTTTAACGGCCCGGCGACAAAAAGGACGAAGAGGCACTCGGAGTCAAAGGAAATTTTCACCTAAACTGAAATGGGGATTGGCAGCTCTGATTGGTTTTGGTTTTTTGGTCGTTAATTGGTGGCTGCCTCATTACCAAAACATCCAGGATCTTAAAGGAAGAATTGCCGGGCTGGAAGAAAGAAAACAAACATTGGAAAGCCAGAATCAAGAATTACAGGACCAGATAAACTGGTTAGGGACCGAAGCCGCGGTAGAGAGGCTGGCCCGAGAGGAACTGGGTTTGATAAAACCCGGGGAACAGGTTTTGATCAAGGTGCAACCCTGACTGTTCCAGGCTTGAGGTTTAAAGCTAGAATGTTCATCTAAAGTGAACTCGTCCAGCTTCGTTGTATCTCGGGACCTCACGCGGTGACTCTGCTCCACCTGAAGTTTAAATAAGTATAAATAAGTATAAATAAAGGTAACCTCGGCTTATCGAAGTGAGGGTCTTATGAACCTGGATAAACAAATTTGCAAAATGAGCGGGCTATATCTTGACAAATTCAACGGATTGAGTAGAATAAAAATGCAAAGTGCTTAGCTTAGGAGGGCATCTCTAGTTTATGGCCATCATGGTGGGCAGTATTGTTGAGGGCGTGGTTACAGGCATCACGAACTTTGGGGCTTTTGTGACACTGCCCGACGGTCAGGTTGGACTAGTGCACATTTCGGAAGTTGCCGATACTTACGTTAGGGATGTCAACGATTACCTCAAACAAAATGATCGGATTAAAGTTAAGATTATTAATGTAGACCCTCGGGGTAAGGTTGGGTTATCTATCCGACAGGTTACAGCACCGGCCGGGGGTACTCGGGATCGAGGGCCACGGGAACGAGGTTCACGGGCCTTTCAAGAGTCGTTTGAAGATAAGTTGCTCAAGTTTATGAAGGAAAGCGACGAACGGCAATCATCCCTAAAAAGAAATATTGATTCTAAACGAGGTGGCCGAGGAGCTAGAGGTTTTTAGTTTGAGTCGGCTGGAGGAACGTTTTATTAGTCCGGTTCCGATAATTTGGAAGTGGACTTTTTGCTTTAACCTTTTTATATTTTGTTCCCAGTAACTTTTTATTCCCAGTAACCGGCTGACCGATTGAAAAACACCAGCATCCTCATTTTCAAAGCAGTCTAGGAGATAGAAATAAAGGACCGGTCATAGCTTATGAAGATTTTTGGGGCAATCGATGTTGGTACCAATTCTACTCGATTACTGATTGCTGAAGTGCAGCATAATCAGTTGCGTACGCTGGGGGTTCGTCTGCATACGACTCGGATCGGGCAAGGAATGGGTAGTTCCCGTTGCCTTTGTCCGGAAGCTATTGAGCGAACCCTTCAGGTACTCCGGGATTACTGTGAGGAGCTAAAGCGAATTGGGGTTGATGGTTTTCGGGCCGTTGCTACTAGTGCGGTGCGAGAATCGCTTAACCCGGAGGAGCTCTTAAGGGGTGCCGCGCAGTTTGGTTTAAAAATAGACGTGATTACTGGTGAAGAAGAAGCTCGATTGAGTTTTAACGGGGCAACTCGCGGTCTCCCCGGTCTATTAGACCCCACTGTATTGGATATTGGCGGGGGGAGTACTGAATTTATTTGGGATGAATCAGGTGCTTTAGCAGTCTATAGTCTGCCAGTTGGCGCGGTGCGGTTAACTGAAAGTCCTCAAATACCGCCAGAAGTAAAGCAAACCTGGTCTGAGGTTATTGAAAGGTTACAGGGTCGCCTAGACTCTTCTTTAGTCGGAGTAGGTGGGACCATCACTACTCTGGCGGCCATTAAACAAGGTTTAACTGTCTACCAGCCTGAGTTGGTGCATGGCTTTGTCCTGCAACAAGAGGCAGTGCGCAAGATCTATCAGTTTCTCGCGGGCCTGTCGCTAGAGGGAAGGCGTCAAGTACCTGGCCTGCAGCCTGAACGGGCGGATATCATTTTAGCCGGCACCGCTCTTTTGCTAGAACTAATGGACAGTATCGGTCAAACTAAAATAATTGTCAGTGAACACGATCTGCTGCACGGCTTAATCTGGAGTCAGGTTGAAGCAGCAGATGTTGCCGGGCGTTAATTACCTCATTGCCGCTCGGATTTATTTTGTTAGAAAAGAAGGAATTTGACTATTTGCGTCGAATTTTACCTTGATAGGTTGCGATGCCCAATTTAATATTGTCTCCGAGCCATTCTAGCCTAAAAGACCGATTTTTCGGTTTCATGGGAGGATGGCCGACAGGGTGCATTAATGGCTGTGGCAGGTCAGACGGAAACGGATGCGCCTCCCTTTTGGAAAGGAGTAGATTTTGGCCATTTATTTTGGCGTGGACCGGCTCCTTTAAATAAAGGGAGTCGGTTTTGTTAGTATACGAAATATTTAATTTTGAATTGAGTTGTTTTTGGAATAATGGGAATGTTTAATGTCTGAATTTAATGTCTGACGGGACCGTAATCTGGTGAGGGAGTGAAAATTTTTTGCACGAACTGGGCTTAATGCAACAGGTAGTTCGGATCCTGCGGGAAAGTGTACAACGAGAAGGGATCAAAAAGGTTTCTTTTGTTAAGTTAGTTGTTGGTCAGATGACCGCGGCCCAGCCGGATTCTCTGCGGTTTGCTTTTGAGGTATTCTCGGAAACAGAAACCTGGTTGAAAGGGGCGATTTTAGAAATTGAGGAAAAAGAAATCACCGTCCGCTGTCTAGCCTGTGGCACCCTCTACCCGGTGGATGGCTACCGTTTTGTTTGCCCTGAGTGTGCCGGTTCAAACAATCTAATAGAAGGCGGCCGTGAACTTTACGTTGATTATTATGAGGGGGATTAGTTTATTAAAAGCTTTTAAAGTTTTTAATAAGTTATGGTCTTTGCCTTAATGTATAAATATCTGTTATAAATATTATTAACAAAAGTGATATAATAGGAGTATGATTGTCTAGGTGATAAAATCATCTTTGGCCGCCTGACAAGTGTTTAGAAGATGCCAGGACTGATAAGGTATAAAGCGAATAAAGGGACCGGTTTTGGACAAGACAGCAAGACAGTTCAAAACAGATAAGTTCAAAACAGATAATAGAAGTAAATAAAAAAGTGAGGGATAAACAATTGAAAGTTGAATTAGTCAGCAACATTTTAGATGCCAACACAGCCATTGCCGAACAAAATCGACAGTTATTTGCGCGCAAAGGTGTTTTTGTTCTTAATTTGATGAGTGCTCCAGGAGCCGGTAAAACGACGATCCTGGAGAAGACGATTGAGACCTTAGGTGATCAGTTGCGGGTAGGCGTTGTTGAAGGGGATATTTGCACGACCCGGGACGCAGAGCGGATCGCTGCCCACGGAATACCAGTGGTGCAAATTAATACAGATGGGGCCTGTCATCTAGACGCTAATATGATCTTGCGGTCAGTGCAGAATCTGCCCCTGAATGAGCTAGACCTGTTAGTCATTGAGAATGTCGGGAACCTGGTTTGTCCGGCTGAATTCGATCTGGGGGAAGACCTTAAGGCCATGGTGATCAGTGTTACCGAGGGAAATGATAAACCAACCAAGTATCCGTTAATGTTTCGGGAATCTAGAGCCATTTTGGTGAATAAGCTGGATTTGCAGCCGTACACTGATTTTAGTCTGGATGTCTTAGGCAAAGATCTGGCCGAACTGAATCCTCAGGCAAAGGTCTTTCCGGTATCGGCCAAAACCGGTGAAGGCATCGCTGAGTGGTGCCAGTGGCTGGTAGACACAGTTATGGTTAAGAACCAGTCCCCAAAATAGAAATAATGGTTGATAGGTATGATTATATATACCTTAAGATGCGAAACAAGTATTTCCATCGATAGTTTTGTTTAATGCATATGGGTGGTTGCCCTGCGTTTATCGCATGCGTTAATTAATAAGTGATCTTAGTTAATGTTGGCCAAATTTTATGACTGCGGTGAGGGAGTTTGCCCCCACCGCAGATAATGGAATAACCACTGCGGAGCTTAGCGAAGCAATGGTATTAGTGAAAGATATTATTGTCACAAACTTTATCCGGTTTAAATTAATTTTAATTTAACCTAACTGAATTAACTGGTTGCTGGTTTTGAGTTAAAGGTGAACTATGAAAGGGGGCGATAAAGGGGTTGTCTGATTATCTAATGATCGGATAGCCTAAACAAAATTTGTAAGTCTTAGTTATCATCCGAAAGATTTAAAAGATTAGAACCCGAGAGAATTTAGTGTAGGGAGGGAAAAGTATGGCACTCAGTCGCCGGGATTTTTTGAAGTTGTGCGCTGGAGGGGCGGCAACTATTAGTATGTCCGGGTTTCTGGCTCCTTTTCTGAAGGAGGCAGTGGCTGCGGAAAATCCGGCGGTCATTTGGTTGCAGGGAGCGGCATGTACCGGCTGCTCAATATCCCTATTAAACACGGTGCATCCCGACATCAAGGAAGTACTGCTCAACGTTATTAGTCTGAAGTACCATTCCAATGTGATGGGAGCAGCCGGAGAACTGGCTATGGAAACCATGAAGAAGACCGCAGAGGATAAAGCGGGTGAATTCTACCTGGTGGTCGAAGGCGCGGTTCCGTTAAAAGACGAAGGTATCTATTGCACTGTCGGGGAAACTCACGATGGACAACCCATTACCTTCGCCAATTTAGTCCAGGAAATTGGCCAAAAAGCAGCTGCAGTGATTAATGTCGGCACTTGTTCTGCTTACGGTGGGATTCCGGCTGCCGATCCCAATCCAACCGGCTGCGTCCCGGTATCCGAGATTTTACAGGGCAAACCAATTATTAATATCCCAGGCTGTCCTCCGCATCCGGATTGGATCGTTGGGACCATCGCTCATATCCTGTTATACAAGGATCTGCCAGAGTTAGATAAATTTGGCCGGCCGACCATGTTCTTTGGCGGGATAATTCATGATAATTGCCCCCGACGGCAGTTCTTTGATAACGGCATTTTTACCCGCAACTTCAGTGAACCTGGCTGCCTCCTAGAGGTTGGCTGCCGCGGACCCTATGCCCACTGCGATGCGACCTACCGCAAGTGGAATAATGCGGTTAATTCCTGTATTATGTGCGGCGGCCCCTGCATTGGCTGCACCGAACCCAGCTTCCCCGATGGACCAGTTTACAAACGGTTACCTGAGTTTTCTTTGGGGCCCCAAACCAAGGTTAGTGCCGATACAGTTGGGATTGCCTTGGGTGCTCTGACGCTGGCGGGAATCGGCGGCCATTTGATTGGCAATGTGGCTACCGGTCGTATTCCAGGCAAGCACGAAGAGAAAGAGGGTGACAACTAATGGCGCAGAAGATTATTGTTGATCCGGTAACTCGGATCGAAGGCCACCTGAAGATTGAGGTGGAAGTCGATGGCGGCAAGGTGGTTGATGCCCGGACCTCCGGGGCTTTGTTCCGGGGAATTGAGTTAATTCTGCAGGGGCGCGATCCGCGGGATGCCCAGCAGTTTGTGATGCGAATTTGTGGGGTCTGCCCGGTTTCGCATGCCACCGCCTCAACGCTGGCCCTAGACGATGCCTTTAAATTAGAAGTCCCTGATAATGGCCGGATTATCCGCAATTTGATTTTGGGCTCGAATTTTATTCAGTCGCATATTTTGCATTTCTATCATTTAGCCGCTCTGGACTATGTGGATATTGTGCGGGCTGGCCTGGGGGTGGCTCCTTTTGTCCCGCGTTATGAGGTGGCCGGTGAGTACCGTCTGCCGGATGAGGTAAACAAAGCTGCGGCTAATCAATATGTCCAAGCCCTGGATATGCGGAAAAAAGCGCATGAAATGATGGCGATTTGGGGAGGCCGTGCCCCGCATCCTCAGACAATTGTGCCCGGTGGGGCCGCCGAAATCGTGGACGCGCAGAAGGTGATTGACTTTACTTATCGTTTAAAGGAACTCAGGGCTTTCATTGAAAATGTCTATGTCCCAACCGTTCAAGCAGTAGCCCAGGTTTACCCGGATTACCTATCAGTCGGCGTGGGCTGCAAGAATATGCTGTCCTACGGCGCTTTTCCGCAGAGTGCAGCGGATCCGCAGGGGGCCAATGGTTTCTTCAAACGTGGCGCGTACATTCAGGGGAAAGACGTCGCGATCACGCCAGAGCTAATTACGGAAGAAGTAAAATACTCTTGGTATCATGATGATACTGGCGGTAACCACCCAAGTGTGAGTGTTGTCAAGCCTGATCCGAAGAAACAAGGGGCGTATTCCTGGTTAAAGGCACCCCGGTATGATGGCCACCCGATGGAGGTCGGCCCGCTGGCTCGGATGTGGGTCGGTAAAAATGAAGCAGTTCGCGCTTTGGGCGATAAGGCCTTTTCCGTTATGGGCCGGCACTTTGCTCGGGCAGTTGAGTGTCTGGAAGTCGCGAAAGCCATGGAGCAATGGGTTCTGCAATTACAGCCGGGTCAGCCGTCCTGCACGCCGCACATTGTACCAGAAGAGGGTCAGGGTATGGGTCTGACCGAAGGGCCGCGTGGAGCACTCGGCCACTGGATCAAGATCGAAAATGGCGTTACGGCCAAATACAATGCCGTTGTTCCGACCACCTGGAATGCCGCGCCTCGGGATGAAAAAGGGCAGCGGGGGCCTATGGAAGAGGCTCTGGTGGGCACTGCTGTCAAAGATCCTCAAAACCCGATCGAACTGGTACGGATTGTGCGGGCTTTTGACCCCTGTTTCGGATGTGCCATTCACTTGATGACCCCGGACAAGAAGGTACTTACTGAGTACCAAGTCTATTAGTAGGGGGGAGGAGTATGTCAGTTAAATCCAAAATGATCCTGCGGCATCCGGCTGCGATTCGGGTGTTTCACTGGGCCAATATGATCTCAATCACCCTGCTGATTTTGACCGGGTTTTACATCCATAGCCCTTTGCAGTTTACCTTGTTTAGCACAATGGATACCGCCCGAACGATCCACTTTGTCTTTATGTACGTCCTGCTCTTTAGCACCATCGGCCGGGTCTGGTATGGCATTTACACCAAGGATTACCGCAATGTTTGGTTCCGCCTGTCGGACATTAAGGATTTCGGTAGTTTGGCAATGTACTACCTGTTTATCCGGGACAAACACCCGGATTACGGCAAATACAATCCCGGTCAGAAGCTGATGTATACCGGTGTCCTGTTTATGATCATTATTCAGGTGATCACCGGGTTTATCCTTTATCTGCCTGGCCCGCTGGCTGGTTGGGCGGCTGCCCTGGGCGGACCTTTGGTAATTCGGATGATCCATTACTGTGTCACTTGGCTATTTGTACTCAGTATAATGGTTCACGTCTATCTGGATCTCGCTGAAGGACTGCCGGTACTCAAGTCCATGTTTACCGGTAAGATCCCAGCAGATTTCCATGCTGACGTAAAGATTCCGCGTTCCCAGAAGGGTTAGCCCAGAGCAGTTGCTTTATTATATCATAATTTTTAGATAATTTTAAAAAAGCCGGTTCGGGTCTCGACGGGAATAAACGATAAACCCGGCCGGCTTATTCTTGTTACTCTGAAATAATTAGCAGTTTGCGTTGTAACCTGTATTTGCCATGTTAATAAATAGGTGCGGCGGGATTTGTTGTTTTTCATGAACTGCTAGGGCCATCCTGAGCAGTATAGGGTGTCTAAACTGATAATGAAACCAGACTGGGTGGCCTCCTGGAAAGCCGCGTCGAAAGCATGATGTCTAAACTGATAATAATGAGAGGTGAGGTGAGAATTGATTGTTTAAATCTCGGGTGTTGATTTTAGGTGTCGGCAATATCTTGCTTCAGGATGATGGAGTGGGGGTCCATGCGATTCGGGCACTTCAGGAACGGACGTTTCCGGAGGGCGTAGATTTGCTTGATGGAGGGACAGCCGGGGTTGATTTGCTGCCTTATATAGGAGAGGCGCAGCACCTGGTGGTTATTGATGCCGTCAAAGGGGGCGGTCAGCCAGGAGCCATCTACCGGTTAACGCCGGCGGTTATGGGGCAATTTAAAGAGCAGTCCCTGTCTTTACACCAGGTGGGGTTTTTAGAGGTCCTGGATTTAGCGGAAAAACTGGGTCATCGGCCACAAACAATTATCTTCGGAGTCGAACCGCAGACGATTGACTGGGGCCTAGAATTGACCGAACCAGTGCAAGCCGTTTTCCCACGGTTGCTGGAATTAGTTGTAGAGGAAGTGGAGCACGGAACGCGATCTGGATGATTGAATATGATACTATTTATTAAGTATGATACTATTTAATTACGGAGAGGCAGTATAAGATTTATGGATAGAACAGCCCGGATAAAAGAAAATGTTGCTGGTTCAGGGCAGATACTGGATCGGCCGCTGCGGGCTACCGAACCCCCGGCAGTGGTGGCTCGAAAACTACATCTGGCTGGAGTGGTTCAGGGTGTTGGTTTTCGGCCCCTGGTTTATCGTCTGGCGGAAAAGCATCAACTGGCTGGCTGGGTACTTAATTCATCAGAAGGTTTGGAGGTCTGGGTTGAGGGGGAGCCTAGCCGAGTAGCTGCCTTTTGTCAGGAAGTTTTAAACCGGCCGCCGCGTTTGGCGCGGATTTTACAACAGGAGGTAACTCAGGAAGCAGCCCAGGGGTACCAGGGTTTTACGATTCGGCACAGTCTGGCGAAAAAAAGCAAAGAGGTGCTTATTTCTCCTGATGTGGCAACTTGTGCGGATTGCTACCGAGAAATTATGGACCCGGCTGATCCACGGTATCAGTATCCCTTTACCAATTGTACTAACTGCGGACCTCGCTATACCATCATCCAGGATGTCCCTTATGATCGCCGAAATACTACAATGCGGCAGTTTCTGATGTGCTCGCGCTGTCAGGCAGAATACGCAAACCCCGGGCACCGGCGTTTTCACGCTCAACCTAATGCCTGCCCAGACTGCGGCCCATCGCTGCAACTTCTGGATCAGGCCGGGAGGAAAGTTGATCTTTCGAGTGTTGTTGCCGAATCGATTTCCCGGGTTGATCCAGCAGTTAGGACCGACCGGCGGCCAGCGTTAGCCATAGTCAATGCTTACTCCGGTGATCCGGCTCACCAGACAACGAATTTTCAGTTGCTGATGCAAGAAGCCCGGCGACTCCTGCGAGCCGGGTATATTCTGGCGATTAAGGGGCTGGGCGGGTTTCATTTGGCCTGCGATGCCTTAAACCCGGACGCGGTGCGCTTGTTGCGGCAGCGGAAGCGGCGGGAGTATAAACCATTTGCGGTGATGGCCCGGGATCTGGACACCGCGAGAGAGTTCTGTCAGATTTCAGCGGCGGAGGAACAGTTGCTTACTGAGCCAGCCGGTCCCATTGTTATTCTGAATATCAACGAAAATGAGATCCAGCAGCCGCGACTGCCTTTAACCTATTTAACCCCCGGCTTAAACACTCTGGGGTTGATGTTGCCGTATACTCCCCTGCATCACCTGATGTTTGAGGAAGGACTGGAACTGCTGGTGATGACTAGTGCAAATCTCAGTGACGATCCGTTGGTCACGGATAATCAGGAAGCAATTACTCGTTTAGAGAAGATAGCTGACTATTTTCTGGTGCATAATCGGGATATTCAAAATCGTTGCGACGATTCCCTGGTCCGAATTATTGGGGGGAGAAAGCAGTTTTCGCGCCGGGCTCGGGGCTATGTTCCTTTCCCAGTTGTTTTGGTAGAAGAAGGGCCTTCGGTTTTGGGAGTTGGCGGCGAGTTAAAGAATACCTTCTGTTTGACCAGAAAGCATGAGGCTTATCTCAGTCAGCACCTGGGTGACCTTAACCACTGGGGTAATTACCAGCAGTTTCTCGAAGCAATTCCTCGCCTGGAGAAAATGTTAGAGGTTGTGCCTAAGGCAATTGCTTTTGATCTGCACCCGGATTATGCCGCGAGTCGTTACGCGCGAGGCCGGGAAGACTTAATCCGAGTAGGCATCCAACACCACCATGCCCATTTAGCCAGTTGTCTGGCGGAAAACCAGGCAAAGGGACCAGTTCTGGGGGTAATCTGTGACGGGACTGGGTACGGCACTGACGGAACCTTCTGGGGATTTGAGTTTTTGGCCGGTGACTATCGAGGCTTTAGCCGGTTGGCCAGTTTGCGGCCCATGCCTTTACCCGGCGGAGAGGCCAGCATCCGGCGGCCGGTGCGAATGGCTCTGACCTACCTGCACCAGCTTTTGGGTCCAGAGGCAGTCTGGGATTGGGTACACCGGTTTGCCCCACCCATTTCTGACGAAGAAGTAGCGATTTTACTGCAGCAGTTGGCCAGAGGATTCAACACCTGGACCACCTCCAGCTGTGGCCGGCTATTCGACGCGGTGGCGGCCCTGTTAGGAGTTTGCCCGGTGGTGGGTTATGAAGGGCAGGCCGCGGTGGAACTGGAAACCTTGGCGACACAGGCGGCTAGGATGCGTAAGCCGAGTTTGGCTGGTAAAACCGGTTTCGAAATGGCTCAGTCTAAGTCTCAGTCTCAGACAGAGGAGAACGAGGAGATCCAGGATTTTTTAACCGGGGTCAAACCTTATCCCTTCCCGTTGGTTTCGATCAGCCGGGACATAGCAGAGTCAGGGTGCTCATTTGCCAATAGAGAAACTCCGTTGGTCATTTGGCCAAACTGTCGGGGCAGGATAGAGACGCCTGGTTCACAAAGTAATAGTGCCGGTTTTGGTTCTGGTTTCAAAGTTAATTCGGACTCGGAAGGGGCGTTCAGCCAAAAAACATATTCAGTCCCGTACCGCCTGGATCCTTTGCCCTTGTGGACGGCCTTGCTGACGGATCTTCAAGCTGGGGTTGATCGAGGGGTCATTGCTTTGCGCTTCCACCAGGCCATGGTGGAGGGAATCACCCAGGCCTGCCAGCGAATAGGCACGGAGACCGGAATATCGCGGGTGGCCCTGAGCGGTGGAGTTTTTCATAACCGGCTCCTCTTGGCCGGGCTCCTGACCCAACTGCCGGCCAGAGGTCTGGAGGTTCTAACGCATCAGTTAGTGCCGCCTAACGATGGCGGGTTATCGCTGGGGCAGGCGGTCATCGCCCAGGAAGTTCTAAGGGACCGGGGGACAGGTTAATTATCCCGGTTGAAAAGCCCTAAGCCGCGTGAGGCGTAAGGCGTGAGGTGTTCCCAGTTTAGCCAGTTGACCGAGTGAATAACACAAGCGTTAGTTAGGCAGACGTTTAGGCTGTGCGGTGGTGGCTCTAACAGACTTACCGTGTAATTATCGTGTAATGTGTAATTATATTTGAGTCGATCAGTGTCACCCAATTCTTTATCGTTGCGCACCTCACGCCTTACGCCTTATGCTTTTCTTTTAAGTATCTTAGAGCAAACAGCCGAGTTTTTATCGTGTCCAGTTTAAAGTTCGGGTGACCGGGGTAATTGCGTAAGCAGTTATTAGGCATGAATCATTGATACAGGAATTTCTTTGGGATATTTGTCCATGAAGAAAGGAACGGTGGTTAATAATGTGTCTGGCAATTCCAGCCAAGGTGATCGAGATTAATGGCCCCATGGCGACCGTAGACATTGCCGGTAATAGTAGACAGGTGGGCATTATCCTGACTCCGGAGGCCCAGCCCGGTGATTATGTCCTGGTTCACGCCGGGTTCGCCATCCAGATAATCGACGAAACAGAGGCTCAGGAGACGCTGGCGATCTTTGAAGAATGGGCGGAAAAAGATAAAGAGTTTGTATCCTGAGGGGGTCGTTAATCCATTGTTAAACCAGGTTCAAAAAGAACGAGCCAAAGAAATTATCGCGGCCATAACCAGCCAGGCCCGGGAGCTTGAGCGACCGCTGACGCTCATGGAGGTGTGCGGCACCCACACCGTGGCCATTGCCCGGGGTGGAATTCGGGAACTGCTGCCGGCAAATATCAAGCTTTTGTCCGGGCCCGGCTGTCCGGTTTGCGTCACGGATACGGTTGATTTAGATGCGGTCATTGACTTAGCGATGCGGCCAGAGGTCATAATTGCTACTTATGGTGACCTGGTTCGCGTGCCCGGCAGTCAAAGCTGCCTTCAGGAAAAACGGGGCGAGGGGGCCCGGGTTCAGGTTGTCTATTCCGGCCTGGACGCCCTGCAATTAGCCGAGCAAAACCCGGATTCTGAGGTGGTGATGATCGGGATTGGTTTTGAAACCACGGCCCCGGCTACCGCTGTTGTTGTGGAACAAGCTCGGCAGAGGGGGTTGGGCAATTTCTCCGTCTTATCCTTGCATAAGGTGGTTCCGCCAGCCCTAAGGGCACTGCTAACTGATCCAGAAGTTAAGATTGATGCCCTGATTAACCCAGGACATGTTTGTACTATTTTGGGATCTGAACCGTTTAGGTTTGTGGCTGAAGAATTTAAACGCCCCTGTGTGATCACCGGGTTTGAACCGATCGATATTCTGGAGGCCATTTGGCTGATTCTACAGCAATATCGTTCCAAGAAATGGCAGGTGGATATCCAATACCGGCGGGCGGTACGGCCGGAGGGAAATCCGATCGCCCGAGAATATCTGGACCGGTTTTTTCAGCCAAACCCAGCGCGTTGGCGAGGTCTGGGAGTTATCCCGGAGAGCGGTCTAACTCTGCGGTCGGAATTTGCCGACTGGGATGCGGCACAGAAACTAGGAGTGGTTCTGTCATCAACTGACGCTATGGTGGAATTACCAGAAGATTCAGGAGATAAGGCTGAAATTGGTGCCGGAATTAATCCTGGGGACAATAAAAATAACCGTCAGCGTTGTATTTGCGGCGCGATCTTAAAGGGGCAAAAATTGCCGGGTGACTGCCCATCTTTCGGACAAGCTTGCACCCCATTGCGACCGGTTGGACCGTGTATGGTTTCTTCAGAAGGGGCTTGTGCTGCGTACTATCGGTTTGGGCTGGTTAAGAGCGGGAGAAACATCGTTAGCTAATGACATTGAGGTCTTTTTATCTGTTTAACCACCAACGCGGTCAGTACAACCGCTCAGTATAAATAGCTCGGTGTGTTTTTCTTTCCGAGTGAACTCGTCCAGCTTCGCTGAACATCGGGATCTCAGGCGAAGACTAGACCCACCTGAAGTTTGAACAAGGGAATCGCCACTTATAGCAGTAGGGGTCTTTTGAAGTCAGATAAATTGAAGATACTTTCGGGTATTAACCGGGACAGTTGACCTGTCCCTCTGTCCCACGAGGGACACTAATTATTAATGTTTAATTTATTCACTAATGACTTATCTATAATTAGTGGCAGAAGATGAGAGAGGGAAGCAAGATGGAACACATCGTTCTCGCCCACGGCAGTGGGGGCCGACTGCATCATGAACTGATTAATCAAGTTTTTCGGGCTCAATTAAGTAATCCCCGGCTGGATCAATTATTAGATGCCGCGATTCTGGAAGCACCCCCGGGCGGTCGATTGGCCTTTAGCACTGATTCGTTTGTTATTCATCCGCTTTTTTTTCCTGGGGGAGACATCGGCTGCCTGGCGGTCTACGGCACCGCTAATGACCTGTCAGTCAGCGGGGGGGTTCCTCGCTACTTGAGTGCGGCTTTTATCATTGAGGAAGGTTTTCCTCTGACAGAGCTCAAGCGGATCGTCGATTCCATGCACCAAGCGGCGGCACAAATTGGAGTGGAAGTAGTAACCGGGGATACCAAGGTGGTTGGCCGGGGTCAGGTGGATAAATTGTTTATCAATACCGCTGGCATTGGCTTTATTCCGCCGGAGGTCAATCTTTCTCCGAAACGGATGCAGCCTGGGGATAAGGTGATTGTCAGCGGGATGCTCGGGGAGCATGGTTTGGCCATTTTAGCTCAGCGGGAAGGGCTGTCTTTTACGACCCCGGTCGAGAGTGATTGCGGTTCAGTTCACCGGCTGGCCCAGGCCCTGCTGGGGGTAGATCCGCAGGCCGTGCGCTGTATGCGCGACCCGACCCGCGGTGGCCTGGCCACGACGCTTAACGAACTCGCCCAGCAGGGGGCTGTCTGTTTGCGGCTCGAGGAGGATCAAATCCCAGTCGCCCCAGCGGTTCGGGGCGGGTGTGAAATGTTGGGCATGGATCCGCTATATCTGGCTAATGAGGGTAAACTGGTGGCTGTAGTAGCTCCGGAGAAACTAACGGAGTTGCTTCAAACTATACGGGAATTACCCGAAGGACGGGAGGCCTGCGTTATCGGAGAAGTCAGGGAGGGTCCCGCTGGACTGGTGCTGATGGAAACTTCTCTAGGAGCAGAACGGATCCTGGGAATGCTGGAAGGAGAACTTCTGCCTCGGATCTGTTAGATTACCATTCTTTTTCTGGCCATAACTCAAACAAAAGAAACTGATTAATAATCAGAACATAAGGAAAAATTGCTGCCTTGGACTATTAGGTCTGAGGTTTTTATTTTTGAGGGACTATTTCCAATGAGAATAATGAGAATATAGCAGAACATCTTTGACTTCTTTGTTTTCTTAGACTTTATTAGGGAATATTAAATCTAAAGTTAAGAGATGAGCGGATGCTTTAGAATGTTAGCAATGCTTCGAGTGATAAACCGGGTATCGTTGCTGGGATCATTCGTTAGCACGAAAGCAAAGGCAAAAAGCGGTTTGTTTAGATAATACGGGTTTAGGTGAATACAAGTGAAAAGTCTAGCTAATTTAAGTTCTTTATAGAACTATCGGAAATACTATGGAAATTGAAGAAGTTTATTTGTATAATAAGATGGTCTTTTACTTAAGACGACCCATTAAGATTTTTTCACTTGTTTAAGCGTGTATCCAGCATGAAACCTTATTGTTTCATGCATTCAATTCAAAGTATTTATTAAAAATGGGGGTGGTATTAGAAAGTGGATAAGGTAGAGGCGATTGTCGCTCAATTCAAAGGAGTGCCGGGTGGGTTGATTGAGGCTTTTCACGCCGTTCAGGCTGAGTATTCATACATACCGGAAGATGTCCTAAAACGGTTGGCTGCGGCCTTTAACATTCCGGTAACTAAAGCCTATGGGGTAGCCTCATTCTATTCCTATCTATCGGTTAAACCTCGGGGTCGGTTTGTGATCCGAATCTGTGAAAGTGCTCCCTGCCACGTGGCTGGAGCGGCCGAGGTGGTTAAGACCTTGGAGGAAGAACTGGGAATCAAGCTGGGCGAGACGACCGGGGATAACCAGTTTACTCTAGAGACTACCGAGTGTGTGGGTGCCTGTGAGCGGACCCCGGTAATTACCATTAATGGGGAACCTTACGGCGACCTGACCCCGGTCAGGATTAAAGAGATACTTAATAAATATCGGCAGCAGTAATAAACAAGAGGAGAGCGATCCAGGAGGAGAACTATGACTGAAGAATTAAGAATCTGCTTAAAAAACTACGATTTAATAGATCCGGAAAATATCGAAGATTATCTGCAGCGAGGCGGCTATCAGGCGTTAAAAAAGGCCTTAAGCATCCAGCCAGCAGATTTAGTTAACGAAGTTAAGGAATCCGGGTTGCGCGGCCGGGGCGGGGCCGGGTTTAATACCGGTGTGAAATGGGGCTTTACCCTGAACACCCCGGCTGAACAGAAGTATATCATCTGCAATGCTGATGAAGGAGAGCCCGGGACCTATAAAGACAGAACCATTATGCAGGGTGATCCCCAGTTAATCCTGGAGGGAATGGCCATTGCCGGCTATGCCGTAGGGGCCAGCCAGGGGTATATCTACTGTCGGGGAGAGTACCCATACGTGGTCAGGCGGCTGAAAAAAGCGATTGTCCAGGCCCGAGAAAAAGGGATGCTGGGAACTAACTTGTTTGGGACTGACTTCTCCTTTGACATTCAAGTGCGGATGGGGGCCGGGGCCTATGTCTGCGGCGAGGAAACCGCCCTGATTGAATCAATTGAAGGAAAACGAGGCGAGCCCCGTTTTAAACCGCCTTTTCCCGGCGTGGCCGGCTTGTGGGGCCGACCGACAGTAGTCAACAATGTGGAGACCCTGGCGAATATTCCCTGGATTGTGGAACACGGGGCAGCGGCCTTCAAGGAAATCGGGGCCCCCAAATACCCGGGCACCAAGATTTTTACCCTCACCGGGGATGTGGCGAGAAAGGGCTTCTGCGAGGTACCGACTACAGCCACGGTGCGGGAGATTGTCTATGGTTTCGGCGGCGGCGTCGCCGGAGGCAAACAGTTCAAGGCAGTCCAGATTGGGGGTACCTCCGGGGCCTTCCTGACCGAAGCCCTGCTGGATACACCGGTTGATCTGGAATCCATGGCCGGCGTTGGCGGGACCCTGGGATCCGGGGCGGTTTTTGTGGTGGACGAAACCCGGGATATGGTGGATCTGGCCGTTACGATAATGGGGTTTTTTAAACACGAATCCTGTGGCAAGTGCACCCCCTGCCGGGAAGGCACCTTCCGTAGTCACGAGATTCTGAAAAAGATTGCCCGGGGAGAAGCAACTTTTCGGGATTTGGAGAATCTGGAGTCTCTGCTGGACCTCATGATGAAAGCCTCCTTCTGTGGCTTGGGAATGGCGGCCCCTACCCCGATCATTAGCCTCCTCAAGCACTTTCGGTCTGAATTTGAGGCGCGGCTAAAGATGGTGTCTTGAGCGTAGTGCTAAAGGAGTGAAAAGATAGTTGATTAATCTAACGATAAATAATCGTCAAATACAGGCAGAGCCCGGCCGGACCATCCTGGAGGTGGCCCGGGAACAGGGGATCGAGATTCCGACCCTGTGTTATGACCCGGCGCTGCGCCTGGTCGGCTCTTGCCGAATGTGTGTCGTTGAGATTCAAGGTTGGCGTAACTTGCCGACTTCCTGCACCACCCCGGTTGCGGAAGGGATGGTTATTCAAACTGAAAGTCCTTCAGTCGTTGAGGCCCGACGCCTGGTTTTGGAACTGTTGCTGGCCAATCACCCTCAGGACTGCCTGACTTGCGAGAAGTCCGGGGATTGTCAGTTGCAGGATTATGCTTACCGTTACGGGGTCAGAGGCAGTCGTTTTCAGGACGGCGGTCCCTACCGTTACGAGGTTAAAGACCCTAACCCGTTTATTGTGCGGGATTACAATAAATGCATCATGTGCACCAAGTGCGTTCGGGCGTGTGAGGAAATCACCGGGGCCTTTGCCTTGAATGTGGAAAATCGGGGACATCAGGCCAGCATTTGCGCCGGGATTGATGGCACCTTGGCGGAATCTACCTGCATCTTTTGCGGCCAGTGTGTGATGGTCTGTCCAACCGGGGCCCTGACCAATCGTCCAGAACAGGGTTTGGCCCGACGCTGGGAAACCCGGAAGGTTTTGACCACTTGCGGTTACTGTGGGGTGGGGTGCGCCCTGGAGTTGAATGTTCGGGATAATCAGGTAGTGGGGGTTAGTTCAAATCGGTCGCCGGTACATAGTCCGGTCAATAAAGGAGCCCTGTGCGTCAAGGGCCGGTATGGCTGGGAATTCATCAACAGCCCGGACCGGCTAACCGAGCCATTAATTAAAGAAAACGGGGAATTTCGGCCGGCTACCTGGGAGGAAGCCTTGAGTTTGGTAGCCAGCCGGTTAGGCGAGATCAAGGTGCAGCACGGACCAGATTCGCTAATGGTGGTGAGCTCAGCACGGATTACCAATGAAGAAAACTACCTGGTTCAAAAGTTTGCTCGGGCGGTGCTGGGTACTAATAATGTTGACCACTGCGCCCGCCTCTGACACTCCGTGACCGTCGCCGGTCTGGCGACAGCATTTGGCAGCGGAGCAATGACCAATTCGATTCAGGAACTGCAGACAGCTGAGGTTATTCTTATTCTTGGCTCTAATACTTACAGCAATCACCCGGTGGTGGGGATGCAGATCAAACAGGCGGTTCGTCAGGGAAAAACAAAACTAATTGTCGTGGATCCTCGACGGGTCGATTTGGCGGAGTCAGCGGAAATTCATCTGCCGATTCGGCCGGGGACCGATGTGGCCCTGCTGAACGGTCTGATGCGGATTATTTTAGAAGAGGGGCTGCAGGATCAGGAATTTATTAAGGAGCGAACCGAGGGTTTTGAAGAATTAAAAGTCCTGCTTGACCGCTATACCCCGGAGTACGTCGCAGAGATTACCGGGGTGCCGGGGGAAGATATCATCCGGGCGGCCCGGCTGTACGCTCAGGCAAAGCGAGCTTCGATCGTCTACTGTATGGGTTTGACGCAGCACAGTGTGGGAGTGGATAATGTTTGGTCCGCAGCCAATCTAGCCATGCTCACCGGCAACGTGGGCAAGGAAGGAACCGGGGTTAATCCGTTGCGCGGACAGAACAATGTCCAGGGAGCCTGTGACATGGGCGGGCTGCCCAATGTCTTGACCGCTTACCAGCCGGTAATCAGCGAAGAGGTGCGGGCCCGATTTGCCCAGGTTTGGGGAGTCAATTCTTTGCCGGCTCAGCCAGGGCTGCCGCTGACTGAGGCCATGGAGGCGACTCATGCGGGGCGGATCAAAGGAATGTACCTGATCGGCGAAAACCCAATGGTTAGCGATCCGGACCTAAACCACGTGGAAAAGGCGTTTAACAATTTGGATTTCTTTGTGGTTCAGGATATTTTCCTGACGGAAACCGCAAAATTGGCTGACGTTGTCTTGCCGACCGCCAGCTTTGCCGAAAAGGATGGGACCTTTACCAATACCGAGCGACGGGTGCAGCGGGTACGGAAGGCGATCAACCCGCCGGGGAAGGCCATGACCGATCTGGAAATTATCATGGCCCTAGCCAACCAGATGGGGTATCCCATGCACTATGCCTCTGCGGAAGAGGTTTTTGAGGAGATCCGGCAGTTAACCGCCTCCTATGCCGGCATAACCTATCAGCGATTGGAGGAAGGCGGCGGACTGCCCTGGCCTTGTCCGGCGGAAGACCACCCTGGGACCAGTTACCTGCACAAAGGCAGATTTACCCGAGGTCAGGGCAAGTTCCATCCGGTTGAATTTAAACCACCGGCGGAAAACCCGGATCAGGACTATCCACTGGTCCTGACTACCGGGCGGTCTTATTACCACTACCACACCGGCACCATGACCCGGCGGAGTAAAGCTCTGGATGAGTTTGTCCCGGAAGCCTGGGTCGAGATCAACCAGGTGCGAGCGGAGCAACTGGGGATTACAGAAGGAGAAATGGTCCAGTTGACCAGCCGTCGGGGACAGTTGAAAGTCAAGGCCCTTTTGACCAACCGGGTGCGGGAAGAGGTGGTGTTCATGCCCTTCCACTTCGCCGAGGCTGCGGCTAATCTCTTGACTAATGCGGCTCTGGATCCGGTGGCCAAAATTCCGGAGTTTAAAGTCTGTGCGGTGCGGGTGGAAAAGGCGAGTTAAAAAACGAGCGCAGAGATTATTTCCAAGAAGCCGCTAATTAAGTAATTAAATTCTGCTGACAATATGGCCTGAAATTAAAGAAGAATAACAATGAATCAGTATATGAGCTTAGGGAGGAATTTACCGTGAATATGTTTTCACCCTTAGAGGTAGCCAGCAACGCCTGCGGGGCTGGCCATAATAAGATGAAGTTGTCCCTGGATCGCATCATCCTGCTCGGGATTTTGGCCGGGGCCTACATTGGATTCGGAGCCAACCTGGCCACTGTCGTGGGTAGTGATGTCGGCCAACTGGGAGCCGGGGTGGGACAGTTTTTATTTGGGGCCGTCTTCTCGGTCGGTCTGATGTTAGTTGTTATTGGTGGAGCCGAACTATTTACCGGGAATAATATGTTCTTAACGATATGCGCGATGGATGGCCGGATTAGTTGGGGTGGCGTTCTGTATCACTGGGCCGTAGTCTGGCTGGCGAATTTTGCCGGTTCTTTACTGCTGGTCTGGCTTGTTTTTCACGGTTTTTATTACGCGATGCCGGATGGCAGCATGGCCAGCGGTCTCCTGGGTGGCGCGGTCATGGAAAAAGCAGTAGGAATTGCCACAGCCAAATGCAGCTTGCCCTGGGGCGCAGCTTTCTGCCGAGCGATCCTCTGTAACTGGCTGGTTTGTTTGGCGGTTTGGCTCTCCCTGGCTTCCAAAGATGTGATTGGGAAAATCTTTGCCTGCTTCTTCCCGATCATGGCCTTCGTGGCGAGCGGTTTTGAGCATAGTGTGGCTAACATGTTTTTTGTGCCGATGGGGATCTTCCTCACCGGTGGGGTAGATACAGTGGTCAATTGGAGTAACTTCCTGGTCGGGAATCTGGTCCCGGTAACCCTGGGCAACATCGTTGGCGGCGGGATCTTTGTGGCTGGGTTCTACTGGTGGTCATACTTGCGGGTGAAGTAGAAGTAAGTCAGGCATATTAAGGGTAAGAATAGGGATAGACCGTCTAGTGTTTTACGGACGGTCTATTTCCTATTTTTATGAAACGATTGCAACATTTATTTGGAATTTGGAATATTATGTAATTATATCTGCAAGTAATTCTGCTTTCTAATAGCCCTAATAATCAAGTCGTTTATTATTTTAGACCGGGCAGTTTCTGCTTAATCATAGCTTGACTTTGTTATATAAGAAATATATTATAAAATAAACTAGCAATATAAGTAGAAAGTTATAAGAGGTGGGTTTATTGCTTCAAAGTATATCTATCCTGTTTAAGGCTTTAGGAGAACCAATTCGGCTCAAGATAGTCAAGCTGCTTTCGTATCAAGAACTTTGTGTCTGTGAATTGGAAGCGGTCTTGAATATCAGTCAACCCCGGGTTTCTCAACACCTGAAAGTATTAAAGAGGGCGGGGATTGTCAAGGAACGCAAGGAACGTCAAAAATCTTATTACAGTCTGGATGAAACTATTCGAGCCGGCCGAATTGAGCTTTTTACGGCTTATATGATGAAGAAATTAGGTGAGTTAGCCGCCCTCTCGGACGAATTTGTTCGGTTGGGAGAGCTGGAATGCAACGAAAAAGTTAAAGCATGCAAAGAAAGATAGTCGAATAAGGAAGGATAGAGACGATAGGATGAAAGAGCGTTATAAATTTCTCTTAATGGTGAGTGCTTTCTTGATCGCTTTTTATCTCCCGCTCAGTAATCCGCGCGTGCAATCCGCGATCCTGGAAGCCTTCATTATGCTGCAGGATTATGCCCAGAAGCATGTCCTGACTTGCCTAGTGCCGGCCTTTTTCATCGCCGGGGCGATTGCGGTGTTTATATCCCAGGCTTCCGTGCTAAAGTACTTTGGCACCGGGGCGAATAAGTTCTTGTCCTACGGGGTAGCCTCGGTATCGGGTAGTGTTCTGGCGGTCTGCTCCTGCACAGTGCTGCCGCTGTTTGCCGGAATCTATACGCGGGGAGCGGGGATCGGCCCGGCCACCGCCTTTCTCTACTCTGGACCAGCGATAAATGTCCTGGCGATTATTCTAACCGCCCGGGTACTGGGCCTGGAAATGGGCGTGGCCCGAGCGGTCGGCGCGGTAGTTTTCTCGATTATCATCGGCTTGTTGATGCAGCTGATTTTCCGCCGGGAAGAAAGGGAAAAAGCCGCGGCCGCCCTGTACCTGCCTCAACCTGAGGAGGAAAAACGAGCTCTCTGGCAGTACTCGGTCTATTTCCTGACCATGGTACTGATCCTTATTTTTGCTGCATGGGGGCAGCCAGCCCAGCCGGTTGGATTTTTCAGTGCCGTATATCAGGTTCACTGGTACGTAGCCGGGTTTTTCTTCCTGATGCTGGCGATCATGCTGAAGCTTTGGTTTGACAAAGAAGAAATGCTGGAGTGGATGGAGTCCACCTGGGGGTTTGCCAAGCAGATTTTTCCCCTTTTGCTCGGAGGGGTATTAGTAGCTGGCTTCCTTATGGGTCGGCCTGGTTTTGATACTGGTATTATTCCAGCCGCTTATATTGCAGACTGGGTAGGGGGAAACTCTTTAGCCGCCAATTTTTTAGCTTCTATTGTCGGGACATTTATGTATTTTGCCACGTTAACCGAGGTCCCTATCCTCGAAGGACTGATGGGCAGCGGAATGGGCAAGGGCCCAGCCTTGGCCTTGCTTCTGGCCGGGCCGGCTTTAAGCCTGCCTAATATGATTGTGATCAGATCAGTCATGGGGACTAAAAAAACCCTGGTGTATATTTGCCTGGTGGTGGTCATGTCCACCTTGTCAGGAATGCTTTTTGGGTACTTTAGAGGATAAGTAGGCAAAATAGGAACTCCAGGACAGAGAAAATTCGACTAGTTAGTCAGTTGATAACAGTTTAGCTAGCTGATTATACGCTGCTGAATGGCTTAGTTGGAGAAAACGAAACAAAGAAAGGGGAAAAACGCAATGGAGATTAAAATCTTAGGTCCAGGCTGCGCCAAATGCCATGCCTTGGAAAAGGTGACAAGAGAGGCTGTTCAGGAAATGGGGATTGATGCCACGGTCAATGATGTCCGTGATCTTAAGGAGATCATGAGCTACGGGATTCTGCTTACTCCCGGTCTGGTTATTAATGAGAAAGTGAAGTCCTCCGGTAAAGTGCTCAATAAGAGTGCGATCAAAAAATATATTGAACAGGAGAAATAAACTATGACGATTGAGCAAGGAGAAAAGAAAACGGTTTTATTTCTCTGTACCAAAATTCATCTAGATCGCAAATGGCTGAGGGATTAATGCGGGCACGACGGGGCGATTTTTATGAAGTTTTCAGTGCCGGTACCAATCCCTCAACCGTTAACCCTTACGCAATCAAAGCAATGAGTAGGATGGTTATTGATATTTCCCAACAGTATGCTAAAGGGATTGAGGAATTCATTAACCGCGAGTTTGATTATGTAGTAACGGTTTGTGATAACGCCAGGTAGAATTGTCCTTATTTTTCAGGTGGCCGTCAAATTCTTCACCATAGTTTTGAAGACCCAGCCGTCTTTCTACAGGACAACAAATAACAAGACTGAGATGCAAACCGCAAGCAGGAGCCAGTCTATTTTATTGCTTTTAAAAACCGCCTTTGTTCGTACTTCTGAATAACACCTTGATTCCATTGCATATGCTATTTCATCGGCTCTTCGGAGAGTCTGGCTGAAGAAGCGGAAAAACTATAAAGTTTATTCGCTTGATGGGGTTTTTTCTCAACTCTACACAACGAGACTTTTTGCGCGTTCATCATCTCAGCAAGATTGTCAAGGATAACGGGTATCAACGCATGAAAGTCAGCTTTATCATGGTGGCTATTCTTACCTCGGGGACAAAAGGAATAGGGCGTAAGCACCATTCAATAACTTTTCGGATATGTGATTAAAGGTGTTGTCCCGGTTATAACAGCACAAACCATGATGATAATGGTTAACCGCCCTGCAAAGCGTAATCCGGTAATAAGCTCCTTGTATGGAAATGCTGGTGATAGGGAAGTTTGGAATTGGATCGCCGGGTGTGTTGAAGGCGTGAACCAGAATTACAATTAAGATTATTATTCCAAAAAATTTCATATCCTTTAACAATGCCTGTAATAGGCAGCTTTGCTGTCAGTAAAGCGATAATGACAACAAACAACGGCACTAAGTAGTGTGGTCCAACTGGGAGGCAAAACTGGCTGACAAGCTGAGCAACTACATACACATGAAAGCTTTAGTCTGCCGTCCATCCTGTGCAATACTGTATCCTTGTGTATGTAGTGAAAAAACGTCATTTCAGCCATGTCATTGAATTAATCCTCTCTCCATTACTAAGGGGCATTCTTACACCGTAGCTTTCAGAACGGTAAATTACATCTTCTGGTTTTCCGTCCTCAACCAACTTTCCCTTATGAATTATTACTAATCTATCAGCATGCGCTAGTACCTTTTCAAGTTCATGTGTTATCAAAAGTATTGTTTTTCCCATTTTATGGAGTTGTAAAATTTGTCTAAGGATCTGCAATACGCCGGGATAGTCAAGCCCTGTAAAGGGTTCATCAAATATAATGATTTTGGGCTTCATCGCGAGTATTCCTGCAATTGCAAGCTTTCTCTTTTGTCCACCGGATAGGGCGTGCGGATTTTGAGTGGAGAATTGGCTTAATCCAACTACTTCCAATGATTCTTTGACAATAGTTTCAACTTGGGCTACTGGCAGATTGAGATTTTCAGGACCAAAAGCAATGTCCTCGGCTACAGTTTGTCCAACAATTTGACTATCGGAATCTTGAAAAACCAGCCCGATTTTTTTTCTTGCTTCAACTATATTTTTGTTTATCGGTTTTCCGTCGATAAACACTTTTCCTTTTGTGGGTTTTAGCAAGCCGTTAAGGTGTCGGGCAAAGACTGTTTTTCCTGACCCATTAGCTCCTGCAATGACGACAAATTCTCCATCATTGATCCTTAAACTTATATTTTGAATGGCTACGGTGCCATCTGGAAAAACATGGGTTAAATTTTGGGTTTCCAAAATTGGCATCCGGCTTAACCCCCTAGTATTTACTAAATAGAAGCAGAAGCTAATGCTTGTTTAAAGCGAGGTAGGAGCACACGACCCATAGCAGAAGCAACGATTATCTTGATGATAATACCCGGTATAAATGGGGTTAATCCTGCCGCCAATGCACCAGCCCAACCTAAATTCATCACTATTTTAAGACACGGCACACCAATAACATATAAGAGTATATTGCCGACGACTAAAGCTAGCAGATTCGTTACCATAGACTGTTGCCCTCTGCTTGAAATAAAACCCACAGAAGCCGCTACCAGTAAATAACCAAACAAGTAACCGCCGGTCGGACCGAAAAGAACTGCCAGACCAGATGTGCCACTCGAAAAGACGGGCAAACCAAGTGCTCCCAAGCTCAGATATAGAGCAACGCTTGTCAATCCCCATTTAAACCCGAGAAAAAGCCCGGTTACCATAACGAAGAAATCAGCTAATATAATTGGAACAGGCCCGACAGGAATAGGTACGCTTATGTAGCCACCAATAATAATAAGTGAAGTAAACAGCGCAACATAGACGGTCATGCGAAGATTCATATTTGATGTAGTTGTGTCTTTTGACATTTGTGTCTCTCCTTTCATATCTTTAGTTTTATTTAGCAAACTCATATAGAGCAATGCTATCTATAAGTGACATGCCGCAAATATTTCCGTGCGTTTTGATCATGAGAATTAAGCACTTAGTGCCATTACCTGAATCCGTGGCACGAAAACTTAAAAGCACTCGATAATTGAAGCATAATAGAGTATAATAAAGATTAGATGAGATAAACATATTCCGAATAATTCACCCGAGGTGTCTGTGATGCGATTCATTATCGAGCGTTCTGATGAGATACTTACCCCGATTGCAGGACTTAGTTTGGTTGGTCACTTGATGAACAAAACTTCACTTAAAAAACGACTATCCAATACGAATGTACCCGGATGCATAAAACCTGAAATCAGTCATTTCAATATAGTGTCTTCCTATGTGGGACTGTTATGCCACGGGAAAAATGACTTTGACCATATTGAAGCGTATCGTGATGATGATTTCTTTGCTTATGCCATGGGCATTGATACTGTACCTTCCAGCCCTACCTTAAGGCAACGTTTGGACCAGGCAGCTCCAACATCAGGATGGGATAAAATTATTATGGAAGAATCTGTGGATTTACTCAATAAAGTTGGGGCTCCCCTCACTCCTATTACACTTGGAAATGGTCAAAACAAGCGTTGTTATTTGCCGTTGGATGTTGACGTTTCACCATTTGACAACTCAAAAACCAAGAAAGAGGGATCCTCACGAACCTACAAGGGCTTTGATGGTTTTGCTCCGATTTTCGCCTACCTAGGTCAGGAAGGTTATTTAGTCAATCTTGAATTCCGAGAAGGGAAGGATCACTGTCAAAACGGTACAGCTGTCTTTTTAAAAAATAGCATTCAGTACGCCAATAGGGTGAGTTCCCTTCCTCTTTTAGTCAGAATGGATTCGGGTAATGATAGCATCGAAAATATAATGATGTTCGAAAATTCACAGACTAAAACCGACTACATAATCAAACGGAATCTCCGAAAAGAAAAACCCGAAGAATGGCTTAAAACTGCTCAAAAACATGGCGATAAACAGACCCCACGCGAAGGAAAAACCGTGTATACTGGCAGCATTTACCGAAAGAATAGTATGCTTGATAAAGAAATCCGTATAGTTTTTCAAGTAGTTGAAAGAACCATCTTGAGTAATGGGCAGACACTCTTACTACCCGAAATTGAAGTAGATACCTACTGGACATCATTGCCGGATCCCGAAAAAGATATCATAAGGCTCTACCATGAACATGGAACTTCCGAACAGTTTCATAGTGAACTGAAGACAGATCTTGACCTGGAACGGTTACCTAGTGGTAAGTTTGCTACCAATAACCTAGTACTGCATCTAGCTGCTTTAGCCTATAACATATTGCGAATTCTGGGTCAAATGACAGTTAAGTTGCCTGATCAGATGGTTCCACTACGGAAAAAAGCTCAAAGACGTAGAATCAGAACGGTTATCCAAAACCTAATAACAATGGCTGCCCATATAGTAAAACATTCCCGCCAGGTGAAACTACGTTTTGGAAAACAGTGCGCATGGTGGTCGGTTTTTAATAACATAAATGCTGCTTTAACTTAGGCAGATACTCACAACCGTATATCGTATATATAGGCTAACGTATAGCACTTGAAAAAAATCAGGGGTTTAAATATTTATTGCTTTTTTAGGGAAAATTATTTGGGTCAAGTGATAGTGAAAAAAACTTGTAAAATTATAATTGTTATGTTTGAAACTAAAAGTCATATATTAGCGAATTGATCGCATGAATATCTGATTTGGGGAAAATTTAAACAAGTTTTTTTCGTGTGCCACGGATTCAGGTATTAGAATTAATTGCCGGGCTTTACAGTCCTAAAAAAGGAAAGATTTATTTAGAAAATAGGGATGCGGAAAACATTCCGCCAGAAAAACGGGGGATCGGCTTTGTCTATCAAGACTATTCTCTTTTTCCTCACCTTAATGTGTATAAAAACATTGCCTTTGGCCTCCAGCTTAGAAAGGTACCAGTAAAGATAATCAAACAGAATGTTAACGAATTAGCGGAGATGCTGGGAGTTGCTCATCTGATGCATCGTTTTCCTGGTACCTTAAGCGGCGGAGAACAACAGCGTATTTCCTTGGCCCGGGCATTGATTCTTAAACCGAAAATTTTATTGATGGACGAACCCCTTAGTGCGCTTGATCCCAATACGAAAAAGAATCTTTGCCAGGAATTAAAAAAGATCCATGAGAACTATCGATGCACTATTGTTCACGTAACCCATGATTTTTATGAAGCTGAGGTTTTAGCCGGACGAATTGGCGTAATTTTAAGCGGTAAAGTCAGGCAAGTTGGGACCCCAAGCCAGATTTTCAGCAATTCTCGGGATCAGGAAGTGGCGAAATTTTTGGGAATACCTTTAGTAACAATGTGTGCCGGTTAGATAATGAACGATCGTGATGCCTAAACTTCTTCAAAGGCCCAGCAAGGCTTAATGACTAAGTTTATAAATAATTACCGCCCGAAGCAGAGATTTGTTCAGGCGGTAATTTTATTAACAATTTAAGTAATCGGAAGCCTTTTTTACTTCATTATCATTACGGAACTTGCCTTGATCAAGGCACTGGCCTCATCGCCTACTTTGAGCCCCAGTCGATTTACAGAATCCGTAGTTATGGTAGAACAGACTTCCTGCCCACCTACATCCAGTATTACTTCCGAGGAAATACCACCGGATTTAATATCTTTAATTCGACCCTTTAGTTGGTTGCGTGCGCTTATTTCCATATGATGCAGCCCTCCTTGTCAATATAGTGTCACATACTTTCAAGATTTATACATTTTGGTTACATGATTTTTTAGTGCAACGATGATTTAGGAAGGCTAAATTAAACCGAAAGAACTTTACGCTATAACCTTGGAATTTTGTTATACTGACCAGAAAATATTTGACATATGCTCATAATTCGGTGTAGAATAATTATGGGCATATGCTCAAATACTATATAAACAGCCAAAAATAAAAAATTATTTAGGAGGGTTAAGAAATGAAAATTGCTGTAAGTTGTTCAGGTAAAAACTTAGATAGTCCAGTCGACCGACGTTTTGGGAGAGCGGCTCAATTTTTGATTTATGATTTAGAGACGGATACCTTCAAGGTAGTAGATAATAATCAAAATTTGCAGGCTGCTCAAGGGGCGGGGATTCAATCAGCCCGCAACGTAGCTGATTCAGGAGCTAAGGCAGTTATTACCGGTAACATGGGGCCGAATGCCTACCAAACTTTAAATGCTGCAGGCATTGATATTTATTTATTAAAAAGCGGAACCGTTAAAGAGGCGGTTGACGAATTTAAAAGTGGAAAATTAGTTAAATCGACCGGGGCAAATGTGGATGGACACTGGATGTAACCGTCCTTAAGATGAAGAAAATATGCCAAACATTTTCATATCGTTTTGTGCCTTGAGCGTAGCGAAAGGAATGGTTCATAACAATGAAAATAGCTATTGCCAGTGGTAAAGGGGGAACAGGAAAAACAACCATTGCCACTAATTTGGCCTACTATCTGGCTAATTTTGCCGACCGAAACGTAACCCTGCTGGATTGTGACGTGGAGGAACCAAATTGTCACTTATTTTTACAGCCAAAGTGGGGCAACGCTTACACTGTTTCGCTTCCGGTTCCGGAAGTGGATGTGTCTAAATGCGATGGATGCGGGATTTGTTCGGATCTTTGTCAGTTTAGTGCTATTGTTTGTATCAATAAAAAAACTTTGACCTTTCCGGAGTTGTGTCACGGGTGTGGTTTGTGTACCAAGGTCTGCGCCCCGGGGGCGATCAAGGAGGTCCCGCGTGAGGTTGGGGTAGTGGAAACGGGTACCGCTTACGGAATAAACTTCGCGCACGGAAAATTACGCGTTGGTGAAGCAATGTCACCGCCATTGATTAGGGAAGTTAAGAAAAAGTTTAGTCCTGCTGGTGTTACGATAATTGATTCGCCGCCAGGGACATCTTGCCCAGTGATTGAAGCGATAAAAGGAACAGATTTTGTCCTTTTAGTTACTGAACCAACTCCTTTCGGATTGAACGATCTAAAATTAGCCGTGGAGATGGCTCGGGAAGTGGGGATTCCCTTTGCCGTGATTATTAATCGGGCTGATCTGGGAGATGAACGAGTACAGGAATACTGTTCTAAAGAAGGTGTTCCGATTCTTATGGAGATTCCAGAAGATCGTGAAATAGCCAGGACCTATTCGACCGGGGGGTTAGTTTTAAAGAATATTCCGTCCTACAGTGGAAAATTTAGTATCCTGGCCGGGGCATTATTACCCTAAAATTCAGGATAAAAAAGCTTAACTGGTTTAGCTGCGTTAAGTGGAACGGGGGTTAAGTTTATGAAGGAACTGGTGGTTATAAGTGGCAAGGGGGGGACTGGAAAAACCAGCATTGTGGCTTCTTTTGCTGCTTTAGCCGAGAATAAGGTGATGGCTGATTGTGATGTGGATGCTGCTGATCTCCATTTGGTGTTAAAGCCGACGGTGCTGGAAAAGCATGAGTTTAAAAGCGGGAAAACAGCTTTTATTGATAAAGAACTATGCATTGAATGTGGCCAGTGTCTTGAGGTTTGCCGGTTTGAGGCGATAAGCGATGATTTTATAATTAATAAACTTTCGTGTGAAGGTTGTGGGGCCTGTGTTCATTTCTGTCCGGTAGACGCGATTGAGTTTAACGAGAATCTGGCCGGGCACTGGTTTGTTTCCGATACCCGCTATGGACCGATGGTGCATGCCCAACTGGGCATTGCTGAGGAGAACTCCGGTAAGCTGGTGACCCTGGTTCGAACTAAGGCGAAAAACTTGGCCGAAGATAAAAATCATTGGCTGTTGGCTGCTGACGGTTCCCCTGGCATTGGTTGTCCGGTTATTGCTTCTATTACCGGCACGGACCTGGTTTTGGTCGTAACCGAACCTACTCTTTCAGGTTTGCATGATTTGCAGCGAATCGTTGACCTGACTAAACATTTCAACATTCCAACCGTTGCCTGTATTAATAAAGCAGATATTAACCAGGACGTGGCTAGGGACATTGAAGAAGTCTGTAATCAATTAAACGTCCAGGTGGTGGGAAAGATGCCTTATGATTCCGATGTGACAAAGGCACAGGTAGCCGGGGTAAGTATTGTCGAGTATTCTGATGGAGCTATTAGTCAAGAAATAAAAAAAATGTGGGATAGCCTACAGCAGATTCTTGAAATATAATGGTTAATGTTAAGATAAAGTTAAGAGGAGACGGATATTGATGAAGATAGCCATACCAGTTGTTAACAAGCAACTTTGCCTGCACTTTGGGCATTGCGAACAATTTGTCTTGGTTGATGTTGATGAACAAACGAAAACTATTATTAAGCAGGAACTGCTTACTCCTCCTCCGCATGAGCCGGGTGTTTTACCTAGATGGCTGGCTGAATTAGGAGCCAATGTCATAATCGCTGGAGGAATGGGTAGTCGAGCTCAAACGCTGTTTAATATGAATGGGATTAAGGTAGTAGTAGGGGCCCCGGTAGATTATCCCGAAAAGATTGTGGCAGACTATTTAAACGCCGCCTTAGTCACGGGAGCTAATACCTGTGATCACTAAAAAGGCTTGGCAAGCCTTTTGAAAGATTAAGGGGGGGTAGAGTTGAAAAAGGTGGGCATCATTCGTTGCCAACAAACGGAGGATATTTGTCAGGGACGAACTGATTTTCGGATTGCGGACAATGGAAAAATGGTCTTTCAAGAGACCGGCCCGGTGCGAATAGTAGGCTTTGTTTCCTGTGGCGGGTGTCCGGGCAAGCGGGCGATAACCCGGGCTGAGACCATGGTGGAAAAAGCCGGAGCCGAGATCATTGTTTTGGCCTCCTGCATCAGCCGTGGTAATCCAATTGGTTTTCCTTGCCCGCATTTCGATACTATTTTGGAGAGTTTGAAAAAAAGGCTGGGGGATAAGGTCGAAATTTTTGATTGGACTCATGTATAGATATTTGTCTTATAGTTAGCCTGGTTAGAGAATTTAGTATTTTCCAAGGAATAGGGGTGAACCTGATTGGAAAATAAAAAAGAAAACGAGATAAAGGAAAGGTTAATTGAATCTTTAAAACAGGTTATTGATCCAGGAACTAACGTGAACATTATTGACATGGGCCTGGTGAAAGATATAAGCATTGACGAAAGCGGCGAAGTTGATCTGACTTTTAGACCCTCTTCGCCGGTCTGCCCGATGGCCTATAAATTGGCAGATGATATTCAACGCGCAACTAAAAAAGTATCCGGAGTGAACGAGGTTAATATCCGTGTTCGTGATTTTGTTCAGGCCAAAGAACTTGAGCAAATCCTTCAGCAGCCGGGAAAGTAAAAAAGATACTTGTACCATAACAATTAATGAAGAGGATCGTTGTTAGAAAAGAGTGAAGTTTAGTTTATAAAAAGAGTGAAGCTAAACAAGGAACATTATAAATCCCGGATTTAATCTTTGATAATATTTAATTGTTGAAGTCCTGCTGTTGGAAATGTATAAGTTTACAGCAGGACTTATTGCTAATTATTCATTTCTGCACTCATAAGATTTTGAAAATAATACAAAAGATAGTAAGCGTGCGGGTTTTTACTTAATGGAAAGGGGCTAATTAACATACCTAGAGAACCAAGATGCCGCCGGGTGAAATATGAACCCAAGGTGAATTTATATAAACCTCAGGGTGTTTCTAGTGGGGATCTGCAAGAAGTGATTCTTAAGGTCGAAGAGTTAGAGGCCATTCGTTTAAAGGATTTGTTGCGCTTGGAACAAGAAAAATGTGCCCGGCACATGCAGGTTTCCCGACCTACTTTTCAACGGGTTTTAACCGATGCCCGCTACAAAATAGCTGAAGCACTGACTAATGCGAAGGCTATCCGGATTGAGGGAGGGGATTATTGTTTGGGGGGCGGTTTTTGCCGACGCCATGGACGTTATCTGATGGGGAATGAACAATGTGCTAGATGGCAAGAGGATTTAGTATTTAATAAATCTAAAGAAACCGAGAACACATCTAAAAAGATTGCGATTTGTTCTACCGGAACATCCCCATCTTCCCCCGTGGACGAGAGGTTTGGCCGCTGTGCCTGTTTTATGATCTGGGACCCGGCCACTAACAAGTATGAGGTGCTACCTAACACGGGCACTGAAGCAGCTCGCGGTGCTGGAACCGGAGCTGTTCAGGTTTTGCTCCAAAAGAATGTGGGGATAGTTATTGCCCCAAAAATAGGCCGTAAAGCCTTTATGTCTTTGGAAAGTGTCGGAATAAAGGTTTTAACCGGAGGCGATGGCAAAACGGTTGAGGAGGTCCGGCAAAGCTATCAGGCAGGCGAAATGCAGGAGTTATTGAGTCCGAATAATTAACTGTATAACTATCCAAAAATTTAGTTTTAGAATTGGGGAACGATTTGGCCGCTCTCGTCCATTTATTGACATAATAAGTATGGAATTCATTGCAAAGGAAGATAAAATGAGATTAAGTATTGATTGCCTTCCCTGTTTGATTAATCAAGCGGTTAGAATGGCGAAAATTCACTTGGAGTCTGAAGAACAAAGGCACCATCTGGTTAAAAGGATCATGCGGGAACTAGCGGCTATTGACGATAATACGAGCGCGCCATACGTGGCTCAGATAATTCAGCGTGCTTTAAAAGAAGCGTTACAAAATCCCGATCCCTATCAAGAACAAAAACATTATTATAATCAGGAAATGCTTAAACTGGAAGACGATTTATTTAACCTGGTAGCTTCCGCCAGAGACCGTCTGCAAGCGGCCCTGAAGTTGTCTGCTGCCGGAAACATTATTGATTTCGGACCCGGGTATGATTTATCCAGAGATAAGGTAATCGAAACAGTCCGCGAAACCATGACGAAAGACATCGATCAAGATGTATTTGTTTTATTAAAGAGCGATTTGAAGAAAACCCGGCATCTCCTTTACTTGGGAGATAATGCGGGAGAAATCGTGTTTGATAAGGTGTTTATCCGGACCATTAAAAAGCAATATCCTGAGCTGGAGGTAATTTTCGCTACTCGTGGAAAACCGGTTATAAACGATGCTACAGAGGAAGATGCATATTTTGTAGGGATAGATGCTTACGCTAAAATTATCAATAATGGAACGGATATTCCCGGGACCGTACTTGAACAATGTTCCCCTGATTTTCTTAGGATATTCGAGAAAGCTGATTTGATTATCGCCAAAGGGCTGGGCAACTTTGAATCCCTGTACGGTACTGATCTTCCCCGGAATTTGTATTATATATTCTTGTGCAAATGCAATCTTTTTATGGAAAGATTTAGGGCAAAACTTAATGACCTTATGTTAATAAAGGAATAGTTACCTTGTCGAATCACTTTTTCAAACAAGCATCTATTAGAGCATTAAATGGAGATGAAGAAGCATGGGATGATTATGGAGAGTTTCTTTTAGATAAAGCTAAGGTCAAGATTCTTAACCCAGAGTATAGCGTAGAATTGCACGGTGAGCCTTGGACCTCTGGGTTTTTAGACTTAAGTTGATCGGTATAGTATAAAAAATTACCGCCTGTAGCATAGTTTGTCTAGACGGCAACCCTATTGTTGACATATGCTCATAACTCGTTGTAGAATAAATATGAGCATATGCTCAAATACTAATAGGAGACAAGAAAACTGATTGTTGCTCAGTTATTATTGATTAAGGAGGTATTTTTATGCCGCGTTTTGATGGAACCGGTCCGGACGGTCGTGGACGAATGACCGGCAGAGGCATGGGTAGGTGCCGTATTAATAACCCAGACGGAGTTCCGAGTCAGAATGAATTACCGGACGGCGATCAGATGACCGGCCCGGTCCAGGGATTGGTTAGGCGGATTGGACGTGGGTTGGGTATGGGTCAAGGTCAAGGCCAAGGCCGTGGCCGAGGTTTTGGGGTCGGACGAGGTGGCCGAAAAGGACGCTAAGGCCATTTACTGACCCGGGGCAGCCAGTTTAGTAACTGGATGTTGATTTGAATGTAATTTAGCAGCTATTCTTGGATTTTTACGGGATAGCTGTTTTTATTGCCTTTTATTTTAAACGGCATCTTTTTAGAATAAATAGTCTGACGTTTGTCTGTACCTTTTTTGGTTTTATTGTCGTTATAAGGGCAAGGCTATCTTTTCGTCCAACATTTGATAAAGACGGACATTACAATTATTCATTACATTTGCCTATATTTAACTCATTACATTTTCCCAGGATGTTTACCCTTTATCTTACTTGCAGTAGATTTTACAAAGGAGATAACTAATGCAACCAAGACCAATACTTTTTCTTTGGCTGATTATTTCTTTTGCCTTGCTTCTATCACCAGCAATCGCCCAGGCAGACACGGTTTTTACCATTGACTCAATGGAATACTTACATAATGGCGAACTGATTACCATGGACATCGCTCCCCAAATAATTGACGACCGAACATTACTTCCCGTTCGCTACTTAGCCGAAAGCTGCGGGGCACAGGTGGCTTGGGACCCCAAAAACAAGCGGGCAACATTGACCAAAGATCAGACGGTTATTCAATTGACCATTGGCAGTAAACAAATTATTGTGAATAAGCAAGCGAGCAATATGGATATCGCTCCGGTGATTATTAATGACCGAACCATGCTGCCGGCGCGTTGGGTCGCGGAAAACCTCGGTTGGCAGGTGGCCTGGCAGGAAGAAAATCGGACAGTGACCATATTTCCCCGACAAGCCTCGACTGATGACAATTATATCAATGTTCGCCAAGCTCCCGGGCTGGAAGAAAAAGTGCTGGGTGTTTTGCCAAGATATGTTATTGTTTCCGTGCTGGATGACCAGAATAATTGGTACAAAATTTCCTTGCCGGATGGCCGCACTGGTTGGATTGCGGGTTGGCTAACCACTGCTAGTATGGACCAGCCATCAACCAATTTTTCATTGTTAAGGCCCGCTTCAGCAGGCAGGGATAACGATCCAGATGTTTCCCGGGGCAATGATTCAGACCAGCAAAAGCTGTTAGACGGCCTAGGGGTTTGGACAAGCATTTATACAGAATTACCCGATAACCATGATTTAGCGGAATTCAGCAAGGCAAAGATTGATCGAATATACTTGCAAGTTGCCACCAGTTATCGGGGTTTCCCCGAGGAATGGCAGGATTGGATCGACTCTATATTACCGGCCGCTCACCGGGCGGGGATTAAGGTAATTGGCTGGGCGTACACTTCTTTGCAGGACCCGGTTAGTGACGCTGAGTTGATTGCTCAGGTGTCAAACTATCGGACCCCTGGCGGCCATTATCTTGATGCTGTGGCGGCCGATATTGAAGAACTGCCTAGAGATACTTGGCAAGCGGAGGCTATCATTGAGGAATTTTCTCGAGCAGCGTACGCTGGCTTGCGGTCAGGATGCCCGTTGCTGGCTATTACCTACCCTCCGCAGCAGCGATCGTATTATCCGTTTTCCAGCATGGCGGATAACTTTAACGGCGTGATTTTAATGGACTATTGGCACACGAAGAACCGCGACTATAGTGAGGAGGAAGTTGCCCAATTCATTACTCAGTCGGTCACTGTTTTAAAGCAGGCCGGTTGTCAGGTCCCGATTGAGGTTGCCCTTCAGGGTTGCGATATCGGAGCCGGGATGATCACCGCGGCTGAAATGCGGGCAGCCGTGATAGGAGCCAATACGGCGAAGGTTGGATATTCATTGTATTGTTACAGTACCTGTGATGCTGAAGTATGGGAAGCCTTTGTCCGTCCGGTAAAGTAGCTTTCTCAGTAGCGTGCAATTAACCATGATTTTAAGGCCCCCCACTTCTATTAAGTAGGGGGGCTTCTTCAAACTTCTTCAAACTTCGGGTAGAGTTGAGACTCCGCCGCCAGCCCCGCTGTTTAGCAAACGACTGAATTTAGGCCTAACCTGGCAAATAATCACAATCTCAACGGGTTTTTTAATAGACGTTGAGTTAAACCTTTAAATATATTAGTAAGACCGGGATTATTAATCTAGGAAATTGCCAAATTATAGATTATAATGGAAAACAAAAGCTGAAAAATAGAGGTATTATTGAAAATCGCTTTCCTAGTATCTGTCGCCTGGCAGTCGAAGTGAAAGGAAGGATAGTCTTCGAGTCCACCAGAAAAGAGAATCTCTGTAGTATAGCTAAAATCGTAATAGAATATCTTATTATGGATAGCCGCCACCAATATTAATTTAATTCTGTAACAAATACCACTTTGGTATGTTTTAAGTATCAATTAAGGGAAGGTAATTCGCGATGAGAGCCGCATTAATCAAGAGAGCCAGACTATTCGTCTTTTGTTGTTTATTATTCTGCTTAACAGGTGCCCAGCTGACTACTGCCAATCTAGGAGAGGCTCAAGGTCAACCTACTGGGGCCCGTGCCTTTTCGGATGTAACAGCCGATAATCCTAACTTTGGTATTATTAATTATCTAGCTCAGCGAGGTCTGATTACCGGGTATCCGGATGGAACCTATCATCCCTGGGAGCCGGTAACCCGAGCCCAAGCTGCTTATATTACGGTCAGGGCCTTGGGTTTAGGAGCCCCGGCTGTTGTGGAAAATAGCTTTTACGATGTTCCAACTGATCACTGGGCCTATTCAGCGGTAATGACGGTGGCTAAGGCTGGTTACTTGGCCGGTTATCCAGACGGCACCTTCCGCCCGGATCAGTACATTAGTCGGGCAGAAGCCGCTGCTTTAGCGGTAAGTTTATCGACCGCCCCGGTTTCTCCAACAAGCCCGCCGGAACTAAAAGATGTGCCAGCCGAACACTGGGCCGCCAGCCAGATTCAGGCCGCGTTGGCGGCGGGCAGCCTTACCTTGAGGGCGAGTAGCCGATTTGAGCCGGAGGATCCCTTGAACCGAGGCGAATTAGCCCGGGTTATTCTTGTTGCCTTCGCTCCCGCGGAGCTGGCCAATTTAGCCCCAGCAAAACCAGCGAAAGTGGCTTACCTGACTTTTGACGATGGCCCTTCACTTGATGTAACCCCCAGGATTTTAGAGATTGTGGCTGAGCACCGGATCCCAGTCACCTTTTTCGTACTTGGGCGTCAGGTGGCAAGTCATCCAGAGATTGTCCAGCAGGCCCCTCAACGCCGGCCATGCGATCGGAAACCACAGCTATACCCACCGGTACAACGAGATCTATCGGACCGAAGATTCCTTGATGTGGGAAATTAATCGCTGTGGGGACGTTTTGGTCGAGGCAATTGGGTTTAGACCCAGTATTTTTCGGGCTCCCGGTGGCTCAAATCCCTTTCTTAAAAAACAATACATTAGACGACTGATCGAAGAGGGCTACCAGTATTACGATTGGAATGTTTGCCCGGGCGATGCGGAGGGCAGTTATAAGTCAGCCCAGTCCTTGATCGCTAATACTCTAAAGCAGGCTAAAGGTAAGGATCGGATCATTGTTTTACTGCATGATGCACCCGGTAAGCGAAGCACCGCCGAGGCTCTGCCGGCGATTATCGAAGGCTTGAAGGAAATGGGTTTTGCCTTTGCAGCGATCACCCCGGATACGGAACCGATTCAATTTAGGCGGGGCTGAACGATGTCGATTTGCTCCAGGGCAGATCTACCGGCTGCCCAAGCCCCATGACCAGCACTTCAACTGTTAGCCGACATTTTGGACCCGCTTCTTCAGGTTCCATAACCCCAATACCCTAAGTTTTCCAATGGCTTTACTCCAGATCATAGCTGCATAATTTTTTCATCGTATTGGTCTCGCCTTTTTATAAAAAAAGCAGCAAGAAAAGCACTGGATTAAGGAAGGCTGAAGATAACACTTGCACCGCATTCCTCTAAATTCATTTAGGGGTTAGGCGCAAAATTACTTAATTACCCCGCAGCATATGTTATATTATAAACAAACATATAAACCAAGTTTGATTAAGGATGGAGCTGCAAAAAGGGAAAATCTTAGATTAAAGAGAGGCGAGAGGAGATTACAACGGATAATATATTCGCTGCTTGGAGAAAAGCGGTGGACTTCCACGGTCACGAGTGTCCGGGATTGGCGATTGGCGTCAGAGTAGTCGAAGCCGCTAGGGTGAAAATGGGGATTACCTTTGCGCAGGATGAGGAGATTGTTTGCGTAACGGAAAATGATGCCTGCGGAGTAGACGCTGTGCAGATCTTGACCGGGTGCAGCCTGGGTAAGGGCAACCTGATTTACCGCGGGACCGGCAAACAGGCCTTTACCTTTTTCAAACGGCAGACCGGGGAAGGCTTGCGGATTGTGTTAAAACCTTTTGGGGTGGAAATGGAAAGAGACCAGCGGCAAGCTTATCTGTTAAATGCCGATCTGGAAGAGATTTTTGATTTTAAACAGCCCCATTTCAGCTTACCGCCGGCTGCCCGAATATTTGCCACTCAGGTCTGTGCTAGCTGCGGCGAAGGCGTTCCCGAGCACAAAGCGAGACTGCAAGCCGGCAAACCGGTGTGTCTGGATTGCTTTCAAAGCTACGAGCGGGGCTGGTCATGATGGAGCTTTGATATGCGAATATGGGTTATATAAGATATAGTAAGTAGATATGGAAAGTTTATCGAATCAAAAGACTCCCACCTCTATAAGTGGGGGTTACCGTGTTTAAACTTCAGGTGGAGTATAGTCTCCATCTGAAGCCTTAATATTCAGCGAAGCTGAACTAGTTCACTTTGCTTTCGTTTTTGTCGCTTTTCTCTCGAGAAAATCGTTTCACATAGTAATAGATCCCTAATTTGTCAGCCCTTTTTGAAAACTGCCGGCATCAAGACTTTTCGGATTCGTACCAAAAATGCAAAAAACCGGAAAGGCCCTTTTTGTCCAGTTGCTTGTTTTTTAACTCGGTCAGCAGGCTAGACTGGGAACGAAAATAAGTATGTAAACCGCTAATCGCTGACCTGCGTAAATAATGGCGCGATCATAATTTTTCATGTTTGATAGTGCTGCCAGCAGCATGGGGGTCTAATTGCAAACGACTATCTTTAAAAAAGGGGGGACTTAATGTACCGGTGGAAAGGGAAAAAGTTTAGTGCTTTAGTTGTTTCTTTGCTGCTAGTAATGTTTGTGACAACTGGCTGCGGCAGGACTGGCGAGCAGCAACAAGCTAGTCACGAGGCTAGCTCAGGGAAACTAACCCTCGCGGCGGAGTTCGCGCCTTACCAGGAAGTGCCGGTAAGTGTCCAGCCAGCGGTTAAGGCTTATCAGGCAGCCGCGGATCTCAGCAACATCAGCAATCGTGACCGATTTGAATTCTCGTCGGCAGCCCAAAAGTGCTTGACGGAGAATGGGTTTGTCGTGGTACCTGGTCTCCACCCCGAGTTCTTTGAGCTTTACGAAGCCAACCGGTATGACTATGTCCCCAGCTTGGTCACTACTGATGCCATGTTGCATAATTACCACCTGTTTTTTAATCACTTGTTGAAAAGTGTGGAAAAGGAGCAGTTGATTCCGGAACTAAAACAGCTGAACCCGGCTATGCTGACTGCCTCTATCGAACAATACGAAAACCTGAAGGGGACCGCCTGGGAAAACGCGGCCCGGCGAAACATCGCCTTTTTCGCAGTGGCCAGTCAGTTATTGGAACCGACCGGAAACATCCCGGCTAGCGTCAGCGAGGTAGTTAATCAGGAACTGAATCTAATCAGCCAACACGCGGGAATTGCTATCTCCCCGGTGATGAGCCTGGGGGTGACGAGTCCAGATGTGCTGGAGGATCTCAAAGAAGACTACACGCAGTACATTCCCCGGGGACACTACACTGGATCAGACGAACTGAAAAACTATTTTAAAACCATGATGTGGTACGGTCGAATGACTTTCCGGGTGAAAAACGAGGATGAAACCAGATCCGCGGTGTTAATGACCCTGGCACTGAACCAGGGGGATAACTTTCGGCGTTGGGAGAGGATCTACCAGCCGACCTGCTTTTTTGTGGGTCGAAGCGATGACCTCGGTTATAACCAGTACAGTGCGCTACTGACTGAATTATACGGCTCAGCGGTTAAACTGAGTCAGGTAGCGGACAATCAAGAGCAATGGGCTCGGTTCTTAGAAAAAGTCAAGGAACTGGAACCGCCCGCGATCAATTCCATTCCGATCTTTGAGGCTACGATTCAGCCGGATCGGGAACGGGAAATCAAGGGTTTTCGGTTTATGGGACAGCGGTTTACCCTGGATGCCTCGATCTTTCAGCGGCTGGTTTACCGGGAAGTAGGAGAGAACAGTCAAGGCGAAAGAAGGCTCTTGCCCAAAGGCCTGGATATTCCAGCGGCCATGGGCTCAACCGCGGCTTATTCTTTGCTCCAGCAGATGGGAGAAACTGATTACGCCAACTATCCGGAAAACATGACCAAAATGCGCCGCCACATTGCCGGGCTTGATCAGAACACCTGGACCCAGAATTTATATTGGAACTGGTTATACACCTTGCTGCCGCTGACAGTGGAGAAACCCGAGGGTTATCCTTCCTTTATGCGGAACCAGGCCTGGGCCCACAAAGAACTAAACACCTACCTGAGCAGTTGGACCGAACTTAAACACGATACCATTCTTTACGCCAAACAGGTCTACGCGGAAATGGGCGGGGGAGGCGGAGCGGAGAAACCGGATGATCGCGGCTACGTCGAACCGAATCCCGAGCTATACGCTCGGCTGGCGGCCCTGACCACTATGACCCGCGAGGGTCTGGCCAGCCGCGGCCTCTTGAGCGAACGAGATCAGGCCAGCCTGGAGCGGATGGCGGAATTGGCCCTGAGCTTAAAAACGATTTCGGAAAAAGAGTTGAGTAACACTCCTTTATCTACAGAAGAGTATGACCTGATTCGCACCTTCGGCGGGCAACTGGAACACTTCTGGCTGGAAGCCTTACGGGAAGAGAATGTCGTCAGTCGCTCCCAGATTTGGGAAAACCCAGCCCCGGTGGTGGCCGATGTGGCCACTGCTCCACCTGATCTGGTGCTGGAAGAAGGGACCGGTTATATTTCGCCGATTTATGCGGTGGTGCCGGTAGAAGGCCAACTGCGGATTGTCCGGGGCGGAGTCTACACTTATTACGAATTCCCCTGGTCAGCCAATGAGCGGCTGACGGATCGAAAGTGGCAGGAAATGCTTCAAGCAAACGAGTCTTCTAACCAAGCTTCTAACCAGGCTCCCAAACAGCCTGACTGGACCAAGTCTTACACGGCCGAAGGGCCTTGCCGCTATATTTCGGCTTGGGAGTTGGAGAATAAAGAGTGAACTCGTTCAGCTTCGCTGACATCGAGGCTTCAGATGAAAACTCTACTCCACCTGAAGTTTAAACAAGGTAACCCCCACTTATAGAAGCGAGAGTCTTTTGATTCAGATAAATCGGGAGGCTGAGAGCGAGATACTACACACGCCCCTGTGGTGGGCAAACTGGATTACTTCTGCTGGAAGCCTTGTGAGAAAAGAATGTAAACCACCAATCGCTGACCTTTGTTAAGCACTGCGCGATTATCGTTTTTCACTCTCTGATAATGCTGCTTATCGGCATAGGGGCCAACACATAAATTATGGTTAAGAGTTATTTAAAAAAGTACGGTTCACCAATTGGTTTTTTGTTGGGAGCAGGTTTGTTGATTGTTTTGGGGTACCATTTTATGGGTTTTCATTTTTTCCCCTGGTTTCATAAGGTTGAGGAAGTGCGAGAATACGATCTCGATCAGAATGGACAGGTAGAACGATATGTCCTTAAGGATAAGCAACTGCGCGTTACTCAGGAGGGACAAGAAATCTGGCGGTCATCAGCCGATTGGCAGGTGACCGCCTTTGTCCTGGCAGATGCCACCAACGATGGCCGGGATGACCTGTTGCTGGTGGTGTGGAAGGTGGGGAGCTTTGGCGGAGATAAGCCTTTTTGGGTCACCGAAGACGACCAGGAGCTGTCGAATCACCTGTTCGTCTTATACCCCATGTTCATCATGTCGCCCTAAACCTTTTTGATTTATAACAAAAGGAAACTATTTCCACAAATTATGCGTTTAGTGATATCGGTTTGAGATAGATTTCTTCCGGGTTAAACCCGGCCCAACGGACCATATTTAAAGCTTGACGGTTAACATTATCCGGAAAATATCTCTGACCCTGAATACTTACTGTTTGAATAGTACCCAATACTTCCAGTATAGTTTGCACTGAAGGTCTGTCTGTACTTTTGTTTCCCGGTAATTTCACTGCTTCTCCTCGTTCCTTTAGGGCCTTGCGAACTCGGTACTCCAGGTAGGAAGCCAGCAGTAAGACCAGGATAAACACGTAGCCTAGCGCATAAATTCGCTTCGGGTTTTCCAAGTATACTGGGCCTAAATATACGCGGTTTTTGAGGAATCGAAACTTGGTTTCAATTGAGATCTGCCGTTTATACTCTAATAAAATCCCTTGATCATCGTATTTTTGACGATCTTTCACATTGGCGATCAGCACGAAGGTAGATTCCATTTGGAGCAGGTACTGGTAAACCTCTGGTTTTATATCGCCAACACTGACTTCAGCGTGATATGTCGTGGTAATCGTCGGTTCTTCTCCATTGCGGGGTTTTCCTCGGTGACCGTAAGACTTTTTGACGCAGATCTGAACCGTTCCTTGAACCTCAAAGCCTTTTCGCTGGCATTCTTGAAGGAAGACATCTAAAGCAGCCTGGGCATCAGGTTCACAGGCAAAAGCCTTAGTTTTTAAGCCTTTACTCTGTTTAATTAACTCCTCTTTTTGCTTCCCGATCCGTTTTTGTAAGGTCTTTTCTTTCTGGGCTTCCAGGGAAGAGGAGTGAACTACCACAAAATCATAAGTGTGTCCTTCCAGTTCATGATGGACCAAATAGGTTCGGTAGTGAGAAGCCTTTTTCGAGTTGGTTTCACTGACTATCCCAATGTCATGCCAGGAGTTTTCGGCCCAGGCCAGTGTTTTTAGTTCTTTCGCCAGGTTATAGGTTTCCGGCAGTCGAGAGATAAACTGAACGTGCTGCTTGGTCAGATTGGCTAAAGATTCGTTAGAGATCAGGGCACAGTCACCAACAAAAACGACATCCCGATAACCTTGGGTATCAAAGAACTCTTTCATTTTCAAGGCTGCTTCCGGGTTCCATTTGTTATCAGATTTGTTCCCAGAGAGCATTTCACCCATGACTACTTGGCCGTTTTGTTGCACTGCAGCCCCAATTTTGAATTGTTTAAGGTCCGGGCGCAGATCCTTACTGTGGCCTCTATTAATCGTAAAATCGTTGTATGGCTCTACATCATAGATTCCTTCGACCGATATGGAAGTAGTATCTAGATGAACCGTGGAGATATCTAAATTGTGAATATCAAGCATCACCAAGGATACCAAACTGATCAGTTTGTTCAAATCAACTTCAGCTAGTTTATCTAAGGCCCGGCCGTAGGCATGTTCGTTAAGCTGATCAATTGATAATTCCACATCGGGAAACAGGTTAGATAAATCCTGCTCAGCCCAAAATTGATGCACTTTCCATAAAGGCATCCGGCCGCAGAAGATACTAATAATGAGGGTTTCGATCAGGAGACCCGGAGAGATTTTAGAATTATCTTCTCTCCATAATACTATCTCGTTAACCAGTTCCCGAATCTTAGCTAGACGACAGAGCTTGGTGACTACCGGAACAGCCATTGGTTTAAGGGTCTTAATCCCAGCAAATATTGACAATCGAATCAACTCCCAAAGAAATATCTTAGAGAGTTATATTCGACATAAATTTACCGGTCCCTGCCAGATACTGGACATTTTTTAAATATTTTTTCTGTAAAGTTTTGACATGCCGAATGCGGGTTAAACCTGATCCGGGGTAAGATGAAACCGGTTTGGTTTTCCTCGACCCTGGACCGGCCGATTCAAGCCCTGGAGGTCAAAGACATAAATCAGGATGGGAAAAATGAACTGGTGGTCAAGGAGGAGCGGAACTGGTTGGCCGGAATTCGGGACCGAAAAGCACCCACTGCGGAACCGGCTGCTGAATCGATTACTTGGTGGCAATGGAAAAGCTGGGGGTTTGACCGGGTTGATGCGGATAGTCTTAGAGATGGCTTTTAGAGTCTCCCTGAGATTCTGTTAGCGAAACAAACACATTATGAGGACTGTGGTATGGAGCACTTGATTGTTAATAATACCAAAATCGAGTATGAAGTTAGAAGAAGTACTCGCGCCAAAAGACTTAATATTCGAATTAAGCAGGACAAGGTGACGGTTTCTGTACCTCAGGGAGTAACTGTCACGGAAGCAAAGAGATTTGTGGAAGCAAAAAGAGATTGGATCCTCAAGCACGTCCTGGATTGGCGGAGCCAAAACCAGCAGCAGCAGAAAAAGCATGTGACAGGCGAGACTTTTCTTTATCAGGGTCGAAGTTGCCTGCTGTCTACCCGGGTTGTGGCTGGAAAAACGATAACCATTAAATTCACCGGCGACTGTTTTTGGGTGGAGCTGCCTAACATTGTTCCTCAAGAAGACTGGCCGCAAATTGTGAGAGAGTCACTGCATAAATGGTATCGGGTTCAGGCGAAACGAGTTTTTCAGGAACGGTTAGATTATTTCGCCCGGATTATGGGGTTGAAATACAACCGATTGGTCATCAAGGATCAAAAAACTAGATGGGGCAGTTGCTCAAGCAAGGGCAATATTAACCTGAACTGGCGGATTATCTTGGCCCCGGCCGAGGTATTGGATTACCTGGTAGTGCATGAGTTGGCCCATCTTCGGTATATGAACCATGCACCAGAGTTTTGGAACCTAGTAGGGGAATATGTGCCGGATTACCCGATTTGGCGAAAGTGGCTCAAAGATAATGCGAGCCGATCAAGTCCGTATAATGGTGTAAAAACAAAATGAGCCATAAATTCATTTCCTCGGTTAAGATATAAGTGCCTATCAAATACCAAACCGAGGGAGGAATGAATCCATGACTCAGTTTAACATTACCCTAACCGAAGAACATTTACACGGACTTTTTGTTTCAAATGGTCGGGATGAAGCATTTTCCAAACTACTGGAGGAGATCTTCAACCAAGTACTTTTAAAGCAGTCAGCAGAACAAATTGGTGCCGCCCCATATGAAAGAACAGATGAACGGCTGGGCTACCGTAACGGCTTTCGGGAACGGCAGATGACCACCCGGGTTGGAACAATACATTTACGCGTTCCCCGCCATCGGAACGGTAAATTTAGCACAGAACTCTTTGAACGCTATCAGCGCAGCGAACAGGCATTAGTCCTGGCCATGATGGAAATGGTGGTCAACGGTGTCTCTACCCGTAAAGTCGAATCCATCACTGAAGAGCTTTGTGGCAAAAAATTTTCCAAGTCAACAGTCTCAGCTTTATGTAAAAAACTAGATCCATTAGTTCACACCTTTCGGACAAGACCCCTGGAAAACCAATATCCATTTTTAATAGTGGATGCCCTCTACCTGAAAGTGCGAGAAGACAGCCGGGTACAGTCCAGGGGGCTCTTAATCGCCATCGGTGTAAACAAAGAAGGATGTCGTGAAATCATCGGTTTTCATGTAGCTAACACTGAATCTGAAAGCAGTTGGGGTGAACTCTTTGGTTCTCTTGAAGAACGAGGACTAAAAAGTGTCCACCTGATCACTTCTGATAATCATAAAGGACTGGTAAATGCTATACAGAAACATTTTCAGGGAGCCACCTGGCAGCGGTGTCAAACCCATTTTTCCAGAAATATGTTGGACCAGACACCCAAGTCACACCAGCCGGAAATCAAAGAAGATTTACGACAACTCTATGAAGCAGTTGACATTGAAAGTGCCCGAGATACCCGGGATAAGATTATCAACAAATACGAATCCAAAGCACCGAAAGCTGTATGTCTTTTGGATGAAGCATTTGATGACATTACCGCCGTTTTAATCCTGCCACTAAAGTACCGAAAAAGACTACGCACCACTAACGGAGTGGAACGGCTCAACCAGGAAATACGGCGTCGTGAGCGGGTTATTCGCATCTTTCCTAATGAACAGTCTGTGATTCGGCTGATGGGTGCACTACTAATGGAACAGGACGAGAAATGGCAAACAGGCCGTAAATATTTTGATATGGACCTGTACTACCAAGTGCTGCAAAAAAAAGCTTCCAATAATTCAGCCGTGGCTTAATGTGTTCATTCTCGACGCTACGTACCTAAAATTATCACACGGCCGCCCTTGACATGGAGGCCTCTACAGCCCGTGTTTCGGAGAAGCGGCAGCGGGCCAGTGGATTGTTGTTAGAGGCACGCCCCTCTGCCTAGATAGGCTAACACGGGCTGCTCCTCCATGATAAAGGGTCTTCGCTTTGCTCCGATAAACGGCCTTTTGATTTAAGTTATTGCTTTACCTTTTAGAGAAATTGATAATTTCCATTCTCCATTCTTAATTATTTACATTCTTGGATTAAAACGGATGTTTGCATAGATAGGACAAAATCTTCACTACGTAGGTTGCCGAGGAAATTACACACTATTTTGGACTTGACTATGCGAAGTCAAGTCCAAATTAGTGTGTAAATTACCTCGGTTATCAAACGGTAGCTAATGAGACAATAGCCTAAGCGTTTTTATGCCGCGAAAGCAGTTGACGATGAGAACATGGCATGTTAGGCTGTTGGCCGGGCATCACCACCCAGGCGCAAGACTTCTCCTCAAAGATAAGGGGGAAGGCCCTGATGCCTGAAAACATGCCATGGGAGGCTCATTGTCAACAGACCGTGGAATAAATGCGTTTTCTATGCAGCAGTGCCAGACTTTGATTCCTTATTCTGCACTTGATAGTACAGCTGCATATCAAAGTATTTACGGCCGGTCTGCCATTTCTCATCCTGCTCTATTAATAGAGCCCCCATGAGCCGGATGACGGATGCAGCATTGGGAAAGATTCGAATGACCCGCTCTCGACGACGAATTTCCTCATTCAACCTTTCCACACCGTTTGTAGCTATCTAGCCCCCTAATAAATTTGGAGAAAGCACGTGTAATACGTTAACATAATAGTAGGGGGTAGATTTTCATGAAAAGCAAGCAATACAGCGATGAATTCAAGGAATTAATTATAAAAGAGTGCCAGGAAACAGGTAACGTTGCCTTGGTAGCTCGCAGGCATGAAATGTCGGCTAATACAATTCATACTTGGTTAAGTAAATATCGAAAAAACGGCTCCATAAAGAGACTGCCTAAAGTTAAAGATGACCGCCAAAAAGCTCTGGAAAAACAGCTTAAAGAAGTTAGTACTGAGAATGACAGGCTAAAACGCCTTCTGGCTGATAAAGAATTAGAGTTGGCTATTTTAAGAGAGTTAAGGGATATCCAAAACCCTCGGTAGCCGACAGGGTTACCATAGCTAAAAGGTGGATAGATAAGGGCTATAAAGCTTCTCTGGTCCTTAGCTCTGTCGGCTTGGCTTCATCCACCTACTATCATAAAATCAAAGAAACTATAAGTGCTATTAACCAGGAACTACCAAAGAAGAAACCGGGGCGCAAGATATCAGAGTACTCATTAAATCTAGAAGGTGAGCAAATCTCTGACGAATTAATTAAGGAATATATTAAAGAGATAGTTACCGGGGATGGTTTCCCTTATGGCTATAAAAAAATCAACGCAACCCTGAAAGAGGATTACCAGCTTATCATAAACCATAAGAAAACATACCGGCTCTGTAAAGAACTTAACGTATTGCGTCCTCAGAGAAAAATATATCTAGACCGGCCGAGAAAACTGGCAAAGCGAGATGAAGTAACTGCCCCTAACCAACACTGGCAAATGGACCTGAAGTATGGTTACATTGAGGGTATGAGCAGGTTCTTCTTCCAATTATCCCTTATAGACGTGTTTGACCGTTCAGTAATTGACTATCACCTTGGATTAAGTGCTACAGCTAAGGATGCCTGCGCAGTACTTATAAATTCGCTTAATAAACGCAATTTAAAGCCTGGCATGGAACTTCCAATAATAAGGACTGATAATGGCCCGCAGTTTACCGCTAAAATATTTGAAGAGACATGCTGGAAATGGAAATTAACTCACGAAAGAATACCAGTTAAAAGTCCTAATATGAACGCCTATATTGAGTCCTTTCATTCTATATTAGAAGATGAATGCTATAGCAGAAATGAGTTTACCAGCTTTACAGATGCATACAGAGTCATCAGCGAATACATGGATTATTACAACAATCGTCGCCGGCATGGCAGCATAGGGTACATGGCACCTGCTAAATATTATGAAGCTGTTATGAGCAACCAGATTACAGAGAAGAAAATGGTCGCCTAGCAACCGTTCATCGAAGACCCTTTACATGGGGAGGGTGTCCGTGTTAGCCTATCCCTGGCAAAGGGCCGCAAAAGCATTAGCTGCAGCGGGCCCTGGCCGGCCCTAAGAAACACGGACACCAGGGGCCCCCATGTCAAGGGCGGTTGCTCAAGGTAAAACGTTATATTTCATGTAAGCTTAAGCTTTAAGTGTATATTCTCCAATAATAGGGGTTCAAGCCGCTTCAGGGGTAGCGCAAGAACAGCAGTAATATCATCAAATGCTTCGTCCAGGAGAGCTGTGGCTTTTGGTGCTTTGACCACATATGTTTGGATAATGCGGTCTCTGATTTTACGAGCACTCTCAAGGTCTACAGCCTCATAAAGCTGGCGCAGTTCTTCCTTAATTTCCGTTTGTAATGCTTTAGGCGTATGATCCAGTATGTTCCTGGAAAAGTGGGTTTGACAACGCTGCCAGCTAGCACCTTGAAAATGTTTTCTAACAGCATTAACCAGCCCTTTATGGTCATCAGAGGTAACCAGGCGAACATCCTTTAGCCCACGATCCTTGAGTGAAGAAAAGAACTCACCCCAACTGCTTTCTGATTCGCTGTTGGCTAATTGAAACCCGATGATTTCACGATAGCCATCTTCGTTAACGGCAATGGCAATAAGCATACCTCTTGACTGTACACGTCCATTTTCCCGCACCTTTACATAGATGGCATCCACCATGACAAAGGGATAATAGCTTTGCAGGGGCCTTGTACGGAATGCTTCTACTATTGGATCTAAGTTCTTACATAGCTCTGATATGGTCGATTTTGAAAACTTTTTTCCACATAGCTCTTCAGTAATTAGTTCAACTTTTCGAGTGGAAACACCATTGATGACCATCTCCATCATAGCCAGCACCAACGCTTGTTCACTGCGCTGGTATCGAGCAAAAAGCTTTGTAGAGAACTGTCCATTTCGATGCCTGGGGACACGCAATGTAAGTGTACCTACTCGCGTAGTCATTTGTCTATCTCGAAACCCATTGCGGTATGCGGTTCTTTCTTCAGTTCTCTCATAGGGCTCAGCGCCTATCTGTTCTGAAGATTGGGCTAAAAGTACCTGGTTGAAGATTTCCTCTAATAGCTTGGAAAATGCTTCATCCCTGCCGTTTGATAAAAAAAGTCCGTGCAAAAGTTCTTCGGTTATTGTAATATTAAACTGAGCCATGGTTCATCCTCCTCGGTTTGGTATTTGGTGGTACTTATATTCTAACCGAGGTATGAGCTTTGGCTCAACTTCTTTTTACACCATTATATAGACTTAATCTTTGAGCTTGTCGATATAAACTAGTTTATCATTAAGTATATTATTCAACTTATCATAGTGCCCCTTAATATCCAAGGAAATTGCAATCGCTTCATCAACAGCTCTCATTTCTGAGGGCTCCAATTTTGCGACATAATCTCCTAATCGAGCCTTGCTTACACAAGCAATATTTCCTAATAACACATTCCCTTCTAGCACAACATCCCCAGAATTATTGTATTTAGGACTTATTGGTATAACTACAGGCAGTGTAGATGAAGTATGAGTTATCGGGGCCACTATCGTGTTAGGTGATTCCAAATTAGCCTTATCTCGTTGCAAAACCACACATGGTCTTTCTTTGGACTCTTCACTTCCAATACCTATGCCTAGATTACATTTATAAACTTCGCCTCGCTTAACAACCCTCTTTTTTGCACTTTCAGCATTTGAATCGAGAAATAATTTCGTTTTAAGCCAATCCAAATATTGCTGTGTTTTGGACAAACTGATACTTCTGGACATACCATTTCCCCCCTTCCAAAGAATCCGGACTTGGCCAAAGTAAGTCTTTACACCCATGGAATTATGTCTTTCTCCAACCTAAATGTATTGTTATTTGGAAATACTACTTTAAAGTCAAACCTTGCACCTATGGAATATCCACAAAAATATTCCGGCTTTCTATTTATTATGTATTTCGCCTTACGCAAAGGGTCATTACCCCTATCCGGAGAAACAAAATCTACTCCATTTTGGTATTTTTTTATTCCTGAAATCAATTTCTGAATATGGTCGGCTTTTTCTTTTACTTCAATACACACTAAAAGCTTGTTTCCATTATACAGTGCCAGATCCATAAGGTCGTCTTCAAAAGTGAGCGTCAGTTCTTTTGATTTAGCTGCAAAATAAAGTTGGGCATAGAGGGCAACCTGGATATAGTACTCCCAGTTCGGATTGGGCTCCCGGACAGAATCATTTTTGCTAAACCAGCTGTAAGGGCCTTTATTTGGAGTAAGTCCTTTTAATAAAAATTTATGGCCATGAGTGAGTATAATGTCTTGCTTAATTCCTTCACCAATTAGGGTTCTTACACCTTCAGGTATTCTTTTGTTCACTTTTTCATAATAAGCTTTAGAAGGCTCAGGATAACTCCATTCACCGCATGCGTTATTAACCCATTTCAAAAAATGCTCATTAAATGTATCGGTCACTTTTCCACCTCCCTGGATATTTTTGTTTTGCTTACCGGTCGCTTCCCAACAAATATGGATAGTTTACAATTTCCTAACTCAAGCCGCTTCCCATACTGTTATTGTAACAGCGTTGGGTGTCAAATCACGGGCGCCTTTTTCTACTGCCAGCGTTTTTTAATGCACCAGTCTTCCGGCGTGCCTGGTACCCCGTCAAAAAGCGTATAAATGGAATCAAAGAAGGTTTTTAACTCTGATAGGTCTGACCACCTAAAATTGGAAAAAACCTTTTAGAACTTTTGGCCTTCTAAAGCTAAGTAGCACTCATTAAAAAACCTATTCCTAACATAATAGATAAGAACGATCTCCTGCCATGGCATGACCCCCTTCCCCACTTAAAGAACCACCCATGATTTGTCAGAATCAATTGATCTTATAGGTAAATTATAACATATTTGTCGCAAAAAGTTCCGCAATAAAGAACCCCCAGCCGTAAGCGCTCAATAATCAGGTACATTGACCAAAAAGCCGGAGCGACCTTTCGGCTTCTCCGGTTTTGTACGATTAATTTATTTTGTTCCTGCAATCATCCGGCAGTTTGGACGACCAGGGCAGCAAATTCTGCAATAAGGATGGATCACTTTTAAAATCCATGCCCGGCATTTTACTGAAAACATGTGTCAGATATCTATAAACGTTAAGGTTATTGGCCTTGGCTGTTTCCACAATACTGTAAACGATGGCGCTGGCGGTAGCTCCCTTTTTGGTATCCGCAAACAGCCAGGCTTTTCTTCCCACGACAAAGGGCCGGATAGCATTTTCTGCCCGGTTGTTGGATATCTCTATTCGTCCGTCTTCAAGGAATGTTTCAAGAGCATCTTTTTGGTTGAGGGCATAGGTCACCGCTTCTCCAAGTTTGGATCCTTGTAGAGGATTTATGGTTTTAAGCCATGACCAATAAGCTTCAAGAACAGGTTTGGATCGTTCCTGACGCTTTCCTTTTCGTTCCTCGGGTGTAAGCTCTTTTAATTCTTCTTCAATGGCAAACAATTGATTGCAATAGTCAAATCCCACCGCAGCAGCGGAGCCTGATTTGTCGCCGTTTCTCGGCATGGCCTCCTGAAATTTTCTCCTCACGTGTGCCCAGCAGCCGCACCGGGTTACATCCGGTACTTTATTGTAACCACTGTAGCCGTCTGTCTGGAGGTAACCTGTAAAACCTGTTAAAAATCGCCTGGCATGTTCTCCTGAACGGGTGGGTTGGTACTCATAAAGTTTAACCGGTGGGGCACCGGTATTGCCTGAACAGTATACCCACATCCGGGATTGTGAAGATGGTTTTCTTCCTTCTTCTTTCAGCACTTGGATAACGGTTTCATCGGCATTAATAACCGCTTGCTTGAGAAGATAGGATTTCATCTCTTCCCATAAGGGTAATAGCCAGTCATGGGCAGAACGAATAATCCAGTTAGCCAAAGTAGCACGGGAAAGGGCTACTCCCTGGTTGGCCCAATCTTTCTCTTGCCGGTACAAGGGCATCCCATTGACATATTTTTGATACATTACATGGGCCACACTGGAAGGTGAGGCAAAACTTTTTTTGATGACGGGCGCAGGTATGGGTGCTTTGACGATAGTGGCTTCCCCTGTTTCCTGCTCACAGTCTTCACAGACATAACTGTAGCGAATATACCGCAGGAGCTTAACTTGGGCCGGGATGAATTCTATCTCTTCTCGCACGGTCTCTTTGCCCAGGGTCCGCATGGGACTACCGCATTCCTGGCAAGCAAGTTCCTCGACATCCAGCTGGCAAAGAATTTCTTCCACGGGAAGTTCTGCGGCCAGTTCTTCTTTGGTGCGTTTTGCTTTTCTGGTATGCCCGGTGACGGAAACCTTGGCAGGTTCGGGTGCATGGCTTTTTGCTTCTAACTCTGCTTCGTTGAAGAGACAAAGCTGGTTGGGGTTTTTGTCCAGTACATACTTACGTTTTTCACTGGATTGGCCGTACACGGTTTTTTGCAGTCTGGCTAGTATTTCCGTAAGTTGTTCAATCCGTGCCTGCTGGGTTTTCACCTGGGTTTCCAGCTGTGATATGTATGCGGTTACTTCCGGGGACAGCCCCGTAAAATTTGCTTTTTCCATGCTTAAATTATACCACAAAAACGGCGGTTATCCCAGATAATCAAGGGTTTTCGCCGTTTTTTACAAGTTATTTTCTCTTTGGTACAGTGTCTTTTTTCTAGTAAAAATCCCTGGCCGTTATTTCGCCAAATCCTTTGGGCGGGTCTATGGAAAAGCCGTCCATTAAAAGGCGAAGCTGCTCGATGCTGATGTTTCTGACATCTGATGGGGTTTTCGGCCACATAAATCTGGCACCGGCTCCATCAAGCCGTTTATAGTATAAAACAAAGCCGTTTTTGTCCCAAGTCAGTGCCTTCAGGCGATTACGGTTGCGATTACAGAAAATGAATAGATAATTGCCAAAGGGATCCATCCGGAACTTCTGTTTGACTAAAAGTGACAGGCCATCAACCGATTTTCTTAAATCAGTGGCTCCACAGGCCAGGTAAATACCGTCATACTCAGTGATTTCCTTTAGCATAGAGCCTGCACAACTTTCAAAATGTCCAGCAGAAGGGCCGGGTTAAAGCCAGGCTCTACGCTAATGGTCAAATTGCCACAGTGAAGCTTAACCGCACCATTGTTGCCATCTTTTTTAGTTACGGTTACATCAACCCACTGTTCCTGTTTGTCTTGCCTGGCTTCCCGGTTAACTCTGGTAGCCCAATCGCAGTATTTTCTATACTCGATGCCTTTTAGCCGGCACCATTCTTTTGCTGTCATACCACTGGCTCTGCATTCGGCAACCAAAGCCGCTCTTTCTTGCTTATTCATATTTTACCTCCATTTCATGTCCTTTGGAGGTATTGTGGCATATTTGGGGCAGGGTGGCAATGCACCCGATTATTGAGCGCTTACGAAGTATTGACATGAATATTTTTCCATGCTATAATTACGCTATAAGGCGTAAATAGTGTAAAATAAAAAGGAGGTGCTTATGTTGCGAGAACAATTTATTCGATTTGGCGATTTTATCAAACAGAAACGTCTTAATGACCCTCGGGAGTTAACCCTTAAAGACATGTCCGAAAGGCTGGGAATATCTCTAAGCTTCTTAAGCGATATCGAAAACAACCGCAGAAAGCCTTTTGACAAAGATAAGATTGAGAAGTTCGCCCAAGTGCTTAATCTTTCCGATGAGGACAAGGCTAAAATGTATGATTTAGCAGCCCGGGATCGTAGGGAAATTCCCTCCGATATAGAGGACATTATGATGTACAGTGAAATTGGGGATATGGCAAGGCTAGCCCTCAGGCAATCTAAGGCAGGGGTAATTGATGAGGAGGATTGGAAAACATTTATTAGAGACATGGAAAAGAAGAAAGGAGGAAAACAGTGATTGAATTCAGATGGAGCAAGATGGATAAACAAGATAACACCCCTATCCTAAAGGATACCGAAATTGATGAGTTGGCTGAAATGCTGCTTGCAGACTACAAACCACAGCTATTAAAAGAGCCTACACCAATCAACCACCTACATTTTTTAGAATCATATCTTGGCGCCAATATTGAATTCATGGACATCTATTATGAAGATAAACCAATCTGGGGTGCTACAGCTTTTAATGATCAAGAGTATATAAAGGTTTTTGACCGAGAAAACTGTCGAGTTGGGGTAAGAAAATTAACGAACCGAACCATCGTAATTGATAATTACGTTATGCAGGAAGGCAAAGAAGGGCTGGGACTTTTTACGGGGTTGCATGAAGGGGGCCATTTATGGCTTCATCCTGGTGTCTTTACTGCACCTGATAATAGTGGGCAACTTTCCCTTTTTAAAGATGAAAAGCCTAAGATTAGGCCAGTTGTATGTTGCCGCCACAATAATATCGAAAGTTTCGGGCGGAAAAAGGCGCTTGTAACATCTGAAGATTTCCGGGAACACCAAGCCGATTATTTTGCATCAGCCATAGCCATGCCAAAGTCTACCTTTATACCACTAGCTTTAGAAATACTTAATTTAAATGGTATTACTGGTGGCAGAGTAATAACCGGAATTGATTGGCAGCACGATTGGTTTGCTGAGGAGGAATTCCCAAGGTTAATAGCAGGGGTATATGGGGTATCCAAGCAAGCGGCCTTCATTAAATTGCGTAAATTTGATTTTATTGTGGCGAAGGATGATTTACAACCTTCCCTGTTTTAAGCTATATTTTTTTACCATTCATTACGCTAGATGGCGTATATGGCGTAAAGGAAAAGTGCATATCTATAATGAATTCAAGGAAACAAAAAAGGATAAGAAAGGGGGTATGCCTTTGCTACTAAAAGAGGTTCGACATACGGTCTTCAAAAATAATAAACGGCATAACAAACTGTTGTTTAACTTGCTAATTAAGGAAGAGGCCCTTTTTATCTCAGCAAAATGCCGAGATGTTGCCGAGCCCATAGACATAAATTTAGAATGGATTCTAGAACCATATTTGGAGCCTCAAGATGTTAAAGATCTAAGGCGTATAGCAAAATCAATTTACAAAAAGAAACTAAGAAAAGTTTCCTAACAATTTAATACTTTATCAATCCCACGTGAGCTGTCTGATAGCCGGATTGAAATGAAATGTGTTTTGGGGTGATTTCCTTAGCACATATCATTTCATCTGGCTATTTTTTTGTTTTAAATACTTTTCTAAATATGAAATAGACCTGCATATTTAACATTTACTCTTTAGTCACAGAGCAAATGGAAGGGGGGTGAGAAAGCGATGGGGCCAAATGAAAGGCGGATGGAAATCATAGAAGCCTTATGCCGCAGGAGGCAAGACACTATGGCTAATCTGGCTGCTGAGTTTGGTGTAAGTGTCAGAACAATTAAAAACGACATTGACATCCTATCGCTTTCTTACCCAATAGAAACCATCCGGGGTCGTTATGGCGGAGGTGTAAGGGTAGCAGATGGCTATTATTTGCACAAGAAATATCTAAAACCTGAACAGCAAGAACTGTTGGAACGATTAAGTGCTAACCTTTCCGGCAACGACCTAATGGTGATGAACAGCATTATTAAAGATTTTGCTCTGAGTAGTTAAAGGAAAGAAGGTGGAGTCATGAGTGAACTGCATTTTGCACTAGCAGAGGAATTAGAAAGACTTGCGGCAGGATATCGTGCCTTGGCAAAAGGTGAGTTAGATCCAGATGAGATCACTCTTCAGGACATTAGCATCGTGCTCACAGAGAAAATGCAAAAAGGCAGAGTATCTGAAATTAAAACGTTACTCAAAAAATATGAGGCAGGGAAATTGGTGGAGGTAAACCCGGAAGACTATATGGCCTTTTACCAAGAAGCCAAAAAGTTGTAAAGGAGGGAAAGAAGTTGATAGATGATGTTGTTTTAAATATTGCAAAGGACCTTAGGAAGTTGGCAACTAGCATAGAAAAACTGGCAAAAGAAAAGTCAACCAAGTGCAAAGAAACAACAACTACTCTACAGGAGATTACTCTAGAGGACGTTAGAGCAAAGCTGGCGGCACTGATGCAAGAGGGCAAACAAGCAGAGGTTAAGGCGCTTTTACAAAGACATGGTGGAGAAAAGCTCTCAGACATTCCAGAAGAAAAATACCCGGCACTCCTTGAAGATGCGGAGGGAGTATAAATGGCAAGACAGAAGGTGAATTGCGCTTCAGGCGCAAGAGAGGCTGGCCTGGGCCATGCATTACTATCTGCTTCTGGCTCCGAGAAATGGCTTAATTGTCCACCCTCGGCCAAGTTGGAAGCTGAGATAGAAGAAAAGTCCAGTGAGTACGCCCAGGAAGGCACCTTTGCCCATGCTTTGGCTGAGCTTAAACTAGCCCGCTACTTAGAAAACATTACTGCTCTTAAGTATGAGAGCAAACTTAAAAAGCTAAAGCAAGACAAATTTTACAGCCAAGAACTAGAGGACGATGTGCAAACCTATGTGGACTTTGCCATTGAAAAAATCAATGAAGCAAAAGCTCGCACCAAAGACGCAGTAGTGCTTCTGGAAGCCAAACTGGATTACAGTCCCTGGGTGCGAGAGGGTTTTGGCACCGGGGATCTAGTGTTGGTGACTGATGATGTACTGGAAGTGGTAGATCTTAAGTTTGGAAGAGGGGTGCAAGTTTCAGCGGTAGATAACAGCCAAATGCGGCTTTATGCCTTAGGAGCTATAAATCATTTTTCTGTCCTCTATGACATCAATATCGTAAAAATGACCATCCACCAACCTAGGTTGGATAGTATCTCCTCTGATGAAATGGGAGTGGACGAGTTAGTTAACTGGGGAGAGAGTGTTGCCAAACCAAAAGCAGCGTTAGCCTCTAATGGTAAGGGCGAGTTTAAACCCGGCGAACATTGCCGTTTTTGTAAAGTGCGCTTCACCTGCCGAGCCAGGGCTGACGAGCATATGAAGCTCGCCCAGCATGACTTCAAAAAGCCGCCTCTTTTAACCGACGAGGAGATCATTGAAGTCATGGCAATAGCTGATGCACTACAAAGCTGGGTTAGCGATGTCCAGGCTTACGCCTTAGACCAAGCCGTAAATCATAACAAGGAATGGCCAGGATACAAGCTGATTGAGGGCCGAAGCTACCGGCGATATGAAGACGAAGCTCAAGCGGCAGAAGTTTTAATGGCGGCAGGCTTTGGTGAGGACAAGATCTATGCCAAAAAGCTGCTGGGCATTACGGCCATGGAACGGCTGGTGGGCAGGGAGCAGTTTAATGGGCTGTTGGGGCCATACATTAAAAAGCCCCCTGGGAAACCAAAGCTGGTCAGTGTGGATGATAAACGACCGGCAATAAAAAGCACAGCTGAAATTGATTTTAAGGAGGAAATATAGATGTCAACTAAAGTGATAACCGGTAAGGTTAGATTTTCATATGTGAATGTGTGGGAGCCAAAATCAGTAAACGGCAGTGACCCCAAGTATTCGGTTTCTTTAATCATTCCCAAAAGCGATAAAGAGACATTAAAAAAGATTAAGGCTGCTATTGAAATAGCTAAGAAAGAGGGGCTTGCCAAGCTTGGCGGTAAAATCCCAGCCAATCTTAAAACTCCCTTACGGGATGGAGATACCGACAGATCTGATGATGAAGCCTATGCTGACAGCTATTTTGTAAATGCCAATAGTTTCATTAAGCCTGGAATCGTAGATAAAAATGTTGAGCCTATCTTAGATCCGACTGAGTTTTATTCAGGTTGCTATGGCAGGGCCAGTATTATCTTTTATGCCTACAACGTCAACGGGAATAAAGGTATTGCCGCAGGTTTACAAAACCTACAAAAGCTCGAAGATGGTGAGCCGTTAGGCGGCAGATCCAAGCCTGAAGATGATTTTGAACTCTTGGCCGATGATGCTCTCGACATTCTCGAATAGCATGCTATCCATAGATATCGAAACCTACAGCAGCGTAGACCTCGCCAGATGTGGGGTCTACGCTTACACCCAGGCGGCGGATTTCACCATATTATTGTTTGGTTATACCTTTAATAACGACCCAGTGCAGGTTATCGATTTAGCTAATAATGAGGCCATCCCAGATGAGATTATCAGTGCTTTAACGAACTCAACTGTAATCAAAACAGCATTTAATGCTAACTTCGAGAGAACTTGTCTGGCGCAATATCTCAACATACCAATGCCACCCCAGCAGTGGTACTGCAGCCAAGCTCATGCCTTAACCTTGGGTCTACCGACAAGTTTGGAGAAGGTGGCTAAAGTGTTAAATCTATCCACTCAAAAGATGCAGGAGGGGAAGGCGCTAATCCGATACTTTTCAATGCCTTGTAAACCGACCAAGTCTAACGGTGGCAGAACTAGAAACCTTCCCCACCACGATAGGGAGAAGTGGACTTTATTTAAGGCTTACTGCAAACAAGATGTGGAAGTGGAAAGGGCCATTCGGCAAAGGCTAGAGCGCTATCCGATGCCGGAAAAGGAAATGCGGTTATGGTACCTCGACCAGCGCATTAACGACTACGGAGTTAGGGTAGACCAAAGGCTGGTGGAAAACGCCATTCAATGCGATGGAGGTTACCAGAAGAAATTGATGAAGGAAGCCACCCATTTAACCGGGCTGGAAAATCCCAATAGCCCTACCCAGTTAAAGACATGGCTTCAAGATGAACATGGTATCAAAGTGGAAAGCCTGGCCAAAGCAAATGTGGAAGAACTGCTAGCCAAAATAAGCAATCCGACAGTGAAGCGGGTGCTGGAACTCAGACAGGATATGTCCAAAACTTCTGTTAGAAAATATGAAGCGATGGAACGGGCAGTATGCAAGGATAGGCGGGTTAGAGGGTTGTTGCAATACTATGGAGCCAACCGAACGGGACGCTGGGCGGGGAGGCTGGTGCAGGTGCATAACCTTCCTAGAAACAACATGAGCGATTTGGACTTGGGCAGAAGGCTTCTCAAGGTTGGGGATTATGAAGCTCTGGAGCTATTGTTTGACAGTGTGCCTGATGTATTATCCCAACTCATTAGAACAGCTTTTATTCCCTCTCCAGGATGCCGGTTTATTATATCAGACTTTAGTGCCATTGAAGCTCGGGTTATTGCTTGGCTGGCAGGGGAGGAGTGGGTTATAGATACCTTCAAGGGGCATGGCAAGATTTATGAGATGACCGCCAGCAGGATGTTTGGGGTGCCGATGGAGCTTATTGTTCGGGGTAACCCGGAATACGAGCTGCGGCAAAAAGGTAAAATTGCTACTTTGGCCTGTGGCTACCAGGGTAGCGTTGGAGCCTTAAAGGCCATGGGAGCTTTAAGCATGGGGCTATCAGAGGATGAGCTGCCGGAAATTGTTGCAGCTTGGCGGCAGTCTAACCCGAATATCGTAAAACTCTGGTGGGACGTGGAAGAAGCAGCTATTCGAGCCGTAAAAGATAGAACAGCGGTCAATATGCGATATGGGCTTAAATTTTATTACAAAAGCGGAGTGCTATTTATCAGATTGCCCTCAGGTAGGAGTCTAGTTTATGTGAGGCCCAGGATTGAACTAGATGAACGCTTTAACAAAGATAAACTGACCTATGAAGGTGTGGAGCTGGGCAAATGGTGTCGGATCGATACCTATGGGGGGAAAATCACGGAAAATATTGTCCAGGCCATTGCTAGAGATTGTTTGGCCGAATCTCTCCTAAGGCTGGATGCCGCCGGCTATAAAATCGCATTTCATGTGCATGACGAGGTGGTGTTGGATGTGCCTTATGGCTTTGGCTCACTTAAAGAAGTGGAGGCAATCATGAGCCAACCGATTGACTGGGCACAAGGGCTACCCTTGCAGGCAGAAGGTTTTGAGAGTGATTACTATATGAAAGATTAGGAGGTTTTCATTCATGAGAGATATGAAAATATTTAACCATAAAGAATTTGGGGAGTTAAGTATTTTAATTATCAATGGTAAAGAATACTTCCCCGCTAGCAGGTGTGCTGCCATCTTGGGATACACCAATACCAGAGATGCGATATCCCGTCATTGTCGTGGGGTCGTGAAACACGACATCATCGATAATCTAGGTCGAACACAAGAGACGAACTTTATCCCCGAAGGCGATCTTTACCGTTTAATTATCCGCTCCAATCTACCCAAAGCAGAGCAGTTTGAAAGATGGGTGTTTGATGAGGTGCTGCCTTCCATAAGGAAATTTGGGCTGTATGCCACTGATGCCCTCATTGATGACATCTTAAATAATCCTGACTTGGGCATTAAGCTGTTTACAGAATACAAGCAGGCCAAAGAAAGAGCCAAGCAATTGGAGCTGGAGACTGCCAAACAGAAGCAGATTATCGGCGAGCTAAGACCTAAAGCTTCTTACTATGATCTGATTGTACAAAATAAATCTTTAGTTCCCATCACCAAAATTGCTAAGGATTACGGCATGTCAGGCCGGGCCATGAATAAGCTGCTTCACGAATTAGGAGTGCAGTATAAGATGGGCAACACCTGGCTTTTGTACCAGGACTATGCCGATCAAGGTTATACCCAATCCAAGACCCACACCATTGATGCCGAAAGAAGTGTCATGCATACCTATTGGACACAAAAAGGCCGACTGTTCCTTTACGACCTTTTGAAAAATAAGAGGGGCCTTTTGCCGGTAATTGAACGCAAAATCGCTTAAAGAGGGGGGGAGAAGCATGGATAAAATTAACCCTGACCACTACATGACAGGTGGCATAGAAACTATTGACTTTATTAAAGCCAAGCTCACTGAGGAGCAATTTAAGGGTTACCTAGCAGGAAACGTCATTAAATACCTCTCCCGTTTTGAACATAAGGCCGGGGAGGAAGATTTACAAAAGGCTAGGTGGTATCTAAACCGGCTGCTGGTGGACAAGGAGCGGAGAAGACCTGTCATCTATGTCTGCTCTCCGCTCCGGGGAGATGTAGAAAGAAACATCCAAAAGGCCATCGCCTACTCCCGCTTTGTTTACAGCCAAGGCGGTATCCCTTTAGCTCCTCATGTTATCTTCACCACTTTCCTTGATGATACTGTTCTCGAGGAAAGGGCTGTGGGTTTGGACTTGGGCTTAGAGCTATTAGAAAAATGCGACGAGCTGTGGGCTTTTGGAGATAAGATTTCGGAAGGTATGACCGGTGAGATTGCCCGGGCGGGGGAATTGGGCCTTAGGGTAAAGAGGTTTAATAGCCAACTGGAGGCTGTTGCTTTATGACAAATGTAATCGCCCAAACAGCCCAGCAGCTACTTAAACAAGGTTGGCATTGTATCCCACTGCAGCCTGGGGAGAAAAAACCTATAGAAGCTAAATGGCAAGAACGACTTATTAAAGCGGAAGAAATCAATCAAGTTTTTACCCCGGACCGCAATATCGGCTTACTTTTAGGGGAGCCTTCGGACTGGATTGTAGATATTGACTGTGACACGCCGGAAGCTGTAATTACCGCCAGCTACCTAATGCCCGGGACAGATCTCTCCTTTGGCCGAAAAAGCATCGGGAAAGCACATTTATTATACCGCTGCCTAGAAGCACAAACTGTCAAGTTCCAAGATCCTATAGAGAACATTACCATTTTGGAAGTTCGCAGTACCGGTAGTCAAACTATGATACCACCCTCAACCCACCCTACAGGCGAAAAGGTGATCTGGATGGGCCAAGGCAAGCCCAAAGAGCTGGCTAATGTCGAGCTGGTTAAAGCAGCCCGGCTCACAGCGGCGGCAGCTCTTTTGGCCCGCCACTGGCCAGAGGCCGGGGCCCGTCAGGATACCGCTTTACATCTCTCCGGTGCTCTGGCCCATGCCGGCTGGGGCTTGGAAGAGATAAAAACTTTTATAGAGGCCGTGGTGGATGCTGCCAAAGATGATGAAGCAGATATGCGCCTTAAAGCATTAGGCTATGCCATAGATAAACTGCAAAAAGGAATGCCCGTTAGCGGTTGGCCAAAGCTTGCCGGAATAGTAGGAGATAAAATTGTAGGCCGGATGCGGGAGTGGATGGGTATTAGCTCGGTTATCAATGATTTTGGCAGTGGAATCTTTCGCCGTACAGATACCGGCAACGCTGAACGCTTAGTGTTTCACCACGGGGAGGAACTTCGCTATTGCTATCAACTGGGTAAATGGCTCATTTGGAACGGCAAGCACTGGGAAGTTGACGATAGTGGTGAGATTTACCGCAAAGCTAAAGATACAGTGCGCCGCATTGGAGCAGAAGCTATGCAAATTTACGATGAAACTGAACGCCGGGCAATGCTCAAATGGGCTATCACCTCAGAGTCCCGCACCCGACAAAGAGACATGATTACCCTGGCCGAAAGCCATCTGCCGGTGGCTCAAGATCAGCTGGATACAGATCCTTGGCTTCTAAATGTGCAAAACGGTACTTTAGATTTAAAGACCGGAGTGC
>JBMNLH010000007.1:0-149164 GCA_050952625.1 Bacillota bacterium | reverse complement strand
ATGGCCATCGATCGCCATGAAGCTAACCTCTTCTTTCAGTTAGTCAACAAGTTCTACGGTCAAACTTCGCTTATCATTACCTCCAACAAAGGTCCGGAAGAATGGGGAAAGATCTTGGGCGATCCAGCCATCACGACGGCTATTTTGGATCGAATCCTCCAAAAAAGCGAAGTACTTAACTTAACCGGACACGTTGCCAGAGCCCAAGATTTCCGCGGAATCGGGTTTGGCCGAGCACTAACATTTAAAAACAACCAACATGGTAAACTACCTAGAAGGGTTTAGGGTGACATGATAAGAATATGGGTTATATTTTTAATTGCTATTATTAGTTTTTCCGTTGTTTATGCCAACATAAAAAACGAAATTAAGGTAGAAAAAGGTTCCGAATTTCTAAACAATTACGCCAGTCCGAACCATTACTCCAAGTCCTCTAATGGAGAGGTTAGTGCTGAGGTGATGAGGGAAAATGGATATTTATTTGATTCTGTATTAATAAAAAGGCAGGACAGGTTTGAGGGATTGATTGCTTTAGAGGATATTTTTTATACCAATATTGAAAATACTGAATGGTTGGATAACACCCGATACGCTGTCCACGGTCACGTTAACCCTTCTCTGGAGGTTTATATATTAATAGATGTCCAAAAGAGAGAAATTATCGGCAAGTACTATGGTATAGGCTTTACCTGGAATAAGAATAAGGATAGGTTATATTATATCGAGGGCTCACCCCATTATGGGGGGCAGGTGCTTAGTAAAATCATTAATAATGAAGGGCATATTTATTTTGAAACTCAACAGGGAGAATCAATCCTCGACAAACTCGCTGTCTCTGACGACGAACAGACTTTTGCATTTTATATTGATGATTTGAAGGGTGAATCAAGGAAGCTGATTGTTACTATAATAGATAGGAATAAAAAACTTCAAAAGAAAACCGCTATCGACGCTCAATTTGGGGATATTGAAATAATTAATAATAAAACAATAAAAATAACCCCTCCCGGCGGCGCTATTTATTATTATTCAATATGAGGTATCTGATCTTCGGATTACTGGTTAATCCATTTGTAGTATCTTAGAAGGAGAGTTGTATTTCTCGTAGTTCTACGATTTTACTACAAAGTAATAATGTAATTTAATTAAGTAGGAGGATCGTAAATGAGAAAAAAAGTTATTTCTAAAATCTTAGCAATGAGTTTAGTGTTGTCGTTTTCCTTAGTAGCTCTAGCTTGCACGGATTCTATATCCGATAAACCCATAGAGTTGGAAAACAAACAAGCTGATCTTGTGTTCGAGGCAAATCAGAAGAAGGTTATGGAGAAATATAACAGAATAAAAGCTGATCCGGACTTTGAAATCTTAGATGATTTTGGTAATGGTACTTTCTCATTCACTTATTCAAAAAATGTAAAAAATGAACAAGACAAAGAGCGTTTTCTTAAAAAGGCAGCTGAATTTACTGGCCAATCTTATCATCCACAAACCTATTATCCATTATATAAGCTTGGAGTAGTCAGATTACCAGTTCAAGAAAACGGTTATTTAGAAACAATGATTAATACTGGAGTAACGTACAATACAAATAAAACTAGGGTAGACGCGTCAGGAAACGGGGCTGTCCAATGGTTTCAGGAGGATGGCCCTTATGCCAATTGGAATAGACTATATAATATCAAGGATACGATTACAGTAACCTATGGTTACTGGGAAGGAACTATAGGTACAGGTGGACTTAACTTCACTATAGGCTCTGACCAAGCAAAAACTGAAATATCTTGGTCCGAAAAAGGACCGTATTACTATTATGGCAAATCTATTGGAAGTCATTATGTAACCCACCCATTTCTTAAGGGTTATAAACATTCAGCTATTGGTCAAGCTGATGTTGGTGGCTACCAACTCGCTGGAGGTGTAACTAGAGGAGTCGATGTGCGGGGCAATCAGTATTAATAAATAATGGAAATATATATAAAAGAAGATAAGTTGATATAGTGAACGAATGAATTCTGCCATCAATTTCGCTAATCTACAAAAAATTGATGGCAGAATTAGTTTTAAACGAATTGCAACACGGATTGCCTTAGTTTATAGAGCAAATAATGAAAGAAGAGACTGTTTTTGAAAAAACAAAGAATTCAATTTTTTTTGGTTATGCTTATTGTATTAAGCTCAATAAGCATAATGACCTGTTATATAAAATATAAAGATAATCTCAGTATCATGCCAGTGAGTAAAACTAATATAATAATAGATTCAGATATTTTGGACAAAGATATCCTGTATAAACAAATAGCTAAAACGTATTATTTCAATCAAGAACCGCCCCAGTTTTCAGACATTGGATTTACGAGCAGTTATCCAAATTTATACAATATGTATTGGACTCTAAAAATGGCTGTTAATTTGAATTATGACCTAAGTTCAGTGGAATCCGATAGATATGAAGAATTCATTTTTTGTGACGAAACATTCCACGAATTAACTAGAATAGAATATCAAATAGGTATTTGCGGGATTTTGCATATTCCAATCGATGAATCCAAAATAAATTATTTTAGGGATAGACTATTAAGTTATTATGACCAGGAGAGCTTATTTTTTTTTCATGATACTGAAGATACAATAGAAACAAAATTAGGGGCTACTCGGAATATTATTGATTTATATCGAAACTTAGATATTCCATTAGATTATAAAGAGGAAATATTGTATAAAGTATTATCTTTATACAATGATGATTCATTTTTTGATATAAGCAATGGGTTAGAAAATTCAATGCTTCGGGCAGGAATTATATGCCAAATATTAAATCGATTTGATCTTTCTGTAGACAAGCTAGATACCGACTCGACAAAAAGGGTTTTATGGCTAAAACAGATGAATGAATATTTTAGTGATGATCAAAACCATGGTATTATTTTTTACAAAATTTTATCCGAGACTAACCAATTTTTTGGTAACCAGTTACATTTAAAACCTGAAAACTTAAAAGAAGTAAAAGAAAAAATTTTGATAATTGAACCCCAGTTGCTTACATATACGATTGAAATGTATAATTATTATAATTATGATTTTGAGTATACAAAAGATGTTATTTATTATATTGATGATGCCATTAACAGTGAATTTAATAAATTCGGAACCGTTTCTGAAAACCTCGAAGACAATTATTATGGTATTTGTCTCGCGAACATTTTTGGCTATAATTATGACCAAAACAGAATGAAAAATTATTTAAAACAAAAATATGAGCAAACTTTTTTAGAAAATAGTTGTATTAATGATTATAAAAAACTAAGAGAACTATATTATCTCATGTCAAGCTTAAAGGAATACAATATAAACATTCAAAAAGGTCTTCTTAATCGTTTGGTGATAGAATTTTTAGATAAAATAAATTCAAATAATGTCTATAACGATTTATCCGATGTGGATGACGAAAAAAAATATGAACTTATTAGTACATATAATTTATGTCTGAAAATGTTTGATCTTATCAATGAGAGTTGTCCAGTAGAGCATCAAAATCGCATAATTAGTTTCTTAAAAGAAATTGATCAGGATAAAAAAATATATAATATAATGTATATGTGGGTATTTATAGAAACTGTTAATATGTTAGAAACAGAAGAATTAGGTTGTGTAAAAGAATCTATTGAAAGTGAAATAAATAAATTAAGCGTAAATGGTGGATATAAATATTTACAAGGTGGTGTAAGTGGCAGGCCTTCTATACCAGAAACTTATATTGCGGTGCAATTTAAAAAACACAACGGGGGATTAGAATTAGAAAAAGCAAAAGAGATAAAAAAATATCTGAAAAACTACTATACCTTTGATCCTAAACCAGGCTTAAGGCGCATGCCTGACGCCGGATCACTATGGATAGAAGAGCTGTACTATACTTTATTATTATGTCACGAAATTAATATTATGGGGGAATCCCTATGAAAATTAAAACTGCGTTCTTAAGGTTAAGCAGGATATTATCAATCTATTAACCTTACAGAACCCGAACGTCTATGTTGCCGGATTTGATCGGGCCAATTTATTTTTTTCCGTGGTTAAGGGGGTCACTAAACCAGACTTTATATATCGATGACCATCGGGATAAAACCGGGATTATCTATGCAGCTACCCGCAAAGAGGTGGAGAGTCTTTATGATTATTTGCACAGTAAAGGATACCGAGTCGGGAAATACCATGCGGGTTTGAGTGATACGGAAAGGACGCGCAATCAGGAACAGTTTCTTTTTGATGAAATTTCGTTGCGGGAAATCATCAACCTGATCAATTTGTTAATTGCCGAGGAGTATCTGAAGTTAACGGAGAGTAAATTTCCGATCGTGCAACTGCGGAAAAAGGTAATTCCCGTCCTGCGGAATGAAGAACGAGTGACACAGCGGGTGCCCCGCTGGAAACAGGCCATCGACGCGGATGCCTCGCTTTTTGGGGTACTTCGGGTCTTGCGGAAACAAATCGCGGAGCGGGAAAAGGTGCCGCCTTATATTATTTTTCACGACAGCACCTTGCGGGAAATGTGCCACTCCCAGCCAAAGGATGCCCGGTCCATGCTAGCCATCCCCGGAGTAGGCGAAATTAAGTTTAAGAAATACGGGGAGCAGTTTTTAGAGGCAATTAGGAAGTATCGAAATGAGCAATTTCCCGATGCTTAGGCTTAGGATGGCTCTATAAAGACAAGAAATAAGTGGCCACTTCAGATTTGATACCAGCAAATTAAATGAAATCGATTTAATTCCATATGAAAAAGTCAGCGATAATTTTTAAAGTGCGGTGCTTTTCCTGGCAAATTTACGCTTCAATTTAGTAAGTAACAAAATCCAGAATTATTATAAATCTGGTTGGTTATTAGCCAAGTGGCTTAACGGAAAGGAGATTTGAAATGAAGCAACGTCTATCAATGAGCGCTTTTATCCTGGTTTCGGTTATTCTGGGCGGGTTCATAACGATGGCCTTGATGAACTGGGGGGCAAAACCAGTGCAAGCACAGGAGCAGCGGCAGGTAAACGTTGTTATCGATGGTGATACGCATCTTTATCCATCGCCGTTTATTGTGCAGGGTCGGATTCTGGCTGGAGCGTATCTAGCTAGATACCTGGGGGCGCAGGTGAACTGGGATACCGACCGGCAAATGGCTACCATCTTCGGGGAAGGCATTGTTATTAAGCTGTTTGCCAACAGCCAGAAGGCCATAGTCAATGAGGTCCCGGTGGAACTTGAAGTGCCGGCACGCCTTATGAATAATCAGCTGATGGTTCCGTTGCGCTTTATGGCCGAAGCACTGGGGGCTAAAGTGGTTTGGTATGAAAAAACGCGCACGGTCGAAGTCGTCTCCAAGCAAGCTGCGGACGTACGGAGGGTTTATGCTCCGGTTCTACCAGCGCGGATTGCCTTTACTAATAAGGGTCACCTTTGGCTGATGGACGGCAGTGAACAGGGGAGGCCGCCGGTGCAGATTACCCGTGAAGGAACGGTCAGCCTAATTGGTTGGTCGGCAGATGGCAATTGGTTGGCCTATTTGCAGAACGCAGATCGAGAAGCCGGAGCCTTTCATTCACAGTCTAATTATCTCTGGGTAGTTAAAGCAGACGGATCCGATGCCTATCAGGTTGACCAAAGTCCGGTTGTGACCGGTCAGGGCCTGGCCTGGTCTTCAGCAGATAACACCATCGCTTATTTGACGAAGAGTACTGATAAGCAGTTTTTTAATGGATACAACTTGAAGTTAGCCGGTATTAAAGAGGAAACGGCCCAACCATCCGTTTTAATCCCAGAAGGTCAAGGGACCTTTGATTTCGCTTGGTCTCCCGATGGCCGAAGTCTGGCCGTCTCGTTCCCAGCCAGCCGGGAGCAACCGATGCGGATTGACCGGATAACCCGGTCCGGGGAGAGCAGCAATCTGCTGCAGCTTGGCCAGAAAATCGAGAATTATGATGAGATTATTTTTCCCTGGGGGGCGCAGGGATTGAAATGGTCGCCGGATGGACGCTACCTGGCTTATTATTTGCGGCCTAATTCGGGTTCTCTCTCCGCCGATGAAGTCGCGATCCAACTCCTGGATCTGCATCAGCCTGGCCGTACTCTCGATCTGGGGACCGGTTTAAAGTATCCTGAGTGACTTGCCTGGTCCCCGGACAGCCGGCAGTTAGCCTTTATCTATGGCGGCAACCGATTTGTCGACACCACTAAGCGACTTTTTATCGTGAACGCAGATGACGGCCGGATCAAAGACTGCGGCAGCATTGGCCAGGTGGATACTCAGCCGGCCTGGACCGCGACTCCTCCTTATCAGGTAGCTTTCTGTCGCGGTCTGGAAGGCGATTGGTGGGATCAAGCAGAGAACCAAATCCAGAACAATAAGCCGTTGATCCCGGGGCAGGGTATCTGGGTGGGTGACAGTCAAAACCAACAGCCACTTATTGCCGCTTCAGCGGATGCTGCTGACTATGCGCCCTGCTTTTCTCCGGACGGGAAACATCTGGTTTTCCTGCGGTTAGACCGGGCGAACGGCGGCTCGTTGTATCTAACGTCATCCAAAGGCGGCAAGACAGTCGAGTTGCTCCGCGGCTTGACAGGTAGCCCTGGTTACTATGGTAACTACTACCCGGGCTGGGCAAGTATCTACTGGGATCGGTAAGGTCTAAATTATTACGAACAATCATAATTAGCTCCAAAATTAGCACGAGTAGGACCACTCTGGCCGAGACCCTGAAACTGTAATTCGACCTGTTTTGCAACCACCAGATTAAAGTGGGTGGCAGAAGTAGATATAGGGCTCAGGAACCGCACTGAAGATCAATTGAAGTTCCTTCATCATAACGGAGAATGGAAGATATATGTAACCGGACATTAATAGTAATTAATATAAATATCCAAGACTCTGGAAAGGCGTTTTAGTGCTACTTGTCACACTAAAACGCCTTTCTCCTTATCTCGATTCCTTCATTTTCTGTTACCAATTGTTGTTTGTAATCCTTATATAATCCTTATATAAGGATGTGATTTAAGTGATCATAATGTTAATCGCCGCAATGGAAGGCGATTATGATAAGGCCTTTATGCTGAATCTATATCATGATTATTATGGTCTGGTGCGAAAGACCGTTTACAATATTACCCATGATGCGGACCATGTAGAGGATTTGATCAATGATACTTTCATAAAACTAATTGAAAAAGTTTCTTTAATTCGAACTCTGGACAGTTGCAAAAGGACCGCCTATATTGTCTATACTTCTAAGAGTGTGGCCATCAACTTTATAAAACACCGAGATGTGCGGAAGAAATATGCGTATTATGGAAAAGACCGGGATCTGGCAGAAAGGGTTTCCAACCTTGAAGACACCATGGAAGACCGGATCGTCCGTCAGGAAGAAATAGAAGAGCTGGGGAACGCCATATTGAGGCTTCCGGAGAAGCAGAAAGACCTGTTGTATTTTAAGTACATATTGGAAATGAAGGATCGGGATATAGCAGAAATTTTCGAAATATCTCCTGACAGCGTTCGGCAATATTTGACACGAGCCCGAAGGAAAGCCAAAGAGCTCATGGATAAGGAGATGAATAAGCATGCCAAATAATAGTCCGGAACAAATTCGAAAAAAGCTGTATGAGGAATATGAAGACAGTCTGTTTAAATTGGTCATGCACGATGTAGCGGAAAAAGAAGGCCAGCTTTTTCTGGAAGAAAAAGAAAAGCTCAAAGATGATCCGGCATTTCTGCCTTCCAAGGAAGCAGTCCAAAAATTCAGCCAACAACTGGATGCTCATCTGAAAAAGCCGAAGGCTTACGCCAAAAGGCAGCGCATTTTGAAGGCATTAAACAAAGTAGCGGTTGTTATGCTGATCGTACTTGTTATCTTATGCACCACCGTGGTGACCGTCCAAGCAGTTAGAGTAAGGGTGCTGAATTATTTAATGGATATCCAACAGGAATATACGTCCTTTGAATTAAAGAACAATGACAACGGTTCGGAGGGGGGCAGTGTGGCTATAGATTGGCACAATGCTTATGTCCCGACCTATATACCGGACGGATTTGAAGTCAGCAATAGCACCAACAGCGAATTGTTAAAAAGAATCGAATTTAAAAATTCCCAGGGATCGTTTATCACCTATACAGAATTAAGCGAAGGCAACAAGCCCGCGCTGGATACAGAAAATGCTTCCACCTTTGAAGCAGTCAGCATCAATGGACATGAAGGAACAGTTGTCGTGAAAAACTCTCTAGTTACGATCATCTGGTCAATGAATGATCGCATGTTTATGATTCGGGCCCAGACGGATAAAGAGACGGCGGTAAAGATGGCTGAAGGAGTGAAATTTATAGATTAAGAAGAAAAGAAAATATTCTCTTAAAAAGTTAAAAAATCTGTTGCAAAAACCTCCTTTGGTTGTCTTTTGTTATTGAAAGATATTTTATAGGAGGTTTTATTTTATGAAAAAGTTCATCTGCCTGGGAATCCTTGTCCTTATGACTGTTGTCTGCGTCGTTCCGGCTTGCGCAGCTGGCGAGACAACAAACAGGACACAAGGAGTGATCACTCCTCAATGGACTTACATATCGTTGTTAAGTCCAGGCCTATCAATCAACTCGTTGGGAAAAGCCACCTGTATGGGGCTTGCCTCAGCTTACGACAGTTCGCACACAACAAGGCTTACTGTCGAACTGCAAAAATCCGCCGGGAGTAGCTGGAACACAATCAAGACGTGGTCCGCATCATCGACCGGGGTTTCCATCGCCACGGTAGAAGAGAGTTATTACGTTGTTAACGGTACTTATCGGGTATGTGCAACGGCTAAAGTTTATAACGCTTCCGGCAACCTATTGGAAAGCCAATCATTATATTCTTCTACGGTAATATATTGAATTACAATGATCGTCAATTTGTCTGACTAGGAAAAACTTTGACAATCGAAGACCGTGCAGCAGGATTGAATTTCACCTTGAGGGCACTGACACAGCGTAGGGAGCATGACTGACGTTCCATCTCTAGGATAGGCCGGACGAAGGAATTAGACCACGCTGATGCTGGGAGACCTAGGAGGTTAGCCGCCTGGAGCTGATGTGGAATCCCAATGGCCGAGAAAAAAGAATCCCATGTGGTTTGTTTTGCTCTGCCGGAAAACACAAAAGCTACCAGGAATTTAAGGACATCCTGAAAGTAGGTTCAAGATAAACAAAGTGAAATACTGAAAATAGGAGCATTGTGGAGATGTCGAGAGTTTATTAAATGAGGTGATCCCTATGCTTTAAGTTTGTTGATTTTAACTAATTGCTTTTTATTGGTGTAACTCATTTTGAACAGCGACCTTGATAATTAAGTAAGGAGATAATAAAGTAATAAGGAGGCGGGATTATGAAGGTTAAACGCTACATGATTATTAGTTTCTTGTTAGTTACTATGCTTATTCCCTACGATTGTCAATGCAGATATAAAAGAGGCACAAGCGGCACAAATTAAAAGTTATACTTTCTCAAATATTAAAAATTGGGTTTACTCATCGCCTTTTAATGTTCCAAATTCAAATCCTTTATATATTAATTTGCGACAATGGTCAACTTCATCTGATTATACTCCCTATACCATAGAATATACCGTTTTTACGCACACACCCACTGGGACTCCCAAGATGAGCAGTTACTCATCCAGCGTATATAATTATTCCGGTCCTGCTGTTTATGCGCAAATGAGTGGAGCACCAGTACAAGATAATCAAGCTACACTTCATATTACGATCAAGAAAGGGGATCAAGCTACACTTCATATTACGATCAAGAAAGGGGACCAAGCTTATTCTGGTTATGGAGAAATATATCAAAATTAGAAAAGTGAGGTATTTACTTATGAAAACAAATCGCAAGTGGACATTTATGGTTACACTGGCTGTTAGTCTTATCCTTATATTGGGATTTTCCTTTAATGCTATTGCCAAAAATTCTAGTGAGAAATCGTCAACTCGAACCGTTGAAGTGTACAACGCTGATTACATTAGTGAAGAACCCCCAATTTTAACCTTAGCAGAGGCTGAGTCTATTCTCAATAATTACGTTGAAGCTGAACAGCGCGGAGATATTGATAGCATGATGAAATATATTTTGGATGTTAGAGGCACTGTAGAAGACCAGAGGGACCTTTATAAATTGTTCATTGCTGATGGACCATTTACTATTTCTGCTAAGGTTATTTCTGTCAAAGAGATACCCGTCGACCAATTGAGGGAAAGACCAATTATCCAAGATGAAAGTATATCTTTTAAAGAAATCCCCATTGAAGACGTTCCCGCCGAGGTCATTGAGGCAATGAACAACCCGGAGGACATTCCTCGTGAAGAACTTAAAGAAGAGAAATGCGAAAAAATCTTAGAGACACAGAAACAAATAGAAAATAAAATATCAAAAATAGGAACGATTTGGGTGGCGAAAGTAGATATGAAGTACAGGAATGGGCTCACTGAAGATCAAATAAAGTTTCTTCATCATAATGGCGAGTGGAAGATGTATATAGATGGAAAATAATAGTAATTACCTAAATATATGAGACTTTGGAAAGGCGTTTTAGTGCAACTTGTCAATGTTGCACCAAAACGCCTTTCTTTTTATCCGAGCTTGCCAGTAGAGCTAAACAAAATTTGTAATACCTATCTAGGGAGCTAGATCAATAGCTGGCACTCATTGCTGGTCAAGGTGAGGTAGGAAACCGTGGGGTCTGTCAATAATTTTGTGCTTTGCCTTTCTTCCGTCTGTTCATCGTAGGTGCGCTTTAACTTTGTCGGGGAAGTAAATAGACAGCTGTAGCAGAATTTGCCCCCAGTTTTGGACCCGGCCGGTCCATCTCTTCAAGACATCTTGGGTGGCCATATATAGCATCTTTAAGAGCGCTTCATCCGTTGGGAAAATACTCTTACCCTTGGTTACTTTGCGGAGCTGCCGGTGATAACTTTCGATCATATTGGTAGTATAGATGATTTTTCTAATCTCAGGTGGATACTTGAAAAACGTCGAGATCTCCGCCCAGTTGTTGCGCCAGGACCGGACTATCAGTGGATATTTGTCTCCCCAAGTAGCTTCAAATTGGTTTAGCTCTTCGCAAGCAGCGGGCTCAGAAGATGCCGTGTAAATGGTCTTTAAGGCGGCAGTTATCTTCTTAACATCTTTGTATGAGACATAGCGTATGGAATTTCTCACCTGGTGCACGATATACTTCTGGATCTCAGCATCCGGGTAGCAGGCCGATATGGCTTCACTAAACCCAGTGAGATTATCCACGCAAACGATTAGAATATCCTGAACTCCACGGTTTCTAAGTTCGTTTAAGAGCCAGAACTTGGCAGATTCGTTTTCCCCGATCCAGATGCCCAATACGTCTTTATTGCCATCCAAGTCGATGCCTATTACCATATAGGCTGCCTTGTTTACAATCTGGCCGTCCTGCTTGACTTTAAAATGGATTGCATCCAGGAAGACGGCTGCATAGATCTTCTGCAGCGGCCGGTTCTGCCACTCCTTGACCATAGGCATGATTTTGTTGGTGATATTAGATATTAGAGTAGGCGAAACCTCAATTCCGTACAGGCGCTCCAAATGATCCTGGATATCACGAGTGCTAACCCCTTTGGCGTAGAGAGCCAATACTTGGTCTTCGATACCGGTCACATTCTTCTGATGCTTTTTGACGATTAGAGGATCATGTTCGCCTTCGCGGTCCCAGGGGATCTGTATGTCGATTTCTCCGAATTCGCTGCGTACAGTTTTAGTACTATGCCCATTACGCCGGTTGCTTGTCCTTTTGTTTTGAACATCGTTCTTTTCATAGCCTAGGGTGGTATCCAATTCGGCCTCCAGCATCTCTTGTAGGGTCTCGGCAAAGAGGTCATTAAGGACATTCTGGATGTCTTCAACGCTTTTTAGGTCGTTCTCTTTGATGAATTGCTTGATCTCAGCTCGGGAGACCAGTTTCTTCTTCTCCATATGTATTCCTGCCTTTCCGTTTCATTTTATATTCGGAAAGAGCAGAAGCACAATTTATTTTACACACTCAAACCGTGGCTAATGCCCCACCGATTGATCAAATAAACGGTATTCGCCACTGTATAAGCCACCACATAGGCATCAGTCGCCATGCTGGTGCCAAACTTAGCAGCAATCGCCTGCTCCCGAATAAACCCGGCTAACCGGGCCAGAACACTTATCGCCATCAGCACCCCGGCTGCTCGAACCATCACCTGATTTTAATCAGTCATGCTTTACCTCCCTACCTGTCCCAACAAGTCGTTGACATTCGGAAACCGCATCCTTGTTGAGGAATTTAAACTTGGTTTCAATCTAATCTGGCGTTTATATTCTCTACCAACTGTATAGGGTTCGAGGGTTCTAGTATTATGTTCAGTAACTGAAAATAATGCCCTTGCTACTTCCTACTGGAAGACGCAAGGGCTGAAAAGTTATTTAAATTTCGTCAACCTGGGATTAGCGAGGTAATCCGCTTCCTACTCATTCTATTTTTAAGATTAAACATATTGACTATTAAGCTTTATTACGGAGTGACATAAAATATCCATTCCCCTTCATGATTAATAATTTTTAATGTCGGGTTCTCCGTGTGACCATCTTTCATTTTAAAAGTTGTATCAACTAATATATACTCACCTTCTTTAGTTATTTTGTTTATAGTATAAGATACTGGAGTGAAATTATCTTTTCCGCGTAATCGAGTGTAGAGCTTTCGGGTTTCTTCTGGGCTTTGTCTTACATCGATTGCCATTTTCATTAGAGTATCAACATCACCACTATTTACAGCGCTAATATGTTTATCTAATAGGGTTTCTACTATTGTTTCTTCCTTGGTTTGTTCAGATGATGCTACTGCATATACAGCGAATACAAAAGTTAACATTGCTCCTAATACAATAACGATCTTCCAAGAGTATTTTTGACTGAGAATACGCATTGTTATTTCCTCCCGTTTTATTTTTTTATAGATGTATCGTTATTCATACAGTTCTCCGAAACCGCTAATGGGATATACCCGAGTTTCATTAATTATCTTTAATGATCTGTCTGTGCCGGCAGGTGGGGCTCCTAAATACATTTGATAAGCCTGATTTTCATCATCGACATCAGAGGTATTGTATACATAGTCGGTATCATAAATATAACCGTGATTACATATTACGTATCTAACAGTTTGGATACATTGAGGAACATTGTCCCATTGCCGATAATTTAACAGTATATTGGTTCCATTAGTGTTAAAGGTGTCCTGGGAGTAAATGTTATTTGACAACAATCCCGAAAATTGATAACTATCAAGCATTGATCTGGAACTTAATAGATTTTTTGAATCATCTTGTGCATTAGTTATTACCGGAATGCTAAGCAGGAAAACCAAAAGAAAAACGGTTAAAGTAATATGCTTCTTGCTCATAAAAAATATCTCCCTTCACAAATTCTGCAATTTTTCTTACTGATTAAACAAATCAACTTCCTGGTAAATTACAACATTTTCATAAACCGGTCGAAGATTAGTTTAAATTGATGATCGGGGGAGCCCAAAGGAGTAAGTGTGTTCGCTTCACCATACTTACTTCAATTGATATGGTGGAACTTAGACCTTTCATTTTCAACTTCATCACCTCCTTTCCATTTATTTATATCAAACTGTTAATCCTTGAGTATTTAAGTGACACCTGTTTAAACGGAGCGGTAGTACATCTCCTAAAAACCCGGAATATTTTATGCCTTTATTTAATGGGCAAATTTCCCTTTAAAGTCGTCTTATCAATAAAAGACAATCTTTAAAAGTTTATGCAACATTTAGTGCAAAAAAATTCTTAAGCACAATTTTACGATTTTGGAGATTCCTTCATTGTCTTATCACAAATTCTTATTAGGATTATGTATAATCCTAATAAAGGATGTGATTCGTAATGATCATGATGTTAATCGTCGCAATAGAAAGCGATGAGAGTAAGGCCTTTATGCTGAATCTATATCATGATTATTATGGGTTGGTGCGAAAGACTGTTTACAATATTACCCACGACGCGAACCATGTGGAGGATTTGATCAACGATACTTTCATAAAACTAATTGAAAAAATATCTTTAATTCGAACTCTAGACAGTTGCAAAAGGACTGCTTATATTGTCTATACTTCTAAGAGTGTAGCCATTAACTTTATAAAACACCGTGATGTACAGAAAAAACATACGTATTATGGAAAAGATCGGGATCTGGCGGAAAGGATCCCCAACCTTGGAGATACCATGGAAGAAAGGGTCGTCCATCAGGAAGAAATAGAAGAGCTGGGTAATGCCATATTGAGGCTTCCGGAGAAGCAGAAAGACCTGTTGTATTTTAAGTACATATTGGAAATGAAGGATCGGGAGATAGCGAGAATTTTTGAAATATCTCCGGACAGCGTCCGGCAGTATTTGACACGAGCCCGAAGAAAAGCCAAAGACCTCATGGATAAGGAGATGAATAAGCATGCCAAATAACAGTCAGGAACAAATTCGGAAAAAGCTATACGAGGAATATGAAGACAGTCTGTTTAAATTGGTCATGTACGATGTAGCGGAAAAAGAAGGCCAGCTTTTTCTGGAAGAAAAAGAAAAGCTCAAAGATGATCCCGAATTTTTGCCTTCCAAGGAAGCAGTCCAAAAATTCAGCCAATTACTGGATGTCCATCTTAAAAAGCCGAAGGCTTATGCCAGAAGGCAGCACATTCTGAAGGTCTTAAACAGAGTGGCAGTTGCTATGCTGATCATATTTGTTATACTATGCACCACCGTGGTGACCGTCCAAGCAGTTAGAGTAAGGGTGCTGAATTATTTAACCCGCATTCGGCATGTCAAAACTTTACAGAAAAAATATTTAAAAAATGTCCAGTATCTGGCAGGGACCGGTAAATTTATGTCGAATATAACTCTCTAAGATATTTCTTTGGGAGTTGATTCGATTGTCAATATTTGCTGGGATTAAGACCCTTAAACCAATGGCTGTTCCGGTAGTCACCAAGCTCTGTCGTCTAGCTAAGATTCGGGAACTGGTTAACGAGATAGTATTATGGAGAGAAGATAATTCTAAAATCTCTCCGGGTCTCCTGATCGAAACCCTCATTATTAGTATCTTCTGCGGCCGGATGCCTTTATGGAAAGTGCATCAATTTTGGGCTGAGCAGGATTTATCTAACCTGTTTCCCGATGTGGAATTATCAATTGATCAGCTTAACGAACATGCCTACGGCCGGGCCTTAGATAAACTAGCTGAAGTTGATTTGAACAAACTGATCAGTTTGGTATCCTTGGTGATGCTTGATATTCACAATTTAGATATCTCCACGGTTCATCTAGATACTACTTCCATATCGGTCGAAGGAATCTATGATGTAGAGCCATACAACGATTTTACGATTAATAGAGGCCACAGTAAGGATCTGCGCCCGGACCTTAAACAATTCAAAATTGGGGCTGCAGTGCAACAAAACGGCCAAGTAGTCATGGGTGAAATGCTCTCTGGGAACAAATCTGATAACAAATGGAACCCGGAAGCAGCCTTGAAAATGAAAGAGTTCTTTGATACCCAAGGTTATCGGGATGTCGTTTTTGTTGGTGACTGTGCCCTGATCTCTAACGAATCTTTAGCCAATCTGACCAAGCAGCACGTTCAGTTTATCTCTCGACTGCCGGAAACCTATAACCTGGCGAAAGAACTAAAAACACTGGCCTGGGCCGAAAACTCCTGGCATGACATTGGGATAGTCAGTGAAACCAACTCGAAAAAGGCTTCTCACTACCGAACCTATTTGGTCCATCATGAACTGGAAGGACACACTTATGATTTTGTGGTAGTTCACTCCTCTTCCCTGGAAGCCCAGAAAGAAAAGACCTTACAAAAACGGATCGGGAAGCAAAAAGAGGAGTTAATTAAACAGAGTAAAGGCTTAAAAACTAAGGCTTTTGCCTGTGAACCTGATGCCCAGGCTGCTTTAGATGTCTTCCTTCAAGAATGCCAGCGAAAAGGCTTTGAGGTTCAAGGAACGGTTCAGATCTGCGTCAAAAAGTCTTACGGTCACCGAGGAAAACCCCGCAATGGAGAAGAACCGACGATTACCACGACATATCACGCTGAAGTCAGTGTTGGCGATATAAAACCAGAGGTTTACCAGTACCTGCTCCAAATGGAATCTACCTTCGTGCTGATCGCCAATGTGAAAGATCGTCAAAAATACGATGATCAAGGGATTTTATTAGAGTATAAACGGCAGATCTCAATTGAAACCAAGTTTCGATTCCTCAAAAACCGCGTATATTTAGGCCCAGTATACTTGGAAAACCCGAAGCGAATTTATGCGCTAGGCTACGTGTTTATCCTGGTCTTACTGCTGGCTTCCTACCTGGAGTACCGAGTTCGCAAGGCCCTAAAGGAACGAGGAGAAGCAGTGAAATTACCGGGAAACAAAAGTACAGACAGACCTTCAGTGCAAACTATACTGGAAGTATTGGGTACTATTCAAACAGTAAGTATTCAGGGTCAGAGATATTTTCCGGATAATGTTAACCGTCAAGCTTTAAATATGGTCCGTTGGGCCGGGTTTAACCCGGAAGAAATCTATCTCAAACCGATATCACTAAACGCATAATTTGTGGAAATAGTTTCCTTTTGTTATAAATCAAAAAGGTTTAGGGCGACATGATGAACATGGGATTTAATGGAAATCCAACAGGAATATACGTCCTTTGAGTTAAAGAACAATGAGAATGGTTCGGAGGGGGGGCAGTGTGGCTATAGATTGGCACAATGCTTATGTGCCGACCTATATACCGGACGGATATAAAGTCAGTGATAGCTCTAATAGCGAACTTTTAAGAAGAATCGAATTTAAAAATCCGCAGGGCTTGTTTATAACTTATATGGAATTAAGTGAAGGCAACAAGCCCGCTTTGGATACGGAAAATGCTTCCGTCATTGAAACCATCAGCATCAACGGACATGAGGGAACCGTTGTCGTGAAAAACTCTCTGGTTACCATCATCTGGTCAATGAATAAACGCATGTTTATGATTCGAGCCCAGACGGAGAAAGATATGGCGGTAAAGATGGCCGAAGGGGTAAAATATATAGAATAAATTTAAATAAGTGAAGAAATTATTTTCTAAAAAAATAAAAAAATCTGTTGCAAAAACCTCCTTTGGTTGTCTTTTGTTATTGAAAGATATTTTAAAGGAGGTTTTATTTTATGAAAAAGTTCATCTGCCTGGGTATCCTTGTCCTTATGACTGTTGTCTGCGTCGTTCCGGCTTGCGCAACTGACGGGACAACAAACGTAGGGGACACAAGGAGTGGTCGCTCCTCAATGGACGTACATATCTCTATTAAGTCCGGGGTTATCGATCAACTCTACGGGAAAATCCACCTGTATGGGGCTTGCTTCAGCTTACGATAGTTCGCACACAACAATACTTACTGTCGAACTGCAAAAATCCGCCGGTAGTAGTTGGAACACAATCAAGACATGGTCCGCATCATCGACCGGGGTCTCCATCGCCACTGTAGAAGAGAGTTATTACGTTATTAACGGTACCTATCGGGTTTGTGCAACGGCTAAAGTTTATAACATATACGGCAATCTGTTGGAAAGCAAGTCATTATACTCTTCCACGGTAATATATTGAATTAGTTGACAATAATCGTCAATTTGTCTGACTAGGAAAAACTTTGACAATCGAGGACCGTGCAGCAGGATTGAATTTCACCTTGAGGGCACTGACCCAGCGTAGGGGAGCATCACTGACGTTCCATCTCTAGGATAGGCTGGACGAAGGAATTAGGCACGCTGATGCCGGGAGACCTAGGAGGTTAGCCGCCTGGAGCTGATGTGGAATCCCAATGGCCGAGAAAAAAGAATCCCGTGTGGTTTGTTTTGCTCTGCCGGAAAACACAAAAGCTACCAGGATTTAAGGACATCCTGAGAGTAGGTTCAAGATAAACAAAGTGAAATACCATGAAAATAGGAGCATTGTGGAGATGTCGAGAGTTTATTAAAGGAGGTGATGCCTATGCTTTAAATTTGTTGATTTTAACTAACTGCTTTTTATTGGTGTAACTCATTTTGAACAGCGACCTTGATAATTAAGTAAGAAGATAATAAAGTAATAAGGAGGCTGGATTATGAAGGTTAAACGCTACATGATTATTAGTTTCTTGTTAGTTACTATGCTTATTCCTACGATTGTCAATGCAGATATAAAAGAGGCACAAGCGACACAAATTAAAGATTATAGTTTTCAAATTACAAATTTTATTAAAACAGCACCTTTCAATGTTCCAAATACGAATCCTTTGTATATTAATTTGCGGCAGTGGTCAACTTCCACTCCCTATAATCCCTATACCATAAATTATTCCGTTTATACTCGTGACGTCTTTGGAGTTGGCAGTAGGTGCAGTTACTCATCCAGTGTATATAATTATTCTGGTCCTGCTGTTTATGCGGAAATGAGTAGTACACCAAAAGCAGATAGTGCGGCTACACTTGAGATTACGGTCACAAATGGGAACCAAGCTTATGCTGGTTATGGAGAAATATATCAAAATTAGAAAGGAGAGGTATATTAATGAAAATAAATCGCAAGTGGACGGTTACGTTGACACTGGCTGTTAGTCTTATCCTTATCTTGGGATTTTCTTTTAATGCTATTGCCAAAAATGCTAGTGAGAAATCGTCAACTCGAACTGTTGAAGTGTACGACGCTGATGATGGCATTAGAACCATTGAAGTGCACGACGCTGATGGCATTAGAACCATTGAAGTGTACAACGCTGATTACATTAGTGAGAAACCCCCAACTTTAACCTTAGCAGAGGCTGAGTCCGTTATCAATAATTTCGTTGAAGCTGACCAGCGCGGAGATATTGATAGCATGATGAAATATTGTTTGGATGTCCGAGGATCTGTAGGAGACCAGAGGAAACTTTATGAAATACTTCATGATTCCGGGCCATCCATTATTTCTGCTTCTGCTAAGGTTATTTCTGTCAAAGAGATACCGGTCGACCAATTGAGGGAAAGACCAATTTTCGAAGATGAAAATATATCTTTTAAAGAAATTCCCATTGAAGAAGTTCCCGTCGAGGTCATAGAGGCACAGAACCATCCGGAGCGTATTAATCGTGAAGTACTTAGGGAAGAGGACTTCAAAGAAATTTTAAAGGCACAGAAACAAATAGAAGATAAAATATCGGAAAAAGGAACGATTTGGGTGGCAGATGTAGATATAGAGCTCAGGAACCGCACTGAAGATCAATTAAAGTTCCTTCATCATAACGGAGAATGGAAAATATATGTAACCGGACATTAATAGTAATTAATCCAAATATACAAGACTCTGGAAAGGCGTTTTAGTGCAACTTGTCACGCTAAAACGCCTTTCTCTTTATCCGAGCTTGCCAGTAGAGCTAAACAAATTTTGTAATACCTTTCTAGGGGGCTAGACCAATAGCTGGCACTCATTGCTGGTCAAGGTGTCTGAGCCAAGCTAAAATGTCAAAAAGCTGATGGAATTGCCTGACCAGAGATTGCTGTATATAATGACCATATTATACAGAAAGGAAAAGACGCCCCTTTATAAGATGCTTTCCACGCCAATAGAAGCACCAGGGGCGTCCCCACTACTTAGTATGATCATTGTAGCAGAATATGAACTGATTGAAAACCTTGAAAAGGGTGTTTTTGTAAGGAGCGCGGAGCAGAATCCTTGTCCATGCTGTAATGGGTCATTGAAGGTTATTGGCAGCCGTCATCGCGGGTTCATTAATGACGCAGGAAATAAAAATGTCCTAGTTATCCGTCGACTTCGTTGTTGTCATTGCCATCGGATACATCACGAGCTTCCGGATATCCTGGTTCCATATAAACGCCATAGCAGCGAAAGCATTGAATCGGTTATTACCGGAAATGACGATCTGACGGTCGCAACGGACGAGTCCACTATTGGCCGCTGGCGAAACTGGTTTGTAGAGTTATCTGATTATATCTTGGGCGGTTTAATATCCATAATGATAAGGTACGGAAGAGAATCTGTAGAAGGCATATCCAACCTTCCTAAGTCCACGCTCCAAAGGATCTGGCATTATGTGGAAAGATATGGCGGTAAAGATGGCCGAAGGGGTAAAATATATAGAATAAATTTAAATAAGTGAAGAAATTATTTTCTAAAAAAATAAAAAAAATCTGTTGCAAAAACCTCCTTTGGTTGTCTTTTGTTATTGAAAGATATTTTAAAGGAGGTTTTATTTTATGAAAAAGTTCATCTGCCTGGGTATCCTTGTCCTTATGACTGTTGTCTGCATCGTTCCGGCTTACGCAGCTGGCCAGACAACAAACGTAGGGACACAAGGAGTGGTCGCTCCTCAATGGACGTACATATCTCTATTAAGTCCGGGGTTATCGATCAACTCGACGGGAAAAGCCACCTGTATGGGGCTTGCTTCAGCTTACGATAGTTCGCACACAACAATACTTACTGTCGAACTGCAAAAATCCGCCGGTAGTAGTTGGAATACAATCAAGACATGGTCCGCATCATCGACCGGGGTCTCTGTTGCCACTGTAGAAGAGAGTTATTACGTTGTCAACGGTACGTATCGGGTATGTGCAACGGCTAAAGTTTATAACGCTTCCGGCAATCTGTTGGAAAGCAAGTCATTATACTCTTCCACATGTTATTAGAATCAATACTATTCTTGGGGGGAGATTTTATGATGTTTAGAGAACGGGACAATATAAGCAAATTATTACATGGTTTTGGTTTGTGCTAGCAATTACCCTTAGATTACAGGAGCAACTTTCGCTAGTGCAACAGGTGCACAAGACATAATGCCTCAGGAAAGCAATAGTTGGTCAACTTTAAATCACAGATAACGGATTTTTGATAGAACTTTGCGTAGTATACTCTGTCATAATTATGTAAGGCAGGTGATTTATTATATATAAATAGCATTAATTAAGAATTTTATTAATTGTGGGAAAGAAAGGATAGGTGGTAAGACAATGTTAGGTAAAAAAATGAGAAGGTGTCTGACATCCCTATTAGTTATCTCTTCTCTAGTCTTATGGGCACCTTTAGCACTAGCACTAGCAGAGACTATAGAGAGTTCTGCAAAATATGTATATCATAATAATAAGACTTATGCAGGAGTATCTAAACTTACTGGTTATTATCAAACTGAGGTAAGCGCGCAGACTTGGGCAGGTGTGTCTGGTGGGCAAACTACTCCGGTAAGTACCCTGCGGGCAAAAGCTAGATTGTACGATGGAATTGATGCTTTATACCGTGAATCTGGATGGGTAACTAATACTGAAACAACTCAAGTTATGGCCAGGACAACCTTAGTTCCTAACCCATATGGTTCTTGGAGAAGTCAAGGACAATTTGGAGTTTACACTGCTTCAAATAACTTTTGGAATGACTATAATTGTTATACAACTGATTGGTGGCCATATGCGCCATCAGCCAAGTCAGGTAACGTTCAGGAAGAATCCCAGAAACAACCTTACAAAGTGAATAAGAACGGTCAAACCTATGGAAGCGGGCTTGATGCTATCTCTCCAGATGATGAACCGGATTTAATTCTAGCTATGGGTGTTGATGGAGTAACAGTAGGATATGTTTATTCCAAAGATTTAGATGGGGAGGATCCTACATCTGAAAAAGAATGTTTAGAAATGACAAAAAAATCTCTAGCGGGATTTACTATTCCGCTTTATGATGTTGATGGGGAAACTGTAATAGGTGAATTCCAGGTAGGGGGATCTGACGGAAAGATACAATAAATAATTATCAGTTGCGAGACTTTTAGATTTTATGTAAATAGTTAAGACTGAATAAGAAACAGGATTAAGGGCAGAGGCAGAGAGTCTTTGCCCTTTCAGCTAGCAAAAAAAGAAGCGAGTATGGCATAAAGAACAAGGGTAAGTGCTCAGTATTCGGGTGCATGGTCAACACGCCCTGTCCATGAGAAAATATCTCCATAAAACTAAGGTATGGAGGTTTTAGATGGACAAAAATGAACAGCAGGCACTAGTGGTTGAATGCCGGGCCAGTGGAATGACCGCAAAGGCTTGGTGCGAAGCAAAGGGGATCAACTATCATCGGTATCTTATCTAACTTCCGGTCGGTGTGATACTCAAGATTTTTATCTGCAATTATGCAATAATCATACTGTACGGATGCCGTTGACCAAGTGGCAAGTTCGTATGGGGAGGCCGGTAATGGCAGTAGCAAGGCTTTTTCCTCTTCAAGAAAGGCACTTTTCCTGCTTCCCGGTTTCTTTTGAAAAGGTTTCTGATTGAATTCTTCCAGCTTCAGCCGAATGGCACTGTTAAGTTCTCGAAGGGAAAAGAACTGTTGGTGCCGCAGGGAGGCAATAAGCCAGGTGGAGATGATTCCCACGGTGCCTTCTGCAGTGGGTTTGTCCTTGGGGTGTCTCACCCGGGCTGGAATCACCGCTGTACCGTAATGCTCCGCCATCTCGTGGTAGGTTTTATTGATCTGAGGATCCTGACGAGAGGCTTTGTCTACACCGGTCTTTAGGTTGTCCGGCACCAAAATTCTGGTAGCACCGCCAAAGTAGTTGAAAGCATTGATATGAGCATTGATCCAGCTTTCCATGTTCATGGACAAAAAAGCTTCAACATAAGCATACTGACTGCAGGACAAAGCGGATACAAAGATGTATGCTGGGATGGGTTCGCCTGTTAGATTATCGGTGATGAATGCAGTCTTTCCAGCCCAGTCCACCTCAAGCATTTCACCTGGTTTACGTTTGATGCGCATGGTGGCTTTGGTGGTGTTGGCATACTTGCGGTAATACCGGCAAAACTGGCTGTACATAAGTAGAATCTCACCGCTTAACCGGCACTGCTCACAGTACTCATGCCATAACAGACTTAGGGTAACACCACTTTTGGCCATTTTTCGGTGGATGTATTCGCAATCCGGCGGCTTTCGATTGGACTGACTGCTCTTTTCGGGAAAAAGCAATTCCTGAAGGTTTGCATCTGTCAGGTCTTTTTTGAAAGGCCAAGAAACACCCTGTCTTTCTGCTCGCTCAAGCACATTGCGGATAGAGGTTCGTGAGCACTGGCAACCGGCGGCAATACCGCGCTGGCTTACACCTTGGCTGTGAAGCCGAAGAATTTCTCGATACTTGATCATTTGATCGACCCCCTGATAAAGATTTACACCATTTGTAGTGTATTTCATCATTATACAGAAAGTGGATCTCATCATGACCAAAGTGGATTTATTTGATGCACATAATGGTCCTATTTAAGTACACTAATGGGACTATCTCAAAATATTACTCATATATGCTGATTATCTGCCAATATAGATTGAAAATTATGCTAATTCATAAACCCTCCAAAATTCAATGTTTTTTTATTAGTTACAGGTAAACTATCATATATTTTTTTCGCCAAGGTGGTCAACATTTCGGTTGACAAATACACCCGCCCTCTGCTCTATTTTTATTTACTGTAACTAAGTCCCAATAGCATCCCTTGATTTGTAATTTCTATATTTGGCTTCTCCACTAAGCTAGCTACTTCATCATTGTAAATCTTTTTCAATCTTATCATATAATCCTCCGTAGTTTCATTCCCTTTTTGAGGCGAGTTCTTACGCAGTGCATCATACCAATTTAACCTCGCAATTGAGTCACCCCAAATATCTTTCATTATAGAAAAATATTCTTCTTCACTAATGCCCCATCCCTTAATAAGGTTATAAACATCCTGAGGTCGTTCCTTAGCCATAATTTGACGTTGCTCGCTTATATATGAATTAATTTCTTCTTCATTAGGATACAAACCTTGTTGTTTAGCAGCACTCACAATCACTTTATTTTTAACAAGGCTATCTAAAATTTGTTGGTCGGAAGGAACTACTTCTCCAAAATTTTTTACTTTCTCAGTGTCCCAAATTTTATAATAGTTCCATTCATTTACTGAAATATTTTCTCCATTTACTATAGCTACTATATTTTCTGAATTACTAACGGTGACGTTATCTTTTAACGCCTCCCCCAATCTTTGATGAATTTCATTTCTCTTTATTTGTTCTATTTTTTGGCTTAGAGTATTAGCATATGAGGATTGAACAAATATTGTTAGTCCAATGAAAAACAAGAAAGCACTGGTAAGCATGATTATTTTTTTGCTTTTCATAACTTTAACACCTCACAATTAAAAATATAGTTGTCTAGTTGAAGACAATGGCCAATATATATCACTGCAACTTACTAAAGTCGTGTAATCCCCTGTGCGTGGTAGACTAATTGTCAGCCAAAAATCATATGCATTCCAGCCACCATAAGCAGATTTGCCTGGAGGAAGAAGTACAACAATTGGTGTCCAATCAAGTTATATTTATTTTTCTCTTCATATTCCAAGCCTCCATTTGAAACAAAAAGTCCGTGTAAATGTTCTTCGGTTAGGGTAATATTAAACTGAGTCATGGATTCATTCCTCCCTCGGTTTGGTATTTGATAGGCACTTATATCTTAACCGAGGAAATGAATTTATGGCTCATTTTATTTCTACACCATTATACGGACTTGATCCAATTTTAACCTTAGCAGAGGCAGAGTCTGTTATCAATAATTTCGTTGAAGCTGACCAGCGCGGAGATATTGATAGCATGATGAAATATTGTTTGGATGTCCGAGGATCTATAGAAGACCAGAGGAAACTTTATGAATTACTTCGTGATAACGTCGGGCCATCCATTATTTCTGCTAAGGTTATTTCTGTCAAAGAGATACCGGTCGACCAATTGAGGGAAAGACCAATTTTCGAAGATGAAAGTATGCCTTTTAAAGAAATTCCCATTGAAGAAGTTCCCGCCGAGGTTATAGAAGCACAGAACCATCCGGAGCGTATTAATCATGAAGTATTTAGGGAAGAGGACTTCAAAGAAATTTTAAAGGCACAGAAACAAATAGAAGATAAAATATCGGAAAAAGGAACGATTTGGGTGGCAGAAGTAGATATAGAACTCAGGAATAATACTGAAGATCAATTAAAGTACCTTCATCATAACGGAGAATGGAAAATATATGTAACCGGACATTAATAGTAATTAATCCAAATATACAAAACTCTGGAAAGGCGTTTTAGTGCAACTTGTCACGCTAAAACGCCTTTCTCTTTATCCGAGCTTGCCAGTAGAGCTAAACAAATTTTGTAAAGGGGTATCCAAGCTTTACTTGAATACCCCTTTTTAGTATAATTGATAAATGCACACAGTAACCCAATTTACTAATCTTTTCACCAAAAATTTTAGCACAAAGCAGATTGCCATGTCAACGGGTTATTGAAGATAATTGGGAGGGTGATAGGTTAAGTTGGACGATTATCAACGAGATTTTCGTGAGGAAACAAAGTATCTTGAGCAAACCCTGGCATGTATCCAGGATGAAATAGAAAAGGGAACCGGCTCTCTGCAAAGCAGTAGAAATAACCTAATCGCCTCAAGAAAAGACATGTGGGAAAACACAGTTCACTTTTCTAATGATTTTGCCAGATTAACCGAGTTGAATCAATACCTGGCTGAAGTCAACCGGCAGACTGCCACTTATATCAACTCATTAAACCGAATCGAGAAATTAAAAAAAATGATCGGTTCTCCTTATTTCGGCCGGTTTGATTTTGTGGAGGATGGTTTCGAGGAGCGGGAGAAGATTTACGTTGGTCTAGGTAATGTGATGGATCCGGCAACCAACGATATTTATGTTTTTGATTGGCGAGCTCCTATTTGCAGCATCTTCTACCGCCATGAATTGGGGCCGGCGACCTATGAGGCACCAATCGGCCTTATTTCCGGGGAAGTCTTATTAAAGCGGCAGTATAAGATTCAGAACTCGCAGCTAGAGTATTTTTTTGACTGCAGCATCCAGATTAATGATGAAATCCTGCAGGAGGTCTTAAGCCGTAACTCTTCCGCGAAAATGAGGAATATCGTGGAAACCATTCAAAAGGAACAGGACATCATTATCCGGGATACGACTAACGAACTATTAATGGTTCAAGGGGTGGCCGGCAGCGGTAAGACCTCCATTGCCCTGCACCGGATTGCTTTCTTGCTCTACGACGGTCTGAAATCAAACATTAGGCCGGAGAATTTTTTGATTATCTCGCCAAATACCATATTTAGCCAGTATATCTCCAGTGTGCTGCCGGAACTGGGGGAGAAAAACGTCGGGCAAATAACCTTTGACGAGCTTGCCCGCCAGGTACTGGCCGGCCGGTTAAAGCTAGAAACCCGAAATGCCCAGCTGGAGTCCCTGATTGCCTCCCAAGGCACAACAGAAGGGAAATTGAGGAGAAAGAGCATTGAGTTTAAGGGGTCCGCGGTTTTTCAAGTAATACTGGATCGGTTGCTGGAGTATTATGCGCGCCACCTAATTCCTTTTGCTGACGTGTATTACAACGGAGAAATTATTGAGACCCGGCAGCAGTTAAAGAACCAGTTTCTCCATAAAAAGTTTGAGCAACCAATGGCCAGGCGGCTGGAAAAAATCAAGCAGCGGATCTTGGAAAAAGTTCATTCCCTCCGCAAGCTGCGGCTTAAAAAAATTGAGGAGATCGTTCAAAAATCTGAGGGCCATGACCTGGAAATCAAGTCCTTCAGCCGGCTGCTGTCGATCAAAGAAACCAAGGTCTTTATGGAACGGCTTCGCCGGTTTACCGAAGTTGATTATGAACAAGTGTACCAGGTGCTTTTTAACGAGCCACAGCTTTTTCTAAAGCTGGCCCGGGGACTGGAACTGCCGGCAGAAATCTTGCCGATAATCTCCACCACCCGGGAAAGGTTAGACCAGGGATGGATCTGCTATGAAGACATTGCGCCGTTGCTCTATCTTAGACTGCGAATTGAAGGCGGTGATTTTTTTCCGCAGATTCGGCAGGTGATTATTGATGAGGCCCAGGACTATTATCCTTTACAATATGAGGTCTTTAAACGCTTGTTTAAAGTGGCCCGATATACGGTGCTGGGAGATATCCAGCAAGGCATTGTCCAAGACGCGGATCAATCGCTGTATAAAAAAATCGCCGATACACTCGGGAAAAAGAAAGCAATAACCCTTCATTTGAATAAAAGCTACCGATCTTCTTATGAAATAAGCCGGTTTGCTCAGAATTTACTGGGGAAAAAGCAGGACGGCATTCCTTTTGAAAGACATGATGCCGAACCGATCGTTGTGTTTCAAGAGAACGAGGAACGGGTCGATCAGTCGATTGCCCGTGATCTAGAGGCCTGCCTCGAACAAGGATATAAAACCGTCGCGGTTATCTGCAAAACTCGGCAGGAGGCTCATAAAGTACGGGCCCGGTTGAAGAAATTAACGAATCAACCACTGATTAACCCCGGTGATGGAGAACTGCCCAAGGGGGCGGTGGTTATCCCAGTTTACCTAGCCAAGGGGTTGGAGTTTGATGTAGTGCTGGTCTATGGGGCTGACCGCGACAATTATTCCAGTGAGTATGACCGAAAACTGCTTTATGTTGCCTGTACCCGAGCCCTTCATCGGCTGGCTTTGTATTATACGGGAGAAAAAAGTCGGTTTCTATAAACATGGGTCAGGCCGTGATTTTGGCCATATTCAATTAATCCCGGATACGAGCGTTATTAATTAGTCATTTCTAGCGGCTGCCGTGACGGTCTATCGGTAGAGTTCACCTACTTGCTTTTATTGTTGGCTGGATATTCTTGTTAACCGCCCATGCCCGCTAGGCACAACCACCAATGAAAATAACCCAAACAACAATATACGTGTTAACAAGTTTAAAAAACCTTCCCAGCTCTCTCGTGAGTTTGGGAAGGTTTTTTGACTTAGTATACTAATTTTTAGTTAAGTCTTACCAGTTATTTCGGCTCCGGGGTTGATAGCAGTCTCTGCAGTAAACTGGTTTTTCACCACTTGGTTGGAAGGGAACGGTTGTATCTTTGCCGCAAGCAGCACAAACGGCTGGGAACATTTCTCGGGGTGCTCTTCCGTATCCGTTGTTGCCTCTAGCTTGTGCTTTTCTGGCAGCCCGGCACTCCGGACACCGGCCTGGCTCATTGGCAAAGCCTTTTTCTGCGTAAAATTCCTGTTCGGAAGCAGAAAAAACAAACTCGTTACCACAATCCCTACAACTTAATACCTTGTCATTAAACATAAAAAAACCTCCATAAATTTATTGCCATTGCAAAGGGAATTCATAAGCTTCCCCAGCGTTCGGCAATAGAGAAGGTTATTGTAAAAGCCCATAAGCATTAATGGTTGTTTTAGTATAACCGCTAATCTAAAAAGATGCAAGAAAAATACGCAAAAAATTTCTCAAAAACTTTTAAATCTATTTATCTAATACAATAAATTTAATAAATTGAGGCTATAAGCCGGATGAAAGTTGTTGCTGTTTAACTTATAGAGGTTTTTCAGGTGGAACCAATGGCTGTTGTGGGCAGTTACAACTGTTACCAAAGTCAAGTGTTAAAAGCCTTTATGTGATATAATACCAAGGACTTATAAATGAAATAGGATTATTTTAAACGGAGTGTTAGCTAAATGGGAAAAAGTCTAGTCCTAACCGAAAAACCTTCGGTCGGTCGGGAGATTGCCAAAATCCTGAACTGCCATCAAAAAGGCAACGGTTGTTTTCTGGGGGCCAAGTACGTGGTGGTTTGGGCCTTGGGGCACCTGGTGACGTTAGCGGACCCAGAGGCGTATGATGCTAAATATAAAACCTGGAAAATAGAAGATCTGCCCATGCTTCCCCCGAAAATGGATCTGGTTGTCATCAAAGAAACTGCCAAACAGTTTAGCGTAATCCGGAATCTTATGAAGCAGCCCGATATTGATGAGATAATTATCGCCACAGATGCCGGGCGGGAGGGCGAGTTGGTAGCCCGATGGATCATTAAAAAAGCCGGCTGGCGCAAACCGATTAAACGTTTGTGGATTTCTTCGCAAACCGAGAAGGCGATTAAGGAAGGATTTAGCCGCCTAAAACCTGGTCGGGATTACGAGCATCTGTATCTGGCGGCCGAATGCCGGGCGGAGGCTGATTGGCTAGTCGGGTTAAACGTCACTAGAGCTTTAACCTGTAAATATAATGCTCAACTTTCCGCTGGCCGGGTCCAAACTCCGACGCTGGCCATGGTGGTGGAGCGGGAAAATGAAATTAAAAAGTTTGTGCCCAAAGACTACTGGACCATAAAAGCAATGACTAACGGCTTTTCTTTAAGGTGGCAGGATAAAAACAGCGGTCAGACCCCTATTTTTGATAAAAATAGGGTGGATGAACTGGTGGCCAAAGTTACCGGACAAACTGGCGAAATTATTGAGATCAAAAAAGAAGCCAAAAGGGAATTACCCCCTTTGGCGTATGATTTAACAGAACTACAGCGCGATGCTAACCGGAAATACGGCTTTTCTGCCAAAAAGACCTCCTCAGTCATGCAGCAGCTCTACGAGTACCATAAATTGGTTACCTATCCCCGGACTGATTCGCGATATCTTAGTGCCGACATCGTGCCGACCCTGTCGGAACGGTTAAAAAACATTGCGGTTGGGCCTTATGCTGAAGCAGCCCGTTTGCTTTTAAAGGGTAAAATAAGCCCCACCAAGCGGTTGGTGGATAATGCTAAAGTGACCGATCACCACGCCATTATCCCGACGGAGCAGCCGGTGAATTTAGCCCGGCTGAGTTCCGACGAACTTAAAATTTATGATTTGATTGCGAAAAGGTTTTTGGCGGTCCTTTTGCCGGCTTTTGAATACGAACAAACAACGGTCAAAGTATCAATTAAAGGAGAACTTTTTTTCGCCAAGGGAAAAATCGTGAAACACAAAGGCTGGCGGAGTGTTTATGAGGGCATCGGCAGTTGGGAGGAGGAGGCAGACGATGAGGGACCGGAACAAACCCTCCCGGCGATTCGCCAAGGAGAGCGGCTAAAAGTCCTGTCCGTTAAGCCCGTGGCCAGTAAAACCAGACCACCGGCCCGGTATACGGAAGCCACGTTGCTTTCAGCCATGGAACACCCGGGTAAACTCCTGGAAAACCAGAAACTGCGGGAAGTGATGGATCATACTAGCGGTCTGGGCACCCCGGCGACGCGAGCTGACATTATCGAAAAACTATTTAATTCCTTCTATATGGAGCGCCAGGGCAAAGAGATTATTCCGACCGCCAAAGGAATCCAGTTAGTCAACCTGGTACCGCCGGAGCTTAAATCCCCGGAGCTAACCGCCAAGTGGGAACAACAATTGAATGAAATCAGTCAGGGCCGAAGCAACAGCGAGAAGTTTATCAGCGGCATCCGGGGTTACGTCACGCAATTAGTCGCCGCGGTTCAGGGCAGCAGTCAAACCTTTCGGCACGATAATCTGACTAGAACAAAGTGCCCGGAGTGCGAGAAATTCCTCTTAAAAGTTAAGGGCAAGCGCGGGGAAATGCTGGTCTGCCAGGATCGGGAATGCGGTTATCGCAAAGGGATCTCGATTAATTCCAACGCCCGCTGTCCTGAATGCCATAAAAAGATGGAACTGCGAGGGGAAGGCGAGAACAAAACCTTTGCCTGTGTCTGCGGCTTTCGAGAAAAACTAAGCACCTATAATAAACGAAGAGAAGCGGAAAAGGGACAGATCAGCAAAAAAGAAGTGGATCGGTATTTAAAGCAGCAAACTAAAAAGGAGGAGCCGATCAATACCGCATTGGCGGACGCACTGGCTAAATTGAAACTGTAGGGCATAAGTATCCCCTCAGAGGATTTTTTACATAATCAGAAAGTATAAGTGACTTTCTGAATTATAAGTAAGGGCAACTAGGGCTTCCGCTTGCGCCAAAGGCTTGCCGTAAGCCAAGTTTTCTTTAAGAGGGGCATTAATCGGTGGGGCGTTTATACAGAGTTTGGGAATATTTATTATAATATTAAGGATCAAATGTTGTTGAGAAAAGTAGTCTTGGATTTGAGAGTAGAATACTTTGGGGGCTAAAGTGGATCTTTTTCTTAAGACAGCGACCGTATTTGGGATCGGAATAATTGAGTTATGGGCAGCCATCCCGGCCGGGATAGCGTTTGGGCTGCATCCTTTATTAAACGGAGTTGTATCTGCTCTGGGGACCATTTTGGGGACCTTGCTCGTTGTGTTGCTCGGGGACCGTCTTCGGACGTGGTTAATCAAACGTCGCGGCCCCGGAAAAGAGCGGGAAAAAAATTCTCGGATCTATCGGATCTGGGAACGTTATGGGGTCGTCGGGTTAGGTTTACTGGCACCGCTGATAACCGGGGCACCCCTGGGAGCCGCCATAGGAATAACCCTGGGAGCATCCCCTCGACGCCTTATGTTTTGGTGTATTATGGGAATTATTCTGTGGGCTATTATTTTAACCTTAATCGGTACACTAGGGGTAGCCGCTTTCAGCTTCCTAAGTTCCCCGGCCGGAGTTGAATAGGTTAGGGCATGATGGGTTTATTGAGTGTATTGAACGGGGGCGGAACGCACGTTGGAGAAAAATATAAGGGAGCAGCATGAACTAATTGAGTGTATCCGAAAACCCATATCAGCATTAGGTGAAGTTTACCTGGTTTCTAAGCTCGGGGTCTTTGGCTCGTTTGCCCGGGGTGAGGCCAATGAATGTAGGGATATTGAATACTAGTTGAAGAATAAAAAGCGAAAAGTTATAATTAAGTTATAACGGGGGGGTGTAGATAATGTCCACGTTAAAGATAAGAAAAATAGGCAACAGTCTGGGTGTTATTTTGCCGAAGGAGATCATTGATCGACTTTACCTGAAAGAGAATGATTTGCTACAAATTGTTGAAGAGCCCGAAGGGATTCGTTTAAAGGCCTTTGATCCTGATTTTGCCGAATGGGCTGAGGCATTTAGAAATACTAACAGCAAGTATAAAAATGTTTTAAGCGAGTTGGGCAAATGAGTAAGATTAAGTTTCTGAACAAAGAGATCATTCTTTTTTTTCATCGAAGTTTAATCCGCCAGTATGGGGGCAGTAGTGGACTGCGGGATGAGGGCCTGCTTGAATCTGCCTTATCACAAGTCCAAATGACGATGAACGGAGAATACTTGCATCAGGATATTTTTGAAATGGCCGCCACGTATGGTTTTCATTTATGTAAAAATCACGCCTTTGTTGATGGGAATAAACGCATTGCCCTGGTGGCAATAGACACATTCTTGCAGCTTAATGGATGGGAGCTAATAGCCGGAGAGAAGGAAACATACGTGATAATGTTGCAGTTGGCAGCAGGTGAATTAACAAAACAGGAACTGACAGAATGGATTAAGAATAATGTAAAGGCCCGTTAATGCTGGGTTTATCCGCGTTCAGAAAAACAATTTCCATACTTCGTTGCCAAAGTCAACGTATCCGGGAAGAAAAGGGATTCACGCAAGAACAGATTGCCGATGTCCTCGTATTTCTAGAGATTAAAAAGATTGCTGATTGGGAATATCATTATTGGTAGATTTATCCAGTGATAAATCTGGCTGTACGCCATTGCCCAGTCCTTTGATGGCTGCGTCCACTTTTTTGTGATTTCCCTAGCCGAAAGGAATACCACTTTCCGGATTGAGTCATCAGTGAGGATACCTATTAGTGCAGAACTAAAGATTCCCTATCACCATAAAGACATAGCTTTGCGCTCCTTAAGCGTAACCTTTAAAGATGAAATATTAGAATTTTATGACTTAAAACTAGCAAGGATCGTCGATGTAATTCAAACCAAAGTACCAACGATTGAAGTTAAAGACCGTGATATGGACATCAACTTTATCTTAGCTGATAATACCATCGCCCATCTAGAGTTCGAATCCAGCGAACCAACCCTAGATGATCAAATCCGCTATGGCCATTACGATTTGGAACTTTATAAGCACCGTATGGGGTCGTCGGGTTAGGTTTGCTAGCCCCGCTTATAACCGGAGCACCCCTGGGGGCCGCCATCGGAATAACCCTGGGAGCGTCCCTTGATGCCTTATGTTTTGGTGTATTATGGGAATTATTCTGTGGGCTATTATCTTAACCTTAATCGGTACACTAGGGGTAGCCGCTTTTAGCTTTCTAAGTTCCGTTCAGGGCTGAATATTAATTTTATTGGGTTTTAGCCCCTGAAAAAAAGGAATTCACCCCTATGAAATGTAGAAATTTTAGGTAACCGTCCACTAAAATACTACGGTCCAAGAGAGGTGAATTACCTTGTATATTCTACAACCATCGTTATTTTCCCTCGATGAGCTGGTTACCCTATGATTTATAAGCATCCAGACTTTTTCTTTGGTTTTAACTTGAAGGGCAATGGCGACAGTATGATAAATCTTTGTACAACAAAAACTATGAACGCTTGGGCTATCCGGATAAACCCGAAATATGTTCGAGCATGAACGAGAAAGTCGAGAATGACGAGCAAGAGCAATATTGTAATCAGGAAAACATAAACTAAGTTTTAGCTTTGAATCGACATCACCTGCGCACCCGAAGAGCTTTTCAAATGTTAAATGGCTTCAATTAATGGCTTCAATAACGGTTAGTTCATGACGCTGGGTACCAGATGTTCAAGCGGAAAGTCTGGAAAGCAATTTTGGAAAGGAGAGCAGTTTATTGAAATTAGCAGACAAGGTCGCAATAATCACGGGAGGAGCAACCGGGATTGGCCGGACTACTGCCCTGCTTTTTGCTCAGGAAGGGGCCCGGGTGGTCGTCGCTGATTATAATGCCGAGCAGGGAAGGAAAACGGTAGAGGAAATTCAGCAAGGGGGCGGGAGTTCTCTCTTCGTACAGGTGGATGTTTCATCAGGCACTCAGGTTCAGAAAATGGTTGAGGAAACCGTCAGGCATTTCGGGACCGTGGATATCCTGTTTAATAATGCCGGTATCGGTACTCAGGGTTCGGTGGTCGAATTGGCCGAAGAGGAGTGGGACCGAGTCATTAATATTAATTTAAAAGGTATTTATCTTGGGGCAAAAGCGGTGTTGCCCATTATGATCGCTAAGAAAAAAGGAGCAATTATCAATAACGCCTCTATCCTTGGTCATGTAGGGTTTCCCGCGACCCCGGCCTATAATGCGGCCAAGGGGGGAGTAGTGGTGCTGACCCGTAACCTGGCCCTGGACTACGCTCCTTATAATATCAGAGTAAACGCGGTTTCTCCCGGCTTCATTAAAACGCCAATGGTGATGAATGGCCTTTCTGAAGAGGTCCGGGAACAGCTGGCGCAAGCCCACCCGCTGGGTCGGCTGGGAGAGCCGGAGGAAGTGGCTCAGTGTGTTTTATTCCTGGCTTCGGAAGCAGCCTCGTTTGTCACTGGGATCAGCTTGTTAGTTGATGGTGGTTATACGGCCAGGTGATTACTGTCGGAGGGCAACCAGCTTCCGGTTATAATTATTATTTTTGTAAAGACTTATTTTATCGTCAAACGAAAAGTAAAGTATTCAGACAAAAATAGGTGTTAATACAATATTATGCCTTGACAAAATAGTCCGTATTTAGACTTTCAAGTCTTAATAGTGGGCTTTTGTTAGTGGGGATTCTTTCTTGGGCTGTAAAAATAAAGAGAAAAATAGTCAATTAAGAGATTAACGTAAATGTAATAATTACCATAAAAATGAATAGCCTAAATATTTTGTGTCGAAATCTACTTTGGTCGCAGTCTCCTTGTTTGACAGTTATTTCCATGCGGGCAGTCTATAATTAAGCTTGTCTACGAATTCAGGTGCCGGGGGGGGAATGAGATTGCTGACCGGAGATGATGAAAGAATGTTTAATGATGATCTTAATGTCTACACGTACTGCCGCTTAGGTGATCTAGCAGGGGCAGGCGAGGAAGACAGGGGCCGGCGTAAATCCCAGAGAACTTTGTTTCCTTTATTAGCCAGGCTGTTTGCGGCCATAGGGCAAACCGTGCAAACGGGGCTGACATCTGCAAAGGGATTTTTGGGTAGATATATCTATCGATTTTTGGCACATGGATTTCATCTGACAGATCTGTTTCATTTAATAGCCGGGGGGCTCCTGGCCCGGGGGGCGGTGCTGGGCGAACTTCTCCCTTTTGGCGGTGCTTACCTGGCCGCGACCCTGGTCTTTCGCCCAGGGCTGGCCGGGTTAATGGTTTTTTCGGTGGTCCTAGGGTTATGGAGCACGTCGATACCGGCAGTGTTTTGGAATCAGGTCGCGGTGATTCTTTTGCTAACCAGCGTCATCACCTCTGCTAGAAAGAAACCGGAACAGTGGTGGATTCTGCTGCCCTTGCTGGTTATGGCCGTTTACCTCCTGGTGCAAAACTGTTTTTTAATCTGGCACGGCTGGAACCTGTATCAGGAGATATCCATAATCTTTGAGGCGATCATCGCGGGAGTGCTTTCGTTTATCTTTATGATCGCGGTCCAGTGGATAGAAAACCGGGAGAAACCTAATCAACTGAGAGCAGAGGAAATGATTGCCGCTATTGTCCTGGGGGTTTGTTTGATCCTGGGGATTTGTGATCTTCACATCGGCCAATGGGAGCTTGGTCCTTTGACTGCCAGCTTAGGGGTTTTAATCGCTGCTTATTTAGGCGGTGCCGGAGCTGGTTCGGCAGCCGGAGCCTTGATTGGGCTGCTTCCTAGTGTTACTCATCTGATAATGCCATATGCCGTAGGAGTCTACGCTGTAGCTGGGCTTTTAGCTGGTCTTTTTCGAGCCTGGGGCCGCTTGGGTATGGCCGTAGGCTTTCTTTTGGGCAACCTATTGTTAACCCTTTACTTGGCAGAAGGAGGTGCCAGTCCGGAGAGTCTAATTCAACTGGGGAGTGGGGTTGTGATATTCCTCTTACTTCCGACCCGCTTTTTTTCTCGTTTAGGCACCCAGATCCAATCTGCCCCCAATAACCCAAAGTCCGGGTTTTTATCGGGCATGTTCTCTTTTTCGCCTAGTCGTTCTAACGAGAACGAAACGATTAATGATAACCTTGATGATAACGAAATGAGCGTGAATAGTTGCAGTCCGGCTAGTCGTTTAAAGGAAGCGGCAGACGATAAAGAAAGTTGCGGATCAGAAACCGGACAGGCGGATGTTATCTGGTGGAAAATGACCGGTCAGAAACTGAAAAATCTAGGGGGAATGCTCAATGAAATATCGGCGACGCTGGAAAAGGAAAAGGGCTCCGCTCTAGAAAATAATTCGGATCGGCTCGTTGAGTTTATGGATAGTGTCAGGCAGGGACCGTGTTTAAATTGTTCGGCACAGCGGGTATGTTGGGAGGAAGATTTTTATGCCACCTACCGGATTTTGCTGGACTTGCTATCGCTGGGAGAAAGTCGAGAAAAGTTAGGTGTGACTTTGGATGAGGCGGCCCCATTTATTAAGAATCGCTGCTTATATCCTCGGGATTTGGTCAACCAAGTGAACCGGGTTTCTGAAAAATTCAAATTAGAAAGCTACTGGCTGGACCGAATGGAAGAAGGTCGTGATCTGGTCGCCTGCCAGGTTAAAGGCCTAGCTGATGTGGTTAATAAGGTGATTTCGGAATTTGAAAAAAGGGCGGAACGGATTAAACCGATGGAAAAAAGGTTAAGCCGTGAGTTCAAACGATTAGGGGTTAATGCCGAACGAATTCAGGCCTACCGCTTGCCTAGTGGCGAATTAGAGTTATATTTTTATCGTAAGGCATGTCCGGGAGATAACGATTGTCGGAATCGCTTATTGCCGGCTTTGACCTCGATATTAGGACAACAACTGGAACTCCGGCCGGATCGCTGTCCCTGGCCGGCTGAGCAGGGGTGTGAAGTTTGTCTGGTTGGGGGAGGACGCCTAACCGTCGAGGTTGGCGTAGCCTGTCGGGCTGAAGATGGTTATAATTGTTCCGGCGATAACTATTTAACCATCAATTTGCCGGGTGCGCGTTATCTCCTGGCTCTCAGTGACGGGATGGGAGTCGGACCGGTGGCTAACGAGACCAGTCGTTCAACCTTGAGTTTGCTAGAGACAGTCTTAGGAGCCGGCTTGCCAACGGACCAAGCGGTGTGTGCGGTTAATTCTCTCCTGTTATTAAGGTCCAAGGAAGAGAGCTTTGCCACGCTAGACCTAGCCATTATTAATCTGCAAAGCGGGGATGGCGAATTTTTCAAGCTGGGGGCTACTCCGACTTTCTTGGTGCGACAGGGAAAGGTTACTGTTATTTCCGCCAATTCTCCCCCCATCGGCATCCTCGATACGTTGGAGGTAAATAGTCTTAAGCACCGTCTCGAACCGGGAGATCTGGTAGTTATGGTCACGGATGGTCTATTAGATAGCCGGTTTCATGTCGCCGAAAGGGATAGTTGGCTAGGTGAAGTCTTGGAAAAGATAAACAGTCTTAATCCTCGAGAAATAGCCAACACCTTGCTGGAACAGGCCTTGGCCAATTGCAGCCGGGTCAGGGACGATATGGCTGTCTTGGTTGCCCGAATAGATGAGCGTTAAGTTTGGTGGTTGGGGAGTGGTTGGGGGTGGTAGTGGTTGGGGGGTTAGTGGTTAGTGGTTAGTGGTTAGTGGTTAGGCATTTACATCTTTATCCTGAGAGTCGATGGAAACACCGTATAGCTGTAGATTAGCTGAGAAATAATAGAAATTAGCAGGAATTCGGCCAGGGGTGTCGAAAACAAGAGCGCGAAAGCGCTTTTTTTATACTAACCGCCCGTGTTCGCAAGGCACAACCATTGATGAAAGTAGTGGACATATGTCATCCTGAGCGTTCGCGAAGGATTTTGCTTCTCAGCGCGGGAAGGATTCTTGGCTTCGCTCAGAATGACCCGATATTAAAACTATTTACTTAATTAAGGAGTTAGGTCGCTAAGTGAATGACTTTTTGGAGAAGCTAAAGCTTACGATTAACCGGCATAAGCTTATAGGACCAGGGGATGGGGTGGTCGTAGCTGTATCGGGCGGCCCTGATTCGATGGCTCTTTTGCATTCTTTGGTATCTTTGAGGGAAGAACTGGAGATTAGGCTTCAGGTAGTTCACGTTAATCATTGTTTGCGAGGTGAAGAAGCGGATCAGGAAGCTGCCTTTGTGCAAGAAATAGCGGCAAGTTGGGATGTGCCGGTTAAGGTTTATCGGGTGGAAGTAGCTCGCTTGGCTCAAAGGTGGAGGTGTTCTTTACAGGAGGCCGGGCGACGGGTGAGATATCAGGCTTTGGAAGAGACCGCTCAAGCTTTAAGCTGCCAGCGGATTGCGGTCGCCCATCACGCTCAGGATCAGGCCGAAACCATTCTGGAGAATATTTTGCGCGGCAGCGGTCTAACGGGACTGGGAGGCATGCGTTATCAGCGAGGACCAGTTGTTCGTCCGCTACTTGACCTGACCCGAGAAGAGATTGAGCTATACTTAAAGGAAAACCAAGTTCCATACTGTCTGGATCCGAGCAATCAAAAGCTAGTTTATCTGCGCAACCGTATCCGGTTGGAGTTGATTCCTTACCTGCAAGAGAAGTATAACCCAAACATAGTAACTGGTCTTAATAGGATGGCCGAAATTATTAGAGATGATAATGATCTCTTAGAAGAATTGGCTGCTGAATCTGCTCAACGCTGCCTGCTTGAATCAGAGTCTGCTTTGCCAACAGGATCTGCCGCCTTATCTATCTCTCAGTTATTAACAGAGCCGGTTGCTTTGCGGCGGCGAGTGCTCCGTCGGATTCTGGGTAAGTTAAGTGGCGATCTGCGGCAGTTTAGTTATGATCATATTGAAAGGCTGCTGGAACTAGCGGTTAACCCAGTTGGAGGTCGCAGGATTTATTTGCCAGGAAATTTACAGGGCCGGCGAGAGTATAACCGGTTAATAATCGAAACTAGGATGGTGCGTCGGAAGAAAGAAAGGTAATCTAGTTTGTTTGTTTATTTGATGTCGCTTTAAGGTTGTGTTACAATTATTAATACGGTGCCAAAGAAGTCTTGGGCTAAGAGGGAACAACTTAAGCCATTTTTCGGATTTTTTTGGCATTTTCTATAGAATCTAGTATTATACGGCGATAACTGGTAATAAATTTATTGATTTACAAGAGGCGATGGTTTTGTTAATATATATTATCTATTGTCTTGAGAACGAGAGAGGAGGACATAGGGGTTGAGCCGAATTTTTAAAAATCTAGCTATCTACCTGCTGATTGTCCTGATTGCAGTTGCGGCTTTCCGCTGGTCCGCTGAACCAGAAAAGCAAGAAAAGGCGATTGATTATAGAACCTTTTACCAGTCGGTGCAGCAGGATAAGGTTAAATCAGTAACCATTGTTCTGGAGGATAATTTCTACCGAATTACCGGGACAATGAAAAATGAAGAAAAATTTAAGCTTACCGGTCCGGAAGACCAAACTTTGCTTACTTTATTAAGAGAACACAATGTAGAGTATTTCTTTAGTCCTCCAGCGCAACCACCCTGGTGGACCAGTATGTTAACCACATTTCTCCCGATTCTTTTGCTTATCGGATTTGTGTTCTTTATGATGCAGCAGACTCAGGGTGGGGGGAACCGGGTCATGCAGTTCGGCAAGAGCCGGGCCCGACTCCACACTGATGAAAAGAAAAAGGTGACCTTTGAGGACGTGGCCGGGGCTGATGAGGCCAAGGAGGAGTTGGCCGAGGTGGTCGAGTTTCTCAAACAGCCGAAAAAATTTACGGAGATTGGCGCACGCATTCCCAAGGGGGTTCTTTTGTTTGGGGCTCCTGGGACCGGGAAAACACTTCTGGCTCGGGCCGTGGCCGGGGAAGCGGGAGTACCTTTCTTCAGCATCAGCGGTTCGGATTTTGTGGAGATGTTCGTAGGTGTGGGGGCTTCACGAGTTAGAGATTTGTTTGAACAAGCCAAGAAAAACGCTCCCTGTATCGTTTTTATTGATGAGATTGACGCGGTCGGACGTCATCGGGGTGCTGGACTGGGCGGCGGGCACGATGAACGCGAACAAACCTTAAACCAACTGTTGGTGGAAATGGATGGCTTTAGTGCCAACGAAGGGATTATTGTCATCGCTTCGACTAACCGACCGGATATCCTGGATCCGGCTTTGCTTCGGCCAGGGCGATTTGACCGGCATATCATGGTTGACCGACCGGATGTCGCCGGAAGGAAAGCTATTCTAAAGGTCCACGCTAAGGATAAACCACTGGAGAAAGAAGTTGACCTAGAGGTTCTTGCCCGACGGACCCCTGGTTTTACCGGAGCGGACCTGGCCAATATGATGAATGAGGCGGCCCTTTTAACAGCGCGTCGGAATAAGACAAAGTTAAGCATGAATGAATTAGAGGACGCAATTGAACGGGTTATTGCGGGACCAGAAAAGAAGTCACGGGTGATCAGCGAGAAGGAAAAAGAGCTAGTAGCCTACCATGAGGCCGGTCATGCTCTGGTCGGGGCCTTGTTGCCCAATACCGATCCAGTGCATAAAATTTCGATTATTCCTCGAGGTCGGGCTGGGGGTTATACTTTATTATTACCGACTGAAGATCGTTACTATATGACCCGTTCGCGTTTGTTGGATGAGGTGACAGTCTTATTAGGGGGACGGGTTGCGGAAAGTATGTTCTTAAAAGAGATCAGTACCGGGGCTCAAAACGATCTGGAACGGGCCACCGACCTGGTCCGGAAGATGATCACTGAATATGGAATGTCGGAAAAGCTTGGGCCATTGACTTTTGGCCGAAAAGAGGAGCAGGTATTTTTAGGTCGAGATATTGCCCGGGATCGTAATTACAGCGAAGCAGTCGCCTATTCAATCGATCAGGAGGCTCGAAAAATTATCGATGCCTGCTACCAAAAAGCAGAAGAACTGCTGGCCAATAATCGGGACAAACTGGAGCTAGTTGCCCGGACTCTGATGGAAAAGGAGACTCTAGAAGGATCAGAGTTTGAGCAGTTGCTAAAAGAAGGGTTCATTTCAACTGAAAAACCGGCGTCTCAAGGAACGGCCAATCCTTCTCCTGAGGAGACTAAGGGGGTTGTCAATCCTAAGACAGACAACAGCCTAGAAGGAATACGCCGGCCGGCAGTTGGCGAAGTAATAGCTTCGTCACCTGAATAAGGGCAATACCAGGATGGGGTTGATCTGAATCAAAAGACGCCCACTTCTCTAAGGGGTGGTTACCTTGTTTAACTTCAGGTGGAGCAGGAGTTTCCATCTAACCCTCAGTATTCAGCGAAGCTGAACAGGCTTACCGAATGAACCCCAGCAGAAAGGAGCAGGTTACCTGGTGGAGAGAACTTTTGTCATGGTAAAACCCGATGGGGTTATGCGGCAACTGACTGGTGAAATCATTGCCGGTTTGGAACGCAAAGGATTCAAATTAGTGGCCATGAAAATGCTCAAGATGGATACAGCTTTGGCAGAGAGGCATTATGCGGAGCACATGGGCAAAGCCTTTTTCCCGGGATTGGTGGAGTTTATTACCTCAGGCCCGGTAGTCGCGATGGTTTGGGAAGGGCCTAACGTGGTTAAGGGAGTTCGAGACTTAATGGGAGCGACCAACCCAGCGGAGGCCTTACCCGGAACGATTCGAGGCAACTTGGCGGTAACCATCTCCAGAAATGTGATTCACGGCTCAGATTCGGTGGAGAGTGCAGAACGAGAAATCGCTTTGTATTTTAAACCGGAGGAGATTTTGGTTTACGATCGACCAGCGGATGCTTGGCTCATGGAGAAATAAAGAGAGGGCCCGGCCGGCCCTTTTTCTTTGGGCAAATCACTAAGTCATAGATTACCTTAGTTAAGGGGAGGGCACATTATGGAGATTAATTTGCAACCAGGTTTAACCGGGGAAAAACAGGAACGGGTAACTGATAATAATACCGCTATCAAATATGGCAGCGGGGATGTACCCGTTTTTGCCACCCCAGCCCTTGTCGGTTTAATGGAAGGTGCTTCCATTAATGCGGTGGACAAGTACCTGCCGGACGGGTTTTGTACTGTCGGGATCAGCATTTGGACCAGCCACACGGCCGCTACACCTATCGGCCTGACTGTGACAGCCCGGGCCGAGTTGGTCGAGGTAGATGGCCGTCGCCTGGTGTTTAAGGTCGAAGGATTTGATGAGCGAGAGAAGGTGGGAGAAGGAACCCACGAAAGATTTATTGTGCAGATGGACAAATTTATGCGGAAAAACCTGAGCAAACAAAACAAAAATTGATTTATGGAGTGAGCCAAATAATGCAAACAGATATTGAAATTGCTCAATCAGCTAAGCTTAAACCAATCGTTGAAGTAGGTAGCAGCCTGGGCTTATCCGAAGATGATTTGGATTTATACGGCCGTTATAAGGCGAAAGTCTCGCTGAATGTTTTGAAAAAATTAGAGAATCAGCCGGACGGCAAATTAGTTTTAGTAACCGCCATGACGCCAACGCCGGCCGGGGAGGGTAAAACCACCAATACTGTTGGGTTGGGACAAGCTCTGAATCGATTGGGAAAGAAAGCGGTTATTGCTCTACGGGAGCCCTCTTTGGGACCGAGTTTCGGAATAAAAGGCGGGGCTGCCGGGGGCGGCTATGCGCAAGTTGTCCCGATGGAGGATATTAATCTTCATTTTACCGGGGATATCCATGCAGTAGGGACCGCCCACAATTTGCTGGCGGCAATGCTGGATAATAGCCTGCACCAGGGCAATCCCCTGAATATCGATCCGCGCCAAGTAGTTTGGCGGAGAGCACTGGACATGAACGACCGGGCCTTGCGCAAACTGGTTTTAGGGCTGGGTGGCCGCTTAGATGGGGTGCCGCGGGAATCGGGATTTGACATTACCGTGGCTTCCGAAATTATGGCCTGTCTCTGCTTAGCCACTGATTTAATGGACCTGAAAGCTCGATTTGAAAAAATTATTGTAGGCTACACCTATGACGGTCAACCGGTCACGGCCGCTGACTTAAAGGCAACCGGGGCGATGACCGTCTTAATGAAGGATGCTATTAAACCAAATTTGGTGCAGACTCTCGAAAATACCCCGGCCTTGATTCATGGGGGGCCTTTCGCTAATATTGCCCACGGGTGCAATAGTCTGGTCGCCACTCGCCTAGGCCTGAAACTGGGTGAGTATCTGGTAACTGAGGCTGGTTTTGGTGCAGATCTAGGGGCCGAGAAATTTATGGACCTGAAATGCCGTTTAGCCGGATTAAAGCCGGATACAGTGGTCATCGTGGCTTCTTGCCGTAGCTTAAAGATGCATGGCGGGGTCCCAATGGCTGATTTAAGCCAACCAAATCTGGCTGCATTGGAAAAAGGGCTGGCGAATTTGGAGAAACACTTGGAGAATGTAGCCCGCTTTGGGGTGCCCGCAGTTGTCTCGGTTAATCGTTTCCCGACTGATTCGGCAGAAGAGTTGAATATGGTTAAGGAGCATACCCGGGCAGTTGGCGTGGAAACCGCCATTTCGGAGGTTTGGGCCAAAGGCGGCGAGGGTGGTTTGGAATTAGCCGAGAAAGTAATGGAAGCCTGCGGCAAACCGAATCAGTTTAATTATCTGTATTCCCTGGATCGCCCCCTGAAAGAAAAAATCGAGATTATCTGCCGCGAAATCTATGGGGCGGACGGGGTTCAGTATACGCGAGAAGCGGAGAACGCTTTGTCCCGGTTTACGGAAATGGGATTTAGTGAATTGCCAATCTGTATGGCCAAAACCCAATCTTCGCTTTCCGATGATCCCACGGTCAAGGGAAGGCCTACCGGTTATACGGTGACGGTGCGGGAAGTTCGGCTCTCAGCCGGCGCGGGTTTCGTGGTCCCCATCACTGGGACCATCATGACGATGCCCGGCCTGCCCAAACGGCCGGCTGCGGTTGATATTGATATTGACGCGCAGGGTAAAATATATGGTTTGTTCTAATTGACGATCGAGATCAGGGAACGGACGCGGCTGAGGAACAGCAGGCATCACTAAGTGATTCCGTAGAACGAGCTTAATGCCTGCCCGAAGCCGATTAGTTCGTTCCCGCCTTAGTCTTGTGACTGAGTTAAACCACTCGAATCCTGAAAGCCTTGATCCAGGGTGGTTTAAAATTAAGCCGATGCATGTGGGTTAGAAGAGTAGGTGGAAAAGAATGCTGACCGGCCGGGTACGGGTAGTGCGAATTCAGGATGAAGGGGAAGCCCGGGAATTGATTCGTCGGGTAGGTCCTGATGTCGCCGGTTTAGGGATTATGGCCCCTAAAGCAGTCCACCTGGTTTTATATGTGAAAGATGTGTCTACGCCGGGGGCTTTGATTTTAAAACAGGAGATGCTGGCCCGGGGTGGTGAGGCCGCCGTTAACCGGGAGGTAATCGTAGCCCAAACGGATAAGACGGATATGGTGCTGATGGGGACTTTGCAGCAGTATCGTCAAGCCCTAATCAGGATGCGGCAGCAACCATTTGGCTTGAAAGCTCTGGCCGAGGAAATAGAATTTATTCTTGATCTGAATTCCATCGCTAAAGGTGATGATCAGTCTCGGACCGGTTCTCGAAAATTAAGATCCAGAGGGCTGGCCTGTCGGGACCGCTGGTTGCCCCTGGGAGAACGAACCTTGATGATGGGGATCTTAAACCTGACTCCTGATTCCTTTTCGGATGGTGGAAAGTACTGTGAACCGGCCGCCGCTTTGGCCAGGGCGCAGCAGCTAGTCGAAGAGGGAGCTGATCTGCTAGACGTCGGGGCGGAGTCAACCAGACCCGGGTTTCGACCAATTTCCGCCGCTGCGGAATGGGAACGGCTGAAAACAGTTTTACCGCTGCTCATAAAAGAACTGCCGATCCCTATATCGTTAGATACCTATAAGGCGGAGGTAGCCCGCCGGGCCCTGGACCTGGGGGTTCACCTAATCAATGATATCTGGGGTCTTCAGGGAGACCCGGCCATGGCTGAGGTGATCGCTGAGTATCAGGTTCCAGTTGTGGTGATGCACAATCGAAAAAAGGCCGAGTATCGGGATCTAATGGCCGAACTGGTTCAGGACCTGGGACAGAGCCTGCGGATTGCCGACCAAGCCGGAATTGACCCGGCCAAGATTATTCTTGACCCCGGGATTGGGTTCGGCAAGACTCTAGAACACAACCTGGAGGTGATGAAACGCCTGCCGGAACTCCGCAACCTAGGAAAACCGTTGCTGTTGGGCACTTCCCGCAAGTCGATGATTGGTCAGGTTTTGGATGCACCGGTGGACCAGCGGGATATGGGGACCGCGGCCACGGTGGTGCTGGGAATTGCGGCCGGGGTTGATATCGTTCGGGTGCACGACGTCCGGCAAATCAAGCCGGCTCTCCGCATGGCGGATGCCATTGTCCGTTGATAATTTTATTGGTTTTGGCGCTTATCGGCATTGCTTTGCGTTGGTGAAAGATCCTTTAATAGTTCATTAGCTGCCTCGAGGGTCATTTTATCCAAATTGGGCTGATTTACTAATTTTTTGAGCACAGTAAGTGCTTTTTCTTTTTGGCCGTATAGATTAAGGAAGTTGGCGTAACGGAAATGGGCAAAAGAAAACTGCGGGAGATCGTGGAAAATTTTTGAAAATTCCTGTTCTCCTTTATCAACTCCGTCCTTTTGGGCCAAGAGATCAGCTTTGTCACATCGGTACAGTCCTTGATTATGGATCGAATTGGTCAGATCAATCAGTTGATCGACAACTTTTAATCCGATTTCTAGATACTCAGGGTGATTGCTGCAGAAGAAAAGAACATCTTGTAAAGCGTCTTCTAGGCGTGCCTTATCATTATCCTGCTCAAATACGGCGGCGTTTTCTTGCAGATAGAATAAGGCTCCTTCGAAATCACCCAGGCTTTCTAAGAATGAGGCGAGATGCACTCGGTTTTCCACTTGGAGGCGGCGCGGATCATACTCGGATTTTTTATAATAGTCAGCGGCTAAGTAAGCCCCTGATCCGAGTATCAAAGCACCTTCTTTTGGATAGACTTCAAGCAGGTCCTGGCAGGATAGGCAACATTTTTTATATTTTTTACCGCTGCCGCAGGGGCAAGCTTGATTTCGTTCTGTCTTATGGGGATTATGGCCCAAAAATTGTAATCGCCGTGTGTAGCTTTGATGATCAAAAGGCTTTTTTTCGCGTAATCCCTGATCAAGGTGCCAGCGAAAGAGTTTAACGATATTCCCTCTGGCTGCGTGAGGGGCTAGACCGGATTGAATCAGCTTTTGGTAGGCTTCGCGAACTTCCGCCGGATCATTGTCCTGGATTTGTTTTTCGACTACTGCTTCGAAAATCACGTGGAGGATGACATCCTCCCGATCAATAATGGCCGGTTTCTTTAAGGATTTCCGGCGGTTCCACAAAATTTTAATTTCCGGGTGCTCTTCCAAAATCTGTTGCACAATGGATTCATCAAGGGTCTTTTCTAATTCTTCATATAGACCGATCATGCTAGAGTTACTCTCTCCTTAAACTGTATTTAATCTTAAATGCCCGTCTGGGGCAGAGTTAAGCTTATTATACCTTCTGATAGTATAGTAGTATAGCTTACTTAATAGCTTTGATGAAGTACCTAAGCTTGTATTTTAACTTGGTCAGCCGGCCAGACTGGGAAACAATATACTTATGATGTTGACCAACAATCCCTGACCTTCGTTATAACACTGTGCGATCGGCTTATAATGTCTTATAATGTTCTGCTTAGCAGTACGAAGGGTTCGCTTTGAAGAAATGATGAGAAATGATGCTGGTGATTGAATTGTTTTTGACGCTGCTCATCTGGATTGGTATGATTGACGCTGAAAAAGACGAATTACTGGGGGAAAAACGGGACGTGTGTCATCCTGGTGTTGGCGAAGGATCTTTCTTCTAGCGTGGGAAGGACTCTTCGCTTCGCGCAGAATGGCACAATACTAAAAACGTAAGATGTTGGAGGCGGTCTGAGATGGCTTGTACCAGTAACCATTGGAGCGGTGGTGATCGGATCCAGTTGCAGGGAATGCGTTTTTTTGGTTATCATGGAGTACTCCCAGAGGAAAGAACCCAGGGGCAGTTTTTTGAAGTGGATGCGGAACTCTTTTGTTCTTTGGAATCCGTCGCTGAACATGATGAGCTAAACGAGGCGGTAGATTACAGCCTGGTCTACCAAAATATTCGAGAAATCGTGGAAGGACGGCAGTATCGTTTAATTGAAACCCTGGCCGCCCGATTAGCTGAGAGTTTATTGGCTGGATACCCAATAGAAGGAGTGCGCATCAGGGTCCGAAAACCCGAGGTCCCTTTACCCGGGCCGCTAGCGTGGGCTGGGGTAGAGATTAGCCGTTGGCGGAACGAGGAAGAGTCAAAACGACAATTCAACCGTGAGCAGATAATCAGGGAAACTGCCTATGTGGCTCTTGGTTCAAACTTGGGCGATCGAGAGGCGTATCTGTGGCAGGCTCTGGGTTTGCTGGCTGCCCATCCTTCTCTGCAGGTCCAAAAGGTATCGTCCTTTTATGAAACAGAACCAGTGGGGTATTTAAATCAGGGAATATTTCTCAACGCCGTGGCTCAGCTGGAAACGGACCGAAAACCTAAAGAACTTCTAAAAATCTTGCAGGCCGTTGAAAACCGTTTGGGGCGGCAGCGAGACATCCGCTGGGGTCCACGGACCATTGATTTAGACCTGCTTCTTTATGGCAATCAAACTATTGAGGAACCAGAACTGATTATTCCCCACCCGCGAATGCTAGAACGAGATTTTGTTTTAGTTCCCTTGGTGGAAATTGCCCCTGACCTGCTGATGCCGGATGGTCGATTCTTAAAAAAAATTATTACTCAATCATTTAATTCGGAAACTACCGGTTGTCAAAAACTGTGGAGCCATGTTAAAATTAATTCGCGGCATCCGAAAAGCGATAAGGATGAGTGTTGATTTTTAAAATGTCTGGAATTTTTAGAATTGCCTGATCGCAAGATTATGACTATAAAAGTGATTTAATATAGAAAATATATTTTGTGTATGTGCCCTGTGACAAACCAAAATCCGCTTGTAGCCAATTGGACCGAGACGGAAGGTGCGTTTGGAATTCTCGTGGAGCCTTCTGGGTAATTGTGTCCAGAAGGCTCTATTTTGTTTCTTAATTGTTGGTTTTATCCTTAATCATTGTTTGTTTTAAAGTTGATCATTAACATTTTATCTTGGTCTGTGGAAGGATGAGGATAATGACTAAACCGACGGTGGGGATTATTGGAACCGGAGTGGTTGGTTCAGCAATCGGTATAGTCCTACGGTCTAAAGGGTATCAGATAACCGGCGTAGCCGATCAGGCCCCAGAAAAAAGGAACCAGTTGGCTGATCGACTTGGAACCTCGGGTATGCTTCCATCTGAGGTGGCGCGTCAGGCAGAAGTGGTTTTTATTACAACTAGCGATGGTGCAATTGGTCAAGTAACCCGAGAACTGGCCCATGAAGGCTGTTTCCAATCTGGACAAGTAGTGATTCATATGAGCGGAGCACTAACCAGCGAGGTTCTCGAGCCGGCGGCTGAGCAGGGGGCAGTCTGCCTTTCAGTGCATCCTTTGCAGTCATTCGCGGCGACCGAACAGGCCATTAAGGTTTTACCAGGATCGGTGTTTAGTATTGAGGGAAATCCAGCGGGTTATCCGCTGGGGATTAGACTTGTCGAAGATTTGGAGGGCAAATATTTCTTTATTGATAAGAAGGCCAAGCCCCTGTATCACGCTGGGGCTTGTGTTGTATCTAATTATCTAGTTACTTTGGTTGATTTTGGCACCCATCTGCTGGAAGCAGCCGGGATCCCCAAAGAAACAGCGGTAACCGCCCTATTTCCTTTAATCGAAGGGACCTTAGCTAATATTCGAAAGGTCGGGATACCTCAGGCTTTAACCGGGCCGATCGCCCGCGGTGATTTAGCAACCATTCAGGAACATATAACGACGATGGAGGGGGTGGCACCGGACCTAATATCGTTGTACCGATCTTTAGGGAGCCAAACTGTGGAAGTTGCGGAGCGAAAAGGAAGTATTACGGGAGAAAGAGCCCAGGAATTGCAAAAAGTCTTACGGTAGATACACCCTAGTCTTTAGTAATTAGCGGGTAAATGGTGGGTAATGGTAAGTTTACTGCCCGGAGTTCCCTGATAGAGTTCAGGGTAAGCTAACACTACAGAGTCAGGTTTACCGATGTTAGCTGTTGTTGGAAAAAGCAATAATAAAGTTAAGGAGTGAGATTAGTGGCACGTGCTACCGTTTTATCGCTAAAAGAAAAGAAACGCAATGGCCAGAAGATTTCGATGTTAACTGCTTATGACTTCCCAACTGCCCGAATGATGGACGAGGTCGGAATTGACATGATTTTGGTGGGCGACTCATTGGGGAATGTGGTATTAGGCTATGAGACAACCCTGTTTGTGACGATGGATGATATGGTTCATCACACCAAGGCTGTGACCCGGGCGGCAAAAAATACCATGGTAGTAGCTGATATGCCTTTTCTATCTTTCCATATCTCAGTAGAGGAAAGCCTGCGTAATGCCGGCCGATTAATGCAAGAAGCCGGGGCCCACGCGGTTAAGATAGAAGGCGGCCGGGAACGAGTGGCTGTCGTTCGGGCCTTAACTGAATCCGGTATTCCAGTCATGGGGCATATTGGGTTAACGCCCCAGACCGTCCATCAACTAGGCGGTTTTCGGGTCCAGGGGAAGGATGTCGAGTCGGCGCGCAGATTGATTGACGATGCCAAGGCCTTGGAAGAGGCCGGCGCCTTTGCGGTAGTTTTGGAATGTGTTCCCGCTCCATTGGCGAAGAAAGTGACTCAGGAAGTAGGCATCCCGACGATTGGCATTGGGGCTGGCCCAGATTGTGATGGTCAAGTATTAGTGAATCATGACATGATCGGCCTTTTTGGCGGCCATGTGGCTAAGTTTGTTCGGCAGTACGCTCAAGTTGGGGAAATTATGAAAGAGGCTTTTAAAGCATACAAAGAAGATGTGGAAAAAGGGACTTTCCCGGCTGAGGAACACTGTTATACCATTAAAGAAGATGTGCTGGACAAACTCTATTAGAGATAATATTCTATGTTAAGGTAGTAACTGAGGAGGAAGACGGGTGGAAGTAATCAGAGGAATTGGCCGGATGCGGGAATTCGTTCGAGAGCAACGGCTGGCAGGAAAGCAGATCGGCCTGGTTCCTACAATGGGCTACCTGCATGCAGGTCATTTAAGCCTGGTGCAGGAGGCGTTAAAAGCCTGTGACGTTGTAGTGATGAGTATCTTTGTTAATCCCCTGCAGTTTGGAGTAGGTGAGGACTATGAGGACTATCCCCGGGATTTGACTCGGGATAGTGAGTTGGCAGAAGAAGGTGGAGTTGCGGCAATTTTTGCCCCGTCTGTAGCTGAAATGTATCCCCCAGGCGGATATTACAGTTATGTAGATGTAGAAAAGCTGACAGAAGGCCTTTGTGGCAAGTCACGGCCTGGGCACTTCCGTGGGGTCACGACGGTAGTCACCAAACTTTTTAACATAGTCCAACCGGATATCGCCGTGTTCGGGCAAAAAGATGCCCAGCAGGCAATTGTAATCCAGCGCATGGTTCGTGATTTGAATATGCCGCTACGGATTATCGTTGCACCAATCATGCGTGAGGCAGATGGGTTAGCTATGAGTTCACGCAATGTGTACCTTAGTCCTAGCGAACGAAAAGCCAGCCTGGTTTTGTCCCGAGCCTTAAATATAGCTGGGGAATTAGCAGCTAATGGGGAAAGGGATGCCAATGTATTACGTAAGGCGATTGAAACCCAAATTCAGGCAGAGCCCTTGGCGCGGATTGATTATGTAGAAATTGTCGGAGCCGAGGATTTGAAGCCAGTGGAGATCCTTCAAGGCCGGATTCTTATAGCCTTAGCAGTTTTCTTTGGCAAGACTAGACTTATCGATAACCGGATAGTGGAGGTGTAAGTCCTGTGTTTCGGACTATGTTGAAGTCGAAAATCCATCGGGCTACCGTTACGGATGCTGATTTAAATTACATTGGCAGTATTACCATTGATCAGGACCTGATGGATGCGGCGAATATTTGGCCCAATGAACAGGTGCATATCGTTAATAATAACAACGGGGCTCGGTTTGAAACCTACGTTATTGCCGGACCGAGGGGATCGGGGGTCATCTGTTTGAACGGTGCCGCAGCCCGCATGGTACAAAAAGGAGATATCATTATTATCATTGGTTACGGCATATTTGAGGAAAATGAAGCCCGTACTTACAAAGCAGACCTGGTTTTTGTCGATGCCAATAATAGAATCGTGGAGACAAGGAAAGGCTAGGTTTCGTTTCTGTAACACTTAATTGCTTGGAAGGAAGGATCGTGGAAAAGACTTTGACTTTGGAGCTGTACAATCCGAGTCATCAGGACCCGCAGAAGGTAAAGCTGATCCAGGAGATAGCAGACTTAAAAAAAGAACGAAAGGCGGTTATCCTGGCTCATTTTTATCAGCCGCCCGATATACAACGGGTGGCTGATTTTGTCGGGGATTCTTTGCAACTCGCCCAGCAGGCGGCCAAGACCTCAGCTGAGGTGTTAGTCATGTGCGGCGTTCAGTTTATGGCTGAGAGCGCAGCTTTGCTTTGTCCGGACCGATTAGTGCTAATCCCCGAGGAGAATGCGGGTTGTCCGATGGCGGATATGGTTGAACCAGCTGCGTTAAGACTATTAAAGGAAAAAATACCGGGAGCCCTGGTAGTTTGTTATATCAATTCTTCGGCAGCGGTCAAGGCTGAAAGCTATATCTGCTGTACCTCTTCCAATGCGGTTCGGGTAGTTGAGTCTTTACCGGCTGATGTCCCGTTGATTTTTGTCCCGGATCAAAACCTGGGGAAATGGGTGCAGAGAAAAACTGGTCGAAAGATGGTCTTGTGGGAAGGTTACTGTCCAAGTCATCACGACTTAAGCGTGGAGGCGGTCCAGCAGGTTAAGGATCAACATCCGGAAGCAGAAGTTTTGGTGCATCCTGAGTGCCGGCCCGAGGTAATCAACTTAGCGGACGGCGTGTTTAGCACGGCCGGGATTATTGAGTATGTGGGCAAATCTTCGAACAACAGTTTTATTATTGGCACTGAACAGGGAATCCTCTACCAGTTGCAAACCCGTTACCCAGAGAAAGCATTTTATTTGGCTTCACCAGTCCTGTTATGTGAGAATATGAAAAGCATTGATCTATTTAAACTAAAGCGAGCTCTTCAGACGTTAACACCACGAGTTACCGTCCCGCCGGCAGTCAGCAAGGCAGCGACTCTGGCCCTTAATCGAATGTTAGCTCTGGGGTAGCAGCTGCCAATAGTGGAGTGATATCAGTGCCCCGTTCAGCTTGGCTGAACATCAAAGTTTCCGAGAAAGACTCTACTCCACCTCGGGTTAAATAAGGTAAACCCCACTTCGAGAAGGGGGAAGCTTGTGATTTTAGATAAAGTCATACTCTTAAAATGAAAAAGAAAGGTGGTGCCAGCCTGGTTTCCTGACAGCATTACCGAAACGAGCTACTGGTTTTTTAAATCCTTCCGCATTGCTCAGATCGCCGGCGAAAGTCGGGCGCGGATAGATTTAAACAGGCGGTGGGCAACACTCCCCTTCGGGCCGAACGGACGGGCGGCCGATTAACCACCTGAAACATCAGCGAGAGCTGGTGGCTAGGTAGCTGAATCCGGTGATGCTACTACTCGTTAGTTGAACGGGTGAAAAACACGATTTAGTCCAGTTCTCCTAGGTTTGATTGTGTTTTTGAAACCAGGAACGTTAAGTGACCAGAAGGTTCTTGACTTGGTTTGACCCCAATCAATTGGATGTAGTTCAGACTGATTTCTTAGTAGTCGGGAGCGGGATTGCCGGGCTGTTTACAGCCTTAAAGGCCAGTGACTACGGAATAGTAACGGTGTTAACCAAGCAAGGAAGGATGGATAGCAATACCGACTTAGCTCAGGGCGGCATCGCCGTAGCCTTAGATGAACGAGATTCTCCACGACTCCACCGAGAGGATACTCTAGCGGCTGGAGCGGGATTATGCGATGAATCAGTCGTCGAGATCTTGGTGAATGAGGGGCCGGCCCGAGTAGGCGAATTGATCCGGATGGGGGCTGACTTCGATAAGGTTGAAGGCAATATTGTTTTTACTCGGGAAGCGGCTCACAGTCATCCGAGAATTATTCATGCTAGCGACGCGACTGGTAATGAAATCCAGAGAACCCTGGTCCGGCAATGTGAACGAACATCTAAAATAACTGTTTACGAGAATAGTTTGGTGTTGGACATCTTGACCAACCAGGCCGGCCAATGTATTGGCGTATTGACCTTGGACCGGCAGAGCGGTCACTTGATTATTTACCTGGCGCGGGTTACGGTGCTGGCTACCGGCGGTGCCGGCCAGTTATACCAGAATACCACCAATCCATCGATTGCTACTGGCGATGGAGTAGCGGCTGCCTATCGGGTGGGTTGTCGGCTGATGGATTTGGAGTTTGTCCAGTTTCACCCCACCGCGCTATCACTGCCCGGGGCACCTCGATTTTTGATCTCCGAAGCGGTACGGGGAGAAGGTGGCTTGTTATTTAACCACCGCCAGGAACGCTTCATGCCGCGTTACCATCCCTTGGCCGAGTTGGCACCACGAGACGTGGTCGCCCGAGCTATCTGGCAGGAGCTGCAAGAAGGCCCGGTTTATTTAGACGCGACCCGTTTAGGGGCTGACCGGGTCCGACGCCGTTTTCCGAGCATTAGCCGTAATTGTCTGAAATATGGAATAGATATTGGAACACAGCCGATCCCAATTGCTCCGGCAGCTCATTATACCATGGGCGGCATTAAAACCGATGGCTGTGGACGAACAACGGTCCCCGGGCTATATGCTTGCGGCGAGGCAGCCTGTAATGGAGTGCACGGAGCCAACCGTTTGGCTAGCAACTCTTTGTTGGATGGGCTGGTTTTTGGCGATCGGATAGTTCGGTCCTGCTTAGACTTTTGGAACACCACGCCCTTTTGGAACAAGCAGGATATTGCTCCGCTAGAAAAGTTTCCTCCTTTGGAAAGACACGGGGCCGATCAGGTGCTTGCTTGGACCCCGGATTTTGGCAATCAACCTTTACCTGAAGCAGCGTTAATTGATTTTATTGCGACCGACTGGAAAAATGGCTTTGATCCCGCCGAAACCATTTGTAATATCCAGAAGTTAATGTGGGACAAGGTCGGCTTGGTTCGAAATGCGGAAAGTTTAGTCCAGGCCATCAACTGGCTGTCAACTGAGGCACTAAGGGTTCCAACTATTATAACTGAGCCGGTCCAAGTTGAGGCGGCTAACCTGTTAATGCTCGGTCGATTGGTCGCCACTGCAGCTTGGTTTCGCCGAGAAAGCCGGGGTGCTCATTTCCGCCTGGATTATCCCAATCCCCGGGATCGGCTTTGGCGAGTCCACATAGTTTTCCAAAGGAATTGATCAGCCAAACTCATAGTTCTGGTTTTCCTGTTTCCCATTCCACCAACACGCTTCACGCCTTTCGTCACACGATTTATAGTACAATTCATTTTGATCTTAATCAAAAGACTCCCTACTAGGGTCTCTGTTCTCTATCTGAAGCTCAGTGTTCAATAAAGCTGAACGTGTTCACTTAAGGAGCTAACGAATTTATACTGCTTGAATGACTTCAGACACTCTCCTGACGAACGAGTTTACTTAAGGAGTTAACGAACAGCGATGAATCACGAAGTAATCAAGGAAATTGTTAGTCGGGCATTGCAGGAAGATTTGGGAACCGGTGACATCACTACTGACAGTATTGTGCCGGCCGGGGAGCTGGCCCGTGGTTTGCTATACAGCAAGAGTTCTGGAGTGTTAGCCGGAATCGAGGTGGCGCGGCTAGTTTTTCAGCAGCTTAACCCTCAGGTTACTTTTGTTGCTCTGAAAAATGACGGTCAACCCATCCGCGCGGGGGACTTGATTGCTGAGGTTTTCGGCCCGGCCGGCGTTATTTTATCTGGAGAAAGGGTGGCCTTAAATTTTCTTCAACGGTTATCGGGTATCGCCAGTCAAACCCAGCGTTATGTCGAAAGGGTCAAGGATTACAAAGCGAAAATAGTGGATACTCGTAAGACTACCCCGGGGTTGCGTGTTCTGGAAAAGTATGCGGTACGGATGGGCGGCGGAAGCAACCACCGGTTTGGCCTATACGATGCCGTGCTGATCAAAGATAACCATATCAAAGTCGCCGGCAGCATCCAAGCGGCGGTGAAGCGGGTCCGTCGACAGATTCCCCACACGATGAAAATTGAGGTGGAAGTGGAGGACCTAGCCCAACTTCAGGAAGCTTTAGAAGCAAAGGTAGATATTGTCCTCCTGGATAATATGGCACCAGCTTTATTGCGGCAGGCAGTGGAATTAACCGGGGGAAGAGCTTTGCTGGAGGCCTCGGGGGGAATTACCGAAGAGAACGTAGCTGAAGTGGCCGCGACCGGCGTAGATTTAATCTCTGTAGGCGCGCTTACTCATTCGGTCAAAGCCCTGGATATAAGTCTGGATATCGGGGAGATCAAGGGAGCGCAGTGAAGTCTGGCCGGAAACCGAGAAACTGGTTGAACTTTTGGCCTTGGACTGAAAAAATGAGAAGAAGCCACTCTATTATCGAGAGTGGTTTCTTTATGTCGCGGGAATCGAGGGGAAGGAACAAAGGGTTTGTTGCCTTTATGAAACATTAAGAAAGTGTGGGGCTTATCGGAACACTTGCAACTTGGAGGTGAGTAAGGAGCGGCGAACAAACCCTTAGCCCAGAACATATAGATGCCTGGGCTTTAACAGACGGCTTTAGTAAGGGAAGATCGTGCAGGTGGTCCTGTTCGTCTGTGGAATGGAAATATTTGGTATGGAAATTTTTATTAGAGTTAGGTTGTTTCTTAACAACCGGTGGCTGCGGTTTGTAAACCGGGGAGTTCCCGCCTCATAGCAAAGCAGGCGGGAGAGGCTTCGTTTATCGGTTCACCGTTGAAGAAGCTTACAATGTTTTGGCAGTTTCGGCCAAGCTTTCGGCCATTTGGGCTATTTCCATTATCGAGGCAGTTACTTCTTCGGTGGCCGCTGCTTGTTCTTGGCTTTGCTTCAGGGTTAGTCCCGAGGCACCGCTGATTACCTCCATCTTATCCTCAATCTCTTTAGTGAGTTTTCTGATGCTCTCGGCGGTTTCCTTAGACTGATCACTAAGCTTGCGAATTTCTTCCGCCACAACGCCAAACCCGCGGCCGTGTTCACCGGCGCGGGCCGCTTCTATTGCCGCATTTAAGCCTAACATTTTAGTCTGGTCAGCAACGCTCTTAATAAAGTCTAATACTTCATTTATTTGGACCGATATGTTAGCTACTTCTTTTACCTTTTCATTTAATTGCCCTTCATTCATCGAAATCTCGCTGGCAGAAGCGGCGACCTCTTCCATAACTGAAGCTATCTCCTGGGTACTGACACCTAATCGGGTGGCTAAGTCATTAAGTTTTACAGCTAGGGCACGGGGGAAGATTAGACCAAAAGCTCCTACTACTTCACCAGACTCCTCATCAATCAGGGGGTTGCTGACTATTTGACAAGGAGTGCCGAATGCCTTGGCTCCAACATTTAAAACTTCCTGGGACCGGGAACGCATGGAGCGGGGGGCGGCATCATGCTCTTGGAGCTTTGTCCCAACCTGAATAGCCTTAATGTCAAATTTCTTCGTGCCTTGTTTTTTAATAATTTGTTCCTTGTCAGTGGCCAGAATAACTGTGCCTTCAGGGAAAGAGTTGGCCAGCGGTTCTGCAAAGTAGTCGAAGGCCTGAATTACCGGATGTTCTTTCGGTATCATTATTCCGTATGTCCCGATTACTTCGTTGTTCTCTATAACTGGCCAAACCCAAATCTTCATCCGTTTTCCATAAATATGGCGTTCAATCTCTCCGACTAGGGTCCTCCTTTCTTTAATACAAGTTTCTATATTACCTAGGTTAATTAGCGGTTCGCCGGGTTTTACTCCTGGTAAATCTAGTTTATGATTCTGGACGAAGTCATACTTAGCTAGGTCAGTAGTAAAAAATATACAGCCTTGTTCGTGGGCCTGAATCATTGAGTCAGCCAAACTACGAAAGGAATTCAATTTTTCGTTCATAACTATTACCTCCATTCATTTTTGCAACTTAAGAAGTAACAAAGCATTTGTTATCTTACATAACAGTTAGTCACGTCATTTCAATAAAGCCCGCCAATTTAGGGCGGGCTTTATTGAATAAACCAACAGACGCAATGAATTCCCATAGGAACATAAGAATTAGAAACAGTAATTTGTCAGACTTATCGGCTGTTTAATAATAGTATAGAATATTCTTTAATTATAGTCAACAGATATTTCAGATATTTCCAGCAAAAATGTTAAAAAGTGTCGATCAATTGATTGATAACTTTTAATAATATTTATAATTCCGACATTGTTAGCATTAATGTTGACAGGGAGACACATGGGCTGCGATAATTGAAAAAGACAAAGAGAAGATTGGAGGAATTAGTATAAAAAGGTCGGACCCCAAGGAAAGGATCATCGAGACTGCGGAAACGCTCTTCGCGGATAGAGGGTTTGATGCTGTCTCGATTAGGGAGATAGCGGATGGGGCTCAAGTGAACAGTGCCATGATCTATTACTACTTCAGGAATAAACAAGGCCTTTACCAGGCGATCATCGAGAAGTTGCTGAGTGAGTTGAGCGAAATACTTGAGTCGGCAATTCAAGAAGAGAGGGACCCCGTCGCCAATCTTAAAAGATACGTCTACGAATACACCAATTTCCTGCGGCGAAGAAATAAGACCGCTCAACTAGTCTTTCAGGCCATTTTTTTTAAGGACACCGATATGGATTTACTGGTGGAGCGTTATTGGGCAAAACATTTCATTATGATTGAGCGGATACTGAGCAAAGGTGTTAAAACTGGAGTTTTTCGGCCAATCGATACCCGATTGGTTACCATCAGTATCCGAGGGATGATTCTCTGGTATTTCATGTCTTCTCCTATAACCAGCCGGTTTCCCGGAATGGCAGACTACCAAAATAAATATGATGAGAAGCTGGCGGAGAAGACGCTAGACATTCTATTGCAGGGTATGTTGTCTGTCCGAGAAACAAGTTAATCTTGGATCTCGGACATTTTACCAACCGGAAAATAGGTTCCTCGACTTTTGGTCACGAGTTTATTCTTGCTATCATATACCCTGGCTTCTGCTACCACTGTTGTCCTACCTGCATGAATTACTTCACCATCGGCAAAAATCTTTTCTCCCACATTAACGGAGGCAAAATAATTTAGATTCATTTCTAATGTTACTAACATTAGATCTAAACAGATACCCGCATATCCCATGGTTGTATCAACCAGGGCGGCAATCAATCCCCCGTGGGCGGTGCCTCTAGAGTTGGAATACGCCGGGTCAACAGTCATTTCAAATCCCGCTTTACCAGGGGCCAAATACTTCGGGATTATTTGCATGTTCTGTAAGGCGGGCATATCGAGGATGGTTTTTAATATTGTATTAAAAAGTTTTTCATCAAGACCCTTATTTTCAACTTGGTATTCATTCATAATTTATCCTCCCTTGGAATTTTCTAGACGGAAAGCAGTTGATTATTATAAAAAGTGAAAGTATGAATTTGCTTTAAAAAAGCCCGCCAAACTTACGGCGAGCTTCATAAAGAGAACAGGGTGCACACAGACAAAAATAGTAGATATACAACTAATTAAACGGTCGATTAATTAATATTATAAAATCTAGAAACTTTATAGTCAACCTAATACCTAGATATTTCCAAGTGTACTCGTTCAGTTTTGCTGAACATCGAGGCTTCAGATGAAAGACTCTACTCCAATTGAAGTTTAAACAGGGTACCCCACTTATAGGAGTGGAGCGGGAGTTTTTCATTCAGACAAAATCTCAAATCGCTTAGGTGAAAACATCGGGTAGATATAGTGCTAGTGGAATGTAAAATATGCCCCCCTAAGGGGGCTATATATAATGGAGGTGCATTTAGCCTTTTATCAAGCTAGTTAAAGAAAACTCAGTTACGCCAAGCCTTTGGCGCAGGCGGAAGCCTAGTTGCACCACTTACTGATAATCAGAAAGCACCACTTATACTATCTGATTATGCAAGAAAAATATTTCCAGTACTCTGCCTTTGAAATTCCATTAAAACCAGTTTATATTAGGGTTTAATCCACCAGTCTTTTTCCCCGTAGCCTTTCTGAACCTCTTTTAGACTATCCTTTTCCGCTAAAAACTTCTGTTTCATTTCTACCAACCATACTTTAAAATGTTCTTCCATCTCTCTGTTGGCAAAACGGCAGTAATCTGTGATGGAAAAATCGGGGAGGTTGTCGCTGTCAAGAATCCCTTGGGCTCCGCAGAGAGGGCATTCCACTTTTCGTTCCGGCAGCAGTCGGAATAAGTCAGACCCGCAGTAAATACACTCTCGGCGGCCATATGGGTATTCCCGATTGCCAAAAAGGTCGCGACCCAAGGTACGCGCATACTCCAGGTTATCCGGGTTCAACAGTGATTCCGCCGGTAAGGTAGCGTGAACCTGCCAACAGTCGATGAGTTTCATTTTCAGGAATCTTGGCATGGCCAGAGCGGCAGTCTTGCTGTATCCTTGCCACCCCTTTGTTCCGTAGGGGATAACAATGACGCAGGGTTTACCGGCCGTATATTTGGAGTAGTTCTCTGCTCCCACTAAACGGTCGGTCAGCATCTTATAGTAGCCGTGTGGCCCTAGGATATAGACAGGCATTCCAATAATTAGTGCGTCCGCCGCTTTAATTTTATTCATTACATAATTAAAATCATCTTTTGTCGGGCAAGCGGTGTCCGGTTGCAGGCAGCGATAACATGCTTTACATGGCTCGATTTTTAAGTCAGTCAGCCGGATTAATTCTAGGTGGCATTCTTCAGGGATATTGCTCATAATCTCTTTAACTAATAGTTCGCTGTTGCCCAGTTTTCTCTGGGAGATGACCAATCCGAGCACCTTTTTCATAATCGTGCATGTTCCTTTCCTAAATTACAAATTACATTTGGACTGATTGCTTAAGCTCCAAAGTGGGTTCATAAATGAATTTGGGTGGGATCGGTTCATATCCCATCGCGGCCACTGCTTGAGCGATGGTTTGCAGCCCTGGCACAACCATCTGTTTAGATATCCCATACGCCAGACGTTTACCCTGATCATTGACTATTTCTGCTTCGGCAATACAAATATTTCTTCCGGTTTTAATCCGTTTTCCTTCTACCACCAGACGCCCGTCTTTTACTGGTGCTAAATTATCGACCCTTAGATCAAGCGAGATCAGTCCAGCATTTTCTTCAACTTCGCAATAAACCGCCCAATAAGCAGCCGTATCAATCAATGAGGAGTAAACCCCGCCGTGAATTCCGCCAAATGGATTAAGGTGTTTGTCTTCGAGGTCAACCACAACCTTCGAAAAGCCTATTCCCATCTCTCGGACCTCCATCGCTAGGAGCCTAAAGTATGGCCCTCGGTTGATCAGGTCCAATACAGCCTTAACGTGGTCGGGATTCAGCTTCTGCAAAAAGAACACCTCACTCTTAAGAAATTTAAAATAGGTGGTTTAATTTAATAGTCAAAAGACAAAATCCATATATCAATTCCCCGCGGGGTGTTTAGACACCCTGTTAGCCTCCAAATCTTCATTGCGCTTGGTTTAAACCGGATTAATAAATATGACTACCTTGTTGAAGGCAGATTATGACTTGACAAATTTATAGACTCTCACCCCCTAGAAGTAGTAAGTGGTCCTAAGACATAATTGCACTGAATCACAGGACTCCCCCTTCATAAGTGGGGATTACCTTGTTTAAACTTCAGTGTTTAAACTTCAGTGTTTAAACTTCAGGTGGAGTAAAGTCTCAGTAGCCCCGATGTTCAGCGCAGCTAAACGAGTTCAGTGTTTTTTAAGCAGACCTTCAGCCAACGTTTCGTGATAAGATATGACCATTTCGATCATCTCTTCAGCGGTTATATCCTTCAAAACTATCCATTTATATAAAAGTTGTTTTTCGATCGCCAGGATACCATAGGCAACCGGAGTCGCTGGAACATCATTAAAAGCACCCTTCTTAATGCCATACTCAATATTTTTCCTAAAAAACTCGATCAGCTTATCCTCGAATTCTTTTAAGCTGGCATCAATCACCTCGCTGACTCCGGCTACTCGACAGTATATTTCGGTCAATTTTCTATTTTGAATGAAGACCTCCATATTTAACCGCTTAGTTTCGATAAAGCGCTTGCCTAAATCTTTTTCAACAGTGTAATAGTTCTTGACGCTGGAAATAATCTCGTGCGCGAACTGTTCTAGCAACGCCTTCAAAATATCTTCCTTATTAGTGAAGTAGTTATAAAAGGTACCGGTACCAAATCCGGACCTGGCAATGATTTGACGGACCGGTGTATTAAAGTACCCCTGTTCAACGAAAAGTTCTAGGGCACACTCTAAGAGTCTTTGTCTTTTTTCTTTGTTTTGTTTTAATTCAGGTAAAGGCATTGGCTAATACCTCCGAGTGTACGTACGTTCAGTTTAATTATATTTCAGCTAAGGGTCAAAAGTCAACCAGGTTTTTACAACGATATTTCAAAAATTTCAGTCATATTACAGCATAATCAGGATTATAAGAGCCAAAGATTAATAGCCCGGCTTAATTCCATAAAATTTTAAAATTGGAAAGAGGCTGACCTATATACAAAGTGGCCAGTAGATAGATGTTTCAGTTGAACTATTTTGTGGGACTAAATGTTAAAGGTGATATTTCATAAACAAGGGAAAGAAGCGCCGATTTGAATTTTGGCGTTCTTTTCTTGATTATGGCTGTTTTAAGGAATATAATGTATATATTGGAAAGTCCTTAGAAAACTCTCAATGATTTAATTACCTACATATATTGTTACGAAGATTTCTTGAATAGGTGTAATTTTACAAGGAGCAAAAATGCTTATCGACTTTCATGTGCACATCGGTGGATTAAAGCATTGGCAAGAATATATGCCCTGGGTATTGGATCTGGTCGCAACGTTTAGTGAACAAAATGGACTTGACCGGACCAAAGGAAGCAACGGGGAGATAGAGCCGGATCTTCTTTTGCAGCTTATGGATGAGGCCGGGTTAGATTATGCAGTGATTGTGGTCGATTACTTTGCTTTAGACTGGGCGGCTGACTTTTGTTCAGTAAGCGACCGTTTTATCCCTTATGCCAATCTAAATCCCCATCTGGTAGCTTACCCGGCTCGGGAAATCGAAAAAAGGGTCAAACAGGGGTACCGAGGTCTAAAGTTTTTACCAACCTATCACCATTTCTACCCCAATGAAAATAAGCTGTATCCTTTTTATGATGCGGCTCAGGAGTTAAATCTGCCTATGATGTACCACATTGGCTCTTCCATCTTTCCGGAAACTCGGCTGAAGTACGGGGACCCGATTTACCTTGATGACGTAGCACGAGACTTTAAAAATACTAAGATTATTATGGCCCACAGCGGCCGGGGCTTCTGGTATGATGCCTGTTTTTTCCTAGCTAGTTTTCATCCCAATGTATATATGGAAATAACCGGCCTGCCGCCGCGGAATCTGTTAACCTATTTTCCAAACCTCGAAAAAAATGCCGACAAAATTCTGTTTGGCACCGATTGGCCGGCCGGGCCAGGTTTTACCTATACCATAAATGAAATTAGGAAATTAAATTTAAAACCAGAGACCAAAGACAAGATTTTAGGGTTAAACGCTGCCTCGCTGTTAGGGATTAAACCGCGTCTGGAAGATCATTAATTTTAGTCAATTATAAAAAATTTAATGTTATTCAATTGAGTAATACATATTGCATTACCCGAAAAGGAATGCTATACTTAAGCAACCAAAATAATGATAATGGCCATGATAGAGGAAAGTAGGATAGTAAGGCATTGCAGGGAGGAACTGTCGCAGACTGGAAGCAGTTCTATTGCCGACCTATTTGAAGTTCCCTCTTGAGCTGGTGATTGAAACCGATCTGGTGATTGAATCCAGTTCGGAAAGTAGATCTCCCCGGAGACTTCCACCGTTAAAAGGAAGCAGGTATCGAATGAGGCAAGCTAATGGTTCTACTCATTCCGTACCGGGTAGAGTGGGTTGCCGGGAAAGGTGACTTATTGGGGTGGTACCACGGAGACAAAGTTTCTCGTCCCCAGGACGGAGAAGCTTTTTTTATTTGGCGGAACAACCTCAATCAAGGTTAACTTATTTATCGGCAATCAAGTAAGGTGGTACCACGGAAGTCCGTTACTTTCGTCCTTTGTTGAAGGATGATGGTTGCGGACTTTTTTGTTTCTAAATCTAATGTGCTTTTCCTTTTGGCTAGTTAAATTGGCGACCGGGACATTACCAACATTTGTCTTCTTTTAGTCGGTTGCTTTTTCACTATAGTGATTGGAAAGCCCTGCACGCAGCTTCGCAGTATACCAATGTTCAATGTCTCTTTTTCACTATAGTGGATTGGAAAGGCAAGCCTAAAATAATCGCCCGACCCCAAATAATTTAAAGGAGTGAGAAAAGTGATCATTGTGATGAAGTTAGAGGCCAGTGAAGAGCAATTGACGGCGGTGTGTCAACGTTTGGAGAAAATGGGTTATCAGCATCATCTAATCCGCGGGGTGGAGCGACTGGTAATTGGGGCGGTCGGGCAGGGTAAGCTCAATGGGAAGGAGAGCTTGGAGACCATGCCCGCCGTGGAAAAGATATTACCGGTCCGTCATCCTTTCAAACTAGTCAGTCGGGAGTTCAAGCCCGAAGATACAGTAGTTTGGGTGGGTAGGAACCAGGAATCTGAGGGAATCCCAGTCGGTGGCGAGGAAATTGTGGTGGTGGCTGGCCCTTGCGCGGTGGAAAACCGTGAACAGATTCTGAGTGCGGCCCAGCTTATCAAGTCAATCGGCGGTCAGATCCTGCGCGGCGGAGCCTTCAAGCCCCGTACCTCTCCCTACACTTTCCAAGGTCTGGCCGAAGAAGGGCTCCAGTTGCTGGCGGAGGCCGGCCAAAAGGTGGGGTTGCCGGTAGTCTCGGAGGTCATTAACTCCGAAGATGTGGAGGTAGTTGCCCAATACACGGATTTACTGCAAATAGGGGCCCGTAATATGCAAAACTTTGCCCTGCTCCGACGGGTGGGGAGAATCAACAAACCGGTGTTGCTAAAACGAGGATTGGCCAGTACGATTGAAGAATGGTTGATGGCTGCTGAATATATTGTCGCGGAAGGAAATCCCCAGGTGATTTTATGTGAACGAGGAATCCGCACCTTTGAAACCTATACCCGCAATACCTTGGATTTAAGTGCGATACCAGTGGTTAAGCAGCTTAGTCATTTGCCGGTTATCGTTGATCCTAGTCATGCGACTGGTAAATGGCGGTTGGTCCAACCGATGGCCTTAGCCGCGATTGCCTCAGGAGCAGACGGCTTGATGGTTGAAGTCCATCCGGATCCGGCCAAGGCTTTATCCGACGGCCCGCAGTCTTTGAATCCGACTAAATTTGTTAGGCTTATCGAAAGCTTGACTCCGCTGACTGGTGTTGTGGGAAGAAAGATGAGGTTGCGTCAGTGGCAGCCGGCCTAGCCCGGCGATAGATTGTTGAAGAAAAAAAGAGATTAATACAGCCGGGCAATCCCCATATGGTTATAAGAAACAAACTACACGATCAGCTATAAGTTGTAAGCTTTAATATAATCATAGCTTGATATTTTGGAGGGTGCATTAATTATGGAGGCAGCAGAGGCAGCAATGGATAGATCCCAGGAACATGCTGCTACCTTGGGTTATCTTGGACCAACCGGCACTCATTGTGAAGATGCCGCTAATAGGTATATGAGAGGTCAAGTCGACAAACAGTCTTTTTCTAGTATTAGAGAAGTGATGTTGGCGGTCGAAAATAAAGTAGTTACCCAAGGCGTGGTGCCGCTGGAAAACTCTATTGAAGGGACAGTCAACGCAACGGTCGATCTTTTGGCCAATGAGGTCAGTCTCCTCATCAGAGCAGAGTTAGTCCTGCCGATTAAACACTGTTTGTTGGTACCACCGGGAGCTGATTTGGCAAAAATAGAGGTAGTTATCTCGCATCCTCAGGCTTTATCTCAATGTCAGCGTTATCTGGCTCAAAACCTGCCTGGTGCCAGGTGGATCCCGGCCAGCAGTACCGCCGAAGCAGCTCAAATAGTGGCTAACGTTGAGCGGAAGCGGCCGGTCAATGCCGGGATGGGGTCCTTTGATTTAAGCCTTTACCCTAAAAATGGCAACAATTGGGCGGCCATTGCTTCTGTCCGGGCGGCTGAGATTTACGGATTAGATATTCTAGCGGAAAACATCAGCGATACTGCCGCTAACTATACTCGCTTCGTGGTCGTTGGCCAGGAGGATGCCCCGGCCACCGGCCATGATAAAACCTCATTGGTTTTTGCTTTGCCGCATCGACCAGGCAGTCTCCTGGAGGTCCTGTCTGTATTTGCCGCGGCTGGGATTAATCTTGGCCGAATTGAAAGCCGGCCCAGCAAACGAGGACTTGGAGATTATTGGTTTTTGGTCGATCTAGAAGGGCATCGTCGAGAACCGCGGATAACGGAAGCTCTCGAAAGATTGACAAGCCAGGCGGTGTGGTGCAAAATGTTAGGGTCTTATCCGGTGACTAATTATGATAAAGAGGCGGATAAATCACGGCTAAAATTAACAAATCACTTAAACCTAGACTCTTCATTCTCAGAATTTAGATAGATTTAAATTTAGTTATAGGGGGGTAGGATTCTTTGAGTCTGACCGGTATTTTTGTAACTGCTTTTATTATCGGTTTTTCCGGAGCAATGATGCCCGGCCCATTGCTGACCGTAACCATCAGCGAGACAGCCCGGCGCGGTTTTATTGCGGGTCCCATGATTGTCCTCGGCCATGCCTTGCTGGAGCTTGTTTTTATCTTAATCCTAGTCGGGGGTCTGGCTGCTTATATGACTAATGCCACTGTTTCCCAGGTGATCTCTATTCTAGGGGGTGGATTCCTGCTGTACTTGGGTTACGGCATGACTAGAGATGCAGCGACCGGGCGAGTATCGCTCTCCCTAACTAACGAGTCGGGTCGGCCAGTTGGTCAAGCAACACAGTCTAACCAGCAGGTAAGCAGTCAGCTAGTGGGGGTTACGGAAACTAATTCAGCCAAACCGAAGCAGGCAATAATAGACAAATTTTTCGGTAACTACTTTGGCCCAGTATTGGCTGGGTTGTTCATCAGCCTAGCGAACCCTTTTGTTATCCTCTGGTGGGCGACGGTTGGCCTCGGGTACATTAATTTATCATTGAAGTTGGGCACTACCGGTTTAGGTGCTTTTTATACCGGCCATATCCTAGCTGATCTGGTTTGGTACTGCCTGGTTGCGGCAGTGGTGGCCGGTAGCCGAAAGTTTTTAAGCGACCGTGTTTATCGAGGTATTTTAATTCTTTGTGGCTTATTTCTAATTGGTCTGGGGGGTTATTTCTTGTATACGGGGGTTGCTGGTTAATACCAAAATATACAGTTTTAAGAATAGTATGTTATAATATTTTCAAATAATTTCAAACGGTAAAAAATAAAGGCTCGGTTGGGATTAATCCCTGCCAAGCCCGGATATGATCAAACTTAATAGAGATACGAATAATCATCAGTAATTGGACTCAGTTTCTCCTCAAATGCTATATTCTAAGTATTCAGATTTACAGGGCGTACCATTAGTCAGATACATTTTTCCTTCCGCCGGAACCATAATGAATGAGGCTAATGTTTCCGCGTTGAATAAGCGGGGGGTTTCCGAGTCATAATGTCGACAGATCCCGGTCGGGTGGTTATTATGGTCCGCCAAAAACTCCATCATTAACTGTGGGGTAAGCTGGCCGTAATGCCGATCCATCAATTGCCGCACCCTGAAATACTTTGATGAAAAAAGTTGGATAATAGCCTCAGTATCTGATCCTTTTTTGAATGGGTAGACTATTGATATTAACGTTATGAGTAAATTCCATGTTAACCATCCATGCCTGTGGAGCACAATCACCGATGAAAATAGCGGCATATGTCATCCTGAGCGTTAGTGAAGGATCTGACTTCTCAACGTGGAAAGGATTCTTGATTCTTCGCTCGGCTCAGAATGACACGGTATTAATACTACTTTCCTAATTAAATTAAAGAAGGTAAAGGAAAGAGGGCAGCGTAATGAAGGAACCAGTCAACACCTGGACTCATTTTATTACCTTTTTAGCTGGTCTGGTCGGGTTAGTATTTTTGATTATTCTGTCTCGCGGTAATACCTCAAAGTTCATAACCATGATGGTTTTCGGAGTAAGCGTCATAATTTTGTATGGCACTAGTACGATTTATCACTGGGTTAAGACTACCCCGCAAAAAGAACGCGTGTTAAGGAAGCTTGATCATATATCAATATTTTTGTTAATTGCTGGCACCTATACCCCGGTTTTATACTATGGGTTAGATGGTATCTGGAGATGGGCCATGTTATGTTCTATTTGGGCACTATCCTTAATTGGCATTATAATGAAGGTGTTCTTGATCGATATTCACCGGTCAGTTTCGACGGCGTTTTACATCTCACTAGGGTGGTTGGCGCTTATTCCGCTTTTTAAACTAGTGCAGAACCTGCCAATGGGGGCGATTATCTTAATGTTCCTGGGTGGAGTGGCCTATACAGTCGGTGGGGTTATTTACAGCACTAAAATTTTTAATTTCTTTCCTAATAAATTCGGCTTCCACGAAATTTTTCATCTGTTTGTTTCACTCGGGTCAGTTTTCCACTATGTCATGATGTTATGCTTTGTTCTACCCATGTAGCTTCTTAGGTCTAATCAGTAACTCGTTCAGCTTCGCTGAACATTGAGGCTTCAGAATGGTCAGAATGGGGAGTCTTTTGATTTAGATAAAACCAAAGGAGATGGAATATTTAATTTCTTTTTAGGATAGAAATATATTTGCTTCCGGGGTGGGTTAAGTTGAATAGCTACGACCAAAAAGCCAAACAAGAGCTGAGAATATGGCGGCAAAAGATGCTCAAGAAGCCTTCTTTGACCGGCCGGCTGGCCAAGGGGCTGCAGACAAAAGCGAATAACCTGCTTCCAGAAAAGGTGCATGAAGTAGTGACGGAAGCGATCAAGCAGATGGTTAAGGCGGTCTTATTTGGCTCAAAGTATATTACTCAAAAACCACTGCTAGAGGGAACTTTGGAAGAGCGGGAACGCCTGGTTGGAGAAAAATTAAACACTTATAAAAAAGCGGCGATCACTAGCGGAGCCGGCACTGGGGCGGGCGGGATTCTACTGGGTTTAGCGGATTACCCGATCCTCTTGAGCATAAAAATTAAGTTTCTCTTTGATACGGCTGGTTTATATGGGTTTGATGTAAAGGACTATCGGGAAAGAGTCTATATCCTGCATATTTTTCAATTGGCTTTTTCCAGTGAACAGAGAAGACTGGAGGTGTATCAGCAAATCCTAAATTGGGATGACTACGTCAGCGAACTGCCTTTGGATATCAATTCTTTTGATTGGCGGACCTTCCAACAAGAATATAGAGATTATATAGACCTCGCCAAGATGTTGCAGCTTGTCCCCGGCATCGGCGCGATTGTAGGGGCTTACGCAAATTATCGTTTTCTTGATAAATTAGGGGAGACAGCTATTAATGCCAATCGGCTGAGATTTCCCGTTCTTCGTTAAGCCTAGTCGTATTTGGGGTGGATCCTTTTGTGGAGAGTGAATTCGTTCGGCTTCGCTGAACATGGAGGCTTTAGATGGAGATTCTGCTCCCACCTGAAGTTAAAGAAAACTTGGCTTACGCCAAGCCCTTGGCGCAGGTGGAAGCCCTAGTTGCACTTACTTATAATCAGAAAGTCTACTTATACTTTCTGATTATGTTAAGTAAGGTAACCCCCACTTCTAGAAGTGGGAGTCTTCTGATTTTGATAAAATGAAAGAGAGGTCAGGAAAATGAGAGCAGGAAGGCCTTTAATTTCCAATGGGCATCGGGTTAGACCTGCTGGTTTAGGGTTAACCGGTTGCCCATTTATATCTCAAAAAAATGATCGTACAGGGTTAATGCCCACATTAGACACTTTATTCAAACCGCCCGTATCAAAGCCTCAGTCACAGCAAAGCTTAGTGTAAAAATATAAAAACCAAACAGCGTGGTTTTGCTCGTCAGCCGCAGCACGTTGGAATTGCCTCTTAATGTAAGGTTGCCTCGCCTCTTCAGCGATGTCTAAATAAAAATCTACCGTCTCTTGCTCATCCTCTATGGCAAATTTTAAGCCTGCTTTATACTGGTTTGGAAAGTATTCTGTAATCTTAGGCCTGAAATGCCGGCCCGTGAGTTCTTGATATATCCGCGAAAATACCCGATAATGATGCAGCTCATCTTGCCTGATTTCCCGGATTTGCTTTTTTTCTGCTTTGGAATGGGCCATATCCGCCAGTTGATCGTAAAAGACAATCGCGTTATACTCTCCGTTGATGGCTTTCGCAATATCATCAATCAACCGGTTATCTTCATCACCGTATCGGTAATGGTAATCCCGATGATGCATAAAAATTCCTCCTTTAGGATTATTTTGGTAAATAAATAACACTCTAAGCCTTACTCTCCCTTTATGTTATGTTGTTTTGCGGGAAGGGTTCCTAGAAATAGGATAATTGGTAAAAGACACTAACTAATTGATAATCTCAGGGGGGAATTTGGTGCAGCCCATTTATTGGTTATTGTTTTTGATCGTTGTCGTTTTCGGCATCGGTGCGTTTTGGTGTTTTGAGCGTTACTCAATTAGAGTAAAACAGTACACGGTCTGCCTTAATAACCTTCCCGCTAATTTTAGCGGGCTGACTATTCTTCATTTGAGTGACTTGCATAGTAAGCAATTTGGCCGGAGGCAAACCAAACTGGTTCGTTTAATCAACCAGCAGAAGTATGATTTAGTTGCCTTGACCGGTGATTTTGTGAATAAATTTAAGCCGGATATTAAACCAATGATTGATTTAATTAACCAATTAAACAAAGTGCCAGTTTATTTCGTGCCGGGAAACCATGAGAGGAAGACCGGTTTTCAAGCCCGGGAGTCCCTGAACGCTGCCGGGGTCCGGATTCTGGACAACAAAGCGGTAAGAATGGTAAAAAATGGCCAATGCCTTTGGATAATAGGGGTGGATGATCCCCATTTAGGCAAGGCATGTCTAAACGCGGCCCTGGAACAAGTAGATGATTCAGCCCCTAAGATTTTGTTGGCTCATTCGCCAAATATCTACCCGGAGGCGATCGAAAAAAGACTAGACTTGGTTCTGGCCGGTCATACCCATGGCGGCCAGGTCCGTCTCCCGTTAATTGGTGCTTTGATTGCCCCGGGTCAAGGCCTGTTTCCCCAATGGGATTATGGGTTATATCAGAGAGGCAAAACGACGATGATTATTAACGGGGGATTGGGGGAAAGCGACCTGCCGGTCCGTTTTAATATCAAACCGGAGATTGGTTTGGTCAAACTCTTGCCGGCCTAACCTGGCCCGGCTTTTTCAAGGCGGAATTTATTTTCGTTCCCAGTCTAGCCTGCTGACTGAGTGAAAATACAAGCGATAGTATTTTGAGTAGTAGACTACCCGGGACAGTACACCTGTCCCCGTGTCCCACTCTTAGTTAAAGGCAATGCAAAAACCGATTGACTGGTTAAAGATCCTGTGGTATTGTTAACTAAATTATTAATCATGGTTAACAATGGCCGCAAGAGTTGCCAGTCAGGAGGTTTTGTTTGATGCTAAGCAAGGGACAACTGGATCAGGGATTACCCCCGGGGGAGAACAAAGGGGTTCGGGGGAAACTGGGGACGCGGGATATCGTGCTGGTAGGACTGTTTACCGGATTAACCTGTATTGTTGCCCTGATTCTGAAGTGGGGCGGCGACATCCTGGTTCCCTTTAGTTTGTTGCCTTTAATGTCGCTTTTAGCCGGGGCTTTCTTGGGCGGGCGTCTAGGGGCGATAAGTATGCTTGTGTATGTCTTGATGGGGCTAGTTGGCATTCCGGTATTTTCTAAGCCGCCCTTTGGGGGCCCAATGTATCTGTTACAACCTACCTTCGGTTTTATCCTGGGGTTTATTGCTGCGGCTTACCTAACCGGGAAAATTATTGAGCAAGGCTCAGCCCCCAGTTTGGCCCGTTACGGCTTAGCGATGTTCGTGGGAGTTATGGTTATTTATTTAGTAGGTCTTCCTTATATGTGGGTAGTCGTTAATTTCTTTTTGGGCAAGGCGATGTCCGCGACAGCGGTTATTAAAGTAGGGTTTTTGCCGTTTATCAGCCTTGATCTGATAAAAGCCGGGTTTGGTGCCGTGCTCGCGCACATGGTTACCCGGCGGGTTGGGGCAATGGTTCGACGACCGGTCGGCTAAAAGACTTGGATACTCATTATTTTGATACACCATTATTTTTAATACACTTTTCTGAGATTTCCGGACCCCGTGGATTTCCTCGATTAGTTACTGAGATGTGTCATAAAGCTCCTGCCTTCAGGCATGGGGATATAAGACACGGTGGCCGATAGACCGTAATTGTTTGTTAATATATACTTCATATACTTCTTAAACATCCTGGCAGCTGATTTGCCGATAAAAGACCAAGTCTATCCGGTTAGAGGATTAGGCCAGCGATTTCATCGGATTCGGGCTTGACCGGGTTTCTTTTTTTGGCATAGTGTTACCGAAACGTGCCGTAAAGCCCCTGCCTAAAGCCATGGGGAAGTTCGGATTTACAACAAACCGGAGAGGGGTTACAATAAAGAATAAATCCATAAGAGACGTCAGGGAGAGGGGAGTTGCGCGTTGATCCTGGTATTTGATGTGGGGAATACTAATATGGTCTTGGGTGTTTATCAGGGGGAAAAGCTGGTTACCCACTGGCGAATTTCGTCTGATCGGCAGAAAACCTCAGATGAGTTCGGGATGTTGATTCGCAGCTTATTTGATTACCAGGGTCTGGATATGCGAGCGATTAAAGCGGTTGTGATTTCTTCTGTGGTCCCTCCTCTAAATCCAGTTTTGGAGGAAATGTCTCATCAGTATTTTCAGGTACAACCGCTAGAGGTAGGGCCGGGAGTAAAAACTGGCATTGCCCTCAAATATGAAAATCCTCGTGAAGTGGGGGCGGACCGGGTGGTGAATGCGGTTGCTGCTTACGAGCGTTATGGCGGGCCAGTTATTGTAGTCGACTTTGGTACAGCTACTACCTTTTGCGCTATCTCCAGACATGGAGAATACCTAGGCGGAGCAATTGCCCCGGGGATTGGCATTTCGTCGGAAGCCCTGTTTCAACGGGCCGCTAAGCTGCCACGGATAGAGCTAGTTAAACCAAAATCAGTTATTGGCCGGAATACGGTGGCCAGTATGCAAGCTGGGGTAGTTTATGGGTTTATTGGACAAGTAGATGGGATTGTCGAGCGAATGAAGGCGGAATTAGGGCCAGATTCAAAGGTCGTGGTCACTGGTGGTTTTGCCGAGCTCATTGCCGCTGAATCGCGGACTATTGATGTGGTCGACCAGTTGCTAACTTTGGAAGGTTTGAGAATTATCTATGAAAAAAATAGGTGATTGGGAGGTTTATTAGATCTGGCTTCATTTAAGCTTGGTTCGTTGGAGGTAGTCAATCAAGTCCTGGCTGCGCCAATGGCCGGTTATACAGATAAAGTTTATCGACTCCTGGCGACTGAGTTTGGTTGTGGATTGACCTTTACCGAGATGATCAGTGCCCAGGCCTTAACCTATCGGTGTGTTAAAACTCAGGCCTTAATAGATCTAGCCGGGGAAGATTACCCGGTCGCGGTGCAGATTTTTGGGTCTGATCCAACGAAAATGGCTGAAGCAGCCCGCATCGCTGAATCGATCGGGGCAGCAATTATTGATTTGAACTTGGGTTGTCCAACTCCAAAGATTGTCACTAATGGGGAAGGGGCAGCACTGATGCGGAACCTCCCCCTAGTTGCCCGAATTTTTGAAGCAGTGGTTCAAGCAGTGACCATTCCGGTAACCGTCAAGATGCGAAAAGGTTGGGATGATACAGAACTAACCGCAACGGCTGTAGCTCGTCTGGCTGAAAGTAGTGGCATAGCCGCGGTTACGGTGCACGGTCGAACCCGAATGCAGTTTTATTCTGGAGAAGCTGATTGGGGGATTATTCGAGACATTAAAAAGGCTGTAAACATACCGGTTATTGGTAATGGTGATATTTGGGAGCCGGAGGATGCTTTGAGAATGTTGCAGACAACTGGTTGCGATGCGGTAATGATCGGCCGTGGGGCTCTAGGTAATCCCTGGATTTTTCAAAGAACGGCTGCTTTATTGAATGAGGGTCAGCTCCTGCCGCCGCCAACTCCGGCAGAAAAGATTGACTTGGCTAAACGGCACATTCGGCTGGAGGTGGCTCAGAAAGGTGAATTCTCAGCTATCCGGGAGATGCGGAAACATCTGGTCTGGTACGTGAAGGGTTATCCCGGAGCAGCCCGGGTTCGGGAAAAGATAAACCGAGCGAATTCACTTGAGCAAATAGAAGAGATCCTTGAGGAATACCTAACCGGAGGGACGGTTCTTCCGGTTGGTTATGGGACAACTTAAGAGTCTCCAGCTGAAGCCTCGATGTTCAGCGAAGCTGAACGAGGTCACTTGAAACAGGAGAGGGGGTGTCGATGTTTCGACACCTCTAAATTTATCTAGAATGGACTGAGAATCAATTGATCATTCGTCCGTGAAGACAGCGCGGTTCTTGTCATAAAAGAAGCAATTTGTTACAATTATTGTACACAAACATGTGTACAATCTGCTTAACCAGGTAATATTAAGTATAGATATTTAGTCTTTATAACTGGTTATAACCTAAGTGGTGTTGCGAGAAATAATTACTAACGAGTACAAGCCAATGGTGGCTTGTTTGAGGTTGTTATGGATACGTTAATTCGGATCGGTGACAAACTAATCAACCGATCAAAGATTATCGGAGAACTGGACCGGATCTTGGAGTTAAGAGCAACTGGTTTATCACAACAAGAAGTTGCGAAGCGTTTAAGTTTGGATCGCACCTTCATTTCGCGATTGGAAGGGTTGGGTGAGATTAGGCAGGGCTGCCGTGTGGCAGTAATTGGGTTTCCAATCGCGAACAAAGATGAACTAGATGCCGTAATCCAGGAAATGGCAGTAGATTTTTCCTTTGTAATGACGGATCAAGAGAGGTGGCGGTTTGTCGAAAATAAAACCGGACCAGAACTGCTTAATACCATCATGGATTTAATCATGAAGCTAAGAACTTTTGACGTGGTGGTAATGATTGGTTCGGACTTAAGGATAAAGATTGCGCAAGCCCTGTTAGATAAAGAGGTAATCCCCTTATACCTCGGTGAGTCGCCAATTGCCGGTGATAAGCGAGTGGAGCCAGAAATGCTGCGGCAGATACTTCAAGTTTGTCGACAGAAGTCAGTTAGCATGAATGCCGGAAGAAGGGGGAATCGGGATTGAAAAGAGTGGTTAGCGTTAGCCTGGGATCTTCCCGCCGCAACCACAGCGTAGAGGTTGAATTTTTGGGGGAAAAGTTTTGGATTGAGCGGATTGGGACCGACGGTGATATGGAACTAGCTATCTCGCTTATTCGAGAGTTGGATGGGGAAGTTGATGCTTTCGGAATGGGCGGGATTGACTTATATCTGTATGCTGGTGGTAAGCGATATACCTTAAGAGATGCTCGACGGATTGCTAATGCGGCTAAAAAAACCCCCATTGTTGATGGAAGCGGTCTGAAAAATACTCTAGAGCGAATGGTTATTGAGAAGCTGGCTGCGGAAAAGAAAATCTCTTTTCAGCGACGTAAGGTTCTCTTGGTTTCCGGGGTGGACCGGTTCGGTATGGCTGAGGCTTTGAATCAGGTTGGGGCGGAGGTAGTTTATGGGGATTTGATTTTTGGCTTGGGTATCCCGATTCCATTGCGTTCCCTAAAAACCCTTAATCGAGCCGCCCGCTGTTTGATTCCCATTATCAGTCGTCTGCCTTTTAGTGTGCTATATCCTACTGGAAAAAAACAAGAGCAGGTAGTCCCTAAGTATGCTTCTTTTTATCACGAAGCCGAAATTATTGCGGGGGATTTTTTGTTTATTCGGCGCCACTTGCCTGAAAGGATGAACGGACAGACGATTATTACCAATACCGTAACCGTTGAGGATTTGGAACTGTTGAGAAGTCGGGGGATAGCCAGTTTGATAACCACCACGCCGGAATTAGGCGGTCGTTCTTTTGGAACAAATGTCATGGAAGGAGTGTTGGTCAGTCTCCTGGAAAAGCACCCGGATGAGATCAAGGTTGAGGAGTATTCGGATTTATTAAATCGTCTAGGTTTAGAGCCTAGAATTATTCAATTAATCTCTTAAGGGTTCACCCAAGCATATTTATCCGTATCAAAAGACATTCGCTTCTTTAAGTGGTTGTGTTCTCGGTCTAGCCTGCTAACTGCGTTAAACAGAACCGTAGTTATTATCAGACTGGAAAAAAATAAGAAAGTTGAATAGCTTAGCCTAATCGTGCATAGAATCAACCGAAAGGTGACTATGCCTTTTTTATTTCACTAGATTTACCGGTAATTATAACTCAAACACTATAGCACTGGAGGGAGTTGTTAAGGGTGAATAGTTTTGCCATTTTAGTTCAGCCCAGGTTATCCAGTGTTTCTCATAATCCGGGATATCAAATTCTGACTCGTACATCAGCTTTTCTGGCCGGTAGTCTTGAGGGTTTAGTATCCCTTTCTGGTCATGAGATGCAAGGATGGGTAATCTGCCTTCCGCTAATACCCGCCCAAGATCAGGCTACGATTCCAGGTGACTTTAATGGCCGGCAAGCTTCTAAAGTAATCGCTTTATCTCGTAAACTGGGAGTAAAGATACTAGGTGTTGGTGAATCTGTTTTTGAAGAACTAGCTCCTGATGCAGCCAGCAAGTATGGCTTCCCCATTTTATCTTCGGGAAATGTGTATCGTGCTTGTATAATTCGGAGTCTCCTTAGACAGGTACCAAAGTGTAGAGGAATTCCTTTATCCCAACTGAAAGTAGTGGTTGTAGGGGCTGGTGGAGCGTTAGGCAGGCTTTGCGCGCAAGTGTTGGCTGGTGAGTTGCGCAATCTTGTTTTAGTTGGCATATCAGAAAAAGGATTTGGTTTATTATCGACACAAATTCTTTATGAGACAGGAGTTTCAGTTCGTTTGGGACGAGAATTGGAGCGTGAGCTGCGTGAAGCGGACGTGGTTTTGTTAACCGATAAAAGCTACCAGGGATGGGGTGAACGGGAATGGGCCCAACTTAAACCAGGGGCCTGGGTTATAATGGGACAGTATGAACCAAAGGACTCAATTGAAAGATTCAGGCCAGATATTTTTTTGATAAATAAATTAATGGTAACTCTTTCAAAACGAATTCTCTTTCGAAGTCGCTTTAGATTTAAAGTTTTACGTAGTCTTTTTTACGCTACTTGGCCGGAGTGGATTAATCAGTTAACCTTTAATAAACCAGAAATTCCGGAAATCTGCAATCTGCCGGTTGCCTTGGCTGAAACGATGCTTCTGGCTCAAGATCACCCACTGACTGTTTCGGGGACCGAGTCATATATGAAAATAAAGTGCGTGAATCAGTTGGATCAGATGAGTACCAGATTGGGCTTTATTCCACAACTGATAGATGTATGAGATGTAACAACATTGTTTCATATTTGATTAATAATAGTTTGGGTAAATGCGTCAGTAAGAAAATAACACGTTCCTCGTAGTTTGTGTTATTTCCATCCGTGGTTGTGCCTAACAGGCATGCCCGGTTAACCGAAAATATCTGGATAATGATGAGAAATGGGGTTGCTGCATTTAGAATTGCGTCTTGACAAGCTAGATACCGGTCTATATAATAGCAAACTAAGATAAATGGTGGCAGCCCGAAATAACAAAGATGGGTGAAGGCTTGAACGATATTGATTATTTTTACAATTCTACGGTCGGTAGGTAGTAATTGGGGTTACTGATAAGATATTCGGACTTGGGGAAGAAATACTTTGCGAGAGAGTACTTATTCTCAGATAAAGGAGCGAGTTAAATGCCCGAGAAGGAGGTAATCCTAACCCTAGAAGGCCTGAAGAAGTTGGAAACAGAATTGGAGCAACTAAAGACGGTTAAACGCCGTGAGGTTGCAGAAAGAATTAAGCAAGCGGTAGAATTCGGGGATATCTCAGAAAACTCAGAATACGAAGATGCTAAGAATGAGCAGGCTTTTGTTGAAGGACGCATTCTAACTTTAGAGAAAATGCTCCGACGAGCCAGGGTAATTGATGAAGCAGATATCGCCACCGATGTAGTATCAGTTGGCAGTAAGGTGCTAATCAAGGATTTAGAAGATGGAGAAGAAATTGAATTTACAGTAGTCGGCTCGGCAGAGGCTGACCCGGAGGCGAAGAAAGTCTCGATTGAATCTCCAGTTGGTCGGGCTATTTTAGGCCAGACTTCTGGTCAGATCGTTGAGGTGAAGGTGCCGGCGGGGATGATTCAGTATCAAATCATGGAGATCTGTCGCTAGAATAGATTTATCACAATACCCTGTGCCTTGCGGCATGGGGTTTTCGTGTAAAAGAGGTAAGCATGGAATATATTTTTTGCGGGGTGAAATAGTCAGTTGGGTGGAGTAGAAAGTCGAGAAAATAGTGAAGCAGTCGATCTAAACGAGTTGTTAAGAGTCCGTCGCGATAAGCTAAATGAGTTATATGCTCAGGGAATCAATCCTTACGGAGGACGTTTCCTAGTCACCCACAAAGCCGAGGAGATTCTGAAGAATTTCGACCAGCTAGAAGACTTGCCAACCATAATTGCCGGTCGTTTAATGGCTAAGCGAACGCATGGAAAGGCTAGTTTTGGCAATTTGCAGGATTTAACTGGGCAGATTCAGATTTATGTTCGAAAAGACCATGTGGGGGAAGACAACTATGAACTCTTTTCTCGACTGGATCTTGGGGATATTATCGGAGTTGAAGGAACTATTTTTAGGACCCGTCGCGGAGAGATCTCAGTGTCGGCCCGAAAGATAACCATTCTGGCTAAATCGTTGCGTCCCTTACCGGAAAAGTGGCACGGTTTAAAAGATGTAGACTTACGCTATCGCCAGCGCTACCTGGATTTGATTGTTAATCCAGAAGTAAAGCAGGTGTTTATCAAGCGTAATCGGCTTATCCAGAGTATTAGACAGCAATTGGATGAATTAGGGTTTCTCGAAGTAGAGACCCCGATGATGCAGACAATTGCCGGTGGAGCAGCGGCTCGTCCCTTTATTACCCACCACAATGCTCTAAATATGGATCTTTATCTACGCATTGCTCCGGAATTATTTCTGAAGCGGCTTTTGGTTGGTGGTTTAGAACGAGTTTTTGAGATTAACCGTAATTTCCGTAACGAAGGAATATCTACTAAGCACAATCCCGAGTTTACGATGGTGGAGATGTATCAGGCTTACGCTGATTATCGGGATATGATGGAGTTGGCAGAAAAGCTGGTTTCCAAGGCCGCCCAAGAGGTCGCGGGAACTATGGTTATCTCCTACCAAGGCCATACTATTAACCTTACTCCACCTTGGAAACGTTTAAGTATGTTGGAGGCAATTGAAAAATACGTCGGAATAGATTTTTCTAAAGCACAAACAGATGCGGAAGCACGGGAAATGGCTAAACATTTAGATCTAGCCATAGATAATAAGGCCACCAAAGGCACGGTGGTTTTCGAGGTTTTCGATGCTTTGGTTGAACCGAAGCTTGTGCAACCTACTTTTATTACTAATCATCCTATTGAGGTATCCCCTCTGGCTAAACGGAATGCAGAGGATCCAAATTATACTGACCGGTTTGAGTTTTTTATTGCTGGTCGGGAAATGGGCAATGCCTTTTCGGAACTTAACGATCCGATTGACCAGCGGGAACGGTTTTTAAAACAGGTCGAACAGAGGGCCGCTGGTGACCAGGAAGCCCATATGATGGATGAAGACTACGTCCAGGCTTTGGAATATGGCATGCCGCCGGCTGGCGGAATGGGTATCGGAATAGACCGGTTAGTGATGCTGTTAACCGATTCGGCCTCGATTCGAGACGTTATTTTATTTCCTACCATGAGGCCAAAGCTTGACTAAGCTACTCTGGGACAGGGGGGAAGGCTCGCTGTCCCGGTCATATAATATACTCATAGGAGTTTTTTGCATCGGATAAAAGCAAATTATGCATAAGAACGTCGAACGCAGAGAATACTTCAGTTTAATGGAATCAATGTGGGTTCATGCCGATTATCTGACGAATTTGTGATTTGATCCGCTAGGAGGAGGCGTGTTATATTTGTTGAGGCTCCTCTGAGAGGAAGTTGCCAGGAATGGAAGCTAACCCCTTTGAAAGTGAGATTATAGCAAATTCGATTTCAAGATAATTGGAATAATCAAGCATAAAAGGGTTTTGGGAGTCGATCGAAGAGGCATAATTTGGATGAATAAAAATCCTTGACAGCCTTAAGAGTGAATGATAGAATATGTTCTGCGACACCGAGCGGTAGAAAGCTCGGTCAAGCAAACTAATGACCCTGATCCCTGAAAACTGAACAGTTGTCAAAATGTGCGAAGCCTGATGCAAAAGTCAAGGACCTCGATCAACGAGAGTTTCAAGACAAAGCAAGGCTAGCGACAAGCTAGCGAGATAGTAAATAAGAGCAAGATAAGCTCTTCGATATTTTAACGGAGAGTTTGATCCTGGCTCAGGACGAACGCTGGCGGCGTGCTTAACACATGCAAGTCGAACGGAGCTTGGTGGTGGGTCATTAGTGGTTAGTGGTTGGGAATTTGTTGGTTAGTTATTAGTGATTAGTGGTTGGGATAAAAACCAGCGACTAACGACGAAAAACCAACGACTAAAAACCAACGACCAATTACTAATGACTCACTACCAAGGTTAGTGGCGGACGGGTGAGTAACGCGTGGGTAACCAACCCATAACACCGGGACAACCCTGGGAAACTGGGGCTAATACCGGATACCTTCTTTGGCAGGCATCTGCTAAAGAAGAAAGGTGGCCTCTTGAAAAAGCTGCCGATTATGGACGGACCCGCGTCTGATTAGCTAGTTGGTAGGGTAACGGCCTACCAAGGCGACGATCAGTAGCCGGCCTGAGAGGGTGGCCGGCCACACTGGGACTGAGACACGGCCCAGACTCCTACGGGAGGCAGCAGTGGGGAATATTGCGCAATGGGCGAAAGCCTGACGCAGCAACGCCGCGTGAGTGACGAAGGCCTTCGGGTTGTAAAGCTCTGTCTTCCGGGACGAAGGCTTTAGGGTTAATAGCCCAAGAGATGACGGTACCGGAAGAGGAAGCCCCGGCTAACTACGTGCCAGCAGCCGCGGTAAAACGTAGGGGGCGAGCGTTGTCCGGAATTACTGGGCGTAAAGCGCGTGTAGGCGGAAACTTAAGTCAGGTGTGAAAACTCGGGGCTCAACCCCGAGCCGGCATCTGAAACTGGGTTTCTTGAGGATGGGAGAGGAAAGTGGAATTCCTAGTGTAGCGGTGAAATGCGTAGATATTAGGAGGAACACCAGTGGCGAAGGCGGCTTTCTGGACCATACCTGACGCTGAGACGCGAAAGCGTGGGGAGCAAACAGGATTAGATACCCTGGTAGTCCACGCCGTAAACGATGGGTACTAGGTGTAGGAGGTATCGACCCCTTCTGTGCCGCAGCTAACGCATTAAGTACCCCGCCTGGGGAGTACGGCCGCAAGGTTGAAACTCAAAGGAATTGACGGGGGCCCGCACAAGCGGTGGAGCATGTGGTTTAATTCGACGCAACGCGAAGAACCTTACCAGGGCTTGACATCCTTCGAATCTTTAAGAAATTGGAGAGTGCCCCTTCTGGGGAGCGAAGAGACAGGTGGTGCATGGTTGTCGTCAGCTCGTGTCGTGAGATGTTGGGTTAAGTCCCGCAACGAGCGCAACCCCTACGGTTAGTTGCTAACGTAAAGGCGAGCACTCTAACAGAACTGCCGGTGACAAACCGGAGGAAGGTGGGGACGACGTCAAATCATCATGCCCTTTATGTCCTGGGCTACACACGTGCTACAATGGCCGGTACAAAGGGCGGCAAAACCGCGAGGTAGAGCGAATCCCAAAAAGCCGGTCTCAGTTCGGATTGCAGGCTGCAACTCGCCTGCATGAAGTCGGAATCGCTAGTAATCGCAGGTCAGCATACTGCGGTGAATACGTTCCCGGGCCTTGTACACACCGCCCGTCACACCACGAAAGCTGGCAACACCCGAAGTCGGTGAGCTAACCGCAAGGAGGCAGCCGCCGAAGGTGGGGTTGGTGATTGGGGTGAAGTCGTAACAAGGTAGCCGTATCGGAAGGTGCGGCTGGATCACCTCCTTTCTAAGGAGTAACATCCGAAAGGATGCGAAACTAGGTCGGTCATCAGACTTCGCAACAACTGTTTAGTTTTGAGGGACCAGTAACCGGTACCTCAATAGGCTTAATAAAAAAGTTTTATGTGGGCTTATAGCTCAGTTGGTTAGAGCGCGCGCCTGATAAGCGCGAGGTCGGTGGTTCAAGTCCACCTAGGCCCACCATTTATTTAGATTTTGGATATTGGACATTAGATATTAGACTAATAGGAATCGGTTAACACCGATTCCTTAAAAATGAAATATCTAAGATCTAAAATGATCTAAAATCTATACTCTAAGGTCTAATCTGGGGGTGTAGCTCAGCTGGGAGAGCACCTGCCTTGCAAGCAGGGGGTCAGGAGTTCGATTCTCCTCATCTCCACCATAATTTTTTAAACTTAGCAATTATCTTACGAAGCGACCATGCCGCTCGACTAGAGATGATGCAACTGAACCCTGAAAACTGCACAGCGAATATTAAAAAAGTTCTGTCAAGCGCAAGCCAAAGGATAAACCAAACAAACCTTAAGGTAGAAAGACTAAGGTCAAGCTACTAAGGGCGTACGGAGGATGCCTAGGCGCTAAGAGACGAAGAAGGACGCGGTAAGCTGCGAAAAGCCTCGGGGAGCCGCAAGCAGGCCTTGATCCGGGGATCTCCGAATGGGGCAACCCAACTGGAGTAATGTCCAGTTACGGCTAACTGAATCCATAGGTTAGCCGAGACAACCAGGGGAACTGAAACATCTTAGTACCCTGAGGAAAAGAAAACAACAGTGATTCCCCAAGTAGCGGCGAGCGAACCGGGAAGAGCCCAAACCTCAAGAGTGTCAAAGCCTGCCGGCGTTGCTTTTGAGGGGTAGCGGGACCATCCTGGGCAGCGGCAGCAGCCCAAAGGAGTAAGAAACCATAATTCTAGGTGAAGCGGACTGGAAAGCCCCGCCACAGAGAGTAACAGCCTCGTAACCGAAAGGATTATGGCTCCTGGATGGGATCCCAAGTACTGCGGGACACGTGGAACCCCGTGGGAATCAGGGAGGACCACCTCCTAAGGCTAAATACTCCTTAGCGACCGATAGTGAACCAGTACCGTGAGGGAAAGGTGAAAAGCACCCCGGGAGGGGAGTGAAAAAGAACCTGAAACCGTATGCCTACAACCAGTCGGAGCTTTTTCGAAAGAAAGAGTGACGGCGTACTTTTTGTAGAACGGACCGGCGAGTTACAGTAACTAGCAAGGTTAAGGAAACGGAGCCGAAGCGAAAGCAAGTCTTAAGAGGGCGCAAGTTAGTTGCTGTAGACCCGAAACCGGGTGATCTACCCATGACCAGAGTGAAGCGATGGTAAGACATCGTGGAGGCTCGAACCAACCGTTGTTGAAACAGCGGTGGATGAGTTGTGGGTAGGGGTGAAATGCCAAACGAACCCGGAGATAGCTGGTTCTCCCCGAAATAGCTTTAGGGCTAGCCTCAAGGCATAATTGATGGGGGTAGAGCACTGAATAGGCTAGGGGCCTTACCCGGTTACCGAACCTTCTCAAACTCCGAATACCATCAATCGGACCTTGGGAGTCAGACTGCGAGTGATAAGATCCGTAGTCGAGAGGGAAACAGCCCAGACCGTCGATTAAGGTCCCCAAGTGTGGACTAAGTGGAAAAGGATGTGGGGTTGCCCAGACAACCAGGATGTTGGCTTAGAAGCAGCCATCATTCAAAGAGTGCGTAATAGCTCACTGGTCGAGTGACCCTGCGCCGAAAATTCCCGGGGCTCAAGTCCGCCACCGAAATCACGGATTTTGGTGGTTGGCGGTTAGTGGTTAGTGGTTGGGAGGAAAGGAAATGGCTGGATATCGGACATTGGAAGTGTATCAAAAGGCATATAAACTGTCTTTAGAAATACACCGTGTCACCCCCCGAAGGGGGAGCAGTTGGGGCCCCTCAGCTGAATTGCTGAAGGCAGGGGGTACTGCGGAATTCACCCCCGCCGGACAGCACGCCTGCGTGCAAAGCCGACAGAGCCGTGCGGCCAACGGCAGCGCCGCAAGGCTGGTCACTCCCAACGACCAACCGACCAACCACCATGGTAGGGGAGCGTTCCCACAGCGTGGAAGTCATCCTGGAAGGGATGGTGGAGCGGTGGGAAGAGATAATGCCGGTATGAGTAAGCGAAAAGGCAGGTGAGAATCCTGCCCGCCGAAAGCCTAAGGTTTCCTGGGGAAGGCTCGTCCGCCCAGGGTAAGTCGGGACCTAAGCTGAGGCCGAAAGGCGTAGGCGATGGACAACCGGTGGAAATTCCGGTACCACCCCAAGCCGCTCGAGCGAAGGGGGGACGCAGGAGGGTAGGCGAAGCGTACCGTTGGTCGAGTACGCGCAAGCTGGTAGGGGGTAAGATAGGCAAATCCGTCTTACGTGAACCCTGAGAGGTGACGCCGAGGGAAAACTAAGTACCGAAGTCGCTGAACCCAAACTGCCAAGAAAAGCCTCTAGCAAGGCAAAAGGGTGCCCGTACCGCAAACCGACACAGGTAGGCGAGGAGAGAATCCTAAGGCGCGCGAGAGAACCCTCGTTAAGGAACTCGGCAAAATGACCCCGTAACTTCGGGAGAAGGGGTACCCCGTGTAGCGTGACATTGTGAACACAAAAGAGCGTGAGGGGGTCGCAGTGAAGAGGCCCAGGCGACTGTTTACCAAAAACACAGGTCCCTGCCAAAGCGAAAGCTGAAGTATAGGGGCTGACGCCTGCCCGGTGCTGGAAGGTTAAGGGGAGGGGTTATCCAGCACTCAACCTTGTATATCAATCTTGTATATCAATAGAGATATACCACAAAGGAGATATATAGGGTTGAGTGCTGGAGAAGCTCTGAACCGAAGCCCCAGTAAACGGCGGCCGTAACTATAACGGTCCTAAGGTAGCGAAATTCCTTGTCGGGTAAGTTCCGACCCGCACGAAAGGCGTAACGATCTGGGCACTGTCTCAACGAGGGGCTCGGTGAAATTGTACTACCGGTAAAGATGCCGGTTACCTGCGACAGGACAGAAAGACCCCGTGGAGCTTTACTGCAACCTGATATTGGATTTTGGTAGGCAATGTACAGGATAGGTGGGAGGCAGAGAAGCAAGTCCGCCAGGATTTGTGGAGCCAACGGTGGGATACCACTCTTTGTGTACTGAAGTTCTAACTCGGCCCTGTAAACCAGGGTGAGGACATTGTCAGGCGGGCAGTTTGACTGGGGCGGTCGCCTCCCAAAGCGTAACGGAGGCGCCCAAAGGTTCCCTCAGAATGGTTGGAAATCATTCGGAGAGTGTAAAGGCAGAAGGGAGCTTGACTGCGAGAGAGACATCTCGAGCAGGGACGAAAGTCGGGCTTAGTGATCCGGTGGTTCCGAGTGGAAGGGCCATCGCTCAACGGATAAAAGCTACCCCGGGGATAACAGGCTTATCTCGCCCAAGAGTTCATATCGACGGCGAGGTTTGGCACCTCGATGTCGGCTCATCGCATCCTGGGGCTGAAGTAGGTCCCAAGGGTTGGGCTGTTCGCCCATTAAAGCGGTACGTGAGCTGGGTTCAGAACGTCGTGAGACAGTTCGGTCCCTATCCGTCGCAGGCGCAGGAAACTTGAGAGGATCTGTCCCTAGTACGAGAGGACCGGGATGGACGAACCGCTGGTGTATCAGTTGTTCCGCCAGGGGCAACGCTGAGTAGCTATGTTCGGGACGGATAAGCGCTGAAAGCATCTAAGCGCGAAACCGGCCTCAAGATGAGGTTTCCCATGGAGTCAATCCAGTAAGACCCCAGCAAGACTAGCTGGTAGATAGGCCAGGAGTGTAAGAACAGCAATGTTTTCAGCTGACTGGTACTAATCGGTCGAGGGCTTGACCTAATTTTCTAAAAGTAAGGCGTGAGGTGTGAGGCGTAACCCGCTAAACCCTGACAGTCTTGGCTGAGCTAAGGATTGACAGACTAAAATATTCGCTGTGAAGTTTTGAGGGTTCAATCTAAAATCCAATATCTAAAATCTAAGAATTAGATTTTCTGGTGACGATAGCGGAGGGGAAACACCCGTTCCCATCCCGAACACGGCAGTTAAGCCCTCCAGCGCCGATGGTACTTGGGTGGAGACGCCCTGGGAGAGTAGGTCGTTGCCAGGATTATATTTATTCCTCGATAGCTCAACGGTAGAGCATCCGGCTGTTAACCGGAGGGTTGCTGGTTCGAATCCAGCTCGGGGAGCCATTTTTAAAGGTCATCTTTAAAATAAGATGGCCTGTTTAATTTTATCTCCTAATTTTCATTAGGTAATTTTCATTAGGAAATATTTGCGATAAAGCAGGATTAAGCGGAGCACATGTAGAACTGAAAGATTTATGATTAAATTGAAAGTGGGTGAAGACGTGGATGACAGACTTGACCAGGTTTTTAAAATGGTTACCGAGCTAATTCATATTACGGGAAACACTAACAGTATTGTCGAGGAACTAAGAGCAGAGGTCACCGAACTAAGAGCAGAGGTCACCGAACTAAGAGCAGAGGTCACCGAACTAAGAGCGGAGGTCACTGATCTAAAAGCAGAAGTGAATCAGTTAACAATAGGTCAGGACAATATAAAAGCCCGTTTGGAGCGAATGGAAGCGGACGTGCGAGAGATCAAGGAAAGCCGTTTCTCAATTTACGAACTTTTAGGTGAGCACGATTTGGCGATTAGAACCCTGCGGAAGAAAACCGATCACTTCAGTCTTGTTGATGGTTAAAAAATGTCATATAACTAAGACTGAGCTAGCTGGTTGCAAAATGCAGCCGTTTTTTGTTTTTTAAGTACTTTTTTTGGAGTTAATGGGATTGGAATGATTTAAAATGTACATACTATAATTACAATAAAGGTCAGACAAAGTCAAAAGATCAATAAAGGTTAAGGTGAATAACAAGGGAACAACAAGAGAGCAATAACAGATAGAAGGGGTAGTAACAATGGGTAGTCTGGTGGATCGAATAGAACGATACCTTAAGGAATTGCTTGACAGTAACCCTAAGGGGGTCCTTGAATTACAGCGGAACGAATTGGCTGGATTATTTGAGTGTGCCCCTTCGCAGATAAACTATGTGTTAAGTACCAGATTTTCGTTGCAACGCGGTTATGTTGTAGAGAGCAGACGTGGTGGGGGCGGCTTTATCAAACTAATCAAACTGCCTTTGTTGTCTTTAGATGTTGTTTGTCGTTTGTTACTAGAGGAATTAGGAGGCGAGGTCTCTCAACAAGTAGGTGAAGGCTTGATTGATCGTTTATATGAGGATGGGTTGCTTACTTCTAGAGAAGCTTCATTGCTGCGGAAGCTAATTCATCGCGATACCCTCCAACTCGAATTACCGGAACGTGACTATTTGAGGGCCAGAATTCTACGTGTAGCCTTATTAGAAGTTATTAAAGATGAAATACCGTAGAATAATGACTTAAGGTTATCGGACGATACAAACAATTATTAACAAACCATTAATTCCTTAGTAAGTGAAAATAATAAACCTTATGGAGGTGACCAGGAATGATTTGTGAAGAATGTCAAAAAAGACCAGCTTCGGTTCACATAACCCAGATTATCAATAATCAGAAGACGGAACGGCATTTATGTGATCAATGTGCCCGAGAGTTTCAGCAAATGGCGGCTGCCTTCAGTTTTCAACCAACCTTTTCTTTTCAGCAATTGCTAGCCAGTTTATTAAATCAGGATCAGAACTTTTTAGGCCTATCGTCTGCGGGAGTGTCTGTCGGGCAGCAGTGTGAACAGTGTCATTTAAGTTATCCTGAGTTTACTCAAGAGGGGAAGTTTGGTTGTCGAGAGTGTTATGAACATTTTAGCGATCGATTAGAAACCCTTTTTCGCAAAATTCATGGAAACGCCCAGCACAGCGGGAAGGTTCCGCAGAGAACCGGCAAGGTTCTAGGGATTAAGCGGCAGTTAGAGAGGTTATATGGTGAATTACAAGCTGCTATCCGACAAGAAGCTTTTGAAAAGGCAGCTGTAATTCGTGACCAGATTCGAGAACTGGAGAAAAAAAGAGCAGAGTAAGAGGGGAGTGAGCACCAGAAATGATTATTCAATCAATTATTAATCGACCATTTAGTAAGTGGTTAGAAGGAAGCGGGCCATATAGCGATATAGTAATTAGCAGTCGAGTTCGTTTGGCTCGGAACCTGCTTGAGGTGCCTTTCCCTCATCTTATGTCAGAAAAACAAGCCCAGAATGTTGTAAATCAAGTTGCCCAGATCGTGGCGGAAAAAGAGGTTCGTCAGGAACTGGGAAACCTGGAAGTGGTAGATCTTAACGAATTGTCAGTCTTAGACCGACAGATACTAGTGGAAAAGCATCTGATTAGTCCTAAACAAGCCGAAAACGCTGGACGAGGGCGGGGACTGGCGATCCGAGATGACGAGGCAATTTCAATAATGATTAATGAGGAAGACCATCTGCGGATTCAGTGTTTGTTTTCTGGCCTTCAAGTAAATGAGGCCTGGAAAATAGCGGATAAAGTTGATAATCGACTAGAAGCCCACATGGATTATGCCTTTGATGAAAGGTGGGGATATCTTACAGTCTGTCCGACAAATGTTGGAACTGGCATGCGGGCCTCAGTGATGCTTCATTTGCCGGCCTTAGTCATAACCAATCAAGCCCAGCGGATGCTGCCGACTTTGTCGCAGATTGGCTTGGTTGTGCGGGGCTTATACGGTGAGGGGACTGAAGCTTCCGGGAACTTGTTTCAGATATCTAATCAGGTCACTTTAGGTCCTCGGGAAGAAGAAATTGTTAATAATCTAACGGCGGTTACGGTTCAGATTATCGAGCAAGAAAAGGGAGCACGGCAACATTTAATGGAAAAAGCCCGGCTGCAACTGGAGGATCGAATTGGCCGAGCCCTGGGGGTATTAACCAATGCCCGGATTATGACTTCAGAAGAAGCTCTATCCCATCTGTCTGATGTTCGTTTAGGGGTTGATTTAGGAATAATTAAAACTACTGACTTACGGGTTTTAAATGAATTAATTATTCTCACTCGCCCCGCTTACTTGCAAAAATTGGCTGGCCGGGAAATGAACGCCGGTGCTCGGGATATAAAACGTGCCTCAATCATTGCGGAGAAATTAAAGGGCTAACTAGCCCAAAAAACAAAAATTAAATCTTTGTGACCCAGAACAACGCAAAATTGTGATTAAAGTAAGTAATATTTTCTAGAAAGGGGGCTGGTATAATGTTTGCCCGTTTCACAGAAAGAGCCCAAAAAGTGTTGATCTACTCGCAGGAAGAAGCGCGTCGGCTTCAGCACGATGCAGTAGGGACTGAGCATTTGCTCCTGGGCCTGATTCGTGAGGGTGAAGGTGTGGCGGCCCGGGTGTTAGGCAATCTGGGAATAAATCTGGAGCAAGTTCGGGAAAAAATCATTAGCTTGGTCGGAACCGGTCCGGCACCGGTCCAAGAAGTCGGTTTAACCCCCCGGACTAAGAAAGTCCTGGAACTATCAGTTGATGAGGCGCGACAGCAGGGGGCTGGTTATGTTGGGACCGAACACCTGTTATTAGGTCTAATTCGGGAGGGCGAAGGAGTAGCGGCTCGTGTTTTAAATGATCTAGGTGCTAATTTACAACAAGTTCGGAGTCAACTCATGACCTTGCTCGGGGCAGGACCTGGGCAAACATACGGGGGCACACCGGCCGGAGGCGGACGCAGTCGACAGGGCGGCAATACGCAGGTGCTGGATCAGTTCAGTCGTGATCTCACCGCATATGCTAAAGATGGCAAACTTGACCCGGTTATTGGCCGCGATAAGGAGATTGAACGGGTAGTTCAGATCCTTAGCCGTCGGACCAAGAATAACCCGGTTCTAGTCGGGGATCCCGGGGTAGGAAAAACGGCCATCGCTGAGGGTTTGGCCCAGCGCATTATCAAGAAAGAGGTGCCCGAAATTCTAACCGAGAAAAGGGTCCTGACCCTGGATTTGTCCTCGGTCGTTGCTGGAACCAAGTATCGCGGCGAGTTCGAAGAAAGACTGAAAAAGATTGTTGACGAGATCCGTAGTGCCGGTAATGTGATCATTTTTATCGATGAATTGCATACCTTAATTGGTGCGGGTGGGGCTGAAGGAGCGATTGATGCGGCTAATATCTTAAAACCTGCTCTAGCTAGAGGAGAGTTGCAGTGTATCGGAGCAACCACGCTGGATGAGTATCGAAAGCATATTGAAAAAGATCCGGCCCTGGAAAGACGATTCCAACCAATTATGGTGGAAGAACCGAGTGTTGAAGAGACGATTAAGATTCTCTATGGCTTACGTGATCGCTATGAAGCCCACCACCGAGTCAAGATCACCGATGAGGCGATTCTGGCCGCTGCTCGGCTGTCGGATCGCTATATCACGGATCGTTTCTTGCCAGATAAGGCAATTGACCTGGTTGATGAGGCCTCGTCACGCGTGAGGCTGCGTAGCTTCACGACTCCAACGGACCTGAAGGACCTTAATCTTCAATTAGAAGAAATCCAGAAAGAAAAAGAAGAGGCGGTTGCCGGGCAGGAATTTGAAAAGGCAGCCCAGCTCAGGGATCGGGAGCAAAAGATTAAAGAAGAGTTAGATTCACGCCGGAGCAACTGGAAGCAGAAACAAGGGCAAGAGGAAGCCAACGTTACTGAAGAGGATATCGCGCATATTGTCTCTTCTTGGACCGGGATACCGGTTAATAAACTGGCAGAAGAGGAAAGTGAACGGCTGATTCGGCTGGAGGAGATTTTACACGAACGGGTAATTGGCCAGGATGAAGCAGTTCAGGCCGTTGCTCGCGCCGTCAGGCGGGCGCGGGCCGGACTAAAAAACCCGAAACGGCCGGTTGGCTCCTTTATCTTCTTGGGACCAACTGGAGTCGGCAAAACAGAATTAGCTCGCGCTCTCGCTGAGGCCATGTTTGGCGATGAAGATAATCTAATTAGGATCGATATGTCTGAATATATGGAGAAATTCGCCGTTTCGCGATTGGTAGGTTCACCGCCCGGGTACGTCGGTTATGATGAGGGAGGACAGTTGACTGAGGCGGTGCGCCGTAAACCCTATTCGGTCATTCTCTTTGATGAAATAGAAAAAGCCCACCCAGAGGTATTCAATATCTTGCTGCAGTTACTAGATGACGGTCGCTTAACCGATGCGCAGGGCCGAACGGTTGATTTTCGCAATTCGGTAGTGATAATGACTTCTAATGTCGGGGCCCAACATTTAAAACGAGAGGGAGTAATGGGATTTCGGTCGGACGTTCGAGAAGAGGATCGTTACCAAGAAATGCAAAAAAGAATATTAAATGAATTGACTCGAACCTTCCGGCCAGAATTTCTCAACCGGATTGATGAAACTATCGTCTTCCATAACTTGACCGAAGCAGAACTCAAGCAGATTATTGACCTAATGCTCCGGGAAGTGCGCGATCGATTGGCGGAGCAAGGAATCAAACTAGAAGTGACGGAGGCCGCTAAAGAATACTTGCTTAAAGAGGGTTTTGATCCGGCCTACGGTGCTCGACCACTCCGTCGAGCAATCCAACGGCTAATAGAAAACGCGTTATCCGAGGATCTATTGCGCGGGAAGTATCAAGCTGGCGATCTAGTACGGATTGATGCTCGGGAGAATAATATCATCATTGAGAAGTAACCTGACAACGCGAATGCATTAATGTTATAATTGTCACAGGGCTTAATTGACCGGAATAGAGAAGAGAAGGAGAGATGGCTGTTTGACCAAAGCGCGCACAAAATTCCTTTGCCAGCAATGCGGATTTGAAACAGCCAAATGGGTGGGCCGTTGCCCTAGTTGTCTGGAATGGAATTCGTTTATTGAGAAATCAGCCGCTCCTTCTTTTCCCCTTAGGTCCGACCAAAAACCAGTCAATAACCCTCAAGTAATTAGTGATATTCTAGTCGATTCGGGTATCCGCTACCGAACCGGGAGCGCAGAGGTTGATCGGGTCCTGGGTGGGGGACTTGTTCCTGGTTCTCTTGTCCTCCTGAGCGGAGATCCTGGGGTTGGAAAATCTACCTTATTGCTCCAAGTAGCCCGCTGGTTGTCCGACCAGAATGGACCAGTTTTGTATGTTACGGCTGAAGAATCGGTTCAGCAGATAGCCTTAAGAGCTAGCCGGTTGGGAGTAAACTCAAACCGGCTAATGGTGCTAGGAGAGGCTGATCTGGGGATTGTTGCGGAACATATCAAGCAGCTTAACCCTCTGATGGTGATTATTGATTCTATTCAAACCGTTTTCTGTCCGGAACTGGTAATGGCACCGGGTACCCTGGGCCAAGTACGGGAAAGCACGGCTTTCTTGATGAATTTAGCCAAAACGACGCAGATAGTGGTTTGGATAGTCGGTCACGTGACTAAGGATGGGGCAATTGCCGGACCCCGAGTCCTGGAGCATATGGTCGATGTTGTGCTTCATCTCGATGGGGAACGGCAGCACAGTTTTCGCATTCTGCGTGGAATGAAAAACCGCTTTGGCTCCACGAATGAAAGCGGCATTCTCGAGATGCAGGAAACCGGGTTGGTGGATGTGACTAATCCCTCAGAGTGGTTCTTGACAGAACGACCGACTAATGCGGCTGGATCGGTGGTCGTGGCTACTTTAGAGGGAACACGGCCTTTATTGGTTGAGATTCAAGCCCTGGTAGTACCGGGGGGATTTGGTCAACCTCGTCGGAGTATTACTGGGGCTGATTACAATCGGGTATCATTAATTCTGGCGGTGCTGGAAAAGCGAGTGGGTCTCAACATTTTGAACCAGGATGTTTTCGTTAATGTGGTCGGGGGAACAAAAGTAATTGAACCGGCGGCGGACCTCGGTATTGCCTTGGCATTGGCCTCCAGTTTTAAAGGAATCCCGGCAAACAGGGATCTATTAGTAACCGGGGAAATAGGATTAACCGGGGAAATCCGGTCAGTGGGTCAGATAAATAAACGCTTGCAGGAAGCTGCTCGACTTGGCTTTAAACAATTGATAATTCCAAAGGGGAATGAGCGACAAGCGAAAAACACTGCCGGTACCGAATTGATTGGCGTAGTCACCCTGGAAGAGGCCTTGGAAGTTGTTTTTTCGGGTTAGACCCTCATGCTGTAACATAGACTGATTGCGCAGTGTTATAATGAAGGTCAGCAATTGGCGGTTTGCATCATTTTTATTTTCGTTCCCGGTCTAGCCTGCTCATTGAGTTAAAACACCAGCGTCATCATGGTTTATCTTGATTTAGGTCCAATGTCTGATTTTTAAAGCGGAGGAAGACGAGAATGGATAATGGAATGCCCAAAGTTAGTCGGACAGTGGATAAGGCAGAAGAATTAATGGAGAAAAGAGAAGTTCAAGCGGTAGCGGTTGACCGACGCCTGCGGGAAGGGAAAGAAACAAAAGAAAGCAAAGAATATCGGGAGCTAAGGGATGCCCGGCCGGTTAAAGATCAAAGAGGGTCAAAAGATTTTAAAGAACGGCGAGATACCCGGGGAGAGAATAGGGAAGTGCGTGAAGATAAAGAAGAAAAAAGAGATGATCGATTACGCGAAGATAGGTTTACTAAAGATGAACGATATCATGAGGAGCGGTATCGTGAGGAAAAGTTCTTGGAAGAGAAACTGGTGAAGGCTTTAAAAATTTTGGCTCCGGGAACAGCCCTGCGGAGTGGCATCGAAAATATACTCCGTGGGAAAATGGGGGCTTTAATCGTAGTCGGTGACGGCCCGCAGGTAATGGCAGCCACTGAAGGCGGATTTAAGATTGATTGTGAATTTACTCCCGCTTATCTATATGAACTGGCGAAAATGGACGGAGCGATTATTCTAAGTCATGATGCCCGACGAATTCTTTATGCTAACACCCAGTTAGTACCTAATCCAGAACTACTGTCTCACGAAACAGGAATCCGACACCGAACTGCCGAACGAATGGCTCGGCAAACCGGAGAACTGGTAATCGCCATCTCACAGAGACGAAGTTTAATTACCCTTTATCAAGGTCCTACCAAGTATATGCTCCAAGATATCGGGTTGCTGCTGGTTAAGGCGAATCAGGCTTTGCAGACTCTGGAAAAATATCGGATGGTATTAGATAAGGATCTGATTAGTCTAAGTGCGTTAGAATTTGAAGATATGGTTACTGTTTTTGAGGTGGCCCGGGTTATTCAACGTTGCCAGTTGGTAATTCGGATCGTTAAGGAGATAGAAGGATATATCTGTGAATTGGGTAGTGAAGGACGATTGGTGAGCATGCAGATGCACGAATTGGCCGGTAATGCCGAGAATGAAGTCTTGTTAGTCATTCAAGATTACGGCGTTTTCCCAACTGAAAAATCACCCCGAGAAATTCAGGAACAATTAAATCGCTGGACATCAGAAGAATTAACCGATTTGGTAGCAATTGGTCGGGCCTTGGGGTATGGAGCTTCGGCTAGCATTCTGGATTTATCAGTTTCCTCAAGGGGATACCGAATTTTGCAAAAAGTCCCTCGCCTGCCTACGCCGATTATTTCTAACCTAGTCGAGACAATTGGCAATTTACCCAGTATCCTTAAGGCTTCTATTGAGGAGTTAGACGAAGTTGAGGGAATTGGTGAAGTAAGAGCCCGAGCGATTAAGAACGGACTCAAGAGGTTGCAAGAGCAGGTTATTTTAGATCAAAGAATTTGAGTTAATCGGCCATTGTTTGATGGACTTTATCTTGTTTTGTTTGGATCATAATTTTTATGGTCTCAAGTGAAGTTAAAGATGCGTAGGGTGCTGATTTTTTTATGTTCCTTTAGAAATACATCATACAAGTTAAGATCCAGCAGATTACATAGCGCAGTAATGTAAAAAAGCAATTTCCCAATTTCCATCTCGACAACTTCCTGACAGGAAGGACAGAGTGAGCCTTGAAGATGGCTCTCCAGGTAGCTTTTTAAATCGGAGAGAGAGGCCTCAGGAGGAATTAGCTTCTTCTTAGCATCTATTTGAACGCAGCCACAACCGGTTACCGCCTTAATGACAGCACGATTTACTCTGGCTGAAGCTTCTTGCGATTTAGATAAAACGTCAAGAATACTGTGATGTCGAATGAGTAATTCGGAAACAGTATTCTGAAATTCATCGCAGAGCAGGTCCTTCATGCAATAGGTCACTCCTTTGCTCCAAAGCTCAAATCTGATTCTGAGAATTCTCAGGTTCATTTTTGCTACTGTACTCACTATTATAATGATAAGTACTTTCTATTGTCAATGCACACGGGTGACGGAGGAAGTCGCTTTCTGGCGTAAGATTGGGAATCCTGCTTTTTGACAGGGTTTATCGGGGTTGTTATAATGAGTGCTAGGAATTGCCAAGCTAGAAAGGGGGTGAAAAAGTTTAATGGGACAAAAAGTGGTTAGAATCATAATTACTCTGGTTGGAGGTGGTCTGGGGCTTTGGCTGAGTAGTATTGTTTTGGACAGTAGTTTTGTTAGCTCCATCCTCCCAGTTGGATCCATGATGGAGTATACTTTAATTGGTTTAAGTACAGGGATTTTAGCTTTGTTAGCCTTTGCGCTTGCTCCCTGGTGTATGCGAAAAGTGGTTCAAGCGGCTGCCGGAGTGGAAAATGCCCTGCAAAAAACGCCAACTCAGGATTTGCTGGGTGGTGCTCTAGGACTGATTATCGGCCTTATAATAGCTACTCTTTTAGGTTATTCTTTTTCTTATGTTCCGGTAATTGGCGGATATTTAGCTATTATCGTTAGTTTAGGGTTAGGTTATTTGGGCCTTTTACTAGGAATGAAGAGAAAGGATGAATTGTTGGCAGTTTTTTCGATTTTTCCACGTTTAGGGGGACGCGATAAGGACCGTGCCTCAAAAAGTGAATTACGTGGTCGATACAAAATTTTAGATACTAGTGTCATAATCGATGGAAGAATTGCTGATATTTGTCAGAGTGGATTTGTTGAGGGGGTTCTGATCGTCCCTTCTTTTGTTCTTGAAGAACTGCGTCATGTCGCTGATTCTTCTGATTTATTAAAACGCAGCCGGGGCAGACGCGGCCTGGATATTCTGAACGAAATGCGAAAAAACCCAAGTATCAACGTTGAGGTAGTGGAAGATGATTTTGAAGATTTAGCTGAAGTTGACAGTAAGCTGGTTAGATTGGCGCAACTCAAGCAGGGCCATATCCTGACAAATGACTATAATTTAAACAAGGTTGCTGAATTACAGGGAGTTAAGGTTTTAAACATCAACGAATTGGCCAATGCAGTCAAACCGATTGTTTTACCTGGTGAAGAAATGGTTGTTCAAGTAATTAAGGATGGTAAAGAAGCCGGTCAAGGGATTGGCTATTTAGATGACGGAACAATGATCGTCATTGACGGAGGTCGCCGTTTTATCGGCCAGTCCGTGGATGTTTTTGTGACGAGTGTTTTTCAAACAGCCGCGGGACGGATGATTTTTGCTAAGCCAAGAGGCACAGACAAGAAGTTGCCGGGTACCGGTACGAACGTTAATGAGGTGAATTTACTTGGCTAAAACAACAGCGATTATTCCCGCCGCGGGTCAGGGGAGGCGGATGAAAGCTGAGACTAATAAGCAATATCTTCCTCTGGCGGGAGTACCATTGGTAGTCCATACCCTGCAGGTTTTTCAGAAAGAGCCGTTGATTGATGAAATTTGCTTGGTCGTCGCTCCGGAAGAGGTATTCTGGTGTCAGGAAAAGATTGTCAATCATTATGGTTTTTCCAAGGTCAGAACAGTCCTAGCCGGTGGAAAAGAACGTCAAGATTCGGTATATCGGGGACTACAGGCATTACCGGAAGATTGTCAATGGGTGGCCGTGCACGACGGGGCACGGCCCCTTTTGATCGACCATATTTTACAGCAGACCATCAGAGAAGCCTGGGAGCATGACGCGGCGGTGGCGGCGGTACCGGTTAAAGATACCATTAAGGTAGCCACAGCCAATGGTTTAGTTAGGACAACCCTAAATCGACAAAGTCTGTGGAGTGTCCAGACCCCTCAGGTTTTTAATCGTCACCTATTGCAGAAAGCCTATGAAATAGCCTTTAAAGAAAAGTACTATGGTACGGATGATGCTTCCTTGGTTGAAAGACTTGGTTTCAATGTTAAATTAGTTACTGGTGATTACGAAAATTTGAAAATAACCACTCCGGAAGACTTGGAACTGGCAGAGGTTATTTTGGCCCGTCGCCAGAGAACTCGAACTAGTGGTTGAAAATTAGGTTGAAAATTAGATAGAAGGGAGGCGGAGATTCAAGGTTGGTTTTATGAACCTTGACTCCAGGGTGATAATGGTTCGAGTAGGTATCGGCTACGATGTACACCGTCTCGTAACCGGGCGAAAGCTGATTCTGGGAGGCATCTCTATCCCGTTTGAGAAGGGATTATTGGGGCATTCGGATGCTGATGTCCTGATTCATGCCATTATGGATGCCCTTTTAGGAGCACTGGCCCTTGGCGACATTGGTCAGCATTTTCCGGATACTAACCCTGAGTTGGCGGGTGTTTCTAGTGTTGCCCTTTTGGAACAGGTTAAGGAGCTGCTGGATCAGAAAGGCTGGCGGTTGGGTAATCTAGATAGTGTGGTGGTAGCTCAACGGCCTCGATTAGCTCCCCATGTCCAAAGTATGAGAGAAAACCTCGCCCGGATTATGGCGGTCACGCTAGACCAAATTAGCCTTAAGGCAACAACCACTGAGGGTCTGGGCTTCACCGGCACCGGGGAAGGAATCGCCGCTTATGCGGTTGCCTCACTGGTTCGTAAAGATTAATCATTGAGAAATTTAATTGGAAAGGCAGAGTTGCAAGCGATGGCAGTTTCGGCAGATCATGTCAAGGCACGGGTTCGTTTTGCGCCTAGTCCGACTGGTCCTTTACATATTGGCGGCGCCCGGTCAGCCTTGTTTAATTACTTGTTTGCCAGGAAATACGGTGGGAATTTTGTGGTTCGAATCGAGGATACTGATCTGGAGCGTTCCAGTCGGGAGTCAGAGGAAAATATCCTGGCTTCTCTCCGTTGGTTAGGCATTACCTGGGATGAGGGAATCGGCGTTGGAGGGGATTATGCACCCTACCGACAAACTGAACGGCTAGATACCTATCAGCGATTTGCGGCCCAGTTATTAACTGAAGGCAAGGCTTATTACTGCTACTGTACGGAGGAAGAACTGGAAGCAGAGCGCCAAATCCTGATAGAACAAGGGGAGACCCCTCGTTATCTAGGGAAATGCCGGAAGCTATCAACTAAGGAGCGGGAAAAACTGCAGGCAGAAGGCCGCCGGCCGACGATTCGTTTCCGAGTACCAGATAATCATTTGGTGATTTTTAATGATCTGGTCCGGGGTGAAGTGACTTTTGATACAGTGACGATGGGTGATTACGTTATCGTGAAATCAGATGGTATTCCCGTCTATAATTTTGCTTGTGTTATTGATGATGCCTTAATGGAGATTTCTCACGTAATTCGAGGCGAGGAACACTTGTCTAACACCCCGCGACAGTTGTTAATCTATGACGCCCTAGGTTTAACTCGACCCCAATTTGCCCATGTCTCACTTATTTTGGGCAAGGACCGGTCGAAAATGAGTAAACGGCACGGGGCTACCTCTGTTGTTGCCTATCAGGAGGCCGGGTACTTGCCAGAGGCCTTGATCAACTTTCTGGCCTTATTGGGTTGGTCACCCCCAGGAGAAGAAGAAATTCTTAGCTTGGCGGAAATAGTTCAATATTTTTCGCTTGACCGGGTCGCGAAAAATCCAGCCGTTTTTGATATTGACAAGCTGAAATGGATTAATGGCTGTTACATTCGGCAAAGTTCTTTGGATAAGCTGACCGAGCTGGCTATTCCATATCTGCAAAAAGCGGGCATATTTGGTCCAGAACTTACAGCGGAGGAACGTGCTTGGACCAGACTCCTGATGGAGGCAACCCAGGATCGTTTAAGTTGCCTAAGCGAAATTGTGGAACAGGCTCAAGGGTTAATCGGTGATGAGGTAACGCCGGAAAATGAAGAGGCAGCATTGGTCCTGCAGGAGGAGCAGGTTCCTCTAGTTATTCGCCATTTTAAACAACAATTAGAATCGTTAGTTATGGATAACGTCAGCCTAGACGTCCCGCAAGCTAAGGCGATGTTGAAACGATTAACTAAAGAAACAAAACTGGGTGGCCGCAAGGTATTCATGCCCTTACGGGTTTGCTTAACGGGTAAGATGCACGGCCCGGAATTGTATCATGTCATTCCTTTATTAGGGATAAGGGGTTGCCTGGCAAGATTGCGAGACTGAATAAACTTGTTTAATATTTTACCAGAATATTCGCATGGTTAAGAAAAAACTTATTGTTAAGCCTATCCTTGATGGTATAATGGAGGTAGGTTTAGTCGAAGTTGTAGGCAGTCATAGGTTGTCGCGGGTTGCTGTATGGAGTTGGAGGCGGTTTGTGATCGTTGCTATTTGGGAAGGGTATTCAAGTGGGATGGTCGTTGTCGGTTGTAAGTGAGGTTATGAGGAAGTTGGCTGGCTAATCTAAGCTTTTATCGGTGGGTTTTGGCAGAACCGTATGATTAATAACCGGGTGCATAAATGTAGCTAGAGAGATGCTCAGGCAAAGGCGAAGGCTTTTGTTAGATAGCTTTTTAGCAGTTATATACGAACCAAACACTATATAGAAATGGCGGCTGTCGAACCCTCGGTAAATCTGTTTAGGGGGTGGCGGCAGAGTGAATGAGTATTCTCGTCCGGTTGAGGTGGATCATTCGATTGTCAGGATTGAAAAAGAGCTGGAGGCAAGGCAGAAAGAGGCCTGCCGGTGGGCCAAGTGGAGTCCGCTAGCTTTTGGAATATTCGTTTTGTTGTTTATTATATCGGCGGGTAATCTTCATAAAATGCTCAGTGGTTATACCGGTACGGATAGTCTATTCAGGCTAATTACCTGGTTTCTTCTTAGTCCAACCGTTCTTCTATCAGCTATTGCTTGGACCGCTTGGCGTTTCCTTTTTCTGCAGCAAAGAGCTTGGGAGAATGAATCGGAAAGGGTACGACGGCTTCTGATGGAAAGAGTCAAAATTAGTATCTGCGACCATAAAGGAAAGTGTTCTTGCCAAGAGGATTACTTAAAATATATTAAAAATAAGTTTGATATTAGTGCTTAAGCAAGTAACCAGGGTTGACAATCAGCGGGTAAGACCAATATAATGATCTTAAGTCATAATTGAAAGGCTTTGAACGGGAGAGTAAACGTACTGGCTGATCTCAGAGAGGGGCCGCCATCGGCTGAAAGCGGGCCTGATCAAGTAGACGTTGAAGTGCACCCGGGAGCTTTCGGGCCGAAAGTAGGTAACTCCTAACTGCGTAGGTCCGGACGAAGTGGCTGACGTTAACCAGCCCGATACGGTTGATGTGATTGCGAATCTATCAATCGTATCGATGAGTGGGCTCTCGCCGGAGAGCCAAACAGGGTGGAACCGCGAAGTAACCCTTCGTCTCTGTATTGGGAGATGAAGGGTTTTTTGTTTGGTGAAGGGGTAAAGTGCCAGGCGTGAGGTGGGAAACGGATAAACGGAAGACGTAAGACAGAAATCTAAAAAAGGGGGAGTGGCCATATGCTTCGCTTTATCAGACGGATTAAGAAGGATATTCAGGTTGTATTTGAGCGAGACCCGGCGGTTAAAAGTGTCTGGGAAGTCCTGCTGTGTTATCCCGGGTTCCACGCGATTCAGTTTCACCGTCTAGCTCACTGGCTATACTTGAAGAAAAGGTTTGTGTTAGCCCGGATTGTGTCTCATTTAAGCCGGCAATTGACCGGCATCGAAATTCACCCGGGGGCCAAAATCGGCGAAGGATTATTTATTGACCATGGGATGGGAGTAGTAATTGGTGAGACCGCTGAGCTTGGTGACAATGTTACCCTATATCAAGGAGTAACCTTGGGCGGGACGGGTAAGGAGAAAGGCAAACGCCACCCGACGATTGGGAACAATGTGGTTATCGCAACCGGGGCTAAAGTATTGGGTTCCTTTTCGGTCGGGGATAATGTTAAAATTGGCTCAGGTTCAGTAGTGTTAAGTAGCGTACCCGCAAATTGCACCGTAGTCGGGGTGCCGGGAAAGGTAGTTGCGTTTAATGGACGCAAACTAACGGAACATGAAAGCGTTGATTTGCAGCATCATTTGTTGCCGGACCCAGTTGCCGATTTGATTAGCAACCTGCAGCAGCGCATTGAATTCCTGGAAAAGAAAATGGTAGAGATGGAGGATCGACAGGATGAGTTTGAAGATGTACAATACGCTAACCCGGCGAAAAGAGGAATTCATATCATCTAACCCCGGCCGGGTTGGGATGTATGTTTGCGGACCAACCACCTATAATTTTATTCACTTGGGAAATGCCCGCCCCTTAGTAGTTTTTGACACTATTCGCCGTTATTTGGAGTATCGGGGCTATCAGGTTGATTACATTCAAAACTTTACCGATATTGATGATAAGATCATCAACCGAGCCCGAGAAGAAGGGGAAGAGCCTAATAAGTTGGCCCAAAGGTATATCGAAGAGTATTTTCAGGATGCAGATGCGCTGAATGTGCAGCGGGCCAAGGTTCATCCTAGAGTCAGTGAGCACTTGCCCGAGATTATTGCGATGATTGAGGGGCTGCTAGAGAAAGGGTATGCTTATCAAGTGGCTGGCGATGTCTACTACTCGGTGGAACGGTTTGCGGAATATGGAAAATTGTCGGGCCGTTCTCTGGAGGACCTCCAGGCCGGTGCCCGGGTAGAGGTGGATGAACGCAAGCACAACCCAATGGACTTTGCGTTGTGGAAGGCAGCTAAGGAAGGCGAACCGGCTTGGGCTAGTCCCTGGGGACCCGGGCGTCCCGGATGGCATATTGAGTGTTCGGCCATGTCGTTAAAGTATCTTGGTTTTGGCTTTGATATCCATGGTGGCGGTAGTGACCTCATTTTTCCGCACCACGAAAATGAAATTGCCCAATCAGAGGCTTTCGCCGAGCAAGGCCCATTTTGCCGCTACTGGTTGCATAATGGTTTCATTACCGTTAATCAGGAGAAGATGTCCAAGTCACTCGGCAACTTTTTTTTGGTCAGGGATATTATCGATAAATTTCCGCCCCAGGTAGTTCGTTTTTATCTCTTATCTACCCATTATCGCAGCCCGTTGGATTTTGATGACGGTAAACTGGAGATGAGTCGAAGGAGCTTGGAAAGATTGAAAACCAGTCTTGATCTCCTGGATGAACTGTTGGGAACGGCCGGCGGGGAAACGGTTCGATTCCCAACTGGGACCGGAAGTGACCAAAGCCAATGGATGCGGTTGATTGAGCAAATCGAACGATCTCGGCAAGAGTTTATCGAGGCAATGGATGATGATTTTAACACCGCGCGGGCCACTGCCTCTCTCTTTGAGCTATCGCACGAGATTAATTCTTTGATTAACGAAGTTGTGCGCAGTGGCCGGCAGCCAGACGAGAATGAAAGCAAAGCCTTGGCTCTGGGACGACAGGCTTTGACTGAAACATTAGGGGTGTTAGGCCTTGATCCCGCATTCTTGCGACAACGGAGAGAGTTTCGAGGGGCGGCCGGTCCTGAACGTGCTCAGAAGCTAGATGAATTGATTAATTTGACGATGAACCTGCGCCAGGAGGCGCGTCAGCGAAAAGACTGGGCGACTGCTGATTATATCCGGGATGGATTAAACCAACTGGGAATAACCCTGGAAGACACTCCGCACGGTTCCCGAGTTAGAATAGGAGAATCAGAGCTTGAACCGGATTCTCTGGTTGAATTATTAGTTGAACTGCGTCAAACTGCCCGGGGACAAAAAAAGTGGTCCCTGGCTGATCAAATACGAGATGAGTTGGCGCAGTGCGGCATAACCCTGGAAGACAGCCCGCGAGGAACCAGATGGCGAGAGTAGTTGGTGAGGCGTCTAGTGGTTAGATATTGGGCTGAAATGTTTTAATGCTGATTAGGATGTTTGACCAGGGCAGAAGGAAGAGCTAGTTGTCTTAAAACGCAGGTAAAATTATATAGGCTAGAAAGGGGATTGTCTTAACTGAATACGCCACCCGAACCGGACGTTGTCAATGAAGTTGTCAATGAAGGAGTGAAAAATTTAAAAGGCGCGAGAACCGAACAAGGTTTATTCGACAAGCCAGTATTTGGGCTGATTCCGGTCCCCGCCCAGATGAGTCAGATTGACCCGGAAGACTTGCCTCCGTTGGTCCTCGCCTATCTGGGAGATGCTGTTTATGAACTATACGTTCGTTGTGGTTTGGTGACCCGCGGTTTTATCCGGGTTAATCAGTTGCACCAAGAGGCAATTAGTTTGGTGCGGGCTACCTGTCAGGCTCAGTATTTGCATATGATTGAAGATGTCTTGACTGATGAGGAGAAAAGGGTAATGAAACGGGGACGTAATGCTAAATCCGGTCATATTCCCCGAAACGTGGGGGTGGTTGACTACCGTTGGAGTACTGGGTTTGAGAGCCTGATTGGTTATCTTTATCTGCAACAAAGATTTGAGCGGTTGAACGATATTTTATCTCGATTACCGTGGCCGGCCAAGAACGCCAAGTAGGGGTGCTTGTGTTTTAATTCAGTCAGCCGGCTAGACTCGGAACGAACCTCATCGGCTTCGGGCAGGCATCAAACTCGCCCTGCGGGCTCAGGCAGTGATGCCTGCTAATCCTCAGCCGCCTCGTTTCTCTGATGTAAATCGCCAATCGCTGACCTTCGTTAAAACACTGCGCGCTCGATTTTCGTAGTAGTCGGGGCCTTTAGTCTTAGAAAAACAAATCGTCAGTTAACACTACCTCAGCGTAGTGCTCCTTCGGGAAATCCCGATCATATTCAATATCGTCAAACAATAAGGGCAGTTTTTCCTTGAAGAGCAGGAGCAGGGGGATGGTCACCTGCTTCATCTGTGGATGAGCGGGCGTTGCGCAACGCAACCGGAAAAAATGTCGCCATTCTCGCAGGTTGTAGGTGACAACAATTTCTGTTTTCAGGGAATTGGGTAAAACTGAACGAGCTTCCTGGGGTGTGCATTTGTTTTTGAGTAAAGCTAGATAGCATTTCTCAGCTGTGAGACAAGCCTCCTCCCAATACCGAAAGGTTTCTTTGCCAGCCAGGAAAAACGGTTCAATAACAGTTATCTCATTGCCAAATTTTTCTTTGCTGTAGTTGCAGTACCGGGTTGATTCCTGGCTGTAGCTGGCGATCCGGTGTCGGACTATTTCATGAGTAATTCCCCTATCCACGATAAACATTACGGTCACTTTTTCATGCTCGATTACGGATTCATGTCCGCGGCTGATTATTGATTTTAAAAAGTTATCATTGTATTCTCCGTATTCTCCCATTTTATCTTCGGATTTATAACAAACTCGGGCATAACGCTCTAGTTTTCGAATAATACCGGCATCAAGCTGGCTTTCTGGAATCAGTACTCGTGGTTTCTGAATAATCATCACGGATTCTCCTTTCTAGATACCGGGTGATTCCCTTAATACTGTGCCATAAAATAAAATTTTTGACAAATACTCAATAATAAGGGCTTGTACGGTAAGGTTAGATTAATGGTATAATATACTTCTATATCCATTGTTAGCAACATATTATTAAATTGAGGGGATCTGTTGATTAATGCAGGATAAGGAAATTCGGGCGGGCAGACGGCCAGTGCTTGAAATCTTGCGGGCTGGTCGACCAGTTAATCGAGTTGTGATTGCCCGTGGAGTCGAGGACGATTCCTTGCGCGAAATTAGACGGTTGGCTCGAGGGCAAGGAATACCGGTAGTTGAAGCGGAAAAGGTCTATCTGGACCGACAGGCGAACGGACTTAATCATCAAGGAGTGGTGGCCTGGGCTGCCCCGCGGGAATACGTTGAGGTAGAAGACATTTTGGAACTGGCGCGAACTAAAGAAGAGCCACCCTGGATAGTAGTCTTAGATGGCCTGGAGGACCCGCAGAATATGGGAAGTATCTTACGCACGGTGGAGGGTGTTGGTGCGCACGGCGTGATTATCCCAAAACGTCGGTCGGTTCAGCTAAACGCTACCGTGGCTCGAACCTCGGCCGGGGCGGTTGATCTAGTGCCAGTTGCTCGGGTGGTGAATCTGGTCCGGACTCTGGAGTCTTTGAAAGAGCACGGCTGTTGGGTGATTGGGGCTACCGGTGAAGCTTCCCAACAATATCATGAAGCAGATTATACCGGTGGGCTTGTTCTGGTAATCGGCGGAGAAGGTAAGGGACTAAGCCGGCTGGTTCAGGAGAAGTGTGATCTGCTAGTTAGATTGCCGATGCGGGGTCAAATAAATTCCCTAAATGCCTCCGTTGCCGCCGGAGTGGTATTATATGAGGCCCTGCGCCAAAGACATACTAGCTAACAAACTATCGGACACTTTATCTGGACTCTGCGATAAAACATTTTGCTGCTTTAGCTCTGACTCTGCGACATGAGTATTGACTGTTATTCGGGCTTTCGTTTATAATGTATATGTTAATTGGGACAACCCCTCCTCTATCGTCAATTCTGAATAAGTTATGATCTTTTCGGATCATACTCTCCAAACTCACCCAAAGTCTCGTAAGTGAGTGTGCTGATGATAAAACCGCAGGTACTTGGAAGCCTTCGGGAATTGGCTTCAGGATCTAAGTTGTAATAAATAGCTAAATTTAGGAGACCAGGGGTCAAAGCCTATTGAGTACTTATTGTGGAGGCGATCTGGGTGACTCTTGTCGTGCAAAAAGAGTTATTGGATGCTTTTGAGACTCTGAGTGACGAAGAGATTGTAGAGATGGTTAGAGATGGGAATCTTTTGGCTGAAGAGCATCTAATAAACAAATACCGTAATTTTGTACGGGCTAAGGCCAGATCCTATTTTCTCATAGGTGCTGACCGGGAGGATATCATCCAGGAAGGGATGATCGGTCTTTTTAAAGCAATTAGAGATTTTCGCTGCGATAAACTTTCCTCCTTTCGCGCGTTTGCTGAATTATGCGTCACCAGGCAAATAATTACGGCCATTAAGACAGCGACTAGACAAAAGCATATCCCCTTAAACTCATATGTATCATTAAACAAACCGATTTACGATGAGGATTCGGATCGCACCTTGCTAGATGTGATTACTGGGTCAAAGATTACTGATCCTGAGGAATTAATCATCAGTCGGGAAGAGTTTGATGGTATAGAAGAGAAGATGGGCGAAATCTTAAGCTCGCTGGAGTGGAAGGTGCTGATGTCATACCTGGAGGGTAAGTCCTATCAGGAAATAGCGGTTGATCTGAAACGTCACGTTAAATCCATTGATAATGCCTTGCAGCGAGTTAAAAGGAAATTGGAACGGTATTTAGAAAAAAGAGACGACGAGTAGGGGGATAATTCAGCAGAATATTTTAAAATAATATTGACAGCCAGCAAGTATTCTGCTAAGATAGCAAATGTTCCTGGCAACAACCAGGATTTCTAATGTGCCGACGTAGCTCAATGGTAGAGCAGCTGACTTGTAATCAGCAGGTTGCGGGTTCAAATCCCATCGTCGGCTCCAACCAGATAAAAAGAGTTTATATATTTTAAATATAGTGTTAGTGCTATGGAGGGGTTCCCGAGTGGCCAAAGGGGGCAGACTGTAAATCTGTTGGCAACGCCTTCGAAGGTTCAAATCCTTCCCCCTCCACCATAATAAATCTTTATTAGCAGTATGAAGCTCACGTCGCGGGGTGGAGCAGTTGGTAGCTCGTCGGGCTCATAACCCGAAGGTTGTTGGTTCAAGTCCAGCCCCCGCAACCATATTATTAAAACTATATTATTAAACAGGCAAAATAACATTTACTAACTTTAAACTTTTAATAACGCGGGGTGGAGCAGTTGGTAGCTCGTCGGGCTCATAACCCGAAGGTTGTTGGTTCAAGTCCAGCCCCCGCAACCAAGCCCATATAGCTCAGTCGGTAGAGCGTATCCTTGGTAAGGATAAGGTCACCGGTTCAATCCCGGTTATGGGCTCCATCTTATGGCGGCGTAGCTCAGTTGGTCAGAGCATACGGTTCATACCCGTAGTGTCCGGGGTTCAAATCCCTGCGCCGCTACCAAAAGAAAGAGGATCAAAGGGTTAATAACCCTTTGATTTTTTTATTTAGAAGTTTGACATTTGGGACAAAATGGGGTAGAATTATCATCGGCATTTTGGGAATTCCTGTTGAATGAAAGGGGAAAAGAATAATCATTTCAAATCGACGGGTATTCCTGGGCGAAAGAAATGAGTTTTTATACATTTATTCATGGTTTATGGTTTTTTGTTGGTGAGTACAGTGTCAGTTGGTAGTCATTAGAGAATTACAGGATCAAGGGAGGAAGGCAATCTAAATGGCCAAGAAAAAATTTGAAAGAACCAAACCCCACGTGAATATTGGCACCATTGGACACGTGGACCATGGCAAAACCACCTTGACCGCCGCCATCACCATTTGTCTTGCCAAAGCCGGCGGCGCGGTAGCCACAGCTTATGATCAGATTGATAAAGCCCCGGAAGAAAGAGAAAGAGGGATTACGATCTCTACCTCTCACGTGGAATACGAAACCGGCAACCGACATTATGCCCATGTGGATTGCCCGGGTCACGCAGACTACGTTAAAAACATGATTACTGGAGCGGCCCAGATGGACGGAGCCATTCTGGTGGTCTCCGCGGCTGACGGTCCCATGCCGCAGACCCGAGAGCACATTTTGCTGGCACGTCAGGTTGGCGTTCCTTATATTGTCGTCTTCCTGAATAAAGTGGATATGGTTGACGACGAAGAATTACTCGAACTGGTTGAAATGGAAGTCCGTGACCTGTTGAATATGTATGAATTTCCGGGAGACGACATTCCGGTAATTCGGGGTTCCGCCTTAAAGGCGATGGAATGTGCCTGTGGCGGCCGGGAATGCCCGAACTGCAAGGTGGTCTGGGATTTGATGGACGCTGTCGACGCTTCCGTGCCGATTCCGGAACGGGCCGTGGATAAGCCATTCCTGATGCCGGTCGAAGACGTCTTTACCATTACTGGCCGAGGCACCGTGGCCACTGGTCGGGTCGAGCGCGGCACGATCAAGGTTGGCGAGGAAATAGAAATCGTTGGTTTGCGGGAAGATGTGCGCAAGACTGTCTGCACTGGGGTGGAGATGTTCCGCAAGATTCTCGACTTTGCCCAAGCGGGTGACAACATCGGCACCCTGCTCAGGGGGGTTGATCGAAAAGAAATCGAACGGGGTCAAGTTTTAGCGAAGCCTGGTTCCATTAAACCGCACACCCACTATCAGGCCGAAGTCTATGTCCTAACGAAAGACGAAGGTGGACGGCACACCCCATTTTTTAATGGTTATCGACCCCAATTCTATTTCCGGACCACAGACGTGACTGGTGTCGCGACCCTGCCGGAAGGCGTAGAGATGGTTATGCCCGGGGACAACATTCGGATGACCATTGAACTGATCACCCCGATTGCGATTGAAGAAGGACTGCGGTTTGCGATTCGAGAAGGTGGTCGGACCGTAGGTGCTGGTGTCGTGACCGGCATTATCGAATAAGTAATTGTTGATTTAAACCGATAAGTTGACTGGCCGAAACTGAAATCAGAAGGAGGCTGCGGCGGCAGCCTCCTTAATTGATCTTAATCAAAAAACTCTGCTTCTATTAGCCGGGGTTGCCTTATTTAAACTTCTGCTGGAGTAAAAATCTCCATCTGAGGCATGAAGTTCAATGAAGCTGAACGAGTTCACTCTGCTGAATATATGAGTGTCGACATCATTGAGGATTAGAAACTGGCTAAAGTTGGTACACTAGTACACATGGGGTTGGCAACAAAGGTCAGAATGAGTCTATTGACAGGAAGACCTTTGCTGTGCTACATTGTTGAGGTGTGTTAGTCTGCCGGGGAGGTGTTAATGGTGCGTGTTGGAGTGATATTAGCCTGTACTGAATGTAAACAGCGGAATTATTCTACTAATAAAAACAAAAAAAATGATCCAGACAGAATAGAAATGAAAAAGTACTGCAAGTTTTGCAAGACGCATACTGTGCATAAAGAAACTAAATAGAAGCTTGAGGATGTGAAAGGGATGACCACCGCCAAACGGGCTGAAGTGAATAAATGGAGTGACCTTCGGAATCGATCAACTGGTTATTTGCGTAACGTTGTGGCTGAATTAAAGAAGGTACATTGGCCCAACCGGAAGGAGTTAATCACCTATACCGGGGTGGTCCTTGTTTCAGTTGCCTTCGTTGCCATGCTTATCTGGTTAGTAGATTCGGCGTTAAGTGTTTTAATAGAAGAATTGTTTAAGGCAGTCGGGAAATAGTAAAGTATCAAGAGCATTCAATGAAAACTAGAAGAATGAGTTTAAATGTTTGTCAGGAGATAGGTGCAGGTGCAAACAAATCCGGTATTCCGAGGGGGTGAGGGGTCTAGTTTGCAGCAGGTCCCTTCAATTATGGATGAAAAAAATTGGTATGTAATTCATACGTATTCTGGCTATGAGAATAAAGTCAAAGCCAACCTGGAAAAACGGGTCGAGTCAATGAACATGGAGAACAAGATTTTTCGCGTTTTGGTTCCCATGGAAGACGAGATGGAGTATAAGAACGGGAAAAAAAAGTTGATCAAGAAAAAGATCTTTCCCGGTTATGTTTTAGTCGAAATGATTATGACTGATGACTCGTGGTATGTAGTACGGAATACACCGGGGGTAACCGGCTTTGTAGGAACCGGTTCAAAACCGATCGCTCTGCGCCAGTCAGAGGTCCATGATATTTTGCAACAGATGGGTCTAGAAGAGGCACGACCTAAAATTGATTTTACTGTGGGTGAAATGGTACGCGTTATTGCTGGACCTTTTCGAAACTTTGAGGGGATTATCGGTGAGATTTACCCGGAAAAGGGAAAAATCAAGGTGCTTATCTCCATGTTTGGTCGTGAAACACCTACCGAACTGGAATTTTCACAGATTCAAAAGATATAGGAGTGGGAGGGCCTTTGGCTCGCAAACCACAATTTGCTCAAAGGAGGTGTAGATAATGGCCAAAAAGGTTGTGGGTTTGGTCAAATTACAAATTCCGGCTGGAAAAGCAACACCAGCCCCGCCAGTAGGTCCGGCTTTAGGACAACACGGAGTTAACATAATGGCCTTTTGCAAGGACTATAATGAACGAACTTCTTCGCAGGCGGGTCTGATAGTGCCGGTCGAGGTAACAATTTACGAAGATAGATCGTTTACCTTTGTTCTGAAAACTCCACCGGCGTCCGTGTTATTGAAGCGGGCCGCTGGCATAGAAACAGCTTCCGGAGAACCAAACCGGAAGAAAGTTGGCAAGGTCAGTCAGGATCAGGTTAAAGAAATAGCCCAGTCAAAAATGAAGGACTTAAACGCGGCTGATATAGAGGCGGCGATGAGGATAATCGAAGGGACCGCTCGCAGTATGGGTATTGAGGTAGTATAGTGAACTCGTCCGGCTTTGTTGAACATCGGGGCTTTGGGTGGAAACTTTACTCCGCTAGAAGTTTAAATAAAGCAACGCCACTTATGGAAACAGCGGTCTTGTGCCCTCAGAGATATTTATTGGGTTTGTTTTAGGAAAAGAAAATAATGTGGGAGGAAGCTATCCGTTATTACCACAGGAGGTGTCGGAAATGAAGGCTAGAGGCAAAAAGTATCAGGAAGCACTAAAACAGTACGATCGGACTAAATTGTATGAAGTTGATGAAGCACTTGAGTTGGTAAAAAAACTAGCCCAAGCTAAATTTGATGAAACTATCGAAATAGCCGTTAAATTGGGCGTTGATCCGCGACATGCGGACCAACAAATCAGGGGGGCCGTGGTTCTGCCGCATGGAACCGGACGGACCCGCAGTGTGTTGGTTTTTGCCAAGGGTGATAAAGCCAAAGAAGCAGAACTGGCCGGGGCAGACTTTGTCGGGGCAGAAGACGTTGTTGCCCAGATTCAGGCAGGCTGGTTTGGTTTTGACGTAGCTGTGGCTACGCCAGATATGATGGGGATGGTCGGGAAATTGGGCAAACTGCTTGGTCCCAAAGGATTGATGCCCAATCCGAAGACCGGTACCGTAACTTTTGATGTGGAAAGAGCGGTCCGTGAGGTTAAAGCTGGTAAAATTACTTACCGGGTCGATAAAACTGGGATTATCCATGCCCCAATCGGCCGAGCATCTTTTGATGCGGACAAAATTAAAGAGAATTATCAAACCCTCATCGAAACTCTTATCAAAGCTAAACCGGCCGCAGCTAAAGGTCAGTATATGAAGAGTATCGTTATTTCATCTTCTATGGGACCGGGCATTAAGATTAATCCCTTAAAGGCAATGGGCTAATAAACACAAATTGATTTAGACTAAACAGAATATAACTGACTGCAGACAGCAGGCGTGGTTCGGATGCGGAACCACTTAAGGGACAAAACCAATTTTTCGCAAGTCCACCTGCCGAGGTTGGGAAGAAACCTTCATTAGATAACTTGAAGATATATCCTTCCGGGTCTCTGCTGTCTGCAGGGGCCTTTGTTTTTGGTGATTTTATAGCCGTTAGGAGGTGAAATAAAGGATGCCCAACATCGAAGCCAAACAAAAGATCGTGCAAGAACTACGTCAAAAGATGAGCGACTCCAGTTCGTTAATCTTGGCAGATTTCCGAGGGTTAAAAGTGTCGGAAGCAACCGAACTGAGAGCCGAGCTGCGTAAAGCTGGAGTAGAGTATCGGGTAGTGAAGAACACTCTAACCACATTAGCCGTTCGTGAGGCGGGCCTGGCAGAATTGGAGCCTTATCTAAAAGGACCAACGGCCATTGCCTTTGGCGTTAATGATCCAGTTGCTCCCGCGAAACTTTTATCAGAGTTCGCCAAGACTCACAAGAACTTGAACATTAAGGTTGGGGTGGTAGAAGGAAAGGTTATCGATCTTGATGGCGTTAAGGCATTAGCGGAGCTGCCATCGCGCGAAGTATTGCTCGGCAAGGTTGCCGGCGCATTCCAGGCACCGATTACCAGTTGGGTCAATGTTCTTCAAGCACCAATTCGCAATTTGGTTCACGTGCTAGACAGCATTCGCCAACAAAAACAGGAAACCGCTTAATCGTATTTTGGCAGATAGGCTGATTCCAAGATTAGCAACATCAATTATCCGTTATTTAGAATATTTAAGGAGGCAAAAAGTAATGAGTAAAGTTAATGAAGTCCTTGAAATAGTCAAGGGAATGACGGTCCTAGAATTATCGGAACTAGTTAAAGCCTTTGAAGAAGAATTTGGCGTTACCGCAGCCGCTCCGGTAGCAATTGCCGCTGGCCCGGCAGCTGGACCGGCCGCGGTTGAAGAAGAAGCCCAAACTGAGTTTGACGTCATCCTCACCAGCTTTGGAGAGAAAAAGGTTGAAGTAATTAAGGTAGTTCGTGCGTTAACTGGTCTGGGTCTAAAAGAAGCCAAAGACTTAGTTGAAGCAGCTCCAAAAGCAATCAAAGAAAAGATTGCTAAGGAAGACGCCGAAGCTATTAAAGCTAAATTAGTCGAAGCTGGTGCTAGCGTCGAGATTAAGTAATTGGTGTGGGATAATCCAATTGGTTTTGGAAGTGAGACACTCTTAAGTCTCTTCTTAGGAGTGTCTTTTTAACATTGTACCGCTATTATCGAAACACTGTTGAGGATTTACTTGACAAATATCATGTCTTCTGGTAACATTATAGACTGGCATCTTTTGTAAGACTATTTATTTTGTTTTTAAAAGTTACTAATAGATATTTATGGCAGAACATGCATATTATTGGTTGAACTGGGAAGAATAATTAAATAGCGTAACGGCTGGGGACAATTAGAAGCGAGGTGAGCATTGCCTTGCTTTTGCCTGTTCTTAATATGTTAAAGTCATTAGCGGGTTAGTTGCGTTTTTTAATTGGGGGTCCACCAACTTGATAAGGGGTGAGGTCTTTAGATGTATCCTATCGAGGTAGGAAACCAAAAACGATGGAGTTACGCCCGAATCGCTGAGGTGCTGGAAATGCCCAACCTGATTGAGGTGCAACAGAACTCCTACCGATGGTTTCTGGAAACGGGTTTACAAGAATTATTTGACGATATTTCGCCTATTCAGGATTTTACCGGCAATTTAGTCCTGGAGTTTGTGGGGTATCACTTGGGTGAACCCAAATACTCGGAGGAGGAATCAAAGGAAAGGGACGTTACTTATGCTGCTCCTTTGCGAGTGAAGGTCCGACTCTTAAACAAGGAGACTGGTGAGGTTAACGAAACAGATGTCTTTATGGGGGATTTCCCCAAGATGACGAATAAAGGAACCTTCATTATTAACGGGGCCGAGCGGGTTATTGTTAGCCAGTTGGTGCGTTCTCCCGGGGTTTACTTTAATGAACAGATTGATCCCAGCGGCAAGAAGGTCTTTGGGGCAACAATTATCCCTAATCGGGGGGCTTGGCTGGAATTTGAAACGGACGCCAATGACAATATCTTTGTCCGGGTTGACCGAACACGTAAATTGCCAGCCACAGTCTTGATTAGGGCCCTAGGCTATCCTACCAATGCTCATATCCAGGACCTTTTTAACGATGATGAGCATATTCAAATAACTTTAGAACGTGATAATACAGAGTCCGAAGCAGATGCCCTGGTCGAGATCTATAAACGGCTGCGTCCGGGTGAACCGCCAACTGTTGAGAGTGCCCGTTCTTTACTGGAGTCATTGTTTTTCGATGCTAAACGTTACGATCTGGCTCATGTGGGTCGGTATAAATTAAACAAGAAATTAAGAATAGATGCGCGGGCAAATCAGCGAACTTTGAGCCGGGAAGATGTTATCGAGGTCCTGCGTTACCTGCTCGGTTTGATGAAGGGTCAGGGACAGGTGGACGATATCGACCATCTGGGCAACCGCCGGCTGCGTTCAGTTGGAGAATTATTGCAGAACCAGTTTCGCATCGGCCTTTCGCGGATGGAACGCGTCGTTCGCGAAAGAATGACTATTCAAGATATGGAGGTCATCACTCCCCAGGTTTTGATCAATATCCGGCCAGTGGTTGCGGCCATTAAAGAATTTTTTGGCAGCAGCCAGTTGTCCCAGTTTATGGATCAAACCAATCCGCTGGCTGAACTAACCCATAAGCGTCGCCTAAGTGCCTTAGGCCCGGGTGGATTAAGCCGGGAACGCGCTGGGTTTGAGGTGCGCGATGTCCATCATTCCCATTATGGCCGAATGTGTCCGATTGAGACCCCTGAGGGACCTAATATCGGGTTGATTGGTTCTTTAAGTACCTATGCCCGGATAAACGAATATGGCTTTATCGAGACTCCTTACCGAAAGGTAAATAAAGAAAGCGGTCTGGTCACCGATGAAATAGAATACCTTTCGGCGGATGAAGAAGACAATTATATTATTGCTCAAGCGAACGCGCCGCTGGATAAAGATGGCCGCTTTATCAATAAACGCGTCAATGCCCGATATGGCAGTGAGATTCTGGAGGTTTCAGCGGACAAGGTTGAGTATATGGATGTTTCACCCAAGCAGGTCGTTAGTATCGCCACCGCCTTGATTCCCTTTTTAGAGCACGATGACGCTAACCGAGCTTTGATGGGATCAAACATGCAGCGGCAAGCGGTTCCTTTGTTGCGGACCGATGCGCCTTTAGTCGGAACCGGTATGGAATACAAGGCAGCCCTAGATTCGGGTGTAGTCATTATCGCCAGAGAAGCCGGGGTTGTTGAATCAGTTACCGGTAATGAGATCGTTATTCGGACCGAGCGAGGACAACGGAATTACTATAAGTTATTGAAGTTTGATCGTTCTAATCAAGGTACCTGTGTTAACCAGAAACCGATTGTGGTTAAAGGACAACGCGTGAAGGCCGGGGAGATCATTGCGGATGGCCCCTCGACCGATCGGGGTGAATTGGCCCTGGGGAGAAATGTTTTGGTTGCCTTTATGCCCTGGGAAGGTTATAACTACGAGGACGCTATTTTAATTAGCGAAAAAATGGTTAAGGATGATTATTTCACCTCGATTCATATCGAAGAATACGAGTGTGATGCCCGGGATACGAAGTTAGGGCCGGAGGAGATTACGCGAGACATTCCCAATGTTGGAGAAGATCAGTTAAAGGATCTGGATGATCGGGGAATTATCCGGGTTGGGGCAGAGGTCCGACCCAGTGACATCCTGGTCGGCAAGGTTACTCCCAAAGGAGAAACTGAATTGACCGCCGAGGAGCGGCTCTTACGGGCCATTTTTGGGGAAAAAGCACGGGAGGTGCGGGATACCTCCCTGCGCGTGCCCCATGGTGAATCGGGGAAGGTGGTCGACGTCAAAGTATTCTCCCGGGAAAACAATGATGAACTAGCTCCCGGGGTGAATCAACTGGTGCGGGTTTATGTGGCGCAGAAGCGGAAGATATCTGAGGGAGATAAGATGGCTGGCCGGCATGGCAACAAAGGAGTCATTTCCCGGATTTTGCCGGAAGAAGATATGCCTTTTATGCCTGATGGTACACCAATTGAAATTATCCTCAATCCTTTAGGCGTACCTTCTAGAATGAATATCGGGCAGGTTTTAGAGTGTCATCTAGGTTGGGCCGCTAAGACTTTAGGGTTAAGTGTCGCCACACCAGTTTTTGACGGAGCGAATGAAGAAGATATTCGCCGGATCCTGGAGAGTGCAGCCCGCATCAGGCGAGGCAAGGCTACTAGAGAAGAAGAGGTAAAGAATTATCTAGAGTATGCGCGATTCGAAAAAGAATCCCGGAGCAATCAGATGGCTTATGAGCCGGCTCAGGGATTACCGGCAAATGAAGAAAACGGGCCATCTTCATTCGTGGAAGTGAGTAAATCTATTTTGTTTGATGGCCGGACCGGGCAACCTTTCGATAATCCGATAACGGTAGGCTATGTCTACATGTTAAAACTAGCCCATTTAGTTGATGATAAGATTCACGCTCGCTCAACCGGTCCTTATTCCCTGGTTACCCAACAACCGTTGGGCGGTAAGGCGCAATTTGGCGGACAGCGCTTTGGGGAGATGGAGGTTTGGGCGCTCGAAGCCTACGGCGCATCTTATACTTTGCAGGAAATATTGACCGTAAAATCAGATGATGTCGTGGGTCGCGTTAAAACCTATGAGGCCATTGTCAAAGGGGAGAATGTACCCGAACCGGGTGTTCCAGAGTCCTTTAAGGTCCTGATCAAGGAACTGCAGAGTTTAGGACTGGATGTTAAGGTACTTTCTGATCAAAATGAAGAAATAGAAATAAAAGAAGTTGAGGAAGACATTAACGAGGCGGCCCGGGAATACGGGCTGGATAACTTTCAAGGTGAAGTCCAAGGTAACGACGAAGACCCTGAAGCCGAAAATGAAAATAGCTATGCCGCTGAGGAACAACCATCTGATGAAGATGAAACCTTTGAATCCGTCAATTATGCACCGGGAGATGACCTGGATACTTTAGATGAACCACGGGATTATGGGGTCTATGACCAGGACAATGATGCCGTTCCCGAAGAAGAGTATTAGTTAAGAGGGGGAGAGGGCTTGTTGGACGTTAATCACTTTGACCGCATGCGGATTAGGTTAGCCTCGCCGGAGCAGATCCGGGCCTGGTCGAGTGGGGAAGTAAAAAAACCAGAAACCATTAATTATCGGACCCTAAAATCAGAGCGAGAAGGACTTTTCTGCGAAAAGATTTTTGGTCCTACCCGGGATTGGGAGTGCCATTGTGGTAAGTATAAACGAGTTCGTTACAAGGGAGTTATCTGTGATCGCTGCGGCGTTGAAGTAACTCGTTCCAAGGTGCGTCGAGAGAGATTGGGTCATATTGAATTGGCGGCCCCAGTTTCCCATATTTGGTATTTCAAAGGAATTCCGAGCCGGATGGGCTTGTTGCTGGATATGTCTCCCAGGGCCCTGGAAAAAATACTTTACTTTGTTTCTTATGTCGTAATTGATCCGGGCGACGTGCCATCCTTGACCCAGAAACAGTTATTAACGGAAAACGAATACCGTGATCTAAGAGACAAATATGGTCAGCGTTTTTGGGCCGGAATGGGAGCAGAAGCAGTCAAAGAACTCCTTGAGGAAATTGACCTGGATGACCTGACCGCCAAATTGAGACAGGAACTCAAGGAAGTTAGCGGCCAACGAAAGATTAGAGCTATTCGACGTTTGGAAGTAGTCGAAGCGTTTAAAAAGTCAGGGAATCGTCCGGAATGGATGATCATGGATGTTATTCCGGTAATACCACCCGAATTAAGACCAATGGTTCAGTTGGACGGCGGACGTTTTGCTACGTCTGATCTTAATGATCTGTACCGGCGAGTCATCAACCGCAACAACCGGTTGAAACGACTGCTTGATCTTGGAGCACCGGATATCATTGTCCGGAATGAAAAACGGATGTTGCAAGAGGCAGTCGATGCCCTGATCGACAATGGTCGACGCGGTCGGCCGGTCACTGGTCCAGGCAACCGTCCGCTCAAATCCTTAAGCGATATGTTAAAAGGAAAGCAAGGGCGTTTCCGACAGAATCTACTGGGTAAACGGGTGGACTATTCCGGTCGTTCGGTGATTGTGGTTGGCCCGGATTTAAAGCTGCACCAATGCGGTCTGCCGAAAGAGATGGCCCTGGAGTTATTCAAACCATTTGTGATGAAGCGACTGGTTAACGACGGGTATGCGCACAATATAAAAAGTGCCAAGCGCATGGTGGAACGCGTGCGTAATGAAGTATGGGATGTCCTTGAGGAAGTAATCAGCGAGCATCCGATATTGCTAAACCGGGCACCGACGCTTCACCGTTTGGGGATTCAGGCTTTTGAACCAGTTCTAGTCGAAGGCCGGGCTTTGCAGATTCACCCTTTGGTCTGTACCGCTTATAACGCTGACTTTGATGGCGACCAGATGGCGGTCCATGTTCCTCTTTCAGCAGAGGCTCAGGCTGAAGCGCGTCTGCTAATGTTATCTTCGAATAATATCCTTAATCCCAAAGATGGCCGACCAGTAGTTACACCAACCCAGGATATGGTTTTAGGTTGTTATTATCTGACGGTGGAGAAAGAAGGAGCCAAAGGTGAAGGCAAGGCATTTGCCAGCTATGAAGAAGCCTTTATGGCCTATGAAAATAAAGACATTGAGCTGCAATCGCGGATTAGAGTCAGGCACCGGGGTAAAATTGTTACCACGACCGTTGGTCGACTGATTTTTAATGAGGCCTTACCGGAAGAAATTAAGCAGGAATTACCGGAGGGCATGATTAACGAAATGGTCGGCAAAAAGGTTTTGGGGCGAATTGTGGATCACTGCTACCGCAAATTGGGTAATGAGATAACCGCGCTAATGTTGGATGGGATTAAAAAGTTAGGGTTTACCTATGCTACGCAGGCCGGGATCACGGTCGGCATCAGCGATATTCAAGTTCCTGGCCGGAAGGCTGAGATTTTGGCTAATACGGACTCCGAAGTCGACAAAATTGAGCAGCAGTTCCGACGGGGCTTTATTACGGAAGACGAACGTTATCAAAAAGTCATTACGCTTTGGAACAAGGCCACCGAGGATGTTACCGCAACTCTGTTAGAAACCCTGGATAAATTTAATCCAGTTTACATGATGGCTAATTCAGGGGCCCGGGGTAATGTGCAGCAGATCCGGCAATTAGCTGGAATGCGGGGATTGATGGCCGATCCTTCCGGGCGAATTATTGACCTGCCAATCAAGGCAAACTTTCGGGAAGGGTTAACTGTCTTAGAGTACTTCATCTCAACCCATGGAGCCCGTAAAGGTCTGGCTGATACAGCCCTGCGGACCGCAGACTCCGGTTATCTTACTCGGCGGTTGGTCGATGTCTCCCAGGATGTGATTGTCCGCGAGGAAGATTGCATGTGGGACCGCACTGATGGCTGCTACGATGGAATAGATATTGAAGAAATCAAGGACGGAACGGAAGTAATTGAAGGAATAGAGGAACGGATCAGCGGTCGGTATTTGGCGGAGCCTTTTACGATCACTCCTTGGCCGAAAAAAGTTGATCCAGTAACCGGCGAGGTTCTTGAGGAAGATCCAGGGGTGTCTCTAGAGGCCAATATCTTGATCGAGGAAGAAATGGCGGCGCGGATTAGTAATTATGTGCAGTATATGAAACAGCGCGGCCAAGCAGTTAAACTGCGGATTCGTTCGGTCCTGACCTGCCGGACTCGCTACGGAGTGTGTCAAAAATGCTACGGACGCAATCTGGCTACCGGGCACAAAGTCGAGATTGGGGAAGCGGTGGGAATTATTGCTGCTCAATCGATCGGCGAACCAGGCACCCAGCTGACCATGCGGACCTTCCATACTGGCGGCGTAGCGGGAGATGATATCACTCAGGGTCTTCCCCGGGTAGAGGAATTGTTTGAAGCTCGAAAACCCAAAGGCCAAGCAGTTATCGCCGAGATTGACGGGTATTTAAAGATTACCGAGAATAAGGGTCGCCGAGAAATCGAGATAACTAACCAGGATTCCGGGGAGATCGTGACCTATCCAGTCCCCTTTGGGTCACGTTTCAAGGTAGTCGATGGCCAACGCGTAGAGGCTGGTGATGAGCTGACCGAGGGCTCGGTGAATCCGCATGATATTTTAAAGGTTAAGGGTGTTCAAGGAGTCCAAAGCTATCTGCTGCGTGAGGTACAGCGCGTGTACCGGCTCCAGGGGGTGGATATTAATGATAAGCACATTGAGGTCATTGTTCGGCAAATGCTGCGTAAGGTCAAGATTGAGGATCCGGGTGAGACCGATTTGCTGCCGGGTGGGTTAATTGATTTGTTTGATTTTGAGGACGAAAATGCTCGGGTTATTGCTGAAGGAATGGAGCCAGCGACGGCTAAACCAGTATTGCTCGGAATCACTAAAGCTTCGCTAGCGACTGATTCATTCTTGTCGGCTGCTTCCTTCCAAGAAACAACGCGGGTCCTAACTGAGGCGGCTATTAAAGGCAAGATTGATCCGTTGCTCGGTCTCAAAGAAAATGTGATTATTGGCAAGCTGATCCCAGCCGGCACCGGGATGACCCGCTATCGGAATATCCAGATTCTATCTGAGGAAGCAGCAGAAGACGGTATTACAGAGATAAATGCAAATGAGGAGATTAATCCTTCCTAGTTGAACAAATAGTTGACACAGAAAATGGTGGATGATAAAATATCCAAGTGTGCGAATTAGCTGAAGGGGGTTGGAAGATGCCCTTAGAAAGACTAAAAGCGGCGCGAAAGAAAACCATCGGGACCAAACAGACCCAAAAAGCGGTTGAAAGAGATGCCGTTAAGCTAGTCTATATCGCCCGTGATGCTGAACCGCAGGTTATTCGTCCTTTAGAAGATCTCTGTCGTCAAAAAGAGATTGAAATAATCTATATTGAATCAATGGCCGCCCTGGGAAGTGCTTGTGGCATTGATGTGCGCTCCGCCTCGGCTAGTATTTTGAAGGATTAATGAGGCTGGTGCAATGCCTGCAAAAGCATAGAAATTTTTTATAGTTAAAATAATTAATAGTTAATACTAGGAAGGAGGTGCATTGTATTTGCCGACAATTAGCCAATTAATACGACAGGGCAGAGAAGAACTGGCCCAAAAATCAACTGCTCCAGCCTTGAAAGAGTGCCCTCAAAAGCGAGGGGTATGTACTCGCGTTTATACGACTACTCCCAAGAAGCCTAATTCGGCTTTGCGGAAAGTAGCTCGGGTTCGACTAACTAATGGTATTGAAGTTACGTCTTATATCCCCGGCATCGGGCATAACCTTCAGGAGCACTCGGTGGTATTGGTTCGGGGTGGCCGGGTTAAAGATTTACCGGGCGTAAGATATCATATTGTCCGGGGATCGTTAGATTCTTCTGGCGTCCAAAACCGAGGTCAGGCTCGCTCTAAGTATGGCGCGAAACGGCCAAAGAAAGGCGCAGTTAAGGGGACTGCCAAAAAGTAGTCAATTAATCTATGTTAGCCTTTTTGAGCAATTAAACCAGAGATAATACTGAGCACAGTAAGACGCCGAGATATAGGTGATGGGTGTTTATGATCAGCAAAGGGGGGAATAAGATGCCCAGAAAAGGCCCGGTCGCGAAAAGAGAGATTCTGCCAGATCCGATCTATCATAGCACGGTTATTACTAAATTTATCAATCAATTAATGTGGGATGGTAAGAGAAGTAAGGCTGAATCTATTTTTTACGAAGCTTGCGAATTAATCCGAACTAAGACTGGCAAAAATCCAGTTGACGTTTTTGAACAAGCGATGAAGAATGTTATGCCCATGCTTGAGGTTAAGGCTCGTCGAGTTGGGGGAGCTAACTATCAGGTGCCGGTTGAGGTTAGAGCAGATCGGCGTCAGGCCTTGGCCATTCGCTGGCTAGTCGGATACACGCGGAAGCGTGGCGAAAAAGACATGGTGCAGAAGTTAGCAGCTGAGTTAATGGATGCCGCTAATGGCACCGGTGGTTCAGTTAAAAAGCGAGAAGATACTCATAAGATGGCAGAGGCTAACAAAGCATTTGCTCATTACCGATGGTAGGATTTAGAGTTAATTGCAGATTTCAGATTTTCTTTTATCCGCGGAAAGGAGGGAATAGTGATGCGATATAATGAAGGGGCTGGTATCAAGGGGATTCGGAATATCGGGATAATGGCCCATATTGATGCTGGTAAAACAACAACGACTGAGCGGATGTTGTTTTATACTGGACGGGTACACCGGATGGGCGAGGTTGATAGTGGGTCAGCAACAATGGACTGGATGCCTCAAGAACAAGAACGCGGTATCACTATTACTTCCGCGGCGACTACCTGTTACTGGAAAAATTATCGTATAAATATTATCGACACTCCCGGGCACGTGGACTTCACCGTCGAAGTTGAACGCTCGTTGCGCGTTTTGGATGGAGCGATCGCCATCTTTTGTGCGGTTGCCGGGGTACAGCCCCAGTCCGAAACTGTTTGGCGGCAGGCAGACCACTATCAGGTTCCCCGGATTGCCTATATTAACAAAATGGATCGAGTTGGGGCCGATTTTTACGGGGCTGTGGCCATGATCAATGAGCGGCTGGGGGCAAAAGCATTGCCGATTCAACTGCCGATTGGGGCGGAGGACTCTTTCCAAGGAATAATTGATTTGGTAACTAACCAGGCGATTATCTATCGGGAAGACGATGAACTGGGAATCGAACCTCGGATAACCGAGGTTCCAGCCGAGTTAAGCGATCAAGCCGCTCGGTACCGCGAAGCGTTGCTGGAAGCAGTAGCTGAAGCGAATGAGGACCTGATGGTTAAATATCTGGAGGGAGAAACTTTAACTGAGCAGGAAATCTACCAGGGCATTCGTCAAGCCACACTGGCGGTCAAGTTTATTCCGGTTCTTTGCGGGACCTCATTTCGAAACCGCGGAGTCCAAAATCTGCTAGATGCAGTGGTGCATTACTTGCCTTCCCCAAGGGATATTCCAGCAATCCAGGGAGTCGTTCGTGACACTGGTCAAGAAGTGGAGCGAAGGGCCAGCGATGATGAACCCTTTTCTGCTCTGGCGTTTAAGATTGCTGTTGATCCATATGTCGGCAAGTTAACTTATTTCAGGGTTTACTCTGGTAAGCTTAAATCAGGCTCTTATGTTTATAACGCCACCCGGGATCGCAAGGAAAGAATTGGCCGTTTATTGCAGATGCATGCTAACCACCGGGAAGAGGTCAATGAAGTCAGGACCGGTGACATTGTAGCAGCGGTTGGTCTACGGGATACTTTTACGGGCGATACCTTGTGCGATGAGCAGGCAGCGGTTATTTTGGAGTCCATGAGCTTTCCGGAACCAGTGATTGATGTAGCGATTGAACCTAGAAGTAAGGCGGACCAGGATAAAATGGCCGGTGCCTTGCAAAAACTAGCCGAAGAGGACCCCACTTTTAAAACCTCGGTGGATGCAGAAACCGGTCAGGTTATTATTTCCGGAATGGGTGAGTTGCACCTGGAGATAATTACAGACCGTTTGCTGCGCGAATTTAAAGTTAACGCCGATGTTGGTAAGCCGCAGGTGGCTTACCGAGAAACCCTGAGCAACCGGGTTCGGGCCGAAGGCCGATTTATTAAACAAACCGGCGGTCGCGGTCAGTATGGCCATGTCTGGTTGGAACTAGAGCCGCAAGAATTAGGGAAAGGCTTTGAGTTTGTTAACCGGATTGTGGCCGGGGCAATACCGAAAGAGTATATTCCAGCCGTTGAAGCCGGAGTGCGGGAAGCTATGGAATGCGGGGTTATGGCCGGTTACCCGGTCGTAGATATTCGCGTTACCTTATATGATGGTTCATATCATGAAGTGGATTCCTCGGAAATAGCCTTCAAGATGGCGGGTTCGATGGCCCTGCGGGCCGGTATGTCGAAAGGGAGTACTGTGCTTTTAGAGCCGGTAATGAAAGTGGAGATTTTGGTACCGGAAGACTATGTGGGCGATGTCATCGGTGATCTGAACGCCCGGCGAGGCCGGATTCAGGGTATTGAACATCAAGGCAGTCTGCAGATTATTCGAGCTTTTGTTCCCCTGGCTGAGATGTTCGGTTATACTACGGATCTGCGTTCCAGTACCCAGGGCCGAGGCAATCACGTAATGCAATTTTCGCATTTTGAAGTGGTACCGAGTAACATCAGTGAAAAAATTATTGCTCGTCGATACGGCTTAGGCTAGCTTAAGCTTAGATAATACAAAAATGCAAATATATAAAAAACAACTAATATAAAAATGTAATTCTCCCGAGTGAAAGGAAGGATAACTAAAATGGCCAAGAAAAAATTTGAAAGAACCAAACCCCACGTGAATATAGGCACGATTGGGCACGTGGACCATGGTAAAACCACCTTGACCGCCGCCATCACCATTTGTCTTGCCAAAGCCGGCGGCGCGATAGCCACAGCTTATGATCAGATTGATAAAGCCCCGGAAGAAAGAGAAAGAGGGATTACGATCTCTACCTCTCACGTGGAATACGAAACCGGCAACCGACATTATGCCCATGTGGATTGCCCGGGTCACGCAGACTACGTTAAAAACATGATTACTGGAGCGGCCCAGATGGACGGAGCCATTCTGGTGGTCTCCGCAGCTGACGGTCCCATGCCGCAGACCCGAGAGCACATTTTGCTGGCACGTCAGGTTGGCGTTCCTTATATTGTCGTCTTCCTGAATAAAGTGGATATGGTTGACGACGAAGAATTACTCGAACTGGTTGAAATGGAAGTCCGTGACCTGTTGAATATGTATGAATTCCCGGGAGACGACATTCCGGTAATCCGGGGTTCCGCTTTAAAGGCGATGGAATGTGCCTGTGGCGGTCGGGAATGCCCGAACTGCAAGGTGGTTTGGGATTTGATGGACGCTGTCGACGCTTACGTGCCGATTCCGGAACGGGCCGTGGATAAGCCATTCCTGATGCCGGTCGAAGACGTCTTTACCATTACTGGCCGAGGCACCGTGGCCACTGGTCGGGTCGAGCGGGGCACGATCAAGGTGGGCGAGGAAATAGAAATCGTTGGTTTGCGGGAAGATGTGCGCAAGACTGTCTGCACTGGGGTGGAGATGTTCCGCAAGATTCTCGACTTTGCCCAAGCGGGTGACAACATCGGCACTCTGCTCAGGGGGGTTGATCGAAAAGAAATCGAACGGGGTCAAGTTTTAGCGAAGCCTGGTTCCATTAAACCGCACACCCACTATCAGGCTGAAGTCTATGTCCTAACGAAAGACGAAGGTGGACGGCACACCCCATTTTTCAATGGTTATCGACCCCAATTCTATTTCCGGACCACAGACGTGACTGGTGTCGCGACCCTGCCGGAAGGTGTAGAGATGGTTATGCCCGGGGACAACATTCGGATGACTATTGAACTGATCACCCCGATTGCGATTGAAGAAGGACTGCGGTTTGCGATTCGAGAAGGTGGTCGGACCGTAGGTGCTGGTGTCGTGACCGGCATTATTGAATAGGATTGGATTCTTGCCTCCCGCCTATTGGCGCAAGTGGCAATAAGGAGGGAACTATCAAAATGGCAAAGCAAAAAATCCGTATCCGGCTCAAGGCTTTTGATCACCATTTGCTTGATCAGTCAGCAGTGAAAATTGTTGATACAGCCAAAAGAACCGGAGCGGCGGTGTCAGGCCCAATTCCCTTGCCGACGGAGAAAAACATTTATACTATTTTGCGTTCTCCGCATGTCAATAAAGACTCGCGCGAACAATTTGAGATGCGTACCCATAAGCGGCTGATTGATATAGTTGAGCCAACGCCGAAAACGGTGGATGCCTTGATGCGTCTGGACTTACCGGCCGGAGTAGACATTGAAATCAAATTATAGCAAATTGCGGCTAGTAGAGTGCCAGGGAAACAGGAGGTGCAGGTAGTGTCCAAAGGTATTCTGGGCAAAAAACTAGGGATGACACAGATATTCAGTGAAACAGGGCAAGCCATCCCGGTTACAGTAATTGAGGCCGGCCCATGTATAGTAGTGCAAAAGAAAACTCCGAACCAGGACGGTTACAGCGCGATTCAAGTTGGGTTTGGGGATATTCGGGAATCCCTGGTGAATAAGCCCATGAAGGGACATTTTCAAAAGGCCCACGTTAAACCCCTGCGTCATATTCGAGAATTGCGAACTGACGACGTTGAAGGTTTCCAGGTGGGTCAGGAAATTAAAGCAGATATTTTTGCTCCCGGTGAAATGGTAGATGTGACCGGGACCTCGAAAGGGAAAGGTTTTGCGGGCGGTATCAAACGGCACGGCTTCCACCGTGGGCCGATGAAACATGGTTCCAAATACCATCGTCGCCCCGGTTCACTAGCGGCCAAAGGTCCGGGCCGGGTCTTTAAAGGACGCAAATTACCCGGCCATTTAGGTGCAGTCCGGGTTACAGTTCAGAACCTGGAAGTGGTAAGAGTAGATGCTGAGCGTAACCTCCTTTTACTCAAGGGGGCAGTTCCGGGTCCCAGGCGCGGCCTCCTGGTGGTTAAAAGTGCAGTAAAAGCCAGATAATGCTGCCCGTTGAGAAAGGAGGAGTGAGGTATCGTGCCAAAGGTAGCTTTGATGAACAGCAAAGGGGAAACCATTGGAGAAATCGAGTTAAAGGATGAAGTTTTCGGAATAGAACCAAATGAGGCGGTCCTGCATGAGATGGTAGTCTGTCAAATGGCCTCCTGGCGCAGAGGCACAGCAGATACTAAAGGAAAAGGAGAAGTTCGCGGCAGCAATAAAAAGCCGTGGCGACAGAAAGGGACCGGCCGGGCTCGCGCCGGGATGCGACGCTCTCCCCTGTGGCGTAAGGGGGGGATTGTCTTTGGCCCGCATCCGCGGAGTTACGCCTACACGTTGCCTAAAAAAGTGCGGCGGCTGGCTTTAAAATCAGCCCTGTCCGCCAAAGTGCTAAGCGGAGATTTAATTGTCCTAGATGACCTGAATTTCGAGCAACCGAAGACTAAGGATATGGTTAGTGTGTTGCAAAATCTTCGGGTGGATCGGAAGGCCTTAATTGTGACCAGTGATAATAACGTAAACGTCGCTAAATCCGCCCGAAACATTCCGGGGATTAAACCCTTGATCTCATCTGGTTTGAACGTTTACGACATTCTCAACTGCGACAAATTAGTTATGACTAAGGAGGCCGTAAACCGGGTAGAGGAGGTGCTGGCCTGATGCGAGATGCACGGGAAGTGCTGGTGCGACCGGTAGTGACCGAAAAAAGTACCAACTTATTGGCGGATAACAAGTATACATTTTATGTTAACCGAGACGCTAATAAGATCGAAATTAAGCATGCTGTTGAGCAGATGTTTAAAGTAAATGTGACTGACGTGAGAACCATGGTCGTCAAGGGAAAAGAAAAGCGAAGGGGACGTTATGTAGGCCGAACCTCGGATCGGAAAAAAGCTATTGTCACCCTGCGCCCGGGGGACCGAATCGCCATCTTTGAAGGAATGTAGGTTTGCGAACTAAAGGAGGGGGATTTCCTTGGGTGTAAAGCAATTTAAACCGACCACACCGGGGCGGCGGCAGATGACAGTCTTAACCTTTGATGAAATAACCACTGACCGACCCGAGAAGTCGTTGTTAAAACCTTTGAAAAAGTCCGGCGGGCGAAATACCCAAGGTCGCTTGACAGTACGCCATAAGGGCGGCGGACATAAACGACAATACCGCATAATTGATTTTAAACGGAATAAGGACAGCATTCCAGCTCGGGTAGCGAGTATTGAATACGATCCTAACCGTTCAGCCAATATCGCTTTATTGAATTACGTGGATGGGGAAAAAAGATATATTTTGGCCCCTCACGGATTAAAGGTGGGAGATACTGTTGTCTCCGGACCGGATGCAGACATTAAAGTCGGTAATGCGCTGCCTTTGCAAAATATTCCGGTCGGCACCTTTATTCATAACATAGAACTGAAACCGGGTAAGGGAGGGCAACTTAGCCGCTCGGCCGGGGAAGCAGTTCAGTTGATGGCTAAAGAAGGCAAATACGCGACCTTGCGGCTCCCTTCGGGTGAAATGCGACAAGTATTAAGCACTTGTCGGGCGACTATTGGTCAAGTAGGCAATTTAGACCATGAGAATATTACCGTCGGTAAAGCGGGTCGTAACCGTTGGAAAGGCATCAGGCCGTCTGTTCGCGGCGTGGTCATGAATCCGGTAGACCATCCGCACGGCGGCGGGGAAGGTCGGTCACCAATTGGCCGGAAAACACCGATGACTCCCTGGGGGAAAGTGGCCATTGGTGGTCGGACCCGGAAGCCGAAAGCTTCGGATAAGCTGATTATTACGCGGAGAACTAAATAGATAGATCGAGGAGGTGAGCCGAAACATGGGTAGGTCCATTAAAAAAGGACCGTATGTGGATAAGAAATTACTCGCCAAGGTTGAGGCCATGAACGAGTCTGGCGATAAAAAAGTTATTAAGACTTGGTCCCGACGGTCAACTATTTTTCCAGAAATGGTCGGACACACCCTGGCGGTTCATGACGGGCGGAAACATGTACCGGTATACATTACCGAAGACATGGTTGGCCATAAATTGGGTGAATTTGCACCCACCCGATTTTTTAGAGGTCACGGGTCACACACTGAAAGATCAACTGCTTTGAAGTAGGCGGCAGGAGGAGAGATATTATGGAAGCAAGAGCTATTGCCAGGTATATCCGGGTCTCTCCCCGAAAAGCCCGTCAGGTTGTGGACTTGATTCGGGGTAAAAAAGTAGACGAGGCTTTAGCTATTCTAAAATTTGTTCCCAGTACAGCGACTGAGGTCATTCAAAAGGTCTTGCGTTCAGCCATTGCCAACGCTGAAAACAATTTGGACCTGATTCGCGACGACCTCTACGTCCGGGGGATTTGGGTAGATCAGGGTCCGGTTATTAAGCGATTGAGTCCAAGGGCCCGGGGCAGAGCAGACCTGATGCGAAGATATACCAGCCATATTACGGTAGTAGTCGGGGAAAAGAAGGAGGGATAGGCGAGTGGGGCAAAAGGTACACCCAAAGGGTTTAAGGATCGGAATTATCCGAGATTGGGATTCCCGGTGGTTTGCGGATAAAAACTACAAGGAACTCCTCCATGAAGATATTCGGATCCGTAGGTACCTCAAAAAGAGGTTTTACGCGGCGGGTATCTCTAATGTGGAAATTGAAAGAGCTGCTAGCCGGGTCAAGGTCTCCATCCACACCGCCAAGCCCGGGATCGTGATTGGTCGAGGCGGTGCAGAGGTTGAGAACCTGCGTAAATATTTGGAACGGATGACCGGGAAACAGATTAACGTTAATATCGTGGAAATCAAAAAACCGGAATTAGATGCGCAACTAGTCGCGGAAAATGTGGCCGGCCAGCTAGAAAGAAGAACTTCCTTCAGGCGGGCGATGAAACAAGCGGTTTCCCGTTCAATGCGGCTGGGGGCCGAAGGAATCCGGATTGCCTGTTCCGGTCGTCTAGGCGGGGCCGAAATTGCCCGGACCGAATGGTATTCAGAAGGCAAGGTACCCTTGCATACCTTGCGGGCAGATGTTGACTATGGTTTTGCGGAAGCCAATACCACCTATGGTAAGATTGGAGTAAAAACCTGGATCTACCGGGGAGAGATTTTACCACAGAAAGCACTTCAACCAAAGGTGGCCTCTCGGGAAGGAGGAGAATAGGCTTGCTTATACCCAAAAGAGTAAAATATCGCCGGCAACATCGGGGTCGGATGACCGGTAAGGCGATGCGCGGTAATACCGTATTGTATGGCGAATATGGTCTGATGGCTATGGAGCCGGCCTGGATAACCAACCGGCAGATTGAAGCAGCGCGGATTGCCATGACTCGCTATATTAGAAGAGGCGGTAAGGTTTGGATTAAGATTTTTCCGGATAAACCAATTACCGCGAAACCAGCAGAGACTCGAATGGGCAGCGGTAAAGGGGCACCGGAATACTGGGTGGCCGTGGTTAAGCCAGGTCGGGTAATGTTTGAATTAGCCGGGGTATCCGAAGAGATAGCTCGGGAGGCCATGCGGCTGGCAGCCCACAAACTGCCTATTAAATGTAAATTCGTGAAACGAGAAGAGGCGGGTGGTGAGGTTGGTGAAGGCTAATAAGTTGCGTGAATTAACTGATGAAGAATTAGTACGTAGGATTCATGATTTTCGGGATGAACTATTCAACCTGCGTTTTCAACTGGCAACCAACCAGTTAGATAATCCTATGCGACTTAAAGAAGTACGGAAAAACATCGCCCGGGCTCAAACTGTTCTGCGGGAAAGGGAACTCGCCCGCCAGCAGGCTTAGAAGGGGCGGGGTATAAGGAGGTTCTATGGTGGAACAAAGAGGATTGCGGAAAACCCGGGTGGGTAAAGTAGTTAGCGATAAAATGGATAAGACCGTTGTGGTCTCGGTTGACACACTGATTCGTCATCCCCTTTATGGCAAGATAGTTCGCCGGAGCAAAAAATTTAAGGCTCATGATGAAAATAACCAGTGCCGGACCGGCGATGTGGTCAAAATCATGGAAACCCGTCCACTCAGTCGAGATAAGAATTGGCGAGTGGTGGAAGTAGTTGAGAAGGCCAGGTAAGGGTAACCTGACTTCGAGGTGATCAGCCCTGGTTAGAGGAGGTTATTGACGGTGATCCAACCACAAACATTGCTCCGAGTGGGAGATAACACCGGAGCAAAAAAGCTGATGTGTATTCGGGTTCTGGGTGGATCGTTTCGCCGCTACGCTTCCGTGGGGGATGTAATCATAGCTTCGGTTAAGGAGGCTTCGCCCGGCGGCGTAGTGAAAAAAGGAGAAGTAGTTCGGGCCGTGGTCGTCCGAACGCGCAAAGAGATTCGACGGAACGATGGGTCATATATTAAATTTAGTGAAAATGCGGCAGTTATAATTAATGACCAGAACAACCCGCGTGGGACCCGGATTTTTGGTCCAGTAGCTCGTGAACTGCGAGAAAGGGAATTTATGAAAATTGTTTCCCTAGCTCCGGAAGTTTTGTAAGCTAATGAGCGTTTGAACTGAACAAAAAATTAATATCCAGCATCCAATGCCTAACATTTGATGGCTAGGCAGGCATGGAGGTGAAAGGCTTGAATAAGGCCAAAAAGATAAAGGCTGGTAAGATCCACGTTCGGAAAAATGATACCGTGCTGGTCTTAACCGGGAAAGATGCTGCCAAAAGGGGCAAGGTAGTCAGCGTTAACCCGACTACCGGACGGCTGATAGTGGAAGGGGTAAATATAACCAAGCGACATACCCGTCCCACCCGTGCCTTACCGCAGGGAGGCATAATCGAGAAGGAGGGAACTATCGCCAGTTCCAACGTTATGCTGGTGTGCAGCAAATGTCAGCAGCCGACCCGCATCGCGAAAAAGTTAGTTGATGGCAAGCAGAAGCGAGCCTGTAAACGGTGTGGGGAAATTATTGATGATTAGGGCCAGAAGGGAGGACAGTCATGCCCAGACTAAAGGATAAGTATAAGAATGAAGTTGCACCAGCCATGATGAAAAAATTTGGCTATCGCAACGTAATGCAGATACCCAGGCTTGAAAAAGTGGTTGTGAATATGGGAGTGGGCGAGGCTATTCAGAATCCCAAGGCCTTGGATGCAGCGGTAGGGGACCTGACCCGCATTACCGGTCAGAAACCGGTAGTCACTAAAGCCAAGAAGTCTATTGCCAGCTTTAAACTCAGAGCCGGGATGTCAGTTGGTTGCAAGATCACCCTGCGCGGCGATCGGATGTATGAGTTTGTTGACAAGCTGCTTAATGTCGCCCTACCGAGGGTCCGAGATTTTCGTGGGGTATCAGCCAGGTCTTTTGATGGTCGAGGCAACTATACCTTGGGTCTGCGGGAACAATTGATATTTCCCGAGATTGAATATGATAAGATTGATAAATTGCGCGGGATGGATATCGTCATGGTAACCACCGCTAAGAATGACGAAGAAGCGCGTGAATTGTTGCGTTTGATGGGAATGCCTTTTAGGGAGGGTTAACCGGGAATTTAACCTAAAGGAGGGAAAAGAGTGGCGAAGAAATCAATGATAGCCAGACAGCAGCGCCCCCCAAAATTTAGTGCCCGGTCTTACAACCGATGCAAATTATGTGGCCGTCCCCACGCCTATATGCGCAAGTTTGGGATCTGCCGGATTTGTTTCCGGACTCTGGCCTATCGGGGCGAGATCCCTGGGGTCACCAAGGCCAGTTGGTAAGAGCGGTTAAGGAGGTAAGGACATGGTCATGACGGACCCGATTGCGGATTTACTTACCCGAATCCGTAACGCTAATATCGTTTACCATGAAAAGGTAGAGATACCGGCTTCCAGGTCCAAGCGGGCAATGGTAGAGATTTTTAAGCAAGAAGGGTATATCCGCGATTTTGAATACATTGAAGATGGTAAGCAGGGCATAATTCGTTTGTACCTCAAGTATGGCCCGAATAAAGCGCGGGTGATTACGGGACTAAAACGAATCAGCAAACCCGGTCTTAGGGTTTACGCTAAAAAGGACGAAATACCCCGGGTACTCGGTGGATTAGGGATTGCGCTAATCTCTACCTCGAAGGGAATCATGACAGATCGGCAAGCCCGCAAATTAGGCCTGGGTGGCGAAGTCATCTGTTATGTCTGGTAGGAGGTGTAGTAGTTGTCTAGAATTGGCAGAAGGCCTATTCCCATCCCGGACGGGGTGGAGATTAAGATTGAAGGCAACCTGGTTACGGTCCAAGGACCAAAAGGAAAGTTAGCTCGGCAAATCCCCAAGGATATGCAATTAAATATAGAAGATAAAACTTTAACCGTTAGCCGGCCGTCAGATGAAAAAATACATCGTTCTATGCATGGTCTAACCCGAACTCTGGTGGCTAATATGGTAGACGGGGTAACCAAAGGATACCAAAAAGTATTGGAAATATCCGGGGTCGGTTACCGGGCGGCTAAACAGGGGAATAAGCTAGTCCTTACCTTAGGCTATGCTCACCCAGTGGAGTTTGAACCGGAGGCGGGGATGGAGATTGAGGTGCCAACTCCTAACCGAATAATTGTCAAGGGGATTGATAAGGAAAAGGTGGGTGCCCTAGCGGCGGTTATTCGGGCTAGTCGTAAACCGGAACCTTACAAGGGTAAAGGAATTCGCTACGAAGGCGAAGTTATTCGTCGTAAAGCAGGCAAGAGTGGAGTTAAGGGCCGAAAGTAGTTGCCTGAAGGGAGTGACAGAAGATTGCTTACGAAGATTGACCGCAAAGAAATCCGGAGGAGGAAACACTTGCGGGTGCGCCGACGGCTGGCCGGCACCGCGAACATGCCTCGCCTTTGCGTATTTCGCAGCTTAAAGCATATTTACGCTCAGGTTATCAATGACACTACCGGAACAACTCTGGTGTCCGCTTCCACTCTAGATTCAGCTTTACGGGGAGATTATGGCGGAAACATTGAAGCGGCTAAAAAAGTCGGCACCCTAATTGCGCAGCGGGCACTAGAACAAGGAATAACCGCAGTGGTATTTGACCGAGGCGGCAATTTATATCATGGACGAGTCGCAGCTTTGGCCGATGCGGCACGGGAAGCTGGACTGCAGTTTTAAAGGCGAGGGGGGATACAAAGATCCATGGCGCGAGCGGGAATGGAACCGAAAGCACAAGATGAATTCACCGAAAAAGTGGTGTACGTTAATCGAGTGGCCAAGGTTGTTAAAGGGGGACGTCGGTTTAGATTTAGTGCTCTGGTGGTAGTCGGTGATGGTAAGGGTCGGGTTGGGGCCGGCCTAGGCAAGGCTCAAGAAGTGCCAGAGGCGATTCGGAAAGGAATCGAGGATGCCAAGAAGAATTTAATCGAGGTCCCAATGATTGGCAGCACGATTCCCCACGAGATTTTAGGACGATTTGGTGCCGGCGCGGTGATGCTGAAGCCAGCTTCACCAGGTACCGGGGTTATTGCCGGCGGCCCGGTGCGAGCTGTTTTAGAAGCGGCTGGGGTTAAGGATATTCTCACCAAATCTCTGGGTTCATCCAATGCTAATAATATGGTTAATGCTACGGTCCAGGGCTTGCAGTCTTTAAAGAGGCCGGAGGAGGTAGCTAGACTTCGAGGAAAAACGGTTGAAGAGTTGCGCTAGGAGGCGAGGGAATTGGCCCAAAAGCTAAAAGTAACTTTGAAAAAGAGCGGAATCGGCTATCCTGAGGCCCAAAAGCGGGTAATTCAAAGCCTGGGATTGAGAAAGCTCAATAATTTTGTTATTCATACGGACACCCCGGAGATTCGCGGGATGGTGCGAAAAATTTCCCATTTGGTTTCAGTCGAAGAGGTAGAGTAAGTCGGTAGCGAAGGGAGGAAGTACCTGGTCTGATTAATTAGTTAAATAAACGTCAGCTAGGTGCCAGCTAAATGAAACTACACGAACTTAAACCCGCACCCGGATCTCGAACACCACGCACTCGAAAGGGGCAAGGGATTGGCTCTGGGTTAGGTAAAACAGCCGGCCGGGGGCACAAAGGTCAGAAGGCGCGGTCAGGCGGCGGAGTTCGCCGCGGATTCGAAGGCGGTCAGATGCCTTTGCAGCGGCGGGTTCCCAAACGGGGTTTCAACAATAAATGGCGAAAAGAAATAGTAATAGTTAATGTCGGACAATTAAATCGATTTGATAATGGAACAGTAGTTACCCCGGAGGCCTTAAAAGAGGCCGGTTTAATAAAACAGTTTGGCGATGGGGTGAAAATCCTGGGTCAAGGCGACCTGGAAAAGGTACTAACCGTTAAGGTTAATGCCATCAGTCAAGCGGCAGCGGAAAAGATTACGTCCGCCGGAGGTAAAGTCGAGGTGATATAGGTGCTGGACACCCTAAAGACTGCCTGGAAACTGGCAGATCTACGGCAAAAAATTGTTTTTACCCTAATGATGTTTTTAATATTCCGGATTGGTGCCCATGTTCCAGTACCTGGAATGAATACAGATGTGATTGCTCAGTTAATGCAAGGGCAGCTGTTTGGCTTTTTTGACGTGATTTCCGGAGGTGCCTTTAAACGATTTACGGTCTTTGCCATGAGTATAACCCCGTATATCAACGCCTCCATTATCATGCAACTGCTGACCGTGGTTATTCCCAAGCTGGAGCAATTGCAAAAAGAAGGGGAAGAAGGCCGCAAGAAGATCCAGCAGTATATTCGTTATGGAACCGTCGTGCTTGGCTTTATCCAGGCTATGGGGATGTCAATTGCGTTAGGTCGTTATCAAATTGACGGAATGACTGCCGTGATAAATCCCGGGATATGGTCATATTTGGCAATCGCAATAACCTTAACTGCCGGAACAGCATTCTTAATGTGGATTGGCGAATTGATAACGGAAAAAGGAATTGGTAATGGGATTTCCTTAATCATTTTCGCTGGAATTGTCGCCCGGGTTCCTTCAGGTTTAGTCTCTATTTTTGAATACCTGAAAGCGGGTACGGTCAATATTTTTAACGTTTTGCTGTTAGTTATTATCGCCCTGGCAGTTATTGCTGCAGTAGTGGCCATGCATGAAGGTCAGCGTCGTATTCCGGTTCAGTATGCCAAAAGAGTCGTTGGACGACGAGTTTATGGGGGTCAATCAACGCATCTTCCTTTAAAGGTGAATCAAGCTGGGGTTATTCCAGTTATTTTTGCCATGTCGATTATGATGTTCCCAGCCACCATTGCGTCCTGGATGAGTCCCGGTTGGTTTACCAACTTCATCGACCAATATTTTAATTTTGGAACTGTCCCGTATAACATTGTTTATGCTCTGTTGATTATTTTCTTTACCTACTTTTATACTGCGGTTACCTTTAACCCAGTAGATGTAGCGGATAACTTAAAGAAATATGGCGGATTTATTCCTGGAATTCGACCAGGTCGACCAACTTCAGAGTATATTGAACGGATATTAAACCGGGTAACCTTGGCCGGAGCGGTTTTTCTGGCCTTGATTGCCATACTGCCCAATTTCGTTATTGCCATAACTAAGATAACCAGCATCTGGTTTGGCGGTACAGCATTGCTAATTGTAGTTGGAGTAGCCCTGGAAACCATGAAACAGATTGAATCTCATCTCCTTCTTCGAAGCTATCAGGGGTTTATGAAATAGGGTTGAAGCAGGAGAAAAGTGTAAATCTAGCAGTGTAATAAGCAGATCGTTTAAGATGAGATGGATATTGCCGCAAAATCCATGGGAGTGAGGAGAAATGAATCTGATTTTAATGGGACCTCCCGGGGCGGGGAAGGGTACTCAGGCCGTATTTTTAGTTGAAAAATTTAACATTCCCCATATCTCGACCGGGGATATGTTTCGCCAAGCGATGCAGCAGGGTACCGAATTAGGCCTTAAGGCTAAAGAATACATGCATGCCGGACAATTAGTTCCGGATAATGTGACGATTGGTATTGTCCGCGAACGACTTAGTCAGACCGACTGTCAGCCGGGATTTTTGTTAGATGGTTTCCCCCGCACTGTTGTCCAGGCTGAAGCACTGCAGGAACTGCTCAAAACACTCGATAAGAGCCTAGATGCGGTTATTAACATAGAAGTGAACCGGGCCAGTCTCTTGAAAAGGATGAGCGGGCGCTTGGTTTGTCGCCAGTGCGGCGCAACCTATCATGCCGAGTATCGCCCACCCAAGCAGCCAGACGTTTGCGATCAATGCGGCGGAGAAGTTTATCAGCGGGCAGATGATGCTGGACCAACAGTTGAAAAACGGCTTAGCGTTTATGAAGAGCAGACTACCCCGTTGATTGAGTATTATCAACAGCAAGGACTGCTAAAGCATATATCTGGCGAGCAAGAAGTTAAGTTGGTTTTCCAGGACATCTTAAAGAGTTTGGATGCGTAAAACTAAAACTGGGAGCGAATTAGTATGATTATCCTTAAATCTGACCGTGAAATTGCCTGCATGAAAGAAGCCGGCCGGGTAGTTGCGGAAACGCACCGTGAAATAGCCAAAGCAGTGGCCCCCGGGGTAACCACTCAGGAATTAGACCAGATAGCGCAAAACTACCTGGCACGTAAAGGAGCGATTGCTGCCTTTAAAGGCTATGGAGGTTTTCCAGCTAATATCTGTACCTCGATTAACGAGGAGGTAGTTCATGGAATTCCAGGTTTAAGGAAACTAGAAAATGGTGATATTATTGGTATTGACATTGGCGCGATTGTCAAGGGATTTCATGGTGACGCAGCGGTAACCTTGCCCGTTGGCGACATAAGCAGCGAGGCCCAACGATTGCTGGATGTAACCCAGGAATCGCTAATGCGAGGGATTGAGCAAGCAGTTGAAGGGAACCGGCTTTCAGACATTTCCCATGCGATTCAAACCTATGCCGAAAGTCAGGGTTTTTCAGTGGTCCGAGACTATGTAGGACACGGGATCGGACGAAAAATGCATGAGCCGCCTCAAGTGCCAAATTATGGCCCGCCTGGAAGGGGACCGCGTTTAAAAGCTGGGTTAACGCTAGCTATCGAACCAATGATCAATATGGGAACACATGAAGTATCGGTTAAACTTGACAATTGGACCGTAGTTACCCAGGATCGCCAATTATCGGCCCATTTTGAACATACTATAGCCATTACCCAGAAGGGTCCGGAGATTCTGACCAAACTCTGATGATACGGGGAGGTGAGACTTTGGCTACCTCTGGAGAGTTTCAAATTGGAGAACTTGTATGTTCTCGGGCCGGCCGCGATAAAGGACGCTTTTATCTGGTTATCGCCTTAGAGCTTGGCTCATTTCTGAAACTGGTTGACGGAGGAACCCGAAGAATTAGCAACCCAAAGCGAAAAAATGCTAAGCATATCTTGAGTACAGGTCAGATAGCGTGGGAAATTGCTGAGAAACTAAGCAGTAATAAGCGGCTCACCAACTCTGAGGTACAGAAAGCAATCGCTGATTTGAGAGCAATCCTGGAATGTGATTGGGGGAGCAAGGAGGTTGACAAACCCGATGGCAAAAGATGACGTGATAGAAGTGGAAGGTACGGTCATTGAGCCGCTACCAAATGCCATGTTCCGGGTAGAACTTCAGAATGGTCATAAGGTATTGGCTCATGTTTCCGGCAAAATCCGTATGAATTTTATCCGAATCCTGCCGGGGGATCGGGTCACCGTTGAGCTTTCTCCGTATGACCTGACTCGAGGGCGGATAACTTATCGTTTTAAGTAATTAGGTAATTTATATAATTCATTTTACCCTTAGAGAATACCTAGGGAGCTATTCTCGGCTAAGCAAGGGGGGCAGACCATGAAAGTTAGGCCATCAGTTAAACAAATTTGCGAAAAGTGCAAGATAATCAGGCGTAAGGGCCGGGTTATGGTTATCTGTGAGAACCCAAAGCATAAGCAGAAGCAGGGTTAGACGGAGGTGTAAAAAGTATGGCAAGAATCGCGGGTGTGGACCTGCCCCGAGATAAACGGGTAGAGGTAGCTCTTACTTATATCTATGGGATTGGCCGGCCTACTTCACGCAAAATTCTAAAGGACACAGCAATCAACGCGGACACCCGAGTGCGTGACCTGACCGAAGAGGAGATCGCACGCTTAAGAGACATCTTGGCCAAGGAATATAAGCTAGAAGGCGATTTGCGGCGAGAGGTGTCGCTTAATATCAAGCGGTTAATTGAGATCAGTTGTTATCGGGGAATTCGGCATCGTCGGGGCATGCCGGTGCGCGGACAACGGACAAAGACTAACGCCCGGACCCGTAAAGGGCCGAAGAAAACTGTTGGCGTAAGACGTAAAAAGTAGGTAAGGGGGGATAAAGTTGGCGCGAAGAGTTACCCGGGTAAAACGAAAAGAGCGGAAAAACATAGATAAGGGTGTGGCCCATATCCGGTCAACCTTTAATAATACGATTATCACGATTACCGATACCGCTGGAAATACAATTTCCTGTGCCAGTGCCGGTGCTCAGGGTTTCAAAGGTTCGCGGAAAAGTACTCCGTTTGCCGCTCAATTAGCCGCGGACGCAGCCGCCCGGGCGGCGATGGAGCATGGGGTTAAAGAAGTCGAGTGTTTCGTGAAGGGTCCAGGATCGGGAAGGGAAGCCGCTATTCGTTCGCTGCAGGCAGCTGGAATTAACGTAAATATGATTAAAGACGTAACTCCGATTCCGCATAATGGCTGCCGACCCCCGAAACGGAGAAGAGTCTAGGAGGTGTGGTAAAAAATGGCTAGATATACCGGTGCAGTTTGTCGGCTGTGCCGTCGGGAAGGCAACAAGTTATTCCTAAAGGGTGATCGCTGTTACGAAAAGTGTACGCTTGACCGACGGAGCTATCCACCCGGTCAACATGGACAGGCGCGGGGTAAAAAGCCTTCCGAATACGGACTGCAGTTGCGTGAGAAGCAAAAAGCGCGCCGGATTTATGGCGTACTGGAAAGACAGTTCCGTAATTATTTTGACCGGGCTGATCGCATGCCCGGGATAACCGGGGAAAACCTCTTATCTCTCCTGGAAAGACGTTTGGATAATGTGGTTTTCCGTCTGGGTTTTGCTAGTTCACGTAATCAAGCTCGACAAATGGTGCGGCATGGCCACTTCCGTTTAAATGGCCATAAGGCAAACATTCCCTCAATGATTTTGCGCGAGGGCGATTTGCTGACTATTCGAGAGCGAAGTCTAGAATCTCCTTTAATTAAAGAGAACTTAGAAGCGGCTAAGCACAAAACCCCTCCAGCTTGGCTAGAATTAAACCTTGACCAAGCACAGGGCCGGGTTCTGAGTCTGCCCTCTCGTGAACACATTGACGTGCCTATTCAGGAAACCTTGATTGTCGAGTTGTATTCACGTTAGGTACGTTAAAGCCGGCCAATAGAAAGGTTGTCGAGTTCGGGAGAAGGAGGGTTGGCTTCTAATGCTGGAAATCGAAAAGCCAAGAATCGAATGTGTGGAAAAAAGCGAAGATGATCGCTATGGAAGATTTGTCATTGAGCCGCTGGAAAGAGGCTATGGAATTACTTTAGGCAATTCCTTGCGTCGGGTTCTTCTTTCCTCTTTACCAGGGGCCGCGGTTACTTCGGTCAAGATTGACGGGGTGTTGCATGAGTTTTCGACTATACCAGGGGTGGTTGAGGACACAACTGATATTATTCTTAACCTAAAGGGCTTGCGGCTGAAGGTCTATTCGGACGAGAATAAGGTTTTGCGGGTAGAAGCATCGGGTGAGGGAGAAGTAAAAGCCGGCGACATTATCGCGGATTCAGATGTAGACATCTTAAATCCAGATTTGCACATTGCTACGGTTAGTACCGAAGGAAGGCTATTTATGGAATTAACTGTCGAAAAAGGGCGCGGTTATGTTTCGGCTGAACGGAATAAGAAATCAGATCACGTGATCGGGGTTATTCCGATAGATTCTATTTTCAGCCCGGTAACCAAAGTAAACTATAACGTTGAGAATACCCGAGTTGGTCAAATTACCGACTATGACCGGTTAACCCTGGAGGTCTGGACCGATGGCAGCATTAACCCTAAGGAAGCCACTAGTCTGGCGGCCAAGATTTTAAGCGATCACCTGCGTCTCTTTATCGGCCTGACCGACACCGTAAGTGATGTCGAAACCATGGTGGTCAAGGAAGAGGAACCGCGGGACCGGGTTTTGGATATGACCATAGAAGAACTTGATCTCTCCGTACGCTCCTTCAACTGCTTAAAAAGGGCTGGCATCAATACTGTGGGTGAATTAGTGCAGAAAAACGTCGAAGATATGATGAAGGTTCGCAATCTAGGGAAGAAGTCGTTAGAAGAAGTTGACAAAAAATTAGCGGAGTTGGGACTTGCCCTCCGTCGAGCTAACGAATAATCGATACGGGGAGGAAAACTGGATGGGCTATCGAAGGTTGGGTCTATTGTCAGCTCACCGCCGGGCGATGCTACGCAATGGAGTTACTTCCCTACTTAGGGAGGAACGCATCGAAACAACCGAAACCCGGGCTAAGGAATTAACCCGGCTGGCTAATAAGATGATAACGCTTGGTAAACGTGGAGATTTACATGCCCGTCGTCAGGCATTAGCCTTTCTTACTGATGAAGATGTAGTCACCAAATTATTTGAAAACTTGGCTCCCAAGTATGCTGAGCGGTCTGGTGGTTACACTCGGATGATTAAAACCGGGTTTCGTCGGGGTGATGGGGCTCCGATGGCGATCTTGGAACTGGTATAGTGGTGAAGCGGTAAGAACCGGGGCAAGCCGGGAAGTTAAGGAAACCCCCATAATATCGGGGTGGGCTTACAACTTCCTGGCTTTAATATTTTGTTTATGGTAATTATATAGAGGGTATTAATCTGTTGGAATTTATCAATAGGGTGGAGCAAGATGATCGAAGTCATTAATTTATCCCACCAGTATCAAACCGCTAGTGGGGAGACCATTAAGGCTCTGGATCGAGTTAGTCTGAAGATCAATGAAGGAGAGTTTATCGGGATTGCCGGTCGAAACGGCTCAGGTAAGTCAACCCTGGCGAAACATTTTAACGCGCTCCTAATTCCCAGGCCGGGGGAAGGTCAGGTGGTGGTCGATGGTCGAGATAGTCGGGAAAGTGAACTAGTCTGGGAGATTCGGCAGCGGGTCGGAATGGTTTTCGCCAATCCCGATAACCAGATCGTCGCCCCGGTAATTGAAGAGGAAGTGGCGTTTGGCCCAGAAAATCTAGGGATACCGCCGGCTGAGATTTGTCGCCGGGTAAATCAAGTGCTGAATCAGGTTGGGATGGCGGGTTACGAAAAAAGGGCACCGCATCACCTTTCCGGGGGGCAGAAGCAGCGGGTCGCCATCAGCGGTGCGTTAGCCATGCAACCTCGGTATTTGGTCCTGGATGAGCCTACTTCGATGCTTGATCCGGCCGGGCGGCAAGAGGTTATGAGGACCCTCAAGCAGCTAAATCAGGAAGCCGGAGTGACGATTATTTTGATAACGCATCATATGGAGGAATTAGTGGAAGTTGATCGACTGATCGTCATGAGCCAGGGACAAATTGTCTTGGATGGCCCCCCGGCAGAAGTCTTTCAAGAAACGCAGGTGTTAAGGGAACTTAGCCTGGATGTCCCGCGGGTAGTCAAACTGAGTACTATGCTGCGCCAGCTTGGAGTTAATGTCCCCTGGGACGTGTTAACTGTTGACGAGTTGGTGGATTTTTTACAGCCCGACCGGGATCCGGAGACAGGTTAATTGTACCGGTTAAGATTATGGGTAATCGTTTGTGTTTTAATGTCTTTGACTCTGCTCTTTACCAAATTGTTAACTAGTGTTAGTATTGGGTTAACGAGGAGAGGGATTCATGTCATTAATTATTGAAAACTTAAGCCATACCTATATGCCCGGGACGCCTTACGCGACTCAGGCGTTAGACCAAGTTAACCTGACGATAGAGAAAAAAGAAATTGTTGGCTTAATCGGACCGACAGGTTCAGGAAAGTCAACGCTGATTCAGCATCTTAATGGATTGCTCAAGCCAACTTCCGGCCGGATTCAGATTGATGGGCTTATTCTAAATGAAGCTAAAGGTGAGCAAATGCGGCAGCTGAGGCAAAAGGTTGGCCTGGTCTTTCAATTTCCGGAAGAGCAGTTGTTTGAGGAAACAGTCTTTGACGACGTAGCCTTTGGCCCTCGAAATATGGGGACACCGGAGGAAAAGATAGCCAGCCGAGTTCGTTGGGCCCTGGAAGCGGTGGGTTTAAACTATGAAGAAATTTACCGTCGGTCACCGTTTAATTTAAGCGGTGGTCAAATGCGCCGCGTGGCGATAGCCGGTGTGTTGGCGATGCGGCCGCAAATCTTGATTCTGGATGAACCGACAGCCGGTTTAGACCCGCAGGGGAGAGACTCCCTGTTAAACCAAATCCGATGTCTCTGGCGGAAATTATCCCTCACGGTAATCCTGGTCAGCCATCATTTGGATGAATTGGCCAGGCTGGCTAATCGGTTGATCGTCATGCACCAGGGAAAAATTGTTCTTGATGCTCCGCCAGCCCAAGTTTTTGAGCAGGCGGAAATTCTTCGCCAGATAGGGCTGGGCGTGCCGCTGCTAACCGATCTATTAAGCCGACTTCGGGAAAAGGGCTGGCCGGTATCGCTGGCAGCGGTTACCGAGAAAGAGGCAGCGCAGCAGATTGCTGAGTATTGGTTAAGTAAACAGGCCGAAAGTGCCTGATAGGGGGGGATCGATTGCTCAGGGATATAACCGTAGGGCAATACTTGCCCGGTGACTCGATCATTCACCACCTCGACCCCAGAATTAAAATAATCGTCACCACGCTTTTAATGATTGCCATTTTTTTAATCAATAATTGGCTTGGGTTGGCGGGATTAGCGATGTTATTGGGGACCGTTTATTGGCTGTCTCATTTGCCGGGGATCATGCTGCTAAGGGGCCTCCGGCCTCTGGCCTTAATTATGATTATCGCCCTCCCTTTACAAATTTTGCTAACCCCGGGAGACGTTCTGTATTATTTGGGTCCCTTCACGATTACTCGGCAAGGAATCCTGCAGGCTGGTCTGTTAACCTATCGCTTAGGAGCTCTGATCATCGTTACTTCGTTTTTAACCCTGACTACCTCACCAGTTGCCTTGACAGATGGGCTGGAGAGTCTTATGAAACCGCTGGAACGTTTCCGGGTCCCGGCCCATGAACTAGCGATGATGATGACGATTGCCTTAAGATTTATCCCTATTTTTGCGGAAGAGGCGGAAAAAATCGTTAAAGCCCAAAAAGCCCGGGGAGCTGATTTTGACAGTGGCCGGCTGCTTAAACGAATGCGTAACCTGGTTGCCATCCTCGTACCCTTATTAATAAGTGCTTTTCGCCGGGCTGACGAGTTAGCTCTAGCGATGGAAGCCCGCTGTTATCAGGGCGGAAAGAATCGCACTCGGCTCAGGCAGTGGCGGATAGGCAAGTCCGACTACGTGACGCTGGCGGTAGGCCTTGTTGTTTTAATTTGTTCTTTTTATGTATAGTGATTAATAGCGAAATAAAAGAGGTTGTTGGCTTTGCGCAAACTTAAAGTCATTATCGAGTATGACGGGACTAACTTCCGGGGGTTTCAAGTTCAGCCAGGATTGCGAACCGTACAAGGCGAATTAGAGAAAGCCATTGCGCAGTTAACGAAAACAGAAACCAAAATCATCGGGGCTGGGCGAACAGATGCCGGTGTCCATGCGCTAGGCCAGGTTGTCAGTTTTTCGACTGCCTCGACAATTCCAATTGAGCGTTTTTCGATAGCCCTCAACAGTTGTCTGCCGGCTGATTTGCGCGTCCGATCGGCTGAAGAGGTAGCGGAAGATTTTCATGCCCGTTTTTCAGCCCGTTGGAAAACCTACCGTTATATTATTCGGACCGATCCAAAGGGCGCGGTGTTTTGGCGCAATTACTCCCTGCTGCTGCCGTTTACCCTTGATATTGGCGCAATGCAGGCAGCGGTCCGACACCTGATCGGGACGCATAGTTTCCAGGCCTTCTGTGCCAGCGGAGCGGAAGTGAGGAATTTTGTCCGCACAGTTGTTTCTTGTCGTATTCGAATGGTAGATGCGAATTTGATTATTGAGGTGACCGCGGACGGTTTTTTATACCACATGGTCCGCAATATGGTCGGCACACTACTTCAGGTAGGCCGAGGAGAACGAAAAGCCGGGGATATACCGGGGATATTGGCCAGTCTGGATCGAAATCAAGCTGGGCCAACCGCGCCTCCGCAGGGTCTTTACTTGGTTAAGGTAGGTTACTAAGCAGTGAAACAGGCACGCGGGGCGTAATATGATGCCCCGTTCTACACAAGCGAGGACATGAAGCAACGTGAAACAGGCACGCGGGGCGTAATATGGGCATCGTCTTTACTTGGTTAAGGTAGGTTACTAAGGTTTGAAGAGATGTGTCGTTAAGCAGCAGGGGGTCGCTAAAAAGCGTTAGGTTGTTTCTTGACACGGCTGGAAGGCTTATCGTATAATGATTCATGTGATTTTGCGTGCTGAGCGGTCACCCCAGAGCCCCGGGTCCGAACGAGTCAGCAGCAGATACAGATTGTTAATTCTATAGATCTACAATCAAAGTACTTAAGTAAGAAAGATCTAAACGAATTGAGGAGGATTGGCCATGAAAACCTATATGGCCAAGCCAGGGGAAATAGACCGCAAATGGTACGTGATAGATGCTGCGGATAAAACCCTGGGAAGGCTGGCAACGGAAATAGCGACACTTTTAAGAGGCAAGCATAAACCAATATATACTCCCTTTGTCGATACCGGTGACCATGTGATTGTGATCAATGCTGAAAAGATTAGGCTAACCGGCAATAAACTCAAGGACAAGAAATTTCGATACCACACCGGCTACCCCGGGGGGTTGAAGTCAATCGACTACCGAACCCTGATGCAGAATCGGCCGGAACGGGTCGTGGAGATTGCCGTTAAAGGAATGATTCCGCATAACCGGTTGGGACGGCAAATGATTAAAAAATTAAAGGTTTATCGGGGACCTAATCATCCGCATCAAGCGCAAAAGCCTGAAATATGGGAAACCCGTGGATGTTAGTTGGGTAGGAAGGGAGGAAAAGCAGACATGGCACAGGTACAGTTTTATGGTACTGGTCGGCGTAAAACTTCAGTTGCTCGGGTGCGTCTGGTACCCGGCACCGGCAAGATATTAATAAATGAGCGGCAGGTAGACGAATACTTTGGCAAGAAAACTTTAGAAATGTTAGTTCAATCGCCCTTAAAAATTACCAATGCGCAGGGGAAATTTGATGTATTAGCCCGGGTTCACGGGGGCGGAACTACCGGCCAAGCGGGAGCCGTTCGGTTGGGAATTGCGCGGGCCCCTGACCCAAGCAGATGGAGAATATCGGCCAGTCTTGAAAAAAGCCGGTTTCCTGGTTCGTGACCCGCGAATGAAGGAGCGGCGTAAATACGGTCTGAAAAAGGCGCGTAAGGCTCCTCAATTCTCCAAGCGTTAATTGGTGTTTATTTACACTCGAGTTTGTTCAAACTTACAAAGTTTGCTTATGGCAAGCGCCAACCGTCAGGGGGGAGAATTCCCTTTGGCGGTTTTTTGTTGTGTAAAAAAGCATATAAGAATGTATAAATTATTAAATCCGGACGCAGTTGTAATCCCTCGTAAGCCTGTATAATTCGTATGTGTAGGTGGTTTCGATATTTCCTCCCGTAGGTTATACCCTGCGTATCACTGTCCTTATTTTTCCACGAGCAAACTTTGTCATTCTTCACTGCTCACGAGCAAACTCGCTTGTCATTTTCTCATTTTTTATATCTTTTTTTATATTTTCTCAGTAAAGGCAACCCGAGAGCAAACTTTGTCACTACAAGGGAAGAAACAGCGAGAAGCCTTGCAACAACTACATTTCATCACGAGCAAACTTTGTCACTACGTGAGCAAACTTATTTGTAACTGAACATCTTGTCTGAAAATCGTGGTGCAGGAGAATTAACCTCCTATAAGCCCTGGTTATCCATACAAGACTTCCCGTCAAATGGTAGGGTGTCACGCATAAAAGGCTGGAAGACAAACAGAATACATCATTTCTTTTCAGATATTCAAACCAGATGTTTTTATATGTTTGAATGGGATGATGAAATAGTAGATATTAGAGAACATTATCCACTTTTAGATTTAGCAGAGGTAGTAAAAGACAATAAAGACCTTAAGCAAGAGTTTTTTATTAATAAAGAGCCTCCATATATACTAACAACTACATTTCTACTAACTTTACGAAATCACAAATATATTGCAAGGACAGTAAAATCATCGAGTGAGTTCTATCTAGCCCCCTAATAAATTTGGAGAAAGCACGTGTAATACGTTAACATAATAATAGGGGGTAGATTTTCATGAAAAGCAAGCAATACAGCGATGAATTCAAGGAATTAATTATAAAAGAGTGCCAGGAAACAGGTAACGTCGCCTTGGTAGCTCGCAGACATGAAATGTCGGCCAATACAATTCATACTTGGTTAAGTAAATATCGAAAAAACGGCTCCATAAAGAGACTGCCTAAAGCTAAAGATGACCGCCAAAAAGCTCTGGAAAAACAGCTTAAAGAAGTTAGTACTGAGAATGACAGGCTAAAACGCCTTCTGGCTGATAAAGAATTAGAGTTGGCTATTTTAAGAGAGTTAAGGGATATCCAAAACCCTCGGTAGCCGACAGGGTTACCATAGCTAAAAGGTGGATAGATAAGGGCTATAAAGCTTCTCTGGTCCTTAGCTCTGTCGGCTTGGCTTCATCCACCTACTATCATAAAATCAAAGAAACTATAAGTGCTATTAACCAGAAATCACCAAAAGAGAAACCGGGGCGCAAGATATCAGAGTACTCATTAAATCTAGAAGGTGAGCAAATCTCTGACGAATTAATTAAGGAATATATTAAAGAGATAGTTACCGGGGATGGTTTCCCTTATGGCTATAAAAAAATCAACGCAACCCTGAAAGAGGATTACCAGCTTATCATAAACCATAAGAAAACATACCGGCTCTGTAAAGAACTTAACGTATTGCGTCCTCAGAGAAAAATATATCTAGACCGGCCGAGAAAACTGGCAAAGCGAGATGAAGTAACTGCCCCTAACCAACACTGGCAAATGGACCTGAAGTATGGTTACATTGAGGGTATGAGCAGGTTCTTCTTCCAATTATCCCTTATAGACGTGTTTGACCGTTCAGTAATTGACTATCACCTTGGATTAAGTGCTACAGCTAAGGATGCCTGCGCAGTACTTATAAATTCGCTTAATAAACGCAATTTAAAGCCTGGCATGGAACTTCCAATAATAAGGACTGATAATGGCCCGCAGTTTACCGCTAAAATATTTGAAGAGACATGCTGGAAATGGAAATTAACTCACGAAAGAATACCAGTTAAAAGTCCTAATATGAACGCCTATATTGAGTCCTTTCATTCTATATTAGAAGATGAATGCTATAGCAGAAATGAGTTTACCAGCTTTACAGATGCATACAGAGTCATCAGCGAATACATGGATTATTACAACAATCGTCGCCGGCATGGCAGCATAGGGTACATGGCACCTGCTAAATATTATGAAGCTGTTATGAGCAACCAGATTACAGAGAAGAAAATGGTCGCCTAGCAACCGTTTATCGAAGACCCTTTACATGGGGAGGGTGTCCGTGTTAGCCTATCCCTGGCAAAGGGCCGCAAAAGCATTAGCTGCAGCGGGCCCTGGCGGGCCCTAAGAAACACGGACACCAGGGGCCCTCATGTCAAGGGCGGTTGCTCAAGGTAAAACGTTATATTTCATGTAAGCTTAAGCTTTAAGTGTATATTCTCCAATAATAGGGGTTCAAGCCGAGTTAGGGAAAAAGTCCGTGCTGGAAAGACTAGAAATAGAAAGAAGATATTGGGCAGCAAAACAAATTGATTTTGGCATAATTACCCAAAAAGAAATACCTACTAAAATGGCAAAAAACATAGAGTGGATACACTCAAGTTTGTATACCTATGAAGAAAGAGGCTTAACAGAAAATTCATTAGAGAATTATTGTAACATTCTAATTGATAAATTTAGGGATAGTAAATATTCAATTAGAAAAATAACTTCTGATTTTGATAAAGAAAATGATGTGTCAGATGGAACAGGGTTATACATTTTTAAATACCTTCTAGCATCTAAACATATTTACATTGATATGAATGAATCAATAGATATAGCAAAAAGTCGTCCCAAAATTATTATTGATTGGGGTGCTAGGTATGCTTCCAATCAATAGTGTAATCTTATACGAAACAAGTCAGGGTAAAATATATTACCGAGTTCTGTATTACTATAAAGATATCATCTATTTAATTGATATTTATGGTAACTCAATGCCTGTTACAGTTTCAGAAACCTTTATTCAGAGTGGGTTAAATGATGGCACTATATATGTTTTAGATAATGAACCATATATGATTATTAAAGATGAAGAGGATATCCTGCCTAAACATAAGGCCATAAGAGATAAGGCTTACAATGCCATTAAAGACATTGTTACTATTGAACCTGACATTTACATTGCTGAAAAGAGGGCTAAACTTGTCAGAGAATATGTTGATAATGTCCACGAAGCAACTGTAATGAGATATTTAAAACGGTTTTGGCAGAGAGGTATGCACAAAAACTCCTTACTTCCTGATTATCATAATTGTGGCGGGAAACAAGGGAACAAAGAGAAAAATAATACTTTTGTCATTACCCCCGAAACGATAAAGATTTTTAATACAGCACTTAATAGGTTTTATTACAATTCTTCAAGAAAGACTTTAACATTAACCTATGAACTTATGATTAAAGAATACTTTAGTGAAAATGGAATAGTAAAGGATGCCATTCCTACATTAAGACAATTCAGGTATTGGTTTAATAAGGAGAGAAACATTAAAAAAGAAGTATCTACTAGACAAAGTGCAAAGCAATATGAACTAAAACATAGGGGGCTAACAGGGTCTTCTACTGAAGAAGCATTTGGACCGGGAGCAATATTTCAAATAGATGCAACAGTAGGAGATGTTTATTTAGTATCCCAATATAATCGAAATTGGATTATAGGAAGGCCGGTTATATATACTGTTATGGATGTATTTTCACGTTGTGTCGTAGGAATTAATATATCTTTGGAAGGTCCAAGTTGGATTGGGGCCAGTATCGCATTAATTAATGCTGCGTCAGACAAAGTATCCTTTTGCAGGAAGTACGGTATAGAGATTGGCAATGATGAGTGGAATTACTGCAGCACCCTGCCTGAAGCAATTATTGCAGATAGAGGAGAATTGGAAGGGGAAAACATAGAATCTTTAATATCAGCATTTGGAATAAAAATATTAAATACTAGCCCTTACAGAGGTGACATGAAGGGTATCATAGAGAGGTATTTTAATACTATAAACCAACATACCAAGCCTTTCATGCCCGGTGCAATTAAAAGTCAATATCGTGAAAGAGGAGAGCAAGATTACAGACTTTCAGCAGCCCTTGATTTAAGGCAGTTTACTCAAATTA
>JBMNLH010000006.1:0-62840 GCA_050952625.1 Bacillota bacterium | reverse complement strand
CTTTTGTTACTTCCGTTGTTATCAGGTCAATAAAGGTGTTCATTTTTCCAATGCTCATGAGGCTACACCTTCCAATCCCGGGTCAAGTCGCAGAAGGGAATTAATCGTATCCTGTGCTTGTCGTCCAGCTAATGCGCTATCGGCAAAGAAACCCCCGGTGCCACCGTCCCTACTTTCATAAAAATAGGAGGCAAGCATAATTACTGCCTGCTCGGTAGTAAGGGGCATTTCGTTATTGGAATAATAACCTTCCGATAAATGCTGGTAACTTTCAGCATAGGATATAGCGGCGGCGATATAGCTACTGAGAAGTTCATCATCCTTATCATGCTCTAAGATCAGATTCGCTTTAACTTTTTCAAATAGTGTCATCTCCGCCACCATCCTTTCTTTATTCTTCTGGAGCCACTATTTCCACCATAAATTCGGTTTCATCATAGCCGGAGGACCAGAGCGTAAAGAGCTTAGGCGTTTCTATAATCTCATCACATTTGAGCCACATGATGATATCTCCGTCTGTGCCGCCTACACTGGCTGCCTCTGTTACATCAGCTTGTGTTAGCTGATAACCGTTGTATTTGATTTTGGTGATATCAGAAAGTCCGGTAGATATTAAAATCCCTATCCATTTATGGATGCCCTGTGCGGGATTGGCGCTATCAAATTCCACCAGCTCATCTACATCAACGGTAACACTGATTATGCCATCGGCAATGGTTACATCACTGACCTGGCTTTGATTCGCGGTTATCGGCTGCCCTTCAGTAGCTATCGGTGCTTTCGCAACGGATACGTTCCAGGTGTCAAATTCCATGAAACCGGCATCCTTAAGCTTGGCCAGCAAGTCATTGAAGTTATCCTTTAGATCATTGACCTTGGCGGCGGTGCTGTTGGCCTGGTTTGAAGCTATAGGGAATCCTTTTAAAAATGCTCCTTCTTTAATCTCCAAAGAGCCGCCCTCTATAACTTCCAAAATCCCGCCAATGACAGTTTTCTCGCCGCCTTGCTCGGTATAGTTTTTAGTGTTATAGCTCATCATTAGCACCCCCATTAAGCCTTCTGCTGCAAGACTTTGATTGCTTCAGGAAGAATCAGTTTCCCATCCACCCTTTGGCTGCCGAGAAAACCAACCTGACCTGTAGTTGCATAAAGCTCGTTCAGGCGTTTAAAGCTGCGGCCTTGTCTGTCAGCAATCCAGTAATACTTGAAATCACCGAAGGCGATAGTCTTGGCACCGGCTGCAATAGTAGGGGCATAAGCAGAGGTATAAACCGGCCGGTTAAGAAGAGTATCCGGAGTCCCGGCAGTTAATGAGGCCTGCCATAAATATTGCCCTTGACCATCTTTTAGTTTTCTTAAGACTTTAACGGTGGCGTCATTAAGGATGAATACCGCATTTTTCCTGTAGGGAGACTTAAGCGAATAGACTAAATCAATAACCTCATCTGCAGTAATAGCGTTATTTGCGGCAGCAGTAGCACCTATTTGCGCACCTCCGGTTGCGGCAAAGATGCCTGTAGGCTTTCCTTCACCGTCCCCTACAAGAAAGGCTTCTTCTTCCTTGGCTCCGATTCTTCTGGCAAACTCAGTTGAGATGAATTCCTCAATGTTAAACACACTGTCATTTAGGAGCTCTTCGGAAACTTTAATCATAGTACCCAGCTTGTAGGCTCCGATTGAAGCCTGACCAAATACCACATCATCTTCGTCATAATCTTCACCTTCATCAAGCCAAGATGCGGTTCCTTTGGTGACTACAATGGGAATTTTACGATCTCCACTTGAAGTTTGAATGATCTTAGCCAGCTTACGGAAGATGTTTTCTTCTTCCAGGGTTTGAATAAGGGTCCTTTCAAACTCATTCGGCACAAGGTATCCGCCTTCCGATTCTTCGCCTATGGATAAAGCGTTTAGCACATCCTGTCTGGGGTTCTTTGAACGCATCACATTCCAGAAGGCTTTTTTGTATTCATCACTGGCTCTACCGGTTTTTTCATCCATATCTGGATTTACTGGCTTTCCGGTAAGGGGCGTGTTGACAGGCTTATTAAGTTCAGCCTCTAAAGCCTCCTGCCGCTCAAGGCGGGTTATTTCCTTGCCCAGATTAACAATGTCTGCTTCCATCTTGTCGTAGATTGCAGCGTCTTCTGCGGATACTAAACCATCATTTCCTCGTTTTGAATCTAAAAATGCTTTGGCTGCTTCCCAGGCTTTAGCCCGTTTTTCACGTAATTCAAGTATTTTACTCATGTTGGTACCTCCTAATATTTTAATAAATTAAGCCGCTCATATAGCGGCTCGGTGGACTGTTGGGGCATTGGTTTTTTTAGCTTGTCGAGAAGGGAATTTGCTACCGCTCTTCGACTAAATACAAAACTGTCTTGCGGCGGGCTTTCGCCGGGCTTAAACATAATGGCATCGGCAAAGCCAAGTTCAATAGCTTTATTAGCATTTAGCCAGGTTTCCGCATCCATCAGGTGTGAGAGCCTTGTCCTCGACAGGCCGGTTTTAATCTCATAGGCATTGATGATGCTTTCTTTTACTTCATTTAGCATACCGATTGCTTTTTGCATTTCTTCACTGTCTCCAATGGCGATAGTGAAAGGATTGTGAAGCATCATCAGGGAAGTGGGGGACATTAGAACTTTTGTTCCCGCCATGGAAATTACTGATGCTGCTGATGCGGCAATTCCGTCAATCTTAACTGTGACATTGCCTTTGTAGTCCATCAGCATATTGTAAATCTGTGCTGCTGCAATACAATCTCCACCGGGGGAGTTGATCCAGACAATGATATCTCCTTCGCCGCTTAACAATTCTTCCTTAAAGGCAGCCGGGGTCACATCATCTTCAAACCAGCTTTCCTCGGCTATCACGCCGTTTAGGTAGAGAGTTCGTGAGTCTGAATCTTCATCACGTACCCAGTTCCAGAATTTCTTCATTCGGTTCCCTCCATTTCTGTAAAAATTGGCCTTTGCGTACCATATCAACCCTCGCCATACTTATTACTCCAGTCTCCAGCCCGAGCTAAATCCACCATGCTGCCATTGCACAAGAATCTGTTTCCACCTAGCTCATCAGGTATCAAGTCCATATCTTCTAATGCTCTTGCATCATTAGGGCACATAAAGCCATTCTGTATTCCTATCGCATACCCGTTCATTCGGCTAGTATAGTCGCCTCGAAGCAGCCCATCCACATTGAATTTGGCAAAGAGAAGCTTCTTTTCATCAGTCCGTAAAAGAGAGCGGCTGATAGCCTGTTCCCAGCGGATTACCCAAGGGTCAAGGGTGTATTTTACAAACTCCAGTGACTGCTGCTCTATATTAGAGAAGCTCGACTTTCTCAAGATCTCCGACCATGTGTGGGAGGCACCCGGAAAATTCGAGCTATCTCATTGATTTGAAACTTCCTTGTTTCTAAAAACTGGGCTTGTTCCGGTGAAATACCTATTGGCTGGTACTTCATGCCTTCTTCTAAAACGGCTACCCGGTGAGCGTTACTGCTTCCCTGATAGGCCATGTTCCAGCTCTCTTTGACCTTTTGTGGATCTTTAATGGTACCGGGATGTTCAAGGACTCCGCCCGGGGCTGCGCCGTTGGCAAAGAACTTGGCTCCATACTCTTCTGTTGCCATGGCAAGCCCGATAGCGTTTTTAGCCATAGCAATGGGAGAGTACCCCACAAGACCGTCAAAGCCAAGTCCTGGAATATGCAGCACATCGCTGGGCCTTAGGGTGACTGTCATGCCATTTATTGCTGGTGCTTCATCTGAGTACCGGGTGTAGGAGTAATAAAGTTCCCCCTTGGTATCCCGGTCAACTCTCATCCGGTTTGGCATCAAAGGATAAAGGGCAATGACTTCACCTTTACCGTTTCGAATAATCTGCGCATAGGCATTTCCCCACAGCAAAAGATGAGTCATTAGTGTCTCCCGGAAATACGAAGGAACTCATCTCGGGGTTTGGCTCATCGTGAAGTAAAAAATACAGCGGGTGGGAGAGGGCTTTCTCCTTACCGCCGCTTGCTGTGTATTTATATAGATGGAGGGGGAGCCCCGCTACGGCTTCAGCCAGTATCCTCACGCAGGAATACACTGCTGTCATCTGCATGGCCGTGTGCTCATTTACCGGTTTACCGCTTGTAGTTCCCCCAAAGAAGAAGCTATAGCTGCTACCCGGTGTCCTGTTTTTTGGTTTATCCCTTGCTTTAAATAGATTTTTAAGTAGGCCCATTGGCATCACTCTCCTTAAAAATGAGCATGAAAAAAGCACCTCGGGTGAGATGCTTCTGGATTATTAGTATTTTAGATGTGCTCCCGCATGGATATAACGGGAGGTAACAGACCCCTATATCCGGTATTCACTATTTTACACTCATTAAGATAATAATAACCATTGGTTTTATCTGTATTTTCAAATGGCTGCATTTCATATATCAGAGCACTTTCCACATCTGTTATTAATTCATCATCATATTTTTTAGGTTGCACAATAATACCTAATCTTACAATGAGTTTTCCTTTGTATTGCTCAAACCACGCTTGATGAGAGCTTAAGCGATTATAGAAACTGCTGTTTGTTTTCCCAATGTATAATAGTGTTTCGTTATTACCGTATTTCCTTGACAAACAATATAGCCCTATATCATATATTTTGGGGGAGTAAAAAACATTTTCATATGTCCTTGGATAAGACCAATCAATGTTTACCTTCTTAGCTCTCAATATTCATCACCTTATACTATTAAATGTTTTTTAAACATTCTTTTTCTATAATGCATTCTTCACAATTAGGATTTCGTGGTCTGCACCATTTTCTTCCAATTTCCCAGCATGAAAAATCTATAATACCAGGAAACTCCGGACACAATTCTCTAGCTTTATAAATGATAGAATCAATACTAGCATCTTTATCTACAAGTCCACTTCTTCGTAACACTCTAAGGATATGTACATCTGGTGAAATATCTATAGAGTAATAATCTGAAAAAGGAACTTTAAATTGTCTAGCTAGAATATTAGTTGCCATAGTAGCTATCTTTATTCCAACTCCATCAAATTGTAAAAACCTATAAACCACAGCAGCGCTGCTTGGGTTTCCTACCCATATTTTTGATGCATCCCCGTCATAATCTCTAACAATCCGTTTTACTACGCTATAAAATACCTTGGCCATTATATCATTGAAACGATGAAGTGTATTTTCGTTAAAGATTGTTAGGTATTCCTCAAGGGATATATTATCAAGAGTTTCAATAGAAAAATCACCAATAATTTTTCTAAGCCTTATAGGAATCATCCAGGCAATTTCAGCTTTAACCTGTCTATCCATACAGCAAGCTAAAACATACGCGTGAGGAAAATTAACAAGGTCATTTAAAAAGCTATTTGCTTCTTGATCTTCTACTAAATGAACAGAGTTTTCCTCAGGATTTTCAAATCTTTTTTTACCGATTGTTACAAGTAAATGATCTTCTTTTTTTTTTTGCAATCACCATAACCCCCCCCTAAACTCAGTATTAAACTCTAACTAAACAGTATTGCTTTTATTTCCGCCAATCCTTACTTATAACAATACCATAGAAGCAAAATAATTATATAAAAAGAATCCCTCTATCATCGTAAACTGAAGACCCTGTCTCCCCGCCACAGCGTATTGCTCTATCAAGAGCCATGATTGTTGCAACTGCACCGTCAATTCGCTCGGTGCTTTTTTCTTTATCCGGTTTAATGTTTCCTGCCGGGTCGGTGCGGATAAAAATATTATCCATCATCCAGCGAAGTACTGGATGCCCGCCATGGGCTAACTTTTCTTCTAAAGTAAGCTTCATCAATTCTTTTGTCGGAGGACTCATATCCTTAAAACCCTGACCAAAAGGAACAACAGTAAAGCCCATGCCTTCAAGATTCTGTGTCATTTGCACAGCACCCCAACGGTCAAAGGCGATTTCACGAATGTTATAGTCTAAGCCTAATTCCTCAATGAAAGATTCTATAAAACCATAATGGACAACATTGCCTTCAGTGGTTTTAAGAAAACCTTGCTTTTCCCACAAGTCATAATTAACATGGTCCCGCCGGACACGTAAATCAATATTCTCTTCCGGAATCCAGAAAAAAGGCATAATGCTGTATTTATCATCTTCATCAACCGGAGGAAACACCAGTACAAAAGCTGTAATATCGGTGGAAGAGGAAAGGTCTAGTCCGCCATAACAAACTCGCCCTTTTAGCTTTTCTGGATCAACCTTAAACGCGCATGCATCCCATTTATCCATCGGCATCCAGCGCACTGATTGTTTCACCCATTGATTTAATCGAAGCTGCCGGAAGCTATTCTCTTCTGCTGGGTTTTGCCTTGCTGATTCAAATGCTGCTTTAACCTTATCCATTGTGACTGTGATTCCCAGAGAGGGATTTGCCTTTTTCCATACCTTGGGATCTGTCCAGTCGTCCTCCAATTCGGCTCCGTAAATAACAGGGTAGAAGGTAGGGTCATTCTTTCTACCGTCAAGGATATCTACTGCCTTCTGATGTACTTCCCAGCAGATGCTGTTTTGATTATCCCCGGCGGTGGTTATTAGGAAATATAAAGGCTGCATTCTGGCATCTCCGCTGCCCTTGGTCATAACATCATATAGCTTTCTATTGGGCTGAGTATGCAGCTCATCAAAGACTACGCCATGGGTGTTAAAGCCATGCTTGTTTTTGATATCTGCGGAAAGCACCTGATAAACACTTCCTGTGGGCTTATAGATTAGCCTTTTCATGGAATCAAGGATTTTAACACGCTTTGCTAAAGCCGGGCACATCCGCACCATATCAGCAGCCACGTTAAAAACAATAGATGCCTGGTTGCGGTCAGCGGCGCAGCCATAAACTTCAGCTCGTTCTTCTCCATCACCACAAGTAAGAAGGAGAGCAATAGCAGCGGCCAGCTCACTTTTACCCATCTTTTTCGGGATTTCTACATAAGCGGTATTAAACTGGCGATATCCGTTAGGCTTTAAAATGCCAAAAACATCTCTTACAATCCGCTCCTGCCAGTCTATAAGTTCAAAGGGTTTTCCTGCCCATGTACCTTTGGTGTGGTTAAGAGCCTGAATAAAGGAAACAGCGTAGTCGGCGGCATCCTTACAATAAACTGAATCCGTCGCTATGAAGTTTGTAGGGGTGTATTTCTTGAGTTTTCTAATAAACGCCGCCTCCTTCCGTGATATAAATGGGCAAAAGAAAAGAGCCTTCGCTTGAAAGCTCCTTGCTTTTGAAAAGCTATTTACGATGTTTCACCAGTTAGAATAAAACGACCGTATTCATCTTTATGCTCTTCCAAATATAAAACTAACTCATAAAAGCCTAGGCAGTTAGCTTCATGCTGGACTCTATTAACATCAAACATATTTGTAACACCGCTGTTCCTAATAATTAGTATCTGCTCCTTAATCTTCTCATTCATATTCTGGCCCCCCAATTTTCCGGCATTCATCTTCGCCAAAAGCTATCCCTAAAGAGCCACCAGAATCCCAATTTACATGGATTGTTCCAATGTCATCAACACCAGTGACAGTGCCTTTAGTGCCGGGCTGAAGCTTGGTATAGGGGTCATTCATTCTGATAAGCATTACCCTTGTGCCTGGTGGATAATAGCTCTTAAGTTGCTTTAGCATTTCTGTATGCATTTCCTTAATCATTCTTAATCCTCCTTGCCTTTAGCCTGGCCGCTCCTAAAAGCAGAGCTGCCGGTTAGTTTGGACATAAGAATTTTGCGCTCAGCCTTGTATTCCGGGCCTATAAAGCCCAGGCGCAGGAGGAAACAGCGGAAAGCGTACTTCTCATTTTCTACATCTTTTTCTCTGGCATTAACCCTTTTTAGCGTCTTGGCTATTTCGCAAAGAGCCGCAATAAAATGGGTGTAGGCTTTGATTTCATCGGAGTTCCGCTCACCCCTAAACCAAGGAAAACTTATAATTTCTTCTTCAACGATTACCGGAACTGAGTCGGCATCCAAAGCCTTCTTAATGAGAGTTTCTTTGCTTTCTACCAGTCTTTTTAGGTTTTCAATCGCTGCATCAGTAAAATCTGCCCTTGGCATTTCGATGGTCAAGGAATCGGCTTCTTGCCCGATTGAGTCATGTAAAGGCGGTTCTTCGTAATCCCGATAAGGACTAATCCTGCCGCCAAGAGCATCTTCATAGGGGATCTGCAAATCCTCTGGAACGGGCTCTGCTTCAGGAAGCGGGGCATCATATTCTTCACAAACCGCTTTGAAATCATGTAATCCTAAAAGGTCAGCAACCAGTACGGGGTTGTCCTTACCTGCAAGCACCCCGTTCCTGTCAACGTTATAGCTGTCCACCTCATAAGTGAAGGTAGGAGCACCCAGGTATTTTACCGGGGCGTTTAGTTCCTGGCTGATAGCTTCTACCAGGGCTTTGCGTCTTGGGCCTGTCACATTGTAGTCAATCCTCATTTTCCATACCACCTTTCTTTTTTGGTAGTAACATATATCACTCTGAAAGCTGTAAATAGCAAGTGGTATGTGAGTTATATTATAAAAAATGCGACTTAAGTTTTGTCAGCGGTCAAGCCTCGGATATTATGACCAATACTCGGAACTACTCTAATAAGAAATACTCCAGTGTAGGTTCAATTTTACCCAATAAGCGCTTATCAGCAATCTTTAAACAGCAGCTCTGGATTTACATGGCTGCCGTTTAGTTTTATCGCGTTTTCAGGAAAATTCTGATAAAAACGCTTCACAATAACATCACAGAACTTTTCATCAAGCTCAATCATATGACAGATTCGGTTCGTCTGCTCGCAGGCAATAAGTGTACTTCCGGAGCCGCCGAAGGGATCAAGAACGATGCAATTAGTTAAGCTTGAGTTTAAAATAGGGTAAGCCACCAGTGTAACAGGCTTCATTGTTGGATGATCTGCATTCTTTTTCGGCTTTTCAAATTCCCAAATGGTAGTTTGCTTGCGGTCTGCATACCAGTTGTGTTTGCCAGACTTCTTCCAGCCAAAGAGCACAGGCTCATGTTGCCACTGATAGGGAGAACGTCCCAGAACCAGCGATTGCTTTTTCCAAATGCAGGTGCCGGAAAGATAAAAGCCGGCATCAGAGAAAGCCTTTCTGAAATTCAACCCTTCAGTATCCGCATGAAATATATAAATAGAAGCATCCTTTGCCATTGCTGCTTCGATGTTCTTAAACGATGAAAGCAGGAAGTTATAGAATGCTTCATTAGCCATATTATCGTTTTTAATTTTTCCAGCTGTTCCTTCATAATTTACATTGTAAGGGGGGTCTGTAACTGTAAGGTTAGCTTGTTTTCCATCCATCAATAGTTCAAATGTTTCAGCCTTAGTGGAATCACCGCAAACAAGACGATGTTTTCCTAAAAGCCAAATATCACCCGGCTTAGTAGTAGTAGGTTTTTTTAGCTCCGTATCTACATCAAAATCATCTTCTTGGACATCATCATTATCGCTCAACAATTTATTTAACTCCGCATCGTCAAAACCAAGAAGGGAGATATCAAAATCTACACCTTGAAGATCAGAAATCTCTACCGAAAGCATCTCAGCATCCCAGCCTGCGTTTAAGGCCAGGCGATTGTCGGCAATAATGTAAGCTCGTTTTTGCGCTTCGCTAAGATGCTCTGCAAATACACAAGGGACTTCCTGGACGCCTTCTTCCTTGGCGGCCAGGATTCTGCCATGACCTGCTATGATGTTTAAATCCTTGTCCACGATGACTGGATTGACAAATCCAAATTCCCTCAGCGATGCTCTAAGTTGGAGAATCTGTTCTTTGCTATGAGTACGAGCATTTCTGGCGTAGGGTACCAGTTTATCTATATTTACTTTTTCAAAACGTTCTGTTGAATTCACTTATTATCACCGTCCCTTCCTATTGGATAAAAGGGCCTCCATAATATCATCCTGGGGATTGCCCACAAAAGCGGTGGTGCAGTTTTGCTTTACTATGTCAAAAATCTCATACCATAAGAGATTTGCCTGTTTCTGAAACGACTGGCTCATCTGCACAAAAGGGCTGGCGATTGCTCCACCTGTGGTAGGATGTTTTCCCAAAAGCCCGTAAGTGCTGATGGCTTCTTCGCATTGAATGTATCGTGTAAAGGCTTGAGCATAAGCTTCAATTAGCCTTGGGTTAACAAATTTTTCACAGCCTCGGTCTCTTAACCATTTCCAGGTTTCGATAAATAGTGCATCTGCTCCTAAAGGCTTTCCGTCCTTTTGCCTGCTGCTAAGGTAGTCGCTTGGCGCAGGCATATCTTCTCCGTAAAGGTCAGAGTCCACATCTAAGTCCTCAACTTCCAGTATCGACTCAGGGGCTATGTCCGGCACTTCCAGTATTTTTGCGGTTTTACCTTTATTGATTTTATCTGCAAGAGGATCTGGTTTGTCTCCTGCACGAACTCGTCTGCCACCTCTGTTTGTTCCGTCTTTTGCCATACGCCATCACCTCCTTTCCAGACACGGCTTCAATCCCCCCTTTGAACCGGTATTTTTCAACACGAAGCCCCCCGCCGCTGTCCGCTAAAAAAGGTTTTAGAGATTTAACCTCCCCCACCGGTCACCGCTTTCAGCAGTGATTCGGGAATGACAGGACTTGCAAAGAGACATGAGGTTGCTCTTCTCGTTGCTGCCGCCCTTTGATAGGGGAAGGATGTGATGGACTTCCTCAGCAGGGGTAAGCCTGCCTTGCCTTTGGCACTCTTCACAAAGGGGGTTGGCCTTGATGTATCTATCACGGATTCGTTTCCATGCACGGCCGTATCGTTTATTGGATTCTGGGTCACGTTGATATTGGTTGTAATTCCTGTTCATGGCTTTTTGATGTTCAGCGCAGTATTGCCCGTCATTGGCGAGCCGACCGCAGCCGGGGTAAGAACAGGGTCTTTTAGGCTTCCTTGGCATTTCTTCACCTCAATTCTGGCATAAGAAAAGCCTCCGCAGATTTTTCCACGAAGGCTTTAATTTTTATTAATTGGCACACTTTGATTAATTCCATTGTATCACATAGGAAGATGCATACCAGTGAATTAGTGTGCACTCTTTTATTAAATGTTTTTTTAACGATTTTTCCTGCTCGCAAGAACAGCCTTAATTGCCGGGATCAGCTTGGTAATATTGGTGTTGATATTATCAGTTGGAATTCTGATTACCTCCCAGTCGCTGCCTAATTTATATACAATCGCTTCATCACGCAATTGTTGTTGTCGCAATTTTTCCTTACTGTGAAAGATTGCTCCGTCAATTTCAAGTGCAACTTTATACTGCGGTAGGACAAAATCCACATAATAATCATAAATACGGGTCTGATGATGGGCAGTTACGCTACGTCGAATCAATTCAAGAGCCACCATAATTTCTTCCGTGCTTTGAAACCAGCCTTTTTTATGAAGCTTTTTGGAAACAATTGATATGGCTTTTTTATACGGGTTGATAGATGTTACCTTTGATATGCGTTTTATTGCCTGGTTAAATCTACCGGTCTGTTTGTCTACGCTAACTTCCTCGTTGTTATATTTATCTACCAAAAGCTGCCTGCATTCTTGGCAAACATACTGGGCATCCTTGAGATATCTCCAGGAATATACCGGCGCTCCACATACGCGGCAGGGAGGATAAAATATGTTAAACCCTTTTTTATCACGCTCAATGGGGATGTTATCTTCAAGTGCATCATAGTATCCCATTTTCAAACCCCCTTTCTGCGAATTGCTTACCCAATTCGACTAATATCCTGGAATGAATAATGTGTACCCAGCGAAGACTGTACCCCATATCCACAGCGATCTGTTCCCAAGTATCAAAACAAAGGTATCGTTTCTCAAGGAGAGTCTGATACTCAGGGTTATTAACTGTCTTAATGATTCCTACAATATCCCGCTTTAAATCCACTAAACGATCAATGTCATTATTTATTTCTGCTTGCAGGTCCACGATTTTAGCCACTGCATCCGCCATTTTGGATGTTGCCCGGTTAGGATTCTTCGGCATGCCGGTAAGAGTGGATGTCGCTTTTGTAGCAAGCTCGTTAAGTGAGGCCACCTGTTCTAATTTACTATTAATCCGTTGGTCAAGGCGATATGCCTGGCTAAGATATTCTTTTGACGTCATCATATAACCTCCTCACGAAGTTGTTGGATAAGCATCTCCGAGTCAATTGTAGTAAGTGTTGTGTACCATCCGGAACGGAAGAAGCGCTCGACTTCCCGTTTTGTATATGAAGCAGACCCATTCTTGGGATGCTTTTTCAGCCTTTTCAGTGCATCACGGTAATCTTTAACAGCTCGCAAAACGATGGCGTTTGCCAACCTTTCATATGGTTCATTCATGCTTTTCTCCCCCCCGTCTATAAGATTGCTTTAACTGCATCAATCAGTGCAGCTTGGGTATTGTCCTTATTTTTAAGTGCCTTTATTACGCGCTCATCTATAGTTCCTTCGGCTACCAGATGGTGAATAACAACTGTGTCTTTCTGGCCTTGCCGCCAGAGCCGGGCGTTGGTTTGCTGGTATAGTTCCAGGCTCCATGTCAGGCCAAACCAGATTAAAGTACTACCGCCCGCCTGCAAATTCAATCCGTGTCCGGCCGATGCCGGATGAATCACGGCCAGCGGTATTTCCCCGTCATTCCAGCGCCTGATGGAAGCAGCGCTGTCCAGCTTTTCAGCGGGGAAACGATTAAGTATCCGCTCCAGATCGTGCTTGAACCAGTAAGCCACCAGAACTGGCTTGCCGTTGGCGGCTTCGATAATATCCTCTAATGCATCCAGCTTGCGGTCATGGATCTTGGCCACTGAGCCATCATCGGCATAGACTGCACCGTTGGCCATCTGTAGAAGCTTGTTTGACAGACTGGCGGCATTTAAGGCATCAATTTCCCGACCTTCCAGTGAAAGCACCAAATCCCGCTTCATGGTGTCATAGATTTTTTGCTCTTTGTCCGCCAGCCAAACAGGGATCTCGTTCATCACCAGTTCCGGCAGCTTCAAATAGTCGGTATTTTTCATGCTGATGGTGATGTCGGATATCAGCCGGTAAATTGCTTCCTCGGCACCGGGCCGGGGTTTGTATGAAAACACCATCTGCTGGTTACGCTTGTCCGGCATAAAATAATTATTGCGGAAGTGGGTGATGTACCGGCCAAGGCGCTGTCCCATATCGAGAATGCCGATTTCAGCCCACAGGTCCATCAATCCATTGGCTGAAGGTGTTCCTGTAAGGCCGACTATCCTCCTGACACCGGGCCGAACCTTGCGCAGGGCCTTGAACCGTTTAGAGCCGTTATCCTTGAAAGAACTTAACTCGTCGATTACCACCATATCGAAGTCGAAGGGAAGACCGCTCTTGTTAACCAACCAGTTCACGTTCTCCCGGTTAATGATGTAGACTTGAGCTCTTTTCTTAAGTGCCGCTTTCCGCTGTGCTTCACTTCCAATGGCCACCGAGCAGGTAAGTCCCCTAAGATGATCCCATTTTTCAATTTCCGCTGGCCATGTATCCCGTGCCACCCTAAGTGGAGCAATGACCAGAACCTTGCGGATCTCGAAACTGTCCAAAGTAAGGTCGAAAATGGCTGTCAGCGTAATGACGCTTTTGCCCAGACCCATTTCAAGCAGAACAGCCGCGATCGGATGCTCAAGGATGAATCTTGTGGCATAATCCTGGTATTCATGAGGATTGTATCTCATTCAGCATCCCTCCAATCTGCTCCTCACCGTCAATGACGTACACCGAAAACCCTAACGCTTCCAGTTGTCTTTTTCGTCTTACCTGCATAGGCCGTAATTTACACCCCATCGATTTAATTTCTGCAAAGGCCATCCGTCCATGGGGCAATAATATTAAGCGGTCAGGCACTCCATCGAACCCTGGTGACACAAACTTCAGCGCTAAACCATCCATGCCGCGTACTGCCTTGACCAGTTTTTGTTCTATCTTTTTCTCTCGCATAGGACTCCCCATAGCATTTCTATTCCTTTCATCCTGTTGCTGCTTGATAATTTACTGGAACGGAACACACCTTGGAACAACAACCGGGAACAGCTTTGAACCCTGAATTTACAAGGCATTCCGCTTAATTGTGTTCCAGCCGTACCGAAAAATTCCTTATAGACCCTTACGCGTGTATATAGTTCCATATAGGTATAGGAAGTAATAATACAAATAACTCATATATAATTCTTGGAACACTTGGAACAGAACCTAGCAAGTACCCTATTTTTCTTAGCTAACGCCTGTTCCCGCTGTTCAGTTTTCCTGGAACAAACCTGGAACGCCTGGAACACCTCTGACTTAATTCCGCTTTCTAATCCATACATTTTGCGGGCCGTAGCCGATGATCCGGATCTTTTTATCCCCGCGTCGCCAGTCGGTCATCTTCTGCATGATTGCGGTGATTTCATAGCTATCGCGGGTTCTGATATCCTCGCGGTTCTTGTTCAGGCACTCGCACCAGATCTCAATATTGCTAACAATATCGCGCCGTTTAACACCTGGCGGCCTGGTTGGGTCATTCTGATCCCGGAAATAGTCACGCCTGCGATAAACATCAAGCGTATCCCAGTTCTCCGGCAGGAGCATATCGAGATACTCGCGCACCAAGCCTTCACGTTCATCGGATTCCATGGCATCTGCCTGCTCGCTGACCGCCGCTTCCGCATCGTCTCCCTCAAGGTAGAGCTTCTCACCGTTGTTCCATATCAGCTTGGCTTCGGCCCAGATTTGAAGAACATCCTCATCTGTAATATCCCAACCACGCCGGGCATTTTTGCCACTGACACGGACTGGCCAGAAGCGGCGGTTGCCGGTCACATCACGCAGAAACCCAGCACTTTCACTGTTGGTACTGCCCACGATAATACATTGCCGGGGATGACTTTCTGTTGTATGGCCGTAGCTGGCACGGTAGTTATCGTCGCTGCGGGATAAAAATGCTTTTACGTTGTTGACATCGGTTTTTCTGATACCAGCAAGTTCTGGGATTTCAATGATCCAGAACCCTTGTATCTTTTCAGGAGCGTCTTTGCCTTTGCCCATGTCGGCAAAGGTCAGGCTGTCCGAGAACCACTCTCCGGCCAGCTTGCCAAAAAACGTAGATTTCCCTAGTCCGGTCGCACCATTTATGACCAGCATGTAGTCAAACTTAATCCCTGGCTGATAAATGCGGGCGACTGCCGCCGCAAAAGTCTTTCTGGTAACAGCCCTGGTGTACGGGGTATCTTCTGCACCAAAGTAATCAATCAGAAGCGTTTCGACTCTTTTAACACCGTCCCAGGCAGGAAGTGTGTTAAGATACTCACGTATCGGATGGAATTGTCTGGCAGCAGCTGCCGCCATAACTGCGTTATTCGTCTTAGTCGGTGAGTAGATGCCATAATGATTTTGCAGATATTCATAAAGTTTAGCCGCGTCTGTTTCGCTCCAGCCAGGTTTGAACCTTTGCCAAGGTACTTCCCCACGAACATCCACACCGTCCCGCAGTTGGTTAAAAACGATACCGCTCAAATTAGGGTCATTGTTTAATATCAAAAGATAGTTTCCGAAACTGTCTTTAACAGCACCGGTCTTTTCAAGTTCCAGGGCTTTCTGCCAATCCGTATCCCTAAACTCCTTCTCCGCCTGGGCTTTGCGTTCTTCAGCCAATTGCTCCTTGACCCGTTCATCCTTTATGGCTAGTTCCGTCATAGCCCTAAAAGAGGGTAGCTTTCCAGGAAGGGTATCCATAGCGGTCCTGTCGTCGAGGTCGCGGAAGCGGTGTATTCGCACCAAATCAAAGGAATTCAGCAGCCTGCCGCAGGCCGGATCGGTAGCGTGATGGCTGTAAGCGAATTTGCCATCGTATATTACCAGTCCCGCTGAAGAATCAGCAGGGATATAGTCGTAACGCCCATTCATGGCACTGGGTTCATAGACATCGGATAGAAAAGTAGCAATTGCGTCTTCAATGGAATAAGCCCGGCAGAACGCACCGACTGCGCCTTCCTTAGTAAGGGGATCTGCCTGCTGGGTAATCTGGCTACGAACCACTTCTGACTGACGCGAGGATACCGGCCACATGGAAGTATCCCGCCAGTCAGCGTATTTTCCGAGATATGCATCGGGGTTAAGCAGTTCGCCTTCTTTTTCTTGGAACACAAACTCCCCATCGGATGGCGTAGACGGCCAATACATAAGCCGCGAGGGTTCATAAGTTGTATCGTCAAATAAGTCGATACCGATTTCCTTTGCTACCATGCGAGCAAGAGCAGGGTACTCATCCTCGCTGACCTCGCGGGACAAAGGGATAACAAGCCGCAAGCGCGGTGCATCCGGGGTATGTTTGTGAGTAGAGTAAACACAGCACTTGAAATCGTGGAGCATATTAATTTCATCCCAAATTCCTGGCCTGGCGTAGTCCATATCCAAGGTGAGCAGGGAGCGGCAGAGGACATAACCGTTCCTGCGTTTACCTTCACGTAGAGCGCCGCCCACGAAGCCGCCCACATCTTTGATGGAATCCTGCTGCGCACGGCTCATCTTACGGAATTCCGATACCGTTTCGGTGGTGCGGATCGTCGTGCTAACCCGGGTGAGAAAATTTTCCCATGAGATGTCCCTGTTTTTCCATTTCTTATCCATGCGGCTGTTGCCGACCGCTATCTTCACGTTACCTGCACCTCCTCACACTTCTCGGTAAAGTGCCGAATGGGTATGCCCTGCTTTTTTGCTTTGCTGATTTCCTGAGCCATACCATCTGATATCCGGCACCCGAACACCCATAGCTGATCGCATTTGCTAAGTAGAACCAGGGCAAAATATAGTCCGAGTTCGCGCTCTTTTTGGTCACTATCATCCATAAACTGTGGGTAGTGAAGATGAGGCGCGAGGGGGATATATCCCTTGCTAACTGCAAACCGACAATAGCCCAGCACACGGATGATGTTGTGTTTCGTGTCACCGGCAAAAGGAGAGCATATGTAAACCAGCTGACGGTGCCTTATTTCCTTTTGCGCCGCACAGTCCAAAGAAAGAGTGGCTATATGTTCCGGGCAGCCCTCGCTGTTATGCTCGTCCATCCCTATCCACCCCTCCCCCGAGGAAGTAGTTGACAAAATACTGCTGCCCTTTGCCAGTAACTTTGGTGGTTTTACTGATGGTGACATGACCATCCGAATGGGTAATGGCGGTTTCTTTAACTTTGAAAAGACCAAGTTCCATGGCCTTCTGAGTTGGCGCGTTGTAGTCGGTGCCTTTGCGCTTGATAAGGAAACCGTCCTGGCGTAGCCTTTCAAACAGGCGGTTTTGCCCGATTTCAATACCGTTGCCTTTGAGAATTTTAGCCAGTTCGCCGATTAAAATGGTTCCGTCCGATGCTGATACAGCATCGGCAAATACCACCTTCGGCTTATCCTGGGCAGCCTGCAGCTGAAGCCGCGCTTTTTCCTGGCGTTCTTCTTTCAGGGCGGTCAGCAGCTTGATCCAAGAGTCGGGATCATTCATGATTTCTTCTATTTTGGATGTCGTGATGTAGGCTCCGTGTCTCCTTATCTGAGGAAGCACCTCATGAGTAACCCAGCGTTTAAACTTCTTGGCTTCGGGCTTGTCAGAGCGCAGGATAACGTTGTAAAGCCCGCTCTCATTAACGATGTTGGTTTGCTGCCGCCTGCCCATGCTGTCGGTGACGTAAGCCAGACTTACATCATCCTCATCAAGCCGGTCGGCAATCATGCGAGCATTGCTGAGTCCCAGCACTCCGCACACATCCTTTAGTACCCACCATGTTTCGCCGTTCCTCTGGATGGTTCTGATCTCCTTTCCCTCGTAGGAGAATACCTGTAGTTCGTTCATATGGATTCGTCCTTTCCGAAGGCTTAGATTTTGTTTGTGGCCTTCGCTATATCGCCACCACAAGGAGCGGAATCGGACGGTCCATTAACTTTTTTCTAATCTTTTTTATAGAACTGGCACTCAAAGCCATCGGCGCGAAGCAAAAGCCCCTTTGCCCAAGTTGGGGACTCACTCATGACGGTGCAGATATCATCAACCGATGCCCGAGCCGGGGCTTCAATCACAACCTCGTCATGAACATGCATCACTATGTTGTAGCCCAAGGCATCCAAACGGCGCATGGCATAACAAAGGATATCCCTGGATGCTGCCTGTACAATGTTCTCCACAAACTTAGGCCCGTAGCTTTCGATGCGTTCCCATTTTTTTGCGGCACCAATACCCTCATATGTCACCGATTCGCTGCCGAAGCGGTTTAGTTCTATTCGGGGCTTTACATAGTAAAGGTTCCTGCCGGATGGCAAGGTTATAAACAGCATTCCGCTGCGGTACCCAATACGGATTCCGTGTGTTTCCGTAGTGACGCGATCCTTGACCGCCCTTTTGGCAGCCCGGTCAACGTCCCACCAGAACCGGACGATATTGGGATTGGCCTTTCGCCAAGAGGTTACCAGCGGCTGGAGTTCATCCTCAGTAAGCCCCATATCAAGAGCGCCCATAGCGGTTAAAGCACCGACTGATCCGCCGTAGCCAAGCGCCAATTCGGCTATTTTCCCTTTCTGGCGCAGCGGGCTGCCTTTGGTGACCTCTCCAATGGGGACATGGAACATCTGCGCAGCTGATGCTTCATAAATCTTGCCATGAGTGGCAAATACCTCATTACGCCATGTTTCACCCGCCAACCAGGCTATTACTCTAGCCTCAATGGCGGAAAAGTCAGCAACGATAAATTTGAATCCAGATTTGGGGATGAATGCGGTACGGATAAGTTCGGATAAAACGGAGGGCACAGATTCATAGAGCATCTCTGCTGCATCAAATTGCCCGGAACGAATAAGATTACGAGCTTCCTCTAAATCCGATAGATGGTTTTGCGGAAGGTTTTGTACTTGGATCAACCGCCCAGCAAAGCGACCAGTACGATTAGCTCCGTAGAACTGCAGCAACCCGCGCGCCCTACTGTCGGAGCAGACTGCGTTTTCCATCGCTGTGTATTTCTTTATACTGGACTTGGCTAGCTTCTGCCGTAATTCTAAAACACGTCCCAGACTGCCGGGTGCGGTCTTAAGCAGTTCCTTAACCGTGGCCTTGTCCAACGTATCTGTTTCAAGGCCATGATCAGCAAGCCAGGACTTCATCTGCGCGACTGAGTTGGGATTATCCAATGCAGTCAGTTCTTGCATAACTCGCGTCAGTTCCGACCGGGATTGCTCATCACAGCTGATCGCCTGCCTGACCAGGGTCATGTCCAGCAGGATACCTCGATCATTGATTTCCTGGTCAAGGATATAGTTTTTCCACTCATCCTCCGGTACGGGAAAGTTCGCCAGCTTTGCCTGCAAAGCCATTTCCGTTTCCACATCGCGGGCATTATAGGCTTTGAAGCGTTCCCATCTTTCAAGGTCGTGTTCGGGAGATTACGTGTTCGCTGGCCGTTTGTTTTTGTAGGCTTGCAGGGCATGGAGAAGTAGCGGATTAGATCTTTCCCCTCGGTCAGCTTTTGCTTTTCTGCGCCGGTGACCAACGCAGCGCCCTCCAGCGATAAAGGCAGACCAAGATAGGCGGACCAGACCATGGTGCAGCGCCAGGAATTTGGTTTCAGCCACTGGTTAAGATAGCGGGACAGACATACCCGTTCAAACTGCGCATTATGTGCCCATTTGATAATGGATTCATCTAAAAGGGCGCTGTAAATCTCATCCGGCAGATGTTCACCTCTGGCCAGATCAATAACCTGAACACCTCCACCGTCAACACTGTAGCCGAACAACAGGATTTCAAAATCCGGGGACTCAGTATAGCGATAGACCCCGCTTTTCGCGAGGTCTACCGTGCTGAAAGTCTCTAAATCAATACTAAGCGTTCTCATGACAGAAAATCATCGTCCACATCAGTGGCAAAATCATCAGCAGCACTTGATTTGCTGCCCAGCGGTTCACCGTCACGAATTTTCTGGATGTTGCCCAAGCCACAGGCAATTCCTTTGTTGCCGTTGGAGTTGAAGGCATAAAAGTTTATGCTGACTCTTGCGTAAACACCAGAATAGATTTCTGAACGCTCAAGGATAGGGTTGACTTGCCTGTCCACGATTTGCGGAGCGGTATTGCTATTGGCGTTTACAAAATAGCTGTTGGAGTAGGCTTCGTCATCAGGGCGGTCGACATCGCCATCACGAAGCGGAAGTTTTAACTGCGCTTTAGAAGGAATCTTGCCGCCAAATTTGCCTTTGCCTTCCTCGATTGCTGCATCCACAGCTGCATTGATGGCCGCGATGGTCTTAGTGTCTGACTTGGGGATAATCAGGCTGACACTGTATTTTTCCGCGCCGCCGTTTATAGACTTGGGTTCCCATACGTTCGCATAGGATAGACGTACAATGCCGGTGATAACCTTGGTGGGATTTTTCCCAGGACTACGATTAACTCTGTTTGCTGTATTTGACATAGTATTAAACCTCCATAAATTCGTTTTTTGCGTTTGATATACTCATCGCCGGTCGCTTATCCGAAACCGGAACCAGGGTCGGTTTGCCGGGCGGCTTTATAACCAGTCCGCCGAGAATTTCATTAAACTTGGATTTGCCCATCAGCTTTTCCATCTCAGTAATGGTGATAAGGCTCTCTCTATAGATGTCGCGGTATCCAGCAGCTATTGCCGTTTCGGCGACGGCCTTCTCGTCGGTATATTTCCGGACGGAGCGCCCCTCGACCACCTTGAAGCCGGGCCAATCCTTGCCATGGTTCACAGCAGCGTCTGTGGCATAGGCTATAATCTCATTTGCCCAACTGGTCAGGTCGCCGATCAAATTAAGAACCTCACCAATTTCCTCATCGGAAAGCAAGGGAGGAAGTGCAAACTCAAAGGCCGCCAGTTTAAGCTTGGCTTCGGCTCTGGCTCGACACTTTACCGCAGCCCGGCAGAACTGACAGTGTTCACCCGGGACGTAGTCGCCCTCACCTTTAAAAGCCAACTCAGCCGTGGGTATCAGTGTTTCCTCCGCCCATTGATAAAGCGATTCCTTAAATACCGTGAAGGTGCTGACATTCTCCCGGCGTGGCTGAAAAATGGTCATGGCCACTGTACTGACGTCATATATCCCGTCAAACAGTTCCAGGGCACCAAGTGCATACAGCTTCATCTGGGGATTGTCCTTGGCATTCACCAGAACGCCCTGCCCATACTTAAAATCAATAACATGGAGTGTACCATCGCCGATAATAACGCAGTCGCCGGTTCCGAAACCATCCGGTACATACCTGGAAAAATCCAACCTCTGCTCAATCAGCACCAACGGGTCGTTGCAGGTCAACTTTATCTGGGCGATGGTTTCAAGCACAAAATCCACGTAAGCGCCGGTGTGGGCGTCCATTTCGTCGCAGTCGTACTTGGAGATTGGCTTCTTCGAGCGCATTTTTAGTGCTCGGCGCAGTTTGTGTTCAGCGAGGGCATGAGCTGCGGTACCCTCAGCAGCGGCTTCGCTTTCACTCTCATCAAACTCCAGTTCCAGCCTGGCTGATGGAGTACAGTTCATCCAGCGGTGCGCTCCAGAAGCGGAGAGTATAGCGTGTTTACTCATTTCAGCCCCTCCGCATCCGTGAGAAGTGCGGGATAATTCGCCGGGTCAATCTCACTGAGCCTTGATGCACCGTGCTTCTCCAACAGTGCTCGGACCTCAGCGGTAAAGCCATCATGGCTTTTCGCAGCCAGCACAGCCCGGACTTGCTCAAGCGTGACCGCTTTGGTTTCAGGTTTTTCTTCCTTTTTGACATTTGGTGCTTCCGGCTTCAAAGCCCCGCTAGGCTCACCATCCGCCATTGTCTCTGCTACAGCCCAAATGCTGTCTGCCAGATTTTTTAGGTTAGCCGCTACATCCAGCAATAGCTTGGTTTTGCTCATGGCTATCACCCCCCTCCTCAATAATTGAAAGCGCTCTCACACTGTCGCCTGGGACAATGACCGTCAGCCTTTGCTTGTCACCAAGCAGGAGACGCAGCAGTCTCTCGCGCACGGTGACACGGCGACAGCCAACTATTCCGCCGCCCTGTGGTTCCTTTGAAACACTAATTCTAAGCGTGTGCTTCATTCGGATCACCTTGCCTTTCCGAAGGCTGATTTCTTGTGCCTTCTGCCTTATGCCACCTGCGGAAGATAAATCGGACGGTTACTATAACATTTTTTTGAGTTTGTTCTTTGCTCGGTTTACGGCGTGGCGTATAGCGGACTCGTCCACGCCTTCCAGGGCGGCAAGTTCTGTGTATTTCCAACCTTCCAGACAGGTTTTACGGATAAGGTACTGCTGTCGCTCGGTCAGGTGGGACATAGCGCGGCTAACAGTTTCTGAAGCTATAAGATCGGCAAGCAAGTCCGTTCCATCGTCAAAGAACCGCTTGTCCTCATAGGTGAAACTCTCAAGGGAAGTGTGGCGGCGGGTTTCCCGCCGTTCATTTTTCTTTTCTTCTTCTACAGAACTGAGATAGAAGGTACCGACTTCGTCAGAAACCTCCAATTCGATGATTCTGCCATCGGCATCTTTGTAATTTATTAACATCTTTTTCCTCCTGCGATTTTCAAAAGTTGGCTTGAAAATCCGCAGGGGGCCGATGTCTCAAATCCGTAGAAACAAAACGAGACGGGCGGCGACACCAGTGGTTGGTGTCATCTCTGCCCGTCTCGCGGTTCTGCGGATTCTCGTTATTGACTTGTGTTTGCGGTTATGCTACTTCTGTATTTATGATTTCTGCTGTTCCATCTGGTTTAATAAAAATCAGCGTCTTGCAGCCTTTGTGGACAATTTCTACGACGCCAGCTTTCTCATCCAGGCGGCAGACCAGCTTGCCGCGAGCGTTTCGGATATCTCGCATCTCGACGCATCTCCTTTCCATGAAAAGTACGGCTTGTCTGACCGTCTATATTGATTTTATTGGCTCAAGCACGGTGAGTCCTCAGCTACAGCTCCGCTATCACTCCGCTATTACTCAGCAAATTTTCATTTGTTTTTATCGCAGAAAATTGGACTAAGCGTTTGCAAAGATTTAATTAACATATTTAAATTTATGTTTTTTATTTGCTTAGTTATTTGCTATAATTAGGTAATAACTTATTTTAAGAGCGTCCAGAATGCTTGGAGGCGATATAATGGCATTTAGTTATAACAAGCTTTGGAAACTATTAATTGATAAAAAGATGATGAAAAAAGACTTGATGGCAAAGACGAATCTGACATCAACTACGATAGCGAAGATGAGTAAGGACTTGCCGGTAAGCATGGACGTATTAGCCAGAATCTGTAAGGCTCTTGATGTGAACATTGGTGATATTGTTGACTATGTCGATGATGATGCATCGAATTCTTAGATTTAATTAAGGGGGCGCAATTTATGAAAAAGCTGTGCTTTGGTTCTTACGCAACGGTTTTAACGCTTTGTAAAGCAAAAAGCGTTACGCAAAAGCGGTTGTGTGGCACCATCTTGCTTTCTATTGCGCCAAATTATGATATTCGTGAAGATGATGGCACTACTTCAGATTTGGTTCGTGGTAAGAAAAATCTATCGCCTATCGTGACTGAAAATGCCCCAACAGTGGACTTGCGTACTGTTGCTGATTATTTCAAACATAATATCCTATCTCTTCTGGACAGCAACAAAAGGAGCCACATCGTTCTTGCGTTGAAGGATATCGTCGCTTCTGATGACACAATCGAGCCTGATACAATTGTGGAAAGAGTTAACGGAATGACAAAAGCAACTATTGCAGGACGTAATGCTTTTGTATTAGAAGACTTTCTGGCCGGGCTTTTCCTATATACGGTGGTCAATGTAGAAAACCGCAACTGTCAAGAAAGCATAAGAGAGATAACCGGTGAGTACATACAGTCCTTTGACACACAAAAAACGAGCATAGACTTTCTTACGGCATACAGCAATTTCTCAATGGGGATCGCCGATGAAATAGCGATTAACACTCGCGCTTTGGTTTTACTAACAGAGACAGGCGGCAAATGTCAAAAATGTGGGAGACCATTAGGCATAAAAATAGAAGGTAACGACGTTAATTACGCTAAAGTCGTTCACCTTTCTGAAACTGATGATGTTATTCTATGTGTTGACTGTGAACGCGAAATGCAAAATGCCTCAGAAGACGATAAATTGGCTTTATTATCGGACAAACATTATTTAGAAAATCTCACGGCGGCAAGGAATGCAACGTCACTATATACATTGCAAAATCAAATTGAAGATGTGCTTCGTGAAGTAAACTTAATGGATGTTACAGATGATACACGTCTCAAAATAGAACCTGTCAAGGTGGAAAAGAAAGTCACTGAAAAGCGGTTGAAAGAGCGGGTGCTTTTTGATGTTACGCAGTTGTATGAAGGCGTTAATAATGCGTTAGATCGATTGGCAGGAGAAAACAAGCTAAACGTTGATAAGTTTGCTAAAAGTATTAAGCGGATGTATGAAGATGCAAGCGAATCGCTTCCCTCCCAAAGTGCCATTTATAATCTGCTCGTTGAAACATTGTTTGAAAAGACTGGCCGCAAATACAAAGAAGCCTGTGAAATTATAATCTCCTACTTCGTGCAAAGGTGTGAGGTATTCGATGAGATTGCCGAATAAAGTTACATCTTATACAAACAGCGTTATCGCCCGTTTTCCAGATATCTTAGAAGTATTGACGCAGCGAGATATGTCTCCTAAAGAGCTGTTTGAACTAACCACATCAGGGAAGAAGGATATGGGCGATTTTCTAAGTGCTTTAGACTGCTTGTTTGCATTGGGGAAAATTGAACTAATGGATGAAGGGAGGGTACTACGCTATGTTGACAGAAATTCGATGTGATAAATTTGCACCTAAGCATCAAAACATCCAATTTAATTATGGACTTAATACGGTTTTAGGTAGTTCTGGCGGCAGTAATGCCATCGGCAAATCAACATTTCTGTGGATTATCGACTATGCGTTCGGCGGTGAAGGCTACTACACCCTTTCTGGTGACATTAAAAAAGAGATCGGCCCTCATACCATTTATTTCACTTTTCAATTTGAAGGACAGCCACATTACTTTTACCGGAGAACCGATGAACCTAAAAATGTATATCGCTGTGATAAAGAAGGCCATTTCATTACAAAGTTGTCGCTTGATGAATTTCGGAGCTTTCTCTTTCAGGAATACAAGGTTGGACTTCCAGCCCTTACATTTTCGGAGATTACAGAGCGGTATTTTCGTATTTATGGCCGGGAAAATACACTGGAGAAGTACCCCCTGCTCGTAAAGCCTCGTGAACAGGATGAAAAAGCAGTTGATTTTCTGATGAAACTATTTGGTCACTACAATATTCTTTCTGCCATTAAGAACATGGAGGAAGAACTTGGTGTCAAATACTCGCAGCTTAAATCGCGTAAGCGTCAGCAGGTTGACGCCGCAAAAATTGAAATGAATCAGAAGACTATAGAGTCACTGAAGAAAAGGCTCCAGAAGCTAATGAAAAACAGTGAAGAGGCCCAGTTAGCGCTGTTTGGGTTTGATACACAGACATTTGAACGGATAAAAGCGGCTCAAAAAGAGTTGAATAAATTCATCCGCAAACGCAATCGTCTGCAATCTCAGCTTAATGCAATTTCGAGTAACATCGCTGACACTAATCCTGAAACCGCCAGTGAATTTGATTCCCTGGTGCATTTTTTCCCAAATACTGATATAAAAGCCTTCGAGGAAATTGAGCACTTTCATAAGAGAATAAGGGAAATTCTGGGCGAAGAAATGGCTCAGGAAATAGCACGTTTGCAACCGCTCATTGATCATTGCGATAAAGAAATCAAACGTTTACATCAAAAGATAGAGGAATCCGGCTTGGCAAAAGAGATGTCGGAACGAGTGCTCTCCCAATGTGTCAACGTGTCAAAAAGCATTGATAGACTAGAAGAGGAAACAGCCGAGTTGATTCACCAGAAACAATTGCAGGAAATCCGCGCCGAAGCAGAGCACAAGCTAGAAAGACTAATGCTTCAACAAACCGAGAAGCTGGAAGAAATACAGGACAACATCAACCTACGTATGGCAACGATAAATGGTGTAGTGACTGAACACCAAGAAATAGCACCCATTCTGCAGATTACTCCCCAAAAGGAAATTACCTTTGAGACTCCTGGAAACACCAGTGAGGGTACTGCGTTTAAGAGCCTGGTGGTTTACGATTTAAGTGTGCTTGAGTTACGACCAATCCCTGTACTCATTCATGATTCTAATATTCTCAAACGCATTGAGGACATACACCTAGAACACATATTGGAACTTTATCAGGCCAGTGGACGACAGATCTTTATTGCGTTTGACAAGGCTGATTCTACAACCACAAAGGCACACAAGATTTTAGAAGCTACAACGATTTTGCGGTTGTCGGATGAAAATGAGCTTTTTGGCCGTTCGTGGAGTAAGCACGAAACGAATGATATTAATGGGGGGATCTAAAATATGGCTGCAATAAACGATTTAATAAGGCAAATACCTGATACGTCTTTACGTATTCGTTTGGAACAGGAAGTTGCTCGCCTATCTAAGAATAAAAAATTTGGACTAGTTTTCGAGGAACACATCCCTGAATGTACTCCGCTTTATGATGTTGCTATCAAACTTGGCTCGACCGTTGCACGAAAAACGGGACACATCAATGATTTCTATACAGTGGTGAAATTAAATGGCGATACTGCCCTTTGCCGTAAAAAGATAACAGGCGATGCTGTGGCAATCCCACTTACGGAACTCGTTTCGGTTGCCCAATTTGGCGAGCCGATATTTCCTATGCTCCAACCGATTGAATCTGTAGAGAATGCGCCTGGTAGTAATCTGTGGCACACACTCATTGAAGCAGACAACTACCACGCTCTCCAATTGCTGGAATACCTATACCCCAAACAGGTAGATTGCATCTACATCGACCCGCCATACAACACAGGGGCAAAAGATTGGAAATACAACAATGACTATGTGGATTCCTCTGATAGCTGGCGTCATAGCAAGTGGCTGTCAATGATGCAGAAGCGGCTGAGGATTGCGAAGAGGATTTTGAACCCAGACACAGGTGTTCTCATCGTCACCATTGACGAACACGAAGTGCATCACCTTCGAATTCTGTTAGAACAACTTTTTCCAGAGTTTTATATCCAAATGGTAACAGTTGTGATAAACCCTAAAGGGGTTACTCAGGGACGCTTTTCGCGGGTAGAGGAATATATAGTGTATTGCTTTGCTCCTAACGCATTTGTTGCTGACAACGATGATAATTTGCTAAACCCACCTATCCCCAACAGAAAACCACGTTGGAAGGGTTTGCTACGTTCAGGAACAGATGCAAATAGAAGCGACCGGGAAAGTATGTTTTATCCTGTGCTGGTTGATAGTGAGCGACAAGCTGTTGTAAAGGCGGGTAATTACTTACCTTTATCGCAATCACCGGTTCTTGGTGAAAAGATTGAAGGCTATGAAGTCGCGTGGCCTATTAGAAAAGATGGTTCATTTGGAAGATGGAGTGTTGGTAGCGACACGTTAAACAACCTGATTTCCAAAGGATACGTAGCTTGTGGAAAATATGATTCACAACGTAGAACTTGGGGAATTTCGTACATAAGTCAACCAAATCAACAACAAATTGAGCGTGGCGGTATCCGAATTGTCGGTCGTGACCCGATTACTAATGTTGTTACCATTGAATATGCTAGGGATGATACTCGTGTAATTAAAACGGTATGGCACCGCTCTTATCATGACGCTGGGGCTTATGGTTCTGACATGGTTTCAAGTATTGTAGGTCAGTCAAGAGCATTTTCTTTCCCGAAATCACTTTATTCTACTAAAGATGCAATTATGGCAGTTGTTCGAAATAATAAAAAAGCCCTTATCGTTGATTTCTTTGCCGGAAGTGGTACAACTCTCCATGCCGTGAATCTGTTGAACGTTGAGGATAACGGCCAAAGACGGTGCATATTGGTCACAAATAATGAGGTTTCAGTTGACGAGGCACGGGATTTACACAGAAATGGCTACCAACCAGGTGACCTCGAATGGGAAAAACACGGAATTTGCCGCGCTGTAACTTGGCCGAGGACAAAATATAGCATTCTTGGCAAACGTGACGATGGCACAGTTCTAACGGGAGAGTACTTTACGAACCAGACCGTAACAAAGGAAGTTGATCGTTCATTCTATCAGCTCGGCTTTGTAGAGAACCCCACAGAACTAACAACCAACGCTAAAAAGCAGCTTGTTTCCTTGCTTCGTGGCAAGGATGGAAAGGCACAACTGCCCCAAACGTTGGTAAAAGCGGGCAGCAAATTTATTGTTTCGGATAAACACTCAGCGTCGGTTTTATTTGATATAAACGCTGTTGATGAATGGCTTGAAGCGTTGGAAGATCAAGACCACATCACAGACTTTTACATATTGGTCAAAGAGACCGCGAGATTCAAAGAAATTAAAGCACTGGTTACTGATTTGCTTGGTCCCATTAGCGAGACAACACAAGTGAAGCGCCCCATGAGTGAGGGCTTCCCTGCCAATGTCGAATATTTTAAACTTGGTTTTTTGGATAAAAACAGCGTGTCGTTGGGACAGCAGTTTCATGAAATACTACCACTGCTGTGGCTGAAATCTGGTGCACTTGGTAAGCGACCTGAACTGAGCAGCGATGAAGAACCAGAAATGTTAATTCTTCCACGGAACGGCTTTGCTGTTCTGGTTGATGAAACAAAGTTTGCTGAGTTTGCCGAAAAGCTCTCGGAAGAAGATAAAATCAGGGTGGTCTATTTCGTAACAAACTCCGAGGACGCCTTCCGTGAAATGACCGCTGGCATAAAAGTAAATAAAACATACCAACTATACCGCGATTACATCGACAACTTTGTGTTGGGGAGCAGGAGGGATTCATAAATGAGAGATACATTATTTCCGTTTCAGGAAACAGCCCTTGCTGAATTGCATGAAAAGATCAATAAAGCACACTTGATGTGGAGCGAACGTGACCCACAAGTAATTTCCTTTTCCGCACCTACAGGTTCGGGAAAAACAATCATCATGACCACACTCTTTGAAGAAATTCTATTTGGGAGTGCAGATAACATTGGCGAGCCGAAGTCAGTGTTTGTTTGGCTTTCCGATTCACCGGAACTTAATGAGCAAACGCGGCTAAAAATTGAAAGCAAGTCTGATAAAATCCGTGTACGGGATTTAGTTACTATTGATGCAAACTTTAGCGCCGAGTATCTTGAAGGTGGCCGCATCTATTTTCTGAACACACAAAAAATAGGTTCTGACAAACTATTGACGGCAAAGTCCGATACACGGCAGTATTCAATTTGGGAAACACTTACCAACACTGCCATGCGTTATCCAAAGCAGTTTTATGTGGTGATTGATGAAGCGCACAGGGGCACCTATACATCCGTTCAAGCGGAGAACAAGGCACAGTCCATCATGCAGAAATTCATTAAAGGTAGCGAGGATGACGGGCTATGCATTATGCCTCTTGTTATCGGTGTAACTGCAACCCCTCAGAGATTTGATAATTTAATTGCTGGAACTACATCGACAGTTCAGAAAGTCATCGTTCCTCCTGAGCATGTGCGTGATTCCGGACTTTTAAAGGACAGAATCATCATTCATTTCCCGGATATTCAACTAAGTGCCGAAATGACCATGTTCAAGGGTGCAGTAGAAAATTGGCTTAAAAAGTGCTCTCACTGGAAAGCTTACTGTGAACGCGAAAACGAGAAAATGGTAAATCCTATTCTCGTTGTTCAAGTCGAAGATGGCAACGAACGCGAAGTAACCCATACTGATATTGGGGCTTGTATTGATTTACTTGAGGAATCACTGGGGCGCAAATTACTGCCTGGTGAAGTGGTACATACCTTTAATGACCGTGGCACGATTAAAGTACGTGACGTCGAAATTCAGCAAATCGAGGCCTCTCGAATTGAAGACGAAGAAAATGTGAAGGTAGTATTCTTCAAAATGAACCTTTCCACAGGCTGGGACTGTCCACGTGCTGAAACGATGATGTCGTTCCGCAGTGCACAAGACTATACTTTTATTGCGCAGCTTTTAGGTCGTATGATTCGCACTCCTTTAGCGAGAAGAATTGCCTCCGATGCTGAACTTAATAGCGTGAGCCTTTTTCTTCCGTACTTTGACGAAGATACAGTGAAAAATGTGGTTAATGCTCTACGCGATAGTGAGTCGGCTATGCCCGCCGAAACAGGTACTAACAAAGAACTTGTTACACTTGGTCGCAATCTTGCCTATGCCGATGTGTTTGATGCAATGGATAACCTCGTCACTTACCGGGTAGATTCATCTCGCAAACAGGCACCTCTTAAGTTACTAATACAGCTTTCCCGAGCACTGACGATGGACGGCATTGATTTAGGAGCGCAGAAAACAGTTAAACATGCAGTTCTATCAAAAATGGATGAGGAAATTGCGCGGATAAAAGAAAGCGGAGAATTTAACAGCCGAGCTGCTGCGATCACCGGATTTGCTCTGGGTACACTCATATTTGAGTACGGAGACAATGCCTATTCCTTTGACGAAGCAACACAGACCATGACAGTATCGGATTTCGATATTTCACGACATTTTGAACAGGCCGGAAAGCTGTTGGGCGAAGGCCTGCACAAAGAATATTGGATTCGGCACAGTAGCCGTGACCATATCGATATAAAAAAGGAGATCATCGTTCTTACAAACGACACGGACGCAATGGAACGAATAGAAGCCTTTGCAGAGGAAAAATTCATTAATCTCTACGAAGACAATAAGCGCTCCATTGCAAAATTAAACGAGGCACGAAAAAATTTTTATGAAAGGTTAATCAATGCTTCTGTACAACCGATAGCTGTGCCATGGGTATTACCCGATTCAATCGATTTCTCTGTGCCAGATGATAGCATTAAGTTTGAACAGCACCTATATTGTTCCGAGGACGATACATTCCAAACATCACTAAACCAATGGGAGAGCGGAGTTATTAAAGAAGAACTTAAAAACGGTGCCGTCTGCTGGTTACGTAATCTCGACCGTAAAAAGTGGTCACTTGAAATACCGTATGAAGTTAGCGGTATTACCACTTCTATGTTCCCGGATTTAGTGGTTGTTAGAGCAGATGCACAGGGTTACGTTTTCGATATTCTGGAACCACATGACCCCAGTCGTAAGGATAATTACCCCAAGGCTGTAGGCTTGGCGAAATTTGCCGAGAAACACTGGGATAAATTTGGCAGAATTCAGCTCATTCGTCTAAAAAAAGGTGTAGATGGTCACGAACATTTCTATCGATTGGATATGGGAAAAACAACAGTCAGAAATAAGGTTCGCGGTATTACGTCAAACGAGGAGCTTGATAGAATTTTTGAGGTAGATGCTATACGTGAAGACTAAATCTCTATCGGTTTTAGACTTAGCAATACGGTGCTGGAAGGAGATTATATGAAAATAACCTATGTACGGGTTTCTAATTATAGGAATATTGATGGTATCACCGTCAACTTCCATCCGGAACATAATTACATTATCGGAGAAAACAACCTTGGGAAAAGCAACTTTCTATCTCTCCTCAGTACTGTGTGTAGTGGTAAAGGCTTTGATGATAAGGACTTCTATGATTCTGAAAAGCCCATCGAGGTTGAAATGGAAGTCAAGTTATCGCCAAACGAACAAGGCTTCTTCGGCGACAACTTCTCCCCTGATGATGCCTCATTATTGAAAATACGGTATCGTCAGACGATAAAAGAGGCATACCCGACTATTGTCAGTGCCGATTCCAACGAGAGTATTCAGATAAAGCAATTAAGAAAAATTAACTTCTTGAAATATGAAACAACATCCATTCCAAGTAGAGAGTTGCGCCTGGACACGCAGAAAGGCGCAGGCTTGCTGATTAATGGCATCATCGAGAGATTCATAACGAGCGATGAGGAAACCCCTACCTTTCTGAATAATGAGCAGGTAGACAAATTGACGGAATTTATAAACGGACATCTGGGCAAAATTCGCAGCTTTAGGGATTACGCTATAAAAGCGACTGTTGCCCCTAACCCTACTGAGATGTTGACCAGCCTGTATTACCTATCAGATGGCGACAGGAAAATTGACACAACGGGTAGCGGTGTTCAGTATATGGCTATGGCTTCGATTAACATCTTATGCCAGATTATGGAGCTCTATAAAAGCAAATCTGCACCATTTAATGAACAGCTTTTCAGAGACAATGATGGAAAAATGCTTTTACCGATTGTTCTATCAATTGATGAGCCAGAAGTTCATCTACACCCTTATCTCCAGCGTTCGCTCATTGGCTATTACAAACGAATTCTGCAAAATGAGGATGCTGAATTTGCCGAGTTGCTGAAGCTGTGCTTCGGAATTGACGGCATTGATGGTCAGCTTATTGTTGTCACACACTCAACAGACGCTTTGGTTGGGGACTACCGCAACCTCATCCGCTTTTATAAGGAAGAGAACAAAACGGCAGTAGTTAGTGGTGCCACACTTAGATTCACCTCAGCAAACGAGAAACATATGATTATGCGTTTCCCCGAAATAAAGGAGGCGTTTTACGCCCATTGTGCCGTGTTGATTGAGGGTGAAACCGAATATGGTTGCATTCATAGTTTTGCCGAAAAACTTGGCGTATCGCTAGATGATTATGGCATCTGCGTTATAAATGCAAGAGGCGAAGAGTCAATCAAACCACTTCGCCAATTACTGGAAAAATTTAAAATCCCAAGCATAGCTATCTATGACGGTGATGTTAGGACTGGACATACCCCAGCTAATAACGAGTTTTTCACACAAGAACTCTGCTTTGAAATTGAAATTGTTAAGAAACTATTTTTAAATGGTCAAACTGCCCTGGTAAGGAAAATTGCTAAGGATTTATCCAGCAATGCAGAGTCTGTCGAAATGGATGCCGATTTCGTGCGGAAGCACTTCAAAAAGATGGGTGTTGATATGACAGGCTATGTACCTAAGAAGCTATCAGATGTCAATGATGATGATGAGATTGAGTTCTGCCAAATGTACTCCGCTTGGTTTATGGCAAAGAAGGATGTTCTCCTGGGACGGATTATCGGCGAATTGCTACCAGCTGACCTCATACCTGCTTGTTATGCCGATGCAATTTTCAAGGCGCGGGAGGTGGCGAGCATTGCCTAATGCCATTCTTGCAGAACTAAAGGCAAAAATTTCAAAGCAACATGAGGGTGATGAAAAACAACTTGAAGTTATCTTTTCAGATAGTCCACGCTTGATAGTGGAAGCACCTGCCGGGTATGGTAAGACGACCACTATGATTAGCCGCATTGCTTACCTGTACGCTTCAGGTGGCATACCAAACCCCAAGCGTATACTAGGACTAACCTTTAGCGTGAATGCCGCACTGAAAGTCAAACGGGAAGTCGCAGAGAAATTGCCCGTACTCCTTGGCGAACAAAACAGTCCGGTTGCCATAGGCGAGAAAGTAACTGTCACGAACTACCACGGGTTTTGCAAGGGGGTTTTGAAAAAGTACGGCTATCTTATCTCTGACGTATTGCGAAAAGATGTCAATCTATTCAAGGCGATCAGCGAAAGTGAAATTAGCAGACGCCAAGATCTAAATACTACTTTATCTGCATCAGAAACCCAGCGGCTTGAAGGTATAGAAACCTCCATTAAGGCTTCCAGTGCTCCTGATGCACAGACTATACACGAATACAATGACATCGTTATCAGGAAACTCCTGCCTTTGGAATACATTACACATAACGCTGTCATTCTGTTTGTGCTGGAGATTTTCGCACGCTTCCCTGAGGTAAGGAAGTTCTATCAAAGCTACTACCCGCTACTCGTTGTCGACGAGTTTCAAGATACAAACTGCATTGCTTGGTCTTTACTGGAGTCAATGATCTCCGTCCATACCCAATTGGTTTTTCTTGGAGATCCTTTGCAGCGTATTTACGGTTTCATTGGGGCGTTGCCTGATATAATGTCTACGGCAACATCGAAATATGGTATGACCCAAATAGCACTTGTTAAGAACTACCGCTTCCGCAACAATCCGGAGATGCTTAAGCTTGACGCAAATATTAGGGCGAACGCAGCGACTTGCTTTGACCCAAAGATTACTGATTCTGATACTGCAAGACTACCAGCATTTTGGGGGAGCACTCAGAAAGAGGAGGCGTGCAAGGTTATTGCGAAAGTACAAAGCCTTCTACGAGACGATACGAGTAAAATAGCTATACTCTTTCGCGGACGTGGAAAAAACGCCGAAATTGTCGAAGCGGAACTTTCAAATAATAGTATCCCGTATTTCTACGGTATGTTTACTGACGAAGACTTGGATTATGTAGAATTCCACAACAAATGCCAGGAAATGTTCATCAAGAGATTTGGCAAATCTAAGAACATAAATAAGAAAGCTCTAATCGCGTTTGCTGCAAGCATTAAGACTGCTTATTCACAATCAAACATGAAGACTATTGATTCCCTGCTTTATTTGCTTGACGCTCTAGTAGAGAAAGTATCGGTTGATTATTCTGATTTGTTGTCTGAGGACAAATACACATTATTATTGGATATCTTTGAGAACAGACAACTGAAACAGGCAATGGAGTATGTAGATTCTCGGGTGATACTCTCCACTGTCCATGGAGCGAAAGGGCTTGAATGGGATTATGTTGTTCTTTCTGATGTTGAACAGTGGGGTTTTACTTTCTTGTGCAGAGATTGTCCAAGCTTAAGAAATACATCAGGCAGTGCATTTTGCAAACTGCCGAAAACGTTACCTGAACAAATGAAGAACCCAATATTGGACGATCTTTGCGTGTTTTATGTTGGCTTGACAAGAGCTAGAAAACAAGCATTTCTTTCAGCAAGTGCTGAACGGTTTAATGCACGAGGTCAGCGGTTCACAAACGGAAAAATCTGCTGTTTAGCTTTGGTAGATGGTGTTAAGCTGGTGGAAGCTGATTAGTTGTGATTTAGGATATATTTCAACGATTACCCCTAACTTTAAACGATTACCGGTTGGCTAATGCACACCCCCTGCTAACTTTCAACGATTATTCCAATCAACCTCAACGAAAAACGGACGGATTATATTTCGTTAGCACCAAAATAACCCGCCAGAAATCGAGAAAGCCGCTCCGCTAAAACGCAGGAACGGCTCTATTACCGGCTTTTTCAGGCAAAATAAAACCACCCGCTGATAAAATACTTTTTATCAATAGATGGTAGATTATTTGGTGGAGATAAGGGGAGTCGAACCCCTGACCTCTTGAATGCCATTCAAGCGCTCTCCCAACTGAGCTATATCCCCATATTTTACGTGACAAAATACTTACAAAAAGATTATAGCATACTTACTTGTATCATGCAAGCAATTAATCCAGTTTATAATGTAAATTTCATACCATCTCTTGCGGCAATAATCCGCACACCAGTTTCTTTCGACAGGTTGGCAGCTATTTCCGATGGATTCGCCCGCATAAGGTTCATCCCAAAATGAGTAAGCAAGACAACTTCGGGTTTAATCTGAGTTACTATTTCTTTAACATCCGGCAAAGATAAATGTTGCACTTTACTTCGTTCCATTAATAAAACACAGATAATCAAAATATTGCCGCGATAAAATTTGGCTACCTCATCAAAATAGACAGTATCCGGAATATAAGATATGACATGTTTTTTTCCTTCGAAGATGAAACCATATGTTTCTACTCCGTGGCGGTGCCGCATGGATGTTTCAAAACAAATCTTCCCCAGATGATATTTAGTTTTTTCTCGTAAAATTACTATTTCATCAACGTAATGGTGCAAATAACGTAAGATCACCCCGTCACTTCCTAAAGCATCAGAGGGAGTAAAAACAGAACCTTTCTTTTTTAGCCCTCCTGCTGTCATGGCCTCAATCATCACATTCCCATCACCGCAGTGATCTAAATGCCGGTGGGAAATAATAATCCCATTTAAGTTTGCCGGGTCCAATTTTCTATATGTGGCGTGCACTAAAGCACCGGGACCAGGATCAAGGCTAATTTGAGTTCCTTCCAGTTCCAGCCATATCCCTCCGGTAGCCAGCACTTGTCTGGCCATTACTACCCGCGCACCGCCTGTACCCAAAAAAGTAATAGAATCCACAAAATTACCCCCAGGGATATATTTCGTTACGGCTTTGACCATACCCGCGGCTCAAGTTTCGGGAATTAACCCCTCCAAAGCTACGTTTCTTCCCCCATCCGTTAGCTTTGAAATCAGGTTTCTCAAAAGCTTTTTCGGTAACGACCAACCCTTACTAAATTATAACACACCATCTCCTCCCCGTATTCGCCTGCCAATAGATAAAAAGTTTAAAATTATTTGACATATATGCTGACGTTTAGTATACTAAAAGGAGTAGTCATTTACCTTTCCAAGGAGGATGCTTGGTGCCTAATTGTATTGATGTAGATAACTCTAATTTTAAAAAAGAAGTATTAGAAGCAAATGGATTTGTTTTGGTAGATTTTTGGGCTGCTTGGTGTGGGCCATGCAAAATGATAGCCCCTTTAGTGGAAAAATTAGCTGTAGAATATAAAGAGCGTTTAAAAGTTGCCAAAATAAATGTAGATGCAAATCAAGAACTTGCATTACAATATCAAATTCTGAGTATTCCTTCTCTGGTAATCTTTAAAGACGGACAAGAAATTGACCGGATGGTGGGATTTATACCGAAAGAAGCATTAAAGCGCCGGATAGATGCGCTTATTTAGGAAGAATTGTTCAGTTAACCAGTAAAAAGAGAGGTAAATTAATGTACCTCTCCTTATTTTTAAAAGGAACCTATGTAGGTTGCTTATGAAGATGAAGGTTTTTCTACTTTAATCCCAAGCCACTTCAAATGTTTCACCCATTTTTGATGTTCTTGTTGTTTACTTCCTTTTAGCTTCTTTCCCGGTCTAGAGGTTTGGGATACCAATTTTTTTCGCCTCCTCATCTTTGCTATTTCCAACTTTATTATAAAATAAAAGTTGGTTTTTTGCATTAAGTATTTTTTATTATTTTTATTATTTTCTTATTTTTACCGGTTAAGGTTTGCACAACTCCCTTTGCCTAAATTCATTTTAGACAACAAACAAACTTTTAACGGGCTATTACCCACCGATGCTACCCACTACTCCAAACGCCGAAAGAATAAAATACACTCCAAAAATTACCAAAAGGAGGCCGCAGCCGATTAATATTCCTCGGTAGGTTTTTTTCCCTAAAAATCGCTTGCCAGTAACTACCATTATCGCCACCAACAAGTACCAGGTTAAGTCGGCTAGCACGTGTCCCATAAAAAATGAAACCAACCCGGCCCAGCCTTGAGCCAAAGCCTTGACAATTAAAGCCGCACCTACTGCCGCCCACCACAATAACCAGTAAGGGTTTGATAAGCTGGTAACCGCCCCAGCCACAACAGGTAAATACCAGGCACCTTTTGGGTCCAAAGTACTTTCTTTTTCCGCATAAAGCTCATTTTCCCCGGAAGCACCCCGGATAATACTATAGCCAAGCCATAACAAAACTACCCCACCAATAAGTGCAATCAACAAGCTTACTGCCGGGATGCTCAAAATCGTATTCAGCCCTAGCGCTAACCCCACTACCAAGACAATCTCCAATAACCCATGGCCGCATACTACCAGGGGGCCGGCAATCATTCCCCGCCGCATGCTTTCGTTAATAGTAATGCTTAAAAGCGGCCCGGGGACCACGGCTCCGGAAAATCCGATTAAAAAAGCAGTATTAAAAATATTCACTAATTCCAAGGTTTTCTCTCCTCACAACCGGACTACTTACAATGGGCGAAAATACTTTTTTCTCCGTGAAAAACAAACAAGCCGGCGATACCCTGTTTTTATTGCTAGCTCACGGGCAAGATCAAGTTGTCTTCCAACTGCGTCAGGTTGGTGGGCATCAGAACCCAAGGTTATCGGGATATTGAATTGATAACACCGCTCTAGAATACTCGGGTGCGGATAAATTTCACCAACTGGTTTATTTAACCCGTTGGTGTTAATTTCTACGACCATTCCCTTTTGCTTGATTGCGGTCAATAAAGGGGTAATTGCCTTTTCCACGGGAAAAGAAGCCCGGTATCCAAAAACTTTAATCAGGTCAAGATGGCCAATGATATCAAAAAGACCAGATTGTACTGCTTTTATTAGTAAGTCAAAGTAAGTATGGTAAAGAACATCGATGTCCCACCGGGAATAACCTTCCTGATAATCAGGATGATCAAACATCCAACCATCGATCTGGTGGACAGACCCGATTAAATAATCAAAAGGAAACGCCGCTAAACGGGCGGCAGTCCCCCGTTCTTGCCCCGGGAGATATTCTACTTCCAGGCCCACCCTAATTTTTAACCCGTTAACCCGTAAACTCAGTTCTTTTAAATTTGCCCAATTTATCTCGTGGAGATAGTCGTCATGTTCAGCAAATCCCATCTCGACCACTCCGCGTTTTTCGGCGTTTAGCACAAAATCATTTAAAAGTGCCGGTGAATGGCTGGCAGTACCGTGTGCTAACCCATGAATATGATAGTCAACCAGCATCGAACCACCTCCTGAAACGATTATATCCCTCTTGTTACCAAACAAGCAACAACAAATGTAAAAGCATAAAGCGTCTATCTATACCATAAGGTAACTAATAAGCATTTGCCGGAGGTTACCATGCGGTTATTCTTACTCTCGCTTACTCTTGGGTTAGGATGTTTTTATTTCGGATTAACCATTATGCGTCACGGCCTTCAATCTCTGGCACAACGACGTATCCGGCAAGCCTTAACCTACACAACCTCCACCCCCTTCCGGGGACTGCTCACCGGCACGCTAGTAACTGCACTAGTGCATAGTAGTAGTGCCATCACGGTCATAACCATTGGGCTGGTAAATGCAGAACTTCTATCTTTCATGCAAGCCCTAGGCATAATTTTAGGTACCAATATCGGTACCTGTTTTACTATACAACTAATTGCCCTGAACCTGGATGCATTAAGCATACCCGCCATTATTTCGGGTTTAATCTTGCTCTTTTTCAAAAAAAATAAAAAAATACGGGCAACTGCCTACGCTTTACTTGGCTTTGGTTTTCTCTTTTTAGGCATCATCGTCATGACCAAAGGAGCGTCCTACCTACAATACAGCCCCTCATTTTTAGGTTTACTGATCGCTACCAGTACGCATGCCGTCTACGGGGTATTTGCCGGCATGATTACGACAGCTTTAGTACAGAGTAGTAGTATCGTAACTGGTGTGGTATTAATTTTAGCCACCCAGGGATTAATTGATTTACCCGCAGCGACAACCATCACCCTGGGAAGCAATATTGGTACATGCATTACCGGCGTTCTTGCCAGTCTGGGGGGGAATCCCGCCGCTAGACAAATTGCTGTTGCCCACGTGTTGTTAAACATCATTGGTGTTTTGATTTTTTTACCCTTAATCAACCCTTTTGTTTATTTAATATCTTTTACGTCCAGTAACCTGCCGCAACAAATCGCCAATGTCCATTTGATTTTCAATATCATCAGTTCACTGGTTGTCTTACCCTTTATAAAACATTTTGCGAAACTAGTTTATTTATTTACACCCCGTATTTTGTCCTGACCTTCGGTTTATTTCGGTGTATAGATATGCCCATTTAAGGAAAACTAAATCATGATGCATAACAAGTAAAAATTTGCCGCGAGGTGGTTTTTATGATCAAAACAGTAGTCGGAGTCTTCAGTTCCTCGAAACAAGCAGAAGAAGCAATCAGCAATCTTCGCAATATGGGATTCGACAAAGAAATCTCGATGGTTGCCAAAGATGCAAACAAGCAACAAAGCAGTGCCGGTGAACAACAAAACGGTAATGAAGGTTTTAGTATGGTCAACAATAACAACACCAATATTACGAACGGGATCACGACCGGGGGGATTGTCGGTGGTCTGGCTGGCTTGGCCATGGGAGCCGGGGCCTTACTTGTTCCCGGCTTCGGACCGTTAATAGCCGCAGGCCCCATCGCAGGCCTTATTTCGGGAGCAGCTACCGGAGGAATTGCCGGTGGTTTAATTGACTGGGGCATTCCTGAACAAGCAAGCAGGGAATATGAAAATGAAGTGCGACAAGGAAAAATCCTGGTGTCCGTGCAGGCCAGTTCCCCAAAAGCGGATCAGGCCGCAGATGTGCTTAAAAGTTATAACGCTGATAATGTTCGCATTCATGACAAACAGTAAATTTTTACGGTCCTGCTGCATGGCAGGACTTATTTATTACCATTACATAATTTGATACGGAAAGTACAAAATAAAAATGGTGTGTAGACAACTGCAAAGGAGGTTTCTGCCTGCATGGGTAGAAAACGTGGGCTGATGTCTGATGCTCTCAAATGGGAACTGGCCAAAGAGCTCGGCGTCGACCATATTGTTGCTACGGAAGGTTGGGGTGGTGTTCCGTCCCGCCAGTGTGGTAACCTGGTACGCAAGGCTATCGAATTAGCTGAAAAAAGTCTTGCCGGTCAAAATCCACGGCAAACCTACTAAAACTACACACCTACCGGGGACTAGTTCCCCGGTTTTTTTATTGTTTGAAATAATGCATTCGATCAGCCGGACTGATTATGTTCGAAATGCGTACTCCAAAACTCTCATTAATAACCACTACCTCTCCTTGAGCAACAAGCATTCCGTTAATTAATATTTCAACAGGTTCCTCCGCCAGTTTCTCCAGTTCAATGATCGTACCGGGAATAAAGTTTAAGACATCTTTAATTTCTTTTTTTGTCCTTCCTAACACTACTGTAACTTGTAAAGGAATATCCATGATTAAGTCAATGTTCCGGGGTTTTACATCCTTTGCCGCTTTGGGGGGAGTATTGACAGGCGGGTTCACATTAGTAGGTATAGTAATTTCATTGTTTTCATTATTTCCACCAGGAACACTACCTACCGCATTCATGTCAGAAAGAGTAACCTGGTTCTCCGTCCCCATTTCTTTTTCCGTAAGCTCGGTAGAACTATCAGACATAAGGTCCGAGTTAAACAGCAATTGGACCTGCGTCTTGGCAACCCCTAAAGACATTATCAACATAATCTTACTGTCAACCAGATCACCAACCACCATCCTAAAAGCGATTATTACAACCAGTTGTTCCCCAAGCGGTGATTCGTATGAATCCTCCTGAAAATCTACCATTTGTATTTTCGGAGGAGAGATTTCAATTCTCTTGTGAAAAATCGTGGACATTGAAGTGGCAGAAGATCCGATCATCTGGTTCATGGCCTCCGCCACCGCACTCAGGTGTAATTCAGAAAGGTCCGTAACTGGGTGCCGACCATCACCCCCCATCATTAAATCCGCGATGACAGCCACATCAATTACCTTCATAATAAATAAATTGGAACCAACTAAGCCATCAACATATTTGACTTCCACCACAGCATAAGGCAAACCAAACCTACCAAATAATTCCTGCTGGGTAGTTATTTCTACTCGGGGTGTAGTGATGCTTACTTTTTGGTTAAGTAATTCCGAAAGAGCAGTAGCGGCAGTACCCATAGAGATATTACCAATTTCACCAAGAGCATCCTTTTCATTTTTATCAAGATCTTCCTGGACTGCTGCTTGCTTCGTATCGTTTATTTCTGATGGGCTGGATTGTTGTTTTAATAAAGCATCTATTTCTTCTTGTGATAAAAAATTATTCAACCCCTGACTCCTCCTTAACGATACCAGTAACTTGTACCGCTAATCTATTGCCAACAACACCCGGCTGTACCTTATATTTCGGAATTTCATCAACCAATAAGCTTAGATCATCCCCGACTGTGGTATCTAAACTAACCACGTCCCCCACCTGCAGTTCCAAAAATTCGCTCAAAGTAATTTGAGCTTTCCCGCACACCGCCATCAACGGCACAGTAACTGCCTCCAAACAATGTACCAACTCCTGGTTAAAAGCCCCTGTCTGGCTCAGCTCCGGGCTTGAAAACCAGTAACGTGCAGTTAGTTTCGAAATAACATCCTCAAGGGTAAGAAAAGGTAGACACAAATTCATCAAACCGGTAAATTTACCAACGGTCGTACTAAAAGTAATTACAGAAACTATTTCATTAGGGGAGATAATCTGGTTAAATTGGGGATTAGTATCCATCGATTCTATTTCTGGTTCAAACTTGAAGATGTCTACCCAGCTAAAAGCCAACTGTTCTAAAATCTTTAAATTCACCCTCTTTAAAACATTGATTTCAATATCCGTTAGTTCACGTAATTTTTTTGGAACTTCACCGGTTCCCCCAAAAAGCAAATCAATAATCGGGAAAAAAAAAGCCGGGCTGGTTTCTAAAAGAGCCTTTCCCTTCAGAGGAGTCATCGAAAACACCGTAATCAAGGTTGGAGTTGGAATAGAAACCAAAAAATCTTCATAAGTAATCTGATCAACTGATGCGATCTTAATTTGGAAATTCGCACGTACATACGCAGATAAAAAATTAGACAACATTCTGGCAAAGTTATCATGAATCATATGCAGCGTGCGCAGCTGATCCTTGGAAAACTTATTAGGTCGCCTGAAATCATATGACTTTATTTCGGATTGTTGCTGGTAAATTTCCGTCGGGCCCACATCACCCTCCGCGAGGGTACTCAGCAGCATATCAATTTCTTGTTGGGACAACACGTCTTTCATGGATATTAAACCTCACCTATTTACGATAGCGCTTTTTGTAACGCTTGAATAACACGGTCCTGTTGAAAGGGTTTGACCACAAAGTCCTTAGCTCCGGACTGGATTGCCTCCATCACCATTAATTGTTGCCCCATCGCGCTACAAACAATTATTTTAGCATTGGGATCAATCTTTCTAATTTCCTTAATGGCGGTAATACCATCCATCTCCGGCATCGTCACATCCATAGTCACGATATCTGGCTTTAGTTCTTGATATTTCTCAACAGCTTCTAGACCGTTTTCTGCCTCTCCGACTACTTCATAGCCATTTTTAAGCAAAATATCCTTGATCATCATCCGCATAAAGGTGGCATCATCAACAATTAAAACACGGCTCACCTTAATTCACCCCTTCCTCACAATTAATCCCTACTGCTTTTAAGATTATTTCCAATGAACTTTCTTCCGGCAAAATAAAAAAATGGCTGTTGATCTTACCCTGTTCATTAGCAAAATTGGTTTCAATAAGTAATACCTGATCGGAGTAGCATCCTCCCTCAACTAAAGCTGAACTGATAACTGCCCCAAGCATATCAAAAGCAAGATACGGCACTGAAGAAATAAAATTAATTTGGGTCATCATCGCAAACGCATTTAAAAACGAACCGGTTAAAATATTACCAGCCTCACAGAGAACAGATTCCTCCAAAGCCCCGAGGGTAGTAGTGGCACCAAAATTCTGACCGAGCAACAAATCAATCAACATATAAGCGCTGCCGGCCGGTAATAAAAATAATACCCGGACAGGTGCTGAACCAAAAACTGCCAAATTAATACAGGCAACGGGATCCTCTTCGTTCCCCACTAAATTTAATATTTCCTCAAGTTGCATAATCCGGACCTGAGGTACCGACATTTCAATTTTGCGGTTAAGCATTTGTGCCAATGCAGTAGCTGCATTTCCCGCACCGATATTACCAATCTCGCGTAATACATCTAACTGCAGTGAAGATAACGACTCCAGATCTTTCAACGTCTTCTCCCTTTTCTTATATTTTTCGATAAAACCAGGGGTAGATTTTCTCATAACCCAGTTCTCGGTAAGATAAAATGCTTTCAGTAGCCCCAATAAACAAGACCCCTCCGGATTTTAAAGAACGATGAAATTGACGATAAAGCTTAAGTTGCATTTCTCTAGTAAAGTAGATGGTAACATTGCGACAAATAATTAAATCGTAACCGGTGCCATAAGTTTCGGTAAGAAGATCATGATGCTTAAATGACACCTTGCGTTTAATCTGTTCTTTTAAGAAATAGAAACCGTTCTGACTGGTAAAATAACGCGTTAAACGGGACTCAGAAACGTTTTTTAACACCTGTGGCGGATATTTCCCCTGACGTGCCTGTGCCAATATCTTGGCATCAATGTCTGAGGCATCAAGTTGATAGCGGGTTGCCGGCGCTATTTCCGCAAGAATAATAGCTACGGAATAAGGTTCTGACCCGTTAGAGCAAGCAGCGCTCCAAATTTTCAAGTAACTGCCGGCAGCTAAGATTTTCGGCAAAATTTCCTTTTCCAATAAGGCAAAAATCTCCGGATTGCGAAAGAATTCGGAAACGTTTATCGTAATTTTATCTAAAAATCCGTGCCAAAGTTCTTCATTACGGACCAGCATTTGAAAATACTGCCGGTAATCATCTACTTGCAGGCGCAACATCAAGCTATCGATCCGCCGCTTTAATTGCTGTTCTTTATAACCTTGTAAATTCAGACCAAATTGACGCGCAATATTATCTTTGAAATTATTAAAGTCCATTTAATCACCATTATATCGTAATAATCGGATTACCTAACACTCGAATATAAACATCACCATTTTCAGTATCGAAAATCATAGTACGCCCGTAATTACCCCCGGTGTTTCCTGCAATTATTTTGATATTCAGTTTGGATAGGACCGCCCGGCAACTGGCAATATTACGGGCCCCGATATTTAATATATCGTTTCGCTTGCTGTTATAAGAAAACATTTGCGCCCCCCCGACTAACTTTGCCACCAAACCAAGCCTGTTAATACCTAGTTTAAGCATTTCTTCAAGCATCAAAGGCAGCGCCAGGTCGGCAAATTTGGCAGCATTGGATGTGTTTGGAAATTGTTCGCTGTTAGGGAGCATAATATGGGCCAAACCGCCGATTTTGGTCAGACGGTCGTAAAGTGTTACCCCAACGCAAGAACCCAGTCCTAATGTAACCACTTTTTTCGGGCTTTTAGCTACACGCCATTCGGCAATTCCCACTTTTATTTCGGCTCCTGTGACTACATTCATGAAACATCCTCCACTATATTTTACCTCTTACTTTCTTAAATTGTTAGCCCCCCCCCACATTTCATCAACCGCCTGAACAGCACGGGCATTAACAGCATATGCCCGGGTAGCAACAATCAAATTCGTAAGTTCTGTCACTAAATCCACTTCTGCTTGTTCACGAAAGCCTTGCTTAATCACCCCCACCCCCTCAGCCCCGGCTTGATGCAAAATAGCCGGGCCGCTGGCAGGCGTAGTTGTATACAAATTACGGCCCAACGCTGCCATGTTCTCCGGATAAGAGACGGTATAGACCTCAATCATCCCCAAAGAGGTTACCGTACCGTCAACATCTGCCCCCAGGACTTCACCATTTTCACGCACACTATACGAAGTGCATTCCGGTGGCAAAACTATAACCGGATCTAGCAAATACCCGCCTGCTGTCATCAATTCGCCATTGGCATTGGGGCTAAAAGTGCCCCCTCTGGTAAAAGCTATACTTCCGTCCGGTAAGACAACCTTAAAAAAACCGGAACCCTCCAATGCCAGGTCTGCCTGGTTTCCGGTTTCCACCATGATCCCCTGGTCAAAAGTCGGGATGACCAGTGCCAAAGTTCCGATCAAACCGGAGGATGGCCGCGTTGCCGTTCCCTGGCTCGCAACAGGCGTTATACGCCTGGATAAGAGGTCAATAAAAGCAACACGATTACTTTTAAAACCGACGGTATGCTCATTCGCCAGGTTATGCCCGACCACATCAACCCTGGTTTGTTGAGCCACCATGCCGGAAACCCCTTGCCATAAATTAGTAATCAAACCTATCCCTTCTCGCTTATTTATTTAACTATCTTAATTTTCCGATCTCCTCAATACTTTTACCCATCAACTGATCCTGTGCCTGCAGCATGCGCTGGTTAAGCTCATAAACACGCATGACCGTAACCATTTCCGCCATTTCACTAGCAAGATCAACATTGGCCTGTTCTAAAAAACCCTGTTTGAGCACTACCCTCTCCTGGGAAACTCGTGGATTTGCAGTATTGTCAGCCTTAAAAAGACCCTTGTCCGTTTTTTGCAACCCTTCCAAGTTTTCAAAGGTAGTCAGCAGCAGCCGGTCTACTTCCTCACCGTCAGCCATGATTACCCCCCCCGCGGTTACCGTCACTTGTTCGCTTGCTAGTATTTGCCCATTTTGACCTAATACTGGATCGCCCCCGGCAGTAACCAGATAACCGGCATCATTACGACAAAAAGCACCATTACGTGTATACCTGACGCCATCTGCCGTAGTTACTGCAAAAAAGCCTTCACCATCAATAGCAAGATCCATTTTACGACCCGTTTCCACCAGGGAACCTGCCTCAAAATTAGCCGCCGGCGGTGTCACCGCGACACCCCTGCCGGTACTACCGATATAAGCCGCGTCTCTGGCGCGCTGCCCTCTTACACGTTGCATAAGCATCTCGGGAAAAGACTCACAGGCAACCGTCTCTCGCTTGTATCCCGTGGTCTCGGTATTGTTCAAATTTTGAGAGATATATTCCTGTTTGCGCTGCTGCACATTCATCCCTGTATTCGCAATATAAATTCCTTCTAACATTGCGTTTATCCCGTTCCTTTCTTTCCCCCTACTTGGAAATCATGCGGACAACATCTTCCGGATTAGCCCCCACTGGAAATTCATATGTGCCTGCCTTAATGCGATTGATAATATTCTTTTCTCTGGCTAGTTTGGCAAAAACCTTACGATCTTTAATAACACCTTCCCGGCAAAGAAGATCTGTCACATAAGTTAAAGTGCTATATTGCGGTATCTTAATGATTCTTACATTTCTATCCTGCGCCTGACTTTGCTGTGTTTGCTCGGGCACCGGACTAACGGAATTGTTGTTTTGTGGCACCACGGGACTGTTTTGTTTTTGCTCTTCTTGGAAAACAACCACTTCCTCCCGATAGACCATCCCTAATTCCCGGGCCCTGGCTTCAATCTCTTGATTGGTCACTGCCACAGTTCCCACAGTTTTATAAAGAATTGAAGAAGCCAGAATTAAACCGATACCCAACCCAAAAACAAACGGAGAAAATTTTTTTATTTTCAGACCTAGGGCCGAAGATTTAAAATTAATTCGATCTCCCCCTTTCCGCGGTTAAATTCGCTCGCTAGTTGCGTGATGTCTTTGCCGGCATGATAAGCCTCACTTATTTCTTTATACAATACTTTTTGTTGAGATGCGTCAAGCACTTCCGTAAATGATGAAGTCTGAGACGGAGCAGTATTTCCAAATTTTAAATTATACAATAATTGCTGTCCCGACTTAACTTGTTCATTAAGCTGCGCTATTTGCTCAAAGATAGCTTCGTCCCGCAAACTAAAGCTTTCTATTTTAGCAGCAAGGAAATCTAATCTTTTCCCTAACTCCTGATAACCGGCTAATACGCCCTCCTGGTCCGCATCCGGCAATTGGTAACCTTTGTTGATGTAAGCCCGCATGTACTCACTATCGGTTTGGGGCTCCCCACGAAAGTATTTAATAGTATGTTTTAAGGAAAAAATCACCATCATCATACCTACGCCTAACAGTAGATAAACCACCCGCATCAACTCCTACGTATGGTGACATTACCACTTTCACCAAGCTTATTACGCAATTTTAACAAAGCCCGGGTACGCAACTGGCAGGCACGCGATTCCGATACTCCCAGTACTGCGCCTATTTCTTTCAAGGTCAACTCCTCAAAATAGGAAAGAGACAAAACCAAACGATCTTGCTCGCCGAGAGTAGTTATTGCCTGCATTAATTCCTGGTGTAACTCTTGTTCAAGATACACACCTTCAGGATCAGGACTATCGGAATCGGTAATCATTTCCCCTACCCGTCTGGTATCCCCTTCCTTCGCCAACAGAAAATCTTCCAGTGACAGAACAGATAACGTATGCAGTTGCTGCCACAGTTCTCTTAATTCCGTTTCGCTAACTCCCAGGGCTTTTGCCAGCGTTTGATCATTTACCTCCTGCTCATCATGTTGCAATTGCTGATAAACCTCGGACAACTGCCGTAGCTTGCGGAAAATAGACCGGGGCAATAGACTGTTTTTACGTAAACCATCTAAAATAGCACCGCGAATCCGGGCAACTGCATACGTTTCAAATTTGATATTCCGTTGACAGTCAAACCGGTCTACCGCTTCTATTAAACCAAGTACTCCATAACTAATCAAATCTTCCCTGCCTAAATAAACCGGCAAATTCACCGCCAGGCGTCCGGCAATATATCTTACTAAAGGTAAATAATTGAGAATTATTTGGTGCCTTAGTTGCGGACTTCGGTTTTTTTGATAGGCCTGCCACAGCGACGCTGTTTCGGCTACGGTCATTAACTACGCCCCCCGGCATCCGGTTCAAGGTTTCTTGCCTCTACCATTTTTTTATAGATAAAAGAAATAATTTTGCTCCGGTCCCGCTCTGTAATATCCTCAAAAGCTATTCCAGCTTGACATTGCCAGTTGTTGTCATTAATTTGAATACTGCGTTTCACCCGGCCTGTTACGCTAATATCCTGAACGCAGCCCCGAACAGGTATCGTAAGCTGAATATGCAGCAACGAACCTAACGCCAAACTAGTTTCAGCCAGTATCTGCATCCCTCCTCCGCTGATATCTATAGATAAAGCTTTTTTTAAATCAGGAAGGGAGCTATCCGGGCTTTCTTCAGGTTCCGGTTCCAACTCTTGATAATAAAATTGGAGGGCTATCGGGAAACGAACATGTTGGCGTAGCTGTACCCGCTCTACTTCTTGGGGATAAGCCAGGAAATAAACCGGAATGGTATCTTTTACTGCAGCAAGCACTACCGAAGTAAACCGGTAGAGAGCATCTTCACAAAAAACTTTAACAACTACCGTTGTCTGGGATTCTAATCTTAATGGCAGCTTTTGACTATAGGGAATCTGAATAGCAACATATTGGTCGGTAACATCCTGAATCTGACTAAAATAATAAGCTTTTTCCCCTACTCTAGCCACATCAATTTTTCTATTGATTTTTATAATTTCGCTAGTATCTTTCAAAAACGGGTCACTCCTACCTTAATAAACGCACTAAATACTTAACAAAACTTTTTACGCCCCGTGGCATCCGCCCTTTTTCTTCTAATAGATTGCGGGCAATCTCTTCAAAATTAGCCGCCGCCGACGAATAAGGATAAAGGGTTAACAACGGCTGTTGACTCTTTACCGCTTTGATCACAAAACGGTCGTCAAAGATATAACCTAACGGTTTTATTTTCATCGGCAAATATTTTTCAGCAACTAATTTGATGCGCTGCAAAGTCTGCTGTGCTTCCGAAGTGTTCGCCACCCGGTTAACAATCAGGTTGACCGAGGTATGCACCTGAAACTGAGAAAGAATTTTTATCACGGTATAAGCATCGGTAATCGAAGTAGGTTCCGGCGTTACCACAATAATTACTTCATCGGCCGCCGTGAGAAACCCTAAAATATTTTTGTTAATTCCCCCGCCGGTATCCACAAACAAATAATCTGCTTCTTGTTCAAATACATGCAACTCCTCCATTAAATTTTTTTGTTGCTGGATGGTAATATTTGTTAATTCCTGAATACCAGAGCCACCGGGGATAATTTTGATATTATACGGCCCCTCTACTAAAATTTCCTTGATACTCTTCCGGCCGATCAGGACTTCGTTCAGGGTATATACCGGCACAATGCCCATAAGCACGTCAATATTGGCCAGCCCAAGATCGGCATCCAGGATTACCACCCGCTGTTTTCTTTGCGCTAACGCAATTGCCAAGTTTAGAATCACATTAGTTTTTCCCACCCCGCCTTTACCACTAGCAACAGTAATAATCCGCAAGGTAGATTGTTCTTTTTCTTGTTCGCCGGTAATTGTTGATCTGGCCAGTTCTCTTAATTTTGTAGCCTGATCTTTAATCATAAGGATACCGCCCCCAAAATCAACCTTGCCAGTTTTTCCGGTGTTACCGGTTCAATCGCTTCAGGAACATTTTGACCGTTGGTGATATAAGCTACCGGGATGTTCGTTAAATGCACTAAATTTAAAATGGCCCCAAAGGTATCTGTTTCATCAAGTTTGGTAAAAATCAAATAGTTGTATTTAAGCAATTTATAATCATGCGCAATCTTTAAAAGGTCCTGATACTTGGTAGTACAACTCAGCACCAAATGGTTATCGATTGGCTTAATAACTTTTAAGAATCCGCATAGTTCGTGCAACCGCGCTTTGTTTTGAGCTGGGTAACCCATGGTATCAATTAAGACAATATCCTTTTCTCTAAATTTATCAACAACTTGTTTTAAATCGTGAGGGGTCATGGCTACTTCCACCGGGATACCGATTATTTCCCCGTAGGTTTTTAATTGATCCACAGCTCCGATCCGGTAAGTATCCAGCGTAATCAATCCTACTTTTTTTTGCTGAAAAAAAGTAAAATGCGCTGCCAGTTTAGCAATGGTAGTGGTTTTACCTACCCCCGTCGGTCCGACAAAACACATAATCCGGTTAGGAAGGGCAGGCCGATTTTCGGTAGTCAGCATGGTAGTTAGTTTCGGTAATATTAATTCACGAAACCACCCCGCATCAAGTTCGGCGGCCTCGTGGTTGCTAAAGCTAACTCCCTGCAATAAACTGTCAATTAACTCCTTATTAATTTCCAGACTGGCAAGCAGGTCCCAACACTTCTCAGGGGCATCGGCGTCAGGCGCGGTGTTTAATTTCTGTTGGATTAGTTTTTTCAATTCACCGATCTCCTGTTTTATTAACAATTGTTCCTGCTCTAATAACCACTGCCCTTCCTCCGCCGTTTTTTGCTCATCAACAACATCCTCCGCCGCCGCAGTCACTTCCAACATCTTCGGCAAAAAAAAGCCCCTAACCCCACCCCGCCGTACTGTACGGCTACTGATAATTACTGCTTCTTTCCCCAATTCCAGCCGGATTTGCTTCATTGCCTGAGGCATGGAGTGAACAAGAAAGCGCTTAATCTTCAAGCAAACTCACCGTCCCTACTGCTTCTACTTCCAAGTTGGGTGCCAATTCGTTAAAGGCCAGCACCACTAGATTGGGAATAAAACGCTCCACTAAACGTTTTAACGGAAGCCTGATCCTAGATGCACTAAGCATGACCGGTTGTTGCCCGCTTAAAGCCACCTCTTCCGCTAAACGGGTCAGCTTTTCTATAAAACGCCGGGTTATATCCGCTGCCAGCACCGGGTAATTCCCTTCTCTAGTCATCTGAACAGATTCGGCAATAACCCGTTCCAGTTCCGGATGCAAGGTAATTACTTTTAAATTTCCCAAAGGAGCATATAAATTAGAAATAACCCGGTATAAAGACTGGCGAACCATTTCTGTCAGATAATCAGGATCTTTATTCAGCCGGGCATGATCAGCCAGCCCCTCTAAAATAGTAATTAAATTACGAATAGGCACCCGTTCCTTGAGCAAATTTTGTAAAACCTTTTGTATTTCCCCAATGGTCATGAGATCCGGAATCAGTTCTTCCACAGCCGCCGCATTGTTTTCCCGAACAACTTCCACCATTTCTTTGACTTCCTGCCGTCCTAAAAGTTCATGTGCGTGTGCTTTGATAAATTCTGTCAAGTGAGTTACTAAAACAGTAGTCGCATCCACCACAGTATAACCGCTTAACTCCACTGCATCTTTTTCTTCGTGGGTAACCCACCAGGCCGGTAAACCAAAAGTAGGCTCTTTGGTAGAGATACCCTTAATGGGAGCTGTTTCACCACCAATCCCCATCGCTAAAAAGTAACCGGGCAAAATCTCCCCGCGGCCTGTCTCCACCCCCCTGATTTTAAAAACATAGCTATTGGGTGTTAATTGCAAATTGTCACGGACACGAATGGGCCGCACAAAAATACCCAACTCCAGCGCACATTGACGCCGCACCGCCGCCAATCTTTCTAAAAGATCACCGCCATGCCCTTCATCAGCCAGCGGGATCAAGTTGTATCCAATTTCCACCTCCAACGGTTCTGTTTGCAAAAGACCAAGCACGTTTTCCGGCTGCCGCTGGCGTGTAGCTACTATTTGCTCCTCTTTTTTTCTAGTTTCCACTTGTTTGCTTTCACGTAATAACGTTTGGGCCACGTACCAGGTGGCACCTGCCAGAAGAAAAAAAGGTAACTTGGGCAACCCCGGCACCAGCCCCAAGACTAGAAGAATCAAGGCTACTAAAACAATCAACCGGGGAAACGCCGTCAGCTGCCGAGACAAATCCTGCCCCAGGTTTTGTTCGGCACCGGATCTGGTTACTAAAATACCAGCACCGGTAGAAACCAATAATGCCGGGATCTGGGTAACCAGGCCGTCCCCTACCGTCAGTATGGTGTAGGTATGCAAGGCCTCAGCTATTGGTAATTTTAATTGCCAAATACCAATAACCAACCCCCCTAAAATATTGATCAAAGTAATAATTAAGCCGGCGATGGCATCACCGCGCACGAACTTGCTGGCGCCATCCATAGCCCCGTAAAAATCCGTCTCCCGCTGTAAATTGCGCCGCCGTTCCCGGGCTTCTTCTTCCGAAATCAAGCCCGCATTGAGATCGGCATCAATACTCATTTGTTTGCCAGGAATGGAATCCAAAGTAAAACGAGCGGCTACTTCGGCTACTCTCCCCGCACCGTTGGTAATTACCACAAATTGGACAATAGTAATAATGGCGAAAATGATAAACCCCACAACATAGTTGCCTGCAATCACAAAGTTGCCAAATGCCTCAATTACCTGACCCGCCTCGCCCTGACTTAAAATCAAACGAGCCGAGGAAATATTTAAAGCAAGACGAAAAAGAGTTACCACCAATAATAATGAAGGAAAAATTGAAAACTGCAAGGCACTGGCCGTAAACATTGTCGTGAAAAATATAACCAGGCTGAGAGTAATACTTAAAGTAAGAAAAATATCCAGCAATAATGGGGGAAGGGGAATCACAATAATGAAAACGATGCCTGCAATCAGTACCGCAATAAATAAATCTTTGTATAAAGCCAACTGTTTGACTGCCTGACCGAAAGACACCTCTTTAGCCGCCATCACCCCACCCCCTTGAGATCACAAATTAAGTAGTCCGCCGTTTTATTTTTCCCAGGCGATAAAGCATCGCCAGGGTTTCGGCCACAGCCTGATAGATTTCTAATGGAATTTCAAATCCGGTTTCCACCTGCGTATAAATAAACCGAGCCAACTCCTTGTTTTCAACCACCGGGATCTTATTTGTTCGTGCAAGTTCGATGATTTTTTTGGCCAACCAACCGGCACCTTTAGCCACTAGCAGCGGTGCCGCTGTTTCCCCCGGCTCATAACGCAAAGCCACGGCTAGATGCGTTGGGTTAGTAATCACTACCGTAGCCTGGGGTACCTGTTGCATCATCCTTTGCCTGGCCATCGTCCGCTGTTTCTCACGCAGCCGCCCCCGCACCTGGGGATCCCCTTCCATCTGTTTATACTCTTCCTTGACTTCCTGCTTGGACATCCGGAGCTGCTGCAGGAATTGCCGCCGCTGCCATATATAATCAATAACCGCCAACAGCAGAAATACGCCTACCGTACTGAGAGCCACCTTGAGAAAGAACTGCGCAACTACTGAGTAAATCTGTGGAATTTCCAAAAACATAAACTGTAATAACCAGGGGAAACTCTTTTTAAGCAGATAATACGGGATAATCCCCACTACGACAACTTTCAGTAACGATTTCACCAGCTCAAAAAGGGAACGACGGGAAAAGATCCGGCGAAAACCCTCCAGGGGGTTAATTTTATCCATTTTCGGACGAACCGCATCCGGGGCAAAGATAATACCAACCTGGGCTAAACTAGCTATTAATCCGATACCCGCTCCCACTACAAACACAGGCAGCGCGAGTTTAAAAAAAAGAACAGCACACTGCCGGAAGAGGGCAATGGCTCCCGGCACAGTAAAATCTGTATTGTTTACCCCTCCCAGTAAAGACAAAAATACCCCCAACACTGAACCGGTAAAATACTGGTTTCCCCATAAAAAACAGAGCAGGACTCCCCCTAAAATAAGGGCCGCATTCAAATCGGTGCTTTTGGATACCTGACCCTTTTTCCGCGCTTCTTGCCTGCGGTGCGGCGTGGCTTCTTCTGTTTTTTCCTCGGCAAAAAATTGCAAATTTATACGAAATGCTAGTTCATTCATGGCCTAAACAATTGCATAACCAGCAATATATCTTTTTCCATCACCGTCAAGAGACTGCTAAAAATCGTCAACAAGAAGGGCACCAGTAGACTTAAAGTCAAGATCCCCAGCCCCGCCTTTAAAGGTAAACCAATCATAAAGACATTTAATTGCGGTACCGAGCGCGCGATTAACGATAAAACCAAATCACTGGTCACGAGTACAACTAATAAAGGGGTCGCAATTTGAAAAGCCAGAGAAAATATATCGATAAAAATCTTCCATATTTGCCCGGTCAGTTCCGGGGAAAAGACAGCCGCCTCCAGGGGAATTAACCTGAAACTGTTTGCCAATAAACGTAAGAGCAGATGGTGCGCATCCAGGGTCAAGAATAAAAGTAGTCCTAACACATAAAGAAATTGCCCCAACAAAGTAACCCCCGCACCGGTTTGGGGATCCAGCAGAGTACTCATCATAAAGCCACATTCCAGGTCCATTATTTTTCCCGCCATCACCATACTATTAAAGACCAGCAAAGCCACAAACCCCAGTGTCAACCCCATCAGCACTTCCCTCATTATTTTCATGGTAAAATCAGGGGCACTTACACTAGCCTGCTCTAGTCCCGGTTGGATCCCCGGAAAAATCAATAACGAAAGCAACAGTCCTAAACCGATCTTTACCAGCGCAGGAACTCCTTTAAGCGCAAAGATAGGAGAAATAACAAGGAATGCTGTTATCCGGGCCAATACCAGTAAAAATAACTCTAGTTGGATAAAATCTACCAATGTTTCCGGCTCCTATCGCAACACAGTACCCATTTTATTGAACAATTCCTGGGTAAACATCAGCAGGGTATTTAACATCCAGCTTCCCAGGAGAAGCATAACAGCAAAAACAGCTATTATTTTAGGAATAAATGAAAGCGTCGGTTCCTGGACCTGGGTAGTCGCCTGGATGATACTAATGAAAACACCTACTACCAACGATACTATTAACACCGGGCCGGCAAGCATCAGTATCATAGTCAACGATTGTTTGGCCAGGCCAAGCACAAATTCCTGAGACATATGCTTCTCCTCCTAAAAACTCTGTATTAACGACTTTACAATCAGATACCACCCATCAACCAGGATAAACAGCAAAATTTTAAAAGGCAGCGAGATCATGATCGGCGGTACCATAAACATCCCCATTGCCATTAATGTACTGGCTACGACAATATCTATAATTAAAAAAGGGATATAAATCAAAAATCCCATTTGAAAAGCAGTTTTAAGTTCGCTAATTACAAAAGCCGGTACCAGCACCCGGAAAGGCACGTCATCGCGCTGGCGCGGGTAGGGGATTTGCGCCATACTGATAAATAACGCCAGGTCCTTTTCCCGGGTCTGCTTAAACATAAACTCCCGCAACGGTTTTTCCCCAATACTAAGGGCCTCTTCCTGGCTCATTGTTCCCGCCAGGTAGGGTGTTACCGCCTGTTGGTTGATCTGGCTAAAAAGCGGCCCCATGGTAAAAAACGTAAGAAATAAAGCCAGTCCAATTAATAATTGATTGGGCGGCGTTTGCTGAGTGGCCAGCGCATTGCGTACAAAGGACAAAACCACAATAATTCTAGTAAAAGAAGTAGTCATCACTAGAAACGCGGGCACCAACGCTAAAGCTGTAAGTAAAACAAGCAAGCGCACAGTCCCCACCACAGCCTCAGGCTGGTCCGTAGGCTGCAATCGTAATTCAAAACCGGGCAAAGGTGCCGCTTGACCCACTCGCAACAAGCAAGGGAGAAGCCCTAGTAGAGCAACTACAATAACCATAGTAAAAAATATAAAACACAGCTTGTACTTGTTTTTGTCCGATTTAATCATTTTTTGTTTCCAGCTTTTTGAGCCATCCCCGCTAACCATTTTTTGACCCCGGATACAAGAAAATCTTCAGATAATTCCGGACCATTGGTTATCGGGTAATCTGCTAATTCTTTTAATAATTGAATCTGCTGCTCGCTTACCGCTACCAGATAAAAACGGTCAAGCAATTTAACCACACTCAGACATTGCTTAGGACCAATAAAAATGCGGTCTACTATTTGCATCTGGCTGTTAGGGTACCGGTAATAACGGGATCCCCACCCGCGTTTTACCACATAGTAAGCTAACAAAAGCACTAATGGTAAAAAAATAATTAATCTTACAATAGCACTTATTAGTTCCCAATCCAAAAACTGGCCCCCCTATTTTTTCTCATCATCTGCTAGCAAGGCGTTCACTCTTACTCCCACCACATCGTTAATCACCAAGACCTCCCCTGAGGCTATTAAACGTTCATTTATCAAAATTTCCACCGGCTCCCCGGCTAATTTATTTAATTGGAGCACAGATCCTTTCTTCAAATCCAGGATTTCTTTTACGGAAAGAATACACTTCCCCAACTCTACCGTAAGTAACACCGGCACTTTTTGTAAAAAATCAATACTGCACATGTGCGGCTTACCTCCGGGTACCGGCTCCAAGGGCATGAACCTTACCTTTTGGACCGTCTGGTGCTCCTGGCCGTCCGCCAAATTGGCCAGCATCCGGTTGATTTCTTCTTGGGTTAGGTTACTGGAAGACAAAGTCCATCGCCTCACTGAATAATAAATTCTTCAAAATAAAGACCTTTAATATTTCCTCGCTCCAGTACCTCATTCAGCACCTCTACCAATTCCTTGCGTAGCTGCTCGATTTTTGCCGAGGTACTAAGATCGTTTTCCGTTTTACTGCGAAGCACGCCGATAACGACATCCCGTATTTGATAATTTTTTTGTTCAATTTCTTCACCCACAAACTCATTAGTATAATAAAGGGTTATGGTTACTTTGAGATAACGATGATATTCGGGGTTAGCTAGATTAACGATAAAACTATCTAATTTGGTACTGCCTGGTTGCGCCTTTTCCGCACCGGAATTATCATGTTTTGTCTCTCTTTTGTTAGAAACCTCCGTTTTTGATACTTCCTGGCTAGACGCACCTGCACTATTGATAAATTTCGGCAGGTAGTTTAGCCCAAAACCCCCCAGTAAGGCCCCCACAACAATTAGTATTACTACCTTTTTCGTACCCATAATTTTTTGAACAGTGGTTCCCTTTTTTGCTTCCTCTTTAGTCACCTTTGAGTACCTCACTCGTGAAAATATCTTTAACATTAATGACCATCACAACCCTACGGTTCAGGGCCATATTAGCTTCGCTAGTGTTAGGGGCAACCGGACGGTATTCCGCAAAACCCACAGCAGCAAACCTTGCCGGATCTAAGCCGTATACTTTGGTAAAATACCGCACCACTATTGCCGAACGAGCACTAGACAACTCCCAGTTAGATGGATATTCAATAGTATTGATATTACGCTGGTCAGTATGACCTTCCACTAAAATCTGATATGGTAAACTAGCAAAAAGTTTGGCCAACCGATCCAGGATGTGCATAGCTCCCGGTTTCAACACAGCCTGACCGCCGTCAAACATAATCTTTTCTTTCACATCCAACGCTACCCCACGATCTTCCACCTGAGCACTAACCATATCTTCCAGGCCGGATTCTTTTAAATAGTCCTCAACTTTTTCATATAAATTATTTATTTTGGCCCGGATGAGTTGTTGCTCCTTAATTAATATCTGTATTTCCTGTTCGCTTAACTCTGGCAATGCTGCTGCCTGAAAGGTATCCGGGGGCTGCTCATAATGCATTAAATCTTGAAAGGAGGAAGTAAATGCCTTAAACCTTTGTAAATCCATCGCTGAAAAAGAGTACATCAGGACAAAAATTACAAGTAGCAGTGTCACAATATCGCTGTAAATAAGCATCCATGCCGGAGCTCCCTCAGCATCAGGTGTCTTTTTTATTAAATACTTAGCCATGTGCTTTGATATCACCCTGTTCTACCATTCCTGTCAACGGGGGAACACTATCAGCTCTTTGGTCCGGAGCGAGAAAAGAACCCAACTTTTCTTCCAACACCCGGGGGTTTAACCCGGCCTGGATTGAGGTAACCCCTTCAAGGATCAACTCCTTGATTAACAGCTCTTCTTCACTGCGTAATGCCAGTTTTCCGGTCATCGGATTTAAAATAAGATTGGCCATAACCACTCCGTAAAAAGTAGTAATTAAAGCGAGGGCCATCCCTTCACCTAACTTACTGGGATCTTCAATCTGAGCTAACATTTGAATTAAACCAATGAGAGTTCCAATCATACCAAAAGCAGGGGCCAGGCCGGCCCAGGTGCGGTACACCCGCTGGCCAAGTTCGTGGCGCCGGGCCGTAAACCGCATATCTGTTTCCAGAACCTGACGGATCATTTCCGGCTCAATCGCATCTACAATCATCCGCACAGCTTTTTGAAAAAAAGGATCACTCAACTGCGGGATATCTTCCTCCAACGCTAACAAACCATGGCGCCGGGCCTTACGCGCCATCGCCACCAATATTCCAATCAACTCATGAAGATCCCAGCTTTTCGATAAAAAAACATGTTTGGTAATGATCAGTACGTTGCGAATTTGTGCCGCACCAAAAGTAATCAGCAAAGCAGCAAATGAACCACAGACCGTGATCAACACCGAGGGAAGGTTCCAAAAGATCACGCAGTTGCCACCCATTATAATCGCCACGGAAATAGCCATAATTCCGCAAAACAAACCGCTGACGGTCATGAAGTCCAGTTTACGCATCCGGGTGCCACCCGCGGTAATGTTCGCCGGACTTATCTCCATATGCCAGGTGCCGGTATTGAATTACGGCGCTGATTATTTCGTCTAACGTTTCCAGCACTAAAATTTTTTTGTTGTTTGTTAAAGTAATCACCGTCTCCGGTACACTCTCAATGCGTTCAATCAACTCGGCATTAATGGCAATTTGCTGGTTGTCCAACAAGGTAATTTTAATCACTGCCCGGCCCCCGTCTAAGTCATGTTGCTCATAGCCAGCATAAAAAGTTACTGTTATCTCTTCAGGTTCACCACTTCTTCAAGAAATTGATCAGAAACGGTAATAGTACGGGCATTGGCCTGAAAACCGCGCTGGGTGGTAATCATCTGGGTCATTTCTTCGGATAAATCAACGTTGGACATTTCCAGGGCACCCGGAACAATTATTCCCAGACCATCTGCTCCAGGGGTACCCTCTATAGCTGTGCCGCCTCCTACCGTGCCGGAAATCTCCGTAGCTGCAAATAAATTATCCCCTATTTTTTTAAGACCGGCCGGGTTTGGGAAACGGACCAATTGAATAGTTCCTATTAGTTCAATCGTCCCATCATCTTTTGTATACTTTAACTCTCCTGCGGATGTAATATTGAAACTTCTTGCTTCGGGATCATCCAAGAATAAGTCTGTGTCACCTTTCACTTTAAATCCCTTAGCAGCATTGTTGATTAAGTTGCCGCTCTCATCAAAACCAAAAGAACCCACCCGGGTATAGTACTCATTACCGTTCGCGTCTGTTAAAACAAAAAAACCATCTCCCTGGATCATTACATCTAAAGGATTATCAGTGGTTTGGGAAAAACCCTGAGTATAAACATTATCAATACTTGAAATAGTTGCCCCGCTACCAATTTGCTGCGGGTTAGCACCTTCTCCGACTGCTTTAGCTTCCCTGATAGTTTGACTGAGTAAATCTTGAAAGTTTACCCGTCCCTTTTTAAAACCAATAGTATTAACGTTGGCAATATTGTTACCGGTAACATCCAAACGCACCTGGTGGCTTTTTAACCCGGATACCCCGGAAAAAAATGAACGTATCACGTTGATGCTCCTCCTCTTTTTTCTGGTTGCCTCTATCGATCAGCAACCGGGGCTCCCTCAAAGAGGTCCAGCCCAAATAAATTTCAAATAATAACGGCTCCATCTATGTGGGTAAACACTTTATTTTTCAAATTACTGCCCTCTACAGCCGTAATAATAGTGCGATTCGGGACATTCACCACTAACGCCACGTCCTTTAACAAAATCAGAGAATCTTTAATTCCTTTTTCTTGAGCAACATCTACAGCGGTTTCGATTTTCTTTAGATCCAGTTCCGTCAGATTAATCCGGCGTAGTTCCAGCCGCTGCCTAGCGTGTTGGGAAAACATTAGTTTCTGACTGCCGGCGATGGTTTGCCCTAAAATTTCCCGAAAATCGGCCCCTTTTTTTTTAATACTATTTCCGGCCCCGGGTACCGTCCGGCTGCTTACCGGCGGCTGACCAGGGAAATACACATTAAGGCTCAACCGCACCACCCTCCTGAGCTGCGTCCGGATCCCGGGAAACTTCCAGAATCTGAGATAAACTTACCTGCCGACCGTCTACGTTTAGATAGGGAACGCCTTCTTGAAATTTTACGGAGCTTACTATCCCGGAAATCGTTCCCTCACCACCAGGCAAAGCAGCCTCCACTCTGGTCCCAATTAACCGCATCATTTCCACCCGAAACATTTCATCACTAGAAGTTTTTAATGCTTGCAAGGTTTCCAACATGCTAAACTGGGTGAGCTGCATCATAAATTCATTATTATCAGTAGGTTGAAGCGGATTTTGGTATTTTAATTGCGTCACCAGCAGTTTTAAGAAATCCTCTTTATTAAAAGTCTGACGCGTACTATTTTGCACGCTGTTTCCGGTGCTTGTTGTACCGGAAACGGGAGCAGTAGACACCTTACCACCTCCTTAGATTAAATAATTTACCTGGGAAGAAGATGCCTGATTTTTTAAAACCGGGAGAGCAGCCAAACTACTTTCCGGAGATTTGCCCCGTCCTTTACCAAACTTCGGCGCCACCGATGAGCGATACTGTTGTTCCGGCGACTGGCCTGAAAACAATGACTGTTGTCCTACCTCCACGTCTATCCGGCCAAGCCCGATACCCTGTTCGGCAAGTACTTGTCTTAAATGAGGGAGATTGTTCTCTAAAATTTGTTTTACTTCCGGGTGTTCCACATAAAACTTCACGAACAATATCCCGTCTTTGGTGGCCATATTTACTTGCAAGCTGCCCAAATACTCAGGCTTAAGCAGTATTTCCAACCGCTCGCTTCCTTGCTTCGGCCATAAACGACACTGCTTTACCATCAATGCAGCAAGGCGTTCGGTCAATTCACCCTGTTTTACCTCTAATACGGGGACAATATTATTTACTACCGGTGTTCTCCTCTCAAAGACAAGCATTTCCGAGTTGATAATTTCCGGGTTCTCCTTACCGGCACTCGCCTCCGGTTGCGTTGTTGTTTGCCCCAATCTAGCCGGTTCCGACAACATAGCAGGTACATTTAGTAACTGCCGGGCAAGCTGTGGTTGCTGTAAATTACTTAGGGATAAAATACGTAACGGTTTTACCTGTACATCTCCCGGTGCGGTCACCGGCGTTTGTAAGCTTACTGCTTTTCTGGCCTCAGGCGACTGCTGTCGTTGAAGTTCAGCCACTGTTGTGGCCCCGGCAAGCATCCCGGTGTCAACTACGGGGCCGGAATGGCTACCCTTACTTAAATCCCCACCGTGAGTTGGGTTAAAATTACCGGCTAGTGTTTCAGGTGCAGACCTTGACGGTTGAAAACCATCCGGTTTTACGATCCCAATAATTTTACCCGGGTCAACCGGTGCATTTGTCTCAACAGTCTTACCAAGATCCTGACCGCTTGCTGCTTTCAGATCACCGGTTACCACAGACGCCGCCTGTTGTGGCTGCTGTTCGGCCGCTGCCATCACCCGGAAGGGGATTTTCTTATCCGCGGTGCCGGTTGTATCAACAGCCTGAGCATAGTCCTGTCCACGTGCCGCGCCTGAGTTACTAATAGTTGGTTCAGGTGCTGTTGGGTACAGGCCATCCTTTCCTGCAATCCCCTCAGTCATAGCCACAAGCCGCCCGTTTTTTGCGCCTGTTGCCGGTAATGCCGAAGGGAAAGTTGCCGGAGTGTTTCTCGCTGCCTCCGGTTTTTGCAGCGCGGGAGCAGTTATACGGGTTTGATGCGGCGGCAGGCCATTGTCTATACCCTGAACAGAGCCGGGAACATTTTTGGGCATCCCGGCGTCTACTACCGGGCCGGAATGGCTACCCTTACTTAAATCCCCACCGTGAGTTGAGTTAAAGTTTCCGGCTATTGTTTCAGGTGCAGACCTTGGCGGTTGAGAACCATCCGGTTTTGCGATCCCAATAATTTTCCCAGGGTCAACCGGTGCATTTGTCTCAATAGTTTTACCGAAATCCTGACCGATTGCTGCTTTCAGATCGCCGGTTACCACAGACGCCGCCTGTTGTGGCTGCTGTTCGGCCGCTGCCATCACCCGGAAGGGGATTTTCTTATCCGCAGTGCCGGTTGTATCAACAGCCTGAGCATAGTCCTGTCCACGTGCCGCGCCTGAGTTACTAATAGTTGGTTCAGGTGCTGTTGGGTACAGGCCATCCTTTCCTGCGATCCCCTCAGTCATAGCCACAAGCCGCCCGTTTTTTGCGCCTGTTGCCGGTAATGCCGAAGGGAAAGTTGCCGGAGTGTTTCTCGCTGCCTCCGGTTTTTGCAGCGCGGGAGCAGTTATACGGGTTTGATGCGGCGGCAGGCCATTGTCTATACCCTGAACAGA
>JBMNLH010000005.1:0-138635 GCA_050952625.1 Bacillota bacterium | reverse complement strand
GGCGGTTAATAGGCAAATATCTCAAAAAAACCGCCAAATCGCATGACGTCGGTGACCACTACTTATTAAACACTGCTTAATCACGAGTTTCATTTCCGGTTATGGTACTGTTTAACTACATGAAGGTCTAATAAGTATTGTAACGCTTCATCCTCCATAGAACAATAGTTCTAAAAAACCCTATATCTATAGACAATTATTTACAAAAACCATTAAAGAAATTGGCAAGAACGCAGTAACTATTACCCTGCCCAATCGTTTAACTAAATAAAGGAGTGGCGTTACGGAAAGGAGTGATTGACATGACTTGAGTAAGATTATGTGGAGTCAGACATCGAGTTGAAGAAGTCAAGGATTTATCAGTTTAACAAAATTTTCAAGTACTATACTGGGGGACAAATGAATAATCCCTATGTACCCGTGAAAGCTTTAGGCGCAATGCTGTATCAGTGAACTGAGGGCCGAAGACGTTCCTATGTTTTGTGTTTCCTTTCTAAATGTATTGGTGTACCTTAGGATTGGTATACCTTAGGAAGCAAAAAAACCGTTCCCTTGCTTCCTTTTTTCCTTGTTTTCAAAGAGGAGGTTTGATAAAATGCGCAAGATTCGTCTGCGTTTAGGGGTGTGGTGCCTCCTGACCGTGTTCCTGCTGACCCTCTTCCCGGGCTTGACCCTGGCTCAGGAGAAGTCAGCCGTTTCCCTGGAACAAGCGATCCGGATAGCTAAAGAATGTTTTAACATCCCGACGGAGTATAGCAACTTTACTTCTGGTTACAACAACTATGACAACCGTCAGGTCTGGTTTTTAAATTGGGAGGCAACTGAGGAACCGAGAGGCAGTTTCAATGTTCAGGTAGATGCAAACACCGGTGAAATCATATATATGAACAGTTGGAAAAATGAAACGCGCCCCGAATCTGGACCTCAACTGCCGGCTATTTCGGAAACCCAGGCTCGCGAGATCGCCAACCAAATGCTGAACAAACTAGCACCTAATAAGGCGAAGAACCTGCGGTTGGTCCCCAGTGACCTCCAGATTGTTCCCTTGAGTCAGTATGGGGCAGTGACCTATAACTTCCGCTGGGAACGGGTGGTCAACGGGATTGTCTTTCTAGGTGATGGTGCCAGTATTTCAATTCGAGGGGATGATGGCCAGGTCAGCCACTACAATATGACCTGGACCGAGACCGACTTCCCGGCAGCTGCGGGAGTTGTTTCCTCAGCGAAAGCCCGGGAGACATTCGAGGCCACTGGGATGCTGGAATTGCAATATTATCGCCAGTCTGATGTTCGACCGCTGGCTGCTGGGGAAAAACAGCCGGTTAAGCTAGTCTACCGACTCTACCACCCCTCTAACGGGATAATTGATGCCTTAACCGGCGAACCGCTAGTCTTAGAACCGGGCAAATGGCTGCGGAATGAAGGTGGCGGTGGTGCCGGGGGGGCTGAAGACATGATGGCCCAAAGAGCTGCTCAAGATGAAGCGGCTGCCCCCTTGAGTCCTGAAGAATTAAAGGAAATCGAAAGAACCGCTGATCTCCTCAGTGAAGAGGAAGCCGTGGCTGTAGTTAAAAAATGGGTAGATATTCCAGAGACACTAACCCTGCGCAGTGCCAACCTAGCCGCTGAATGGCAGTTCCCGGAGAATCGATACTGGAGCCTCAGTTGGAACGCTGAGAAATCAGAAACAGGGCAATTAGACAACGCAAGTGCCCGGGTAGATGCCCGAACCGGCGAGTTGATGGGGTTCTACCTGTACTACTCATCTCCAGAACCAAATCAACCTGGGAACATCGACCAGGAAGCAGCGAAAAAACTGGCGGAAGACTTTCTGAAAAAAGTCCAGCCGGGCCGATTCGCGTCAGTTAAACTAGAGGAAAACCAGCAGAATTGGCGACCCCTGGTGATCGAAGGACAAAACCCGACCGCTTATTATTTCAATTACCGGCGACTGGTCAATGGGATCCCCTATCCCGGCAACGGAATTAGCGTTTCGGTTGACGCAATCAATCAGCGGATAACTCAATTCGATGTCAACTGGCAAAATTTGAATTTCCCAAGCCCGGCTGGCTGTTTAGGAACGGAACAGGCCAATGCCGCCTACTTAAAGAACCAGCCTCTGACCTTAGCCTATACCCAGGTTTACGGCTCGACTGGGCCGGGTGAAGTAATACTCGTCTATCTGCCGGTAACCACGCCCAATCAACTAGTCTCCAACCTGATAGATGCCCGGACCGGTGAATACCTGGATCGGCAAGGCAAACCTCTGTCTGAACAGCCTCGGGCCTCTCACTTTACCGACATCGCGGGGCATTTTGGCGAAGAGGAAATCAGCCTGCTAGGCCAAGCGGGAATCTTCGGCGAATACGGTGATACCTTCCGACCAGAAGAATCAGTAACCGCGGTCTCCCTGCTGCGGGCCATGCTGCAGGCTACGCAGGGTTCCTGGGCAACGGCTGATCTAACCGATCAAGAGATTATAAAACGGGCGCAGGAAATAAAGTGGGTGGAGGAAGGAGAGCTAACCCCGGCTGGTGCCGTCACCCGGGAAAACCTGGCCAAACTGATGATCCGGCTGTTAGGCATGGATCGGGCGGCCCGGATTGAAGGCATCTACAAGGTTCCTTACAAGGATGCTGACGCTCTGTCGCCCGGTTCGCTGGGTTACGCTAGTCTGACCTGGGGTCTGGAGATCATCAGAGGCACCGGGGATACTTTTAACCCCAACCAGGTCACGACCCGAGCCGAAGCAGCGGTCGTCCTGGTGCGGACCTTGCGAGTTAAGGCGTAGCAGCGAGTATATTTAGTAAGTCAATGACACGTTCCTTACCGTATGTGTTATTTTCATTAGTGGTTGTATCCAACGCGCATGGGCGGTTAGTAAGTTTAATATCGTGTCATTCTGAGCGCAGCGAAGAATCCTTCCTACGCTGAGAAGCAAGATCCTTCGCTAACGCTCAGGATGACATATATCCGCTAATTCTGGCAAACAGATTTCGGTAGCAAAGTAAAAGGAAACGAGTTGGAGAACAACTTGTTTCCTCTTTCTATTTCATCCAAGAATTGCTCAATCAGTATTAACCCATCATGCCCTAAGGACACAAAAAACCAATTATTTATTTGTTAACCGTGAAATATACTCCTCTAAATCTTCTTTTCTTTTGGCGACCAACTGATAAACCAGCATCCCTTCCCGTTCGGCAATACCAGCCACTACCACAATTTCCATGATACCTAACTCAGTAACCTTCCATATTATACGAACCGATTTCTTATCCACGTAAATGCTTCGGTATCCCGAAAGAGGTCGATTAACTTGGTTTTCTAGTTCCTTGCCAAACATAGCCGGTGCTTGAGCTATTTTTTGTAACGCCTTGATTACTTTAATCTGACGGCCCTTATCCAGGCTAAGAAAATCTTCCGCTGCGGCCGGGAAAAACTTAATGTTGTCTGGCAGGTAGTTAGTTATCCAGTTCAACATCCGGGGCCTCCTCCAAGTCTTGAGCGGTTATCCCTGTTTTCGCTACTACCTCGGCCAGTGATAACAAGGGTTTTTCATTCTTTTCCGTATCAATAGCCCTGGATAATAATTCCAACTTGATTTGCAATTCTGAGGCCTCGTGCACTTTCTGCCATAATTCCTCGAAATTTTTATAGCTTAAAATAGTTGCCTTAGGCTCGGATCCAGAGAACATCATTAAAAAAGGCAATTCATCCAACTTCGGCTCAACCACACTTCGCCATTTTCGCTGGACATCGCTGACACTGATTATTTGATTGCTAGAGAAAAGCGGTTTTTCCGCAGACTGACTTCCCCCCATAGAATGAACCCCCAGTTTATCATATACTTAATCCGTGCTATTATGCGTTTAAATCTCGTATATATTATCGCATAAACTAACGTATGTATCAATGTTATTAATTATTGTTTGTTATTCATTGCTAGGCTCGGGATGGTTATAGAATTACCTTCTCCGAACCACTCTCAAACCTTGAACCCCACAACAAACCCTTCCTCAATTGCTTCTCTAATGGTCCGGGGTTCAACGCAGTCACCAATAGTATATAATTCTGGTACTCTACCTTCTAACTGGCGGGTTAAATCATGATCGACCTTATAACCGGTAGCCAACACTATCATATCTCCATTAATGAAAGTGGAAGTTCCTTTTTGGGTTACCCTGACGCCTTTTGGTGTTATCTCTTCTACAGTGGTGCCGGTTTCAATCTTTACGCCGGCTTTTGCCAGCCGAGCCAAGAAGAAAGGCCGGTATGTGGGGGGCACATCGCTGGCCGCCCGATCAAGCATTTCCAAGACGATAACCTGATCCACCTTATCACCGGACTCAACTAGTAATGATGCCGTCTCACAGCCAACCATTCCCCCTCCGACAATGATTACCGTTCCTTCGGCTTTCCTATGGCCAGTTAGTACCTCCTCGGCTCCAACTACGTGATCGAGCTGGATCCCCGGGATAGGCGGGAAGAAAGGCTTAGCCCCTACAGCCAAGATGACCACGTCTGGCTGCTCCTGCTCAATAGTCAAAAGCGTTACTTCCTGGTTAAGCCTGACCTCTACTCCTGCGTCTCGTGTCTCGTTGATCAGATAATCGGTCAAGGCAGTTATTTCGCCTTTAAATGGAGGAACGGAAGCTACCCGCAATTGCCCCCCAAGCTCCGCCCCTTTTTCCCAAAGAGTCACTTCGTGTCCTCTTCTGGCTGCAACTATGGCTGCCTCCATTCCAGCTGGACCGCCACCGACAACCAACACCTTCCGCCGACGATCAGCCAGTTTGATCTCACGTTCCGCCTCTTTCCCCAGCCGGGGATTGACGGTGCAAAGGGCAGAGAATTGTTTTCCCCAGTCCTTGTACGCAAGCATCACTTCGGCTAAACATCTTGAGCAGGTGATACAAGGGACAATTTTATTGAAGTGTCCCGCCCTGGCCTTATTCGGAAGTTCTGGATCGGCCAGTAAGGCCCGGCCCATGCCGATAAAATCAGCTTTGCCTTTGGCCAGGATATTCTCAGCCAGGATAGGATCGGGTATGCGATTAGTCGCTATCACCGGGATGTTTACCCACTCCTTAACCTTGGCAGCCAAAGAGACAAACGCACCCCTAGGAACCAAGATCTGACTAGTGGGTACAGGTGACTCGTGCCAGCCGAAGTAAGTGTTTAATGCTGCCACACCATACTGCTCCAGAAGGCGGACCACAGCCTGGGAATCCTCAATGGTGTGCCCGCCTTCCATCAGTTCCGCCAAGTTAATTCGACAGGTAACCGGGTAGTCACTACCCGCTTCCTTTTTTATGCTCTCAATTGCCTGCCGGATAATCCTCATCCGGTTCTCCAGGTTCCCTCCGTACTCGTCCTCGCGTTGGTTGGCAATCGGGGACATGAAACGGTTAAAAAAATAACCCGCGATGACTGGCACCTCTACTGCGTCAAACCCGGCCTCGCGAGCCCTCTTCGCCGCTCTTCCGTACTCTTTGACAATCAACTGAATCTCCTCCCGGGTCAGGGCCCGTGGGAGGCAGCGCATCATCCGATTAAACACCGGCGACGGCCCAACTACCTCCACTTGGTCATCTCTTAGGACCAGGTGATACTGGATAAGTAGCTGAGTAACCACCTTTGCCCCATGAAAATGGATTTTATCCACCAATCTACGAGCTCCAGGTATAAATCGGTCCTCATATAAATAGGGCTGAAAAGGCGAGCCAGAGCGAAGCGGCGAAAAAGGGATGATTATCAGACCAACGCCTCCCTTGGCCCGTTCCGCAAAGAAGTTTATCATCCGGTCGCCGACCGTACCATCTGGCTCACTATAGCCGGTAGACAAAGGCAACATTACCAGTCTATTCCTTGTCACCACTTTATCAATTTTGCCAGGTTGAAATAAATTTTTTAGCTCGGTCATTTTACCTGCCCCCTTGTACAGAGATGAAACAGTATAAATAAATATTTCCAGCTAATCATATTTATTCTTTAGCAGGAACTTAATTCCTGCTTGCGCATTCGGGAAATTCTCCCCAATCCGCATCGGTAATAGGTGTGGCCAACTGACCACGGTTTTCAATTAAAACTAAGCTGACACCGTATGGGTGTCAGCTTGCGTTATTTCTTAAAATTCTACGATAGGGCTTTTTTGTCCAATTAACCGGTTTAGTTCAATTTCTTCAGAGGCCTTTTTGGTAAACCCTAAAGCCCTTTTTCTCGGAAAAGCTGGGTCATTGTATCATAACTTTTCTCTAAGACTTCCATGTAAAAATCGAACCCTTTTTCCGGGTCAGCCATCCCTTGCCGACCGCTTCCCAGGTATAATCCATAGGGGTCGAGGGTACGCATAATTTCCACCTGCTCCTGAGTCGGTGGTTCGGTAACCCCCACCTCAGGGGCAATTTTCAGGTCCCAACTCACATTTTCCCTTACTTTTTCCGGAGTCACTCCTGGGTGGCATTTCTCCAGGTACATTTCTTTCGTCACTGGATCAAAGCGGAACACCCCCATGGTTGTGATCGCGTGATCGCGGCACTGGGGCCGCCACCGCGCAGGCCAGCTTTATCCCGGGCATCTCCTCCGCTCAAATAACCAGGCGTGGTCAGGTAATCCACCCGCTCCACGAACCGTCTTTTTTCCTGAACCATCATAATCAAAAGTCGTCCCACCGAAGAACCAATATCATTCCCGCCACCACTGCCGGCTACCCGGACCGAGGGTTGGGCATAAGTTCCTAGGGCGGTGGTATTCAGGTTACCATACTTATCTACCTGAGCGGCTCCAATCAGGCCGACATCAAAGAAACCCCGCTGCTGATCGCCAAAAGCCCGCCACATTGGACCATTACTATAGGCCCGCTCAGAGATGGTAGCATCAGCGATACAGGTCAGCAACCGACGCGGTGACGAACCAATAGAGCCCCCTTCCACAGCAATGGTTAGTTTTGGAGCATGGGTTAGTTTGGCCACCATTGCGGCAATCAATGGGGGGCCAACACCGACAAAAGCTGTTTCTCCATCCCGGAATTCCCGAGCAATTGTGGCAGCCATTAATTCTAATAAGGTATATTTTTCAGCATAGGTTGCAGGTTGCTTGAGCCGTCATGACTACCTCACCTCCCCGTACTGCTGATAACGCCGTTCCGCCATTGCTAAACGGCTTAAACGTTCCCAGCCCAATTTTCGACAGTAACCTTCCCAGTCATCCACACCGTATATCCACTCTTCAGCCCATTTTTCAAATCCCTCAGCGGTTGACCAAACCTTCTGCAGTTGGAGACCGTAGGGAACATCCATCGGATAACAATAAGCACAGCCCCGGCCATGTGACCCAAAGGGTACCTTAACGACGGCATCAACACAATAGTAGGGGATGTAAGTAAGATTGGCAGTCCTTTGGATTTCCTCAGTCGGGACTATTTCCTCGGTGGTGATGACGACCCGTCGGGCAGCCCGGGCTAAACAATCGTCATTACCCACATGTCCCAGAATCTGAGCGTTACCAATAGGATCACAACGTTGAACATGGATAAAGGCGACGTCCGGATGAGAGGCTGGCACCAGGGCGACCGGCTCTCCCGTATAGGGATCGTCAATAATTTTAATATTTGGATTGTGCACCGGGATATCTGAGCCCAACAAAGACTTGGTGACTTGGTTGGCATGAAAGGCAGACCCATCGAAGCCGCCATAAAACGCATCCCGGCCGTGAAGTTCGAGTATTCTTCCAGCTCAATTGGCTTTGGAATTCCCTTCTCGACCGCCCGACGGTAAAGCGGATCTGGCCCCCAGATTCCTCCCCACATATAGGCTATCTCAAACTTATCGACCAATCCCAGCCCAATCAAGATCGAATCGTGGGCAAAGGTTACCGCCGTATCACTTACCAGCCGCAGGTTCTTTTTTCTTTGGCGGGCCACCTCATGCACCGCGGCAGAAGGCGTGCGATCCCCAATTCCGCCAAAACTCACATAGGACCCATCCGAAACAAATGTGGCGACAGCTTCCTTGAGGGTCATTACCTTTTTCACCGGTGGCTTACTTATTTTTTTCCGGGGTCATCTTCTCCCTCCTCTCTGGTTTCCCGTCCAGTTAAGGCAATAGCACTTTAATCGCATTAATCTTAGATTACATTGACCTAAGTACGTCGCCAGCGATAACAATTCGCTGAACCTGAGCGGTCCCTTCAAATATCTGCATGATCTTAGCATCCCGAGCATCCCGAAAGTACTTCTCGACCGGGTACTCTTTGGTGTACCCATATCCCCCATAGACCTGAACCGCATCGCAGGCCACCTTCATGGCCGTATCCCCGGCAAAACACTTGGCTAAGGAAGCGGCCGCGGTATAGGGCAGGCCCATGTCCTGCTTGCTGGAAGCCTCCAGATATAACAAACGGCTGGCCTGGATGTACTGGGCCATATCCGCCAGGATAAACTGAATGGCCTGGAAACTGGCAATCGGTTTACCGAATTGCACCCTTTCTTTAGCGTATTTGACGGACGCCTCGAAAGCTGCCTGGGCGACCCCGGTAGCCATGGGCCCCAACCATCGCCCGTGAGATATCCAGAGTCTTCATGCAGATTTTAAAGCCCTCACCCTCGCCCCCCAGCAAGTTCTTGGCGGGCACCCGGACATCTTCAAAAATGACAGAAGTCGTGTTCGAGCTGCGAATCCCCAGTTTATCTTCCTTTGGCCCAACCGAAATCCCCGGGGTATGGCGATCAACCATAAAGCAGCAGATCCCTTTCGAGCCTAATTTCTTATCCAGCGTGGCAAATGGCAAAGACGGTGTATAAACCAGCTACCCCGCCGTTACTGATGAATTGTTTGGTTCCGTTTAAAATATAATCGCTAAAGCTGAATCTTTCTCGTCTTGAGCAAGCTTCCCCTTATCCACTTTTTTCTGAAGAAGGCCGTTGATTGTGGCCAAGGCTTTGTCTATTTGTTCTCTTTTCATGTCATAGAGAACAACTTCCAGACCCCTTTCCGCCGCAACCTGAGCGATACCGCTTCCCATTGTTCCTGAACCAGCAATTAACAGTTTTGGTAGTATTCATATACTCTACCTCCTCCCCTCCAGTTATGAAATTAAGAGCTAACTGATAGGTCCCCCTGGTCGCATGTCGACATGATCAATGACCTATCATCTGATCTCCTCTTTAACGCAATTCCTGCGCCATAAAGTGTATGTCTTTGAGAAACTGAGAAGGTCGCGTTCTCCATGCACTTTTGGCCAATCATGATAAAAACCCGGACATGTCCAATGTTGTTTGGGACATGTCCGGGTTCGGACATAAAAAATAAATCAATTAAAATCTCTAGAATTTTTGTGTCAGTTGGGTCATTTATAAAAAATCAACCATATTTTATACCGTACTTTTTAAGTTTCTCGTAAAAAGTAGACCGAGCCACGCCTAAGACTATTGCTGCTTGACGTTTATTACCGGAAGTTATTTCAAGGGCCTTTTTAATTCTCTCTTCCTCTAATTCATCATCCAAAATGACCCGTCTCTGACCAATACCTGAATTATTTTGTGTCATATTACAAATAGGTGGTCCTGTATCGAAATATCGTTTTAGGAAGTTGGAGGGAAGGGATTCTATATCGATAATATTTCCCTTTAATAAACACACAGTCCCCTCGATCACATTAGCTAATTCACGAACATTGCCTGGCCAAAAGTATTTATTAAATATATCTAAAACATCTTGACTAATCTTTTTAATATTTTTCCCCGCGGCGATATAAGCTGGGGTAGCCGGTTGTGGCCGAATTCCACTCACCGAGGAAATATTAATAATAGGATAGATTAAAACGGCTGAGCTCCGCTTGAACCATTTCCGCTGCCGGCACAATCGCCCGTTCTACCGCTGGGCTTAAGCCGATCTGGAAAGGTTCTTCGTTGGCAATCTCAATACCAATCAGCACCAATTCAGCCGGGAGGTTGCCGGTCAGCCGTGCCAGTTCTAAGGCCTCGATGATTCCCAAACCGTGCGCGGTCAAGTTATTACCTCTTTCTATTGACAGCAGTTCAGTTAACGTCAACCGTTGGATTGTTCCCGGTGGCCGGCCGCTTCTGATCGCGTCGACCAGGATAACCCGGTCCTCCGGGGCCCAGTAGTTGAGCAGGTTCAGACCAGGTGTACCGACCTCCAGCACCACCGTTCCCGGTGGCAGCTTGATCTTCTTTTCCTGGCTTGGTTTTTGACCGTCCAACTCATTGATCGACGCTTCTTGGTCCGCCGGCTCTTTTTTCGTAGCCAATTCTTTCAGGTAACGAACCACCCACAGTCCGATTGCATCATCAGCGGCTAATAGGTTGCCGCAGCCCAATACCAGACAGCGCATCGTCCTTCCTCCCCTTTCCGGGACAAGGGGGGACAGCTCCACTGTCCCCTCAATCTACCGAGTGCTTTGATTAACACTGGGCGTTAATTAACTAAGAGTCGACCCTCATAACGTCCGACCAGCCCAAAATATTATGATCGCCCAGTGTTTTAACGCAGGTCAGCGATTGGCATGGCAGTATACTTAATTATTTCCTAAACCAAACCCCCATGACGCTAAACAGCACAGCACCATCAGCAGATAAACACGATGATGGTGCTGTGTTATAACCTAGATTAGCGATTAGCGAACCTTCTTACTGCTCCCGCTGTACCGTCCCGGACGACCGGTTCGTAGAGTGAGCAGGCATTTACCACTTCTTACTGCTCTCGATGCACCCGGACCTTGATCGAATGCACTGAGCAGGACAGACAAGGGTCATAGCTGCGGATCAGCATCTCGCACTTCAAGGCTAGTTCCTCATCTGACAAATCCAGCAGCTTGGGGACAAACTCATTCAGGTCTTTTTCAATGTTGTAGACGTTACGCGCGGTGGGGGCCACGATATCCCACTGCTGAACCACCCCGTCCTTATCAATCCGACCACCGTGGCAGCAAATGCCACGCGGAGCCTCGGTTACCGCATACCCCTCCCCAGCCCGGATGGTGTATTTCGGTTCTTCATACTTGGGATTACCCAACTGATCAATGATCTGGACCGCCTCATCAATCGCGTGCACCAGTTCAATGCACCGGGCCACAATACTCATGTACGGGTTAAAGTTTGGAGCGACAAAACCGACTTGAGCCGCTACTGCCCGAGCATCAGCGGACAACTGATCAAAATTAAGGTTTACCCGAGCCAACGGGCCAACCAAGAAAGAATCCCGCCCCCGAATGATGGCGTGTTTGGCGTTACTGCCAGGGACATGGCTTTCAATCAGCCACTCCGGATATTCCCAATCCGAGATATCCAATCCCTCGGTCGAGACCAGCCGTCCCGCCTCTACCGCGTATTCTTTAGGCGAATGAAGAGCCACGTGCTCGCACTTCCGCACCAACTCCGGATAAGGGGCAGCTGAGAACAGATCCTTGGTCAGTTGCGTCGCTTCCAGGGCAAATTCCTTAATTCCCAGCAGCCGTTCCCGGATCTTCCTTAAATCCGCACCAGCCGGCACCGCTGTAAACCCGCCGACCACAGAGGTGCGGTTCTGAATCTCATGTCCGGTTAAGAGGACGCTCATATCATTCCCCAACCGCTTGAACTGCAGGGCTTTTTGGACCACCGGTAGCAGTTCTGGATTCCCGGCCATGCTGATGACACTTTCATAACCCAAATAGTCCGGGGCGGCCAGGCAAAAGACGTGCAAGGAATGGCTCATGATCCAGTCCCCGACTAGTAGCAGCCGACGCAGCAGACGAGTCTGCTCACTGACCTCAATCCCCATCGCCCGCTCAACTGCCTGGGCCGCGGCTAGATTGTGCGGATGCGGGCAAATACCGCAGATTCGCTGCACCAACTCCGGCACCTCATCGTATTTGCGGCCAACCAGGAAAGACTCAAAAAATCGGGGTGCCTCCCAGATTTTATACCGGGCTTCCTTAACCTTACCCTCGGCCGAGATAACCAGGTCCAGGGCACCATCGCCTTCTTCCCGAGCGACATACCCTACAAAAATCTTGCGATCGCTCACAGTGCCTCCGCCCCCTTCCTAAACTGCGGTGTATTACCAGCATACTTGCGGAACTTCCGGACCACGTCATCCTTGGTCAGACCCAGTTGTTCGTGGAAAACCCGGGCCAATGAGGCCGCATTGCAGTCGTCTGATGGACCGCGGCAGCCCTCACAGGCTCGATTGAGACTGGGACACAGAGCCCCGCAGCCGCCGGCAGTGACTGAACCCATACAAGGCTGACCTTTGCCTAACAACAGACAGCCATTCTCTTTTAACTTGCACTCGCCGCAAACGGCATGGGTTATATAGCGGGGACTGACTCCCAGCAGAGCACAACGGAGCAGTTCCAGCAATTCACCGAGATCTACCGCACAACCGCGCAGGTAGGCATCAACCGGCACATAATAGTCAATCCCATAGGCGGGAATAGAATTAATATCCCATAGGTGGGTGTAGACCCGCGCCTCTATTTCCTTCTGGGTACCGATAAAGTTCTTGATTGAAGGGACCCCGCCGAAACAAGCGCAAGTACCCAAAGCGACCAGCAACTGGCACTCTTTCCGAATTTGCTTTAACTCTTCCACTTCGCGAGTGGTAGTTACGGCCCCTTCCACCAGACCGATATCATATGGCCCGGCCAAATTTTCTCGTTTGGCCATGACAAAGTAACTTAAATCAACGGCTCCTACGATATCCAGTAAATGCTCCTCAAGATTCAAGATCGAAAGCTGGCAGCCAGCACAGGAGCTGAATTTGAAAACCGCAATTTTCGGTTTCGCCATCTCACACCCTCCCCTCTAAAAAATATCTTCCGGCAGGTCTTTAACCTCTGAATAACGGAAGACCGGGCCATCCTGACAAACAAACAGCGGGCCAATCTGGCAGTTACCGCATTTTTTAATCCCGCAGCTCATCCGACGTTCCAGCGATACAAAAATCTGCTCCGGTTTAAAACCGCGGGCAAGCAAATCGCGGACCGCAAACTTCATCATGATCCCGGGGCCGCAGGTTACCACAATGGTATTCTCCGGCTCCACCGTCATCTGGTTAAAGAGGGTGGTCACCACGCCGACATTCTCGGTCCAGTCAGTCCCGGCTGGAGAATCGACCGTCAACAGCAGATTGGTATCCGGCCAGGTGCGCCACTGGCTGAACTCATCGGTGAACAGCATTTCTTGGGGGTTTCGCGCCCCATACAGGATTTCTAACTTACCGTATTCCGGCCGACGATTAATAATATGCTTGAGCACCGGTCGCAGGGGTGCCAGCCCAATTCCGCCGGCCACGACCAGCACGTTCTTGCCTTTCATTTCTTCAACTGGCCAGCCGTAGCCATAAGGCCCGCGAATCCCAACGGTATCGCCTACTTTCAGGGTGGTCAAGAAATTGGTTAGATTGCCGACCGCCCGAATGGTATGTTCAAAACAGTCTTTTTCGTCAGCCCCGGAACTGATCGAAATCGGGGCTTCGCCAACGCCAAACACACTGACCATATTAAAGGTGCCCGGGTCAAAACTATACTCTTGCCGTAATTGCTCATCCGTGAAGGCCAGAGTATAGGTCGCGGTATCCTTGGTCTGCTGTTTAATCGCCTTAATAACCGCTGGATAGGGGGTATAGGGATTCTCACTGGGACAACTACCCCGGCGAGTCGGCCGAAAACGCTGCGCTGGCTTTTGCTCCGGCACTCCCTCTTGCAGGGCCGCCACGACCTCGACCGGATCAATCTTAACGATACAGGTCGACACGCAACGCCCGCAGCCGACACAACCAACCACGTCAAACTGCTGCTCATAATAAGCAAATTTATGGAACAACCGCTGTTTGATCCGGGCGGCTCGGTCCGGCCGGAAAACGTGGTCCAGGGCTACCCGAGAAAACTTATAGTATTGGCAGGAATCCCAAACCCGCTCCCGCACTCCATTTTGGAGAGTCAGATCAGTCTGATCCTGCACCGCAAAACAAAAACAAGTGGGACAAACATTAGTACAACTGCCGCAAGCCAAGCACTTCTCTTTCAGTTCCTGCCAGTGCGGATGGTCAACCCGTTGGTGCATAAAATCACCCAGGTTTTCGACCTCAATCCGCCGAGTCATGCTCTGCCGGCAGGAGTCAATCACTTGCTTTGCTGCGGTTTGGTCTGCCTCAGTCGCCGGCGTCAGGCCAGCTGCCAAGGCTTGTCCGGCTTCACTGCCCACCTCTACCAAATAGGTGTCTCCCAGGTCAGTTAAGGCCAGGTCATACCCTTTTTCGGCTGCCGGACCGGTATTAAACGAAGTGCAAAAACCGTTCTTACAAGGTTGATTGCAGTTTAGTGCCACAATTAGCGTATTTTTTCTTTGCCGTTGGTAGTAAGGATCCGGATAGGCCTCGCCAAAAACCTGGTCCAGGTTGGTTAAGGCGTTCATGTCACAAGGACGTATCCCGAAAATAATTCGCGGATTGATCGATTCATCGGCTTCCCCGGCCTTTTCGACTATTTGACGGTCTTGAAAAGTAATCAGAGTCTGCACCGGGGGATGAAAATACTTTTTCGGGGAATAGAATGTCTGCCCAAAATCAAGCTTAAGCTGGTCCGCAGTCTTGACTTCACCAAAGACGGCTCCTGGGCCTCGGGGCACTGGCCCAAGGATCGTATACTGACCGGCCAACCGTTCGATAAACGCAGCCAAGTCAGTTGCAGGCAAACGAAATGCCTTCACCACATACACCTCCTGAAAATTAATTACTCCAAATTACTCATGTCCGTTAAGCAACACCATCAGAACATGAAAAACTGATCGCGCTGGATGATAACGCAGGTCAGTAATTGGCAAGACAAAGGTTGACAAAAATTAATCTACTTTGTATACTAATATGTAAATTTAATCACAAATTCAGTCTCTTATTACTATTCTCTGGCTAAAATGAGTCTACCTCTTGAATTTTATCTAAACATGTTACTTGCCGTCAATGTCCTTTTTTAGCCCATAGCTGATTATGCCTTCTAGGTGGTGAAGACTCTAATTCCACCTGAAATTTGCCCAAGGTAATCCCGCTTATAGATGCGGGAGTCTTTTTGTTTTCATCGGGAATCTTTTTATTCTAATTCAATAAAATTAATTCAATAAAAACAAAGCAGGCTGATTCCGGCAGAGGAATCAACCAACCTTTCGGACTCACAAAACCTTCGGACTCACAAAACCTTCGGACTCATAAAAACTTATCTAATAACCACTCACTATCTAATAACCACTTACGGCCAATTGATCTTAGCGGCAAGCGGGCGGTGATCAGCGCGCTTACCATAAGTCAACTCGGCCCAGCTTTCATCCAGGTCCCGCCGATTTTCAAACAGCAGGTCCGCCAAATCCGGATCCAGGGCCCCACTTAGCACCTTTTTCCTGATAACCCCCTCAAGCTCGGTCCAGGTTAACCCTTTGCGATAGGGTCGATCCTCCCGCAAAGCAGTATAGATGTCCGCCACCGCCATAATCCGGCTCGATACATCCAATTCATTCTTGACTTTACGAAACGGATAACCCCGGCCGTCAAGTCTTTCGTGATGGAAAGCGGCCCACTCGGCCAGGGGGTATTTAGCCAGCATCGGTTTAAGCAGCCAGTATGTATGGTAAGTGTGCTGCTTAACCAGATTCATCTCCGTTCTAGTTAAGGCCCCCGGCTTCTCGATAATCTCTTCCGGTACCGCCAGTTTACCTAAATCATGCAACAGCCCGGCTACTTCCAGCAACGCCCACTCTTTTGGGGGCAAACCGGCTTTCTGAGCTAAGAATTTCGCCGTTGCGGCTACCCCGCACGAATGTCGGTAAGTAAAAGGGCTTTTAGCGTCAACCACCCGGGCAAAAAGCTCCGCCAGTTCCAAGAGCCTTTCACTTGTTACCCTGATCCACCGAAAAGGCACGAGTTGCAAAAGACTGTTATAGGTCCAGGGAGAAACTAGGTTCAGCCAGAAACCCTCATTCCGGGTTAAATCGCTAAAAAGGTCGACCAAGTCAGGGTCAAAAATCTGGCCCGACAAATTCCGAATCCGTTGAAGTATTTCCCGGCGTTGTTCAAGGATGTACACCTCATCGCGGATCAAGACATCGACCCGGTCGACCAGATGAATAATGCGACTAGACAGCGGAATCTCACTCCGGCTAAGCCCGGAAGGATTGCCCCCAACCCAGTGATCATGGTGCGACAGGATAGTCTCCGCCACAGACTCAAAGGTCGGTATTCCCGACGTCAATTGGTAACCCTGCCGACAGTGGGGCCAGGGATTGGCCGTGTCGAAATTTTCTAAGGCCAATTTTTCTTGCCAGGTGACCGCGCCAGCATCATGGATAATCGCCGCCTTAAACAGGTCAAAAAGCGCGTCCTGCCCCAGACCGGCGGCTTGGCCCAGACCTAAAGACATTATGGACACCCGTTGATGATGCCGCATTAACCCCCGGCTGGAAAAATCGAGACTACGGGCTAAATTTATCAGCCACGGTACCAGATTGATTTCCAATTAATTCACCCAATTCTAGAACATATTCGTCCCCTTTTCAAACAACCGCTCCATGACCAGATAAAACTCATCAAACACTACCTTCATTTCTTGATAATGGGCTTCGACTTTCGCTAAAGCCTGCCTGGCCTCTGCCTCCCGGCCAGCCTGAACAAGTTGCAGCACTTGGTGCCCACCCTCATGCAGCAGCCGGTGCGGTTGTTCGAACCGACGATATACCTCCCGCAGTTCAGGCACCGTCGGTTCATAACTGTAGTAAAACTGCCCAAACTTACACCGGGTCGGGTTCTCTTCAACCGGTTTAAATTGACGCAGGTTGGCCACCCATTGCTCATGCTCCTGCTGCCGCTGTCGAATATTCTCTCTCATTTCATAATAATTCCACCGTAAAGAGACTCGGCGGGCTTCAGTTAAAGTTTGCCCGGTATGGGCAATGAATTCGGTCAGTTCCGCAATCCGATCCTTAACTCGATCTAGCGAATTTAGGGTACGTTGGCTGACCTCGCCAATTTCGGTCATCGCCGCGGAGACTTGCTCACTGGCAGCGGTCTGCTCTTCGGTCGCGGCGGCCACGTTTTGAATCTGAGAATTAATCGCCGCCACTTTCTGGGTAATAATCTGAATATCAGTTAACATTTCTTCGATCAATTGAGTGCTGTGGGCTGTAGCCTGATCAATATTCGTGATGGAGGCCACGGTCCCGGCAGTACTGGTTCGAATATTCTCCAGCAAGGCAGTAATCGTGCGGGTAGATTTTTTCGTATCCTCGGCCAGTTTTCGAATTTCCTCCGCAACTACCGCAAAACCTCGCCCTTGCTCCCCAGCCCTAGCCGCCTCAATCGCCGCATTCAGGGCTAAGAGATTGGTCTGCTCCGCAATCGCCACAATAATATCCAAAATCTCTCCGATCTGAGCCGAAGACCCCTGCATCTCCTCCACACTCTGGACCGCTTCTTTAGCCGCCCGGGTCATCTCTTGCATCATCTGTTCCACACTGCGAACCTTAATATTGGTTTGTTCCGCCTGATCGTTGGTTTCACTGCTATTCTCCGAGGCGCGCAAAGCTGAATTGGCGATTTCTTCCGCTCCCTTGGCAATTTCATTCATGGCCAGCACGGCCTGTTGCGTATTTTCCACCACCATCCCGAATTGTTGGCCAAATTCGTCATTGGTCGAGACAACCTCCTTAATCGCACCTTCCGCTGTCTCCATTTCTCCGCGCAAGCGTTCCATGGCTTGAACCGTATCCAAAGTTCGTTCCTGCATCGAGCGAATAGAGTCATTAAATGCATTCGTTAATTGATTTAAGGCGGTTATCGCCTCGCCAATTTCATTCTGCTCGGCCACGGTGAATTCTTGATGGAACCCTTTCATTTTAATAATATTTATGGTCTGGGCTACCTCCCGCAGCGGGCGTAAGTTCCGAGACACGACCAGATAGATCACCACCAGGCCCAGCAGCAAAGTAAGCGCGGAAAACGTTAAGGCTTCATATAACTCAGCCATCGACACCTTCGTGCTTCCCGCTTCCCGGTTGAACAGTTTAATGTAGCCCTGGACCTGTCCAGAATAATCCCGGAACGGATAAACTATCGCCTGGCCGGTTTCTATTTGGGGTGAATAAAGCTGACCTGACTGCAGATTGCTGGAAAGTTCTGCCGAATCGAGAGACAACTCATCTTGGGGACTAGTGCCAGCCAGCAAATTACCCTGGCCGGTTCCAGTCGTCTCATAAATAAATACCTCATAACCGGTTTTATTCTTTAGCTCATTAGCAAACTGTTGGCCAAAACCAGCCCCATAATCGACCGTCCCCAGATAGGTATTATTCATAAAAAGTGGGGCTACCGCTCGAAAACCAAAGCCGGCCTTGCCTTTTTCCAGCCCGGTTACTAACTGCTTTTCCTGGCTGGCCTTAACCAAAGTCTGTCGGTAGGAGAGATCATCCCCAAACTGATCCGGCTGGTGCAGCCGCAGGAAGGACTGATAATCAGCCGTCTGAAAGCCAAATTGGTCAATTCCCTGCTCTTTGACCTGATCAAAAATTGGTCCGCAAAGCTGAATTAACCGCTCTCGATCGCGATCCGCAAAGGCCCTGATTACCTCTGGATTTGCCGCCACACTTTCCACCCCAGTCCGGGCTGCTTTAAGGTATGAGTCCATGGTCAAGCTGATTAAATTGCCCAAATGGCCATTCGCTGCTTCCTCACTTTTATTAATCAGCTCTAGTTCATGACTATGAAAGTGTAACAGAACAAAGACTAAAATCACCTGCATCGCTAATAAAGCCATGGCCGAATAGAAAATGATTTTCCCTTTTAGCGTTTTAAACATCATCCATCTCCCTTCCTGTTACAGAGTATCCTTCTACTAAGCAGTATTAAGATGAGCCAGATTTATAAGGAAGTTCTGTTTCTTAAATATAGCATAATTTATAACGCTGTGCAATATTTTCCAATATAATAATACCTATAGTTATAGATAGATTTTACATTCCTTGGCAGACAAGGGTTAAAGAAAATTTGGCTTACGCCAAGCCTTCGGCCCAGGTAGAAGCATTAGCTGCACTTACTTATAATCAGAAAGTCCACTTATACTTTCTGAGATTATGTAAAAAGGCTGTAACATTAATGTTACAGCCTGGAATAATTTTCTTACTCAGTGTGTTAACGAACGTCAGCCTCGCTTCTTTTGAACCTCACACGGATAAATTCGCGGGATTCCTGATTCATCAACTTCACGAACAAGCACGGGACGCGTTTACGGGCCCACCGGCAAACCTTTCCCGCTATTCTATCTAGACTAACTAAACCTTTGCCTTTTTTTGTTTTTGATTGGAGTCTCTTGTACCAGCCCCTTTGGAGCCAACGCCTCTTTTGCCGGTGCTTTTTTGACCGGTAATTTTTTGACCATTACTCTTTTGACCAGTACTTTTACCAGCCCGCCGGCCTGACTTAATAACTGCTGCTTTTTCGGGCTTGTCTGAAGGCCGAGCAGTCCCCATCCCCCAGATCCCTTTCAATTCAATGAGCAAATCGCGCATCTCCGCCGCCCGCTCAAACTCCAAGCGCCGGGCTGCCTCCTGCATATCCCGCTCTAAATCAGCGATGAACTGACGCCGTTCACCGGGCGGCAGCTCTATTATTTGTTGTCGTGTCAGATAACCGGCCGTGCCTTCCGCTACTCGATCGAGAGCGGTCTCGGGCTGAATCGACTCCGCGGCTCGGGTTATTTCCAGCACCTCCCGTACGGCCTTGGTGACCGTGGCCGGGGTAATCCCATGCCGCTCATTATAATCCATCTGCAACTGCCGGCGCCGGTTAGTCTCATCAATGGCTTTCTGCATGGAAGCCGTGACCTTATCCGCGTACATCAAAACCCGGCCCTCCACGTTTCGAGCCGCCCGGCCGATCGTCTGAATCAAGGATCTTTCGGAGCGCAGGAAACCCTCTTTATCCGCATCCAGAATGGCCACCAGTGAAACCTCGGGCAGGTCCAGCCCCTCCCGCAACAGGTTAATCCCAACCAACACGTCAAAAACGCCTAACCGCAAATCCCGCAGGATAATCATCCGTTCCAGCGTATCGATATCGGAATGGAGGTAACGTACCTTAATCCCCAATTCTTGCAGATACGTCGTTAGATCCTCCGCCATTTTTTTAGTCAACGTAGTCACCAGGACGCGCTCCTGCCGTGCCACCCGCAGCCGAATCTCTTCCAGCAGATCATCAATCTGGCCCTTGACCGGGCGCACCTCCACCTCTGGGTCCACCAGACCAGTTGGCCGAATCACCTGTTCCACGACCTGCTGGCTGTGTTCCAGTTCGTAAGGACCGGGGGTAGCACTGACATAGATCGCCTGGTTGACCCGGGCTTCAAACTCGGGAAACCGCAGGGGACGGTTATCAATCGCCGAAGGCAGGCGGAATCCGTAGTCCACCAGGGTTGTCTTGCGGGAAAAGTCCCCTTCATACATCCCCCGGATCTGGGGAATCGTCATATGAGATTCATCTACAAAGACCAAGAAATCCTTGGGGAAAAAGTCCAGCAGGGTAAACGGGGCCTCCCCAGGCTGGCGGCCGGTCAAATGCCGGGAGTAGTTTTCAATTCCAGTACAGAAACCAATCTCCCGCAGCATCTCCAGATCGTGCCGGGTCCGCTGCTCCAGACGCTGCACCTCCAACAGCTTGTCCTTAGCTTTTAACTGGGCCAATTGGACTTCCAGTTCTTCCTCAATCCCCCGCCAGGCCGCCTCCAGCTTTTCCGGGGTGGTTACATAGTGACTGGCCGGAAAAATCGCCACGTGGCGCCGGAGACCAAGAATTTCTCCGGTCAAGGTGTCAATCTCCATGATTCGTTCAATCTCATCCCCGAAGAACTCGACGCGGATCGCTTTTTCCGTAAAAGAGACCGGGAATATTTCTACCACATCGCCGCGCACCCGAAACGTCCCCCGGGTAAAATTCACGTCATTACGGTTATATTGAATATCGACCAGTCGGCGCAGCACCTCATCCCGATCACAGGTCATGCCCTCCCGCAGGGAAACCATCATCAGGTGGTAGTCCTCCGGCGAGCCTAGACCATAGATGCAGGAGACGCTGGCCACAATAATCACGTCCCGGCGTTCCAGCAAGGCCGCAGTAGCTGAGTGCCGCAGCTTATCAATCTCGTCATTAATCGAGGAATCCTTCTCAATGTAGGTATCTGATTGCGGCACATAAGCCTCTGGTTGATAATAATCGTAATAGCTGACAAAGTACTCCACCGCATTATCCGGAAAGAACTCTTTAAACTCCGCACAGAGCTGGGCCGCTAAGGTTTTGTTATGGGCAATGACCAAGGTCGGTCTCTGGACCTGCTGAATCACCTGCGCCATCGTAAAAGTCTTGCCGGAACCGGTCACTCCCAGCAGGGTCTGATGCCGCATTCCCTGTCGGACTCCCTCGGTCAAGGCGGCAATTGCCTTAGGCTGATCTCCCTGCGGTGAATAGTCAGCTTTCAATTTAAAGACACCATCAGCCGGTTTGCCCATTAACTCACCTGCTCCCTAGATAAAACATGAATGGAGAAACATGAATGGTGAAAATTATTAAAGGTAGAATTAATCGAAATCTCTTCTTGATTGTACCGGCCTGGCTGAGACCGGTCAACGGTAAACTAGGATGCCAATTATTGACTAAAATTATAATTAAACAAAATATAAACCATAAATAGCATGTCCCAATCATGTTTAAAGGCCGGGTCAATTGTTAATTCATAAACGGCCCCTTCTGCTCTTTCACCTGTAGCAATAACGTAATTATCATAGTAAATTTCTGTTTTTGATCGTAAACTATACGACCTAAAATGATATGTATTATTGCCATATTGAAGATGAAGACTTTCTAGAAATTTTATTGCATTTTTTACGGAATAATCGGTACTAATCGTTCCTACCTCTTTATCATTCTTATAAATAACCCATGCAATGTTCCCGATAATTTTATTATCATTTTCGCCTTTAATAACAGCCCGATCACCGCTGTGCAATGTAAATATTAGATTAAGATACCAGCGACCTGGATCATCAAATATATCCGCAATGATCCGCTGCCACCATTTATTGTAAAATCGATGATAAGATCCAATATGGACCTTATCTCGGTACATTTGTTTAGGCGTTGTCGAAACCCTATCGCCTAAGCGAGTAACCATTTTGTTTTTACTTTGGTTGGGTTGAAAATCGCGATCTTTGTTATACTGCCATTTCAGAATAAAAAATACCAGCATAGAACCAGCAGGGAATAAAAGCAACGATAGCAGTTGATCAATTTCAAAATCTCCTAAAATTATGTAACGAAGCGATAGTCCAATAAAACCAGCAATAAATAGGACAATTAATTTACTCAAACGCTACCCTCCCCTTATTCTGATAACCTCTTTATATAAAAAATGTTCTCAGAAGTTCAGCAGATAATATTCCCGGTGTTCCGGGGATACCAGCACGACCATCAATGTAATCCGCTATTTGCTTAATATTAATTACAAAATATAGAAAATATGGTTTAATTAGGGCTTCATCAAAAAAATAAGTTGTCCCACTACTGTTCAGTATAACCTATTCTCGGCTGTGACGCAGTTAAAACATACCGCGACCATTCGGTCATTGTATTTAATTGTTTTGTTTGAAACTAAAAGTCATATATTAGAGAAGTGATCATATGAATACCTGATTTTGGGGAAATTTAAACAAGTTTTTTACGTGTGCCACGGATTCAGGTTTGTTTTAAAACCGCCGGTATCAAGGCTTTTAAGATTCGTGCAAAATAAGGTTTTGTCCCCCTTCCCTATTTAGTGGCTAACTGCAAAACCTTATTTAGGACCTGCTCCCGCACCGCATCTAACTCATCATAATCCATCGCCTCAATATAGATCGCCTCTAACTGGTCATGAGCCTTCTTAGCCCGGTTTATCTCGGCTACTGCCGCACTGATCGCCTCCTCAAATTCCAGTTTTTTCTCAGCTAAAGCTACTTTCCGTTCTTCTAGAACGGACTCAGCCGCGAATTCCATTAAATCAATGATCCGGTCACCCGGTCGGCTGGCTTCAATCACGTGCGGCGGGCTGCCGTCAAGCACCGCTGTTTTGAGGTAAGGAATTATCACCATATCCAGGCTATCTGGGTCAAAGGCGCAATGAAAAACTTCAATCCCAAATCCCCTTTGCTGGGCAATCTGCGCCACCTTACTGATTATAGTTGATTTACCGCTGCCCGGTTGTCCTCGAAGAATAATTCGACGCGTGCAATCTTCAGTCAAATTTTCAATATAATTGACTGTTCCTTCAGGGGTCAAGGCTCCGGCAAACAGGTGCCGCACCGGGGGTGAAAGTTCGAAGACCTCCGCCAGCAAGCTCTCTGTCTGCTGATCAAGCCGCGAAAAATCCATGGCCTCAGCCACCAGACCCTCCCATTCCTCTTCAATCTCCTTGGCCTTTTTCAAAATTTTATAGGCTTGACTAAAGTGCCCGCTGATTTGAGTAGTAATATCCACGATTTCCTTACGGTGTTCCTGCAAGTACTCCTCATGCCAACACTCCCCCAGATTAATGATCTGATCAACCGCTCCGGGGTACTTTGGATCAATTATATGCGGTGCAGTACCATCCACAATCCCCACCCCAATTGCCGGGACAATCACCCCATCCAAGGAACGGTTATCTGAAGAACAATGTAGAAATTCAGTATCATAGCCGCGGTCAACCATGGCCAGCCCCACCTGACGGATCAGGGTCGATTTGCCGGTACCCGGCCCGCCTTTGAGGATATAGAGTCGCTGCAAATTTTGCAAGGCTGAATCATAAAGGGAGAAAAAGCCCCGGACCGTATTACCCCCGGGGTAGACATTTTTAATCCGACCAAATCTCATATTATTACCCCCTTAATCATACAACCGGCCCCAAACCCGTCTTCGCCGCTTGTAACATCCCTTTTGCTTCTGGATTATTACCTAAAACAAGTATATGAAATCTTTGCTCAGCTAACACCTGGAAAAAGAAAAGCAGGCGAACCCAGCCAAGGGGACGGTTCTCGCGGCAGCCACGGGGACGGTTCTCGTGGCGAGATGGAGAGATGCACCCAGCCACGGGGACGGTTCTCGTAGAGAGATAGAGAAACAGAGAGATAGAGAAACAGAGAGATAGAGAAACAGAGAGATAGAGAAATAGAGAGATAGAGAGATAAAGGGATAAGGGGATATGGGAGCACAAGAACCGTTCTCCTACCGCCTGAATCTTGAGGGAGAAACCAGGATGGTGCTCGCATCCCCTTAATCTTCGTGCCTCCTTTGAAAAACAAATGACCCGATAGATTAATACTCTACCAGGCCTTTTAGACTTCTGCTTTGTTAATTCCTGGAAGTTGCCTTCCTCAACATCTGCTCGATTTCCTTTTTCACTGCTCAGTTACTCCGGAAACTGAATTCGGACAAGTTGGTTACTATTAGCAAAATAGGTCGTCAAGTGCCTGACTTCAGCCTTGAGGAGTGTCAAGCAAAACCAATAAGTTCGTTCTTTTCTGCTCAAAATACATATCTGTTTTCATAGTTTCATACATTAGTGATGCATAAAATTTAACCCATTTCTTCTAAGTGCATTTTACACTGGCTTATATATAGGGCTAAATAGACGAAGATTGAATATTCTGAACAGGATTTTTCCTGTAAATGTTAAAAAGCAAGTGATCAATTAAAGATAGTCCTGTGCCACATTTCGTTGCCTAATTTTGTTAAATAAGATCCAGGGTCATTTCATCTAGAATACTAGTCCCATAAAGCAATGTTTCTTCGTTAAGCCGCCAGAATTCCTGTTCCCATGTATTCTTTCGCCTTCCACCATTAGATTTACGAGCTGGTGGCCTAAACAACTTGTCGAGGAAAAGTTCTAAAGAATCATATCCACAAGATTGTAGAAGACGTTGAAGACTCAAGAGCTCTCCCGAGAACTTTACCTTTGATTGGAGTAATGTCATCAAACAAAAGGATATGAGGGCTAGCCAAATCTGATTCTTTACGGCATTCTCGCTATTACCATAAAACTTTTTGACCTTGAGATGTTGCTTCACCCATTTAAAAAATAGTTCAATTGCCCACCGGTTCCGGTAAATATCACTGATTTCTTGGGCAGTTAATTCAAAGTTATTGGTTACAATCGTGACGGCATTTCCTTGAGTATCCCGGGTTTCAATTAACCGTAGAGGATGTTTCATTTGGTTAACTCCCGGTCTGCCCAGACGAACAATTCGCTCCAGTGCCCATTCATTATCAACCAGGATCTTTTGCTCTAGGATTAACTCCTTGACCGCATTTGATTTTAAACGGCTGACAAACCGGATCTGGTTGTTATTATCACAATAGCTGTCGAACTTCTCGTAATCAATGTAACCTCGGTCAAAAACGTAAAGCGCATCTCCAGATTCTTCAACGACCAAGTTATCCATTTGAGTCCGGTCGTTACCTTTAGCGGTTGTGATAATTGCCGTATAAGGATAAACCCCGACTTCAGGATAAAAGGCTAGTTTTAGGTGAAGCTTGACTCCGGCCTTAGTTTTCCGGTAGGTTGCCCAAAGGTGATTGGAGAGACAAAAGCTAATCACCGAGGCATCCACCAAGAAAATCCTTTTAAGACGATGACTCATTGCTTTATGACCAATTGTTGCTTCTAGCTCCTTTACGAGTTCAGTAAACAATTTTTCAAGAACTTCGGTTGACATTTCTCTGAGTTTTCTGGATAGCTGTGATGCACTTATAGAAGTTATTCCAATAAGTTCCTGAAGTTTTTCACTATCCTTCAATATCTGACTCGTATGGCGCAAACTGTCAAGGCAATCAATCTGGGCGTAAAGCATTAAAAGGATAAAGTTATTAGCGAACAGCTTTTTGACGTACTTGTCAATGTCCCAGGTTTTAAGTAGCTTTTGAAAACTAGATACAAATATAGGCTCAAGGCATTCACGAAATGCAGATTTTTTGGTATCCTTGTCCATAAGTGGGATCTCCTTATCTTAGAGATTATGGACAGGACTACCTGTACATCTCTATTATAAGGAGTTTTTTCTTATAGGACCAGTTATATTATGGTAATTAACATGTATATTTATTAAGCATTTATGATAATGAACTACTTAGTGCTTTGTTAAAAAATTTAATGCAACACTAGTGAGTTTCATAAGAGGAAGCTGGGGAACCTGGTTTTGGCTTACTGAAGATTCCTTGGTCTTGGTTATCTGTTTCATATGAGGAAGTCGGGGGCAGCTTGGTCAGCTGCTCGATCATCCAGCTGCATTCGGTCATCTGTTTCATAGAGGAAGTCGGGGAGTCGTCCCGGCTTCCTTCCCACAAGAACCGTCCCTTTGGCTAGCCCGTCCCCCCTGCTCCCTGCCACAAGAACCGTCCCTTTGGCTGCTGGGCTACTGGGCTGATGTGGCTAGAGTTTGAATTGGGCGACTGCTTTTTCTAAATCTTTAACCAGATCAGCGATGTTTTGCGCCGAGGCGGCAATCATCTGGGCGGAAGCAGTTTGCTCCTCGGTAATGGCTGAAACTTCTTCAGCGGAGGCAGCTGATTGCTGGGTAATCGCCGAGATGCTTTCCACGGCCTGGACGATTCGCTGAGCCTGGGTGCTCAACTGATTAATGGCCGCGATAGCAGAATTTATCTCCAATTCAATGGATCCGGCTCCTTTTTCAACATTGCCGAACAAGTTCTCAGTGACGCTCACCGCCTGCTCCTGCGCCTTAATCACTGCGATGGCGTTGGTTACCTCATTGACTGCGGTTTCGGTTCCTTTCTGAATATCCTGGATAAGCTGGGCAATCTGATTGGCAGCCTGAGCCGAACCCTCAGCCAATTTCCGCACCTCATCAGCAACCACCGCAAAGCCGCGGCCTTGTTCACCCGCTCGAGCCGCCTCTATGGCTGCGTTCAAGGCCAGCAAATTAGTTTGGCCGGCAATATTGGTGATGACCTCAACTATTTGTCCGATCTCTTTGGAGCACTGATCTAGATCCTGAATGGCTACGCCGACCCCTTCAGAAGACCGAACACTTTCCGCCATTTTACTGCCCAGATCACTGACGGCCTCCATTCCTTCCTCAACGACAGTTTTTAGCTGCCGGGAGACCCCGTTAACCTGTTGGGCTCCACTTTCTACCTGCCGCAGGGCTTGGGCCATATCATTCACCACTCGGGCAGTATCCTGGGTAAGTTCTGCCTCATTAGCGGTTCCTTTGGCCAATTCACCCATACTGAGGGCGACCTGCTCTGTCGCTTTCCCGGACTCCCCGGCTGCCTCAGCTAGTTGCTCCGAGGCATCCGCCACTTGCCCGGTCATAGTACTGATCCGCTCTACTAAACGGCGCAGGTTATTGACCATGCCGTTAAAGTTCTCCGCCAATTGGCCGATCTCGTCGGTCGACTTTACTTCTACCTGCTGCGCTAAATCTCCCTCAGCGATTCGGCTGCTCACTTCAGCTAGCCGTTGTAATGGTTTTAAGGTTAGCTGTACCATAAAGAAGATGGCTAAGCCCAGCACCACCAGACAAACCAGCCCAATAATTAGCGTATTCTTGGCCAGGGTACTAACACTTTCATTGATTTCTTGGCTGGGTACCGTAACTGCCAAACCCCACCCGGTTGTTTTCACGGGAGCAAAGCTGATCAGTTTTTCGTCACCCTCCCAGGTATAATACCCGTGACCGGTCTCACCCTTAGTCATGCGCGTCAGGATATCGACCAAGGATTTATCCGTGCCCGCTTCTTGGAGCGGATTTCGTTTCAGGACCCAGTCCTTATCCGGGTGAACCAGGGTTAGTCCGTCCCGCTGCATCATATAGGCATAACCGGTTTGGCCGACCTTCACGTCTAAAACCATCCGGTTCAAGGTATCAATCAGCACAACTCCCCCGAAAGCCCCGATAACCTGTCCGCTGTCATTTTTAATTGGCGCGATCGCGACCACGATCGGGTTGCCGGTGGCTTTGGAGATTACCGGGTCCGACACCAGTGTTTTACCGGCCATAGCCTGCTGGAAGTAGTCCCGGTCTGCAATGTTATTCTCCCCTCCGGAGCTAAGGTGGCAGATACCATTCGGCTCGGCAACGTACAGCAGTTCATAGTATTCCTGCAAACGCTCATGGTGTTTAACCAGTCCCGGTTCGATCTGGGTTAGATCCATGCTCCTAACTATCCCAGTATTGGCCAGAGTCTCAACCTCAGCCAGCCGGATCTTCAGCCAGTTATCAATATTCTCTGACTGTGCCACAGCTATTTTTAAGATTTGCTCCCCCATCTGAGTCGTTAAAAGATTTCTGGCCGCCTGATAATTTAAAACCCCCATAATACTCAAACATAATATGACCAATATTAAGACAGGTAGCAGGAGTTTGAACTTAACGCTCATTTTCCCTAGATTAAACAAAATATTCCTCTCCCTTATTTAATTTTAAACCCAGTAAGAGTCAATCATGATCATAAAGTTGCTAGACTTTTTGTATGCGTGGAAGCCGAAGTTCCGTAGGAGTAAGAGTAGATCAATGATATTGCTATACAGATGTGGCATGGATATCGTCTATCCCCGAGAAAAAGTAAGAGTAGATCAAGATACTGCTAGACAGCCGTAGTGTTTCACCTCCAGTGTTTAAGTAGTTATTAAAAAAACCCGTTTATCCAAACGGGCAGACCTTTAATTCATGTCCAGTGAATTAAAGCGATGGTGTAATGCAGCCCGGCGATCATAGCCTCAGGTTAAGACCTAAAACCTTAGACCCGTAGCTTTGCGTAGTATTCTTTCGAATACGCTGCCCATTTATTTTGTTACAATATTATCCACGTTAATTATTAATCTTAATACCCTGCAATGTATAATACGACAAAAACAGTCAAAATACTAGCAGTTTGATCGGGACCAAAGACCTATTTTTGAGTTCATGCACTCAATTGCCCAACTTTCAAAACTGATAGAAAAACATCTTATTAAACCCCAGAATCCGTTTCTACTCCTTTACCCCGACCATGTGACTGATAGAAACAACGTCTTATTAGACCCCCATGCCGCTTCGTACGCTGTCCAGAACAGGAAAAACCATGATCGAGCCATGGTTTAACGCAGGTCAGCGATTGGCAGCTTACACAAGGAACAGAGCTGGCTGAGGATCAGCTGGTATCGCTGTTTGAGCTCGCCGGACGAGTTTGATGCCTGTCCGAAGCAACAAGGTTCGTTCCCAGTTAGCGTATGGCGGGGCTAGAGGGGGAGACAAGTCCTATCCGAAGCAACAAGGTTCGTTCCCCGTCTAGCCGGCAGACCGAGTTATCACACGCGCGTAATTGTTCTTAAAGAACTTAACCTGTCCCACAACCGACCGGTGCCAATTTTATCCCGGCCGGAAAAACCTTCCCCGTGGCAACAACCGGCCGGAAGAACCGTCCCCCCGGTTATGGATACTCCCGGCTCTTTTTGGAGAATATTAATACTAATTGGCACTTTTGCCCGGTTTACCCGATTTCAATAAAGAGAGGGTTATCCAATGTCGCCCAGGATCAAAAGATTGATTGGGAAATTAATTCCAAAAGCTAACAAAAAGGAGGACCTCGCCCGACCAAATAACCAGACCGAACCGGATCGTCGGGTTTACCGGAATGAAGATTTAGCCAAAATCACTGTTTCTTCCAGCTTGTTGGTCAACCTTGACCGGCTAAAGCGGATCTTCGGCCAAAACGCGGATGTTATTTTTCGGCAGTTTCGGTTGGGTCTGGCTGAGCAAACCGAGGCAGCAATCATTCATATTGAAAGTATGTGCGACAAGGCCCTGATCAATAACGATGTCTTAAAACCCATGATGCTCTTTTCCCAGGAAGTTGGCTACCATCTCAACCGGCCCAACCTGTTGAAACTAGTCAAAGATTTTATCGTCACCACCACGGACTTACAAGAGGCCCACAACCTGGCCGAACTGGTCAATGCCATTCTTTACGGAAAAGTAGTCATCCTGATTGACGGACAAGACACTGCCCTGATCCTAGGTTTACAGGGATGGAGTGCGCGGAACATTACAGAACCCACATCCGAAACCGTGGTTCGAGGCCCCCGAGAGGGTTTCGTGGAAACCCTCTCAACCAATCTTTCCTTGATTCGGCGCCGGGTTCAGTCCCCTAATCTGGTCTTTGAACGTCTAAATATCGGCAGGGTTACCTCTACCCCAGTGATGATCAGCTACATCAAAGGGATCACTTCCCCGGATCTAGTGGCGGAAGTTAAACGCCGGCTGCAGCGGATCGACCTGGATGCGATCATAGAGAGCGGCGCACTCGAAGAACTGATCGAAGATGCGCCTTTTTCCCCCTTTCCAACCGTGCTTCACACGGAGCGACCGGATATGGTGGCGTCAGCTTTGATAGAGGGCCGGGTAGCGATCTTAACCGAAGGGACCCCTTTTGCGCTGATTGTGCCGGCAGACTTTTTCTTTTTATTGCAATCCCCGGAAGACTACTCGACTCGATTTGTTTATGCAACAGTGATTCGTTGGCTGCGGTATCTGGGAATGTTCACGGCCTTGCTGCTGCCATCGCTGTATATCGCGGTTACCACCTTTCACCAGGAGATGATCCCGACCCGGCTACTTCTCAGCATCGCTGCCGCCCGCGAAGGGGTCCCTTTCCCGGCCTTGCTGGAGGCCTTGATCATGGAACTGGCCTTTGAGGCCATACGGGAAGCTGGCATCCGACTGCCCCGGCAGGTGGGTCAAGCCGTGAGCATTGTCGGGGCTCTGGTGCTCGGCCAAGCCGCAATCCAAGCCAGCATCGTCTCGCCGCTGATGGTTATTGTCGTGGCCTTGACCGGCATTGCCTCCTTTATGATGCCTATATTTACGATAAGTTTTCCGCTGCGCCTGATGCGCTTTGGCTTTATGCTGTTAGCCGGGATCCTGGGGCTCTTCGGAATAATCGTTGGGTTTCTGGCGGTCCTGATTCATTTGGCCGGGTTGCGTTCTTTTGGCATGCCCTATTTGGCTCCCCTGGCCCCCCTTCATGGGTCAGACCTCAAAGATGTCCTGATCCGCGCTCCCATATGGGCAATGAACCGCCGGCCGACTGAAACTGCGAAAACAAACCAACAACGCCAGGTCCCCGGGCTAAAACCTTCTCCCGCTCAACCGAATAAAGGTCAGAAAAGAAGAGGAGGGCAAACAAATAACAATGACCAATAATTGGGGGAGAAAACTGCTCCTGCTGCTCCTGCTCCTAGGGATTATCAGCAGTCAACCGGCCTGCTGGGATCGGCGTGAAGTAGAACAATTGATCATTGTCGGTGGGATTGGAATAGAACCAGCACCGGCCGAACAAATCCGGGTTATCGTCCAAGTACTCAATCCAAGAGCCGTTGCCGGAGCAATTGGCGGCCTTGTTACTACGGCAGAGCAAAAGAGTTATCGCAACCTCAAAGCTGAGGGTGATACCGTCTTTGAAGCCATTCGCCGCATAACCTGGGAATCGCCGCGCCGGCCTTTTTATGGCCACACCCAGGTAATTCTCCTGGATGAAGGTTTGGTCCGGGAGTGCTCAGTTCGGGAGCTTTTGGATTTTTTCGAACGCGACCACGAATTACGCCGAAATACCTGGCTGCTGGTCAGCCGAAGCGACCTGGTTAATCTGATGGATACCCCCGGCTTATTAGATCCGGGTCCAGCCATGCGCTTAGCCAGAATAATCAAAGATCGGGGTCTTACTTCCCAGTACGCGGTCCAACCAGTGGGTGACTTCCTGGAGATGCTGGAAAGCGAAGGAACCGACCCCTTTACCGCTGGCGTTGAATTAAGGCCCAACCTGTCATATAAACCGGAACACACCAACGATACCCTACCGGCCATGGAGCCCGAGCATACCATGCTGGTTAACGGAACTGCCGTCTTCCAAGGGGATAAACTGGCTGGGTGGTTGAATTCGACCGAGAGCCGGGGAGTTCTGTGGGTAAGAGGCCAGGTGAGGAGCGGCACTATTCAAGTTCCAGCTCCGGGGGGTCAGGGAAAGCCGGTTGCTCTGGAAATCCTAGGCTGCAAAAGCAAACTGCAACCGGAACTCCGCAACGGTCAGCTTTCCCTGACCCTGAAGCTTCAGGTGGAAAGCAATGTGGCAGAAAGCCGGACCGATATTAACTTAAACCAACCTGAAATAATTAGAAGCCTGGAAGATTTCCAGGCTGAGGCCATCCGAGCCGAAATCCAGGCAGCCCTGGCCCGGGCCCAGCAGGAATACCGGGCGGACGTTTTTGGCTTTGGGGAAGCTATCCACCGAAAATACCCCGGGGAATGGCGGGAAATGAAAGACAACTGGTCAGAATTATTGCCAGCGGTTCCGGTCCAAATCGAGGTAGCCAGTAAAATCCGCCGAACCGGTCTAATAACCCGGCCGACCGGCTTAGGCTGGGACAACAAATAAAGCCAGAAGCGGGGAGAGATAGCTGGTGCCATACTTACTCGCCCTAATAATCTTAGGCATCATTGCCTACGAGGTACCCGGGTTAATCAAGGAGAGAATGTGGCGGGAATTGATTGCTTTTAGTGTGCTGTTGCTGATCGGGATGATCTACAGTTATGGTCAGGTGCTGGCTCTCTCCCTGCCCAATCCGGCAACCGTTTTAGACTTTCTCTTTCAGCCGGTTAGTCAATATTTAGATAAAATTTTGCAAGGTACACCAAAATGAAGAACAAGATTACCATCAGCCAGCTTCAACTGAGTTCTTTGGTTATTTTTAACAGTCTGCTGCCGCTCATTTGATCTTTCCCCCTGGCCACTGTTAGTGGCCTTAATTCCTGGGCAGCGGGGCTAATAGCCATGTTGCTGGCTCTGGCCTACAGTTGGCTGCTGTTACGTCTGGTACCGGCTGGTACCAACCAATCCCTGATTCAAACTGCTATGGGCTATTCACTCCCGGGAGGAGCCGGGCTTGGGCTGATCCTGGTTTTTTTCTTCATCACCGTGGCTGTGGTTTACTTACGCGATTTTATCAATCTGATGAACCTGTTTCTACCCCGGACCCCCAGTCTGATCTTTGCCCTGACCCTTATTTTTTTAGGGGCGTATGCGATCAAGCTGGGCTTAGAAACCCTGGTTCGCGTTAGCACCCTGCTGGTAATCCCGGTCCTGCTGCTGGTTTCAGTCGGAATTTTCCCCGGCTTCTTTACCCAGGATCATCAGTTCCCGCTTCTAATGTTAGAGGAATGGCGATCCTTATTGCATGGAGTCATCATTCAAGGCAGTGTCTTCGGCGAGGTCCTGATTATAACTGTGCTCTTGCCCTTTACCCAAAAGTCTGGACGCAGCTTTTGGTTTATCGCCATTCCCTTTGGGATAGCTTGGGGGATAATCAGTCTTATGACCTATGCCCTATACAGTAATTTTAATAACCTCTCCCCGCAGCTTAGCTATAAACTATTATGTCTTTACCAAAATATCGGTCGAATTGGGTCCTTGTTCCTGATCCTATGGATAACTACCTTTTTAATCAAGGTGACCATCTTTCTGTATGGCACGATCCAGGGTTTAAGCCAGGTTTTCAAACTGAGCAGAGCCGAGCCCTTGATTTTGCCCACGGCCTTGCTTATCGGGGTTCTTTCCCTAGTTTCTTTTGATAATCATATTGATTATAACCTGTTTATTATCTACAATTTTCCGTTATTTTCGCTCGCGGTACAATCCGGCATCCCTTTGATGTTTCAAGCCCTGAAGCTTGTTGCTGCGCCGTCAACCGCCAATAATCCTTAGAAGCGGGAGCCTTTTGATTTAGATTAGGACCCAGCCAAGAAAGGAAAAACCGAATGCTGGAAAGAGGAAAAATTTCTGGGATTCAGACCTTCTATATCCTAGTCTTTTTAGTCAGTGCCACCGCCCTGGAGTTCTTACCGGCAATCAGCTTTCAGGTGGCCGGTCGGGATGCCTGGATGGCCCCGGCCTTAAGCACGCTGGCTGGAATCTATGTGGCTCTGGTTATAACTTCCCTGGGAAAAAGGTTTCCGGGCCAGACCCTGATCCAGTACCTGCCAAATATTTTGGGTAACTGGCTAGGCAGATTAGTCGGGCTCTTTTACCTGGTCTATTTTTTCTATACTAATTGCCTGGTTGTTCGGGAATTCGTCGAACTGCCCAATCTAATCCTCCCGGAGACTCCCACTATCCTTCTAAAGGCTATTATGGTTTGGCTTTGCGCCTGGGCCGTGCGCGAGGGACTTGAGGTACTGGCCAGGACCATCGAAATCACTTTCCCCATTACCTTCCTCGCTTTTGTCGGATCGATCATTCTAGCCGTGATTACCGGGAAAGGATTTACGCACAGCCTGTTGCCGCTGCTCGAAAACGGAGTGGAACCAGTTATTCGAGCAACATTCACCACTAATGCCTGGCGAGGGGAAATAATCCTGCTGGCTATGTTATTGCCTTACCTGGCCCGGCCCGAGGAGGGAAAACGCTGGGCCATTTGGGCTGTCATTTTCCTGGGAGTAATATTAACCGCTAATGCGATCATCAGTGCCCTGCTTTTCGGCCCAACCGTATCCCGCATGACCTTCCCGACCTTTTCTCTGCTCCGCATTGTAAACATCGGGGGGGTCGTCGAACGCTTGGAATCAATTGCCGTGGTTTTCTGGGTCATCAGTTTGTACGCCAAAATTGCCATCATTTATTATGTGACCGTTCTAGGTACTGCTCAACTGCTGAACCTGCGGGATTACCGGCCCCTGGTCCTTCCCTTTGGCGTAATCCTGGTTGCCCTAACTTACTACTTATTTGGGGGCAACATTGCCTTCGTTAAACACATCACCACTTCCTGGCCCCCGTTTGCCTTCATCTTTGAATACTTGCTCCCCACCCTTCTCCTTTTCTTCGCCTGGAGTCCGAGGGAGGCGCACCTCTGGGTCGTTCTGAACGCAGTGGAGAATCCCCGGCCTGCCGTCGACCCTCAGGAGGAAGAGGCAAGCTATAAGGTTAAGCTTCTTCGCTCTGCTCAGAATGACAAATAGAATTAAGATACAAGGTCTGGGTCGGATAGGCAAACTCAATTCCTTCCTCGGCGAAGCGACGGAAGATGGCCAGGTTTATTTGCTGTTGGAGATCCATATACAAATAATAGTCATCAGACAAAACATAATACACAATCTCGAAATCCAAAGAAGATGGCTCATAACTTTTGAAGTGCGCCCGATCAAAACGGATTTTAGATCCCTGGGCCTCAACAATTTCTTTAAGCAAAGAAGGAATGGCCGCTAATTTTTCATAAGGGGTTTGATAGTTAATGCGAAGCCTAAAGACAACACGCCGTTCCTGCATCCGCTGGTAATTCTGGATGCGGCTGTTCAGCAAATCATGGTTTGAGAACACCAGTTGTTCGCCAGCCAGGCTGCGAATCCGGGTGCTTTTTAGGCCAATATGCTCCACTGTTCCGTAAAAGTTGTCAACCAGGATAAAATCCCCGACAACAAAAGGTTTGTCCAGCAAAATAGTTAAGGAGCCAAATAAGTCACTCAAGATATTCTGGGCCGCCAGGGCGATCGCAATCCCCCCGATACCCAGGCCAGCAATCAGGGTGCTGATCTCAAATCCCAGGTTATCCAGCAGCAGTAAGACAATAATCGTATAGAGGCCGATTCTTGCTACAAGACCTAGAATCGAGACCATGGCTTTACTCTCGCCGTCTTTTTCACTCGTTATTCTCAGGTAACGCCCAATCAGATAATTGATCAGATTATTGCCCCAGATCGCTACCTGGATCAACAAGACCAAGACAGTCACTTTTTCCAGCAGGCCTCGGGCAGCCGCGCTCAGGCTTAAAACCTGGGAACCGGCATAAATCGACAGCACTAATAAAAACCAGCTTCGAGTACGCGCCAATAGTTTTACCAGTTGATCATCCCAGTCTTTATCGGTCTTTTGAGCTAAAGCGGCTAGTTGGCGGAATACGAGGTTTTTTGCTAATTCTAAGCCAAGGAAAACAACCAGACTCAAGGCCAGGGCAATTAGCCAGGTTTGAACTGAGTTGCCGTAGTAAACCAAATCCAAGAAAGCCATAATTCGTCTCCCCGTGTTTCCTTCTTCTTAGTTTAGCACGCTCACTTCTATCAGTGAGAATTTCCCGTTCTGAGCCATACCATTGCGCCTTATATTCCAACATGCGTCTGAACTCGCCCCAGCCAACATCTGCGATATGCCTTGCTAATTTGGGGTTCCTGCGGCGCACCTTTTGAAACCTCAGACATCCAAGGGAAGTCTGTCTTTTTGAGTTGGTTTAACTCTCTATGCTGGTCAATGGCATTAGTAGACTTCTTTTCTTCCTGGTACAAGGCGATGCGTCAAGCTAGACCCTAGTTGTAGGCAAAACGGGCGCATCCGGCATGCTTACTAAGGAGCGTCTTTTGCGGAGCATTGGGTTTTAGTTCATAGCGGTAGGCACAATTAATTTTCACGTTCTATCGCCGCCAATGTCTTCTTTGCTTTCTTTTTCGCAAACCGCGTTAGTTCAGCCGTCATCTCGTGGTAAGCAAAGGGCGTAATCAGATATATTCCTTGAAAATACTGCTGGGCTGCCTCGACCAGTTCCTTGGCCATCGCCACCCCTTCCTGCCGCGCCGCCTCGCCGGTATACTGCCGCATCCGTTCCCGGGCCGCGTCAGTCAATCTGATCCCCGGCACCTCATTGTGTAAAAATTCAGCGTTTCGCGAACTGGTCAGGGGCATGATTCCGATAAAAATGGGAATGTTCAAGTGTTTGGTGCTTTCATAGATTAACTCAATCATTGCTACGTCATAGACCGGCTGGGTCATAATATAATCTGCCCCGGCTTCAATCTTTTTTTCCAAGCGACGCAGCGCATTCTCAAATTTGGGTACATGAGGATTAAACGCTGCTCCCACCACAAACTTAGCCCGCTGCTGCAGCCGGTTCCCAGAGAAAGAAATGCCTTCGTTAAGCTGTTTAACCATCCGAATCAAATCAAAAGAATTCACATCAAAGACCGAACTAGCCCCGGGCAGATCACCGAAGCGAGCCGGGTCACCGGTAATCACCAGCACCTGATGCAACCCCAGGGCGTGCAGCCCCATCAAGTGCGACTGTTGTCCGATTAGATTCCGGTCACGACAGGTCAGGTGAATCAAAGGATCAATCCCCAGTTTCTGCTTCACAATCGCCCCCAAGGCCATATTGCTCATGCGGGTCTGGGCCAAAGAGTTGTCCGCCATGGTAATCGCATCCGCGCCGGCATCCTGCAGATTAGCCGCTCCCCGTAAATAGCCCTCAACCTCCAAATCCTTGGGAGGATCGAACTCAACGATGACCGTCGGACCCTGCCGGACCTTATCAACAATAGTCAAGGCCGGTGGAGAAGAAATTGTTGTGAGCGGTCTGCTTGGTTGAACTAGCCCGGCCGTACCCGGTAAATAGATTAACCTAACTGAATCCGGGCAATCTAGGCGACCTAGCTCACCTATTTGCACAGGTTGACTTGGACCGCCTAGTTGGTCCGGTTGGCCCGAATAACCAGGTGCATCGGTTTGTTCTGCTTTCTCGTCTCTCAAGACCCCGCGGTCCGGATTGACCCGAGGCAAAGGAGCTAAGCCGCACAGTGCTTCCGCTACTGCTTGAATATGGGCCGGCGTTGTGCCGCAGCAGCCTCCGATCAGCCGCACCCCTTGTTCCCGAAAGTGCCTGGCCTTTTCAGCCAAGTATTCCGGTGAAGAGGTATAAGCATATTCACCATCAGTGACCCCCAACCGGCCGGCATTAGGAAAGATCGACAACAGCATTCCCTCAGGGACCACGGTTTGTTCTAAGGAGCGCAGCATTTCCGCTGGCCCCAGCCGGCAATTCAAGCCCACCACATCGGCCCCAGCCCGATCTAAGCAAGTAAACGCCTCGGCCAGGGAATAGCCATCCCTGGTGCGACCAACCTCCAGGCAAGCCAGCTGCGCAATGATCGGTAAAGCAGTCAGGGGACGAAGGGTAGTCAAGGCCAGCAGCAGTTCTTCTAGATCTAAAAACGTTTCCAGGATAATCCCGTCAACTCCGCCGGCCAAAAGAGCTTCTGCCTGCTCCGCAAACTGGGTCGCGTAACCGGCCATCTTCACGTCGCGGATCCCTCCGCCGGTGATGGAACTAATACTGCCAACCACCCAGGCATCCTCACCAACCGCCTCCCGGGCAATTACCGCTGCCTTCCAGTTGATCCGATAGGACAAATGCTCCAGTCCGTACCGACTAAGGGCGTTCCGATTAGCCCCAAAGGTATTGGTCTCAATCAATCGAGCTCCGGCCGCATAGTACTCTCGGTGGACAGTCTGAATCAGTGCTGGTTTCGATAAACACAACTCTTCATAACAAACCCCAATCGGCACCCCATGCTGGTACAGCCAGGTGGCCATCGCCCCGTCGCCGATCAGCAGATGGTCCCGCAGGTATTCGATTAAGCCCACTTTAGCCGACACTTTATCCCCCCTATAACCGATAACTATAACCTTAGCACCATCGAAACATGAAAAATCATGATCGCTGTAGTTTTATAAAAATTAGCGATTATCCGGCTTACATTATAAACTTTTATTGTATTATGATTGTTATTTTATTGTTGTTTATTATTGTTTAATAATCGTTTTATCATCGTATTATTATAACTCTCAGTCTAGCATGCCAATCGTATTAGAATATGGTTAGATTAACAGTGCTCTTATTCGCCAGAAAGATAACACGAGTGTAGTTATTTTTAAAGGATTAACCGGTTCCTCAACCGGAAGAAGAACGAAATCGCTTGCGGCCTCAACCGGAAGATTCATTTCTCCGGCAGCGTCCCTCCGGTTGGACGGTTGCTCCGGCCGGAAGAACCGTCCCTCCGGTTGCTCCTGAAAACACAAAAAGCCCCCTGGTAGGAAGGCCATTCGCTGCTATATCATTTTTTGTTTCATATATTTATCAGACACACTTAGTTATAGCCCACCCCGGGTATTATAACATAGTCCCAGCGAACGTTAAAACTCGCCTACTCAACCCACTGTTTCCTTATTCTGTGGGTTTGATGATTTTCCCCAGGCTAGCTAGATCCGCGCAAGAAGCCTGGGCTGCCTGCCGGTTAGCCTCCTGAATGGCATCAAAAACCTCCTGCCGGTAGACCCGAACCTGTCGAGGAGCTTCAATCCCTAGTTTTACTTGATCGCCGCTCACTTCCAAGATGGTCACTCGAATATCCTCACCGATAACCAGGGTTTCTTTTATCTTGCGGGTCAATACCAACATGCTCTATTTAAAACCTCCTGAGACCCTGGCTAGATCCGGTTGAGGGGCTGCTTCTGCTCCCGCTGCCGGCTGGTTAGCTAGTGTGGGAAAAATCAAGTGCCGGGTGCTGTAACGGGAATCAGCCAAGATGATCTGGCCGGCTAGGCGTTTATTAAGGTTAATAATGACAGGGGCCATCAGGTTAGCCGTAATTTTCCTCGGATCGGACGGAACCACCAGGACCACCATCACCTTCAGTTCTTCCCCATCCTCTACCTGGAGGTGGGATACATCCTCCATTCGTAGCTTGACCTCATAATCGGCAAAAAATATTTCGGGATCAGTCACCACCAGAGCGATGTCTGGCTCGTCGCAAGATTGCAACCATTTAAATGGGGAATCGGCCCCGGTCTCCAGCAGCACAAACTGTTGTGAGTCCGGCAACCCCAGGAACGGCTTGGGGAAAAAAAGTATCCTCTCTGATTTAATCTCCAACTCGCCAAAGCGGGATGTCTGGATTCGCATTGATAAATTCCCCCTTAATCCACCTTAACCTGAGCTTAGAAAAACTAACTCTCGCCACAACTAATAATCTGCTTACCTTACCCGGACCGAAAAGCCGACTAATAATCTTTACCGTAAAAAGTCCATCAAGGTCGGCTGAATTATGCGGGCACCCACCGCCAGAGCCGCCCGCTGCAGATTCTCCTGCATTTTCAGCTGCGTGACCATTTCCGCAAAATCAATATACGCCTGTTCGTTAATCAGTTCTGTTGAATAATGGTTAACCTCCTGCAGCCGGTTTTCCGTCAACTCCAAACGATTAACCCGCGCCCCCATTTCTCCCTGCCACCGCAGCAGATTATCGATCCCTACATCAATTTTCTTTAAGTAACTCATCATTTTACCCGGGATACATACCAGTGACCTCTTTCCAAAGCCCCGGGACTCGCGGAATCATCAGCGATAGTAAACCGGCTAGGGTCAGTTTCCTCCTTTAGAGTAAAAATCAATCTGGTTCTTTGGGACTCAGACCAGCCTGAATCTGATTGATGCCCGCCTGAGCTAATTGCTGATTAATTTGGGCTACTGCCTGTTCGGCTGAAGAACCACCGGTAATGGTAATGGTAACGGACTGATTATCTCGACTGTCATTGATTTGGAAAACCAGGTCATTCTCTAGAATTGTCCAGACTCTTCGTCCCCCGGCCCACCACATTGACCAGGTCCAAGTCGGGGTTTCTCAGGTCGTCACAGAGGTTGCGCAGCTCATTTAGGATATTGACGCTGCCATTATCATATATTTTTTGGGGCGGGACATTAAGCTCAATATTAATCCCCGGACTGATTTCATACTCAATAATTCCCTCTCCCGTATCACCGACAAACTCTATATACCCCTCGTTATCTTTGCTCATTTCATATGGATTTTTCGTCGTATTCTGCCCGTTAAAGATGTAACGGCCATCAAAACAGGTATTACCCACGTTTTTCAGTTCCCCCAGCAAGACCTCGATTTCAATGGCTGTCGCCTCTCGAGAATCTTGACTCTGGGTGTCGTTATACGCTTGCACCGTTAACTCCCGCACCCGCTGCAAAATATTTTCCGCCCCGGCCAAGGCAGTCTCGGTTGTTTCTACCCAGGAGCGAGCATCGGACACGTTTTTCAAATACTGACTATACTCAAACATATTCGTTTGCAACCGCATGGCTTGGACCATTCTAACCGGGTCGTCAGAGGGAACCAGAAAACGTCGACCCGATGACAGCTGCTGCATCTGGCGGTCCAACAAACGGGTGATACTGTTATAATTCCGCATTACATTACCAATTATCATAGTATTAGTTATCCGCACTGGCAACACCTCCAAACTCCGGCATTGGCTATCACAATCCGCAATAATACTAACCAACGCCCGGTAGACATCTTATTTGGTTAACCTGTCCCCATGTCGCGAGTTAGCCGCGGCCTACCAGCCCCATGCGATTAACAATCACATCGATCATCTCATCAATGGTTGTAATTAAACGGGACGAGGCATTATAGGCATGCTGGAACTTGACCATGTTCGTCATCTCTTCATCCAGGGAAACCGACGAAACCCCCTGCCGAAGATTGTCGATCTGCTGCACCAGCAAGGCCTGGTTTTCTGTCACCCGAATGGCTTCCTGGGTATCTACCCCCAGCTTGCCCGCGACCGAACGGATAAAATCGTTAAAACTGGCCTCCTGATCTCCCATCACCAGCTCATGCTTTAACTGGGCGATCCGCAGGGCATTATCCCCATCACCCTCCTTACCTTCTATCAGAGAAGCCGCGATCCGTTTTAATCCCTCATCCCCGGTCAGGAGACTGTTCAGGGTAATGACTGAGTTCAAATCGTCCAGGTTAATCTCATTGAAAAAGTTGGGACCACCCAGCCGCGGATCCAAGGGATTGCCACTTTCGTCCTGATCGATGACCACGGAAAACTCCCAGGTATCTCCGCTTCTTGAACCCGGCCGGGTCAATCACCTACTCGTTAACGCTAATCCGTCAGGTAAAGTCGGTGTCCCCAGTGGGCCGCCGAGTGCCTACTACCTCTTCCCAAGTGCCGGTGATTGCATTTGGCGTATCATCATCTTTATAACGGTACACCTTGAAATTCCCCGCAGAATCAGTCATCTCGATTTTATACCGCCCAGGGTCCACCACATCTCCCACGCTCGTGTCAAACGAGACTGACCAGCTCGCTCCCTCGCCACCCTTAACCGGCTAGGACCTGATTCTCGTTCAGCCCAAACCCGGCGCGGTGATACTCGTTGATCCGGCGAATGGTCTGATAAGTCATCATATCCAACTGTCGAATATAGTAGGGAATACCGCTATTTTCGGTGGTATCGCCATCCCTGATCTCAATAATTGAACGCAACTCGCCGCCGCGGATATCGCCGCGGTCATCAATCGTCAGCTTTTCCCCGGTGCCAGCCCAGTAGAGGTCATGAATAATCACCCCTCGTTCCGCCTGAGCCCGGGCCTTAACCGTTAACTGGTTCACCGTCAGCCCATCCACCAGATCATAATCGCCAATACTGACCCGAGTCAGGCCCCGGCTTCCTTCCTGCACTCGAATGTTAACTATTTTGGAGAGCTGGTCCAGCAGCAGGTCGCGTTTATCCCGCAGATCGTTCGCCTGGCTCCCGGTAATCTCCAGGTCCTGGATTTGACCATTCAGTTCGCCTAACTGCCGGGCGATATTATTAATCTCATCTTTTTTAATGATCAGGGTCTGATTTAATTCCTGGCGGTAGCCTTTAAGCTGGGCGTAAATCTCGTTCAAGGTGTCCGCCAGAGCGATTCCCCGGTCCCGAACCACGGTCCGGTAGGTCTCATTTTCCGCTTTTTTCACCAGTTCCTGCCACGACTGCCAGAACATATCATAAACCGAACTAAGCCCGGCCTCGGACCCTTCGTTCAAGACCAATTCCAGCTTGGACAATTGATTCCGCCGTTCTTCCCAGCGGCCCAGGTCAATGTTCTGATCCCAAAACTGCCGATCGTAAAACTCGTTGCGCACCCGCACAATATCATTCATGATCACCCCGGTCCCAATCAAACCATGCATGGCCGGCCGGTTTAAACTGGGTACATTATCCGGGTAAGAAGTAACCATTATCCCCACCTGCCGGCTAAACCCCGGGGTATTAGCGTTGGCAATATTATGCCCGGTAATATTCAAGGCCAGTTGCTGTGCTTGGATTCCTTTTCGTCCGATTTCTAAGCCAAAAAAGGTTGACCCCACCCCAATTCAACTCCTATCAGGCTTTCTTATCAAATATCCAGGCTCGGTTAACTTGTGGCTCCGCACACTCCGCGCCAGATTGACCATAGACACCCTGGTCATTGCCTATCCCGGTTAAAAGATTCATGTTATACTCCAAAAACTGCAAAGACTGCTCAATTAAAGTGGTATTTTGCTGATTAACTAGATTAAGTTCATCCAGGACCTGATACAACTCTGTTCCCAATTGTTGCAAACGAGCTGTGGCTTGACCGAAAATTTCTTTAATACGAGCCAGCGTTAATTCCTGAGACGGCAAACCGTGTTCCTGAGCCAGTTCGCTCTGTAGGCCAAAACGCTCCGCCTCCAACTTGACCGCCTCCCCAATCAGAAGCCCCTCTGTTTGCAGGAGCTGGTTGAGTTCGGGTAAATTCCCTTGAATGATCAACCGCTGTTTCTGGCGGGCCGTCTCTAAGAGATGTTTATTGAGGCCAATCTGCGCTTCAAGGATTTTTTCCATTAATTCTATTTTCTCCGTTTTGGTCGCTGGCCTCGATTGTCCCACGGTCATTCTGCTTCACCGCCTTAAGAAAACAAAAGCCCGAAAGTCCTGCAACTAACGGGCTATGCCTTTAGTCCCCTGAATACCATCGTATAAATGTTTAGTCGCCAGAAGCATTATTTCCATATTCTCGCAAGATAGCCTCGGCAATCTGAGCAGCCGACACCTGATATTGCCCGCTCTCAATCTTTTCCCGCAAAGCTTCCACCTTATCTAATCTAATATCCGTTGTATTCTTCAAAGCCTGATTAGCTACCTGTAAAATCCTAGCTGTATCAGATAATTCCAATTGGTCTCTTTTGGAACCTTGAATACCGGCTGTCGATTTAACCCGGGACGAAGCATCTATCCGGTTTTTTCCATATACATTCAGCAGCCCATCAATTGGCTTATTGGTAATCATAATCCTTATTCCCCCTCGTCCACGGACCAGATAATCTAGCCGGTTAAAGTACAATAACCTAAGTAAATGCGAATAATCTTATCAGTCTCTTATTTTATCTTTCGATACCCCAGCCGACTCCAATTAGTCGCTAAAAAGCAAATTACCGCTGATTTGCTCAGCACCACGAGCTTAATCAGCCTTAGACCCCGATTTTTAACTGTCCGATACTGATTTAATGTTTCATCCATGGTTAGGCCCTAGACATAACCGCAGCGATAACTAGTAGCGAGATTCCCCTCTGGAATTAGCGTGAAAACATCATCCCTAAACATAACCGCAACAATACTAGTAGGGCTTTTTCGTTTGGGCGGTATGCATTTTATGCTGGCTGAACGACTTCCCGGGAGGAGGCGTCTTTTTTGGTTGGAGAAGATTAAGTTTGCTTCCAAATTGGCTAGCTAATTCCTCTCGACACCGCAGGCATAAAGTCCCCTCATCTATGTGAGTCCCGCAGCTATCGCAAGTCAAACTCCCCCCCATATCTAATCCTTTTGACAATAACCTTCCATCACGCAAAAAACGGATGATCTTTTCGGAACTTACGCCGGTCGCCTTACTGACCTCAGGAATAGTCATTCCTGGATGGTCCCGAACGAAAACCCGCACCTTCTCGTACTCCTCATCCTCAGCCCGAATACAAGCCGGGCAAAGGTTGCGGCCAGCATAACGAAATAACTGATCACACCGCGGACAGTTGCGAAAATCCATTCTTTCCCCCCCTTGTTATTGCACTAATTTCTTTGTACTAATTTTCTTTATTTTATCGAAAACATAGGGTAAAAACCAGCTTCTAATGTAAGTTTAGGCAATTTTACCCGTAGCGATCGTGATCACCATCACCGGGCCGTAGCCGGCCTGCTGCAGCACCCGGGCACACTCCTCACTCGTTGTACCGCTCGTCAAAACATCATCAACTAAGACAATCGGCTGACGAACGATCCTGTCTGGCTCGCGCACCTGTTTCTCCGCCGCACAACCAGCATTTATCATCTCCTGACGAACGGTCCTGTCTGACTCGCGCACCGCAAAGGCACCCTGCAGGTTAATTAAGCGTTCTGACCGGTTAAGCCGAGTCTGGGAAACGGTATCCACCTGCCTGATTAACAACTGATTATGCAATCGCCAGCCTAATTCACGAGCCACTGCTGTTGCCAGTAATTCAGCCTGGTTAAAACCGCGTTCCGCCAGCCGGTTAGGGTGAAGAGGGACCGGTACGACCAGCGGCGGCCCTTTTATTGCCCACTCTTTTCTGATTACTTCCGCCATCAACCAACCCAATGGCTCCCGCAAAGACAGCTTGCCCTGATACTTCAGCTGGTACACCGCCTCACGCAGCAGGCCTTCAAAAGGGCCAATCGCCCGGGCCATTTGGAAGGCGGGCGGGTTTTGGCGGCAGTCAGCACAGCAAAAATTCTCGACCGTCAGAACACTTGCCTGACTGCCTGATTGATCAATATATTGGGAGAAAAGAACTGATTCATCAGCTAAACCCGATCTGCTAACCACGGATCCCCTTGCCAAGAATCGGCCACAGTGCCGACAAACAACCATATCCGCCTGAAGCTCCGCAATCTCACCAATACACCGCGCACAAACCGCCGCCCCCCGCTGCTTTGACCAGGTCTTCCCGCATAACGGACAAGTTTTGGGAGGAGGATAGATTAAATCAAGCCACTGGGACACGCTGATAGGTTTATCGCGGGACACGAGGACAGGTTTATTGCGGGACACAGGGACAGGTCTATCGCCTGACATGGGGACAGGTTTATCGTCCGACGCGGAAACAGATTTACTGTCCCGGCTGATTTTAGCTAATAAGCCCGACAAAAACCGTTTCATCCTCTCAAATACCCCCGATCTCTGGCTATGCGATTCATCTCCAGAATTCTGTCGCGCGCTTGCCGCATTGCTGGACTGACGGAGGCACCAACCAGCCAGACTTTTCCCTCCGGGTAAGCCTCGGTTCGACCGGTCCGCCCGGCCATCTGCACCAAAGTCCCCTCATCAAAGATTTTTTCCGACTCTGCAAAAAGTACCAGCACATTAACCGGGGCGATCGTAATACCCCGCTCCAAGATAGTAGTCGTCACCAGGATCGGAAAATTTCCCCGGGAAAAACCGGTCCGCTTCTGGTCCCGCCAAGGATCCCGGGCGTGACAGAATTGCGCCCAGTTTCTGGCCCTCTTATTCTCAAACCGATCATCACTTTCAACCACGCGGTTTATCGCCCGGGCTACCTGTTCAGTCAACCAAATAGAGGGAACAAAAACAAACAACCGGACCTGCTCAACGACCACGCTTTGATAAATCAATTCAATAACAGTCTGCGGCAGCCCCAACTCCTGGCCGGTCCGGGGATAACGCAATTGCCTTTCAGCCAGCAATTCTGGCTCCGGAACTGGATAACCATGATGCCGAGCCGGGATATAAACCAGGCCCATTTCGCCTTTCAAAGCCAGTTGCTGCATGGCTGACTTTGGCGTAGCCGTAAGATACACGGTCTTACCCTCTGGTTTTCGAGCGCGCTGCACGGCAAAATGCAGCATCGGACTATCCCGGTAAGGATAGGCATCAACCTCATCCAGGATAACCAAGTCAAAATTTTGGTAAAACCGCAGGGATTGGTGAGTAGTCGCGACATAAATATCCGCTGCTGCGTACCGGCGGCCGCTCCCAGCGTAAAGACCTAAGACCCGGTAATTCGGAAAAGCCTGCCGCAGTCGGGGCTCTAGCTCCCGCACGACGTCTCGACGAGGAATAGCGTATAAAACGCGGCCCCCTCGGGCTAGAACCTCGGCTAATACTGAAAAAACAACCTCTGTTTTTCCCGCTCCACAGACCGCCCAAACCAAACACTCCGCCTGCTTCCCAGATAACCAAAACTGCCGAACCTCTTCTGCTGCTCGCTGCTGGGCCGGGGTAAGCGCAAACTCCAAGCAGACCGGGGCTGGAATTCCCGTAGTTTTCCGGTCTCCCTCCTCCTGGCTTATCTCTTGACTCTGGGCCGAAACGTCTGGGATAGGACCCGAAACCGGAGGTGTTTGATACGGTGCCTGAATTTCTGAATAACGCGAACCTCGAGGGGTAAGATGCGGGCCCGGCGGCGAATAACGCGAAGTCTGAGGTGCGAGAGGCGAGGCCGGAGATGAATGACGCAAGCCCTGATGTGCGTGAGACAAGGCCTGAGGCGTCGGGATTGTCTCCGGCAAGCCTGTAAGGCGACTTTGTCCGGGCATCGCGATTAACGGCAAACATTCCCGCGCCAGACCCAGATTAAGACATTCTTCACAGTAATAACACGCCAAACGACCGCAGTAATGACAGACCGAAGACTTAATCCCCCGAGACTGGCCGCACCGCTGACATACCGGGTCACCGAGCTGACTCCGGTTTACCGACGGCAATAAACAAACCTCCCCCCGCAAAGCCAGGACCTGAAGGATATTTTGGATAGGGAGAGGCAGCCACGGTCCCGATGCCGCTTCCGATATTAGTCCATTAGTCGCAAGCATGGTCTTGACTTCTCCGGCCACCAACACCCGGCCCGCTAATATTTCGCTCAAGATCGCCTTAGTTCCCGGTACTGCCGCTGCTGCAAAAGCATCCGAAGCAGCCGAAACTTGATTTATCTGAATTGATTTTACCGACCCGGGTTCGTAAGCAGAAAGCAACGGGGCTTCCCCGGCGTCTTCCAGAGCATTTGAAGCCTTCAGAACTTTCTGCTCACCCAATGATTCAGACCCAGCCGGATCGACCGAGAAACAAGGCCCGGCACCAGAAGCCGCATACCCTGAGTCCCCGACAACCAAGATCCTTGGCTTAAACTCAGCCCAAGCAAGTTTTTCGGGCAAAGCTCCGGCTTCCAAGGATTTAAGGGCTTTTTGAACCAACCGAAAACGCTGGTGCAGTAACGCCGGACCAAACTCAGCCCGACCGTTTTTTTCCGGCATCAATAGATTCCCGAACTCGGTGGTATTGGCCGAATCAGTTGTCCTAGTTAGACGACGCAATCTTTCTTGACCGCGGATTAACCAACTTCGCCAACCGCCAGCTTTAACCCCGGGGAACGATGTCTGATCAGCCGAAGCCAACAAAGCCAAACGCCTCTCCGTCTCAGACGCAATCCAGCCGGCAACATAATGGGCGATCCCAATTGGCAGGGGTCGAGTCAACAGACCCAATTTATTCAGCCCTTGCTCCTGAAAGAGGATTTTTAGATCCAGTTCTGGCCAATGGCTAATAAAAATTCGGTAATGAGTATTGTTCCAGGCCAGATAAACTTGATAAGACGGATAGAGATTAGACGACATCGTTTGTTTGATCCACCCTTAGCTCGTTGTGAAACACGAAGACCGGTTAACCGTCCCGGGCATAGATAGCCAGTATTCGCTGGTATTTTACTCGTTTTACTCGGTTAGCAAACTGGGCTAGAAAACGAAATTTATCTGGTGTTCAGTTTCATCAGGATCGTTATAAAAGAAAACCTGGCTGGGAAATGTCTCTGCTTCCAAACCAGGTGATAACTACTGAAAAAGTTGAATCCAGTAAATTTTAATCAGCTTCGCTGAACATCAATTTTTCAGATAGAGGCTCTTCTCCACCTGAAGTCTTAGGAGTCTTTTTCATTCAGCTAAACAATATGAAGGATGGAAGCCCAAAAAAATCTGGGTTACTTATTCGATCCCAGCTAACTGCTCGTGTAAAAATTCATTTAACACCTTAATATATGTCCCTTTCATCCCCAGGGAACGCGCTTGAATTACCCCAGCACTTTCCAACTTACGTAAGGCATTCACAATAACCGAACGAGTTAACATATACTTGTCAGCCAATCGAATCGCCACCACAAAACCTTCGTCTCCATCTAGTTCCTTAAAAATGTACTTGACCGCCTCAACCTCAGAATACGATAGTACAGCTAGTGCCTGGGCGACAGCATCCTTCTTTCGATTGATTCTTTCGGCCTGGTCATTGAGGTCTCGCAGAATGGCCAGTCCAATAACCGTTGCTCCTACCTCAGCGACAATTACCTCTTGCGTCGTAAATTCCTCAGATTTTGCCAGCACTACCGTACCTAAACGATTCGGCCCTCCATACAAAGGAATAATAGTCAGCAAAGTATCCGGACCCACCTGACAACTAACTCCAGTCTCAAAAAAACTAGATAACCACTCGAGATATTCCTCGGTTAAAATGTGCTCATCTAGTACCCTTGACCCAACCATCGGCTGACCAATCCCGGGGTAATTACAGCTGCCCAATACATTCCCCTTTTTTTCTATAATATAGACATGGCTTGCTGTAAGTCCCGATAAAATACTGGCCAACTCCTTAAAATCCGGAGGTTGGTCGGACTGACGCTGTACCATCTGGTTAAGGAGTCTTGTCTTCCCCAAAAGAACATCGAGTTCGTCCAAGGTCAGATTCTCCTTTCAAAACATTAAAATCTATTAGAATATTTCAACATCAGCTTTCTATATTCCTGCCTTAAATCTGCCTTATTTTAAACTTTTTTCTATAAATTTTACACAATTCTAAAATAAAATGCAATGTACCTCACGGATAGCCTAAAATGAACTCGTTTAGCCTCGCCGAACATCGGGGCTGGAGACTCTACTCCACCTGGAGTTCAAATAGGGTACCCCCCGCCTAGGGTACTCAAGGCAGCGGTAAAAAAAGACCACCTGAAGTTCAAATAGGATAACCCCCTGCAGAAGCGGGAGTCTTTTTGATCCAGCTATAAATTAGGCCCACTTATCAACGATTCTAACCATTTCGTTAGAATAATCTCCCTGCAGGGCCCGATCGATTGCCTTTACTACCTGACCCAGCGAGGCTGAATAGTCTAGTTCGACCAAATAAATTGTTTGTTGGAAGTTATCCCGTCGAACAACCTCCAGCGGATTAGCCCCGCAGTCCGTTTCCTCCAATCGGTAAAATCTAAAGTCCTCCTGACACCGCCACAGCCGATGCAAAATTTCGTTCGTATTATCCCGCGAGCCGCTATCAACCACGACTAATTCAAAAAAAACCGGCGAACGTAAGCGAAGCCAACGCAACTGCCGAATCACACCTTCTATAATCTTCTCCTGGTTTTGGACCACCATTAATAAAACAACTGACAAATAAGAACCAGACTCCCGCTGCGCCTTCCAAATCAGTTTCCAATTAACCCAAAAGACCAAAAATAAACCCAGGATAACCAACAAACTCTTCCCCAGAAAAACCCAGTCCATGATAGTCCCCCCTGGATAAACTTCTCTAATCTGATACAAGGCCAGCGATTGACATTAATCACATTACTACACTCTAGTGTATGCCTTAACATAACCAAGGGGTAACCACTCTGGGGACCGAACGGAATCAGCTCAGTGAACTCGCTTAGCTTCGCTGAACATCAAGGCGTAATTTATTGCAAACTCATGGCTCAACCAATTTACGCTTAATGGCATAAATGGCGGCCTGAGTACGGTCATGCACATTTAGCTTGCGAAGAATGCTGGTTATATGGTTTTTCACCGTCTTTTCACTTATGTATAACCGATTGGCAATCTCCCGATTAGCCTCACCTTTAGCAATTAGCTCCAGAACTTCCCTTTCTCTTTGCGTGAGCCGGTCTAAGTGGCTGCCATCTCCCTCCGAATTGGATAGACGGGTGAATTCACCCAGCACCTTACCGGTTACTCGCGGGTGAATAATTGACCGTCCCTCATGAACGTCAATTATCGCCCGAATTAGTTCTTCTGCCTCTACATCCTTCAGAATATAAGCAGAAACCCCGGCTCTGATAACCTCAAAAACACGATCATCATCGTAAACAGTTAGCGCAATGATTCGCGTTTTGGGATGGTCGCGGTTAATAATCCGACTGGCTTCAATCCCGTCAGTTACAGGCATATTTATATCCATCAGGATAACGTCTGGCCGCAATTCATTTGCCAGTAAAATTGCTTCTAGACCATCACCAGCCTCACCCACCACTTGAATCCGAGGTTCTAGTTCCAAAACCCTGGCTAACCCCTGTCTAACCAGGGCATGGTCATCTACAATGCATACCCGAATCTCATCGTGAGCTTTAACTCCTTTACCCGCCAACTTATCTTCACCCCGGGTCGGAAAAATACTACTGGAACTTGCACCAGAACCTAAAGCTAAATTCCCAGAAGAACCAACATCCCGTCTGAAGCCTAAACCTAAGCTGTCAATTGCTTTAGTAATAATTTTGAACACCCCCAATTTTAGAACCCGGGTTTTAGCTAAAAAACTACTTATGTTAACTATCGTTAAATCACGGTATTACTTTATACCTACATTCGACAAAGTCTAAAAATTTCCTCCATTTAATTGCTATTTCCAACCGGAACACGGGGACGAGACACGGATACAGACACAAACACAGACACGGATACGGATACGGGGACAGGACACGGACACGGACAAACATTTGTTGATGATTGTTGCCGGAACAAAATAATCTAAGAATTAATCTTAGATTATTAAAAAATTCAAAATTATTATGGAAGGTGTTCGCTATGGGAAGGTGTCTAGAATGGCCTAGCGAACTCGTTCAGCTTCGCTGAACACCGAGGCTTCAGATGGAGACTCTACTCCACCCGAAGTTTAAACAAGGTAACCCCCACTTATAGAAATGGGGGTCTTTTGTCCAGATAAACATTTCAGAAGTTGTATCGGGAGTTTGCAAAAAGGCCCCGTGTCCCACTTGTCCACTTAAAGGCCCAGTAACTTGATCGCTGCTTGTTGGATTCGTTTTAGACTCTCCCAATCCTCAGCCTCTACATAAAGGCGGAAGAGAGGCTCGGTCCCGGATGCCCGGATCAAGAGCCAATTATCTCTTTCCAGCAATAGTTTCACCCCATCGTGGGTTATTCGCTCAATTACCTTGAAGTCGGCCAGATAAGCGGGATGAAAACTCTGCAGGATTCCAAGAATCCGTTCTTTTTCTTCCTGGGTCGAGTGAATATCAATTCGCTCACTAACCAGCAGGCCGTATTCGGCCGCGATCTCCTGACTTAACTGGTTGGGATCTTTCCCGCCGGTCGCCACCAGTTCGGCCATCAAGGCGGCAGCCAGGATGCCGTCCTTTTCTGGGATATGCCCGTGAATACTGAGGCCGCCGCTTTCTTCTCCGCCCAGCAACGCCCCTCTTTCCAGCAAAGCCTGCCCGATGTACTTGAAGCCGACCGCCGTTTCCTCAACCGCCAGACCATACTTTCTGGCAATCCGATCCAGCATATGCGTTGTGGCCACCGTCCGCGCGACCGGCCCCCGGTATTGGCGAGTATGCAGCAGGTGATAGAATAAAAGGTATAGGACCTGATTGGCCGAAACATAATTGCCCTGGCGATCAACGATCCCAAACCGGTCCGCATCCCCGTCCATCGCTAAACCAAGATCCGCCCCGGTTTCTTGAACCCGGCTTTGCAACTCAGTCAGCCATTTTCCCATCGGCTCTGGAACAATCCCGCCAAACAAGGGATCGCGGTAAGAATGAATGGTTTCGACCTGGCAGCCTGCCCCAAGCAGGAACTTTTCCAGATAACCAATCCCGCAGCCGAACATTGGATCAATCACGACTTTTAAAGGATGATGCCGAATTCCCTCCACATCGACCACGGACTGTAAATGAGTCAGGTAGGCCTCTTCCGGCTGAACCTCCTGCAGCAGACCGAGCTGTCGGCCTTTAGCCAGAGGCAAGTGCTTCACCCGTGTCGAACCCGCTTTGGCTGGTACAAAATCTGCCTTTCCACCCGCAGGTTCTGGATCTTCTTGCAACACTTTCAACAGAAAACGCTCAATCTCATCAGTAATAGCCGGCAGAGCCGGCCCGGCGTATTCCGGGATAAACTTAATCCCATTATATTCAGGCGGGTTATGGCTGGCCGTTAACATCACTGCCCCGGCTGCTTGCCGGTGCTGAATTATGAAGGCCGTAACCGGGGTCGGGGTGCCCTGCGGCAACAAAAAAACAGAAATTCCGTTCCCCATTAGGACCTCAGTGACCGCCTCCGCAAACCGGTTACCGAGAAACCGGTAGTCATAGCCCACAACAATTCCCCGATGGCCAATTTGCTGATGATTCACGTAATCAGCAATGGCCTGGGTTACCCGCCGCACATTTTCAAAGGTAAAGGTATCCGCCACTATTGCCCGCCAACCATCAGTCCCAAACTTGATTTGACTCACCGTCCAACCCCCATCCCATAAAATAATTACTCTAATAGGCCGTAAAGCTCCGATTTAAGCCATGAGGAGTATCAAAACTACCCTTAGCCCCCATAATCATACCATATATTTCCACAGTATAAAAGACCACAATCCACTTATTTAACCGCCCATGCCCGTTAGTACAACCACCTATAAAAATGGCGAATATATGTCATCCTGAGCGCGAGCGAATAAGCCTGCTTTTAGGCGAGGCAAATCAGTTGTCATTCTAAATGAAGTGACGTATCCACTACTTTCCGCCTACACTCAAGAAGAAGATGTGTTTAATCCGGAACCTTACAATCAGTCACATCGACCGGATACTGGAGATCATCGCGCCACAAATCAATATATAGATTCCCGCTGGTGTCCAGGCTGGCGTAAAACACATCAGACGGGTCATTGATCCCCTTCTGGTTAAGGGCGGAAATCAACCACTGTTCGTCCAAATTATTTTGTTCCAAATTGGGATAAATCACCTTGCCCTTAACGATTATCTCGCTCGGGACACCCTCGTACTGCGTCGGCAGCTGCAAATCTTGCGGGGTTACTGGCCGTTTCTGGGAGTGAGGGAGTACACTTAAGCAGCCATTAGTCTCCAAAATAGCATATTCGACATCAGCGATATTAAAGATCCCTTTATCGCGCAGCTGCGTCAACAGGTTTTCCGTGTTATACCTCATTTTCCGCATACCATGCTCTAGAATCTTGCCGTTATGGATCACAATCACCGGTTCACCCTCAATTATTTTGCGCATCTGCCTACTTTTCAAAGTAACGAACCCCAAAAAATAAGCTATCCCAACAAACAAGGTTGACTGCCAAAAAATCCCTAGCATTTCTGGTACTGGAGCCAAAGCCAAAGAAGCAGCCAAGTTACCAAAAGTAATACCGACCACATAATCATAAAAAGTAAGGTGACCGATTTGCTCTTTGCCTAACAACCGGGCATAACTTAGCACGACCGTAAAGGCGACGACCGTTTTCCAGGAACTCTCTATAAACCAATCCATTAAGAGCCGACACCCCTATCTTAATAATTTGGAGCTCTACTTTTAATTAACCGCCCATGCCTTAAGGACACAACCACCTATGAAAATAACGGACAATAAATGGTTATACTCTTAGCAATGACAACTGGAGTCGACATCTTATTCTTATACAACAACTTATGAAAGGTGAGTTCCCTGTTATTATGGATAGGAGCAAAAATAAAAATACCGGAAGCTCAATAACTGAGTCTCCGGTATTCTCATTAATATTATAGGTCCACAGGATGTCTAATAGTTTTTCGAATCAACGACTAATACTTACCGATAAACGTGTTACCCAGTCCTTCCTATGAAGAACGCTCTTTGATAATTTTTTCTGCCGCTTGACAAAACAGAGTAAAAATCCTCCCCCGACCCGGCCGCTGGCGAAAGATCACCAAATCCCTTTGTTTTACAGGCTTTCGCTCCTCCAAAACTACCCCCTCCGATAACAGATAGTTACTTAATCACAAGTATAACCACCTGCGAGACATAATAAACACCCAGCCACAGGGACGGTTCTTGTGGCTAGTAGAAGCTCCGTAAGGGGCTATGCCAAACAAAAAGATAGCATGCAATTCCCAGAACAGCCCGAAGAAAACGAAACCAAGATATTATTTAATTATAGAGGGACAAACTATTGCCTCGCCTGTAACTCCCAGCGGTTTCCTCTGAATATTATTTTAATTAATATGAGGGACAAAGCCCGAACTCAGGATTGTACAACTAAGTTTGAAGCTGGGGTATTATTAATATAATATTACGAGTTACGAGGGACAAACCGACCGATAGTACCACGTTTGTCAGCCATAAAAACCGGCCCCATTGTTGAGCACCGCGTTTGCCAGCCACAAGAACCGTCCCCGTGGCTGTTACGTCAGCCCAAAGTAGTGCCGGATCGCCAGTACCGTGCGCCGGGCCGCTTGACCATCCCCATAAGGATTAATTGCCCGAGCCATTTTATCATACTCCGCCGGATTCGCCAGGAGTTCCCGCGCAGTCTGATAGACCGACTCCCGGTTTGTCCCGACCAGTTTGACGGTCCCGGCTTCGACCGCCTCCGGCCGTTCCGTGGTATCCCGCAGCACCAGCACCGGTTTACCCAGAGCCGGGGCCTCCTCTTGCAAACCGCCGGAATCCGTCAGAACCAGGGTCGCATAGTTCATCAAGTTGGCAAAAGGTTCGTAGTCTAACGGCTCGATCAGATGCACCCGCGCCAGCCCGCCCAGGACCTGTTCCACCACCTCGCGCACGCGGGGGTTCTTATGGACCGGAAAAACCAGCTCAATATCCGGAAAGGTATCCAGCAAATCACGAAAAGCCAGATAAACCTCGCGCAAGGGATCACCCAGGTTCTCACGCCGATGCGTGGTCACCAGGATCAGACGGCGGCTGCCCGTTACCCGGGACGTTGCTTCGCGCCAAACAAAATCTTGCCCCTCGCCGCTGCTTCTCTGGTTTCCGGCCGCGGTCCGCTCCAACTCAGAATTTCTTCTCACGATCTCGCTCAGCTCTCCCTGAAAACGGTAATCTGGGCGGACCGTGGCCAGCAGGGCATCAATCACCGTATTGCCGGTCACATAGATCTTGTCCGGGGCAATGCCTTCGCGTAAAAGATTAGCTCGGGAAGTAGCAGTCGGGGCAAAATGCAGATCCGCGATGACCCCGGTCAGGTGGCGGTTCATCTCTTCTGGATAAGGAGAATACTTATCATGCGTCCGCAGCCCAGCCTCAACATGGCCGACCGGAATCTGATGGTAAAAAGCGGCCAAACTCCCGGCAAAGGTCGTAGTCGTATCGCCGTGGACCAGCACCAGGTCCGGCCGGTCCTTGGCAAAAACCTGGCCCAGGCCGGTCAAAGCCTGGGTAGTAATATCAAACAAGGTCTGCTGCTGCTTCATGATATTTAAGTCAAAGTCCGGCACGATCTTAAACAGATCCAGCACCTGGTCCAGCATCTGCCGGTGCTGCGCAGTAACCGCCACCCGAGTAATGATCTCCTCCGGATACTGCTGCAACTCTTTAACCACCGGGGCCATCTTAATCGCCTCCGGCCGCGTGCCAAAAACAACGGCAACCTTAATCGGCTTGCTCTTTAATCCTGGCATTTAGCATAGTTCCTTTCACTGAGTTATCACCCACGGCGACAAAGTATTTTTAGACGATAGACGATAGATTTAGATGTTAAACGTTAAATGTTAAACGTTAGATGTAAGACGTTAAATGTTAGAATATCTGATGTTAACATTAACTTAATTAACTTAATGTGTTAGATGCATACAACCCCTAACCAGATCTGACCTTTATCCAAAACGCCTTAGGCAAAGTTAAACATATTTGTATTTTTTCAACCCTTTACGCCTCATGCCTCACAAATCAAAGAAGCAGAAGAACCTCCCCCGTGCTTTCTCTACTGCTCTACTCCCAGCAGGTTCCGCAAGTAACTAGCAAACTCGTCCTTCAGGTCTTCGCGGCGCAAGGCCATCTCCACGGTTGCCTCCAGGTAACCCATCTTAGTTCCGATATCGTACCGCTTACCGCTAAAAGAACAGGCATACATGGGACTAACATTCTTTAACGCCCGCAAAGCATCCGTGAGCTGGATTTCGCCGCCGGCCCCGGGGGTCTGTTTCTCCAAAAAACTAAAAACCTCCGGCTGGATGATGTAGCGGCCCAAAATCGCAATATTTGACGGAGCCTCCTCAATCGGGGGTTTCTCCACTCAGATCCTTAACCCGCACCAAGCGTTGCGCATGATCAGATTTGATCGAATCATCCGGCATGGATTCAACTATCCCGTACCGACTGACCTCGCTTTGCGGCACCGGCTGCACCCCCAAAACTGATCCGCCATACTCATTATAGAAGTCAATCAATTGCCGCAAGCAGGGAGTTTCCGAAACCACAATATCATCACCCAGCAAAACCGCAAACGGTTCATCTCCCACAAACTTGCGGGCACAGTAAATGGCATGCCCCAGCCCCCGTGGCTCGCGCTGCCGAATATAGTGAATCTCTACCAGGTTCACAATCTCCCGAATCTCCCGCAGCTTATCGAAATCGCATTTTTCCTCCAGAATGCTCTCCAACTCATAAGATTTATCGAAATGATCCTCAATCGCCCGCTTCCCGCGGCCGGTGATGATAATAATATCCTCAATCCCAGACTGAACTGCCTCTTCGACGATGTACTGGATAGCCGGCTTATCAACAACCGGCAACATCTCTTTGGGCTGGGCCTTGGTCGCCGGCAGAGAAACGGGTCCCCAGCCCGGCAGCCGGGATAACCGCTTTCCGGACTTTCTTTCTGGGTTGCTGGTTTCTGTTGGTTTGGCTGCTAGTGGCAATCGCCTTAAAGGTTGGGGAAGCCACTTCGTACTTCAGGTTACCAGCTTGGTTTCCTGGCTCTAATTCTCTATGCTTCAATTGATCAAGACAGTGATGAGAACTTTCAGGATTGATCACGCAATAACCCCTCGCTTACACGTATCATTCTGTTGGCTATCTATTATAGCATTTTCGGCAATCAGTGTCTTCGGAAAACCCGGTGTCCATCTAGCAGATAAATCCCCATTCCGTCAATCGCCCCCGAGAGTTTTATTGCTATGTCTCATATTTTACCGGCCACAAGAACCGTCCCCGTGGCTGAATTGGCTGATTTGCAGTAAGTCGGAGAAACGTTGGAGGTTGTACTGGGCCAGGTTGTATTTGGTGGCGTCGCCGATGGCCGCGCAATCCATGTTCGCGGCTAGGGCGGCTTCTACGCCGGATCTGGCATCTTCCACCACCAGGCACAACCGCGGTTCAACCCCTAGAAACTGACTGGCTTTTAAAAACACTTCCGGATCCGGCTTGGAATGGGTAATGTTGGTCCCGTCTGATACGGCATCGAAGTAATCCTCCAGGCCGATTTGTTTTAAGATGGATTTCGCGTTTTTGCTGGAGGAGCCGATGGCCAGGAGAATCCCCTGGGACCTTAGCTGGTCCAGGGTTTCCCTTACCTCTGCGGTGACATCAGCCGGCGACATGTTTTGCAGTAAACTACGGTAAAGTCCATTTTTCTTCTCGGTGTAATAAGTCTTTTCTTCTTCAGTTAGCCGGCCCGGATAGGCTTCCAGGATTATCTCCAGGCTTTCCCGGCGGCTGACGCCTCGCAGCCGGTTATTGATCTGCTCATCAAAGTAGACCTCGAGCTCATCGGCGATTTGTTTCCAGGCCAAATAATGATACTGGTCCGTGTGGCAGATAACCCCGTCTAAATCAAAGATAATCGCTTGGTACTTCATGCAACCGAAACCGTTCCTTTCTTTGTTGAACAATATTCCTGCTTTAGAAATTCCTGCTTCTTTAACTCCTAGTTAGATGGTTGCCCATCCCCGCTAGATATATAGATCATGGCCCATGTTTTGACATAACGAATATGGATTAATATGTTACGAGCCAGATCCCTATTCCCAGATCCCTTTTCGTTGGAAACTCACCTCGACGACATAACGCGTCCCCTTGGCTGGAACGCGACTTACCGGCCAGTATGTTACCGCGACTTGAGCAGGCCAGTTTGTTGCCCGCCGGCTGCCGGCGGGCGTTAAGGATTAGTATGTTACCGAGAGTAGACTCAACCGGCTCTGCACCCTGCATGAAACGAATCCGTTATGGATTAATATGTTACCGCGACTTACCGGCCACAAGAACCGTCCCCGTGGCTGTCGGCTGTCGGCCGACCGTCAGCGTGTCAGTTAACCGGTACTCTTGGCCATAGACAAATATCTTTATGGCCGGGCCGTTCTCCAGCCTGAACACGCACTCGTGTTCCTTGACCTCCACGGCAATCCGGCTCTCTTCCAGGCGGAGTTTGAAGCGATAGGCGGTCCAGGCCGCCGGTAAAACCGGCGCAAAATAGAAGCCGCTCTCTTTCAGCCGGAACCCCCCAAAGCCATAGACCACAGCCATATAACTACCGCCCATATTGGCGGTATGAATGCCGTCTGGCGTATTCCGATGCAGATTGTCCAGATCTAAACGAACCGTGTGCTCGAAAATAGGCGTAAGCCTTGTCGACCATCCCCAACCGGGCCGCCACAATGCTGAAGATGCACCGGGACAGCGAAGAATCGTGGGTCGTGATCTTTTCATAGTAATTAAACGAGTTTAAGATGGTTTCCGGGGACTGCGCGTCTTCCAGGATAAAATGCGCCATCACCGTATCCGCCTGTTTGCAGATCTGGTGCCGGTATAAATGCAGAGGATGATAATGGAGCAGCAAAGGAAACTTGTCTCGCGGAATACTGGCCAGATCCCACGGTTTCTTCTGCAGGAAGGAGTCGTCCTGCGGATTAATTTTTAACTGCGCATCGTAGGGCAGGTACATGCTTTCAGCCGCTCGCTGAAAAAGCGCTATTTCCGACTCTTTAATCTGGATTTTCCGTTCCAAATCTGCTAGCCCGCCAGCTGCCTTTAATAGATGGTAAAACTTTACCGCCCAGGTCAAGTGGTATTGCGCCAACACATTCGTGTAATAATTGTTATTTACGATACAGGTGTACTCATCCGGACCGGTGACGTCATTGATGTAAAATTTCCCGGCGTAAAAACTGCCCACATCAATCCATAGCCGAGCGGTTTCCCAAATCATCTCGGCTCCCATTTCTCGAATAAACGCCAAATCCTTGGTCGCTAAATAATAAGCAATAATGGCATAGGCAATATCGCCATTGATATGGTACTGGGCCGAACCGGCCGGGAAAAACCCGGAGCATTCGCGGCCCATAATCGTGCGCCAGGGATACAGCGCCCCGCTTTGATGACCTAATATCCGGGCATTCTCCCGAGCCAGGTCAAGCGTTGCATACCGGTATTCCAGCAGCTTGCGGGTAATGGCCGGATTGGTGATCGTGAAAAAGGGGTAGATATACATCTCGGAATCCCAGAAATAATGCCCCTCATAACCATCGCCGCTTAATCCTTTCGGGGAGATATTACAGTACTTGTCCTTGCCCACTGATTGAAATAATTGGTATAAATTGTAGCGAATAGCATTATTCACCGATTCATCCCCATCGATTTCCACGAGACAATTATCCCAATATTCCGCCAGGTAAGCGGCTTGCTTCTTGTAATACTCTTCCAAAGGCACCGATAAAGCCTTCTTCAGTTCAGTTTCTGCCTGCTGCCGACAATCCGGGTAGCGAATCGAATCGCAAAAAACGGCATACTTGATCAACCGGATTTTTTTTCGCTGTTTAGCGACGGCATTAAACCGACAAACAGCATCATTATTATCTATAATAAACTCCTGCTGATGTTCTTGCGGCAAGAGGTTTTTGACGCCGGTGCAGACCTCCAGGCCTGATTTTGAGGTTTTAGAGGTTATATAAGACGCCCCCTTTTTGATTTCACAACTGATGGGGGTCAAATACCGAATCCGTTCCTGCGCAATCCGCGGGTCCGCCGGATTAACATAATTTAACACATTTCCCTGATGCACCGATTCAATCACAACATCGCCGGTAAAATTTAACGGCTCCACTTCATATTCAATCGTAAATAATGGAAGTTGATAAAAAGAGGCCATTCGCGTAACCGTTAACTTAATCTCTTTCCCCTGGGGCGAACGCCATTTGACCTCCCTGACCGTTACCCCCCGATTCATATCCAGGCGCAGCCGGCTCTCCAGCACGGTGCCGGTAAACATGCTGAACTCCTCATCCTCAAAAGTGATCCGGATCGGCTGGGTATTCGCAATGTTTAAAATGGTTTGTTTTTCATCTGTCAACCCGTACAATTTTTCCGCCTGGCCTAACTTGGCAAAGTCATAGAACCCGTTGATATATTGACTGGGGGTCACATCATATTCGCCCGGATAGCCTTCTTCCAAATCGTAACGCACCCCGATATACCCATTGGCATTGTGAAACAGCACCTCATTTAATTTAACGTGATAATTATCCAAACAAAAATTATCCAACTCAAAAATTGCGGCTCTGTCTGGCATTAAACCACCACCTACTCACCCTTATTTATCTTGCTAATTTTCGCCAGGGCCTGCAGGATCAAGCGCATCGACTGCCACGATTTAACATGATAATTAGCCTGCGTCTTTTCCAGGCCGATTTTAATGGAAAAAGCATCCGGGGGAAGCGAGGCGAACAAGTCCTCGTCAGTATAGTCGTCGCCGGCCCCAAGAATAAAATCAAAACTGCTGCGCTGAATAAAGATGGAAGAGATAAACCCTTTATTTACTCTCGTATCTTTGACTTCCAGCACCTTATTTCCTTCCTGAATCCCTAAAGTAGTAGAACCAATTAATGACATCAGGTTTTCCCTGATCTCATTCAATTTAATATCGACCAGTTCCGGCTCGCACTGCCGATAATGCCAGGCAATTGAGTAATTTTTCTCTTCAATAAAAGAGCCGGGGATTCGATCCGTATAAAAGACCAGGACCGACCGCACTGAATCTTTCCAGTCATTATCCAGGGGTGCGGTCATGCTCCACTCTTTTTGATCCGGGTGGCGAAACCACAAGCCATGCGCGGCTAACAGATGCAGATTCAGGTCGCCTAACCATTCATCCAGGACATCCTTGTCCCGTCCGGAGACAATCACCACCGTATTTCTCGGATCATTGGCCAAATCCGCCAACAACCCCTTTAGCTCCGGATCTGGTTTGGCCTGCGCCGGGATCGGCTGAAACCCCACCAAAGTACCATCATAATCCAGAAAAAGCACTCTGTTTTGGGCGGCCTGATAAGCCTGCTTGATTTTATCCAGCTCTTTTTCGAGGCTTCGAACAGAGATGTTTTGGGCAGAGTCGACCACCGCCTGGTTTAAGCTGTTTAAAAACTCACTGGCCCAAAACTTTACGTTATAGCGCTGCAGCCGTTTATGCATCATTTTATTACGCATCATCTTCTCGTCCGGGGGCATTTCCAGAGCCGTCTTCAGGCCCAGAGCAATCGCATCAAAGTCATTGGGGTTGACAATGACGGCTTCTCCTAATTCACTGGCTGCCCCGGCGGTTTCACTAATAACCAGCATCCCCTGATAATCAGTCCGGGCGGCGATGTATTCTTTGGCTACCAGATTCATGCCGTCGCGGAGCGGGGTGACTAATAACACGTCAGCCTGCCGGTAAAAATTAATCAGGTACTCTTGCTGTAAAATCCGATAAATATACCAGATCGGCATCCAGCTTAGGGTTCCGTACTTGCCATTGACTCGACTGACTAATTCTTCTATTTCCTTGAGCAATTCATCGTAGGAATCTACCCCTTCCCGGGAGGGGGCGACAATCAAATATAACCGAATCTTTCCGTGATACTCAGGATAATTGGCTAAAAACCGGCGAAAAGCGCGGATTCGTTCCGGAATACCTTTAGTGTAATCAAGCCGGTCAATCGACAGAACTATCTTAGTGTCTTTGGCATCTTTAATACTTTCACTTATTTGAGCAATCTCCCGGGGTAATTGTTCATCGGTAAAGCCTTGAGCAAACAAATCATAATCTATACCCATTGGAAAGGCGTCAACTTTCACGCAGCGACCATCATAACTGATTTTATTAAAATTATGGTCCAGGCCCAGCAACCGCCGAACACTGCTTAAAAAGTGACGGACATAGTCATAAGTATGAAAACCAATTAAATCCGCCCCTAAAAGGCCCAGCAATATTTCTTCCCGCCAGACCAGCAAACGAAATATTTCAAAGGAAGGAAAAGGAATGTGCAGGAAAAACCCCACTTTCGTCTGCGGGTATTTCTCTTTGACCAGCCGGGGCAACAGCATCAAATGGTAATCATGGATCCAAATAACGTCGTTTTCCTCAATAAGCGGCTCCAGGGCCGCAAAAAATTTCTGATTGACCTGCTGATAAGTCTCCCAGGTTTCCGGTTCGCAGTCTGTTTTATTGACGAAATAGTGAAACAGCGGCCAGATCGTCTTGTTGCAAAATCGATAATAGTATTGATTAATTTCTTGCTCTGTTAAAAAAACCGGCCGGCATTTATATTCGTTCAGCAGCTTGTCATGAAGGCTCTGTCGTTCTGACAGATTCAATTCTTCTGCCGCAATCCCCAGCCAGCCTACCCAGAGGCTATTAGCTTGTCCATGGTAGCTTTTCAAGCCCGTGGCCAGTCCGCCGATGCTTTCCCGACACTCAAACCCGGCTGCCCCTTTTTTGACCGTGACCGGCAACCTATTGGAAACGAATATTATCTTGTGCATCAATATTAGCCCCCCATAGGTATTATTTTCTACAATCACCTTCCTTCCCCATTATACCATGGATAACTCAAGATAGGGCAACAACCACGGGGACGGTTCTCGTGGCTGGCGACCACGACCGGAGGTTCTGGCTGACAGAAGCAGCAAAAAAACAACCAAAGGGACGGTTCTTATGGCTGGCAAAAGCAGCCATAAAGTGATATGATGCAATATAAGGAGGGAATAAAATGCCCAGAACGGCTCGAAGAAAAAGCGAAACCGGGATCTATCATATAATTTTACGCGGGATCAACCGGCAGACTATTTTCAAGGATAAGGAAGATGCACTGCAGTTTTTATGGACCTTAGAAAAATATAAGCAGAAGAGCGAATTCAAATTATACGCATACTGTTTGATGAGCAACCACGTACATCTGCTGCTGAAGGAAGAAAAAGAAAACTTGGGCATGACCATGCGGCGGATCGGTGCGAGCTATGTTTATTGGTATAACTGGAAACATGAACGATGTGGCCATCTATTTCAGGATCGTTACAAAAGCGAGCCGGTGGAAGATGACCGGTATTTTTTAACCGTTCTACGATATATTCATCAAAATCCGATCAAAGCCGGCGTAATAAACAAGATAACTGATTATCCCTGGAGTAGTTACCGAGAGTTTATCGGCCAGCCCAAGCTTGTCGATACAGATTTTGTGTTCAATTTATTTGATGGTAACCGGGAGAAGGCCAAAAAGCAGTTTAAAGCCTTCCACGCCATTGAAGAAAAAGAAGTCTGCTTGGAAGTCGATGAAAAGAAGAAATGGAAAGACCAGGAGGCCATTGAATTAATCAAAAAGGTGTGTCAGGTAAACCACAGCCATGAACTGCAGAATCTAGATCGAGAAAAACAAAATGAATATGTAAAACAGCTCTGTACCGAGGGTTTGTCGATCAGACAGATCTCTAGAATAACTGGCATTAGTAGGTGGGTAATACAGAAAGAAGCTAACACCCCAGCCACGGGGACGGCAGACTGTGTGAAAACGTCCTGTCTTGACCATGAATGTACCCCATAAACCCACCCTTTCCATTGTATCTTCTAGTTAAATCATATCATTTTTGTGGATATATAGAGAAAAAATTGGTTTTCACACAGTCTGACGGTTCTTGTTGCTGACAAAAATTTGACCTAAATAAAAATTGGACTCATTCAACATTGCTGAACATCGAACTTCAATTGAGGCTCCCTTCAATCAAGGCTTCAGATGGAAACTTTATCATGAGCGGTTAATACCATATTGTGAATGTGAAAATGTATTGCGATATGCAATATATTCGCATTTTTATAGGGGATAGTTACGAATGAGAAACAGGTTAGTACAACCGAACAAAATGAAGGCAAGTTCAGGCTGAGGTAGCCGGACATGTAGAGGCATTTACCTATTATGGCGGGGTACCGGCAACCATCACCTATGACAAACTGAAAGCAGCGGTTCTAAAGGTATTACGGGGCAGGACCCGTCATGAGCAAAACCAGTTCATCGCCCTGCGCAGCCACTTTCTTTTTGAATCGATCTACTGCACACCAGGACGGGGTAACCAAAAAGGGCAAATGGAAAACCTGGTGGGTACGTAAGAAGGAACTTTCTAACCCCCATCCCTCACGTAAAAATTTTGGACGAACTCAACGAACTACTCCTGACCAATTGTGCCAGGTATGCCGCCAGTCATAAAGTGGCGGGTACCGATTTAACCGCGGAACAGACCTGGGCTAAAAAAAGGAAACTATTGCTGCCTTGTTTGGTGGACTCATATCCTTAAAACCTTGACCGAAGGGAACCACGGTAAAGCCAACACCTTCCAGGTTTTGCACTTACTTGGCTTGGTTTTGTTTTTCAACAAAAAACAGCTGGGCGATCCATTTAGGACCTTCCGGCTATTTGTTGTGTCAAGGCCAGGTCCCTTGCTGGAAAGCGGCTTTCATGCACACCCCTCGCTTGACCTGGTAGGTTGGGGCAAAAGGCTATCCCTTTGAATCAAGAAATAATTTCGTTCTAAGCCAATTAACCGACTCAATGCTTTCGCTGCTATGGCGTTTATATGGAACCAGGATATCCGGAAGTTCGTGATGTATCCGGTGGCAATGACGACAACGAAGTCGACGGATAACTAGGACATTTTGATTTCCTACGTCATTAATGAATACCCGCGATGACGGCTGCCAATAACCTTCAATGACCCATTACAGTAGAAAGAAGGTGAACCCCATGAAAACACCGGCCGAAACCCTGGTAGTAGATATTTAACGCACCCCAGTTCCTTTTAGAGAAAAATACCTAAATACATAAATCCCAATAGTCGCTCCGGCACTGTCCAGGATGACGTCCTTTAGCTGTCCGCCTCGGCCGGGAACGAATAACTGATGGACTTCATCCGATATGGCATACGAAATACAGATGCACAAAGCCAAAAGGACAAGCTTATATCCAATATAACCAACGGCCCTACTGCCCTTTAAAGCATTGATCACTAAGCTGCCTAAAACCAAGTAGGCCATGAAATGGGCACTTTTCCGGACGAGATGATTAACCCAGCTTAGATCAAATTCCACCCCGGGAATCACTTTCTCTATCGTTTGGATAATAACCGCTGTTAGGCCAGTACTCAACTCATTAGATGTTGTTGCTGGTTGATGAGATAAATAGAATAATAAAGCCATCCAAAAAGTCACAGCAACCCAAGGTAGAATTTTCTTTAAAGTCATATTACCCCACATTCGCTATATAAAATCCGCTAAAAGGCTACCCCATTCCTCCTGGGAAAGCTTGCGGACAATCGCACAGACGTGAATTCCTCCCCCCAGGATCACTGCAGCATACTGTCTATGCAACTCAATATCCCCTAAAATATCCAAGCGAGTAAAATGAATGATTGATTATTACTTTGATTATCTAACTAATCACCTGTGCCCGTACGGCATAAGCACTGATGAAAATATAAATAAGGTTTAGGGGCGGGCTACACGCCTCACCACTCACGCCTTACGCTTCATTATTTGCCCCTTACTCTAAAATCTACTAGCAAGGCATTTCTGTTTTTTAGTGCCAAACCAACCACGAGAACCGTCCCCGCGGTTGCTACTCATCTGGATCTCTATGTCCCGTCATCTCCTCATCAACCCAATCTTCCTCCACATAGACCATCCCGTTCCGGCCTTGGACCTTTCGGTTAGGGCCAGCCTTATATAATTTACAACTCAAAGGACCATAGCAGAAGGTCTCAAATCGGTATTTCCTTCGGCCCCTGGGGTTCCAATTATCAACTATTATCTCCACCGGCATCCTAGCTCCCCACATGCAGCTACTGCATTTAGTTTCATAAGTCCTAGCCGCCAGCCGCCGGTGTCCCCGCTCGCGATAAACCTCCAACTCCGGCGGCACTAATTCCCAGGGTGCTGATAGGCTTCCCGGCTCTCCTTCCGTCACCTTAGCTAATTTCGATACCTTATAATAATCCACCGGCTCCATGTCCGGATCCGGAACAGGGAGGCATTCACCGGAGATAATGTCATTAACTTTGAACTTAAATTTAGCTTGGGCTGCTTTGCCGATGCCAATGGAAAACATATTTTGATTTGATGATATCGTTTCTTGGTTATCAATGGTTCCTGCAATTTTTATAGCATATCCCAAATATGTATGAGAGGCTTCATCAAATGAACGGGTTAGTCTTATTCGTGGCTGGATTGATGTGATTTTTCCAGTGAAAATTAACTTGTCCACTAAGTGTTGAGCCTCCTTACACCTACAATTCAAATTGCTCCGTTCCTTTTTTTATGGACAAATATGCCAAAGAAATTCCTGTTTCCCCGATTCATGCCTAGTAGCTGCTTGCGCAATTACCCCGGTAGAGGAATCTCCATAAGCGTAAATTCCCCGAGAACTTCCGGTACTTATTTATTTATATTATTTAGGAAATGTTTTTAGCTAGCCTTCCGTATTTTAGCACCAAGCCAGCCGCAAGAACCGTCCCCATGGTTGTTAGTGTAATATTTTTCAACAACAGATTCAAAACTAAACCCAGCCACAAGAACCGTCCCCGTGGCTGCGCAAAACCGCTTCATAAAACTCTACCAAATCAATTAAGTTTGTAGTTAAAATTGATTTAAGGATCTCAGGATCAAGGGCCTGATAGTCGTGAACCGCTATATTTCGAAAGCCAACCATTCTTTTCATTCTATCCGCCAAGTCGCTAGAGATGATAGATTCTCTTTTCAATAATTCAAAGCTGTCTTTTATATTAGAAGGCATGCCCAGTTCATTAATCGCTACCAGATGAACTGCCAGGTCTATCGTCGCTTGTACCGCCCTCTGCAAATTAAGGACAAAGATATCCTGACAATCATATGTATCCAGTTTAGCCGGGTCGCCTTCCGTGACCTTTTCAATCCGCTTCAGACAACGTCGAATTATGGCCACCTTTGCCAAGACCACATCTTGATCCGCTTTAAACTTAATCATATACTAGCTCCTCTACTGTGGCTCCTCTCAAGAATACTCCTCTCAATCGGTCTACGGTCAATTTTTAAGTCATAGTAAGCGTTCAAAACTTGAATTATCCATAAATTTAAGGCATGTTCATCTCGAAGGAGAATCTTCTTTCCATATTTCAAAACTTGATAAGCCAGAATTGGCGAACAGTTACGTAAGTCTATCAAGTCAACTTCTCGGCCGACTAATCCCTCTAGCGTGTCCTGTATTTGGAAGAGGAGTTCTTCATCCAAAGCTACATTTGTCAGAATCGCCAAATCAATATCACTTTCTGCCGTAACTCTGTTTGTCGCAAAAGAACCAAACAAATAGGCTGCCTGAATCCCATCAATCTCTGTGAAATATTTAATTACCCGATCGATCACCGTCTCCAACTCAGAATCAACAAACCTTACTTCCATCTAATACCATCTCCCTCAATAGTATACAAAGGAAGGCAAAAGTTGATCAGGCTGAAATTGGCGTAAAAGATGCCAAAGCAGCCTATGGCCGTGCGACAGAATATATGCCGGTGGAGTAATATCCAAAAAATCTCTTGAAGATGTCTTCAAGCTTCTTTTTTGCCAAATCATAAGCATTTGTGGTTACACATTTTCTTTAAAGCCTAATACCTATTTCTCTCATGAACTGCAATAAATCAATATACTTAATCCCAAATTCCCTGCAAATGTTGGGTATTTTTACCCTCTTTTTAATATCGGCCTCATATTTTTCTAAGGTTACTATGGTATCCCCAAAAGCCAATCCATAGGCACATAGCCACGAATCTGCTGATGAAGCAAATTCCTTCTTGGCCGATGGTGTATACTGCTCATTCGCATTTGTTGAATTTATTATTACTCTGTAGGAGTGTATCACTTTCGGGTCAGGTATCCCTAAGACCGTAAATTTGGCACACTCCCTTTCATACCACTCGACTAGTAAATCTTGGCCTCTTCGTATTTCTTTTTGAACTTCTTCGATTATTACGATTCTATCCGATGCTTTCTCAACTAGCTGCTCCCAAAAGCTCGGGGCAAGATCAAATGGGTATAGCTGTCTATGGGCGGTCATAAATACGTTTGCATCAATTAAGTATTTATCTCTCATAGCCGACAAATTCCTCTTTGAAGTAATCATACAGTTTTGCGGAACCGCCTAACAAATCAAATGCATAGGTGTAGCTGATATCGCCAGCTTCCGCCCCCTGAATTACAGCTCTTAAGAAACTATCACCAAGACGGGATCTAATGGTGCGGTAGTAGTTACCGCCACCATTAGACACCTCCTCACCCCTTTCACTTAGCACCTTTTCAGTTTGCTGTTTTACTGTATTGACTACATGCCGGGAAATTTTGCCTATGTCCTTTAACTTAATAGCTACCGCTAATCTACTAACATGAAACAGTCTACTTAATTCTTCAATTTGTTCTAATTCCGGCCTAATATTATCCCATAGTTCCTGAACATGAGATGTGGGCATTAAAAACTCTGCCGTTATCATATTTATGTTTGTTTCATCGCTATCCTCATCGATGAATATATCATCCTCTTGCAATAAGAAGTGAATGTATTCGTGAATCAAAGTAAAAATTTTCCCCGCTTCGCTGTCCCTACTATTTATGAATATAAGAGGTGCAAGGTCATCATATAATAAAAAGCCTCTAAATTCATTTACATCTAACCTGCGGCGATTATCAGAGCCTACAATCCCGCTTTGCGTAACTATGATTCCTTTATCTTCAAGCCTCTGCCTAAGGTATCTAAAAGCGGTGCCTTTGTTCCTATGTTCTTTATACCAAAACTCATCCAAGTCAATATATTTTTTAGCAGGAAGAATGTTTTCCCTGCTTAATTCACCAAAATCATGGGGAAGTAGTTTGCTCCAGCCTTTTTCTCGGCGGTACTCACTTAACCAATCCTTTTTTCTGGCCATAATATACAGGGTGTCTTGAAGATTCTTGCTAATTTCTGGTATTTTGTTTCCAATCGTCCTGAATTCAGATTCAATTATGCTCGTTCTAGGAGGCTCATCTAAAAACATATAGCCTAAAGGTACCCCTAAAAAGTTAGCTAGGCGTTCCACTTGTCTAAAAGTAGGATAGTCTTCCCCGGAAATCCAGGTCTCAATTTTTTCGAATCTGTTTTTTATCTCTATAAAATCTTTTTGGGATTCTTCAATCGCCCATAAATAAATATCCCTGCTAACCTCTACTTTGCTACCTGTAGCCATATGCTCGCCTCCTTCCGAATTGATAAATTAAAATAAAGGTAATTTATTGAAGGCTTCAATAAGATTTTAACATACTGGTCTTTGTTTTAGTAGCTTGAAATATGAAGCAAAATCAGCCCCCACTCATCATACACCGATTTATCTTTACTGACCCCCTCATTCCTGATACACCGGTCAAGAGCCATAATCATAGCCACTGCATCGTCAATTTTTTCAGTTGACTTGGTTTTATCCGGTCTAATATTCCCGGCAGGTCGGTGCGGATATGGATATTGTCCATCATCCAGGCCAGCACCGGGTGGCTGCCGTGGGCAATTCTTTCTCCAGAGTCAGCTTCATCAGCAGACTGTATAAAAATCCCCTGAGACGGATTGACTTTCATAAGCTGTCTGATCAGGTTAAGAGTCTCGACTGGCAGGCACGGGGGGCTGAATATTGCTGTACAGCTACGCCCGAGGTTATCGCAGAGGTTTCGGAAAAACTGCGACTTTTGATATGACCACCGTTTGTTTTTGGTACAATAAATACCAAGCAGAGAACTTAAAAATCCCCGCATAAAATGGAAAAACCATTGCCAGCACCCTTCAAATAAACCACCCTTTTAGTGTCCAAATGTTACGGCCAATAATATGGTCATTATATACGGCAATCTCTGGTCAGGCAATTCCATCAACTTTTAGACATTTTAGCTTGACTTAAACACCTCCTGAAAAATATCAAACCCTGCCTTTTGTTGGCAGGGTGATCAGATTGAATACAAAGAGTCCGTAACCGTTCCTTAACCTGAATACAATCAGCACTATCCTGGTCACGGACTACAATAAACTTTACTCCAGGAATTTGCAGCAAGTAAGCAAACATCTTTAAGGTCCCATCCGAAACATAACGTGCCACAAAGGGATCTCGAAACGCATCATCCTGAAAACGTAAAACAATTCGGCCATCAGCTGTTTCAGTTGCCTCTACCGAAACAATTCCGGGCACTCTTTCTGCCATCTTTTGTAAAACTCGTTGAAACCGTTCTGGATAATGTTCATGCATAAATTGAGCTACCAAAGGAAGATTTTCGCCAGTAGGTGATAGGTGTTCCGCATACCCGGCATCAACACTAGCTCTGGCTACTTGAATATGAAAATCTGAAACATGCCAACCTTCTATTAAACGGCGAAAAGCCGCTACCTGTTTAAATTTCTGAAATTGGCCCAACCCCTTAATCGCCAGGATATCAGGGGAATCCAATTTTTGTTCCTCCCGCTGCTCCTGAACTCCCTTTTTGCCGTAGTCACTCTCATTAACGATAGCGTGCCCCACTCCATTAGAAAAATCGAGGAAATGCCATGGTTTCCCTTTTTGTCCTCGTCGGTATTTTAATAATTCACGCTGCACTACCGGTAGCCCCCGTCCATCTAAACCAATATGCAATTCATAAGTTACCAGGGTCTCGCCCGGGGATGGCCGAAACTTTATTTCAAATTCAATTGGTCCTTCCTGTCCCCGACTTACTACCTCTTTATATCCACCTCGCTTGGTCAGAGCTGCCCGAACATTGTCAATGAGGGAATCATGCAAAAAGCCAAAAACATCGAAGAGAGTGGATTTTCCTGAACCGTTGGCCCCTAAAAACACAGCCATATTAGGCAAGTTACGCAGAGTAATGTCTTTTAGGATTTTAAAATTTTTTATCCGCAGCCCCTCAATTTTCACAGACATCCCTCCAATCATACAACTAATTCTGCGATGTTACATATAAACAATTTTAAGATGTTACCATTATAACCGATCACCAAACACTCTACCATTATCGTGTAATATTTTTCCATACCAGGAGACCATTAGCCTCTTACTAGTCCCATCCTCAGCTCACAGCATGAACAAGGTGTTTGAGCCAAGCTAAAATGTCAAAAAGCATAACCGTGGCCTATGCCTATAAGGCTCTTTCCGGCATCATAAGCCTAAAATAATCAATCAGCCCAAGGGATTCGTATTTCGTCTTTAGCGAACATGAATCCTTTGGGCCAAAAACTGAACCAATAGTACAAAACCTTACCTTTTGGATCACTGGCACTAGCATTGAATATCACATTATTTTTGGTCATTGGCACCGTCATATCTCGGACATTATACTCCGTCTATTGATGGACATTATGGGATGGCTGACTCATTTTATATTCTTTTTAACAATAACTACTCATCCGGCTCCCGATGTTCGGTCATCATCTGATCAACCCAATCTTCCTCCACATAGACCATCCCGTTTCGGCCTTCTACCTTTCTGTTTGGTCCAGCTTTATACAATTTACAACTCAAAGGGCCATAACAAAAAGTCTCAAACCGATACTTCCTCCGGCCCTTTGGGTTCCAGTTATCAACTATTATTTCTACCGGCATCCTAGCACCCCACATGCAGCTACTGCATTTAGCTTCATAAGTCCTGGCAGCCAGTCTCCGGTGTCCCCTTTCCCGGTAAACTTTCAGCTCCGGCGGAACCAATTCCCAGGGTGCTGATAGGCTGCCCGGCTCTCCTTCCACTGCCTTAGCTAATTATGACACCTTATAATAATCTACCGGCTCTATGTCCGGATCCGAAACAGGAAGGCATTCGCCGGAGATAATGTCATTTACTTTGAAGTTAAATTTAGCTTGAGCTGCTTTGCCGATACCGATGGAGAAGATGGTTTGTTTGGAAAAATCTTGGTTATCAATGGTTCCGGCAATTTTAATGGCATAACCCAAATATGTATGAGAGGCTTCATCAAATGAACGGGTTAGTCGTATTCGTGGTTGGATTGATGTAATGAGGCCTTTAAAGTTCAACTTATCCATTAGATGGATGACCCCCTCTCTCTACTTACAACTCAAACTGCTCCCTTATGTAGAAGCGAAAGATTTTCAAATACTCCAAAACTCCCCGTTTCTGGTCCTCCTGGCTCTGCCACCAAACTTCAGGGTCAAAATAATCATGAATCAGGTGGATCTCCGGATGATGATCTTATCCAATCAAAACTTGACAATTCAACTAACTTATTCGTATTAGAAATGGTTTTTCAGACCTTTCAAATGAATTAAATATCTTCTTCTAATTGGCTAACCATTTTAGGCGGCCTTTTTTGATTGTCCCGTCTGGATTATAGTTGTCCGGGTTATTCGCCCTTCTTTGCCGGTCCAGTTTGCGTTGCAGTTGTTTGATTTCTTTTTGCCGGCTTTCCAGCTCTGGGCAGAAGGGGATTAAATTGGCTTCAGTTTCGCTTATCCTGGCAACTGTTAGATTCGGCAGTGCGATTCTTAGACACACCCCGTGTATTAAGCAGAGCCACTGTGTGTATTTTTCAGAGCCACCACATCGAAAAATACTGAAAAACAAGCCCTCAACACCAAGTCCAGTATAGAAGAAAATCAGTAAGCTAGCCGTAGGGGTTGTTATGATGTGGTCAACGCGATCGTTTTTAATTACATCTTACTAGCAAGGTATTTCTATATTTTTGTGCCAAACCGGCCACGAGAACCGTCCCCGTGGCTGCTATAAACCATTTAAACAACCAATTAATGAATTTGATAGCTCAGCTTGTTGTGCATGGTTTTTACAAAGTAAAGCAATCGCTTTGGTCATATGCTCAACAGTATTATAATTAGATTTGTTATACCACTGTAATTCTATATTAAATATTTTTTTTAAGCTTGCCTCAACATCAACTCCACATGCTTCCAATGAGAACGTTCTTCGGTCAGGATTGGCGCAGAAATTATTACCTAATTTAAAGTTACATTTCTTGTTGCCACAGCCCATACAATAACCATTGTTTAAAAAAAAGATTTGGTTTCTATTCTTTCTTGTCAATTCATAACCTAAGTTCGTTAATAAATTAGATAGTATTATATCCTGAAAACGATAATGAATATAAACTTTTTCAGAAGCTTTTACCTTATCCGGTTTAAATTCTGAATACAACCTGGCATAAATCAGTACCGCCAATGGATATTTCTCTCGTAGCAATTCAAAATTAGGTGCTAAAGGCGGACACCCACCCGCATAGTTATAATTTTTGCATCCAGTTTTGCAGTATCCTGTCACCCGATTATAGTCTGAAACCAGTTGATCGGATAAAATAGCCTTATAGTCCAATTCGATTGGATAACTGTCACCTTTGCCGGTCGTATAAATGTATTGCATGGCAATTATACTCACTTCGACAGAGTAAGCAAAATCGTTATAAGTGCTCCTATTATCGTTAACGCAATTGAACCAAATATCTTAAAATTGTTTTCTAATTTCTCTATTCGGCTAGCGTTCCTGGATAACGACACACTATTGCCCTGGATGGCTGTCATCATGTCGATCGGGATACCGCTATAGCCTGATTTTCGAATAATTTTATCTTCCTTAGATTTAATTAGCTCTAACTCCCCATCATCTAACAGAAGATCGTTCGAACCAGATTTTATCTGTTCCATAAATTCGTCTAGCGCATTGGTCAGACTAACAAAAAAGATCATAAAAACAGCTTTGTTTCTCTGCATAAGAATATCATTGGGTCCGGCATTATAGACTGAAAAAATTAGTTTACCTTTATATCCTGGGTCAACATGAAAACCTGAAATATTTACTAATCCAAGTTTCTTAAAGGAAAATTTAACAGCAATAAACCCCATTAAATCATGAGGCATATTTATTCGTTCTTCTGTCTCAAGTAAAGCAAACGTTCCGGGTTCAATAACCAGATAGTCATTTTCCCCTAAAATAATCGGTTTGTTATTATCTGAAATAAACGCCTCTTTACCAAGCTTCAAATCAAATTGCCAACCGGTAAAGCAATGCCAATCAATAGTATCTTCAAATATCTTCTCTTTTTTGACTCTTTTAACAAGCTCGCTTCCAGCTAATATCATTACTCTTCTCCATATGCCATATTAATCAGGATACCAGTGCCACAAAATCATGGCGTCGACCGCATATACCAAAAACACAATCCCAACTAAAACAAATAAAAAAAAAAGCCGTCCTAACATAAAAATTAGTCAACATGCTATTAGATCTTATATCTAAATCATCGTTATCTTTCATACGGGCAAATCTTACAAACACAAATGCTATCAAAATGAATAATACCATAAATCCAAATATTTTTTCCTTTTGATAAAACAAGATACCGGACAATATAATTAAGAGCAATTCGGCACCGTGTTTTTCTAAATATTTAAAGACTTAAATCACCCCGCTTACAACTTAGGATTAACCATACATATCGGGTCCGGTCCAATTAAAACATTTTTGTATTCAAGCAACCGCTGTCCAGGGCATCCCCCGGAACACTTGTTTACGTTAGGACACTGATTACATACATTGATTTGCTCAATGCTCAAATTCCGTATTTCGTTCAAAATGCGGTCTGTCTCCCATATTTCTTTAAGACTTTTGTCATATATGTTAGAATCTGATTCGGTAAATTTAAAAGCTTCACATGGATGAACGCTTCCATCCGGACTAATTAATAGTTTATCTACCCCAGCACTACAGACACCTGCTTCATTTAAAAACAAACACCTGTAAGGAGCCCCTTTGCGTATTGATAAAACATGAGAATCCAACTTATTAACTAATTTAGTAAATTGTGCAGTTTCCGCCCCGTTCATTATAAGATGCTTGTTCTCTGTACACCGACCCTGGGGAACTAGTCTTAATAAAGAAAGCTCGGATACCCCACATTCTTCGGCAAATCGAATCAATTTAGGTATGAGAGCATAATTGACACTCATCGGCACAGTATGGACCTCAGTGACCAAGCCTACTGCAATAGCGCGCTGTATAGCTTCTACTGTAAAATCAAAACTTCCTGGCCTTTGTGTTATGTAATCATGAATTTCAGCAGAGGGAGCATGTAAACTAAAAATCATCGCCTCTACGTTATTGAACGCCTTGATTTTTTGCAGAAACTGAGTATCAACAGCTTTCAAGCTATCTATGTTTCCAATAATACCTGAAGTATATATTCTTACCTTATATTTCAAATCCCTGGCTAATGTCAAAACATTAAATAAATCTTCATATAATAAGGGTTCCCCCCCAGAAATGCTGAGGTAACCAGCCCCAAAACTACTGCCCTCTATAAGCAATTGTTTGATATACCTGATATCAAGTTTATCATTTCGGATGAAGGAAGATGAAGATGAACAATGCCTGCATTCCAAAAGGCATTTTCCTAATAATTCAATGTTTAAAGATGTAATACTATTCACTTCATCACCTCCTACCTGATATAATATTAAACTCTATAGAAATTGTAATATCCCCAATAAAAAGAATCAATCATTTTAACCCATTTATATAGGAAATTTATTCTTCAGGGTTTCATCAACTAATTCAAACAGGATTGCCTTTATAACCGGGTCGCCTTTGTTTAAAAATAACTGGGCGACCCATCTTTACCTAAATTATTCCATATAAAAATAAAAAATAAAAAGGTTGGTTGTTCAAACTACAACAACCCTCCCCGGACCCCACTCGCCTCTCTCATCCCTTCTCGACCTGACCGGTACATCCCGCCTCTGTTTCAATTCGCCCTGACTCCCGCCCAACTCGCCAGGTATATCATCACCCCCCGTCCGAACTAATGTTCGTTCGGCCTTTGGCAGATCCTGATTTCCCCCGTACAATAGACCTCGAAAGGAGGTGAAACCAAATGGCAGTTTTAGAAACCCCTCTGGGAAGCACCTTACGGATCACCCTGGAAACCGGCTTTGATCAGGAGGGCAGCCCGATTCTCAAAAATCGGAGCTTCCGCAACGTCAAACCCAGCGCAGATGATCAGGACGTTTTTGACGTCGCCAACCTGCTGGTGTCCCTGCAGCAGCACACCTTAAATGCGGTGCAGCGGATTGATGAATTCAGTCTGGAAAACGAGTAGTCAGCAGATTGCCAGACCAGTTCAAAACAGATCAAACCTAACCTAACCAAATCAAAAAACCAATTATACGGCCTGGCCTTCCTGGTTCACAGACGCCCCAGTCACCCGCCGCTGACTGGCGGATCGGCAGAGTCATAAGGACCTGCCTGGATCCATGCAGGCAGTCCTAGTCACCAGACGGGCTAGGCCAGAAAGGAGTAAAGCAAATGAATCAACAATTACAGATGGTTTTTCGGACCGCCGGCGGACGCCGGGTAACCCTCTCCTTAGACGATCCGCTGGAAACCCTGGACGCTACGACCGTGCAAAACGCGATGAACACCATTGTCGCCAAAAACATCTTTACCAGTTCCACTGGGGACCTGGTGGGGGTAATTGAGGCCCGCATCGTCAGTCGCGAAACCGTGCAGTTGTTTGAAGCGGAGTAGCTAAAACCACCTCAGTGATTTGAATCCTCAGGGTTTGATTTACCTAAAGAGGCCCTTACTCGGAACAATACCCGAGCGACGGCACACATAACCTAGACGTACTAACTCTAAAGGACCTAGATCTAAACCATGCTTAGAATAACCAGACCATGCCGAGTATAACCAGCTTAAATTAAAGTTTATCCCGCTGATCCCGGACCCCGACCCGGGATCAGACCCATTGTATTTGTCATTGCTTTGAATATACCATTATTCACTTATTGTGGTGCGGTCAACGCAGGATAGTTTTGAACGGAGTGAAGAATCCTCTCCGCTGACACTCAGGCTGACAGATGGAAACAATGGTGTCAAGATCTTCGCTCTGCTCAAAATGACAGCAAATGCAGCAGCCAGAAAGAGGTGAGACTATGGAAACCTTATGGACCCAGATTGGCAACTACGGCTTTCCGATGCTGGTCACGGTCTTTCTGCTCGTACGGGTAGAAAAGAAGTTAGACGAACTCACGGTAGCGATTGTCCACCTGGGCCAGGAAATAGGTGGCAATAACGCGTTATATCCCTCTTCCTCGAAATAAACCTGGATCAAAGCAAAAATATCGGGATCAGAAGCAGTTTATATTCTTTGTAGCAGAACATATGTTCTGCTACAATTGTATTTAGTTCCGTGCTTTACTTCTAAAAAGGGGGGCGATTGCTGTTAATCAATCAAAAAATTATACTTTCGGTTAAAGTAGCCGACATAAAGCATATTTAGCTGTTTCATATTAAATATACCTTCTTTCCTTATGGTTCCAATTTTTAAATAGTTCATCCTCCTGAATCAGTGCTTCATATGGTGGCTGAAGAAAATCAATTATTATTTCGACAACATCAACTCCAAAATCTATACCAAAAGGGGTCTTTGTCCTTCCAATAAACCCCATAAGATTAACTCTAATACCATGATATTCCCTTATCTCGCTGATAGTTTCTAACCTTCTAACCTCAAACTGTATAAAATCGTTTTTGCTAGGCGAGGAAATTATTTCCTTAACAAGATCTCCCACTGCATCCGGGTCGCTAGGATAATTTTTCAAAAGATAATCCGCATCGACTGTCGGTCTTGCGGTAAATCCACTAATTGAATATAATAAAAGACCGCCTTTAAGAATGAGTTTTTCTTTGTAGTTGCTTACGGAAAGCCTTCGGATAAATTCCTCTTGGCAAAATAAATTTAAGAGTTGCTGTAATGGGATACCTTGTTCTTTTGATTTATTTTTTAGTCTTGCTAAGACTGAAGCTTCAATATTTCCTATTACAACCACACTCCTACATATGTTTGCACTTTATTCTTTATATTAAATATTTCTGCATACTCAAACAGCTTTCTTATATTTTTTATCGTGTCCTTTACATAACGCCCAATTGCATTATTAAATACTTCTTTCTCTAGCTTTTTCTCATAACGAAGGACATCACAGATTGTGCGGTCTCTGTCATATATTCTAACTTTTACACCATCTACCTGTATTATATCTACACCAATATCTATAAACTTTGGTTCAAGATAGTAAGGTTCTATTAAAGGATAATCTATATTATATTGGGTTGTTTTACTATATCTGTCCACAGCTATTTGCCATGCTAACGGTATGCGATCTGTATAACCATAGTGCAACAGAGCACTTTCAAGAAATATAACCGCTTGTGGGAATAGTCGTGCTATAATCACCTCTTCCCGGCTAACATAATCCGTCAGCTCGTAAAAACCACGTTTAATCCTTGTAATAACTCCTTCATCTAAAAGCCTTTTTATCTGGCGGCTTGAAAGCCCTAGTTCATTAAGCTCCGCAGTTTTCAGGATTCCTCCTCGTCTATAAAACTCCTTTCTCAATATGTGAATTACTACCATACTGCACCTCCCGGCCTGCATTCGTTTTGCAACGCAGTCCTTTAAGCGCATTTTACCATATTATTACTTATCATTCAAACAATTTTATCGGCGCACTGATGAACTGAATAAACTTTATGCCTATCTGTTCCAGCAAGGGACCTGGCTAACGCTGCTTCATCTGCTCGCTTTGAGCCAAACTAACCGGACCCAAGATAATCAGATCTAAGCTCTATTTGTCACTAAGCAATGCCCGAGAAAAACCCGGCCTTTTTCGGAAACAACGCCATAATAAACAAACCCCAATGGCTGCTCCAGCACTGTCTAGGATGACGTCCTTTAGCCGTCCACCCCGAGCCGGGGACGAACAGCTGATGGACCTCATCCGAGACAGCATACAAAATACAAATAAACAAAGCCAGCATGACCTGCTTATTATCAATATAGCCAACGACCCCACTGCTCCTTATGGTGAATCTGGTTTATACTTACACCCGCCTAAATTCTTCGCCAAACCTTCTCGGCCATACTCAGGCAAGTGGTCAACTTACCGCCAAAAACATGGATCAGCTTAGCTCCCTGGTATTCCACCACGTCAAGCTTATACTCCCGGCTCATCTGACTGACGTCTTTAACTCTTTTATCCATAATCAACGGTCTGATCCCTAAAAAGGTGTCGACAATATCGCTTTTATTCACCGGGTTTCTTAAATAACGATTGGCACAAGCCAGCAGGTAATCGATATCGAACTCGTTAATCTGCACCGCATCACAAGGGCAATTTTCCACTCGTTCGGTCGTACCGATAATGGTTTTACCCTCACGCCAAGGAATCATAAAAAAGATCCGCTTAGTGCGGGTCTGTAAAAACAGGCAGTCCGGCACCAGTTCCCGATTGATCACAATATGGATGCCACTGACCCGAGTGATACGGTAATTATGGGGCAAGCCATACCGTTCGTTTACCTCATCAATCCAGGGACCGGTAACATTAATCAACAGAGGAGCCTTTAGCTGCTGTTCCCCTTGACTATCCGTATAACTAACCGCCCAACCCCCATCTGCTAAGCTGATATCGCTCACTGAACAGTACTCCTGCACCACTCCTCCGTTCTCCCTAGCATCACAGGCTAGCCGGCGGGTCAGTTCCTGGTCATCGGTTTTTCCGTCATAATAAACATACACCCGGCGCAAACCTTCGGGCTTAATATTGGGGAACCGATTAAGAAACGCATTCTTGTTGACCTCTCGAGAATGATAGGCGCGTTGCCGGGAAAAGGCATCATATAAAAGCAGTCCCAAGCGGATCATCCACCCAGGCCGGAGACTGTCCTGATAGACTGGCAGATAAAAGGGGACCATTCTAACTAGGTCTGGATACAACTTGGCTAGTCTCTGGCGATCCTTTAGTGATTCCTTGACTAGGTCGAACTGTCCATTCTCCAGATAGCGCAGCCCACCGTGGATCAGTTTGGAACTATTGGCCGAGGTTCCGCCGCCAATCGCCCCTCTTTCCAATAGGACCACCCTCATTCCCTCCTGAGAAAGCTTACGGGCAATCGCGCAGCCGTTAATTCCTCCCCCCAGCACCACTGCATCATACCGTCTATGCAACTAAATACCTCCAAAATATCCAAGCGAGATAATGAATAGTTGATTATTGCCTTGATTATTACTTTGATAATTCAACCAATCACCTGTGCCCGTAGGGCATAAGCACCGATGCCGGCCACAAGAACCGTCCCCATGGCTGATATGGTCGTTAACCTTTAACCATTTGCTTAATTGTTCGGATCACTCGCTCCTGGTCTGCTTGACTCAGGCTTGAACCGGAAGGCAGACAGATCCCTTGCTCAAATAACCGATCAGAGACGCTTTCTTCCTCGCCGTGGGTAAAATATTGACAACCAGCAAATAACGGCTGCCGGTGCATGGGCTTCCAGACCGGTCGGGACTCGATGTTTTCGCTTTCCAGAGCTTTAATGATCTCCATCACTCCGACCCCACACACCACCGGGTCAACTAGCATCACTGTCAGCCACCGGTTGGCCCGGCCAGAGGCCATCTCCGGCATAAAACTAATCCCCTCTATACCGGATAAAGCCGCCTCATAGCGGCGAAAAATCTCTCGTCGGGCCTGAACTCTTTGATCTAATACTTTAAGCTGACCCCGACCGATAGCGGCCACAATGTTACTCATCCGGTAGTTAAAGCCCATTTCCGTATGCTGGTACCAGGGAGCTGGATCCCGCGCCTGGGTCGCCCAAAAAAGGGCCTTCTCCAGGGCTTCTGCATCATCAGACACCAGCATCCCTCCACCAGAAGTAGTGATGATCTTGTTCCCGTTAAACGAAAAGATCCCGAATTTCCCCCAGGTGCCGCTCGCTCTTCCCCGATAAGTTGCTCCCAGGGACTCAGCAGCATCCTCCACCACTGGTACTCCATAGGCATGGCAAATCTCCAGAATCGGCCCCATATCCGCGCTCTGCCCGTACAGGTTTACCACAATAACCGCCTTCGGCAGTTGCCCCTCTTGCTCAGCCCAGGCAAAAGCCCGGCCCAAGGCTGCCGGCGACATGTTCCAACTCTCGGGTTCTGAATCAAGAAAAACCGGTACTGCTCCTTGGTACAGCACCGGGTTAACACTACCGATAAAAGTGAGGGACGAACAGAAAACCAGATCGCCCGCTCCTACTCCTAACAGCCGTAAAGCCAGATGGATGGCAGCAGTGCCGGAACTGACCGCCAGGGCCTTACGGCACCCCACATACTCCGCCATCTCCGCCTCAAAAGCGTTGACCTGCGGCCCCAAAGGAGCAATCCAGTTGGACTCGAAAGCTTCTTTTATGTACTCCAGCTCATACCCGCTCATGTGGGGAGGAGAGAGGTAGATGCGTGGTTTGCTATCTTCCATTAATACACGCTCCTATTCTACTGGTACTATATCGCTAACCTATGTTTGATGATTGGTCAGGGATTTATTCTAGGTTCTCCGTACTCAAAGACCTATATCGCTAACCTATGTTTGATGATTGGTATCCTCGCTACTAGCAGCTACTTCATAAATCCCACGTGTAACTGCCTGTAACTGATCATTGTTTACAGAAAAACTGCCCATAAATTCCGGCATCGTCGCCGACCCTTCAGCACTAATCCCCTCTCGTTTGAAAACCTTAATCACCGTTAGAGCCAAAATTTTTAAATCCAGCCATAACGAACAATTATCCACATACCAAACATCTAACGTAAATTTTTCTTCCCAACTTAACGCATTACGGCCATTTACCTGCGCCCAACCCGTAATGCCCGGTTTCACTCCATGCCTTTTCGCCTGTTCTGGTGTATATCTATCCAGATACCGCATTAACAGCGGCCGTGGTCCCACCAGGCTCATATCCCCTTTAAGTACATTTATAAGTTCAGGAAGCTCATCCAGACTGGTTTTTCGCAAAAATTTCCCAATTGGAGTGAGCCGTTGCTCGTCAGGCAGTAAATTGCCCCGAGCATCTCGGGCATCAGTCATGGTCCGAAACTTATACATATAAAAAGCCTGTCCGTTTAATCCAGGCCTCATTTGACGAAAGATTATCGGGCGACCTATCTGCATCCAAATAGCAACTGCCACAACCGCCAATATAGGAGATAGTACAATAAGCCCTAGTCCTGATCCTATTACGTCTATACATCGTTTAACGACTAGGTACAAGCTATCCCCTCCTTTTATAACTCATCAAACGATTGCCAAAATATCAAATAATACCAATTCCTGTATTGCTAGAAGCCAAACCGAAAAAATTAATCCTGATTAGTGCAACATATGCAATACTCTATATCCCAATACATTTTGGTCTTAATGTAATACCTTTGTTCATCTTTCGCAGGATATCCCCATGCCCTATTTCATATAGTCGCTCTATCCCCAGTGTTTTCATGCCCAAAATAGTGTCCACCCAATTCACTTTTCCGGTAATTTGTTTTTTTAAAGATTCCCGTATAATCTGGACATCTTTTGTGGGAATGGCGGAAATGTTTGGTGTAATAAAACACTTAGGCACCATAAAATTAACTTTATCAATTTCTTCTGCCATTATTGTCTGGGCCTCACTCATTAATGGACTGTGAAAAGCACTGCTTACTTTAAGCTGCTTAACTTGTACATTATCTAACTCTGCCAATTCCTCGGCCGCTTGTGCCGCTTCTTTTACATATCCCGATATAACTATTTGGTTTTTTGTATTGATATTAGCTACAACAACTTTTTGTTCATATTTCTCCAGATAAGGCTCGACTTCTTCCAATGTCAAACCGATCACCGCGTACATAGATCCCATGGCATTAGTATTACTCATTGCAAGGCCTCTTTTTCGGACAAGCTGTAGGCCATCCTCAAAGCTCAATACTCCCGCGGCATATAAGGCAGAATACTCACCCAAGCTGTGCCCGGCTACTATTTCGAAGGGTTCCCTAAGTTCTTTAAATTTTTCCATGTACATGGCCGATACAATATATATGGCTGGCTGGGCAATTTCTGTCAAGCTCAGCTTGTCCGGTGAACCGGCAAACACTATACTTTTAATATCAAAACCAAGTATGTCGTTAGCTATGTCCATCAATCTTTTTGCACTGGGTAGCTGGTGATATAATTCTTTGCCCATTCCTATGGACTGCGATCCTTGGCCGGGAAAGAGCAGACCAATTTTCGGCATAACTCCCCACCTAACTTTTCAGCGTTTCTGTAAACCAGTCATTTCTCTTAATTTAGATAGAGCAATGCACCTCGCCATCTACAAAAACACAACACGGTTATTATTCAGTTCATCAATCCTGATTGAATCTCATCTGTCAATATCTCTTTTTTAATAACACTTAATCCATAAAATTCAGAATATCCTGGACCGTTTTAAAGGCCTTAATCTGATCACCAGTCAGCTTTTTACCGAACTCTTCGTCCATCAGCACTATCAATGAAATTGCTGCCATGGAATCCCAACATTCCAGTTCCGAAAGTGCCATGTTCTCGTTAAGACTTCCTTCTTCCAGCTCAAAAATATCTTCCAGCAAAGCTAATTTTTCACGTAATTGCATTAATCGCTACCTCCCTGTTTTCTGATATTTTTCCTTGATTGCTTGTAGCAGCTTACATATTTGGCATTATTTATTGTGCGAATCCTACCGACATTGATTCGAACGAATAAAAATAGTGAATAAAGGTTGGAAAATCTATGACAAATAGCCGCCGTCAACGATTAATCCAGTACCGGTTATAAATTTTGAAGCGTCACTTAGTAAGAAGGCTATGGCATTGGCGGCGTCTAGCGGTTGGCCGAGACCCAAATATTGATAAGCTAAAACATTTTTTTCAAAATCCGCTTCGCCTGTAGATTGGACATAAGAATCATACATGTCAGTTTTTAAAAACCCAGGAATCACTGTGTTAACCCTGATCTTTTTTGATGCCAACTCCTTTGCCATTGCCCTGCTTGCGCTGTCAAGGGCACCCTTTGATGCGCAATACGCTGTTTTTGATTTTTGACCATCAAGACTTGCCACCGATGATACTGACACAAAAGAAGCATTCTCCGCATGATTTTTCTTTTTTGCAGCTACACGCACTAATTCAACAAAAGCATAGAAATTAATTAACATTACACCATGAATAAAATCAAATTTTGTCATTTGCAATGGACGCATATCACCCACGCCAGCGCAATGAACTAAGCCATTTAATTTGCCTTCTATACTTATAATTCCTTCAAGAAAACTCTCAATGTTCTCGATGTTTTTCAAATCATATGGATATAGGCTATGGCCTTCACCCTCCATACTGGTAAGCGTATCTTTTAGTTTTTCTTCATTTCGAGCAACCATAATCACCCTTGCACCTAGTCTACTTAGATGTATCGCAGTTGCCCTGCCGATCCCCGACGATGCCCCGGTCACAAGAATCTTTCTCCCTGTCAAATCCATAGGGTTAATCATGACTCACCGCTCCTTCGGTATAGTACTCATCACTTTCTGTAATTGGATAAATATCATCGGTATTCACTTCTGCTGAAACAACTCCCCAAGATAACCCTATCCCAAAGCCGCACATTAGGGTTTTGATGCGCCGGTTTCTTTCATGACCAAGTAATAGTATCCGCCGCCAAAAGCAAACCCCTATCAATATTACTGTTCGCCATAAGAGACGATAATATCTGTATCCCGTATACATAGCCAGAACAACCTAAATTGACGTCAAAGGCCATACAATCTTTCGAGAGTCCAAGTCTTTTATGCAGAACACAGGCTGAGGATGGGATACGATAGTCAGGTGTTTGAGTAACTAATACAATAGCCCCTATCGTTTCCGGTTGTATGTCTTTCTGTTTCATCAAATACCTAGCGGCTTCGTATGATAAGTCAGACGCCGTTTGCTCTCGGTTAGTGACGCGACGCGAGATTACTCCGGTCATTTTACTGAATTTCTGGACGGTTTCTTCTCCAAAAACATGAGCGTATTTTTCGAGCAGTATGTCTCTAGTCGTAGGAACTGTACATGCAACTCCACTAATTCTTATATTCTCAAAAGCTGATTGAATCAAAGTTAAATATCCCCTTTTTTTAAAATTAAAGTTAACACAAAATTTTTCTCATCGCTGCTTGTGCACCGGTGTACATGGATCTTTAATAGGTAATGATAGTTGAACCCCAAGAAAACCCTACCCCAAATCCTGATAACAAAATCTTATCGCCTTTATGCAATCGTCCTTCTTCTTCAGCTCGTTTCAAAGCAATAGGGATGGTTGCCGATACCGTGTTGCCGATGTCTTGCATATTTACATAAAATTTTTCCCTGGGGATATTTATCTTCTTCCTCAAATAGTCCAACATAAACTTATTAGCCTGATGAAATACGAACAGATCAATATCAGCTAATGCTAAGTTGTGCTTCTCTAAGACATTCTTTACACTCTGAGGAACAACTCGAATTGAAAAATTAAACACTTCAGCCCCATCCATAAATAGATTGTCCTGAGAGCGAATAGAGCCGTTATCCTCATACTCTTTCGCGGTAGCTTCAGAACGCGATAATCTAGCCCCGCTGGAAGGGATGATTAAAGCATTCTTGCCGCTGCCATCGGTTCCTAAATCAAAATCGCCAATAGCATGTCCATTATGACCAATTAGCGTTGCCGCAGCGGCATCGCCAAAGATGGTACGGGTGCTTTTATCCAACCTATGTATATGTTTCGTATAGGTTTCTGCGGTGAGCAATAATACGTTCTGGGCAACTCCAGTGTTAACTAAGCCTTTGGCAATAGCCAACCCATAGATGTAGGCAGAACAGCCTAAATTAAAATCAAACGCTCCTGCAGTTTGGGGTATTCCTAATCTATCTTGCAAAATACAGGCCGTTGTGGGCAGTTGATAATCTGGACTTTGGGTAGCCAATAGAATAAGATCAATATCTTTGGGTGAAATCACACCGGATTCAAAGAGTTTTTTTGCAGCTGTTTCAGCCAAATCAGACGCACATTCGCCTACTGAAACAATATGACGCGCTGCGATACCGGTCTTTGTGAGAATTTTTTCAGGTGTCCAACTATCATATATTTGTGCCAATTCCTCATTAGTTAATACTTTTTCAGGAAGCGTATATTCAATAGCCTTAATCCCAATATCCACTAATTCACTTCCTTAACGTTGTGTTCTATTTCATCCAGTGTCTTGCAATCAACAACCCTCTACGGTTAGTTCCTCAGCTAGTCCTCAAAACAATCAAGGTAAAATTATTATAGTTCGACCTCTCATGAAAGCTCAGTACCTAAGATCAGGGACTGTTTCGCTCGGGACAAATCTCATCTAGGTTTAAAATAAAAATTTTTTTGCCGGGTAACCCATAACCTTTGTATTAGCTTTTACATGGGTAACGACTACACTGCCTGCTCCAATATAGGCATTATCACCAATTTTCCTTCCTGGAACCACTGTTACCCCACTTCCAAAGAAAACGCTGCGTCCCACTTGTACTCTTCCAGTTATATCACAAAACGAAGAAATTGTACTAAAATCACCAACTACGACGTCATGTCCGATTCCCGATCGTAATAAAGTAACAAAATCACCTATTTTAGTATTCACTGTAATACATGCATATGGATACACCACAACGCCCTCTCCAATTGCATTATGATCTCCGATTACAGCCGTAGGATGGATAATTGTTTCAAAAGAAGCTCCTTTTGATTTTAGTAAGTTCACAACTTTTTCTTTTGCACTAGGGTTTGCAATTGCACAAGCAAACACTTCGGTTTCTTTCGGCTGCCATGCCTGAATGCTCCCAATAATGCTATAATCGCATGCCAACCCATCTAGGGCGTTGGGATTATCATTAATAAAGCCCTTGATAACCCATTTTGCTTGTATCCTATTAATATCTTTAATCCACTGGAGCAACTCTCTCCCTAAGGCACCGGCTCCAACAATAATCAAGTCTTTCATAAGCTTAAATTCTCCTTAGTTCATCCCTCTATCAGAAGTAATGTCATATTGATCTCACTTGTCCTTTTATAGCTGGGTCCAGAAAGTTACGGCATTGATTGTTTTCATTCAGAACTTGCGTCTCATTTGACCTGTCAATCGCCGGGCAAGTGTAAGTTGTAAGTCACATACCGCGACCAACCAGCCGCAAGAACCGTCCCCTTGGTTGATCAACCAAAACAAACCAAAACACCCCTCCCCGGACCCCACTCGCCGCTCTCATCCCTTCTCGACCTGGCCGATACATCCCGCCTCCGTTTCGATTCTGCCCTGACTCCTCCCGATTCCCGCCCAACTCGCCACATAGGCCACCGCCACTCTGTTCGAACTAATGTTCGTTCGGCCTTTGGCAGATCCTGATTTCCCCCGTACAATAAGCCTCGAAAGGAGGTGAAACCAAATGGCAGTTTTAGAAACCCCTCTGGGAAGCACCCTGCGGCTTACCCTGGAGACCGGCTTTGATCAGGATGGCAGCCCGATTCTCAAAAATCGGAGCTTCCGCAACGTCAAACCCAGCGCGGATGATCAGGACGTTTTTGACGTCGCCAACCTGCTGGTGTCCCTGCAGCAGCACACCTTAAGTGCGGTGCAGCGGATTGATGAATTCAGTCTGGAAAACGAGTAGTCAGTAGATTGCCAGACCAGTTCAAAACAGACCAAACCTAACCTAACCAAATAAATCAAAAAACCAACTATCCAGCCTGGCCTCCCTGGTTCACCGGTGCCCCAGTCACTACCCGCTGACTGGCGGATCGGCAGAGTCTATCGAGGCCTTCCTGCAGGCAGCAAAAGTTTTAGGTATAAGCAGGAGTCTGGGATCGGCAGAGTCTATCATGACCTTCCTCGATCCATTCAGGCCGTGCTAGTCATCAGGCAGGCCAGGCCAGAAAGGAGTGAAGCAAATGAATCAACAATTACAGATGGTTTTTCGAACCGCCGGTGGACGCCGGGCAACCCTCTCTCTAGACGATCCGCTGGAAACCCTGGACGCTACGACCGTGCAAAACGCGATGGAAACCATTGTCGCCAAAAACATCTTTACCAGTTCCACGGGGGACCTGGTGGGGGTAATTGAAGCCCGCATCGTCAGTCGCGAAACCGTGCAGTTGTTTAAAACGGACTAGCTAAAACCGCCTCAGTGAATTGAATCCTCAGGGTTTGATTTACTAAAAGAGGCCCTTTCTCGGAACCATACCCGAGCGACGGCACATATAACCTCGACGTATTAACTCTAAAGGACCTAGATCTAGACCATACTGAAAATAACCAGCTTAGATTGAAGTTCACCCCACTGATCCCGGGCCCCAACCCGGGATCAGACCCATTGTATTTGTCATTACTTTTAATATACCATTATTCGTTTATCGTGGTGCGGTCAACGCCGGATAATTTTGAACGGAATGAAGAATCCTCTCCGCTGACACTCAGGCTGCCAGATGGAAACTATGGTGTTAAGATTCTTCGCTCTGCTCAAAATGACCGCAGAAGACAGCAACCAGAAAGAGGTGAGACTATGGAAACCTTATGGACCCAGATTGGCAACTACGGCTTTCCGATGCTGGTCACGGTCTTTTTGCTCGTGCGGGTAGAAAAGAAGTTAGACGAACTCACAGTAGCAATTGTGCACCTGGGCCAGGAAATAGGTGGCAAAAACACGTTATATCCTTCATCGTCGAAATAAACCTGGTTCATAGCTACTAAAGTCCGTGTTCCAAGATCAGAAGCCCTTTTTGCTTTTTGTGCCAGAACATTTGTTCTGATACAATAACTAATAGTCCAAACAATCATTTATTCAGAAAAGGGGGCGGTTGCCGTTAATCATCAACCAGAAAAGCAGGATCAAGGTTCACCAGCAGTTAAATCCCGTCAATTCTCGTACCGTAAAAATTGGCCAGCCATAAAGTACTTAATCCCGGTTTATGGTGACCATGGCGGCAATCAAACCCTGGTTGGACTGGAAGGTCAACCAGCCTATCAGGACCCCCGACGTTTGAAGACGGTCCTCAACGGCCTGGGCAAAATTTTTTCTCTGGACCTGGCTGTTCTCCGGAAACAATGCGCCCAACTGGTTAAACGTACCAATAATGCACCGCTAAGCATAAACCAGGATTTATTGTTGATCCCGGTCCATGCCCGGACGCCGCTCACTAAAGACGATGGGGCGACCGGCTATGTGGTGGCCAATAAGATAAAATCTTTCAAAGCCCACCCGGCGAGCGAGGGCAAACCCGGGTCCCGAATCTTTTTTCGTGACGGTACCTGGCTTGATGTTCAGCAGCAGGTAAAATCCCTGTTCAAGCTCGAGGGGGAAGCGGTTAGCATCAAAAAGGCTTTAGCAGAACTCCACTCGTATCCAAACCGGGCTCCCGGGCAATTGGCTGATCCCGGATTAAGGTACCAGATCCTAACCCAGCCTGCACAAACCGACTTAATTCCTCAATTTAGCTTGATCAACGAGATAGCCAAGATAGATTATCGCAATATCGGCGACATCGATGACATCAACAAGCTATCTTACGCTCTGTTGCATCAGGTAACCAACCTGGCCATCCTCGTATCCGCTCTTATCAGGCAGCAGCAAATCGAAAGTAAGGTTAAAAAGGATCAGACTGGGTGAACTCGGGGTGACCCGGGTTCATCCAGTCAATCAACCCGGTTATCTTTCAAAGCTCTATAATACAAGTCCTCATGCATTTGGATAATTTTTTTTAATTCATATTTCTCTATAATCTTTTTTCTCCCACGTCTACCCATTTCTTGCGCTTCTACTGGGTTATGAATAACATACTCCATAGCATTCTTCAACCCTTCAACATCCCCGGCCCGATAGACAATTCCTACGCCATCTGCTAATAATTCCCGCGTACCCCTTATATTTGTGGCGATAACAGGCACTTCCAAACTCATTGATTCTAAAATACATCTAGGAAGACCTTCTCTTCTTGACGTTAACAGTAGTGCTATTGACCCCTTTATTAAACGAGGAATATCATTCCTATAACCTAAAAAATGAACCCTATCCGAAATTTCCAGGTGTTCGGATAATTCCTTCACCGTCGCCATGGTAGAACCAGTACCAGCAAACACTATATGTATACTTTGGTTATTTAACTTATGTAGGGCTTTTACAGCTTCAGCTTGATTTTTGTTATTATTAAACTCAGCCACCATTAAAAAATATCTATCATTTTCATCTAACCCTATTTCATCCCTTACTTCATTTAAATCATTTTCCGAAATAAGATTTGGATCAAAATACGCACTATCTATCCCTATTCCAGGCATGTATAGTAAATTAGCTTTTTTTATTATACGATACTTTAAGGCAGCTTCCTGATCATCTTTATTAATAACAACCAAATAATCTGTCCAGTTCCCCGCCAGCTTTTCAAGAATAATAAACACTAGATTTTTATAAAAAGGAGCACCTTTGATAAAATGAAAGCCATGAGCCGTATAAATTACCTTAAGCTTATTATTCCTTCTCACCTTACGCAGAGCCCATCGAGTTACAAATGCCGCTACAGGGGTATGAACATGTACTAGATCATAACCCTCTTGTTGGACAATTTCCTGTATTGCCTTTGGAGCATCAAAAAGATTATTAAGATCCAGCAGGTTTCGCGACCATTGTATCTCCCAGACATTATCAAATACTTCTACACATTCGTCAAAGCTTCCTATCCCGGCAGCTGCCGCATCAACAGTCCATCCCATGTTCCGGAAATGCTTAGCAAAGGGTAATAGAAATGCTCTAATAGTGCTGGGTACCGTTGTAACAAATAAAACTTTCCTAGAAACTATTTATACCCCCTCACAAGCCAAAAATGTATCAGTATAAAATATCTAAACTATTATTATCGAGCTTATGACTCCAGCATCTCATAAAGTCCTTCTTCTAGAGTATAAACGGGTTCCCAATGCAGTTCCTCTTTAGCGCGGCTATTAGACAAAATGCTATCCCTTATGTCTCCTGGCCGTTCAGATTCATACTTAATTGAGCTGGAGAAATTGCCTATTCTATTCATAAAATTAGCCAGTTGATTAACAGAAGTAGCACGTTCCGTACTCACATTAACAGTAATAGCAGGTTTACATAGCCTGGCAGCTAAGTTAGCCCTTACTATATCTTTTACATAAATAAAATCACGGGTTTGTTCTCCATCGCTGTAAATCTTTAATGGCAGCCCATCGCGTATTGCCTGAGCAAATATGGACACTACTCCACCTTCTCCATCAGCATCCTGCCTGGGGCCAAACACATTCGCATATCGTAGAATAACGTACTCCAAACCGTATATTCGATGATAAAGCTGTAAATATTTTTCCGCTGCTACTTTACTAGTTCCGTAAGGGGAAATGCTCAGCAAAGGATGTTCCTCATCAATTGGCAGGTACTGAGGTATACCATATACCGCTGCTGATGATGAAAAAATAACCCGCTTAACCCGAGCTTGTACACAAGCTTCCAGCAAGTTTACTGTCCCTAGAACATTTACCCTTGTATCCTCATAAGAATTCTCAATAGAACGTGGCACACTAACCTGCGCAGCTAAATGAAATACCGTTTCCGGTTGAATGCTGCATATCAGTTTACATAGACTGGAATCGCAAACATCCATTTTATAAAAATAGGTGGCTGGGTTAAGGTTTTTCTCTTTACCTGTAGATAAATTATCTACTACATGAACTTCTTCTCCCTTATCTAATAAGGCATCTACCAGATGAGAACCGATAAAACCTGCCCCGCCAGTAACTACATAGCTCATGGTTATTTGCTCCTCTAAGCTGCTAACTTACTAAACAAGACGCTTACTTTCTAATTTATTCATTTCTAAATAAAGATTAGATTTTATATATTCATTCTTAATAATCGGTATATAATCTTTTTCATATTTGCCTATTCCCATTAGTGCCTGGACAATAAAAGCGGTATAAAGAGCAATATACTGATATCCTTTATATTTAACAGTAAAAGTTATCCCAAAAACTAATGGTATTAGTGCATACATAGAATAACCTATCCAGGCTATAAATATCGCTATTATTAAACATATCCAATATACGAAAGGATACGGAAAAAAACGTATTAGACTATAAATATCATTATTTAGGTAACGTGATTTAAGCAACTGCCCGAAGCCGTAAAACTTCTTACCTAACCTAGCAGATGGAATAAAACACCTTATCAACGTTGAGATTTTTGTAATTCGTTCAGTATAATGTCTGATCATTGGTATGTTTACGAAAACTACAGCATATCCGCAATTTCTGAGCCTTGTATATAAATCGATTTCCTCATTTGAAAAAATGCACGGATTCCAATTTCCAGCTTGAATAACTGCAGTTCGTGGAAGAAGCACAGCTCCCCCATGATGAGTTACAACTTGGCCATCATGTTTATAATTTAACGCATTTTCTCTTATCGTATTATCAATATAATAATATATATAACTACCTACATAACCATAATTAGTATTAAGCTGCTCAAGGTGTTCACAGATAAAATCAATAAACTCACTGCAAACTTCCATGTCACCATCCAAATATAGTATCCATTCGTAAATAGCCTTTAATGTTCCCACATATCGCCCTGCCGATGCACACAGATTATCCGAAGAGGACAACACATATACTTCATCAAAGAATGATCTAGCTATCTCTACTGAGAGATCAGATGAATCCGAATCCACATAAATCATTTGATTCTGGAATCTAGCCTGTTTTCGTAATTTTTTTAATGAAGCAATAACTAATGGTAGGTTATCTGACTCATTTTTTCCTATTACCACAATTGATAACATAGCTTTAAAATAACTCCTTATTGTGACTTCATAATTGAAACACGAGCATCGCTCAAGATTAACCATATTACCTGAAACAAAATTACAATTATAAAAAATAGTCTAAAATTATCAAGAAACGCTCCTGTTCCAAGCATTACAAAAATTTGAGCAAATAATGCTAACAAACCGTAGATATATTTAAGATTAAATGATGCTAAACGTAATAAGTTTATTATTATATAAAAACAAGTTATTAGGATTATTGTTGTTCCTATTATCCCATAGCGAAAAAGCCAAGTAAAATACTGATTATCAATAATCTGCATTAGGCCATACTTAGCAGATCCCCAACCAAAAAGCGGGGCTTGGGATGTATATCCCCAACTTTGTTTTATATGGTCTATTCTTCCAGACAAATTTGCTTCTGTAGTTATTCCGCCACCTTCAATAGCATTCATCAGCATTTGAATCCGGTAGTTTGTTGTAATATAAGGTGAAATTAATTTAAAACCAAAATATAATATTAGTACCATTATTATCAAAGATACAATAGCCTTAAAGTATGCTTTTGTAAATAATAGTCGGATATTTAACAAAACCCAAGCAAATATTATTACAAAAGAACCGACCCATCCAGATCTAGACCCTGTTAGATAAAGAAGAAAAATAATCATTATTAATGAAATATATTTTTTCCATTTTGGGGCTTTCATAAAAAATATTAAATATGTAAAAATCGCATTTAAATAAAACGCTAAAAAATTAGGATTTTCAAATGGAACGGACAAACGCCCATATCCATCCAGAGAGAACCATGTTTTAGCGTCATAATAAATAATCTCTGTGAAAAAGGATGATAAAAAAGGAACATTAATTTTATATAAAATAAATACAAATAAGCAATATAATAGTGACGCTTCAATTGCTTTATTAAAAACATCTACGTACCGTTTATTAAAAAATTGGGCTACAAATAAAATAAAAGCAATACATATGGGCCATCTTAGCAACTCGATATAATCTCTTATACCGGTATTAATTAAAAAAACATTAATCGACAAAACATAGCCTGCTAAACCAATAATAGTTACAGTTATAAATGAGACTATAAGAAGATTAGGGCTAATATTGAGCCAGCTCTTTAACCTTCTATTAAAGACCAAACAGCAACTGCACAAAAACGCTACAAAAGCTATATAGATCCGTTCAACTCCCCAATTATACATATGACCAGGGACAAAAATAGTTAACCAGATTAAAATAGTTAGAATTAGTCTTGGTAAGCTAATTTTATTACTTGCAATTTCCATTTATAAATACATCCTTCATAAATTAAAAGAGCAGCAGGTCCATCATGAAACTAGGAAAAACCATTGAAGAAAAGCAGTCAAACTGGTTAAGATAATAGCCGAGGAACTAAACATCCACTAAACACACTGTACAAATGGGTTAACCTGTACAAAAAACGCTAAGGGTGCACCCTTCCCGGCAATGGGAACCAACACCCAGAAGAAGCAGAAATCAAACTCCCTGAAGGAATGATAGTTCACATGGAGGATGAGAATATTAAAAAAGCTGCGACCATCCTTTTCAAACATCCGAGATAACTAACAATAGAAACTCTTAAAAGATTGTGGTTATCATTTTTATCAGCCTCCAAATCTACTATTTTAGCCTTTTACTCGGGAGTGCAAAATGCCATCAAATATTTGAGCTAATTGACCTGTTAACTCTTTACGTGAGTATTTCAATATTTCATTATTAACAGGCTTATAAAAACCGTAATTAGGGTACAATTTTATTAATTTATTTAACACATTTGCAATCTCACCTGGATCAGTAGGATCAACACAAATCCCGGTCCCTGTTTTTTCTATGATATTTCTGGCTACAGTTTGACCTGTAATCCCTAAAATTGGACGAGCCGACATTAAGTATTCAAATATTTTGCCTGTTGCTTCGCTAGTGTTTTCCGTCCCTGTTATTAATAAAAGTACATCTGCTGATATTTGATACCTTAAAGCTTCTCTTCGAGGGACTGATCCAATAATTCGGAAAATGTCTCCATACCCGTTTATCAGTTGACTTCGTTCTCGTTCAGTGCAGTTTCCTATTACATAAACAGAAATTGACTCCCTTTCCTCTTTCGTTAGATAATCTATGCCCTTTAATAGAGGCTCTATCGTTCTATTAGCACCTGCAGTACTCAGACTACCAGTATAAACAATATTGATCTTAGTTCCTAAATCAAATTGTTTAAGTCCAGACCAATCTGAGCTATCAAAACCATTGGTTATTGTACTTGCATTAATTCCAGGGTAGTGCTGTCGAAAATAGTTTGTAATAGGTTCAGTCGCACCAATAATATGGTGACAATTAGCAACAACATGTTTTTCTGTTCTTTTATTACGAATAGCTGCAGGAAAAAGTACAGGAGCAAAAGGTTCAAACACGAAACCATCCCTGAAGTCAACTACCAATGGAGTATTCGATTGTTTTGAAGCAGCAATTCCCAACATAACTGGTTCAATCGGTGGATAAGTAGCATAAATAATATCAGGCGACTCATCTTTTACTATCTTCGGCAGGATCTTTAAAACTTTTTTATACCAAAAATAATTATATCCCTGTATGATTCCTGACTGATATAGAATTCGTCTTAACATTCGCAACGGTATTGACTTTATCCCACCATTTAATTCAAGTTCTATCCAATTATTACCAATTCTATATATACCCTTTTCATGAAAGTTATCATTTGTTAATTGAGCTGTTATAATTATTGGATTGTATCCATAGCTTGGTAAATAATGAGCAAACTTCAAAGGACGCTGAACCCCTGCATTAAAGCTAGGAGCATATGCATAAGTAAACATTAAACAGTTTTTCATCTTCTAAACCTCGTAAAGACTATTATGACTCTATGGTTACACAAACTATCTCTGTTGTCAGTTATTGCCTAATAAGATCTTAGTTTACTAATTATCATTTTGGCAGCTTCACCTTGCCCATAAAAATTAAAATATATACAACCTTTGTTATCAAGACGTGTTTTGATGCTGGCAGCTATCTTTTCTGGATCAGATGGTTCAAGTAAGTAGTTCCACCCCGTTTCCACCAACTCTATCCACTCCGTCTCTTCCCGCAAGGTAACACAGGGCACTCTATAAAAATAAGCTTCCTTTTGCACGCCACCCGAATCAGTAGCAATCAAACGGGCATTTTTTTCTAACATAACCATGTCCAAATAACCAACTGGTGGGATTACAATAAGAGAATTAATGGCCATTTCATGTAAGCCATCCCGTATTAAGGCTGCCCGGGTGCGAGGATGCAAGGGCAACACTACCGGGATTTCCTTCGCTACCTGTACTAGCCCCTCAAAAATTGCCTTGAGACGAACAGGATCATCAGTATTCTCAGCCCGATGAATGGTAGTCAATATGTATTTGCCTGGCTGAAGTTGGTACTGGTCTAATATTTGGCTTAACTCTTGGGCTCGTTTACCATAATAAAGTGCCGCATCATACATGACATCGCCAACCAGGTGGATTTTTTCTTCACCAATACCCTCCCGTTTAAGATTATCTACCGCGGCCTTGGTCGGGGCAAAGAGTATATCAGCAATGTGGTCGGTGAGAACCCGGTTTATTTCCTCGGGCATCTGTCGGTTAAATGACCGCAAGCCCGCTTCAACGTGGGCAACTGGGATATGAAGCTTGGCGGCTGCCAGTGCCCCGGCTAGGGTTGAGTTGGTATCTCCATATACCAGTACCCGGTCAGGCTGTTCACCAAGGAGTACCTTTTCAATCTCTTCCAGCATCCTGCCGGTTTGCGCACCGTGACTGGTTGAGCCAATCCCCAGGTGATAATCGGGATATGGTATACCTAGCTCTTCAAAGAAAATATCCGACATATTTTCGTCGTAGTGCTGCCCGGTGTGAACCAGGATTTCTTTTATTGGCTCCTGGCCTTCGGTTAAGGTTTGGTTATATTCCGCTATTGCCCGGGATACTGTGGCTGCTTTTATAAACTGCGGCCGGGCACCGATAATGGTTACAATTTTCATTAAATACGTATTCTCCCTGTGATGTTAATGATACATTTCCAGCTAAAACCTGTCCGATTCTTCGCTTTTTAACCTTATAGAATGGTGGCTTTCTAGCCGGTCAATTCCAATCGGTTCAAGTCCATCGGGAATGAAGGATATGGAATATAACGTATCTTCAGCCGTAAATACTATCCTGTGAATCAGGTTTATTCTTTCTAAATCTCTTCCTTCTACGCCTCCGGTCACTAGTACAATGATACTGATAACAAATCTAGTGCTCCCGTTAAACTGCTGGTAGCGTTGCTTCAGTTTTTGCATAGTTCATGACATTCACCCCTAGTGGCTCCGGTCTTAGAATTACATCTCCCACTTCGTTCGGGTTACATAGTTTTCTAACTTTTCTACAGGCGGTAAGGGCTTATCATTGATAAGCTTAATAAATGCCTTCTCAACATCATCTTTTCTGTCTCCTCGACAGAAAACATAAAAGGATACCTTTCCATAAAGCTCTTTATAGTCTTTCTGAGGAAGTAGCGTATTAATTTTCTTTTCACCATCGTTGATGTATACTGTAAAAACTGTGTTTGGTGCTAGGGAATAAAATTTGTTGGAACAAGGAACTATTAGTATTTCTCCCAATTGAAGGTTACACGCGGTACGTATTTCTTCAGCTACGTAAGCCCGATATTCTTCTTTTTCAGAATCGCCTAAATTCTTTATTACTTCTTCTCGAATAGTATCATCCTTAATACTTTCGATCATAAAGTGGCGAAAATCGTATATTGTTTTCCAAAGCGGTTTCAAAAATCGCCTCTCCAAGAGTTGAGGAATCAGAACCCTTCCATGGGGACTAATATCATCCTCATCACAAGGAGACCAAAGAGGCCTCTTTAGGACACTCCATAAATCAGAATCTGATGCCATTCGCTCTGCGATTGCATCACATGAGAAGAAATGTCGTGGATTAAGGCGGTCGCGATATTTCGACTGGGTGCTACCCGGTTCCGCCTCATCGTTATGTATAAGATGCTTAATATAATAACGAATAAGAAAGTCTGTATAAACCGCAACGTGGTGGTTATACACCCATAAATACATGTTATCACGCGCTTCGACAATGCTTTGTATTACAGGTAAAGCTTGAGGAGCAAAGGTAACGTTATTCGTCTTTTCATTTATTTGAATATTTTTAAGAAGACGAACGGAATCAATAGATGGAACGCTGATACCCGTCATGTATGCATCTCGCATCAGGTAATCTAACTTATCCATGTCAATCGTAGACGAATTTAGTAACTGAATAATGATGTTCTCCGCCCATCGTTTATCTATGTCATCATACGTCTTGCCGACAATAGCCCTGCAAATCAGCTCAATGTCCAACTTAATATTCCGGTCGGCAAACTGCCGATTTAGTATGGGATAAAATTTGGACAGTATAACATAACAGGACATAAGTTCGTGTTTGGCCGTATTGGAAGAAAAGATGTCAACCGAAGATTTCTTGTAGTCAATTTCTCGTAGTTGTTTTTGGATTGCAGAATATATCTCTTCCTTTGGCGGAAAAAAATTTTCCCCTAAATGCGAAAAAGGGGCATGTCCAACGTCATGTAACAAGGCCGTGATTTTAAAATGCAAACCGAGACTTTCCAGTTCCTCTGTAGTTTTGCCCTTCTCCTTGAGAAAGGGTCTAAGAGCCTCAAAAGCCTGCTCTGCCAGGTGCATTACGCCTAATGAATGTTCAAACCGGTTATGTGTGGCACATGGATAGACATGTTGTGCCGTCAGTTGCCGAATGTCCTTAAGCCGCTGAAAATTGTATGTATTAATAAGCTTTTCAGTAAGAGCATCGATTAGTATGTAACCATGCACCACATCTCGAATGACTTTTTTCTTATTTTGCATATCCTCCTCCTTATTGCTAATACATTGATTGGTGCTAATAACACTGGTTTTACGCCTGCTTTTTGGGTAACAGTCGAGATATGTTCTCTAATATAGGGAAACATTAAGCCAGGGGAATGGTTTTGTATGAATTGTTCCCATTGTGTTTATAGCCAAAGGATATGTTAAAAATCCCCTGGTCAAAAAAAAGTGTTCTAATTAATTTCCCCACCGATTTCTGAAAATCCATATCGTTATACTGTAACCTATAGTTAAAATGCCATATATTCCATGTGTTCTCCTGAGCGTCATACGCGTATTCAATAGCCAAGTTATCCCACTCTTTTTTTAGCTGAGAAATGAATTGTTTTACTCGTTCTTCCACGGCTTGAATTGTCATAGAGATCTCACCCCTATTACTCTATCTAATAGAGTCTTTATTTTATTATACCCATATTTGAAACCTAGATTGAAATCGTTTGCTGATAGTATTATATTCTTATAATCAGATCGTCTTCAGGTAGTTGGTAGCCTAAGAAAACAAAATGTTTGGCCTGTTCTAGGCTAATTCGCATATCCTGCTGGATCTCTTCAACAAAAGGAGGGTGATTCCCTTTGAAACTGCTTTGTACTCCCATGAAGTGGCCCATATCATTAAATAGTTTCAGGGGCATCGCTGGCTTTCCGATATAGGGCGGATTTTGGTTTAGCTGCCAGTGTGCCATGAAAATAAACCAGAGCAGAAATGGATCCCAATTCATAAAAATCAACGCATAGCTGAACAAATAGAATTGGCGCTCTTGTAGCTCCATGCCTTGATGGTAAAGGGCTAGGCCTTCTTCATGCATGAGATATGCCAGTTCATTCGCAAAGCCTTGGTACTGATCCATGGTCTTACGATAATCAGCTGACTTTAATCCAGATCGATATTGATAAGCCTGCAGGGTAACGACTAGCATGTTCAAGGTGCTCTAGCCTTAACTATTCGCTCTCTTGAAAGATACTGTTGCTCACCCCGGATCCGGGTACTGATTCCCTGCTGATTAAACAAATGTATGTCGATTAGGTTATACAGATCATTTATCTTAAAGGCTGACACACTGTGTCCAGGCGTAATCTCGACCAGCTTGCCCAAAGCGTCCCAGTCATATTGACTATGTATATAAGCATAGTATTTCTCCTCATACTTTCTTTAAATAATTCTTCCTATACGTTAAAAGTACTATCGGCCAGAGTAAGAAAAACTCCTCAAAGGTAGCCCATAAAATCACATCATCAAAAAAAGCTCTAATAAAAATAATAATTAACCCTACCATTATATAAATACAAGGTGAACTCTTATTAGAAACGGTCGATGTAATTAATAGTAGTACCAGTAATAGCAAAGGGAAGATCCCCAAATTACGCACCATTTCTACGTATGAATTATGAGCATGCGTGAATCCTGTTTTGGGCATGGTACTAAATAGCTTATCCTGCCCCAATAAAAAGGTGCTACTGTCTGAGAAAATTTGATCTAAAGCTTCCATTAAAATATTGGTACGGCCTTCACTTTCGAAAAAATTATCTGGCTGTACCTTGTTAATTAATTGAAAATAATCAATTAATTGTGCGCGAACGGGTGTCATAGTGTTCATTATTAATGTACATAATAAAATTATTCCGAAAATATATTTGTATGTTCTCTTATTGAATAAAAGTGCCTTAAGACTGGTTGCTTTCCATAGCCAGTATACGGCTGCCAATGATATCGCCAAAATGCCTCCTCGTGAAGCACTTAGAAGGATAATTGCTGTTCCGATTGCTATGTTAGCGATAAAAACCGATTGGAGCACGCCTTTTCGGTTTTCACATTGTGAGTAGATAAGCAGGACAACTGCCATTGAAACAGCTGCAAACTGAGCTGTTCCATTCGTACTACTGAAATAAATGTTAAACGCAGGAAACCACCAGTTATACGCAATTAGACTTTTAATTCCCTCTAGTAATACGTTAAACTGATGAGCAAAAACAATCAGCATTAATACGATGGACAATTTTCGATCTGTTAACGGCTTGAGAAGTCCAACTATAATGGCACCGCAACAGGAAATTAGCATAAATATGGCCTTAAGACTACCACCCTTTATGGCGAATAGGGACGAACTCATTAAAGTAAATAGTATGAGTAATACAATGACCCTAAACTGCTTCTTAGTGAACAGGACCTTTTTTTTACTAAGAAATAAGCGTATAGTAAGATATAGACCTATAATCATACCTAATAAGGCTAGGCCTCCTAAAATAACCATCTTATTACGATCCATATCCGGGTTTAAGGACAACATATTACGTAAAATATAAAACAGTATAATAATGCAGAACGATAATAATTGATTAATTTTCATTTTAATTTTCATTATTTCCTCTCGAGCAAAAAAGATTGCCATTCCCGTTTATCTCTTTCTAATTCTAATGCTAAACATCTATTTATTAAAATGGAGGGAGAGGATGATTTCCTTCATAGTTACCAAGCAGCAAAGTGGATCTTTATATTTTAGCTTCTCAAAATTTCCTCATACATCTCCCACATCCCTGGTTCTTGAAAAGAACTGTTGTGCCAGAGCAGGGTAAAATTGCCATTAAACATTCGGCAACAATTTTTAAGCTTTTGCATTTCCTGTAGTGCTGCCATGCCATTTAAGCCCATATACTGCTCTCCCAATACACTTCCTTCCATCACGACCAGCGGCCTTTCGATCAATGGTAAAGTCTTGCGTTGTTCCAGGTCATAGACCGGGAATTCATAGCAGACGCCGCAGCGGAAACCGGCTTGGTCGGCGTAGGACAAGGTGCTGTCATAATCCAGGCCGGCCTCAGCCCAGTTGCGCCAAGTGGCCGGGACCTGCCAGCGCAGATAGTGCTGACGGCCACCCCATTGATTTTGCTTTATGCCCTCTTCCTCACAGACGGTTCTTAATCGTTCATATTCTCGCTGCGTCTGGGCCGGATCATTATATGTAAGGTAACTGGGATGTAATCCTATCTCATGACCCCGCTGGTGAATCTCTCTCATTAGCTGCCTAATGTAAGGATGATCTATGGAATAATTATCGTCGTAGATTGGGTCAGTACAAGCGGTTTTGAAATAAAAGGCACTCTGCAAGTTATGTTGTTCGCTGATGTCCATAATACGATCAAAGGTATAGTTCAAATCCTGACGATAATTGCCTCGTTTGACAGCCTGCCAGGATTTAACTCGGTTTAGGGCCATAAGAGGTGACTTTCGTTTGAGAATGTCGCCGCCACAGTTGCGAATAAGCCGCGAAACACCGGTAAATGCTTGGGCAAAAGGTGCATCAACATCATGGCTCAATACGGTTCTAAATTCCCGCCTTTTCCGCTTTAACCCGGTTCTACTCGTAAATCTAAGTAAGTTCTGCTTTAGCTATTTTCTTTATAATTTTTTCGAATAAAGCATTTTGAGTAATTTCCAAATCATTTGAATACCCCATTTTATGCTTTTCATGAGTTAGAGTGCGTATTTTATTATTTAAGTCAAGTGCATTAAATGCCGTTTTTGCTATGCCATTTTTTATTTGCTTCTTATACATATCTACTCCATTTTCATGAATTATAATTGAAGGTACTTTAAAGGCTTCTGCCTCAATAATGCAAGTTGAAAATTGTGTTACATGTACATCTATATATCGCAACCAAGCCAGCAGTGGTAGTCAAGTCCAAAATAGTGTGTAATTTCCTCGGCAACCTACGTAGTGAAGATTTTGTCCTATCTATGCAAACATCCGTTTTAATCCAAGAATGTAAATAATTAAGAATGGAGAATGGAAATTATCAATTTCTCTAAAAGGTAAAGCAATAACTTAAATCAAAAGGCCGTTTATCGGAGCAAAGCGAAGACCCTTTATCATGGAGGAGCAGCCCGTGTTAGCCTATCTAGGCAGAGGGGCGTGCCTCTAACAACAATCCACTGGCCCGCTGCCGCTTCTCCGAAACACGGGCTGTAGAGGCCCTCCATGTCAAGGGCGGCCGTGTGATAATTTTAGGTACGTAGCGTCGAGAATGAACACATTAAGCCACGGCTGAATTATTGGAAGCTTTTTTTTGCAGCACTTGGTAGTACAGGTCCATATCAAAATATTTACGGCCTGTTTGCCATTTCTCGTCCTGTTCCATTAGTAGTGCACCCATCAGCCGAATCACAGACTGTTCATTAGGAAAGATGCGAATAACCCGCTCACGACGCCGTATTTCCTGGTTGAGCCGTTCCACTCCGTTAGTGGTGCGTAGTCTTTTTCGGTACTTTAGTGGCAGGATTAAAACGGCGGTAATGTCATCAAATGCTTCATCCAAAAGACATACAGCTTTCGGTGCTTTGGATTCGTATTTGTTGATAATCTTATCCCGGGTATCTCGGGCACTTTCAATGTCAACTGCTTCATAGAGTTGTCGTAAATCTTCTTTGATTTCCGGCTGGTGTGACTTGGGTGTCTGGTCCAACATATTTCTGGAAAAATGGGTTTGACACCGCTGCCAGGTGGCTCCCTGAAAATGTTTCTGTATAGCATTTACCAGTCCTTTATGATTATCAGAAGTGATCAGGTGGACACTTTTTAGTCCTCGTTCTTCAAGAGAACCAAAGAGTTCACCCCAACTGCTTTCAGATTCAGTGTTAGCTACATGAAAACCGATGATTTCACGACATCCTTCTTTGTTTACACCGATGGCGATTAAGAGCCCCCTGGACTGTACCCGGCTGTCTTCTCGCACTTTCAGGTAGAGGGCATCCACTATTAAAAATGGATATTGGTTTTCCAGGGGTCTTGTCCGAAAGGTGTGAACTAATGGATCTAGTTTTTTACATAAAGCTGAGACTGTTGACTTGGAAAATTTTTTGCCACAAAGCTCTTCAGTGATGGATTCGACTTTACGGGTAGAGACACCGTTGACCACCATTTCCATCATGCCAGGACTAATGCCTGTTCGCTGCGCTGATAGCGTTCAAAGAGTTCTGTGCTAAATTTACCGTTCCGATGGCGGGGAACGCGTAAATGTATTGTTCCAACCCGGGTGGTCATCTGCCGTTCCCGAAAGCCGTTACGGTAGCCCAGCCGTTCATCTGTTCTTTCATATGGGGCGGCACCAATTTGTTCTGCTGACTGCTTTAAAAGTACTTGGTTGAAGATCTCCTCCAGTAGTTTGGAAAATGCTTCATCCCGACCATTTGAAACAAAAAGTCCGTGTAAATGTTCTTCGGTTAGGGTAATATTAAACTGAGTCATGGATTCATTCCTCCCTCGGTTTGGTATTTGATAGGCACTTATATCTTAACCGAGGAAATGAATTTATGGCTCATTTTGTTTTTACACCATTATACGGACTTGATCGTTGCCTCCTTACTCACAGATTCATGTTCTTTCCCTAAATTGTAACCTTCAAGACTATATGATTGCGAATAATATAGATCAGTTTTTCTTAATCGTATTTAATAACAGCGATACACTATCTTTAAGACTATTATTTGATTTTCCACATGTTTTATTAACACATTTAGCGTTATCAATTGCACTATGTAGCGATTCGCTATCATTTGCAAAATATAATAAATTAAATGATATTTGTTCTCTAAAAAACTCTGGTCCCTTTTTATCAAGAAAAATAGTCGGTATGTTATAGGCTGCTGCTTCTAATGCAGTAGTAGACCAATGTGTTAGATGTATATTCGTGCGTTCAAGTATTAATGGCAAGGGAAGTTTAGATGACAATTCGACATCAAAATTACTTATTCCACGCTCTTTTAGCTGTGCACAAATGCTTTCTTGATATGATAGCTCACTTGGGTGTATTCTTACCAACCATAAAAAGGAAGGGTCTGAATTCTTCATTGTATCAAGCAGAAAATCGTCAAGGCCGACTCCGAAAGTAGGAATACCCGATAAGCATATTAATAATATCCGCCTTTTGTTGTGAATAAGCATGTCTAATTCCTTGCTTTCTACTCTGTACACACCACTTTTTGCAAGCTGTTGATACTTATCTAACCATGGGTTTCCGGCAACTATTGCTTTATGTTGATCAACTGCTTTTTTTCCCCATTCGGAAATAATATCTACCTCATAGTCTGACCAACACCAAAAGAATGTTGGTAACAATTCGTATCCATTTCGGGGTACCTTTGTCCAGCTACTATAGGCACGATGACCAGAACCTTGAACACCATGCTGTATGTCTATCGAAGGGATACCGCATTTTCTACATGCAAGGCTGAGCGCCATTCCTTCCAAAGAATAATAGCAAATCATAAAACACGCTTTTATTCGCGCTTTTTTAATAATGTCCGAATACCAATTGCTTAATCGATCGACATACCGAATAGATCTTATTACTTGTTTAAATGATATTTTTATACTCCAATCATTCGCAAGTTCTTCTGTCAATCCAATAAATCCTTCCCATTTACTTACCGATGTATCGTTAATAAGTAGTCTAGATTCTATTTTAAAATGGTCCAATTTTGACTGTATGAAAGTCCCAGAATTATATCGTGGAATACGATAATCATGTAGCATTTCCATATATAAGCTATAGTAGCCTCTCTTATCTAACTCCTGCCTTATTGGATCACAAAACCTATCATACCAGCAATTATTTACTAATACTCTGCAGATTGGGTTACTAAAAAACATGAAATCAGCCTTAGTTATTTTTTGATTTTTTCCTTTATCTTTAATGCCACTAATGACTCCATTAATATGCCCTTTGGCTAAGTTAGCAATCCGTTTATATATACGTGGCGCTTCCACTTGATTGACCTTCCCTGAGCCTTCAGTGGAGCGTAAAAGTATTTGTGTAGTAATCTGTATCCTGAGTATGGGCCCACACACAAAAGCCACAAGCGCGCCATTCCAAAACAGGATATTTATTTTCGATCTCATTAATATAATCTATATCTACCATCGTTCTACATCTCCTTCAAAAGCCAGGGCATTTTGTATACTTTATTCGAAAGAATCCACGTTGCCACAAAAGATAATGCAAATGTAAATGTGGTAGCTTGTGCTGCACCAATCGCACCGTTAAATGAAATAAAAAAATAATTTAAAACGATATTTACTAAAGCAGATCCAAACGTGATCCATGATAAATAAGCAGTTTTTTGAGCATAAAAAATATAGTTAACCACCATCTTATACATGCCATTAAAAGCATAACCAAGAGCTATCCATACTACAAATATGGCTGATCCCACAAACTGTTTTCCTACAAAGAATCTTAAGAACCAAGGTGCAATTAAACCTAGCAAAAGCGAGATGCTTATAATGATTAAAAAATATAAGTAGGTAATCTTAACAAGCCTAATTTTTATAATTAAATCATCCATTTTTAATCGCTCATACAGCCACGGTACATAGGCTTTATTAAATGAGTCTTGCAGTATCATGATAATCATGCCTATCTGATAGCCTACGGTATATAACCCAGTAGCGTCAAGACCTACCATCTTAGTTATAAAAAGACGGTCGGTCATCGTAATGATAATTGCACCTAAAGTATGTGGTATTAATGGGACACCAAAATTAAGCGCATTGCATATGTACTGTTTACTTAACTCTAATTTAAGCCAACCGTCACGAAACAATATTACCAATGCTATAATAGCAAATAAAAATACAGAGATTATCTGAGCGATTAAGCGACCTTGCCAAGCCATCCCTACCAGAATAACTAATACAACTGATAAACCAGCATTCAATGCAGTTTGTGATATCTGAAACACACCATAGCGTGAGGGCATCACACGGACCTGCCATAAGACCAATGCCATTCGGCATATGAACTGCATAAAACAAACCAATACAACCGTCCATAACCATTGCTGTGGAACCGTAGTAATTCGGGACAGTGGTGCTGATAAAATGTTAAATATAATAAATACTACTACCGTACTGCATAATAAAATGCCAAAACAACTGCTCACATAAGCAGTCATATTCACCTGATCACGCTCATAATACTGGCGGGCTACGGCCCCTTCTACATTAAAACCAACAAAAGGAGTAACGAAGCTAATCAAAACACCATACATGGCAACCATACCATAATCAACGGGTGTTAAGTATCGAGTTAAAACTGGCATTAATAAAAAGGGGATTGCAGCGTTAATCACATTTGCTATGGTATAAATCCCTGCTGATTGAAATAGGGCACTAGAATAAATACGTTGCAATATAGCCCTGCTGTTATAAGTTAAAGATTCAATCCTTCTCAATTATTATCTGCCTTTTCCCTTTACTTACGGGTAACGGGGATTCTACCATGCACTCCATCCCCCATCAATTACCATATTCTGCCCTGTCATATAGCTGGATAAGTCACTGAGTAAAAAAAGTACCCCACCTGCAATATCCTCAGGTGTACCCATTCGTCTCATCGGAGTCCTTAGGGAATAATTATTCAAAAAAGTTGAAGGTTGTCCGTTATATATTCCTCCAGGACTAAGAGTATTAACACGTATATTATAATCAGCCAAATATGTAGCTAGGTATCTAGTGAAATTAATGATAGCACCTTTTATGGCTGCATATTCTGCAGGCATAGTCATATTTGTCCCTTCGTAAATTTTAAAGTCCGGACCCAGCATTCCATAAATAGAGGCAATGTTAACAATATTACCCCGCCTCTGTTGCATCATCACACGGGCTATTTTTTGGCTTACATTAAAATAACCGTTAAGATGCATATCAATATTCTCACGCCAACTATCCATTGTAATCCTTTCAAAAACTGTTCCATATGTTGCATTTCTAGGATAAGCGTTGTTAACCAAGCCATCTACGTTAATTGACCGCTTGGATAATTCCTTAACTAATTTATTAACTGAATCTTCTGAGCAAATATCCAGCGGGAAAGCATAATACGATGCTCCATATATATTTCGAAGCTCATCTTGCAACTTTTCAGCAGCTGATATGTCTATATCTGCAAGCACAATATTTGCATTAAATTCTGCTAAAGCTTTACATATTTCCCGGCCTAATAATCCACACGCTCCAGTAACAATAATAGTCTTGTTATCCAAGGAAAATCTGTTATGATAATTATTCACCTATTCACCTCATTATTAATATGGATCAAAATTTCACTAGAGTAAGGACTTGTAGAGTTCGACCCGCCGATCACTTTTTAAGGGAAACTGCTCTCGATAAACTATCACCTTGTCCTGCATAATATCGGCTATAACTAGTTCTTCTCTATTCTCAACCTCGCCAATGATATTTCCTTCCGGCTCTATTATCATTGAATTACCGGAGTATGTTAGCCCCCCTTTTATACCAACACAATTAATACCAACTATGTATACTTGGTTTTCTATTGCTCGAGCCTTTAATAAAATTCTCCAGTGTTTTTTTCTTAGCTCAGGCCAATTTGCCGCAACGATAATTAAATCAGTATTATTTGATACCGCCTGAAAAATCTCGGGAAATCTTAAATCATAACAAATAAATGATGCCATTCCGACGCCATCGATTTTAAAACATTCAACCTTATTACCTGGATCAAAAAACGTACTTTCACCACCATACGAAAATGGATGTATCTTTACATAATCAGATAATAAAACCCCGCTAGCAGATACTACACTGTAATGATTCCTAGCCCTTGATTGAACTGCCTCAACCCAACCAAACCCAATGTTTATCTGGTATCTAATAGCTTGTTCTTTAAAAAAATTAAGAGTTTCCGCATTCGCTTCAGCAGTTTTATCAATATTCATTGAAAAACCGGTCAATGTCATTTCGGGAAAAAGCAATAGGCTTACCCCGACACCCGAAGCTTCTTTAATGTACTGCTTCGCCTTAATCTGGTTCTTTAATTTGTCTTCCCAAGCAATATCCAACTGACATAATCCAACTCTCACAACTAATTCCACTTCCTAAATACAGGTTTTATCGGCCTACCTTCTAGATATTTGTCAACACCATCTTCCAGCGCTTTGCGATAGACTAATAAACTATGTTTAATAGCTTCCAATGTGATGTTAATCTCCTCATCACCATGTGAATAACTTATGGCTACCCAGGGCATGAGCACTCCCTGTTTTATCATTTCCTGAACAAACAAGGTTCTATATTCCAGAGAAGCTTCCCCAGTTTTATCTTTAGTAATAAAATTAGGTGAACATGGCACTCCTATGAACTCGAAATATTCGCCTATTCCCATATCCTTCGCTATAGCTTTGCACCATCCACCAGCATCCTACCTGATTGCCATATCCGGTTGATTACATCTAATTCCTTATATACCTTGAGTGTTTCAACAAATGCCCCTAATCCACACATTTCCGCCCCATGTGTGGTAGAAATCAAAAAGACTCGTTCCTTGTCGCTAAATAGACCTCCCAGTTCCATTATCTCCCGTTTACCACCCAGGGCGGCAACGGAAAACCCATTGGCCATTCCCTTGCCAAAGGTAACCAGATCCGGTTCAACCCCATAGTAAGCCGATGCTCCCTGTAGATGCCACCTGAATCCGGTAATCATCTCATCCAGAATGAACACTGCCCCATTCCGATGGCATAAATCCTTTAATTGATTCAAAAAATCGTCTTTCGGTTCCTCGGTAGTAGCAGGTTCAAGTATAACCGCAGCTATTTGTCCAGGATATTTTTGAAAGAGTTGTTCAGCTGAAGCCAAATCGTTGAAATTGAAGTTTAATGTAAGTGATTTATATTCCTCCGGTATGCCGGCATCCATAACCGTATCACCTATAAACCAGTCATCATATGAGAAGAATGGGTGCTGGAGACACCTGGCAACATATTTTTTCCCGGTATAAGCACGAGCAAGCTTCAACGCCGCAGATGTAACGGTGGAACCATTTTTAGCAAACTTAACCATATCAACCCAGGGTATTAACTCGCAAAGATCGCGTGCCGCCTCTATTTCAATTTTGGAGGCCCTGGTCAGGTTATTACCATTATGTATCTGCTCTATAGCAGCATTAGATATTCGTTCATAATCGTATCCGACCGTGACAGCTCTCAGAGCCATACCAAAATCCAGGATAGCGATTGCCTTCCAAATCCCATACATAAGCCCCTTTCCCTTTTCCAGTATTGGAGGAGCATTTACCGGGTATCCATCATCTGCCCGGCTGTAGGTATGGGCTCCGGCTGGGATGTAACGATGAGCCATTTCTTGATAATTTCGATTGATACTCATAAAATCATACGCCTCATTTCCAAATATTTATATCTATCAATCCTTTTTCAACCAGAATAACAAGCATAATATAAATCGTTCATCTCATCTATTTCAATTGACCGTTCTTCCGGCATGATATAAGCATAAGTTCTAGGGCTATGAAAAGTATGATATTCTTTTAAATAATCCCATTCTGCCAGGTATATTGCTCCATTCATTGTATATTCAGGGATTAGAACCTGGCGGGGAGTATGATAATTTCCCCGCATTTTCTCATAATGCTGAGCCATATTTAAATCATCGCCAATAGGTGAAACAAAAATGGAATGATCTTTAACCTCTTTGACCCCAAGTACACCAAGAGCATTTTTATCTTGATACAACTGAATTGCCTGGTTCACATCCTCTGGAGTTAAGAAAGGCGTTGAGGGTTCAAGCAAACAAAGAGCATCATAGTCTAACGAATCGTTTTTTTCAATCCAATCCATAGCATGAAGTATTACATCCATGCTATTGGCACTATCAGTTGCAAGTTCAGCAGGTCTAATGAACGGAACTTCAACACCATATTCCCTTGCTACAGCAGCAATTTCATCTGAATCTGTACTGATAATAAGTCTTGTACAGTAATTAGATTTACGAGCTGCTATTGCCTTGAAAGCTAGTAAAGGTAATCCTCCAATTTTACAGATATTTTTCTTTGGTACACCACGGGAGCCACCCCGGGCTGTAATTAGAAAAAGAGTATTCATTGAACGTACCCTTCTATTTTCTATGTTCAAAATATTTCCGGGTTCTTTCGTATTCCAGCCAGTGACCTATGTCAAACCACTGTTCCTCTAATACTGGATAAACTCCGATTCTTTTCACCAGCACTTAACATAGACTTGAGTACATCAGTCATATCTTGTTTAGTATTTGCTTTGATATAATTTAAGAATTTTGGTTCAGCTACATAAACCCCTGTATTGATAATACTCTTACAAGAGGGTTTTTCCTGGATATTTACCAGCAAACCCCTCTCATCAGTCTGTAGAACCCCATAAGGAATAACGCTGTTTTTTACACAACCAACTACGGTTAATACTGCCCCTGAATCCTGATGATAATGAAGAATACTGTTCAGGTCGGCTTCAATAAGAATATCCGCATTACTAATAAAAAAGCTATCAGTTAACTTGCTCCTGGCAAAATCTATGCTACCTATGGTTCCCAGAGGAAACTCTTCCTGGACAAAATCTAACCGTTCGATATTTACGGATAACATCTTTATCACTAAAATACGCTCTGATCATATCCGATTTATAGAATAAAGACAGAATAAAATTATCGAAACCATAGTAAGAAAACTTATCCATAATTTTCTCAATGATAGGTTGATCATCTATCGGAATAAGTGGTTTCGGCAGTATTCTGGTAAATGGATCAAGCCTGGAGCCAGTTCCGCCCGCAAGTATGAAAACAGGATTGGATTTCGGTTGATACGCCACTGCTTTTTGAGAAGAAAATAAGTCTATCCATGTAATGATACCAACTACTACATGATTATTGTCTAATACTGGCACAGTTTCAATGTTCAGTTCCAGCATAAGGGCTTTGATATGTTCCGTCTTTTCCCTGTCTATGTACTCAATAAAACGGGGATTTTGTTCATATAATCATCTATCGATGCGTCCATGTTGGCCCCTTTAAGCAGTGCTCTCCTAATATCACCATCACTTAATGATCCTTGCAGGCTATTATTATCGTCTACTACATAAACATTACGTGATGCAGCAGTTATCTAGATGCTCCATTGCCTTAAGCAAAGTCGTATCTTTAGAAATTAGGAATTTTTCGAACTCTTGTGTATTCATAATAGATCACCTTATCCACCAAATATTAAAGATTACAACCAGATACTGGGTCGAGCTTCTGACTTCTTAATGGAGTAGTTGCTTGGATTACCAATATAGATGCTATTCGCTTCCAAATCCATATCCAGCAATAACGAACCCGTAGCTATCCTGCAATTGTCCCCGACCTTGCAATTACCTAGAATCGCTGAGCCAGGATGCATAATAAGATTTTCACCCATACTGGGGTAAATATCATGATTACTGCCAATATTGCATCTCTGATAGACAACAAAATAATTCGAATAGTTTCCCCTGCCCAAAACGGTACCTAGGGGATGAACAAAAAGAAAAATATCCGGTAACTCGACTTCGTAAAAGGCATCAATACCGTGCAAATATTTATTCAGCAAAAAAATCTTAGTGGCCAGTTCTAACTGATTACTGTCCTTATATACTGTATTTGCTGCAAAATATAGAAACATTGCATATTGATCACCATTTAGGTGATTGAATACCGTTTCACCATCACTGCGAAAGTATTTGTTGTTAACGTGCGAAAAACAATATTCTACCCTTTTTAATATGTGAGTCAAATGAATTCTCCAAATGTTCTGGTTTTACCAGGCTTCCATCTGGGAAAAAGTTATTTAGTTGAGCACAGAGATAAGATAATAGTCTTTCCCTGGTCAGTGACATTCTCATCTTCAGACACCTTCTGTTACACGATTTTAACCACGAGTCCATTGACCCATATCAGGTAATGGTTGCCCTGGTTCTACTTGCTCCTGGTCGAATTGCCACGGCTCTACCCGATGACGAGATACTATATTAACAAACTCCTTCTCACTCAAACCCAGTTTTTCCAAGAAAATATCCAGAGAAGCAGGTCTTTTACCATCATGTTTCTCAGCCAAGGCCCATCCTTCTTCCCGGGTCAAACGTTTATTTCGTATATCAATGGACACCAAATGATTGGTTCTACCGTATCCCCGCTTAATATACTTACAGTAATCTCTAATACCTTGCCATTGGCACTCTATCTTTTCATAATCATATTCTGGAGGTATCCCTTCCACTTCCTGGCCTTCCCAACCTAATTCACGCTTAATAATTTCCACCTGTTTCTTTATATCCCACTTGATATAATTACCCAGACAAATCGACCGACATTTAATTTTCATTAATTCATCCCGGGGAGGATAGGCAAACGGATAAAGATCCCTCTTGCTTACTCTACCGTTCAGGAACTCATACATATCATCTGCTGTAATTCCCAGGTTCATAGCTCGGTTAAAACGCGTCTCATCCACTTCTTCAAACTCATCATAAGAATACCACGAAGCATATTCAGCTAAAGTTTCCCCCCAAATGATTAAAGGGGTATTATAGCGGATAGCAATCTGCATTGTATGGGCATAAACCCCGGTATGGCAATGCCAGCAAAAATCCCCGGTTCTCTTTAAGGCTTCCAACATTAGTTCTTTTACAACATGCCAGCTTGGTGTAAACTGGAGAACATCGACCCCCAGCAATTTAAAAGTGCGTGTCATTGTTTTCAGCTACCTTCGGGCGGTAACCCCAATGATCAAAGCGCACCACTAGAGGCTTTAATCCCAGCTCCTTAACTACATACCACAGCTGAAAAGTACTGTCTTTACCCCCACTGAAAGGAACAATACAATCATATTCACCCTTATCGCGGTATTGATCTACTAGTTCCTGAAGCATACGGCGTCTATCGTCCCAATCAATTTCAGTATCTCTATAATCTATTTGTTCGCAAACGCTGCAAACTCCTTCTTGATTAAACTTGATGGTTTGGTGGGTTTCGGGAAGAATACATTTTGTACAATACCTCATAATTAATCACCCTTTATGTATTATTTGTTTCGGAATTAAACTGTTGAACTAGTTTTCACCACCCTCGCCGGAATACCCATCACGGTAACCCCTTCCCTAACATCCTCCGTTACCACCGCTCCGGCTCCTACTACACTACTAGCTCCAACATGAATTCCCTGGATTATAGTGGCTCCTGCTCCAATCAAAACATTATCCCCTATTTCTACCCCACCGGAAATGGTAGCACCCGGAGCAATATGTACATGGTCACCGATTATACATTCATGATCTACACTGACCCCGGTATTTATTATGGTATTAACCCCTATAGTTACTAATGTCTGTATTATAGCTCCGGCCATTACATGTACCCCTTCTGCTAGATAAGCCCCGGACGATATTACAGCACTGGGATGAATTACCCTGGCAAAGATATATCCCCGTTCCTTAAAGGTGTGGTATATTTGCATTCTTTTGTTGGAGCAGTTGACCTTCCCCATTCCGTTGACTAACAATATATCGTTAACTCCATATTGCAAAATAGAGTTATCATCACCTATTATAGGAATCCCCATAACATCTTTACCATGCAGTTCTGGGTCAGGATCAGTAACACCTAAAATATTAGCTGATTGACGCTGCAGAGTATCTATTAGTACCTTAGCATGTCCGCCTGCTCCAAGAATAATTATTGGCTTTTGCATCATAATTCCACCATCTCATCAATGCTATAATCTCGTGGCGCAACTTTCCCCAGCACTATCCCAATAATAAATAGGGGATATCCCGTTACCAGGACGTTTAGCACCTATGTTATCTTCTGTAAACAGCTCTCCCTGTTTTATTTCCCTAGTGGCTACCAGGCTTTTTCTAGCCACAGCCATATTTTTTATTTCTGATGCGGTTGGTTGCTTGATGCCAGTTCCCAATGCAAGTTCAATCTGACGAATTGAACTGACCATTTGCTTTAACTCTCCTGGCTCAAGAGATGCCTTGTGATCAGGCCCGGGCAGATTGCGATCCAGGGTAAAATGCTTTTCTATTATCACTGCTCCCCGAGCAACTGCAGCTATGGGTACTGCAATCCCCATGGTATGGTCTGAATACCCTACGGTAATGCAAATTTATCTCTTAAAGTATCCATGGCCTTGAGGTTTACCTCGTCAAATGGTGCCGGGTATTCAGTAGTACAGTGCAGGAGACTCACTTTTTCCTTTAAAAATGCTTGTCCTTCATTAGATGAATATGCTTCTGTAAAAGCTCCCATGGAAGGCTTCTCTCCACTGTTTATAAAACCAAAGGCCAGTACCCCTAAAGCCGTTTCCACCTCATCCAGTGTACTCATGCCGGTGGATAATATGAGAGGCTTGCCGGTTTGAGCGAATTTTAAGAGTATAAGTCCATTGGTTATCTCTCCAGACGGTATCTTGAGCCGGGAAACATTTATTACATTGGCGAGGAAGTCAACGCTATCCAGAATCAAAGGGAGTGGACATAAATTCTATGCCCCGTTTCCGACAGTGTTCCACTAATATCATATGTTGTTCTTCATCGAGTTCGAGTTTCTTAACCATTTCCAGTTGCGACTCTGCAGCTCCGGTGTTTCGAGTTTGATACTCGGCTTTGGAGGCAAAACGGCTTACTACTTTATCGGCTTTGAAAGTCTGAAATTTAACCGCATCTGCCCCGGCTTCGGCTGCAACATCAATTAGTTCAAGAGCCATATCCAATGAGCCATTATGATTTACGCCGGCTTCGGCAATTATGAATACTTTATTATCATTCATAGTACTACTCCATCATAAAAAACTGTTTTTTTAACAAAGCTCTATAATCAGGAATATTTTTCAATACTGAAAGCATCTGAATCGAGCTATTCCCATCACCATAGGGGTTTTGAACATTCGAACAATCCATATCAAAAGCAGAAGTAATTGCTTGTATTATCGCTGATGCTTGTGGTTCGCAATTTACTACTGATGCAGCCTGTAATCTACCTTTTTGTCTGTCGCCAATATTTACCGTCGGTTTACCAAATGAGGGTACTTCATACAGACCGCTGGAGGAATTGCCTACTACAACATCTACCTGTGATATAACGCTGAGGTAGCGAACCTGTCCTAGAGATGTATATGCCTTCGATTCAGGATGTACTGCCACATAATCATCTATCATTTGGTTGATGCTTCGTCCCTGGGTATCGGCATTTGCTTTGGTAAATATAACGCCCACGTCTTTTCCCAAACTATCTAATGCCGTTAGTAATTCTGCCATCTGTTCAGTTGAAGAAACACTATCTAGTGTTACCGGGTGGAAGGTCACCAACAGGTTCTTATCTTGGAATCTATACCCCAGTTCCTTTTCCAGGTCGTTTCGATTTATCAAGTGAACTCTTTTTATATAATCAATGCCGGGACTTCCAACATTAAAAATATAATGAGGATTCTCGCCTAGTTGTCGCACTCTCCGGGCAGATAATTCGTTAGTCACGAAATGAATATGTGCCATTTTACTGATACTGTGACGAATCGCCTCGTCAAAAGCCCCCTCGGTAGTATCACCACCAGCAATATGTGCTATGGGAAGTCCAATAATAAGTGCCGCCTGTGCTGCTGCCAGTATCTCATAGCGATCACCAAGCAGAACTACTATATCCGGTTTTAACCGGTCATAGGCATCGGCAAAACCAATGGTAGCCAACCCTAACGATTTAGTTATTCCTACGGCTGTATCACTGGAGAGGAGCATCTCTACTTTTTCATCTATTTCAAAGCCATCTTCCTCTATCACCTTATAAGTCAACCCAAACTCAGGTGACAGATGAGCCCCAGTGGCAATAATCTGCAATTCTAAATCTTCATCCGCCTGTATTTCTTTCATTAACCAGTAGAGCAAGCCGTATTCAGCTCGGGTACCGGTTACTACGCAGATTTTTCTTTTCGTCATCTTACTACTCCCCTAAACTGGCACTGCTGGGAATATTGATAATCCTTCTTTCCAAATCCTCGGCTACGCTTAAATCCATCCCCGGACAGTCGTGATACATACTTAGTTTGTGCATCAAGGTCCAGAGTGGACGGGTCATGATGCCTGCGTTGTTGGTTGATTCCAGGAGGTTATCCCGTTCTCCTGCATTTTCCTTATTCAGAATAAGTACATTTAACCAGTAGTTGCTGCAGGCAAAATCCGGTTCGGTAAAAAACCTGACGCCTGGAACATCTTGAAATGCTTCCTGATAGCGCTTGGCTAGATTTCTCTTCTTTCTCAATAAAACCCGGTAGCTGTTCTAACTGGGCACATCCCAGGGCGGCATTGATGTTCGGCATACGATAATTGTAGCCTATCATATCGTGATTAAATTCCCATCTTGTGCGGTGTCTTGGCCTGAGTCGTCATATGTTTTGCCAGTTTGGCTATAGATGCGCTATTGGTTAGAATGGCTCCTCCTCCGCCGGTGGTAATGGTTTTATTGCCATTGAAGCTGAGACTGGATACCAATCCCCTTGTGCCGGTATGTTGTCCCTTATACAACGAACCCAAAGATTCTGCAGCATCCTCCACCATTACCAGATGATAGCGCTCACATAGTTCCTGCAGCGGGTCTATATCCACCGGATGACCAAAGGTATGCATGGGAACTACTGCACGTATCGGCCGTCCCGTAAATCGGTTATAGCAAACGCCTCCCCTGAACTCACTAATTTCCTTAAGATAGTCATTCAGTTTATTAGGGTCTAATCCCCAGGGTTCGTTCTTCAACATCTACAAAATGAGGTATTGCATTACAGTATGTTACAGCATTGGCTGTCGCGATAAAGGTCAGGGCAGGAACCAGAACTTCATCTCCTGCTTTACTCCTGCCAGTAGCAAACAGATATGTAGGGCTGCAGTGCCGTTGACTGCTGCCACTGCATAAGGTGAAGCAGTGTAGTCACATAGCATTTGCTCAAAGCGATCTACATAAGCCCCTACCGATGAAACCCATCCACTGTCCAGACAGTCTTTTACATAGTCCCATTCATTGCCGCCAAAATAAGGTTCGTGAAGCGGAATGTCTTCCTTAGCTGGTAATACGGATTGTAAAGTATTAACTATATTTTGAACAAATTCCTTATCTGCGCTGTTCATATGTTATATACCCCTGTTTTATAGCGTTTTAGATTGTTAGGATCGCTAAACCATTCGATGGTGTGCTGCAGGCCACGCTTAAGACCCTCCATACCGGCATATTCAGGTTGCCAGCCGGTTAACTGAGCTGCTTTTTTATTATCTGCCCATAGACGTTCCACTTCACTTTTTTCAGGACGAAGGCGGTCATCATCTGTTTTAATCTCTATCTCAGCCTTCATAATATCAGTTATGGTCTGAACAAGGTCGCCAATGGAGACTTCATAATTGCTTCCTATATTAATTACTTCTCCAAGTGATTTTTCCGATTCCGCTACAGCTATGAATCCCTTCACGGTGTCATTTACATAATTAAAATCCCGGGTTGGGTGCAGTGAGCCTAAACGCAGTTCCCTTTGTCCGGCAGCAATCTGAGTAATGATGGTAGGTATTACTGCCCGGGCTGACTGACGCGGCCCATAGGTGTTAAATGGGCGAATAATCGAAACAGGTGTATTAAAGGAACGATAAAATGATAATGCAATCTGGTCAGCTCCTATTTTCGTTGCTGAATAAGGAGACTGTCCCTGTAATGGGTGCTCTTCATCAATCGGAACATACCGGGCCGTTCCATAAACTTCACTGGTGGAAGTATGGATGACCTTTTCTATGCCCAGTTCCCTGGCTGCCTGTAAAATGTTTAGAGTTCCTTTAATGTTAGTATCTACATAGGTATCCGGGGAATGGTAGGAATAAGGGATAGCGATTAAGGCTGCCAGATGGAATACTACATCACATCCCTGCATCGCTTTTTTCATCCCATAGGGATCACGCACATCTCCCGCGAATACATCGAGTTCTTTTTTGATCTCATCAGGAGATTCATCCAGCCATCCCCAGGAGTTGAAGGAATTATAATAAACCACAGCTCTAACATCACAACCCATTCTTACTAAAGCTTCCGTTAAGTGAGAGCCGATAAAGCCGTCTGAGCCAGTGATTAGAATTTTCTTGTTTTTTAGGTTCATGATTTTTCTCCTCAAATGTCTACCCGGTTTAATTATGTTATATTATTAAATATTCTTGGTTTTATATATCCGCTCTCACTAGTGTTGCATTAAATTTTTTAACAAAGCACTAAGTAGTTCATTATCATAAATGCTTAATAAATATACATGTTAATTACCATAATATAACTGGTCCTATAAGAAAAAACTCCTTATAATAGAGATGTACAGGTAGTCCTGTCCATAATCTCTAAGATAAGGAGATCCCACTTATGGACAGGATACCAAAAAATCTGCATTTCGTGAATGCCTTGAGCCTATATTTGTATCTAGTTTTCAAAAGCTACTTAAAACCTGGGACATTGACAAGTACGTCAAAAAGCTGTTCGCTAATAACTTTATCCTTTTAATGCTTTACGCCCAGATTGATTGCCTTGACAGTTTGCGCCATACGAGTCAGATATTGAAGGATAGTGAAAAACTTCAGGAACTTATTGGAATAACTTCTATAAGTGCATCACAGCTATCCAGAAAACTCAGAGAAATGTCAACCGAAGTTCTTGAAAAATTGTTTACTGAACTCGTAAAGGAGCTAGAAGCAACAATTGGTCATAAAGCAATGAGTCATCGTCTTAAAAGGATTTTCTTGGTGGATGCCTCGGTGATTAGCTTTTGTCTCTCCAATCACCTTTGGGCAACCTACCGGAAAACTAAGGCCGGAGTCAAGCTTCACCTAAAACTAGCCTTTTATCCTGAAGTCGGGGGTTAATCCTTATACGGCAATTATCACAACCGCTAAAGGTAACGACCGGACTCAAATGGATAACTTGGTCGTTGAAGAATCTGGAGATGCGCTTTACGTTTTTTGACCGAGGTTACATTGATTACGAGAAGTTCGACAGCTATTGTGACAATAACAACCAGATCCGGTTTGTCAGCCGTTTAAAATCAAATGCGGTCAAGGAGTTAATCCTAGAGCAAAAGATCCTGGTTGATAATGAATGGGCACTGGAGCGAATTGTTCGTCTAGGCACACCGGGAGTTAACCAAATGAAACATCCTCTACGGTTAATTGAAACCCGGGATACTCAAGGAAATGCCGTCACGATTGTAACCAATGACTTTGAACTAACTGCTCAAGAAATCAGTGATATTTATCGGAACCGGTGGGCAATTGAACTATTTTTTAAATGGGTGAAGCAACATCTCAAGGTCAAAAAGTTTTATGGTAATAGCGAGAATGCCGTAAAGAATCAGATTTGGCTAGCCCTCATATCCTTTTGTTTGATGACATTACTCCAATCAAAGGTAAAGTTCTCGGGAGAGCTCTTGAGTCTTCAACGTCTTCTACAATCTTGTGGATATGATTCTTTAGAACTTTTCCTCGACAAGTTGTTTAGGCCACCAGCTCGTAAATCTAATGGTGGAAGGCGAAAGAATACATGGGAACAGGAATTCTGGCGGCTTAACGAAGAAACATTGCTTTATGGGACTAGTATTTCTAGATGAAATGACCCTGGATCTTATTTAACAAAATTAGGCAACGAAATGTGGCACAGGACTATCTTTAATTGATCACTTGCTTTTTAACATTTACGGGAAAAACTCCTGTTCAGAATATTCAATCTTCGTCTATTTAGCCCTATATATAAGCCAGTGTAAAATGCACTTAGAAGAAATGGGTTAAATTTTATGCATCACTAATGATCCGCTCTAACAAATAAAGCGACTTTCTGCCTTTCTGTCCATCGCTGCTTGGTTCCGCTTTACCCCGCAGAGCTGTCGATTACATTCCGGTAATACCCGCTGTGCCCGAAGCCATAGACCGAGGTTGGATTTGTATTCGCCTGCTCTACCTCTTGATCATATGCCTGCTGATCCGCAAATTCCCAATGTTCAATGCGATTCATGGCCATGCCGCCTACGCGGACCGTTCCTTTCTCCCCCAGCAGAGTAATGGACCCTTCCAAGTTCTTCGGATACGTAAGCATAGTGACGTTGATACTACCGATAGCCCCGTTCTGAAAACGGATTATAGCTGAACCGGTATCTTCGGCTTCAATGTTCCGGGCCAGGGTGGCAGTAATTGATTTTACTTCTTCTATCGGCCCGCCAAACCACTGCACCATATCTACATAGTGCGAAGCCTGGTTCATAAAGGCTCCACCATCCAATGCCCAGGTGCCCCGCCAGGGGGCCATGTCGTAATAGTCCTGGGGACGGGTCCAGAAAACATTCGAGGTGATCATATACAGCTTCCCAAAACGGCCTTCCTCAAAGGCCCTTCGCACTAGCTGGATGGCCGGGTTGAGCCGATTTTGTAATACTACAAAGAGCTTGACCCCGGCTTGGTCGCAGGCTTCAATTAGTTTATCCGCCTCAGCCAGCCGGCAGCCCATGGGTTTTTCGGTTAGCACGTGCTTGCCGGCTCTTGCTGCCATTATACCATGCTCCGGGTGCAAGCCGGAGGGGGTGCAGATGGAGATTAAATCCAGGTCGTCTCGCTGCAGCATTTCTTCATATTTCGTCGTCCAGTAAGGGATCTCATATTTTTCCGCTGCTTCCCGAACCCTTTCTTCGATAATGTCACAACAGGCGATACACCTGGCATCCGGCTGAGCGGCGATGGCTTCAAAGTGGTTTTTGGATATGCGGCCGCAGCCAATGAGTCCAATTTTAAGCATCCTAGAGTGAGGCGTGAGGTGTGAGGCGTGAGGAGTTTATATCTGTAGTTCTCCATCACTTTCCACTACCCGTTTCCTCAATCACTTCCTTCCGTTAGGTGTGAGGCGTGAGGTGAATAGGCTACACCTTACTCCTTACTCCTTACTTCTTCAACAATCCCCCGATTAGGGCAAACACCTTGTTTATTTGTATGAATACCTCGTCACAACTCACGCCTCACCATCTACAACAATTCTACATTTTCTCTATTCGCGACATCCTTCATCGCATTTTTGGTATCGAATATGTATTTGGCGTTTTGTTGGACGAAGTTGTAATCTATGCCCTGAGTATGGTTGGTGGTGATGACCACAAGGTCCGCTTCCTGTATTTTTTCAGCGGTTAGCTCGGGCAGGCCTTTTCTAATCCGGCCTTTTTCGTTGTATTCGCCTATAAAGGGGTCGTAGTATTCTATTTCGGAGCCGACTTTTTCAAACTCTTTGATTACCCGTAAAGCCGGGCTTTCTCGGTAGTCATCAATGTCCCCTTTGTAAGCTACCCCTAAGATCAGGACTTTGGCCCCGTTCAGGGCTTTTCTGAAACGATTCAGGATTCTACCAGCCCGTTCAACAGTATATTCGGGCATCCGGTCGTTGACCATCATGGAGGCTTCGATCATGGAGGTGTGGAAACCATACTCCCGGGCCTTCCAGGATAGATAGTAGGGGTCCAAGGGTATGCAGTGACCACCCAGGCCGGGACCGGGATAGAAGGGAGTGAAGCCAAAGGGCTTGGTCTTGGCGGCTTCGATGACTTCCCAGATATTGATGTTCATCTTATTGCAGAGCATGGCCAGTTCGTTGATCAGGCCTATATTTACATTACGATAGGTGTTTTCTAATATTTTTTCCATTTCCGCTACTCTGGGAGACGAGGCTTCAAAAATATCTCCTTCGAGGACGTTTCGATACATCGCCGCAATCACTTCAGTGGCATCCTTACCCACTCCGCCAACAACTTTCGGGGTGTTTTTGGTTTTATAAAGGATATTCCCCGGATCTACCCGCTCAGGGGAGAAGGCCAGATAAAAATCCTCGCCGCATTTCAGTCCGGAGCCCTGTTCGAGAAGGGGCAGAATTAATTCTTCGGTGGTACCGGGATAGGTAGTGGATTCTAAGACCACCATGCTTCCCCGGCGCAGATATTTGGCCACAGCGATAGTGGAATCACGGACATAGCTAATATCCGGCTGCTGGTATGCATCGAGTGGTGTCGGGACAGCGATTGCGATGAAGTCTACATCTTTAATGAAGGAAAAATCTTTGGTCGCGGATAACATGCCTTTTTCAACCAGTTCTTTTAATTCACTATCAACCACATCCCCAATGTAGTTGATCCCCTGGTTGAGCATCTCAACTTTACGGTCCTGAATATCAAAGCCAATCGTTTTATAGCCGGCTTTAGCCTTCTCCACCGCCAGAGGCAGACCGACATAACCTAAACCGACTACCCCGACCACGATTTCCCGCTGGTTTATTTTTCTGAGTAAGGTTTCTTTCAACGACACCCTTCTAATTCCTCCTTAGTTTGTGCGGCGTATTCTTCTCACTCCTCATTCAGCACGCCCAACTCCTCACTCCACCTATATCTTTCCGAGCAGGCCGGGCACTGGGTATGTCCGGTGGCGTCAAAGGTCAGCCTCTCTCCGCATTTGCACACATAGCCGATGATCCGGGCTGGGTTGCCCACCAGCAGCGCAAAATCAGGGACATCTTTGGTCACTACCGCGCCGGCCCCGATCAGGGCATAACGGCCGATGGTATTACCGCAGATGATGGTGGCGTTGGCCCCGATACTGGCTCCCTTCTTGATCAGCGTTGGGCGGTACTCATCTTTGCGGCTGATAAAACTGCGGGGATTTAGCACATTGGTAAAGACGCAGGATGGGCCCAGGAAGACATCGTCTTCGCAGATCACCCCGCTGTAGACCGAGACATTATTCTGTATTTTCACGCCATTTCCCAGGATCACGTCCGGGGAAATGACCACGTTTTGCCCGATGTTACAGTTCGCCCCGATTTTAGCGTGCTGCATGATGTGGCAAAAGTGCCAGATCTTGGTGCCTGGACCAATCTGACAGGGTTCATCAATATAGCTGGTAGCATGAACAAAAAAGTCCTTATCCGTCATTTAGCTGGCCTCCTTCAGGGCGGCTACGATATAGGCTTGTTCCGCCGGTGTTAGTTCCGGGAAGCAGGGTATAGCAAAGGTCCGCTGGCAAAGGTATTCGGCGACTGGTAGATCACCAGTTTGGTAGTTTAAATATCGATAGGCTTTCTGCCGATGCAGGGGTACCGGGTAATAGATACCGGTGGCGATTCCTTTGTCAGCCAAATGCCGCACTACCTGCGCCCGGTTTTCCGCCTGGAGCACATAGAGATGGTAGACCGACTCGGTGTTCTCTGGCGGAGTCGGAGTAACATAGGTTGTTTCAGCCAGTTGCCGGTTGTAAAACGCGGCAATTGTCTGCCGAGCCTGGTTATATCGGTCCAACTGCCGCAGCTTTATCCGCAGGATGGCTGCTTGCACTTCATCCAGGCGGGAGTTGTGTCCGATCAGGTAGTTATAGTATTTACGGGGGTCGTACACGGTGCTGTCGCCGGCCGCTTCTTCCAACTCTTCTTCATCAGTGGCGTAAAGGAGGTTATAAGCCAGCCGACCCCCTTCGCCGCTGCCGTGGACCCTGAGGGCGCGACAAATTGCCGCCAAACGATCATCGTTGGTGGTGATCATCCCGCCGTCTCCGGCACCGCCTAAGTTTTTGGTCGGGAAGAAGGAGAAGACACCAATATCACCCAAACCGCCAACTCTTTCGCCCCGGTATCTGGCCCCGACGGCCTGACAAGCGTCTTCAACCACTGCCAAACCATGTTTCTTAGCGATTTCATTTATCTTCGCCATCTCCGCCGGTTGACCGAAGATGTGCACTGGCATAATGGCCCGGGTGTTTTCGGTAATGGCGGCTTCAATGAGGTTTTCATCCAGGTTATAGGTATCCGGGCGCACATCGACAAAAACTGGCCGGGCCCCTACGGACGAAATACTCTCCGCGGTCGCGAAGAAAGTGAAGGGAGTGGTGATGACCTCATCACCGGGACCAATATTTAACGCTTTCAGGGAGATGACCAAACCGTCCGTCCCGTTGCCGACGGAGATCGCATGTTTGACGCCGCAGTAAGCAGCGAATTCTTCCTCAAAAGCTTTGACGTTAGCCCCCATAATGTAGGCACCGGAGGCCAGGATGGAGCAAACTGCTGCTTCAGCTTCGGCTTGAATGGCGGCGTATTGGCGTTTTAGGTCTAGTAGAGGTATTGGCATTTGTTTGGCTCCTTAGTTGTTAGTGAGGGGTGAGGCGTTAGGCGTGAGGAGTTAAGGGATAAGACTTCACGGCTTTTACCTTACCCTAACTCGTCAGTCCCCACAACAGGCGGTATTTATCCTTGTTCTAATCGTTTAATAATTTGTTTAGCTTCTTATCAAAAGTATAGACTTCATAATTCTTTACTTTATGATAAGCATAAAGAAGTGTGTCCACAAAATCTAATTTTCTTGATCCATAGATTAATATTAGCATCAACTATTTTCATACTCATCTAACACCGCTTTGCCCAGGCACCGTTTTCTAAATCTTGCAGATCTTTATTCTTATACCTTTCCAATAATCCTCTAGCTCTTTTTGGCTTCTGGGCTAAGTTGTCTTCCTCATTCACGTTGTCATAAGGGAATACTAGTATCTCTACTTTTTTATTTCTTAGGTTTTCGGGTAAATCAATAATTCTTGCCAATATATTGCTATTAGCCACTTTTCTCACAAAGTTCATCATTATCCGCCTCCTTACTCGCGGAAAATTATTCCATCATTAATTCGCTATCGGCAACTATAAATATAGATATTCTCGTCATCCAAACTATAGATTAGCCTGTGTTCGCTGGTTATGCGTCTGCTCCACAAGCCACTGAGTTCATTTTTCAGAGGTTCGGGTTTACCCAGGCCCGCATTGCCATTCCTATCAATATCTTTTATGAGTTCATTGATTTTCTTTAAGACCTTTTTATCATTAGCTTGCCAGTATAAATAGTGTCGCCAGGAAATATCAGAGAAAATCTTATTCATCCTCAATTAGCTCCCGAATCTTTGATTGTCCTCTTTTAATTTGGGCAATAGATTCCAGCAGTTCCTTATAAGACTCGGGATTACTCCTGATGAAAAGATTTTCCATCAGATTGTTGTATTCCGCCTCCGACATTATTACCACATTTCCACCCTGTTTGCGGGTGACAATGATTGTTTCCAAGTCATTGTTGGCTATATCACAGTACTCCTTAAATTTTTGCCTTGCGTTAGTATAGTTTGTGGCCAGCATCACCAAGCACCTCCCTAAGTACAATATCCTGTACAGCCATTGTATGATTATTATATGGAAATGTCAATTTCAATTAGCCGAGGGGGATTTGTTCAGCCGGGGAAACTTCCAGCTACCCGATCTGACTCCTCCCCGAGCGTTGAAACTCGGGCACCATTTCCTTGAGCATGGCGATGACTTCTTTTTTGCTCAGGTTTATCCCGCGCTGCAGTTTATTAAACAGGATATTTTCTACTTTATCAAAATCTATGCTGTTGGCGCGGGCGATGAAGATCCGTTCGTGGGCCGTGGCATCGGTTCCTTCTTCGGTGGTGAGCAGCTCTTCGAACAGCTTCTCGCCGGGGCGAACTCCCTTGAACCGAATCTCAATATCTTCATCCGGCCTTAAGCCGGATAGCCGGATTAGGTCGCGGGCCAGATCGACAATCTTCACCGGTTCGCCCATATCCAGGACAAATATCTCGCCGCCCCGGGCCAGGGCCCCGGCCTGGATCACTAACTGAACCGCCTCCGGGATGGTCATAAAGTAACGCTTCATCTCCGGGTGGGTAACGGTAACCGGGCCACCGCGGGCAATCTGCTTCTTAAACAGCGGTACCACACTCCCCCGGCTGCCCAGGACATTGCCAAAGCGGACCGCGGCAAAGCGGGTCTGGCTGTTCTTCCCGACGTGTTGAATCACCATTTCCGCAATCCGTTTGGTGGCCCCCATCACGCTGGTGGGGTTGACAGCCTTGTCAGTGGAAATGAGGATAAACGTCTCCGCCCCAAAGCGGTCCGCGGCTTCCGCAACGATCCGGGTACCAATCACATTGTTTTTGACCGCTTCATCCGGGTTGTGTTCCATCATTGGCACATGCTTATGGGCTGCGGCATGAAAGACAACCTGAGGCCGGTACGTGTCAAAGACCAGATTGATTTTCGCGGCGTCCTTTATGTCGGCCAGGCAGGGTACCAGGTTGATTCCCGGGTGCTGGTCCCCCAGCTCTAAGTCTATCTCATAGAGGTTATTCTCCGAATTCTCCAGGAGGATTAACTGCCTGGGCCGAAAACGGCAGATTTGCCGGCAGAGTTCAGAGCCGATGGAGCCGCCGGCCCCGGTCACCAGGACCACCTTATCATTCAGGTAACGGGCGATTTCCTCCAGGTTTAAGCGGACCGGGTCTCGGTGCAACAGGTCTTCCAGTTCTACATCCCGAATCTTACTGACATTGACCCGGCCGTCAATGATCTCGTAGACCCCGGGGAGGATTTTCAGTTTCGCCGGGGTGGTCCGGCAGATGTCCAAGATCTCGCGCACTGTGGCTGCCGAAACAGAGGGCATGGCGATGATAATATTCTCTACTTGATGCTTTCGCACTAATTCCGGGATGTCCACGCGGGTCCCTAATACCTTTAATCCGTGCAGGTAGAGGGAGCTGCTTGGCCGGGTCATCATCGACAAAGCCGACGGGAACGAGGTTCACGCCATTGCCGTGGTATTCAAAAGCTCCCGGGCGACCAGGGCCCCGGCATCGCCGGCCCCGACAATCAGGGCGCGACACTTTTTGCTGCTATGTGACCGCCATAGGAAATGACGAACCACCCGCCAGCCGAGCCTGGAGATACCAATCATAACAATTAAAAGGATCCAATTGATAATATGGATACTGCGCGGCAATATATGCCAATCAATCGTAATGACAAGGATGCCCAATATCAGCGAACCCAGCGAAGTGGCGGCAACGATCGAAAGCAGTTCACGAATACTGGCGTACGCCCACATCCGATTGTACAATCGAAAGCGGTAAAAACACAAAAGATTGATCGGAATCAGCAAAGGCAATAGGCGATGAACAGCAGCTATGTACTTGAGGTCAATTACCCCATCAAATCTGAGCCATAGGGCCAGATAAATGGCTAGGACCACCAGACCTGCATCCACCAGCATTAAAGCTACTGCCCGTCTGCCTATTCTCATTCCCCTCACTCCTCGATACCTTCGATACTTAAAGTACGATACTTAAATAAAGATAGCTGATTAGCTCGGAATAGACACAAGAAATCCAAGCCCCTTTACTACTTAGGTCCTGGATTTCATCCTCCCTAAGGCAACCCGGCGACCATAGACAACTCCTTAGGCCCGTGGCTTTGCGTCCCCATCTTTCGAAGGGTTTGCCCTTAAGTACTCTATGCGGTTATCCGGCACCGACTGCTGAGTTCACTTAAACCCCATTACTTGTTTAACCCATTTCTGGCCGGCATTCAGTAACCGGCGACACAATGCCGGAGAATAAGACAGAACTTCATCAGGAAATGCCTGAGCATGACAGGTATTGTTGAAAAACCCTTCTATATCTGCTAACGCCATATTGCTCTTTATATTATCAGCTGTAGCCAACCGGTGACCGGCTTCTTGGCCAAGCAGCTCGGTTATTTTGGCTGTGGCTGCTTTGAGGGTCGGGGTCCGGTGCTGGCTGGAGTGGGCATCTGATCCCAGTCCATGTACGACTCCCGCCCGTAAAAGCTCTTGCGATATTTGCCGGGTATTTTTCCCAAAACGTCCCAGGAGGCTATCAGCCGTCAGCTGGACCAGCACTCCCCGCTTGACTTGGTCTAACACCCAAGCCGGGTTATTTGCGATAACCCGGTTTCTTTCCGGATGCGCCAGGACCGGCGTAATCCCCATCAGCTGCAGCTCAAATAGTAAGGATTCAGTATAGATCGGTACTTCATTCGCCGGCAGTTCTACCAGGAGGTATTGGCCTTCATCATTCAGGGTAAGCAGCCTGTTGGCTTGAAACAAACGGGGGATGTCCGGGCACAAGGCAACCTCCATCCCGGGGATCACCCGGATCGGCAGACTTTGCCGCTGGGCATATTGGTTTAAACGTTCTACCCCAGCTTTGATTTCCGCCGGGGTCGGCGTAAACCAGCCCTCCAAAAAATGAGGCGTAGCCGCCAAGACATTTATCCCATCTTTAGCCGCAATCTCCAGCATTTGATAGGCTTCGGCCCAGGAAGCTGCTCCATCATCGATCTGAGGCAGGATATGTGTATGTAAATCAAACATTTTCTCACCTTATAAGGAAAGATCCTTCACTTTGTTCAGAATGACAAGAATGGTTCCTAGTCCTCGTCGAAACCGCTGGCTCGTTTCTGCCGCCACCGCTGAAAAGGCGAGCCAAGTGACCGCTCCAGCATAGCCAGGACGCCCTTCTTTTTGGTGTTGCCGTGGCCATAATAATAGTAGTAATAATAATCGTCGCCGCTCATGGGGACCTCGTTCAAGACCACCCCTAAGATATTGGCATTGGCTTTGTCTAACAGGCTTTTCGCCTGGGTGGCCAGGTCCAGTCGGGTGACGTGGGAGCGAATCACCACGATCACGCCATCCACCTTGGCCGCGAGAATAGCCGCATCAGCGACCGCGACGACCGGGGGCGAGTCGATCAGAATCAATTGAAACTTCTCCTGCAGTTCTTCGATCACCTGGAAAGTGCGTTTAGAGGCCAGGAGTTCCGAGGGATTCGGTGGTATCGGACCAGAGGTTAACAGCTTTAACCGGGGTATTTCGGTATCCCGGATTAGCTCCTCGCCGGTCACGCTCCGGTCAACCAGGAGATTGGTAAACCCCTTTAAATTATGTTGATTAAAAATCTTGTGCTGCATTGGTTTCCGCAGGTCACAATCAATAATCAAAGTAGCTACCCCGGCCTGGGCCATGGCGATTCCCAGATTACCCAGGGTCGTACTTTTACCATCGGAAGGGCCCGCGCTGGTGATCAACAAGGTTTTAAAAGGTCGATCAAGGCCGGCAAAGTTAAGGTTAGTCCGCAGGATGCGGTAAGCCTCCGCTACCGGTGATTTCGGGTTGTAGTGGGTAACCAGCCTTAACCTGTCACGTTCGTCCAACTGTTGTACTCCTCTCTCGAACTATTTTTCCCTTGTCCGTATTTCTCTTTGCCTTGTGTCTCAGATAAGTCTAAGATCGGGATGTTGCCCAGGACCGGCAGATCAAAAACCTTCTGGACATCTTCAGCGTCCTTAATGGTGTTATCCAGGAATTCCAGAAGGAAAGCCAATAAAATCGAAAGCATTAGGCCCAGGATCCCGGCGATGGCCATATTTAGCTGCTTATTGGGTTTAACCGGACTCGTCGGAACCGGGGCCGGCGAGACCGGGAGCAAACTGGTTTCCCCTAAATTAACCGCCTGAATGATCTGGGTCTGAGTCCTTTTTTCGTCGAGCAGATTATAGGTCTTTTTCGCCTGCTCCAGAGTTTCGGTCAAGCGATCCATGGCCAATTTCTTTTCCGAAGCCTCAGCCTGCAAGGCGCGGATTTCCCCACTCAAGATCCTGATAATTTCCTCCGCCGCGTCCAGTTGGGCGGCCTTTTCCGCCAGATCGGTCTCTTTATGGATCAGGGCGTCATTCAAAGAGACATAGGCCGGGTTTATTTCTTCTTTGCCCGCTTCCCTATCCACCACGATCGTGGGGGGGACATTCTCTAGCTGTTCGATTAAGCGATTCCTTCCCGCCAGGGTCTGCTGAAAGTCATATCGAGCCTGATTAGCCAGGGACTGATACTTACTGAGGTCCGTATATTTACTTTCAATCTCTTTTTGCAGAAAGTTCAGGTTTCGCGGTTCCGCCTCCAGACGCTGCAGTTCAGAACTGGCCTCGGCCAATTTTTGCTCTTCCACACTAATCTGGCCCTGCAGAAATTCCACTGACTTTTTCATCTGTTCCTGGCTGTTTTCGGAGATAAAATTGATAAATTGCTGCTGCAGGGTGTTAGCAATATCCGCCGCTAACTGCGGGTTCGGATGGGAAACTGTCATCTCGAGCAGGTTCGTGTCTTTAACTGCCTGAACATCGATCATGTTAAGCAAGGCCCCGGCGGTTAAGCCCTGGCCTTTATCTCCTAAGGCGTTAATGGTCTGTTCCATCAGGGTGTTGTTTTTTACCTGGGCCACGTAGGTATTCATGGTTAGCTGGGGAATCGATGACATGGTACTAACCACTGATTCCAGGTCAGTCTGATTGGTCGTTGTCCGACGCTCCAGGCTGGTTCCCGGCTGGGTGACCATTAAGACAGATTTGGTCTGGTAGATCGGCGTCAGGACAAAATAACTAATAATACCGCTGGTGACGACAGCGCAGAGGGTGAGTAGCGCAATGACCCAACGCCATTTTTTAACAATCGTTAGATACTCCCGGAGATCAATGACGTCTTCCTCGTCATAATGCCCCTCGAGCCTGACGTTTTCCTCCCGTATTTGACCTTGTGTTGGCTGTTTCAACTTATATCCTCCAAATCAGTGGCTGTAATTTTTGCGGTTTGTAAGAGAATTAATTCGTAAGATTCTTCAGTGCGTTCAGCATGACAAAAATACAAACTATTTGCATCAGTAGTTGTACCTAGCGGTTCATGGGCTGGTTAATACATTAATTGGCGCTTGATATTTTTATTGATATTTGTTATATAGAGCTTTTACCTCACTGATTTCTTCCGGCGAGAGACGGGAGCGTAATAGTTTGGCTATCTCTTCCTTTTCGTCAGAGGTTATTCCCCCACTTGTCCAACTAATTAGTTGACGGATATCTTCGGCGCTCAGTTTTTTTCGGACGATATTCAGAGCCCGCATGCGGTCGGCAACAGTTACTTCGTCTTGCAATTCACTGAGCCGATCCGCGCTAATTACCGAATTTGGCGAATTGGGTTGCTGGCCGGTTCCGTCTGACTGTGGCGGATTTGACCCGGTTGGGTCATACGGGCTAACCGGTAAATCACCGTATCCGGGCTGGTAATCCAGGATCGGGGGATAAGAGCCTGCCCCGCTTTGGTTATTTGCGTTGTCTTCATCCTGCAACTGAGCCATCTCTGTGATTAGCTGATCGAGAAAAGATAGATCCAACTGACCCTGATTATCTATGGAAGCCTGCGAATTTTGTGGATTTAACCCTGACTTCTGCGAAACAAACCAAAGGCTTGCGATAAACATTAATCCAAGATATACGCCTAGTCCGATAATCAGTTTGCGTTGCAGCGACGTGGGCGCAGTTCTTTTTTTTCTAGACGTTGTACCCACCTACTTTGTTGTGTGATTAGGTGATCGATAAATCTCCTTGTTTACTCAATACTAAACTCGATATTCAACCCAATACTAGATTGTGTTGTAGTATAATTGTTAAATTGAATCGTTATGTAATTGGCAGATTGTTTGATTATGTAATGGACATTTCTATAGTTATTAGAGTGTTTATGCCTAACTGCTGGCTAGGTGTTTTATGTCTTGGTCGCTAAGGTACTTGTCAAATCATTTTTATGTGAATGGTTCTGTAATTGTTAGACGATGTGTCTAGATAATAGTTTGCTTATGCGTTACAGAGTACACGAAAGAGTCGAAATATTAGGAAGTTAGATCAAAAATATGCACGGCAACCGCAAAATCCCTCACTTGGAATTATGATGACAAAATTATATCATATTTTTTACAAAGGTGACAGGTTATTTTGTATTTCAAACCTCTAAAGGCAAGAAATCCCGTAGGAAATTGTTGGATTGGTTTTATTCTTATAATCAGAAAGTCCGCTTATACTTCTGATTATGCTAAAAAAGGCCTCCACCACCTGGCAGCGGCATGATTCCGCAAAACCGGGCGGATGGAGGACTTTGCGTTCATAAGATACCTTTGATTATGGCTTACAGTTTCAAGGCTTTCACGATTAGGGTGACGGCCTCGGCTCTGGTGGCCTGGCCTTTAGGTTTAAAGGTGTTGTCCGGGTAGCCGGTGATTAGGTTATTTTCACTGGCGGTCATCACTGCGTCTTTTGCCCAGTCGGCGATATCGGCCCCGTCAGCAAATGTATAGCTGGCGGAAGTCGGTTTAAGTTGGTTGGCCTTGACGATCATGACAGCCATCTGTTCTCGGGTGACTGGATCATTCGGGCCAAACTTGGTCGAGTCGTAACCATTGACCAGGCCGGCTGCCGCCGCGGTAGCAATATATTCCTTGGCCCAGTGATTCGCAGTATCGTCAAAGACCTTGCCACTTTTCGCCGGGAGTTGGTAGGCTTTGACCACCACCGTGGCAAATTCAGCTCGGGTGATTTGATTGTTCGGCTTAAACTGACCGTCTGGATAGCCTTGGATGGCTCCCTTGGCCACCAGTTTATTAATGTTGGCGGCAGCCCAGTGTCCGGTAAGGTCAGTTAATTGCTGCTCATTGGTTTCGTTGGTTTCATTGACTGAGATAATGGCGTACTGGCTGCAGTGGTTGATGGTAAAGCTGATCGTCTTTTTTGCCCGATCAACTTGGCCATTTTGCCGTTCCCATCTTTTTTGGGTTTCGTTGTAATAGCCGACATCAAGGGTATCCACTTCTTCGCTAGTGAGATTAAGATCGGCATAAGACAAGACAACCGTAACTGGTTTCTTAAACTGAACGCCGGTTAAACTGCCTTCGGTGGTCGCGCTAAACTCATAGACCGGACCAATCAATTTGTTACCGGCGGAGAGTTGCAAGACTGCGTTTTTGGCTTCTGTCTGACTGAGTTGACGGGCACCGAGGGTAAAGGTCTGATCATCAGGTAAATCTAAGGCGGCTGACGGCAGTTGGAAGGTTACGCCGCTAATTGCGATTTCCAGCCCTTTACCGGCAGCATTAATTTCCTTAAGAGAATCACCGGAAATGGTGACTGAGTCCTCGTTTTGATCCGCACTGAGTTGAACGACATCTTTGCCAGCAGCTAACTGTTGCTCAATCTCGGTTGCTGTTGGGTCGGGGCGGTCGTGTGAAGGGTTAGGCTGGATTGACCGCTCCACCACCGCCGCCGCCTCCGCCCCCGCCACCGGAGTTATTGCCGGTGCCTAAGACGCTGTCTTTGACCGCGTTGCGTAGGGGAATAAGGCTGGAATGTAAGCGACCGTACGCCAATGTATAGGCGATCTCTTCGCCGAAAGATTCGAGCAACGCTTGGAACATATTTCGGTGCTGTCTCCAGGTTATTACATCCTCTAAAGTTTCGAACATGATTGTGTTAAAGTTAGCTTCAGTGAGAGTACCTCGCTTTTTAACCTCGGCATCCAAATCAGCTAAAAATGCTTCTATTTCCGCATCGGTCGCCCCGGATACGTCTCCCCCCGGGTTTTTTAGTCTATCAATAAAACCCGAATATTGGTTTTTTAAGATTTCATAGCTAGAAGTCAAGCTAGCTGCTCCAGCCATTGGAACCTCGACGTTCACTCCGAAAAGCATGCCTCCACAGAGCATGACCAAAGTCAATGCAAGGGCTATCCCTTTATTTATTGATTTTCGTAATTGGCCGTATCCCATTTATTTACCACCCTTTTATCTGATTCAAAAGACTCTCGCTTCTATTTAGTGTGGGTTGCCTTGTTAAACTTCAGATAGAGTAGCGTCCCCATCTGAACCTCAATGTTCAACCAAGCTGAACTAATACCGCTTACCATTTTCCGCTTAATCTATAATTTTTGCACTTATTCTAAAGCTAGTTTTGAAACACATTGTAAAAAACTCCCACGGGGTTTACCCAACCCTGGGGGAGTCCTTTATCAGGTAACGTATCACTGACAGTGACTAACTCCATACATACAGGGCTTCTTTTATCCTACCTTTTAAGTAAGATACACAATCCTAATCTACTCAAGTGTTAGGGCGTTGATCAGGATAGTAACCGCTTCTGCCCTAGTGGCATTACCTTTCGGTTTAAAGGTGTTGTCCGGGTAGCCGGTAATCAGGTCATTACCGCTGGCAATAGCTACGCCGTCTTTAGCCCAATCGGAAATACTTGCTCCATCAGCGAAGGTTTTGGCACTGCTGACTTCTGTAAGTCCGGTTGCGTTCACGATCAGCACCGCCATTTGCTCCCGAGTAATCAGATCATTCGGACCAAAAGTGGTGTCATTGTAACCGCTTATTAAACCGTTGGCTGCCGCGGTGGCAATGAAGTCCTCGGCCCAATGATTAGCGGTGTCGTTAAACACTTTACCGCTCTTAAGTTCTAAGTTAAAGGCTTTGACTACAGCGGTGGCAAATTCAGCCCGGGTTATGGTGTTATTGGGCTTGAAGGTGCCATCCGGGTAGCCGGTAATGACGCCGGCATTAACTAGAGCTTCGATATTTGCTGCGGCCCAATGTCCAGCAATATCCGTAAAGGCTGCTTTGTCGATATCGGTCGCCAACACAGCAAATTTGGTAAAGTGGTTTACCTCACCGCTGATCTTGCCATTAACCTCATCAATCTGAATGTTATCCAATTCTCTCCAAATCTGGCCATCAAGCCAGTAGAGGCTGATTTTTTGCTTGCTTAAATCAACTTTGTTCTTGTCATAGGGTACCGTGATAGTGACCGGCTTATCAAAGTTGCCGCTTTTATCTTTAGTAATTTCCAGGACATCGCTAACCAGATTTTCCGCCATAGGCAGACTGGATGTATTGCTAACTTTTTCAATCTTAACCTTGAAACTGCTGTTCATCGCGTTAGCAGGAATTTCAATGGCTGCTCCACTGCCAGTTACTGTTCCCCCACTGGTGGTAACGGTTGTCCCGGTGAAAGTGGATCCACCACCGCCACCGCCACCGCCGCTGCTAATTGGTGTCAACACGGCAAAAGCAGTTAAGTGCCAAGTGATAATCTTGGTATCAACTCCGTTGGAGATGTAAGCTTCGCCAAAGGCCGGTGGTGGGGTCGGGTTGTCATAGGTACCACCAGCTTGGTTAATTTTCACCCATTGCGAAGAATCCGCTGGCCGGTAGGCCATATTCCCAGTGACCCCTTTTAGAAAGATGGTTACTGGTTGATCGAAAAGAAGTACCGCGTTCGGCGCACCCACTTCGATTACCGTTCCTCCGATCCTGAACCCAGAGGGAGCACTGTCAGCAGGATTGCTTTGGCCCGCTTTCGGAGGTAGAATTTTCCCGTCCCAACTATCCGGCGCAAGAATCGTCGTTGCATCAGGAATCTGCAATTCTGCGGTTGGTAGATTACTGTTTATAATGCTAATCGGCTGTTGGTTAACGCCTGATTCTAGTTTGACCGCCTTATTTACTGTTACGGATTTATCGCCGATTGTTTTAGGTTCAGTCAAATTAGCGTTAGTTAGGTTGCCACTTGTGAACGATCCTAGATCTAGGTTGTTTCCACCGACATTCACCGTATTATTTACAGCAGTCTGGACGCCCAGTGTAAAATCGATAGCCGTAGTGTTACTTAAAGTAATACCAGTGGCTCCAGTCGGGATTTCAACTGTTCCCTGTGTGCTAGAAGGCAATTGAATACCGGTTCCCGTCGTTGCATCTACATTCACATTCACGGTAAACCGCAGGATCCAATCGTTGGCTGCCGATGCACCCGCATAATCTCGGTAAGCGGTTATTATCGCTTGGCCTGGCTTCCTTGCGGTTCAAGCTTGAGCGGTTTTGCCGTTGATCATTTTGCATCATCGACTCGCAACTACGCTCTCGTTCGAACTCGCCCATGCAACCAAACTGGTGGCTTCCTTGTCCATGATTCTTATCTTGCAGTACGCTTCGGCTTGACGGCGTGGGTAAAGTAATCCCGGCACTCCCGATTGGGGTGTGCTGCGCACCGTTCAACCGTATAGGCTTTAGCTTGGGAACGCACGGCGGCCTTAGCCAGGGCTAGTTCCGCCGCATTGCCTGGATCAACGATCGCCGCCAACGCCCGCTGCTGAGTCAACCAGGCTGCCCGCGGACCAGCCAATGGCGGCAAGTTTCCCGGAAAACTCGCTATATTGGCCATTATTAAGTACATTACGCATCGCGGCGATGCTCAGATCGGGCATCGCGGCTATAAGTTGCTGCTCCGTGCCAAACGCAAGCGGATTCACCTGAGCCGGTGTCTGCCGCTAATACCGACGGTAATTCCTGCTTTGTGGCCACTAAAAAGTCGTACAAGTCGTCAACGGTGATAGTCCGTTCCAAATAAGGTTTGGAATGATCCCTCTATTGGTATTTTTAAAATTAGTTAAGGTATTCGCTAAACCAGCTTGGTCCGAGGAGTAATAAATGTCCCCCAGCCCTGTTACAAAGTTAATTATTGCTGGTTTTGCGATCTGTTGCTGGCTTGAGATAATCTATCCTGCACTCTGCTGAGTTAAGAGCGGGCCAACAACACCCTCCCACCTTGGGTCAGTTGTCGCCTAACCCCTGCAGGTTGGTCTCTTGCAGTTCTAATCGCTGCTTTATCATTTTCATCTAAGTACTGATAAACAGCAGCAATTTCAGCCACCGCATTATCAATAGCGGTATCTGCTGCCATAACCGGTGTTACTGACGCTAATGGTGTTATGACCGAAAACAAAAATGCAATTAATGTGAGCCATGATAGTTTTTTAAATCTCATTTTTCTCCTCCTAAATATAATACTTTTTGAACCTCTTGGTCCGGGTATAGATACCTCCCTTCTTATAATGTTAATTTTTTAAACCTATTACAATATCGATGAAATACAATGTAATCCTCAACTTCTCAAGGTAATAATTAACTACTCCCTGAATTTAATAAGTGATTTCTGTCACTGTGAGTTAGACGTATTTTAATATGTTAGCCCTTTAATAATTCCATAATATCCTATATTTCGCTCTGATCTTAGAAAATCCTTCCTGCAACGCTAAAAAATTTAAATAAACATATTAACTGACAGCAACTAGAATAGCTGAAGATTTTGCATTGATCGTCTATATCTGCAATCCAAAATAATCAGCTTTGGTCAGTATTATTAAGTAGTGTTAAATTCTGTCGTCTTATCCTGCGTCTGAATTCCCGTCAGTGTCCCGGTTCGAATTGGCTTTCGGGGTTAATTTGGT
>JBMNLH010000004.1:0-385696 GCA_050952625.1 Bacillota bacterium | reverse complement strand
ATTATTCTCCGAGCGTGCTGCTTAGCAGCCTCAGGGTTTAGTTAAGAAGCGAGAATTGACTATTCCTGAACGAGTCGAGCAGAGAAGCTTAGCGGTCTAGAGTCTTGCCAAGAAACGCCAAAAAGAGGACATCCGAATGGATCCCCCGTATCCTAACTACTGCTCCACTCTAAGCATATTCTCTGCGCTCGTATTTTAACTCCTTAATCTGAATCAAAAGACTCCCACTTCGATAAGTGAGGGTTGGCTTGCTTACTGGCCATGCCCCAAGGAAACAACCGCCTCTGAAAATAGCGGACGGATGTCATCCTGAGCGTCAACGAAAGATCTTGCTTCTTAGCGTGGGAAGGACTTCTTTGCTTCGCTCAGAATTATCTCATGCCTTGACTGCACAACGCTAAATGAAAATGGTTATATTTATACCAATGACACGATATTAAACTTAACCTAAGCAATCTTAATGTCGAAAATAATTAACTCCGCTAAGCCAGCCGGTTAAACCGTCATCGGTCCAGCCAAGGGCTGCCTGACACTCCTCACATATTGTTTTGACTACTGTACAGGCTTGAGCATAATTACTGTCGATTATAGCTTCATCGGCCGGTGGCGTCAAGTTTGACGGCCCAACCTCTCCCGGCAATTCGCCAAGGATCTCTCCACAGCATTCACAAACGTAACATATTTTCAACTTTCTTTCCCCCCTACCGGTGGTTTGAGAAAAAGGTGAATTATCAGGAGATTCCAGAGCGCGTGCAGACTGGTTCCGCCTAGAATAGCCGCCCCCCAATTGTTAAAATACCGGTATATACTCAAAGTAACCAAGCCGAATAACAAATGGCTGACGAAGGCCGCTATTGCCGGGCCAAGCTGCTGCTCGCGGCAGGTTTCGTAGATCGCTTCCATTGAACCAAAGACAGCATGGACCAGCACTAGCTCCCCGCCAATCATCACCGCTAAACCGGTTTTCGCCGTTTCTTCAACCAGCGGGACGAGAACGGTTAAGCCAAGCCGACCGCCTCGTTCGGTAATCCAGGAGTTAACCACCCAGGAAATAGCCGCCGCCAGCAGGCCAGCCAGGAACCAACCCAATCCACCTACCCCCTTTTTCTGTCTCACTACCTATTATGCACCCTGCAATCTACATATAACCGTGGGGAATTAAGATGAAACTGGCGAAGATGGACCCCAAAAATCCGACCCCCTGTATCCTTGCTAAAGGTACAGGGGGAGGCAAAGGCCTGGCGGATTCTGGGCCGGAGATGAGGGTGTAATTGAGGTTACTTAAGATACATAGGGAGGCAAAGATACCCAGTCTTAGTTTAGGGCCTCAATAACTTTGGCTGCATCACTAATATTATTTGCGACTATTAGTTCCTCAATAAATCTGTCTAAGGCAGTTTCATCGGCTATCTTCCTTACTCTTTCCTGCAGTTCCGTTGATTCTGGGCCAAATTTTTTAGCTAACAACTTACATATTGATTCTTGTTTTCCTTCCGTTCTACCCTTCTCCATGCCTTTTTGCATGCCCTTCTCCTCAAACTCTCGATACAGCTCCTGAAATGGCTGGGCCATTCTTAACACCTCCAATATCTTGGATTTTTCCGGTTCCTGCAACAGGCTGTAATTGGTTCCTACCATGGCCCCTATCAGGTAGTAGCCCATATCTTTTTCCGGATAATTTTCCAGAACTTCTGTCATTTCTAGGGCCCGTCGGGACCGACTGCTGATTTTACTGCTCATCATTGGTAAGAGGATAATCTTCATTTTATCCAGATTCCTTAAAGGTTCTCCTCTTAGGATCCGATCCTTTAACTCAAGGAATACTTGATCTCCATCAAAGTCTTTTTCCAGGTAGATAACGGACTGGGTCTGACGGATTGAGCCAATATCCAAGGGCTCAGGTGCTTGCTTAATTCCAGCACCATAGATAACAATGCGGTGGATTTTTTGTCTGCGTTGTTTATAAAGTTCCAAATCGTAATGACCATAGCGGATTTGATCATCTAGAGTTGGTTCGCTGGATTCGAACTCTAGATGGGCGATGGTATTATCAGCTAAGATAAAGTTGATGTCCATATCACGGTCTTTAACTTCAATCAATGGTACTTTAGTTTGAATTACATCGACGATTCGGGCTAGTTTTAAGTCATAAAATTCTAATATTTCATCTTTAAAGGTTACGCTTAGAGAGCGCAAAGCTATGTCTTTATGGTGATAGGGAATCTTTAGTTCTGCACTAATAGGTATCCTCCCCTTATTGTTATTTTACCAGATTGTAAGGGTTAAAGTAAATTTACAGTTAAAAAATGGAAATAACGCTAGAAATCCATAGCTTGATATCTTTCTTTCTCGTTTTTCAAGGATATTTACCTAGCCGGCATAGGTAAATAAGGCACGAATCCCAGGCGACTTGTCCAGCCATCTGGCAACCTATACCATTAGTTTACCATACAACCCTCTCGAACACAAGTTCTATGATATCCCCTATTTCATTGGTTATTGGCAGTTGTCACCGGTGCTTTTCCGGCCAAAAGAACCGTCCCTCTGGTTGCTCGATTGCTTTTTTTCCAGGTAAAATTGTGTATAATTATAACCAGAAACCGACCCCTTTGGGGCTGAAACAAAAAGTTTAAGTATTTAAAGAGGCATACCATGCTCCGATTTGAAAGCACGCCGACCATGTATAATAATTCCAAAACCATAAAGGAATACCAACTCCAAAAAGACCTCTATCAATGGCAAAAAGAATGCTTAGCCGTCTGGTGGCAAAATGGAGGTCGGGGGATCGTGAATGTGGTCACCGGGGCCGGCAAAACCGTGCTGGCCCTGGGAGCGATCGCCAAACTCAAAGAAAGGTTCGCCTGGGGACCGGAACTTAAAATTAAAATTATCGTGCCCAAAATCTTTTTAACCCACCAGTGGTACCAGGCTCTGGTGACTGATCTGAGAGTCCCCAGAAATGAGATCGGCATCTATTCTGGAGAACGCCGGGATCTAAATTCTCGACCCATCATGATTTATGTCGTTAATTCAGCCCGCAATTCCTTTGCCCATCACTTTCTGGAGGATTATCGTCAGGGCTTTGCCCAATTGGTAATTGCAGATGAATGTCATCACTATGGCAGCTTGGAGAACTCACGGATCTTCAGCTACCTGGCCCAAATTTCCAGAACTCAACTCGAATCTCGGTATTTTTCGCTGGGGCTGTCCGCTACGCCGCAATGTGAGACTTTTCAGGAGAAATTAGTGCCGGCCCTGGGCCAACAGATTTTCCAATACGGCTTTGCAGAGGCCTTAAACGATAACATCATCAGTCCTTTTTCGGTATTCAACCTGAGACTTCAGTTTAACCGAACCGAGGCCCAGCAGTATCAGGAGTTCAGTGATCGAATCAGCCGATCGCTCAACATCTTTCTGCGGCTTCGTCCCTCGCTCTCCCGGCTACCCCGGGATCGTTTCTTTGCCGTCCTGGAGCAGCTAACCCGTGAAGAAGATGACTCAGAAGAAGCCAGTCTTGCCCGAACTATTCAGCACTACTCAATTTTGCGCCGAGATTTGGTGCATCGGGCAGAAGCCCGGGTGAGCTGTCTTCGGTACCTGATTACGCTCATTCCACACTCCTCCCGCATCTTAATCTTCAGTGAAAGAATTGAGCTTGCGGAAGAAATCTTTCGGCAAATTGAGGCTCTTTTCCCGGGCCAAGTCGGCCGTTACCATTCCCACTTAGATAAGCAAACCCGGAAGCGAACCCTGGAAAGATATAATAACTCCGAGCTGAGAATCCTGGTTAGTTGCCGGGCCCTGGATGAAGGTTTGGACGTACCGGCAACAGATGTGGGCATCATTGCCGCCTCCAGCAGCAGTTCCCGTCAGAGGATCCAACGATTGGGCCGAATATTACGCCGCTCCGGCAGTCCCCAGACCGCGTACCTCTACTACCTCTATGTCGGTGCCTCCAACGAAGAAGAAGAGTTGCTGGCCGAGATCTCCGATAAGCTCATTGGTCTGATACCGGTTGTGGATCTTGATTACGATCAGGAAACCCAGTCATTCTCTGAGGAAGCCTATGATCGCCTGTCTGACCACGTTCTCGATTATGCTCAACAGCGCAACTGGGGCCAGCCAATCATAAAAGAATTAGAAAGGAATCTGACACTGGGTAAAATCAGGTGTGACTGGTGGATTCCCGAAAAAACCTGCCTGGAAAAAATTCAGCGGGCTACCGCCCGCTCTGAAAGAAATTACTGGATTACCATGAGATTACTGATCCGAGCCAGCCTGAACAGACTGTGACCGACTCTCTCCGTTGAAATGGAGAGCTCCTTAGAAGTTTAAACACAGAATTGCATCAGGCATTTATTAAATAAAACGCCCGAACACAAATTCTATGTTCATTCGGCTCTTTCTGAGCGTTGGAAAGATTCTTTGCCTCGCTCAGAATGTCACGATACTAAAACTATTTTCCTGTTAACCGCCCATGCCCGCTAGGTTATGAGAAACGTGTTATTGTTTTGTTAAATACACTCGTCTAAAGAAGGAATTTCTTCCTCACGGTAGTTCAGTTCGCAGAGATTTCCTACCCCGATGTTTTCAGCCTGACCATACTGATATAGCTGATCGAGAAGTTCAACGGCGGTTCGTATTTTTGTTCTCAGCCGATCCCCGCGATTAGCCGTCATCCGCAACACTTCTTGCATGTCTACCTCAGGCTTCCAGTCATAGGCCCGACCATGAAAATCTTTCACCTGTTCCAAAATGAGCAAAATTTCGCTTGGGGTCAGGGGGGACAGTTGCGGTGCCGCCTGAATAAACTTCAGGACATTCTCCACTGGTTCCCGCTCGGTCCGGTCAACAAAAGCAGCTGCCGCGTTTTCAAAATCATGCTTGGAAACGATCACGTCTTGGATAAAAGAAGAAGTAAAAGTAAACAGGGCAAAGGTCGACTCCAGTCGGGAATACCGGGAGCCAAAAAGGAAGGAAGCCATATTTTGATAAGCTTTTAAACGAGCCTTGCTCCCCAGCTTTCCGATTAATTCTGCCTCATCAAATAAAATAACCCACCCATTAAACCCCAGCACCCGAAACAAGTGACTCAGCATGACCAGATATTCGAAACTGTGTTTAGTTTTGGCGAACGAAGCTTTAAATTTAACTGGTTGGGAAAAAATCCGCTTATAAATCTGTTTTAACCGGGCAGTGGCGATAAAATCCCCTTCCAGGTCAGCCAGGAGAAGGTACTTTTCCTCAGGATCCTCTACGTTAAGATATGACCGCCACACATAAAACAATTTATCCGTTTCAAGGTGTTGGCTGGTAAAGGCCAGCAGTTCCTGGGCGACCGGGCTGTTCGGAGTGATATCCTGAAAGACCGGCTGAAAACCGGGCTGTAGATGTTGCGGCAAGTAGGTATTGGCAACAATTTTTTGGTAGACCAGATACAGTTTGTCAAAAGGCGTTTCCTTACTCAAGGAAACCAGGCTGACGACCATATTATTACTGTGCGCCAAATTAAATACGGTGTTTAACAGATGGGTCTTGCCTTCACCATACCGACCCAGGACCGCCATACCCTCTGAACGTTCGGTATCGCGAACCCGTTCCAGGCTCTGAGCCACCTGGTTAATCAGATCCATCCTGGTTGAAGAGAAATATTGACCAACCGCCCGGGAAGAAATCCCAGAACGCAGTGCCTCAATTACCCGCTGGGCTTCAAAATCCATTTAACTACCTCCACCCAAGTCAACAATCTGAACCTATTATCTTAAGCACCGTCATTATGTAAAGTAGAGAGGACCACCCGGCGTGGCAAAGCCACCTTCCCAAAACGCGCCCGGGCGTGTAACTCTTCCGCCGCGTCCAAGCTAATTGGTTTAACTGTTTGCCCGATTCGGTCAGCCACCCTGGCTAACCGGTTCGATAGCTCCACCATGCACTCCGGCGTATAAACCTCGTCAACTAGTCGATCCAGATCGACAATATCGGCAAAACAATTGAATCGGCTGCCGGCTACCTCATTTTGAATCCGCATCCACAGCGCTTCATATGACTTCAGGCCAGTCATTTCCTCATCCATCAGTTTGCGTTCAAAAGAAAAAATGAACATCAGGTTGTGCAAGGTGTCTATTTCGTCGATCAGTTCTCGGATACATTCGTAGGCGTCGTCACGCTTTAACCGGGTATAACGCATGCTGCCGAATTTGTCTCCCCCCACCAAAACCTCCAATTCATCAAGCGCCACGACCAGCCCTTTGTAGCCGGCCAAGCGGCAGACCTCAACCAGGGAGCGCAGCATGTGACGGGCATTGTATTTGGTTATCTTACTCGGGGATAAACCTAGCCGGCGGACCGAGGCCAACTTAGCCTCTCGGCTGCCTTCCAGCCAGTTCAACAGCAGATTCCGGCTGGCTTCCTCCAAAATCGGATGACCTAAAAAACCGCCAGTCAACAGCGAACAAGCAATGGCAAAATTGTTGTCAATCAGTGGATTGGCTAAAAAGAGCCTGGTTAATTCTTGCCGAATCTCCCGTTTAGTCAAGGGATCCAGTTCATTGCGACTGGATAAGTAATCGGTAAAAGTGAGTTCCGGCGGCACTGTTCGAGGATCGTACCCTAAACGCGAGATAACTAAAGAACTGGCCGCTCGCAAGCTTTCCAGCAAATTAACCTGGCGCAATATGGCCACGTAGATCTCTTTAAAATCATACAGCCAGACATCCTTGGCGGAAAGATAAACGGGAATATAGCCTAATTCTTGAGCCTTCAACAACACCAGGTCCAAAAAGTGAGTACGCCCGCTCCCGGTTCGGCCGGTAATAAACTTGATCTTACTGCCGCCGCGAGATAGATAGTTTTTCAGATACTTCTCCTGCCAAAATGCCGGCAGAAATTCTTGACCAACGGTTATCTCTTGCAGAATTTGCCGATTACCTGGAGGCAATCCCATCTTAAGCCGTTCGACGGCAGTTTCTATATCAACAGACATTACCAAAATTCCCCCGTTCTTCACCCGGCAGATCGTGAAACTAGTCGTTTAGGCCTCGGAATTCAGAAAAATCGGATAGTCGATAAAAAGTGTTCCTGGCCCTCCTGGTCTAAAATGCGAATGGCCCTTCTGACATTTCGACTGGGGCCAAACTGGAACTGCCGACCATCTTCTGTTGTCCGCAAATCTGAAGCATATAACCGAGAAAGGTCAAAAGCAAAGCTCTGCTGGTCATACTCCCGTTTTTGGCGGCTCATCGGTGTAAGCATGTCATAAAGATCCTTCAGATATAAATCAGGTGCCTCCAGTTTAGTTGTTCTACCCTGATTTTGTTTCAGCAACACTAGATCATAAGCCGCCACCAGCGCTTTCACAAAAGCCCGGGCGTCAAAAGACGCCCGCAGTAGTTTATCGCGATTCTTTTTTACTTCCTGGACAAAGGCCAGCGGACGCAAACACTGGACCCGCTTTCGATCTAAGTATAAATCAAGGTTCTCCACATCCACCTTTACCTTGAAGGGAAACATCTCAAAGGTCGGGAAAGAACCCTTGACATCCACTCCTAATTGCTCACAACAGGCCAACATCTGCTCGGCAAAGTCCCCGTTTTCCACATAGTCGCGCACCCCAAAATCGTCAACCTGGGCTTGCATTGCTTGAATCAGAGCTTCCTGTTCCTTTAATACGCTGCGCATGATCCCTAAATCTCTGGTCCAGTTCTTCAGATTGCCGTTCTCCAAGCTTTTGCCAATACTTTTCAGCAGTTTCTGAGATTGGGTCAGCTTATCTCGCAAATCTTTCTCTATTACCAGCATCTGCTTATACAGCACTTCATAGTCAGCCATTTAGTATCCTCCATAATCCAAATACAGACTTCGATGCAAAAAATTCGACATCAGTTTAGGAAGTCCTTCAATATTTGAATAAATTAAATAATTTTCGCCTCTACATGGAATGTATATGCTTCCAGAGTTGTTTCCGTGTTATCGTTAGAGTATGGAGGCCGACTCTACATGGAATTTACTTGCTTCCAGAGTGCTTGACTCGGCGGTCTGTTCATCTTCAGCGATAATTGTCACTTATGTCCTCTGCCATGAGAACCGTCCCTGCGGCTGGCCTGGATGAAAACAACCCAAACTATGAGAAACGTGTTATTTTCTTGATAATTGTTCATAGTATAACCCTAACTCAAGTTTCGCACCTCAAAAACCATAGCTAAACCTCATGAAATATAGGTTTTTCTTAGCACAAAAAGCATTCTTGACAGAAAAAAGTGCATCCCGGTTTGGTAAAATGTTAAGTAACCAAACAAAACATTCCAAACGGAAAGGATGCACAAGTTAATGCTACTACAAATCGATCCGTCTGAAAAGGTTATATCCGAATTAGCTAGACTGTTTAAAGCTTTAACGATTAATAAGTTGCTTCATGCTTCAAATATCCGAAAAGCTTGTGGGGTAAGCGTTCAGCAGGTTTTTGAGTTCATTTTCCTACTTGCTTTTTACGGCAAGAAAATGAATAACTTTCTTGGAAGCAAACGCGCCCAAGGTATGCCTGGAAAGGATATATACTATCGTTTCCTGAATAATCCAACCTACTCATGGAGAAAATTTCTTCTGCGACTTTCATTAAAGGTTACAGATACTTTTGATCATCTGACCTCAGATAAGAGGGTCCGGGTGTTTATTCTGGACGATTCAATCCTTTCAAGGCCTAGAACTAAGAAGGCAGAGCTTCTTGCCCGTATATTTGACCACGCGAGTCATCGCTTTGTTAAAGGATTTACCATGCTGACCCTAGGTTGGTCTGACGGATATAGTTTCGTTCCGATTGATTTTGCCATGCTCAGTTCAGCAAATGCACAAAACAGATTAAATGATGTAACAGATTCCATAGATAAACGAACAAATGGTGCAAAGCGGCGTGCTGAAGCTATTATCGAAAAGCCTAAAAATGTTCTTCAATTAATTCAAAACGCTCTGGATATCGGCATTACGGCCGATTATGTCCTGATGGACAGCTGGTTTACAAACGAGCCAATGATTACAGGCATTCTTGAAAAGGGTCTTCATTCCATTGGTATGGTGAAACAACTAAAACAGAGATACAACTTTAACGGTCAAGTAATGTCGCTTGCAGATTTAAGGGCAACACTACCGGCAACAAATCGAGGTGAACTCATAGGATCGCGCTGTGTCAAAACCAAACAGGGAATTCCCGTTAAGATTGTATTTATTCAAAACCGCAATAAAAAGCGGGAATGGCTTGCCATATTGACTACCGATATTTCGCTTGATGATAGCGAAATTGTCCGTATCTACGGAATGAGATGGAGTATAGAAGTTTTTTTCAAGAGTGCCAAATCTCTTTTAAAACTTGGTTCCGAGTTCCAAGGCAGAAACTATGATATGCTTATTGCCCATACGACCATTGTTTTTACAAGATACATCCTGCTTGAATGGGAAAGACGGCATAACCAGGATTTACGTAGCTATGGAGAACTTTTTTATCTGTACTGCGATGAAATACAGGACATTGACTACGAAACCGCCATAAGGCAATTGATGTTTTTCTTTACTGAAATGCTTGGAAAGATATCCAAAGAATTATCCGAAGCCATTTCATGTCAAGTTAGGCATTGGATTGCCGCTCAGCCCGCACATATTAGGGCTTTGTTGGCTAATTTCTGCTGCGAAACTTGAGACCCTAACTAATGGAACAAATTTCTTTTATCTACAATTCCATTGCCCTTATTATACTTAATTTGAAGAAAAGACTAAATATTCTTAGACTCAAGTTTGACACCTAACCCAAGAAGAATCCAGTAAAATCAACATACACAGAAGACACAAAAAAGACGTACCACTATATTTTCCTTTATTTGTCAGTCAGCGTTTGCCTCATATAACATTATCCTGTTCGGTGGCCTGCAGCCAAGCACTTTAATAACATCATAAACTTGATCCTTTAGCTCGGTACGAAGAATAAACTTCTTGCAGTTTTTCCAGCCGGCCAAAGTTGGCTACCACGATCTAGCGGACCTTACCGTCTTCGCGCCTGGTTTCGCAGATTTGCAAGTATGTACGGGTAGACCCGTCCTTGTTTTTGAAAGTTTTAGTTCTAGCATACATGGCATTTAAATTATACTATTTACAATTGCCTGAACACTAAACATTATCTGAAAAACGTGGCACTACACTTTTGAAATTTTTCATATACCCATACAAGATTTTACTGGGTTTGTTGGGTGTGTCTAGTTGAAAATCGGGGGTAACTGTCAAACTTGAGTTAGAAGGCTTTTCCGATTAAAAAATTCGCCCCCTTGTATCCTTGCTAAAGATACAAGGGGGCAAAAGCTACCCAGTCTTAGTTTAGTGCCTCAATAACTTTGGCCGCATCATTAATATTATCAGCGACTATTAGTTCCTCAATAAATCTGTCTAAAGCATTTTCATCGGTTATCTTCCTTACTCTTTCCTGCAGTTCCGTTGATTCTGGACCAAATTTTTTAGCCAGCAACTTACATATCGATTCTTGTTTTCCTTCCGTTCTACCCTTCTCTATACCTTTTCGCATACCCTGTTCCATGCCTTTTCGCATGCCTTTTTCCTCAAACTCTCGATATAACTCCTGAAATGGTTGGGCCATTCTTAACACCTCCAATATCTTGGATTTTTCCGGTTCCTGCAACAGGCTGTAGTTGGTTCCAACCATAGCCCCTATCAGGTAGTAGCCCATATCTTTTTCCGGATAATTTTCCAGCACTTCTGTCATTTCCAAGGCCCGTCGGGACCGGCTGCTGATTTTACTGCTCATCATTGGTAAGAGGATAATCTTCATTTTATCCAGATTCCTTAAAGGTTCTCCTCTTAGGATCCGATCTTTTAACTCGAGAAATACTTGATCTCCGTCAAAGTCTTTTTCCAGGTAGATAACGGACTGAGTCTGACGAATTGAGCCAATATCCAAGGGTTTAGGTGCTTGCTTAATTCCAGCACCATAGATAACAATGCGGTGAATTTTTTGCCTGCGTTGTTTATAAAGTTCCAAATCGTAATGACCATAGCGGATTTGATCATCTAAGGTTGGTTCGCTGGATTCGAACTCTAAATGGGCGATGGTATTATCAGCTAAGATAAAGTTGATGTCCATATCCCGGTCTTTAACTTCAATCGTTGGTACTTTGGTTTGAATTACATCGACGATCCTTGCTAGTTTTAAGTCATAGAATTCTAATATTTCATCCTTAAAGGTTACGCTTAGGGAGCGCAAGGCTATGTCTTTATGGTGATTTCGTTCATCAATTGGCTTATTCTTAAAGAATTCTTGATAATGAATAAATTCTAGCTGCTTTAATTTGATTTGCCCGGTCCGCCGGCCATATAAAGGACTGCTGTGAGCCAAAACGTTGCTTTCCATCATACTCACCAGGGAGCCGCAGATTATCAACATCACATTAGTTTGCCCCAACCATTCATCCCAGAGCCGCTGCAGTATTGAAGGAAACGCTGGATTTATCCTGACCAAATACTGAAATTCATCAATTATAACCACCATGCGCCGGTCATCTTTGATCCCGGGCAACAGCAACCGAAAAACCTGATCCCAGTTGTCAAACTGTAATCCCTGAAAAAAAGGAAAACCGGTTAATTCCGCGGCTAAACTACCAAAACGGGCAATGTTTGCCCGTTCAATTTCTGCTGATGCCAAAAAATACAAAGCCGATTTATCCCTGATAAATTCCTGAATTAAACGAGTTTTGCCTACCCTTCTTCGCCCGTATATCACCACAAAGGCCGCCTCAGGGCTGGCATATTGCTCTTCCAGAAATCTTCGTTCACTATCCCGGTTAACAAAAGCAGAGTACAATATTAATCACCTCGATAATATTATACTCTGCGTTATGATAATACAAAACATCATAATTTTTTTCAAGATTAAATCTAATACATCTTAATCACTTCCAGGGCGGCCATCCACTGATCCAACCACTTCTGTTTGAGATAGCACCTTCTTGAATACAGATTCTATGAGGTCCGGCAATCCAGCCCGCAATAACCGCAATATATAATATTTTGAAACAGAGACCACAAAAAGAAAAAACGCCATTTAGTTCAGTATCTCAAGTTTTGCACCTCAAAAACCATAGCTAAACCTCATGAAATATAGGTTTTTCTTAGCACAAAAAGCATTCTTGACAGAAAAAAGTGCATCCCGGTTTGGTAAAATGTTAAGTAACCAAACAAAACATTCCAAACGGAAAGGATGCACAAGTTAATGCTACTACAAATCGATCCGTCTGAAAAGGTTATATCCGAATTAGCTAGACTGTTTAAAGCTTTAACGATTAATAAGTTGCTTCATATGATGGCATTGCGTCAGTAACTCCTTATTCAGGAGGTGGTATAGCGATGTGAATTGTTCTTTGGCGCACCATGAAAAAGAGGCCCCAGGATGATCCGGAGACCTCTTTGTTGTTGTGTTTGACAGCAATTATCGGAGCAGTTGCAGTACGCCTTGCGGCTGCTGGTTGGCTTGGGCCAACATAGCTTGGGCGGCCTGGGAGAGGATGTTCATCTTGGTGAACTCCATCATTTCCTTGGCCATGTCGACGTCGCGGATGCGGGATTCGGCAGCGGTCAAGTTCTCTGAGGATGTCCCCAGATTGTTAATGGTGTGTTCCAAACGGTTTTGCATAGCACCGAGTTTAGATCTTTCTGCCGATACCTTAGCGATCGCATCATTGATGACCGTAATTGCCGCTGTAGCATTGTCGTGAGTTGTTACATCCAGGGCATATTCAATAGCAACGTCATCAGTACCATTAGTTATTTCCTTGGTTTGTCTATATGCAACATTATACTTTTTACCATCTACTTCTACGACTTGATGCAGGTCGCTTACAGTACTGCTAACTCCCAGCCCAGTGGCGCGCATATCGCTAATTTCAATCGAAAAGCTCTGGCCGGTATTGGCACCAATCTGCATCCTGACAGAGAATTTGCCAGTATCATATGAGATATCAGGGGCCGTATTCGACGCAACTACCTGAGCCAGTTCCAGTTTGGTGGTACTACCGTCTGTAACAACATTGGTAACATATTTAGCACTTAGTTCAGAGTTGGCATTAATAGCTTCAGCTAAATTGTTTATTTGTTCTTCCAGAGTGCTGCCTACCCTCATAGCAATACCCGCCTCAAGCTGGACCTGATATTTCTGGGTGTCTTGAACGACCATGATTTCCTGACCGTCAATTTTTATCTTGGCCCCGTCCCCTAATAATTTATCTAGACTAAATTCGTACAAGCCAGCACCGGCGTCAGTACCGTAAGCTGTGTCGGCCGAGGTAAAGCCTAGTAAATTGGCAATACTGCCTTCGGATACATCTGTACCTTCCAAATCAACTGAAACGGTTGAGCCGACATCATTGGAAGAAATGGAGATTACTCCTGCCGAGTCAATATCCACGGTAAAACTCATTCCTGCAAAGGCTGTTCCATTGTAGACAGCATCGATATCAGCTTGCAGTGCCGTCTTAAGTGCTTCTTTCGTGATAGGTGTAGTGGTGCCGTTTAGTTTGGAAACCTCCGTTAAGGTGATTTCCTGACCGTTCAGCTTAATTTTGTTGGTTGTGGCAGTCGCATAGTTTACGTTTAAGAGAGCCGCTTTATTGGCTACGTTTACAGCAGCCTGACTGACGCTAGTGTCATAAGAGGCAGATGTTGTTTCTGCCGGCGCATTGATAAAGTTCAGGGTGTAAGAAGCGTCCACTAGTTCGGTGGTTGTTCCATTGGCAATGGTATTTTCCGGGGTTAAATTGCTACTGCTACCTTTCGTGGCTGCAGCAGTGATTGCTCCAGTACCATCTTTAAAGTCTGTTTGTCCGGAAGCAAAATATCCGTTTAGTGCTGTGTCGTCACTTGATTTAAACCAAGTTGCAAATTCACTCCAAGTTTGAAAATCTTTTATACCTGTTGAGCCTGAGAGGGCAGTGCCGGAAGCCTTAAAATCGACTGCTTTTATAGCTTCATCTAAGGTTTTACCTTCTTCTAACTTATCAATTAAGGCATCAATACCACCGTCAATTACCTCATGCAATGTCTTAACAGCGGCGTAGGCCTTAACGTAGTCCTTAGTTGTACTGCCAAAAGTGCCAGTCAAATCTCTGTTGCTACCCGATGCTAACTCAGTAATTTCAAAGGTATCATCCCCTGTGCCAAAGAAGGTGTTCCCGCCTTGAATGGCCATGGATAATCCTTCCATAAACCAAGTATCCGTAGATTTTAATCCTTTGAATTGAGTTAACTGAATGGCGTGGAACATTTCATGGGCAATGAGCGTATCGCTGGTTTCTTTTAGCTCACCGTTGGCATTGAAGAAATCTTCCACGTCAACTTTTAAGGTTAAGTCAGTGCCATCATAGCTCATTTGGGCACCGTAGCTCTCACCCTCGACAAATTCAATATTTAAGTTGATTTTAGTGTCAGGCAAAGCTATATCCCAGTTATCTTTTAAGGTTTTTAAGGCATCGTTGATCCAAAATGGCAGCTTTTCCTGCAGTTGTTTAATCTGGGCGGTAGTGTAGTTATCGCTGGTGAAGGCGGTACCGTTTAATGCAATGCCTGCAGCAGAGGTGCTAACTGTTTTAGTAACCGTCGGTGCTGTTGCCGAGCCTTCCACTTGGGTTAATTGAAGCTTCATATTATCGCCGTCTTTAATTACTTCGGCAGTATACTTAGCTTTTAAGGTATCATTTGTATTAATCTTGTTTGCGACAGCCCGAAGGTCATCAGTTGAGTTTATAGTTATATCGGTACCGTCAATCGTAATTTTGCTTATTGTGCCGTTGCCGGCGTTTTCACCGTCTGACAGGCTTAAACCACCGCTAATTGACGTTCCATCGGTTTTTGTGATACCGGTAGCGGCGGAGTGTGATATTTTTATATCATTACCCGCAGTACCGGCTGTGGCTGCGGTTATGGTCACGGTACCGTCACCATTATCGGTTAACTCTACACCAGCGATTTCAAGTTCTGCAATCTTGGCTGCTATACCCGAAGCGGTTAAGTTCTTAATATCAATGGATTTAGCTGCACTTTGGTCAGCTGTTCCACCAGAACTATTGTAAAACTCTATTGTTACATTATTAATTGTTAATATCTGATCTTCTGCAACAGTACCTACTTTAATCGTTGCCTGAGCTTTATTGCCTAGCTCAGGGAGATCAAATTTGTATACACCTGGCGTACCGGAGCCACCCTCTGTCTTTGTTTCTACTGTAACAATTTCAACTTTAACCACTCCTGTTGGCTCCGTTGGTGTTGTAGGTGTGGTACTTTCAGGAAGAGGGCCTAGCACTTTTACTTTCGGCTCATTACCAGTGGGGTCAGCCGGTGTTTTCTGGGTCAAGGTAATTTTTGCTCCGGTTGCAGTAACACTGTACGCAAAGTCGCTCTTACCGTTTAAGGCCGCAGCAATATTTGCTGCTGTCTGAGCAGCAGTCGTGCCCACAACAAAATCTGTCCCGGCGGTGAGTAGGGTACCGGCTACCGAAATTCTTTCTTTATTAGCCAAGTTATTAGTTATTTCAAACTCAAATTTAGCTGCCTGGGCCTTTTTACCACCGGCAAAAGGTGATATAGTAACATTATCGGAAGTCTTAAAGTTGGCATTTATTTCAATTGTATTGTCGCCATCGGCATTTGTAAGCGTAATCGTGGTTTCATTGTAACTGACACTTATTCCCTTCAATGCTTCCTTTTGGGTGTCTGTACCATTGGTTTGTAGGTCTTTAATCTTCTCAGCCAAGTTCTTTATGGCATCCGCTACTGACCCACCTGATTGAATTTGAACTGAAATGTTTGTTCCACTTACAGTATTATTCGTATCAAACTCAAAAGTTAGCCCGGCCAATTCAATCTTGTCTCCGTCGACTGGTGCACCATTCAAGGTAATAGTTCCCATGGATGGAGTAGCTGGTTGATAGTCCTGCACCTTGTTTACTGGACTAACTGTACCAGTTGCCACCGTGGGAGCAGTAAGCTGGGTTACCTTCACATCATTATATTGGGCACTGCCTCTTAAAAGCTTCTGAGTGTTGAATTCTGTGGTATTACCAATCCGGTTTAATTCGGAAGTCAACTGGTTGATTTCGTTCTGAATCTCAGCCCGGTCTGATGCAGTGTAGGTGTCGTTACCGGCCTGGGTTGCGAGTTCCCGCATTCTTTGCAGGATTGCGTGGGTTTCATTCAAGGCACCCTCAGCGGTCTGAATCATGGAGATGCCGTCCTGGGCATTTCTTGCAGCCTGATCAAGACCGCGAATCTGGGCCCGCATCTTTTCACTGATGGCTAGACCAGCAGCATCGTCGCCGGCGCGGTTGATGCGCAAACCGGCTGACAATTTCTCCAGTGCCTTGTTCCCCAAAGTGTTGTTGACCGTCAACTGCCGATAGGTGTTCAACGCCGCAATGTTGTGGTTAATAATCATTAACTAAATCTCCCCTTCCTTGTCTTACTTACCGGGTTCCATCCTTAGAACCCGACCCGCCCTTTGGGCATTTAATATATTTCCAACCGCTTGTCCCTGATGTGCACCTCAGGTCTCACGGTATGAAAACCGTTAACCAATCAGGCGTTAACCTTTATCGCTCTCGGTCTGGAAGACTTTCGTTTTTGCTTCACCAACGGGTCAAATTCCCAGATTGGCTCTATCCCTTCCTCTTGGCACCTCTTCTTGTAAACCTTGTCCCGTTCGATGACGACATCTTTCGGTGCTTCGATGCAAAGCTTTACGTCATTGCCATCCCATTTCATGCGGACAATGATGTTGTGGTCGATGACCACATAGTCTACTTCCTTCATCCCGAATACCAACATATCGATCCCCTCCTTGGGTTAATAAGGTTGCCCATCTAATACCTCTATCGCTTGGTTTGGAACGGGTATAAGGAATTGACGACAAGATGGCAAAATTGGCGGTTAAGTTGCATTATCCGTTGCCGAAATGCAACCTGAATTGCATTTAGCTGAGTTAAAAGACCCCACTTCGATAAGTGGGGCTCACCCTGTTCAAACTTCAGGTGGCGCGGAGTCGCCACCTGAAGCCCCGATGTTCAGCGAAGCTGAACGAGTTCACTCCCCCGAAAAAAGCCTTGCGTTAGTCGAGGCCCATAGAGGCCGAAGCCGAACGAGTTCACCCCCACAAAAAAAGCCCTTCTATCCGCTCCAAAACGGAACGAACAGAAAGGCTTTAACGGCTTTGCGGTTTAAGGCTATTTATCGCTGATTTATCTGAGAAGACTATATAAAACTGGCGGCTTGTCCTGGGGTTTAAGGCTATCTATCGCTGATTTATCCTAAAATAATATTCCTGGCCATTATCCTGGACTAATAGGAATTTCCAGGGAGACTGTAGTTCCCGCGTTAGGTGCCGACTTTATCTCCAGGGCCTTAAACCCGGCTTTTTTCAGATTACGGTTTACCCGGTATAAAGAACGGTGTTGATTGCCTCGCTTAAACAACGAAGCCAGCTGGTCTGTAGTCATGCCGACTCCATCGTCCCTAACGCTGATTCGGATGCAGGATGGCCGCCTTTTAATCGAGAGATTGACCCAGCCGCCGCCTTTTCTTTTTAACACACCATGGATGATTGCATTATCCACCAGCGGCTGCAGGGTAAAGGCCGGGATCGAGCCTTGAAGGCCGGGCTCAATCTCCACCTCTATTGTTAATCTATCCGCGAACCTGGTTTTCTGAATATTCAGATACGAAATGACCTGTTCCAGTTCTTCATCCAAGGGAATAATAAATTCCTTGTCTTCAAGACTTCTTTGTAAATACGTGCTGATATCAACAACCAAATCGGCCGCGGCGGCGGGGTTTTGGCGGCAGAGGGTAATAACGGCATTCAAGGCATTAAACAAAAAATGCCGGGATACCCGGTTGTCAAACGAATTATGCTGCCGCTGCTTATCCAGGTGTTGCTCAATTAAGCTGCGGATAAACCGCTTTACTTCTTTAATCATCTTGCATCCCTATCATCCGGCAATCATCCGGCCACCGCGTTGCCAAACACCCGCTCTACCACATCGACAATCACCTTTATTTTAAAAGGCTTGGCAATATACAGGTCCGCCTTGACCGCAATCGCCTTTCGCTTATCGACCTCCTGGCCTTTGGCCGTGAGAATGAGCAATAAAAATCTGGTCAAGACCCGGTTCGTTTTTGACCGTCTGGCAAATAGCAAACCCATCGATATCCGGCAGCATAATATCCAGGAAAACCAGGTCCGGCTTCTCTGCGCGGATAATCGCCAGGGCATCGCTCCCATTGGCGGCAGACAGCAACTGGATTCCGTCCCCTCCAAAATCTTCCAGAACTTCCTGCAGCAGGAGCCGATTGTGGAGTTCGTCATCGACAATCAAGACCTTGTTCATATTTTTAATAGTCCTTTCAGCTTTTTGGTATAATACCGGCTGACGGGGATCTGTTCCGTTGTTTGTTTAAGTTTGATCATATACGTAGAATTAAACCACGGGATTATTCGCTCGATAAACTCCGGGAATGCTGATGATCTCAGCGCAAATACAATCACCTCGATCTGCCAAGACAAGGCCGGTACTTTATGGATTGGCACCGCTGAGAAAGGTTTAACCAATTATCACCCAGCGTCGAACCAGATCCGGCACTATCATAATCAAGCTGATCCTCCCGACAGCCGGCCGGATAACCAAATTGCCAAGCTTTTTGTAGATCGGACCGGTGTTTTATGGATCGTCACCGGAAATGGTCGGCTGACCCGGTTTGAGCCGGCCTCCGGCCGGTTTATGGACAGTCATTTTCCAGATTTGGCTGGCCTTAAGGTTGCGGCGGTTGTTGAAGATAATGGGGGTGGTTTGTGGGTTGGCACCTATGGCAAAGGCGTGGGGCTGCTGGACCGCGAGACCGGGAAATTTACGCCGCGCGGCTGTGATTTTTCGCCTGATTCAGTTTCCGGCAGTTACAAGGTGGTCTCGCTTTATGCTGATGACTCGGGCAACCTCTGGATTGGTACGGAAGGCCATAGCATAGATAAAATCAATACAAATTTAAACTTTACATCTTATAACAACAGTGTAAATCCGCCTGATCTGCGTTTTAGCGACGAGGTTATTCTAGCAGTTTTAAAAGACAGTGCCGGGGTGGTCTGGCTCGGAACCGCCAATGGGGGCATTATCAGGTTGGAGCGAGAAAAAAACCGGGTTACTGCTTATCAGCATGATCCCCAGGATAGCGGCAGTATCAGCAGCAATTCGATCCGGTCTATTTATGAAGACAGCCAGGGAACCCTCTGGTTTGGGGCCATCGACGGAACCTTAAACAGATTCGAACCCACTACCGGCAAGTTCAGAAAATACCGGATAACTAACGCCGAGAAGCAAAACCCCTTGGATAATGGGATCATGCGGATGCATGAAGGTAAGGATGGCCGGCTCTGGCTCTGCACGGCCAATGAAGGTTTAGTCCGGTTCGACAGAAACACCGGCCAGTTTACTCAATTCCAAAACGACCCGCAAGCCCCTGACAGCATAAGCAGCAATCACGTGCTGTCAATTGCCGAAGGTGACGATAATAGCTTGTGGGTTGGGACCGGCGAAGGTGGCCTGAATAAGCTGGATCTGGCAACGCATAAATTCACCCATTATCGCCTTAACGTACTGAGTTCTGCCACCCAAACACCTGATTATTCCGTGACGGCCATGGTTAATGATCAAGATACCCTATGGCTGGCGACCGATTGCGGGTTGTTTAAATTTGACAAAAACAGCGGCACATTCGTGTTGGTTGAGGATAGTCAGCAAACTTCCCCTGCTTTTATTTCTGGCATGCTGCAGGATAATGCGGATAATCTATGGCTAAGTACCCCCGGCGGATTAATAAAATACAATACTCAAGCTGCGGTTTTCAAGAAATTTGACTTTGAAGGAGGACTGCAAAATAATCAGTATCTCCCTGGAGCCTACTTTAAAAGTACCGATGGCGAGATGTTTTTTGGCGGAACTAATGGCTTTAGTTGTTTTTATGCCGATAAAATTATGAATAATAACCACAAGCCGCCAGTTGTCATCACTGGCCTTAAGATATTTGATACATCCGCCAAACTAACCGATCCCAACCAAATCTCCTTGACCTATAAAGATAATTTCATCTCTTTTGAGTTTGCGGCGTTAGATTATGCAAACCCGAATAAAAATCAATACGCCTATAAACTTGAAGGCTTTGATGCTGATTGGCACTACAGCGGGACCAGGAATTATGCCAGTTATACCAATCTGGATGGCGGAGAATACGTTCTGAGAGTAAAGGCCGCCAACAACGACGGGATCTGGAATGAGCAAGGTACCCAAATCAAGCTGGCCATCGCTCCTCCGTTTTGGGAAACAGCATGGTTTAGGCTTATCACCTTTATTTTCACTGCAGCCTTAATAATGGGATTGATAAAACTCAAGACAAGATCCATAAAATTAAAGAGCATAAAGCTTGAACGACAGGTTAAGGAAAGAACAAAAGATTTAGCCCAGGCCAATCAACAACTACGCCAGGTCGATGAGCTGAAAAGTAACCTTTTATCCATGGTTTCGCATGAAATTAGAACCCCATTAAGCGTAATACTAGGTTTTACCGAGTTAACAATCAGCCGAATAGAAAAAATCATTTGGCCGCACAACGATTTAAAGGATGAAAAAACACAAAAAGCCATCAACAAGATCCAACGCGATTTAAGCATCATCATCTCGGAAGGGGATAGACTGTCGCTCCTGGTCAACAACCTGTTGAACATCTCAAAAATAGAGTCGAGAAAAATCGACTGGCAGAATGACGTATTAAATATTGCCGATATCATTGAACAAGCATTGTTAATCACCAGGCCAATGGTCGAGAAAGCCGGGCTTGCGCTCCAGGTTAATGTTCAAGCTGATTTACCCAAGATTGCCGGTGATAAGGATATGTTGACCACAGTATTTGTTAATTTAATCTCAAATGCGGTTAAATTTACCAAGGAAGGCCAGATTAAGGTTTGGGCCAAAAATGTAGACGACGGGATTCTAATCTCAGTGGAAGACACCGGCACCGGTATCAAAGAGGATTGCTTGCCTAAGGTTTTTGACCGATTTTTTAAAGCCGGAAACGTTAGCCAAGAAAACAATGAAAACCATAAAGGGATGGGGCTTGGACTCTATATCTGCCAGCAGATTATCGAACAACACGGCGGTAAGATTTGGGTGGAAAGCCAGTGGGGAAGGGGAAGTGTCTTTTATGTTGCGCTCCATCAGGTCGGCCGGTCTTGACCTTTTTCATCAGAGATGTGCCGACGTCCTGCTTCAACTGGATTTGGCTCTTGATTATCGACAGTGCTGCTATGTCCATCCGTGTCACCCCCATTTCTCAGTGATTATTATGTGTCCTTATGGAACATGCGAATTTGTTACTGGCAATCCATCCAGAATACCCTGGTCTGTTTGTCCAGCGCATTGATCTCCCATTGCAGTACGCGCAGCCTGGCGTTGAACTCCCGAGCCATTTCCCGGTTAAGGTAGTTGTCTCTGGCATAAGTGGCCAGTGACCGCATTTCCCGCAGCTTGACCTCGATCTCTTCCAGGGCGGCCATCCGCTGTTCCACCCACTCCAGCTTCTGTTTAAGATAATCCTCGTTGAAGTTATTAATAATGACCATCCTCTGAATAGCGATTGGACTACGACGCCACGTGTGACCGCAGGCACCGGTTCAGCTCGGCGTGCCACTTCCTGTAGGCAGGTACTACGCTAAACTGCATTAGCTCCAAGACCTTGGCCCTCCCTCCCCGCTCCTGGATCGAAATCACGGTGTCCAGGGCGTTACACAGGGCTTCACTCAGGGGACCCATACCATTGGCGGGCAGCTTCGTCAGTACAGGCACCAATGCCTTCTCCATTTGGTAGTAGCATTGCACAGAGTCGTGGAGCATGATCAGGCCGTCTTCGAAACGACCTTCGTTGTTGCAGGTTATTACATGTTCCAGACCCTGCAGGCAGGTGTCCGCCAAATCCAATGTTTTTCTTATAATGTCAGTATACTTTTCCACTTTGTATTCCCCATTTCATCGATTATTGCGAATTGACATTGGTGTTTTCCTGCCAAAAGAACCGTCAGACTGGTTGCAAGATCAAACCTACAGGTTAATCAAGGAAATTACATAGGGCAACCGGTGGTAGTCGCCCGCTTTGATTAATCGCAGCACATCTTCGTAATAGGCAGAGTTATGGCCTACAGAACGTTCGATTGCCTGGATCACCCCGACAACCATATCTTCATCCACTGGACGGTCCTCAACGATACAGACGCAGACCGTAAAGAAACGAATCAGAATATAGAAGAACAGCATCAGGAAATAAGCATCCAGGTATTTGTGGGTGTAGTACTTTTTGGAGAAGATAAAGTTGACAAAGTAATTCTCGTAAACATGACTAATCTCATCGAGATAGGGCCGATAGTACTGCGCGTAACCGGTCAAGAATTGTTGCACTTTCTCGTCCGTGATCACCGCTTCATTCAGCAGTTGAAGCTGGTTATAGGCCATCATCAGGAGACGGGTCATCTCCTGTTCGGTAATCTTGAGGAAGAGCCGCTTGTCCACTGCTTCTTTAATCAGCTTGAACATAAAAACCGGCTGAGAAGGAACTGTTTTTAATTGGCTGATAAGAGGGGTGTCCATGTTCTGCAGGTACTTGCTGATGCCAAGGATATCACCATCTTTTAGTTTGTCCACCACGATGCCGGTCAAGATGAGCCGGGTATCAATATCCATCTGGCGTAACTGCATCAGATCAATCAGTAATTCTTCCACTTTAAAGTAATTGGTTCGGCCAGCTTTTTTCCGGTCCAACAGATTACCGATTTTGCCATACTGCCCGTGTAATTCTGGATAATCAAACCCGGCCGGGTCCTGGTAAAACTCGACCATGTTTTTATTTTTCAAGGTTTGAGCTGCAGTTTTGCAGGCGTAGGTCAGAGACATTTCATAGCCCCGCTCGGTCAGAAAGATGTTGCGGGGAAAAATCTTACAGGTATCGGAAAGAGCCTCTACCCCGTATTTTTTCTGAATAAAACATAACCCATCCTGATCAAGGAAAGGGCAGATCGCGCTATCCACCAGAATTAATTCTTCCTTTTGCTGTCCGTCAACTTCCCGAGTTTGCTTCTTAACTTTATTTTTTAGCCGAACGACCCCTCCGCCGCGCTTATCCTTTTTCAAGCCCTCTGCTAGCAGTGTGGATAGCTCGGGATCGTCTACGGCCAGTTGTTCGTATTTTTCGACTGTTTGTTTATCAATATTAATCCGCCAACGCTTGCAACACTCGGTACAACAAGCGCACTTAAACTGCAAGACATAATCCGGAACTAAAAAATGTTTGGCTGGCATGCCACGCCTCCTTATGTTTTGGTTTGAATGGCCTCTCTTTAGTTATCGTAAGGAATGAGCAACTTCTTCAATTAAGTTTGATTGTTCCCGGTCTTGAAGAGGCCGTTTATCTTGATTACCCCCTTTAATTTTTGATAGACAGCAAAAAGGCCCGATAGAGATTGCTCTCCATCGGACCTGTATATTTCTTTTTGAAATAATAAGCTGCATTGTCTTCCCAAAGTTTTTTCAGACTTTTCTTCGAAGGCCTTTTCCGACTCGAATATTTCTCTTTGTTAATCATCACCTCTGCCCATTGCTGTGATCCATGTTGTTCTTCTCGATTAACTTCGGTTACCCAAGTTAGATATCGACGGTAATTGATGTCTTTGGCTTCGCACCAAGCTTTTGCAGTCATCACACAGGCCCGGCATTCTGCTACCAATGACCGTTGTTCGCTTATGTCCATCTAACCCATGTTCATCATGTCACCCTAAACCTTTTTGATTTATGACAAAAGGAATCTATTTCCATAAGTTATGCATTTAGTGATATCGGTTTGAGATAGATTTCTTCCGGATTAAACCCGGCCCAACGGACCATATTTAAGGCTTGACGGTTAACATTATCCGGTAGTGAGAAGCCTTTTTCGAGTTGGTTTCACTGACTATCCCAATGTCATGCCAGGAGCTTTCGGCCCAGGCCAGTGTTTTTAGTTCTTTCGCCAGGTTATAGGTTTCTGGCAGTCGAGAGATAAACTGAACGCGCTGCTTGGTCAGATTAGCTAAAGATTCATTGGAGATCAAAGCACAGTCACTAACAAAGACGACATCCCGATAACCTTGGGTATTAAAGAACTCTTTCATTTTCAAGGCTGCTTCCGGGTTCCATTTGTTATCAGATTTGTTCCCAGAGAGCATTTCACCCATGACTACTTGGCCGTTTTGTTGCACTGCAGCCCCAATTTTGAATTGTTTAAGGTCCGGGCGCAGATCCTTACTATGTCCCCTGTTAATCGTAAAATCATTGTATGGTTCTGCATCATAGATTCCTTCGACAGATATGGAAGTAGTATCTAGATGAACAGTAGAGATATCTAATCTGTGAATATCAAGCATAACCAAGGATACCAAACTGATCAGTTTGTTCAAATCAACTTCAGCTAGTTTATCTAAGGCCCGGCCGTAGGCATGTTCGTTAAGCTGATCAATTGATAATTCCACATCGGGAAACAGGGTAGATAGATCCTGCTCAGCCCAGAATTGATGCACTTTTCATAAAGGCATCCGGCCGCAGAAGATACTAATAATGAGGGTTTCGATCAGGAGACCCGGAGAGATTTTAGAATTATCCTCTCTCCATAATACTATCTCGTTAACCAGCTCCCGAATCTTAGCTAGACGACAGAGCCTGGTGACTACCGGAACAGCCATTGGTTTAAGGGTCTTAATCCCAGCAAATATTGACAATCGAATCAACTCCCAAAGAAATATCTTAGAGAGTTATATTCGACATAAATTTACGTCCCTGCCAGATACTGGACACTTCTTAAATATTTTTTCTGTAAAGTACATGCTGAATGCGGGATCTAATACCCTCATGTCTTATTTTCTTAGTTTCATGGCGTTTCATGGCGAAAAGAAAGACCCCCGAAGGATCTCTTCGAAGGTCTTTTTTGACATGATTATCAGTTGCCGAAGTTTCTCGCAAACGGCCGATTATAATGTTTACAGTCAGGATTTGTGCATCTATACATACCGATGGTAATAGCCACTCGTCTTATTAAATCTGCCTTAAATCCACAGTTAATACACTTGCTTATTAAAGGAACCACCGTGTCGTTCATCACCCTACTAAAATTTTGAAAGGTAAGGTTCCAATATTAACCTGAGACCTCTTGTTGTATTACAAGCTATTACCGCAACAACTGCAGTACTCCCTGCGGTGCCTGGTTAGCTTGAGCCAGCATCGCCTGAGCGGCCTGCTGCAGGATGTTCATCTTGGTGAACTCCATCATTTCCTTAGCCATGTCGACGTCGCGGATACGGGACTCGGCGGCGGTCAGGTTTTCGGAGGATGTGCCCAAGTTGTTGATGGTATGCTCCAGACGGTTCTGGTAGGCACCTAGCTTGGAGCGTTCTGTGGATACCATTTCAATGGCATCATTGATAACACTGATAGCTGCCTGTGCCTTTTCATGGGTAGATACATCTAAAGCGTATTCAACAGATGTATTATCCGTACCATTAGATACGTTAGCTACTGTTACATAGCTTGCCTCTACTCCGTTTTCAGCTGTTACTTTGGCACCAGATTCATTTCCACTTACTCCCAGGGCTAAGGATCTCATATCGCTTACTTCAATGGTCATGCTTTGACCACTGTTTGCTCCTACTTGGAAAGAAGCTTGGAAGGTTTCGTGTTTATTGGTACTGGTTTGGGCTGTTGCGGCAGTCATAGTCTCTTTGCCTGCTTTTTGGGTTAAGTTGATGCTATTACCGGAAACTTCCACATCATATTTTTCGCTAAGGGCTGAATTAACGGCAATAGCATTGGCTAAATTTGATGCTTGCTGGGTGGTATCAGCTGCGTACAGTACGGCGGTACCATTAGCTAGACCGGTATGGTTAAGATCGTCGGTTACTTCGATGTTTACACCATCGATGGAATATCTACCGCCGACTGCTACCGATTCATCCACGTTGAATAAATATTTACCTTGCACGGCATTATTGGTTGGCCCGACAACTAATCCACTAGAAACGTCTATTCCAGTGGCGGCCATGGCTTTTTCACGCAGGATAATTTTAGCACCATCCACAAGGGCGTCAAAGCGGGTATTTAAGCTAGTGTTAGCATTAATGGCAGCGGCTAGGCTAATAGCTTGTTGTGCTTTGTCGGTACCTGCATTAAACTCCCCATCAGCCGCTTTGGCACCGGAGGCAACGGAGGTAAAAGTTTGACCAGCAATATTAAGCTGAACTCCTGCCTTTTCAAAGGCTGTCTCAATTTCAAAGCTATACTCGCCACGGACTTCTGTTACACCTGCTGTTGTAGCAGATGCGGCAGTAGCATTTACGTTACCAGTAACTGCTAAGGCTAAAGAATTATTCTTCGCCCCGTCTTCTTTTGTACCAATAATTTTTATTTTATCGCCATCTACTTCAAAGGTAAAGTTGGCAAGGGAACCAGTGGAGGGCTGAGCTGCTTTGACTGCGTTAAAGGCATCTACTATTAACTGGGCCTGATCTGCTGCTCCTGGTGTTGCGGTAGTGTTAATAACCAAATTTGCACCCACTTGGTTGGTTCCGCTGACTCCCTGAGTTGCACCAGCAGCAGCTGTAACATTGATGGTTACACCGGCAAAGGAGATGGTGCCGGATTGACCAGCGGTTAGAGCGGTTAAATCATTGGATAGCCATTGGGCTGCAACTGCGGCGGTGCTAGTTTTTTCAGGGGTAATGGGAACAGATGTTGAACCTGCAGTAGCGGTAACCTCTGTAACACCTCCAGATACAGCATTTGAGCTTCCTGCTGCTGCTGTTAAGGTAGGAGGAGCTCCAGTTATATCTGTTGTCACTGTAATTAAGGATTCATCTACTCCTACTGAAGCTAGATCCACTGCTTTTAAAGCAGTTTCAACTTTAGTAGCAGTATTATTAGCTGCCGTAGTCCCTAGAGTAATTGTGATTTCATTTCCAACAAGATTTGCTGACGCATCTGTTGCTCCTCCACCTACTTCATATTTAATGGTTAGTGAATTAGCGGCAGCTCCATTTCCTGTTCCAAAATTTATTGTCTGAGTTACGCCAGAAACAACTTCTATTGCAGCTGTAGCAGCTACTGCTGCAGTTAAAACTGTTCCGGCTGCAACGGCTGCCCCACCCTTAAAAGCCCCACTGGCAGCACCGGCTTGCATGGTGGTCATGGTGATTTCATTTAATTCTCCACCACCATTGAGCAACTTCTGGGTGTTGAACTCGGTAGTATTACCGATTCGGTTAATCTCAGAGGTTAACTGATTGATTTCCTTTTGGATCTCGGAACGGTCAACCGCCACATTGGTGTCGTTAGCAGCTTGGTTGGCCAGCTCGCGCATCCGCTGCAGGATGCTGTGGGTTTCGTTCAAAGCACCTTCAGTAGTCTGAATCATGGATATACCATCCTGGGCGTTACGAGTAGCTTGATCCAAACCGCGGATCTGAGCCCGCATCTTTTCGGAGATGGCCAGACCAGCTGCATCGTCACCGGCCCGGTTGATGCGAAGACCGGATGAAAGTTTCTCAAGGGCTTTGTTACCCATAGTGTTGTTGGCCGTCAACTGCCGATACGTGTTCAACGCGGAAATGTTGTGGTTAATAATCATTTTTTCTTCCTCCTTGAAGTTTACGTCCAAGCCTCCCTGCCTGGCCGTATTTTAATTTTAATTAAACTAACTCTTCCTAACAATTGTTAAACTAATGCCTGACTGCGGTTTCCAAACCCTTCCCTCAATCACCTCCTTGGTAAGATTCACTTTGTTCCATTAAATAACCTTTTTCAGTCTTACAGTCCTAATATAATGTATCGTATATGGGTTTCATTTTCTTTAATAATTTGGCAGGTTTTTGGGCAAAAAATTGGTTGCCTTAACCGATCAATAGATACCATCATTCAGTTACAGAGCAGAACCAAGTAGTAGGTTTACTGCCTGGGTTGGAAAAGGCATGCGTCTTGGCAAAAGCAAGGCGCATGCCTATATTCTAGCGAATAGCACTTGGCCAAACTGACAGTGGTCGTTACCTTTTCGTCGTATTTATAGACCAACACGAAAGACTAACAAACTTATTTAACCAGACAATCACTCTATATAAATAAATGATTGAGGTGGCATAACATTAAATTCTTCCTTTAAGGATAATGGATTTTGATATTTAGTAGTATTTTTAATTTTAATAGCATAACCTTTTTCTTTATTACCGAAGTATGTATAAAAATATTCTTCGCTAATACCTGAATGTTGACTGGTTTTATTCCACAAAGATTCTAATTCGTCGCAAATTATATTATCAATTTCAAATTCGCCGATTACTTTGCTGATGGGTGAAGTAGCATATACAAGAACACTATCTATATTTGTCTTTTTGAAGATAGTTCGCCTATATTCATACTGTTTAATCCCATTAAAAATCTTATTTGCGAATTCCGGTTTAATCGACAATAATACTTTCATCTAACTTTGCCTCCGCAACAATATTATAAAAATCATTTTTACTAATTGGCGTGAAGCCCCTAGGTGCACTGTTAACACTCGGAATAACACCAATTTCAATAAGTCGTTTTAAATTAGGCCTTTTCGGAAATGAACAGACATAAAGGAAGTTAACTACAAATGGTCGATTTCTCCTATCGTAATTCCAATGTTTTGATAACTCTGCATCAGAAAATACGCTTCTTTTTTTACACAAGCTAATAAAATGCTGTTCGTCTCTGATATTAATAATGGTATTTTCAACTACTCCGATAGTCGTAACAACGCTTTTATAATATCCTCCAGTTCTATAAAATACTATCAAATCTCCTGGATTTAAATTCCTTTCAAATGATCTAGATATATATACCTTACTTATTGCGTTCCTATATGATTCATTATCAACATAATCCTCTGGAGATTCATTGTTTAGTATAGAATCAGGGAACAAATTAGTGTGATATTCCGGATAAATTGGTACAATAAAAATTTTGTTATTTATTCCTATGTACGGATAGGTCAATTTTGGATAATTTATATTAACTATTTTATTTAGTTCTCTCACAAATACAATTTCTTTTTCTGGGCCTTTGTAACCATGAAATTTAAACCCATAATCTAGCATTAAGCTAATTAATCGTTGTTGTTCGATAGTCTTATCAAATATAGTAACGTATATTTCCTCCACCTTTAGATTCAGAGCATTATCAAATATAATTTTCAAAAAACGCTCGCCTAATTTATATCCGTTCAGTATTACTTTAAATGTACCAACTTTCAGACGCCTTTTTCTACGGAAAGTTGGTGTTATATCTGAATAATCTTCATTTTCATTTTCAACTTTAAGATATAAAAAGGCCATAATCCTTTCTTTTGAATCCTTATAGATATATGCTGATTCATCGGCTTTTTTATTAAACCATTGTTCGAATCCAGGATAATCCTCTTTTAAGCTATCAAAAAAAGGATCGTTTAGGTCAATACTACCGAATAAGTATTTTTTTACTGATAATACTTTATAAACTTGGAGATCTGGATTATCAGCAGTAACTTTTTCTAAAAAAGCATCAATAGTAAATACCCTATCTGCAATATTTAATAAAGAAGCTTTGAAGATAATTTTTCTATTTTCAGTAATCAGGAGGTCCACTCGACCACAAAATAATTCATTCAATATTTTGGTATCGTTTTTATCATTATCTGTATTATCATATTTTTTAGAAACGTCTTCTACATCTGAATGTATAGGTGCCTCCGTCTGAAGGATATGGTAATTACGTTTGATGTTTATAGATTTTACTGCTTTTAGATCCTCATATTTATTCAACTCCATAGCCGTAATTGGATGTATACATTTAGTATAGTGTAAATTATCTAACCATTTAAATAAGACCCCGATATCATTGTTTACAACATAGTTGGCCTCTCTATGGATGATAATATTAGTGTCTAATAAAACTCTCACATTATCTCTCCTGTCCATACGAGAACGGGTGTTCCCTTTTTATTATAGATTATTTTTTCTCGAAGACCAATAGTTGAAATATTTCATCTGATGATTATTTAAACATTCCAATCCAAAAATAGACTTTAGAAAAAGTTCTTGTTCCTTAGCCACTTAATAATCTGTTCAGGTTTATCCATAACATCGCTTTCACAACTTATGCACGCAAAAGGAACATTAAGTAATAGTGCTATCTCCTTAGCATAGGAAAGCTCCATATTTTGAAAAAATTCAAAAGTTGTCTCACTATACATAATGCCGTCTCGTAAATTTATTCTTTTTACTACTTTTGAGACATCGTCATATATAACTATAATTGCAGCTATTGGTAACTCCTTGAATATATCAATCGGCACTCGCTCAACCTCACCCGAAGAATTCAATAAACAAAAGTGTCCATCAAGTAAATATTCCTTATCAGTTATCGTTTTAACTGCTTTTAATAAATAATTCTGATTGTCACCAATATCTTTAATAAACTTATTAGTCTTAAAATGCTCATGCTTTAAATCCGCAATGAGTTTGCTTGCTGAGTATGAATTAATGCCGTTTTCTCTTACCATCTGTTCGCAAAAATATGACTTACCTACGCCATGGATACCTCCGACAAAATATAGTCTCGTTTTTTCATTGACCGCGTCCACTGTATAGTCATATACAATAATCTATCACCTCTATATCTCATCCATTTAAACCGGAATCCATATTTCTTGTTATAGGATTCTATATTATCCTAAATATTCCTTCCTTGCTTAGACAAACTAAACTCTAGTTTCTATAAAGAAATACCCTCTGGCTCCAAGTTCAATTGATGGTTTTTCTTTTCTATGACTTAAATACTAGCAAGGATCGTCGATGTAATTCAAACCAAAGTACCAACGAATGTACCAACGATTGAAGTTAAAGAGCGTGATATGGATATAAACTTTATCTTGGTTGATAATACCATCGCCCATCTAGAATTCGAATCCAGCGAACCAACCCTAGATGATCAAATCCGATATGGTCATTACGATTTGGAACTTTATAAGCAACGCAGTCAAAGAATCCACCCCATTGTTATCTATGCTCCTGGAAATAAGCAAGTACCTAGGCCCTTGGATATTGGCTCAATCCGTCAGACCCGGACTGTTATCTACCTGGAAAAAGACTTTGACGGAGATCAAGTATTCCTTGAGTTAAAAGATCGGATCCTAAGAGGAGAACCTTTAAGGAATCTGGATAAAATGAAGATTATCCTTTAACCAATGATGCGCAGTTAAATCAGCAGCCGGTCCCGACGGGCCCTGGAAATGACAAAAGTGCTGGAAAATTACCCGGAAAAAGATCTGGGCTGCTACCTGATAGGGGCCATGGTAGGAACCAATTACAGCCTGTTACAGGAACCAGAAAAATCCAAGATATTGGAGGTGTTAAGAATGGCCCAACCATTTCAAGAGCTGTATCGAGAGTTTGAGGAGAAGGGCATGCGAAAGGGCATAGAAAAGGGAATTGAAAAGGGGATGGAACAGGGCAGATCTGAAGGATTGCAAAAAGCAGTTTGCAAGTTGCTTTAAAAAATATGGACCAGAATCAACGGAACTGCAGGAAAGAGTAAGAAAGATAACCGATGAAACTGCCTTAGACACATTTATTGAGGAACTAATAGTCGCTGATAATATTAATGATGCAGCTAAAGTCATTGAGGCATTAAATTAGGATCAGATAGTTCAGATAGTCTTTTACCCCTGTATCTCACGGGAGAAACCGGCAAGGCTGTCGCCTTTCCGGTTTCTCCTAATTGGAGTCTGTCCCTCTCCGAATTTTGTAGAATATTAAATATAACCCAGAGCATCTAAGGGAGTAAACATAACCTCCGCCTTTTGTTATTTCCATAATATTTACCCGCATATATTATAATTGCTAATATATGCAGACATTTGCCCGCTTAACTCTCGACTAAAGTCACGAGTGTGCGGCGGGCGGTTATCAAAGACCCAAGATGACCAAATAATCAAGGCCATCTGGACCAGTCTTTACAGTTTAAAAAAGGCGAGAAGCCCATAGTCGTTGAAACTATGGGCAATTAAGTTTCGTGAGGGGAATGTCAACTCGTGATATAGAAGACCATTTGCGGGACACTCATAGTAACTTTCCTCGACATCGACAATGCCGCCATATCCCTTCATAGCAACTAAATATCAGGAACCATTACCATGCTGTTCAGCAGCCACAGGACACTCTCGGCTTGCTGATTGGCCTGAACGAATATGGCCTGGGCGACTTGGTAGAGGATTTTGTTCTTAGTCAGCGTCATCATCTCTTTGGCTATGTCAACATCCCTGATCCTGGATTCAGCGGCGATCAGGTTTTCGGCAGTCGTGTTCAGATTGCTGATGGTGTGCTCAAGGCGACTGATGTAAGCACCCATTCTGCCCCTCTCGCTGGATACATCAGCAAGGGCTTGGTCGACAACCGCTATGTTGTCATCGAAGGATTTAGTCAGTATATTGACCCCGCTCAGGGCGAAATCTGGGATTGCACTAGACCCCAAGTTGTCGGCACTCATGTTCCTGAACTGGATGCACATTCCCTGGCCGGCGTTTGCCCCCAGCTGAAGCCAAAGCCCATTGCCGGTGCCGGAGTCACAACTGCCGTCAAGGAGCTTTCTTGTGTTAAACTCGGTTCTGTTTGATATGCCCCTGATCTCTTCGATCAGCTGCTCGATCTCTTCCTGAACGGCTTTTTTGTCACTGTCGCTGAGAGTGCCATTGTGCCCCTGGATCACCAGTTCTCTGATTCGCTGAATCATAGAGTGCGTTTCGTTTAAGGCCCCCTCAGCGATCTGGATCATTGACATCCCGTCTTGAGCGTTCCGGCTGGCTTGCTGCAGACCCCTGATCTGTGCCCTCATCTTCTCGCTGATAGCCAGACCGGCGGGATCGTCCGCGGCACGATTTATTCTTAGGCCAGAAGAAAGCCTCTCGATGGATCTGGTAATCATATTGCCGGTGATGGTCATATTTCTGTAGGCGGTCAACGCGGCAATATTGTGGTTTATTCTCATAGTTGTAGTCCTTCTTGATAACAAGTTAAAGGGCTATCAATTACATAGGAATACCTTTTTTTAATTATCGTAAGAAATGCTCAACTTCTTCAATCAAGTTGATTGGTCAAAGAAAAAAGCGACCCCCACCGAGCCGCTTCACTATAATCTCTAAAATTACATACTATAACAGTTATATCCTTATCAGGTTTTATTTTGTTAGAAAAGGCATGCGTCTTGACAGAAGCAAGACGTTTGTTTATATTCTAAATTAAGGTGATTAAATTGCAAATACGAGCCTTTGAATGGGACAACGGTAACATTAATCATATAATGGAACGACATGGAATTGAGCCCGAAGAAGTCGAAGAGGTTTTCATTAATCGCCCTCTGCTTCGAAAAACTTACGAAGATAGGCGAATAGCACTTGGCCAAACTGACAGTGGTCGTTACCTTTTCGTCGTATTTATACTTAAACCAGAAGGAATTTTAAGAGTCATCACCTGCCGTGATATGGACGAAAAAGAGCGAAGATACTACCGTCGGGAAAGGAGGCACTAAGTTATGCCCAAAAAAATTCCTCCCTTTAAAAATGAAAAAGAAGAAGCGGAATATTGGGATAGACAAAGCTTTGTAGATCATCTTGCAGAAAGTGAACCCGATGACCTGGAAATGTCACAAGAGTTACGGGCATCTATCGAAGCGAGATCTACCCTCAAAAGAGTTACCCTGCGCCTCAGCGACGACCAAATTTTAGCTGCAAAACGGATTGCCCAAAGCAAAGGCATCCCCTATCAAACGTTGATCCGGATGTGGGTTGTAGAGGCAATTAGGAAAGAAGGATAATTACTATTCCCGAAGAGGGTCTGTCCCTCCTCGAAATTTGTCGTATTCCCCATTAGAATTACTAATGCGAACCATGCTTATACCTTCTCCTTCTGGGAGTAGGAATTGGACCTATCGGTTAACGCGCCTTTAAACCGCATCACCAGTTAGTATTTCAACAGCTAAAATGTCTAAAAGCTGATGGAATTGCCTGAAAGTTTGTCCCCAACGCGTCTTCGGCATACACTTCATAGCTACCATTCTTTGCGGCTTCTACTGCCTGAGTAGCGGTTAAGGTCTGACTAAATGTTACTTCAACATCTCAAAGGTTAATAGCACTAAAGCCCCTGGTTTCCTGTATATTAAAAACCCCGCAAAACCGCATGCTGACAAAGGCTTGGGGGCTTCTTAACTTTTCATTGTAGTTCTAGTAAATATGATTAGTAACATTACCCATATGTTTAGGAAATATAAGCTTATTATTCATAAAGGTTTTCTTAAAGTTATTGATAAGCCACACTTTCTTCGTAAAGAACCTCCGGATCAATATCCGCTTGATTGCACCACTCTACGCTATCAAAACTTACTCGCACCGACCTAAATAACTTCTCATCTTTCAGTTCTTTAAAAATTCCTTTGTCCAGGTAGGACGTCATATCGAATAGTCTTTTCTCTCTGTTTTCAAAAGTTAACAGAAGTCCATAGTTCTCCAAGGGTTTAACGCCCACTACCGATAAATACATGATTCGTCACCCCTATCTCAATGGCTCAATTCAGCGTATCTTGGTATTTTACCGTCTTCCCTGGTGCCGAATAAAAGCTGGTACAGGTCGTCCCTTTTTTCATACAGAAAACGAATGAAGGGCAGGCATTCCCCTATCCCCCCTGGTATTTCCCCGCTAGCTGATTGGTTAATTGGCTCTGGTTGTGGAGCCCCTATATCCTGTCCATCCTCAATCCTACCCAACGCTTTGACGTAATTGTTTTTATGGACGTTCCGTTCGTAGCCCTTGGTTTTCATGTACTTCAGCCATTTCCCGGTGGTCAGCAAATCCTTCCTGTTTAGCCACCACACCTGCTTAAAATTGGGCATGAAAAAAGCACCCTTTTGTCAGGTGCATTTGCTAGGTATCTTTACGCAGAATGTTTAAATACTCATCGTAGGCAAACACCCTGTTTCTTTGAACATTTTCTGTCTGCTTTAAAATCCCCAGCTCAACAAGTTTATTAACAGCATTGGCTGCCGCATTAAAAGATATCCCTAATTCCTGACTGGTTTTCTTGATATCGATGACGGGGCTGCCCTCCAGGTAATTAAACACCTTCATGATGGTTTTGGCGGCTTTCCCGGTACCTCTTACTATCTTTTTAGAATGAGCTAACTTTGGTTAACGGGATCTCTATACCTGTTTTTATAATTTCTTCCACTATACCCAACGGGTCATTATAATCACCCATTATGAATGCCGGTTCTTCTATTCCACACAATTGGATCCACATTACCGAAGGTTTCCATGGATTTTTTCAGTTTTTCGTATTCCGGGTCGCCGGGCTTGAGGTCTTTCCTGGGGTTGTTATTAAGCCGGGGTTTAATTTCGCCAGCGTATTTTTTGAATGTCCATGTTTTATCATCCCTTATTTTATTGAGTTTTCTTTGTTTCCTTGTTATAATACTTATAAAGATGCAAAGAAATTTGTATTTTACTTATAGCTTTGGCATATACTATAAAGGAGGTTTGAACTATGTCTGTAGATACTGTGGAGCGTGATATTATGGATCGTAAAATAATCAGCGTTTCAAAGAAGCGTCAAATTACGATACCCTTGCAATTCTATAAACACCTTAATCTTGGCAGCGAGGTCGAATGCATACTTGAAGACGGTAAAATTATTATTCAGCCTCTTCATAGGGAACCTCAATGAATTTTCCGTTGAGATTCTAAAAGATCTAGTTTCCCAAGGGTATTCCGGCGATGAATTGGTAAAGCAATTTGAAATACAAAGCAAAAATATTAAAAAGGCTGTTACCAATATGCTTAGAAGAAGCAGATGCTATTGCAGCTGGCGAAAAGAAAGCAGCTAATTTCGATGACATCTTTGGCTCGGAGGACTGATTATGTATGAAATATTATTCAGTCCTCAGGCTGAACGCTTCTTTAAAAAAATAAAAGAAAAGCCTTTAAAAGAAGCTTATAAAACAGCCCTTCTTAAATTAAAGAAAAATCCTTATATTGGTCAGCCAAAACGTGGGGACTTAGCTGGCATCTATGGTTTTGATGTAAAATACAAAGGTGTTAATTATGAAATTGCTTATACCATTAGTGAAGTTAATGGAAAAAAGATTATAGTTCTTCTTGCCGGGACCCGAGAAAACTTTTACGAACAGCTAAAGCGTTACATTAAATAGCTCTCAAAATGGGGCTTATGATTTAAGACTCTTTTCGATGTTTCCTTGGGCAGAACTTACCGAGTAGCCTGAAGCCAGAAGTTTAGGCAGGTTCTGTATATCTTCATAATCTCTCTAACTATTGACTAACTAATGCATTATTTCGGCCCAAGGCTCTTCGTTTTGTATACTATTTTATTGTCTTTGCACCACTCTTTAGCGATTTCTATAAACGCTAAATAACGGTACTCATACCATTCATTTTCAAGACCGACGCGAATCAGTGTGTCTTTGAACCGCCGAAAAGCCCTATTGCCCTTTAGCGCAGCAAGCAACAGTTCCTGCTTACGCCGGTCAGACGTTGCTTTGGTAAAGTCTTCCATGAGGTGGTATTCGTGGATATCATACTGCGATGGAAGCTCCACATAGTCATCCCAATTGGAGAGCATATCAATGGCTTCCCGGATCATATCGCGTTCCCAGTCTCTGTATTCTGCAAGTTCATCAACCGATTCCAAATCCTCGGCGATCCTCAGATGTGCGGACTGAAATGAAAGAAACTCACTCGTTTTAATGTTCAGAAAGTGTCGCCACTCATCACTGGCTTCTTCCATTTTATCGGCAATATCCTCCAAATATATAATTGGTTCACCTGACATTTGACACTCTCCCCTAAATTTTCGGAACGGAAGAATAGGATTTTATCAGTTACTGATACGTTTTTCTTTATTTGTCCCTTCGGCATACACTTCATAGCTACCATTCATTGCCGTTTCTACTGCCTGAGTAGCGGTTAAGGTCTGACTAAATGTTACTTCAACATCTCAAAGGTTAATAGCACTAAAGCCCCTGGTTTCCTGTATATTAAAAACCCCGCAAACCCGCATGGGACAAAGGCTTGGGGGCTTCTTAACTTTTCATTGTAGTTCTAGTAAATATGATTAGTAACATTACCCATATGTTTAGGAAATATAAGCTTATTATTCATAAAGGTTTTCTTAAAGTTATTGATAAGCCACACTTTCTTCGTAAAGAACCTCCGGATCAATATCCGCTTGATTGCACCACTCTACGCTATCAAAACTTACTCGCACCGACCTAAATAACTTCTCATCTTTCAGTTCTTTAAAAATTCCTTTGTCCAGGTAGGACGTCATATCGAATAGTCTTTTCTCTCTGTTTTCAAAAGTTAACAGAAGTCCATAGTTCTCCAAGGGTTTAACGCCCACTACCGATAAATACATGATTCGTCACCCCTATCTCAATGGCTCAATTTTAAACGGCAATTCACTATTCATTGCCAATGTCCAGTTCGCCAATAATTCATCCTGCCTTAATTCTGCCCAAGCTAGAACTAACTTAAGCTGTTTTCTAGACAGGTTCCCCTTAATTAGTTCACAAGTGTTTATATCGATTATAGCTTTATACTTTCCATAATACGCATGAAAGTGCGGCGGGTTATGCTCATCAGGAGCGCAAAACATTCAACCATATTTTAATAATAATAATATACTTTTTTCTCTCGCCTTATTTCAGGTTATGGGCTTTAATATAACCTGGTATCGCAGCTTCTTTAACAGGGTAATTATTTGTTTTAATCTTTTCTCACCTTGTACAACTCTGGCAGGTGAAGTCAGACTTCTATCTATTATAACGCTCTGAGCGGGAGTAGAGGCAATTCTTTCAAACGACCTTACAGCTTTTTTGCCGTTCAAAGTAAAATCTTTATCAAATGATGAAGTTGCCATTGCCCGCTCCGTTTTGCTTCCGTTTCCAGCGATTTTCACCCCCCTATGGCTGGATGCTTGTTCAACACAAAGTAAAACATATTAGTGCAGTTTATTGATAAATTGCATACAATGTTTTACAATATAAGTATAGAAAGGAGCTGAAATTATGGCTGGTACAACCAATATAAATGTTCGTGTCGATAAGGAATTAAAGCGTAAAGCCGAAGCTATCTTTAGCGAGCTTGGCCTCAACATGTCCACTGCTATGAATATGTTTTTACGTTACTCCGTTCGTTACGGCGGCATTCCTTTTGACCTTCGCCTTGACACACCCAATGAGGAAACACGGGCCGCAATCGATGATGTTAATAACAACCGCAACATGAGCAAAACCTTTGACAGCGTTAAAGACTTAATGGATGATCTCAATGCTTAAAATCAGATACTCCACTAGATTTAAAAAGGATTTCAAAACCATTGTAAAACGAGGTTATAATGTAAAACTTTTAGAGGAAGTGCTAAATATTCTTGTTCAGGAAAAACCCCTTCCTCAAAAATACTTTGACCATCCGCTTTCGGGTGATTACAGCGGTCACCGGGAATGCCACATTACCCCTGACTGGTTGCTCATATATAAAATTGAAAAGGACATCTTGACGTTATCCTTGACACGAACAGGAACCCATAGCGATTTATTTTAAAGCAAATGATATAAAACCACCCTAATCTCAAAAGGTGGTTTTCTTTTAACATCAATTACTATAAACGGCACCCTTCTTCCCCAGCGGCCTTCCTTGGTGGTCTTGCGGTCGAGGCGGGATTTCTCCTAAATGGGGTCTGTCCCTCCCCGAATTTTGTCGAATATTAGATATAACCAGAATGTATTCGAGATAACTGTTCTTATCAACAGTACGTTTATACCTTCTCCTTCTGGGATTAGGAATATTAAGCTCTGGATCGAAGTATATTTTTATTTTTTCAATGTTTTCTTTTTTTGATTATGCAAGTTGTCTTTTGAAAACAAAGTTGTGGCTCTACCACCTCTATTAATTTATTTTACCAAAAAGTGTAGTTTCTAGTTTCTTTTTTCCTGTAACAATTTTACACTATGCATAATTCTTTGCTGATTAGGCCTGATAGAACTTGTGTTCGAGAAGATTGTATGGTAAACTAATGGTATAGGTTGCCAGATGGCTGGAGAAGTTCGGCTGAGAGAGGAACGAAGACAGGGAAATATTCATGGTAAGCCAATACAGGGGCTTAGAACTCCCTAGCTTTAGCCATTGGGGAGGTTCAGCTAAGCCGGCTAGGTAAACACCCTTGAAAAACGAGAAAGAAAAGATACCAAGTTACCGGTTCCTTAACGTATTTTCATTGTTAGCTGTAAATTTACTTTAACCCTTACAACCTGGTAAAATAACAATAAGGGGAGGATACCTATTAGTGCAGAACTAAAGATTCCTTATCACCATAAAGACATAGCTTTGCGCTCCCTAAGCGTAACCTTTAAAGATGAAATATTAGAATTCTATGACTTAAAACTAGCAAAGATCGTCGATGTAATTCAAACCAAAGTACCATTGATTGAAGTTAAAGACCGTGATATGGACATCAACTTTATCTTAGCTGATAATACCATCGCCCATCTAGAGTTCGAATCCAGCGAACCAACTCTAGATGATCAAATCCGCTATGGTCATTACGATTTGGAACTTTATAAACAACGCAGACAAAAAATCCACCGCATTGTTATCTATGGTGCTGGAATTAAGCAAGCACCTGAGCCCTTGGATATTGGCTCAATCCGTCAGACCCAGTCCGTTATCTACCTGGAAAAAGACTTTGATGGAGATCAAGTATTCCTTGAGTTAAAGGATCGGATCCTAAGAGGAGAACCCTTAAGGAATCTGGATAAAATGAAGATTATCCTTTTACCAATGATGAGCAGTAAAATCAGCAGTCGGTCCCGACGGGCCTTAGAAATGACAGAAGTGCTGGAAAACTACCCGGAAAAAGATATGGGCTACTACCTGATTGGGGCCATGGTAGGAACCAACTACAGTTTGTTGCAGGAACCAGAGAAATCCAAGATATTGGAGGTGTTAAGAATGGCCCAACCATTTCAGGAGCTGTACCGAGAGTTTGAGGAGAAGGGTATGCGAAAGGGCATGCGAAAAGGCATGGAGAAGGGTAGAACGGAAGGAAAACAAGAATCGATATGTAAGTTGTTGGCTAAAAAATTTGGCCCAGAATCAACGGAACTGCAGGAAAGAGTAAGGAAGATAACCGATGAAACTGCCTTAGACAGGTTTATTGAGGAACTAATAGTCGCTGATAATATTAATGATGCAGCTAAAGTCATTGAGGCATTAAATTAAGACTGGGTAGCTTTTTAACCCTGCATCTATAGGAAGAAACCGGAAGGTTGTCGTCTTTCCAGTTTCTCCTAAACGGGGTCTGTCCCTCTCCGAAATTTGTCGAATATTAAATTATATAACCCAGAGCGTATTCGAGATAACTATTCTTATCAACGGATTGCAAAGTCATTGACAAAAAGGAACCCCGGCACAACTTATCTACAATCGTGCTGGGGTTTTGTGTCAACACTTTTTCCTCAATGTCTTGTATTGCGGCAGTAATTCGGCAGCTTTGGCGACCAGGGCAGCAAACCCGAGCATTTGCGGGACACTCATATTGATAATTGTCATTGATACCCCCTGCCACAAGAACCGTCCCCGTGGTTGTACCAAATACCGGTTATGGCGAGCAGGGCACCTGATACCGATAAAATCGAATTGATTGATATGATATCTGCCAGGGGGCCGAAAAGCAAGATGGCGATTGGCATTGCGCTGCCGGCAACGATTTGGACAAATGAAAACACCCGCCCCATCATGGCACCTTCGACATTCTGCTGAATCAATACTGTTTGCGCGGTGGCGATAATCGGCATGAAGAAACCGGCTATACCCATAATAAGCAAATAAATAGTGAAATTATTGGCAATGCCCAGGAGAGCGAAAGTGATGCCGAAGCTTACTAAACAGATGGCCGCGGTACGGATTTTATCTTTAAATTCACCGTGCAGGGAGACAAAGACCCCGCCCACTAAAGAACCAATCGTCCAAACTACTTCATTGGCGGTCAGTCGCCAAACATCGCTGCCAAAACTGCGTTCTACCAATAATGGGGTCAATACCGCCGCCGGGGTGGACAGGAAAAAAGACACCCCAAAACAGATTAAAACTCGCTTTAATAGCTGGTGATTAAGGGCGTAGCTTATCCCCTGGCGCAATTCGGTAAACACCGGAGCGATTTCCCCGAACCGAGCCACCTTTTCGAGACGAAGAAAGCTGAGAACCGCGATTGCTAGTGAAGCAGTGACCACATCCACCATAAATGCCCAGGTAATCCCCAAAAACCCGAGTACAATACCGCCCACAGCGGGAGAGAGCAGCATTAACACGGAACTTAAAGTTTGATTAATCCCCTGCACCCTGGTCAACTTTTCCAGCGGCACGATCTGCGGGTACACCGCACTAGCCGCGGGCATTTGAATCCCGGCCCCAATTGAGCGGATCAGGGAAATAACTAAAAGCAGCTCCATTTTCTGATACCCGACCCAATAAGCAATTGCCAGACCTAGCGTGGCCAGGGCAATGAAACCATCCGCCAGCATAATGAGGTATTTACGATTATACCGGTCCGCCCAGACGCCGGCCCAGAGAGAAATCAGCACCTGAGGCAATAAGGAGCAAATGGTAAACAGCATTACCCAAAAACCGGATGAGGTTTGCAGAGTGATATGCCAAATAATGGCGAAGCTAACCACTGAGGAACCGAATAGCGATAAATTCTGACTGATTAAAAATAAAGCTATCTTCTTCTGCCAGGCAGAATCATTGTCCGGTTGCAGGTTTGTGTTCATAAAACCGTCCTTTCTTCATTTCTGGAAGAAAGACACAAAAAAACGGCAGAATGCACCACCGTCTTCATCATACTAAGCCTATAATTCATAATGCGAATCCTATAACTTAAAATATTATGGATATGAAAAAGGGTAGTAATAAAGATGTGCCTTCTCCGGAATTATTATAATTTAATTGGTTGATATAGGCTAACCTTTCCCGATAAACTGCAGCACTACCGAAAATCATCCGGACAGCCGCCATTTGTCTTCCAGCAAAAGCACACATCTTTACCACCTCCTTCAAAGAGATCTTTTTCATGTTACTATATTTTATTGTATAAAACAAGCCAACAAGGGGATGTCCCTGTAGTACGCTAAAAGACAAAAAGACATGGCCAAAAAATAAGCCATGTTTTTGAAAAGATTTAGGCTGATAGCATACAAGAAGATGCTCGCGTGGTAACAGACGTTCCAACATCAGCCGTAATTATATTATAACCAATAAGCTTATCAATAACAACTACCTTATGTATAGTACTTTGATAAAAAGTTTTCGGGAGTGACAAACAAACCCGGAAGCTTCTGAAAGTTTGGAGCTCTTTTCAAAACAATATTATGATATTTTGCAGGATTAAAGCTGCTATTCCAGAATCTTTATTACTGAGTACTTGATTTAGTTATTTTAATTAATGAGGTCATTTATGTATAAATTACTGCTAGTTGAAGACGATTTAAGTCTCATTGACGGTCTGAGTTTCTCCCTGAAAAAGCAGGGCTTTGAGGTTACGGTGGCCAGGACCATAGCGGAGGCTAAAGAATCTTTTAGCCAGAATAGCATTGATCTGGTTCTGTTAGATCTCATGCTGCCCGATGGCAGCGGGTTTGAATTATGTAAAGTGATCCGGCAGATTTCCAGCGTACCGATTATCTTTCTAACCGCCGCCGATGAAGAAGTAAATGTGGTGATGGGCCTGGATCTTGGCGGGGATGATTATGTTGCCAAACCGTTTAAACTTAATGAACTGATTTCCCGGATCCAGGCTGTATTAAGAAGATCCGCTGCTAGGCCTCGCCAAATCAGTGAATTAAGCTCCAATGGGATTACCGTGAACCTTTTAGAAGGCCGGGTCATGAAAAGCGGCAGCGATCTTGAGTTGACCTCGGCGGAATACCGGCTTTTATGCCTTTTCATGCAAAATCCCCGGTTGCTTTTATCCAAGGAACAGATCCGCCAAAGACTCTGGGGTCAGGATAGCTTCATTGATGACAATACCCTGGCGGTCTATATCAGCCGATTACGGGACAAAATCGAAGACACCCCGAAACAGCCGAGGTTTTTAATTACCGTCCGGGGGATGGGCTATAAATGGAATATTGTATAAAGGTATAAAGGAGCAATTATCGCAATTATGGAGATCTTCGCCAACCGAGAGGTCAAAAGGTTATTTTTAATATTCGGGGTGGTTTTTCTGGGCAGCTTTGTCCTTCTGCTAGCAATCACCCAGCTGACGGCTGCTCAATATAAAAATCAGCTGATAAAGCATGATTATATGATCGCCGGATACTTGATTCAAGAGCCGGCGAAATTGGCTGATTCAGAAATTGCCGCCGCCTTTACCGCGGCTAAATCACCTGACCATCTCGCGGCCGGGCAGGCGCTGCTCGAAAAAGCCGGGTATAAAGATACCGTTGCCTTGCAGTTGGTGCCGGAGGCAGCGCAGTTTTTTCAAAGCCTCCGCGCCACCTGCCTGGTGTTTTTGACCTGCCTGGCCTTGACCATAGTGTTCGTTGTCTATCATTTCTTACGCAAGCTTTATCAGCAACTGGCCAGCTACACCCTGGCGGTGGAAAACATCACTAATGGAAAAGCGTTGATCAGGCTTGATCGCCAGGATGAAGGTGATTTAGCGAAACTAGCCGCCGCCATCGACCGGGTAACCGCTACCCTGCAAACCCACATCGAGAAAGAAAGGCAAAGCCGGTTGTTTCTCAAGGAAACTATAACCAACATTTCCCACCAACTCAAGACCCCTTTGTCCGCCCTGATGCTGTATAACGAGATTATGCAGAGTGAAAAATCCGGCAACGAAAACGTCTTGAATTTCCTAACCAAAAGCGCCCAGGAATTGGAACGCATGCAAACCCTGATTACCAATCTTCTCAAATTAGCCCGGCTCGATGCCGGCATGATCGAACTGAAGCTGAGTCCAGTTGTGATCAACGATCTGCTCCGGCAAATCGCGGCGACCTTTGAAACCAGACTGCAATTAGAACAAAAACGTTTGGCCATCCTGGCCGACAGCCGCGTCTCCTATTCTGGCGACCGACAATGGCTGTTGGAGGCCATCAGCAACCTGGTCAAGAATGCGGTAGAACATACCAACCCTGGTGATCAGATCCAAATCCGAGTGGAAGAAACCCCGTTATTTGTCAAGATAACCGTCTGGGACAACGGGCCGGGCATTCACCCCGATGATCTCAACCATATCTTTAAAAGATTTTACCGCAGCCGATTCTCGCAGGATAAGCCGGGCATCGGCATCGGGCTGACCCTGACCAAATCCGTCATTGACTTGCATGGGGGTTTCCTGAACGTAGAAAGCAGTGCGGAACAAGGTACCCGCTTCACCGTGCATCTGCCCAAGCTTACAAAATTGTAAGTCTAAATTCATCTTCAGGTAAGTTTGGGGTGCTATCTTAACTAGCAGAAGATAGGATATGCGAGGTGGAAGCATGGAAATCCTGAGAATTGATCAATTGTCCAAAACTTATGGTTCCGGCGAAACCCGGGTGGAGGCCTTGAAGGGGGCCACTTTTTCTGTGGCGCGAGGGGAATTTGTCTCGATTGTCGGGGAATCGGGGGCTGGAAAAAGCACCCTGTTGCACTTGATTGGCGGCCTGGATACCCCGACCGCTGGCCGGGTAATCATCAACGGCCTGGATATTTATACCCTGCCGGAAGAGGAATTGGCGGTTTTCCGGCGACGCAGCATTGGCTTCATCTTTCAGGCCTATAATCTAGTCCCTGAGCTGAATGTGGAAGAAAACATTGTCCTGCCCCTGCTGTTGGATTATAAAAAGCCGGACCGCCGCTTTATCGACGAACTGCTGAGCGTTCTGGGATTGATGGATCGAAAACACCATTTGCCCGGGCAGTTGTCTGGCGGGCAGCAGCAGCGGGTGGCCATTGGGCGCGCTCTGGCCACCAAACCGGCCTTGATTCTAGCCGATGAACCAACCGGCAATCTGGACAGTAAAAACAGCCGGGAGGTTATGGATTTATTGCGGCTGTCCGTGGACCGCTATAACCAAACCCTGCTGGTCATTACCCACAATCAAAACTACGCGGCCCTGGCGGACCGGGTATTTCAGATAGAAGATGGCCTTGTCCAGGAACTGGGGAGGGGTGCAAAATGAAACACTATCTGGCACTGGTCCCTAAATATCTAGCCGCTCACCGCAAAAAAACCCGGCTGACCATTATCAGCGTCGCGATCTCGGTCGCCCTCATTACCGGTATTTTTTCAATGTTGGACGTATTAATCGAATTTGAAAAAATCCAAATAATGCACGACCGCGGGAATTATCACCTCGCGATCTTCAATGCCTCCGAGTCGGAGGTCAGGACCATTAGCAGCCGTATTGATGTCCAAAATTCGGGCGCCTGGACAATGTTAGGGTCGGCCCGGCTGAATGGGGTGGCCTGTGAACTGGGGGCCCTGGATCAACAATTTGCCGGCAACATGAATGTTCAACTGCTGCAAGGCGATTATCCGCTTGCTCCTGATGAAATCATGCTGGAACAGTGGGCGGCTGAAAGCCATCAATTAAACCTGAAGGTTGGCGATTACGTCCGCCTGTCTTTTCCCGACGCACCGGAACGAGAATTCCGGGTCAGCGGGCTTTTTTACGACCTCGGCGTTATGAAAGCGCAAGGGATTCCCGGAGTGCTCCTGTCAGTTAGCGGGGCCCATCAGTTGCAACGGGCCGAAAAAAGCATCTTTTTAATTGAATTTAAAGACGGGGCTAATATCCGGCGAGCAGAACAGGAAATCAAGGCGGATCTAGGGATTGCGGAGGACCGAATCGAGCGCAATACCCACTTGCTGGCCCTCATCGGCCAAAGTGATCATAATGCGGTCCTTGATTTTTACAAAATTGGGGCTGTTTTGTTCACGCTGGTCCTGATCGCCGGGGGTACTCATGATTTATAACACGTTTAACATCTCGGTGCTGGAAAGGATTCGCCAGTTTGGCATGTTGCGGTGTATCGGAGCCTCCCGGGCGCAAATCAGCCGGCTGGTGCGCCGAGAAGGGCTGACGATTACCCTGCGCGCCATTCCCATCGGGGTTTTGGCGGGAATGGTGATGACCTTTATTTGTTGTGCGATCCTCAAGTTCTATAACCAGAGTCTGTTTGGGGCCATTCCGCTGTTCAATTTCAGCCTGGTGGGGATAAGTGCCGGGATTAGCATTGGTTTTCTAACGGTCCTAATCGCTTCCTTTGGGCCGGCCCGCAAGGCGGCCCGGGTTTCGCCCATCAATGCCGTCACCGGCAGCAACGACATCAAGCCGCCGGTCAAGAAAAAAGCCGGCTGGCTGATGCAGCGGTTGACGGTGGAAATCGCCATGGGGGTTACTAACGCCCGGCGAACCAGGAGAACCTTCTGGTTAATGGCCAGTTCCATCGCCATCAGCATTATCTTGTTTATGGGATTTCAGGTTTTCGTTGATTTTATGCACACCGCTCTGAAAACGACCAAGCCGTATACGCCGGATTTGTCTCTGACCTCAACCCAGGGTCTACCGAGTGATCTATCTGCCCGGTTAAGTAACATCGAGGGGGTAGACCGAGTCTATGGAAGAATGTTTGCCCATGTCGAGGCCACTTTTGCCGCTGAAAAATTAACTGACAGTTATAGAGAAAGCATAAACGGGATAACGACAACAGAAAACGGCCTCTTGGTACCGTTGGAGCGTTCCTGGCTGATTTCCTACGATCAGCAACAGATGAAATGGGCCCAGTCCGATTTAATCGACGGGGTATTCACGGAAGAGCAGCTCAACCAGAACCACGGCCTCATTGCCGTCGCTCTGAATCAAAGAAATAATACTTCCACGACCACCACCAACTTGCAGGTGGGTGATAAAGTCTACATTGAGACACCCGGTGGAACCAAAGAATTTACGGTTGTTGGTATCTTGAGGGCCGTGCCATTTAACGATTCCGAGTTGAACCTGGCCACGTTTATTACCTCGGAGAAGCTATTCACCGAAATCACCGGCCAGACCGCGTATGATTGCCTGGACATCCAAATTGCTGGCCGAAATCAGGAGAGAACTGTCCAGGGCATTAAAAGCTTGTTGAGTGAAGACATTACTTTCTTAGATGCCCGGCAAAAAAATGCCGAGATTGATCAAACCTTTATCACCATGGCTGTTTTCATCTACGGCTTCTTAGCGATCATTGCCTTAATCAGCATTATCAATATCTTTAACACCATGAGTACCAGCGTGGCGGCCAAAGCCAGGTACCTGGGGATCATGCGGGCCATTGGCATGTCCTGGCGTCAGCTCTGCCGAATGGTCCTGGCCGAATCAGCCACCTATACGCTGACTGGCTGTATGATTGGCTGTTTCCTGGGGGTGTTTCTGCAAAGGTTCCTGATCAATGCCTGGCTAGCGTCGTTTCATATCCAATGGCATTTTCCTCTCGGCCAATTGATTGGAATCACGCTCTTTATCAGCGGAATAACCGTCCTGTCGGTAATCAGTCCGTTAAAGAAGACGAAAATGAGGTCCGTGGCCGAGGCAGTGCATGCTTTGTAAAAAAGCAAACAAGGGGACGGTTCTTTTGCTTCCTTTTTAGCCACAGGGACGGCAGACTGTGTGAAAACCAAATTTTTCTCCATAAATCTACAAAAATGATAGGATTTAACTAGAAGATACAATGGAAAGGTGGGTTTATGGGGTACATTCAAGGTCAAGACAGGACGTTTTCACACAGTCTGACGGTTCTTCTGGACAGAGAAGGTACAAGAACATCTCCCATGGAAGCGCAAGAAGAACGAAATCGCTTGCACGATAGCTTTTGGACTATTGGGCTTAGCCAAGATTAGAATTAGAATAAAAATTGTGAAAAAGTATGCTATTCTGTGGTACCCCAAAGGAATACCTAATAGTTATTTTTCTCTTGCATTTGCCTAATTACGTAATTACACATATACTGTGATTATAGAGGACTAAAGGAGTGACTATTATGTCAATTACCTCCCATAAGATTTTCGTTCAGAAACGAAACCTCATAAGCATCCCGAGAGACATTAGAAAACAACTTAATATCAAGGAAGGCGATGTACTAGATGTTAAGGTGGATAACAATAGAATCATCATTGAACCGATGAAACTCGTTCCTTCAAGCCAGGCATACTTCTGGTCCGAAACTACTCAAAATGATATGCTTGAAGCTAAAAATGATGTTGATTCCGGCAATGTCCGGGAATTTAATACCATTAACCAATTCCTTGAAGGTATTAAATAATGACCAGACGCTTCAGATCTACTAGAAAATTCGATAAACAATTTAAGCAACTAGACTCAAAAACTTATAAACAAGCAGCAAAAGCTATTGAGCTATTCATTTCCGACCCCAGCCACCCCTCACTTCGATATAAGAAAATACAAGGAACGAGTAACTTCTTTGAAATAAGTGTCAATATGTCTGTACGTATCATCATCGAGGTAACTTCAGAAGCGAACGACCAGATAAACACTCTATATATTATCGGAACTCATGACGATGTTTTTCCTCCTAAGTAGCCTACCGGCTGCTTTTTTAGTTCTGCCAACTTTCAGATAACATCCCCAGTGTTACTAAGGTCCGCAAAAGCTATTTCCTACTACTCTTTACGTAAGGCTTTGGCTAATTCTTCTATTTCCTGACGGGCTAAATCATCTCTTCCGGCTTTAGCCTCCAGGTGATGCTGCAATTCATGCAGCACCGTATCCATAATCTCTGCTTCCCAGGTTTCCCGAGGCTCATTCTCCAGTAAGGGCCACGAAGGAACCATAATAAAAGATGATGAAACAACCCAGATGGTCTCCCTCGACATACTCGCCCAGGATATAATAGGGGCCCTCCCGCTTCTTCCCTTTTTGGACATTAAAGCCGCCAGTTAAGTCCCTACAGAACCGAGGCGGGATATGCTCTATAGCTTGTTCCAGCATTTCCGTAAACTCGTTAAAAGTAGGTTTGGCCATTTTGTATTAAAACTCCTATCATAAAAAACTCAATGGTGAGAGCTATTACCACCGTCAATGAGATCCCTACTCCTATTAGTGGGGGTTATTATGTTTAACTTCAGGTGGAGCAGATTCTCCACCTGAAACCCTGATGTTCAACAAGGTGCTTTCAAAAACCGAACAAGGCTGGACGAGTTCACTATGACCGCTTGTTATATCCTCGTTCCCCATATGGCTGCAGCTTTTCCAGCCATTTTTTCTCCAGTTTTTTTAGCTCTTCTCCCTTATCAAAGGGGCCCTCCTCTTTTTCCTCCAAAACCTCTAATACTTCAAAAACAAAAGCCTCTGTTCCATATTGCTTTACTTCTTCCTGCAGCTGTTTATTTTGATGACTTCCGGCTGCCAGCTGCATACGCCTGCCATTGATGGTTTTTAGATTGGGGGTACTAACCACCAATACCTTCTGGTTGATGGTGTTTCGGATCTGATAAACCCCACCTTCGCTTTTCATTTCTTTATAAAGCTGTTTTAATTCTTTTTTGCGCTCCATATTCTCTTCCTCATTTCCATCTGTTTCTGTTAGCCAATACTCACTGCCATCCGCTTTGCGGTCCATAAACCCATACTCAACCAGTTGCCGTCTCAGGGTAACGTAGTCCTCATAAACTGATTTCAAAATTTCGTTGACTTCTTTTTCGTGGTAGATCCGCGGAGCCTCAAATTTTTTGGTAATCTCCCGCAGAACAACCAACCGGCTCTTTAGTTTTAAGTCAAAAGTCTTTAATTGACCATCTGTCCCTTCCGGAAAACAGCGTTTTAATATTTTATCCACTTCTTCCCGGGTAAGACGAAAGGAGCCAACTATCACGGGGGCGGCATTTTGAGTCATGGCGGAATCCGAGGAACTCGGTCTGCTCTCGTCCATCTCTTTCAATAACTCCATTATGACTAAAAGCACCCGAGCCTGTCGCGCTTTTTCCTTTAATACAAAACGATGGTGACGGATCGTGGAACTGCTGCCGATTCCCATTTCTTTTTGAATTTCGGTATTGCTTTTTCCTTGATAAAAAAGCTGCAGCAGCTCTTTTTGGTGTTCCGAAAGACCGGTCATTTTTTTATCTAGGCCGAGCAAATAATCAAATACCGAATTGTGCTTTTTCTGAATATGCACTTGCATATATTTCTCCGCTTCATAAAGCACTCCATCCTCCTGATAGATGATTCCCTTTTCGAGGCGGTGCCCGCAAAGCAGACAACCATAACCAGTCGGGTCCTCCCAATAACCTCTTTTCATTTCTTCCAAGGAGGCCTCCCAGAATCTTTCCATCTTTTTCACCTGCTAACACCTTCCAGTTGTTGATTTAGGTTCCAGACCCCTACTTTTATAAGTGAGGTTACTTTAGCCAGTATTGACTGCCATCGGGTTTTCGGGCCAAAAACCCGTATTCAATTAAAAACCGTCTAAGCGTAATGTGGTCATCATAATACTGCTTCAATATCTCATTGATTTCCCGTTCCCGATAAAGGCGGCCCTGTTGGAATTTTTGAGCAATTTCCCGCAGCGCAATAAGACTGGATTCTTCTAGTTGGAACAGTTGTCCATCTTTTGTATCCATACTCATTTCCAGCACTATCTTTTGATTCTGAGGACTACTGCCCTCCGAATCCTTTATTGTTTGTTTTTTAATATCAGAAGCCGAATCGACCGGTTTTAATTCTTCCTGATTAGTCAAAGGTCTCAGCCTTTCTTAAGACTGTATCTTGCTGTTTCGTCAAAAGTGATAGCAACGATATAATGTTTTGTTGATGTTATTATAAACATTTTAGTATTTTGTTTGCCAAATGTCAATATGAAGGTAACAAATTACCTAACAGTAGAAAAAACTGGATAAGATCAGCTTTGCCTCATCTGGCTTCGCAGTACGACTGATATTATCGAAATTATGATAGAAATTCTCTCTTATAACCGAACATACAGGGATAACCAGGCATACGGAGAAACATGGTTTCAAACAATAAGGGTCAACCTTTTAATGATGATATAGCTGCCCAATTAAGATTAACCATACAACTTTGTGAATGTATACATGACCACGCCATGATAAAGCTACCCTTGATAAAGTTGCCCCTGATAATATTTTTAGTCCTTGCAGCAATTCATCTCTTTCATGCGTATATAGGTTGAGGGAGTGAATCGGATGGCTGATCAATCCTGCCGGCCGGAGGATTGGATGGAAAAATTTGTATTAAAACATGAAAACAGGTTGTATAGAACCGCTGTGGCCATCTTGGGAAACAAAGCGGACGCGGAGGATATTGTGCAGGAAGTGTTTGTCAAAGTGATGGAGAAGCACCCCGTTTTTCAGTCGCCAGAACACGAAATCGCCTGGCTTATCCGGGTGACCGTTAATCGATGTAAAAGCCGTCTACGCTTAAGCTGGCGGAAAAAAACCGACCCGCTGCTCGAATCTTACCCGGCCCAGTCGGAGGAGCAGCAGCATCTGATGGAAACCATTTTGTCCCTGCCGGCAAAGTACCGAATTGTCATCCATCTTTTTTATTATGAAGGATATACGACGGCGGAAATTGCCGGGATAACCGGCCAAAAGGAATCCACGGTCAGAAGTTTGCTCACCCGTGCACGCCAAAAGCTCAGAACTATGTTGCAGGAGGACACGTTATGAAAGATTACCGCAGCTACATGGACCAGGTGTCCGTTGACCAAGCCTTACACGATAAAATCATGAACCGTTTAACACAAAGACCTCCGCTTCGGCGCATAGTTTTAGGGCGTTATGCTCCCATATGTGCCTGCGCTGTGCTTGTGTTTATGAGCATTTGGGCTTTTCCCAACCTATTTCCGTCAAACCAGGTCAATTCTCCGGTGATCCAGCCTGACGACACTTCATCACCCGCGACCATACCCTCGTTGGATGCCAACGAGGAATCTGCTCTGTTTTTTAATCGGGCGGAGGGAAGTTCAGAGGCAAAACGGGCCGCAATTCTCGGCTATTTCACCCAAGAGCTTACGCCAGATGAAATCGGCACCCTTCTAAAAAGCACACCAGATATGCTGAAAAACTATATGCTCAAAGGGCACGCCGGGTTTTCTGGCCAAGGGATTCTGGATGATGTCACCATCGTCGGCAAAGACGCGGACTCAGGCCAGGAAATCAGGATTAAAATGGCTAAGGACCGGTCCCCCGCTTATACCTTTAGGTATGCAGATGAGCCTCGAGTCTCTGAGATAAACGACCTTCCCGTGACAGCCGGATATTGGCAAGATCCATCCGGCCGGGTGGATACCCTGTATTACGCCTTATTTACCCTTAATAGAACGGGGTATTATATCGAGATCACCGGCGAAAATGCTGAGGAAGAACTGACCATGCTGGTAAACCTCATCGCCGCTGGGACTGCTGCTGATTTGGGTCAAATCACACCGGATTATATCCCGGCCTGGCGGTCAGAGAAGCTAGCCCTTTCCCAGGCGCAGGGAGACCCTGATTTCGGAGCATATGTACCCCCACACATGCCCGGCTTTAATTTTGAATCGGCCTGGCGCATTTTGAATCAGCAACGTGACGGATTGAGGCTTGAATACACAAAAGGCATGCGGTATCTCACTCTGACGATCTATCGCAAAACCAAAGACGATGAGGCCAGAATCGTGGATTTAAGCCAACCGGAAACTTATGACCTGGCACTGTATCCTATTCCCCGCGCTGAATCGGTACCGGATGAACTGCGTGAAATTGTGAATAACCCGGTTTTTAAAGCGGAAAACCTCTCGCTGAAAGCCGTTAAAACAAGGGCTTATACGGTCAATGATGCCGGGGATGACAATACGGGTTATCGGATGCACTTTAGCGTCCTATATGGTGACATGGTGGTCGAAGTGAATGTAAAGGGCGGGCGGCCAGAAGATATTTTTAACATACTCCAGGCAGTTCCATTCCGCTGATGCATTCACCTGTGAACAGAAATTGTTTTATGAAATCCAATCCTGTTCATTATGAAGGGTTGAATGCTATAAATGCGATCACTAAATGCCGAACTTCCGCTCTGGGTGGACTTATGGATGTTTGTGATTCCCGCGGCTATTCCAAAATTTCCCATTGACCGTCTTCATCCCAAACAACGCTTAATCATCTGCCCCAATAACCATTGTTTCTTCTTCAATCTCCTTAAGAGATTTGTTTTCGTATTTCCACATTTTTTGCCCATTTGCCGCACCCCCAACAATGGCTGCTGCAGCATAGCTTGGACTGTTAAAAGTTGCATCTTGGGTAAATGTAAAAACTCCATCCCCTTTGTTCACCATTATTCCTGTTTCGACAAGGTCCTTTCTTAATTTGGCTATGGCCGGTGGAATAGATTTTCTGTTTTCTAATACCGCTGTTGAGCCTTTGAGGATAACATACTTGTTATCCATAATCGCCATCTTACCAATGGCCTTTTTATTTTTAAGTTCGTAAACCTTGGATATGGGTGTATTGTCTGACTCTATTAAGGTGCGAGGTTCAAGGAAGTCATAATGAAGAGAAGCCAAGATCAACTTGATTCCGTCCAAGAATTGACTTACTTCTGCCTCATCTACTTCCGATATGTTAGGTTTTGTTGGGCACTGGGAATTATCCAACTTAACCCTAAATGCTTCTTTAGCAATGGTGTATAATTCAGCCTCTAAATACTGAATTTGAGTCTTAGTTAAGTACCCGTCCTTCGAGGAAAATACAATCGCCTCGGTCCAGAAGTCTTTTTTATTCGAATGACTCTTCAATCTTGGTAGAACAGGATCACCTTCACCTACATATAAAACCAATTGTTCTGCATTATCTACATCAGTACCAAGTAATAAATATACACCAGGCTTGTTGGCAGATTCTCGTTTGGCAAACTGGTCAATTTGTGGCCTGGGAAAGATGGTTGCGTGAATAGTCATGTTTGAAATTTCCAAGGTTCGCAAGCCGTTTGGTTTACCGTCAACTAAGAATAGCCTAATCAGTTTTCCACTCATTTTTTCTCATTCTCCCTTTTTGGCGACCATGGTTGCCTTTAGATAACTATGAACTCATCCAGCTTCGCTGAACATCCGGGCTTCAGGTGGAGACTCTACCCCACCTGAAGCAGGCTTACCCGCCACAAGAACCGTCCCTGTGGTTAAGGCTGCTTAATACCAAGGTGCTTTTTTAATCCTTCTTGAAGGATTTGAGAAAAATTTACGCCAACTTCATCACCTAAGACTTTTAGATATTTTGGGACAGAAACATTAATACGCATAGTAGTCATATCATTCGCTTTGCGGTATTTATCAAAGTCAATATCTACCCAGGTAATTAACTCATTGGCTTCATGATCCGGTTCGGTTGTTGATGGCTCGGGGATTTCTCTGCCGTCATCTTGTTCAGTAATCCCCCAGAGACCAATAGCGTCACGGGCCATATAAATCGCCTCGGCGATATCTTTCCCTTGCGTATTAATATTTAAATCAGGAACAGATACGACGTAACCAACCTTTGCTGGGGTTAGGATGATTGGATACGCTTTAATCATTTTTTCACTCTCCTTTTGGTTTAGAAAACGGGTTTATTTTAAATTCCGCCTTTTAATTATTTTCTTTGCTAATATTTCATCAATTTCTGTCTGGCGTGATATTGGTTCATTGTCTTTTCCGTTGGTGTAGATGGTGTGATCATGTCCTTCCCTTTTGAGCCACCAACCGTTTTTCTCTAAGAGCTTGATTAGATCTTTACGTTTCACAACCTCACCTCTTGATTCACATTGTACACACTGAATGTGTATAAGTCAAACATATGATAAAGCCAGTTATATTATTTTTCACGACAGCACCTTGCGGGGAATGTGTCACTCCCGGCCCGAGGATGCCTGGTCCATGCTGGCCATCCCTGGAGTAGGTGAAACCAAATTTAAGAAATACGGGGAGCAGTTTTTAGAGGCAATAAAGAAGCACCAGAACGAGCAGCTTTCCGATGCTTAGCCAGGCGTAGTATTACTCCCTGTTAGTGCCGCATAATTTCGGGGTATAGAATTGAAAGCACAATAAATACAATCTCACCGACTACGAATGCAATCGCCCAGATTATCGCCTTGCGTGATGGCGGCGGGCCGTTGCGCAACACTTTGATACCGAGTGGAACAAATGCTATGCAGAGTCCAAGGATCAGGAATGTAGACTCGAATCTCGTGCCTTTTAGGGTACCCAAGGGTAGGAAGAACATGGAGGCCAGTGCCGCCGAACGAATGAGTCCGAGAGTGCCAGAACGATAGGCACCGATTGCCAAGAGTACCCAGCCGACCATCATCATGCCGTTAAAATACCGAATGATATGGAACGCTTGGTACGAGTCGCTTACCGCTTTCGTTGCGAGTTCAAGACTTTGCACATTTACGAGCTGGAAGGCCATATGATCAATGCCGCCATGAAAAACACGGCCTATTAGCCCCAAGATCGTAACCATGCCCCCCCAAACTGCTAAAGTGGGATGTTTCATGCCGATGAATCTTGCTAAGGTGATGACCCCAGGCCAGAGGAAGAGGCAGCCTAGCACAAAGCAACTGTAGGCAGCGGTGATGAGTACAGGATGGTCAGCGTAGGCGGCAAGCTGCGCGTCATAGAAGAAATGAAACTGTATCCTGAGGAGAGCAGCCGCTAGTAATAAGAGTGGTCCGATGATTAAGGAGAGACCTCCCATCCAGTGCCCAGGGAACCAAAAGGTATTGTTATTTTGTTCATTCATTTATGTTTGCCCCTTCTTCTTCATGATTCATTTTATGTTAATATAACAACTACCTAATTGAAGGGTTGAGTTTCTTGGCCGATTAAAAAATGTTTTCATCCTGCTGGGATTACACTATCGGAGCATATCCGCCGCCGATGCCTAACCCTGGCCGCATTCGAACTTTAATAATAGTCTAAATTAGCACCGTTTAACCGTCTATGCTTTTGTCAAAATATCTCTGCTTCTAAACCCAAGCAAACCGATGCCTGTCAATAATGCTGAGACAAAAAACAAGCAGAGTAGCGGTAACATCGGCAAATTTGAAATATCAATGGTATAGTGAGCAAAGCTAAACGGAGAGATTTGCATCAGTGACCAATCTACTAGCTGTGCTTCCCAGCCAAGTTCCAGCAGAACAAACGCTAACCAGACAACCCAGCACAGAGATGTTATTCGAGGCCATAAACCATACAAAAAGGCAGTTAAACTTAACAGTATCCATACGGGTGGAATTTTTGAGACGTTCATGTAAAAAATATTCCAGAAGCCGTTACTTAAATCATCGGTAACAAACCCATACACCAGACCCCCGGCAACGCCCATGGCCAGCAACAGTCCCGCAGAACATGAAGCTGCGACGATTAAATGGCTACTCATCCAGCTAATCCGGCTGACCTGTTTATCGACCAGCAATTCTGTTCTACCTTCGTCTTCTTCTTTTTTCATGCGCAGCACAGCAGTTATTGCATAGACTGCCACGACAAGCGAAACCAGATAGATGCCTATGCTGATAAAGACACAACCCAAACCGGCTTGGTCAGTCCAATCTGTACCGCCAAGACCGGACAGCCAGCCACTTATTCCTCCAGATTGAGATAAACCGGGAGAGAGGGCAGAAAATCCAACTATATACAATACTGTACCCATCAGCCAGCCGATGAAACTTCTTTGATGCAGTCTCCAGGCCAATGCAAGAGGGCTGGAAAAACCGAGGGCCGCTGCCGAAGGTCCGGGACGCGACGGAAGAATGCCCGCCCCAAGATCTCTTCGAATAGATAACGCGTAGGAAATAATTATAGGTACAGCGGCGATAGCAGTAAAGCACAACAAACTCCAGCCATGATTCCCGGCAAAGGGCCTGGTCACCCGCTGCCACGCCATGGGACTGATCCATTTTAATACTGTATCTCCACCTCCCACGTTATTCAAAATCATCATCATTATCCCCAAGCCCGCGACTGCCATGCCGATTCCCCGGGCACTGCCGCTGTTTTCCCGCAACTGAACACCTAAAGCACCTATACCGGCAAAAAAACACCCCACGACCGACATGGTGGCTCCAAACACAAATGAACCAGCTGCATCTCCCCCAAGGGCAATTACACTTAAGGCAATCAGCACTCCTGATACCAGGTTTCCAACGATGGTTAAGATCAGCGCAGCAGTTAAGCTGGCGTAAGGACCAACTGCGTAGGCTCGAATCAGCTCACTGCGACCTGTTTCTTCATCCGTACGGGTATGGCGAATCACTGTAAGCAGGCTGGCTATTGCTAAAACAAGTGCCAGTTGTGAAGTACCCCGCCAAACTATGGCCCCGGGAAGATCAAAAGACATAACCGGGCCGAGAATCGCAGAAACCAATGGATCTTTATCAAATTCATTTAATACACTATGCATCCCCTGGTCTGCCATAGCGATAAAAGTAGCCGCTACAATCATCCCCAAAACCACAGGCAGGAATATCCAAAGAGGCAGCAAAAATTGATCCCGGCGGAGAAAGAGTTTAAACAGTGTTCGGGTGCCTGCAAACCCATTAGGCTTCATCTAATTCTCCTCCTTGTCACGAATACCGTTACCATAGTGGCGCAGGAACAATTCCTCCAAGCTGGGTGGTTCAATCGTTATTGATTTGATTCCCAGCGACAGGAGAAATCTCATAATTTCCGTTATGGCATCAAGATCAGCGGAAAACCGGTATTTTCGACCATCTTTTGATACATCGTATACCCCGTTCAACTTACTCAAGCCATTTGCCTCCCTCTCGGTCTCTACATTTACTGTAGTACGGGTCAGATGCCGAAGCTCGGACAGTGTTCCGGATTCTACGATCTGCCCTTGCCGGATAATACTGACCCGGTCGCAAAGGGACTCTATTTCCGAAAGGATATGGCTTGACAGGAGCACGGTCTTACCCGCTTTCTTTATTTCCGCTATGCATTCCTGAAAGACCATCTCCATCAGAGGATCCAGTCCTGAAGTAGGCTCATCTAGAAGATACAAATCTGCATCACAGGAAAAGGCGGCTACTAAAGCTACCTTCTGGCGGTTTCCTTTGGAATAGGTTCTGCTTTTCTTGGTTGGATCAAGCTGGAAGCGTTCCAGAAGGTGTTTCTTTCGGGATAAATTAAGTCCTCCGTGCAGCCGTCCAAGAAGATCAATGATTTCCCCTCCGGATAAATCAGGCCACAGAGTAACATCACCCGGGACATAGGCAATTCGGCGATGCAGCTCCACAGCATCCTTCCACGGGTCGCCTCCGAACAGTGTAATTTTTCCCGAAGTTTTCCTCAAAATCCCCAGCAGGATGCGGATAGTTGTCGACTTTCCCGCACCGTTGGGCCCGATAAAACCATGTACCTCTCCCTGCTTCACGGTAAGATCAATTCCTTTTAAAGCCTTGGTCGCGCCAAAGGATTTGGTCAGTTTTTCGATCTGAATGACGTTCATGTTAATCCCTCGTTTTATAATTTTATAGAAATATACTATAAAACTATAATATGTCGTCATCCCTTGTCAATTGGTTTTGTAGTTTTATATTGACTCGTTATAAAACTTTTTAGTATGCTTAGAGCGAGGTGTTAATAAATGAATGGATATGAACGTAGAACAGAGCTAAAAAAAGATAAGATACGCACTGCTGCCTTAGAGCTCTTTTGTAAGTATGGCCCGGATAAAACTAATATAAATGAGATTGCTCAAAGGGCAGGGGTTTCTCCAGCCAGTATTTATAATTATTTTGGCAGCAAAGAAGGCCTGATGAAGGAGACAATTATAAACTTGATTAAAAGCAATTGGGAATTAAGAAAAGAATTGTGGGAAAGCGACCTGCCATTTCCTGAAATATTGAAGCGGACAGTATCAATGAAAAATGATTTTTTTGATCAAGTAAACCTCGATAATTTTTGGGCATTGTTTAATTCCAACCCGGAGATAAAGAAGCTGGTAGATGACTTTAACAAAAACGAGTACCCTTATATTGTCGGTAAATTCATTGAAAAAGGCCGCGAAGAAGGATATATTCGCAAAGAAATCTCATTTGAGGCTGCGATGATCTATCTGACAATGTATCTTGATGTGCTTCAGAGGCCTGATTTGCATAAGAATGCGAATAGAGAGTTAATAAAAGAATTATTGGATTTAATGATATATGGGCTAACAGGGCCTATTAATGATAAAATTGAGTAGAATTTCCCCTTCATACACCAAAGGCAGGGGCCGTAATGCGCGGGTAAGGCAAAAGCTTGTGCTCTAGGATTATAGGAGGATGTGAATAATGTTTTCTGAGGTAATGACCAATGCCTTATACAAAGATATCCTAATATCCTTTTCTATTTTTCTGGCATTCCTCTTATTACGCAAGGTTTTTGTAAGCTATGTATTTAAGTTTCTCTTAAGAATGGCTGGCAAAATTCCCACGGATGTCTTGAAAAATATCCTTACCGTATTCGAAAGGCCAGCCCGAGTTTTATTTATTATACTAGGTCTTTACTTTTCTCTGCTCTACCTGCCTTATGTCGATGCAGCCCAAGATATCATAACCCGGCTGTTCCGGTCGTCTATTATTGTTTTGGTGGCTTGGGGAATTTATAACTTGGATATAGTTTATTCAGGACTGCTGAAAAACATCGGCAAGAACATTGGTATTCAGTTTGATGAAATAATCGTTCCCTTTCTTTCTAAAATCATCAAACTGATTACGGTTTTATTGGCTATCAGTATTATTGCCCAGGAATGGGATTATGAGGTAAGTGGTTTTATTGCTGGTTTGGGCCTGGGCGGCCTAGCTTTTGCCCTGGCAGCGCAAGACTCCCTATCTAACCTATTTGGAGGAATGGTTATAATTGTCGACAAGCCTTTTACTGTAGGGGATTGGATATCTACCCCTAGCGTGGAAGGAATTGTTGAGGATATTACTTTTAGAAGCACCAAGGTGCGGACCTTTGCCCAAGCTATCGTTACTGTTCCTAATTCTAAACTAGCCAATGAACCAATTACTAACTGGGCAGCCATGGGCAAACGTCAAATAACCTTTCATTTGAAGGTTGCCTATTCTACGCCTAGAGCTAAGTTGGAAAAGTGCGTGGAAAGAATAAAAACCACACTTATTGAGCATCCCGATGTTCACAAACAAACCATTTTTGTGGTTTTTGACCGATATAATGACAGCAGCTTAGATATCTTCTTATACTTTTTTACTATCACAACTGTCTGGCAAGAGTTTTTAATGGTTAAGCAGGACATAAACTTTAAAATCATGAGGATTTTGGAGGAAGAAGGAGTATCTATGGGTCTCCCCACTACCAATGTTCACTTGGAATCCAGACCTGATCTAAAAGTTAATCCACAACAATTGGATGATGTAGAATTAAATAAGCCGGAGTCAGCACTGGCAGAATAGAGGAACATCGATGATTAAGCATGCCTGTCTAATCTATAACCCGACTTCGGGAAAAGAAACAATAGAAAAAAATTTATCTTTTATAATAAACCGTTTAAGGACTGGCGGCTTTGCGACGATATGTCAGGCCACGTCTGGAGCAGGCGATGCCACTAGAATAGCCCGTTCTGCTGCCGAGCAGCAATTTGAACTGGTTATTGCCGCCGGTGGCGATGGTACCCTGAACGAAGTGATCAATGGTTTAGCCGAACAGCCATATCGGCCCAAATTAGGGATTATTTCAGCGGGGACAACTAATGATTTTGCCAGAGCCATTAATCTGCCCCGATCGCTCGACCAAATTTGTCATGTATTATGTACCGGTAAAGAAATATCGGTTGATTTAGGCAAGATTAATGATCAGTATTTTATTAATGTGGCGGCGAGTGGTCTGTTTAGCGAAATATCCTACACCGTTCCCAGTAAACTAAAGACCTACTTGGGTCAGCTCGCCTACTTTATAAAAGGGATCGGAATGCTGCCATCAATTCGCCCGCTACCTTTAGAGATTGAATATAACGGCCACGAATTTACTGGAGAAGTACTACTTTTCTTAATCGCTAACACCCCATCTATTGGTGGCTTTAAAAAGCTTGCCCCCCAGGCGTTAATTGATGATGGTCTCTTTGAACTGCTCATTGTCAAAAAGATGAATTTATTAGAGCTTACTCGTTTAATCCCGCTCACTATTAATGGTGAACACATCAATAACCAGCAAGTCATTTATACAAAGGCCAAGAGAATTAACGTTAAAAATAAAATGCCCTTAAATCTAGATGGCGAATGGCGAGGTTTCCTTCCTGGAGAATTTATCAATCTACCCCGCCATTTACAAGTTTTGGTTCCTTAAATCATTATACCTAACATCTGCTATTTCAAATTTGTACCAAGTAAACTCTCCCGTATCCAACATCCAGGTTGCCTCTAGTTTTGTCGGTAGTTTGATACCGTTTATGATCTGAGTCTCTTTGACTGTGGCCACCCACTCTGTTGGTTCTTCATCCGTGATTTCTTTATATCTCGGGGCGACAAATTTGGTCATTTCACCCTGTTCGTTAAAATAAAACACCGCAGAGCCGGTGGTCCCTCCATAAGACATGGTGGCCTTGGCACTGTACTCATTAATCGGTTCCCATTTGATATAAGAACTAAGGGCGGCGGTAGGGAACCAAATAATCTCGCCAAGATAGCGTTGTAACGCGGATTCATTTATTTTAGGATTATTGGCCACGTTTACAACCGGAATAATCCCGGCCAGCCGAATTTGCATCTCACCCTGCCCTTCTCGAAAGAGATCCCGGCCAACTACCGGCAAACCCATCATGGACGATTTAACCCGCCAGATAAAGACCGGTTGATCAATGGTGAAGTACTCCTCAGCTTCTGCTTCTATCCAGTCTTTTTGCTCCGGTTTTAATTTCATAAACCCTTTTTGTTTTAGATACACGGTCTGGATTTGTTCTTTGCCGATAACACCTGAGTTTATAAGCCATCTCTGGACCGGATTCGGCAAGTTTTTAATCATCTCTTCTGTGATAATTGTTTCTTCTAACCTGATTTGTGCCAGCGTTTCTCTTATTTCTTGATTAACTTGGGTATTAAAGTTCCAAAACGCAAACCCGATAGTCAGGGCCAAAAGAATAATAAGGTTGGGTATGGTCCCATACTTTGCGTCTGACCAATACATGATGATTAAAATTTGCGATAGAATCACCGCCAGCAGTGCGGGTATCCACCACCAATCTTTTTGCAACAAAGATAATAGGGCTATCGTTAAAAAAAGAGAAGCGGCGGCTAACCAGAGAATACCCATAGGCTTAGAAATACTCATGGTGAGCTGATTAATCTTGGCCAGCTCAAAAGCTTTGATAAAGCCCATTAAATGAATCAATCCATGAATAAACGCTATTCCAATAAACAATGTTTTCATCAATACGATTCTCCAGAAAAATTAATTTTAAGATCTACAACCTCCGGGGTATTGCCAATTCTAATCGGAGGGCCCCAGGTACCCACCCCGGTTGAGACAATTACCTGCATTTCCCCTTTGCGGAGATAACCCCAGTCAACCTCATACATGCGCCGAGTTATAAAACCAAGCGGAAACAGTTGCCCCTGGTGAGTATGGCCGGATAACTGCAAATCCACCCCATTAATTTGGCCCTCTTCTAGTTGAGAAGGATTGTGATCCAGCATGATGATCGGCCGGTCGTGATTAATCCCGGCCATGACCTCTGCTAACGGCTTGCGGGCGGCACTCGCCCGGCCGTGTCCGCGGTCTTCCCGGCCGACCAGATAGAAGCTATCATTAATTAGCACGTATTGATTACGTAGCACCGTTATCCCGGCTTCCTCGAGACAGGTCACCGTTTCCGTTGTTCCGCGGCCATCATGGTTACCCAAAACCATATATATCCCCAGGCGCGGGTCTACCTGGCGGAAGATGGCAGCCATATTCTGCTCCACAAAAGAACCGATATCATCATCAATTACGTCCCCGGCCAGGAGGATTATGTCCGGATCCCGTTGCTGAATCTGGTCAATGATACCGGCTAAACGCTGGCTGTTGACTATGTTTCCCAGATGCAGATCGGACAGCAAGATGGCATGTAACGATTGGCTGCCGTTGGCACTTTTAGGAATAGTGATTTCATAATGCCGCACCACCGGATGCCAGGCATTCCAAGTTCCATATAAGAGCAGCCCAGCGACCAAACATACTACAGCCAGCCCTACTTTGGCGGGTGATTCCTTGATTGAGTCAGGAATAAATCCCAGCCAGCGGTCCAGCAGTCTAAGGATATCAATCAGAATAACGAATAACAGAGAATAAAAGAAGGCGGCTATTGAATAGGCTCCGACCCAATTCAGGATCGGTTGAAACCAAGAACTATTACCGGAAGGCAACATCCGGTCCCAAATAAAAGAGGAAGCAATCAAAATAAACAAAATCCAGTACGCGATGCCAAAGCCACTGGGGATAAGACTGTCAAAAGCCTGTCGGCCGCGGAAACCAAGGTAAACGACGAGGCCAACCCAAATCATAAGAACTGTCAACCAAAAACCCATGGCAACTCCTTTAGAATAATCCATCTTATTAGTTCTAGTTTGTTATAGATGCTTCTTTATATTTCTTCCGTTGCGGTGATTTGTTCTGAGCCGGAAGGCTAAACACTACTCTTTGTCATCGCTAAAGTCAAAATAGAGCTTGTCAATCCCTATTTTCGAAAGATGTTGCCTAATTATACAGCATATTTCCAAGGTAATTTTATATTACCAAAAAATTGCGGCCTATTGGCCGCCGTGCCTTATATCCTATGCCTAAAGGCAGGGGCCTTACGGCACGTTTCGGTAAAAAGACTAATCCATCTTGTCAATCTTGAAACAGCAGCTTAAAGAACTTTGTCCGGTTATCTAGGAAGGCCTTTGTTAAACGGAAATGGTCGGTTTCCTCATATGCTATTTGTTTAATCCCATCGTCTGCACAACTATAGATTACCGCCCCTGGGTAGGCCATGATAATCGGCGAATGAGTGGCTATCACAAATTGCGCTTGCCCGTCTTTCTCCAAGTCGTAGATGATTCTCAGAAAGGATAACTGCCGTTGGGGCGATAATGCCGCCTCTGGCTCATCCAAGATGAACAAGCCTTTGCCATTGAACCGGTTGGTAAAAAGAGACAAGAAGGCTTCGCCATGTGACTGCTCGTTTAAAGACCGACCGCCGTAAGGCTGATATGCGGCTTGTTTGCCCGTAGAGGGATCGTCTGCTAATTCATCAATATATCTGGCAAAATCAAAAAAAGTTTCTGCTCTTAGGAAAAACCCACTAGTTACTTTCGGCATCCAAGATAAGGTCATTACTGACGCTAAGGCTAAACTGGGATCCGTTAACCCCAAGTTATTGTTTCGTCCGCCGCCGCCAACGGCAAAACCAGATTTACAGGCAATTGCCTCTAATAGAGTTGACTTGCCAGTTCCATTCTCCCCTATTATAAAGACAACATTATGATCAAGGTCAAGCGATTTTAAATTGGAAATTGCCGGGACATTAAATGGGTAGGTTCTTTTGGTCTCGACTTTATCCCAATTAATGCTTACTTTCTTTAGATAAGCCAAAACCTTGCTTGGTTTCCTTTTGATTAATGCGGCCAGGAAACCAAGCCGGCACCACCTTTCAATATCCAAAATTCTCGTATTAACCGCCTACAGGGGATTTAGCTAACGACGCTGGTTTCCAGACATTAACCCGATTCATGGCCCGATTAACCCCTTCAAATAACCACTGCCGGATGCCGGCGGCTGCTGCTTCGACCGCTTCGTTGACCAGGATTTGCTCCTCTCGATTAAAACCGGTTAAAACATAGTCTACGGTTTCTTCCTTAGATGCGGGACGGCCCACGCCAATTCGCAGCCGGGGAAACTCTTTAGTCCCCAAGCAAGCGATAATTGAACGCAATCCGCGATGGCCGCCATCCCCTCCTTTGGCCCGTAGCCGAAGGCGACCTAACTCCAGATCCAGATCGTCACACACCACTAGCAGGTCTTCAGGGGTTAGACCATATGCTTTTAGCAGAGCAGCGACCGCGATCCCGCTGCGGTTCATATAAGTTTGAGGCTGCGCCAGAACCAGGCGATAGCCGCCTAATCGGCCTTCGCCAATCAGAGCTTGGTGAGCAGAGCGGTTAGCCTTGATTTTTAACTCCTCCGCCATTTTGGCAATCGTCATAAAACCTACGTTATGCCGGGTCCCGGCGTACTCTGAGCCAGGATTCCCCAGGCCCACCAGCAGTTTAGTTGACTCACTGCCTTTTTTCCCCGGTTGTCTACGCCAGCGTTCAAACAATCTGTCCACCCCTTATTCTCTTCTGATAACCCAGGCGAAAAAGGGCCGGTTGTCTGTGTCACGAACAACTGACCCTATAATACACTACTGCATGGAAGCAATGCCGTGGTTTTATCCATGACATGTTACTGCTTCACAAGAGTTGTCGCTTTATTTAACTTGTGTATTTAGCCTTTGCCAGTCGTGTTCATATATAAATAGAATTAACTCGTGCACTGGTTCAAATCTATGGAAGCGACAACTAGGGCCTAGTTTATAACATGTTACTGCTTTACAAGCGGCATTGCTTATTTAATCTTGCTTATTCAGTCTTTCCAGTCGTGATCGAACCATTAAAGTATCTAGCTAAGCTTCCAGTTGATCTTTTATGGAAGCAATGCCGTGTTTTATCCATGACATGTTACTGCTTCGCAAGAGTTGTCGCTTTATTGAACTTGTGTATTTAGCCTTTGCCAGTCGTGTTCATATATAAATAGAATTAACTCGTGCACTGGTTCAAATCTATGGAAGCGACAACTAGGGCCTAGTTTATAACATGTTACTGCTTTACAAGCGGCATTGCTTATTTAATCTTGCTTATTCAGTCTTTCCAGTCGTGATCGAACCATTAAAGTATCTAGCTAAGCTTCCAGTTGATCTTTTATGGAAGCAATGCCGTGTTTTATCCATGACATGTTACTGCTTCGCAAGAGTTGTCGCTTTATTGAACTTGTGTATTTAGCCTTTGCCAGTCGTGTTCATATATAAATAGAATTAACTCGTGCACTGGTTCAAATCTATGGAAGCGACAACTCTACCTCGCCGCCAGTCTGTCTCCTTCGTTGGTTGGGGGTTCGGTTGCTTCGGGTTTTTCTTCTGCGGGGGTTGGGGTGGCTGGCTCTTCTTCGACTCGGGCACCGAGGATGGATACGACTACTTCGTCAGGTTCGTTTTGAATCTCGACACCGGGCGGAGGATTCAGGTCAGCCACGGTTAATTTATCACCGACCTCCAGTTGGGCAACCGGCACTTCTAAGCGGTCAGGAATCTGGTCCGGCAGGCACTCGACCAGGACTGTTCTAAGTCCGGGCTGCAGTAAGCCGCCCTTTTTAACTCCTTCCGCTTCACCAACCCAAGTCAGAGGAACTTCGGCACTAATCCGTTCTGAAAGAGATACACGATAAAAATCAACGTGCAGCAAGGCACCGGTCATCGGTTCCCGTTGTAGTTCTCGAACAATAACTGTTTCCGCTGTCTGATCTGGATATTGCATTTCGATCAGGGTATTCATGCCCTTGCTGGAGCGGTTCAAAATCCGGTCTAAATCCTTATGATTAAATTTAATCGGATTCGCCGACTTGTCCCCACCGTAAACCACCCCGGGGGTCAGACCGGCTTTCCGAACTCGATGCACTCGTCCTTTGGAACCAGTTTCTCGATGCTCAACAGATATACTCTTAGCCTCCATCGGTTCCTTCCTCCTCTTCCTTTATCTGGTCAGGGTATTCTCTTTCCAGTATTCCCTGAAGAGGAGATCTCAAACCATTTCGCCCAATAGGCTAGCTGGCGTAGTTTTTTCTTATTAACCGCCCGGGCCCCAAGGACAAACACCTATGACAATAGCGGTCGTAGGTCATCCTGCGCGTGAGCGAAGGATCTTGCTTCTCAGCGTGGGAAAGATTCTTCGCTCTGCTCAGAATTAGTCAGGCGTTGCCCGCACCACGATAAACGAATAAAAGGTTATATTCATAGCAATGATAGCCGAAGCTGATATCTTTTGCATTAACCGCCCAGGCCCGCTAGGCACAACCACGGATGAAAACAACACAAACTATGAGGAACGTGTTATTCTCTGTTAAGCGTCAAACAGCTTACTAACCGAAAGATCCTCATGAATTCGAATAATTGCTTCTCCCAGTAAAGGAGCGACGGATAAAACCCGGATTTTATCGAGTTTCTTTTCTGGTGGAAGCGGAATGGTGTTGGTGATAACCACTTCCTTGATCGGAGCTTCCTCCAAGCGTTTAACGGCCGGACCGGAAAGCAGGCCGTGCGTGGCACAGGCGTAGACCTCTTTAGCCCCATGTTCCACCATGACTTTTGCCCCCAGGGTAATGGTCCCAGCTGTATCAATAATGTCATCAATCATAATGACGTTCTTATTCTTAACATTGCCAATCACGTGCATAACCTCGGCAACATTCGGTTCCGGCCGCCGTTTATCGATAATCGCGATTGAGGCACCAATCCTTTCGGCAAAGTCCCGGGCTCGGGTAACTCCCCCCACATCCGGCGAAACGACCACAACATCTTCTAGCCCCTTATGCCGAAAATACTCGGCCAAAATAGGCACACCAGGAAGATGATCCACCGGAATATCGTAAAATCCCTGAATCTGGCCGGCATGCATATCCATCGTCACCACCCGGGCTGCGCCGGTTACGGTTATCAGATTGGCTACCATTTTAGCGGTAATCGGGTCACGCGCCTTAGTCTTGCGATCCTGCCGGCTATAACCATAGTAAGGAATAACTGCATTTATTCGGGCCGAAGAAGCCCGACTAACCGCATCCATCATAATCAACAGTTCCATAATGTGCTCATTAACTGGGGGACAGGTCGGCTGAATAATGAAAACATCGACACCCCGGACGCTTTCATCGATCGCCACACAGATTTCACCATCTGAAAACCGACTCACCTTGGACGCTCCCAGATGCAGCCCCAGATAATCGGCAATCTCCTCAGCTAATTCAATATTGGCGTTTCCCGAAAACAACTTTAATCGTTTGTTAAATACAGACATCCCTTTGTTCCTCCTGTTGGCCAGATTCAACATTTTTTATTATTTACTCCTTTTACGATTCCAATTAGGTATTATCTTCTGCTGGCTGCGTTCAACGGCCAGGGAGTATTCCGGCACGTCCTTGGTTATGGTTGAACCAGCACCAGTAGTTGCGTAAGCACCAATTTTTACCGGTGCCACGAGGTTAGAGTTGCTGCCGATGAAGGCCCCATCTTCAATGACAGTCGGATGCTTATGTACCCCATCATAATTACAGGTAATCGTTCCGCAACCAATATTAACACCTGAGCCAACGGTCGCATCCCCCACATAAGAAAGATGAGGAATCTTACTGCCCTCGCCAACCCATGATTTCTTTAATTCGACAAAATCACCCACCTTGACTCCCCGCTCCAGACAAGTCTCCGGTCTCAGGTAAGCAAAAGGACCGATGTTACAATCATCCCCCACCCGGCTCTCTAAAATTACTGAATTTTGGACTCGAACTGAATTTCCTAAAACAGAATCAACAATTCTGCTCATTGGCCCTAGCTGACACTCATGGCCGATTTTTGTTTGGCCCTCAATAAAGGTAAAGGGATAGATAACGGTATCTGAGGCGATCTGGACCGTATCATCAATAAAAGTTGACCGGGGATCGATAATGGTCACCCCTTCGGTCATCAAGCGATCCAGGGTACGCTGCCGCAGCAGTTGCTCCGCTACTGCCAGTTGCTGTCGGCTGTTTATTCCCAGGGCTTCTAGCTCTTCGGCTTCATCCATAACCTCAACTTCAATATTTTTATTGAGTAGAATGGTTAGGACATCGGTTAGATAGTATTCACCTTGGGCATTATTAGGCCGCAGATCTTTTAAAGCGGAAAACAGCAGCTCCCGGTCAAAACAATAGGTTCCCGTATTAATTTCATTGATCTTTTTTTCCTCCGGGGAGGCATCTTTTTCTTCGACAATGCGCAGTAACCGACCTTGCTCATCCCGAACAATTCGACCATAGCCAGTCGGGTTACCCAGATAGGCAGTTAATACCGTGGCTCCGGCCCGAGTCTGGCGATGTCGTTCGATCAGCCGGCTTAATGAATCGCTGGATAGCAGCGGCATGTCCCCGCAAACAACCATCACTGTCTGTTCTGCTTGTTCGATAACCGCTTCCGCCTGCAAAACAGCGTGTCCGGTCCCTAGCTGCTCCTTCTGCAGCACATACCGATAACCATTATTTAAACTCTCTCTGACTAATTCTGCCCCGTGTCCGATGACTATTACCATCTTGGAGACCCCGGCCGAACTGACAGCGTCCAACACGTGCTGCACCAAGTATTTTCCCCCTACTTTGTGCATCACTTTAGGAAGGTTGGATTTCATCCGGGTTCCCTTCCCAGCCGCTAAGATAACCGCTACCACATCCTGCATTCCTGGTTCTGCCCCCTCGCCTAATCTCGCATAAACTGTTCGCTATAACGTTTAAATAATAGCATAAAAACAATGGACTTAGCCAAAATTCTAGTTCTCAAAATGCCGCTTATTATTTTTTCTACAAAAATCTTGTTTTTCCTGTAGCTTTATGCCGAAGTATTTCTTTTCCAGTTAATCTTTTTTCGTTAAGAAAACTTGGATTACGCCCAAGACGCCAAGCCTTTGGCGCGGGCGAAAGCCCTAGTTGCCTTACTTATAATCAGAAAGTTCCCTTATACTTTCTAATTATGCAAAAAAACAAGAGCCGAAACCGGCTCTTCTGATCACGGCAAAAAATTCATCTGTTTCCTATAACCTCAGTCACATATTATTCTGCCAACCAGTTCCTAACCTACTGCCGCAGCTGCCGCCGCTTCTGTATAGGCTTGGAGCACTACCTTTTGAATCACCTCTCGAGCTGCTGATGAAATCGGATGGGCAATATCCCGGAATTCGCCTTCGGGTGTCTTACGGCTAGGCATTGCGACAAATAAACCATTAACCCCTTCGACGACTTTAACATCATGGACCACAAACTCATCATCAAAAGTAACCGAAACGACTGCTTTCATTTTACCCTCTCGGCTAATTCTCCTTATCCGCACATCGGTTATTTGCATTCTTTCTCCCTCCTACATTTTTCTGTCAAGCTGGCCCAAAACCCTTATAATTTATTAATAGTAATTCTACGCCAGCCACAAAATTCCTGCCCCAGAATAAAAAAGGGTGTAACCTTTTGGCTACACAACTACGTCGTATATTTTTTGTAGGTAGGGTACCTTGTTTAAACATCAGACGGCGTAACAGAAGTCTTCCTCTGAAGCCCTCGATGTTTCGGCGTAGCGGAACAAGTTTACTCGTAATGAGTTCACTTTTTTATCAAGCAGCTTCACTGGAAAACCTATATCGCTTCTAAGATTTGCCGGGCTAATTGGAGGTCACCTGGCTTATCTATATCGACTCCAACCTCTGGATAGTCGGAGATCACCGCTACTCCCTTAATTCCCAACATTTCTGAAACCTTGGCCTCTACTTCCGGCAGGCTCAAAGAACGAAAGAGTAACTTAAGCACAAATCGCCAACCAAGTAAACGGCTTAAAGCCAGAGGATTTTTCCGTCTCTCAACCATCTTATCAGCCAGAACGGCACAACGCGGCACTATCTCAGGATTAACCAAAATAAGATTGCCGCCGGTAAATTCGCCTTCCCGGAGATGGACATAGGTCCTAGCTACCCCGGGATATTTGCGTTCGCTGGCTTCCCGGGTTACAACCGGGTAATACAAGTCGCCCTCTCTTTTTTGAGCCTGACGGATAAAATCAGAAATAGCCTCTGGAGTGATCATGGGGATATCCCCGGCAGTTACCAGCACCATCCTCGGAAGAAAGCCAGAGTCTTGAACGATTAGTGCCTGAAGGCCTCTTTGCAGGGTAGATACGGCACTCTCACCGCCCTCAACCAAGATTAGTTCAGAATTGTCGCCAAAAACTGTTGTGAGGTTGTTACGGTGACCGGCTATGACTATTCTACCGATTTCAGGGGTGTGCTTTAAGGCATTAACCACATATTCTACCATCGGCCTATTCCCGATGGTGATGAGTGCCTCACTATCACAACCGCTACTCACTTTTAATGGTTTCGGGTTTAACCCTCCAGCTAGAATCACCGCATCAACTTGCACCAACGACACTTCCCTTCTGTCATTGGAAATTATTAATCCGTTAAAATACCGGTCTTCTGCATTGCCTCAAGCAGCGCATTCTCCGCATTTTCAATATGCTCCTGAGCCAACGCTTGAGCCAAAGCCGCGTCACGTTCGGCGATGGCTTCAGCCATTTTTTTATGCTCTTCCAGGGCTTCGCGGCCTCGTCCGGGAAAAGCAAGAGATACCATGCGAAATCGATTGATCTGTTCTCTTAAGTTGCTGATAATCTGCATCAGGCGTTCATTGCGGCTCGCCTTATAAAGCAGTTCGTGAAACTCGGTGTCTATCTCTGTTAAAGAATCATAGTCACCAGCCTCTACACAGGCAGCCTTTCTAACTAAAAGCCTTTCCATCTCTTCTTTCTCTTCGTCGGTAATCCTTTCCGCCGCTAAAGATGCTGCCAGCCCTTCCAAAGCTGCCCGAATTTCAAAAACGTCAACGACATCTTTCATTGAGATTCCCGCCACATAAGCTCCTTTACGGGCTACCATAATCACAAAGCCTTCGAGTTCCAGTTTTCGAATGGCCTCTCTGACTGGGGTCCGGCTTACCCCCATCTCCTCAGCCAGTTGAACTTCCATCAGCCTTTCACCCGGTTTCAGCACCCCGTTAATAATCGCTTCCCGAAGAGATTCAAAAACGATTTCTCTTAATGGTTTATAATTATCTAGCTTTACGGGAATTAAACGTCGATCTGTCACTACATTCCCTCCCCTGCCTTATTTCTAAAATAGATGACTGCAGAAACGTTGCTGTCGCAAGAATCCTTCGTCCTGAGGTATTCGTACTACGGGTTAGATTCTAATGGGGAAAGAGTCCGGGCTGTATAAACTGCGGTAAACTGATCGCGAAAAGAATTGGCTAAATCAACTGCTGCCTGCTGTCCCTCCACCACTCCAAGTACCGTCGGGCCACTGCCGGACATTAAAGCCCCCACAGCCCCTCTTTTTATCATCTCTGCCTTAATTTCGCCAATTATCGGATGGCGTTTGATTGTTACAGTTTCCAGAACATTGACTAGATTTTTCCCGATGCTTTTAAGATTCCCCTTTTTCAAGGAATCTACCATAGCTCGAGTATCCGGTTGTTTTTCTACCTGTTGTAGGCGAAAGTCACTATATACCTGAGCCGTAGATACCTCAATCGGCGGTTTCACCAAAACCAGCCACCAGCCTGTTTGAACCGACAGGGGAGTTAACTGTTCTCCTCTTCCCCGAGCTAAGGCAGTGCCCCCCCGAATGCAAAATGGAACATCGGAACCTAATTGGGCCCCCAATTTTTCTAACTCCCTGAAAGTTAAGCCAAGGTTCCAGAAACGATTTAGACCCTTGAGCGCACCGGCGGCATCTGTACTGCCTCCAGCCAATCCAGCTGCTACTGGAATACGTTTCTCAAGTTGGAGACATACCCCTGGCTTGGACCGACCCACATATTTCATCAGTAAAGCAGCTGCTCGATAAACCAGGTTGTCTTCACCACTTGGTAAGTTGGGATCATCGGAGGTCAACTCCAGACCCGTAGTGCCCGGTAAAAAGTGCAGGGTGTCCACCAGACTAATACTCTGCATAATTGTTTCCAATTCATGGTAACCATCCGGCCGCCGACCTAGAATCCCTAAAGTAAGATTAATCTTGGCCGGGCACTGAATAGATAATTGCTCCAAAATCCCTCACTCACTAACCCATTTCCTTTTAATTCTATTATAGCATAAACAGGAGCATCGTATCTAAGTCTACAGGAAAAACCGGTTGGTAATAGAAGTTGAACTTTAGCTCCGCAGCACTCTGCTCATATATACAATTAACGTAGATGAAGTCATATAAGATATTATTTTCGGAATTAAAACAGGAGCATAGCCATTCACTAAAGCCTCTTCCAGATACTATTCCACCAATCTAATACCTTACAACGAATTTTGGGGCACTCCACATTTTCCGTATCCATATCCGGCGACATATTCAGGCGATTTGATTCCACGGAACTGGTTGTACTGCTCGCCAAAGCCTCTACCCCTGGAGCATCTTGGCCAACCTCGATTTCGGCAGCAATTGCTGTTTCCCCCTCTGGAGCGGCTGCTAAACCGGTCGACACATTTATGAAACATAGAGGCGGAAATAACACGCACCACCAGTTAGCTCCCTCACCGCTCCCGATCACGACGCGAACTGCTTCGTAACGACCGGCCGGCAAGATTATTTCTCCATATGACCGGGTTGGAAAATCAAAATTGCCAACTTCAGCCTTAACTTGATAGGCATATCCCTCATTGGCTATAGTCGCCTGAGCAAGCTCTTCTAGTCTGGTCAGATTTGCCTGAACTATTTGCCGGGATTCCTCTATTCCTTGAGAATGTTTTAATTTTGGTGATAATTCAGCGACGATTGTATCTCTTACCTGATACTTAAGAGCTTGATCTTCTAAGGAATCGCTGTTGGCAATAACATGCAAGCGAATTAGACCGGCCGAAGCCTGGGTATCTCCCGAAGCAACCTGCCCTTGTATTATCTCCCCGGCAGAAAACGGCAACTGTAATCTACTGGGAATTATCAAACTTAAGGCTATCCAAAAACCGATTAATAAGAAACCTAGTATCCAGCTAAAACGACGAATATACCTGACCATTTGCATCTTACCCACCCCTGGCTTTTCCAATAATGTTTATCTTCATTTTGACCACTCCGGGGCAAATATATACAAAAAAAGGAAACCATTTCTGGTCTCCTCCTTCGTAATTTTTTCCAATAAATTCATCTGCCAGCAATAACCCTAAATTGAGTTCAGTCAAGCAGCTATACTCCCAGGGTTATTCGCCTCCTTAGTTTGATCCAAATAAAACAAATTTCTTGGGGACTTTTTGTCTATATAACTTAAAATGTACCCCATTAATCTGCGATTCTACCGTAATTTAGGCTTGGTATTTCTCGATAGGTAGTCGGTGATTATTATTCGCACCAGGGCACTCCTTGATATCTGCTGCTCTTCCGCCAGGACCTTTATTTTTTCTACCTGCTTTTTGGTCAGACATCAATCTCTGCGCAAATTTCAAATAGACCGTTCCTACTTCTTGCACAGCACGGTTTCTCTGGGAAAAGCAATTGGACAATCCCCGGATATGATACGTTCTTCTTTTGGCCAGGGTAAGTATAAAGGGGGTTATGTCGGGAAGAGAATCTATATTGTGACGAATAGGATGTCTTGAGTCATATTGCCGGTGGCTCTTCCTTCCCTGCATGGCTATTTAGGCTACCCGGTCGAAGTAGTTAATTATACTCACTTCAGCTCGGGTCTTTTTTGAGTCTTCAATCATGTGTTCTAAATTAATAGCCACCTGATGTTCAAGATAATATTCTCCACACTGAGAGCATACCTGGGCTGGTACGTTTTTAATAATAATGATCTGCCCCTCTACATCAACGATATGATTAATCATTCCCTGACTTAAATTCGCTTTACAAGCAACACAATTCATATTAATTACCTCTCCTTGTTTTTAAATCTTCCTGCCATTCTTCTGGATCAGGATAATAAGCGGTAATCATCCAGGCTACTAATAAAAGATTTCTTTTTATTTAATTGTATAATAGACTTTATTTTTTTACAACATTTGGTTGTCGATCAGCTTTCTTGACCGGGTTGATCAGCTTGAAGAGCTACACCAACAGGCGAAATTACTCTATGTTTTCGTTTAATTATTTCTGCAATATATCTAGCTAGTTCGTTTAATACCTCCTCATCTTTTGGCCCAGGCTCAGGCTCTTGATAATACATTCTGATAGGCTTTTTTATTTTCATAGGGAATTCCCCCTGATGTCTTTTGTAATTTATATGCTTTAACAAGCGTTCAATCACCCCCCTAATTTTAGAATCATTGAACCTTCATCGCCTTTATCCTTGATTCGCCGTGGGGAAAAGAGCATAAGCCGGATGATATATCACATATTGTTCGGGATTAATTATTGTGGTGCTATTCAAATTAATAACCCGATAGAGCTGTGATGCTCTACCGGGCTCGGTTAATAACGCCTTATCCTTGTTCGAGAAATAAATCTAACTCTTATTGATTTGCTTTATGAAAAACACTGCCAGGCACTTGTTTTTTTACCACTCTTCCGGTTCTTCTGATTTCTCCTTTTCAACATTTGGAACCATTCTCGTAATAATTCTAGCTTTGCTAGGATCTTTGATAAATTCAACCTCTCGCCAGCCATATATATCTATTGTCTCTGTTCTGTAATCCTCAACAAGCTTCCATGTCTTGGGTGGAAACCAAACTGATTGAGTTTGTACCACCGGCTGAGGTTCTTTGGGTGGCGCATCACTCCCCGTTAATGAGTAGGCTAATTTGTTGTTACTTTCGTTGGGAGTGTCATGGTCAGCCTCTTTGAATTCCTCCCCTGTATCCGTAGTGTATTTTTCTATTTCCCAATTAGTATTTGGATCGTTGCCCTTATTAATGGCGTTGATTGAAACAACAAAGGCATATTCACCTGTACCAATAGTTATGCCAGGCCATTCTTGGTTTAGGGTGCCGTTAGCATCCATATGAGCAATAACTGTGTCGCCTACTTTATCTAATTTGTTGTATTCAACCTGGTGTTTATAAAGCCGCAGTTTAACCCATCCTGCCTCGGGAAAAGTTGAATTAAAGACAGCTTGTATCTTTAGGGGTTGATTAGCTTTAACGCTCGTTACTTGTTGATCGCTTGCAGCATCCAAGACCGTCATACTTTTGACCGAAAGATCCTCTGTGGGTAATTTAACCTCGTCTTCAGGGCCTTTGCTTTCATCACCTACGGGAACGCTGACTGTGATCATGTTGTTAGCCAAATTAAATTGTTCAGCTCCGTTAGGTGCTATGCCTGGGGGTATAAAACCATCAGCTTCAAAGGTATTAATGACCACCTTGATTTCAATAGCTGTTTTATTGTAGTCGCTGGGCACAGTGAAGAAAAAATCTATCGGGTACTCCCGATCTATCTCCATCGGGTCCAGGTAGGCCACCCCACCGTTAATGCCTAAGCCGGTTTGGGTAGATCGAATGTTAGTAGGATTTAAATAAGCACCGTCAATAGTGACGTAGATCGGGATTTTGTTGAAGGTTGGCCGTTTATCTTCAAGCTTGGAAACATCAAGAAACTTTTGGGTAATCGGATCCATGTAACTACCTGTTTCGCGTTGAACTTTGGCTATAACTTTACCTTGGTAAGTCTTGCCCGGGTAAAGAGGTTGCCCTCCATTGTCGTATACGTTAGGGTTGAGGTTTTCAAGGTAGAAGTCCGGTCCCTGGCTCCAGTGGACGGTGATAGTGTCATAATAGGTAATGCCATTGTATTTATGCCAGTAACGAACCGTACCAGAAACGCCTGGGTAGGGTTTGGATAAAACCAAGAAGTAGTCGAAAACGTTATCTTCAAAATTGCCGTTTGTAAGCAGGGGGTTATTCTCAAAAGAGCCCTTGTCTTTGCCGTTATACTGCAATGAAAGGGCGGCTCCGTAGTTTTTAATTGCGTCAACGATGGCTTTTTTTTCTAGTTCAGCAAGGTTTAAATTGGTGTTATTTCCTTGACAATCAATGCCTGATTTATTCCAAGGCTCCTTAATTAAATTTAAGGTGCCCAGATTCCTATGTTCTCTACTCGGCGGATACCAGTCGTTAGAGAATTTTTCAAAAGTAGAAGAGTGACCTAAAAAAGCGGGTTCTTTTCCCCAATCAGATTGCCTAGCCACGTCTGGATTACGTTCTGCCCAACCGCCAGGGTGAACCGGGTCGGTGGTGGGCCTCCAGTTGTTGCCCGGCACATCATAAGGGGTGCCGAAAACAAGGTTTTCGTTGCTGTCTAGCCGAGCGTATAGAAGTTTTCCGTTGTCAGGGTGTTCAAGATAACCACGATGAGGACATTCCTCTGTCCCATAAACGGTCCTTAAAAGCAGATCAATTTTACTGTCGTTGTTGGCCAGGCTGAAAGTCGATGAGGTTAAAAGCATAACCACAATCATCAAGACAGCTCCCGTTGATTTAAAGCATCGACCCATTCGACCCCCTCCTCTCTCTCGTAGATAACTAGAGTTACTAAATTCGGATAATCTTTTAAGGTTTGAACAACAATACCTTTGGAATTGGCAGTAAAATGAGTGCTCTCTGGTTTATCAAAGCCGTTGCTTTCCTGCATTTTTGCTATCGACTGCTGGATGGAATCCATAATAGAAGCGGTTAGCTCTGCGTCTTCAGGGAAGTAACTATTCAGAATTTTATTCATTGGGTTTAGTTCTACCGCTACTTCCTTTAAACCTGGGCTGTTATAAGGATAATTCAGCATCAATTTAACAACTCCATCGCTTTGGTAAATCTCCAAATAACTTTGCCAGGGTGAATTTAACACTTCCTCCTTTTGAAGACTATACCGCCAAGAATCACCCTCTCCAGTCATTGTTATTCCCAGGGTATTCTCTATCGTCTGAACATCTGCTGGTTTAACGACTTGGGAAGGTGCCTCTAGATAATCTCTCTGAAAAACCTGATGATAAAGGATAAAGAGAAGCCCTGATAGTAAAGTCAGGGCAATTAAGCCAGTTAAAATTTTTTTGTTTTTCAAATCAGCCATCCTTTCTCTAATTTTTAACGAATCTGATCATGGCGTAGCTGAAAGCTTCCTGTCCGACGACTACGACGCTATATCCTGGTACATCTTCAAATATTCTCTTAAGAATTTTCTCTTTTTCTTGACCCTCTTCCACAAGCTGTTGGCTTTTTTCCACTACCTTGTAAGCGTGGGCCAAAATCTGATCCTTTTTCCGGTAATCGGGGATCAATTCTTCCACCACTTTTTCCAGGGGGCTGAGGTCAATGTTAACTTTGCTGGGATGAACGTAACCCAATCCAACAACCCCGTTGTGTGGCCAGGCTGCCCCAACTTCAATATATCTATAGTCCTCACGGGTATTCACCGCAACCGAAAGATAACTCCGATAGTAATCCTTGCTTTTCAGGGCTACGCATTCATGGTATTCATAATAGCCCTTATCGTTCTCCCTCTCTTTCAACTCAACCCCAAAAAGAGTCTCCATTCGCTTAACGTCCGGGTCTTTCGCTTTTGGGGCCTTCGCATCAGTGATCCGAGCTTCCCAGTTCGCCGGAATCCACTCAACATTGGCCCCCATGAATTCCGAAACAAACCGCAGCGGAACGCAGGTGCGGTCATTAACCAAAACAGCCGGGGCATCCATCGTTTTCTGTTCTCCGTTGACTACCGGGCTGATCGACCAGGTGGGCATTTCAATCCGAATCCCATTCCGTTTAATCTTCGCGGTACTGTTGGCTCCATCCCATTCGGAGGTTCCGCCCAGGTAATCAGTGACAAATCGTAAAGGGACATAGGTTCTGTCAAGGTTTTTGTCTATGTACGGTTTCTGATCCGGGAAATAAACCTCTACCCCATTGACGGTTACCTTAACATCAGCAATATCAGCGGCAAAGGCTGGTACGGAAACCATCATAAATATTAAAGTGAGTAGTAGAACAATTAATTTTCGCATGTTTTTTCCTCCTCGAATCCATTTTAAATCTAAACTACTAAACTATGTTTCTATTCCGGAATCACCCCTTTGTAACCTGTTTATACATAATTAAAAAGATGTCCTCCCAGCTATTGATTCCTGACAATGTTTATTAATAATTTTTAAATTTACTAACTCAACTTTCGCAGTTGACAAATCCACTCTTTTAAGTAGCATTAAGCCGCAACCGATTTTTAATAAAACTGGGCAGCTTATCCATAAATGAAGATAAGATCTGATTAACCATAGCGTCAGACAGAAAAAGATTTTCTCGGAGTGTCTTTGTAAACAAATCTAGAATATACAAAAAAGCCTGAGTAAAATCAAGATCTGCCACCTCATCGCAAAACAGGTAAAAAAGTTCTCCGTTAGCTCGGCTATCTTTGCCTTCACGGTTCTCAATGGCTAATATCATGTAGCGGATAGAAACAATGGCAGTGTGAGCAAACATAGTATCATAGGTACGGGACTGAAATTCTTTTGCTAAGCGTAAAAACGATTTACACATCTTGAAGTAAACTTCAATGTCCCAACGAAGGCCGTAGATCCGAATAATTTCTTCTTCAGTTACCTCTAAATTGGTTGACAATAAAGCCAGCCATTCACGTTTATGGCTGCTGTTACGATTACGTACGAAGACAATCCGTACTGGAACTTCGTAGTAATCAACAACCACAGACGCAATGTACGATTTCTTCTGACATTGTTTAGCAGCCACTTTGTATAATTCCGATAAACGGAAGGTTTGGCCCTGATAGGTATAACTAATTTTCGGCATGTCCTTAAGCATGCAAATCACATCACGTTGACGTTCTTTTACTCCTTTAATTACATCCGGCCAGCTAAACCAACTGTCAAAAAGAACATATTGAAACTCCTGAACGTGTTCTAAAATCTGGTCCAATAAATCCAATAATAATGAGGTTCCTGACTGCACGGCTTCCTTACGTCGTAGTTCCCCTGGAGAACCTTTAGGAACCCGGGGTCCCTGCTCATAAAGACGATTTTCTGCTTTTGTTGAACTCAGTAGAGAAAAGGCCAAAGGGATAAAAGTGGCACCGTCAGTCCATCCTGCAGTTAGTTTACGAAAACCCTTAAAGTATCGACCAGTGACGTGGTCCTTAACTCGGGCAAGCAATTCTACCTTCTTGCTTCTATCTCGATAATAGGAACTATCGTCGATAACTAAAGCACGGACGCGTTTTTCCGAAGTTAATGAATTTAGATCCTGTTTAATTATTCCTGCACCCAATTTTAATTGCAGTAGACGCCAATCCGAACGAGGATCGTTTAGGAACCGATATGTAGTATCTTTGGCAAAAGGCATTGGATCATTGCCAGGCTGCATAGTTCGGAACAAATTCTTATGGGTAAAGACCAAAGATACTAGAAATTTGATAATGCTAACTAAGGAAACCCCTTTTGCCTTTTTAAATCCGGATTCTTTCATTAATCTAAGAACATTAAACCTTTTTATGAACTGAGCTATTCTGGATTGAACTTGGATTTTTTCGTAAAGATCTGGTAAAATGGAGGTCAAGCAAAGCACCATCCTCTCATAATTTTGGGTGTGGTTACCTTCATTATGCCAGGAAAATATGGTGCTTTGTTTTATTTTGTTCCAAAATTTCAAATTACCAGAAGTATATTAATCAATCAACTGCGAAAGTTGAGTTACTAAATAAAAAAGCCCTCAGCTAAAACTGAGGACCATAATAATACACCAAGATTGTAACGCATACTGTTTAGGGTTAAAACCCCAGGCGGAGTATTCTCTTCTGCTTTAATGTTCAATTATAAACAAGCAGGGGCTTAATGAGGCCCAGTACGCCACAGCAGGCGGCTCAGGTTTTCGAGGAAACCAGGCTAACCCTCTATTAAGTTCTCAAGGTTCAAATTCTGTTGCGATTTTGGGCGTGCTTCGCCATGCCCCATTTTTCCGGGTGTTTTGTCAGACTTTCTCTCTTCTGTTTTATCCTTTTAACTTGCATTCCATAAGGCCAATTAACGAATATCGTTAAATGAGCTTCCTGTATTTTTATTTCCATCGTTATTTAGCGGGTTGGGATCGCCGCCTTTTACTGATCTTCTTTTTTTCTTCAAAAAGCTTTTGTAGTTTGCTTTCCCAAAAAAAGAAATCGAAAGTGACATTAAATAGTATAAGATATTCAGCCAGCAAACTTATTCCCATTAATCTTGTTTTCGTGTATACCAACTCGACAATGGCTTCTTTATCGCTTAAGCAACTACTAGCGTATACAAAAGCCAAGTTCTTAATATCACTAACAGTCAAATCTTCCTTATCCTGGTATTTGTAGTATTTTCCCGTTTGGGGTTTTGTGCAAATAATAACCGCCACAAAATACCCCCTTTATAATCTTTCGGGAAGATAAAATAAAATTGTAACGCGCGTTATTGGGGTCCAAAACCCCAGGCTGAATTTCTCTTAAGCCCTAACGAGCGGCCGGTTTTCGAGGATAACCGTGGAGTGTCAGTCCTATTCAAACCCTTTATTAAGTTTTCAACGTTCAGGTGCTGCCGGTATCAATCAGATAAACCAACAGCTTTTTAGAGCTAGCTTTTGTTTAACTGCTTAACCCCAGCTCAAAGTAAAAAAAGATCGCACTTTAGTCAACAGCATCAATGTGGTCGGGTGGCCATGCTGCTGTTCTCTGATGTCGATCCCGAGGATTACATATTCGCTTGGAATTGCTGGTAAAGTTTGGTTGCCTGCTTTATAATAAAGTAGAAACTATTATGTATCCGCACCAGTAGCCCCTGTATTAAGTTCATTGAACAATTCAGTTACTGAAACCCCTAGGGCTTTGGCTATTTTTTGCAAAGTCTTTGTTGAAGGATTATTTTTGCGTCCATTTTCTAACCCATGTTCATCATGTCGCCCTAAACCTTTTTGATTTATAACAAAAGGAAACTATTTCCACAAATTATGCGTTTAGTGATATCGGTTTGAGATAGATTTCTTCCGGGTTAAACCCGGCCCAACGGACCATATTTAAAGCTTGACGGTTAACATTATCCGGAAAATATCTCTGACCCTGAATACTTACTGTTTGAATAGTACCCAATACTTCCAGTATAGTTTGCACTGAAGGTCTGTCTGTACTTTTGTTTCCCGGTAATTTCACTGCTTCTCCTCGTTCCTTTAGGGCCTTGCGAACTCGGTACTCCAGGTAGGAAGCCAGCAGTAAGACCAGGATAAACACGTAGCCTAGCGCATAAATTCGCTTCGGGTTTTCCAAGTATACTGGGCCTAAATATACGCGGTTTTTGAGGAATCGAAACTTGGTTTCAATTGAGATCTGCCGTTTATACTCTAATAAAATCCCTTGATCATCGTATTTTTGACGATCTTTCACATTGGCGATCAGCACGAAGGTAGATTCCATTTGGAGCAGGTACTGGTAAACCTCTGGTTTTATATCGCCAACACTGACTTCAGCGTGATATGTCGTGGTAATCGTCGGTTCTTCTCCATTGCGGGGTTTTCCTCGGTGACCGTAAGACTTTTTGACGCAGATCTGAACCGTTCCTTGAACCTCAAAGCCTTTTCGCTGGCATTCTTGAAGGAAGACATCTAAAGCAGCCTGGGCATCAGGTTCACAGGCAAAAGCCTTAGTTTTTAAGCCTTTACTCTGTTTAATTAACTCCTCTTTTTGCTTCCCGATCCGTTTTTGTAAGGTCTTTTCTTTCTGGGCTTCCAGGGAAGAGGAGTGAACTACCACAAAATCATAAGTGTGTCCTTCCAGTTCATGATGGACCAAATAGGTTCGGTAGTGAGAAGCCTTTTTCGAGTTGGTTTCACTGACTATCCCAATGTCATGCCAGGAGTTTTCGGCCCAGGCCAGTGTTTTTAGTTCTTTCGCCAGGTTATAGGTTTCCGGCAGTCGAGAGATAAACTGAACGTGCTGCTTGGTCAGATTGGCTAAAGATTCGTTAGAGATCAGGGCACAGTCACCAACAAAAACGACATCCCGATAACCTTGGGTATCAAAGAACTCTTTCATTTTCAAGGCTGCTTCCGGGTTCCATTTGTTATCAGATTTGTTCCCAGAGAGCATTTCACCCATGACTACTTGGCCGTTTTGTTGCACTGCAGCCCCAATTTTGAATTGTTTAAGGTCCGGGCGCAGATCCTTACTGTGGCCTCTATTAATCGTAAAATCGTTGTATGGCTCTACATCATAGATTCCTTCGACCGATATGGAAGTAGTATCTAGATGAACCGTGGAGATATCTAAATTGTGAATATCAAGCATCACCAAGGATACCAAACTGATCAGTTTGTTCAAATCAACTTCAGCTAGTTTATCTAAGGCCCGGCCGTAGGCATGTTCGTTAAGCTGATCAATTGATAATTCCACATCGGGAAACAGGTTAGATAAATCCTGCTCAGCCCAAAATTGATGCACTTTCCATAAAGGCATCCGGCCGCAGAAGATACTAATAATGAGGGTTTCGATCAGGAGACCCGGAGAGATTTTAGAATTATCTTCTCTCCATAATACTATCTCGTTAACCAGTTCCCGAATCTTAGCTAGACGACAGAGCTTGGTGACTACCGGAACAGCCATTGGTTTAAGGGTCTTAATCCCAGCAAATATTGACAATCGAATCAACTCCCAAAGAAATATCTTAGAGAGTTATATTCGACATAAATTTACCGGTCCCTGCCAGATACTGGACATTTTTTAAATATTTTTTCTGTAAAGTTTTGACATGCCGAATGCGGGTTCTAATTCTGATAAATAAATTCTTGAAATACCAACCTTTCTAGCTAACTTTTCCTGAGTAAGACTTGCATCTATTCTTAATTTTTTTATTCTAAACATTAAATAACCCCCTGCTACATTGTAAGCTATTAGCATTTGAATATCAATAATTGTCATATGCTGTCAGCTTTCATAATTGTTTATGATTGGGCAATATCCTTTAATATCTTCTACTACCTTGACCAATCATTAAATTTGAAATATTATCTAAGGTAAACTACCAGTTTACATTTAAAGAGGGATTGCAATGAAAATCGGCACTCGTATTAGGGAGTTAAGAGAAGCCCTGGGATACACAATAACTAATTTTGCAAAAATAGTTGGAATATCAAGGATTTACCTAAGCGAATTAGAGCGTAACGTTAAAGAGCCTTCGCTGGATACCCTCCGGCGTATCTGCCAGGCTCTTGGTATTACCTTAGCTGAATTCTTTGCTACAGATAAACCTGATATTCCTCCCGACTTACGGCGTTTACTGGATACGGCTAAAGAATTGTCACCGAAGCAAAGAGAGGCATTACAGCACCTTTTAGATACGATGAAGTTTGATGATAATAGTTAACTTTAACTGTGAAAAAGCACGGACCTATCCTGGTCAAAAAGGGGGATTAATCCATGGATAACGGCAAATTCCAGGAGCTTGTGCTGCAACAACTCCAAGCACTGGCTGAAGGCCAAAAGTCGCTTCAAACTCAGGTTGGTTCGCTTGAGCAGGGCCAAAAGGCACTTCAGACTCAAGTTGCTTCCCTTGAGCAGGGCCAACAGTCGCTTGAGCAAGGTCAAAACGAACTCCAGGCCCAGGTCGGTTCCCTTGAGCAGGGTCAACGGTCGCTTGAACAAGGCCAAAAGGCACTTCAGGCCCAGGTGGATTTCTTAGCCGAAAACTCACTAACCCTCAATTCCCGTATGGATAAATTAGAATCCAGAGTTGATAGACTTGAATTGCGAATGGAAAATGAAGTAATCGATAAAGTTCAGGCTTTGTTTGACTTACAGGCAATTCAGACTGATGTTAATGAACGTGTTTTAGCTGCGCTTGAACGGATCGAATCCAAGATAGAAACACACGACATCCAAATTCAGGTGCTTGATAAAACTAAGTCAAATAAGCGAAAAATGAAATAAAACTGTCAATTTTGGGTGTACTTCGCCATAACCCATTTTTGTAGGTGTTTTGTCAGACTTTCCCTCTTCTGTTTTATCCTTTTAACTTGTTTTCTAATTTCCTTTTTGTTAAAGATCTTTGCTATTTGAATGGGTGTTAATCCTTGGCAGAGCAAACATTTGGCAATTTCGGGCGAAGAATATTCTCTCCGCTCTGAAAGCAAAACGGGGCTGTAAATGTTAGCGACTTGATTTAACGTCAGTTTTCTTTTAAGATAAGCCGCAATGCACGTAGTTTATATCTCATAATTACCACCTTTAAAAATACTGATACTTTAAAAATATTAATAAATATAATCATTAAAGTTTAAATTTTTTTTTTGCAATAAAAAAACAAACCTCCCAAGATTTTAGCCCCCCCATCTTTTTCACCTTTTAGAATTCTATAGAGATGTGAATAATCAATCCCGAGAGTCTTTGCTGCTAGAGGTGCTGAGTTATTAAATTCTGTTCTAATTAATTCACGCAATGTATCAACGTTAATTTTCATCTTCAAAATATTCACCTCACACAACCATTGTTTATTAACAATACTAGTATATGTTGTTTATTAACAATAAGTCAAGTCCCAGCTTTGTTTGTTGACAATATTGTAATTTTATTCTTATTGTCTATTGGCAATAAGGAGGGTACAATAAGAGATGGCCAAGAAGATTAATTTATTAGGGGATATGTTTGATGCCAAATTTCAATAAAGCTGAATTCGCGCGATTATTAAAATTAGCCAAGGGGCACTCACGATCAATTAATAAATATGGTTTACAAAGTAACGTTGATCCTGGTTATATATCTAGATTACTTAGAGGATTAGTTGATTCGGCTCCCTTACCCGCAACCATAAGAAAGTTAGCCGAAAATGCTTACAACGGGATTACTTATGAAGACCTTATGGGTGCCGCTGGACATCTTAAGTTAAGGCCTAGTATATTTGATCAGAAAGATTATGAACTAACTCCCAAAGAGATCGATGAACTCCTCCAAAGCCAAGTTTATTTTGGCAGCGAAGCAGTGACCGAAGAAGAACTAGCCCCTGTCCGAGAACTTGTCAGGACATATCTCGAAGCTGAAAAAAAAAGCGATGGTTATTATCATCTGCCCATCACTTTGCGTGAAGTTATTGACCGTTTATTTAATAATCATTTACTAAACAGTTCACAACGTCAGCAACTTATTAGCAAATTAGAATCATTGGTTTTACTCGATACACCCTATTTGATATTCAGCAATAATCCTTACATTAATAAGAATGTCTTTATTGAAAAATCAGGTTTAAAACAACTAGGCATTAATACCATTGATGATTTGAGCGATATTTTTGAGACCATTTTTTTTGAAGAATACCCTCATTTACGTCCGGAAGCTATGCAAAAACGATTAAATCTGTCATTGATTGAGGACTTAACGGGAGACAAACTCGGTGACTGGGTGAAATTAATTGAAAAAGCAAATCGATTTAATATATCGCCCCAAGAACTAATGCCTGTTTTAGAAATAATCCACCGGGCAAAAAAGAATAATAAATAATAATCGAACTTCGAAACAGTAATACTACATTCTGCCGGTCTCCAGTGCTAGGTGCTGATGCCGAGTACTGGACAACAATTCCCAGCCTTATCAGTTGTCCCAGTTTAAGAGGCCATTCGCCTCACTTGTAGCAAGTTCTTCCGACCAGCTGCTTGCTTACTCAATATTGAATAATCTCGATTTCGTTAATCCATTGAATTAATTTCTTTCTAGTTTCCTCTGGTTCTTGATCAGTCATAACAAACAACTCATTTCCGCTTTTTTCATCTTTTGCAACAATTTCAACGCTGTCTTTAGGGCCGAATGCTTTTAACGATAAAACATATTTTTGTTCTCCTAGTCTTTCTGCAACTACATTTTCCAAAAACATCCCTTGCATCATGTTTCACTTCCTTTGCAATAATTGAGATAATCAGACTACAAAAAATAAAGCCCGACTAAGTTTTTTAAAACCCAACCGGACTTAACTCGCCAATAAGCTTTTAATGGGATTAGTTTAAATTCCAGGTTTTCGCCTCGTGCCCCGTCTATTTCCCGCTGCTTCTTCCGGCATAATCTCTTCAACGGGCCAAGCCATAGAGATATCGATCGATCATTCTTCGGAGGAGTAAGCTTGCATTATCTGATTAAGTGGTTCTCGTACATATGCCACCCCTCTTTTTCTGCAAGCGTCCCTGACCCCAGGAATGTTTGGCTCATGGAGCAATTTAAGAACATAAGAAACTAAGTTTTCTGTCGAGGCAGAAGTAATTGCCGCTTTTGCAGAAAGGGAGGCCAGACGATCTTCCACGATACGCAGCTCCCGCGCAACTGCTTTTCGCGTGATAGACAAAAGTGCGTCTTGGGCTTCTAGTGCCACTTGCGATTCTAGATTTTCATATAGAATCCGACGAACAATTTTTGATATAGATTCACCTCGTTTATCCGCCAAAGTAACCAATAGTTGATAAGATTCATTGTCAATATGAATGGTCATTTTTTTGAATTTATTGCTCATATTACCTGAAATAACTCCCTCCCTTCATAAAAAACTACCATAAAATAGGAGCATCATTTGTGCATCCCGTTCAAGACAAGTGCATCCCGCTCAAACCCGCACCCCACCTGGCTTTGCCAGGTGTGTGTATGCGCCCCTTATCCTGCCTTAAAAAGCAAAATCCTAAATCCGATGGAATTTTCAGGAGAAAAGCGGGTTAGGGCGAAACTTTTCTTAGGCACTAATCATTCCTCCTTTCTCTTAAATAAATGCATGATTGTTACAAACTACAACCTTAAAACAATAAAAAACCCAATAGAATTGTAATACTCTACCGGGTCCCTGAGTCCGCAAGGTATTAAATTTTTCACGAGTATTTAATATATTTTCAGATGCTCCATCGGGTCATTCATCACGGAGCCTATAACACTATGTGGGGAAAGTCTAACAAACTCTTCTGGCGTATAAGCAAGGGGCTCAATTGGTTCCATAATTTCAGCAATAGCTTGGCCCATAATAGTACATCTTTCGATTAGGGAAAGACCCGCAAAATCCTGAGAAACTATCACTAAATCAATATCGCTGTATTCTGATGCGGTTCCCTTTGCATAAGAGCCAAAGAGTATAATATTCTCTGGAATAATACCCTTGCTTTTTAAGACTTCTCCAAACCGTTGTATTATTTGCTCAATCTGGGATCTTTCCGGATGCATCTAATCACCTCTTCTGCCATGCCAACGAAGTTTTCCACCTGTTCCCGGTTAAATTCTTTCAACGCTTTACTTAAATCATCAGGGTAGCGGGTAGTCACACTTAAAGTATTAATCGTTACTAGAAAAGCATTCTGTTCTTTATTAAGCCGAGGTTGCGTTACTTTGGCAAGTTGGACCAAGTTATGTGTCCTTGGAGGTGGCCCGTTGGTGACCACAGTAAATAAACCTTTCAACGCTTTTTCGAGTGCTAAGTGACACATGAATACAACGTATATATAACGCTCAGTTTTGAGCATCGCTTTGGCAGTGTCTAAATCATAAGCTGATTGAGTTAACCACTCTTCAGCCGGCCCAGGCATTAAATTACCACTCCTATCTTTTTGTTTCGCTCTGTTATGGCCCTATTCGGTTATCTTGCTTTTAGTGTATACTAATTCTACTCAATTTACAAGATTTGGTTTTCCTTAAACATAAAAAAGTCTTACGTAACATAAATATCGCGATATTTATCCTCTTTTGCTTTGATCTGAGCCTCCCTTCCTCTGCCATCAAAAAAACTTCTTGCGTGGTTAAAACTGTTATTGAACGGCCCTTTTAGGATATACGCTATAACGCCAGGCGCAGAAACCAATAATCCAGAAGCATTTAATATCTCGCCTTTCGCCTCTCTGGCCAGAAGCTCCTGAGCCAGTACAGCAAGCTGCTCGTTAGAATATTTCGCGAGTTCATAACAGGCATTATCCGCCTTGCGATTCACTTCAAGCCGGATCCCATTATCACGCAAAAAACTCCTGACCCTGTTTATTTCTTGAGCTAGTTGTGGCCAGAATTCCCTTATTTCTTCCGATTGTTCATCCTCTCGGCTTTGCATAGCTCGATCGGAAAAAGGAGATATTTTTTTACAATGCAGTTTTGGATAATCAGTTAACGAATGCTGAGGATGCTGCTCTTTTGCAGCTGCTGTTTTTACAGATTGGGAATTTATTACATTGTCTAAAGTAGAGTTACCCCTTGGTTCAACAACATCATCATCGATCGGATTTTTAGTTTTCTCTTCCGGGACCCGGTACCGGGTCCCGGTTATGTTGTTGTTGTTAGTCTCTGTAGTAATCTCTGTGTTAGTCTCTGGTAATGGTGGGGACAACTTGTCCCCACCCATCGGGTCAACTTGTCCCGTTCCATAGTGACAATTTGTCCCGATGGATGGGGTAAAATTGATCTGATGCATGGTACCAATTTGTTCAGATGCGTGGCCACGCAGTTTTCGGGGTTTCCAACCCGTCGATCCATTTTGGCCCGATTCGCTGTTATGCGGTTTTTCCGTTGCCTGTAAATATAATTGATTCAATGCTTCATAATTGATTCGGTACCATTTTGTACGGTCTCTTTTCATCTGATTAAAATTATCTGAAATTAAAATGTTTTTCCTCTCTAAAGATAGAAAAATCCTTTTGATCGTTCTCTCGCACCAAAAAGGAAATTGCTTTTGCCAGTCAGCGTATGTATTGTATGTCCAATAGTACCCATCGTAATAATTAATGTTATTTTCTTGATTTTTTCTAATCCAATAATGAATCTGCTGAACAACTATAGACTCATTGAGTCCAATCAACATAGCCAATTCGCAGTTTACGGTTAACGGTGTTTTATTAAACAATAACAATGTGTTGCCCTCCTTTTTGTGTTGCTTATAAATAAAGAAAACCCGACGTTAAACGCCGAGTTTAAACTCTTAAAGTATGTATTTTGACTAAACAACCGATTGGAAACCCGAATAAAAATAAAAACCCGGTAATCAACACTCTTTACCGGGTTTAGTCAAATACTTTTCCTTGTTTTATTCCTCAATAATGGATTTAATTTCGCTTTCTGGCCAATCCATGTAAATACCGTCACGGCAGGATGGACAAATAAATTCGTCGTGCCAGATTTCATTTTCATTTACATCTGGGTTATTAAGTGGATCTGCTAACACTAAAGCCGCACCACATTCCGGACAAAGCGGGTCGATATAGAAAGGAATATTGCCTAGTCTTGGCACAGCTGCGCTTTCAGGGGGCATCCTTTCTACTAGTCTTTCTAGACACTTTTTTGCTCGCGCTATGTTTTGCTCTGGAAGCCGGGCGACTAAGCGATAAAGTTCTTCCTTGGACAACTTAATCAACTCCCTTTGGAGTATTATGTTGTTGTTAAAACTGAGTAATTTGCAACTACATCACCAGGTTTCAGCATATTTAGCATCCACCGCCGGATCATCCCAGTCGTCATAGAACTCATGCGGATCCCGAAGAGGAATCGCTATGTCAGCCCTGACTCCAATCGATTTCTGCTCAATTATATCTAATTCTGGACGGGAAGTATGAACAACATAGAGTTCCCGCTCCCTATGCTTCCGGTGCAACTGCAAATAGTGCAGTAAAGCCTTATTATTGTCTTGAAAATTATCAACCACGGTCATTTGAGCAATAACCCTTTTGTCCCCTTCTGTATGAGCCTCAATAGCCTCGATGATTATCCACTGATTAGAATATGCTTTTTTCACTTCTTCCCATATCATTATAAAATCCCCCCTCACCCAGAACCCAACCTGACTGTCCTTATTCTAATCAAAGCCAATAATCCTACCGAATTTTTCCCTTGTTCGTAACCTTCCAGGGAACGGGTTCATCTACTACCTCTCCAGATCATAGTTCTCCACAATCAGTTAAAACTACCTTTAAGAATTCATGGATCGAAAAATCAGGATTAGGATAACAAATGGTTGGTCCGATCATTCTTTTGTCTGTATCGATCTTTTCAGCCCGAATCCGGTTGGCTCGGCTAATAGCATTCTTAACGTCTTCTAACGTGATCTGATCAAGAATCTTCTTAATTGTTCTTTTATTTTTTATATTTTCCGTAGCCCCTAATCCATAAATTCTCCTAACATCTGGCAGGTAAGCATCATTGCTAAAAACTGGTCGATTAAACTCTTCTTTATGAAGTATCAGCCATAGATCAAAGTTTACATTGCTAAACGCATGGTATGTGGATCTCCCTCTCTGTCGATTAAACTGGTTACAAAGTATTATATTTCTTTGGAATTCATTATCATTAAAATCATGATCAAAAAACGCTGCTCTATCATAATCCACATATGTCCTCTTTAATAGATCAATATTGCCAACTGTTGTATTAAATTTTACAACCCTCTTTGGAAAAACTTTTATGAGTGTAGCCACATGGTCCAGGTACATTTCTTCTTGCTGACCATCACAAATACAAAAATAATTTTTTCGATAGAACGCCATTTATTCTTCCTCCTCGCTAGCACTTTTGCTCAGCAATTTGGAAAAATCGATGAAGGGTAATGCTCCATAATTGCCTTTAAAATAATTAATCAAGTAATTATGGTCATTTCGAATTTCCTTTGAACCAAAGTCGGCCAAGGAATATATCACACTCTCGAAAGTATCCTGGTCTTTTTCTACAAACCTTATCTGGTCTCTCCGGAAGATTTTATTGTTTAAATAGATCGGGTTATGGGTGGTGAATATTAGCTGTGCTCCATTTTTATTGATAGTCTGGTCATTAAATAATGCAATGATGCCTTTAATAAGTTCGGGGTGAATGGCTGCATCGAATTCATCAAGAACAAAAACACCTCCGGAAGAAAAGAGCGATTCAAAAGGGATAGCAAAATCGAGTAATTTCAGCGTCCCTCTTGATTCCATTAATTCTGCTGGAATCACTACTGCATTTTTATCCTTATACCGATAGATGGAGACTAGTTCCATGTCGGCAGATTTTTCATTGTCCGACTTATTCGATTTAAATGCAATGCTCTGTGGCCCAAAGTCTGCAATCTTCACAAATCCTTCTAATATCTTGTTCCAAGCAAAAAAATCTTTATTAGGCAAATCTTCAAGGGAAAACGTTAGATTTGCTTTCTTTAGGGTAAAATCGCTAACTACAACCAATTCGTCTTTAAAGAAATCAATTACTGCCTCTGCAAGTTCATTGTTAATGGTACTCTTAAAGGCCCTTGATAGAAAAAGCTCGGTATCATCAAGATTAGAATTAATTTTCTTTTCAAATTCCCCCAGAAGTTTCTCATCAAACTCGATAATATTTAGAGCTTCTTTATCTTTCATTATTATTACGCCATCGGAATTTCGCGCAAACAACTTAACTTGATTGGACTTTTTGGACTTGTTGTCTACAATAGATAAATTTTCGGAAAGAATCCTTCTGACATCTTTTTTAAACAATGAGCACAAAACCTCAAAACCATAAATAAGATGATATCCTTTGTTGGTGAACTCTATCTCAAAAGACATAGCCTTCTTATCATCACTATGGGCAAAAGGGCACATCTCAAGATTATTTAGGTTCGGAACATTGGATTCTAAAGATCCTGCTAAGATAATCTCCTTCATTACCGCAAGAGACATAATAATGTTTGACTTACCACTTGCATTAGCCCCATAAATAACAACAGATGGAATAATGCGATAACCATCCTGTCTAATTAGATTTTCATTCATAGTTGTTTGTGTTCCTGCTAACATAGAAAGAGATGTCCTGTTTTTAAAGGATCTAAAATTTGAAAACGAATAATTAATTAGCATTTCAGAACCCCCTATTACCTACCTATACAACTCTATTATGCCCCAAAAGGGAATAGCTCACAACTCTATTTGAGGTTTTTTCTCAAATGCAATAATCGATATGTTACTAAAATTTTATTTAATTTTACATCAGCTTTACTTTGTTTACAATAACTGGATTCCGCTGGATGTTAAAATAAGCCAGCTAAGATAATAGACACTGTTTTTTAATATGTTAAAATGATAAAAAATAAAGGAATGGTTCTGCTATGTCCTATGCTGCTTACTGCCGGGTCTCCACGGAAGAGCAAGCCAAGGGAGACAACATCCAGGCCCAAATCCAAAATATAAAAGAATACTGTGATCGTCAGAATATTGTGATCCTGGAAGATAACTGGTTCAAGGATGACGGCATTAGTGGTACTATACCCTTGCGCGACCGTCCGGAAGGCTCACGCATGCTCCTGGACATCTTAGAGGGCAAAATAACACAAGTCTTGATCCTAAGAGTGGACCGGCTGGCCAGAGATGAATTTGTCGCCCAGGAGATATATCAGCTTTTTAAAAAAGCCGGCGTATCCCTCATTTCAATCAATGAACCTTTTAACTACTTTGAGCCTTCTGGTCAGCTGATGGCCAGTATGTTTTCCACCTTTGCCGCCTATGACCGCGCGGTAATTAAACAGCGGTTTACAGAAGGCAAGGTGCGTCACGCGCGTAACGGTTTTTTCCCCCAGGGAAACATTCCATTTGGTTACTACATAAACAATAAAAAGCTTGAAATATCACCAGAACAAGCCGAAATCATTCGCTTAATCTTCAAGCTTTATAACGAAGATGAAATGGGTCTTCAGGCCATTGTCGATTATTTGAACGCCAATAGAAAACCATCTCCAGCTACTTTTAAGGGTGACTGGTATCTGCCTCGCTCGAAACACGGTTGGTGCTCTTATTCGGTTCTAAAAATTCTTAAGTCAAAATTTTATGCTAACGGCCTGTACCCCTATAAACCACCCGGGCAAGAACGGATCAACATCCCTATTCCGGTCATAATAGAAATGCAGGAATTTGAAAAGGCCCAACAAATCGCAAAGGAGCGAAAAATTATGTCTCAGCCGGCCGGTAGTTATAAAAAATATCTCCTGCGCGGATTAATAAAATGCGGCATCTGCGGGAGTTCTTATAACGGAACCTCGTGTAATAAGGGCAAATTTTTCTATTATCGCTGCAACCATCGAAAAAAACTACCTGGTAATGCAACTTGTAATTCTCCCGGGCTGCCGGCAGAAATCATAGAAAATATTATCTGGGATGAAATTAAAAACTTCTTTGCCAACCCGCGAAGATTAGCTAAAGAAGTAGCTGAATATCTGGAACAAGAAACAGTGAACCCGGTAAATCTGGATGAAGAACTGCACCAGATTAGAGAGGCCCAAAAAACCCTGGCCCAGGAGAAAAAGAAACTATTGGACCTATTCGCCAAGGGCGTAGTTTCTGAGAGCGATATCCTTTCCAATATCGAAGAAAGGAATCGCGATTTAAAAACTCTTGAAAACAGAGAAAAGCAGTTGCTAAAACAGCAACAGGAAAAACAAGAAACTGTTAACCTGGGTATGGAACTGCAAGATATCGCTGATGAAATCGGAGAGATAATCAATGCGGCTGAGGATGAAGTAAAACACGATCTATTTAAGATGTTGGTCGATCAAATCGAGGTCTTTCCCAGTCGGGAAAACCCCAAGGTACCTGTGGTTAAGGTAACCTATAGAATCAACACCGGTATTTTGCGCAATAATTGTTATCTGGTCAGGTAAAAAGTAACATGTTCAAATTTTTCAGTAGCCACGGTCCCCCCCCTCTCCGATGCGTCAGGCCAGGTTGTTAGATTGTTAATACTTTCCCTCCAGTCAAGGTAAACCGGTGGTGGATTCTCCTGTCAACCAACGTATTTTTTCTACATAGTATGTTTGTCACAGCCAAATGGTTCCTATTGGGCTACTTTCCTGACCTGTAGCATCCGCTTAATCATCGGGACAGCCTTACGGGTACTTTGAGCCCCTATTTCGATACATTCCGGAATCTTGTCAACATCGCCCAGGCCAACCCCAGTTATTGGCGGAGTTATTACCAGACTGGCTAAGTTTTTTAATTCGACATCTGATGTTTCACTGATCAAAATATCTAAGGAACGCATCAAAATATTAAGAACGTTCTTTGTTTTATAACCGGGTTGATGAAAACCCAAATTAACGGCGATTATTGGATCTGCTCCCATCCAATGCATGATATCTACCGGAACATTATCTACCAATCCCCCATCGACCAGGGTTCGCCCGGCAAAATAAACCGGTTCAAAAACGCCGGGAATGGCAATACTAGCGCGCACTGCCATCGCCAAAGGTACCTGTTGGACAAAACAGGTCCCATTGACCGGAACTGTCGGAGCATGCCGCCAATTAGTAAAAACGATTCTTTCGCCGGTATCAATATCCGTGGCGACAATTGCTAATGGTAAGGAAACATGGTCGGTTCTTTTTCGGTCAGTTAAACGGCCAACCAAGGATTCAATCTTTTTTCCCCGGATTAAACCCTCCGGTGCCTTATTATGCAGAAAAGGCACCCAACTGCAAAGACTCTGGACCGCCAAGCTGACGGCGGTACTAATCCCAAAACTCCAGTCCAGGATGTCGCTGTTTTTTAACTGATATGCTGCCTCCTCCATTTCTTGTGGTCGTACCCCGGCCGCATACAAGGCAGCGATAATCGACCCGGCACTGGTGCCGGCAATCATTTGGGGATATAGCCCGTTTTCCTCTAAAACCTTCAGAACTCCAATATGCGCAACTCCTTTAAGGCCTCCCCCACTTAAGACCAGACCCAAAGCCGGACCGCCGAATTTAAGCACTACTGGTTGCACCAAACTCACCTGCCCCAATCACACACCCAGCCTATCCGCTCAAGATATTTCTATATTATCGTTTGTATCGTTCTCAATATCATATGTAGCACCATTAAATAAGGCAACGGAATTAATTCCGTTGCCTTTAAGATACCGTGAAGCATGACATCCTGGTGATAAAGTTTTTGGCAAAAAGTTGTTGTAAATTAGTAACGTCTAAGTTTTAACGAGCTCCTACAATCCGGATGTCGCCATCTTGGTGACACACTACCAGTTCCACCGTTTCAGTTAAAACATCGGAGTAACTGTAGGAAACCCGTCGTTCAGACCTTTTTTCATCCAATCTTACCACAAAGATGTTAGGGTAGGTCCTCTCCAAAACTCCCACTCGCTCCACCACTTTATTCCGGCCCCGATTGGCTTTTAAGCGAATCTTGTTACCGACAAAGGAGTCTAAGTCTTGTTTAATCTCCGCCAGGACTTTTTTGGGAGCCAAAAACATCACCTTCTTTCGTGGTCTCCTCCTATTCTAATACAGACTGCATATTTTGTCAACTTGGACGTAATATTATACAAAAACCAGCCAGGCAAGTCAACTTCAAACTTCTGACAAGATCCTTCAAAAATCCGGAATATTAGAGATAATAAACCCACCAACCGAGTGATAACATGAGCGTCACCGGTCTCACAACCGGCCGGAAGAACGTCCCCGTGGCTGAGTTATTTGGTGTGTTTATCAGCTACTTTTGAAGCTCCAAAGGAGTCCGGTTTGATCCGGGCATCAAACCCGCTGCCCACGATCATCCCTACTAGCTCACGAATCATCTCCTTGGTCTCTCCTTTAGGCCCCACGTCAAGATGGATTTCTAGATCTAAATCTGCATAGCCTTTTTCCGCCAGCAGAGAAGTAAGGCGACTAGCTGTCTCCAGGCTAAGAGCTGCCTCATAAAAAAGCCGCTGTCGCAGACTTTGCATCCGTCGATGTTTTTTCTTACGGTAATAGTATCTAGCCCCTTTACCTACCCGATGAACAACCACAGCCGTAACCAGACAGGTCTCCTCCCGCATCTGAGAGTCAGTCCCCACAATAATCTTGTATTGATACTCAATCGCTGCCAGCATATAATCTACGATATCGGCCAGCATTTCCTCACAGGTCATTCTACCTCTGGTTGGGCTGATAAACATCGACTACCTCCCTGTTCGAATTAATGGGTACAGATGATTACTTATCTCAGCTAACTCTGTCAGGCTTAGGGTTTCCCCGCGCCGACGAGGGTCTATCCCGATGTTTACCAGGGTCTTTTCGATTATTTCCCGTTTTATTCCCTGAGTCCCAGGAGCACCCATAAGAGCATTGAGTAGAGTTTTTCTCCTTTGACCAAAAGCGGCCTTGGCGGTCCAAAAGAAAAACTCCTGACTATCCACTTTAACTGCCGGTTCCTGACGGGGGATCAGTTTGACTAAGGCCGAATCAACTTCGGGTCGCGGCCAAAAAGCATCTCGACCAACAATACCGCCTGGAAACACTTCCGCATAATACTGAACCCCAACACTCAGGAGCCCGTATTCTTTAGTGCCCGGCCGAGCGACCAGACGCTCAGCCACCTCTTTTTGAATCATTACGACCAGACTTTCGATCTGGTAACCTCCTTCAAGGATACCCATAATAATCGGACTAGTTATATAGTAGGGTAAATTACCGACAACTTTGTAGGTCAAAGGTGAGGTTGGTCCATCTTTCACCAGTCTCTCTTGCTGCATAATTTCGTCCAGGTTCAGCTTTAAGATATCGCCGGCAACTAGTCGGATATTCGAAAACCTAGCCAAGGTCTCACGCAATAGAGGAAACAACGAGACATCAACCTCGACTGCTACTACTTGACCGGCTTTTTCCGCTAAATGCTGGGTTAAGGCCCCTAGACCGGGCCCGATTTCTAAGACCCGGTCCTCAGTCTTAACCTCCGCTAGTTCAATTATCCTCTCTAGCACCTGAGAGGATACCATAAAATGCTGGCCTAACTTTTTCTTGACATGAAATTCATGGCGCCGGATCAGATCTCGCATCTGCTGGGTATTAGTAATATATTTTGGCATTGAATAATTCCTCCACCTTCTATTATACTACGGATGTATATAAATAAGAAATGCCATTAGAAAATCTAGTCATAACGACAGGCGTTGATAAAAAAAGCAGGGTTCATTCCACCCTGCGATAAAAAGATTAATTAAGAAGATCCTAAACTTATTCTAATATATAAAGTTTTACATTTCTGACGCCCCAACGTCGGCACTCTTTTTCCGTTTCAAAGAATAAATCAACTCGGTTACCCTTTATTGCCCCGCCACAATCATTGGCGACTGCGTAACCGTAACCCTCTACATATACCCGGGTACCGTATTTAATTACAGTGGGGTCCACCGCAATTCCGCCAACTCGCACCCTCTGCCCCGTGGAGGTCCGGGAACCGGCATTATAGCTGTAAGCGGTAGCCTTGACCATCATTGCTCGTTTAAAATCAAGCCGTTGCCCACCCCGGGATACACTGGTTAAAACTCCCGCGGCAATTATTTTTTTAACTGGGGGCTTGATTACTTCTGAACCAATGACCTGTCGGCTAACTTCCTGACCATCTTCATAAGAAACCAATAAGGTCTGGCGTTCTAATCCTTTTGCTCCCGACTGAACCGTCCGCTGAATTCCCTGCTCTAGCGTGGTGTCTTCTATCCGCTCAATCGGCATGGGTATCTCTTGATCCAGATGGACCGTTTTTTGGGTCACGCGAACTATCTTAATCTCCGTTGGTTCTTCCACTTTCGTCTCTGGAGCTGGAGTAACCCGGTCCAGGCTGCCTAGCTCTATTCCCGCTAACTGAATAATTTCCTGAACTGATGTTGGTACGGTAGTTAATTGAACCTCTTGACCGTCTGCTACCACCGTTACTGGAAAAGCCTTGATTACTTGAATGTCCTGATTATAACTGAGTCGAGAATCCGCACTGGGGTAAACCTGATCATATGGTGTTATTTCAATGCTCGCTTCAGCTAAAACCTCTCCCACGGTTTTACTAGTGGTGCTAATTGCCAGGGTGCGGCCATCTACCTGCACCGCTGCTGTCTTGGTGGCCAAAGAAAGACCAGCGGCTGCGCTGGTTGTTAGGCACAAGGCTAGCAGTCCAATAAGCAAAAACCGTTTCCTTCCTGCCCAGAATAACCTACTGGAATACCGCTTTTTTAACCAGTTCCTCAATCATCCATCCTCCTCTCGGGGCCCAACCAACACTTCCAACCTTGGGCTTTGATAACGGGATAGCTTGACCTTTTATAACTGACAACCTAGGACTATTGCTCTAGTTTGTCATTTATTAAATTCTCCATGTGGTCAAGATTTCCTGCCTCGGAGAAGTGGAATTTTCGTCGAATAAGTAAATAAAGTGCGGCATGCTTAAAAAATCTGCCGAGAGCTGGTTCAAGATCCAATTTATACCGCCAGCTTGATCTGCTCAACTCTGCATTCGGAAGAACACTCGTCTGGCATTTGAGGTAGTGGCAGACCCTAACTCCTCCACGGTAATCCCGCGCAGTTCAGCAATTTTTTCGGCAACGTAACGGACGTTACCGGGCTCATTGCGTCGGCCTCGTCGAGGCTCAGGGGACAGGTAAGGCGCATCTGTTTCCACTAAAAGTCGATCTAGAGGAACCTGGGTGGCGATCTCCTGCGGGCGACGAGCATTGTTGTAGGTAACTGGACCAGCCAGGGAAATGTAAAACCCCATCGCCAGACATTCTTGAGCCATTTCCCAACTACCGGAAAAGCAGTGAATGACTCCCCCGACCTCGGCGGCCTTTTCTTCCCGCATAATCCGCAAAACCTCCGCGTGAGCATCCCGGTCATGGATGACGACCGGCAGTCCCACTTCCCGGGCCAATCGAATATGGCCCCGAAATGCTTGCTGCTGCAAATCATGGGGCGAATGGTTTCGAAAGTAATCAAGACCGGTCTCGCCTATCGCGACCACTCGCGGAGATTGGGCTGTACGCTTTAAGATGCTATAAGTCTGTTCCTTTACCAGCCGGGCATCATGCGGATGCACGCCGATCACGGCATAAATATCGGGATGCTGGCGAGCTAAGGCCTCCGCCCCCAGGGAAGAGGCCAAGTCATAGCCTACACACACAACCTGCTCCACCCCCATCGCCTTAGCTCGTTCCAGCACTTCTTTCTGGTCAGTCTGAAATTGAGGATCATTAAGATGACAGTGGCTATCAATCAGCATGGTATCGTACTCCTTTAAATGACTCAAAATTAATTCAATTGTATATGAGCAGTATTTGTTTTACAACATGTGGTTCCTATAACTTATAACTTATAACTAAGATAGCCCCGGTTAACCAACCGAGGCTTTATTTGCCTTTTATTTTTAATAACCATTCTGGTCACTACTGATAATGCCATTCTAGTTATTATCAATGCCCTGAGCATTTACCCAGACTGTGATGACCTGGACGGGATAATACCGTTCTGGTCATGACCAACACGGCAATAATAACAATTCGTTCCTGATCCTATTAAATATCGAGTAACGGCTTGGGTAGTTATGACTGTTGTCGTACTTAACCATTGTTGCGTATTTTACCATTTTGTTAGGCATTGATATGGGCGGCCAAAAAGACATTCTGCATCTGCCCGGACTGCCAAAGCACGGGAGATCTTATTTAACCTTGGCTCCCAGGCCCACTTCCTTAGTCAGGGTCAGCACTTCCAGACCCTGTTCATCAGAGGCGGCCAGCAGCATTCCTTCGGAGACAATGCCCCGGATCTTGGATGGTTCGAGGTTAGCCAGTAAGACGACCTTTTTCCCCAGCAATTCCTCAGGCGCGTAATGCTGGGCCACTCCGGCGACAATGGTCCGCTGCTCCTGTCCGAGATCTACTCTCAGCTGCAGGAGTTTATCCGCCTTTTCCACCTTTTTCGCTTCAATTACCCGAGCTACCCGCAGATCAAGTTTAGCAAAGTCGTCATACTTTATCCGCGGCTTAGCTTCCTCTTTTTCGGTTGACGCCACCGGCTCTTGTTTTTCCGGCTTATTGTCCACTTTCGGCAGCTCCTCTCTAACGGCTTGACTGGTGTCGCCCTTCTTCCCTTTTTTGACCGCTTTTTCAGCGGCTAAAGCGGAACCGTCCCCGGCCTCATCCTTAAACTCAATCCGCGGGAACAGAGCTGCCCCTCTCTTGACCTGAGTTCCGGGTTGGAGCCGGCCCCAGTGCAGGCTATCCCAAGTCTGGATTTCTCCTTGACCTTCGATCCCCAGTTGAACCCAGACTCGGTCTGGCAGCTGAGGCATAAAGGGAGTACAGAGGATCGTGACCTGCCGCAAACTCTCCGCCATCACGTACAGGACCGTATTCAGCCGGCTTCGATTGGCCGCATCCCGGGCCAAAGCCCAAGGGGCCATTTCATCAATATATTTATTGCAGCGACCGACCAGTTTCCAGATAGTTGCTAAAGCACTGGCCAGTTCTACTTCATCTAAGAATTTCTCCGTTTCCTGCACCACGGTTTCCGCCAGTTTAACTACTTCCTGATCTACGGGTATTAGTTCACCCGGTTCTGGAATCTGCCCGGCACAGTACCGTTCAATCATGGCCAGGGTCCGGCTCACCAGATTACCCAAGTCATTCGCCAAATCAGTGTTAATTCTTAGCACCAGGGCTTCTTCCGAGTAGTAACCGTCCAAGCCGGCCGGAAGCTCGCGGAGCAGGTAGTAACGAATCGCATCTAAACCGTATTTATCAATCAACACCAGCGGATCAATGACGTTGCCCTTGGACTTGGACATTTTGCCCCCTTCCAGGAGGAGCCAACCATGCCCGAAGACTTTTTCCGGCAACGGGAGCCCGGCAGCCATTAAAATGATGGGCCAGATAACCGTATGAAAACGCACAATATCCTTACCCACCAGATGAACATCAGCCGGCCAGTATTTATTAAACATCGCCGGATCAGAGTTATAGCCAATCGCCGTTAAATAATTGGTTAAGGCATCAAACCAGACATACACGACGTGGCCGGGAGCAAAAGTGACTGGGATACCCCACTGGAAAGTAGTCCGGGAAACACAGAGGTCTTCCAATCCCTGCTTGATGAAATTAACCATCTCATTCCGCCGGGAAACCGGCTGAATAAACTCCGGATGTTTTTCAATATAATCCAGCAGTTGATCCTGATATTTTGACATCCGGAAAAAGTAGCTTTCTTCTTTTAACAATTCTACCGGCCGGCCACAATCCGGGCAGACCTGCCCTTCTGCCTGGCGTTCGGTCCAGAAGGTCTCACAAGGGGTACAGTACCACCCTTCATACTCAGCCTTGTAGATATCCCCCTGGTCATAAATTTTTTGAAATATCTCTTGCACCACTTGCTTGTGCCTGGGCTCGGTAGTTCGAATAAAATCGTTATGTGAAATATTCATTTTCTCCCAAAGATTTTTGAAGCCAGCGACAATCTGGTCAACGTAGCTTTGAGGATCAACCCCGGCCGCCTGAGCTTTGCGCTCAATTTTTTGCCCGTGTTCATCCGAACCGGTCAAGAAAAAGACATCATACCCTTTCATCCGCTTATACCGGGCCAGCGCATCCGCCGCCACGGTTGTATAAGCATGCCCGATATGCAGCGAATCGCTTGGATAGTAAATCGGAGTTGTAATGTAAAACGTTCCTTTGTCTTTCGGCATAATCAGTCCTCCTTATATTTAAAGCCTATCTCCTTTTTATGGGTCACCATAGAGATAACATCGCCCTACTATTGTCTTATCAATCGGTGTGTATATACGTCATAAAACACCGCACGTCTTACGCCTCACGCTTCACGCCTCACACCTCACTCCTTACCTCTCACTCCTTGCTAATCCAAAATAAAAAGACCTCTTACCCCTTGGCAGGGGCGAGAAGTCTCTCGCGGTACCACCCTGTTTTGTCTTAACCTCACGGTCAAAACCTCTATCAGTCTGCCTTGACTGCAGCGGAATAACGGTCCGCCCACCGGCTTGGCCTACTTCCCGCATCAAAGATAATTATCCGATTGATCACGTCTTCAGCCAAGCAGCTCCAGAGCCATATTCAGCCACCTACCGGACGGGTTTCCACCTGCCCCCGTTCTCTGGACCGGTACTAACTGGCCTACCTTTCTTTCATCGCTGATGCACTATCCATTTTTTCTATTGATTGTTATAGTTTACACATCATTCGCGTTAAATGCAAGTACCCATCGAGTGAACTCAGTGAACTGTCCAGTTTCCTGAACATCGAGGCTTTGGATGGAGACTCTACTCCACTAGAAGTATCAACAAGGTAACTCCCACTGATAGAAGCGAGAGTCTTTTGATTCAGCTAAATAGGACATTGTGAAAAATACTTCCAGTTTTCTGTCGTAATCTGTAGAAAAATATCTTGACTATTTCTGGAACCATTGGTACCATTTACACAGAGGCATTTATTAGGCCATTTACAAAATTGAGCCAGCATTCAAAAGGAGGAAACGGGAAGAATGAAATCTACCGGTATTGTGCGGAAGGTTGACGAACTAGGGAGAATAGTCATTCCGATCGAACTCAGACGAACCTTAGGTATTGAAGAAAAAGACGCTTTAGAGATCTACGTTGATAATGAAAAAATCATCCTTAAAAAATACGAACCGGCCTGCGTTTTTTGTGGCAACGCCGATGATGTTGGACATTTTCGGGGAAAAAACGTCTGTCGGCAATGCGCCCAGGAAATGAGCCAGCAAGCGGTTTAGGTCAAAGGGCTGCATTAATACTAATCAAGTAACTAATACGCTTCTTATCGTTTGTGTTATTTTCATCCGTGGTTGCGCTTAATGGGCATGGGCGGTAAATAAGACAATAGTTTTAATTTAATATGGTGTCATTCTGAGCGAAGCGAAGAATCCTTCCCCCGCTGAGGAGTAAGATCCTTCGCTATCGCTCAAGGTGACATATATCCCGCTATTTCCATAATTCCCATAGATGATTGCTTTCTTATTGCTTTCTTGATGTATAACGGTTAGTGAACTCGTTCAGCTTCGCTGAACATCGAGGCTTCAGATGGAGACTCTACTCCACCTGAAGTTTCAACAAGGTAACCCCCGCTTATAGAAGTGGGGGCTTTTGATTCTCCTCGAAAAACCGCTTATAGGTAGTGCCTGTTTTTTGACATGCCGAATACCGGTTCTAATCTACAGCCTTTCTAATCCAACTGCTGATAACTTAGCCAGGTCTGATATAAGTCGCGCCGATTCAGTTTTCTATTACGGGCGATCTCCCGGATAACCTCCTTGGGATTTTCCCCGGCCTCGGCACGGATACCAATTTCTTGCATTAGAGTCGCCATCATCTCAGTTGGGGGTGCAGAAACCGGTGGAATCCTCTCCGGCAACGGTTTAGCAGGCTCCGCCGACATTGCGGTTTGATCAACATAACCTTCAATTACTAATGTCATCTCTCCCCGTGGCGGATTACTTTTAAAATGGCTAAGGATTTCCGCCAGGGTACCGCGGATAACCTCCTCGAAAAGCTTGCTAACCTCCCGGGCCACCGCGGCTTTTCTTGGTCCCCAGATTTCCAGCAACCAAGTCAGCGTCTCAATCAGACGATGCGGGGCCTCGAAAAGAATAATCGTCCGAGAGTCCTCAGCTAGTTCCTGAATTCGTTGGCGCCGCTGCCGGCGCGAACGGGGCAAAAACCCCTCGAAACAGAAACGTCGGGTGGCCAAGCCCGAGATACTGAGCGCGGTAAGCACCACGGACGGACCCGGTAGGGCCACCACTGGAATGCCGGCGGCTAAAGCTTGCTGAACAAGTTCTTCGCCGGGGTCGGAGATGCCCGGGGTACCGGCATCAGAGATCAAAGCGACATTCTTTCCCTCTCGCAAACGATTAACCAAATACAGCCCCTTCTGTTTTTGATTATGTAGATAATAACTGGTCAAGGGTTTGTTTATCCCATAATGATTTAACAGGCCCCTGAGTTCGCCGGGTATCCTCTGCCGCCACCAGATCAACTTCTTTTAAGACCCTTAAGACCCGCAGGGTAATATCCTCCAGGTTGCCAATGGGGGTGGCGCAGAGATACAGGGTACCCGTCTGCCCGGCTAAAACAGTTTGATCGTTTTTCAGCCTAGATTCAGCTATATCCATATCCCAATTCAATTGGTTTGGTGATTCTGGGTGATCATGCCGCTCTTTATTTACCCGGCGCCGGCAGGATAATTTGTATCTAGCCATAATACATCGCCTTTACTTCTGAAGTAAATTCTCCGGTCATCTCGTAAATCACCAGCGGCTCCATCCTCGCCAACTCGATCGCTCGCTCTGGGTCCAACTCCCCGGCTCCAGGAAAATCGACCATCGAAGCAGTTCTCATTTTAATGGCCTCCACCAAAAATCGGCTGGGAGCAAGCTGTTGATTATGCCGAACCTCTCGATAGCGAACCGGCCGCATACCGTACCTTAGTAAAAGGTCTACCACCTCCTGCCGGCGTTCCCAGAGGTGAACCAAGGCTAGCCGGCCGCCGGTCCTTAAAAGCCAGTAGCCGGAGTTGATTACCTCACCAAGAGTACTGCTGACTTCCTCTCGCGCCCAAGCCACCTCCTGACAGGGACTTGATCGGCCTCGTCTAAGCGGCCGGTAGGGAGGATTACTCACTACGACCTCGAAATCCGCAGCAGGTATTTTGGCTGGTATTTCCCGTAAGTCGCCGTGTTGGAGGTCGATCTGCTGCTGTAAACCATTGATGGCAACACTGCGTCGGGCCCGGTCAAGCAAATTCTCTTGGATTTCGATCCCCCAAATACTTAAATCGGGTAGCCGGGTATTGAGCAAGAGAGGGATAATCCCACTGCCAGATCCTAAATCAGCTACTCTATCGCCCGATTTAACCGTCACGAAATGAGCCAGCAAAACCGCGTCCATCGTGAAGTGGTATCCGGACCGGCTCTCGATCAATTTAAGGCCACCTCGGATTAAATCGACCAGGTACTCTTCCGGTTTTAATCGAATACCGATTTCCAGTCGCTGATTACCCAACTTTTTATTCGGGTTCATTTTGGCCAGACCTCAAGAATCCAAGACAAAAAAGACAATTTTCCGTCCGTCCCCGGCCAAAGCTGTAAGGACAAATGTGGAAACCTTCCTGGTAAAGTCGCTGCAGGTTCTGATGAACTCCCCCAGGGCTGCTTATTGTCTGGGCTGCGGGTTCTGGTAATGCCTGAGAAGAACCTGCATAAAGCTCCCGCCGCAGTTTTTGGTTTTCTTCTTCCAGAGAACGGACCAGGTCCTTCACCATTTCCAACTCATCCCTCAGATCGGCCAGCTTGTCCTCTATCTCTATGATCACCCGGGATATGCGCAAGACTTCGACCTCCCGCTGGCTGAGAATTTGTGTTTCTGGCTTTATTCGAAGCGGCCTGAGCCACTTTGGCTGGTTCCGGGCTGTCGTTACCACTAGCCTCCGGAGCCTTTTTGGGTTGACCCGGCCTGTTTCGAGAATCTCCCCGCCGGCCGATAAAAGTTGGTTTGCCGGCATTTTGATGGTGACCGCGGTTATTGACCGAATTTTTCTTGATATTAGGCCGGCTCTCGGCTGTTGCCGCTGGGCCGGGCAGAACAGTCACTGCCTCAGTGGCTGAAACTGCTCTGGGGTTGCCATTTGCTTTGCGCTGACCATTACTTCGGGCTGGCTCATGCCGGTGGGGCTGCCCATTTCCCCGATACCGACCATTCCCCTTAGCCTGGCCATTGGCTGGAGATGAGCCATTCTCCTTGTGCTGGGCCTCAAGCTGAGACCGTCCGTTAGACCGACGCTTCTGCTCAATTACTCCTTTATTGGGATTTGCTTCGTTTTCTTTGTTTCGGCCAAGGCTCAGCCGGTGCGAAAAACCTTCTTTGGCATAGCCGCCATTACCCCTTGGTCGATTATCCCGCCGATTTTGGCCGGTCAATGCTCCTTCCGTCTCCTGAGGTTTATTCTCTGCTGCGGGGCAACTTTCCCTCTCGGTCTGATTCAGGGTATCCGGCTGATTAATTGTGTCCCGGTCTTTTTCTCGGCTGGATTCTTGTTGATTGGCTTGATTTGCGAGTTCTGTTGGTTGATTTTCATCGTTATCCGTTTCGGCCTGGCTATTGGTCCGGTTATTGTCGTTAATCGCTGGCTCAGGGGCAGCCAGCCAGTGTCCCTCAGAATTTAAGATATTATCTTCAGCCTGATTGGCTAGCACAACTATATTTTCACCATTATTTAATTGGCAGCAGCAGTCTTCACAAAGATTATCAGCTTCGGACTGGCTATCCAGCATTTCTTTTTGATTCTCATAGGTATCCGTTTCATATTTAAGACAGCACATCAGCCTCCCACAAATGCCGGAGATCTTCGTGGGGTTAAGGGATAAATTTTGATCCTTGGCCATGCGAATCGATACGGGTTCAAAATCCCCCAAAAAGGAATGACAGCACAGCACCCGACCGCAGCTGCCGATACCGCCGACCATTTTCGCTTCATCGCGCACCCCGATCTGCCGCAGTTCGATTCTCGTCCGAAAAATAGCCGCTAAATTCTTGACCAGTTCCCGGAAATCGACCCGACCCTCTGCGGTAAAATAGAAAATGATCTTACTGTTATCAAAGGTATACTCGACGTCAATTAATTTCATCGGCAGTCCGTGTTCCCGAATCTTCTGGCTACAGATCTCAAAAGCCTCTTTTTGTTTAACCAGATTATCCTCTACCCGTTTAATATCCTCCTCGGTCCCTAATCGTATAACGGTTTTCAACGGTAATACAAGGTCGTCCTCTGCGACATCGCGAGGAGCAATAACCACTTCGCCAAATTCTACCCCCCGAGCGGTTTCCACAATTACTCTATCCGCTACTTTTAAGGCAAATCCTCCCGGGTCAAAGTAATATATCTTACCAGCCCGTTTAAAACGGACCCCTACTACGATTGCCACTCTATGTCCCCCTCATTGAAGTAAGCTCTAATAACAGTACCTCCAGGAGTAGCTGGTTATTCGCATTTCGTTCCATTTTACGTTTAGCTTCCTGAATTATGCGTAAAAACCGCTCCGGCCGCGGCCATATTTGAGTCTGTTCCTTAATCAGCTCCAGGCGGTCCTGGTTGATTAACAATTTGACATCACCAGTATTCTGCCAAACCAGGAAGTCGCGAAACCAAAGGGCTAACCATGATAATAATATCTTAAGCCGAGGTCCTTCTGTCCAACCCTCGGTCAGAAATAAAACTTGCGGACCGGCGGCAGTTTTGAGTTTGGTCAGCAAGTCAATAACCTCTTCTCTAACCGCCCCTCTCTCCATGGTTAACAATTCTTGAGCAGTTGATAAACTGCCCTCAGCCAAGTTGGCAATCAGTCCCGCCTGTGCCGGTTGGGCCAAATTTTGCCGGACTAAATACTCCGCAATATCTCGGACCGCCAAGGGTTGAAATCTAACCTGCTGACAACGTGATTGAATTGTCGGTAATAAGTTGAAGACGGATGGTGTCGTCAAAACAAAGAGAGTCTGTCCCGGCGGCTCTTCCAGCGTTTTTAAGAGGTTGTTGGCTGCTTCTGGGGTCATTGTTTCCGCATGATGAATTAAAAACACCTTCCAACAACCCTCTGTTGGCGGAAACTGGGCTTGTCGAGTTACCTCGCGGGTCTGGCTAATCCGGATGTGGGCTCCAGTCAGAGGCACTTCCCACACGTCAGGATGGTTGCCGGTCAGGATGTTTCGGCAAGAGCGGCATTCTCCGCAAGCGTCTCCAGCAACTCCTTGTTGGCAGTTCAGGGCCTGAGCCAAAACCCGGGCGGCAGTTCGTTTCCCTACCCCGGGAGGACCAAAAAATAGGTAGGCATGTCCGACCCGGTTTTGCTTAAGCGCGTTCTGCAACTGACGAACAGCGATCGGCTGCCCAATAATATCTGCCCAGGGCATAGCTACCTCCTTAGGGACGGTTCTTCCGGCCGGTTAAGTTACGCTCGTGTTTTAACTCGGTCAGCAAGCTAGACTGGGAACGAACTTCGTCGGCTTCGGGCCGGCATCAAACTCGCCCTTCAGGCTCAAACAGTGATGCCTGCTGTTCCTCAGCCGCCTCTGTTCCCTGATGTAAATCGCTAATCGCTGACCTACGTTAAAACACGGCGCGTTTGGTTTTTATAGTTTTTGACGCTCGTGTTTTAACCCGGTCAGCAAGCTAGACTGGGAACGAAAAAATAATGTAAACCGCCAATCGCTGACTTACGTTAACACAGCGCAATTGGTTTTTCTATTCAAAGATTGAGCAAGTATCTCCCAAGCCTCTTCAACGACCTCAGGCAAAGGTTTACTGGCATCCACTACCCGCAGCCGTTGCGGCTCTTCCCTCGCCACCTGAAGATAGGTTTCCCGGACCCTATGGTAAAAAGCCTCTGACTCGGCTTCCAAACGGTCTTCCCCCGGTCTCCCCGACCCTTGCCGGGTCGATCTCCTATTTCGACCAATTTGAGGATCCAAGTCTAACAACAGGGTTACTTCCGGCTGCACACCCCCGGTGGCTAAACGGTTTAGATCCCGCAGCCACTCCAGGTCAATTCCTCGGCCCCCTCCCTGATAAGCCAGGGTCGAGTCTGTATAGCGGTCACAGATCACCAACTGGCCAGCCTCAAGGTTTGGCTGAATCACCTCCGCGACCAGCTGAGCCCGGGCTGCAGCGTACAGTAAAGCCTCGGTCTTGGCCGCAATCTGCTGATTTCCGGGATCCAGCAACAACTCACGAATTCTTTCTGAGATAATTGTCCCGCCCGGTTCTCTTACCAGTTGCACCGGATAACCCTCAGCAATAAACTTACGTTCTAACTGGCCAGCAATAGTTGACTTACCGGCTCCGTCAATTCCTTCGATGCTAATCAACAACCCTCGAAGTTGGCTTTGCTTCTGATGTCTGTTCAATGATCCCAAATTAACTAACCTCGATTCTGTTTATCGACCCCGTTTAAACCTCCAACACCTGAATAGTCGTCAGAGTCGGGTCCGTCGGCCCCTGCCAGGTTATCCCCATTGTCCGCCATTCCTCGATCGTCTCAATTACTGGCCGAGTTATCCTTTCCCCGGGGGCCAGCAACGGGATACCCGGTGGATAAGGGCAAATTGTCTCCCCAGCAATCTCTCCCTCTGCTTCGCGGAGACGAAGGGTCCTTCTCTGGCTCCAGAAAAAGGCTTCCCGTGGGGTTAGCACCACTTCCGGGTCAGTGTCTAAATATAACGCTGGCTTCGTTTGTTTAGGCCAGCCTAATTGGCCATACCAGCGGACTGCCAGCTCCCGGCAGGCTCTTACCAAATCCTGGACCGCCTCCGGCCGGTCACCAATCGTAACCATGGCCAGGATATTAGCCGAATCAGCCATTTCTACCTGAATACCGTAATCTTCTCTTAGAATGTGCGCGGCCTGGACACCGGTCAGCCCTAACCCATGCACGTTTATAATCAGCTTGGTTTGATCCCATTCACTTACTGAATGATACTTTTTAACTTCCTCGCCAAGGCAGCGTAAACCCTGAATCTGGTTGATCTGCTGCCGCGCTTCGGCCGCCAGTTCCAGGGTTCGCTCCAGCAACTCACGGCCTTCATTTTCCATTTGCCAACAGGCCGCCTCCAAAGAAGCCATTAAGATATAAGAAGGACTGGTTGATTGAAGGAGGTTCAAGGCCTTTTTCAAACGTTCTGCCGGCAATCGCTGGCCCTGCCGATGCAACAAGGCTGTCTGCGTTAAAGATGACAGCACTTTATGCAGGCTCTGGGTCGTGGCATCAACCCCAGCTTCCAAGGCAGTTATCGGCAATTGTTCATGAAACCGAAAGTGGGGCCCGTGCGCCTCATCCGCCAGACAAATCAGCCCGCTGGACTTGGCCACCCTTACTAAACCACCCAGGTCACTGGTTATTCCGTAATAATTAGGATGGACGATCAGCAGGCCATTTACTTGCTGGACTTCACGCAAAACTTTTTCTACCGCTCCGTTGGGGGTTCCTAACGGAATCTGAAAATCCTTTTCGATTTCGACTGGCAAATAGCGCGGTCGAACCCCGGCCAGGATCAATCCCCCCAAAACCGACCGGTGTGCTTGGCGCGGGATCAGCAACTCCGCCTCTGTCCTGGCGGCAGCCATTATCATAGCTTGTAATCCGACGGTTGAGCCATTAACCAAGAAAAAACTTTCTTCTGCCCCGAAACATCGCGCCGCCGCTTGCTGTGCTTCGCTAATCACACCCACCGGGTTATGCAAATCATCCAGTCCGGGCAGTTCCGTAAGATCAAACTTGAACACTTGGGGTCCGAGTAGTTCTTTAAACCAATCTGGTTGACTGTTCCCTTGTTTATGGCCTGGCATATGCAAAGGCCGATAATTTTCGCCTTGATAACGCAATAAAGCTTGAATCAGCGGGGTATCTTTAAACTTCACCGCCGTACTCCCTTAGTGGTTAACGTTAAAGAAAGCTGCTTACCCAACTTTTTGCTCCCAGTGTACCATATAATTCAAAAAAGGGCTAGCCAAGCTGCCCTTCCTTATATAGTATCCATATATCTCATTATCTCAGCCTTAAACTACCCTTCCGCCGTTTTAACCCTAAGTGGGGTAGTCCACAGTTCTTTTAGCCCTTCTTTCATTTGCTGGTAAAAAGGTTCCTCAATCGACGTTTCCAGAATTCTCTCCTGACAGGCATCACAAAGAAAGTGTTTCCGGATCAAGACACCACCAATAATCCCCTGGTCAGGGGTTTGCCCACAAATCAGGCACTGGGGAAGAAGATTGCTATCTTGACTCAGATTAGCCATATTACCACCATCCCTTATTAACCCGGGTATCCTACTACTATAGTATGCCCCAAAATCTAAATGGCTCTACTTTGCGGCTTAATTCTTGCTGGAAATAATTATTTTATATTAGAGCCTGTCCGCTTAATAAGGACAGAGTGTCTGTAAAATGGCGGTTTAAGCCCAAGGTTTCAGGAGCAAACCCCATACTTAAACCGATGAGTTCGGTAAAGTAAAAAACAGGCACCTGAAACAACCGGCCAAATCGTTTCGTCATTTCCTTTTGCCGGGCATCCAGATTAATCATGCATAACGGGCAGGCAGTTACCACTGCCTCAGCTCCGGCTGCATAGACTGTTTTCAATAGATTGCCTGAAATCTGAAGGGTCAAGTCAGTTCGCGGTGTTGCCAGATTTCCCCCGCAGCACTCCGTTTTACACGGCCAGTCTAAAACGGCTGCCCCTAAGGCTTTCATCAGTTGATCCATGGACTGCGGGTTTTCCGGGTCATCAAAACCGGTTATCCCCGGCGGACGAACCAGGAGACAACCATAATAGCAAACAAGGCGAAGTCCGGTTAATGGTTTAACTACTTTGTTCTGAATTGCCGGGATGCCTACTCGGTTGGCCAGGAGATCTAACAAACTGCAGGTCTTAACTTCCCCGTTTAAAGGCATCCCTAAAGCCTCTTGGAGCTCGGCCCGCCGGTCCGGTTGACGAATAACCGATTCTGCCGCGCGCAACCGGCTAAAGCACCCGGCGCAGGGCGCGACCACATCTAAACCCATTTGTTCCGCTAAAGCTAGGTTTCGGGCTGGAAGGACTAAAGAAAGCCAGTCATCTGTACAATGAGCCGAACTCGCCCCACAACAGTTCCAGTCCGGTATCTCCTGGAGGGTAATGTCCAGAGCAGTAGCGACGGCTCGGGTTGACCAGCCGTACTCCAGACCAGTAGTATTAAGAGAGCAACCGGGAAAATAGGCAAATTTCATCTACTTTTCTAATCCCTTCTGTTGACCTTCATACCGCCAAACGGCACCGTCGGTAATAATAACAAATATACGCTTATACGCCGTGTTTTCAAGGCCAGCGATTGATGGTCGGTGATCGAGAACGAGGTTGCTGAGAATTAGCATCATTGTTTGACCCACAGGGTCAGTTTTGACCTGTCAGAAGCCGACGAGATTCATTCCTAGCCTAGTCTGCTGACCGAGCAAACCATATGCATCAACTATCCTCGCAACCTAGCGATTGACCGGTTTGACCCGTTTAAACACCTGACGCAGAGAGCCGATTCCTCGAATTCGGCGGGGAATTAAATGCAGTTTTCCCCGACGCAGCATCGCCGGCCCGAGACGGGCATCTTTAAAGACTTGTCCGGAACGGAAGTTATATCGGATCACTAACTCGCCTTCTGGTACCCGACCGTACTTTTCAACTAGCTTTAAGAAAGTATCATTAAAAATTTTTACCTTTGGCTCAGCCACCATCCCTTGCCGACCGGCCTCTACGCGCAGCCAGTCCATCATCTGAGCGGGATTTACCCCCCGGGGACAGCGCGTAGAACAAGTGTCACAAGCCGTACACAACCAGATACTATGGGAGCTAAACGCCTCTTCCCACATCCCTAGCTGCAGAAATCGAACAATCTGCCGCGGGCCATAATCCATCGCGAAGGCCACCGGGCAGCCAGCCGTACACTTACCGCACTGATAGCAGGCCTGAAAATCCACGCCGGCTTCCAAAATTCGATTTCGGAACTTCTTCACCCGTTGACCTCTCCCTTCTTGCCCTTATTATAGCACAGACCTCCCATTATGTTCGGTCATAGTTTTACATGAGGTTCGTTCCCAGTCTAGCTGGCTGACCGAGTTAAAAACAAGTGCCAAAGAACAAAAAACCAGTCGCGCCGTGTTTTAACTGCGGTCAGCGATTGGCGATTTACATCAGGGAACAGAGGCGGCTGAGGATCAGCAGGCATCACTGTTTGAGCCCGAAAGGCGAGTTTGATGCCGGCCCGAAGCCGACGAAGTTCGTTCCCAGTCAAGCCTGCTAACCTCAGTTAAAATACAAGCGCAACAATAATAAGGCCTTCCCTCTTTCGGAAAGGCCTTGATGGACGAGTCTCTGCTGCTGTTTTTCTGCCATGCTTACTTCGCCTTTTTCTTTTCAATGAGAATTGCACAGTCAGGACAAACCTGCTCGCAAATCCCACAGGCAATACATTTTTGCGGATCATCCGGGATTACCGCCGGGGTACCGTAAGCCCCCAGATCTTCAGCCCAGATCAGGCATTCTTTGGGACATTTTTCTTTGCAGAGACCACATCCTTTACACAGGGAGGTAAACAGGTTAAACCTCCCACGCGGCACATCCACGGTTAATACTTTTTCCGGCGTAGTCACCTGGCCAACTCTCCTTCCGGTTTCATCTAATGTTTCCTTAATCCGGTTTGGTCGCTTTAAAATCTCGATAACTGCCTAGTTTGTTTTTACCATTTCCGCACCAATCTCCAGAGCCTTAAAATTCATCTCACGCAAAGCCGGATTTTGTTTAAACTTACCTCCCAGCTTGGCTTCTAATGCTTCTTTGGCCTGTTCGATGGTGACCACATGGGTGGCCCCAATGACTGCGCCCATGATTACAATATTGAAAACCCGGGGGTGCAGTTCTTCGCGTGATCGTTGAATGGCGGGAATAGCCATAATTCGGCCGGCATTTTGGGGCAAGCACTCTTCTGCTCCTTCAATAGATGTATCATACACAAAGATAGTCTCCGGGCCAACATACTGCTGGGCTCGACGGATTGCCCGACCACTCAGAGCAATAACGATATCGCCGGTTTTGAATTTTGGCGAGCCAATCCGCTCTTCTCCGATCTGGACAAACGCAATGGAAACTCCGCCTCTTTGTTCCAATCCGAAGTTAGGACAGTAAAGAGTTTCCTTACCTTCACTAAAAGCCGCTTCAGTTAATATTTCCGCGATTGATTGAACCCCTTGGCCACCTTCCCCGGCCAGGGCAATTCTAACCACCTTACCCACTTTTATTCCTCCTTCTGCTTTGGAACTCTTAGCTCTCCCACTGGGAAATACTGGGTCATTTTCCCCTCTAAAAATGCCCAGGTATCCTTGGCGTTAGTCCGCCAGTTAGTCGGGCAAAGCGAAAGGGCTTCAACGAAGGAGAAACCGCGGCCGGCCATTTGATTCTCTAAGGCTTTCTTAATATAACCCTTGAGCTGCCGCAAATTGGCGACTGTACCTCTGGCGACGTAAGCTCCTTCCGGAGCAATCGCAGCGATCATTTCCGGTCCCCGGGTGGGATAGCCGGTCTCCTCCGGGTCTCGTCCAAAGGGAGTAGTTTCGGTCTTCTGACCAGGCAGAGTGGTTGGAGCCATTTGACCGCCGGTCATGCCATAGTTAGTATTATTAACTAAAATAACGGTAATCTTTTCATTACGAATCGCCGCATTGACGGTATGTTGGGAACCAATAGCATAACCCCCGCCATCACCCATATAGGCCACGGTGACTAACTCCGGGTTAGCTCGTTTTAAACCGACCATTACCGGTGTGGTCCGACCATGGTGGGTTTGCGTCGAATCTACGTCCAAGAAATTCCAAGCCAGCAGGGAGCATCCAATATCGCAGCCAAAAACAGTCTTGCTCTGAATCCCTAGCTCGTCAATCGCTTCACCTAGAGCTTTCAAAACCATTCCATGGCCACAACCGGGACAAAAAAGATGCGGCTTATTCGCCTTATACCAAGATTTGGGCATCTTGGGCTGTAATATAGGTTGTGTGGCTGACACTTATCAGCCCTCCTCTCTGAATAACTGGTTAGATTATTTGATATGATATAGTAAGAAAGTAAGATACAGAAACACGATAAAAGAAAACACAATATAAAAAACACAACACCAGGTATCTAGTTTTATTATTTCAGGCGCAGATCTTGGACATATTTAGATCCGATTAGGGGAAATAATACTCAGAACAGAAAACAGGAAATGCCAAGGTCATTAAGTGGAGCTTAGGGTATTATCAATAGGAGTCAGGGATGGTTACCCCTGAATCTCTTTATACCGGGCGACGATCTCATCAGCATCAATGCCTACTCCAGGTTTAGCCAGAGATTCGATGCCTAGAGTGAGGCCATAGATATTCTCCTTTACTAAACGCTGCAACTGGTTCACCGCTGATTCAACCACTAGTATCTTCCGCGCTGAAGCCGCTGCTTTTTTCAAGGCTTCCTGCGGGAAAGGCCGTAAGGTAATTGGTCGGAAATAACCAGCCCGAACGCCTTGATCGCGTAACATCTTCACCGCATCCCAAGCAGCCCGGGAAACCACGCCATGGGATATGATAATTATTTCAGCATCATCACAGAATTTGGCATCGTATTCGATTACTTCCGGGATAATTTTATTGTAATCAGCTTCTAGCTTTTGCAGAACGTCATACAGTTCTTCTTCCAGGCTATAAATATTGCACAGGTGCACACTTTCCCGGTCAACCCCGATTTCGCCGGGCAGTCCCACCAGGCTTTGGGCCGGAACCATTTCTATCCCTCGGGAGGCCGGATCATACATGACCATTGGTTCGCGCATCTTGGCTTGATAACCATCACCTAACACAAAAGTGGGGAAACGATATTTCCAGGCGACATTAAAAGCCTTAATCACATAATCGTATATTTCCTGATGACAAGCGGTCGAATAAACAATCCGGTGACCTTCACCATTCCCACCATAAGTTGTCAAGTTGACTTCCTGTTGGGAATAGACGACAGTGCCGGAAGATGGGCCTCCCCGCTGCTGAATGATCGCGACAAAAGGCAACCGCATCCCTTCGGCCATGCCGAAAGGTTCTTGCATCAGCACATTCCCCGGACCGGCGGTGGCGGTAAAGGCTTTCCGTCCGGCCTGGAGAGCACCGCAGGTGGTAAATCCAGCCGAAATCTCATCTTCGGTTTGCAAAAACTTTCGATTATGTTTAGGGGCTAAACGCGTCCAGTAATGCATAATCTCATTCTGTGGAGTAATCGGATAACCAAACATAATATCTGCCCCGGCCGCTAAAGCTGCCCAAGCCGCAGCCTCATTACCGGTTATATAGACCTTTTTTTCTGCATCAATAACGCTGGCCAAATATTGGCACCTCCTATCTATTTACCAGAAACTATCGGCCATAAATCGTTTTCTAAGAAATCGAACCGGATTACCCAGACAATCAATCGGTCCGATCACTTCTCGCCATCTTTCTTCGACCACCGTAGCTTCAACTGGAAGACCCAGCTTATGAGCGGCCTCAGTAACCAAATAAACCCCTCTCTGAATTATCTCCAGATCAGTTTCTGTTCCCAGATGGGAATTGTTGATTATACCATCAACCCTACCAATCCCCCGAATATACTCCACAATATCCTCAAGCGTACTAGTCATTGGTCGCGAGACGTTGATTACTACCAGTACTCGCAGGTCCTGACTGGTCTGAGCTCCCTCAACTAAATTGAGGGTCCTGGCTCCACCAACCCCATAACCAACATCAAGAATTATGTCCCCCTGACGATGCAAAACTAAAGGAATATGGGGATGCAAAACCATCCCCGCTTCACCAAGGCCGATCAATTGTTTAGTTTCCCAAGCAATTACGTCGATCCCCAGTTCCGACAGGGGGCCTTTCAGGGGCCTTAAGGTATAGCAAGGTTCTACCGTATCCAGATCAACCAGAGTCACTTTCCTGCCTTTATCTGCCAGATCAAGCGCTCGATTAACCGCATTTTCGCTTTTTCCGCTGGCATATTCGCCTACATAAGCTTCAATAATACGGTTGCCAGGCAAGTCTTCTGCTTTATTTTGATCTATGGTATTCACCCTTCCGATCCTTTCTAACCTTCCTCTCTCTGCGCTTCCTACTAGTATACTGAAGCGGTCCAGATTCGTCAAGCAAAACGGTTATATAGGGCGAAATACCGTCCTAAGTTCGAAAGTTCTAAAAATATATGCACTTTACGGCGCATTATTCCAGGTACAGTATTCTTGATACAATATTAATCTAGATTTTGAGCTTAAAGACACAAGCCATTAGAAAATAATTACCTCAAGAAGCTGAGAACTAATAATAATAAAACTCCAGGAAGGCCGAGAAAACCCGCTACTAAAACACTAACCAGATTTATTGGTAAGCCAAATCCAAATGGACTCCCGACAAAATTAACCAATAATAACAAAAACAACCCAACCGCCGAGTTAATGAGCAGTTTAAAAAACCACCGCAACGGGGTAAATATCGCCCGACCTAGCAAAACGATTAAAAACAAGGCAAATATTGCCGCGATGGCAATATCAACATACGGAAGCATCGGTTTCCACCCCCTGGAGTAAGTTGGGATCAAATGCGGTTACCTGATTAAGCCGCGCCCATTTTAACAAATACTGGTAGCGGTTTTCCGCTGCGTTTAGAAATTGGATCGCGTACTCCACTCTTTCTGATTCAACTACCGAGTCAAGCAGATGATACGCTTGGACCCAATCCTGATGCGCCTCCCAGATAAGCCGGAGATATTCTTCCCGATCACTATTACTATCATAAGTTTTTCTGTTTCTAAACACCTGACTGAGTTTTTCCTTTTTCCAGCAACAAAACTTGGTGGTTATTAAATTCGTAAGCCTTTGGGCATATTCTTTCAGCCTCACCCCGTCGTCCTCCCTTTCCCAAACTATTCCATAAAATGTATACGTTTGGAAAAGAGAAATTAGAACGGTAGCGTATTTTTTTACATTTCCCGACGACCTTCGAGGGATTTTCCCAAAGTCAATTCATCAGCATACTCCAAATCACCGCCGACTGGCAGTCCGTGAGCTAAACGGGTTACCCGTATGCCCAGTGGTTTCAATAACCGGGCAAGATACATGGCGGTAACGTCGCCCTCTGTGTTGAGGTTTGTTCCTAAAATAACCTCCTTGACCTGCCCCTGATTTATTCGATTGAGCAATTCCCGAATCCGCAATTGCTCGGGGCCGATCCCATCCATCGGAGAAATCGCCCCTTGCAACACATGATAAAGCCCGCGGTACCCCCGCGTTTTCTCAATCGCCGTGATATCGCGGGGCTGTTCCACGACACACAACAACGAAGAATCTCGGGCTTCATCCTGACAGATAAGGCAGGGGTCGCGATCAGTCAGGTTATAGCAGATTGAGCAATAACTCACCTTTTCCCGGGCCATCAAAATAGCCTCAGCTAATCGACGGGCTTCGTCAACCGGCAGCTGCAAAATATAAAAAGCCAGCCGCTGGGCCGACTTCGGCCCAATTCCCGGCAGTTTGTGCAACTCATTAATCAGATAAGCGATTGGCCCTGCAAAATAAGACATACCTGACCTCTCAAGGAACACGGGACAGGTTAACTGTCCCGGTTAGTTTAATTTAAACAGATAATTTTTTAGTATCGTGTCATTGCTCTGAATATAACCATTTATTCGTTTATCATGGTGCGGTCAACGCATGATAATTCTGAGCGAAGCGAAGAATCCTTCCCACGCTGAAAAGCAGGATCCTGCGCTAACGTTCAGGATGACATAGGTCCGCTATGCTCATTAGTGGTTGTGCAGCAACCTAATATAGTCTATCCGCGTTAGAACAGACCCGGGATCTTTATGCCCCCGGTAATTTTCGCCATTTCCTCTGCCTGAAGTTCGGTTGATTTACGCAGGGCTTCGTTAACCGCGGCCAGGACTAAGTCTTCGAGCATTTCAACATCTTCGGCGTTTACTACTTCAGGATCAATCTTAATTTCCCTGATCTCCTGCTTCCCTGTAGCAACCACTCGAACAACGCCCCCGCCAGCAGTCGCTTCAACTGTCATTTCCTTAAGGTCTTCTTGCATTTTGGCCATATCCGCCTGCATCTTTTGCACCTGTTTCATCATTTTACCCATGTCGCCAAATTTCATAATTCCATCTCCTTTTTATAGTAGATTAGGGCTCGACTTCTCTTATGGCTGATTAGATTTCTTCTGTGACTGACTATTTAATTTTGATTCGGTCAGCTCCAAAAATTTCAGCTGCTCCCTGAACTAGAGGGTCCTGCCAGGGATCATCCGGTTCGGACAGGTTTTGGGAGTCAGTCTTTTGATTAGGCTCATCTGAGTCCTGCATACTGCAGCGGATGCGCAAGGGCTGCTGAAATACCTGACTCAGAACCTCCTCCACTGTGGTTTTATTAGCAGTTTCCTCTACCTTTTGCCGGTGAAAATTGCACCCTTTTCGAAAAGAAAGTCCCAAAGTCCCCTCAAGCCAGTCGGTTGGTTCCGCCTCAAGCACCAAAGCATGCAGGGAAATACTGCGCTTCCGCAGGGCCTCCATGAACTGTTTCCATTGCGCTTGGATAAGAGTAAGATTTAGTTCACCAGTTGACTGCTTCTCGGCCAGGGGTTTTATATCTGATGGCTCTGGGGGCAATTGTTCTGCAATCTCCCTTTGTTGGACCGGCTGGGTTAACAGTTTGCTTTGCTTGGGCTTTTCCGGAGCAGTTCCCGGCACCCCCTCACTGATCGTCTTTAAGCTAGACGCTGCTCTGTTCTTTTCCACGACTGGGTTAGTCCGGACCGCCTGATCGCCGACTTGCTTGCCTGGTCCGATCAATTGTTCCAAATGCTTCTCCAACAACTCTACCCGGTGTTTTAAGGTCTCGATTGAATCAGAGTCATAGTCACTCCCGGCTTCTACCAAAGATGCTTCTAGCATCCACCGTGGTTGAATGGCCCATTTCATTTCGGATTCAACCCGAGTGAAATGATGAATTAATTGGATAAGCCGCTCCGTCGGCCATTGATTCGCCTGAAGGGTCAATCGTTCTTGATTCGTTTCGGAAACGATTACCAACCGACTTGTTCGATCTCCCAGCCTGATTAACAGCAGATCGCGCAAATAACCGATTAAATCACGCACAAATTTACGGACATCTTTGCCTTGATTGACCGCCTCTTCTACCAGCCTGAGCAATGTTGCCGGTTCGTTCTGCGCCAAAGCATCCACCGTTTGGGCGAGCAACGTCTCCGAGACGGTCCCAAGAACCTGATTTACATCCTCTAGACTAACCACCGAATCAGCAAAACCGGCACATTGATCCAGGAGACTTAAAGCATCACGCATTCCGCCCTCAGCCGTTCGAACGATGGCCATTAGGGCCTCTTCAGAAATAGAAATGTTTTGCTTTTCGGCTACCAACCGTAAGCGTTCGGCTAAATCAGCCAAAGCAATGCGGTGAAAATCAAAACGCTGGCATCGGGAAAGGATAGTCGTCGGTACTTTGTGCGCTTCAGTCGTCGCCAAAACAAAGACAACGTGTCCCGGCGGCTCTTCCAGGGTCTTTAATAGCGCATTAAACGCCTCAGTGGTAAGCATATGTACTTCATCGATGATATAGACTCGAAAACGGCCGCCTGACGGAACAAATTGGACTCGCTCCCGCAGTTCTCGAATTTCATCTATCCCGCGGTTAGAGGCAGCATCAATCTCCAGGACATCCAGCGAGCTGCCGGCTGTAATCGACTGGCAGTTTAGACACTGATTGCAGGGTTCGCCGGCTTGAGAATCTAAACAATTAACTGCTTTGGCCAATATTTTGGCCACACTCGTCTTTCCGGTACCGCGCGGTCCGCAAAAAAGATAAGCATGACTAACTCGTTCCTGCTTTAAAGCATTAAGCAGGGTCCTAGTGATATGGCTTTGTCCGACCACCTCTTGGAAACTTTGGGGCCGCCACTCCCGATACAGGGCGACATAACTCACATTTGTCCACCCCCAACCTTACCTGGTTTCTGAAAACATATCCGCTATTTTCATCGGTGGTTGTGTTTTTAGGACATGAGTTGAGAGGCAAATATCGAAATGAGCCGCCTTAATTGGCGGCTCACTAGGATCCAAATTAATAGTCGTGCACCCACCTCCGAATTAACCTTCCGGGCGTTACAGACGCAGTTAGCTCTTTCCAGGCTGCCCCACGGCACACTGAAGGGTTCCCTTAGTGCTGCTTCCTTCCGGACCTGACACGGTTCAGGAGTTCCAGTTGCGTGGGACCCAAAAGTCCTCACCACTTACGCCTGCCGGACCCCACAAGATAAACCCTCGGGTGGGAATTCAGCCCCGCTATAGCGGTTTGCGGGAACAGGGCACCGCTACCTCCCCGCCTAGCACGACTAATCTTTTCATTATTATTCTATCTAGATTATTCTATCTAGGTCAATTATTCTAACTAGGTCAATAATCAAAAAACAAATAATTAATGGCGGAGAGAGAGGGATTCGAACCCTCGAGACAGGTTTAAGCCCGTCTACTCGCTTTCCAGGCGAGCGCCTTCGACCATCTCAGCCATCTCTCCGCTTCGGATTAACCAGCTTTATGCTCTACATTAATTATAAATTGAATACTTTATGATCATATCAGGAAATCAGCCTGATTGCAATAGCGATCGTCGCCAGATTATTTTACCTTTATTTCGGGCTAATTGCAAGCCTATTAAGTAGTCAAACAAGCTAAAAGTTAAAACCAATCAATAACGACCAAGCCCAATCAATGCTTAGTTCCATTGATAACGAAAGAATTGCGCTACAAAATAGCAAACGAATAGGATGATCATTAAATAATGAAGCTTTCTAGGAGGTTGCACGAACCATTGAGGAATACCATTCATGCTCCTTACCCCATTTCATTTAATAATTGCTGCCGCGAAAGGCTATCCGATAAAGATAACCTGCTTAAATAGAAAGAATAGTATTGGATTGTCTAAGAGTCGCCAATTTCTTCTGAGGCTTTGGTCCTATAATCGAAAATCTGCGTACACCTTTGTTAAACCATGTATTTTATTGTAAAGTCATACCCCGATAATACGACAATAAAACAAAAAGTCCTACTTTGTCTGTAGGACTATGGTCTCATTTTATAAATTTCGAGGGAAGTGATGCATTGATGTCCCTTTACCATAGAAAGGTGAAGAATTAGAAAATCAAATTATCGCTATGTTTGCATTCTTTTCATACTTTTTGATTATTTGTGGTTCAAACTTACCATTACTGATTAAAGCAGGAGACGAAAATCTCATTTAATTAAAATCCCACCCGCCAACCACGCTTGCTGGTGATTCTCCTTAAAGATCAAGTTCGCCAAAGACCTGATCAAGGAGTCGAATTCCTCAGACTTAGCCGCGATCGCCTCGTCCAAGAACTGTACCTCGCCAGTGCTGATTTTTGTTTTAATAAAGCCGGCTTCAGTTGGTTCCAGAGTTAATAAATAGCATTTGGCCTGACGGTGAACATTCTTCAAGGCCATTGCTTCCAGGTCCGCCTGTTTGTATCTTTCCCGAAAACTAGTCTTGAGGCTGAGCGAAACCAGGTGTAAGGTATCCGGCAGTAAAATCAGATCAAAATCTATCCCCGGCACAAAGGCCGGTTTTACCTGCCGGTGAAAGGGTTTAATTCCTTCCCGCAGCAAAACAGCCGCAATGATGAATTCGAAGATATTGCCGTTGACCGAATTATTACTAGGATAATAAGACGTATAGGCGGCCCAGAGCCGATTGACGAACTGAGCTGGGGATAATTCGCGCTCGGCAAAGATATCCGGGCAGATCTCCGCAAAGATCTTGGCTGATTTACCATCCTTTTTAATTATCCCTAACTCAAGCAGCTGCGTCATCCCTGAACCCTCACTTTTGCAGAATGACAATATACTCCTCTGGATAAGCCAAGGCTTCGGCCTTATCGGCGGAGGTAAACTTGCCGGTTTTGGGGTCCCGCGTTTGCGGGAGGATTTTCGAAGGTATCTTCCTTTTAATTAAGTGGTCAAACTTGAAACCCAGCTTGACACCCATTTCCGCAAAAATTTCCGCATTTAAGATCGGCACCTTGCGCAAAGCGGTATTCCCGATCACAATACAGGTGCGGCCTCCTGGCTTCAACTTAGCCTGCATTTCGCGCAGACACTGCTGCATGGCCTGGAAATAGGCCTGCGCCCCTTCCCCCTCTTTCCGATCCGCTTTTTTCAGATTGTCAATTATTTCGAGGGCCAGGGGACTTAATAATGGCTCATCATTAACCACACTCTGAATTGAACCAATAAAGCTTTTGCGCAGTTCTTTCAAATCGGTGGCTAAACCCAGGACCAGATTGCTTAATTGGTGCAAGTCGGCGTACTCATAAGAAGTAACATACGGTGGTGAAGTGACAAGCAAATCAATCGTATTCTGGGAAACCGGGAGGTTCCGGGCATCGTCATGCTTGATTACAACTGAAGGGCTGATTCCCCGCAGAGCTTCGACAAATAAAGCATTTCTTTTGAGCATATAGTTAAGCTGTTTGCGCAAGGTCGGCACCAGCGGCGGAATCTTTTTCTGCTTATCGACCGTTGGTTTACTCGATTTCATCAGCCACCGGCTGCAGTTTTTTAAAACATTAGAAAACCCGCACAGAAAAAAGACTCGGATATCTTCATCTGACTCCTGATTAATTAAAGACAGGACCACTTCCAGTTCGCGGCGATTCGGTTCGGCAAACCAATAATCTATTCGCTCGTGCTCTAGCCGGGGTACCTGGTTGAGCAGCGGACTAACCAGTACCCCTTGCTCATTTACCGGCAGGGCCTCCAAAAGGGCGGCCGTTTTTTCCGCTAGCCGGCCTGGCTCGATTGGGGTGGTCTTTGCCTTGGCAATCAGCCAGGCGATGGGATTAATATCGGTCCCGACTGCTCGCCGATCATGCAGGATCGCCTCTACCAAAGTCGTCCCGGAACCCATAAAAGGATCCCCCACTAAATCCCCCGGCTTCGTATACTCCTGAATCAAACGGGCAGCGAGGGGAGGGATAAATTTGGCGGGGTACTTATGGTAGCCATGGGTATAGGCGGTTGTTTGTTTAGTAGTGCACTCCGCAAATGACCAGGTCGAATCAACTTCTGACTGCCTAAATCGTTGGTGAATCTCCAAAACTGCAAAACACTCCTTTGGCAACCTATTAACTATCATTTATTGTTTCTTTATCGACCGACCTTTTCCTGCCCCGAATGAACAATTCACCGCACCACTGGCGGCCGGCGGAACAATCTCCTCGACTTTCAGGCGACGACCATAGCGGGTCAGTATTTTGATAAAAGTTGGCCCGAATAAGAGATAAAAAGCTGCATTACTCAGAGCGTGCAGGGTATCAAACCAAAAACTGGCTGCACAGGTAACCAGGAACGACTGCCAATTCAAGGGGTAGATAAAAGCCAGCCAGGACCATAGATTCATCAACCAGCCAAAAATATATCCCCAAAAAAAGCAAAAAATCGGGAGCCCCTTTAAAAAGGCACGAGGAAAGAATAACTTTCCCCAACCGGCCAGCAGACCGGCCAAACCCCACCCCATCATTTGCCAGGGGGTCCAGGGGCCCTGTCCAAGAAAGAAGTTGGAGGCTAAGGCAGCGGTGGCCCCGACCATAAACCCGGCTCTTGGCCCCAGCACAAATCCAGAAATAATAACGATAAAGGTGGTTGGCTGAATACTGGGCAATAGGGCGAACGGAACGCGAGCCACTGCGGCGATGGCCGCTAGCACGGCCATCAGGGCTACCTCACGCGAACTGATCGCGGACCGCTCAAAGTCCCAATAAAGAAGACCTAATAGAACCGCGATGATCATTAAAAACAGCAGTCCCCAATCGAGTCGAATTGGCGATTCACTGCCTAGACCGTTGCTTAATAGCAAACCCAGGGTGAGCAATGCACCCAGGGGTAGCAGGATTCTCTTCCCCGCGGCCCTGACTGCCTTAACTGTCTTTACTTCCTTAACTTCCTTAACTGTCTTGATTACCTTACTGTTGCCGATTTTTTCTGAAATTATCTGGCTTCACCTTCCCCTCGCTGGCTTATCAATTCACCAAAGCACTGAAGGCCCATAACGAGCTTGTCTTCACGTACTACCACTTGAGCTGCATTACTATCGACCAACTCACCGAAGCTCCGCAGGCGCGGTGGCTAAAGACCGTAATTCTTATCCGGACAGGTTAAACCGGGCCAAGGCCTGCGGCAAGGTCAAGATGCCGTCAGCCAGTCCCCGACACATTTTGCCGATCTGGGTGGAATAGAAAAACGAGTGCGCTAGCAATGGCTGAGTTGGCCCGTCACAAATAATCTGGCCGGCAAACATCATGATCACTCTTGAAGCGTACAGGGCCGCAAATTCCACATCATGGGTAACCAGCAACACACTGATCCCCTGGGCCACCAAATCGGTTAAGATCAGGCCTAGCTCTTTTTTTAGATCGTAATCCATCCCTCGGGTCGGTTCATCTAACAGCAACAGCCGCGGCCGGGCAACCAAAACCGAGGCCAAGGCTACCCGTTGCCGTTCGCCGCTGCTTAAATCGCGCGGGTTTTTTAGGCGGCAGTGCTCCAGGTGCAACGTGGCGAGCAGTTCGTCGATTAGGCCTTCATCCGGCAGACGAAAATTATTTAAGGTGAAGCGCAGCTCTTGCTCAACCGTGTCGTGAAACAGATAATCATTGGGATTCTGGGACAAATAAGCCACTGCGGCGTTATTCGGCTGGGGCTGATGATGCCGTTGACTTTTCGCTCCCCGGTTGCCGGCCCGGCCGGGGCCGCGCCCTTTTTCGCCTACTCTTACTTCAACCTGACCTCTCCCCGGCGACAACAACCCGGCCACCACCTTTAATAAGGTCGTTTTGCCCGCACTGTTGGCCCCCAGGATCGCGACAAATTCACCGGTCCCCACCTGGAGATTAATATCCTGCAAGGCTTCCTGGCCCCGGGGATAAGTGAACCATACTTTTTTTAAGCTTACCGCAACCTCATCCTTTAAGGTTAGATTCATTGCCGCCGGCCCCTTAGCCTGCGGCAAACCCGCAGGGTGGTCGGCTGTTTTTCGGTTGGAATGGCGGCCAACCAGCGACACGTCGCAGTTAGCCTTATCCTTATCGCGCATTGAGGTAGGCTGACTGGTTCCACAAAGCGATTCTTCTCGCTGCAGTCTGGCCCGCAGAAGCTGCCGGCCTTCCTTAATCGTTAAGGGGACCGCGGCCAGCCCGGCTTGGGCAAAGAAACTGCTCAGCGGCGGGATCAGCGCAGTCCCCCTTGAGTTAGCCCAATGAGGGTAAAGCTCCGGCCGGCCGTCATAGGCCACTTGCCCGTCAGCCAGCAGCAAGACCCGGTCAGCCAAATGCAAACAGCGTTCCAGGCGTTGTTCAATTAAAATAATGGTCAGGCCCAATTCTTCATTTAATCGCTTGATCAGGTTAAACAGTTCTTCCGCCGCTACCGGATCTAACTGGGAGGTTGGCTCGTCTAAAATCAGGACCTGAGGCTGCATCGCCAGAACCGCCGCTAGGGCCAGTTTCTGCTTCTGGCCGCCGGATAGATTAACCGTAAATTCATGCCGGGCTTCAGTCAAGTCCAAAAAACTGATGACCTCAGCGACCCGACGGCGCATTTCCGACTGGGGCAGGCCCAGGTTTTCCAGGCCAAAGGCCACCTCTGCCTCAACACTGGTCATCACCAATTGTTTTTCCGGGTCCTGAAAGACAATCCCCACCTCCTGAGCCAGACAGCGTTGGTCAATTTCTGCCAGCCCCTGACCCCGGTAATACACGCCGCCCCCGAACCGACCGCCGTAAAATTTGGGGATCAAGCCGGCCAGGCAGCGGGCCAGGGAAGATTTGCCTGAACCCGATCCGCCAATGAGGAGGAGAAACTCCCCTTCGGCAATCTGCAGATTAATCCCGGCCAAAGCCGGTTTCGGGCGGTCCGGATAATAGTATACGTTAAATCCTGGCATTTAAATAAGGCCAACGCTGCCACCCCCAGCTTAAAATTACCGGCAGGGATAACGCCCCGATGATTATGCCTAACAGCAGCAGGGTCAGCTTATCTTTCAGCAAATAATCCAGTTGGGGATAGAACTGAAAGGTACTGCTTCCCTTGATTTGGCCATAAATGGCTGTCAGAAGGGCCAACATACTCGCCAGCAGACACAGGACGTCCCGCGGCCGAAAGACTTCACGCCAGTAACGAGAGCGCGGGCCGCTGCCAAAGGCCCGCGCCTGCATCGCCTCGGCCAATTCCCATGAATTTTCCAGGGACGAAATCAACAGATTGTTGAACAGCAGCCAATACTTTTGCTGCCGTTCCCGCCAGGTTCCGGCCTGAAAATCAACACCGCGGACCCGCAGCACTTCCTGGAGGTTGTTCACTTGCCGGAAAACATAAGGAAACAGCCGGGTCACCAGCGATAGGACCAAGGCTGAGCGGCCGGCCAAGCGAGACAACAGGCGCAGGAGCCGGTCCGGGTGAATTATCAGATTTAACAGATAAAAAACGCTGAGCACCACCAGAAGCCGCAGGCTCATCGCGGCACCAAAACAAATCGCCTCTAACGAAATACGCAGCTCGCCTAAAATCGGCAACTGCGGCCCCCGCCAAATAACCGTCTCCCCGGCCCGAACCACCAGGAGATTTACCAATAAGATCAGACCGCCCATCCCCAGACTGAGTTTTAAGCAGATTCCCCAGCCGGCCAAGCCATCGGCGGCTTGAATCGCCAGGATAATAAGTCCTAGCAAGCCCAGCAGGTATAGCGGATGGGTAAAGACCAGGGCTAGCCCGGCCAATACCCCCAGATAGGCCAAGGCCGCCAACGGGTGTAAATGCTGCAGCATCAGCCCTTTATCTTGAAACTGCAGTTGTTCCAGCAAAAACAACAACTCCTTAATGATGTCGGTTCTTCTCTAGTAGACCAGGACACTAGCGTTACCTAATAAGATAAAATGCTGCAAGTCGCGTTTCACGTCTAACGTCTTGGTTTATACTTCACACTTTACCCACACTTAATCTGAATCAAAAGATTCTCACTTGTATAAGTGGAGGTTACCTTGTTTAAACTTCAGGTGGAGTAGAGTCTCCATCTGAAGCCTCGATGTTCAGCGAAGCGGAACGAGTTCACATGAGTATGTCCAGGCCAACAATTTACGGTGCAGCACTCCGCAAATTCTCCCAGGAAGGAGGCCCGGTCTTAAGGCTCTCGCTAAACCACCAGATTATCTGGTCACCCGGGTTAACGATCTGTTTGTCCGCCGCTGCCAGCGGCACCTGACCATTCACTTGATACATCCAACCGCTGCTGCCTTGATTGGTTACGCCGCCAATACTCAAAACAAAATTACCGTACTTCGGGCTCAACTGATAGCTTAAGCCAGTGGAGTCTAACGCGCCCAGCACGCTTAATCCCCACCGGTTATCTTCTTTTAGGACTGTCTTCGTCGGGCCATAAAGAAGCTGTCCGTTTCGACCGACCACGGCTAGCTCAACGCTAAGACCCTGCTCCGGTGAGCCCGGGTCAGCCGGGTTAGATAATGCTTCCTGGTTGGTTGCATTATTATTCTGGCCCGGCGAGTTTGCCCTCGGTAAGTTTGCATTCGGCGAGTTCGCCCTCGGCAAGTTCGCCGGTTTTGGCTCGGCTGCCAAAGGATTTGGGGAATCGGTTTTGGCTGACTCTGTTCTCTGCACCAGGGGTTCGCTTTCCTTTGACGGGACAGCCAAATCCGCGGCTTTTTCCTCAAGTTGGTTGCTTATACTTTCTTCAGTTGGTGATGGTGAGAAAAAGGGCGGACTGGCGGAGTCAGCCTCCGCCAGGGAACTGTTCTGTAGTGGTGGTTGTGGTTGATGAACAACCTTCTGGGAGCAGACGATTGGCCCGATCAACCCCAATAAGAGCACCAACGCGGCTAAGCTATACCCGATTTTTGACCGCACTGAGCTTACCTCCCCAACTACCGGATTAGTACCATTTCTCCATTTTTGCAATGGCGAATACCGGCATTGTTAATTGTTACTAGTATAATTGTTAATGGAAGACTAGAAAACGGGCGATTCATCCTTTTTCTGCACCTGCGGTGTTGAGGAAGGAGACTTCTCGCCGATTTTTGTTAAGAAATTCGTAACGATGACGCAGGCCTCGGCCCGCGTGACACCGCCTCGCGGCTTGAAGCTCTGGTCCGGGTAACCTTTGATTAATTCCGACTTTGCGGCCACCACCACGAAGCCCCTTGCCCAGTCGGAAAGGCTGAGGTCGTCCGTAAAGCTGGTCCTCTCGTTCCGGCTCGCCGTGGCTTCGTCATGTTTGCCCAGGGCATTGACCATGATGGTGGCCAACTCTTCCCGCTTGATCTGATCGTTCGGGTTAAAGAGGTTGCCGTAACCCTTGACCAGGCCGGCGTGGACTGCATTCTCCACTGCTTCGTAGAACCAGTCTGCCGCGGACACATCACGAAAATCCGGCACCGCGGGGGTATAGGCGGACAGCCCTAGTGCCTTGTTCAGCAGGCACACCAACTCCGCTCGGGTAATCTGGTTATCTGGTTTGAAGGTTCCATCTGGGTAGCCGCTGATATAGCCCAGTCCAGACAACTGGTTTATCGCCTCACTGGCCCAGGAGGATGGCTGAACATCGGTAAATACCTGGGCCGGAACCGGAAGAGGGACTTCTTCCTGAATATCCTTGATAAACACCGCAAACTTGGTCAAATGGTCAATCCTTACCGTAATGGTGCCCTCGGATACGGTCCCGCCCAGGTTCACCCATTCTAAAGCAGTTTCATCGTAATAGTACACCGACGGTGTTTCTCCTTCGGGCAGATCGGCTAAATCCAAGCTAAAAGTCAGGGTAACCGGCTCGTTAAATTGATAGCCGCTAGTATCACCCACGTTAATCTTAAAAACTGGGCCAAGCAGCTTGAACCCGGTCGGAGCAGCGGGCGGAGTACTTACTTTCTGAATGGTCACAGGCACGCCGGTAGCTCCTTTCAAAGCACCGGCCGGAATACTGACCACTACCTCATTACCCAATCCGACAGTACCCCCGGCAGCCGGGTTGACCACCGCGTTCCCGGTGGTACTTGTCACCACTTCGGGAGTTAACGGTCTTCCGGAAGTCAGTTGCGCCCAGGTTGGGGCTGCCTGGTCAATGTTTTGGCTATAATACCAGATCACCCGATCACCGCTGGCAATAACCTGATCCTTGGCTAAACCCAAAGGGGCAGTATCATTGACCGTGTACATCCATCCCTGCATCCCGCTGTTGGCCTGTCCGGCAACGGAGTCCACGTAGCCATCCCATTTGGTTGATATAGTGTAAGACAGTCCAGTAGCATCCAGGGCCCCCAGGGCTGTCAGTCCCCATGGATTGGTGGAGATTACGGTCACGGTTGTCGGCCCAAAGAGGATTTCTCCGTTTCTGCCCACCACGGCTATGCTCACGCTGCAAGTTGAAGGTTGAGGGCTGTTGCCGCTTCCAGCAGCAACATTGATGCTGCCCCGACAGGGCACCACGTTGGGATAGCCGACACTGTTCTGGTTAGTAATCACGTAACTCAGGTTACCCGCTGCTACGTTGGGAATGACTACCAGCCCATTACTGCTGGTGTAGGTTGTTTCCCCGAAGGTTACCGTATAGTCGCCGATGGCCGCCGCTTCGGCACTGGACAGGTCTTGCAGCAAACCCGTATTCCAGTCATACTTCTTGGCTGAAATGCTGAGGGTGATTGTTTGGCCGGCGATCGGTGCCTCGGGCGTTAGGCTCACCACCGGGAAATAGGTCAGATTGGCATAACTCTCCGCATCATAAGCCCCAATGTAGAAAATCACCTGATCGCCATTCTGAATTTGGTACCCGTCGGGGCCACTGCCAAACGCTACCGGATCGATTTCCCCATCTCTTATTACATAATAAAACCAACTGGTAGGGGGATTCCCGGCCGGATCGCCCGCTTCACCATTAATGCTGTTGATAAATCCGCCGGGAGCGGCCACGTTGCTGCTGCCCACTGCTTGCTTCAAGGCATCCAGGGCCGTGCCGGACACACTCACCGTAGTGTCCACTGGCGGACCTGTGATCCCTTCGACCCGAACCCGGACATTGACGTTGGTTGAAGGCTTGTCACCACTGCTGCCGTTGCTGCCCGAAGGCAGAATCCCCAGCAGTTTAAGACTATCTAAGGCCCAGGTGGCATCCGTGGTATTCCGGCTGAAGCCAAAACTGCCATCATCATTCAAAGCACTCTTAGTTAGATAATCAACGGCACTCTGGCCGTCAGTGGTCCAAGCGTTAGCTGGATCAAGGCCCAGGGCCTTCTGGGTGAGGATCGCCTCCGCTGTATCCATCAGAGGATCGTCAAATTGGGTGGCTAGAAAACTGCCGTCCGACTGCTGCTGGTCTTTGAGCCAGTCGCAGCCCCGGGCTATAGCCTGACCGACCGCGGAATCGGCAGCAGCTCCGGGAACGAGATAGTTCAGGGCCCGCACTGCCTGGGCAGTGACCATAAAATCAGGCCAATCTTTGGGCCAGGCCCCGGTTGTAGTGTCCTGCTGTTCCAGAATATAGTTTTGGGCATATGCCGCATTAACCACACTATTAACCGCACTGAGTTGACCGGCCCGGCCCAACAATTCATAGGCCGGGATGATGCTATAAACACTGGCATCGTCTTGGAACGAGCCGTCATTGTTTTGTCTGTTCTGTAAAAGCATTTTCAACTGATCGACTAAGCTGTTGTTGCCAAGTTCCTGCATCGCAATCAGGTCCTCAGCGAGGTGCTTAACCGGGGCCGTTGGATTGCTGAGGTCTTGATTCACCAAATTGGTCACAGCATCCAGCAGGGATTGGTCATTATACTTCCAGTCGCTCACATCCACCCCAACAGACTGAAGAACGTAAGCGTCGTAGGGCCCGATACTTCCAATACCGCCCTGAGCTCCATTGGCCTGGTATTCACTCTTGAGAAAAGCGACCGCTTTGTCAGCCAGGTTTCCACTGTCTGCCCGCGCCGACATGTCGGTCTGTCCCACAATCGTTGCGCAGATCATCAGGGCAACCAGCAGCATTGCCAAGGATTGATAAAACTTTTGGTTTCTCCGCATCGAGATAAACCTCCCTTCAAATGATTCCACTTCTCTTATGTTATGCTTGTCTTCCTTTTAGTCATCTTTACTTATTCCTAGTCGCTTATTCGCATCAACTCCTCCGACAAAATTTCCATTAATCCTGGTTTTACAATGAATTGTCTAAACGGAAATAGTTATTATCGTGTTATTGCTAAATACAACCATTATTCGTTTATGGTGGTGCTGGCAACGCCTGATAATTCTGAGCGAAGCGAAGAATCCTTCCCACGCTGAGAAGCAAGATCATTCGCTCACGCTCAGGATGACATATGTCCGCTATTTTTATCGGTAGTTGTGCCTAACGGGCACGGGCGGTTAGTAAATAAAGAAAACTTGGCTTACGCCAAGCCCTTGGTGCAGGCGTAAGCCCTAGTTGCCCTTACTTATAATCAGAAAGTCACTTATACTTTCTGATTATGTAAAAAATAGGCAGACTTAAGCCTGCCTACATCGCGAAATACATGCCCTGAAAAAACAAATACCCCTGCTCCAAAAAAGAACAAGGGGTCATAACTAGGATCATAACTACCCCATCCTGCGTAGGGAGCTTAACGTTTACGTAAAACGTTTATCAACAAACAACAGATATCCTGGCTCGGATTCACCGCTCTCCCACGCCTTCCCAGGTGTTACCCAGTGGCCTAATGTGAGATCGCTCCTCCTGACAGTGGCGCGACCGCGCCGGATTTTCACCGGCTTCCCTGTCTGTTTGCCGTTTATTAAGTTTTCTATAAAATACTATTCTCCACCAATCAGAAAAATCCTTTTTTTCTAATCTAAATACTCCATTATGCCGGCGGCGATCGCCTGGGCCGCACGCTTCCTGAAATCAGGCTGCTGCAGGAGCCGATCCTCTTCTGGGTTACTCACGAAAGCTACTTCGGTTAGAATTGAAGGCATTTCCGTATTACGTAAAACAGATAGATTTTGCTCTTTTACCCCTCGATTATTTCTGCCTAGCTCCTGAACTAGCTTTTGCTGGACAAATTGGGCCAGTCGTTTCCGTTCCTCTCTTTGCGCAGCTAATTGCAGCTTGTCCGGGGAGCATAGTAAAAGGTTGTCGTCCCGGACACCGTCGGACTGGTAAACGAATCACAATGGATGGCCACAAACACACTAGCTTCAGCCCGGTTCGCTATCTGACTTCTTTCCTCCAAACTAAGATACCTATCATCCGTTCGAGTGCTGATAACCTTCAATCCTTCTTGCTCCAGTTGTTCTTTGACCAATAGAGCGATCGCTAAGTTATGGTCTTTTTCCTGACATTTGGAACTGCTCGCGATCGCTCCGGGATCGCTTCCGCCATGGCCGGGATCAATAACCACGACTGTTTCCTGATCAGTTCCCGCATCCCCTGTCATTTTAACTGGGATCAGGACCAAACTGACCACGGTATTATCACATAATTCAGCCGTGCTGAACCGTTTCATATCCTGAATTTTGAATTCCAACTTAGTTACCGGCGACTCTCCAGCCGGCTCTTTTTCAGTTTGCTTCTTTTCAGCCGGCTTCCTTTCAGTCTGTTCCTTAACCGACACACGGCTAGCCACTGCCCCTTTTAAATAAGGGATAGTTAAGCGATCGCCCTGGTGAATTCCCAATAAATCAATTTGGACCTTACCGTCGGGGCTATCAGACTGATACTTAATCGGGGAAGTAGCCCGAAGAAGGATTGTCTGCATCCCGTTCCCGGAAACCACTTCCGTGATCTCAGTCAACTGGTTCGGTAAATAGAATTGATACTGACCGTCATTGCTGTCTGAAGCAGTTTCGTAGATTAATCCTTTAGGGAATTCGATCAGCACCTGCAGGGAATCGGTTAGTTCCACGGCACTTACTTGAAGCAATTCTCCCTTTCCCCCGCCCAATTTAACTGACAAGCGCGAATCGCCCGCTATTTTTTTGTCTTTAAAACGATAAACAACCTGACTTTTATCCTGGGCGCTATACTCTTTTACCTCGGCTTCCAACTCTTCGACCGAATCCATAAACAGTTTAATACCGGCTTCACTATTCTCCAGTCTAAGCTGGACCGTGCCCGCCTCTGGTATCTGATTGCTTTGATTCTGATCCTGTGGCACACCTTCTGACCCGCTTTCGGTCAGCCCGGGGATGTTTAGCCAGGTGTCGGGTGGATTAAGACTGGTTTCGTTGGGAGCAGAACTATTTGGGTTTGGATTGACTTCGGTAGTAGTATCATCACTATTTATCGGATCAGGTTGGCCATTATTTAGTGATTGGTCAGCCCCTTGATTGACACTAGGGACTATTTCCGCGTTCACCAACTCCACCAGCCAACCGGCGATCCAGGCTGTTTTTTCGCCTCGTTTTACCTGGTACCAGCCACAGTTTTCCTGCAAAATATCAAGCCTGTCACCTTTTAGCACCTGGCTAATTCGAGCGTGCTCAAGGCCCGGCCCACTCCGCAGGTTCACAACTGAACCGTTGACAATTCCTTCGCTGGCCAAAGTTACAGTTGGTAAAGCGAGACTAATCGCGAACAAGATAATGACTGTACGCATAATGGCCCGTACTTTTCGAAAATATTGTTGTTTATCAATAGACATGTTTATCGTTCCTTTCTTAAAGTGGAAAAGATATGGACTAAGCCAGTAATCACAAAATAGCCATCTATTCTCCCAGAAATCTTTGTCTCAACAATTTAGGCAACAACTGCACAATAACCCCAATCAAAGAAATCTCCGCCATTGTAAACTCCCCAAGGAGTTCTGGTACTCGATCTATGATATAATAGTGTTGTTTTTGACATACTTCATTTGATATACCCAGTTGTAAACCGAAAAAACACTCCAAACTTTAGGCAGATTTCCATTAACTCTTTAACAAATTATCCTTCTACAAAGGAACGACAATTCCTGCTAAAAATCGGGTCAATTTCCATACCAATATTTAACTGGTGAGTCTATGGAAAACCATTATCGCATAGTGAATCTCTATACCGCAAAGCAGTACCATTAGAACATGAAAACTATGATCCGCGTTGTGTTTTAACGAGGATCAGCAATTGGCAGTTTACATTATTGTTTTCGTTTCCAGTTAAGCCTGCTGACCGAGTTAAGACACAGGCATCCTAATTCTAGTACCTTGTTTAAACTTCGGGTGGCGTGGAGCATCCATTCTGAAGCTCCGATGTTCAGCGAAGCTTGATCGAGTTCACTAAGAAACCTAATTCAAGGAGTAGTTAATAGCAGGAAATACGACAATTATAGAGAATTAAAATGTCAATCAGGACAACTTAACTTCTGAAGGAAGAGGAGGGTAGTAGGATGGCAGGACGGTAGTTTTATTTTTTTGCATTCTATCCTCGCCCGATCGAGGATTATTTTGCTTTTTAGGGATGAGCAAGTAAACCGAAGAACAAGTTAAGCACAGTATAGCTAGTTTTTAAGCTGCGTCGTAACGCAAGGGGGTAATTGTTTTATGCCAATAATGGAAATGCTCGCCCGGAATGCCCGGGTTCAGCCTGACGCGACAGCTTTAATTGAGCGCGAACCAGGGGCAAACCGGCGAAGGGAAATAACCTGGCTGGAATTTGATAACCTGGCCAATAAGCTGGCTAATGCCTTAATGGCTCACGGTATTAAGCGCGAAGACAAAGTTGCTCTATTGATGATGAATTGTTTGGAATGGCTGCCGGTTTATTTCGGAATTATGAAAACCGGTGCCCTAGCGGTTTCCCTCAACTTCCGGTTAACCCCGGCAGAAATCAAGAGTTGTTTGGAGGCGGCTGACGCCAAGGTGCTGGTCTACGGACCCGAGTTCCAAGAAAGAATTGAGACGATTAGGGACCAACTGCCGCAAGTTGAACACTTTATTTATGTGGGCGAAGACTGCCCGGACAAAGCGGAAAGCTACGCCCAACTCCTGGAAAGATTCCCGGCTGAGGCACCTGAAGTAATTGTAGTTGATCATGATCCTGCCGCTATTTATTTTTCCTCTGGGACCACCGGGACCCCAAAACCGATTTTGTTAACTCATGCAAACCTCGTCTCCGCCGCGATTACCGAAAACCGGCATCATCTCCAGACCGGGGAAGATAATTTTCTGTGCATCCCGCCGCTGTACCATACTGGGGCGAAAATGCACTGGTTTGGGAATCTGATTGTCGGGGCAAAGGCGGTGATCCTGCGCGGGGTTACGCCCAAGTGGATTTTGGAAGCAGTATCCGAAGAAAAAGCGACCATTGTCTGGCTACTGGTGCCATGGGCTCAGGACATCCTGGACGCCATCGAAAGTGGCGAAGTTGACCAAAAAAATTATGAACTTGACCAGTGGCGGTTAATGCACATCGGGGCCCAGCCGGTACCGCCAAGTCTAATCCGCCGGTGGAAAAAATATTTTCCGAATCATCTGTATGATACCAACTATGGTTTGAGTGAAGCAACCGGACCAGGCTGCGTTCACCTGGGGCTAGAAAACATCCACAAAGTCGGAGCGATCGGCCAGCCGGGATTTAACTGGGAGGCTAGGCTGGTGGATGAGAATGGTCAGCCGGTTCCCCAAGGTCAAGTAGGCGAATTGATTAGTTGCCTTGATCTTTAAAAAAAATAGTCCAATCAAACCCTAAAAAAGCAGCAATTTTTTTAGCTATATTTACGCTAGGGGTGCGGTTACCGTTCTCAATCATGCCATAGTATTGTCTTCTGATGCCCACCTGTTCAGCGACTTGTTCATGGGTAATATCGCCCCGGGCCTTAACCAACCACTCCCTTGTCAAGTTATCACCTCCGATGCAACGATTTGTTTCGTCGCTATACCTTACATTATACGCAACGTATCGTTGCTGTCAAGTCCTATTGCAACTTATTGTTACGTTTATTTTCCGCAACAATAAGTTGCTGTATAATTAAAGTAATTCGATAAGGTGGGGAAAATATGTTTTGTAAAAGACTAGAAAAATTGCGCACGGACAAAAACCTTACGCATCAACAAATAGCTGATTTTTTAGGGGTAACCCGTCAAGCGTACGGCAATTACGAAAACGGTAAACGCGAACCCGATTTCGAGACTGTAAAAAAGCTCGCGGATTTTTTTGGAGTTTCCGTTGATTATCTGCTTGGTAGTACAAGCAACCCATCCCCACCTGCACCAAAAACAAAAAAGCTCTACGATGCTATATATCGAGTGGTGCGGTGCAAACAATCCCGGGGATGCGCGGTACTGCGAATATTGCGGTGCAGAAACCGAACTGACCCGTCTAGGACTACTTATGACCTGGGAGGAATTGATACAGGCTCACGGCGACGTAGCCGGCGGATCGGATCCAGATATAACCGAAATCGATAAAAACGTAATCATAAACCTAGCATCTTGGAAGCAAAAATGAGGGCTCCGAGATTTTGTGTTTTATGGAGAATTCTGAGTAAATTTGTCGGGTATGAATACATGATTCAAAAGGAGGATTTAAAAATGTCGAATGATACAACCATTGGGCCTCAAGTAAATTATCCCACCGATGTCTTTTGTAGATCTTGTGGAGGTCAAGTAAAAAAAGAGGCTGAAATATGTCCGCATTGCGGAGTCAGACAATTTACCCCCCAGCCCCAAATCCCAGGGAATAAAAGCAGAATTGCTGCGGGTTTGTTTGCCTTATTGCTTGGAGGGATAGGAGTGCATAAATTTTACATGGGCCAAACAGGGAAGGGCATTTTGTATATACTCTTTTGCTGGACATTCATTCCTGCCATTTTAGCCTTAGTTGAAGGGATTTGTATCTTGATTGAAGATGATGTTAAATTTGTACGTCGATTGAATGTTTAACTATACTTTAGAGATCGTTATATAGCCAGGCCCAACTTAGTTGACTTGGCGGTCAGGCGGCGACCAGACTATATAATTTTTAAGTTATGAATTTGAAATTTGAAGCCCCTCTCCGGGGATTAAAATATATTTCAGAATTAAAATATATTTCAATAATACGGAGGAAATGTATGGGGCAAGCCAACTAAAAATGACCATTAAAGAATAATGAACGGGGAGACGAAAAAAATCAGCAAAAAGACCAGTTGATTTTGAAAAATGTCGAAATATAATGGTTGCATTTTTACAAATAAGGGCATAATATAGTAATACAGTTAAGCAAATTAGCTGTCACAAAGTTAAACAGGCCCTTGGAAGTAGGTCTCCCAGTATTAGGGAAGTGCTAAAACCAAGGGCCTTTAGTATTTTAAAGGGAGGGTTTTATGTCCAAAACTTTTATGTCTAAAACAGCAATACTTGTTGATGGAGGATTCTATCAAAAACGGGCGCAATACTTGTGGGGGAGAAAAACACCGGCTGATCGGGCAAATGAGTTGATAACCTATTGCATGCACCATTTAAAAGAAAAACATGAAGATCATCAATTATACCGAATTTTTTATTATGACTGCCCGCCTATCGGCATTCCAAAATACCATCCGTTTTTGAAAACTAATGTTAATCTAAAAAAGACAGAATCATATATCTGGATGACAGATTTTTTAAATGAGCTTAGAAAAAAGAGAAAAGTCGCTCTCAGGCTTGGTATGCTTGCGGAGAAACAATCTGTTTATACGCTTAGCAATGACGCGGTTAAAGACTTATGTAACGGAAGGAAGAAATGGGAGGAAATAAAAGCCGCAGATTTTGTTCTTAATCTTGAACAAAAAGGCGTTGATATTAAAATAGGCATAGATATTGCTTCACTCGCTTATAAAAAGCAAATTGAACAAATCGTCCTTATTTCGGGTGATAGTGATTTTGTTCCTGCCGCTAAATTGGCTCGCAGGGAGGGTTTGGATTTTGTTTTGGACCCCCTACACGCCGACATTAAACCAGAACTTTTTGAGCATATCGACGGCCTGCGTTCGTGCGCTCCAAAACCAAAACTGAATATTAAGTAAAAAAATTAATACTATCGGGTGATGGCCCATGAACGAAAAACTCAGCGGCAAAGTCCAGGAGATAATCAAAGGGAAAAAGTATAAAATAATTGTCTATCTGAAAAAGGGCGGCACAGGAAAAACTCCACCTCGCAAAACAAAAGTCTTGGACAACTACGCTAAACCAAATCTGGAGAAAACAACCTACCAGGCTTACCGCAAAGAAATTACCCGACACATGATCCCCATTATGGGGCATATTCCCTTGTGCTACTTAACCCCTTTACACATACAGGAATACTATAACTATCTGGCTGAAAATGGAAAGTTGGTCAAAAAAGGTAATGAGGTGATTCGAAGCGGGGGCCTTTCTGCCAGGGCAATAACTTACCAGCACGCCATTCTCCGTCAGGCCCTAGAAAAGGCTGTTGATCTTGAGCTGATCCCAAAGAACCCGTGCACCAAGGCCAAACCCCCAAGGAGCAAAAAACACCCAGGCCAAGCCTGGGTGCCAATGACTAAAGAGGAATTGAGGGAATTTCTTAAAGGATTTGAAGGGCATCGGGATTACGCGATTGTCTATACGGCCGCCTATACAGGTATGCGTCAATCAGAGCTATTGGGGTTAACCTGGTCCGATATCCTCTGGGACGAAAAAACCATTAGGGTCAACAAGGCCCTGCACCTTTCTGACGATGAGGAAAAATTCGAACACCGCGAGAGAACCAAAAATGTTAGCAGTACCCGGAATGTAAAGATTACGGACCGGGTTATTAATGTTCTAAAAGAACATCGAAAAAAACAACTTGAACTGCAACTGGCCAGCGGTGGAGAATTTAACAATCAAAACAACCTTGTTTTCCCTAACATCAGAAATGGCGGCTACGAGGACCGGCGAAACCTTCATCACCGGTTTGTTAACATGGCAGAAAAACTTGGATACCCTGATCTCACCTTTCACCATCTCAGGCATATTCATGCCACGATCCTTCTGTCGGCTGGCGAGTATATCAACGCCGTCAGCGAACGCTTAGGCCATAACGACAGTTTCACCACTCTAAAGATTTATGCCCATGTCCTCCCCAACAAACAGGAAGAAGTAGCCAACCATTTTGACCAACTTATGTCCGAATAAGGAGTGCAAAAACGGTGCAAATTTATTTGTCTAAACGTATCTTTCCGTGTCCTTTTTGACCCCCTGGAAAAATAAACAAGGGGCCGCAACCCCTTGTTTTATAAGCTTTTGGCGGAGAGAGTGGGATTCGAACCCACGGTGCCTTATCAGGGCACACTCGATTTCGAGTCGAGCGCCTTAGACCAGCTCAGCCATCTCTCCGCGTAAAGTATTTCTGCAATTGTGACGATAATCTGACTAATCCAGCTATTTGACTAATCTAGTTAGATCAAGTCATCTTATCTGAAATCAATCCATTGCTTTAGTCCCCGAAAGAGCCAGTAAACATTACTCTACTCTCCAATAGCTTATGAGTTAACCCTCATTTTTTTTCCGCTGGCGCAGCTCCTGAAAAAACTTTTGGATTATCTCCCGGCATTCTGCTTCGCAAACACCCTGGGTTACCTCAACCCGATGATTAATCCCCGGGAATTGGACCAAATTTACCAGAGAATCCACTGCTCCCATTTTCGGGTCCTTAACTCCGTAAACCAGCCGCTCCACTCGAGCCAAAACCAGAGCCCCAGCACACATAAAACACGGTTCGACCGTTACGTAAAGGGTGGTTCCCAGTAACCGCCACCCTCCCAGGTTGCGTGAGGCTGCCTGAATCGCTATAATCTCCGCATGGGCGGTGGGAATCTCAATGCCTTTGCTCAAAAGTCTTTTTTTGATTTCATCGTACTTTGAGCAAAAACTTTCCATCCCTTCTTTGATCTTCAGTTTTTCTAATTCCGTCAAATCGTTTGTTGCCTTCACACCGGTTACTTCGAACATGAGGCTTCCGTTATCGGAGGAAAAGACATTAACCACATTGCCCTGCTCAAATTCATAGATATGGTGGATGATATCCCGCTTGGGTGTCCTTAAAAAATCCGTAGCCACAATTTCATACCCCAATTCGGCCATAACTTCATTGATTGAGGCTGCGATGTACTCGGCTTCTTCTTTTTTGGTGAGCCGTGACTGACATCGTTTTATTTCCTGGGTTAGGTCTATCAGCGTTTGAGACGCCTCATTAAGGGTAAATGAATACGGTTTCGGTGTTTCCCCTAGCAGCTGGCAGACTGTGTGGTAGGTTCGCTGCTGCATCTGATATTCCTGGTAAAGCCTCTGGTTATTGGTTAACTGCTGTTCATACTTATGGCAGGTGGCTATAAAGGCCTTTTGGCGCATTTTAATCTGCTGCCACTTATATACATCATCCACCGCCTGATTTTCCGCCAGATCAAGCACCGACTTTTTGAGTTGAGCTATTTCCTGCATTTTCCCTAATAATTCATTGTTTAAAAAAGGATCCACCAACCCGATAAACTCCACGAGCGCTTCGGCGAGATCAACCGTTGTTTGGACCGGTTCACTGGATTGACTAACCGGCATAGTCAGATCAAACGAATAAGGCTGCACTGGGTTTAAGGTTTTGGTCTCAGTGAGCAATTTAGACTCTAAACGGTTAATCCTTTCATCTTTCAGCAGTTTATTGAGCACGGTTAATGCTTCTTGGATGGTTCCTTCCTGAACAGTTAATTGTTGCTGGATTCGCTCCACTTGAGCCAAGTAATTGCCCAACTCAGTACTGGTTCTAACACCCGGCTTAGCCGAGATGTTCCCGGCTCTTTCCTGCATCCACTGTAACATCTGTTCAATGTGTTTTACTAAGCCACTGTCCTGCATGGTCAGTTTGGCTTCATTGATTAAGTCAGCCGCCGCTAGCTCGACCTGCTGCATTATCTGGTGCAGACTCCGCGTTTTGGCTTCTATTTCTCGCTCGAGCAAGTCGCACATTTCCTGTTCCAGGCGGATTCTCCGTTCCTCTTCCTGCCGCCTTGACTCAGCGAGGGTTAGATAATACTCACTGCTCTTAGGACCGCTCAACCTGCTCCCCTCCTGTAAGTAGTCAATTTCCTGCCACTGTGCGATATGTTCACTGTAGCCCAAATGGTAAAGCCAAGCCAAGAAGTCTTTATTCGCCAATAACTCGACTGCCAGTTGATCAAGTCTGGAGCGCTGCTCATAGAGGTAATGAACTAAGTCATCGCGGTGTGGAGAATGTCTGCCCGGCATAATGAAACTCAGGGGTTCTCCCCGAGGAGTCTAGCTAATCGATAATAGGGCTAAGTCGGGATCTTGGACCGCTTGCTTTTCTAACTCTTGCCACAAGAGAGATAAAACGGCTATCAAAACCCTTAACCTGCAAAAAATGCTGCAGGGCTCCGCTGGTTAACAAAGTCAAATAACTTTGATTCACTTGAGGCAGTTCTTTACTGATACTCGTGCTTAGCTTATAGAGGTCAATAAACATTTCGCCTCGCCAACAGAGCGGGGGGCCTTAGGGTTTAGGAGATAAATCAGCTTAAAAAAGCCCAGGTCTTGGTCCCTTTCCTCGGCACAATCCGTCCCCTTGGGAGGTTAATTCCTGCCCAAATTGTTTTAAGTGATCAGCAATATATCCCCGGTATAAATGCTTAATTCCTTCGGTCCAGTTCTCCGCCAGGCAGAGCGAAAATTCTTCCAACTCGTATAATTTGCGCCCGGCAAAAGTGTAAGGTTTAATATTGGACCTGGCCGGGGTTTCCCGTATCCCCCTCATAAATTGGAACGACTTCTTGGTTGCACCATCTCTGTACCTGGGCATAACCCCAACGATAATTGCGATCCTTGACGGTTAATCCCCTGATCAACTCTGCCAGACGGGAGGGCACTGAGGCTGGGATATTGAGCGGATAATTGATGGTTTGCAGTAAAATCTGGGTATCAGTCATTCCCTCAAAGGGGTCAAAGCCGGTCACCAAATGCAGCAGGGTTATGCCAAATGAATAGTAATCTGATTCCTTCATCACAAAGCCCTGCGCGGTTTCTGGAGCCGCATAGCCAATTGTTCGATCACCATTAGTAACCCGAATACTGATTTTTTGATTTGTTACTGAACTAATCCCAAAATCACCAATAACTACCTGCCGCCGGTCATCACTAAAAAAAATATTATTCGGCTTAATATCCCGATGAATAATCCCCAGATCGTGCAGGAACTTCAAAACCTTCATTAATGCTAGGCACAACGGTATTGATAATGAACTCCGCCTCCAGTGGGGCAGCTCGTTCCAGGTCACCATTCACATAGTAAGGCAGTATTTCATAATAACCTCCATCTCGCTGCAAGGGCAGCGATACAAATAGTAATGAAAACGGGGGCGCAAATTACCCCGGATTTCGGTAGAATGGGTCTGAGGAGAAGGCAAACTACAAAGCACGGTGAGGTAAGTAGTAGACCGCTCATATTTGACCCAAAACCGTATAATAACCAGTGTAAGGACTGCCTTCCAAGCACAAATGAGTGGGTTCTTCGAGACCGTACGCTAATCATTGTTTTAACTCCTTGTTAAATGTGCGGCAGCCCAGTCACTGCCTTCTCCACACCATTTTTAAGAGGAGGCAGTAGCTTGAAAGTCGTTTACCCCAATTTGCTGTGGCGTAGATGTCCACAAAAAATTTTTCGTTGCCACCATCATCACATCTAAGGGGATTACCCCTCACTACCAGAAGAAACGCTTCTCCACCTTCAACAATTCCATCCTACAATTTAAACGCTGGTTGTTGGATAACAATTGTAGAGACGTCTGTATGGAATCTACCGGGAAGTATTGGGTTCCCGTGTTCAATTTATTGGAGGATTCCATCAACGTCACCGTTGCCAATCCCAAATGGGTCAAGGCCGTTAAAGGCAACAAGGACGACACCAAAGATTCTAAATGGATCGGCGACCTGTTTCGTCTGGGCCTTGTACCAGGCAGTTTTATCCCCAATAAATCGATTCGAATTCTGCGCGAGTATACTCGCTACCGGTTTAAACTGATATCTTGTAAATCCAGTGAGAAGAATCGTTTCCAAAATGCTTTCACGGTCTGCAATGTAGCCCTTGATGCTGTCGTTTCGGACATGTTTGGCAAATCTGCCTCATCCATCACCGACTACCTTGTAAATTCAGATTCTTTTGATCCGCAACACTGCGTATCCCTTCTGAAAAAGTCCCTTAAGAAAAAGGCTGATATAGTAATTGAATCCATTGAGGGATATCAAATGATGCCCGAGCAAAAGTTCCGCGTCCGCATGATTCGCAATCACCTGGAATTTATCGAGAAATCTATCAATAAACTGGACGATATGCTTAATATTTTGGCCTCGCCCTATGAAAGCGCGCTTCAACTTCTTTGTACCATTCCCGGAGTTGACCGCACTTCTGCTATCACGGTCATCTCCGAGATAGGTACTGACATGTCTCATTTCTCGTCCTCAAAGAGGCTTTGCTGCTGGGCGGGTCTAACGCCTGGCAACAATGAATCTGCCGGCAAGAAAAAGTCGGTCCGCATCACAAGAGCCGGGGTTTATCTTAAGCCTGCTCTGGTTCAAGTCGCTCACGCCGCGGTAAAATCCAAGGACAGTCCTTATTACCGTATCAAGTATGAGCGCATTTCCAAGAGAAGAGGCAAGAAACGAGCCATTATCGCTATCGCCAGGATGATTCTCTCCGCCATTTATCATATGCTTTCGACCGGCGAGATCTTCAATCCATGTGACCTCTACAAGGTTGATATGCCTCTGGAACTATGTGATAAACAGAAGGAGAAAGCTTTAAAAAAGGCTGCTAAGCTTCTGATTGCGCAAGGGCTTATTCAGGAAACTGACATACCAGGCTTATTGCAACCAGCTTAAATTTTTACTTATAATTCAAGGGGGAAGTGTGCCCTTTTTTAGCTCCCGTCCTTATTGTCCGGTGTTATTGTTGTTTTCACGCTAATACCATCAGCCTCCAATATTTATGGCTTTTTTCATCGCTATTAAATCAATCCCTGGCATAAACCCCTAAGCACCTTTTGCTTCTAATAATTCCTACACCCAGTCCCAAATTGTCATAATATTTAATAAGTTGATAAGTTGATAAGTTGGTGGCAGGCACCAGGGGTCCTTGTAAAGTGATTACGCTAGCCTTAAACAAGCTCTTTTTATTAAATGCGAAAACGAAATGGCCCCTTGCCACTCTACCATGAATTTATCTCAACAACTAGGTTTATTCTGATAATACATGTTATGTTTCCCAACCCCTAGAACATCTGGATTGGTCTTTATTTAAATAACTTGGGGTCAGGCACCTGCCATTCTTCTTTTGCATGAACTCTTTAAATTCCGATAATGTAGCTTATGTAATAGCATATAATAGCCGTACTTTTATTGATAATTATCTGAATATTGAATAACTTAATAAGTTCATGTCAGGCACCGAAGCATTACGTGGCTCAATCACTTCAGCTTTTCAGCTTTCAGCCTGCTACCCTGTTTGCCTACGCTTAAAACTTACCAGTTACCTGATAAGCTCCAAGGCTAACTACGGATGGTTGGTCTACCTTATCCAGTAGGCTTCCCACCCACTATATGAAACGACCTTGCTCGGGCGCGCACTGCCTGGCACCGAAGCTTATACCACTTATTACGATACCAACTTTTCACTTTTTACCTATAATTACAACCAGGAGAACATCCATGACAATGCTTGACACAGGAGAATGGATTGAAAAACTGGCCAAAGCAGATACAAAGGGCTTCCCGGGAAATAACGACATTATATAATGGTACTGCAGGGTAAGGTCGAGGGACGGTTTGGGGAGACTTTATACCCCGGTTTTAGAACATGACTAAATTGTCCTTTGAGTACAGAGAATTGTGGCACATTGACGGTGACCACGGACACTAAACTTCAATTTTTATCAGACAATTGTTCCCTGCATTATTATCTTCGGAGGTGTCGTTACTATCTAGCCCCCTAATAAATTTGGAGAAAGCACGTGTAATACGTTAACATAATAGTAGGGGGTAGATTTTCATGAAAAGCAAGCAATACAGCGATGAATTCAAGGAATTAATTATAAAAGAGTGCCAGGAAACAGGTAACGTTGCCTTGGTAGCTCGCAGGCATGAAAATGTCGGCTAATACAATTCATACTTGGTTAAGTAAATATCGAAAAAAACGGCTCCATAAAGAGACTGCCTAAAGTTAAAGATGACCGCCAAAAAGCTCTGGAAAAACAGCTTAAAGAAGTTAGTACTGAGAATGACAGGCTAAAACGCCTTCTGGCTGATAAAGAATTAGAGTTGGCTATTTTAAGAGAGATTAAGGGATATCCAAAACCCTCGGTAGCCGACAGGTGTTACCATAGCTAAAAGGTGGATAGATAAGGGCTATAAAGCTTCTCTGGTCCTTAGCTCTGTCGGCTTGGCTTCATCCACCTACTATCATAAAATCAAAGAAACTATAAGTGCTATTAACCAGGAACTACCAAAGAAGAAACCGGGGCGCAAGATATCAGAGTACTCATTAAAATCTAGAAGGTGAGCAAATCTCTGACGAATTAATTAAGGAATATATTAAAGAGATAGTTACCGGGGATGGTTTCCCTTATGGCTATAAAAAAATCAACGCAACCCTGAAAGAGGATTACCAGCTTATCATAAACCATAAGAAAACATACCGGCTCTGTAAAGAACTTAACGTATTGCGTCCTCAGAGAAAAATATATCTAGACCGGCCGAGGAAAACTGGCAAAGCGAGATGAAGTAACTGCCCCTAACCAACACATGGCAAATGGACCTGAAGTATGGTTACATTGAGGGTATGAGCAGGTTCTTCTTCCAATTATCCCTTATAGACGTGTTTGACCGTTCAGTAATTGACTATCACCTTGGATTAAGTGCTACAGCTAAGGATGCCCTGCGCAGTACTTATAAATTCGCTTAATAAACGCAATTTAAAGCCTGGCATGGAACTTCCAATAATAAGGACTGATAATGGCCCCGCAGTTTACCGCTAAAATATTTGAAGAGACATGCTGGAAATGGAAATTAACTCACGAAAGAATACCAGTTAAAAGTCCTAATATGAACGCCTATATTGAGTCCTTTTCATTCTATATTAGAAGATGGAATGCTATAGCAAGAAATGAGTTTACCAGGCTTTTACAGATGCATACAGAGTCATCAGCGAATACATGGATTATTACAACAAATCGTCGCCGGCATGGCAGCATAGGGTACATGGCACCTGCTAAATATTATGAAGCTGTTATGAGCAACCAGATTACAGAGAAGAAAATGGTCGCCTAGCAACCGTTCATCGAAGACCCTTTACATGGGGAGGGTGTCCGTGTTAGCCTATCCCTGGCAAAGGGCCGCAAAAGCATTAGCTGCAGCGGGCCCTGGCCGGCCCTAAGAAACACGGACACCAGGGGCCCCCATGTCAAGGGCGGTTGCTCAAGGTAAAACGTTATATTTCATGTAAGCTTAAGCTTTAAGTGTATATTCTCCAATAATAGGGGTTCAAGCCGGTTATGCTTGCTTTACTGGATTGTTGCTGTGGTTTGGACGTGCACAAGGATGTTATTCATGCCTGTATTTTTAAAAGGTTCTCCTGATGAAGAGCCTATTTCTATTCACGCCGAATTTAAAGCTATTCAATCCGATTTGCAAGCGATGTGCTCTTGGCTTTTAGAAAATCAGTGTTTTAATGTTGCTATGGAGAGTACCGGTGTTTATTGGCGGCCTGTTTATGAAGCATGTGAAGAGTTCTTGGATGGTTATAAGTGTCTAATGGTTGTGAATGCTCATCATATGCGTAATTTGGCCGGTCGCAAAAGTGATGTCAAGGATGCCCAGTGGATTGCTACCTTGCTTCGCCATGGTCTTTTGGAGCCTAGTTTTGTTCCAGAAAGGCTTATTAGAAATTTACGAGAATATTCAAGGCTACGTCGTACTTTGGTAGCAGAGCGTACTCGTTATTCTAATAGGCTTGAGAAGTTTCTGCAGGCTCATGGGTTTAAGCTATCTTCTGTTCTAAGCAGTATTTTAGGGGTAAGTGGTAGACGGCTGCTTGCTACCTTGTCTCAAAAAGGTGTTTTATCGCCTATTGATGTGAGTGATGCTATGGACAGACGTGTTAAAAAGTCTATGGAAGAGATTCGGTCAACCGTTACTGGTAAACTTGACTATTCCGAACGTTCTTATCTCAAAATTTTACTTGATAAAATTGATACTCTTGATGGTGAGATTAATGATATTCTTCTGCTTATGCAACATTTAGCTGAACCCTATAAAATTCAGCTTGAGCAGCTTGATTCTATACCCGGCATTGACATAGCAGCGGCCCTTACAATTATAGCTGAAACCAGCGCAACTCCCCAGGATAGTTTTGATAGTGCTAAGAAGATCGTATCTTGGGCTGGATTATCACCTCGAAATGATGAATCAGCAGGCAATATAAAGTCTCGTAAAGTTACAAAAGGGAGTCCTTATATTAAAGCAATTTTATGTCAGGTTGCATGGGCAGCGGTGCGTACACGCAAATCAAGTTTTCATGACTGGTTTTGGACACATCAAGGTAAATTGGGTAGAAAAAAGGCTATTATTGCAGTGGCGAGAAAGATTCTAGTGCTAATTTACAAGCTACTAAAATCTGGAGAGTTCTATGACCCAATGGTGGCAAAAGTGCCAGTTCAATCGCCTCGTTAAAATAATAGCCCTTTGTTTATATGTTATCTATTACCTGTAAAAAAATCAATGTTTACGGGCTTATTTTGTGTTGCAATTTTTGAGTAGTAATTCGATCACTTGGGATGGTTGTTTTCACACTAACCGTCCCTGCTTGAACGAACAAAGAACCTGCCGGAAACTGCATTCCTGGCAGGCTATTTAAAAAACTAATAATGTAAACATTTTTCACAGTCAATTCAAGTCAAGAACCGTCCCTGCTTGATTTTGGGGTCTTTGAGTCTAACAAACCAAGGTTTCCAACCCGAATTGCGTCGTAATAAGACCCCAAAGTAGGCACATAGTTTTCTGCACCGTAAATCCAGACCGAACCCAGCCAAATTTTCATGAGGGGTAGTGTTCCCGCCCAGTGAGTGTTTAAAACTTCCGAGTCATTATATCGTAATGATAACTTGTTTTCTGAATTATTCACATAGATCTGTACCTTTTGCCACTCCCCAGGGGTCAGGGCGCTTGGTACTGTACCGGGCAGGCTCAAACAGCCCAAAAGCCACTCCGAGGTATCCGTCTTTACTTATAACCGCGCTAATCTCACCAGAAGGAAAATCAAGCGAAGCCAGAGTCATGGCACCGGTGATTTTCTCTATTTTAGTATAAAATTCAACAACTATCTGATCATTATGGATTGGAGTATTGAATTCATAACCCAGATATGGAGCCAGATAAACTTCCTTAGCCACTCGGGCCGAAGTATTATGAACTACCCCATCATTATCAATCCATTTGGCGTCCAGACTTTCCCAGTCCTCCAGACCATGTTCAAAATATTCTTCGAACCAAACTTCCAACGGTGGAGTAGGTTTAGGACAATGGTGACACAGCAGCAGAATAAAGATAGCAATAAGAAACAAGGTTGCTAATATAAAAAACCTCTTTTTTCGCTTAACCGGTTTTTTATGAATTATTTCTTTTGTTTCTTGGTTAGTTGACACTTATATACCTCCTTTACAAATTAAATTTTCTTGCATATAATCCTCATTCTTTATGAGTTGTGCAGCTCAAAAAAAGTAAAAATTTGGCAATCAGGGGGTGGTAAGGTGAAAGACAACATTATGCTTAAATTACATAAGTTTCAGTTACAGTGATCACAATGCGGTATGCAGCAGGAAGTTTATCAGTTCGGATATTTATTCTCCTATCCCTGATATCTAGCGAGTTTTGACCTAACATTCCGATTTCTTGTTCTGGTGAATCAAAAGAACCTATGCTGCCGATCAGTACATCATTGCCGTTAAATATCTCAACTACATAGTTGAAAACTATTCTTTCTGAAGAAGAAACAGTTTTTGTAGTTGTTAAACTGTAATTAATATATAAATAATTAAGCTTTGAATCATAGCCGACTACCCGGATAGACGTAGGGAAACTTATATTTTCTGTTTCGACCTCCTCAAGTTGTTCCTCCATAGGTTCTGTCACATTAGTTTCAGTTAGTTCCTCCGGTTTCTGTGACTCATCATCGCAGGTGGGCTCAGAGGAGTTCTCAATAGGCTCCGGACCTTGCTGCAGCTCACTTTTTGTTTCTTGATCCTGTGATAAACCATGGGGCCCAATCCCCGGAAATTAAAAGAATCGACGTGAGAACAATAATCAGAATTAATAAGGCCCTGTACATTTTCAACCTGATCTCCACCTTATAATCACTTCTCAAAACCATCATATGATTTTGCTGGTTTGGTGCTACCGGAAAACTGAAAAAAATACTGGGTAAAGGGTAAAACCCACCCAGTATTTTTAATAATTAATTCACTTGTGTGTCAGTAATCGTAACTACAACCCGGTAAGCGGCCGGAAGCCCTGGTTCATCGATGGTGATGTCACTATTTTCCACCACCGCATCTGTGGAACCGTCTTCCCCCACAACTTGTTGAGGTTCCTCAAAAGAACCCAAACTACCTATTGTAGCACCATTGTCATCAAATACCTCAATTACGTAATTAAAAGTAGCGGTGCTTCCAGGATTAACAACTTTTGTGGTATGAAGGGTGTAGTTTAGATAGTAAGTTCGGTTCTTTTGATCGTAGCCGGCAACCTGAATATCGGTGGGGAAACTTTCACCGGATATAAAGTGGAAACCTTCTCCTTCATAGGAGTTCTGTGCCGGTTCGTCTTGAGCCCATGTTACTGAAGCCGGTGCAAGTATCAACATCAGAGCGACTACGAAAACTGATAAAAGTTTTAATTTTCTTAACACTTAAAATCCCTCCTTTCTAAGTAATATATAACTATGATATGCAATTAAATGGTAAATGGTTACAAAATTGGCCCGTTCAAGTGGGGACGGTTCTTGACTTGAATTGCAAACAAAGAACCTGCCAGGGCTGCTCCCTTGGCAGGCTATTCAAAAAACAAACATTATAAACATTTTTCGCAGACAATTCAAGTCAAGAACCGTCCCCGCTTGAATTCGTGCGGCACCTCCATTTCCATTTAAATATTTCGCCTATTGTAGCTTGCCATTACCCAAAAATAAGGCTCTTTTGCAACTCTTCTATGGAGCTTTCTCATGGCTTTATCAATATTGCCACAGGCGTGACTAATCATATTAGAACGAAACTCAAATTTTCTATTCTTCAATGGTGCTTTGCTATCCAAATCTTCTTCATCGTCCATTGACTTGGCAAATTCACATCGAGCATCTGTCACCTCAAAGTAACCATTAAAGATACAACGCCCGTAAAAAATGGCTTTCTCTATTACAGATTCCAAGTGTTTAGGGCCATCATCATAGAAATTTGGCTCATATTTCTTTTCAACATAATGCATTGCCTCTTTTTTTAGAAAATTGAACAGCTCCGGGTAATCCATAATTGATTCATCGATGGATTCATAGGCATCTGCTCCATCTCCTTCTAAGTCCATATGTTCATGATCAGCATTTAATTTATCATCATGAGTTGCAGCTTCATTCGTTTCTCCACTAATAAATCCCATATATGTACTAAGTACGCCAATCCATATTATTTTAACTAAGTCCTCGTAATCGGACAGAATATCATCTATCTCTTCAATTTCAAGCCGATATAAATAGTCCCTATGATTCAGCACTTCTCTAAGATTAGGAATAATATCTTTTAACTGACTGAAAACAGCGTATGATCGCCCACTTCCCAACACAGAATCATACTTATCCTTAGCATTCGTTTCTATAATTGAACTTTGATTAAGTTCATAACTAGCCACTTGCCGGAAGTATTCTCGTAATTCACGTTGTCTCTTAGTATTGAAACGATAGTTATTAAATAATTCCATCATTATTGCAATTAAAAGAGATGCTGTGACGCCAGTCAAAATCGACAATAGCACCTGATATACTTTAGTGCTCTCATTTAGGTTTAAAATAATAACAACGAGCAGGACGCAGGTTGAAACTAAAAATGCAAAACTAACTGCCACTGGAGTCATCGGTCGAAATAGAAAACCAACGCTAAAAATTATATTTTTAAATCTAAGCATAACCTGGCGACCTTTCGTATTTCTCAACCGTTATTTCTAAAATGGTTTGCTAGCCCTATCGACTCTTTTACAAATTCTCCCGGTACCATTCAATGGCAGTCTTTATCCCCCGTTCAAAGCTCCATTCCGGTTCATACCCCAGTAGTTCTCTGGCCTTACTGATATCGGCATTACTATGCTTGATATCCCCAGGCCTGTCCGGACCAAAAATCGGTTCGATATCTTTCCCCAATGCCTTGCACAGTTCATAGTAGATGTCAATTAAGTATTCTCTGCCTCCGTAAGCAATATTAAACGCCTGGCCTGCCACCTCACTTGATGCTAAACAGGCCTTAAGATTAGCTTCAATTACGTTCTCTATATATGTAAAGTCTCTCGACTGTTTTCCATCCCCATTGATAGTAGGTTGCTCGTCATTCAGAAGCTGCTTAATGAACTTAGGTATCACAGCCGCATAAGCCCCATCCGGATCCTGTCTCCTGCCAAACACATTAAAATATCTTAAGCCATAGGTATCCAGTCCATATAATTCCTTATATAGCCTACCGTACTCCTCATCAACGCGCTTGGTCAAAGCATAAGGAGAAAGCAATTCACCTTCCTGGCCCTCTTTCTTGGGAAGTACGGGATGATCTCCATATACCGATGAGCTGGATGCATAAACAAATTTCTTGACTCCCTGCTGTCTTGCAGCCTCCATCAAATTTAGGGTGCCCCTGATATTTATTTCTTCATATAATAAGGGCATTTCAATGCTTCTGGGTACCGACCCCCAGGCTGCTTGATGGAGGACATAATCTACCCCTTCGCAAGCTACCAGGCAGGCTTCCAAGTTTCGAATATCATCTTCAATTAGGGTAAAGTTTTTAGCGTGAAAACAACAATAACACCGGACAATAAGGACGGGAGCTAAAAAAGGGCACACTTCCCCCTTGAATTATAAGTAAAAATTTAAGCTGGTTGCAATAAGCCTGGTATGTCAGTTTCCTGAATAAGCCCTTGCGCAATCAGAAGCTTAGCAGCCTTTTTTAAAGCTTTCTCCTTCTGTTTATCACATAGTTCCAGAGGCATATCAACCTTGTAGAGGTCACATGGATTGAAGATCTCGCCGGTCGAAAGCATATGATAAATGGCGGAGAGAATCATCCTGGCGATAGCGATAATGGCTCGTTTCTTGCCTCTTCTCTTGGAAATGCGCTCATACTTGATACGGTAATAAGGACTGTCCTTGGATTTTACCGCGGCGTGAGCGACTTGAACCAGAGCAGGCTTAAGATAAACCCCGGCTCTTGTGATGCGGACCGACTTTTTCTTGCCGGCAGATTCATTGTTGCCAGGCGTTAGACCCGCCCAGCAGCAAAGCCTCTTTGAGGACGAGAAATGAGACATGTCAGTACCTATCTCGGAGATGACCGTGATAGCAGAAGTGCGGTCAACTCCGGGAATGGTACAAAGAAGTTGAAGCGCGCTTTCATAGGGCGAGGCCAAAATATTAAGCATATCGTCCAGTTTATTGATAGATTTCTCGATAAATTCCAGGTGATTGCGAATCATGCGGACGCGGAACTTTTGCTCGGGCATCATTTGATATCCCTCAATGGATTCAATTACTATATCAGCCTTTTTCTTAAGGGACTTTTTCAGAAGGGATACGCAGTGTTGCGGATCAAAAGAATCTGAATTTACAAGGTAGTCGGTGATGGATGAGGCAGATTTGCCAAACATGTCCGAAACGACAGCATCAAGGGCTACATTGCAGACCGTGAAAGCATTTTGGAAACGATTCTTCTCACTGGATTTACAAGATATCAGTTTAAACCGGTAGCGAGTATACTCGCGCAGAATTCGAATCGATTTATTGGGGATAAAACTGCCTGGTACAAGGCCCAGACGAAACAGGTCGCCGATCCATTTAGAATCTTTGGTGTCGTCCTTGTTGCCTTTAACGGCCTTGACCCATTTGGGATTGGCAACGGTGACGTTGATGGAATCCTCCAATAAATTGAACACGGGAACCCAATACTTCCCGGTAGATTCCATACAGACGTCTCTACAATTGTTATCCAACAACCAGCGTTTAAATTGTAGGATGGAATTGTTGAAGGTGGAGAAGCGTTTCTTCTGGTAGTGAGGGGTAATCCCCTTAGATGTGATGATGGTGGCAACGAAAAATTTTTTGTGGACATCTACGCCACAGCAAATTGGGTAAACGACTTTCAAGCTACTGCCTCCTCTTAAAAATGGTGTGGAGAAGGCAGTGACTGGGCTGCCGCACATTTAACAAGGAGTTAAAACAATGATTAGCGTACGGTCTCGAAGAACCACTCATTTGTGCTTGGAAGGCAGTCCTTACACTGGTTATTATACGGTTTTGGGTCAAATATGAGCGGTCTACTACTTACCTCACCGTGCTTTGTAGTTTGCCTTCTCCTCAGACCCATTCTACCGAAATCCGGGGTAATTTGCGCCCCCGTTTTCATTACTATTTGTATCGCTGCCCTTGCAGCGAGATGGAGGTTATTATGGAGAGAAGATAATTCTAAAATCTCTCCGGGTCTCCTGATCGAAACCCTCATTATTAGTATCTTCTGCGGCCGGATGCCTTTATGGAAAGTGCATCAATTTTGGGCTGAGCAGGATTTATCTAACCTGTTTCCCGATGTGGAATTATCAATTGATCAGCTTAACGAACATGCCTACGGCCGGGCCTTAGATAAACTAGCTGAAGTTGATTTGAACAAACTGATCAGTTTGGTATCCTTGGTGATGCTTGATATTCACAATTTAGATATCTCCACGGTTCATCTAGATACTACTTCCATATCGGTCGAAGGAATCTATGATGTAGAGCCATACAACGATTTTACGATTAATAGAGGCCACAGTAAGGATCTGCGCCCGGACCTTAAACAATTCAAAATTGGGGCTGCAGTGCAACAAAACGGCCAAGTAGTCATGGGTGAAATGCTCTCTGGGAACAAATCTGATAACAAATGGAACCCGGAAGCAGCCTTGAAAATGAAAGAGTTCTTTGATACCCAAGGTTATCGGGATGTCGTTTTTGTTGGTGACTGTGCCCTGATCTCTAACGAATCTTTAGCCAATCTGACCAAGCAGCACGTTCAGTTTATCTCTCGACTGCCGGAAACCTATAACCTGGCGAAAGAACTAAAAACACTGGCCTGGGCCGAAAACTCCTGGCATGACATTGGGATAGTCAGTGAAACCAACTCGAAAAAGGCTTCTCACTACCGAACCTATTTGGTCCATCATGAACTGGAAGGACACACTTATGATTTTGTGGTAGTTCACTCCTCTTCCCTGGAAGCCCAGAAAGAAAAGACCTTACAAAAACGGATCGGGAAGCAAAAAGAGGAGTTAATTAAACAGAGTAAAGGCTTAAAAACTAAGGCTTTTGCCTGTGAACCTGATGCCCAGGCTGCTTTAGATGTCTTCCTTCAAGAATGCCAGCGAAAAGGCTTTGAGGTTCAAGGAACGGTTCAGATCTGCGTCAAAAAGTCTTACGGTCACCGAGGAAAACCCCGCAATGGAGAAGAACCGACGATTACCACGACATATCACGCTGAAGTCAGTGTTGGCGATATAAAACCAGAGGTTTACCAGTACCTGCTCCAAATGGAATCTACCTTCGTGCTGATCGCCAATGTGAAAGATCGTCAAAAATACGATGATCAAGGGATTTTATTAGAGTATAAACGGCAGATCTCAATTGAAACCAAGTTTCGATTCCTCAAAAACCGCGTATATTTAGGCCCAGTATACTTGGAAAACCCGAAGCGAATTTATGCGCTAGGCTACGTGTTTATCCTGGTCTTACTGCTGGCTTCCTACCTGGAGTACCGAGTTCGCAAGGCCCTAAAGGAACGAGGAGAAGCAGTGAAATTACCGGGAAACAAAAGTACAGACAGACCTTCAGTGCAAACTATACTGGAAGTATTGGGTACTATTCAAACAGTAAGTATTCAGGGTCAGAGATATTTTCCGGATAATGTTAACCGTCAAGCTTTAAATATGGTCCGTTGGGCCGGGTTTAACCCGGAAGAAATCTATCTCAAACCGATATCACTAAACGCATAATTTGTGGAAATAGTTTCCTTTTGTTATAAATCAAAAAGGTTTAGGGCGACATGATGAACATGGGATACAAAAGTAGATTAACTCTGTCTAAATGGTCGATGACGTTCATAGTATGAACCCCATATTAAACTACTTAGACCGGTTCTTTCTTTTTATGTGAGTAGCTCAGAAATAGGATAATCACTTTTGGTCTCCACCAGGGGTCGGTACTTTGTACGCACCCTTATATTTGTTAGGCATTTTCCTAAAAGAAAAAAAGCCCCCCGTCGTACCATCTAGCACTGATCCCCTTCAAAATGAAGGGAACCCTTAGAAGCGATTTTAAGGCGGTTTAAAACCTCGGCTAATGTGATTACACCTTACAACACCAAAACCTAACCCATGCATCACCTTTGGCAACACTCTGCTAACTATAAAACATGATATAAATGACGGTATTGCCCACCATGCCAGCAACTTCCAAGCTATTATTTTACTTGTAACTGCAACCGCATCCAATTAAATAACCCCCTTTCACCGACATAATTCGGCAAAAGGAGGAATTTTCCTGCAAAAAAGAGCTCGAAGGCCCCTATCCACAATTTTTACCTATTATGAATCCCACCAGCACTGCTAGTAGAATCTCTAGTAGAATCTTAATTACATCCCAGCATTTTGAATCCCGATTATCTAATTGTCTTTCTCTTTCCTTTGAAATTAATGTATCAAAAATAAAATTAAATTCAGCAATAATATTATTTTTAATGAGCCACCGATTTTTTCAAATAGTTGTTGTAAAGTTTGCATAATTATATCCCCGCATTCATGTATAATCCGCGATAATCAAGTACGGTTACGCCATAATCAATATATATCCGCCATTTAACGCCCAAGTAATCAAAGTCAACATGGCTTTCAATTGTAGGTCTGTCTTTTTCGTTCAGGTAAGTAACCTCGATAGTTTCCACAACTTGAGGATCCGCCGCAAGGTACCAGGCGAAAGGGCTGTACGGATCCAATTCAGCATCCACAACAACTTCCATTTTTTCTGCTAACGGGTTGATGGCGCCTTGAGTGGTGGGAATATAGCCTTTTGATATAAACTGCTGCGCCTCCGTTTCAAGTGACGCTGGCACAATTAAATATCTGGGCTCAATATTTAATGTCTCTACCCCGCGCAGCCCTCTTTGCTGCCGCATTGCGGCCCGACCGGCGCCGACGTTCTGAATGTTAATAATCCCGCCGACAGCAGCTATATTCCCATGAGCAGCGTTAAATAGAGGAATGCCGTCATAAATTATCGGATTCTGCCCCAGCTGCATATAGACCAGACGGTTAATGCCCCTAGCCGCCGCCCTGGCATATGCTGCAGGTATCTTTGTTAATACTCCAATGTCATTATTAATGATCGCCTGCCTGGTTAAGCCCCAGGAGCGGCCAAAAGTGGCGACGGACTTCCTTACCCCCTGATCGGTCATCTCATCAAACTCAAACTCACCGGACTGGGTTATCGGCAGCAGGTCCCCCGCTTCGCTGATTTGGTAATGTGTGACGGCCTTAAAATCAGGATTGCTGCCCCGGCTGGTCCACCGCTGGAATGTTGTTCCTGCGGCTTTATATGATACGCCCATGGCCTTGTTGGCGACATCACTTAAAATGCCGGCAAATTGACTATCTGGCGAAAATGCTTCTCTCAATAGGGTATCCTCGTCAAGCCTCTGCGGGTTATAGATGCCTTTCCTCATAACGCATTCTGATGCCAGAGCGGTTAAGTGCATCCCCAGAAGGTCTCTATACCCACTGGCAGGATTCCTGGACGCTAATACCGCCGCGGTATAGGATAGCATCCATTACAGCGGCCCTAAATTTATCAGTCTCGTCTGCAGTAATAGTGACTTTGGGTTGGCTCTTTCAGCCTTAAACTTGTCCAGGATGGCCGTTCTTACCTGTTCAAACGTGGCACCGGAATTAAAATACGAATTAAGATACTTTGTATAATCAATATTAAAATCATTACAAAGCCTGATGATTTCACTTATTTCTCGCCTTACATCCTGGACCGCATCCTCTACTGTTTCACTTTTTCTCGGCGCGTTCATAGGACCGAATAATTCTTCCTCAGACCTCCCAACCCCCACCGTCGGATCAGCCGGCACGGGTTCAATACTTATCTCGATTGGCGCCCATTTTAAAGCAATATATGCCGGACCGGTAAATCTGCCGTTACTGGATGTCTTACCAGGCAGAACTTCCTCCCAGCTGTCCACCTGGTAACCGAAGGATACACCGCGAATAGAACCGTTCAAGACTTTTTTCTTAACCTTCTGGCTGTCCTCGTCGTCATCAAAGGTTATCAAGGCTTTGCCCTTGCGCTGGGCCATATCAAGCCAAGCTTTTTCAATTTTGCCGATCGGCATCTTGCCGTACTGGGGGTCCTGTCCATGACTAAACAACAGAGTCCCCGCAGTCAACAGCCTACCAAAATCTACCGCGCCTTCTTCGTGGAGCAAGATCTCTAGCCCTAACAACCTTTTAACAGGGAATTCAGAAGAGAACGACAACTCGATCTGGTTATCGTTACCCTCCACCGCACGAAAATCAAAAGCAGAAGATCTCATCTGTTGTGTTCTCACCGGGGCGGCAGTTCTTGTCAGATGTACTCCCATCAGAATAGTATTAATTTGCTCTTGTCTTAGTGCAAGATTTTTACCCAAGGCAATTACCTCCTAAATATTATTAATTAAGCTGGTCGTTTAACCATTGTTCAAACGTGTACTGATAATCGCCAAGATAAGTTTCATATTTGGGGTCCGCAAACTCAGGGTGAATATATTTCATTACAGGCTTTGCGATAAACACTTCTTTGGGGCGTTCAGTAATGGCCTTTTCTTCAACTAATTCATCAATTTTTTAGCGCTGTTCACTGGATTACGCCGCGGTGAAATAATGGGACTCGAGTGGCAGGATATGGACCTCGACAATTCCTTACTTCGCGTAAGGCGATCCAGCCAATACATAACTGGCGTAGGCATTATTACGAAGGAACCCAAAAACGAAACGTCGAAAAGGGTTATATCAGTCCCAGGTTTTGTCATGGCTATGATTAAACAATACAAGGCCCAGCAGGCTCAGGACCGGCTTAAGCTCGGAGATTTGTGGCAGGGATCAGATAGATTATTCACCACATGGGACGGCAGGCCTGGACACCCAGAGTGGCCTTCCCGATGGTTCCATAAGTTTATTAAAAAACACCAGCTACCACCCTGCCCTTTCATGGCCTTCGCCATACCGCGGCCACAATGCTAATTAATCAGAACATCCCGCTGAAAAACATATCAGGCAGGCTGGGGCATGCTAACCCAGCCACTACTGGAGCCATTTATAGCCATTACCTGCAAAGTGCCGACAAAGCCATATCAGACAAGCTAGAAAATGTATACCAGCGTTTTATACAAAAGGATACAAAAATTGGAGGATGAATGGTCTAGGTTTAACCTAGGCCGTCAGAAAGACAGGCATAAACCTGTCTTTTTTATACCCGTTAATTATCTTTGCTCCCAATTTGCTCCCAAAACACATATTTAGCGATAAACGCTAAAAAACAAAAATCCCGCAAACGCTTGCGGGACAAGACTTTCGCATGGCGCGCCCGGAGGGATTCGAACCCCCGACCTCCGGTTTAGGAAACCGCTGCTCTATCCTGCTGAGCTACGGGCGCCCATCTGATATAATGCGCACATTATTATAGCACGTTAATCGGTTAGATGCAATCTGATAAAATCTCAAATGTATGGCTACTTAAGCATTATAGTGTTGATATCCGCTTATCTATCTTCTTCATTCAAACTGGTTTGATCCCTTTTTAGCAGAAAAGTGAACTCGTTCAGCTTCGCTGAACATCGAGGCTTCGGATGGAGACTCTACTCCACCTGAAGTTTAAACAAGGCAACCCCTATTTATAGAAGTGGGGGTCTTTTGATCCAGATAAAGGTAACTTTTGAAAAAGCCCGGATATTTTGGATATATTAAAGGATTTTGCCTATTTATGTCGAATCTAGATTCCTAACAAACTTAGGACTAAACTCCTAAATTATTTATTTAGTTTATTTGTTAAAATTAACCTTCCAATCCACCGAAAGGGGTGTGGTGCCTCAGTTATTAATAAACTAAAATCTAAAAATTACTTATAGTTTTTGGACATAAAAATCAATAATTCAATTTTTAATGTATCAGGAGAGAAAACCTATGAAGTTGTCAGACGAATCAACTAGTATTAGAACAATTAAAACATTACTGCCCATTCTATTCCTTGTTTTATCCATTGTTCCCTTGATTGTCGTTAGTGCTGTAAACTATTACTACGCCAATAACCAGATGACCGCCAAAATCAATGACGGATTAGAAGCAACCTCCAAAATGACGGCCGAGGTTATTGATGCCTGGTTAAACGAAAAAATTGACAAGCTAAATGATCTTGGAAAAAACCCGATTATTCAAACTGGCGATGGTCAGCAGATTATGGAATTAATGAAGAGCGAAATAAATGCCTGGCCTGAAGCGGAATTGATTTTCTGGGTTGACGAGACCGGTCAACAATTTAGTTCCCTGGGCACTAGCAATAACTTGAAGGACCGAGACTACTTTCAGCACGCGATTAAAGGAGAGACCTGGGTTTCAAACCTGGTGATTGCTAAATCAACCGGCAATAAGATTTTTGTCGTGGCGGTTCCGGTAACAACTCCGACGGGACCATCGGTGCTAGCGATTTCGGTGAAAGCCGAATACCTTAGGAAAATGATTGCAAATGCTAAATACGGTAACTCTGGCTATGCAGTAATCTTGGACTATGCCGGCGCAGCGGTTGCTCACCCGGATGAAAAAATGGTTGGCAATAATTATCTAGAGACAGCCACCGAAAGCTTAAAAACCGGCCTGCAGACCATGTTAAGTCAAAAGGGTTCGGGATACATAGACTATCTCTATAATGATGGCAGTCAAAAATTAGCCGCTTACTCTACCTTTAAGAACGCCGAATGGTATGTTCTCCTATCCCAACCGGCCAACGAGGTTTATGACATCACCGGATCCCTGATGCGGACAAATTTGGGAGTCACTTTAATATCAATAATAATTGTGGCTATCATAGCGATTTTCATTAGCCGCCAGCTATCTCAACCGCTTAGCGCGCTGGTTAATAAAACGGATATCCTGGCCACCGGAAACCTCCAGGTTGATATTGAGGATACCAGTTCGATCGGCGAATTACAACTCCTCGGCCGTTCCTTAAAAACGATGGTCAAGAATACTGGAGGGGTTATTAGGTCTCTTCAGAATGCAATTACCAACGTGGATTCTTACGTCCGGGACATTTCCGAGGCGACCGAGAATACTGCTCAAGTATCCGATCAGGTAGCGATCTCTATTAATCAAATCAGCAGCGGTGCTCAAGAAACAGTGAATGATTTAACCAGTATCGCTGCCGCGGTCTCTAATACCGGCAATCAAATGAATCTGCTGGCGCAAAATATTAGTGTCATTTCTCAGACAACCGAAGAGACCGTCGACAACACTCGCCAAGGTGAACAGGTTATGCAGGAACTGACTGACCGAATGCAAGAAACCAATAATAAATCTCAGCTAGTCCAAACATTAATGGACCGTTTAACGGCTCAGGCTGAACAAATCAACGGGATTACTTCCGTTATCGCCAACATTGCTGAACAAACAAATCTCCTGGCCCTAAACGCCGCTATCGAAGCAGCTAGAGCCGGCGATGCCGGCCGCGGGTTCGCGGTTGTGGCTGACGAAGTCCGAAAACTGGCCGAAGCCTCCAGTACCCAGGCCAATGAGATCGCTGCCTTAATCAAACAAATAACGCTCGATGTATCGACAGCCGTTACCGCTACCATGGAGACTGCTAAACTGATCAGCGAGCAAACAAGCATTGGGGACAAAGCCCGGGAACGGTTCAAACAAATCGCAGATGAGACGCTAAGAGTAGCCGAACTTCTGCATGATGCGGAAGCCAAGGCTGGCGTTGTACAAGAGCAAACCCAAACAATTAATTCACGGATCGAAAACATTGTCTCTATTTCGCAGGAAAGTGCGGCCGCCTCAGAAGAAATTGCTGCCTCAACGCAGCAAATGACTGCTTCGACGCAAACAGTCGGTCAAAACCTGAAGGAACTGGTGGCAATGATGGATAGTCTCAAAGAAGAGACGAAAAAGTTTGTTGTGTAGCAAATCTGTTATCTTCCAATTCGATCCTCATGTCACTAGGGTGGCACTAACTGAGTATGAAAACTCAAGCGCGTTCAAAAGACCCCCACTTCTATTAGGTGGGGGTTACCTTGTTTAGACTTCAAGTGGAGTATAGAGTTTCCGTCTGAAGCTTCGATGTTCAGCGCAGTTAAACGAGTTCACTCGGGTTTATCTTATAAGCTTATTTCATAATCGAAAAACACCTGAAACAACTGGTGATTGTTTTCGGTAAAAACGACCGTATCCGGGTTCGGCTCTATCCTGTTTAAAAATATTTTAAACCTTGGGTTCAATTCCTCGTTATTCTTCCGAAAGATCTCAATCTCTTTATCTAAGAATTCTCTGGAATCTGCTAAAATAGGCAGTTCAACAAAATGATCTCTCACAAATATCCCATCCTTCCATATTATTATTGACGTCTCTAACCTTAGCAACCAGCAGCAATCGGATTTATGACTTCTTCCAGGTCACTGTATTCTAAGAGTCATGAAGGCAATGACCAGCCCAATATTTATTTTATGACCATATAATTATTTAGACAAGTTTGCTCAAAATTTTGATCTAGCTACCTAACGGTACGAGTACAAAAGTATTATCTCTAATCATAATTCAGTGTATGCTCTTATTGGCCGAGATATCAAATATCTTTGGCTAAACACCCTTCCCTATTTACGTACCACATATAATATATATTATTGTCTTCGATCATTCAAAGTCCTTTCAGCAGCCTCCTGATTGCCAAATTAAAATGTATTCTCGGTCTCCGAACATTTTTAAGGCACCAGGTTAAACCTGATGCCTCTTACGGGATAAGGTTAATGGCGAACGCTTGGCCGAAACATATCCGCCACGCCCAATACCATATGGGCTAGACCAAAACCAATGGTGCCGGATGCGAGAGGACCTCTGAGCATGGTTGCTCCAATTCCGGTAACTGCCGCACCTAAACCAGTAACCAGCCAGCTTGTGTTAGTTCCTCGCATTATTTAAGCACCTCCCGTATGATTAGGTTTTCCCAGAATCAAAATATTACAACTAAACTTTGAATTAATCAGGTTGGATCTATAAAAGTGATTAAGCATTAAAACTTCCCTTTTTTACGTAGTCCTAGGAAATACCCTTTCCGTTGACCAATTTCGTCTAATATTGAGTGAAGAATTTTTGATTTACTTTTGATATCTAAGCCATTAGAATCTTTACTTGCTTTTATTAATGCCCCTTTTAATTCTTCAATTGTCAAAACAGTTGCCGCAATAGAATAATAACTCATTGAACGTCCCTCATTATAATTCTCCAGCATTTCCCTTAGTATTTCTTCCCGCATGTTCTGTAATATTTTATATTCTTCAAATCCATTTTCCTGGATAAAATAAATATCTTCTTCAAGCTTTTGGTAACACTAAAACGAATCGAATTTTCTTCCCGCTTCCCGATGTTTTGCCCACTTTTCACACTTATTGTCATCATGGCATTCCCAACAAAATTCAATTTCTTTTTTCTTGATAGCGCATGTAATAAAAGGACATCCCGCATTCATTCTTGTTTTGCTTTTACAGCCTTCACATCTACTGTTGCTATTAGAATGATATCTCGGACATAATTGACACGAGAGACCACATATGCCCATTTCCGGATATCTGACTTCCATGATTAGCCACCTCTTCATGCATTGTACTTCGTCCAATTCGTCGTACCGAAATTAGATCTATTTTATATATACTCTCACCACGAATAGCCAGTTCCCAGTTGGCGATCAATTCGTCCTGATGTATTTCTATCCAGGCTTGCACCAGTTTCATTTTCCCGGTCCTTAAATATCCTTCAATTAATTCCCCATTAGGAATAGAGATCACCGCACTTCAAAATGAATTCCTGGTGACTCATTACAAAAGCAAAAATCCCGCAATCACTTGCGGGATAAGACTTTCACATGGCGCGCCCGGCGGGATTCGAACCTGCGACCTCCGGATTCGTAGTCCGTTACTCTATCCACTGAGCTACGGGCGCCTATTAACTTTAAAACCTGACCAGTGCATTATACCAAGAACATTGGCTTTGGTCAAGGCCAAGATGGGAAGCCTTACGCTTCGGATTACCCCTTTTTCACTTTTCAGGTACAACGGATCTCATGCTTGCTAGGTAAATCTCTGAACCGCAAAGTCCGTTAATGTACAGTTAATTCTATCAATAACGCTAATCTAAGTCAACTTATAACATGAAGATCGGGTGTAAACCCATCGTCTTCTGAATCCTGGGGCCAACTCTACCCGGTGAAAGATACTCGATCTAATACAAAATATTTCACCTTTCATCAGGTAATAAAAACTTAAACCTCCATCCAATTAACTATTGAATGAAGGCTAAATCTCTGTAATGGCGGAGAGAGAGGGATTCGAACCCTCGAAGCGAGTTTTAGCTCGCTTAATCGCTTAGCAGGCGACCGCCTTCGACCGACTCGGCCATCTCTCCGTAAAACATTCATTGTCAAAGCCAAGGTTAATTATACGTAACTCTTCGTCAAAAGTCAAGCTAGAAGCTTTAATAATGGCGGAGGAGGTGGGATTCGAACCCACGGATGAGTCACCCCATCAACGGTTTTCAAGACCGCCTCCTTCAACCGCTCGGACACCCCTCCGCGTCGCCTTTGCAACTCTGCAAAGGCGGATAAATCATAGCACAGCTACGCTGATTTTGTCAAGCCCGTCGAATTTCTCTAAAGGTTTTCCATCCCCTTATCGCGGCGAATCCAGGTCAAAAAGCGGTTAACCTTTAATCCGTTCCACCCCGCCCATATAGGGACGTAATGCCTCCGGGATGACGACCGAACCGTCTGCCTGCTGGTAGTTCTCCAAAATTGCGGCCACCGTTCGACCGACTGCGACCCCGGACCCATTTAAGGTGTGAACAAACTGAGGCTTTCGCCTTAGGGCCAGGCCGGTAACGAATATTGGCCCGACGCGCCTGGAAATCCTCAAAGTTACTGCAGGAGGATATCTCCCGGTAGGTATTAAAGCTCGGCAGCCAGACCTCTAAATCGTAAGTCTTGGCCGAGGAAAAGCCGATATCCGCGGTGCACAAGGTAATAACCCGGTAAGGTAATCCCAGTCCCTGCAGCACTTCCTCCGCGTCCGTAGTCAGCCGCTCCAGTTCCGCATAAGAATCCTCGGGTCGACTAAACTTCACCAGTTCGACCTTATTGAACTGGTGCTGCCGGATCAACCCCCGGGTATCCCGGCCAGCTGCGCCGGCTTCAGCCCGGAAACAGGCGGTATAGGCAGTCAGCTTAATTGGGAGCTGGTTGTCCTCCAGGATTTCGTCCCGAAAGAGATTGGTTACCGGTACCTCAGCGGTGGGGACCAGGAAGTAGTCAGTCTTATCGACGTGGAACATGTCTTCTTCAAATTTCGGCAGCTGACCGGTCCCAACCATGCACTGACGATTAACCATAAACGGCGGAAAGATCTCCTGATACCCGTGTTTCCCGGTATGTAGATCCAGCATATAGTTGATCAGGGCTCTTTCCAGACGAGCCCCCAGCCCTTTGTAGACCGTAAAGCGAGCCCCGGCAATCTTTACTCCCCGGGCAAAATCCAAAATATCCAGCGACTCTCCAATTTCCCAGTGCGGCCGAGGGGTAAAATCAAACTGAGGCGGCTCCCCCCAGGTGCGCAGCACTGGGTTATCTTCTTCACTGCTGCCAACTGGCACCGAGGCATGAGGAATATTGGGGATGCCTAATAAGATTTGCTGCAGGTTTTCCTCGACCTCTCGCACCTGCTCATCCAGTTGCTTAATCCGCAGGGAAGTATTCCGCATGTTGGAAACCAGTTCTTCGGGATTCTGCCCGGCTTTTTTCAGCCGGGCAATCTCCTCAGAAACCACATTCCGTAAGTTCTTTAGTTGTTCGACTTCCACCAGGCGAACTCGCCGCTGTTCCTCCAGGGTCAAAAACTCATCCAGCGATACTTTGGCTCCTCGCTTGACTAGGGCCTCCCTAACCACCTCCGGCTTGCTACGAACAAACTTAATATCTAACATTGGTCTGAGCCCCCTCATGCGATCATTTAGCTAACTTCAGATCCTTTAGCTTAACTTGTTAAAACTTAACCACTTTAACATTTATAATCCCATCGATCTCTTTTAATTTTCGGACTACGTCCTCGTCTACCTGGCTGTCTACATTCAAGGTCATCAGGGCTACCTCGCCGCGCTGCCGCCGGCCAACACCCATCATCGCGATATTAATATTATGTTCACCCAGCACACAGGCAAACGGGCCAATCACCCCAGGACGATCAATGTTTTCCACAAACAACATATTATCTGTCGGGGTAATATCTGTATCGTAACCCTTAACTCCCACTAAGCGGGGCTCCTGGTTAGCAGATAAGGTACCGGCAATCTCCATAAAGGTATTGCTTGAGTAGACCCGGGCCGTAATCAGATTGACAAATCTCCGATCATTAGACTCTTCCTTGCTGGAAATCACCTTGACTCCCCGGTGTTCGGTAATTAAGGAAGCATTAACGTAGTTAACCTTTTCTCCCATAATCGGCTCCAGCAAACCCTTCAGGAAGGAGATGGTTAACATATCTGTGTCTTTGTTGGCTACCCGTCCGCTATAAGTAATTTCTACTCGTTCCACTGGATTTTTATCCAGTTGGAAGTAAACTTTACCCATCTTTTCCGCTAGGCAAAGGAACGGGTGCAGTGAAACCAATTCCTCTTCCTGTAAGGTCGGCAGGTTAACGGCATTGGGCACCAGTTCTCCCCGCAGCCCGGCAATGACCTGATTGGCGATGGTGATTCCGACCCGGTCCTGAGCTTCGACAGTATCGGCACCACAGTGGGGAGTAACGGCGATTTTTTCCAAGTTAAAGATCGGGTTCCCCGGTGACGGCTCTTTCTCAAAGACGTCAATCCCGGCACTGGCGACAATGCCTTCTTCCATGGCTTTAATTAAAGCCGCTTCGTTAATAATCCCGCCGCGGGCGCAATTAACTACCCGAACGCCCCGTTTAGCAATCTTGAATTGCTCCTCGCCAATCATCCCCATGGTCTCAGCAGTCCGTGGAGTGTGAACGGTGATGAAATCGGAACGCCGGACCAGTTCATTTAATTCCGTCACCTTTTCGGCACCGAACCGTTTGAACCGCTCGTCAGCAATGTAGGGGTCATAAGCTAAAACCTTCATCCCAAAAGAGGCTAACCGGGTCGCGACCATGGAACCAATCCGTCCCAAACCAACGATCCCGACGGTTTTTCCGTAGAGTTCTACCCCTTTAAAAGGAGTGCGGTCCCAACCACCACTCTTTAACTGCATGGTCGCAGCCGGGATGTTGCGAATGGAAGCCAGGAGCAGTCCAATAGTATGCTCTGCAGCGGAAATAGTGTTGCTCTCTGGGGTATTGACCACCAGCACCCCACGCTTCGTCGCCGCTGGCACCATTATATTATCAATCCCATTCCCCGCCCGTCCGACCACCTTCAGCTTCTTGGCCCGATTGAGCAATTCTTCGTTAACCTTGATGACGCTGCGCACAATCAGCGCATCATAGTCCTCAATGATCTCCAGCAATTCGTCTTGCTTGATGCCGAATCTGATATCAACATCTAGTTCTTTTTGCAAAATCTCGATCCCGGCGTCAGCAATCCGTTCTGCCACGACAACTTTCATTCTTTCAGCCATCTCTATAACCCCCTATTTTCTAGTCATTTGAATGATCGACGCAATTTTCTTACAAACCGTCCCAAACCACCCATACCTGTATGCGTATTATTTACTTACTTGCTAACCGCCCATGCTCAGAATTAGTCACGCGTTGCTCGCATAGCGATTAACGAATAAATGGTTATATTCATAGGCTAGATTAGCTTCTCAGAACCTGTTGCGCTGCTCGAACTCCGCTGCCTAATTCAATACTGCAGCCGCAATCCAGTAACCCCATTTCAATCGCAGCAATGGTGGCTACGATATCTAGGGGCTGCACCCAGCCTAAATGGCCAACCCGGAATATTTTATTGTCCAGCTTTTGCTGTCCTCCTGACAGAATCACATTATACTTTTCCCGGACCACCTTTCGCAGCTTGTTGGCCTCGACATCCTCTGGGGCGTAGACCGAAGTTAAGGATGAGGAGGCAATGTCATCGGCGGCCATCAGCCGCAACCCCAGGGTCCGCATCGCGGCTCGGGTCATATCCCGCAACCGGGTATGCCGGACAAAAGCCTGATCCAATCCCTCCGCGTGCATCATTTTTAAGGATTCACGCAACCCGGTCAATAAGGATATGGCCGGGGTATAGGGAGTCTGCCCTTTTTCTAGATACTTCTTAGCCGCGGTCAGATCCCAATAATATTTAGAGTTAGTACATTTTTCGGCGACCGCCCAAGCTTTAGGACTGACGCTAACGAAGGCTAAACCAGGCGGAAGCATAAAGGCCTTCTGCGCCCCGGTGACCACGACATCCAGGCCCCATTCATCAGTTCGCAAATCAACTGCTCCCAGACTGCTGACTGCATCCACTATTAACAGGGCCGGATGATTGCCCATAGCCTGCCGAATTGCTGGTAAATTATTAGTCACCCCGGTTGAGGTCTCATTATGGGTAACGATCACTGCCTTGATCTCCCCGGCTTGATCTGAGGCCAGCCGGTCCGCCAACTGGGCTGGGTCTACGGCGGTTCCCCATTCAAACTCCATCTTCTCCACTTGAGCACCAAACTTACTGGCGATTTCTGCAAACCGGTTGCCAAATACGCCGATTGAGGCTACTAAAACCTTTTCTCCTGGGGAGATAAAATTAACTACTGCTGCTTCCAACCCCCCGGTACCAGCGGCTGGAAAGATCAAAACCGGATTTTCTGTTTTAAAAGTTTTTTGCACCCCAGTGGTGACCTCTTCAAAGAGTTCCTTAAATTCTGGCCCCCGGTGGTTGATCATCGGCTGGCTCAAGGCCCTTAATACCTGAGGTGGTACCGGTGTTGGACCCGGCATTTGCAAAAACTGTTTTTCTTGAAACATGGACATTACCTTCTCCCTCCTGGATATATTAGAAACAATAAACCCCTCGTCCCAATCATTGTTAGGGACGAGAGGTTTCTTCCCGCGTTGCCACCCTGATTGGTTACCCCACCTAAAAAACATCATTAAACGGTAACCCACTCAACATGCATAACGGACATGACCGGTAGAACTTAGGCGGCTGCCAGCTCCGCTTTCGTTCCCGCTCCAGGGTGGATTCAGCTGTGTGCTACGTTGGTTCGCACCGACCACCAACTCTCTGGAGAAGCTCGCTGCAGCCTACTATTCCCTATCACCACTTTAAGAAAATCAATTTTTCACCAATTCTAGCACAGAGCCATAAATAAGGCAAGTCGATATTTAAGCAAAATTATAAATATTGTTTTGTAACATCTTGCTAAAAAAACCAGATGCTTGTCAGCCACTCCAATAGTTGGTCAATGCAGATACGTTCATACCTGATAAGCACCAATTCATAGAGCATTTCGCCTTGCGTTTTACCGCCATGGGGCAAGCACTTTGCCTGACGAAATCCGAAACGTATCATCAACCCGATGTTTGATGCGCCATATTTAAGGATAACCATTTAACGTCTCACGTTTTAATCCTCGACTAATGTCTTATTGAATGTTTATCTGAGTTCAAAAGACCCCTACTTCTATAAACGGGGGTTACCTTGTTCAAACTCCAGATAGAGCGAAGTCTCTATCAAAAGCCCCGCTGTCAGCGAAGCTGGACGAATTCACTATTCTTCACCATCTGGAGAAAAAGCTCATGAATTCGCAGATCATCCGTCAGCTCTGGATGAAAGGAACTCACCAACATTTTTCCCTGACGGGCCAGCACTGGCCGCTTATCCAACTCGGCCAGCACCTCCACCTCCGGCCCGGCCTTTTCTATAAAAGGTGCCCGGATAAAAACCGCGTGAAATGGATTGTCGCCCAACAAAGGGGCAGACAAATCCGCTTCAAAACTGTCAATCTGACGCCCATAACCATTTCTTTGAACGCTTATATCCATAAACCCTAGACGGGGTTGCGTACTACCAGTAATCTCTTTAGCCAATAGAATCAAACCCGCACAGGTCCCATACACGGGTAGACCCTGTCTGACTTTTTCCTGCAAGGCCGAAAATAGTTTAAATTTATCCATCAGCTTGCCAATAGTGGTGCTTTCTCCACCAGGAATGATCAAACCGTGCAAACCCTCAAGATCCTCTGGTTTCCGGACCTGCCTGCATTCACAGCCTAGTTTTTCCATCATGCGACAGTGCTCAATAAAGGCCCCCTGCATGGCCAGCACACCAATCCGGATTGGTCGGTTGCCTGAAGCTGAGGTCATGTCCGATTCGGCTTCCGGCGGGTTATTACCAGACTCAAGCATTTTTTCTGGTTCTACCCTCTTTCATAAACAAAGTGGGTTTCCCTTGTTCAAACTTCAGGTAAAGTAGAGTTTCCACCCGAAGCCCGATGTTCAGCGAAGGTGGACGAGTTCACTTTTCCCTAACCTTCCCTAACCAAATTCACTATAAATACCAAAACAGGCATATCTTATACCCTACTCTTATACCCTACCAGCCGCGCTCCTGCATGCGATCGGACGGTCCCAAGGTGCTGATCTCGAGTCCAGGCATGGCTTCGCCCAGGTCACGGGAAATTTCCGCTAAAATTATGGGATCATTATAGTGAGTCGTCGCCGCGACGATTGCTTTGGCCCGAGCCACCGGATCCTTCGATTTGAAAATCCCGGAGCCGACAAACACGCCATCCGAACCTAACTGCATCATCAAAGCCGCATCCGCCGGGGTGGCAATGCCTCCAGCGGCAAAGTTAACCACTGGCAGTTTGCCGGCTTTCGCCACCTGCACCACCAAATCGTAGGGAGCAGCCATATTCTTAGCAGCGGTCATTAGTTCTTCTTCCGGAAGGTTTTGCAACCAACGAATTTCCCCCATTACGGCCCGCATATGCCGCACGGCCTCCACCACGTTGCCGGTGCCCGGTTCGCCTTTCGTGCGGATCATCGCGGCCCCTTCCCCAATTCGCCGCAATGCTTCGCCTAAGTTTTTCGCACCACACACAAACGGTACCTTAAAGGCATGCTTATTGATGTGGTAGTTTTCATCCGCCGGGGTTAAGACTTCGCTCTCGTCGATATAGTCAACCCCCAGGGCCTCGAGGATTTGCGCTTCTACAAAATGACCTATTCTGGCTTTCGCCATAACCGGGATGGTTACAGCCTCCATTATCCGCAGAATAACTGTAGGGTCAGCCATCCGGGCTACTCCCCCGGCTGCCCTGATGTCCGCTGGAACCCGCTCCAGTGCCATTACTGAACAGGCTCCGGCCTCCTCGGCAATTTTGGCTTGTTCTGGGGTAGTGACATCCATAATCACTCCACCCTTAAGCATCTCGGCCAAACCCTTTTTGACCGTCCAAGTCCCTTTTTCTACCATTTAGATTCTCCCCCCTGGGTTCTATCATACCCGCGATTTAATTGTAAATTTGCGCTTAAATTCTACTACATTCAACTGGTAAACACAAGCTCCATCAGTCCTGCATACAGTTCCCCTTAGGTTAACCCAAGATGGGCCAGTCCCAATTCAGTGATTTTCCGGCCGCTGGGAGTCCGAATAATAAAACCTGATTTTAATAAATAAGGTTCCACTACATCCTGTAAAGTATCCACCTCTTCATTAAGCGTGGCAGCTAGGGCTTCAATGCCCACCGGCCCACCTTTATAAATCTGGATAATGGTTTTTAAAAAACTGAGATCCAATTCATCCAAACCAACTGGATCAATTCCTTCTAAAACAAGGCTCTTTGACGCAATTTCTCGATTAATAAAACCATCACCCATTACCTCGGCATAATCTCGAACCCTTTTCAGCAATCGATTGGCAATCCGCGGGGTACCTCTAGAGCGGCTGGCTACTTCCCTGGCGGCCAGGGGATCAATTGAGACCCCCAGAATACTACTGGAGCGCAGGACGATTTCTTGCAAATCCTCAACTGGATAAAAATCGAGGTGATATAATAAGCCAAATCGCTCCCGCATAGGGGCGGAAACCAAGCCAGCTCGGGTCGTTGCCCCAACCAGAGTAAAAGGTTTTAAGGTGATCTTGACGGTTTTAGCGAAGACGCCCTTGTCAACCACAAAATCTATTTGAAAGTCCTCCATCGCGGAGTACAGAAATTCTTCCACCGGACGGGGCAAACGGTGAATCTCGTCAATAAACAGAATATCCCCGGCCTGCAAATTGGTCAAGATCCCCATCAAATCTCCGCTCCGTTCAATGGCTGGACCGGACGAAGTAACCAGATTCCCTCCCATTTCGCGACTGATAATGTGGGCCAACGTGGTCTTGCCCAGTCCAGGAGGACCGTACAAAAGTAAATGCTCCAAGGGCTCCCCCCGTTTCCGAGCTGCCTTTAAAGCGATCCCCAACCGCTTCTTTAGGGCTGGCTGCCCAATATAGTCCTCTAAGCGAACTGGTCGCAGTCCGGCTTGCAGCAAATCCTCGATCTGTTCCTGACCATCTAACAGCGTTAATCGGGGCACCCCTCTTCACCCCCGTTTAATTTTTCTAAATAATATTGCTTGCTAGCCTTTTTCTTCTTTTTCATCTTACTACCGCCCATGGCTGCCGGCCGCAACACTCAGGATGACTGAGGTAAGTCAACTTGTTTCTGGCTACTTTATAATCGGTTTTTCCTGTTTGCGATAAATTTCCGCCAGAATCTCCTCAACCCTCGTGAAATCTGACCGTTTCTCAAAAACCTGGTTTAACATCTTTTTGACTTCACTATTAGAATAACCTAACTGCTCCAGAATTTCCGTTGCCTGAGACCGCAACTGCTCCTGGACCTGTCCCGGTGAAGTCGGATTAATCGAATTGGCTGCTGGAGTCTCAGGATCCCCGGTCAGCTTAACAGGCCCTGTCTTTGCGGTTTCACCTTCTCTGGGGACCTCCATTGATTCGACCACGGGCTGGGCGTAGATCTTTACTTTACCCATCAGACTGGCGACAATTTTCCGGGCGGTCCTCTCCCCCACATGTTTTAAGGTGCATAAAAAAGTCAGGTTATTCTCTTCAATCGCTTGCGCAACTAGAGGAATTGGAGCCGTCAACATCTTCAAGGCACTCCCCACCCCAATTCCTTCTACCCGAATCAGCAGTTCAAAAAATTCCCGGTGCTGCGGATTTTGAAACCCGACCAGCAAGGGTGTATGATTTCCCCCGCTGACGCCGCCCTCCATAAAATAAAGAGTATGCAAGGAAATCTCTTCGCCGATTGGATAGTGCTCCATCGCCCGCCTTTCGGCAGCGGTCAGGCAGACCTCATAGACCAAGCCACCCACCCGAAGATAAATCCCCCGATGACTGAACCCATCTATTGTTCCATAAATTTTAGCAATCACTTTTCAACCCTCTAATCTCTAGCACTTAGTTCTCGTAAATGACATAAGGCAACCGCAATGGCATCGGCCACATGCTCAGAACTTGGTTCTTCCCGCAGGCCCAAGGTAACCCGGATCATCGCCTTGACCTGTTCTTTGCTAGCCCGACCATTGCCGGTCAATGATTTCTTAACCCGGGCCGGGCTATAACTCATAACCGCTAATCCACAATTAGCTGCTGCTAAAAGGCAAACTCCCCGAGCATGCCCCATCAGGATGGCCGTACTCGGGTTACGGTAGTCCGTAAATAAATCTTCCATGGCCACAATGGTCGGAGCCTTTGCCTGGATCACAGAAACCAGTTCATCATAGATTTCCTTGAGTCGAAAGTTTAGCGGGACCTTTCGATTTGTCCGAATTAGCCCACCTTCCAGTAAAAACGGCAATCTCCCTGACCCATTGACTATAGCGTACCCGGTATCCGCCAGCCCTGGATCAATTCCTAAGATCAAATTATTTTCTGCCACCCTGACTTCTCCTGTCCATTATCTTTAACCCGAATCCGAAATTTCCATCTCCGTCTTATATCTTCCTGGTCTCCCTTTTTCTTCGACATTGTTGATTCGATTCCTTTATCTGAAGCAAAAGACTCCCTCCTTCTATAAGCGAGGGTTACCTTGTTTAAACTTTAGGGGAGTAGAGTCTCCATCTGAAGCCTCAATGTTCAGCGAAGCTGAACGAGTTCACTTTTATTAAACCGGAAATGGCTGAAAAATCAGGCAAGTAGGCTTTGGATAGGCACAGTCCAAGTAGTTGCTCCATATAATGAGTTTGAATATAAGTAGCAGGCAACTTTGGATTTACAATCTGTTAATGAAGTTAACAATTGATTCTTAATAAGGAGAGTGATCCTGTGTACAGGCAAAAGAGTCCTGAGAAATACAATTCAGCGCAAATTCAACAACGAATACCACCACTTCCATCAGATTGTGGCTGGGTTTATACGGTCACGGCCAGAGATACCCTAGCTTCGATTGCCCGTGACTTGCAGATTCGAGTCCGAGAAATAATCAATGCTAATCCGGATTTAAGACCACCCTATGCCCTTACTCCTGGACAAAGGCTGGTCATACCGATTAGAGTGCATACCGTTCTCCAAGGACAATCCCTATCCGCTATCGGCAATTCCTATGGCGTAGATTGGCGGGATATCGCCCGGGTTAACGGGCTTCGGGCTCCCTATACTATTTATCCAGGGCAAAGACTGGCCATCCCTGGGGTATTTTGTGACATAACCGTGCCAACCCCGACGCCAACCCCGACCATACCACCACCGCTGCCGCCGGATTGCGGTTGGCTCTATACCGTAAGATCAGGCGATACCCTAGCCATAATCGCCCGAAACTTCCAAATTCCGGTCCAAGCAGTAATTGAGGCTAATCCCAATATCCCTCCGCCATATTTGATCTATCCTGGAGAACGGATACTCATCCCGGTCGAGGTCCACACGGTTACCAGGGGCCAAACCCTCTACAGTATTGGTGAGCTTTACGGTTTTGACTGGCGGGATATTGCTCGCGTTAATGGAATTTCACCCCCATATACGATTTACGTCGGTCAAAGGCTGGCTATCCCGGGGGTAACCTGTGACATTACTATCCCAACACCGACCCCAACGCCAACCCCGACCATACCACCGCCGCTGCCACCAGATTGTGGTTGGCTCTATACAGTCAGAGTTGGTGATACCCTGTCCTCGATCGCTAACAAGTTCCGGATTCCATTACAATCAGTGCTTGAGGCTAATCCGGACATCGAACCACCGTATACAATCTATCCCGGCGATCAAGTAGTGCTGCCAATTAAGGTCCACACTGTCACCCGGGGGCAAACCCTATATAGTATCGGTGAGCTCTATGGTTTTGACTGGCGGGATATTGCCCGGGTTAATGAAATCTCAGCTCCTTACACACTCGCTATCGGTCAAAGACTCGCTATCCCGGGGGTAACTTGTGATATTACCATTCCGATTCCTACGCCAACACCAAGACCCAGACCAACGCCTAGACCGAGACCGACACCGAGACCTAGGCCAACACCAAGACCGAGACCCACATTGACACCGGAGGTACCAGAAGAAGAAATTCCTGCGGAAGAAATACTCGAAGAAGAGATTACTGAAGGGGTAGAGAATGGTTTCGCCGAAGAAATCCTGGCTTATGAACCGTATCCAGTGGCTGATCGACAAAAAAGGGCTTTGGTTTTGAGGACTACCAATCGGGTACCGAGAGCGATGGCCTACATCCTCCTGGACTACAACCGTAATTGTATCCTAGTCCATTTGGATCGGGTGCCGGATCCAAACCAACTCGGCCATGAATATGACACCTATAAAGTATGGCTGCGGCATCGGGACCGGTACTCGGTTCATACGTTATATAAAACTCCGCAAGATGTCTGGGTATACCGTGGAACCGTAGACAACCAGCTGAGAGACTATGATGGGGTAATTATTTCCGCGGAAAGAAGAGGAAATACTGTTGAACCAGCCGGGCCGATTATTGCGACCGGTAGATTATAATAAAAATCGTAACTCGTTCAGCTTCACTGAACATCGGGGCTTCAGGTGGAGACTTTACTCCACCTGAAGTTTGAACAAGGTAACCCCGACTTGTAGGAGCAGGGTCTTTTGAACTCAGATAAAAACTGTCGATTCTCACTTTCACACATACTTCAGCCTAGCTTTCTGCTCAGACTAACTAATAAGCAAGGATTTTAAACAAACAAGATAACCTACTTACCGAATTTGATGAAAAGCTGTGGTGCAGCCTTGTGGACTACGCTACTGTTTATGATAAAGACGATGTACGGTTCACCTTTAAGGACGGCAATGAAATTCAGGCATAAGGCCTTCGAAAGCAAAACTCCCCATCGCTGACATTTAATCAACGGTGAGGAGTATTTCTTTTACAGAAAATTATAACCTATTCTTCGTATTCAAGAGGGAATGTTACTTGCCAATCTCCATTTGATAAAGAGTTGCATGTCCAGAAATGACCGTAGAGTTCGTAGTTATTGATTTCACTTGGCGTAACATCAAAAATATACTCCTCATAGCTTCCGCTCCGTTCTGAATCCCAAAAAGAAACAGAGGCTTCGCTTCTAATTTCGTCACCGGCAGCGTTCACTAAATAGACATAACCATGATTGTCAGTTTCATGAATGTTCTCATAATAGGCCTGAATGTGGAGTTTTCCAGCAATGAAGCCAACACCCGTAACAGTGACACCGTTAATAGGAGAAAAAGATCCTTCGGAAGTTGCTGTTAAATAGTGAGTGTATTCCGGCTTTTCGCTGATATCGCCACTAAAACTCCCACCTCTCATATTCACATCGGTCTGCGTCTGCGGAGAGAGGTTTACTTTGCTTAAATCAATCTGCCGGATTTTATCATGGTATTCCTGCTTGTTGCTAAGAAATTTATCAACTGTAAACGTAATTTTCTCCCCGCCAATTTCTTTTTCCCCCCATTGTGTGATGCTAATCATAAAAGTTGCTGTATTGCTCTCTTCATCATAGCTTATCCTCTCACAGGTTGCGCTACTGGAAAAAGGTCGATTGATACTGTAGCTGTCAAACAGGTCGGTTGTTTCATCAATTCGTTCGCTGGTCATGTCTTGCATAGAAATGTATATATGGGCTTTATCACCGTTGATATAAGCGGAAATGACTTCCATCTTAATACCGTTATCTTCGCTAGACATTCTAACAGGCTTGAGTTCCTGTGCAATTTTAGGAGATATTGTATACAGAATTTCATACGCTGCTTGCACATCTGCGGCCGCCAGTGCAGGTACTGCAAGAGTAAAAATAAGCGCAACAGAAGCAACCAAAGCCGCTATCCTTTTTGCGGAAAACCGTTTGTGTACAAAAGAAATATTTTGCGACGAAAAACTCTCCGCTTCCTGGATATGCCGGGTGCTAATATTCCCGACGGCATGTGAAATATCTTCACGTTTCATAATATAAAACCTGCCTTTCGTAAATAAATTTGCAATTTCTCCCGAGTTCGGAAAAGACGGACAGTAACATTGTTGCTACTGATCTGAAACCTTGCCGCAATATCGGATATGGAATCTGAGTACCAATAGCGGCGCACGAACATCATGCGATTTTCTTTATCTAAAGTATCAAGGAAACTATCTAATAGGAGCGTTAATTCCTTTGCGGCTAATTCTTTTTCTACATTGACCGGCGACGCAAGGCAATCCTCCAACTCATCTAATGCAGCATCATAAAAACTATTTCTCTTAAGAGCAGTGTTCGCATGATACTTTTTAATAGAGATGTTTCGGACAATACGGCAAATATATGTTAGCAAAGGATCTGGTTTTTGAGGCGGTATCGTATTCCATGCTCCTAAAAAGGCGTCGTTAACACATTCTTCTGCGTCAAGATCGTTGTTCAAAATATTTTTGGCGACTTTTCTGCATACAGAGCCATATTTGTTTGATAATTCCATAATTGCCTGCTCTGAGCGCTCATAGAATAAGTTAACAATTTCATTATCGAGCAATATTACATCACCTTCCTTTCCGCCTCACCCGTGTACTACTGTTTGAAAGCCAAATATTACATCAAATTATAAATTTTATTCTATATTATGAAAGCCCAACGACAACATCAAGTTGTTTTTTGTATACATAGGTTTTGCTTCAACGAAAAGCCAGCGCAGGTATATTCCCTGTGCTGGCATTCTTGGGTTTGCCACATGGGCAAAATTAAACCCCCTTTTTTGAACCTTAACCCCCTTAGGAAGCCTTCAAAATAGGGTAATTAAATTGTATCGTTTTCGTAGTGATTATATCATATACCCTGCCTTTATACGGCTCAATCATTTCAACAAGCAGCTTTACAATAGATGGTGGAGTGTAAAATTCTCCTTCCGACGAACCAAACTTTCCAAGGAAGTATTCATAAACCCTGCCGAGGACATCTTTTGCTCTTGCCTCCTTATCGCCAACCTTAAAGGAAAACAAGTCTATAAGCTCGCCAAGCTTTGTTTTGTCTATTTCCGGCCGGGCATAGTTTTTCGGCAGTACGCCTTTAAGGGAAGCATTTTCCTTCTCAATAGCTATCATCGCTTCGTCAATAATCTGTCCGATAGTAGGCTGTTTGGCATTTGCTTTTATATATTCCCAACGGGCTTCCTTCGGTACGAAAAAAACATTCTCTTCTGTATAAGCATCTATATCTTCCTCAAACCCTTCGCCCTCTGCAACTAGCTCGTTATATCTCTCCTCAAAAGCATCGGAGATGTACTTAAGGAAAATTAGTCCCAATACTACATGCTTGTACTCCGAAGCCTTAATGTTACCGCGCAGTTTATCCGCCATCTCCCATAGATTGTTTTCAAACCCCAAATTCACCGTTGCCATTTTTATTTATCCTCCTTACACTAATTGATTATAAATTTTCTCCTTCTCTTCCAAATAACGTTTCTCAGCTCTGGCCACAGTCTCTTGATATAACGCATTTTCTCTTGCATACTTTGCCGCCAGCTCTGTCTGCTCCTCGATACTTAACAGCGGTATTTCCATTTCCATAATGTCAGTATGATTTATATTTACAATGGTTGTCCCCCGTTGGAAGCTTTTTATAAGTGCTATTCCGACAGGACTCTCTAAGAATATTTTAAGATAATCGCTTAAGATCCTGTTATTGGGTCTGATAACGATAAGATTGGCCGAGGCGATAACGATACTTTTTTGTTTACGGTATACACCCGTTTTAATTGCTGATCCCCTGCAAGATAAGACAATGTCTCCATCTATCAGTTCATATCTTTTAATTTTTCGTTCCTCTTCGTCAATACTGTCCATATTGGAATAATCAATGCCGGTATCAGTAATGTTTGAAATATTCAGCACCTTGATTTTCCCAGGCTTAACATCCTTTTTAAGGATTGATTTTCCCCTAAAAACCTCTGCAACTTCATGAAGTTTAACTCTTTCAAGAGTTGATGTCTTATACTTTCTGATATTCTCATCATCATCTTCAAGTATGAGTTCAATTCGCCAATCCTCATGAGCAGCAAAATCTTTGCTCCCCAATATCTTCGCTTTATCGACATAAAGACCATTATCATAACCGAAATATCCCACGCTCACATTATCCTTTTTTACAACACCTATTTTAAGCATATAGGTTTTTATGGCAGTGTACGGCTTGAAAGTGCCTTCAGGAAGACTGTAAATACCCTCCAATTGATAATTAGTTATGATATGCTCACGTAGCTTTGCTTCAGATCCACTTGCAAATGCAATCTTAGCAGGAACCACAGTCACCAGCGTACCCCTGTCTGATAAATGCCCAAGTAGATTCTGTGTTGCTACAATATCCGGTCTGGAGGACATATATTTATGGTTAACGGCTTCAATCTTGCCGCCAAAATCAGGCAGTGAATATATAAAGTCAAAACGGGTGTTAATAAGTAGCTCCTGGTATATCGACTGATTAAGAATACTTACGTTCTCAAATTCTTCAAATCCAAGCTGCAAAAGCATAAACATAAGCATATTGGATGTGGTAAAGGTTATATTGCTTGACCGATGCTTCTCCACCAATTTTTTAAGACCCGACAAGCCTTTTTCTGCTTCAGCAATAAGTATTGACTGCGATGCTGCATCATCTATCAGGCCACAGACATATTCCGTCAAATAAGTTGGAGAGAATATCTGTCCAAAACGGTCATTTTTGTATAGCTTAAGTGTAAATTCAATAAGATTGATTTCTTGTGCAACCTTATATATAAAAGAAAAGAAATCCCTATCGCCCGGAAAGTATCCCAGGATTGTATTTTCGGTAGAATGCTTCATTAATTCGAAAAGCTGTGCTACATCCTGTAGAGATTTTTTCTGTGATTTCACGGCTCGCGCCGTAAGTTTGACGCGTAGCATTTCGTTCAATAATTGCTCTCGGGAGGTAATACCGCGCACAGCAAACGAATTAATAAAAATATTTATTGATGGGTTCACGATTTTCCTCCTGCCTAATCCAAATGTGTAATCATTTCCGGTAATAGTAGTATATCATTAATATTTTAGTATGTACATACTAAATATTACTTTTTATATTATCTATAATCTGCATTCAGCATATCAACAATAAGAAATCTATCTCAAACCAATATCACTAAACGCCTATTTTATGGAAATAGTTTCCTGTTGTCATAAATCGAAAAGATTTAGAGTGACATAATGAACATGAGTTATAGGCATCGCTCCTAAAAATAGGCATAAAAATAGCACCTACGAAAGTAGATGCTTAAAGCAAAAACTATACTAAAATTTTATTACCTTTGGCTCATCGGTAAATGAATAGAAGGTCGCTGTTGCATCCTGAAAATAGAGAACCTCTGTATTATCATCTTCCGGTGAATACATAGCTTGAAGTTCCGGATAATTATCTAGCATATGTTTTTTGGCCTCTACTCTGTCATCTCTGATAAGTTTACCGGTTACTCTAAGCCACTTTCCATCAGCATAAGCACAGATCTCTACTTTTGGATTTGCCTGGATCTGCTTAGATACTTTCTTTACCTTTCCCGTCTGGATATATAGTTTTCCTTCAAAAATATCCACTGTACCAAATGGTCTAACTCTTGGCTGATCTCCTTCGACTGTAGCCAAATAATATACCCCGCATTTTTTGAGAAATTCATAAACTTCCTGCATTTATTTCCCTCCTGTTTATCTAGAGGAGCATTAACGCCTGTTTCCAAGAGTTCAAGAAGCCCGATTCAATCTTATTTCCAGACATATCTCACCGATCGTTGTGCAAATGCAGCAACTTGTTTTCATTTCATATTCCTTTTCTTCATCAAGCTTGCTTTGCACCGGAGGTAATATATTACAGATCATGCCGCTATCTGAAAGTGCAGTAAGGACATTACCGCTTATGATATTCGCAATCTCTGATATTGCAGAGGTCACGAAAGTATCCACCGCTTCAAACTGCATACCGCTCATGATGTTTACGATATTAAGAGATGTCGAGACTGGAAATCGATAAATAACCTCTCCCTGAAGGTCACCAATAATGCCGATGGCGATATCGACCTCATCGTCACATTTGAAATCCTCTGTCGGATGATCGGAAATCTCTGAAATGTTAAGCATCATTTTAAATACATTCCGTGTTGCATCGACAAATGCTCTGTAAAGTTTATCTTTCATTTCCGCTCATCCCTTTCTTTTTGGCATAATCCGCGATGCGTTGATCTTCTGCGGCCACATGGTTAATCAGCCAGGCAAGCAGTCTACCCCCAAACTGTTGCATCAAATGCTCGTTGTCATTGGCTTGTTCGTATTGCTCAGAAACCTCTTGCACATATTTGATCATACCGGTATGTATCTGTTTATGAGCTTCGTATCCAGGATAATTGATACTTCGCTGGTATTCCTCTTCATCATGGAAATGCTCAACAACGTATCTTTTCATAAACTCCAGCGTTTCATTTATCTTCGGGATCTTCTCATTCCAGCAATCCTCAGACCGCAATGCCTTCAAAAACGATTCAACGCGCCTAAATAATTCTTTATGCTGCGCATCTATCAATGGAACGCCAAGTTCATATTCATCTTTCCATAGCATAATACTTCATTCCTTTCTCATATTTATTTTAGTTACTTTTGGCAACATGTTTCTGGCTCACATTTCATCAATTCATCAAAGGAAAATAACGATAGTTGTAGAATATACAAGGTAATTCGCCTCTTTGCGTCGTAGAGTTTATGGTGGGCTTACCTAATATTTCTACATCCATAGGGGTGAATTCCTTTTTTTCAGGGGCTAGAAAGCAATAAAATCAAAGGTTTTCAGTTATGCAATTTGCTCGAGGATCAGTTCACCGTGGTATTTAAGTCCGGCGTGACGATGGATGTGGAAGAATAATTCCAGGTAGCACGAAACCCTGCCGACCGTAACGGTTAGCAGGGCTTTTTTATTTAGTTGCCATTACATTTGCTTATCATTCAATTCTTTTATAGCCGTTCTTCTCTGCATGCCCCAGCAGATATAAGAATGTAAATGCCGGAATCCGGATCATATCCTTTCCTGACTTGGTATTGTGAATTCCAAAGTCGCTGGCGTTCTTGGTTACAATGATCGCAGCCAATGCCTCTCCACACAGCTCGGAAATCGCGTCGTCATCGGAAATGGGCGCACCCTCTCGATATTTGACCTCTATGAGGATCTTCTTTATTTTGGGGTAATCCACTACAATATCGATTTCCTTTCCTTTTCTACCGCCGCGGAAATAGCCGACGGACGTAGCCTGTTGGTAATAAAATGCCGCAACATGCTTGTAGACCGCCGTCTCAACAACCTTTCCCATCTCCACTGGGTCAGTAAGCAACGAATCGTCCATTAGAATGGCGTTTCGAATAGCAGCATCTGCAATATATATTTTAGGTCTGGCTTTCAGTACTTTTTTGCCCGCCATATCTACCGGCCAGCTCTGATAAATCAGATTAGCACTTTCCAGGTATCGAATATAGTTTTCGACCGTCGGCCTCGATACACCACTAAGTTCTTTGGCAATAGCCTCTATTGAAACTATCTCTGATGATACATTGCATAGATACAGGAATATCCGCTCCAACTCAGTGGCGTTTCTGATGTTATACAGCGCAGGAAGGTCACGCTTTAGCACCTTGTCAACCACGTCTTCTCGCATGATCTGCTGTGCTATGAAGTCGTTGTTCGACAGCGCCAGTTCCGGAAATCCCCCCACCAGCAGATAACGATTGAAATGATTCTGCACCTTAGAAAGCTGCACCATCACTCGGGTGCGCTCCTGTTGCGTCTTATAGAGCAGCGACGTGATCTTTAGGCTTTGAGGAAGCTCTGGACGATCCAGCTCCAGCAATTCACAGTACTCATAAAACGACATAGTAGGAACCTGGATAACGGTCCAACGCCCCGCGCCGCTTTCTTGATTGCCCCCAATGAGGGCGGGACTGGCTGAACCTGTGGCGACCACCTGCGTATCCGGCTGAGTATCATAAATTGTTTTAAGCCATTTGTCCCAGTCCTGAGCATACTGAACCTCATCAAAGAAGTAATAGCAGTCCTGCTCGGCGTAAATGCTTTCATGATAACATTCCAGGATCTCGTTGAAACCGGCAAGCTTTAACATAGGATGATCCATGGAAATGAAGACTATTTTTTGCGGTGCCACACCGCGACTGAGCAGTGCCTCAATCATCTGGTACTGGATAGTGGTCTTGCCGACTCGACGCGTACCGGTCAAGACAACTGTGCGGCGCAGATCCCTTTGTTCCAGCCGCTTCATCGCCTCATAAAATGCAAATCTCTTATAAGTCTTAGACATCTTTGGATTCATGATTCCGGTTTTCCACCATGGATTATAGGTTGTCAGCACTTTTAGAATGCCTTCCTTGCTTGTAATCGCCATAATCCCACCTTCCTTTGTTACATTATAGCTCTAATATTTATTTTTGTCAACAATAATTGAAAGTATACTTAGAATATTAAGCTGCATATATTTATTTTTGCAAATATAATTTACAAATAATGAAGGTAAGGCTTAAATTGATCCTTACCAAATTTGATGGACACGGTAAATGGCTGGTACAATAAAACCAGCAGGAGGTATCCATCATGAAACAATATGACAAATCGGTTAGTGGATATAGAGAACAACCCTGGTTATTCATTGGGGGTATCGTTATTAAACTATTAATCCTAAACTTGCTCATTTTTAATTTTATCTAAAATGTTTTATAAATATGTTTTATAAATATAGTAAATTGGATGTGAATGATAATCTAAAAGTGAGCCAAAAAGGTCCTTAGTGATCACGAATAAATGAGCCACTTATCAACCTAAGTGATCAATAATGATCACGAATAAGTGAGCCACTCAAACCAATCCCCTGTACAATTGATAAATCAGAAGCGATGTACAGGGAGGACGAAAGGTGTGATCATCGACGTGGATCTTTATGGCCGTATCCGGCATATGTATGTCAACCAGAACAAATCACAACGAGCTATTGCCCGAGAACTGGGCATCTCACGTAACACTGTCAAAAAGTACTGTGGAGGTGATCGCGTCCCCTGGGAACGACAGACCTATGAACGGGAGTCATCTGTTGTCACTCAAGAAGTCAAAGACTTTATTCGTCAGTGTTTCGCCCAAGATCAAGCCGAGAACTTACCAAAGCAACGCCATACTGCTAGACGCATCTACGAACGGTTGAGAGACGAAAAAGGCTTTACCGGCGCAGAATCCACCATTCGACGCGTCGTTCGGGAGATGAAACAACCGGTTAAAGAGGCTTTTGTCCCACTGGAGTTTGATCCCGGTGAGGCGGCCCAAGTTGACTGGGGTGAAGCCTCGGTTTATCTTAAGGACGTTAAGACTAAGGTTCAGTTATTTTGTTTTAGACTCTGCTACAGTGCGGACATCTTTGTTAAAGCCTTCTTTCGTCAAAACCAGGAATCTTTTCTGGAGGGCCACCTGGCTGCTTTTACCCATTGCGGCGGTGTCCCTCGGAAGGTGATTTTTGATAATGCCAGAGTAGCTGTAAAAGAAGGGTTTGGGCTTCATGCCAAACCTCAGAATACCTATCAGGCACTAAGTGCCCACTACGCTTTTGAAATACACTTTACCAACATCAACAGCGGTAACGAAAAAGGTCTAGTTGAAAACCTGGTTGGCTGGTGCAGACGAAATGTGCTGGTGCCTGTGCCCCGAGTGGACAGCCTGGATGAACTGAATGAAATATTAAGGCTCTCCTGCCTGAAATACCGCAGCCATAAGATCCAAGGCCGAAATCAGACTGTAGGTGAGCAGTTCTTGACGGACAAGCACTGTTTGAACCCGTTGCCCGCCTTTGTCTTCGATACCAGTAAAAGCCTGACGGTTCGGGTCGGGGATGACAGCCTGATCCGGTTTGAACGGAACCAATACTCCGTCCCCGTCAATCTAGTCGGTAAAATGGTCAGCCTTAAAGCCTACGGTAACCACTTGGTCTGTTATCACCAAGGAGACCAGGTTGCTTGGCATCCTCGTTGCTATGGCCAAGGCGAAACATCCTTTGAGTTGGAACACTACCTACCACTTCTGGAGCAAAAACCGCGGTCAGTGTTTCACGCCAAACCGGTCCGTCGATCAGCGGCCAATGAACTGTTAAACTGGGGCAAGACATTCCCTGGCGGTGCCAAAGATACGGTTAAACTGCTGAAACTCAGCGTCGAATATGGTCTTGACCGGATCCTGGCGGTTAGAGACCAGTTGCCAGCAGGGATTACCCCTACCATCGAGCTAGTGCAAAATGAACTGGCCCCTCCAAAGCGAGTAAAACTGACCACCATCAAAGATATTCCGGTCAGCCCGATTGACCTGGCAAGCTATGATCGCAAGTACCGGGTGGTGGCCCAATGAACCTAAAAAGCGAGATAATAGCCTTTTATGCCAAACAGCTCCGGGTCCCCAGCTTTACTCGTTACGAAGAAGTGCTGCGCCAGCAAGGGCAGCTAGGGTATGAAGACTTTCTCATTGCGATGATGAAGCAGGAATTGGCTTCTCGCAGTGTCAATCAGCAAAAACGACGAATTAAGCAGGCTGGCTTTCCTAGCGAGAAGACCCTGGAAGAATTCGATTTTAAACGGCTCAAACACATCGAAGAAGCCTATATTCACCAGTTGGCTAGTTGTGACTATATTCGTAACCGGCAAAACATATTGATGATCGGAAACCCCGGTAGTGGCAAATCTCATTTAAGCATTGCCCTAGGCCTTCGAGCCTGCCAGGCAGGATTTCGAGTGAAATTCATCACCGCCGCCACTCTAGCCACCATGCTGGTGGAGGCCAAGGAAACCAAAGAACTCCTAAAATTGGAACGTCAGCTGCAGAAGGCAGAACTACTTATAATTGATGAACTCTCATACCTCAGCTTTAACCGCCATCAGTCTGAACTACTCTTTAAAATCATATCTGACCGGGCGGAAAAAAGCAGTGTAATCATCAGTACCAATTTGGAATTCTCGCGCTGGACAGAGTTATTTGAAAATACCACGCTCATCGCAGCACTGGTGGACCGGCTCACTTTTCGGTCTCACATTTTGAACATGAACAATCCGTCCTATCGGATGGATCATGGTTAGTGGGTTGTTAAGATGCCGCAGATGTGGATTATGATGGATAACTCCTTCGGAGTTACCCACAAACTCCACAACTGCTTGGACAATGCTGCGCATTGACCACATCTTAACAACTTCTACGACGAACGTATTTCTTCTTTTTCTTCTTCAAAGAACAGTAAACTAATGACTGACAGGTGGCTCACTTATTAGTGATCACCGTGGCTCAAAAATTCATGATCAACCGGCTCAAATATTCGTTGACATTCGGAAATTGGATAATGTAATGTTAAATCTAAATAAAAGACTATACGAGAAGTATTAAATTGGTTATACTATAGCTATAGCTCAATTTACCAATAAGGTACTTCTTGTATCTCCTTCTCAATTGCCCTGAGGTAATTCGGGAACGGGTTGATGGCTGAGTTCCTTATTACTGTTTGGGCAAGAATATCTTGAGGGGGATTTATTAATGTATCAAGACAAGTACCTAACCTGCCGGGATTGTGGTAATGAGTTTGCCTTTACTGCATCTGAGCAAGAATTCTTCGCAGAAAAAGGGTTCACTAACGAGCCTGGTCGCTGCCCTGAATGTCGAGCTGTAAGAAGACAAAACAGAAATAACACTAGCGGCTTTGGACGCCGGCCAAGAGAAATGTTCTCCACAATTTGTGCAACTTGTGGTCAAGAGACACAGGTTCCCTTTAGACCAAGTGGAGACCGCCCGGTCTACTGCCGAGACTGCTATAATAATCTCAGACGTTACTAATGTTACTAAAGCTTTCAGGAAGCAAGGGGACGGTCCTCTTGCTTCCTTTTTGTTTGGAAAGTTGAACGTTACCGGTCTTTAAGTCTTTAATAAGCAGAGCATTATGGAAATTCATTAATGAAAAGAAAAGTGTATGTGATTTTTTAGCTTTAATTTAATGTTCAAATTAATGTTCAAAAATTTAATGTACAAAATAAATTAAACCCCAGGCTAAAAACCTGAGGCTTTTAAAATATCCTGGCAACGACCTACTCTCCCAGGGCGTCTCCACCCAAGTACCATCGGCACTGGAGGGCTTAACTGCCGTGTTCGGGATGGGAACGGGTGTTTCCCCTCCGCTATCGTCACCAGAAATCTTAATCTTAAATTTTAGATTAATTTTAGATTGCATGCTCTTCTTTGAGGCCTTTTAACCTGCGTCCGCGTCAATCTGCATCTGACGCCTCTCTCTACTTTCTACTTTGAACCCTCAAAACTTCACAGCGAATATCTTAGTCTGTCAATCTCTGCTCTCCTTATGTCTAGAAGATTAGGTCAAGCCCTCGACCGATTAGTACCAGTCAGCTCAAAACATTGCTGTTCTTACACTCCTGGCCTATCTACCAGCTAGTCTTGCTGGGGTCTTACTGGATTGACTCCATGGGAAACCTCATCTTGAGGCCGGTTTCGCGCTTAGATGCTTTCAGCGCTTATCCGTCCCGAACATAGCTACTCAGCGTTGCCCCTGGCGGAACAACTGATACACCAGCGGTTCGTCCATCCCGGTCCTCTCGTACTAGGGACAGATCCTCTCAAGTTTCCTGCGCCTGCGACGGATAGGGACCGAACTGTCTCACGACGTTCTGAACCCAGCTCACGTACCGCTTTAATGGGCGAACAGCCCAACCCTTGGGACCTACTTCAGCCCCAGGATGCGATGAGCCGACATCGAGGTGCCAAACCTCGCCGTCGATATGAACTCTTGGGCGAGATAAGCCTGTTATCCCCGGGGTAGCTTTTATCCGTTGAGCGATGGCCCTTCCACTCGGAACCACCGGATCACTAAGCCCGACTTTCGTCCCTGCTCGAGATGTCTCTCTCGCAGTCAAGCTCCCTTCTGCCTTTACACTCTCCGAATGATTTCCAACCATTCTGAGGGAACCTTTGGGCGCCTCCGTTACGCTTTGGGAGGCGACCGCCCCAGTCAAACTGCCCGCCTGACAATGTCCTCACCCTGGTTTACAGGGCCGAGTTAGAACTTCAGTACACAAAGAGTGGTATCCCACCGTTGGCTCCACAAATCCTGGCGGACTTGCTTCTCTGCCTCCCACCTATCCTGTACATTGCCTACCAAAATCCAATATCAGGTTGCAGTAAAGCTCCACGGGGTCTTTCTGTCCTGTCGCAGGTAACCGGCATCTTTACCGGTAGTACAATTTCACCGAGCCCCTCGTTGAGACAGTGCCCAGATCGTTACGCCTTTCGTGCGGGTCGGAACTTACCCGACAAGGAATTTCGCTACCTTAGGACCGTTATAGTTACGGCCGCCGTTTACTGGGGCTTCGGTTCAGAGCTTCTCCAGCACTCAACCCCCTGGGCGGATATCCGCCCAGCCTCGCTGGCGCCTGTTGCTGCCCGCTCCAGGGTATGCTCTATTCGCCCACTGATGCCCGGAGCGGAACCCGATGTGACTATCCGGAGGCGCGCCCAAGGCTTCCCCCGCACCGTGCTCCCGCGGGAGTGCGGAACCCCTCCCCTTAACCTTCCAGCACCGGGCAGGCGTCAGCCCCTATACTTCAGCTTTCGCTTTGGCAGGGACCTGTGTTTTTGGTAAACAGTCGCCTGGGCCTCTTCACTGCGACCCCCTCACGCTCTTTTGTGTTCACAATGTCACGCTACACGGGGTACCCCTTCTCCCGAAGTTACGGGGTCATTTTGCCGAGTTCCTTAACGAGGGTTCTCTCGCGCGCCTTAGGATTCTCTCCTCGCCTACCTGTGTCGGTTTGCGGTACGGGCACCCTTTTGCCTTGCTAGAGGCTTTTCTTGGCAGTTTGGGTTCAGCGACTTCGGTACTTAGTTTTCCCTCGGCGTCACCTCTCAGGGTTCACGTAAGACGGATTTGCCTATCTTACCCCCTACCAGCTTGCGCGTACTCGACCAACGGTACGCTTCGCCTACCCTCCTGCGTCCCCCCTTCGCTCGAGCGGCTTGGGGTGGTACCGGAATTTCCACCGGTTGTCCATCGCCTACGCCTTTCGGCCTCAGCTTAGGTCCCGACTTACCCTGGGCGGACGAGCCTTCCCCAGGAAACCTTAGGCTTTCGGCGGGCAGGATTCTCACCTGCCTTTTCGCTTACTCATACCGGCATTATCTCTTCCCACCGCTCCACCATCCCTTCCAGGATGACTTCCACGCTGTGGGAACGCTCCCCTACCATTTTGGTGGTTGGTCGTTAGTAATTGGTCGTTGGGATTTGTTTGACCATGCTTCCTAATTCATACCTTTCAAATTCAGGAAATGTTTGGGTGACACGGTGTATTTCTAAAGACAGTTTATATGCCTTTTGATACACTTCCAGTGTCCGATATCCAGCCATTTCCTTTCCTCCCAACCACTAACCACTAACCGCCAACCACCAAAATCCGTGATTTCGGTGGCGGACTTGAGCCCCGGGAATTTTCGGCGCAGGGTCACTCGACCAGTGAGCTATTACGCACTCTTTGAATGATGGCTGCTTCTAAGCCAACATCCTGGTTGTCTGGGCAACCCCACATCCTTTTCCACTTAGTCCTCACTTCGGGACCTTAATCGACGGTCTGGGCTGTTTCCCTCTCGACTACGGATCTTATCACTCGCAGTCTGACTCCCAAGGTCCGATTGATGGTATTCGGAGTTTGAGAAGGTTCGGTAACCGGGTAAGGCCCCTAGCCTATTCAGTGCTCTACCCCCATCAATTATGCCTTGAGGCTAGCCCTAAAGCTATTTCGGGGAGAACCAGCTATCTCCGGGTTCGTTTGGCATTTCACCCCTACCCACAACTCATCCACCGCTGTTTCAACAACGGTTGGTTCGAGCCTCCACGATGTCTTACCATCGCTTCACTCTGGTCATGGGTAGATCACCCGGTTTCGGGTCTACAGCAACTAACTTGCGCCCTCTTAAGACTTGCTTTCGCTTCGGCTCCGTTTCCTTAACCTTGCTAGTTACTGTAACTCGCCGGTCCGTTCTACAAAAAGTACGCCGTCACTCTTTCTTTCGAAAAAGCTCCGACTGGTTGTAGGCATACGGTTTCAGGTTCTTTTTCACTCCCCTCCCGGGGTGCTTTTCACCTTTCCCTCACGGTACTGGTTCACTATCGGTCGCTAAGGAGTATTTAGCCTTAGGAGGTGGTCCTCCCTGATTCCCACGGGGTTCCACGTGTCCCGCAGTACTTGGGATCCCATCCAGGAGCCATAATCCTTTCGGTTACGAGGCTGTTACTCTCTGTGGCGGGGCTTTCCAGTCCGCTTCACCTAGAATTATGGTTTCTTACTCCTTTGGGCTGCTGCCGCTGCCCAGGATGGTCCCGCTACCCCTCAAAAGCAACGCCGGCAGGCTTTGACACTCTTGAGGTTTGGGCTCTTCCCGGTTCGCTCGCCGCTACTTGGGGAATCACTGTTGTTTTCTTTTCCTCAGGGTACTAAGATGTTTCAGTTCCCCTGGTTGTCTCGACTAACCTATGGATTCAGTTAGCCGTAACTGGACATTACTCCAGTTGGGTTGCCCCATTCGGAGATCCCCGGATCAAGGCCTGCTTGCGGCTCCCCGAGGCTTTTCGCAGCTTACCGCGTCCTTCTTCGTCTCTTAGCGCCTAGGCATCCTCCGTACGCCCTTAGTAGCTTGACCTTAGTCTTTCTACCTTAAGGTTTGTTTCGGTTTATCCTTTGGCTTGCGCTTGACAGAACTTTTTTTATATTCGCTGTGCAGTTTTCAGGGTTCAGTTTCGACTAGCTTTCGGTTTGCGCTTAGTTAGTCGAGTTTGACTTCCATCTGGTTTGGCCTGGTTCTTTTGGGTTTGGCCAAATTTATGGGAAGTCTTTTTACCGCGGCTTCTTTGGTTAGAAGCCTTGGCTTTTTATCTGGATCAAAGGGTTATCTTGTTTAAACTTCAGGTGAGTAGAGTCTCTAGCTGAAGCCTCAATGTTCAGCAAAGCTGAACAAGTTCACCCTTCTTTGAGTTTCCAGTTTACTGGTCCCTCAAAACTAAACAGTTGTTGCGAAGTCTGATGACCGACCTAGTTTCGCATCCTTGCGGATGTTACTCCTTAGAAAGGAGGTGATCCAGCCGCACCTTCCGATACGGCTACCTTGTTACGACTTCACCCCAATCACCAACCCCACCTTCGGCGGCTGCCTCCTTGCGGTTAGCTCACCGACTTCGGGTGTTGCCAGCTTTCGTGGTGTGACGGGCGGTGTGTACAAGGCCCGGGAACGTATTCACCGCAGTATGCTGACCTGCGATTACTAGCGATTCCGACTTCATGCAGGCGAGTTGCAGCCTGCAATCCGAACTGAGACCGGCTTTTTGGGATTCGCTCTACCTCGCGGTTTTGCCGCCCTTTGTACCGGCCATTGTAGCACGTGTGTAGCCCAGGACATAAAGGGCATGATGATTTGACGTCGTCCCCACCTTCCTCCGGTTTGTCACCGGCAGTTCTGTTAGAGTGCTCGCCTTTACGTTAGCAACTAACCGTAGGGGTTGCGCTCGTTGCGGGACTTAACCCAACATCTCACGACACGAGCTGACGACAACCATGCACCACCTGTCTCTTCGCTCCCCAGAAGGGGCACTCTCCAATTTCTTAAAGATTCGAAGGATGTCAAGCCCTGGTAAGGTTCTTCGCGTTGCGTCGAATTAAACCACATGCTCCACCGCTTGTGCGGGCCCCCGTCAATTCCTTTGAGTTTCAACCTTGCGGCCGTACTCCCCAGGCGGGGTACTTAATGCGTTAGCTGCGGCACAGAAGGGGTCGATACCTCCTACACCTAGTACCCATCGTTTACGGCGTGGACTACCAGGGTATCTAATCCTGTTTGCTCCCCACGCTTTCGCGTCTCAGCGTCAGGTATGGTCCAGAAAGCCGCCTTCGCCACTGGTGTTCCTCCTAATATCTACGCATTTCACCGCTACACTAGGAATTCCACTTTCCTCTCCCATCCTCAAGAAACCCAGTTTCAGATGCCGGCTCGGGGTTGAGCCCCGAGTTTTCACACCTGACTTAAGTTTCCGCCTACACGCGCTTTACGCCCAGTAATTCCGGACAACGCTCGCCCCCTACGTTTTACCGCGGCTGCTGGCACGTAGTTAGCCGGGGCTTCCTCTTCCGGTACCGTCATCTCTGGGGCTATTAACCCTAAAGCCTTCGTCCCGGAAGACAGAGCTTTACAACCCGAAGGCCTTCGTCACTCACGCGGCGTTGCTGCGTCAGGCTTTCGCCCATTGCGCAATATTCCCCACTGCTGCCTCCCGTAGGAGTCTGGGCCGTGTCTCAGTCCCAGTGTGGCCGGCCACCCTCTCAGGCCGGCTACTGATCGTCGCCTTGGTAGGCCGTTACCCTACCAACTAGCTAATCAGACGCGGGTCCGTCCATAATCGGCAGCTTTTTCAAGAGGCCACCTTTCTTCTTTAGCAGATGCCTGCCAAAGAAGGTATCCGGTATTAGCCCCGGTTTCCCAGGGTTGTCCCGGTGTTATGGGTTGGTTACCCACGCGTTACTCACCCGTCCGCCACTAACCTTGGTAGTGAGTCATTAGTAATTGGTCGTTGGTTTTTAGTCGTTGGTTTTTAGTCGTTAGTCGCTGGTTTTTATCCCAACCACTAATCACTAATAACTAACCAACAAATTCCCAACCACTAACCACTAATGACCCACCACCAAGCTCCGTTCGACTTGCATGTGTTAAGCACGCCGCCAGCGTTCGTCCTGAGCCAGGATCAAACTCTCCGTTAAAATATCGAAGAGCTTATCTTGCTCTTATTTACTATCTCGCTAGCTTGTCGCTAGCCTTGCTTTGTCTTGAAACTCTCGTTGATCGAGGTCCTTGACTTTTGCATCAGGCTTCGCACATTTTGACAACTGTTCAGTTTTCAGGGATCAGTCTTTCGCTTCAGGCGTTCGCTTTTGCTTTTTGCCCTTGGCGGAATTTTATTATAGCATATTTCTTATTTGCCGTCAATACTTAATTTATTAAAACTACAGAATCTATATCTGACGAGTTTGATTTAGCGCATTTCCGGTTAAAGTCATTGCCCACAACGATGGTTATCTTAGCACATTCAGTTATTTAATGTCAAGCTGTTTTTAAAAAACATGTATTTATCTCAATCAAAAGACCCTCACTCCTCTAAGTGGGGGTTGCCTTGTTTAATCATCAGGTGGAGTAGAGTCTCCATCTGAAGCCTCGATGTTCAGCGAAGCAGAACCAGTTCATTCTATGATAATATCACCCTGTAGTATTTATCTAAAATTTAGGTTTAATTATATTAACATAATTATAATAACAAGACAGCAACTCACAACTTGGTTGCTGTCTTGTTATTAGGATTTTCTATGATTTAATTATTCTCATCCTCACGGGATACTACCTTGGCTACGGCAACCACTTTATCTCCCGGGTCAAGTTTCATTAAAGTTACTCCCTGAGTATCTCGGTGCTGCTCGGATATCTCGTTCACCTGCATTCTAATAACAATCCCTTCATGACTAATAAGGATTAGTTCATCTTCCGGATGGACTAGTTTAATCGCCGCCAGGTGACCATTACGCGGGGATAACTTCATGACCTTAACCCCGGTTCCCCCTCTTTTTTGAGAACGGTACTGTTCTACCGGGGTTCGTTTGCCAAAACCTTTTTCCGTCACTGTTAGAACCTGCGCATCATCGCGAACAACATCCATACTAACGACGACGTCATCTTCCTTAAGTGTAATTCCTTTAACCCCCCGGGCGACGCGACCCATACTCCGGACCTCTTTTTCCGAAAATCGGATGGCCATTCCCTTCCAGGTCGACAGAATGATTTCTTCCCGGCCATTAGTTAATTTTACGCCAATTAGTTCGTCACCCTCGTCAAGTTGGATAGCGATAATTCCATCCCGTCGGGTAAAACGGTATTGACTAAGCTGCGTTTTTTTAATAATCCCTTTTTTGGTTCCCATGATCAGGAATTGGTCCTCAAAAAACTCCCGCACCGGGATGATTGCATTAATGTATTCGTTTCCATCTAGGTTTAGTAAATTAATCGCCGAAGTTCCCTTAGCCTGTCGGCCAGCCTCCGGGATCTCATAAACCTTAAGCCGGTAAATCCGGCCCAAATTGGTAAAAAATAACATATAATGGTGGGTAGTTGTAATAAACAATTGATCAACAAAATCTTCGTTTTTCGTGGTTATGCCAGTTACGCCTCTACCCCCCCGCCGCTGGCTGCGGTAAGTAGAAAGGGGTAAACGTTTGATATATCCCTGGTGGGTCGTGGTGATCACTACTTCTTCATCCGGAATTAAGTCCTCAATATCAATTACCTCATCATCTTGACTGATTTGAGTCCGCCTAGGATCAGCATATTGTTTTTTAGCTTCCAGCAGCTCTCCACGGACAATCAGCATGATTTTATGTTCGTCGGCTAAAATCGAATTTAATTCCTCAATTAGTTTAATTAGTTGATTATATTCTTCTTCTAATTTTTGTCTTTCGAGCCCGGTTAATCTTTGCAGCCGCATATCCAGGATCGCTTGAGCCTGGATGGTTGACAGGTCAAATTTATCCACCAGGGCTTTCCGAGCGATGTCTGGTGACCGAGATTGACGAATAGTGCGAATTACTTCATCCAGGTATTGCAGAGCAACCCGTAATCCTTCAACGATATGCAGCCGCTCTTCTGCTTTGCGTAATTCATAACGGGTTTTGCGGGTAATCACATCTTTTCGGTGTTCCAGGTAATAAGTTAAAACCTCTTTCAGATTTAGGATCCGGGGTTTTCCATTAACCAGGGCGAGCATGATGACCCCGAAGGTATCCTCCATTTGGGTATGCTTGTATAAATGATTAAGCACCACGCGGGGAGTAACATCCCGACGCAATTCAATAACAATCCGCATACCGCTTCGGTCCGATTCATCCCGCAGCTCAGTAATCCCTTCGATTTTTTTATCTCTGACCAGTTCGGCAATTTTTTCTACCAAACGGGCTTTATTCACCTGGTAAGGCAATTCAGTCACAATAATGGCTGTTTTATTTCCCGGCAGCTCTTCAAGAGTCGCACAAGCCCGCACCCGAATTGATCCCCGACCGCTGATGTAGGCAGATTTAATCCCTTCTCGACCCATAATGACACCGCCAGTGGGAAAATCAGGTCCCTTAATAAATTGAACCAGGTCCTTTATCTCTGCTTCTGGACGATCAATCAAGTGAACTAAACTATCGACTACTTCACCCAGGTTGTGGGGTGGGATATTGGTCGCCATCCCCACCGCAATCCCGGCTGACCCATTAACCAAAAGGTTGGGGATCCGGGAAGGCAGTACTGTCGGTTCTTCACGAGTTTCGTCGTAGTTTGGGCGAAAATCAACAGTTTCTTTTTCAATATCCGCCAGCATCTCCTGAGTAATCCGCGCCATTCTTACTTCAGTATACCGCATGGCGGCAGCTGAATCGCCGTCAATTGAACCAAAGTTGCCGTGACCATCGACCAACGGATAACGGGTTGAAAAATCTTGGGCTAAGCGAACCATGGCATCATAGACCGCACTATCACCGTGCGGGTGGTACTTACCTAAGACTTCCCCGACTAAGTAGGCTGATTTGCGATGTGGCTTATCCGGGGTTATGCCTAAATCATGCAGGGCATAAAGGATTCGGCGATGGACCGGTTTAAGACCATCCCGGACATCCGGCAAGGCCCGGCTCACAATGACACTCATAGAGTAATCAAGAAAAGACCGACGCATTTCCTTGTTGATATCGATCGGAATTATTTTGGAGGTTGTTGGAGATTCCACTAATTTTCCACCTTACCTTTTAAACCCTAAATAAGGGATTTACTTCCTAAAATTAATTTTAGGGCTATTATCTATTATTAGCCTCGCGTTCTTTCTCAGCTTAATCTGGTGGTTAAGCAACAACAAGGCTATTTCTAAAACGGGACAGCACATTTGTCCCGGTGTCCCGGTGTTGCATAAAACAGGGTTGTTAACACGCTTTGATTAACAACCCCTTGAGAAAATATAGCTCAGCTGCTGTCTTATTTGTTCATCTCTTAATTCCTGATATATTGGGATTGTTTAAATATCTAGGTTTTGGACCTCCTGGGCATGAGCCTGAATGAATTCACGTCTTGGCTCAACCTTATCTCCCATCAGGGTGGTAAAAAGGTCATCAGCTTGCATGGCATCCTCAATGGTAACTTGCAGAATAGTCCGGGTCGCTGGATCCATAGTTGTCTCCCACAGCTGCTCTGGATTCATTTCACCCAGACCTTTATAACGCTGAATTGAATAATTTTGCCGCCCGATTTTTTGTAAAAGTCGAGACAATTCCTGGTCCGAATACACATAATGCTGCTCTTTACCTTTTTTTACTCGATAGAGCGGAGGCTGGGCAATATAAACATAGCCGTTTTCAATTAATTCTCGCATATAACGATAGAAAAATGTTAACAGCAAGGTCCGGATATGAGCACCATCAACGTCGGCATCAGTCATTATTATCAATTTAAAATAACGAGCCTTAGACAAATCAAATTCTTCCGAGATACCGGTGCCCATAGCGGTAATCATGGCCCGAATTTCTTCGTTATTTAAAATTTTGTCCAGGCGGGCTTTCTCGACGTTGAGAATTTTTCCCCGGAGGGGCAGGATAGCCTGAAAACGTCGGTCACGACCCTGTTTCGCCGAACCGCCAGCTGAATCTCCTTCCACCAGAAACAGTTCACCTTCCGCGGGATCCTTGGAGGAGCAGTCAGCCAGTTTACCAGGCAAGGTAGAGGTTTCCAGGGCATTTTTCCGGCGGACCAATTCCCGAGCTTTGCGGGCAGCATCGCGGGCCCGGGCCGCATTGATTGATTTTTCGACTATTTTTTTAGCAATGGCCGGATTTTCTTCCAAGAAGTTGCCAAATTCTTCAGTAAAGGAAGAGTCAACAATTCCTCTAATCTCGGTGTTGCCTAATTTTGTTTTAGTTTGCCCTTCAAACTGTGGTTCCGGCACCTTGACACTAATGATGGCGGTTAGACCTTCACGGATATCTTCACCTAATAAATTACTTTCGTTTTCTTTAAGAAAATTATGTTTTCGAGCATAATCATTAACCAATCTGGTCAAAGCAGTCCGAAAACCGACTTCATGCGTTCCGCCTTCCTGGGTTCGAATATTATTAGCAAAAGAATAGATATTTTCTACATAAGAATCATTATACTGTAAAGCGACTTCTAAGATTACTTGATCTTTTTCGCGCTTAAAGTAAATGGGTTGATTATGGATCGTATTTTTATTTTTGTGCAAGTAGCGAACAAAGTCAACGATCCCGCCGTCATGCCTAAGCTTGGTCTGTTCTCCGGTCCGTTCATCTTTAAAAATTATGGTTAAGCCACCATTTAAGAAGGCTAACTCCTGAAGGCGATGCAAAATGGTTTCCGCATCAAATTCAAGAACCTCAAATATTTCATGGTCCGGTTTAAAAGTGATGATTGTTCCAGTTTCTTTGGCTCGACCGATTTCTTGAACCGAGGTTACCGGTACACCACGCTCATATTTTTGGTGGTATAATTTGCCGTCCCGTTTCACCCAAACCTCTAACCATTCCGACAGTCCGTTAACTACGGACATACCTACTCCATGTAAGCCGCCAGATACTTTGTATCCTTTGCCGCCGAACTTTCCGCCGGCGTGCAGGATAGTCAAAGCAACTTCTACGGCTGGCCGTCCCGTTTGCGACTGGACCTCAACCGGAATACCCCGCCCGTTATCTTCGACCCGAACACTGTTATCCGCTTCAATAGTTACCTCAATCTGATCGCAATAACCGGCTAAGGCCTCGTCAATACTGTTATCAACAATCTCATATACCAGATGGTGTAATCCGCGAGGACCGGTCGAACCAATATACATGCTCGGTCGTTTTCGGACCGCTTCCAGGCCTTCTAGTACCTGTATCTGATCAGCACCATAATCTGAATTATTGGGAGCTGCTTTTACCTTTGACAAGATCAGGCCTTCCCCCTTTCCTTCGAGTGGGCGACCCTACAATTATACCACATAATTTATCCATTAAGTAATAGCTTAAATATTATTCGTTTGGTTTAATTCTATATTTCTTCTTCTATAATATTCTTAAACGAAACGGCTCGTTTGGTTAGTGTGGCGGCGGAGATAGGGGAAAGATAGATAGTGTCGCTAGTAATAACAAATGATTTTTCTTTACCTGGTTCAACTATTCGATAGATAAACCCTTCATCTTGCACAACCTGTAGAAATTCTCGAGTCGCTGCACCCTGTTTAGTAGTTTCCAGACTTAAGATAGCTACCAGATCTTTAACCGGTATCACAGTATTTCCTCCTAGATGCAAGAACACTACAAATTCCCCCTCAATACTTATCTTTTCCAGAAATTTGGTTTTATAAACCCGGCTGAAACCTGGTAATTGGCTGCATGATGAATTAAGTCCTCTGGAATATTATCTGGACTAGTCGTAGTTAAAAAAACCTGTCTTTCTGATTCTAACATTTTAATTAAAGAATAACACCGATTATCATCTAATTCAGATAAGACATCATCTAACAGGAGGACTGGTCGATTTGCCAAATGTTCATCCATAATCGTTAATTCACTTAAACGAAGAGCTAGGACTAGACTGCGGTGTTGTCCTTGTGAACCATAATGGCGTAAGTTTTTTCCTTTAATTCGAAAAATAAGATCATCGCGATGGGGGCCTATGCTCGTAGCCCCTTTTTGATAGTCAAGACTCCTTAACTGACTTAGTTTGTCTAGGATATTAAGCGTTAGAGAATCTATATTTGGTTCAGTAGTAAAAGAATTATTCAGTGAAGAAGAGTAAAAGAGACTCAATTCCTCATCTTTACCAGCAATTTCTCGATAATAATTTTTTAAGTTATGGCTCAAAAGCGGTAGCAGATTAAACCGAAATGTTAAAATCTTGGCTCCCTGTTGGCTTAATTGTTGATCATAGGTTTCTAAGAGGCTGCGATTACTGGTCGTATCGCGTAAACGGAGTAAATAGTTTCTTTGAGATAAAACTTGTTGATACCGTTGATAAGTTACCTCATATTCCGGATAAAGACGGCTTAAGAGAGAGTCTAAATAATGCCGTCGAAAATTCGGTGCCCCTTTAGTTAACTGAAGGTCATCCGGGGAAAAAAGAACGACCGGAAAAATCCGTCCAAGCTCTGCTAAACGGCTGATTTTCTTACCGTTAAATCTAGTTACTTTTTTCTTAGCGTCCCGAACATAGGTAATATCAATCGACGACAGATTAAAATCTTGAAGCACTGTCGCCCGAATTACAAATGAAGGACGATCCCATTGCAGCACCTGTTCGTCGGGTGCTAACCGATAAGATCGTCCGTAACCTAAGTAATAAATAGCTTCAAGTAGATTACTTTTACCTTGAGCATTAGCGCCCCAGAAAATATTAAGCCGAGTCGAACATTCAAGTTCTATATCGGTATAATTGCGAAAATGTTTTAGGACCAAATTTTTCAGGAGCAAGGAATATTTTCCTCCTAAAATGGGAATAAGATGCAGACCTTGTTAATATACCTTAATAAACAAGTACTCACCTTATTGTAACACTCAATTTTATAATTACTTTGGTAAATTTTATGTTCTTATAGGCAGAAGCAGATATAAATAATCTTCTTCACTAACTGGACGAATAACACAAGGGCTAAGATGACCGGCAAATTCAATAGAAATCTGTTCCGCATTGATAATTTTTAAGGCATCAAGCAGGTATCGAGCATTAAACGATATCTCAAGCTCTTGGCCTTCAACATTTACCGGAATTTCTTCATGAACTGATCCTAGATTGACAGAGTTGGAATTTATCGTTAAGCAATGTTGCTTAATTGACAAATGAACAATGCTATTGCCGTCTTTAGTCGAGATCAGTAAGGAAGCCCGTTCAATAGCCGGCAGGAGATCAGCGATGGTTACACTGAGTTTGGTTTGAATTTTAGGTGGGATTACCTTTTGGTGATCCGGAAAAATACCCTTAATTGGTTTAGAATAAAATAGAAATTCTTCTGTATAAAGAACAATTTGACTGGAGGATAAGGCAATACTTAATGAACTTTGTTCCTCTTTAAGTAAACGATTTAATTCGTTTAAAGCACGGGCCGGGATTATCGTTCGAGAAATTTCACAAAAACCAGTATTTGGTTTAACCAGCTTATTTTTCGCTAAACGATGGGTATCAGTCGCCACAAGCATTAAATAATCAGGTGCTATTTCCAATAATACGCCGGTAAAAATTGGCCGGATGGGATCGGTCGCAGCCGCAAAGGCTACTTGGCGAATCATATCTTTAAAGGTTATTTGGTCTATTTCAAGAGTTGGTGTATCCGGCCGTGCTGGTAATAGAGGGAATTCTTCGGCATTCAGGGTATGAATATTAAATTGAGCTGATCCATAGGTCAAAGTTAATAAACGGTGCTCTGGTTCGTAATCTAAGGTTATATTTTGATCCGGCAGCCGTCGAACGATGTCCGAAAAATGTCTGGCCGGGACCACCACGGTCCCTTCCGTCATGACTTCAGCTGGCAGGGTACACTCAATGGCGAGATCTAAATCAGTCGCTTGAAAGATTAAGCCATTATTACTGGCTGAAAGCAAGATACCATTCAAAATTGGTAAAGGAGCTCTTGGGGAAACGCAACGTTGTGCTATTTGCGTTCCCTGGAGCAGGTTATCTTTGGAGCATATTACTTTCATGGTCGTCCGAGATCGGTCCACCTCTTTACACTCAATTTTCCTTATTTTTCCGTAGGGCAATAAATTTACACCATGCATTAAGAAGAAGATTTATTTATATATATAGTAGATTATTAACAGTAGTAGTAGTAGGGGCTGTGAATATGTTTAAAAGTCGCTTGAAACAGCGATTTCATTATAAAATCTATTCTCTTAATCATGTGGACAATTAATCTATAATTAGGGCTTGTTTATCTTGTTTATGATGAACGCAGCATAGATGTCAGTTCATTAATTATTGTTTTTAAATTTACATCGTTTTTTATTTGTTGAGATATTTTATCGTAACCATGCATTATCGTGGTGTGATCTCTTCCGCCAAAAGCCTCCCCAATTTGCGGGAGGGATTGCGATGTTAGTTCACGAGCTAGATACATGGCAATTTGGCGGGGAAAGGATAATTCTCTAGTTCTTTTTTTCGAAGTTAGATCATCAATGCGCAGATTATAGTAATTAGCTACTGTCTCAATGATTAAGGGTACCGTTATCGGTTTTGGCCGAACCGGGGAGACAATATCCTTTAAGCATTGCGTGGCTAGTTCTTCGGTAATGGGCAGTCCATGAACAGCAGCATAAGCAACTACGCGGGTAAGGGCTCCCTCAAGTTCTCTGATGTTGGCTTGAATAAGATGAGCAATATAAACATTAACTTCATCCGGTAATTGAAGATTTTCCAATTGCGCCTTTTTACGTAGTATCGCAATCCGGGTCTCGAGATCAGGTGGCTGAATATCGGTGATTAGCCCCCACTCAAAGCGTGAACGCAGCCGGTCTTCGAGGGTAGAAAGATCTTTAGGGGGACGGTCACTTGAAATAACGACCTGTTTATCAGCTTGATGTAAAGCATTGAAGGTATGGAAAAATTCTTCTTGAGTCCGCTCTTTTTCTTTGAGAAATTGAATATCGTCTATTAAAAGAACGTCAGCGTTGCGATAAGTCATTCTAAATTCGGGGGTTTTGTCATCTTTTATGGCATTAATTAAATCATTCGTAAAGGTTTCCGACGTAACATAAACAACTTTTAAGCCGGTAGATTGGGCTAATATATAATGTCCGATCGCATGCATCAAATGAGTTTTACCCAGGCCAACACCACCATAGATAAAAAGAGGATTATAAGCTTTAGCCGGTACCTCTGATACAGCTAGGGCTGCGGCATGGGCAAAGCGGTTACTATTGCCGACCACAAAAGTATCAAAGACATATTTCGGATTAAGCGTGGATATTGGTAATTCTTCTAGCCGCGGTGGAGTCCATTCAATATCAGTCGCATTAGATGTAGTTAAACGAAGATAAACTTTCCGGCCAAGTAAAAACTCAATTTTCTCTTGCAATAATCCAATATACCGGTTTTCAATCCAATCTTTGGCAAAAATATTCGGAACGCTCAAGGTAATGGTGTCATCTTGAAAACTAGTTGGATAAATAGATTTCAGCCAGGCATCAAGACTAGGCTGACTCAATTCTTCTTGAGCGAGGACAATAGTTTGTTTCCAAAGGTGGGCAAGATTAGGTTTAAACATTCAACTGAACCTCCCAAAAAATAACCAAAAAAAAATAGCCAAAGTATTAAGAAGGAAACCGGGTTTATGTGGATAAAATAGTGAATAAAAAGGATAATAAAACCCTTCGGATGTCTGTTATAACCTGGAGGAATTTTGATAAAAATAAGTTATACACATGTTTATCCACAATTTGTGTATAATTATAGAAGGGAAAAGAAACTAAGAATCTAACGCTAATGTACGATTATGATAACAGAAGTTTTTAGGTTTATCAACAGGATGGTATTTTTGGATATACACAAAGTTAAATCCTATTTTTTAATAAAGAATAAAACCTAACTTCGGTTGTCATTACGATGAATATTAACATTTATTCCTTTATCGTGGTGCGGGCAACGCGTGTTAATTATAAGCGAAGTGAAGAATCCTCCCACGCTGAGTTGACAAGCAGGAGGAGGCTTAGATATAATAAGGTCTGGAGTGCAGTAAAGATTTAGTAATATTAAGGAGGTGGGCACTGGTTTGAAACGGACATACCAGCCAAAGCGGCGAAAACATAAAAAGGTGCATGGATTTTTAAGTAGAATGAAAACACCGGGTGGAAGAAACGTATTGGCCCGAAGACGTAGAAAAGAAAGAAAAAGATTATCTGCCTAAGGCCGCTGTATGTGGCCTTTTGTTTCTATATGAGTTATATTAAAGTTATAATAAGAGAATAACTGATTCTCGCCGGGTACCTTGTGAGGAAGCTAAGCTCATGAATAAAGAAAGTAGAATCAGGAAGAATGACGAGTTTCAACGAATTTTTAAGACCGCCCGCTGGGTTAGCGGTCGCTGGGCTACCATTCACTACCGAAACGGTGAAGGAAAACGAAGTCGTTGGGGTATTGTCACTTCCAAACGGATTGGCGGTGCTGTAGTTCGGAATAAGGTGCGGAGAAGACTGCGAGAGATTTGTGCTAACTTAGATGCCGCCTTAATTAAGAAAGTAGACCTAGTAGTTGTTGGTCGAAAAGGTATAGAAAAAGTAAATTATTGGGATTTAAAGAACGATTTGGAGCAGGTATGCCGGCGGGCTAAATTAATCGAAGAGGGGGTCGCGAAAAAGAATAGAAAAAATTAAGAAACTCTTGAGTAAAACCCTAATTAATCTAATCGTATTGTACCGTGTCCTGTTATCTTCCTGGTTACCACCAAGATGCCGCTTTATTCCAACTTGTTCAATGTATGCTATTGAAGCAATTGAAAAGCACGGAATATTACAAGGTCTTTGGTTAAGTATGAGGCGGATTCTAAGGTGTCATCCATGGGGTAAGTATGGTTATGATCCAGTGCCGGAAAGTTTAATGCAGCACCAAAAGGGGCCAAGATAAATATTTTTTTTGTATTTATCTGTATTTACCAGGATTTTGGTTAAGTTGTACCCATACATCCCGCCTGTGATGTTTAATTATGTTTTTTGCTTTCTTGTTTTAATTAAGGCTTTTATTATTAACAATAGTGATACGATAAAAGGTAATTAAACATCAGGGAATTATGGGGGAGTTGGTGCGAAGGAGGTGGATCCTGCGACTGAGCCTCGAGAAAGTAGAGGTTATTTGGGCAGGAGTGACTGTTGTGGCAGAGCTTCGTTAATGGTTTTTCACAGTTAATTCAATTTGTTTATAGCTTGACAGTTGATTTTGGTGTCGGCAGCTATGGGTTGGCTATTATTTTAATTACCATATTATTAAAAATAATTATATATCCCCTGAGCGCCAAACAAATGGAATCAATGCGAGCGATGCAGGAGATACAACCTAAAGTAAAAGAACTGCAAGAAAAATTTAAGAAGCAACCGGAGAGGGCCCAACAGGCGGTCATGGAACTTTACCAGAAAAATAAAGTTAATCCTTTGGCCGGCTGTCTGCCTTTATTGATTCAAATGCCTATCCTGATTGCTTTTTATCAGGCATTGCTGCACATTGAATATTTAGAACCAGCTCATGCCGGGTTTTTTTGGATCCCAAATTTGAGCGAACCCGATCGGATGCTTGTTTTGCCGATTCTGGCAGCTGCCAGTACTTTTTGGCAACAAAAAGTAACTACTCCAGCAGCTATGGATCAAACCCAAAAGTATATGCTATATTTTATGCCGTTGTTTATTGGGTATATTTCATATAGGTTCCCGGCTGGCTTGGCTTTATATTGGGTAGTTTTTAGCGTTCTTGGAGCATTGCAGCAAATCTATGTAAATCGCAAGGGAAGGAAGGGCGGAGCCGAGGTTGAGGTTGAAATAGTAACTGAAAAGCCCGTAACCAAGCCCTCAGCGAAGGCAAAAAAGGGGGTCAAAAGAAAACATGCCAGGTGAAATAAGGCAAGCAGAGAAAACGGGAAAAACAGTTGAAGAAGCAGTTGAGTTCGCACTGGCAGAGTTAGGCATTGGCAAAGAAGACGCGGAAATAGAAATTTTGGAGGAAGGAAATAAAGGGCTATTTGGGATTATTGGATCTCGAGCTGCCCGGGTTAAGGTTAAAGAAAAAAAGCGGCCGGAAAAAATTATCCAGAGTTTCTTGGAAAAAATTTTTCAGGCCATGCATATCGAAGCCAAAACTGATCTGCAGTTTGATGGTGAGCAGTATTACGTCAGTTTTCAGGGGAAAGAATTGGGCATTTTGATTGGACGAAGAGGAGATACACTTGATGCTCTCCAATACCTGGTAAACCTGGTCGTTAATCGACAGGTTGAAAAAAGAGTAAGAATAGTCCTAGATGTAGAAGAATATCGGCGGAGAAGGGAAGAAACCCTAATCCGATTAGCCCAACGGTTATCAGAAAAAGTAAAACGTACCCGAAAACACGTGGTATTGGAACCAATGAACCCCCAAGAACGAAGAGTGATTCACACCGCGCTTCAGAATGATGCTTCGGTTTATACCTTTAGTCAGGGTAACGAACCATTTCGTAAAGTTGTTATTTCACCGAAGAAATAAGTACTTAGACATGAAAAATAGGGCCGTTGGGGTAACAATCCCCGGCGGCCTTTCCTATTGCACAATCAGAAAGTATCAGTGGAATTTCTGATTATAAGTAAGGGCAACTAGGGCTTCCGCCAAGCCTTTGGCGCCGGCATAAATCAAGTTTTCTTGCTTAACGAGGTGAAGATGTTATGGAAGATACCATCGCGGCGATTACCACAGCTTATGGTGAAGCTGCTATAGGAATAGTCAGGATTTCCGGTCCGCAGGCAGTGAGAATTGCGGACCGGGTGCTCAAGAGACGGGACGAATCCAAGCAAAGTGTTCGTCATTGGCCATCACATACCTTGCATTTGGCCACTGTCCAAGATCCGCGGACTCAGGAAGCAATTGATGAAGTATTGGTCGCGGTGATGTGGGGACCACATAGCTATACCGGTGAAGACGTGATTGAATTTCAGGGGCATGGCGGTCGGCTAATTCTGAGAGAAGTACTAGAGGCTGTATTACGAGCCGGAGCCAGATTAGCCGAGCCGGGTGAGTTTACGCGTCGCGCTTTTATGAATGGCCGGTTGGATCTAGCTCAGGCTGAAGCAGTCATTGATTTGATCAGGGCGCGGAGTGAAGCAGCACGACGGTTAGCCATGCGACAGCTTGAAGGTCGTCTTTCGGGGCGCATCAAGCTGATTAAAGAAAAACTGATTGGCATTGCGGCTAATCTGGAGGCGGTCTTGGATTTTCCGGAAGAAGGAATCGAAGTCGAAACTAGCAGTACTGATGAGATGCGGACCGTGATTCAAGAACTGGAAAAAATTCTGGAAGGGGCTAGGGGAGGCCGGGCTGCCAGAGAAGGGATTAGAGTAGTGATCATCGGCAAACCTAATGTTGGTAAATCTAGTTTATGGAATGAATTAATCGGTGAAGAAAGAGCCATTGTCACCGAGATTGCCGGGACGACGCGTGATGTAATAGAAGAAGAGGTCGTCGTACGCGGGGTGCCCATTCGCCTGGTTGATACGGCTGGAATTAGAGAAACCGTGGACCTGGTCGAACGGATTGGTGTTGCCAAAGCCCGGGAAATGCTCCGGCGCGGTCAGGTCATTTTGGTGGTTTTTGATGCTGGAGAAGGAATTGGAGTAGATGATCAAAAGGTGGTAGAATTAGTTTCAGGAATGCCTCTTTTAGTAATCGTAAATAAATCCGACTTAGCTGAACAAAAAATTGATAGTGCAGCAATTAATCATTTGTTTCCGCAAGAAACAGTAATTTGGGCTTCGATGAAAGAGAAGTGGGGGATCGAAGAAATCAAAGAAGCAATTCTGAGTAAGGTGGTCGGAAATACGAGTGATCATGGAGAGGAGTGGCTGCTCGGGAGTGTCCGGCAGGAAGAAGCCCTTAACCGATGTTTAAGGGCCTGTCGGGCGAGTCTGATGGCGATGGAGGAACAATTGCCCAGCGAATTTGTCCTCATCGATCTTAATGAAGCTTTAGAAAGTTTAGGGGAGATTACTGGGGAGTCAATTAGTGACCAAGTTTTAGATCGCATTTTTTCCGAGTTCTGTATCGGGAAGTAGAGGGGATGGGGTTTTTGCAATTCAAAGTCGGTGATTATGATGTCGTAGTCATTGGGGCAGGACATGCTGGTTGTGAGGCAGCTTTAGCCGCAGCGCGGATGGGTTGCCGGACCGTTGTTTTTACCATTAGTGTGGAAGGGATAGCACTCATGCCGTGTAATCCGTCGATTGGCGGTCCCGGTAAAGGCCATTTAGTCCGAGAGGTTGACGCCCTGGGCGGAGAAATGGGGATCAACCTGGATAAAACTTTTATTCAGATTAGGCGGCTAAACACCGGGAAAGGACCGGCAGTCAGAGCCTTGCGAGCGCAAGCGGATAAACAGGAATACCAAAAAGAAATGCTAATGACCTTGCTGCAGCAGGAAAATCTAGATGTAAAACAGGCCATGGTCGAACGAATTTTAGTCAAGGGAGACCGGGTGACCGGGGTAATTACGCGGAATGGGGCGGTTTATAATTGCCGAGCAGTCGTTATCACTACCGGGACCTATCTGCGAGGCCGCATAATTATTGGGGAGGTTGCCTATGACAGCGGTCCCCATGGTCAATTTCCTTCAATCACCTTGACTGATTCGCTGACCGAACTGGGTTTTGAACTAGGTCGATATAAAACCGGGACCCCAGCCCGGGTTAACCGAAAAACCCTTGATTTTAGTAAGATGATTGAACAGCCCGGTGATGCTGAAGGATGGAATTTTTCGTTTTTAAATGACCGGATTCAAAGGGAACAAGTTTCTTGTTGGTTAACCTATACTAACCCCAGAACGCATGAAATAATTATGAATAATCTGGACCGGGCCCCTATGTACAGCGGTTTTATTAAAGGGATTGGTCCGCGTTACTGTCCGTCAATTGAAGATAAAGTCGTGCGGTTTAAAGGTAAAGAGGGACATCAGGTATTTATTGAACCGGAAGGTCGTAAGACTAACGAAATGTACATCCAGGGGTTATCTACCAGTTTGCCGGAGGATGTGCAAATAGAAATGATCCGTTCGGTTCGGGGAATGGAACGAGCTGAGATTATTCGACCAGCCTACGCCATTGAGTACGATTATATCAAGGGTGATCAGTTGAAATTAACCCTGGAAACCAAAAAGATCAAGGGATTGTTTTCCGCTGGCCAGATCAACGGCAGTTCCGGGTATGAAGAGGCGGCTGCCCAGGGGATCTTAGCTGGCATTAATGCTGCTCTAATGGTTAAAGAACAAGAACCTTTGATCTTAAAAAGATCAGATGGTTATATTGGGGTATTGGTGGATGACCTCATAACCAAAGACAACTGGGAGCCTTATCGGATTATGACCGCCCGGGCCGAGTATCGCCTATTACTGCGGGAGGGAAATGCTGATTTACGCTTAACCGAGATTGGGCGCAAGGTTGGTTTAGTCACGGATGAACGCTGGCGAATATTTGAGCGCAAACTGGCTCAAATGACTGAAGAAAAGGAATGGTTGCAACAGACCGTTGTTTCTCCTCGGGATGCAGAAATGCAGGAATGGTTGCAAGCAATTGGCAGTGCCGAGTTAAAGCAAGGGACTACCTTGCTGGAATTGTTGCGTCGGCCGGAAGTTACCCTGGCGGAACTAGAGATACTTTATAACCGAAGTGGGGTAATCCCGGATGACGTGCGCGAAGAGGTAGAGTTAGAAATAAAATATGCTGGTTATATTAAAAAACAGCGAGATCAAGCAGAAAGATTTCTTAAACTAGAAGGGAAGAAAATACCGCGAGATTTTAATTTTGAGGCAGTTAGCGGTCTTTCGACCGAAGGGAGACTTAAACTAGCTAGAGTTAGACCGGAAACTTTGGGACAGGCCGGTCGGATTGGCGGAGTATCACCAGCTGATTTGTCGATCTTACTGGTCCATTTGGAACAACGAAGGCGGGGAAAAGGGAAAGAAGATGAATAGTCGCCTAAAGGAAATGTTGCTGGCGGGGGCGAACCAATTACAAATTGAACTAGATAACCATAAAATTAGCCAAATTGATTGGCTTATTACCAACTTAATCAAGACCAATCAACAATTTAATCTGACTGCATTTAAAACAGAGGAAGAGATTTTAGTTAAGCACTTTTTTGATTCCTGGACATGTTGTTCAGCGATTAAGCGGCCGGGTCGCTTGGTTGATGTCGGGGCCGGGGCCGGTTACCCAGGACTGGCCCTGAAAATTGTGCGACCAGACTTAGAAGTCACCTTAGTGGAGACAGTTGGTAAAAAGGCGAGGTTTATTGCTGAATGTATTGAAGGTTTAAACTTAACCGAAATTCAGGCAAAAGTAGGTCGGGCTGAAGAATTAGGAAAGATGACGGGCTGGCGGGAAACATATGATTATGCTACTTGCCGGGCGGTTGGGCATCTAGCGATTATTTCTGAATACTGTCTGCCCCTTTTAAAGCGCGGAGGTTTGCTTATTGCGCAAAAGGGAAGAGAGGGGGAGGCAGAGGTTAAGGAGGCTAGTAACGGGGTTCGGGAATTAGGGGGTCGAATCGAAGGAATTGAATGGATCTCCTTAAAAGAAATCCCAGGCCGTTGTTTAGTGCTGATTCGGAAAATAAAAGATACGCCGGCTCGTTTTCCCAGACGCGTCGGCATACCGGCTAAAAGGCCTTTAATTTGAATTATCAGACTCTCGCTTCTATACGTGGGTTAACTTAAACTTCAGATGAGGAGGAGCCTTTGTCTTGAAGAAGAGCCTTTATCTGAAGTCTCGATGTCAGCAAAGCTGAACAAAAAGCGGAACAAGTTATATTGATAGCTAACTTTTTCATCAGGATGACTAGTCAGATTAAACGATACACTATATTATTAAGTTGACTGGAAGCCGGATGCCTATTCAGTTAATTATATAGCCGGTAGGTACCGGTCTTTTAATATTTGTTATTAATATACAGTTGTTTCAATCTTAAAATCTTTGATACGGGTGGTTGTTCAAAATAGATGTCGAATGAAGGATGCAGAGTCATGGTTTGATCAGGAAGGTGAGGAATAAGTTATGGGGCGGGTAATAGCTATTGCCAACCAAAAGGGAGGCGTTGGGAAGACAACGACTGCGGTTAACCTAGGTGCTTGCTTGGCTCAAGCGGGAAAAAAGGTGCTGATAATTGATATTGATCCCCAGGGTAATGCTACCAGCGGTTTAGGGATTAATCGCAAGACGCTCGAACACTGTATTTATGATGTTTTAATTAACGGCATTGGCATTGAGGAAGTTATGTTTTCCACTAACGTTAACAATCTGCAAATTGTACCAGCCACCTTGCAACTTGCCGGGGCGGAGATTGAACTGGTTTCCTTAATTGCCCGGGAAGGTAAACTGAAGCGCGCTTTAGAAAAGGTCAAAGACAAATATGACTACATTTTAATTGATTGTCCACCATCTTTAGGGCTCCTAACCCTAAATGCTTTAGCTGCTTCAGACCGGTTGTTAATCCCTATTCAATGTGAGTATTACGCTTTAGAGGGACTTGGCCAATTAATGCACACAGTTCAATTAGTACGTAAACATTTAAATCCCAACCTGGATTTAGAGGGAGTATTGTTAACTATGTTTGATGCTCGAACGAATCTCAGTATTCAAGTAGTGGAAGAAGTCAAGGAGTTTTTTAAGGATAAGGTATTTAGTAGTGTTATTCCTCGAAATGTTCGATTGAGTGAGGCCCCCAGTTACGGACAACCGATTATCTTATATGATGGCCGATCCCGGGGGGCGGAAATGTATAATGAACTAGCAGGGGAAGTGATTCGCAATGGTTAAACGTGCTTTAGGTAGAGGTCTTGAGGCTTTACTGCCCGGGGCAAGCAAAAGCGAGGATTTAGTGACAGAGCTGCCGGTTAACAATATTGAAGCTAGTGCTTATCAACCTCGGAAATTTTTTGAGGATGAGAAATTATCAGAATTAGCCGCCTCAATTCGCGAACACGGGATAGTTCAACCGATTGTGGTTAGACCGCTCGATAAAGAGCGTTACCAATTAATTGCTGGTGAACGGCGCTGGCGGGCCTGTATGATGCTGGGTTTGGACAAGATTCCCGCGGTCATTAAAGAAGTGAAGGAAGTGGAGGCCAGAGAAATATCTTTGGTCGAGAACCTCCAGCGTGAGGAATTAAACCCATTGGAAGAAGCCGAAGCTTACCGCCAGTTGATTCAGGAATATGGGTTTACTCAGGAAAGCTTAGCTAAGCGAATGGGCAAAAGCCGGTCGTATATTGCTAATGCTATGCGTTTGCTTGGCTTATCTGATCAATTAAAGGAACGCATTAAACAAGGGGTTTTAACCATAGGCCATGCCAAGGTTTTGTTGGGGGTAAGCGATGTCCAAGAAAGAGAGCGGATGGGTAATGAGATAGTTGAAAAGGGATTGACGGTCAGGGAAACTGAAAAATTGGTGCAACGACCACAGCCTGAATTGATACCTCAATCAGCGGAGCAACAAAGAAATGAGGGCAAGGGCAATTCACGCAAGCGAAAATCTACTCAATCAGGGAATGTGGAGCCAGAAAAAATAACACCAGAAATGACTTTTTTTGAAGATAAGCTTCGGGATAAATTAGGCACCCGAGTTAAATTAAAATGGTCAGGCGAAGGCCGAGGACTTATTGAAATTGAATTTTATGATCTAGAAGATTTAGAGCGAATTCGAGAACTTCTGGACATTAAATAGAGAGAAGCCAATTGCGAGGGCAATGTTCCACGTGGAACATTGCCTTTTTTATGATACGCCATAACCTTTGGCGCAACCATAACAAGTTTTTTGTTCTCTATAATGTTTGTCTAGGTTTAAAATATTCTAAATTAATCTATACAAAATGTTCCACGTGGAACATTTAGCAATATGCAGTGGGTAGGAAAACACGAACAATCGTATTCCGACCAGGACAATGGCGAAGTCATTGTTGAAAGCTTCAGCTAGAGCAGAGTCTCTATCTGAAGCCTCAAGCACCCAAAGTCAAAGCATAACAAAGTTCAATTCCAAACTATCCTTAATTTACCTTTTACAGTTTTAAACATAATTGATATCATATTAATATCTTAGAAATATTTAAGGGGGGTTGAATCATGGTCGAACAAAAGGCTTGGAAGGTAAATGGATTTTTATCGATTGTCCTGGGCTTGATTTTATTAGGGCTGGATATCTATTGTTTCAGCACTAAAGAAATCGTGACGGGAGTTATTCTGTTAGTGCCCATCATCGTATTATCCAGTGGATTTGTTATTGTTCAGCCAAACCAAGCTAAGGTAGTGACCTTCTTTGGCCGTTATATCGGCAGTGTCCGGGAAAGTGGGGTCTGGCTGACGGTACCTTTTACCGTTCATAAAAAAGTATCCTTACGGGTGCGAAATTTCAATAGCAAGATGTTGAAAGTAAATGACGTTGCCGGAAATCCGATCGAGATTGCCGCGGTAGTCGTTTTTCGAGTAATTGATTCAGCTAAGGCCGTATTCGATGTTGATGATTACGAAAAGTTTGTGGAAATTCAAAGTGAGACCGCTTTGCGGCATGTCGCAACTAAGTACCCCTACGACAACTTTGAGACAGCCGGTTATTCGTTGCGGGGAAATGCGGAAGAAGTGGCCGCTGAGTTGGCTCGCGAACTCCAGAGCCGTCTTGCTGTTGCCGGGGTCGAGGTAGTTGAAGCACGTTTAACTCATCTCGCCTATGCCACTGAGATTGCCAGTGCCATGCTCCAACGGCAGCAGGCCTCAGCAATTCTAGCAGCCCGACAGATTATTGTTGAAGGGGCAGTAGGTATGGCGCAAATGGCCATTGCTCAATTGCAGCAGGAAGGGATTGTAGAATTAGATGAGGAACGTAAGGTGGCCATGATCAATAATCTGATGGTGGCGATAGTTTCAGATCGAGCGGCGCAACCGGTAATTAATACCGGCAGTTTGTATTAATGGTGAAGGGCTGCCATGAGTAACAAGAAGAGTTTCCTGCTCAGGGTTAATCCTAAACTGTATGAAGTCTTGGAACGTTGGGCCGCCGATGAGTTTCGCAGTGTTAATGCCCAGATTGAGTTTTTGCTGCGTGAGGCAGCCCAACGGGCCGGGCGTTTGCCGGGAGCCAAGAAATCGCTGTCGAGCGAGGAAGATGCCGCACCAACGAAATAGTCAACGCCACCCTAGGTGCTGCCTGAATATACTGATGCTGTTTACCGGATACCTTGATAGTCGCCGTGAAGGCCAGGCTTGACGGCTGTCTGAATATGCTGATGCTAAAGTGGCATCAGTGCCGGAAAGGGCCAAGATTAGGGTTGTGGCGTCGGAGTAATCTTATAGGCAGACATTAGGTAACCAGTTAATCGGGCGTACAGATCTGGCAAGGGAAGATTGAGCTTTTTAGCTAAGTGCCGGCACGATTCAAACTCTAGTTTACCACGTCGATACCACTCTCCACTTTCGCTTGGTGCCCAGGTCCATTTGACTTCAATCGGTCCCCATGGTGTATCTAGTTTAACTGATTCTCGCGGGATAGACAGTCTTTTTTCATTGCGCAACCTAATTCCCAGGGTAGTGGTTTCACCCAAAACAATCTGGACAATTCGAGGGACAGCGGCCTCCTTGGCTAGGACACACAACTCCAAACCAGGGCGGCCTTTTTTCATGTGGACTTGTCGAAACACAACATCTAAGGCTCCAGCTTGCTCTAAGCGTGGTCGGAGATGGGTGTACCACTCCGGATTCATATCGTCAATGGCGCATTCCAGCAGACAAACATCTTCAATCTGGAAGCTGGGGTGGGAAGGAACAGCTTGGGTATTATTTATCTCGAGGGAAAAGGGAGTGGAGGACCTATGCCCCTCGAGGTTTTCTTGTCCTATTTTTTCAAGCAGCAGGTCTAGTTGCAGACTACCTGGTTGACTTGGTTTGTGGTAATCTCGGTTAATTCCGTTGTTTTCGTTTTCTACCAAATCCCCAATCCAAAGACGTAAGACATTAGCTAAAGGAAGTTCTTTACTGCCAGCTCCGTAGCCAACCTTCGTTACTTTGACTTCGGGAAAGTGGCCGAATTGACCAGTCAGTGTAGTAATCAAGGCTGCTCCGGTCGGGGTCACTAATTCCCCCTCTACCCCGGCATCATATAAGGGGATGCCTTGACAAAGATCCAAAGTCGCCGGGGCGGGGTTAGGCAAAATCCCATGTTGACAGATGATCGGTCCCTTTCCCATGGGTAGAGCAGAGGCGTATATTTTTTCAATCCCTAATAACTCAAGGCCGTAGACAGTCCCGACGATATCGACTATTGCATCAATTGCTCCAACTTCGTGGAAATGAACCTTTTCTGGCGGAACTCGGTGGACTTGGCCTTCAGCCTCAGCCAGACGCTGAAAAACCCTCAGAGATAGGTCCTTAACCCGCTGGGGGAATAGGCTGTCAGTAATTATTCTTTGAATCTGACTTAACCCTCGGGCTGGCGGTGAAAGTTCTTGCTGTTCAACGATTACCTGGGTGGCACCGATTCCTTGACGTTGCACTGAATGAGCATCCAGACGAAAGCCGGTAAGCCCGGCCTGCTTGAGCAGGTGTTCCAATTCCTTTAAATCAATTCCCAAATCAACTAAAGCCCCGAGGCACATGTCACCGCTGATCCCGCCAAAGCAATCAAAGTAGGCAATGCGCATATCAAAATCTCCTTAGCTATAAATGCGGCTGTCTTGCTCTAACTATAGGCAAAACTTTAACCGGGTTCAATATTGTCCGGGAAACAAGGATGAAATAAAGGGGGGTGTTGCCCCCCTCCTGCCTAATCTTTGAAGTTGTACGCTTATGGGTTAACTCGGTCAGCCGGCACGACTGGGAACGAAAAAATAATGTAAATCGCCAATCGCTGACCCTCGTTAAACAGACGCGATCGATTTTTCCCGTTCCGCTGGTACTGATAAGCAGATGGCAGTCTACAGCGAACGGGCTGTTTCCGCTAATTTTTCAACTATGTATGTAATTTCATTGGCCGAAGCAGTAACCTCTTCGGTGGCAGCAGCCTGCTCCTGGCTTTGTTTGAATGTACCTTGAGAAGCCTCTTTAATGAAGCCAATTTTATTATCTATTTCTCTGATTAACTGACGTATCTGGTCCGCAGTCTCTTTGGACTGGTCACTTAATTTACGGATCTCTTCCGCTACCACCCCAAAGCCGCGTCCGTGCTCACCAGCTCGAGCCGCTTCGATAGCGGCATTTAAACCGAGCATTTTAGTCTGATCCGCTACGTTCTTAATAAAGTCCAACACTTCATTAATCTCAACCGATATATTAGCTACTTCACTAATTCGTTCAGCTAACCGGCTTTCATTAAGCGAGATGTCGTTAGCTGAAGCAGCCATCTCCTCCATGGCGGAAGCAACTTGTTGGATAGTGGAACTCAGGTTTACAGACAGGTCCTGTAAATTCTGCGAGAGGGCAACCGGTATATTTAGACCAAAAGTACCGACGATTTGCTTATCGTCCGGGTCAATTAGCGGGACGCAGATTCCTCTTAAAGCTACGCCGTAGACACTAGCATCAATATCCTTAGCTAATGCTTTGCCGGTTCTAATGCATTCAGCAGCAATACCATTTTGATCGAACTTGTCGCCTACTTGAAGGGTGGGGATATCAAATTTCTTCGAGCCTTGGCGGAGAATTATCTTTTCCAAATCGGTAACAGTAAAGAAAGCCCCTTCTGGAAAAGCCTCGGCTAATGGTTCTGCAAAATCAGGAAAGGCGCGAGCGACTCGATGCAGTTTATGCACCATTACCCCATAACATCCCTTGACCTCTCCATCTTCAATGAAAGGCTTAACCCAATATTTAAAACGTTTGCCATATACGTTTCGCTCCACTGTACCGGTCATCTCTCGTTTTTCCTGCATGGCCTTTTGAAAGATACCGCCTTCAATCAGGCGTTCCCCTTCTTTAACCCCTTCAAGGTCGAAGTTACGATCAGCCACAAATGTGTACTTCTCTAGGTCCGCGGTAAAGTAAATGCACTCTTGCTCGTAGGTCTGAACTAAAAACTCAGCGTAATGTCGAAAGGCTTCCATGATATTCATTATCCAAACCCCCAGTCATTGATTTTTGGTTTGATTAAATATGTACGTTTTAAACCCATAAAAAAACCTAGAAAACCTAAAGGAATACAAAGGGTCAATACAATATCACCCCTCTCTGTTTTTTAACTTTTTATATTTTTATAAAAAAATATAGGCCTGCCAATTTGCAGACCTTGGATTTCATGAAACCGATCTGACTTCATGGCAACCCGGCTATCATAGTATTAGCGGAGACTAATACCTTAGACCCGTAGCTTTGCGTGAGCATTCTTTCGAATGCCTTGCCCATTATTCAGCATTTTGATTTTGATAATTTACGAGACTGTTATTAAAATGTATCATTTTAGAATTTCGACACTATGCTGAAAAATCCTTTAAAGTCCTAGGATTTTTTTCTCAAATTATCCATTATTCAAACTATTGAGGAATATTTTGTTGCTTTATGGTCTCTCATGAGTTAATAAATAAGTTATGATAATAATTAACAAGTAGATCAATTAAGTCAATTTTTCTTCTACCTAGGAATTAGCCCAAAAGAAGGAGTACTTATGGGTAATGTAGAATATTGCGCATCAAGATCCTTCGCAACAAGTGCTTTGTGAATACTGACTAGATATTACATTGCTAAGCTTAAGATACTTTACGGTGGTGATTTTTTTGCCTTTAAGAAGAAAATGGCCCCAACACGTAACCCTTTGGTTAATTCCCCATACAGCTGATTCACCGAAAAGCCTACGGTTACCTTTTTGGGCCCTCATTGCCAGTGGAGTCGGCTTTTGTTTTCTCCTTTTCGCGATCTTTAGTCTGTCGGTTTATGTTTTGAATAAACAGGATGACTATCAAATGCTAGCAGCGGCTAAACAAGAACAGCAGGAGCAAATCAAGGAGGCTGAAGCGATTAAGCAGTTCATCTTGGAATTAAAGGATGGTTTTCAGAAAATGGGTGAACAGGAAAAGGAAATAAGACGTCTAATGGGTTTGGAAGTGGAGTCAGATTCAGCGAGTGGGTCTCAGATTAGTCGCATAGCCGAAGAACAAGGAGAGGCTGCTTCATATGGCCAAGGAGGGGGAACAGATTCTATAGAGCCGGTTGCTTCTTTAGAATTCAGTGCCTTGGACCAGAAGAGAGATATTGCTGTCAGTCAGGATATCAAAGAAGAGCTTGCTAAGCTAACGCAAATCCTAAAAAGCTACCAAAACAATTTGGACCGGTTGACACAACAGGTAAAGGCTGATCCAGAGTACTATCGATCATTACCGAATCAAGCTCCGGTAGAAGGACGGTTAACCTCAGCCTTTGGCTTAAGAACCTCACCTTTTGGGAGAAAGCAGGAAATGCATACCGGAATTGACTTGGCTGCACCTTATGGGACACCAATTAAGGCGGCTGGTGATGGAAGAGTAGTTTTTGCGGATACTAAACCGGTCTATGGCCGGACCGTGATAATTGATCACGGCAGTGGGATGATAACGCACTATGGACATAATAGTTAATTACTGGTAGAAGAGGGGGAGCAGGTGCAGAAAGGGGATATCATAGCCCTTATGGGAAGTTCTGGCCGTAGTACCGGTCCCCATGTTCATTTTGCCTTGGAATATAATGGCGAGTTTATTAATCCGGCCTTATTATTACCATATTAACCGCTCATGTCCGTTAGGCACAACCACCAACGAAAATAACACAAACAACAATATACGTGTTACTTACTAATATTAATTAAATAATTGAAAGGAGCCATCAGCCTTTGTTACGAAAAAGGAGGATTAAATCTAACAAGATTGGCAGCCTAATAGGAAAAGATATTATGATCGAGGGGTTAATCATTACCGAGGGTTCTTTACGGATAGAAGGAACCCTCCGCGGAGAAATAGAAGCCAAAGGTGATGTTTTTGTTGGCGAAACCGGAAAGATCCAGGGGAACCTGGTGGTAAATAACCTCCTGGTAGCCGGCGAGGTTATTGGTAACATTCGGGCCTTTGGCAGATTAGAAATCACCCAAACCGGGCGATTGGAGGGTGATTTGGAAACACAGACCTTGGTGATTGCGGAAGGTGCTCAGTACCGAGGCCGCTGCCTGATGGGGTCACCCGGTCAAGAAGCTGCTGCTCAGGAAACGGATACAATCGGGGAAGTTGAGCAGAAGTGAATTGAAAAAACTGATGCCCTATGGCCAGATAACCCGGTCTAGGGCATTGTTTTATATATAGCAGCGGTCAACTAATTTGGATTTGTTTTGCGTAGGGGTTTACGGCGGCGGTTGACGGGGATGGCTGCCAGGATACTGATTTAGTAAATTTCCTGATCGCATAGTAAATACTGCTAGCAATCAAGTCAGCCATTTTCATTACCAGGCTCAGCCGGGTATTCTGTAAGACCATAAATTCCAGGTAACCGCCGACATTGACGATTCCGGAAATATTCATGTCACCGATCGGAGGCAACTCTTTACTCACCCCAGCCCCGGGACGGAGGGGGCCGCGACCAATCGAAATATAGCCGACGCTATCTAGTCTTCCCAAACAGGCATCCACAGCCAGAATAAAGGGTGAGGGATACTTTCTAAATTTTTCCATCGTTTCTACCAGGTTGCTGGCATGGACGGGCGCCTCGAGAGTGCCATAAATCTCAAAAAGATTAGATCTTAAATTATGGAGGCGGGTTCCAACCAGCGGCCCGAGACTGTCCCCGGTAGATCGATCAGTTCCGATACAAACAACTAGGGTGGGGTTTAGCCAACCGGGATTCATTTGCGCAAAATGACTACATAGGGTGTCAGTGATACGCGTTAATACTAGGGGATCATCCATATGTACGCGGATACGTGAGCTGTCGGTCAGATTCATAGTACCCGGTTCCTAATCCTTACGCAAAATTTACTGAAAAGCTTTTTTGCCCTGCAGTCAGAAACCGGATCGGCACCACCTTTCTTATTGATACTTTTTGATACTTTGCTGAAATACTTGTTCTATGTCTTTATGAAAATGGATCCCACTGTGCCCGTGGCGGCAGCTCTCTTTAGCTGTTATATAACCTTGCCCAACCGACTTAACTTCATACACTTTTTTTTGAAATAGATCCCCTGCCTCTATCACACCCTAAGACTTTCCAGCCAATAGAATATGTTCATACTTCGAATTAAGCAGCATAAATATCTAATGCCTTAAGTTAATAGATAAGTGGGATTGGGGAGGGGATCTGTTGAATGGTCCTGGCGGTTATCAGGCGATCGTCTTTAAAGTAGCGTTTTGCTATATCGGGGCAATTGTGGGGGCTGGCTTTACCTCGGGCCAGGAGTTAATGCAGTTTTTTGTTAGTTTGGAGGGAAAAAAAGTCCCGGCCCTGATTATCGTGGCGGTGCTTTTTGCGGTGTATGGCTGGATTACGTTATCTCTGAGTCAGCTCTATCAGAGTTCGGATTACGGCAGTTTTCTCAAGCGTCTGTTAGGAATCAGGGCGGCCGGGCTGTTTGATTTGATGATCGGGATTTTCCTATTTAGCGGGCTGGGGATTATGTTGTCCGCAGCCGGGGCGGTGTTTGACGAGCATTTGGGGCTGCCTTTTAATTGGGGGGTGTTTTTACTCGGTCTGGGAGTAGCGGCTGTTTTATTTGCCAATGTTCAGGGAGTTTTATGGCTGAATACAGTTTTGATGCCGGCCAAATTCCTGCTAGTTATCCTGGTTTCTGGTCTGATTATCTTTACCTCACCTTATACTCCGATCATCCCCGATGCGGCAGTTTTGTCAATGGAGCCAATTACCCATTCCTGGGTCCTGGCCGGGGTATTGTATGTCTCTTATAATCTAATTCTTGGCCTAACTATCTTGGTTTCTTTAGCGGGTCCCAACTTTGGTCCGAACTTAAATATGGCCGGAATCTGGGGTGGCCTTGGCCTGGGGATATTTGCCGGTGTTATTGTGGGGGCCCTGGCGAGCAACTGGCCCCAAATAGCTGGGTATCAGGTTCCTATGTTATACTTGGCCGGTCAGATTCATCCAGGCGTTAAACTGTTGTATACTCTGGTATTAGGCATGGGCATTCTGACCACCGCTGTTGCCTGTGCCTATACCCTGACCCTGCGGCTGGCGCGGACCCTGAAAATTCCTTATTTCCCTATGCTGCTGGTGATTTTAGTTTTAGCCGCCCCCCTGGCTCAGTTGGGGTTTGGGCAACTGGTTCGGCTGATCTACCCGGTTTTCGGCTATGTCGGTCTGGTGCTGCTGGTTGGCCTAACCTGGCGGGCTTTGGAATCCCTGTCCGAGTCTGGCAACCTGCACTGAACTTTGGTACAATAGGGAAAAGATTGTTAGATTAAAGGTGAGAATAGGAGTAAATAACATAGTCTATGCGTGAAAAACTTCAGGATAATTCCCTCCGGCATTTACCGGCGGTCGATATGGTTTTGCGTGATGATCGGATCCAAACTTTGTTATCCTGGTATGCCCGGGTTTTGGTAACGGATACAATCCGGGAAGTCTTGGACCGGCTGCGAACCGAGTTAGTTCAGGTGCCAATTCAGAGCCAGGATCCAGGTGGCACCGGGGAACGCCGGACCATCCTCAACCGGGTAGTAGACGAGGTAACCATCGGGGTTCGGCAGAAAACTCAGTTTAGTCTGCGACCAGTAATTAATGCGACCGGCGTGGTTCTGCATACTAATCTGGGCCGAGCCTGTTTAGGAGAGGGGGCCCGGACGGTCCTGCAGCAGGTAGGGGGCAACTATAGTAACTTAGAGCTGGATCTAGTGACCGGGGAACGCGGATCGCGTTACGCCCATACGGAATGGTTATTACGGCAGTTGACCGGGGCGGAGGCTAGTTTGGTGGTGAACAATAACGCGGCAGCGGTACTGTTAGCCCTGAATACGCTAGCCCGGGACCGTGAGGTGATTGTCTCCCGGGGACAGCTGGTGGAAATCGGGGGATCTTTCCGCGTGCCGGAGGTAATGAGCCAGAGCGGGGCTGTCTTGCGGGAGGTGGGGACAACCAACAAGACTTACCGCCGGGATTATGCGCAAGCAATAAACGACCAGACTGCTTTATTATTAAAGGTGCACACCAGCAACTACCGAATTATCGGTTTTACCCAGGAGACCGCTCTGGAAGAAATAGTCTCCCTTGGCCGAGAAAGAGGGCTGCCGGTTATGGAGGATCTGGGCAGCGGCTTGTTGTTAGATTTGCAAAATTGGGGGTTGCCGGCGGAGCCTTTAATTCAGGATAGTATTCGGGTGGGAGCGGATATTGTTACTTTTAGTGGTGATAAGCTGCTCGGCGGCCCCCAGGCCGGGATTATCGTCGGCAAAAAGCAGTACCTTGATCAGATGAAAAAAAATCCCCTGCTGCGTGCCCTGCGGATTGATAAATTAACCTTAGCCGCCTTGGAGGCTACCTTACGCGAGTACCTTAATCCAAACCGGGCCTTAGAAACCATTCCCACGTTGCGGATGCTGACGATTTCCCAGGAGCAGCTAAGGCAAAAAGCCGATCAGTTACTTGTCCGGATTAGGGAGTCGATCGGGGAGGGGAGACTAGAATTAAACGTACTTCCGGGTCAATCAGTCGTTGGCGGCGGATCAATGCCGGGTCAGGAGCTGCCGACCTGGTTAGTTACGGTGAGGGCCAAGGCAATCTCCGCCGCTGCTCTGGCGAAAGCGTTGCGCTGCCAGCCAGACCCGGTCCTGGTTCGGATTCATGATGAACAGGTTATTTTGGATGTCCGCACGATTAACGAAGCCGAGTATGACCGGCTGGTTGCGGCGATAGCCGCCAGTTTGGAAGAGGGAACCACACCGAATAACGATGTTATTATAGATCCATAGCCATTTACAGTAACATCATGAAGAAACCTCGCGTTTTTAGAAGTTTAGCGATTGGCGATTTACATCAGAGAACAGAAGCGACTGAGGATCAGCCGGCATCACTGTTTGAGCCCGCCATGGCTGACTGCGGATGCTATTATTTATATACACGCGCGTTGAATAGTCGGTAAGCTAAACCGGGACAGCGAACCTGTCCCCCTGTCCTATGGGAAGGAGCAGTAATTAAATGATACCAGGTCAAGGCAAGCATATTATCATTGGGACCGCGGGTCATGTCGATCACGGAAAGACCCAGTTGGTTAAACGGATTACCGGGATAGATACTGATCGCTTAAAAGAGGAGAAGGAGAGAGGAATCTCAATTGAACTAGGGTTTGCCCCCTTGACGCTGCCCAGCGGTCTGCAGGCCGGGATTGTGGATGTCCCCGGGCACGAACGATTTATCAAACACATGCTGGCTGGAGCAACCGGGATTGATCTAGTGCTGTTGGTTGTCGCCGCTGATGAAGGCGTGATGCCGCAAACCCGGGAACACTTGGATATCATCAATCTGCTGGAAATAAAAAAAGGTTTAATAGTGTTGACTAAGAAAGATCTGGTCGATCAAGACTGGCTGCTCTTAGTCGAAGAAGACATTCGGGAGACCGTGAAGGGGACTGTCTTAGCTGAAGCGGAAATAGTGGCCGTATCCTCTAAGACAGGGGAAGGAATGGCTGAACTGCTAGAACTTTTGGATCGAATGGCAGCGGAGGTCGTTGAAAAAGAGGTCACCGGCAAGGTCCGCCTCCCCATCGACCGCGTCTTTTCCATTACCGGTTTTGGGACCGTCGTCACCGGCACTCTGTTTTCCGGTCGGTTAAAGGCCGGCGACACGGTGGAGATTCTCCCGGAAGGTTACTCTACCCGGGTGCGCGGTCTTCAAGTCCACGGCCAGAAGGTAGACGAGGCGAAAGCCGGCCAACGGGTAGCGATAAATTTGACGGGTTTGGAGACCCGGGATATTCGGCGCGGCAGCGTCCTGCTGGCCCCGGGGTACCTGAGTTCGACTTACCGGCTGGATGTTCAACTTGAGCTCCTAGCTTCGGCTGAGCGGGCGATTAAAAACTGGACACGCATCCGGTTTCATCTGGGGACCCGCGAAGCCTTGGGTCGCGTTGTGTTGCTGGAAGATGAAGAGCTTGCCCCCGGTAATCGTGCCTTTGCCCAATTGGTGATGGAAGAACCAGTGGTCGCGGCCCGTCGGGATCGATTTGTCCTGCGTTCTTATTCACCAATGTTCACGATTGGCGGGGGGACCGTGATTGACCCCAATCCTCCCAAACAGAAACGGTTTCGGCCGGAAGTCATCCAAGCCTTGACGATTAAAGAAAAGGGAACCCCAGAGGAACTGATTCTCCAGGATTTGTTGCACGCCCATCCGCCCTTTGTTGCCCATGGTGACCTGAGCAATCGGCTTGGACTGACTAAGGAGGAAATTGCCTCAGGACTCGAACGCCTGCAGGAAGAGGGCCGCGTCGTGTTCCTGAGTTTAGAAGGGTCAGACTACTTGATTCATCCTCAGGTCTATGCTGATCTCCAGGAAGATGTTCGTGAAGTGTTGGGTGATTACCATCGTGAGTTTCCGTTGCGCCCTGGTCTGAGTAAAGAGGAGCTGCGCTCGCGTAAGTTCAATTATTTTTCGGTTAAACTATTGAACGCCCTGTTGCAGCACTGGGAGGAAGGCCGATTAATTTCGCTAATTGGCCAAAGCGTGGCCCAGCACGGACATCGTCCTCAGCTTACGGAACACTACCGTTCGGTAGTGGCGGAAATCCTTCGCCATTATCAAACAGCCCGGTTTCAGCCGCCGGCCTGGGGAGAGTTGCGCCAGACACTATCCCAAACATTATCCTTAAAGGAAAATGAATATGATGAGATCCTAAACTACTGCCTTAACCAGAAGTTACTAGTTAAGGTAGCCGACGACCTTTACTTCCGCGCAGAAGAGATAACAGAAGCCCGGGAGACCATAATCAATTATTTAAAGCATAATCCCTCCCTAACCATTAGCGAAGCCCGAGAACTGCTGGGTGGATCGCGTAAATATATCTTACCTTTGCTGGAATACTTTGACCGAGAAAAGCTGACTCGCCGCAGTGGCGACAAACGCGTACTGTATTAAGGTATGACAGTCCTTGACAACCCAGACTAGAAATGGTTGACATGGCCTGTAAATAAGTGTATATTGTTTTCATTGAGTAATAATTTTATGATTAGTCAATTGTTTTTAGCCATTCGCTAAATGACAATTATTTCTTTGCACCTTTCTTTAGCTTAATTCCCATTCTGTTAGCAGTGCCTCAATAAAAAACCAAGATCGTCTAATTTTACAGAGGTCAGCGACCTGAAGATAGGCCGGCAGCCTGTCTAAGTCTAAGGGCTAGTTTGACACCCAGGCTCGAGGATCGACGATTAATGTGATCGACGATTAAGATTAAAGTAATCGACAATTAATGCCCAGTGTAACCGGCTGACCGATTAAAATATAAGTATTGCTTATTGGGACAGTGAAATCGGGACAGCAAACCTGTCTTCCTGATCCCCTGCAGGATCTTTGTTTTAGGGGGGTGAAAACCGCAGCTTAATGGGAGTAATTAAAATTCCGCAAATCTAGCCAGAAAGGTGGAATGGTCATGAAGAGACAAAAGACACTAGCCCTGTTTTTGGTTCTTATGTTTAGCTTAAGCATTATCGCCGGTTGTGGGGGTAAGACCGAACTAACCCCTCCAGCTGGACAGGCTCCTCCAGAAGAAGTTAAAATTGGCGTTATTAATTCACTGAGCGGGGAAGTATCGACCTATGGAACCTCGGCTAATAACGGAATTCTCTTGGCGATTGAGGAGATGAACCAAAAAGGTGGCATTCTCGGTGGTCGTCAGGTGAAGGCGATCGTTGAGGACGATCGAGGCAAGATTGATGACGCCAGCAATGCGGCCCAGAAACTGATTAACCAGGACGGCGTAGCGGCGATCATTGGTGCGACTATCAGCTCCTGCAGTAATGCCGCCGCTCCTTCAGCGCAGGCATCTCAGGTGCCGATGATTACCCCTACCTCTACGGCAACGAACGTGACCGAAAACGGAGACTACATCTCTCGGATCTGTTTCTTGGATCCTTACCAGAGTAAAGCAGTGGCTAAGTATGCCATTGAGACCTTGAAAGTTAAAAGTGCAGCGATCCTTTATAATAAACAGGACGATTACTCAACCGGTCTGGCGACTTCGTTCCGGGAAGAGTTTACTAAATTAGGCGGGACCATTGTTGAGGAACAGACCTATGGCAAAGGTGAGCAGGACTTCAATGGTCAGTTAACCAAGATCAAGGGCACCAATCCGGATATCTTGTTCTTACCCGACTACTATAATACAGTCGGCCTAATCGCCAAACAGGCCAAGCAACAAGGTCTAACCGCCAGATTGATGGGAGCGGATGGTTGGGATTCACCACAATTGTTCGAAATTGGCGGCGACGCAGTTGAGGGAGCTATCTTCAGCTGTCATTACTCGGCTGCCGACCCGGCGACCAAAGCGTTTGTGGAAGCCTATAAAAACAAGTATCAAGGTAAAGAACCAGATTCATTTGCTGCTCTGGGATACGACGCGGCGAATGCCTTAATGAACGCCATCAACGCGGCCGGTGGATTAGATAAGGCGAAAATCAAGGATGCCCTTAATGGCCTGAAAGATTTCGAGGGAATTACCGGCACGATTAGTCTGGATGAAAACCGCAACCCGATTAAGTCGGTTACTTTCGTTGAGGTAAAAGAGGGTAAGCAGCAATTCCTAACCAGATTTTTACCTTAACCATGTCTAACCAATAACGGATTAAGATATTTTCAAACCCCGCAATTTAATACGCTAGCCTTAAACACGATAGCCTTAAACAAATAAGAGACGTCTAAGGTTACGGAGTAGGGGAACTCGGTTCCCCTACTCTTGTTGCCAATTATGGCTGACAGGGGTGAGGAATATTTTGGAATTTATTCAACAATTGGTTAATGGACTGGCCCTGGGCAGCATCTATGCGCTAATCGCCATCGGCTACACCATGGTTTACGGAATTGTCCAACTGATTAACTTTGCCCATGGAGACATCTACATGGTGGGAGCGTTTGTGGGTTTCTTTGCGGTGGCTAACTATGGACTGCCCTTCCTGCCAACCCTGTTGGTGGCAATGGCGGTCTGTTCTATCCTAGGGGTAATTATCGAAAAGGTAGCTTATCGGCCACTGCGCGATTCCCCCCGGATTACCGCGTTAATTACGGCGATCGGGGTTTCGTTATTTTTAGAAAATATGATGCGCTGGCGGGTTGGCCCGGATCCACGGCCCTTCCCGGAGCTTTTCGCCATTAAGGTGTTTGATCTAGGCGGGGTGCAGGTCAGCAACGTGCAATTGCTGATTTTTGGGGTATCCCTGGCTTTGATTATTATCCTGCAATTTATTATCTACCGCACTCGGACCGGCAAGGCCATGCGGGCGGTTTCTCAAGATCGGGATGCGGCCCGGTTAATGGGCATTAATGTGGATCGCACAATTTCCGTAACTTTCGCGATTGGTTCCGCCTTGGCTGCGGCCGCCGGTATTTTGGTCGGCATTGCTTATCCGCGCATTGACCCTTATATGGGCATCCTGCCCGGGCTTAAAGCCTTTGTCGCGGCGGTCTTGGGAGGAATCGGGATAATTCCCGGGGCAATGCTGGGCGGATTAGTCATGGGAGTGGCTGAGTTACTGGTAGTCGGCTTCTGGTCCTCGGATTATCGCGATGCTATTGCTTTTGCTATCTTGATTATTATTCTGCTGATCAAGCCAACTGGTATTTTAGGCAAAAACCAAAGCGAGAAAGTGTAGCGAGTGGTAAAATATATTTAGGCTTTTGTTTTGGTTCAAGGCAATGTTGGTTCAAGGCAATGGCCTCTGCGTGTTGGAAAGTTGGTGACAAAGGATGGCTGAGATAACTAAAAACAATTCGGGTTCTGATCCGGGGAAAACTCCCCGCGGTTTACGCTGGCTCTTCTTAGGTTTGGCCTTAGCCTTTTACCTAACGGTATTAGGTCTGGAGGGAGCCGGGAACTTAAATCCCTACCATATGCAGATTCTGTCCCTCGTTTGCATCAACATTGTGCTGGCGGTCAGCTTAAACTTAATCAACGGCTTTACTGGTCAGTTTTCTTTAGGCCATGCCGGCTTTATGGCCGTAGGAGCGTACGTAAGTGCCTTTTTAAGCCGGAATGTCGTTAATCCTATGTCCTTGCCCGGGATAGAGTGGCTGGATTTTTTAGTTCGGATTGGCTTGTTTCTTTTGGTGATTCTAGCTGGGGCGGTAGCTGCCGCCATATTGGGTTTTTTAGTTGGCTTACCTACCTTAAGATTGCGGGGGGATTATCTGGCGATTGCCACTCTTGGCCTTGGTGAAATCATTCGAATTATCTTGATCAACCTGGACGTGGTGGGAGGGGCCCGGGGCTATGCTGTGCCAAAGTATACCAACTTTACCTGGGCGTTTGTCTTAATGGTTTTCGCGGTCCTAATTATCGCGAACTTAATCAATTCCACCCATGGCCGGGCCTTTATCTCGGTCCGCGAAGACGAGATCGCCGCGGAGGCAATGGGAATCAATACTACCCGGTACAAGGTGCTGGCCTTTTCAATTGGGGCCTTTTTTGCGGGATTATCCGGTGCCCTGTTTGCGCACTTATTTGTTTATATCAGCCCGCAAATTTTTGACTTTCTCCGGTCAATTGATATTCTAGTGATGGTAGTATTAGGGGGCCTGGGAAGTATTACCGGTTCGATTACCGCCGCCGTCTTCGTTACGCTGGTAACCGAAATGTTGCGTCAATTTGTGGAGCTCAGGGTCATCATTTTTTCTTTGATTTTAATAATTGTCATGCTGATCCGACCTCAGGGGCTGCTCGGTACCCGGGAGGTGACCGATCTCTTCCGAAGAAAGCGGGGTGATCAGGATAAGCTTCCTCAGCATCAGAAAACTATCTAAATCTTTTGGCGGGTTAAACGCGGTCAATAATCTGAGCCTCGAGATCGAAGCGGGAGAATTAGTAGGCTTGATTGGTCCTAACGGGGCCGGGAAAACCACCGTGTTTAATCTCTTAACCGGCGTATTCTTGCCTAGCCGGGGAGAGATTGAGTTTCAAGGCAGCAGTCTGGTAGGCTGTAAACCTTATCAGATCACCCGCCAGGGAATCGCGCGGACCTTCCAAAATATTCGTCTTTTTGCCAATTTGTCTGTTCTGGACAATGTCCGGATTGCTCTTCACCGTCATGCTACCTATGGAGTGAGTAGTGCTATTTTCAGACTGGGTATCTTTAAGCGCGGCGAGGAAAAGATCACCCGACAGGCGTTAGAAGTATTAAAAATTTTTAAGTTGGATAACAAAAGAGATGAGTTAGCCCGGAATCTGCCGTATGGGGAACAACGCCGTTTGGAAATTGCCCGGGCCTTGGCTACTAAGCCGCAGCTTCTGTTGCTGGATGAACCGGCTGCCGGCATGAATCCCCAGGAGACCCAGGATTTGATGCAGCTAATCCGCTGGGTCAGAGAGGAGTTTTCCTTAACCATTTTTTTAATCGAACATGATATGTCTCTAGTTATGGGAGTCTGTGAACGGATTTATGTTCTTGATTATGGGATGTTGATCGCTCAGGGAGATCCCGAAGGAATCAAACATAACCCCCGGGTGATTGAGGCTTACCTGGGCGAGGAGGTATTATGAGCGATGCTGCTCAAGATTTCTAATATCAACGTTTATTATGGCGCAATTCATGCTCTAAAAGATCTAAGCCTGGAAGTCGGTGCCGGCAAGATTGTCACCCTCATTGGCGCGAATGGGGCCGGTAAAAGCACGACGCTCCGGACTATCTCCGGTCTGTTAAAACCTAAATCCGGGAGTATTGTGTTTCATGATGTTAACATCAACGGTAAACCAGCCCAAGACATAGTGGCCTTGGGTGTAGTTCAAGTTCCGGAAGGCCGCCGGGTGTTTCCGAATATGTCGGTCATGGAGAATTTAGAACTAGGTGCCTATCTGCGCAAAGACCGAGCCGGAATCAAAGAAGACCTAAATCAGGTCTTTACGCGGTTTCCCCGGCTTCAGGAGCGGCGCAGCCAAATGGCCGGTACTCTGAGTGGAGGAGAACAGCAGATGCTGGCGATTGGACGAGCTTTAATGGCTCGGCCGCGGTTGATGCTGCTGGACGAACCGTCGATGGGCTTAGCTCCCCTGCTGGTCCGGGAAATTTTTGAGATTATCCAGGAAATCAACCGCACCGGAACCACTATTCTCTTAGTGGAACAGAATGCCCATATGGCCCTGTCGATTGCTGACTATGCCTACGTCCTGGAGACCGGCAGAATTGTTTTAGAAGGGCCGGCCCAGGAGCTGGCCCAAAGCGAGGAGGTCAAAGAAGCGTATCTCGGCGGCGGTCGGGGCTAAAGGGGTGATATAGTTTATAGCATTCACCTTCCTCCTAAGGGTTGATGGAGAGCAACGGATTCTTCACTTTGATGCAAAATGACAAGAAGTTAGTCATTTCATTAGGCTAAAACAAAGGGGGGGCTGCAAAATGCTCGTCAGGAGTCGAATGACACCTAACCCAATAACGGTTAGTAAAAAAACAACTATTGCCGAGGCTTTGGAACTGATAAAGGATAACAAAATCCGCCGACTGCCTGTTGTTGATCGGGGTAAGTTGATTGGGATTGTGACGGATCGTGATCTTAGCCAGGTCTCACCATCGCCGGCGACAACCTTGAGCATTTTTGAGTTGAATTACCTCCTGGCGAAAACCAAAATCGGCGATATCTTACCGCGGAATCAGAAGGTGGTGACTGTCAGCCCGGACGATTACCTGGAACAGGCGGCTCTCTTGATGCGCGAAAATGCCGTGGGGGGTATCCCGGTAATAGAACAGGGTCAATTAGTCGGGATTATTACGGAGAGTGATATTTTTGATGCCTTTATCGAAATTATGGGGGTAAGGCAATCCGGTTTGCGAATTCATCTGGAGGTGGAAAACCGGGTGGGAGTTTTAGCCGAGATCTCTCAGCTCATGAAAGACCTGGGGGTTAATATTACCCATACGGTTTATTCCCCAGGCGGCGATAAAGGCAACCTGCTCTTAAAGCTGGATACCTTTGAAGAAGAGGTGGTGCTCAAAGTCTTAAAGGAGGCCGGCTTTGAGGCAGCAACCGCAAATAGTGAAGTTATATATTAGGTGAACAGGAATAGGGTTTGACATGAGGCGTTATTTTAGGTAGACTGTAATTTGCCTAAAGAAGTTTTAGTTCAAGGTATTAGTCCAGTAGCCTAAAAACTATAAAAAGGGGTAAACCCTTGATTTTACGGGGGTGGCTTGGGCCTGGTGGCTCTCCTGGACTTCAAATCCAGTCGCGCGGCAGCGATCCTGTCGTGGGTGGGTTCGATTCCCACACACTCCCGCCAATAAGGCTTACAGCGTTTAACAGAGGCTAAAAGCACTTAAAGCGACGTTAAAAAATCTAGTGCGTTAATATAATGCGGTGGTTGTATCACAAATAATAAGCAAGAAAACGGTACAAAGAAGAACAAAGAAAACACGTTCACTTCGTAAGACTACTTTTCCGGTGACAGTTAAACGAAGGGGGCGTGTTTTTATGTCTAAAATAAGTGTCAAAAAACGTCTAAACGTTTATATCTGCACCAACAAAAGAGACGGGAGAAGGTTCTTGATTTTAGCCGTTTTAAATCCGTTAACTCGTTTAATGATCGTTAGTAAAAGGGGGGATATTCATGTGCGGAAGATTTACCCTGACTGCCGGACCAGTGGCCGTAGCGGAGAGGTTCGGTTGTCTAACCGGGCAGATTGAGTTTTCGCCCCGGTATAATGTTGCCCCCACTCAGTCGGTACCGGTCGTCCTTAAGGCGGACGGAAGCAACCGGCTAAAAATGATGCAGTGGGGATTAGTTCCTTATTGGGCTAAAGATAAAAGTATCGGCAGCCGGTTGATCAATGCCCGGCTGGAAACAGTGGCGGAAAAGCCGGCTTTTAGAAGCTCGCTTAGCCGGCGGCGTTGCCTTGTACCGGCTGACGGCTATTACGAATGGCCAAAGGTTGGCAGATCAAAGCTACCGATGCGTATTGTCCTTCCCTCAAGAGAACTTTTTGCCCTAGCCGGTTTATGGGATGTCTGGCAATCACCTGAGGGAGAGCAGTTATTCACCTTTACGATCCTGACCACCGAACCGGCCAGTTCGGTTCGGGCGATTCATAACCGAATGCCCGTCATCTTACCACCAGAAAACGAGCAGCTCTGGCTGAGTAATGCCTTTAACTCGCCTGACGCAATCGCTGCTCTCCTTTCCCACCTAAAACCGGTCGAAGAACTAGAAGCCTACCGGGTGTCCACGTTGGTTAATAACCCGGCTAATGACAGCCCAGAATGTATTGCTGAGGTTGACTGAACCCTTCCCATGGCTTTGTTTTTGGGATTGAGGCGGATTTTGTGTTTACCAATAAAAAGGGGGCACAAGTATTTTTCTCTGGATAGGTGGAAAAATAAGATTGTTGCAAGCAAAAAGGAATCCATCATGAAGGAGGCTAAAAAAGGTGGCAGATAATGCAGATAATAAGGAAACAATACAATCTCTTAATCAGCTTTTACAGGGAGAATATATGGCAGTTGAGAGTTTCAATAACTTTATATCTAAGTTAGAAGATGATCATGTGAAGCAAGCTTTTCAAGAAGTTCAGAAACAACATAGAGAAAATATTGATAAACTAGCAAGTTATATCCAAAATATAGGTGGGCGGCCGGAAGAGAATCTTGGAATGAAGGGAAAAATGGGAGATATTAAAATTAACATGGATTTAGGTTCGGATGCGGATACAGCTGAAATTATAGAAAAAGCGATAAAAGGAGAAACCCAAGGCGTTAATATGGCTGAAAAAGTTCTAAGAGGGGACCTGGACGAAAGATCAAGAGATATCGCAGGTGAAATACTGCATAAGGATAGAAAGTCTATTAAAAAACTAAAGGGTTTACAATGACCATCATTAGAAACTCGCTTCATTTAGAAAACTTCTTGTGAATAACCAGCTCTATCCTTACCTTTATCCTTACCTTTCGTTGTTACCCAACCGGGACAGTCAACCTGTCCCACTGTCCCGTACAAGCGTCAAGCATTACCAATATTTACCGAACACAAGTTTCGTCACCCCCTTTTTTCGAACGGCAGTTCTGGGTATAATATAACCAGAACATTTATTCGGGAAAGAGGGTTTTGTTATGTCCCGAACTATTCTCTTGGCTGATATGAACTCTTTTTTTGCCAGCGTTCACCAGGCTCTCGAACCTAGTTTCCGGGGGAAGCCGGTCATTGTGACCGGTGATCCCCAAAAACGAAGAGGCATTGTGGTGGCGGCCAGCTACGAAGCCAAAGCCTTGGGCATCAAGACCGGGATGCTGGTGGGCGAAGCTAGGGCCCTATGTCCTCAAGGGATCTTTATTACTTCCCAGTACCACCACTATGTCCATTACTCCAGCCGCTTCCTGGCGATCATGCGAAACTTTACGCCTCTGGTCGAGCCATTTTCGATCGACGAGGCTTTTTTGGATGTCACCAATTGTGAAGGGTTGTTTGGGCCACCCGTTGAGTTAGCCAATAAATTGAAAGAACAAATCCGTCAGGAACTGCAGCTCACCTGCAGCGTCGGGATCGGCCCGAATAAGCTGCTGGCGAAAATGGCTGCCGGGCTGCAAAAGCCGGACGGACTAACCGTGCTGGCTCAAGCAGACGTCCCCAAACGGCTCTGGCCCTTGCCGGTTAGAGAATTATTCGGCGTGGGCCGACGCTACGAACAGCACCTGCACCGCATGGGGATTTGGACGATCGGCGGCCTGGCCAAATGTCCGGTCGAGACCTTAAGAAAAAGGTTTGGCGTGGTGGGCGAGGTCTTATGGCAATGTGCCAATGGGATTGATTATAGCCCGGTGGATCCCGGTTCGCTAGAGGAATATAAGAGTATCGGCCATCAGCTTACCCTGCCCCGGGATTACGTGGGGGAAGAAGTTAAGGTGGTTCTGCTGGAACTAGCGGAGGTGGTAGCCCGACGGGTCCGGGCCAAGGGATATAAAGGGAGAACAGTTACCCTGATCCTGCGGAATCCAGAATTAGCTTGGTTATCCCGGATGAAGACCTTGCCGGGACCGACGGATTTGACCCTCGATATCTACCAGGGGGCGAGGGAGTTGTTGCAGCGGCACTGGTCCCCAGACTGGCCGGTCCGCTTGGTCGGCCTGGCACTTTCCAATTTGGCAAGAGAATCGCCAGAACAGTTAACTCTGTTCGTTGATCGGGACAAGTTAAAAAAGCTGGAGGTAGCCGGGGATGCTATTCGGAATCGGTTTGGGGAGCAGGCCCTCTTTCGGGCCGTTTCTTTAACTAAGGCGGGTGCTTGGTATGGCCGGTAATCTTTTTGACAACAAGCTCTGGGCCGGCCACCGGGTTATTTTGCCGGAGATGCGGGAGAAGGCCGTAAATACCTGTGGGGAGTGCTGTTTTCTGGTGGAGATTCAGGGCCGGGAAGAAATTCGCTGGGGCTGTGTGGTGGGTCTGAAAAAATACGGCAACTTGGAGAAACGGGTTCCCAGGAGGATCGACGCTCGAGAGATTATTAAACTGGTCGGAGCGGCGGGACTAATGAAGCTGGTTGAGCACCATCATCCCGGGGCTCAGGCCTGTGGGTTATTTCGGGTAAGACCAATGAATAATAAAGAATCTTAAATTCTTGAAAACCCTGTTTCTAAAGCGGGATTATTCTTTTTTGATTGCAGCTATCTTGGTTTATATTGGCTGCTTTCTTGATTTATAAATAATTTAGCCGGAATAATCAAAATCTATAAAACAAGTATGGGATAAAATCGAGTTTTGGGAAGAGTTGATAGACTTGACAGGATTACCCCGGCAGGGTATATTTAGTTTGGGATTCAAACTATAAGAGATTTGTATTTTTATATTAACTTATTGTTTGAGGGAGGGCATATTTTGATTGATGAATTAACCAATGAACTTATTCGTTTTATCAGCAGCTTTACGTCATGGGAATCAACCGTGATCCGTTCCGGTGACCTATCTGTTTCCGAAGTGCACGCGATGGAGATTCTGGGTCAGTATGGTGAGATGAATATGAAGAATCTGGCTCAAAGATTAGGGGTTACTACCGGAACCACCACCGTTACGGTTGATCGGCTGGAAAAAAAAGAATACGCCCGGCGGCATATGACCCAGGCTGATCGTCGGGTTTACCTCATTAGCTTGACAGAAAAAGGGATTGATGCCTTCAAAGAACACCATCACTTTCACCGTGAACTGACCCGGGAGATTTTATCCTGTCTGTCCGAGGAAGAAGCGAAGCAATTTGAACTAATTCTAAAAAAGATAAATTCAGAGATATTTTAAAGTTTTATTCAGATTAAATCGCCGCTATTAACAAAAAAATAACACGTTCCTCGTAGTTTGTGTTATTTTCATCCGTGGTTGTGCCTAGCGAGCATGGGCGGTTAGTAGGAAAATAAGATGTGGAATAAGCCATAGGGGGGAGGAATCAATGAAAAAACCAGCCTTTAAAATTATTCCTGAGGTTTTGAGCCCGGGGCTTAGTGATAGTTTAAAAGAGCACGCCGAGCACCAGGAGGAGTTAACCGCCCGTTTAGATAAGGTGTTGATTCACAAATACTGGGGTTTCCCGATCATGGTCGTTTGTTTTAGTCTTTTGTTTTTAGCTAGTTTTACGATTGGGGCACCGATTTCTGAATTACTAGGGTTAATGTTGGACCGTTTTGCCGAGCTGTTTCAACAATCTGTCTTTAGCTATTATCTTCCGCCATTACTAATGAGTATGATTGCCGATGGGGTTTTTCGGGGAATTGGTTCGGCCTTGGCTTTCTTTCCGCAAATGCTGTTGTTTTTCGCTTTCTTCACCGTAATCACCGAAACCGGTTATGCGGATCGCATTGCCTTTATTATGCACCGGCCGATGGCCCGGCTAAAGATGGCTGGTCAGACCTTCACCCCGCTTATTCTCGGCTATAGCTGCAATGTTTCATCGATAATCAGTGCTCGGAGCATTCCTAATCCGCTGGATCGCTTGATTATGATGCTGATCAGCTCATTTATCCCTTGTTCAGCCCGGTTCGCGGTGATTTTGTACATTGCAGCGGCTTTCTTTGCCCCAGTGACCGCTACTTTGATCATGTCGGTCCTGGTTGTCTTGAGTTGGGTCGTCACGGCTCTGGTTTCTTATCTGATTAAGACCCGGTTTACCGCCGAGTATCAGCCGCCAGAATCGTTGCCCCTATCCTGCTACCGCTGGCCTAAGTTAAAGAATGTGCTTAAAGCCACCCTCTACCGGACCTTGGATTTTTTAAACCGCATCAAAAATGTGGTTATTATCTCCTCGGTACTAATTTGGTTTTTGTCTAGTTTCCCCTTGAATGCGCCTTTCGAAGCGTCTTTCGCGGCCCGGATCGGCCAAGTCTTGGAACCAATTGGGGAATTGATGGGTTTAAATTGGCGTTTACTGGTCGCGCTTATTTTTGGCTTTTTTGCTAAGGAAACGACTCTTTCAACCCTGGGAGTTCTCTACCATGCCTCGGAAGGTTTGGGTGATCTAGGATCAATCCTAATCCAGAATATTACTCCTTTAGCCGGGCTTACCTTCTTAGTGGTTTATATGTTTTATATTCCCTGTGTCGCTACTTTAACCTGTATCTATAAGGAAAGCCAAAGCCGGCTGTTTACCCTGGCGACCGTGGTGGTCAGTCTGCTGGTGGGCCTTCTACTAGGTATCGTAACGTATAACTTGGGTTCGATCATTCAGTTAATTTGGTAATAGCTTTGCTTGTGTTTTAACTTCGGTCAGCAAGCTAGACTGGGAACGAACTTCGTCGGCTTCGGGCAGGCATCAAACTCGCCTTTCAGGCTCAAACAGTGATGCCTGCTGCTCCTCAGCCGCCTCAGTTCTCTGATGTAAGACGCCAATCGCTGACCTACGTTAAAACACGGCGCAATTGGTTTTTATGTTCTGATGCTTGTGTTTTAACTTCGGTCAGCAAGCTAGACTGGGAACGAACTTCGTCGGCTTCGGGCAGGCATCAAACTCGCCTTTCAGGCTCAAACAGTGATGCCTGCTGCTCCTCAGCCGCCTCAGTTCTCTGATGTAAGACGCCAATCGCTGACCTACGTTAAAACACGGCGCAATTGGTTTTTATGTTCTGATGCTTGTGTTTTAATTTCGGTCAGCAAGCTAGACTGGGAACGAACTTCGTCGGCTTCGGGCAGGCATCAAACTCGCCTTTCAGGCTCAAACAGTGATGCCTGCTGCTCCTCAGCCGCCTCAGTTCTCTGATGTAAGACGCCAATCGCTGACCTACGTTAAAACACGGCGCAATTGGTTTTTATGTTCTGATGCTTGTGTTTTAACTTCGGTCAGCAAGCTAGACTGGGAACGAACTTCGTCGGCTTCGGGCAGGCATCAAACTCGCCTTTCAGGCTCAAACAGTGATGCCTGCTGCTCCTCAGCCGCCTCAGTTCTCTGATGTAAGACGCCAATCGCTGACCTACGTTAAAACACGGCGCAATTGGTTTTTATGTTCTGATGCTTGTGTTTTAATTTCGGTCAGCAAGCTAGACTGGGAACGAACTTCGTCGGCTTCGGGCAGGCATCAAACTCGCCTTTCAGGCTCAAACAGTGATGCCTGCTGCTCCTCAGCCGCCTCAGTTCTCTGATGTAAGACGCCAATCGCTGACCTACGTTAAAACACGGCGCAATTGGTTTTTATGTTCTGATGCTTGTGTTTTAATTTCGGTCAGCAAGCTAGACTGGGAACGAACTTCGTCGGCTTCGGGCAGGCATCAAACTCGCCCTTTGGGCCCAAACAGTGATGCCTGCTGCTCCTCAGCCGCCTCAGTTCTTTGATGTAAATCGCCAATCGCTGACCTGCGTTAAAACACGGCGCAATTGGGTTTTCTTGTTCTGACACGCATATCGCACCTGACCGGCGGAGAAACTATCCGCAGGAGGTGTTAATGTGAACGAAAAAGAGGCAGTTCAGTCAGCCATCAGTCATCTATACGGTTCGGCCCAAGAAATCCGGAATTCAATGGGTGTTGTCCGTAATGGCGAAGCCTTAACCGAATTGACCCAGGCCTTGCTTTTAGTGGATGGTAGTACCAGACAATGCCGCATTGCGCTAGCGGATTTAGATGACCACTATGAATCAGATGGGTATACAATTGAACCGCATGAATAGACTTGTGGCGATCAGTTTATCAAAAGTTGCTCATCAATTAATCAGAATCAAAAGACCCAGCCCCTCTAGTTTTTAACTTGAGGGGTTTGTTAATTTTCCAAAAAAATTAACGGTATATTCTATAAACTTAATCTTAATTAAAGGTATGGCCTAACCGTAGCTTTTCATGTAGAATTTTGATAGGATGCATATTTTGGTCTAAATTAGTGTCGAAATTTTTGCTTTTTAGCTTGACGGTAAGGGGGGTGGCAGCAAATGAGTCAGACTAATCACGTCGAAAAGTTTTTGAAGATGGTGGATGCCTTAGATGAGCTTGATAGGTCCGAGTTATCCACCTTCCTTAAGGACAGCGTGGCCCAGTTGACTGCCTCCGAAAGCCGATATCGGACTCTGATTGAGACCATGACGGAAGGATTAGTTTGCCTGGATCCCTTAATGAAAATAACCCAGGTTAACCAGGCCTTGTGTCGAATGCTTGAGTATTCAGAAGAAGAAATCCTTGGCCGATCTTATTTAGATATTATTGACAGGTCTCAAGTTTCTGTCTCGCTCGACAAATTTTGGCGCCAACTTCACGGGGAACGGAGTACCTATGAAACTTGTTTGGTCACTCGTTCCGGGCGAAAAGTGCCGGTGATAGTAGGTGCGGCTCCTTTTATCGATAATCAAGGCCGGGTTCAGGGGACATTTGGTATTTATACAGATGTTTCTGACCAACGCCGGGCGGAAGCGGAAATACGCTTTCAGGCAAATCTACTGGCCAACGTGAACGATTGCATCATTGTTTTTGATCTGGATGGGCGTATTCGGTCCTGGAATAGGGGAGCTGAAAAACTATACGGTTGGAGCCAAGAAGAGGCGGTCGGCCAGCAGATTTCCTTAATGTTTCCCTTAACCGAGTTAGCTCGGTTGCGGGAAATTTTGACGACGATTAAGGCAGGGGGAACTTGGCGCGGTCAAGTAGAAACCATGAATAAAGCCAAAACCGCACGGCCTGTTTGGTTGTCAGTTACCTCGATCCGGGATGAAAATGGCGACATCAAAGGAGCCGTTGGCATAGTCGCAGATATTGCCCATTTAATTGAATCTCACCGCCAGGCGGAGGCTGCTAATCGGGCCAAAACTGAGTTTCTAGCCAATATGAGTCACGAGATTCGGACACCGCTGGGAGGGATCCTGGGATTTGCCGAACTCCTGTCTCGGGAAAATCTATCCCCCCGTTTAATGGAGTTTGTAACGACAATTCAACGTTGTGGCCAACAACTTTCTCATTTAGTTGATAATATCCTGGATCTATCCAAAATTGAAGCGGATCGAATTGAACTACAAAATGCCAATTTTGAAGTTAGCACCCTGATAAATGAGTGTACCGCAGCCATTCAACCGCACCTGGAAGATACCACTATCGTACTCAAAACCTTTATCAGTTCGCAAGTTCCACCGATCCTTAGCGGTGATGTTGGGCGAATTAGTCAGGTGCTGACTAATCTACTGGGCAATGCCGTTAAATTTACCGAACGAGGGGAGATTGAGGTTCGGGCCAGTCGAGGCAACAAAAGGCTGCCTTCTTCTCAATTCCCATTACACATTTCGGTTAGAGATACTGGGATCGGTATTCCTCATCATGCTCGGGATAATATTTTTCAAGCCTTTACTCAGGTGGATGGATCACCGGCACGCAAGTACGGTGGGACCGGCCTTGGTCTAGCCATTTGTCGACAACTAATTGAATTGATGGGTGGACGCATCTGGGTTGATAGTGAAGAAGGACGGGGCTCCACTTTTCATTTCTGTGTACCGCTAGAGCAGCCATTGTCTAAAGTAGTCAAGCGGAACCAGCCACGTTCCCGACCGGTGCCGGCTGCTTCGGCCGGCGGGTCAGCTTTCTGTTCCATCCTGGTAACTGAGGATAACGAGGCTAACCGGCGTCTAATAACTTACATACTGCAGGCTGAGGGGCATTCGGTCCGAGTAGCCGAGAATGGCCAGCAGTGTCTGCAGATCCTGGAGCAGGAAGAGTTTGATTTGTTGCTAATGGATATGCAGATGCCCATTTTGGATGGTTACGAGACGACTAAAAGAATTCGCCAATCATCCCGCTGGCAAAACCTGCCGATTATTGCCTTGACTGCTCACGCCATGAAAGGGGATGCGGAAAAGTGTCTGGCTGCCGGGTGTACTGATTACTTGGCCAAGCCCTTTACCCGAGGGCAATTATTGGAGGCCTTGAGGCGAGTTCAAGCCGGGCAGCAGCCAAAGGAGGCTAAAGTTGCCGGATCGGATCGAGTGATTCAAGCACTTTTACCGGAGTTTTTAACTTCATTGGACGATATGGTTAAGCAAATAGATCAAGCCCTGACCGGGGGTGACCTAGAAACCGTACTCAGTGTTAGTCACGATATTAAAGGTTCAGCTGGTTTATATGGTTTAAAAGATATTTCCCAAATAGGGGCTGAGATTAATCAAGCTATTAAGCAGGGAAGACTTGAGGGTCTAAACCGACTGATTCAGCAGCTAAGAAATAAGGTACAGCAGATACAGCAAGCCACGAACTCCAAAACCACCGGGGACCCTCATATCACAAACAGCTATGATAAATGAAATTAACTCTAGCCTTATGTTTTGACCAAGGCTAAGCGATGATAATAATAAGCCAAACTTTTTTAGTGTCAGAGTTTGTCGAAAGAAGGAGTTTTATGGCTTGTGTCGAATACCTTCTATCTGGGAGCAGGAGGGATTGATGCATGGACCTTATTGAGGATAGGGTTCAACAACTTCTTGACTCTATAGGTAGTTCTGTAGTACAAAGCAGTCTGGTTGTTTTCTTTTATCGAAATCCCGGCGCGTTTGATACTACCGAAGGGTTGGCCCGGTGGGTAGGAATTAATCAGTATGAAGTTGAGCCAGCTCTTGAAGAACTTAATAAAACCGGCATAGTTAAGAAGATGGGGAATGACTTGTTAGCGATTTATACCTATTCTCCTGAGGAATCGGTTTTGGAGATTATGGATGAATTGGTGGCGCAGCTAACCGCCATGCCAGAGTATTCCAAAGAAGTGGATAGGGGCCAAAGGGGGTGACGTTTATGCTGCAAATTTCAACAGGGATTAAAGGATTGGATAGGATTCTCTGTGGTGGTTTTATCGCCGGTAGCTCAATCCTGATCGAGGGTTCCCCTGGTTGCGGCAAGACAACCCTGGGAGTGCAGACCATTGTCGAAGGGATTCTTTCGGGCGAACCCGGAATGATTCTTACATTTGAGCAATTTCCGGAACAGATCTACCGCGATGCGGCCCGGTTTGGTTGGGATCTACGAGCGATGGAGCGGGAAAACCGGCTGCGGGTAATTTGTACCTCGCCGCAGGTTATTAGTGATCAGTTATTGCAGCCTAGCGGGCCGATCTACCAGTTGATTGAACGCCTGGGAATCAAAAGAATTCTGATCGATAGTTTCACCCACTTTCAGAGGATAACCGTTGAAGAAACCAGCCTCCGTGAATTAATGTTTAGTATGATCAATTCTTTGAAGCGAATGGGCTTAACCGTCATTTTTACAAAGGAAATGTCTGTCAAAGGAGCGACCGGCTTCGAAGAGTATTTGGTGGACACAATTATTACTCTTTCTTATCAGGAAACCCCGACCGAAGGCCGGCGCCGCTTGATTGAAGTACTCAAAAGCAGAGGCCATGAGCATCTGCCGGGGAAACATGGCTTTCGTTTTGCGTCGGATGGCTTGCAGGTCTTTCCGAGGCAGGCCCCGGTCTTGCCTGAATTCCAACTCTTTCAAGGGGTTTTAAAAACCGGGATCGAAGGACTGGATGACCTATTGGGAGACGGTATGCCCTTGGGCAGCAATGTTTTGCTCTGCGGTCCAGCCGGGGTAGGGAAGACTACTTTATCTTTACAAACGATTAATAATGTTCTGCAGGATTCTAGACGCAAAGCTGTCTTATTTCTCCATGAAGAGTCACCCGAGCATATTTTTGAGCGGACAGAGAGCTATGGCTGGAATTTTCGGGAACTTACTGCCAAAGGGCAGTTAATTGTTAGCTACGAAGATTTTGCCCGAGTTGATATCGAAGAGTACCTTTTTCGGATTAATGAATTAATGCAGACGCATTCTCCCTCAATCGTGGTGGTCGATACCTTGCCGACGCTAATGCATACGGTGAGTCATGACTTGCGTCTGGTTTCGGAAAAGATTGCCCGGTTAACCCGGATTATTAAGTATCATGGTTGCAACTCATTTTTGATTAGTCCCTCTCTGTATGGATCAAATCAGATTGGTCGTTTTGGCGTAGAGGAATCACTTTGTGATGGTGTGATTATTCTGGGGACCGAGTCGATTCAGGGCTCCCGGAAGCGGTACATTGAGGTTTATAAGCTTAGGAATCAAAAGCATGTAACCGGCCGATACCGGATGGAAATTACCGAAGAAGGTATCCGTATCTTTTACGTCAAGTAAGGGAAAAGAGGAAAAGGGGTAGATTCTTATGGGTGAACTCAATCAAGGGGTTTGTTTTTCTCCTCTTGAGGGAATTGTTCGGGGTAAGATTCCATTTGGCACTATCTGGCAGGTACGAGGGGAGTCCGGAGCGGGCAAGAGCACGCTTGGATTCCAGTTTATGGTACAAGGCCTCAGGCAAGGGGAATCGGCGGTGTATGTCGCCTGCGACGAGCCAGCCGCTCGGGTGCGGGAAGATTTAAATTTTTTTGGTTTTGTCTCTGATCCCTACGAGAGAGAGGGCCGGCTAATCTTTATAGATACCTATGAATCTTCCGATCCACGCGTGGTCTGTATCAAAGACCGAGGCGATGCGCAGGAATTTCTGTATGTTATTACCCGGGTCGTCAGGCAAATGAAAAAGCCTTGCCGGGTCGTTCTAGATTCCTTAACCTCTATATCGGCTGTTTATTCAACCAAAGAGTTTTTAGCCTTGGTTCAGGATAAGAATCGGCTCCTGCGCGAACCCGATGTGGTAATTATGGATATGTATCTAAAGGGGACCCTGGAAGAAGCGGGGATGTACGCCTTAACTAATGCTTATGATGTTTGTCTTGACCTATTCTTCCCGGATGAAAGGGGAGGAGTTCCGCAACGTAATTTACGGCTGCATAAGTTGCGGACCGCCGGCTATGATCCTCGTCCGTTCCCGTGTTGTATTAAACGGGGGGTAGGCTTAGTTGTGGATAAGGATTTCTACTTTAGATAGGAAGTGAGCCTGTGACTGAGGACTTAACGAAAAGGTTGCTGCATCAGCTAAAATCCGAAAATGCTAGAATGAACTACTGGGTAAACGCTCTGGGATGTATTGGTGACGATTTAGGAGAACCCCACTCTGTACTGGCCATGGCTTCTGAGATGGCGGCCAATCAATTAATCAACCGGTTGGAAGCCAACAGTGGGGAGATTCGAAAACCATTGGATATAATGCGCTGGTACCGGGACCTTTTAGAAAAAGAGGGTTTGCTGGAGGAGGCTAATGTCTCTTTCTCCCGGTTGCCAGCCGGGCGAATTCGCATGGTCGTGGGTCCTAACTGCCCCTATGCGATTACCTGTCAATTGCGAGCTAAAAAACGGGCGATTTGCATCCGCGTCCTCACTTTCGTCGGGATTATTCGAGAGTGTTTAGGTCAAGAATTCGATTACACCATAATTGAGACTAATCCAGCGGTTAAATGTGCCTGCGAATTGTTTCCCACCTCTAAACCGCGAGCGCAACTGTTTACCAAGTCCCAGGTTCTGAGACTGCTGCGGATTTTTACTGAGCAGATGGAGCGGTTGCAGGAAGGTTCTGTGGAGAAAACCGGCCGGCGTTTTGCCCGGGGGTTAACCGGGGATCTTCAGGACTGTCTCGAACAATTTGCCGCTGGCGGACTAGGTAAAATTGAATTAGAAAAACTAGATGAAGAAAATCAAGAGGTTTACTTTAAGGGGAACGAGTTGCTTCAGGGAACGGAGGCCAGTTCCCTCCAGGCAATGGATGAGTTTACCCGAGGCTTTTTGGCCGGCTTAGTTTCTCGTTTGTGCCAGGCGGAAGTGAATTGTGAAGAAACCGATTGTGTGGCCAAAGGGGATAGTGCCTGTCGTTTTGTGGTTTCCCCGGCGCACCTTAATAATCCAATTGATTTTAAACAATTAAAAACCGTTTCCATCCGCATAGGCTACATACCAAGTATGGACCACCTAACCCTGCCGGTGGCGCAGGAATTGCTTTTTTGCAAAAATCCCCGCTTAAAAGTTGAGCTTACACCTTATATCTACTGGCGCGAGCTTAACCAGGCTGTGGTGGAGGGTCAGGTTGACGCCGGTTTTATGATGCTTCCAGCGGTGTTGAATTATCGCCAGCAGGGTGTGCTGCTTAAGCTGGTTTGCTTCGGACACCGTAATGGCGGTTGTTTGGTGGTCGAGCCAAACTTTACTGACCGGCAGGTTCTTTTGCGGGAAAATCAGAGTCCTCTGTTGATTGCTATTCCCAGTAAACTGGGCACTGAAGGTTTGCTGTTGCACAAGTGGATGAAAAATTCGGGGCTAACCTACCGAACCGTTTCGGTCCCCTCGCCTAATATGATTTTGAATCTAGAAAATGAGGAGATTGACGGGTTCTTTTGTTCAGAGCCCTTTATTTCTCAGGTGGAACGAGCTGGCGTCGGCCGGATCCTGGTTTCCTCACGAGAGATCTGGCCGGAGCATTTGTGTTGTGCCATGGTGGTCAATCAAGGTTTTTATAATCGGCACCCGGATATTGTGCGAGAGTTAAGAAACGAACTCATCACTGCCGGCAGCATCATTGAGAATGATCGGTTATGGGCAGCTAGTATTGCGGCCAAGTATTTCAATGTTGCGGAAGATATTGCCCGTAACTGTTTGTTAGAAGATAAGCAAAGAATCATTTATACTAACCTCAAACCGAATTTGTCGGAGTTGAACGAGGTACAAGAAGCCTTATTAGAAATGGGGCAACTAAGGGAAAAAATTGCCCTGAACGATCTTTTGATTAAATAAGTCGGGAATAGCGAAAAGTCAATATTCGCGTCAAATTTCCTTCAGCAGCGTACAGAAAAAACGGAAGTCTAGGTGGCTTCCTTTTTTTCTGTACGCCAGAAAGACCCTCACCTCTAAGCGAAACGAATGTTCCACATCATACGCCCTTCTGTCGGGTTTGTTTTGCTCAATGCAGGAATTTAGAGGAGTCGCGTCAAATCTATAACATTATTTATTTTCATCTTATTTATTTTCGTTCCCGGCCTAATCTGCTAGCCGAGTTCAGAAAAATTCTAACGCGCCGTGTTTTAACGGAGGTCAGCGATTGGCGATTTACATTATTTTTTCGTTCCCTGTCTAGCCTGCTGACCGAGTTAAAACACAAGCAACGAAGGAGTGATGAATTAATTGAATTGGTTAGATCTTCTCCTTCTGGTACTTTTTTTACGGGCCGCTGCCATTGGTTATCACCGCGGCTTCTTGCGAACATCTTTGGGCTTGTTATCTTTGGCCGTTGGGTTTTGGACCGCTGCTCGGTACTGTGAACCCTGCGGACAGTTTTTAGATCAGAAATTTGACTTTAGTCAGCGTCTAGGAAACTGGATAGGGGAACACTTAAACTGGACGCATCCGGCCGCTGGAATAGACCTGCAAGACTTTCCGGCTCAGTTTTTGCCAGCGGTGGCTCAAGAGGTTCCCCTCCCCGAGTATTATCAGGACCTGCTGAGTTTTTGTATGGTGGATATTGCTAGTTATTCAAATCAAATGGTTTTTGCGACCGTGGGCAGTCTGCTCTCGCAGGCCTTGGCCAGCCTAATCAAGGATGGGTTGATTTTTTTAATTCTAGCGGTTGGGATAACCCTTGGACTCCGCTTAATTGGTTCATTACTGATTTTTTGGCGACAGGGTAGAGTGGGGCTCATCGACCGGCTGGCGGGAACTCTTTTTTCATTAACCTCCCAGGGGTTAATATTTACCTTGCTCTTCGGTTTGTTTATGCTAATCTGGCCGGTCTTAGGCCTCCTAGGCAATCAAATTAATTCTGGGATAATCAAGGGCTTGGGATCGGCCTTAGAAACTTCACAGCTAGCTCCACATTTCGGCAGTCTTTTTGTGCAAATAACCCAGTGGTTGTTTAAGTATTAGGTTATTAAGGTTCGTTACCAGTCTAGCCTGCTGACCGAGTTCAGAAAAAAATTCTAACGCGCCGTGTTTTAACGAAGGTCAGCGATTGGCGATTTATATTATTTTTTCGTTCCCAGTCTAGCCTGCTGACTGAGTTCAGAAAAAAATCTAACGCTTGTGTTTTAACTCGGTCAGCGATTGACGTTTTACATTAGAGAACTGAGGCAGCTGAGGATCAGCAGGCATCACTGTTTGAGCCTGCAAGGCGAGTTTGATGCCTGCCCGAAGCCGACGAAGTTCATTCCCAGTTTAGTCTGCTGACCGAGTTAAAACACAAGCGTATATAAGGTAGGAATTATGAACGATAAACAAAAATCAGCTAATTATCAAAAACTCAAGGACACCCTAAATAGACTGGCTATAGCCTGGGGAGCAGATTTGTTCGGGGTGGCTGACTTATCGGAGGCCAGCAACTATCTAGAACAAGAATTTGGCCGTAGTTTTACTGGCCTGAATCGGGCGGTTTCGCTGGCCGTTAGCTTTCCGCGAGAAGTAATTGAAGAATTGCTGCAAGGACCTACGCATACCTACCTGCATTATTACCGGGTGGTTAATGTTCGGTTGGATGATCTGGCTCTAAGGTTAACCAGTTATCTGCAGCGTCAGGGGTTTCGGGCTTTTCCAATTCCCGCCTCCCAACGGGTTTCCCGGGATCGATTAGCCGGTATTTTTCCCCACCGCTTGGCAGCTAGGCTGGCGGGACTAGGTTGGATCGGGAAAAGCGGGTCCTTGGTTAACCCAGTTTTTGGTCCGCGGCTTCGGTTGGTTACGGTCCTAACTGATGCGCCGTTGTCGGCGGACCAGCCTATTGCTGATCGATGTGGAAACTGTCAGTTGTGCTTTGATGTCTGTCCGGCTGGAGCCATTGCCGGACGGGCCTTTAATCCGGCAGAAGAACTGGCTGTGCGGTTAAAACCGGAACTTTGTGACCAATATCAGAATCAGGTGCGGGCCCAGTTTGGCAAAAGAGTCTGCGGGAAATGTTTGGCAGTTTGTCCTTATGGCAAGTTAGGGACAAATCTTGTTTGAAGCCGGCTGGTTTTTGAGCTATACTCGTAATAATGATCAGTTTTATTGTATATATGTGTGTTAATCGAAGGTGGTGACACCAGGGTTATGACAGCTAAAAGACTAACTGAATTAGTCACTGCAGCCGGCTGAGCGGCCAAGGTGGGTCCGGGGACCCTGGCCAGTATTCTAAGCAATTTACCGGGCTTTAATTACCCGGAGGTGTTGGTAGGACTAGAAACCCCAGACGACGCTGGGGTATATCAGCTTAATCAAGAGACTGCTTTAGTGCAAACTGTTGACTTTTTCACCCCGGTGATTGACGATCCCTTTGTCTTTGGGCAAATCGCGGCGGCTAATGCTTTGAGCGATATTTACGCGATGGGAGGCAAGCCGCTGACCGCGATGAATATTGTCTGCTTTCCGGTCAACTGTCTGGATCTTCAAATCCTGGGACAGATCCTGGCCGGCGGGGCCGATAAGGTCCGCCAGGCGGGGGCCGTTATTCTCGGCGGCCATACCATTGAGGACCCGGAACCGAAGTACGGGCTGGCCGTTACTGGAGTAGTTCATCCGAATCAAATAGTAACTAATCAGGGAGCTCAGCCTGGTGAACTCCTAGTGTTAACCAAGCCCCTGGGGACTGGCATTCTGGTGACAGCCCTTAAGGGGGAAGTTTTAAATGAGGCAGATATTCAACCGGCCATTGACTCAATGGTTCTGTTAAATAAGGTGGCCGCGGAGACAATGCAAGAATTTAGCGTCCGAGCCGCCACGGATATTACCGGCTTTGGTTTATTAGGGCATGCTTATGAACTGGCCACCGCCAGTCGATGCACCCTGGAGATCTGGGTTGAGAGTATTCCCTGGTTGCCTCAGGCCCGGGACATGGCCAAAATGGGTTTAATTCCGGCCGGGGCCTACACTAACCAGCATTATCTGAAAGACCGGGTAGGCTTTAACGGCCTGGTTGAAGAAGACGCCAAAGACGGCCTTTTTGATCCGCAGACGTCCGGCGGTTTACTGATCTCCCTTGCGGAGGACCAAGCCGACGGCCTGTTGCGCCAACTGCACGCCCAAGGACAATCCGGTTGGGTTGTGGGGCGGGTGCGAGAACCAGAATCGTTTTCCATTCTGGTTTGCGGTCGTTAATCCTCGAGTGATTAAGGAAAGGGGACGTATCATGGAGATACCTTGGTGGGTGGCTGCCTTGGCGGGTATTGTCCTGGCCTTATTACCGTCAATCTTTTTAGTCGGCAAACTGCGCCCTAGAGCAGTTCCAGACAAACAGGTGGCGGAAATAGCTAGATTAAGCAATGCCTTATCTCGTGGGAGTGGAGCCCTTTCCTATAAACAAATCCATTTAATAGAAAAAGCCGAACCCTCCATGGTCATGCGGGTCATTCAAAGCGATTTCTTTGAATGGTCAAGAGAACGTCAGGGCGCAGTAGTTAATCTCTTGGCGCGTTTGGGGTATGTTGACCTCGCCTTGGACCAGATCAGCAGTCAGAATCATCAGAAACGAGCGCAGGCCGTAGAAATGCTAGGCATTTTACAATCTCCCAATGGGGTGATGCCGCTTATAGATTTACTCAGTGATCCTGAAGAAGAGGTTCGCTGGGCTGCCTCCGCCGCTCTATGTCGAATTCAGGAACCATCAGTGATTGAGCCTTTGCTTAAGGCACTAGAAGAGCCGACTGAGGTTACTCCTGCTAGGGTGGCTGATGTCCTTATCTCAATGGGGTCACACGCGGTGAAACCCTTGCTGGATGCTTATCCGCATATGGAAGAAAAGGCGCGGGGGATTTGCTTGGAGATCCTGGGGCAGATCGGGGATAATCGAGCAGTTGAGAGCCTGATCAATGGAATTAGAGATGAATCTCCCTGGGTCCGCAGCAAGGCTGTCCAAGCGTTGGGAGAAATGAGGGTTATCGAAGCCGGACCTCAATTAGTCGACGTCTTGCAGGATCCGGTCCCAGAGGTTCGAGCCAGAGCAGCTCAAGCTCTCGGATGCCTGGAGTGGTGGGGAGCGTTATCAGCCCTTAATGAAGCCCGGAAGGACCGTGATTGGTTGGTCCGGGTTAGTGCCAATCAGGCCTTAGCCGCTCTAACCGGCAAAAAAAATCAGAACAGCCCCGGGCGTGAGACCTGAGATATTAGACGCAAGTCATTTTGACCTAAGACATTAGTTGAGATAAGAGGCATAAGGGGGGCCCTTGCTGAAAACTTCAGGTGGACTAGAGTCTCCATCTGGGCCTTGATGTTTGGCGAAGCTGAATGAGTTCACTAAGCTCCGGTTTGCAACACGGATAACAGAAGGGTAGGGTTAAGTTCTTTGGGCAGTTCACAGATACCTAGATTTAACTTGGGTGATGTCGTACGTTTGCGTAAATCTCATCCCTGTGGCAGTTATGAGTGGGAGATAACCAGGACCGGGATGGATATCCGGATCAAGTGTCTCGGCTGTGGTCACCAAGTGATGTTACCTAGAGTTAAGTTTGAAAAAAGCGTTAAGACGATTGTGCGGCATCAAGAGAATTCTCCGTGAAATCTTCAGCACCTTTAACCCTTTGCCGGCATATCCTATAAAGGGGTGGTGTGCCGTGGGAAAGGTCAGGGAATTAACCAATCTTCGTTTTCAGATTGGTGATTTAGTATCTCGGAAATCAGAACAAGCAGCAATTCATTATTGCATTATTGGCTTTAAAGTTAGAGAAAAAGGTGAGAGGGTGGCAGTCCTCAAATCGCTCTTTAATAATACTTCAGTCGTCGAGGCCCCCCTGGCTGATTTAAACAATTTGCTGGTCAGAGGAAAGCTGTAATGGGACAGGGGGACAGATTCACTGTCCCAATTTATTTGAATTAAAAGACTCCGCATTGTTAATGTCTTCCCTTCGTGTTTGCCGAAACATGCCGTAAAGCCCTGCCAGACGGATCCGTCTCTTCCCGAAATCTATCGTATAGCGAACAACAGTAGCATACTGACAGAACAACTTAAACTTTTTGCTGCTTCAGCACAAGGATTAGTTTTGCCAACTTGTGTATTATATTGTTAAATGATATAATCAATAAACGAGTCGACCGCAATTCCATCCCTGCTCTATCTTCGTGGTAGGGCCATAGTCCGTGGGGAGGAGGTGAAGATTGTGCGGGCGTATGAGCTTATGTATATTATTCGTCCCGATCTTGACGAAGAGGCGATTAATGACGTTATTGAAAAGTTCGACCAATTGATTGCTGACAATGGCGGGGAAGTAGTCAATATTAATCGTTGGGGCAAACGTCGGCTGGCTTATGAGATTAACGATTACCGAGAAGGCTACTATGTATTGGAGCACTTCAACGGCGAGCCGGCAACAGAACAGGAACTAGAACGGGTCTTTAAAATAACCGACACCGTCATCCGATACCTGATTACTAAAAAGGGGTAGGAAGAGGAGCGTCGTATCTAAGGACACAGGAAAGTACTGCTTGAACAAGAGTAGAACTCTAGCACCGCAGCAACTGTCCAAAAGGAAAGAGACGCGACTAGTCAGATAGAGAGGAGCGTCGTATCTAAGGACACAGGAAAGTACTGCTTGAACAAGAGTAGAACTCTAGCACCGCAGCAACTGTCCAAAAGGAAAGAGACGCGACTATTTAGATAGACGGGAGCGTCGTATATTATTTTATTTATTTAAGAGGATATTTTAAGGGGGCGGCAGGATTGCTGAATCGAGTTATCCTGATTGGTCGACTTACCAGAGATCCCGAGATGCGTTTTACTACTAGCGGAATACCGGTCACGACCTTTTCTTTAGCGGTAGATCGTTCCTACACTAATAAACAGGGGGAGCGGGAGACCGATTTTATCGATATAGTGGCCTGGAGACAGTTAGGCGAGCTGTGCGCCAATTATCTGAGCAAGGGCCGGCTGGCCGCTGTAGAAGGACGCTTGGAGATTCAATCTTATGAAACCCAAGACGGTCAAAAAAGACGGGTCGCCCGGGTAGTAGCGCAAAATGTCCAATTCCTGAGTCCTAAAGATTCGGGTGCCGGTTACAAGGGCAGTTCTTCAGTGGACGACCTTGGATCAGAAGTGGATATTCAGGGGGAAGAAATACCGTTTTAATGGACTGATCAAATAACTATGGAGGAGGTGGCTTGATGCGACGTGAACGTGGACGAAGACCGCGGAAAAGGGTTTGCACCTTTTGCGTCGAGAAGGTGCAAGAAGTCGACTACAAAGACATTAACAAGCTGAGAAAGTTTATTACCGAACGAGGAAAGATTCTGCCTCGAAGGATATCGGGCAACTGTGCGAAGCATCAACGCCAGGCAACCTTGGCGATCAAACGGGCGAGAAATATAGCCCTGCTGCCGTTTACGGCTGAATAACGGTTAGTTGGCTAGTAGAGTGAGGGAGCGTTAATCGCTCCCTTTTGTGTTAATGAGTTAACGGGCAAGGGATATTCTGCATGCAACGGAAGAAAAAAGAGCAGCCAGAAATACTTATTGAAGCAGGAAATCTTTATTTATTGACGAATTATCTTCTCAATCAAGGCCCCTTACAGGCGATTCTAAAGTTCAATTGGATAGGAGAGGGAAGTATGCCCCGCAGCCGGGACCTGGATATTGCCCGTAATGTCAAGCTTATTGAATGGCTAAAGGCTGAGTTGCTTGAGTCAGTCAGTCAGCTTTTCCGGGCTTTATTACAGAATCAGGAGGAACTAATACGGCAGGGTTTAGCCCGCGTGCAGTTGACTGCCTATTTATTAGGACAAAGAGTTGGGGTAAACTTTGCCCAGGTCGATTTGCAACTCGAAGCACTGGTTCGCCGACATATAGACGAGAAACACGAAGTGGAAGAGTGGTATGGGGACCTGTCTGCCTTAAAGAAACATCTTGAGAATAGAAAGAAAGGATTGTGACGAAATTGCAGCCAATATCCGGGACAAAGCCCTTGGTTGAGGGGGCTCTAGCAGCAGCCTTGGCAGCAATTTTGGCATTAGTCGGATTGTACATTCCCATATTGTCGAGTCTTGCTACTATAGTCTGGACCATACCGATTACCCTGATGGTGGCGCGTTACTCTCTGCGTGATGGTCTGTTAGCCGTAATTGTCACTATGGTATTGGTTATTATCCTGTCCAATCCGCTCACGGCTGTCTTGTATGTGGCTCAATTTGGGGTAGTCGGCCTTTTTTACGGACTGGCTTTGAAGCGTCAGTTTTCCGCCGGCTCTAGTATTCTAGGCGGGGTAGGAATCTCGATTATTTCTACGGTCATTATTACCCTGGCTAGTCTTCAAATCATGGGTATAACATTTAGCGATTTAGGCCAACAGCTTCAATCTTCTGTTGATTCGATAGTGGAGTTTTACCGCCGCGCCGGGGTTCTTGAAGATTATCAGGCCCAGGGAATTACCGAAGAGGCCCTGCGGGAGGCGGCGACCCAAATAGTATTATTTTTCCAACGAATTCTGCCGGGCCTGCTGGCAGTCGGGGCAGCGATTACCGCTAGTCTTAACTATTTAATCGTCCAGTTAGTCGCCCGTCGTTTGCAGATCCCGGTCGTATCCCTGCCGCCTTTTCGAGAGTGGCAGATGCCTTGGTATCTGACCTGGGGAGTGGTTGTGGCTTTTGCCGCTTTGCTGGCCGGGGATTACTTTGGATTGAGCTGGCTGATGATCGGAGGCCAAAACCTGCTGGTCCTGTACGCTCCCTTTTTGATTATTTTTGGGATTGCCGTTGTCAGCTATTATTACCAAAAATCCAAACTGCCGCGGTGGTTTAAGGCCAGTCTAATTATTTTTAGCTGTTTTTATATTTCAATAACTGTAGTTTTGATCATGTCGGTTGGTCTATTTGATCCTTTATTCAACTATCGCAAATTGGGAAGTAAGGAGGGAATGAGAGATTGAAAGTTATCCTATTACAGGATGTTAAGGGCTTGGGCTCCAAAGAATCAACGGTAGAGGTAGCGGAGGGATATGCCAGGAATTTTCTGATTCCTCGAGGCTTAGCGGTTGAGGCTTCGGCCGGGCGACTGCGTGATCTAAACCTTCGGCAACAGGTCGAGAAAAATAAAAAAGAGCGGGCTAAGGCCGAGGCCCTTAATCTAGCAGAAAGGTTAGAGGGCAAAGAAGTTCAAGTCGCGATGCGCTCCGGAGAGGGAGGAAAGCTGTTTGGCTCAGTCACCACTCGGGAAGTGGCTGAGGTGCTGGCTAAGGATTATGGGATTAAGCTTGATCGAAAGCAACTGGAATTAAAAGAGACCATCAAAGCCTTAGGACGATATTCCCTCACTGCCCGGCTATATCCCGGGATTCAGGCCAAGTTTACTTTAGTCGTCGTCGCTGAGTGAACTTGTTCAGCTTCGCTGAACATCGAGGCTTCAAATGAAAAAAACTCTGCTTTCACTTAAAGTTTAAACAAAGGTAACCCCCACTTATAGAAGCAGCCGTCTTTTGATTCAGATAAATACATAAACATCAAGACCCTTGATCAGAAGTAAACAAATTTTCAGCCCTTAAATAATTTGCACTTAAACATGCACTTAAACAACTGGCAACAGTGGAGCGCGAGCAAAAAATCCATAATCTGAAAAACAAACGGAAAGGTGGTGCTATCCTGGTTTCCCGGAAATATGATTTGGCCCGTTTTAACGGTCCGATCGTTTTTAGAAACCAGGGTGCCAATCTTGCTAAAGGCATTATATCAGCGTTTCATTGGTACCAGAAATCGAATTGAAAAAAAATTTAGCCACTATGACCAGATTCAGCGGCAGGTTAATGCCTTGTACGAGACTTTAGGGGATATTTATGGTTCAGATAAATTGGTTCTTCGGGCTACCAAAGTAGAGGCCTTAGAGCTGATGCGCTCGGATGATTTATTGAAGCGAGTACTGGGCTTGCAAAAATTGGTGACCGGCGACCCCACCCTAGATGATTTGCCCCGGTACGCCCAACTTCAGTCAATTGTGGCGCAGATTGAAGAAGCCATTGCTGACCTGCTAGCGCGGCGTTCCGTGGAAGATAAGATTGATCGAAAAATCAAAGAACGGATGCAACAGCGATACAATGAATACCTAAAAGATATCAAAGCCCAACTCGTTAAAGAACACGCCGGTTCGGAAAATGCCCAGACCCTTAAGCGTTTGGCAGTTTTAGAAAAAATGAATCAGACCCGGTTAACGCGTTCCGTGATTGAGCTGTTGCGTCCGAGTTGTCTGGAGGAAATCGTTGGTCAAGAAAGAGCCATCAGGGCCCTCGTGTCAAAGCTGGCCGCTCCTTTCCCCCAGCATATTCTTTTCTATGGTCCGCCGGGGATAGGCAAGACGACGTCGGCCCGGTTAGCCTTGGAGGCGATTAAAACAGTCCCCGGTTCAATCTTTGCGAAAGACGCCCCCTTTGTCGAGGTCGATGGAACTACCTTGCGTTGGGACCCGAGGGAGGTTACCAATCCGTTACTAGGCTCAGTGCATGATCCTATTTACCAGGGAGCGAAACGTGAACTAGCGGAGGTCGGCATCCCCGAACCGAAGCTGGGATTGGCCAGTGAAGCCCACGGTGGGATCCTATTTATTGATGAGATTGGGGAAATGGATTTAATTCTCCAAAGCAAGCTCCTTAAGGTCCTGGAAGATAAAAAAGTTACCTTTGAATCATCTTATTATGATCCGGACGATCCGCATATCCCCAAATACATTAAAAAACTTTTTGATGAAGGCGCACCGGCAGATTTTGTCTTGATCGGGGCCACTACCCGAGATCCAGGCGATATTAACCCGGCTATCCGCTCGCGTTGCGCGGAAATCTATTTTGAACCGCTTAGTCCCGTCCATATTCAGGAAATTGTCCGCAATGCCGCCTTAAAACTAAAGGTGCAGCTAGAGGCCGGGGTGCCGGAATTGATCAGCGAGTATACGATCGAAGGCCGGAAGGCGACTAATCTGATCGCCGATGCCTATGGCTTAGCCTTGCACGAAGGCCGGGAACTAAGGAAAACCAGGTCGGCTGACCTCAGTTTCTTAGAAGCAGCAGCCACTCAAACCAGCGAGTCCGAGTCTATGACTGGGATCCCCATAATTTTGGGGAAACGCCACCTTTATGAAGTGCTTCAGACTTCACGACTATCCCCGTACATCATTTATAAAGCCTCAGCCACCTCGGAGGTTGGTCGTATTTTGGGTCTGGGGGTCCTTGGTTTTTTAGGCTCAGTTTTAGAAATTGAGGCTGTCGCTTTTCCGACCCGGGATAAAGGAAAAGGGTATGTCCGATTTAATGATGCGGCGGGCAGCATGGCTAAAGATTCTGTCTTTAATGCCACCTCTTTGTTGCGTCGAATTACCGGCGAGGAGATCGCTGATTATGACCTGCACATTAATGTGGTCGGAGGCGGGAAGATAGATGGGCCTTCGGCCGGACTGGCGATTACCCTGGCCATTTTGAGTGCCATTAAAGGCTGGGGCATTTACCAGGATGTCGCTGTGACTGGCGAAATCTCGTTACAGGGAAAAGTTAAACCCGTGGGCGGGATAATCGAAAAGATTTACGGGGCTAAACAGGCCGGGGTAAGAACAGTTGTGGTCCCCCATGAAAACATCAAGGATGTACCGGTAGACCTTCAAGGAATCAGGGTTATCCCGATTAAGACTATTGAAGAAGCCCTACCCTTGGTTATGGCTGAGTATTTGACTGAACGGGAAGCTCAGATTGGTTAATTAGCTTGATTGCGCAGTGTTATAATGAAGATCAGCGATTGACGATCTGCATTAGAGAACGGAGGCGGCTGGAGGAACAGCAGGCATCACTGTCTGAGCCTGCAGGGCCAGTTTGGAGCCTGCCGGAAGCCGACGACGTTTGTTCCGAGCTTGGTCTGCTGACTGAGTTATACACAAGCCTAACTACATAAGGAAAGAAGGCCCATGAGTATTTATTTTGACAAGGTTCCGCCCCAGAATATCGAGGCCGAACAGCTAGTTCTCGGGGCAATGCTGATTGACCGGGAGAGTATTCCGGTGGTAATGGGCATTCTGCAGGCGGATGACTTTTTTCGAGAGGGCCACCGGTTAATTTATCCCGCGATCACTGGTCTTTTTGAGCGAGGCGACCCGGTGGATTTGGTGACACTCGCCGAAGAGTTAAGGCGGCTGGATGAACTTGATCGGGTGGGAGGTCTGCCCTACTTGGCTTTCCTTTTTACCAGTGTGCCCACCTCGGTTAGTGTCGAACACCATGCCTCGATCGTCAAAGAAAAGGCCCTGCTGCGGGCCTTAATTAATCTGTCTAACCGGCTGGTTAATCGGAGCTATGAAGGACGCGAGGACATCCAAGTATTACTGGATGAGGCAGAACAGCGAATCACCGAAATCTCTCAGCGGGGAGTGATGCAGTCATTTGCCTCGCTGCAGGATATTTTACTGGAAACGTATGATCGCCTGCAACAATTGCAGGAACAAGGGAATCGGGCTACCGGCCTGCCGACCTATTACCCGGATTTGGACCGGCTTTTGGGAGGCTTACAACCCGGGGAGTTGATCTTACTAGCTGCTCGTCCAGCGATGGGCAAAACTAGTTTATCGCTAAACATTGCCCAAAATGTCGCCCTGCGGGCCAAGTTGCCGGTAGCTGTTTTCAGTTTGGAAATGGCCAAGGAGCAATTAGTGCAGCGGATGCTCTGCGCCGAGGCGCGGCTTGATCAGGGACGTTTTCGCACCGGCCGTTTGGCTGAAGATGAATGGGTTTCCCTGACGCGAGCCATGGGTCTGCTGGCGGAGGCCCCGATTTATATTGACGATACCCCGGCCATCAGCGTTAACGAAATGCGGTCTAAGGCCCGACGCCTGAAAGCGGAAAAGGGACTGGGCTTATTAGTGGTTGATTATCTCCAATTGATTCAGACTATCCGCCGGTCTGAAAATCGAACCCAGGAGATTTCCGAGATTTCCAGATCTTTAAAAGCCCTGGCGCGGGAACTGGCGGTCCCGGTGCTGGCCTTATCCCAGCTTAGTCGGGCAGTTGAGCAGACTCAAGACAAACGCCCAAACCTCAGCCATTTGCGCGAATCCGGTGCTTTGGAGCAGGACTCGGACATCGTCCTGTTTATCTTTCGGCATGACTACTATTTTGCGGATTCGGACAAACCAAACATCGCAGAAATAATTGTCGCCAAACACCGAAATGGCCCGACCGGGTCGGTGGAGTTAGCTTTCTTAAAAGAATTCACCAAGTTCGTTAGCCTCCTCAAAGAACCGATGCCCGGCTAAACTACCGAGACCGGCTCGCTGTTCCAGGACATGCGTTCTAGATTGTTTAACCAAATTAACCTTTGTATGCGAAATGCAATAACCAACATTAGGTTGTATCAAGTATACTTAAACAACCGTTCCTCGAATACCTTGACAGTGTCGGGAACGGTTGTTAGTATTATGTCGGACTGAAGAACAATTAAATTTAATTAGTATTGGACAATAATATCCCCCGACCCGTTGACAATCGCCCTGAAGTAGTGTAACATAAGATTCCGTTGAAGGTTAAGTGGCCCCTTGGTCAAGCGGTTAAGACACCGGCCTTTCACGCCGGCTACACGGGTTCGAATCCCGTAGGGGTCACCATTTATCTTCGGGCGATTAGCTCAGCCGGTAGAGCGCTTGCCTCACATGCAAGAAGTCGGCGGTTCGAGTCCGTCATCGCCCACCAGGTAATAGATGAAAAATTGCGGAGCTGTGGTGTAGAGGCCTAACATGCCTGCCTGTCACGCAGGAGACCGCGGGTTCGACTCCCGTCAGCTCCGCCATATTATTTAATATAGCCTTAATTCTTAATCAAGGAAGGAACTCTAACTTAGGAAGCTGAAGAGCTTGATGAACACAATATCGGCGATAATGGCTCGGTAGCTCAGTCGGTAGAGCAGCGGACTGAAAATCCGCGTGTCGCCAGTTCGATTCTGGCCTGAGCCACCATTGATTTAAAAATGACTTGTATCGTTGAGATACAAGATTTTTTATCTCTTCAAAAGCCCCTCACTGTGATTAAGTTGGTTTTTTTGACGGTCCCTCGTGTTTTCCCTTGTTATCATTTGATTCCGCTTGACACCTAGGTATCGCTGTGTTATTATAAATTTCGTTATAAGACTAACAAAATAAGACCAACCGTGTGCGGGAGTAGCTCAGTGGCAGAGCTCTGGCTTCCCAAGCCAGCTATGCGGGTTCGATTCCCGTCTCCCGCTCCAAAACGTATCTCGCGACCTCTCTCATTAACATTAACAGAGAGGTTTTCTGTATTTCATGGTAGATTCACTTTTATACCGCTAGAAAGCATCATCAAAACAGTGTCCCACATGTCCCACATAGTTGTTTTAGGGCAGAAGCTGATAGGAATGGTTTAACTCGAATGGGGAATATGCTATAATGATTACTATAATTTTTGGAAGGGGGAAAAATCTTGACTCAGAAAAAGCACGTCCAAACCCTGATCAAACCAGCCTTAAATCTATCAACCAAGACCGGCGGTTGCGGTGAGTGTCAGGCTTCCTGTCAATCAGCTTGCAAAACATCATGTACGGTGGGTAATCAGGTCTGTCAGAAATAAATTTTGCAACTTGAGACCTAGTAAAAATAGTTTTAATATCGTGTCATTGCTATGAATATAATTATTTTCGTTTATCGTGGTGCGGCCAAGCATGATAATTCTGAGCGCAGCGAAGAATCCTTCCCGCCCCGAGAAGCAGGATCCTTCGCTAACGCTCAGGATGACCTATGTCCGCTATTATGACAGTGGTTGTGACAGTGGTGTGTCCTTGGGGCAGGAATGGTTAATAAATTATATAGCAATGGAATAAAATGACTCTCAAGGGAGTCATTTTTTATGCCCCATATGGGCTCGAAAAGTGTTACAATTAATCCGATTATGTTAAATCTTATCATGATAGGTAACCGGAGGGATTTTGGTGTTTAAAACCTTTCCCGAACTGGGAAATTATAATTTTTCTGCGGATCAGCACCGGTTCAGGCAGGGCGAATTACGGTTGGTCGTAGACGTTGTTTCCGGTTCGATCCACGCCGTTGATCCAGTGGCGTGGGATCTGCTGGAGACGTTGGAAAAACGGCAAGGTAATCTGGGGCAGGCCTTGGCGGATCTGACCGATTGCGCCAGAGAGGGTAAATATGCCCGAGAAGAGCTGGAAGAAGCGGTTTTGGAATTGGCGGAGCTGGCCCAAGAGGGAACCCTATTTAACCGGGATCAATGGCGGGAAACCGTATCTCCCGAATTAGCAAGCCCGGTTCCGGCGTTGGTTAATCCTGAATCCAAGACGGTGCCGGCCGGGGAACCGAGCCAAAACCCAGTCATCAAATCGCTCTGCTTAAACGTGGCCCATGATTGCAACTTGCGTTGCAGTTACTGTTTTGCCTCCAGCGGTAACTTTGGCGGCGGCTGTAAACTAATGCCGTTTGCGGTAGGTAAAGCGGCTCTGGATTTTTTGGTGGCGCATTCTGCCAACCGCAAACACTGCGAAGTAGATTTTTTCGGTGGGGAACCCCTGCTCAATTTCGAGGTAGTCAAGCAAATAGTGGAGTATGGTCGGCAACTCGAACAAGAAAAGGGCAAACTGATCCATTTTACGTTAACAACCAATGCGGTTCTCCTAGATGCTGATATTCAGGAATATCTTAATCAGCAAAAGATCAGTGTGGTTCTGAGTCTCGATGGCCGGCCGGCCGTCCATGACCGGCTACGCGTTTTTGCTGATGGCAGCGGGAGTTACGACGCAGTGCTGCCCCCCATCAAAGCTCTCACTGAATCCCGGCAGCTAGATCAAGATTACTACGTCAGAGGGACCTATACCCGCTTTAACCTTGACTTTGCCAACGATGTCCTACATCTGGCGGATCAGGGGTTTAAGCGGGTGTCGGTCGAACCGGTTGTTATTGCTGAACCAGCAGATTATGCCCTCCGCGAAGAAGACCTGCCGCAGATTTTTGCGGAATATGATCGTCTGGCCAAGGCGATTGAAGCAAGAGAACGAGAGGGAAGTGGTTTTAACTTTTTCCACTTTGACCTTAGCCTGGATCACGGACCGTGTCTGCCTAAGAGGCTTAAAGGGTGTGGTGCGGGTTTTGAATACGTAGCCATCACCCCGGAAGGGGATATTTACCCCTGTCATCAGTTTGTCGGCCGACCGGCCTATCTGTTAGGAAATGTGTTGAAAAATGACGATTTAGATTTAGCCAAAATGGCGCATTTTCAAAATGCGCACATTTACGGCAAATCAGTCTGTGCCGGGTGCTGGGCCCGGTTTTATTGTGGCGGTGGCTGCCACGCTAATGCAGAATCCTTTAATAACACGATTTACCAGCCGTATACCCTGGGTTGCTCAATTCAAAAAAAGCGCCTGGAAGCAGCCATTTACTATCAGGCTAGACGTTTGATCCAAAAAGGAGAACCAGCCGACGGATGAAGAATACCTTGGTGATTTGAACAAGTTATCCCATTTTAGGGGATTGGCGACCAACAACTTTGATGCTATAATCAGGTTATCACCCGTCGGTTGAAAACAGCGTATTATGGCGACCGATAAGGAAAGGAGTAGATGTATGGGAGGGGCGTGGTCAACTCTTGTCCATTTTAGGGAGAGGATGAGGGTTAACAACAAGATCCTGGCCTTGGTTCTAGCGATGGTGATAATATTCCCTTCTGTTGCCTTGGCTTACATGAATGGCCCGCAGGAAGTAATCCTAAACGGGGAAGTAATTGGCGTAGTCGCTAACCAGGATGTATTCAAATCAGCTCTTGCGGAGGTCACCAAAGCTAAGAGTGAAGCCCTTGGCGGTCAGACGGTGGAATTGTGTGGGGAAGTCCAGTTCAAGAGCAAACTGTTGGTCGGTGATACATTAGATCAGGCAGACTTAGTGGCCCGGTTATCTCAAATGAATTATGTTGCCAAAGCAATAGCGATCAAAGCTAACGGAGAGACCTGTGCGGTAGTGGCTGATGAACAAGCGGCCACCCAAGTTTTAGAGCAATACAAAGATTTATATACTACGCCAGTAGAAAATGTGGAGATTAAAGAAGTTTCCTTTTTGGAAACAGTCACTTGTGAACCAGTGCAAGTATCGGTAGAAGAAGTGCTTACACCCGAAGAGGCAGAATTACTTATTCGTTCCGGTAAGGAGGAAGTAATTACATATACTGTTCAAGAGGGTGATTGCCTTTGGCTGATCGCCAGGGCTAATGATCTAAGGGTTCAAGATCTTATGGATGCCAACCCGGAACTGAAATCTGATAAGCTGTCTGTAGGTCAGACGTTGCGCCTAGTAGGCCCAAAGCCGTTGCTTACAGTTGCGGTTACCTTAGAAAAGACGGCCATTGAGTCGATTAATTATCCGGTAGAAACAAAGCAGACTGACGATAAGCTGCGTGGTTACCGGCACATCGAACAGAAGGGAGTGCCGGGAAAACGCGAAGTTACCTACCAGATTGTTCGGCACAATGACCTGACGATAGAAGAAAACATCTTAAACGAGACCATTGTTCAGGAGCCAGTAAAAGAAATTGTCCTGCAAGGAACTCGAGTTGCTGTAGCTTCGCGTGGCTCGGATAGCGGAACTTATTCAGCCGGTAGCGGACAACTAGCTTGGCCATTGCGCGGGGGGATTACGTCAGCCTATGGCTACCGCGGCCGCGAATTCCACACGGGGATGGATATCAATGGCAACACCGGCGATGCCATTCGCGCCGCGGATGATGGCAAAGTGACTGGAGCCGGTTGGGAGGGTGGTTATGGTAAGATGATTACCGTTAATCACGGAAATGGCATTGTCACCCGCTATGCTCATTGCTCCTCCATTAATGTTAAAGTTGGGCAACGCGTAAGCAAAGGTGAGGTTATAGGTCGAGTCGGCAGTACGGGACGCAGTACCGGTTCGCATCTTCACTTTGAAGTTCTGGTCAATGGTAATCCGGTTAATCCCAAGCGTTATCTGGGTTAATTAAGTTAATTGGGTGTGATTGTAAAGTGAACTCATCGAGCCTGCTGTAAATCAGGCATCAGGTAGAAACTGAATGTGATCGCGAAAGGGTTCGTGCTGATGAACATAAAGGTAAATCAAGCATCAGGTAGAAACTGAATTCCATCCGAAGCTTAACTAGGTAATCCACTTCAAGGCAACCTCTTCATTAAATAGGGGCCTTACGAACCGAACTAAGATAAAACTCTTGAGGGTTAACCCCCCTGCTTTCCTGAAAGTGGGGGGGTGTTATATTTGGTGGAAATTTCAAGGTCACTTCCTCCTATCTCTTTGGTATAATCCTCTCGGGGGTGGGGACCCATGACAGAGAGATGGAGAGGGAATCGTTGGATTCATTACTGTCTGGTACTTACTGGAGTACTCGTTCTAGTTTTTTCCTGGCTTCGTAATCCAGGAACGATTAGAAGTGCTTTTTATACAGTTTTTCGCGAAGGAAGCCGAATTGCTTTGGATTTTCAACACCGAGGACAACATCTGATGGAGAGTGAGCATTTTCGGGTGAGATACGGGGAAAGGGATGCCGAGGCAGCCGCCTTGGTCCTGGCAATCGCCGAAGAAATCTATGACCCCATCAATCAAAACCTGGGATATGAACCGAATCGAAAAGTGCCGATAATAATTTACCCAACCAATGATTCTTTGACCGGTAGTTTTGGTTGGCCGGCGGATGAAGGAGCTCTAGGCGTGTATTGGGTTGGGTCAATCAGGATTCTATCCCCAAGTGCCTGGGCAACTTCAGATGAGGGAAAAATCGACCCGGAAATTTTTCGGACTACCGGGCCGATATCTCATGAATATACCCATTATGTAATCGACTACTTGACCGGGGGGAATTATCCACGCTGGTTTACCGAAGGAGTTGCGCAGTGGGAAGAAAAGAAGTTAACCGGTTTTGCTTTTTCAAACCCATTTACGGAACTTTATCAACAAAGTTGCCGGTCAAGTCAACAGCGTTTTGAACCCAAGAGTATCGCAGAACCGAGGGGCCAAGAGTGGCAGGAGTGGGTTTACCAGGAACTCTATCCGCTAAAAGAGATGGATACCGGCTTTGACTATCTGCCGAATCAGATGTTGGCCTACTGGGAGTCGCTTATGGCGGTAAAGTATATCAATACAGTGTATAGCTCGGAATGCCTGAGCCAAATTATTAAGTGCTTGAGTCAGGGTGAGCACATTAACCAGGCCCTAAAGCAGACGACCGGGGCGGATTTGGCGCAATTTGATGCCGATTTTCGAGCCTGGGCCGCCGATCAAGCCGCGCGGGAGAGCATTGCCCACAACAATTAACGACAGTTTGTGGCAGCTTTTAGACATGTCTATTTTTGTTAATCCCAAGAACTTGACAAGAAATGTGATATATAGGACAATTTCGCTTAGATAACTTGTTAAGACAAGCGGTTGTGACTTGGATCACATTTGCCTGGCTAGCTTAGCCAGCAGACCGAGTTAAAACACAAGCGTTATGATTATCGTTATTATTATTTAGAGTACTTAACCTGTCCGCAGCCGGAAGAAGAACGAAATCGCCAGCCGGAAGAACCGTCCCCTTGGTTTTGGTTCATCCGGGTGATATAATTACCCCGGCAAATGAATAGAATTATAAAAGTGTACAGGCTATTTAATAAATAAAAGGGGGAAAACCGCGTTGAATAAGATCAGGGTGATAGGCGGTCGGCCTCTCACCGGCAAGGTCAGGATAAGCGGGGCAAAAAATGCGGCCCTTGTAGTTATTGCGGCCAGTGTTTTGGCACGGGGAGAGAGTATTATTGAAAATGTGCCCCATATCCAGGACGTTGAAATTCTGTTGGATATCTTGCGCGGTCTAGGGGCAGAAGCTAACTGGTTAACGGACGACACTGTCAGCATCCGGGTTCCAGATAATATTAATCATCGCACCCCCTATGAAAAAGCTAAATTACTGCGGGCGTCGAACCTTTTGCTGGGTTCGATGGCCGGTCGAAAAGGAGTCGCCGATATCAGTCTCCCCGGAGGTTGTAACATTGGCTCCCGACCAATGGATCTGCACCTCAAGGGGCTGCAGTTGCTGGGGTTTGAGACCCGATTGGAGCACGGATTTATTAAGGCGCGGGCCGGTACTTTGCATGGCCGGGATATCTATCTGGATTTTCCTAGTGTCGGGGCCACCGAAAACATTATGATGGCGGCCTCAGTTGTTCCGGGTCAGACCATTATTGAGAACGCGGCCAAAGAACCGGAGGTCGTCGATTTGGCCAACTTTTTAAATGCTATGGGGGCGAGAATTCGGGGGACTGGCACTGATGTGATTAAAATTGAGGGGGTCCCTGAACTTAAAGGAATCCGGCACGCGGTCATCCCGGACCGCATTGAAGTCGGGACCTTTATGACCGCTGCCGCGATTACCCGGGGACAAGTAGTCTTGGAGAACGTTATCCCGACTCATGTTCAGCCGATTATTGCCAAACTACGCGAGTCAGGGACTAAGGTGAGGGAAAAAGGAGACTGCATCGAAGTTATCGGCGCGTCACGCATAATCGCCGTTGACCTAAAAACCATGCCCTATCCGGGGTTTCCAACGGATATGCAGTCACAGTTCATGTCTTTGCTTAGTTTGGCAGAGGGAACCAGTGTTATAGTGGAAAACGTTTTTGAAAACCGTTTTCAAGTAGCGGATGAACTGAAACGGATGGGGGCCAGAATCAAGGTTGAAGGCCATACGGCAGTGGTTAAGGGGGTCCCGCGACTGTTTGGGACCTGCGTCAAGGCCAGTGATCTGCGGGCCGGAGCAGCCCTAGTCCTAGCTGCTTTAGCGGCGGAAGGAGAGACGGAAATCAGCCAGATCCATCATATTTTCCGCGGTTATGAAAACCTGGTTGAAAAATTCACCTCAATTGGTGCCGACCTTCAATTGATCTAACCTATCCCCAATCATTAAGTTGTTGTGATCAATGGTTGAGCTGTGTACCCGAGTGATTGAATAAAGTCACTCGGGTTATTTTTCTGATCAATAAATGGGCAAACTAATAGCGCATTTGGCTTAACTCTATAATCTAAACATTTTAACTTAACTTAGTGAGGCAGGTGGTAACGGTTGGAACAAGAGAAAAATCAATCACCCGGGAAACAACCAGAGGGCAAGAAACATCGTTTTTTACCGCTAGTTTTAGTCGCAGCCGGGTTGATTATCGCGGGCGGCTGGTTGCTTCAATCCTTGCCGGAATCCCAAAAGAAGCCGCAAATCGACCTTTTTAATTCCTCTGGTTCTATAACGCCAAACTTAGTAAACCAAGCCGAGAAGCAGGCCGCTAATCCGGTGGTGTCCATTGCCCAGAAAATGTCTCCAGCGGTAACCGGAATTACTAGTATTCCGACTGACGGGCTGTTATCACGGACCGGTGATGAGGTAACCGGGTCCGGGGTGATTTTCGATGCCCAAAATGGGTATATTGTGACGAACAACCACGTGGTCGAGGGGGCAAGCCGGATTTTGGTAACCCTGGCTGACGGCCGGGAGATTCCCGCGGAAATTATCGGCAAGGATTCCCACACTGACTTAGCGGTTCTCCAGGTCCAAGCCCCTAATTTAATTGCCGCTGCGTTTGGTGATTCTGATCAGGTTAGTGTTGGAGAAACAGCCGTGGCAATTGGCAATCCTCTGGGCATGCGGTTTGCCCGGTCCGTTACTGTCGGCGTAATCAGCGGCATCAACCGAAAACTCAGCGGTGATGAAGGTAGTGCTTATCCCTTGCTGCAAACTGATGCGGCGATTAACCCCGGCAACAGTGGCGGTGCCCTGATTAATAGCCGAGGAGAAGTTATTGGTATCAACTCAGTCAAGATTGCCATGCCCGGGTTTGAAGGAATGGGGTTTGCCATCCCCAGCAATCAGGTTAAGCAAGTCATTGCCTCCTTGATTCAACATAAAGAGGTCGTTCGGCCGGCCCTTGGCGTGACCTTAAAGGGAGAAGTCACGGCAGAAGCAGCGGCCTATTACCATCTGCCGGTGGACTATGGTGTCGTGATAGAGGTTCATCCGACTAGTCCAGCGGATAAGGCCGGCCTGCGCCATATGGATATTATCATTGCCGTTGATGATCAGGTAATCCGGACCGCCGAAGAAATTCGGACCGCTATCTCCCAACGCCAAGTCGGAGATACCGTTCAGGTCAAAGTGATTCGGGAGAAAAGAGCGATTGGCCGAGACGCCTATGAGGAAATGGTAATCCCGGTCATATTGGGCCGCCTTGAGGGGTAAGGAAGCAAGGGGACGGTCCTTTTGCTTCCACCGATTAAAGGAAGCAGTCTGACGGTTCTTTTGCTTCCAAAATTATAGTTCGGCCGCAGATTATGGAAATCCATTATTCCATTCTTTTTTCACTCTTCGTTTCTTCACGATCACCTGGACAGTTAGCCTGTCCCCCCTGTCTCCATACTACCGATTAACTTTCTCACCGGGACAGTAAACCTGTCCCCCTATCCTACTCTTTGTTATAATGACACTAAACCTTTGGTTTAGGAAGGATATCCTGATGTTAATTCGTCTCATCACTGTCGGTAAGTTAAAGGAGAAGTACCTGCGAGACGGGGTAGCCGAATACGTTAAACGTCTGCAGGCTTATACCCGGGTGCAGCTGGTCGAAATACCAGATCAAAGAATTCCGGAAGGGGCTTCCTCAGCCGAAGAGCAGATAGTTTTGGCCAGGGAAGGTGAGGGAATTTTAAAGTATCTCGGGTCACCTGGTACCGGAGTAGTCGTGGCCCTGGACCGTCAGGGGCAAAGCTTTTCCTCCGAGGAACTGGCTCACTGGCTGCAGGCAACTATGTTGCGGGGGCAAAGTGAGATTAATTGGGTTATCGGTGGCACCCTGGGGCTTGACCCAAAGGTACTGGAGCGGGCAGATTTACGGTTGTCTTTTTCGCGGCTGACTTTTCCTCATCAGTTAATGCGGTTAATTCTTTTAGAACAAATTTACCGCGGATTTAAGATTTTGCGGAATGAACCCTATCATAAGTGAGGGAAAGGCAGGATTATCCTGATAATTAATCCAGTATAATATATGTCTTGAATATGATATAATATAATTATTTAATTACATATTTTGTCATGGAAGGCAGTGTTAATATGGACACCGCTAAAAAAATTTTATTAAAACTTATAGATGAAATTCCAGAAAGCCAAATTCCGGAAGTTATTAATTTTATTAGTTTATTTGAAGACAAAAAAAGATAATCAGGTATTTAAAGATTTAGAGCTGGTAAGTGAAAGCAGTATGGGTTTTTGGAATAACGACATTGATGATGCGGTATGGAATGATGTATAATCAAGGGGATATATTGCTGATTCCTATACCATTTAGTGATTTAACCTCTAGTAAGAAAAGACCGGTACTTGTTTTGTCAAATAATGACTACAACAGAAAAACAGAAGATGTTATTGCGGCGGCAGTTAACTTCGAACATCACGTCAAAGGATTATAATATTCTCATTTCAAATAAGGATATGCAAGAAGGAAATCTGCATGTTAAGTCCTGCGTAAGAATGGATAAAATATATACACTTTCACAGAGTATTGTTATCAAAAAGTTTGGAACGGTTAAGCCTGAAGTTATGAACAAGATAAGAGAAAAGTTGGGCAAACTCATATAATAACAGGACAATATTCCTGTTATTTTTATAGATACTATATTATTAAACATGCGAATAAACATGCGACTGTTAATTAATAGCAGTTTTTGCACCAATTAATGAGGAGTGTGGCTTTGATGACGGAAAATAATCCAGCCGTGCCGGTTAATTTCATTCAGAATATTATTACGGAAGACTTGAAGAATAATAAAAACGACGGTCGGGTTCATACCCGTTTTCCGCCGGAACCGAACGGCTATTTGCACATCGGACATGCTAAATCCATCTGCCTTAATTTTGGCCTGGCTTTGGCCAACGCAGGTCTGTGTAATCTGCGGTTTGACGACACCAATCCCAGTAAAGAAGAGGTCGAGTACGTCGAGTCAATCAAGGCAGATGTCCGTTGGCTGGGGTTTGATTGGGAGGATCGATTGTTTTACGCCTCCGATTACTTTGATAAATTTTACAAGTATGCGGTCCAACTGATTAAAGCCGGCAAGGCCTATGTCTGTGACTTGAGCCCTCAGGAAATTAGGGAGTACCGGGGGACCCTGACCGAACCGGGCAAGGATAGCCCATACCGAACCCGTACGGTTGAAGAAAACCTGGATTTATTTGAACGAATGAGAGCTGGTGAATTCCCTGACGGTTCCCGGGTGCTGCGGGCCAAGATAAATATGGCTTCGCCTAACCTTAACCTGCGGGATCCGGTCTTATACCGAATTCTGCGGGCGACCCACCACCGAACCGGTGACCAGTGGTGCATTTATCCGATGTATGACTTTGCCCATCCCATTTCGGATGCTTTAGAAGGGATTACCCATTCGATCTGTACGCTGGAATTTGAGGACCACCGTCCGTTATATGATTGGATCTTAGACAATATTAATATCGACTATGCTAAGGACGTTAAGGGCCGGCCCCAGCAGATTGAGTTTGCCCGGCTGAACCTGAGCTATACTGTGATGAGTAAGCGGAAGCTGCGGGAACTGGTGGAGCAGCAATACGTTAACGGCTGGGATGATCCCCGGATGCCGACCATTTCCGGGTTGCGACGACGGGGTTACACCCCAGAGGCGATTCGCGATTTTTGTGAGCGGATCGGGGTGGCCAAGCGCAATAGTGTGGTGGACATTGCCCTGCTCGAGCACTGCGTACGGGAGGATTTAAACCAGCGGGCCCCTCGGGTGATGGCTGTTTTACGTCCCTTGCGCGTGATTATTGATAATTACCCAGAAGGCCAGGTGGAATGGCTGGAAACCGACAATAATCCGGAGAACCCGTCGATGGGTACGAGAAAGATTCCCTTTTCCCGGACCATCTATATTGAACAAGAAGACTTCATGGAAAACCCGCCGAAAAAGTTTTTCCGTCTCGCACCGGGCCGAGAGATCCGGCTGAAGAGTGCCTATATCATTAAGTGCGAGCGGATGGTCAAGGACGAACAAACCGGGGAGATTCTGGAGCTCCATTGCACCTATGACCCGGACTCCAAAAGCGGCGGGGTCAACAGCGGCCGAAAAGTCAAAGGGACCTCCCACTGGGTTTCCGCGGCGCACGCCCGGAAAGCAGAGGTCCGTCTGTATGACCAGCTTTTCCGGGTGGAAAATCCGGACGACGAAGCGGAGGGGGCTGAGGAGGGGGCTGATTTCAAAGCCCATCTTAATCCCAATTCGTTAGAAAGACTAACGGAGTGCCTGGTCGAACCAAGTTTAGCTGACGCCCAGCCCGGGAATCGGTACCAGTTCTTAAGACAGGGCTATTTTTGCGTGGATCCCGATTCTAATAAGGAGACCCTAGTCTTTAACCGGATCGTCTCCCTGCGGGACACTTGGGGCAAGATCCAGAAAACGGGGAAGAGCGGGTAGATTTTTTAGGCCTAGTCGGGCTTGGGCGGTTAATATGAATTAAAAAATGTGGCACAATAACATATATTGGTAGTACTGTTGATAACCGCCCGGCGCACGAATTTATTTGTGAGAGGTTCAATCCATCCGTCTTTATGAGTAACGCAGAGTTTGCAAATATCGTCTTCTGATCTCGATGCTTTGTTATGACTTAGGATCTAGATAAGAATAAAAGGCATGTTTTATAAGGGAGCGGCTAAGCATGCTTGGGTTGCCTTCGCAGTTTCGTATCCTATTTTGGGATACAGATATCGAAAAGCCTGATAAAAAGAAAAATACTGTCCCTCCTTCATTGAAGTGAGGGCTTTTTTGTTAAAAAAAAGAGTGGATTAAATAATGGATGGGTATCCCAATAATAGTAAAAGTATGTTATTCTATATTTACCGACAAATAACAGAGAAATGGTACATAATTTTTCAAGCAACTTTTTCTCCTCAATCTTACATTTTAGTAGGCTAAATACATAAAGGCAGGTGTAATAATGAAAAAGGTTAGAGTATTGGTCGTTGATGATTCACCGTTTTCTTGCAGCATTATTTCTGATGCACTGACTGAAGGCGGATTCGAAGTCGTGGGTACGGCGAACAGTCTGGAAGAGGCTGTGGAACAGTATCGTCAGCACCGGCCAGACGTAGTGACGATGGATATTGTGATGCCCGGAGCGGATGGATTGGAGTGTATCCGGGCTTTAAGAGTCGAAGATCCTCATCTAAAAGTAATTATTATTAGTTCCATGAAAGATGATGAACTGGTCCAGGAGGCTAGAAAACTGCACGTGGCCGGGTACCTGCAAAAACCGCTGGATAATGAAGCTTTAATTACCGCGATTAATCGAATAATGGCTCCGGATGAAATATTTGAGCTATTGGACAGCATGTACCTGGATGCCTTTAAGGATGCTTTAGCCAACACCATGACCAAGGTTGCCAAGACGTTAACGGAATTTAGTGACAGTAAAACGGTTACTGCAGTTCAGTATCGGTCCCTGGGCGTAGCGGTTGTGGTTGGGATCGTCGGCCGCTACTCTGGCCGGATGATTTTAGATTTAGCCCCTCAGTCTGCCGAAGAATTAGCCCGAGTTGTCCTTAAACGTGACCCGAAAAATCAAGATGAAATCTTAGCGACGGTTGGTGAGCTTGCGAATATCATTTGTGGCAATGCTTGCTCCGCTTTAAATCGGAAGCACCGAGAATTTGGCCTACGAGTTACTCCTCCAAGCATATTTCATGGCACTTCGTCAGAAGTTTCCAGTCCTAACGTGGAAAGCAAACTGGTTAACTCACAAACCAGTTTTGGCCAAATTATTTTGGACATCGGTTTTCAGCGGGGGGTAGAAGCATGGACGTAAAAATGGTTAACCCCTTTATCGATGCTGTTTTTGACGTTATGCCCCAGTTAGGCTTTCAAAAGGCGGAACGGGTGGGACTTAAAGTGAAAGATAGCAACCTGGCGAATGATGGAGTAATGGTGCTGATCGGGATTACCGGGGCGGTAAAGGGCAACGTAGTATACAATTTGGATATGGAAGATGCCAAAAAAACTGCCTCCACGATGATGATGGGCATGCCGGTCGCCGAACTCGATGACATGGCTCAGAGTGCTATTTCCGAACTGGGCAACATGCTGGCGGCCAATGCCAGCATCAAAATTGCCAATGCCGGTATTGAAATGCATATCTCGCCGCCTACCTTGTTGTACGGCAAGGAAGCTTCCCTGAAGGTCGCCGTGGAAAAGGTTTTAGCCGTCGACATGTTAGTGGACTCCATCCCGCTGGAAATAAATATCGCGCTTGATTAAGGGCATCAGGGCACTCGATTTAGAGTCGGATGCCGGCTTTATCAGGTTATCCGGAACTAATAATTATATTCTATTCTAGCTGTATTACATTTGAGCTTTTCTCTACCGCACTTCGGTGCGGTTTTTTTTGGGATGGACCTAGATAAAACACAAGCGCAACCTATTTTCAGCGTAAATTACGCCCAGGTCAAAATTGGCCTGAGAGGGAGGAATAGGAAGCCTGGTGACTAAAAAATCGGTAGGGTGGGATTTCCAACGAATAAGGTCAGACTGGCTAATTGTCGATAAATATTAGATAGGCCCTAATTTTGCAAAAATCGTCTTTTCGGGTAGGATAAGTTTTTACAATTAAATTCTTTAACTAGATTTCTATTTTATCCATTATCAATGGTTTCAAGCCTTTTCTATAAGCTCGATTTGTCTCACATTCCTAATTTTAAGGGAGGGGTCCACTATGTTTAAACGTAGTCGGGTTAGAAGTTGGGTAGCAGTACTGTTGACGTTCTTTTTTGTCGTTGGTCTTTTCCCTAACACGACACCAGAGGCCTGGGCGGCTGATGGGATTGAAATAACCAGGATTAGCCCGGACGCTGGAAGTGCGGGTGGATGTATTATTGAGATTCAGGGAAGCGGACTGGATAACGTAAATAAGGTAGATGTTCTCATCGGTACATATATTATTGAAGCTCAATTACTAGATCCTACGAGTTACAGTAAGGTGTTTGCGCTTTTGCCCGATGTTTCCACGTACATGGGGGGTGCGCCGGAAAAGTCCGTTACGATTCGAGTTATCACTGATACCGGTGAAAGTGACAGTTGTAATTTTGTGTTTATAGCTGATCCTAGCCTTAGCGGGATGACCCTGAATACAGATATCTACTTAACCCGCAATGCCCAGGGGCAGATTACGGGCAGCACTAAAGAGACACAAGCGGTGTTGACCGGAACCTGTTTACATCGTCCTCTTAGTACCTGGCGGATCGGAGAACGGCCGGTAAACGTGTTGACCGATATTCGTCACCAGGATTACTCGCTTTTGGTCGGCAAGTTGCCAGACGGGCTACATATGGGACAAGAGGTTAACGTATACCTGGAAACAGTATACGGAGGTATAAGCGATTTAGCGGGAGATGATGCGGTGATGCTGAATCCTCCTCCGGATATTACTAATCTCAATAAGAACCAGGTTGTGGTCGGGGAGGAATTGTTGATCCAGGGAACCGGCTTTGTCAATGGGTCAGAGGTCGAAATAGCCGGCGGTTCGGTTACGGTAAGTGATGAACCAACGGCTGAGAATCGAGTTTCCATTGATGGTAAGACTATCCATATTAAGGTGCCCCAACCGTTAGATATGACTTCGGGGAAAAAAGACGTTCGGGTTATCCTGCCTAACGGGTCAAGTGCGACTTTAAAAGAAGAACTAGAAATTTTGCCCACCCCGGGTTCGATTGAGCTTAAGACCGTTACTCCTAATCGCGGTTCAGTCAACGGCGGGACCGTGGTTCAGATTGTTGGTTTTGGATTACAGAGTGGGATGCAGGTGTTTTTTGGTGACCAGGCTGCGACCAATGTCACCCTGGTGAATCCGCCAGCCGGTGCTCCACCAGATACGACGATTCTCCAGGCAACCACTCCGATAGGCCCGCCCTTGGGGGGGCCGGTTAATGTAACGGTTCGAGATCCTTTTAATCCTAGAGTAATTGGTATCCTTCATGAAGGATTTACCTACGCAAAGGTAGGGGATGATTTGTATGTTGGCAAGGTAACACCTGAAAACGGTGTTGAAACTGGCGGCGAGGAAGTTTGGGTAGAAGGCAGTAATTTTTTGCGGTTTAGAGACGGTGGAACCGACCGTAAGATTAACGGAACCGATCTATCTGCAGATCTTCATGAACTGCAAACCTTAGACCTAAATTCAACCATAGTGGTCACCCAGGAAAAGGTAATTATTGACGATCCTTTATATCCTGGCGACACCATTGAGGCCTTAGTGTCCCGTACTTTAAGCTGTACCTTCGGAGGGAACTATGCGACGATCACCCGTGTAGCTCCTCGAGAGGATGGCACTTGGCTACTTACCGGAAAAACTCCCAAGGTTACTCTGCAAAGTCGAGCACCGGAAGAGGTCGATGTCATCATTACTACCCTGGAAGAAGTTTTCTATGCGAAGGATGGGGACCCACGTAAGGGACAAAAGATCGAGTCCCTAACTATCCAGGAGCAAGAGCGATCCAATACCAGATTTACCTACCATCCGGTACCTAGTGCTCCTGAAATAGACAAAGTAGAAACCTTGATTGGCGATAATTCTATTGCTCCGGCTAAAGGATCAATCGCCGGAGGGACTACGGTAAAAATCACCGGACTAGACTTTCAGGATAATGCCAAAGTATACTTTGGTGCTAAAGAGCCGGCCCGTCAGGGACAGTTGCAAAAGGTGGAGTATGGTGCCCTCGATCCCTCGAAAAACAAGATAAAGGCAACGCTCACCGTGATAACTCCGCCCAGTGAATTTCGTGGCCTCGTAGACGTGATTGTGGTTAATCCGGATAAGGGCGAGTGTCGGTCCCGGGACGATGATGCCGGAAACCCGATTATCGATACCCATTTTGAATATATCAGTAATCCTTCTGTGACCAAGATTACCCCCAATTTGGGCCCTAAAGAGGGCGGAGTCTATCTAACCATTGAGGGGAACGACTTCTACTACATTCCTGAAGTACCCGTAGGAACTGAAGGCGTTTATTTCGGCGGGCAGAGGGCTAGCGACATTAGGGTTTATACGGCTGACGGCGAACGCTTGACTGCCGAGTCCCCGGCCAGCCGGGTCGGCCAGAAGATTAAGGCCTGCGTCCCGGCGAGTACGGCTGGAAATTATCCAGCAACAGTAGATGTCACGGTCAAAAACGTGGATGAGGGACAGGTGACGGTGACCGAGGGCTTTACCTATCTTGACCCGACAGAGGGGCAAAAACCACGTGTCGACAGCCTCTCGCCAACCGAAGGCTCAATTGAAGGGGGAACTCCCTTCGTTATTAAGGGAGGCAACTTTGGAAATGAGGTGATGGTCACCTTTGATGGGGAACCAGCGGTCCAGGTAGAAGTAGGCAGAGGAGGAATTGAAATCACCGGCAAGACCCCGCCTGGCATGGAGGTAGAAAAAAAGGTGCCGGTCCAGGTGATCCGGTTGGATACCGGTGGATTATATACCTTGCCGGAGGCTTTTATTTACCATCGGATAACTACTGAACCCTCAATCACTGATTTTACACCCACCCACGGTGGGGCAGGGACAGTGTTGACAATCAACGGGGCTGAGTTCGTTCGTGGTAATCTATCGGTGGATCAGGCGGTTTATCAGGATTCCTCCCGGGTTTATTTGGGAGATTACTGTTTGACCACTCCAGATAACAATCCGGACCGCTTAGACCCGGCTAAAACACCCGGTGTTGAAGCCAACAGTCGGCTCTATGTCGTCAATGATACGCAAATAAAACTGGTTGTCCCTGATCTGGGGAATGCCGGTGATTATGAACTGCGCGTCGTTAATCCGGATACGGCGACCGCGGTCAGTCGAATCCCTTTTAAATTCCAGGTGCCGGCTAGCACCCCAGAAATTATAGACCTGGACGGCAATAATCAGGCCATTGAACCCAACCAAGGTTCGATTTATGGAGGGACCGTCGTCACCATTGAAGGCCTTATCGGGGAAAACTTCCACCGCGACGCGGAGGTTTACTTTGGTGCCAAACCGGCCACGGATGTGGAATACATTGATTATCAAACCCTCAAGTGCAAGACACCGGCAAACGATAGCGGCAGTTGTGATGTGACGGTCCGGCACCCGGCTCCGGATTTCGGGGAGGCCATCCTCCGGGGTGGTTACACTTACGATAGGCTTTTCCCGGAAGAACCGACCGGCTTTACGGCCCGGTTGATCGGCCATCGTTACGTTCAGTTGTCCTGGGACCCGGTCGAAGGGGCCAGCAACTACGAGCTTTTTGCCCAGACTGATGACGATGAGGACCTTGTTTTCCTGGCTAGTACCGATCAGACCAGCTATCTGTTAAAAACGGTCAAGGAAGGGGAAGATTATTACTTCCAACTGCGGGCGATATCGGATAAAGGGGCCTCTCCCCTGATTAAGGCTGACCTCTTCCCTCTCTACGTAGGGTACATTGATGAGGAAGATGATGAAGACGAAGATGAGGACGAGGATGAACGACCGGCCAGCGTCGTCAACCTGGCTGGCGATAACCTGAACATCATCATCGGGAATCGGCCCAAGAACGAATACTACCTTGATTATCTTGACCTGACCGATGACGAATACAGCCGGGTCAACCGGGTGCAGATCGCGGTCCCGTTGTCCTTGCTTCAAGCTAACCGGCGGGTACTGGTTAAAACACCGCGTTATGACCTGGAGTTCTCGCCCCGGGCCCTGTATACCCAGGAAGTCAAGCAAGTGGAAAGAGGAGCTGCCTGGGCCAATTGGATCACGGATTCGGCGCAGATTTACGTCTATTTAATTCTTCAGCCTTTGCAGCCGCGTGACGTGGAGCGGGCCACCAGCAAACTGGGGACTAATTATAAACTGGTCGGGGGGACTGAGTTACTCGGTGAGGTCCGGGTAGGTACCCGAGCCCAAGCAATTCAATCGCTTAACGGGACGATTGATTTAACCCTGAAGGTTCCGGCCCGGCAGTGGAGTGCTAGTGAAACCGGAAATATATACGTTTTGGATCCAGCTAAACGAGAATGGAACAACCTGTTCGGCAGCACCAACCCGGCCTACGGTACCGGCCGGATCCAGGTTCGCCGGTCGGGAAGTTATGGACTGATCGTAAAAAAGCAGTGGTAACCTGATTTGAGTCAGCTTGGTCAATCAGCGCAATAATCAATCACCTAGGTTCTTGTGGGTTAACCGCCCATGCCCGCTAGGCACATCCACGGGTGAAAATAACTCAAATAATAATGAACGTAATGTTTACTTTACAAAAAACCATTAATTTAACATTTAACGTTTTGCATTTCACGTAATACATCTAACGTTATAGATCTAACGTCTAATAACGTCTAACCTTCCACCATCAAGAACAGCCGACTCTCAAGAGGGGGCCAGAACACAGGGGGAGTAATACACGGATGCTTAAGAAAATGACTGATAGATTTAATATCCAAACTCATAAACCCTGGCGATCAGTGTGGCGGGGACTATTGCTGCTGGTTTCCCTTTTGATCCTTAACCCCGCCTTAACCACCAGTGCCTTTATGGATTCGGCCCCGGACTGGGCAAGCTCCGCCTTAGCCCCTACTTACCCCGGGGTAGCCAATGGCCTCGAACTCCGGCAGAGCCTTCAGTTTACCGACCTTGGACAGCATTGGGCCAAGGATTCGATCATTCGAGTCGCCGCGCAGGGGCTGATGCGCGGTTATGGGAACCATCGGTTTCAGCCGAATCAAGCCTTAACGCGGCAGGAAGTGATAACCGGGTTGATTCAGGCCCTGGGCCGGGAGGCTGAAGCCTTGGCCGTCGCGGAAACGGGGACACAGAATCTGGGGGCCATCAGGGCCGATTCCTGGGCCGCTGGTTTTTTGCAGGCTGCCATCAGTGCCGAAATCATTACCGCCAATGAGCTTAACGCAACAGACTGGCGAGAAACCGCAACCCGTGAGGAACTGGCAATGTGGATCGGCCGGGCGGTTCAACTTCAACCGATTTATGGTGCTGAACGCCGCGCCATATACAGTTTCAGAGACGCTAACGCGATAGAGCTAGCTGCGGCTCCCTGGGTGGAAGCGGTCTTGCGGGAAAACTTAATGTACGGGACGCAGACCAATCTGTTTGACCCGAAAGGACCAATGACCCGGGCGCAATTGGCGGTCATGTTTGACCGGCTCAGCCCCCGTTTAAATCCGGTCCGTGGGGTGACTGAGCATTGGGGGATAGTAGAAGACAAGGCTCAAAATCAAGCTTACATTCAAGGCACCCCGGTGCAGCAGCTTCAATTTAAGCTTGGCGGCCGTGATCCTTTGGTAGCTCGCCTGGTATTTCAAGCCCCGGTGGGCGCGGTCTCGGCCAGCAGCCAGGTGGTGTGGCAGGAAGCCGCAGTGTATCGGCCCCAGACCAGCCAACTGGGCAACAGCGAACTGATCCAAGTTGGCGATAACCTACGCTACCTGACGGATAAAAACGCTCAGGTCTTTTACATAGAAGTAACGCGGCCTCAGACCGAACAAACCACCCTGCAGGGCCAGTTGCAGCAGATTGACCCGGTCGCCGGCCAATTGACTGTGCTGCAAGCAGACGGCACCCTAAACCAACTGCCGCTTAACCAGCAGGTGACGGTGGAGGTCAATGAGCAACCAGCCTCCCTGGAGGATTTAATGACCGGGCAGGAAGCGACGATCGTTTTGGGGCAGGGCCGGGTTGTGACGATTCAGGCCCGGTTGTCTCAGCCCAACCCCGGCTATCTGCCGGCGGACCGGCAGGTTCATTTCGGCCGGGTCCGGGAAATTGCGCAACGGACCGGGCCAACCGGCCGGACCGAAACCGTTTTGCTGTTAGTGGAAAACGGGCAAGAAATAGACTACCTGTTAACCCCGTACACAACTTACTCAAAGGATAATCAGCTAATCCGGTTGGAGCAGGTTCGGCCGGGTGATCGGGTTCATCTCTATCTGGAGGAGGATCATACCCCGGCCATCGTTCGGCCAGGACAGGCTTCACCGGACCCCCGGCGAGTGGCGCGGGTAGTTCTCGAAGGCCGTGAACCGCTGGTGGTCACCCTTTACCGCGGTCAACTGGAGAGTCTGGCTGCTATTCCCGGTCAGCTCTCCCTGCGCGACGGAACTCGGTACTACCAGGGAAATTGGCAAAATACGCAGCCATTGGTTCGCTTAGAAATCGGTAGTGATACCCAGATCTTTCAGGACGGGCGATTGGTCACCCTCGCGGAAATCCAGCGGCCCGAATACCGGGGTTATCGGGTTTACGCGGCAGTGCGGGACAATTACGGAGGTCAGCGCGTCGTTCACCTGATCCTTGATTCCGGTTACAACAACCAGTATTACAACCAGATTAAACAGATTAACTATGCGACGCGGCAGTTAACGGTCGCCGGACGGGATATTCAATGGGATGACGCAACCCTGGTGCTGCACAACGGCCGGCTTCTGGATCCCTTTGATCTAAAAACGGGCCAGGACGTTCAGGTAATCACTAATTACTTTAGCAGCACATTTGAATCCGGCCACCGGGCAACGGTCATCATTGTGGAACAAGTCGAGTCCTCCTATCTGCGGTTCTTGCGGGGCAAAATTGACGACATTAGACGCGATATCCTGGAATTATGGGATTGTTACGAGTGGAGGAACCAGGAAAGAAAGGATATTAGTTCAGAAGACCTGCGGTTTAATCTGGATACCCGAATTTTAGATAGTCGCGACCAAATAAACCCGGGCGTGGCCCTAACCCGGGATGAACTGGCAGAGAAGTGGCTAGAGGCCTTGGATGTCGGCACAGACGAGGATATGCTGCTTTACCTGATTGCGGATCAAGAGCAGATCTTGGCTATTAACCTGCGGGAAGATAAAGCGTTCGGGGTCCGGGAATGGATCAGCACCGGAACCATCAGCAGCCTTAATCCGACCACCGGGATGGTTACTTTGGCTCAGTATAAGGATTGGGACAACCTGAATGACCGGTGGAACTTAAACCAATCCTCCCGGACAATTGATCTGAAACGGGCGCAGATTGTCCGCCAGGGCCGGCCAGTGCCCATCTCAAACTTACGGGTGGGTGACCAATTATACTGGCTGGAGGATATTACCGGCCCCATCTTGGTGATCGTCGAATAAAGCAACCCTCAGCCACGGGGACGGTTCTCTTGGACGGTCCCTGCGGCTGAGGGGTTGGTATGGCCGCAGGGTATGGCTCAAAACGTGGCTTCCTTTTGACGCATGTCGCTCGTTGCAACGTTGGTATGTCTGCAGGGTATGGCTCAAAACTAACCATTGCGTCAAGATTATTCGCCAGTTCAAAAGCCTGTTTTGAGTGCGGATACGCCTTGAAAGAAATGCCTTTAGCAGTACGCAGATGGGAGTGTCTGCAATGTGAAACAGTACACGCACGATATGGACGATAATGATATAAACGATAAACGTAGCCAAAAACCTGTTAAGGTTTGCAGTGTAGTAACAAATACCGGAAGTTCGCCGGGAATTTACGCCGGTGGAGATTCCTCTAGCAGGGATGGGCAACCATCTAGCGTATGAGTCAAAGAAGGCAGGGATTTCTAAGTAGGAATATTATTCTACAAAGAAAGGAACGGAAAGTCTGATGGGTTTAATGCCTGCCCGTGTCCCGGTGTCCGGTGTGCAGGAGGTGCAAAACAGTTGCTGATAAACAAAACCGATACTAACCGTCCAAGATTACTGGGCACAACCACTGATGATAGTAACCCAACAGGAGAACAAATGTGTTATTTTATTAAACCAAGCGGGATAGTCAGGAAATCGGCAGAGACAGTCAAGCAGCAGCCGCCCGCTGTCAAAACCAGCAACTGGCTTAATCGGTTCAATCGAGGCTTTTGGCTGGGGCTGATTTGGTTATGCTTATCATGGACAATTTTTCCATCCTTAGGGGGAGGCGGCTTCGACCTAGGGCAACTTCAACTCCCGGTTGCCTCCGCGCAGACCAGCAATTGGCCAGAGCTGCTTTCCAATCCCGTCGGTTTTGAGGGCGGTATCAGGAATGAGCAAACCTACCAGGAGGTAGTCCTGATCACTGGCCAGCCGATCATCGTTTCTGGTGAACTGAAGTTCAGCGGCGGACGAAGTCGGGGCGAGGTTACGACTCAGACTTATTCCTACAAGCTGGAAAATCCGGCGGCCGGCCTGAAACTTACCCGCAGCCTGACTCTGGAAGTTACTGAGCAGGAACAGAACGGACAGACCTTTCAGGTGACCGGTCTGAAGAACTTCAGCGAAACAATCACCATTGGGACCGGCCGACAACGAGATACCTATAAACTGGTCAAAGACGGCTACCAGTTTCACCAGTCAGCGGTGATTGATCACCGGCCGGCTGTCGATTATTTTTCCGGGAATTGGAATGCGCGCAAGACCTACGAGATTAACCGCGGCGAAGGGACGGTTACTCTGGATATCAAAGGGGAGGCCGTAGGCTACAATCATCACTGGGGATCCACGGAAACCCGACAGGTAGATTACTACCTCAGTTATGATCGCCAGGCTCCAGCGGTTGCCCCGGGTGATGAAGACGAGGAACCGCCCGGACCAACGATCTGGGATGGCACAGCCCGGCTGCAGGTTTCGTTTAACCGGACCAAAGACCTGAATTATATCCTGAATGACCCGGTGCCGATTAGTTTCCGGGGTGGGTACCTGCAGACCGAGCAGGAGGAAAACATCCTGCAGTACCATTATAATCTGCCCTACTTTGACAGTGATGGGAACATAATCCCCCACTGGCGCAATGAAGCGACGGAGAACCTGAAACTGTTTACTGTGCCGCGCCAGGAACGGCTGCCGGTCTTCACCATGAAGGACCTGCGCGGTCACTGGGCGGAGGAACAGATTTCTCGCCTGATCAGTGTGGGGGCCTTTAGTTCAACTCAGGCCAATTTTGGCCCCGGGCTGCCCATGACGCGCAGCGGGTTTGCGCGGGCGATCGTTGAATTAACCAAGATGCAGCCGCCGGCGGACCCGAACACCACCCGGTCAGCCCGGCGGTCAAGGGTTACGGAAACCCTCACCAGTCCTTTTGCGGATGTTCCGCAAACTCATCCAGACTTAGCGGCAATTGTCGAGGTAGAGCGCCGGGGGTTATTTACCGGTACAGGTCAGGGCCTTTTTCTGCCGGAGGGTTGGCTGACCCGGGCTCAGGCCGTTACCATTATGGTTCGAGCCCTGGGTTTTGAAGGGCTGGCGCCTAACCCCAGCTACCGGATTGTGGCCTTTCATGATGATGCCGCGATTCCCGTCTGGGCTAAAGACGCTGTCTATGTCGCCAGTCAACTGGGCTTAGTTAGCGGAACGCAAGGCTATTTCCATCCCGAGGAACCGTTAACCCGGGCCGAAGCCGCGGTTCTCCTGGACCGTTTTCGGGAGTACCTGCAGACCGACCTGAAATATGATTACCGGGATAAGATCATTAACCAGTATTGAGAAGGCTTGTCGCTAAAAGGATGCTGAAGAAGATGTATAATGCTAAAATATCGAAAAAAGTGCGTATTGGAGCCTGGCTGCTCTTAACCATTCTGGGTTTAGCGGCCGGGATCTTCTTGTTTTGGTTTACCCGGTATTCGGCTCCGGTCGGCGGTAGCGAATTGACGGTCGCGGAGCAAACTGATTTAGAACAAGCCATTACCCAGCCCGCTAGCCGGGAGGTTTTTCGCTTCTACCGCATCATGGTCGAGTTGGATCCGGACCAGCGTCAATTAAAAGGCGTTTGCCGTTTAAACCTGCGCAATGACCAGGCCCTCCCCTATCAGGAACTTTACTTTCACCTATACCCGAATGCTTTTCAAGATTCTAAACTTACGCCGGCCCCGCCGGCCGCCTACCGATCTGGTTTCAGTCCGGGTAGAATTGACCTATCCGAGGTACGCGTTGAAGGGATGTCGGTAGAAACCGAGGTCAATGACACCATTCTCAAAATCTGGCTGCCACGGCCTCTTTTGACGGGCCAATCGACCACTGTCGAGATCAGCTTTTCCGTCACCATTCCCCAAGCTGCTTACCGTTTCGGTCACTTTAATGGCGTCACCATGCTGAGTAATTGGTATCCTATTCTGGCCGTGCGTGATGGAGCAGGCTGGCACCTTGATCCCTACAGTCGGTTAGGCGACCCCTCTTATAGTCAAGTGAGCGACTATGAAGTGACAATCCTTCTGCCGGCAGACCAGGTGGTGGCAGCCGCCGGCCGGGTAGAAGCAGAAACGGCTGTTAGTCCAGCGAAAAAAAGGATTCGGCTCCGAGCCCAGCAGGTTCGCGATTTTGCCCTGGTTACTTCTGCTGATTTTCAGGTAATTTTCGAACCAGTAAATGGAGTGACGGTTTATTCTTATTATCTCCCCGGGCATGAATCCGGCGGCGAATTAGCTCTGCAGGCAGCCAAGCAGACCCTGCAGTATTACAATCGAACCCTCTGTCCATATCCTTACCCTCAATTTTCCGTTATCGAGGTCCCCATGGAGGGGTTTGATGGGATGGAATACCCCATGTTAGCCTATCTCAATAGTCGATACTATACGAGCAAGTTTTCTGTGCGTGACTGGGAACCGTTAGTCGCCCACGAGGTGGCTCACCAGTGGTGGTACGGCTTGGTCGGCAGCGACCAGTATCGCGAGGCCTGGCTGGATGAGGGATTGGCCGTCTGGCTGGCGGAACGGTATCTGCGTGACCAGTATGGGCAAGAGGGCTATCAACGAAACAGCAGCCGCCTTAAAAAGGCCGCCTCTTTAGGCCCAATTCTGAGGCCCCTGGGGGAATACACTGACCGAGAAGAATACTATGCGCTGGCTTATTATGGCGGATCCCTTTTTTGGGAAGAATTAGAAGGTGAATTAGGACCGGCCAAGGTCCAGGAGATCTGGCACTATCTGCTTTGGCGTTATCAGTACCAGGAAATCAACACCCGGTTGGTTCTCGAAGCAGTCAATCAAGTAACCGCCGATGATTATCGGGATTATTTCTTGGCCAGGCTGGGAAGCTTGCCAGGTGAACTGACCGTTGGACAGGCAGGAGACCTTGGGAATATGGGGTTGCCGGGTGTGGGAAGGGCGGCCAGTCTCGAAACTCCTTCGGCACCTGCGACCTTCGGTCGGCAAACGCCGCTGCCCGATCCGGGAAAAGCACAAAGCCCTGAAACCGATGAGGCTGGACCAACCGCGGCGAGCTTGCCTGACACCTGGGCTTTGGAACCCCGAATGGGAGCACTGCCGGAAGATCTGGGCAGCTACGCCGAATTAGTGACTCCAGAGCCGTCAGAAACGGCCCGGCCTAAACAGAGCCATGGACCTGACCTGATCATCAAAAACCTGAGCCTGATTGAACGAGGCGAACAGTGTCACCTGATCATTCAGGTAGCTAATCTCGGAGATCAAGCAGCTGGTCAGTTCACGGTTCAAGTAGAAAATGAATCCGGGGTGATTTGGCAGCAAAAACTAGCCGGCTTACCCGCCGGTAAAGTCTACACCTTCGGCTGCAGCGGTTCCTTCCCATCGGGTTGGGTTAACATCGATGCGCACAATGAGGTTGCGGAGAGTAATGAGCTGAATAATCGCCGAGCGTATTCGGTTTGACAGGTAGAACGGCTTTGTGAGAAAATAGGGCAGTATTAATACGCTTATGGTTAGTAAGAGAATAATATTGCAAATCTTATAACACACAAATCTGATTTTACTGATCGTAAACAATACCAAGCGGATTGTGAAGAGGAGAGCCGGTGTTATGAGTATAATCGTGGATATTAGAGAGAAGATAAAGCAAAGGTGGCTGGAGGCGGCCGAAGCTGCCCGACAGGCCGGCCGTCTGTCTTTTGCGGAATTACCGCCTTTTATTATCGAAGTGCCCCGGGAAAAAAACCACGGCGACTTGGCCACTAACCTGGCGATGGTGCTGGCTCGTCCCGCCCGGATGGCTCCCCGGAAGATAGCCGAGGTTCTGATTGAATTCTTTGATGACCAGGATACCTGGGTGGCCAAAACAGAGATTGCCGGGCCTGGTTTTATTAACTGTTTCTTAAAGCCGGACTGGCTGTACCAGGTTCCCCTGGAAGTGGCGGTTTTAGGCGAGAACTATGGCTATAGCGAAGCCGGTCGCGGCGAAACAGTCCAGGTCGAGTTTGTTAGTGCTAACCCAACTGGTCTATTACATATCGGTCATGCGCGAGGGGCGGCGTTGGGAGATACCCTGGCTAATCTGCTGACAGCGGTCGGGTGTCGAGTAACTCGAGAGTTTTATATTAATGACGCCGGCAACCAGATTGAGAAATTTGCCGATTCGCTGGAAGCCCGTTATGCGCAGGCCTTAGGGCAGCCGGTTCCCCTGCCTGAGGATGGGTACCATGGGGAAGACCTGGTTGAGACCGTGCAAAATTTTATCAGCCAATACGGAGATCGTTACCTAAACGCAGCCCCGGCTGAACGTCGGCAAACCCTGGTTGATTTTGCCTTAAAGGAAAAGTTAACGGCGATTCGGACTACTTTGGCCGCTTTCGGGGTAGAGTTTGACGTCTGGTTCAGTGAACAGGAGCTGCATCAAGCGGGCAAAGTCAGTCAAACCTTGAAGAAATTGCGCGATCAAGGTTATATCTATGAAAAAGAAGGGGCCTTATGGTTTTGTTCGACCCAGTTTGGGGATGAAAAAGATGAAGTGGTCGTGCGCAGCAATGGTTTGCCGACCTATTTTGCCTCGGATATTGCTTATCATGTTGATAAATTTGCCCGTGGTTTTGAACGGGTCATTAATATTTGGGGAGCAGACCACCACGGTCATGTGGCTCGGATGAAGGGGGCCCTGGCTGCTCTGGGCGGCGATCCGGAACGGTTGGAGGTTATTCTGGCCCAGATGGTGCGCTTGTATCAGGGCGGAGAACAGGTGCGCATGTCCAAACGAACCGGGCAATACGTCACCCTGGAAGAACTAATTGAGGAGGTTGGCAAAGACGCGGCCCGCTACTTCTTCGTCATGCGGGCGGCGGAAAGCCATCTCGATTTTGATCTGGATCTGGCCAAAGCCCAGACAAATGAAAACCCCGTGTACTATGTCCAGTACGCCCACGCCCGGATCTGCAGCATCTTTCGGCAGGCCAACGAAGCCGGGATTAAGCAGCCAGTTATTGAAACCGGCTGTCTCGAACGCCTGCGGGAGCCGGCTGAAATTGATTTATTAGCTAAAGTTGCCGAATTCCCCGTGGAAGTAATAATGGCGGCCGAGTCGCGGGAACCCCATCGGTTAGCGCGGTATGTCCATGAACTAGCTGCCCTGTTTCACAGTTACTACAATGCTTATCGGGTTCTGGTCGAAGAAGGCGAACTGCGTGACGCTCGATTGGTTTTAGTGCAGACTATTCAAACCACCTTGCGGAATGGGCTGCGGATATTAGGAATTACCGCCCCGACCCGAATGTGATTCTCTTATACAAGGCTAACCCCCACTTAATGATGCAGGAGTCTTTTGATTCAGATAAATTCCTTCTCTCAGCAGGAAAACCTAAGGAACAGGTAGAATAGGAACACCGTCCTAGATAGGCGAGCATAAAATAGGGAAATCTGATCAAATGGCTCGCGTTTCTAGAGATAGTTCATATTCAGGGGAGAGGTATGGATGAGAGGCGATCGGGAGATAAACTTGGCTAAAATGTCAGAAGTGGACCTAGCTTATCATATTTTGAAACAGCGGGGTCAGCCGGTCTACTTTCGAGAACTGATCGAGGAAATATTGCGGATTAAGTCGGTAGGACCGGATAATTGGTCCAAGGCAGCAGCCGCTATATATACGCGGTTAAATTTGGATACCCGGTTTAGTTATCAGGGACAGGGGAAATGGAGTTTGCGCGCGGTTGGCCCTGGGAAGATGCCCCGTCGGATCCGGTTGATCAAAAAGACTGGCAGCACCATCCCCGGATCAGGCCGGCGTCTTCGCTTATCACGCCGCGGTGAAGGATTGGAATTGGGTGAATCTCCAGAGGTCCTGGATGATGAGGCCAGTTCGGTTGACCGGTAGAGAGGAGAATATTCGAAATTGACCAAGTACATCTTTGTAACCGGAGGAGTTGTCTCATCCCTGGGTAAGGGAATAACGGCAGCTTCTTTAGGTTGTTTACTAAAAACAAGGGGACTAAAGGTGGCGATCCAGAAGTTTGACCCTTATATAAACATTGACCCCGGCACAATGAGCCCTTACCAGCATGGCGAGGTGTTTGTAACCGATGACGGGGCGGAGACAGATCTTGATCTAGGCCACTACGAACGATTTATCGACGAGAGTTTGAGCCGGAGCTGTAATGTCACGACCGGCCAGATCTACTGGTCCGTTCTCCAAAAAGAAAGAAGGGGCGACTATCTGGGCAGCACCGTTCAGGTAATTCCCCATATCACTAATGAAATCAAGGAAAGCGTCTATCGAGTGGCCCAGGAGAGTAACCCGGATGTGGTGATTACCGAAATTGGCGGAACCGTGGGGGACATTGAGTCCCTTCCTTTTTTGGAGGCTATCCGTCAGTTAAGGAGTGATCTGGGACGAGATAACGTAATGTATATTCATGTTACTCTAGTTCCATATCTGCGGGCCGCCGGTGAATTAAAGACCAAACCCAGTCAGCACAGCGTGAAAGAACTGCGCAGTATCGGGATAAACCCGGATGTCTTGGTTTGCCGCACGGAAAAGGAGCTTCCCCCGGAGTTAAAAGAAAAAATGGCTCTTTTCTGTGATGTCGCCCCGGAAGCCGTGATTCAAGCCCTGGATGCTGAGTCCATCTATGAGCTTCCCCTGATGATGGCCAGCCAAGGACTGGACCATATTGTGGTCAGCCGTTTGGGGCTCCGGTGCGGCAATAATAACTTGCAAGAGTGGGAAAGCCTGGTGCAGCGGTTTAAAAACCCTCGAACCCGGGTGACCATCGCTCTGGTCGGCAAGTATGTTGAATTGCATGATGCCTATTTAAGTATAGTTGAGAGCTTAAACCATGCCGGAATATACCATCAGACCCAGGTAGATATTCGTTGGGCCTACGCCCAGGACCTGGAAACAGGTGGGCCGGAGTCTTTTCTCCAGGGGGTTAATGGCATCCTGGTTCCAGGCGGGTTTGGCGATCGGGGCATTGATGGGAAAATAATGGCCGCCCGGTATGCCCGAGAGCGGCATATCCCGTTCTTAGGGATTTGCCTGGGGATGCAGTGTGCGGTCATTGAGTTTGCCCGCAACGTTTGTGGTCTTGAGGGAGCCCATAGTTCTGAGTTTGTGCCAGATACCCCTTATCCGGTAATTGACTTAATGCCAGAACAGAGGGAGGTTACGGATAAAGGAGGAACGATGCGGTTAGGTAGTTATCCCTGCCAACTGGAGCCCGGCTCTCTGGCCTTTCAGGCCTACGGTCAGCAGCAAGTACGGGAACGACATCGTCACCGCTATGAATTTAACAATAAGCTGGGCCACCTGCTCGCCGCGAGAGGGTTAAGAGTGACTGGGTTTTCTCCGGATGGTCGCCTAGTTGAAATCGTGGAACTGCCCGGCCACCCCTGGTTTGTCGGCTGTCAGTTTCACCCCGAATTTAAATCTCGGCCTAATCGGGCGCATCCGTTATTCCGAGATTTTGTCGGAGCCGCCCTGCGCCACGTCGGGACAGGGGGACAGGTCAACTGTCCCGGAACACAATGCTTGGAGAGGATATAATTTGTCTCTAAAATATCGCGTCATTACTGAGGCTGAGAGAGAAGAATACAATCGGTTTGTGGGCAGTGTCCCCAAAGGGCATATCCTACAGTCCTACGAATGGGGTAAGGTCAAGGAAGCTACCGGCTGGCAACCGATTCGGCTATTGATTGAGGAGAATGGAACAGCAGTAGCGGCCATCTCCCTGCTGAAACGAAAGCTGCCCGGTTCAATCTACTGCATCTTTTACGCCCCGCGGGGACCGGTGGCGGACCTGAATAACCAGACTCACCTGGATTTTTTATGGCATGTGGTCCGGCAAACCGCCCGCCGGCATCGAGCAATTTTTTTAAAAATAGATCCAGATGTCCCCGCGACCGATGAAAAATTCAAGCAGCACTTGTTATCCCGTGGTTTCCGGCCAGCCCGGACCAGCGAAGGTTTTGAGGGTGTTCAACCTCGTTTTGTCTTTCGGCTGGATATTACGCCGCCTCTGGAACAGCTTTTTGCCAACCTGGCGGGCAAAACCCGCTACAATGTCCGGTTAGCCCAGAAGCGAGGCGTGATGGTCAAAGAGGACTGTAACCGAGACGACTTGAAGATTTTTTATCAAGTCCTTTTGGAAACAGCCCGGCGCGATCGTTTTTTGATCCGGGCCTACTCCTATTTCGAGGAAATCTGGACCCATCTGGTCGAGCGCGGTCTGGGCAAACTGTTTCTGGCAGAATATCAAGGCCAAGTGATCGCCGGTACCCTAGCGTTTATCTTTGGGGATAAGATCTGGTATATCTACGGGGCTTCTAGTAATCAGCACCGTAACGTTATGCCTAACTATCTATTACAGTGGAGAATGATCGAGTGGGCCAAAGAACAAGGCGGTACGCTGTATGATTTTCGGGGAGTCCCCGGGGATGTGGGCGAAGATCATCCCCTGTATGGACTAGTTCGTTTCAAAAAGGGATTTAATGGGGTTTACACTGAATTTATTGGTGAATTTGACCTGCCCTATTCACCCCTGCTTTACTGGGCTTGGAATTGGGCAGAACCCCTTTATTACCGAGGGGTCCGTCAATTGATCAACCTTAAGAAAAGAATGCGCGGCGAAAAAATCGGACGACCCGCGCCAGCCGGGGAGTTTTGAGGGGTTAGGAGGGAAAGTGAGGCGTTTAAGGCTGCTGGACGCCGAGTAGACCCTCATTCCGCTCAGGTGGTATAAACAGAGAATGATAACCGAGTAACAACACGAGCAGCAGCGATATTCAGAGTAGAAGGTGAAAACCAACTTGACGATTCTTGATCGTTATAGTCCCCGTTGGGTGGAAATAGATATTGACGCTATTCTGCATAACCTGCAGGAAATTAAGCGGCTGCTTGATCCCGCGGTCCAGATCATGGCGGTAGTCAAAGCAGATGCTTATGGCTGCGGTGCCCCGGCAGTCAGCCGGGCTTTGGTCGAACAAGGAGTAACGCAGCTAGCGGTGACCACCGTCGACGAGGGAATTGAATTAAGGGAACGAGGGATTGAATGCCCGATTTTGGTGTTTAATCCTTTGTTAGAATCTCAGGTTCGCTTAGCTTTGGATTACGATTTAACGCCAACAATCAACTCTACGGTTACCGCCGGTTTTTTAATTCGAGCAACTCGGGAACGCGGCCGCCCCACTCGGGCTCATGTAAAGGTTGAGACCGGCATGGGTCGTAACGGTTTATTTCCCGGTGAAGCGGTCGCCTTAGCCGAAAAACTGGCAGCGGAACCCTATCTCAAAGTGGAAGGGATTTACACTCACCTGGCCGCAGCCTCCTCCAGTCGGCCCAAAGATCGACGATTTACCTTACAACAGTTCGAACGCTTGCTTCAGGTGACCAAAGCCTTAAACCAAAAAGGGATTTCAATCCCTTATCGCCATGCCTGCAACAGTGCAGCACTCCTTGCCTATCCACAGATGCATCTTAACCTAGTTCGTCCGGGGACCCTCCTGTACGGACAGTATCCATCCCCTTCAGTTCCACAGTCGCTTCGGCTGCGAGATCCCTGGCGTCTTAAAGCCCGGATCCTGCAGGTCCAGGAGTATCCCCGAGGGAGCAGCATTGGTTACGGGAGGACCTTTATTACCCGTCGGCCGACTCGAGTGGGCGTTCTGCCAGTCGGTTATGTTGATGGCTTTACCGTTGAGCCGGTTTTGCGGCCGCGGGGATTTATTGATTTGCTTAAGGTAGTGGCCAAGAACATTCTTAGCTGCTTCGGGGTAGCGATGGGCTCACAGCGGGTTAGGGTCAATGAACGGTATGCACCAGTTATCGGCAAGGTCGCCATGCAGTCGTGTATGATTGATGTGACCGGGATTCCCGGCGTTGAGCCGGGGACTTTAGTCGAGTTAACGGCGCGACGAACCACGATCAGTCGCCGGCTTCCCCGGGTATACCTGAAAACCGGACAACCGGTTCTCTTGGCAACCCCTGATGGTCAAGAGCACCGGCTAAAAAGAGAGGTGTCTTATGAATTTTAAGAAAGTTGTCGTAAGCTTGATTTTGGGCGGTATCTTAATTGCCCTGGTCATGGCTCCCCTGGTCGCCCGGGATAAAAAAATGCCGGGAAGTGGCGGTTCAGTGTTCGACGGCGAGTCGATTGGGGTGGTGCGGATAGAAGGCCAATTGGCGGATGACCTTGGCACAAACTGGATGACCGGGTCGGGCAGTCTGCGGAACATCATGGACAGCCTGCGTCAGGCCGCAGCCGATCCAGCGACTAAAGTGGTCCTGCTTCGGATTAACAGCCCTGGCGGCAGTGCCGCAGCCGGTCAGGAGATCGCCAGAGAAGTCGGACGGCTGAAGGAATCGGGCAAGTTAGTGGTTGTGTCGATGGGAGATGTCACTGCCTCAGCCGGGTACCTGATTGCTGCCGGGGCCGATCGGATTGTCGCAAACCCAGCTACCCTGACCGGCAGTATTGGGGCTTACATGGAATTTCAAAATTTTGCTGGGCTGATGGACATGCTGGGAATCGAATCGGAAATAATCAAGAGTGGTACCCATAAGGATATGGGTTCAGCCAGTCGTTCCCTCACCGATCAGGAACGGGCGATCGCCCAATCTATCGTTGATGATTCTTATCAGCAGTTTATTGAGGCTGTAGCCACCGGGCGAGGGGACCGGATTTCTCGCGAAAAATTAGTTGAGATTGCTGATGGTCGGGTCCTCACCGGACGGCAGGCCAAGGACCTCGGTTTAGTTGATGATCTAGGCAACTTTTACGATGCGGTACAAATCGCCGCGGACCTGGCCGGCTTGGAAGGAGAACCGCAGTTAAAAGAGTACACGGTTGCTTCTCCCTGGTCCTGGCTGTTTTAGGGACCGGGGATGGGGGGCACTTATACTTTCTGATTATGCAAGGTAACCCCCAGTTGTAGAAATGGGAGTCTTTTGATTCAGATAAGTTACGCTCGTGTTGTGACCTTGATACTAAACTGGGCTGGAGATCGAACGACGACGCTTCAGGCAGTCACCAAACTCGTCCTGTGGGCTAATATCTCACGTCGAATAATAGGGAAGGGGGTGCTGATATGTCAAATGAGGAGCAAAGGGAGGAACCGACGGCAATCTCGAATTCAGAGCAGCCTTTTCTGCCACTGGAAGCCACCCCGGATTCATCCGTCCCAGAAACATCAGCAACCTGGGGCTGGTGGGATTTATTGTACGGTGTTTTGTTTGAACCGACCACGGCTTTTCGCCAGATTACCCAGCGAAGGTTGCTGGGCAAAGCCTTGTTAGTTTTCCTGACGGTCCAGGTACTAAGTTGGTATATGAATCTGATCCTGGCCATCGAAACGGAGACCCTAAGCCCATGGCTGACCGAACTGCCGCCCTCCCTAGCCCATGATTTACCCCGGCTGACCACCAACCTGACCAACCTGACCGGCCTGACATTAATGAGCGGAATTATCTTTTCCTTATTATTGTGGTTTTTGGGGGCCGCCATCTTTAATCTAGCGGCAGAATTCTTTGGGGGAGTCAGTAACGGATCAGGTTTGCTGGCCGGTCTGGGCTTTGCCGAATTACCCGGCATCTTGTTGTTGCCGGTTCAGTATCTCGCTTATGTTTTTGGCTGGGGACCGAGTTTGCTGACGGTGTTGTCTTTAGGTCTCGGAATCTGGGTTGCTGGTTTGAGCGTGATTACGGTTAGAGAGGCAACCAGTTTATCAACTGGACGGGCCTTGTTGGTCTTTTTATTGCCCGGGCTGATTTTGTTCGGGGTATTGCTTTTTATGTTGTTAGCCTTTCTCATGATATTATTATTATAGAACCGGGGATCGGTTTATTGTGCCGGCAGCATGCCTTGGAAACCGAGGCGCAAAGGGTTAGGCATTAGATGTGGGACGTGGTTGTGGGACGCGATAACTCGTAGTCTAACTCATTGATTTAAAAGGGGGGTTATAATGGATTTCAGTAAATATTCAATCCTAGTAGTAGATGATCAGACCGGTGTACGGCGTCTCCTGCAGGAAACTTTTCGGGAAGAGGGATATAATGTAGATACAGCCAAAGAGGGGGCCGAAGCCTTGGTTAAGATTAAAGAGTCCCCGCCTAGTCTGGTTTTACTTGACATGAAGATGCCCGGAATGAATGGCCTGGAAACTCTGCACCAGATTATTAAAGACAATCCAGCCCAGGTGGTCATTATGATGACGGCATATGAAGAATTAGAGGTTGTGCAGGAAGCGCGGAAATTAGGAGTTAAGGACTATATTACCAAACCTTTTGATTTGAATTACCTTAAGGAGCTAATTAAAAGTATCCTGTGCAAAACCCCTAAAGGCTGAAATCAGAATTTAAGAAACCTCACATTGCTGGAAGGATTTTTGAATCCTGTGGAGAAGTATTAATCAGGTAAAATCTCCACCCAGAGGGGGTGTCCCCAATGGTAATTCCAACCACTACTGTAGCTAATTTAGGTTGTACTGTCTGCGGTTGTACAGAAGTTTATCATTTATCTCTTTTTCTATTTAGTTCCTATCAATCGGTAGGCATTACTTGCAACTGTGGTACCCATCTGCTCAATTTGGGCAGTCGCAATCACAAACGCTTCAGTCTGCAAGTTTACTGCCCTTATTGCCATCAGCCTCATCTTTACCTGCTGAACCGCAGGCAGGTCTGGCCGAGTCGGGTCCTATCCCTAAAATGTCTGGTTAACGGACAGGTTATCGGCTTGCTGGGCCCCGAAGAAGAAGTTGCGGCCAGTAGAAAGGCTGAGCAAAATCGGGTAACTCAGAAGAAAACCGGAGATTCTGCGACCCATTATTTTGAGAATCCATCAGCCATGGATGCGGCCTTAAGCTGGGTAAGACAAATGGTAGAAAAACAACAGCTCGAATGTCTCTGTGAGCAGCTTGATTTGGCAATTGAGGTCTTTCCAGACAAACTACGCCTATCTTGTGAAAGATGTGGTGCTTGGAATGACCTGGCAGTCTGTTCAGACATTGATTATCAGGCACTGTCCAGCCGAAAACAGATTCAGTTGTATTATCTGGATCGACTTAATGATCAAGGGGGGGCCGGCGGACGGTCTTCGCAATCACGGAATAAAAGAAATTTATAAAAAGGATGCTGGATTGCCATTATAGTGTTAATATTGCCTGGTCCAGCATTTTTTTTGTCAGCTCTGGGATAATAATTAAACGGAAACCAAAACTAAAAATAGGGGGGCTGTAGTACAAGATGGCTTTTGTCAGTCTAGCAGACTTATTACGCGAAGCAGAAAGAGAAGGGTATGCAGTCGGGGCCTTTAACACTAATAATATGGAGATCGCCCAAGCGATTGTTGAAGCAGCCGAAGCAGAACGGTCACCGGTAATTATGCAGGCCAGCCAAGGGGCAATTACCTACGCCGGTTTAGATTACATAACTTCGATGGCGGCGGTCGCCGCTGCCCGGGCCACCGTTCCGATAGCCCTGCATTTGGATCATGGAACGAGTTTTCAACAGGTGGTCCAGTGCATTCGCAGCGGGTTTAGTTCAGTGATGTATGACGGCTCCAAACTTTCTCTAGACGAGAATATTGCGATGACCCGCAAAGTCCTGGAGATAGCCCGGCCGATCGGGGTCTCGGTCGAAGCGGAACTAGGCAAGATCGGGGGGACCGAAGATGATATTACAGTTGATGAGCGAGATGCTTTGTTTACTGATCCAAAGGAAGCGGATATTTTTGTCCGAGAAACCGGGATTGATGCTCTAGCAGTCGCGATCGGCACGGCCCACGGCCAGTATAAAGGAGAGCCGAAGCTTGACTTTGATCGGTTAGAAAAGATCAGGACCCTGGTTAATATTCCGATCGTCTTACATGGCTCTTCAGGAGTGCCTGATGATGCCATTCGGGAAGCGATCCGGCTGGGGGTCCGTAAAGTCAATATTGATACGAACATTCGGGAGGCCTTTGTCTGGGCAATGCGCCGGGAATTGGAAAGAAATCCAGCAGAAATTGATCCGCGAAAAATTCTCGGACCAGCGCGGAAGAATACGGTCGAGATTATCCGTGAAAAAATCCGCCTCTTCGGGAGCAACGGCCGAGTCTAAACACCGCCACCCAAAAGCATCTTTAAGAAGGTAGGGAAGTAAACCAGTGAAACTTTTTATTGATACGGCTAATGTGGATGAGATTAGAGCAGCTTGGTCAATGGGGATAATCAGCGGGGTTACCACCAACCCATCCTTAGTTGCGCGAGAGGGTCGAGATTTCCGTCAGGTTCTCGAGGAAATTGTGGCCGTGGTTGATGGCCCGATTAGCGCGGAGGTCCTAAGCCTGGAGGCGGCTGAAATGGTGGCAGAAGCTCGTCCGCTGGCTGCCATTCATCCCAATATTGTTATCAAAATTCCCATGACTGCAGAGGGGTTGCAGGCTGTGGCTACATTAGCCAAAGAGGGCATTCGGACCAACGTTACCCTGATTTTTTCCGCTAACCAGGCCTTGTTAGCTGCGCGTGCCGGGGCTAGTTTCGTCAGTCCTTTCGTGGGGCGGCTGGATGATGTAGGCCAGGACGGCATCTACCTGGTTGAGGAAATCGTTGATATCTTTCGGCAACATGAGCTATCTACCCAGGTAATTGCCGCCAGCATTCGCCATCCCATGCACGTTACCCAGGCGGCTCGGGCGGGTGCCCATATTGCCACCATTCCCTACGCGGTTATCAATCAGATGCTTAAGCATCCCTTGACCGATGCCGGGATTGCGCGGTTTTTAGCCGATTGGGAAGCTGCCCAAAAAGTCGTTGTATAGATTGAAGCAGGAATGGGTTGGGCGGGAGACTTAAACGTGAGGGCTTAAACTGTGAGACTTAAAATGTGAAACTTAAAACGTGAGACTTTAAACGTGAGGCATAAAATATAAGACATAAGAATGAGATTTAAAACATGAGACTTAACCGTCTGAATCAAGAACCCCCATTTCTATTAACTGGGGTTTTTTGTTTAAAATTTCAGGCTGAGTAGAGCCTTCATTTTAAGCCTCGATGATCAGCGAAGCTGAACGAGTTGACTCGTGGCTTAGTCGGCTGACCGACCGAAAACACAAGCATTCAGAACACGTAATATTGATCGCGCAGTGTTTTAACGGCAGGTCAGCGATTGCGGTTACATTATATATCAGAGAACTGAGGCCTTGCACCTGTAATCAAACGCAACGCTCGAAACGAGTTTACATCATACATCAGAGAACCGAGGCGGGCTGAGGAACAGGAAGCATCGCTGTTTGAGCCCGCAGGGCGAGTTTGATGAATGTCTGAAGCCGACGAGATTCGTTCTCTGTCCAGCTGACTGACCGAGTTTAAACACAAGCGTTAAACACAAACGTATTTATTTTTTGAGTTAATTAACCTTGTTTAACCGGTTTCACAACCCGTAGAATAGTCCCTCTGGTTGCCTTTGGTCACCAACCGGCCGGAAGAACCGTCCCTCTGGTTGTGAAGAAAAGTATTGACCAGTTTGGAATTGGAAGGGTATAGTAAAGAGGGTAATGACTGACCAGTCGGTACTGGAGAGAAGGTAGGAGGGTAAAAAGGTAATGGGGTGTAAGCTGGTAAAAAAAAGGGGTTTAGTACAAAACCGATGGTGGTGTTTTTTTCTGGTACTGACCTTGTTGGTTCTGCCCCTGTCCGGATGGGGTTGCCGTAATGAAGTCGCCACTGGCGAACAGGAGATACGGCCGGTGCCAGTTCAGGTCGCGACAGTCACCAGAGGTTCGATCACGCGGAACATAACCTTGGCTGGGAAGATAACTCCATACCTGGAGGTAGGGATAACCCCTAAGGTATCAGGTAAAGTCGTGTCCGTTTCGGTTGATGTAGGAGATACGGTCCAGAAAGGCCAGGTTCTGGCTCAGTTAGATACTACTGACATAGAAGCGCAATTGCGGCAGGCAGAAGCTGGATTAACAGTGGCGCAAGTTAACCAGCAGCTGGCCGCGATAACTTTGGAAAACGCCCGGGTCAATCTGGAAAGAGTAAAAGAACTACATAACCAAGGGGTAGTTTCCGATAAGGATTTAGAAATGGCCCAAATGGCTTTTGACCAGGCCAATTCGGGTTTGGCGGATGCTCAGGTTAAGCAGGCTGAAGCCGGCCTTGATTTGATTAAAAACCAACTGCAAAACTTCACCCTCACCGCTCCGATCAGCGGGATGGTGGCCAGCCGCACTATTGATCCGGGGGAAATGGTTATGCCTGGCGGCCCGGTAATCACCCTGGTCGATATTAGTCGAGTGGTTGTGGAGTGCAGTGTGCCTGAAGGAGAAGTCAACCGGATCAAGACTGGTGAAAAGATTAAGATCCGGGTCCCAGCAGCGGCGGCGGAACCTTTTGAAGGCGAGATAACCAGCATTGCGCCAGCAGCGGATCCGGTGAGCAAGTCCTTCCCGGTGAAAATACAAATCGCCAATTCAGAGCAGTTGCTGAAGCCCGGCATGTTTGCCGAAGTAGAACTAGCCACCGAGGCTTTCAATGACGTGCTGATATTGCCCAAAGAGGCAGTTGTCGATAAGGGCGACATGCAGATAGTCTACGTGGTACGAGATGGGCGGGCCTACGAGGCGAAAGTTAGAACCGGTGCTTCTGATCTTAATTCAGTAGTTATCGTAGAAGGGGTCCAGGCCGGCGATCAAGTCGTGGCAGTGGGACAGAATACCGTTAAAGATCAGACCGCAGTTGAAATAGTGCCGGGGGCAGCCACCGCGGTTAGCGAGGGGGCGAAAAGTTGAAAATATCCGACTTTGCTGTTAAACGGCCGGTAGGCATTTTGATGCTCGTCAGTATTGTTATTGTGCTAGGTGCTGTCTCCCTGGGCAAACTGCCGGTTGATCTTTACCCAGAGATGAAATTCCCGATGGCCGGGATAATCGTGTCCTATCCCGGGGCGGGACCGGAGGAGACCGAGTCTCAGGTAACCCAACCAATTGAGGAGATTGTCGGGACAATTGGCGACGTGAAGAATATCTATTCATCGACCCAGGCCGGCACTTCCATGGTATTGGTCGAATTTAACTGGGGCAAAGACATGGACTTTGCCGGTCTGGAGATTCGGGAAAAGGTTGATTTAATTAAAGGGTATTTGCCGGATGGGGTGGATACCCCTACGGTAGTCAAGATGGACCCATCAATGATGCCGATCGTCCAGATCGGGATGAGTGGGCCCAAGGATCTGGTAGAGCTCAAAACGATCGCTGAAGAGGAATTTAAAAGCACCCTGGAGCGAATTCCCGGGGTTGCTTCAGTCACCATCACCGGGGGATTAACCCGCGAAGTTCAGGTGCAGCTTGATCCGATTAAACTCCAGAACTACGGGTTATCCCTGGCCCAGGTTACCCAGGTGCTGCGCAGCGATAACTTTAACCAGTCGGCCGGCGAAGTAACCGATGCCCAGAAAAAATTATTTGTGCGCAGCCTGGCTGAGTTTGAAAGCATCGAGGAAATCCGTAATCTGCCGCTGATATCCATGGCCGGGAACACCATTTATCTGCGGGATGTGGCTGAGGTGACGGATGGGTTTAAGGACCAGACCCAGCTTACGCGCATGAATGGCAAGCCTAGCATTGGGATTCACATTCAAAAACAATCCGACGCCAATACGGTCGAAATCGTGGATAAGCTGAAACAGGAGATTGACCAGCTCCGCTCTCGGCTTCCCCAGGACATTGAGATTGAGTATAGTTTCGACCAATCCCAGTTTATCAACCAGTCCATCAGCACCGTGCAGCGGAGTGCCGTGGAAGGGGCAGTCCTGGCGGTTTTGGTTATTTTCTTATTTCTCAGAAATATCCGCAGCACTTTTATTATTTCCGTAGCGATTCCCCTGTCCATTATCTCGACTTTCATTTTAATGTATTTTGCCGGGATAACCTTTAACCTGGTCTCTATGGGAGGGTTAGCTTTAGGGATTGGCCGGATGGTGGATGACTCAATTGTGGTGCTGGAGTGTATCTATCGGTACCGTAAGGATGGGTACAGTCTGTATGAAGCAGCTCGGCTGGGGGCTAGTGAAGTCGGAAACGCGGTTATGGCTTCCACTTTTACGACGATGGCGGTCTTTTTACCGATTGTCTTTATCGAGGGACTTTCGGCCGAGATCTTTCGGGATTTGGCCCTGACCGTTTCTTTTGCGATCTTTTCTTCGCTCCTGGTTGCTTTAACCCTGGTGCCCATGCTGTCCTCCAAAATGCTGACCGTGGATGACCCGGCCGACCCGCGCCAACAACGGGGTTATCGTCGCCTGCTCAATCGCTGGGGTGAGCTGATCGATTACTTGAATACTGTTTACCTGCGGGTGCTGAAATGGGCCCTGGGACACCGAAAAACCATCATCCTCGGGATAACGGTAATGCTGGTCGGCAGTTTGGCCCTCATTCCCCTGATTGGGGCCGAGTTTCTCCCCGGCATGGATAGCGGCGAGATCGCTGTGAGCATTGAGCTGGATAAAGGGACCGTCTTAGCGCGGACCGATCAGGTTGCCGGGCAAGTGGAAGCAGTCTTAAACCAGATCCCGGAGGTAGAGGGGGTGTTTACCAGTGTGGGATCGATCGGCACGATGATGGGGCAGTTCGGCACTCAGACAGATACTGCCCAGATTCGGGTCACGCTGGTTCCGCTAGCTGAGCGTAAACGGAGTGTTAGTGAAGTGGCCGATGACATCCGGGATCAGCTCTCGAGACTGCCGAGGGCCAACATAGAGGTCTCAGTTAGTGACCCAATGATGCACGGCATGGGCGGCACTTCGCCGATTAGCATAGCCATCAAGGGAGATGACCTGGACATTTTAAAAGAATTGGCTGAAAAAGTGGCGGCTGAGGCCCGGCAGGTAGCCGGCACCCGCGAGATTGACACCACGCTTAGTTCGGGTTCCCCAGAGGTACAGGTCCTGGTCGACCGCCAGAAAGCAGCTGTTTATGGTCTATCGGCCCTGCAGATTTCATCCACGGTGAAGACAGCGGTTGAAGGTCAAGTAGCAACCCGGTACCGGACAAATGATCAAGAGGTTGATATCCGGGTACGACTGCGACCAGAATCTCGGACCAATCTTAGCGACCTGGAAAACCTGGTTATTCAATCCCCAAGCGGGGCCCCGGTAATGCTTAAGCAAGTCGCCCGCTTATCGTATGGCGTGGGGCCTACGACGATTGAGCGCGAAAACCAGGTCCGGGTGGTTACTGTGGTCGGGGATATTGTGGGTCGAGACTTAAAGAGCGTGAACGAGGAGATCGAGTCCCGCTGCCGGAACATCGTGTTACCGCCCGGCTACACCATTGAGTTTGGTGGTTACAACAAAGAGATGATTGACGCCTTTCAAAACCTGACGTATGCTCTGGCCTTAGCCATATTGCTGGTCTACATGGTGATGGCGGTGCAGTATGAGTCATTCCTGTATCCCTTTGTCATCATGTTCACCATGCCGACTTCAATTATCGGGGTGATTTTAGGTCTGGTCTTAACCGGGAAAACCTTCTGCGTGCCGGCCTTTATCGGCCTGATTATGCTGGCCGGGATTGTGGTCAGCAACGGGATTGTGTTAGTGGACTATATTAATACTTTGCGGGGTCGGGGCATGGAACGAAAAGAAGCGATTCTCACCGCCGGGCCTGTTCGGCTGCGGCCAATCTTGATGACCGCGATGGCCACAATCCTAGCCATGTTTCCTTTAGCTCTAGGTATTGGCGAGGGGGCTGAAGCCCAGGCTCCGATGGCGATCGTGGTAATTGGCGGCATGACGGTCTCCACGGTTTTAACTTTGGTCTTGTTGCCGGTTGTCTATACCCTGTTCGACGACCTGGGAGACCGCGTGAAGAATCGGTTGCGGCGAAGATTGACCGGGGCCGGTACTGGTGCTCAGCCCCAAAGTGAGTCAGTAGGCTAAATAACTTATGCAGCGTGCAAATACGACAAACGCGCCGTGTTTTAACGGAGGTCAGCGATTGGCGGTTTACTGCCGAGGCGCTGGGCGCGGCTCGGAGCCCAAGGGCGAGGAGCCGCCCGAGCCGGGCGACCCGCTGCGCGACCGAGATCACGCGCCGGACGGGGCAGCGTGGCGGTTTCGCCGGGCGCTGGGTCGCAGGCCGTGAGCCCAAAGGGCGAGTTTGCTGCCTGCCCGAAGCAACGAGGTTCGATCCCAGTCTAGCCTGCTGACCGAGAAAAATCAAACGCGCCGTGTTTTAACGGAGGTCAGCGATTGGCGGTTTACATTAAAGAACCGAGGCAGCTGAGGATCAGCAGGCATCTTTGTTTGAGCCCAAAGGGCGAGTTTGCTGCCTGCCCGAAGCAACGAGGTTCGATCCCAGTCTAGCCTGCTGACCGAGAAAAAATCAAACGCGCCGTGTTTTAACGGAGGTCAGCGATTGGCGGTTTACATTAAAGAACCGAGGCAGCTGAGGATCAGCAGGCATCTTTGTTTGAGCCCAAAGGGCGAGTTTGATGCCTGCCCGAAGCAACGAGGTTCGATCCCAGTCTAGCTTGCTGACCGAGAAAAAATCAAACGCGCCGTGTTTTAACGGAGGTCAGCGATTGGCGGTTTACATTAAAGAACCGAGGCAGCTGAGGATCAGCAGGCATCTTTGTTTGAGCCCAAAGGGCGAGTTTGATGCCTGCCCGAAGCAACGAGGTTCGATCCCAGTCTAGCTTGCTGACCGAGTTAAAACACAAGCGTTAATATTTACGGACTAGTAGACTACCCGAGACAGAAAACCTGTCCCTGTGTCCCACGTGACCCAGGAAATATTTCTGAAAGGCGGGACAGCAACGGTTATGCAGGCAATGGAACAGCCTCGAGTAGAAAAGGATAAACGTATTCTGATTTTTGAGGCCGCGGTAGCGGTGTTTTCGCAGCGAGGTTTTCATGAAGCGAAAATGGAGGAAATTGCTGCTCGGGCAGGCGTGGGTAAAGGAACCGTGTACGAGTATTTTTCCAGTAAATTAGAACTATTTCAGGAGATGATTAAAGCCGGGTTAACTCTCTACTCGGAGAGTCTTTTCTCTAAATTGGAAGAAGTAAGCAATTTGCGAGAACGGCTCAAATGGATGTTTATGCTGCACCTCCAGTTCACGGCCCAATACCGTGATCTGGCTAAGATTATTTTTGGCGATCATACTTCAATTAACGATGAAATGCGCCAGTGGCTGATGTCCCAACGGGAGGAAAAGGTCGCAAAACTGGCCAGTTTGATAGCTGAACAAAAACATGAGGGGCAAATTCGGAATATTGATCCTCGGTTCATGGCGCACATTATCGCTGGAATTATCGGTGCTCTCTGTTACCCAATTATTTTTGAGAATCAACAAGTGGATGTCAAAAACTTGGCGGAGCAAGCAGTAGATATTATCTTTTATGGAATTGCCGCCCGATCGGGGACTTGACACTTCCTCGCGCCTTAAACCCGGGGTGTTCCAGTTGTTTTTGCTAAAATTTTTCTTAGTTTTCCGGGCAGCCGGCAGGAAAAGGTACTACTGGTGGGGAATAGGTATAGGGAATGCGTTTGATGCTATCAACACCAATGGCGGACTGAAGATCTGGTGGTACTTTTATAGGGAGGCTTTATGATGCGGGTGCGCCGAGGAATGGAGAGAGAACTGGCTTTAGAGTTTGCCCGGGTGACCGAGGCCGCTGCCCTGGCTTCCGGCCGTTGGATGGGCCGGGGAGATAAAGAAGCAGCTGATGATGCTGCGGTTAAAGCCATGCGGATTGTTTTTGATACCGTACAAATTGATGGAATTGTCGTAATTGGTGAAGGCGAAATGGATGAGGCACCAATGCTATATATTGGCGAAAAGCTGGGCACTGGGAATCCACCTAGCGTCGATGTGGCGGTAGATCCTCTGGAAGGAACCAACGTAGTCGCCAAAGGTTTGACTGGGGCTATTTCGGTCCTGGCCGTGGCTGAGCGGGGTTGCCTCTTGCATGCCCCGGATATGTATATGAACAAGATCGCCGTTGGCCCGAAGGCCGTGGGACGGATCAACCTGGACGCCCCCCCGGAGGTCAATCTGCGCGCAGTAGCTAAGGCACTAGACAAGGATATCCAGGATCTGACGGTCGTTATTCTGGACCGGCCGCGCCATCAGGAACTAATCAAAGCGGTACGGCAGGCTGGAGCGCGAATTAAGCTAATTACTGATGGAGATGTTTCCCCAGCGGTGGCCGTGGCTTTTGAGGATTCCGGGGTTGATGTATTGATGGGTATTGGTGGAGCCCCGGAAGGAGTATTAGCCGCCGCTGCCCTGCGGTGTGTGGGGGGAGAGATGCAAGGGCGTCTCTGGCCCGAAGATGAAGCGGATGTAGCCCGGGCTAAAGCCATGGGAATTTCTGATGTTCAGCGCTTATTAACCATGGATGATCTGGTTAAGGGTGAAGATGTGATTTTCGCCGCTACGGGAATTACTGATGGCGACCTCTTGCGCGGAGTGCGGTATCTAGGTAATACGGCTAAGACTCACACTGTCGTTATGCGTGGCCTTACCGGGACGATCCGGTTTATTGAGGCAATCCACCGTTTTGACAAGAAGCCAAATTATATTGGACCGAAGCGGTTTTAAGAGATTTTAGGGCTGTGCCGTATCGAGTGTTGTTGGGATGCGGCGCAGCCTGAATAAGAAGCAACCAGTAAGCATTTAAGATGATTGCAAGACGTCTTCTTAACTTCGCTTAATCCTACCCGATTGGCTGATGTTGGATAAGTGCTTCCGGACAGCCTTTTCCGCTAGAACGTAAACTTTCCTCTCTTATAACATCCATGATTGCTACAGACTGAAAGCACGTTAAAAACTAGACCAACCGTCGCGGCAGCATAAGCAGGCATAATCGACTGTTTATGTTTATGGGATTATGGTTATCCTAGAGTGTGTTATATAATTTTAAACGCCTGAGACAGATTTCCCCTCCATCAGTTAATTTGTGTAAATTATTAACGAATTCTTGCAGATTAACTTCCTCGCTGTCCTTGCGGTTTACCTTATTGTCTTTATCTCATTCCAGCTAATAAGAGAAGAAGGTTGATATCATGATTACAGTAATCCCCAGCAATCTGAAAAGGAGGATATCTTAGTTTTGTGAATATTTCAGATCTTGAGAACAAAACTGTCTCGGAATTGTATCAGATAGCTAAGGACATTAATCTGATCGGTTATTCCCGACTCCGGAAAAAGGAACTTATTTTTGAAATCATGAAGGCCCAGATTCAAAAGGATGGTCTGCTCTTTGCCCAAGGAATCTTGGAAATCTTGCCTGATGGATACGGTTTTTTGCGCCCCTTCGCTTACCTGCCCAGTCATGAAGATATCTATGTATCACCTTCCCAAATTAAACGGTTTGATCTGCGGACCGGTGATCAGGTAGCGGGTCAGGTAAGGCCGCCCAAAGATAATGAAAGGTTTTATGCCCTGCTGCGGGTAGAGTCCGTTAACGGCTTTTCGCCGGAGCAAACCGCGCTCCGCGTTGGTTTTGAGGCTTTGACCCCGATTTATCCGAAAGATCGTTTTAATTTAGAAACCAAGCCAGAGGAATATTCCACTCGGATAATTGATCTAATCTCACCGCTGGGCATGGGACAGCGGGGACTGATTGTGGCTCCGCCAAAGGCCGGGAAAACCATTCTTCTGCAGAAGATTGCCAACGCGATTACCCAGAACCACCCAGAGGTCGAGTTGATTGTTCTGTTAATTGACGAACGGCCGGAAGAGGTGACCGACATGCAGCGCTCAGTCAATGGAGAGGTCGTGGCCTCTACCTTTGACGAGCCGCCGGAAAACCATGTTAAGGTTTCGGAAATGGTGCTGGAGCGGGCTAAGCGCTTAGTCGAGCATAAAAAAGATGTCGTTGTCCTCCTGGATAGCATCACTCGTCTCGCCAGAGCCCATAACCTGGTGGTGCCGCCCAGCGGCCGGACCCTGTCGGGCGGGGTTGATCCGGCTGCCTTGCACAAACCCAAGCGGTTTTTTGGTGCTGCTCGGAAGATAGAAGAGGGAGGCAGTTTGACTATTCTGGCGACCGCCCTGATTGAAACTGGGAGCCGAATGGATGAAGTCATTTTTGAGGAATTTAAAGGAACGGGAAATATGGAGCTGGTTCTTGATCGGAAACTATCTGAAAAACGAATCTTCCCGGCGATTGATATTAAACGTTCCGGGACCAGACGCGAAGAATTGTTAATGTCCAAAGAAGAGTTAGATGCGATTTGGGCGTTTCGCCGGGGATTTGCTCAGCAGAATGCCGCCGAGGTCATGGAAGTCTTGCAGGATGCTTTGAAAAAAACTCGGTCCAACCGCGACCTGATTCGAGGCATGGGCAAGGTGTTTCAACTGGACTGAACTCGTCCGGCTTCACTGAACATCAATGATTCAGCTGGCGACTCTACTCCAGCTAAAGTTTAACCAGGCGACCCTCACTTTTAGGAGTGGGGGTATTTTGCCCTGATCCCCCCTTTTTCCAACAGATGAATAATTTTCGGTGAATAATGTAAGAATAGTGAATGAATCCCTGGCTTGGCCGGGGAAAACTTTTGATGGGGTGATCAGGTAAAATGCACCGAAACCGAAGGCTGGTGCCAAGGGCGGGGACGGCCCTTCTCCTGGCTCTGGTCGGGTTGTTCTGGTCAGAAAGTACAGTTTGGGGTAAGTTGTTACCAGAAAATTTTCCCGTACCGGTTATCGTAAATCAAGCGGTTCGTTCCCAATCAGTCACTTTAACTAATCCTAAAAAGGAGGCACAGGTCCTATACCGAGTCAAGGCCGGCGATACCTTATGGCAGATTGCGAAACGGTATCGGGCAGACTGGTTGGCTTTAGCCAAGGCCAATAACCTGCATGACTGTAATAACATTAAAATTGGGCAGGTTCTCAGGATCCCGGCAGAAACCAGTTTTGATCTGGACTCAGCTGGAGATTTGCCGCCAATCCTCTATTCATGGCCAGTAGTGGGAAGAATTACTTCGCATTACGGTGGACGTCACGATGAATTCCATCATGGATTAGATATTGCGGCTCCTTTAGGGACACCGATTCGTGCTGTGGCGAAAGGCCAAGTTGCCTATGCCGGGTGGCGGCCAATTTACGGTCAGACAGTGATCATTAATCATGATGATGGCCGTAAGACGCTGTACGCTCATGCATCGCGAATTCTTGTTCGTAAAGGGCAAGCGGTAGCTGCTGGTAAAGTAATCGCCGAAATCGGCAGTACCGGCCGCTCAACCGGCCCGCACCTGCATTTTGAGATCTATGAACAAGGACGAACAGTAGACCCACTATCCCGCCTAATCCAATAGGCACCGTGAGACACGGGGACAGGTTAACTGTCCCTGTTTGATTTAAATCCAAAAGCTCCCCACTTCTAGGTGGGACCCGGGGACAGGTTTCCTGTCCTTTGTTTTATTCCCGGACAGGGGAACAGGTTGTCTAACTCGGTTTAGTTATCTCCCTTATGGTTTAACGATATGGTTTAATATCTGCGCATGGCGGTTGGCAGCATATTCGGTCCCTCTTGGTTTATGGTACAATGACGACAGGACGTCGCGTACTTCGTCGCTCTGCACTTACAGAGTTAGTTATTGGAAAGGCAGTTTGATTCGCTGTGTTAGAAATGGTTTTTGCCAATGAACAGGGGCAGGTTCTGGAACAACCTGGCTGGGCCATGACCGGGCGGCTGGGTGAGCAACTGGTCGAACCGACCGCGGCCGAAGTAATTCCTCTGCCGGAGGGAGCTACCTTAACCTTGCTGCCCGAACGGCATCCGATCGGGATCAATCCCAACGGGGAATTCAGGGCTTTAACAAGGGATCCCTGGCAGCGTCGGGAAAAACCGGCTCTGGCGGTCGGGGCTCTGCTGCCTCAGGGTTATACCCGAACCCTGACCCCAGCCTATCTTCCCCAAAAGAAGGCCAAGCCTCTGCCGCTTTTTGGTTATGCTGCCGTGGGTTTAGCTAATGGACGGTTGTGGGTAGCGGCCCGGCAGACGGACGAGGATCGAACCTGGAATCCCCGCTACTACGATACGCCGGAGTTGACCGAGCGGGTCCGGGCTAAACTGAGTCGGTATCCCCAAAACCGCGTTTTGCGGCAATTAGCCCGGTGTGCTCAGGAATACTCCTGCTTTACCGCCCAAAACCTTTTTTATGGTCGGTGGGAGGCCGGGCTGCCAGTTTCCCCGGCCTGTAATGCGCGCTGTGTCGGTTGCATCTCGGAACAAGCAGCCGAATGCTGTCCCTCGCCTCAGCAACGTATTCGCTTTAAGCCTTCGGTGGCCGAAATTGTGGAGGTAGCCGTCCCGCACCTGGAAACTGCGGAGGCCGCGATAATCAGTTTTGGTCAGGGCTGTGAGGGCGAGCCGTCCCTGCGGGGGGAAGAACTGGCCCAGGCAATCCGGCAGATTCGGCAGCAAACCGACCGGGGAACCATTAATATGAATTCCAATGCCAGCCGGCCAGAAAACATTGCCGCGATCTGTGCCGCCGGTCTGGATGCGCTCCGGGTAAGTTTGATTAGTGCTAACCCGGACCTATATCAGAGCTATCACCGGCCTCAGGGTTACGGCTTGGCTCAAGTGCGCACCAGCATCCAACGAGCGGTGGAGCAGAACGTTTATGTTTCCCTAAACCTGCTGCTCTTTCCCGGGGTTACTGATCGGGACGAAGAAGTCGAGGCCTTGCTTAACCTGGTGCGGGAAACTGGTTTATCCATGATTCAACTGCGCAATCTGAACCTGGATCCAGAAATTTTTTTAAAACTGGTTCCCCCGGCCAGCGGACCATCTTTAGGCATCCCGGCCTTCCTTGAAATACTCCAAGCTGAATTACCCGGGGTTAAGCTGGGTAATTATAGCCGCGAAGCAACGCGTAGAACAGCCAAGTGATTTCTCCTTTTCACTTGCTTAGATTTATGATATTCTAAGACAAATGGGTGCTTTGTCAGATGTGATTATTAGACGCAGATCTAAAAATGATCTTATAAAAATAAAGAAATTATGATCACAAAGTGCCGTGGCGTGCGAGCAGGAAAGCCATAACTTAAAAACAATCGTGTTTGAGAAACCAGTTTTAAAAACCGGGGAGATATAATATGTGTCAGAGCCAACCTGGTGCACCAGCCCCCACAACAGATAATCTTCTCCAGTCGGAGCAGCTTAATCCGGAAGAAGCCCACCTTTCGCCAGAAGAGAGGAGCCACCTTCGTTTAATAAGGAGGCTGGAAGAGGGTCAGATTCAGCTAGGCATTCAGGCGAATAAGGCAATGAAATGGTTAATCGAACGAACCATCTCCGACAACCCGCTTTTTAAGCTGTTACTGCTGTTTAATTATATCCAGTGGATAATCTTGCTTCCTGGTCTGGTGACCCTTTACTACTTCGGCTGGAAGATCGGGCTAATCGCCCTAGCGGTTTGTTTGGCCATCGGTTTTTTTATCTTAGAACGGGTTAAACGGTTGGTGCTTAGAGGTGGGGTGCACGAGTTTATCGTGCAAGATCTAGCCAGTCTTAAGGCCTTATATGCTATCGGAGCAATCCGCTTTCGGATCGGCAAAAAAGGCAAGTGGATTAAGCATCCCCGCGATTGGCAAGAGGTTCTGCTTTAAACATAACGGTAAAGGGGAAAGGATAAAAGATGACTTCCCTGCAAAGCAAATTTCTTTTTATTGGCGGTTTGTTATTGATGACCAAACTTTTCTTTCTGTTCTTAATCTACATAATCGCCAAAAAGATAGAAAAACGAGCTAAAGCCTTGAAAGCCCTCGAAGCCAAAGAGGGCAGGCTAAGGCCCGACCTCAAGCAGCCGACTAATTAGGTGATTTCCGAATAAAATCCTAATGCTCACATGGTTTAATATGCCAAGCAAAGGGGACAGCCAACTGGTCCCCTTTTTCTTATTCAGAATTCAATTTCAGCCGGTAATGTTTTTAAGGAATCTTCTGCTAAAACCCGTTTTAAAGTGCGAATAAGCTTATCCCGTGAAATCGGTTTGGTTAAGAAATCCCAAGCCCCCATTTCCAGGGAGCGGCTGGCAATCTGCGCATCAGCCAAGGCTGTCAGCATTATGCACCGGGTTTGTGGTGCGGTTGATAGAATGTATTCAAGGACCTGCAGACCGCCCATTTGCGGCATGCATAAGTCAATGAAGACAACGTCGAAAGATCTTTCATTTAATAGTTGTTTAATTTGTAAGGGTTGGCTGAGTAACACAATGTCTCGGTAGCCCGCAATGATTAGTCCGCGTCGCATGCTATCTAGAAAATCTAATTCATCGTCAATAACCAGAATGCCGGCCGAATTCGGTTCTGACATACGTTGCGCTCCCCTTTAAATTATGTCTAAATTTCAAATACAATTTAATTTTATGCCCGTGTCCCTATGTTCCGGTTGGCAAGGCCACCCTGACGGTGGTACCTTTACCCGGCGTGCTTTCCACACTGATTGATCCGCCGTGGTCCTGAATAATCGCATAGGAAATCGACAGACCCAAGCCAGTTCCCTCAACCCCTTCCTTGGTTGTAAAGAAGGGATCAAAAATGCGGGAACGAACTGCTTCATCCATGCCGCAACCATTATCCTCAACCTCGAATATAATTCGGCCGGCGTTGGCCGGATCCTTCTTAACCCTTAAGAAAACGAAAGAATTTTCTTTATCTGCCGCCTGGGCTGCATTCAAGATTAGATTAATCAGAACTTGCTCAATTCGCGCCGGGTTGACCACAATCTCCGGCAGGTTCTCCGCTAGTTCGACCCGGTAGGAAGTGACCAGCTTGCTGACCTGTTTGCCAGTCAAGGTAATTACCCGGTCAACCAGTTTTTGAATATCAACCGCGGCTCGGAACTCATCTTTCTGAATACGGGCGAAGTCCCGTAATTCGGCGACAATCGCGTTTATCCGGTCCGAGCCATGTTCCATATTATTGAGCAGTTTTAGGACATCAGCGCGGAATTCCTCATATGGCATACCCAGGACCTGCCACCCCGGATACTTGGCGGCATAGGCATCCAGGATGGGGAAGGCTTCCTTCCAATAATCTTCCAGAATAGGGATATTAAAAGTGATAAAGTTATTCGGGTTATTAATTTCATGGGCAATTCCGGCCACTAAGCTGCCCAGCGAGGCTAACTTATCAGCCTGCATTAGCTGCTGCTGCAGCCGACGCTGTTCCGTCACGTCGCGGATAATACTCATTATTGCCTTCCGACCCTGCCAATCGGTCAAGGCCGAGCTTACTTCGACCGGGATCTGTTCACCGTTTTTGCGGACCTGAGTCCGCGGATAAACCCCCACCGGCCAGCAAAATTCCTCCGGTTCCACGTCTTCCGCTTTGGCAGTTGTTGAGGCCGGCAGGGTAATATCCCTAATCGTCATCCTCAGCATTTCCTTGCGGGAGTAGCCATACACCTCAAGCCCTTTAGGATTGACATCCAGGATCCGCAGGGTTACCGGGTCAAGGACCAGAAAAATATCATTTGCTGCCTCAAAAAGCAGACGGTATCTGGCCTCTAATTGCTTGCGAGCGGTGACGTCATTCACGATTCCGATTAAACAGTCTTGGTTATCGATATAGCCAGTGGTGGTAATTGATTCAATATAAACCGGTTCACCCTGTTTGTTACGGGCTTCTAATTCGGCATGCAGCTTCTTTTCTTTTTTACGGAGTAAGCGGGGAAAATTTTGGACAATCCGGACCTGGTTGTCCTGGCCAAACAGAATATCCGGTGAACGACCGATAATTTCTGATTCAGTATAGCCGAAAATTTGACAGAAGGCCGGGTTAGTGTAGGCAATCTGCCCATCCCGAACATAGTACACCCCGACCGGCAAGTTGCGCAGCATGCTTTCAAAAGTCTGCTTTTCTTCGACTAGTTTACGTTCCAGGGCCTTATAGTTGGACATGTCTTGAATAACCACCACCGCCGAATGCAGGTTGCCTTTCGAATCTTTCAGGGCGGAAGCGGAAACCATGACATCGACAGTTTGGCCGTCCATGCGCCGATAGTGTTTTTCAACGACGTATGAATCAATTTCGCCGGCAATTAGTCGATCAAACATATTCGGGTCCTCCGGCAAAGAGAGCGCGCGAATATTCAGGGTCGGCAGGTCCTCCGGCTGGCAGCCCAGAAGCTTTAAGAAAGCCGGGTTAGCCTCAATTAAATGCCCATCCAGTCCAATGGCAATAATGGGCACAATCGCGTTTTCCAGGATTCCCTGCAATTTCTTATCCGGGGCTACCCCCTGACTGGGCGGCAGGCTTTGACTAGCATCATGACCGGGGAAGACTTGGCTCATCTTCTCACCTTCCGTCCTCGAATTACTCTAAAGATATTTATTCGACTAAAATTATTTATTTCCTGCTTATCCTTTCTTGAGCAGACTATCATTTTGAAACTATGCCAAAATGGTAGGGCGCAATTTTCCCTTTGTTTTTCAAGGGTTTGATTAACCCGGTATATCAAATCGGCAGCCTAATAAATTAGGGAGCGGGTTCCATCGTTTGTCCCGGCAGGGGTTAAAGCCTGGCACGAGTCTTGCTTAAATTCTATGCCAAATAACTCAAATCGGCAAAGCATTATTTCTGGAAGTTGTTTAAATATTGGCAAACGAAAGGGAATCAATGGAAAAATTAACGAAAGGGGAGTTGGCCATGAACATCTTGATAGTTGACGATGAGGAACTCCAATTAGAGACGATTAGGCGAGGGATTAGGATTCATGGTCATCAAGTCCATATGGCCACGAGCGGCGAGGAAGCCCTGGCCTACCTGGAGGAGCACCGTGATGATTCAACCTTGGTCATCACCGACTACTTTATGCCAGAGATGAATGGCATGTCCCTGGTTAAAACCATCCGCGAACGCTATGGCGATATTCCAGTAATTTTGATGACCGCTTTCGGCGATAAATCTTTGGTGATCGAGGCCTTGCGCAACCGCTGTGATAATTACTTGGATAAACCTTTTAAACCGAACGAACTCATGGCCCAAATAGATGAGATTCAGCTTCAGCGAGAAAAACGACGCCGGAGAGGCCAGTTTCAGGCAACAGGTCAGACCAAGAAAAAGGAAGGCCGGCTTTACCGGTTTGTCCCGGCTAAAAAGGCCAGGGAAAAGGGAGCTGACGCTGAGCAAGCAGCCGCCTTGAAAACCGAAGAGACTGCCGTAGAGCAAAATGTCAATCAAAACATCAATCAAGACATCAATCAAGTTTCGCCGGACTTAGAGGAACTGTTGCTCTTGGAAGAGGAAAACCCGCTCGATCGTTTAGGCGGGGGCCTGAGTCTGGCCCTTCCTCTGGTCAAGATTATTTTTCCCACGTTTATCTTTCTGCTGTTGGCCTTAACCACCTTTTTCCTGCTGGTTCTGCCGCTATTTCGCTAAAGAAACATGGCTAGAAGGCGAGGAGGCCGCATGGAACTGGGGACGCTTTTCCTGCTTCCTGAGTTGCCCCCTAGGCCGCCGAACAGCACCATCAGAATCTAAAGAATTGATCGTGCAGTGTTTAAACGAAGATCAGCAATTGACGATAGCAGGACGAGTGCTTCTTGTTATCACCAAAAACCAAACACCTAATACCTAGCACCTAACGACCAACGCAGCACCAACGACCAACGACTAACGACCAACGACTAACGACTAACGACCAACGACTAACGACCAACGACCAACGACCAACGACCAACGACTAACGACCAACGACTAAACGACTAACGACCAACCACTAACGACCAACGACCAACGACCAACGACCAACGACTAACGACCAATAAAGGAAGGGCGGTGTTAATATGGCTAATGAAAATCTTCTGGCATCCCGACGGATTGCCCTGGGAAATAACCTCCGGTTGTTTTTTGGCCGAAATCAAGGGGTGCGGGTCGGCGAGAGTGCGGTAGTCAGCCGGCGGGTTCACCAACCGTACCCGCGTGATCCAAGGCGGATTCAGGTTTTTGTAGAGCAGGACGCGGGCAAGACCTTTTCCGGGCTAACAGAACCAGACCAAGTCGTCCATCTTGATGTTTATCACGATCCAGCCGAAATTGCTGCCCTTCCAATTGCGCGTAAAATCTGGGCCGCGATTGACGCCTTCCTGGATGAACAAGGACCTGAACTAATGATCCGCAAGGCAGAGGACCGGCTGACTCAGCCTGGAGAGGTCGCGAATCGGATTTATCTGGCGACCGCGGAAAACCAGGGAGGTGTGGCGCGTTTGATCCGGCAAGGCTATGATGAGTTTAAAGAAGTACCGGAGAACCTCCGTGATCATGTTCACCTCCTGATGGAACTCCCGGAAGAGTGGTACGCCTTGACCTTTAGTTTGATAGATGCTGTAGAATCAGCGATCCTGGAACAGGGGCATAGTATCCGGAAGATTGCCGGGGTCCTTAATGGGTACGGTAAAGCCAAGCAGCAAGAGTTGGGCCTGATGCTGCCCTTCTTTGGCCGACGTCGGCCGGGAGACGAAATAATTCATCTGCAGAATCAAAAACACCTGCTGCTGGAGTTAGCGCAGCGTCTGGGCAGCATTGATGATGTGGAAGAATTTATGGATACCATGCGGGGGAATGTTTTTCAGCGGCTGGCTCCCCGTTCGATCAAGAAACGGCATCAGGATCTGGATCAATTAGCCGAGCAGATGGCCAATCTGGGTCTGGCGAAAAAGGGGCTGCTTGGATACAGCCTGACTGACCAGGGCAAAGAGTTGAGGCAGGAGTTAATGTTAAACCGGCGAGAATTAGAAGCAGAACTGCGGAAAATTCTGCGCCGGATCCCAGGTAAAAACCGGCGCTACCAGCGAACCAACAGCTCGCAGCTGAAGTGTCGGGAACAGGATGTTTTAAACCTGCATAAGATCATGCCCCGAGACTGGGAAAATGCCTCCAACGCCATTGCGGTTCCGGAAACCATTTTGCAGGGAGCCACCCGCAGTATGCTGGGTGGGCAGAAGCGAGTAACGATCACCCCAGACGATATCCGGGTTTACGGCAAAAAATCATTTATTCCCATGGATGTTTGTCTCCTGGTTGACTGCAGTGCCAGTATGGCTGGGGAGAAGAGTCAGGCGGCCTGGAAGTTAGCCGAACACTTGCTGTTAACCCTGCGGGAAAAGGTGGCGGTCGTTACGTTTCAGGAGATGGAGGCGCGGATCGTGGTGCCCTTTACCCGCAACCACCGTCGTTTAGTGGCCGGCCTCCGGTCGGTCGTGCCGGAGGGCATGACTCCATTAGCCAGCGGAATCATGAAGAGTCTGGAATTGATTGAAGCCAGCCGGGTTCGTAACCCGCTGCTGATCTTGATCACGGATGGTATGCCCACCTACCCGCTGTGGACGTTCGACTCGAAAGAGGATGCCCTGAAAGCAGCTGAGAAAGTGACCAAAGCCAAGGTCCGGCTAACCTGCATCGGGGTTCGCTCGAATCGTGACTTCTTAGGCGAACTGGCTCGGAAGGGAAACGGGACCCTTTATGTTGTCGATAACTTAAATCGGGATACCCTGGTTCAGGTGGTACACGAAGAACGGCACCAGCTCAGGCAGGCTTTATAGCAGGAATGAAAAAATGCTTTTAAAGTCCCCGCCCCTCCCTTGCCCGCCAGGAATTGGTGTGATATAATAAGCGTTGCTGATTAACTATAAAGACGCTTAATTGGCAATAGAATAACTAGGGTTGAAGCAGGATAAAAAGTAGACCCTGGCGAAGTGAGGTGAGGGTGAATGAAGCCTAAGATTCATCCGCAGTACCACCAGACAACCGTTACTTGTGCCTGTGGTGCTCAGTTCGAGACCGGTTCTACCCGTAAGGACCTGCGGGTTGAAGTTTGTTCTCAATGCCATCCTTTCTTTACGGGTAATCGACAAAGAATAGTGGATGTCGGAGGAAGGGTTGATCGGTTTAAAAAGAGGTATGGACTTAAGTAAATTTTTCGGTTATTCTTTCGGCAGAGCCTTAGTGCTCTGCTGTTTTTCTATATCAGATGCTGTGTGGGAAACAATTGCCCATAAAAAATGTTCATCAGATAGGAACGGTATGGGAGGGTTGTTGTGCTAAACAGTAGTATGGAGGCGAAAGACCCGAGCAGCCGACCAGTCATTGACCAGCCCTGTCACTACGGCGGCCAGGCTGTGATTGAGGGAGTAGTCATGCGGGGTAAACGGGACCTGGCGATTGCGGTACGCCGGCCCGATTCCAGTATTATTATTGAGGAAGAAAAGCTGAGCTCAGTGGTCGAACGAATTAGTTTTTTGCGCTGGCCAGTCATTCGTGGCTTTATTGTCTTGATTGAAACCATGGTAATGGGTATCCGGGCTTTGAATTTTTCCGCCAATCAGGCTGCCGAAGCAGAAGGGGAAGAGATTACCCCGACCGAGATAACGATTACGATGATTATTGCCCTCATCCTGGGGGTCGGCCTATTTGTGGTAATTCCGACCGGAGCGGTCCACTTTATGCGAGGCTTCGTCGAAAGCGTCGCGGTCCAGAATTTAATAGAAGGGATCATTCGGATTGCTATTTTCCTGGGCTATGTTTGGGCCGTAGCCCGGATGGAAGATATCCAGCGGGTTTTTGAGTATCATGGGGCCGAGCATAAGGTTATCTTCACCTATGAGGCCGGTGAAGAACTGACCGTTGAGAATGCGCGCCGGCACAGTACTTTACATCCCCGATGCGGGACCGCCTTTCTCTTGATTGTTATGGTGGTCAGTATCCTGGTCTTTTCTTTTCTCGGGGAAGGGTCGGTCCTGTGGCGGATTTCCTCTCGAATTGTCCTGCTGCCGCTGGTAGCCGGCCTGGGTTATGAAATAATTAAACTGGTCGCGCGTTGGCCAAAATCATTGTTGGGCAGAATAGTCATTGCCCCGGGCCTTTGGCTGCAAAAACTGACCACTCGGGAACCAGATGACCAGCAACTGGAAGTAGCGATTATCGCTTTACAAAAGGTGCTGGAGATCGAGGAACGTTCCCGGCAGTCGGAGCAACCTCAGGCAGTGGCCAGCCCGGCCTAGCGGTGCGTTAGCCGTTCGGCGTAATGGGTGAGGCGTTAGACATTAGGCGTTAGGCGTTAGGTGTTAGGTGTTAGGTGTTAAACGCTAGCTGAAACTTGAAAGTGGTTGTTAGGACCGCAGGACACCTCTTCTTACCTTTCGCGTCTGCTGTTTCAATATTAACGTTATTAACGTTTACTTTAGATGTTAGTTGTTGGACGTTAAAACGTAACCGAATCTATGTGGGGGTGATATTTTTGTTTTCGAAATTAGATAGTCTTGAAGAACGTTATGAAGAATTAACCGAGTTATTAAGTGACCCAGCGGTGATCGCCAATCAGAGTGAGTTTCAAAAGTATGCCCGGGCGCACGCCGGGCTAACCGATGTGGTAGAAGTATACCGGCAATACAAAACAATTGTTAATGATCTGGAAGATGCTCGAGCCCTGTTGCGCGATAAAATAGATGCTGACTTACGCGAGATGGCGGAAGAGGAAGCCCGGGAATTGGAAAAACAACGCGCCGAAATTGAGCAGCAGTTGAAGATTCTCCTTCTGCCCAAAGACCCCAATGATGAGAAAAACGTTATCATGGAGATTCGGGCTGGTACCGGCGGCGAAGAAGCGGCCCTTTTTGCCGGCGATCTTTTCCGCATGTACTCCCGCTATGCGGAAAACCGCGGCTGGCGAATTGAGGTATTAAGCGGCAACCCCACGGACATAGGCGGCTTTAAGGAAGTTATTTTTTTGGTGGAAGGGCAAGGGGCTTACAGTCGATTAAAATTTGAAAGCGGCGTACATCGGGTGCAGCGGGTGCCGGCAACTGAGGCCAGCGGTCGGATTCATACCTCGGCCTCAACGGTCGCCGTGCTGCCGGAAGCGGAAGAGGTCGAAGTTGAGATCAACCCAAACGACATCCGAATCGATATTTTCTGTTCCAGCGGCCCCGGGGGACAGTCAGTTAACACCACCCAATCCGCTGTTCGGATTACTCACCTGGCAACGGGAATTGTGGTTAGCTGCCAGGATGAGAAGTCCCAGCACAAGAATAAAGATAAAGCCTTGCGCGTGTTGCGGGCGCGCCTGCTAGACCGGGCCCAGGAGGAACAGCAGGGGGAGCTGGCCAGTGCCCGGCGCAGCCAAGTTGGCACCGGTGACCGGAGTGAACGGATTCGAACCTATAATTACCCCCAGGGCCGGGTGAGCGACCACCGAATCAACCTCACCCTATACAAATTGGATCAGATCCTTAACGGAGAACTAGATGAGTTCATCGATTCTTTGATTACCAACGCCCAGGCTGAGCAACTGAAAAACACAGAGTAGACCTTACGCGCTAAGCGGTACTATAAGCAGTACTATCTGAAAATAAATGAAATTATAATTGCGAAGTGCTTTAACGCCGGTCAGCCATTGGCAATTGACAACAAAGAACGGAGGCGGCCGAGGCTTAGCCGGTATCACTGTCTGAGCCCGCAGGGCGAGTTTGATGCCTGCCCGAGGCCGACGAGTTCCTTCCCAGTCTAGCCTGCTGACGGAGTTAAAACACGAACGTAATATACTCTCAGAAAGGCAGAGATAAGGTGGCACAAGCTAATGACTGGACGATCAGTAAATGTCTCACTTGGACCGCCCAGTATTTCGCTAAGCATCATTTGGACAATCCGCGCCTGGAGGCAGAGGTTCTCTTAGGCCGGGCCCTTGACCAAACCCGGGTCCAGGTCTATATGAATTTGGACCAGCCCATGCAGCCAGTGGAACTTGCCCGGTACCGGGAATTGATCAAGCGTCGGATTGAGGGTACCCCCACAGCCTACCTGTTGGGTGAAAAGGAATTTATGTCCTTGACCTTTGAGGTTAACCGGCAGGTGTTGATCCCACGGCCGGATACCGAAGTCCTGGTCGAGACCGCGCTGGAGTTATTCGGTTACTCACCGCAGGATAAAGCCGGGTTCACCAATGCCGAGAGGTTGAATGAACCGCAGCCGGCTGAATTGGCATTGGAAGAAGAATTAGACCAAGGGGGAAGACTAAGAGAAGGCGGGTTAACAATACCTAGGAGGCCGAATGAACTGGGATCGCTAGAACCCCAAAAGTTATTATTGATTGATGTCGGGACCGGCAGCGGCAACATCGCGATCGCCCTGGCCCGGTTCCTGCCGCAGGCCAAGGTAATCGGCCTGGATATATCAGCTAAGGCTTTAGAAGTTGCAGCGCGCAATGCCGGTCGGCATGAAGTCAGCAGCCGGGTTGCCTTTTACGAAGGGGACCTGCTGGCACCCCTGGCTGAAATGCCGCAAATGAAAGGTCAGATTGATTTAATTACCGCTAACCTGCCGTACATCCCCTCCGACCAACTGCCCCACTTGATGAAAGAGGTGCTTCAAGAACCAATCATCGCCCTGGACGGGGGACGAGACGGCTTAATGTATTACCGACGTTTGGTGCCGCAGGCTCTTGAGTATCTTAAGCCCGGGGGATACCTGCTCTTGGAGATTGCTCACGACCAGGGCCGGTCAGCCCGAAAATTATTTAGCGAGGGTTGGGAAAAAGTCGAGCTTAGACCAGACTACGCCGGTCGAGATCGGGTGGTTTTGGCCCGCACTCCTCTCCGAGACACCGGGACTGGTTCACTGTCCCGGAAACGGGCTTTAAAGTTCGTGAGGCGTAAGGTGTAAAACGTAAGACGTAAGGCGTGGAGTGTGAGGAGTGGAGTTGTCGTTAACAGCTATGCCTTATTATTTCGACTCTAGTTTAGCCGGCTGACTAACCCCAAAACACAAATATTTCCTGATTTATAATCAGCATCTATAATCAGCCGGGACAGTTAACCTGTCCCCCTGTCCCAAAGGAGAAATAATATGCTTCGTAGAACAGCGATTACGGATTATCTAATAGTCAATCCTATCGAGCCACAGGCAGAGTATCTTGAACGAGCCAGTCTGCTTATTCGGGAGGGCGGACTGGTCGCCTTTCCCACGGAGACAGTTTACGGACTAGGGGCGAATGCCCTTGATCCGGAAGCGGTGCAGCAGATATATTTAGCTAAGGGACGTCCCGTAGATAACCCCTTAATCGTGCATATTGCCGACTGGGCCAGTCTGGAATCTTTAACCACCGAGATTAGTGAGGTGGCTCGTCTCCTCGGCGAACGGTTTTGGCCGGGACCGCTCACCCTGGTCCTGCCCCGGCATCCCCAGGTCCCCCTGGAGGTTACGGCTGGCTTGGAAACCGTGGCCATCCGCTGGCCCAAGCATCCGGTAGCCGAGGCCTTGATTCGTGCCGCTGGGGTACCGATCGCGGCTCCCAGTGCCAATCGTTCCGGCAGGCCCAGTCCTACTGAGGCCAGCCATGTCATGGAGGATTTAGTCGGCCGGATCGAATTAATCCTGGACGGAGGCCCAGTTGGCCTGGGAGTTGAGTCCACCGTCCTCGATCTGACCAAAGCGGTCCCGACTATCCTGCGGCCGGGCGGAATTACCCAGGAACAATTGCAGGCTGTGCTGCCAGAGGTTCGCCTCGGTTCAGCCTCGGCCGCCGAAACTGTCCCTGCGTCAGCCCCTGAGTCAGCGGCTGCACCTTCACCCGGGATGCAATACGGACATTACGCGCCGGAGAAACCGTTGATATTGGTAGAAGGGGAAATCGAAGACATTCGAGGGCAAATCTTAAAAACCATGGAACAACTGCGGACCAACGGAGCTAAGGTGGGGGTTTTAGCCAGCCTGGAAAGCTATCCCCTATATAAAGAAGCCAGTCCGCCACCCGATTACTTACAAGTCATGGGCAGCCGCCATGACTTGGCTGACCTGGCTCTCTATTTATTTAAAACATTACGCGAATGTGACTTGGTCGATGTTGACGTCTTTCTAGTGGAAGGTTTTCCAGAACACGGCCTGGGTCTGGCGATTATGGACCGCTTGCGTCGGGCCTGCCGCGGGCAAATCATCAAGCCGCAGGCTTAGGTGATATGTTCGTTATTGTCGAAAAAAAGCTGGGGCGTTGTCATTGCTCTGAACATAACCATTATATGAATATAACCGCTATTCGGTTACCTGGCCCGGCAGACATGATAATTCTTAACGAGATGGCGAATGTGGGCAGAATTTTAAAGAGCAAAATTTTAAAGAATGGAAATTAAGATGGATTTACTAACACTATTGCTGGTGGCCGTCGCTTTAGGAACTGATGCTTTCTCCGTCGCCTTAGGTATTGGGATGCGCGGAGTTCAGTGCCGAGAATTGCTGCTGTTGTCGGGAACAGTCTTGGCCTTTCATGTCGTGATGCCCTTAATCGGTGTGGTCCTGGGCGGAATGTTAGGGGCCCTGATCGGCCAGTATGCCGCGTGGATTGGGGCGGGCATTATAATTCTCATTGGTTTAAATATGATCCGTGAGGCCCTGCGACCCAGAGAAGAGATTCTGGAGTTCGGTGCTGCCGGACCGGGACGACCGGCTTCCCTGAATCAGAAACTGCAAAACCTTTCCCAGGGAGGCTGGGGACTATTTATCCTGGGTTTTAGTGTGAGCCTGGATGCCTTGAGTGTCGGCTTTGGTTTGGGAACCATTTTCGTTGAACGGCTGGCAATAACGGTCGGCGTTATCGGCGGTGTCGCTGGCGTAATGACAGCCATGGGTCTGATTCTGGGCCGGTTTTTAGGTCGCTGGATTGGCACCCGGGCCGGATTGCTTGGAGGACTAGTCTTAGTGCTGGTTGGCTGTAAGATTGCGTGGTAAATAAAGGGGGTTGATGAGGGTGAAAAAAATACTGCTGGTTTGCTCCGGCAATACCTGCCGCAGCAGTATGGCGGAGGGTCTGGCCCGTCACCTGCTAGAGCAGAAAGGGCTGCTTGATTCAGTAACCGTACTCTCTGCCGGAACCGCTGCTTGTGCCGGACATCCGGCTACGCCTGAGGCAGTAACCGCCCTCAGTGAGGAGGGAATTGACCTTTCAAACCATCGGGCACAAGCACTTACACCAGAGTTGATTAAGGTGGCGGACCTGGTGCTAACCATGACTGGGAGTCACCGCCAGCAGGTATTACGCTTAGTTCCGGCTGCGGCCGGCAAGGTCCATCTATTAAAGAAATATGCGGAATCATGTGCCGGAGAACTTGAAACAGCCGAGTCAGATTGGGCCTACGATATCCCTGACCCGTTCGGGCAGCCGCTGGAGGTTTATCGACAGGTAGCGCAGGAACTAAAGAATAACCTGGCCATAATAATTAACCGTCTGCCCCAGTGGGACGGGGGACCAGAGGCCGGTAAATTAAGCCCAGAGTCAGATGAGGGGGAGACATTAGTTGAAGATAGCTCTGGCCAGTGATCATGGCGGATACGTCTTAAAGGAAGAAATAAAAAAGCTGCTCCAAGAACAGCAAGTGGACTTTCAGGATTTTGGAACTAACTCTGCCGACTCCGTGGATTACCCGGATTATGCCCTGCCAGTAGCCGAAGCGGTCAGCCGGGGGGAGTATGATCGGGGAATACTGCTCTGCGGGACCGGAATCGGGATCAGCATTGCCGCCAATAAAGTCCCCGGGATTCGGGCGGCTCTATGCGGCGATCCCTTTTCTGCCAGGGCCTCCCGGGAACATAATGATGCGAATATTTTAGTCCTGGGCGGCCGGGTTCTAGGGCCCGGCTTGGCGCGGGAAATTGTCCAGGTCTGGCTGACAACCAGGTTTGAGGGCGGTCGGCACGCCAATCGCTTAAATAAAATTCAGGCGATTGAAGAAAAGTATTGCCGGGAACGCAAAAATGAGTAAGAATATTAATGGTATAGGCGGAAAACTCAGATAATAACGAAAAATTAATAATTGCTTACCTCCACAAAGTAACTCGTTCAGTTGCACTGAATATTGAGGCTTCAGATGGAAACTCTACTCCACCTGAAGAAATAAAGAAGGTAACCTCCATTTATATAAATGAGAGTCTTTTGAGTCAGATCAAGCCTGGCTCAAAATGATTGAGTGGCTTTATTCTAAAACAAGGGGGAATATTAGTGGATTATATTCGGCAGTATGTCCTGCCAGTAGACCCGGAAGTTGCCGAGGCGATTGAAAGCGAGGAAAAGCGTCAGGGCAATAAATTGGAACTGATCGCTTCCGAGAACTTTGTCAGCCGGGCCGTGATGGCCGCTGCTGGTTGCGTAATGACTAATAAGTATGCCGAGGGGTACCCGGGCAAACGGTACTATGGTGGCTGCGAATGCGTTGATGTCGCTGAAAACTTGGCCCGAGAAAGAGCCAAAAAAATATTTGGGGCCGAGCACGCTAATGTTCAACCCCATTCTGGTGCCCAAGCCAACACCGCCGTTTATTTTGCCTTTTTAAAACCGGGGGATACCATATTAGGGATGAACCTGTCTCACGGCGGCCATCTTAGTCATGGCAGCCCAGTCAATATATCCGGCATGTACTATAATGTAGTACCCTATGGAGTCGATGAAAAGACCGAAACCATAAACTATGACCAACTAGCTGATCTAGCCCGGCAGCACCGGCCGAAGATGATCGTCGCTGGGGCCAGTGCTTACCCGCGAGTGCTTGACTTCCCTCGTTTTGCGGCGATTGCCCAAGAGGTTGGGGCCATGCTGATGGTGGATATTGCGCATATCGCCGGCCTGGTCGCTGCCGGCCTGCACCCCAGCCCAGTGCCGCACGCGGAAATTGTTACTACCACGACGCACAAGACTTTGCGCGGTCCCCGGGGAGGTCTGATTCTCTGCAAATCAGAATATGCAGCGGCAATTGATAAGGCTATTTTCCCTGGTATCCAGGGCGGCCCGCTGATGCACATCATTGCCGCCAAGGCAGTGTGTTTCAAAGAGGCGATGACCGAAGATTTTCGTCGCTATCAACAGCAGATTATTAATAATGCCCAGGCTTTGGCCCGCGGCTTGACAGAAAAAGGGTTCCGCTTGGTTTCAGGTGGAACTGATAATCACCTGATGCTGGTAGATTTACGGTCACGAAACCTGACCGGCAAAGACGCCGAAAAAATCCTGGACGAAGTTGGGATCACGGTGAACAAAAACACTATCCCCTTCGATCCCCAGAGTCCGTTTGTCACCAGCGGTATTCGGCTGGGCACTCCCGCCCTAACCAGCCGGGGCTTTACGGAAGAAGATATGGCGGTCGTCGCCGAAGCCATTCACTTAGCCCTGAGTGCCCCAGAAGACGAGGCGATGCAGCAAAAGGTTAAAGGCATGGTGGCCGAACTTTGCGCCCGGCATCCCCTGTACTAAGGGGGACCAGGGAACGGTCCGAGACAGGGGGATGGGTTCTCTGTCTTGAGCACCTGCATGGGAAGATGTGAGGCGTGAGGTGTGAGGTGTGAGGTGTGAGGTGTGAGGTGTGAGGTGTGAGGTGTGAGCCGATAGGTTTTTTGTCTGATGTGAATCCTTAAAATTTAAATCCAACATCTAAGGGACCTAGTTTGTGAAATAAGCAGGAGACGTTGCCAGCGATTACGCCTCCTGCTGTTTTTAAATTTCTTAAGACTAAATTTAAAATTTGTATAAAGAATTATTGCTTAGTAACTATGGTTACCCAAGTTTTATCAAAACCTATTGTTGCCAATAGCTTGTCTTTGTCTAAATGCGGGGGCTTTTTGATTCTGATAATTAAGCAATTATCCGGGATTTTTTCTATAATAGTAAACTGCGATCCGTGCGGTTGCCAGGTAAAACAATGATCCTCCAACTTATTAAAGCCTTCCAGATTTCCTCTTTTGAAAATTAAACGATTTCTTTACACCTTATTGTTGAATGGTTTTCTAAAATAATTGGCAAAAAAGATTCCAGTACGGCTCGGACCACATTAACTGGTACAGCATTACCTGCTTGCTTTCTCATCTGGAAATCCGGGACTACTATTTTGAAGCTATCAGGAAATCCCTGCAATCTTAACATTTCACGCGGGGTTAATCTCCTTTCGCCGTTAACCAATAAATAATTATACGAAGCACCAGCCCTTAAAGCGCAAGAATAAGGATAGGAACAAATATTTCCAGCTTTATTTTCATGCCAAATTGATGGGTAGTACTGAGATTTATGCATATCATGGCGTTTTTTTCTTATTCTGTCGGAGACGTAGTACTTTTGGTCAATGTCTGTTTCAAGGATTTCCTCTAAAGGTGTGCGCTTAGAAAAGTTGGAAGGCCATTGAAACCACATTTGTTTGTAAAAGCCAACGATAAAAACTCGCTCCCTTTTTTGGGGTAATCCATAATCCAAGGCATTTAGAACTCGATAATCAATGTAATAGCCAAGGTTATGTAAAGTTTGGATAATTGTCTTAAAGGTAGTCCCTTTTCTATGTCCAACTAATTGCTTGACATTCTCTAAAATGAAGGCCTTCGGTTTTTTAACGGCTAAAATTCTGGCTATATCAAAAAATAAAGTACCTCTTATGTCCTCAAATCCTTTACCCATTCCAATTATACTAAATGGTTGACAAGGGAACCCCGCAAATAATAAGTCATGGTCCGGAATGTCTGGAGCAGCAATTTCCGTAATATCTCCGGCTGGCTGGTCACCAAAGTTAGCATAATAAGATTTTTGAACATACTTATCAATATCGCAGGAAAAAACACACTTTGAATTAATTTTGTTTTTACGGAAAACTTGTTCAGCGGCTATCCTGAACCCGCCAATTCCGCAAAACAAATCTATATAACGAATTGACTTTAAATTTTGGGTGCTCCAATTTTTTGGAATACATTCAAAGATAGTCTGCTGTTCCATAGTAATCCTCCGAACTTATGTTTTATTTCATTATACCAAACATTTGTTTTCGTTCAAGTCTTAAAATATTTAATTCACATCAATTTATTATTCACATCAGTAACTATTTACGTCTTTTTGTGCCAAATTCCTGCTGCTGGAAGACCGCTGGGTCAAAACAAATTTACTCGTTCGGACAGTTCTAATATGGTAGTGAACTCGTTCAGCTTCGCTGAACATCAAGGCTTCAAATGGGGACTCTACTCCACCTGAAGTTTAAAGAAGGTAACCTCTACTTATAGAAGAGGGAGTTTTTTAATCCAAGTAAAAATGTAGCCTAGCTTATTTGTGGCGGTCCATCTAATGTGTGTTAAAATAAAATTTACGGTTTGAATTTTTAAAATTTGACGCGGGATACTCCAGGATTAATTTAACAAAAATCAGCGAGAAGTCCCCTTCCTCAGTGCCAGGGGGTTCACATGAAAACAAGCGGCTAACTCTAACTGTGGATTCCTAAGAATACACCGGCTTATCGTGGTGCGGGCAATGGTGATAATTTTGGGCGAAGCGAAGAATTTTAACTTTGGGTGCTTAATATAAATACTTTTGGCGGAGAGAAGTTTCAAGGAGATGGTTTTAAATGGGGACCGATCACCCGTCAAACGGCGGAATTAGTCAAAAGCAGCGGCCCTCTTGGGACGAGTACTTCATGACCATGTGTGATTTGGTGGCCCAACGGTCGACCTGTCAGCGCCGGCAGGTAGGGGCCGTGCTGGTTCGGGATCGGCATATTATTGCCACCGGCTATAATGGAGCCCCCACTGGTCTGCCTCATTGTCTGGATGTCGGTTGTCTTCGCGACGAATTAGGTATTCCCTCAGGGGAGCGGCACGAGATGTGTATTGGTGTACACGCGGAGCAAAACTGTCTGATCCAGGCCGCCCTTCACGGCCGTTCCCCGGCCGGGGCCACTCTTTACTGTACTCACCAGCCCTGCATCTTGTGTGCCAAGATGCTCGTTAACGCCCGGATCGTCCGGGTCGTGTTTCGGGGAGACTACCCGGACCCTTTAGCCAGGAGGATTTTTGACCAGGCCGGCGTAAAACTGGAGCGGTTTCAATAGGTGAGGCGTGAGGCGTGAGGTGTGAGGCGTGAGGTGTGAGGCGTGAGGCGTGAGGCGTGAGGTGTGAGGCGTGAGGTGTGAGGCGTGAGGTGTGAGGCGTGAGGTTTTGATGTCGATGGAGGCGGCGAAGGCGAGGCCTGGATACAAGTTATAATGTAAAAGGGTTAAAGGCAAATAAGGAGTGATCTGGATTGAGCTTGCTGGCTGATTTGCAAAAAGTGTTTCCGAAACTGGATCTAAAGCCAACGATCGAAAGCACCATGATAAAACTAGCGGAAGAAGTGGGGGAATGCAGTGAAATTGTCGGTAAAGTCCGTGGCATGAGCGGGGAAGACCGTCAGGCAGTAATGCTGAAGCTGCTCAGCCGAGATATGGGACGCGAAATAGCTGAGGTGATGAACCAACAGGTGGAGATTGATTTGTCGGCTTTAGCGGAGATTACCCAAAAATACCAGGGTCTGCGGGAACGGACCGTTAGCGAGTCGCAAGGGGAACAGGAGATTCAAGCCCGGATTGCCAGAGAATTGCTGGACATTATTCAAACCTGTGCCACCTTTATCTATCAATTAGACGTTGACCTGGATGAGCTTTTGGAAGAACATCGGCAAAAATTACTGCGGCGCGGGTACCTTAAGGCGTGAAGCGTAAGATTCTTCATTTCCTTCAGCCCTATTATGATTATGCATTGAACGCACCTCGATAAACGAATACTGATTGTATGTACAGCCAGGCACGAAGGCAAAACTTAGCTTGATTAGGTCGAAACCAAATTGCATTCTAATTATTAGGAGGTGAATTGACTGATTTAGCAGATTTGCCAGAACTGGCGAAAAGTTTCGAATATAATCGTTGGGAAAAGTTTCTCTTATTACGGGAAGGAAATGCTCTCTGGGCGTAGAATATACACTTCTAGAACTGCGACTAGAACTGCGACGATGATCATTTTAAGGGTTTCCACTCCTAATTAATCTACGAATTGTGTCAATGGATGTAAAAAAACCGAGAAATATGACTCAAGAAAAAAGGATTTCTAAAGTTTCTGGCGAATCTTATCCTTATCAGAATCTAAAAGCAATCAAGGATCGACCTGATTGGAGCAACTAATGTATTACCTCGTGTCCGCGAATTACTAAAAACCATATTGGTTGCGAATTTTGGCACTTTGCCAGAATAAAGACGGCAGGAGGGGAATACAGTGGAAAAAGATTCTTGGAATACCAAAGCACTGGGCAAGGCCCTGGCAATGGGCACAAATATGGCAGCATCGTTGGCGGTTGGGTATTTTTTGGGGGCCTTTTTGGATAAGCGTTTCGGGACAGCACCGTGGTTAACCTTAACTTTCTTTTTGCTTGGCACCGCGACGGGCCTAAAAATGATGTACGAAACGGCTTTTGGTAAACTGGAAAAGCCCGAGGATGTACGAAAAGCCATTAATTTAAAGGACAACCTCGCTAAAATGAAAGAGCTTCGCGAACAGTATAAAAAGAATCAGGGGCCAACAGATCCAGAGCCCTAAATCATTTTTATCTGTTTTGGATGTCATGTTTGGGAAATACGGTCGTACCGACTTCCCAGAAGTGTAATAAAACAAGGCAATTTGGTTGCGGAAGGGGGGGAGAGATTTGCAAGGTGTCTTGTTTCACATTGGTCCGGTTCCCGTGTATAATATTACGGTTACTTCCTGGGTAATCATGGCAATCCTGGCATTGCTCTTTTATTTTGGGACCCGGAACATGAAGAGAGTCCCTGGAGGAATTCAAAACGTAGCAGAGGCAATAGTGGAGGGGTTATTAAACTTTTTTTCGAGTGTTTTGGGAGAAAAGAGGGCGCGGCTGTATACGCCCTTGCTGGCTACCTTTTTCCTATTTATTCTATTATGTAACTACTCAGGGCTGGTGCCCGGTGCAGGGATGGTGCATGGCTTTCAGCCGCCAACTAGTGACTGGAATGTAACCGGAGCACTGGCTATTGTTGTCTTTTTTGCCACTCACTACTATGGGGTTAAAGCCCATGGTATCGGCTATTTCAAGCATTTTGTTACACCATTTGCCGCATTCCTACCCTTAAATCTATTAGAAGAAGTTGCCCGTCCATTGTCGCTCACCCTTCGTCTATTTGGCAATATCTTTGCAGAAGAGACGATATTATTCTTCCTGTTGGGGATGGCTCCATTCCTGGTACCCGTCGCAATGATGGGACTGTCGGTCTTGCTGGGTGCTATCCAGGCCTTGGTTTTCACAATTTTGGCCACCAGTTATATTGGAGCAGCTACTGAAGAACACGAGAGCCATTAGCCATTAAGGAAACGTTGCCGCAGTACCTATTGGAGAATAGACTCACTATCACGCGAAGTTAGGCACACTTATCCATATTATTTAATTTTATTTAAATTTTAAGGTGTCAACTTATTCAAGAACTTACACCAGTCGCCTCCTGGAGGGTAACAGAGAAGGGAGGAAGGGCTGGTAACTAAGAAAGGGGGGAAATCAAAAGATGGATCAAGCTGCAGGAATGATCGCCATAGGTGCATCTATCGCAGTGGCTGTGGCGGCCACCGGTGCTGGCGTAGGTCAAGGTATTGCTTCTGGTAAGGCCTTTGAAAGTATTGCCCGCCAACCGGAAACCGCTGGCACCATCCGAACCTTGCTGTTCATCGCATTGGCCTTCATGGAAACCCTGACCATTTACGGTCTTCTGATCGCTTTCATGCTGATCGGTAAGATAGGCTAAGAACAGCTTAAGTGTGAAGGGCGATAGAAGGCTGAAAAGGTTTTCTTTTTGGCTGCTATCGCCCCAATCCTTATTCCCCGAGAAAGCTCCTAGAGATTGGAGGTTTACTGACCAAGATGATAAAAAGAGGTTGGTTAGCCAGAGTCGGACAGACGGCAGGGGGAGTAGCGGCATTAAGCTCACTGCAATTAATACTAGCCAGTCCGGTCCTTGCTGCTGAAGCACATGGGGTACCGGCAATTGAAGCATACAAAGTTATGTGGGCAATTATCAACTTCCTCTTCTTACTGGCTATTTTGTACAAGTTTGCCTATAATCCAATTCTTCAAATGTTGGATGATCGGAAAAATACCATTGAGAGTTCTTTGCGCCATGCCGAAGAAATTCGGGTTGATATCGAAAGAATGAAACAAGAAGCGCAGCAAAATCTGCTGGATTCCCGAAAGGAAGCCCAGGAAATTGTTGCCCGGGCACAACAAATTGGCGAAGAAACCAAGGCCGAGTTAATTGCCAAGGCCAAGGAAGAGGCGGCCAATGAGCGGGCCCGAGCAGTGGCTGAGATTGAAAGTGCTAAAGAAAAAGCGGTTAACGAGCTTCGAGATCAAGCGGCTACTTTAGCTATTTTAGCGGCTGAGAAGGTCCTGGGTAAAGCAATTACCATTGAAGACCACCAGAAGATGGTTAAGGACTTTGTCAATGAGGTAGGGGATAGATTGTGCTAAGTAAGAGCGTGGCGCGCCGATACGCTGCTGCCTTTTTTGAACTGGCCCAGGAGAGGAATGAGTTGGGGGAGATGGAGGTACAACTTCAGAATTTGGTGGCCGACATTAACGCCAACAGAGAACTGAAGCGGGTCTTCTATCACCGCCTAATTAAAGAAAACGATAAAAAAATTATCGTCAAGGATATCTTCGGTGGCCGGATTTCTCCATTGTTATTGAATTTTATTAATCTCTTGATTGATAAAAAAAGAGAAGTCTACTTGGAACAGATTCAACTTCAGTATGTGGAAATGGCTAACAAAGCCCGGAATATACTGGATGCCACCGTTACCTCAGCCATTGAGTTGTCGCCGAAGGACCTCAAAGGCCTGCAGGCCCGTTTAAGCGAATTAACCGGGAAGAATGTCCGGCTAAAGACTTTAGTCGATCCCAAGTTAATTGGCGGACTGGTAATCAGAGTCGGTGACCGGGTAATTGACGGCAGTATCACCAAACGGTTACAAATGCTCAAATCTAATCTTAGTAAGGCACAGTTACGGTTTAGTTGATAGGCTTACCGGAATATGGCCATAAGAGTCTAGGAAGGTAGGGGTGAACGAACAAGATGAGTATCCGACCAGAGGAAATAAGTTCTATTTTGAAACAACAGATAGAGCGTTACCAGGCGGAGGTTGAGGTTTCCAACGTCGGCACCGTAATCCAGGTCGGAGACGGTATCGCTCGCGTATACGGGTTACAGAACGCGATGGCCGGCGAACTTCTAGAGTTCCCTGGCGATGTCGTCGGAATGGTTCTAAACCTGGAAGAGGATAACGTTGGTGCGGTGCTTTTGGGACCTGACCGCCATATTAAAGAGGGTGACGAAGTAAGAAGTACCGGCCGGATTATGTCCGTGCCAGCCGGTAAAGCCATGATCGGGCGGGTAGTTAACGCTCTGGGGATGCCGATTGACGGCAAAGGACCAATTGCTACGACCGCTTTTAGGCCGATTGAAAAGATTGCCTGGGGCGTGGTTTTTCGGAAATCCGTGCATCAGCCGATGCAGACTGGTTTAAAAGCGATTGACTCCATGGTCCCGATCGGACGGGGTCAACGGGAATTAATCATTGGTGACCGCGGTACTGGTAAAACCGCCCTCGCGGTTGACACGATTATTAACCAAAAAGGTCAGGATATGATCTGTATCTACGTCGCCATCGGCCAGAAACAATCGACTGTGGCGAACGTGGTGAGCAAACTGGAGGAAACCGGCGCGATGGACTACACCATTGTCGTGGCCGCGACCGCTTCCGAACCAGCTCCGCTGCTCTACTTAGCACCATACGCTGGGGTGGCGATTGCTGAAGAGTTCATGGAAACTGACCATGCGCACGTTCTGTGTGTCTATGACGACCTATCCAAACACGCGGTGGCCTATCGTGAGTTGTCCTTGCTCTTAAGACGGCCTCCTGGACGGGAAGCTTACCCGGGTGACGTATTCTATCTCCACTCCCGTTTATTGGAGCGGGCCTGTAAACTGAATGATGACTTGGGAGCTGGCTCAATTACCGCGCTGCCGATCATTGAAACCCAAGCCGGCGACGTTGCCGCTTACATTCCAACGAACGTTATTTCGATTACTGATGGCCAGATCTATCTGGAGACCGACCTGTTCTATCAAGGTCAGCGGCCGGCGATTAACGTTGGTCTGTCCGTATCCCGCGTGGGTGGTTCGGCGCAGATCAAGGCTATGAAACAGGTTGCGGGACGTCTCCGTCTTGACTTGGCCCAGTTCCGTGAGCTGGCAGCCTTTGCTCAGTTCGGCTCTGACTTGGATAAAGCCACTCAGGCTCGTCTGGCTCGGGGTCAGCGAACCACTGAAATTTTGAAACAGGGTCAATACGTCCCGATGAAAGTCGAAGAACAGGTTGTATCTATTTATGCAGCAGTTAACGGCTTCTTGGATGATATTGACTTAGAAAAGATTCAAGCTTTTGAAGTTGAATTCCTAAAATACTTGCGTTCCAGTCATCCCGAAATTCTAAAGAGTATTGCCGATCAGAAAGAGATTACAAAGGATAACGAGACTGCCTTGGGTAAGGCGATTCAAGAGTTCAAGACAATATTTGTGGCTTAGGTGGTGAAGCAGATTGGCGGGAGTAAGGGATATTAAGCGGCGGATCCGCAGTGTTAAAAGCACCCAGCAGATCACCGGAGCCATGGAAATGGTAGCGGCGGCCAAGTTGAGACGCGCGCAAGAAATGGCGGTCATGGCCCGCCCGTACGCTGATCAAATTGGAGAAGTGCTTGATCACCTACTGAAAGCCGAAGGGGAATTACAACACCCGCTAGCAAGCGTTCGACCGGTTAAAACAGTTTGCTTACTGGTGATAACTGCGGATCGAGGATTGTGTGGAGCGTATAACACGAATATTATTCGACGAGCAGTTCAAAGCAGCCGTGATTTACCGGAAGGGGCTCAGGTGGCAGTGGTGGCGGTAGGCCGCAAAGCACGTGATTACTTCAAAAAACGTGATTATAATGTCTTGGGTGAATTTGTTAACCTGGGCGATAATCCCAACTTCGTGCAAGCTCGTGAGATAGCTCAGTTTGTAGTGAATCTATTTTTAGAAGAAGTGGTGGATGAAGTTCGGTTAGTTTATGCCGAATTCTTAACCGCCCTGCAGCAGATACCGCGAGTGCGGCATTTACTGCCGTTCCAAATAAGCGAAGATGAAACCGAAGAAGAGAAGAAACTAATTGTGCGGACCGACTACATTTACGAGCCGGACCCGGATACATTAATGGCTGCCATCCTGCCCAAGTTCATTGAGACGCAAGTGTACCGGTCCTTGTTAGAGGGCAAGGCCAGCGAGCAAGGGGCGAGGATGACCGCCATGGGAGCGGCGACTGATAATGCTAAGGAAATGATTGACACCCTTACTTTATCCATGAACAAGGCTCGTCAAGCAGCGATTACCAAGGAGCTGCTCGAAATTGTAGCGGGCGCGGAAGCCCTGAAGAGGTAAAAGGGGGAATTTGGAGAGATGAGTCTGAATGCTGGAACTGTGGTCCAGGTTATCGGCCCGGTTGTGGACGTCGAGTTCCCCGCCGGTCAGTTGCCTGACCTGTTAAACGCGATTAAGATTCGCAGCGAGGATCAACCCGCTGGCGTAGGACATGAAGAAATTAAGATAGACCTGACCATGGAGGCAATGCAGCATCTGGGCAATAATACTGTCCGTTGCGTGGCACTTTCCTCAACTGATGGTCTGATGAGGGGAATGACCGCCATCGATACCGGCCTGCCCATCGCGGTACCGGTTGGTGAAGGCACCTTAGGCCGGATTTTAAATGTGCTGGGTGAGCCGGTTGATGAAATGGGCCCGGTACAAACCGAAACAACTTCACCAATTCACCGGCGTCCCCCGGAATTGGTTGACCAGAGCACCCAGAAAGAAATGCTGGAAACCGGGATCAAAGTTATTGACTTGATTTGCCCCTATTCCAAGGGAGGAAAGACCGGTTTGTTCGGTGGAGCCGGCGTGGGCAAAACAGTTATCATCATGGAACTAATTCGAAACATCGCTTATGAGCACGGCGGATACTCGGTCTTCGCCGGCGTGGGTGAGCGGACTCGTGAAGGGAACGACCTCTGGAATGAAATGAAGGAATCTGGCGTTTTGGAGAAGTGCTCCCTGATTTATGGTCAGATGAACGAGCCGCCCGGAGCCAGAATGCGGGTTGGCCTGACTGGTTTGACCGTTGCTGAATACTTCCGGGATGTCGGCGGCCAGGACGTGCTGATCTTTATCGACAACATCTTCCGTTTCAGTCAGGCTGGTTCCGAAGTGTCGGCTCTGCTCGGCCGTATGCCTTCAGCCGTGGGTTATCAACCAACTCTGGCGACAGACATGGGTAACTTGCAAGAGCGGATTACTTCAACTAAAAAAGGATCAATTACCTCAGTGCAAGCAGTGTACGTACCGGCGGACGACTTAACTGACCCGGCCCCGGCGACCACCTTCGCGCACTTAGACGCCACGACCGTTCTATCTCGGCAGATCGCTGAGTTAGGGATTTACCCGGCGGTGGACCCGCTGGATTCAACTTCACGGATCTTGGACCCCCTAGTTGTTGGCCAGGATCATTATGAGGTAGCCCGGGGCGTCCAAAAGATTCTGCAAAAGTATAAGGACCTCCAGGACATCATTGCTATTCTAGGGATGGACGAATTGAGTGACGAAGATAAACTGACCGTGGCCCGGGCGCGGAAAATTCAACGGTTCCTGTCCCAGCCGTTCCACGTGGCGGAGCAGTTCACTGGTTCACCAGGAAAATTCGTCCCCGTAAAAGAAACCATTCGAGCTTTCAAAGAGATTCTTGAAGGCAAGCACGATGATCTGCCAGAAGGTGCATTCTATATGGTTGGCGGTATCGATGAAGCGGTTGCCAAAGCTAAGGAATTGGAGGGTTAATCCATGGACGGCAAGGAATTCCGTTTGGAGGTGATTACCCCTGAGCGGCAGGTGATCGGTGAGGAAGCGGAATTTCTAGTAGCTCCGGCCTGGACCGGTGAAGTCGGGGTCTTAAAAGACCACGCCCCACTTGTAGCTGCCTTAAAAATTGGGGTAATGCGCTTTACCGTTAACGGACAAACCCGGCATATTGCCATCAGTGGAGGACTGCTGGAGATTACCGAAAACAAGGTAATGGTTCTGGCAGATACCGCAGAAACTGGATCAGAGATAGACGTTGAACGAGCCAAGGCTGCTAAACAAAGGGCAGAGGATCGCTTAAGGGATCGTCAGGATGAGATAAACATTCTGCGGGCGCAATTGGCTCTAGAACGTGCTTTGAGCCGCATTAAGGCCTACGAGGCAGAAATTGGTGCCGGGTACCAAAAGCACTAGAAAATGACGCTACCTCAATGAAAGTTAATATGAAACGAGAGTTATCCAAAAGCCGAGGGAGTTCCCCTCGGCTTTTAATTTTGCCCCAGCCAAGGGGACGGTTCTTCTGGCCGGTAAGAGCAGCAAAGGGAAAGTTTTTCCGGAAGAACCGTCCCCTTGGCTGCCTTGGCTAGAGTTTTTTAAATAGTAGTTTGGGACATTATTGGCAATAATAGGTAGCAAAAGGGGGCCGGAAAGCAATGAAGACAAACCGCCTAATATGGCTAGGTGTATTAATCATCGTCGGGTTAATTGTCGGGAGGATTATTGGAACACAATTCATATTGGACCTGGATCGGCAAGCTAGCTGGGGGACCGGATCTGCCCGCCTCATGAAAGAAGATCAAACTGAAAACTTACTGGCTAAAATGCTTTGCGTCTCAGGGACAACCTTTTATCAAGCCCAAGTATCAGGGTGGACCCGACTAAAAATCAAAACCCAGCCAGAAAACAAGACCCAACCAGCAAATACTGAAGGTTGTCTAAATCAATTAATGACCGGTAAAATTCGACCCCACATGGGCGATAACCACATAAGCAAAAACTTAGAAAATGAATTAAACCAAAAAGTTCGATTACCACGAGCTACCCAACAAAGCCAGGGTAACCAGCTAAATCAGTATGATCAACTAGACCAACTTGTCAATAATTGTCTCAACGCCCTGGCTGAATCGCCTCACCCTGCGACCACGACACTGGCCGCACGGTTAGAATCCGGTTGTTTGGCAACGGTTAGCGCGCGTGTTTTTGCTGATCAGGAATCACCGCTTGATTCAACCATTTACCTGGTTATTACCGTCAAGGAAATAGGTTCCGCTAGGGAAGCAGTGGCGGTCAAGCAGGAAGTCGGTAGGGTATTAAGCTGCCTGGCTCAAGAAGCTCAAAAACTAACGGAAATGCCAAATAGTTTTCGACAACGTAATTTCGGCGTAAAAACAGCACTAACCCTGATTGCCTATCAGGACAACCAAATAAGTCTCCCCGATCAACAAGCATTTATTAATCATATGTTTCACGCAGCGGAGGCTAATCAGCCAAGCGGCTTGCTAGACAAAGATTTAATTAGCCTTACAGCTTACACACCTGAGCTTATGGACCAGGAAACAGTAGCCGGGATGCCGGTTAACCTCCAAATTGCATCTCGGTACCATCAATTTGATCAACGCACCTACTTTCAGATCGGAATACCTTTATTAATGACCGAGTATTAATTTAATTTAAGTATCAACTCAATTAATTTTTAATGTAGTTAGTAACTCGTTAGCTTCACCGAACATTGAGAATTAAAATGGAGACGCTATTTCACTGGCACTATAAACAAGGCAACCGGTTGAGCACAAATAAAGCATGCTCGCCACAGAAATTTCACTGGCAGTATAAACAAGGCACCCATACTTACGGATGCAAAAGTCCTTGGTTACGAATGTCTGCAATAAGTGCGCGCTGGGACGATTAGTTGTGCGTGACGCACAAGTCCTTGGTTATGAAAGTTCTTGGCTAAATGTTCTAATTTGGTAAAAACAGACATATTATTAATAACAATTTTTAATTATCCTATTTAAGGGGGGAGGGCCATGGTTAAACCAAGCCCTAAATCACGCAAATTTATCTATCGTCATCTAATAAACAGCATAATAAAACGTAGAAACAGCCGAAAAAAGCATCGGTTAAACTTAAAGGCAAAAGCTGTCTTAATTACGGGAATAGTATGCTTTTTACTATTGGTTTTACCAGCCCTTGTTGCCCAAAACTGGAATCCAGTTAATCCAAACCAGACGCACATCCAGACAAGCGGCACCACTGTCGCGGTCCTGAATCATCAAACTAACACCGTGATGACCCTGCCGCTGGAAACTTATCTAGTAGGAGTGGTCGCCGCTGAAATGCCGGCTACCTTTGAGCCGGAAGCTCTCAAAGTACAGGCCATCGTCGCACGGACTTACGTCTTGAAAAGATTAGACATGTATACCGCATCTCCCAATCCTGATCATCCAGAGGCGGACATCTGCACTGATTCTCGACACTGCCAGGCCTGGAAAAGCGAAGCTGAATTGCGTCGGCAATGGGGACTCATCAAGTTTCCCATGTATTACAAAAAAATAATTGCGGCAGTTGAATCCACCAAAAATAAAATTATCACCTATGAAGACAAATTGATTGATCCAGTCTATCACTCCACCTGCGGCGGCCGGACTGAAAATTCCGAAGATGTCTGGGCAAAGTCCATTCCCTATCTGCGCAGTGTTCCTTGCAAATGGGATCAAACGGCACCGCGGTATGAGGAACAGCTAACCCTTACCTGGGCCGAGGTTGAAGAACGTTTGCAATTTCCAATTATTTTACCGGCAGCGGGCAATACTAATAAAAGCACAAAACATAGCACTCTAATCCAGGCAGAAGCCCAAAGTCCTACTGGTCGTCTGAAAACAATTCAGGTGGGATCACATGTTATATCAGCAACCGAATTTCGTAATCGCTTAAATCTGAATTCAACCCAATTATCCTGGGTAACCGATTCAGAAAAGGTAACTTTCACTACCCGTGGCTATGGACATGGAGTTGGGCTTTGTCAGTATGGAGCAGAAGGGCAAGCCAAAGCAGGCAAAAACCACGAAGAAATAATTCAATACTATTATCAAGGGGTGGAAATCAGACAGATTGGCCATTAAATTTAAACCCGGTACTCATTCCTCCTCCATATACATATATATAGATTATAAAAATTAGCACCACCTACTCGGCGTACGCCATGGAGGAGGCTACTGAAATGCAAGACTACATTCGGGATCGGGTTTTGGAATTAGGTAATTATATCCTCGAAACAACCGCGACCGTTCGTCAAACCGCCGATTTATTCGGTGTAAGCAAGAGTACTGTGCATAAAGATGTCACTGAACGTCTGCCCCGGATTAACCCTGAGTTAGCTTACCAAGTACGGCTGATTTTAGAACATAATAAGGCCGAACGGCATATTCGAGGTGGCGAAGCTACCCGGCGAAAGTATCGAAGCAATGAATAATTAAAAAGAAATGCAAAAAAGAAGAGGATTTCCGGTATATATGTAGAATAATACATTGGTTAAATTATGCTTTTTAACCAATGACCACAATAAGGGAGAAATAATTAATGGTAAACTTCGGGGAAGACATAGGGATTGACCTAGGAACAGCTAGCGTCTTGGTTTACATTAAAGGCAAAGGCGTTGTCTTAAATGAACCATCAGTGGTAGCAATTGAAAAAAATAGCGAGAAAGTAATTGCCGTAGGGGAAGAGGCCCGCAGGATGCTGGGGAAAACCCCTGGTAACATTATAGCAATCCGTCCAATGCGCAATGGAGTAATTGCTGATTACCATGTAACCGAGCGAATGCTGCGGTATTTTATTCAAAAAGCCTGTGGCAAACGGATGTTTTTTAAACCTCGGGTCCTAGTATGTATTCCTACGGGGGTTACCAGCGTCGAGGAACGGGCAGTTCTCCAGGCCGCCTTACAAGCTGGGGCGCGCCGCGCTTGGTTGGTCGAGGAGCCGCTAGCTGCCGCCCTAGGAGCCGGGATTAATATTTCAGAAGCAACCGGCAATATGGTTGTTGATATCGGAGGCGGGACCACGGATATCGCGGTCTTGTCCCTGGGTGGCATTGTGTGTAATAAATCGCTGCGCATTGGTGGTGACCACTTTGATGAAGCCATCATTCGTTATATTCGGCGGGAGTATAACCTGATGATCGGAGAACGTACCGCCGAGGATATTAAAATTAAAATCGGCACCGCTTATCCGCGCGGGCGCAAAGAGGACGAGTCCCTCGATATTCGAGGCCGGGACCTAGTCAGCGGCCTGCCTAAGGTAATTACTATTAAGGCGCGGGAAAGCTACGTTGCCCTCCAAGAACCAGTAGAATCAGTGGTTATGGCTGTTAAGGAAGTTTTGGAAAAAACCCCGCCGGAACTGGCGGCCGATATCATAAACCAAGGTATCGTCATGACCGGCGGCGGGTCTTTATTAGACGGACTGGATACCCTGCTCTCTCAGGAAACTAAATTGAGCATTCACATAGCTGACGATCCTGTTTCCTGTGTGGCTATCGGCACCGGCGTTGCTCTGGGGTCGATGAATCTAATGCCCGGAATTAAATCCGTTTCCAATGGATTTGGTGCCTAATTGAGGTGAGCGTATGTTAAGGGGATTATACACAGCCGGTTGCGGGATGATGGCCCAGGCAGCACGGAACGATGTAATTGCGAATAACCTTGCTAACGTTAATACGACTGGGTTTAAAAAGGATAATATCGCCTACCGTAGTTTTCCTGAACAACTGCTGTACCGAATTAACGACCAGAGTGACCAGGGCGTAATGGCGGCCATCGCCAATTTGAACAGCGACAATACCGCGGCTGACGCCTTAAGGGCTATGTTAGCGGGGGCTCCCCCCGTGGTTGGCACCCTCAATACGGGGGCCGTTGTTGACGAGGTTCGCACCTGGCAGGAAAATGGCACCTTTCAATTCACCGGCCATAAATTTGATCTAGCCCTGGCCGGGGAAGGGATGTTTGTGCTTGAGACCCCGGCCGGAGAACGGTATACCCGCAACGGTTCTTTCACTTTAAACCCGGCCGGCGTTTTAGTAAATGGAGAGGGGTTCCCGGTCCTGGCCGAGTCTGGCCCCGTCGTTCTTGATCCAGCGTTTGAGTCGGAGGACATGCTGGAAATTTGTGAAACCGGCGAGATTTTCATTAACGGGGAGTACTTTGACCGTCTTCGGGTGGTGACTTTTGCCGACTATACCCAGCTGCGCAAACAAGGCGACAGCCTGTTTAACCTGGGCGAAGGCGAACTTGTCCCAGAAGACCTGCCGCAACCAGAAATCCGGGTTGGCTTTTTAGAAAAGTCCAACGTCAACCCAATCCAGGAAATGGTCAGTCTTATTGAAGCCTTCCGCGCATACGAGGCCAACCAAAAAGTAGTCCAAGCCTACGACGCCACCCTGGACAAAGCCGTAAACGAAGTTGGCCGCGCCTAACCGCCACGGGGACGGTTCTCTTGGTTGGCGACCTGGTTGAAACTTGGCCGATACCTGACGATATCTGGCTGAAACCTCAATCCTGCCGCGGGGACGGTTCCCTTGGCCGATACATGACCGATGCCTAGCCGAAACCTGGCTACAACAAAGACCTAACTTCGGCTTGCATTGCTATGAATATAACCATTTATTCGTTTATCTTATTCATTTATTATCTATCGTGGTGCGGTCAGCGCACGATATCATAATATTTTGAGCGAAGCGAAGAATCCTTCCCCTGCTAAAAAGCAAGATCCTCCTACGCTAACGCTCAGGATGACATATGTCAAGCTATTTTCATTAATCAATTATTTAATCAAGCCTGATAGCTAAACGAAGCCGTGAACGGTTAAATCTTTAGGGTTAAATCTTTAACTCCTCACATTTTTGTTCGATAGCCAACGTCTTGCCTGTCCTTGCCTCGTCTTTGCCAGCCCGTGCTTCACCCTGTTCGAGCTCGGAAGCCAAGGAACAGTTCCCTTGCCTTCTTTAACTCTTTGCCCCTCTAGACCTTTTATCTAATCCCAACCACCGCGAATTAAGCTATAGGTTACCAACACGACGATAATCAACCTCATGACCATTTATATTATCCCGACTTTATTATCAATATCCTGACCATCTCATCCCAACCATCTCATCTTAACCCCAACTCGGCTTAACTTAGACTATATAAGGCTTTACCAGCTTTTTCTTCGCTGAGTCTGTTCCCCGCGAACCAGATCCAGCGTTATACTATGTAACGTTCCATCTTTTAAAGATACGAATTAGTTATTCGGATTTTGAGGGTCTTAGTTATATAATTTGTAACACCAAAATTATCTTAAACAAGTATTCTGAAGTTTTTTGCGGTTCGGAGCTTGCGGTACGGAGCTAGCGCAACATAGGCAATACTTCAACGCGCATATTTTATCTAAGGGGCAGGTAATTGGCAAAACTTGTCGAAATAGTTGCTTAGAAAGATGACTTACTAACTCTAATTTTATTGCTTATATCGGGTGCCCTACTTCCGGGACAGTAAACCTGTCCCCATGTCCCAAATATGAGGTGAGTTTTATGTTCCAAAAAGACAACGACCAGGATAAAAAACGACGAAACCCAGGCCGCTCCAGGGCTGCCGAATCAGGGTTGGCGGCACTGAACACTACTTATCACCCACCCTACCCCAGTCGGATGGATCGGAAGCGGAAAAAGTGGAAGCAGAAAAGCTCTCCCTTATGGCGGGTTGCCCTTATCCTAATAATGCTGGCGAGCTTGATAGGCGGCTATGAGTGGGCAGCCAGCCGTTTTGGTGCCCCCAGCATGGTGTCACTGGTGACTGGCTTGGAAGGAAAGAATCAGGTTAACATTCTATTGGTCGGGACCGACAACCGAGCCAATGAACGGGGAAGATCAGACACCATCGTCCTGGCCAGCATCAATTTCCGCAATAATGACATCCATTTGCTATCGATCCCGCGGGACACTCGGGCCAGTATTGACGGTCATGGCAAACAGAAAATAAATCATGCCTACGCCTACGGGGGGGTACCGTTGCTGGAAAAAACCGTGGAAAATCTACTGGATACCCCGGTTGATTACTACATAGAGACCGACTTCAAGGGGTTTGAGCGGCTGATTGACCGTCTTGGCGGAGTTTCTCTAGATGTTGAAAAGCGGATGCACTATCCTGAAGAAGGGATAAACCTGAAACCAGGCCTTCAAAAACTGGACGGACACGATGCCTTGGCCTATGTCCGATTTCGTTCCGATGGACGGGGAGATATTGGCCGAATCGAGCGGCAACAGCACTTTTTTGAAGCCGCTAAAGAGCAGTTTTTAACCCTGGATAACCTGTTGAAATCCCCTCAATTAATTGGCGACTTAACGGATTGTGTGGAGACCAATATGCCTGTTTCTGGGACGCTGCGGGTGGCCAATGCCCTAAAAGGGGCCGGCCCGGACCAGTTTCAAACACACATGCTCCCCGGTCGGCCGCAGACCATCAATGGCCTGAGTTACTGGGTGGCCAAGGATGATGAAATGCGAGAGCTGGTGGCCTTGATCCAGGGGAAGAAATAAGGAAGATTATTAGTTTAACATTGAAGATTGAAGCAGGAAGGCAGCTTGGAGAAAGCGTGATTTTTAAGGTTTCTATTAATGGCAGACTATGGTATGATGAAATCATATATAACGCTTCGGTGGGGAGGCTGATTATGGACCGGAAATTAGATTTAATCCTGGAGCAGCTTACAGGCGTTAATACTCGTTTGGACCAGATGGATGCCAGATTTGACCGGTTAGAAACCAGACTGGACCAGGTAGAAACCAGACTGGACCAGGTAGAAACCAGACTAGACCGGTTAGAAACCAGACTGGACCAGGTAGAGACCAGACTAGATCGGTTAGAAACCAGACTAGACCAGGTGGAAGTCAGACTAGACAAGATTGAAACTAGACTAGACCAGGTGGAAACCAGACTAGACCAGGTGGAAACCAGACTGGACCAGGTAGAAGTCAGACTGGATCGGATGGACAGCCGCTTTGACCACAATGAACATATGGTTACGGAACTGATTCGGATTGTCGGTAATACGAACTCGATTGTCGAAGAACTAAGGATGCGGACTGACCGAATCGAGTCTAATCTCGCGAATTTAACTGAACGGGTGGAGCAAGGGTTCAAAGATTTTAAGAGTGACGTGGAATACTTGGCTAATCGGCAGATGAACGCAGAGCTCGACATCAATCGGCTAAAAAAGATCTTGGTTGGTTAGATGAGCGATTTAAACCCTGAAAATCATAAGGTTGTTAATATTTATAACCCGGAGGAGTGCATCTGAGAGCATATGCCAGAATTACGGGATACTTATAGAGTTTCCCAGTTAGGGATTTTTGGTTCGTTTGCCCGAGGCGAAGCCAATGAATCTAGTGATATTGATATACTAGTGGAATTTAGCGACAGCGTGGATATATTTCACTTCATTCGGCTGAAATATTTTCTGGCAGGAATTCTTGGTCGAAGGGTAGATTTAGTAACACCGGAAGCTTTAAAACCTTTAATAAAAGACCAGATTCTACAGGAGGTACTTTATGTATGACTAGGGATGCACGCCTATATCTCAATGACATACTAGAGTCAATCGAAAAGATTCAACAGCGGCCAATAGGCCGCAATTTTTTTGGTAATATAAAATTATATTCGAAATATGCTGTATAATTAGTTTATGAACCTTAAATCTAATACAAGGAAGATCACCAAAAAACAGATATCGACAAAATAACAGATTAGGAGATAACTCCGTGAAAACCATAGTTCTATCCGGCTACTATGGCTTTGACAACGCCGGCGATGAAGCCTTGTTAGCGGCAATTTCCGGAAGCCTTACGGGAGCTTTAGCCCAGACATTAATATAATCGTTTTATCCGCTTCACCCCAGCGAACCCAGGAGTTGCACGGGGTAGCAGCTGTTAGTCGATTCAACCCGATCAGTCTTATTCAGACTTTAAGACGAGCGGACCTATTAATCAGCGGGGGCGGCAGCCTGTTGCAGGATGTGACCAGTTGGCGGAGCATCCTGTATTACCTGGGCATAGTAACCCTCGCCCTAATCCTGGGCCAACCAGTCATGTTTTACGCCCAGGGGATTGGCCCTATTCGACGGCCTTGGGCGCGCTGGCTCACGCGGGTGATTGCCAATCGGGTACGGTTAATCACGGTTAGAGACCAGGATTCACTAAACGAACTAAAGCACCTGGGAGTAACCAAACCCCCGGTCTACGTTACCGCAGACCCAGTGCTGGGAATGCGGGCAGCCGGTCTAACGGTTGTGGAAAACGAGACCAGTTCAAAGAACGATGCCAATGAAGATAATGAATATAATGAGGATATAGTTATCAATTTAGCTTTAGAATCCGATGATAATATAAATCAAAATTTAATTGTTGAGGCCGTAGCTAAGAACAAGAACAAAACAGATAAACCCTACCGTCGGATCGGTTTTGCCTTAAGAAACTGGCAAGGCCTGACCGGCTTTAAAGCTGCCGTGGCCGAGGCGGCTGATTATCTAGCCGAACAGGGCTGGGAGGTTGTCTTTGTCCCGCTGCATTACCCGGATGATTTAGTGGCGGCCAGGGACATCGCCAGCAGGATGCAGATTCCCGTCCCGGATCATCGAGGAACGTCTGTCTGTCCAGGGAGTGATGCAGGAATTAGCCAGCGATTGACTTGCTGGTCGGGATGCGGCTGCACTCCCTGATTTTTGCCGCCGCCCTCGGTGTCCCTATGCTGGGCATTTCGTATGATCCCAAGGTCAACGCCTTTTCTAGAACAGTTAGGGGAAAAGCCAGTTGGGCGAGGTCGAAGATTTAACGGCCCAACAGCTGATTACCGGGATTGACGGTTCTCAGTCAAAGCCTGCCGGCAGCCCGAGCCAGGCTGCACGAAAAAACAGAACACCTGGGTGAATTAGCCCGCGCCAATGCGCGAATGGCTCTCGACATTATTAATCCAAAGACAAAACAGACCGCCGATGCCGATGCCCGGGCAGAAATAGCCTTAGAAATAATGGATCAAAATAAGCCTTATCCTCAATCTGCCCCAACTGGTGGCAAGTTCGACCATCATCAGCCAAGAGGCGAGGCCAAAGCTCCTCTGGAAAGGCACTATCCCTTTTTGAAAGGGGGAGTAGGCTGCAGGGACACGGGGACAGGTTTGCTGTCCCAAGCAGACGGTGAGGCCAAAGTAAACGTCCTGGGGGCACGGATTGACCGACTGACGATGGGGGAAACGATTGAGCGGATAAGGGGCTTCATTAATAATGGCTTCAATAATGGCTTCCCGAATACTGGTCAGCCGCGGCACGTTATTACCCTGAACGCGGAAATTGTGTACCAGGCCCAGTTTAATCTAGCCCTTCTTGAACTAATCAATCGCGCTGACATGGTAACCCCGGATGGAGCGGGCGTGGTTTGGGCGAGCCGTTACCTGGGGCAACCCGTCCCAGAACGGGTAACCGGGATTGATCTGGTTAATACGCTGGCCCCGGTCGCCGAAGCAGCCGGCTGGAAGCTGTTCCTCCTGGGCGGCGCACCTGGAGTCGCTGAAGAAGCCGGACAGAAACTGCAGCGAACGCTACCCGCGGCTTACTCATAGCCGGCACCTACCATGGCTATTGGCAACTTGATTCAGCTGAGGAACAGAAAATACTCGAACTCATTGATCAGACACACCCGGATATTTTATTAGTCGCCCTAGGAGCCCCCAGACAGGAGTTTTGGATACGTCGGCAGTTGGACCAGGGGAGGCTGAAGGTGCCAGTGAGTGTCGGTGTAGGCGGTAGTCTGGACGTCATTTCCGGCCGCGCTCAACGGGCACCGGCCTGGATGTGCCGGCTGCAGTTGGAGTGGCTAGGCAGGCTGATTCGAGAACCCTGGCGCTGGCGCCGGATGCTGGCCTTGCCGAAGTTTGTGCTTAGGGTCTGGCGGCAGGGAAGGTAGTTCTAAAGGGGAGATGCAGTTGAAAAAAACTGGCTTACTATTAATGGCCCTGATCTGGTTGGGCGTTGTCTTGTTTCTGTCAATGCAGCCCAGGATAGTGATCGAACCTAGTAAAGATTTGAAAGACCTGCGGCGGGCTTATCAGAAAAGTGATCTGGAAATTCGAGGGTTAGATGCGGTCAAAGAAGGCATCAATCAGGCCGCGAAAAAGGCCATGCCGGCCGTTGATCGTTTGTTAGCCTTTTATGGCACACGCACCTCAGATTTAGGAGTCAAGTTTGATTTTGTGGTCCGTAAGGCCGGTCACTGGTCGGTTTACTTAATCTTAGGCCTATTAATCTTTGGTACTTTAGTGCAAATTCCCTGGGGGGATTTCCGAATCTCGCCCTACGCTTGGACCCTTTCTCTGGGCCTGCTGGCCGCGATAGCCGACGAGAGTCATCAGACCCTGCTTCGGGGACGTAGCGGGACCGTTCAGGACATTGCGGTTGACGCAGCCGGGGTTATCGGAGCGTTGGGCTTAGTTTTTTTGGTCCGAAATATAAGCTGGCTTAGCGAGATGTTAACTGGCGGGATCAAGTCAATTCGCAACGGGGGAAGGGCAAAAACAAGCCATACTTTAATTAACAAAAGGGACAACAAAGGGGACAATGAAGGAAAAAACTAAACCTAACTAAACCTAACTAAACCTAAACTAAACCTAAACTAAACCTAAACTAAACCTAAACTAAACCTTATGTGGGACGCCGGGACAGGTTAACTATCTCGGTTAATCCTAAAATCAATTCGGTAAGTTCTTTCAATTCATCCAGAAATATCATGTATTGACAGCATCGCGACAAACGAATACTGGTATATAAGGGCAGCTAAAAATACCGGTCAAAGCCGGTATTTCTAACTATTTTATCAGTTCATCGCTTGCTTTAATTTTTCTACTTGTTCTTTAGTAAGGCCGGTTATCTTGGCGATGGCTTCAATCCCAAATCCTTCACGCAGGGCTGCCCGGGCTATCTCTATTTGTTTTCTTTCCGCACCCTTGGCCTCGCCTCTAGCCTCACCTCTAGCCTCTGCCTGTTGCTGCATCTCATCCAAGGTTACTTCCAGGTTCAGAATCATCTGCACCACCTCCTGGGGATTGCCTTCCTTCAATATCTGCTCAACTTCCCTTTGTTGCTGCTCGGGCACCCTTGGCAGCAAAACATTGATCAGCCAAGTCTTTAACTGTTGAAACTCATCTGGGGACATTTTCTTAATTGTATCAATCATCAGCCATAACCGGCTGATTATTTCTTCCTTGCTTATCTTTTGGTCAAGCAACAGAATGCTGGAGATCAAGTTGGCCATCTGCAGCAGTTCGTCTTTTTGGTATCTGTTTACATCGAACAGGATGTACCGAAAATCGACTAAGTGCTTTTCGAACGATTTATGGTCGGCCAGCATCTCCTTAAAGCTTAAAGGGGCAGTCCAGTTATTGGCTCCATTGTAGAGGACCGCCGGGATAATTACCGGTAAACGGTAGTCCTTGCGCACTCTCTCGTCTTTGTCAGTATTTTGATAAACATGCAGCCATAACTGCACCATGTACACTAGCAATCGGAATGGCATTAAGAAGTCTACGCTTGATTGCAGTTCCAGCAGGATATAAAAGAAAATATCTTTATCGTTGGTTTTTAAACGATAAACTATGTCGGCTTCCTTGTCGGTAAAATCCTTCAAGACAAAGGAGCGGTCAAGTTTAACTAATGCTTCTTCATTGATGTTTTCTACCCAGGGTTCCTTGACGAAAGACTTGATCAATTGCAGGAATGTTTTTTTGTTGGCCAGCAACTGCCGGTATCCCTTGTCATGTTGGTGGGGATCTTGCCTCGGTACCCCTGATTCTGCTTCCGTGATCAGGCCCACCCCCTTTTTCTGTTCGTTCATTGGTTTCTTCATTTATTTTATCATAGATTGAGGATGGCCGGGATCTTCCAGGCCAAATCAGCAATAAAACAACGCGATTAGACCATCATCGGGTAAAGCCAAGTAATCTCCCCAGGTGGATAGTTGAGTGTTATTTAAAGGGGCAGATTTTTGGGGGCTAACTTGTGCCTGCATGTTTGCTCAACCACCTTCCAGCTTTTTCCTGCACAGCATTATTATAGCACACCAGTATTGTCCACTGTAGAAATCAAATTATAACCAAAACCATCAGCGAACTTAGACAACTTAAAATAGTATCAATAAGGTGTCTATTATATAACTATAATTTTATACCCCCATATAAATACAAAATCTCCTGTAATATCAACGGTTACAGGAGATTTTCGTTCTGCTGAAGTGTTAAACTCGGGAAAACAACTCTGTTCTTCCCTTTTCCTGCCCTGGACAACATTGGTTCGTCAACCTTCGACGCTAAGTATGTTATAATAGGTAATTGAAGCAGCCTCAGTGGGACACGGGACACGGAGACACGGGGACGGTTCTCTTGCTTCCTTGATAGAGCTGCTTAACGATAAAGCTGCTTAGCGATAGAACTGTTTAGCGATAGAACTGCTTAGTACATGGCGTTACAAAAGCGTTTTACAAGGCGTTAATCATATAAACCAATAAGAAAATCACAAAAAGTATGCGCCGAATACGCAATTCCCCTAATTTTTTACTTACGCAAATATTTACTTAACCACCCATGCCCGCTAAGCACAACCACTAATGGAAATAGGGGACTTATGTCAGCCTGAGCATTAGCGGAGGATCTTACTTCTCAGCGTGGGAAGATTCTTCGCTTCACTCAGAATTAATCACGCATTGACTGCACCACGATAAACGAATAGTGGTTCTATTCATAGCAACAATACGATACTAAATCAATTTTTGGTAATTAAATAAATAAACTGCAAATAAAGAGTGAACTCGTTCAGCTTCGCTGAACATCAAGCTTCAGATGGGGACTCTACTCCACCTGAAGTTTAAATAAGGTAACCCCCACTTATAGAAGCGGGAGTCTTTTGATTCAGATTAAAGAATCTGACAAGAAATCCTTAAAAATCCTACCGTAAGTAAAACTAACAGCCTCAAGAGTGGCTGTCGAAAGGGGTTGTCCCATGGCCCGCTACAAGGTGGCCCTTATCGGTCTGTATAATTACAAGGTATTAGGGGTCCGGTACCTAACTTCCATGCTTCGGGAGCGGGGCTTTGACTGTGACCTGATTTGCTTCAAAAACTTTGAAAGCGGCAATATGAAAAAGCCCAGTGAAAAGGAATACGACTACATCCTGAACCTGCTCCGCGACCTAAAACCAGATGTCATCGGCCTGAGTGTAATGTCTACGCTCTACCTGGAAGCCCCCCGGGAACTAACCCGGCGAATCAGGGCTAGTGTCGGCCCGGACACGCCGATTATCTGGGGCGGCGTCTACCCGACTCTCTTCCCGGCCGAAAGCCTGGACCACGCTGACTGGGTGTTGCGGGGGGAAAGCGAGGAAGCCCTGGTGGAGTTGGTTGAACACCTGGAGCGGGGTGAGAATCCTCGGCACCTGCTCAACCTGGCTTACCGTCAGGATGGACAAACCATCGTCAATGACGTCCGTCCGCTGGAAAACAACCTGGATGCTCTGCCCTTTCCGGCTCTGGGCGGTATTAATATTTACTACATTAATCACGATCGGCTGCATTACGGTGATCCGCAGATCAATACCCATACCTATGAAATGACCTGTTCCCGCGGCTGCCCCTTTGTCTGCTCCTACTGCAGCAGCCTCAGTTTGAAAAGACTTTACCGGGGCAAAGGGAAGTTTGTCCGGCTGCGCAGCGTGGACAACGTGATGCAGGAACTCAAACAGGCCAAGCAGAAAATGAAACGGATGCGCATGGTCCTGTTCTGGGACGAAATCTTCCCGGATGATCTGGACTGGGTCAAAGAGTTCGCGGCACGGTATAAGCAAGAAATAAACTTGCCTTTCCAGATCTGGGGCCACCCCCTGCGGATAAACCAGGAGATTATTGAGATCCTGGTTGGGGTCGGCTTATCTCAGGCCGTCATCGGGATTCAGAGCGGCTCTCCGCGGATCCGAAAGCAGGTCTTTTTCCGCAAAGAAAGCCAGGAAGAGATAATCGAAATGACTCGGGTGCTGGCTCAGGCCAAGGTGCCAGAGGTGATTTATGACTTCATCCTGGATCACCCGTTCGAGTCAGAAGAAGACTTTCGGCTAACCCTGGAACTCTGTGAGCAGCTGCACCGGCCGTTTACCCTGCAACTCCACGGCCTGAGCTTCCTGCCCGGGACCGAGATCGTCAACCTGGCCATCAAACAGGGCGTCGTTACCCAGGCTGAAATGGACCGGCTGCAGAACCTGCCCCTGGAGGAGCAGTACCGGAGTATGTACTGGTTCTACGGCAATGAGCGGGTCAATTACCGGCGCAGTCAGTACTGGATCAACCTGATCTACTACACCCAGTTTCCGCGCCTGTATAAGCTGATTAAGCCTATTGCCACCCGGACCAAACTACTGGAGAATAACGCCCTGCCGTTTCGGTTGCTCCGCAAGGCCTGCAACTACTTCCTGTTTGGCCGGCGGGTCGTGAAGAAACTGAGCTGGATGTATGGTTAACGTTGTCCCGAACGGTTTATTCCATAGTGGGTGATGGATGGCAGGGTGACGTGCCCACCGGTGCCCTGCCAGGGTTTATTCCTCCCTATAGTGGATGATGGTGATCCTACAGTGGATGATAATGATTAAGCTGCTCAATCGAAGGATTAGAAAAATCATCGGGAGAATACCGCCAGGCAGTTAAAAACAGCGCCAAGTAAACCGAATTGTTAAATCTGAATCTGAATTGTTAAATCCAAGAATTATCCGCGAACCCATATCTTTTAGTAAGTTCTAAACGTTGAAAACCAAGAGGGGGCGGGTGACCCAAAATCCATAAGGCTTCGCTAGATTCCCGCCTGGATTCAGAAATATGACGGCGAAGAGGAGAAGTTATGGTTTTTATGCGTTACCTTTGTTACCTTCGTTACCTTCGTTACCTTCGTTACCTTCGTCCCTGGCGTCCCCAGCGACGCAGTCGTTGGTTAACCCTGTTCTGGTTGACCAGTCTGACAGTTTGCCTGCTCGTCTTAAATTGGTTGGGGATCAAGGGTGCCGCACTCGAAAATAAAACGGCCCGGTTCCTCAATGACCGGGCCGCTGATATTATCAGCACTCGGCCGCTAGCGGCCAAGGGATTAGCCACCTCAACCGGGTTGACCGGCAAGGGGCAGATTATTGGTTTGGCGGACAGCGGCTTAGATACCGGCAATCTGAACGATCTTCACCCGGATCTCCAGAGTGTGCCCGGTCAGATGCCCAAGGTAGTGCTGCTCAAGTCCTGGGCTGGACGAGCTGTGCCGGACGACCCCCTGGGTCACGGGACCCACATGGCCGCGACCGTCGTTGGTACCGGTGCCGCCTCTGAGGGAAAGTGGCAAGGCATTGCTCCCGGGGCCAGTCTTTACTTTCAGGCCTTGCTGGACGGGGGGACCAAGCTGGAACCCCCGGCTGATTTGCAGCAACTGTTTTACCCGGCCTACTCCGCCGGGGTGCGTGTACATATCAACGGTTGGGGCGGCGGCAATAACACCTACGGTACCAGCACCGCCCAGATTGATGACTTTGTCCGACGATATCCCGATTTTCTGCCGATTGTGGCGGCCGGTAACAAGGGACCGACCAGTCGGTCCCTTACCACCGAGGCGAACAGCAAAAACGCCCTGGTTGTGGGCGCCAGTCAGAGCGTCCGTCCGGCCTTAAGTCCAGAGGCAGTTGATGCCGCGAAGGTGGCCGGTTTTTCCAGTCGCGGGCCGGCTGGCGATGGCCGCATTAAACCCGATCTAGTCGCCCCGGGTTCTGCCATTATCTCGGCTTGTTCCAGCCTGGTGGAAAGCAATTTTGCCGGCAATCCCCTCTACACCCAAATGAGCGGCAGCAGTATGGGAGCCGCTGTCGCCGGGGGAGCGACTGCCCTGCTGCGGGAGTGGTTTCAAGTCGGCGAAAAAGTACCCAACCCGTCCGCCGCCTTATTGAAAGCCTCTTTGATTAACGGAGCGCGGCTACCGGCTGGCGGGGCCAATTATGCCGAAGGCTTCGGCGTCCTGGACTTGACGGGCACAGTGCTGGCTCTCAAGGAAGACTCCTTCCAATATGTTGAGGCCAGGGAAGGCGTCGAAGCCGAACAATCCCTGGAATACCGCTGGCAGGTTGAGCAGGATGGTCGGCCTTTTAAAGCCACCCTGGTCTGGAGCGACCCGGCTGCCTCTGCCGGCCGTAGCACTGCTTTAGTCAATGACCTGGATCTGGTGGTGATTGGTCCGAAGGGTGAGGAATACTGGGGCAACGCTAACTTAAATAACGGCAATCAACCGGATACGCGAAACAATGTAGAGCAGGTGTTTATCCCGGAAGCAGCTGCCGGCGAATACCGCCTCCAAGTCATCGGTCGCCGCGTCCAGGTACCGGCTACCACAACCGGGCATAAGCGAATGGCCCAGGATTTCGCCCTGGTCTTCGGCCAACCGGTCGCTGAAGGAACTGTGGAGCGGGTTACGAACTCAGGGCAGGCGGTCTTAGCCGGAGGAAAACAGGTTGACCTCCCCGCGGCGGGCGTTAAATTGGTGCGGGATGGTCAGCTAACAACCGGAAAGCCGGCCCAGACACTGCCCGGGGCACAGTTGTACCAGACTTCCCGTTCTGCTTACTTGATTGACCGAACCTGGCGGGCTGGTGGAATCCAAGCCCTGCCGACCAGTCAAGGACCGCTGTTTATGGAGATTGATACCGCCAGCCGCGAAGGGGGTTTTTATCTGGATCCAGCCGCGGACCAGACGGTCAAGGTTAACGAAACCGAAGTCTCCGAGGTTGAAAAAATCCCGGCCGGGGGCGAGGTCTTCGGTTCCCTGAATCCGGCGAGCCTGACCTTATGGCAGGTGGCGATCGGTTACCAGGAAGTAAAGGGTCTGGTCCAAAAAGTAGACCGGGAAACCAGACAAATCTGGTTAATCAACCAGAGCCAGCCTTATCAATTAGCCGATCGGGCGGCGATTACGCTCGCGGACCGGATTATTGATGCCGGGGCCACGGACGCGGCTTTTGGCGGTGGCGGTGCCGCCAGCCTGGAACAGGTGCTCCCGGGGATGTCGGTGCGCCTTGTCTTGTCCCCCACCATCCGGCAAGTGCAATACCTGGCTTTGCAGCGGGAATTAGCCCTTGGTCGGGTGATCGAGGTTGAGCCGACTACTCGCCAGCTTCGGTTAGAATCCGGCACCCGGTTTACCGTCCTTGAGGGCGCAGCCGTTATCCGTGACCGCCAGGAAGTCTCGCTTAGCGACCTGCGGCCAGGAGATTACGTGATGGCGGTGACCATCCCCGGTTCAGCAGCCGGGGCCGCGCCGCAAATAATCCACTTGACCGCCAACAGTTCAGTTACCTTTGGCCGGATCATTTACTGGAGTGAAAAACAACAGACCCTGTACCTGGCGGATCACTTAAACCATTTCGCCACCTACCGGTTAACCGACGAAACGCAGATTTACCGGTGGGGGCTGCAGGTTGAGCCCAGTGCCTTGCAATCCGGCCTCTGGGTAAGATTGACGACCCAGCCCGGCAATGACGAAATCTGGCGGCTGGATCTGGCTGAACCAGCCCGGGAAGAAGAACGGGTGATTGCTGGCATCAATACCGCACAGGGGCAGCTTTCCTTCGCGGATGGGACCCACGCTTCAGTCAGTCCGTCTACCTTAATCACGAAGGATGGCTATCGCGTTGGGCTGGAAGATCTAGTCGCCGGTGAAAGGGCGCGACTTAGTTGGCTCCAGGGTCTGGCTCCCTGGCCGCCAGCCCTGACCGCTGTCGAGGTCGAGACCAGCCCGGGAATCCCTGCCCCACGGCTGGAGGTTTTGGCGCAAAAACAGGAAAACATTGTGCGGATAACCGGTAACACCAGCGCGGATCGGCTTTACCTCTACCGGGCCGATGGGCAGCGGGAAAAGATCCCGGTGGGCGGAGAGGGCTACTTTGTCTGGTATTTCGAGCGCGAAGCCGGGGAAACCGGGGCCCAGGTGGTGGCCCTGGATAGTCGAAACGGCGGGGTGCAGGGATGCCAGATTGAATTTAACCAACTTCAGCCCTATGGTTTTACCGACATTGAAGGCCACTGGGCGGCCAAATATATCGCTGCCTTGAACCGTCGGGGCACCTTGAGCGGGTACCTGGATGGCACTTTCCGACCGGACCAGTCAATTAATCGGGCGGAACTAGCCAGTTTACTGGTCCGCTTAGTCGGCTGGCCGGATAAGCTGACCAGCGAAATCAACTATCAGGATAAGGAGGCCATTCCGGCCTGGGCGCAGAGTGCTGTGGTCGCGGTCCAGGAGCTGGGATTGATAGTGGGCTACTCGGATAATACCTTCCGACCAGGCGAGCCGGTCACCCGCAGTCAGCTGGCGGTGGTCGTATCGCGGCTGCTTAACCAATTAGAGCAGTTGGAGCAACCGGCCAGCCGTGAACCAGTTGTCCCAAATGGTAATGGCAATGCCATGACCAAGCCAAGTCAAGGGCAAGCTGCTCCGGTGTTAACTGATGTTCCAGCATTAACTGATCTAGCCGGCCTCCCCCACTGGGCAAGAAACGCCATCCAGCAGGTGGTAGAGCGGGGACTGATGGAAGAGATCAGACCAGGACTATTCCAGCCCCACGCCCTGGCTACCCGGGCGGAGGCGGTAGCTGCCTTCTATCGGTTGCTGGAAGGTGTAGAGTAGCATGAAAAGGAGCAAGAGGAGAAGCGGGACAAGGAGTAAGCGAATAAGTGAAATGACGGGGCAAAGCGGTAAAGGCAAGTAAATCAGAGTAAGTCGGAGTGAGTCGTAGTAAGAAGAAAGCAAAGGGGTCCTTGAACGGCCCGCGATCAAGAGTCTATGCGATCTACCGATCATGTCGTAGTAAGAAGAAAGCAGAGGGGTCCTTGAACGGACCCCTTTGTTGTACGTTAACTTTACCTGAGTTAAGAATCCCCCCCTGTTTTTTTATACAACAATTGTTAGATTAAATAGAACACCCACCTACCTTAGCAGATGGGTGTTAGATTTCGAATATGGGGACAAACCTTTGACGCTCGTTTTACGTTTTATGTTTCACGGCTTAATAACCTACGTTTCCAAAGACAGCATGATGATCTGGTCATCCGCTTCCTCATCCCAGGCCAGAAGCTGCTGCTCTAAAGACTTGATTTGCTCATTAAGCTGCGTCTTTTGCTGCTGGTTCTGGCTTTCGTTTAACTGAGCCACCAAGGCGCGGTACTGCTCCAAGGTCTCCGTAAAACGTTGGGTGATATTCTGATTCTCATCCTGCCGTTCCAGGACACTGCCCGAACTGGCTAACTGCGCAATAAAGTCACTCGCTTTCGCCCGGGGAACCACGAATCGAATAATCGCTCGTTGACCTTCCCCGCTAGACTGCACCGCGAAAACCTTGGACTGCGCCCCCATCTCTTGACCAACCGCTTGGGCCTTACTCTGGGCTGCCGCCAGATCTCCCACCTTTAAGCGCAGTAAGGTGCTGGTAATCGTCCGCTCCTTATTCAAAAAGACCATTGGCTCCTTGAATTGGGTGTCAGCCCTAGCCATGGAAAAGTTGTTTTCGGGTTGACTAGGGTTGCTATCCATGTTTGGTGTGTCCGTGTTTCCCTCGGAAGCATCTGTTGGTGCCAGAGGCTCTTCAACCAGAGGCTCTTCAGTTGCTGGAGGGTTTGCATTCGTCGGGGGAGCCGAGTTGTTTGCCTCCGGGTCTGGATTATTTGGAGTAAAATCGGAACCAGTGCTGCCGGGATTAATATTATTGCCTGGTGGATTGCCTTGATCTGACGGAGTTAACGGTCCGGTATTTCCTTCAGGCGGCTGACCCGGTGTTCCCTGGTCCGCGATCTTGCTGATCGGGTCACCATTGAAAACGCGCGGGGCCAGTTCTAGCGAGCCATAGGCCAGTAGAGCAAATGCCGCTGCCGTGGCCACCAGCTTACGTAGCGTATTGTTCAGCCAGTGTCGTCGCTGAGCTGCCCGGGACACCTGCTGCATGACTTGGGCCTCAAAGCCAGCCGGGGCTTGGAGGTGCTCCGTCTCTTGACCGATTGACTTCAAGGCATTAGAAATCTGCTGCCACTGGACCAGTTCGTCCCGACATTCGGCGCATTCAGCCAAGTGGGCTTCTAGAAGTTCAGCCTCCGGCGGATTAAGTTGTCCATCCAACCAGGGAGAAAACAGTTCTCTGATCTCCTGGCATCGCATACACATCACCTTCTTTGGTGCTCTTTTAGCAGATTGATCTCGTTTATTCATTAACAAGCATTAAATTTATAATTATTGATAAGTTCAATGATAATTCAATGATAAAAATCCATTGATAAAATACATTTACTTATATGAATAAACTTATATGAATAAACTGTCTTAACTGCTTAGCGCATTCACCATTTCCTTGAGAGCCTGTCGGGCCCGGTTAATCCGAGATTTGACGGTCCCTAGCGTACAACCAACCACACTGGCAATCTCATCATAACTGTAGCCCTGCAGTTCTCTAAGGACCAACACGGTTCGGTGCTCGGTAGAAAGTTGATCCAGGGCTTTACGGACAAAACCCTGAAGTTCCATTTGTTCGTAGATTTCCTGCGGATCTTCCTCAGCAACGGCAACCTCCCGCGTCATTTCGCCTTCACTCGTCTGGATCGGGGCATCAAGCGAAATAAAATTATGGCGTTTTTGTTTGCGCTTGAAGTTAATCCATTGGTTAACCGCGATGCGGTGCAGCCAGGTACCAAAATCCGCCTCATTGCGGAAGGAAGCTAAACCCGTATAAGCGCGGATAAAAACCTCCTGGGCTAAATCCTGGGCATCCGCCTGATTGTTCGTTAACTGATAACACAATCCGTATATGCGGTCCTTATAGATCCGGACCAGTTCCTCAAAAGCACCGAGGTCATTCTTTTGGGCTTGCTTAACCAGTTCCCTGACACGATCCAACCACGACACTCCTGACGGTAGCCGGGCAACCCCGGTTATTCATTAGACAATCGGAAGAAGGGAAAAGTTCCGTTAAATAATCTTTAAAATAATCTTTAAATATACCTTAATGCCTTATTTCTATATAACTTATTATAAATCGAAACTGACCAAAGAGATAGTGTGAGAGAATGGAAACGAAATTCTGCACATTTTTATTTTTTCGTGGAACTTTTGGCAACCAGGCGGTGTCTAAAGAAATGATTTACCGAGGAAGGCCATGCAGGAATGACCCCAAAACTATTTCCTCGGGGGAAGTTAACCGACGGTTTAAGGAAAAGCGGCAGACAAATCAGGTACTACATAGGTCGCCGCTGATTCAGACCGGTCGGGAGTGAATCAGAAGTTACTAATGTAAGAAAAGGAGGGGGTAACTGGGAAACAAGGCTACCAGACCGGAAAAGGGAATCAAGGAAATAATTATACCACAACAAAAATACAAGGAGGATATGCAATGCTAAGAAAAAGCAAAAAGAGTTTAGCGATATTGCTGACTCTGGCGATGCTGGCAACACTATTTGTTGGTGTGCCGACGGCAAGCGCAGTTTCTACCTATTCTGCCAATTTTGTCCAAAATGTAAGTGCGGGCAATTGGTATGCTGATGCGTTAGCAACGGATATATTTAATCGAGTAATTGTGGAAGTTAGTGCTGGTTCGTTGCCAGCACCACCCGCAACTACTACATTCCGGGTATCGTTACCTATTGATTATACGGCAACTATTCTTCCTGCAACAATAGCCAATGGAAGAATTCCTACTTTCTCAAGTGGTACTAACCAAGTTGCCACTGTTAAAGTAACTCCAGTAGGAGCGGCTGTAACATCTCCTACACTAGCAAATGCAACCTACCGGGAATATGATGTAACTGTTACTGCAGCGGCATCTGCGGATAGAGGTCTATTCTACTTAGACTTCCAATCTTTCAATGTTCCTAGTGGAAAGTCTGGGGAAATTAAGCTTACTATTGATGCTCCTCCAGGCACACCGATGTCCAGCGGTTCTGTCCTGATAGCTCAAATCGGGAGCGGTTCTGTAACACTAGCATTAGATGATATAAAAACTATTACTACTGCCGGTGGTGCTATCGGCGACCTCTTAATTAAGGAAGATAGAGCCGGTGCATTAGCGACAACAGGGAATGCTGTAAAGGTTAAGTTGCCTAATGGCTTTACCTGGAATACACCCACATTCCCAGGGGTAACAGGTGCTGCGATTTGGTCTACAAGTGACGCTGCGGTTATTCCTAATACAGCAGCTACAGACTTAACAACGGCAGATAGCGGACGTACCTTGGTGATCAATAACCCCAAAGGAGCAGCTTCGTCCGATGCATCTTACTACAGAATTAGTGGTTTGAGTATTGCTGTTGATGAAAGTATCGCCAAGATTGGGGATATCGTTGCTACAATTAGTGGGGACAGTTCAATTAATACATCTTCCGTAACTGTAGGTACACTTGGTGACTATAGCGTAACTGTTTCCGCTTTTGGTGATCCTAAAGAAGTAAAGGCTGGTAAAGCGGATCAAGAAATTGGAAAAATCGCAATTGAAGAAAGTGTTGCTAACAGCCTAACTGGTGGCCGTACAATTACTCTTCAATTGACTGGCGGAGCAAAATGGAATGTTTTCCCAAATATTGATAACTCAAATTCTAAGAATACTAACGCTTTGGCTTGGTCAGCAGTTGGAACAACTGGTGATACAATTAAAGCTACAGTAACTGCAAGTGCTAATGCAGCCAAGTATGTACTTGAAAAGGGTTCGATTGATGTTTCGGGTCAAGCAAACGAAGATATCAAAGTTATTGTTGCTGGTACTGCTGGTGCATCAGGCGAGGTTTTAGTTGCCAAGACTGTTAAACCAGTGAGCATAACTGCTTCCAAAATTGCAGAAGTAGTTGTTGGTCAAGGCGGACAGTTAATTGGTGATGTTTTAATAACTGAAAACAGTGCAGAAGCTATTCCGTCTACTAATGCAGCAGGTGCGTATACACCATTTACTACAGCAGGCGGCCCAGCTGGTGGTTTATTCCTTCACTTCCCAGCAGGGGTTACTCCGTCATTGCCAACCAGTGTTGAGGTTGTAGAAGGTGATATAGTACTTGATCCAACTAGTGTTGCTGCCGGTGTAACTAATGATGGAAGATGGGCTATCGGTGTAACCGTAAGATCTACAAGTAGTACTCCTTCTACCGTTAAATTCAGTGGAATTAAATTAACTGTTGACCGTTCAGTTGCCGAAGGTGCAATCAATGCATCCGTTAAAGGTAATGTTGTTCAAACTGCAGGATTATTCCCAGCTGCTACTTCAGTCGGCTCTGTTCAAGTAGCTCAAGTAGTTACTCCTGCTCCTGGTGAACAAAAAGCTAATGTAGCGTTTGTGATTGGCCAAACGACTTACACTGCTAACGGCGTTGAGCAAACCATGGATGTAGCTCCTTACATTAAGGATAGCCGCACCTATATGCCGCTCCGCTACGTTGCTATGGCACTGGGTGTATCTGAACATAACATTATGTGGGATGCTGTTGCTCAAACTGCTACCCTGATCAAGGGCGACAAAGTGGTTCAAGTTAAGATTGGTAGCACGGTTATGTTGGTAAATGGCGTGTCCATTAACATGGACGTTGCTCCTGAAATCACTAGCGACCGGACCATGTTGCCGTTACGGTGGATTGGTCAGGCATTTGGTGCAGACTTTACTTGGGATGATGCAACCCAAACTGCAACCATGAACCTGTAAATCACAAAGAGTAAGTAATTTCCCAAAGGACCCGGATTCGCATGATTCGGGTCCTTTTCTTTGCTTAATTTGGGAAATCCGTAGTTGACTTGTTCGCGGGTTGCCAGTATATTATTTATAGACTGGCTGGTCAGTCGAAATTTGGTTGTACTTCCGAGGGCAGCCTACATAGGCAACAGATGCTGTCGAACCTGTTTTTTGTTAAAAGTCAGACGGAGCTTTGAAAGGGTGGTTTTAGATGCGCAGAGGAGTAGCGATTGTTACTGTGGCTATTTACCTAGTCATGATGCTGGGTGGATTTGCTTATGGAAGCGAGACGAATGATCAATGATCCAACTGTTATCGAATTAACTTTGGATCAAGCCGTTGATAAGGCCTTGGCCACCAGTAAAGACCTGAAACAATCCGATTACGATATTGAACGAGGCGAAAAAGTTCGAGAAAAAGTAGCCGATACAGTTAAGTATATTCCCATAGGACCTTCCCCAGAAGCAGCTAGTGCAGCCTTCACCACCTTGGTGCAAACTGATTTGGCTTGGCAAATGAGTAAGAAGACAAAGACCATGAAAGCCGATGCCGTGGTATTATCCGTTTTCCAAGCTTATACAAATGTTCTTTCGGCTCAAGAAGAGGTGACGGCTGCAGAAGCAGCCCTAAAAAACGCTGACTGGCAACAGCGGGCAGCGCGGGCTTCCTATCAAGTAGGGATGTCGAGTGAGGCAGCCAAGATACAGGCTGAAGCCGGTTATCAACTTCGGAAAGCGGCTTTAGAGGCAGCTCGGCAGGGTTTAATTGATAAGTATCAGGCTCTAAATAACATAGTTGGTTTGAAACCAGATGATCGGCCGGTCTTATTAGATATCCCGCAGTTTATTCCAATTGAAATTGATAATTTAGAGGCAGCAATTCAACGTCGACTAGAGCAGAGTCCAAGCATCTGGTTAGCTGATCGAAAAGTTGAGTTAGCTAAATTAGATCTTGATCTTTACGACTGGACGAATCCTATGCGCGAACCTTATGATGCTAAGAAGATAGATGTTAGCACCGCGGAATTAACAGCCGCAGACGGCAAAGAACAAATGCGGCAAGGCATAAGAGCAATTTACAATAAAATTCTCCAGCTAGAAGAGAATTACGCCTTGCAGCAGGAAAACCTGAAGATTGCCGAAGAAAACCTGCGCGTAGTCCAGGTTCAGTTTGAAGTGGGAATGGCCACCAAGGCTCAGCTTCTTGAGGCCGAAAGCCAAGTGGCCGAAGCCAAGAAGAGTTTAGCCTCCACAATCTACACGCACGAAGTATTAAAACTCCAATTCGACAAACCTTGGGCAGCAGCCACCGCCTAACCAACCACAGGGACGGTTCTCTTGGCTGCTGAATGGAAACAAATAAAAGACCGTCTAGTAATAACGACTATTAAGAACAGTCATGGTGACGGTTCTCCCGGCAGTTGAATGTGCTAGTTGAATAGAAACGGATAAAAGACCGTTCGGCTTGGCTCGGTGCGAACGGTCTTTGGTTATTTACCTTTTGACAGCCATAACAGCATGGGACGGTTCTCTTGGCAGGAACATGGGCAGCCACGGGGGCGATTCTCTCGGTAGTAAAATGCGGTAGTTGAAAAACTGAGGTAAACAACCAATTACACGTAATATTTTACACTCCCAATACTACTTGGACGGGTTCACTCCTTCACCGTCACCCCATAAATAATCCCTTTAGCCGCCGAAATGTTAGTCTTTAAAGTCACCTGATCCCCCAGCTTAATTTCCTTATTACTGACCGTGATGTTACTTTCACCGATTATCGCCGGTGCCTGAATGGTCACGATCAAGTCATATTTCCCAGGTACCTCGGCCATCACAATCCGACCATCCATAGTAGCCACTGGTTCCTTATGGGGCATCGCTTCTTTGCCGACAACACTGCCCAGATCAATGTTAGTTTGCAGCTCCTTAACCTTCTGTCCTTCTTTAAAAGCATCAACCGAAGGCTGCCGCACCTCTTCAATCAAAACCTGATATTCAATCGTTCCATTTTGCGCCTGCAAAGCCTGATTAACGAAAAAAAGTTTATAAGCTCCTAGAGCAAGCAGCCCTAAAACTACCACAAATATTACCAAATCAACGACATTAAACCTCAGCTTCCGTTTGCCTTCCATCCTAAAAAACACCGTTCCTTTCTTGATGGACATGGGACAGGTTAACTGTCCCGGCTTTAAATAGGATTAATGTGGGACAAGGGGATATGTTAAGTGTCCCGGCTTGATTATCATTATTTAATACCATTATTTAAAACGTGACTTCTAACGGATCGCTGCTGCCCTAAGTGATAAATGCCAAATGCCAAGCCCTAAACATCGGCATTGTTAACCCTATCGATTATATAACGATTATCATAGATATCCTAGAATTAGGTTTTAATTCTCAGTCAGCGTGTCGTGCCGCATGGCTCCCTTCGCCCAACACCTACCTCTTCCTTATTCTCCAGCCTCTCCAAAACTAGCATAATTCCGATTAGCAGCCAGATTAAAATACCTAACTTATAATACCAAAGAAAGTAATCTATTAATGAATGGATTAAAAACCCAGCCATCGCGGCCATCACCCCAGCATTCAGGCTTCGAATAAAAGCATCACCGCTGACGCGCAGTCGACAGCCCAATCTGAACAAACGCCAGAACAGCCAAAGAAAAACCGCCAGACCCAGTATACCAAACTCGCTGATTAACTGTAAACAAAGGTTGTGCGAGTGCGGGACAAAGTTGGTGTTAATCATATGGCTGCCGTAAACCCGGGCGAAGGCCTGTCTCCCCAAACCAACCCCGGTTAGCCAGTATTCCCTGACTAGAGACAGGGTCGAATTCCAGGTATCAAGCCGATAAGCATTTGAACTATCCTGCAGAGATACAGCTGTAGCCAGGCGGCTAAAGGCCCAGGCTGGAATTAAAAAGTAGCCGGCAACTGCCCCAATTGGCAGGAACGTGATCAGGCGCCGTCGGTTAAAGAAGTAGCCAAACACCAGCAAGCCAGCCACAAAAGCGATCCAGCCGCCCCGCGAATAAGTAAGCAGCAGACAGCAGACCGACGTAACTACCGTTAACGCGAATAACCCCCGGCGTCGCCAACTCCTAGTAGCGAACAGAGCCCCTAAAGTAACCGACGTTAGCAGGACCAAGTATTGAGCCAGTAAGTTCGGATTATCAAAAACCGCATAAGCCCGGTTCTTAATTTCCTTGGTCTGGGATGCGTCCACCCAGTTCTGATTTAGGAATTCCATGCTAGGGCCAGCATAATATTGATAGGTAGCATAGCCGGCGGTCACCAGACCAGCTAAAGCCAGGCAAAGGAGAAAATTATCCAGTTTGGCCGGCCGATCAAAAACATTAACCATCACGAAGAGATAGATCAGGCCGGTAACCGGGATCAAAAATTCACTGACACTGGGCCAAAAATAAACCGAGGTGATGGTCGCGTAGAATTGGATCAGAAAAAACAACAGCAAGGGCACCCAAAATGGTGAAAAGTGTAAACGGCCAATCTTTCCCCAGCGCCACTTCATCACCAGGGAGAATAAAGTCAGCAGCGACAGCATAAACAAGGCCTTAAAAGGCACAAAAGGCAAAGCCAGAGCGGCCGCATAGACCCCAAACTCTACCCGGTAGAGCACCGCCGCGACGAGAAGAACCCCCCCAAGGATCTGCAGAGCCTGACTCCAAGGCAACAGAAAGAACAAGCCAACTCCCAGCAGGATGAATAAAGCGATCAATCCAAAGACAACTGGTTTTCGTAAATGATACTGCTGGGGATAAATTACTTGTCCACCCTCAGCCTCTGCTCGTTTTTCTACGGTTGGCCAGCAAACCAGCCTTGCGCAGAAATCAATAATCCCTTGAAATGTTTTGTAAGCCCAACTTTCCCCGACAAGATCACGGGCCATCAACTGACCAGTAAAACTTGACCGGTAAGCCAGCCCTAGCCGCTCCATTAAGGTTGCTGTCAGGCTGGGATAGTAACACCGATCAATCAGGGCATCAGTTTTTTGCAAGAATCTTTTACTCAAATTATAAAAATAACTATTTTGCAGCACTGGACATCCTTCTTTATAAGTTAATTAGTTCCCCATCTATGGTCTGCACATTATGCGGTCATAAGGGACATCTCTCGGGACAGTAAATCAGCCCGCATATCACGGCGGCTTCAAGGTATAAGAGACATTACCCGGGCGGGACAAATTAACCTGTCTCCATGTCTCGCGAGTCATGCGTGTCACGCGTTGGGCGTCAAGTCAAACTCACTTCCAGATACTTCTCTAAAAGTTCACTGATCTCCTTCACCCGAGCGGACCAGGAATGCTGCTTAACCACCGCGTATTGCTGCTGAGGCCGCTCCGGGTCAGGCTGGCTCAACGCCAAATCCACCTGTTGGATAAACTCCGTCGGGTTCTGGGCCACATAAACCAATTCCCGAAAATCAGCCACCGCTGGCAATCCAGTACTGACCACGGGCTTGCCGGCAGACAGGTACTCGTACAGCTTTAGCGGATCAGAAGCCCGAGAATGCTCCGCCTCGGTTCGGGGCAGAAGCAAGACCGCCGCTGCATGCATATAAGCCGGCACCTGGTTATAAGGCTTGCTCTTCAGCCAAAAGACATTCGGTTTGCTCAGCAACTCCTGCCACTGGGCACCGTCAACGGTCTCTTCATAACAATGCCCAATCAGCACCAAAGAATAGTTCGGTCGGTCGTTCACCAGTTTCAGCAATAAACCTAAATCAACCCAGGAATTAATGGAACCCACATACATCAACACCGGCTGCGGTAATTCGGTCACTTCATTTTCGGTAACTTCATTTATTGGAGCAAGTATTGGAGCAAGCATGTTGCAGTCCGTTTTATTACCAGCGTTACAATCATAATTATTATTAATACAGTTACTTAAATCATTATTTAAAACATTACTTAATTTTTTACTTGCCCCCCCATCTAATTTCTTTGCCCCCCTATCTAATTTCTCACCAAAATCCTGGTTATCAGTGCCAGGACTGTTGTTGCCAGTTCCAGGTTTATCACCAGATTTAGGGCCTGTCCCCAAACTGCCCGGACTACCAGGATTAGTCGAATTATCCGAGTAAGCCAAACTGCCCGAATCACCATCATCTACTTTGACGGGATCGTATTCAAAAGCCGCAGTCGAATTATCCGAGTAAGCCAAACTGCCCGAATCACCCGAACAAACCAAACTGCCCGGATTACTCGAGCAAGCCAAACCGTTCGAATCACCTAGACCTTTCGATGAAGCAGCTGTTGAAATGTCTAGGGCCGACTGGTCTAAGGCCGACTGACGAAAATGCTCCACATCCACCCCGTTCTTCACCACCGCCACTTCCCGCTGGTACAGTTCCCCGTATTTTCTGGCTAACTCAGCGGATACCGCCAGCACCAGGCTGCTTCTTTCCATAATATAGCGGAAAAATTTGTGGTTCTCTGCCAGAACCCGGGGGTCGTTTTGAATCATGGGAAAGGCCAGTGAATCATCCAAAATATGAAAAACCAGGTAAAGGGGATTCAGCTGCCGGATAAATTCGGTCTGGGTATAGCTCCAAGAAGAAATGTAGACCAGTACCTGTTCCCGCCAGGCTGTGCCATAACGGCTTTGCAGCAGCCGATCAAATGATTTAGCGGCAATCCGATCCGCTTTAGCCCGCAGACCTAAGGCGACCGGGGCAAAGCCCAGGGGCGGGGTATAAATATCTATTCCGTTCTCGACCGATTGCTGCCAGTGCCAGGCTTCGGTCAGACTACTCAAACTTTTTAAGGTATTTTTCAAACCGGGCGGGGGATTGATGTACAGCCTTTCTATCCCAGCAGCGGCTCTGGTCAAAAACCTGACTGTATCATTAATTTCCTTGTGCTGCCAGGAATTCATCCCCAGGAAGACTACCGCTTTGAGTTTTTTCACTAAAGGATCCCTTCTTTGTGCGGTCAACGCGTGACTAATTCTGAGCAAAGCGAAGGATCCTTTCCACATTGAGAAGTAAGATTTTTCGCTATTGCTTAGGATGACACGCGTCCGTTTTTTCATGAGTGGTTGTGTTCTTGGTGCATGGGTAGTTAGCCAGAACTATCTTGGTTAGGGAAATCCAGAATGGTAACGTTTTCTTTACATCTAGCCTCTTCGGATTAACTTCTGTAGTCTGTCTTCTCTTCCCTATTCTAATATAATATCAGTTTATACTCAATGAACATCCTTCAGGAAGATTGGTGCAGGGTCCAAGGTTCTATCATATCATAACCTTTTGCTTTTCTTAACCAGACAAGATAAACTTAATTCAGGTGATGGTATATGGATTATCTGACCAGAGAACGCCTGAAAAAAGCCTGGCTTGCTCGAACAGAACGGCAAAAGCATGAAGAACAAGAACTGAGGCGAAAGGCCAGGGAAAAAGCCGCCGCAGTAGCTCGGCATTTAAAAGAGAATTATGAAGTTGGGTCGGTTTATTTGTACGGTTCACTCGTTTGGGGTAATCATTATTCGCCGCTTTCAGATATAGATTTATTGATCGTAGGATTCGGGCCGATCTATAGTTACTGGAAAATGGTTGCCGAGGCACAAGATATCGCGGCTCCGTTGGCCATAAGCGTTGTTTTGGAAGAGGATGCTAGTTTGTCGCTGCGGCAAAAGGTGCTAACGAAAGGGGAGATACTATGACCAAGAGGCAGTTTGCAGTGATTGCTGCACGAATCAGGGAAGAATTGTCCAACATTTCACTTCTGCAACAAGAATTGCACGCTAAAGGAATCCTAAAAACTGGTTCAGGGCAGACGAAAATTAATCTAAAAATAACAAATCAGAACGATACATTTACCCTACGAGGAATTGGTTCAGTTCTGCACGATTTTTATGTCTCAGTGGAAAATATTTTTAAACTGATCGCCCGAGAGATTGACGATAAAGTTCCCACCGGGGATAATTGGCACAAAGAGTTGCTTAATCAGATGCTGTTAAATATTCCGGAAATTCGCCCAGCGTTAGTATCCAGGCCAACCGGGCTTAAGCTAGAAGAGTTTCGGGCCTTCCGGCATGTGTTTCGCAACGTCTATGGCTTTAACCTGGCGGGAGACCGCCTATTTGCCCTGCTGCGAAAATTCCCAGAGACCGCGGAACAGTTTGAACAAGAGATTTTGCAGTTTTTGGCTGATATGGAGCAGGTCCTACCTTAGTCTATCCGGGTAACGCGCCGGAACATCAGGTTGCTTTTATAATAAATAACACGTTTTACGTAATTTGTGTTATTTTCATCTTCCCCCTGATTGTCGGCACAGTTAAGTCAAGCAACCATGTGACTGTTAATACGTTCAGACTAGCCCCTCAATACAGCAATAATGTCACCTAAAGTGTAGTGTTTATACCTCCAACAGAAGAACAAATAACGGGACCCAAGCGGGACAGTGAAATTGGAACAGTAAACCTGTCCCCTTGTCCCAGGACAGTAAACCTGTACATCGTGTCCCACGAGTGGAACAGCGAACCTGTCCTCGTGTCTCAAAGAAGGGAGCAGCCCAATTGGCACCATTACTAGGGAATATTGCCCGTGCAACGATCGTTCTATTTACCTTTAATTTTATTTCCAAGGCCCTGGGGTTGGTCCGGGAAATGGTCATCGCCAACGAATTCGGCACCTCTTACGCGGTGGATGCCTATCTGGTGGCTTACTCGCTCCCATCGGTCCTGTTTGCCCTCTTTGCCGGGGCCTTGACCACGGTGGTGATCCCAGTCTACTCCGAGTACGCGGCCAAGGACGGTGAGGCTGAGGCGTGGCGACTTTTTGCGACGGTCTTTAATGTCCTGCTGCTGTGTCTGCTCATTCTATCAGCTGCCGGCGTCATCTTAGCACCCTGGATTATTAAAATCCTGGCCCCGGGCTTTTCCGGCGATATCAGTCAACTGGCCGGCGAATTAACCCGGATTATGTTCCCGGTGCTGGTTTTTACCGGCATCTCCGCCCTTTTTAATGGGCTGCTAAATGCGCGGAATATTTTCGGGGTAACCGCGTTAAATGCCCCCTTTTCCAACCTGGGAATTATTCTGGGCGTCTTGGTCCTGGGCAAGATCTGGGGCGTCCACGGGATGGCCTGGGGACTCCTGGTCGGCGGGTTTTGCGGGGCGGCGGTCCAGATCCCCGCTCTGGTGAAATCCGGGTTTCGCCTGCGGTGGGAATTCAACCTCAAACACCCCGGGCTCAAGAGCATTTTGCGGCTAGTGCTGCCCATGGCCGTGGGGATTTCCATCAGCCAGACCTATATCGTGATTGACCGAATTCTGGCTTCTGGCCTCGCCGAAGGGAGCATCTCAGCTCTGAATTACGCCAATCGTTTAATCCAGATGCCCCTGGGACTATTTGTGACCGCGGTTGGCACGGCTTTTTTTCCCGCCTTCACGCGTCGGGCGGCTGAGGGCAATCTGTTGGGACTGCAGGATGGGATTCGGCGGGCCCTGCGGGTGGTCATCCTGGTTTGTCTGCCGGCAGCGGTGGGGTTAATGGTTTTGCGGGAACCCCTGATCACCTTGTTCTTTCAAAGAGGAGCTTTTGATCTGCGGGCTACCTCAATGACTAGCATCGCCCTGCTTTTTTACTCCCTGGGGTTAGTGGGCCAGGCGGCTGAGTTTATCCTAGTGAGGGGATTTTTCTCTCTGCACGATACTCGCACCCCGGTTAAAATAGGAGCCGTGGTGGTAACGTTAAACCTGATTTTAAGCCTGCTGCTTCGGGGCCCGCTGCAGCACGGCGGGTTGGCCCTGGCTAATTCCCTGGCTGCCCTGACCAGCATGACCCTCCTGGTGATTATCCTGGGACGTCGGTTATCTGGTTTATGGAGCAGCGAGATGTGGCGATTCATGGGCCAGATCGTGCTGGCCTCGGGCCTGATGGGACTAGCGGTGCAAGCAATCAGCCAGACGACGGAGCATTACTTATCCCTGACCGGACTGCTTACCGGCACCCTCGCTGTGGCCGCCAACGTCGGTTTAGCCATCAGTGCCGGCCTGGTGATTTATGTAATCATCTTAACTGTTTTCCGCCTGGACGAAGCCCAACTGTTCTGGGCCGCAGCCTCACGCGCCTTAGCCTGGCGTAAGCAGTAATTCCTATAAAATCCTGAAAGGGTCGAAAGCCCAGAAAGGGTCCGTCCCTCCCCGAAATCTATCGAAAGCCAAAGACCTTTTGCGGAAAGGATTTTGCTTTCTAATGAATTTATTATTAGATTCGTTATTCAAAACAGAGATTTATGGAGAATATTAGTGTTTGTATGAATATGTGTTAATATAATGCTGGGCAAGTAACGGGAGATTCGACTGAATAGCGAGATTGACTTAAGTGGAGATGCGAAAATGAGTGTAGATGCTAGGTATGAGTTGACTGATAAAGAAATAATTGAACAGGGAATAACGGCGTTAATTAGAGAACTAGGGTATAAAGGATTGGTTCGTTTTATGAGCCAATTTGAGCAGGGGCTGGATTATCTTATAATCCAGGAAAGCTTGTTTCAAAACATGAGTGTTGATGACCTATATGAGGCATCCAGAGATTCCTTAAAGTAGAAAAGCCTCTTGCTCGGGTCGAAAAAGACCTTTGAAGAAATCCTTCGAAAAAATTCTTCGGAGTAGGTTCACCATCAAAGCTTCACCATCAGAATTATCAGCAGCGACCGGGAGATAAATCATGAAAATGTCAATAAAAAAGCATAATTTTCTTCAATCCCAGTCTCCAGTGGTCGGGCATCGCGTCTTAATGGCAACCAATGCACTGGATCTGGGCGGGGCCGAAACCCATATTGTCGAACTGGCCAGCGGCTTAACCAGGCTGGGCTATGAAGTGACCGTGGCCTCGAATGGGGGCCGATACGTCGCTGAGCTAGCCGCCGCCGGAGTCAACCACTGTCAGCAGCCGCTCCACCAGCGATCAGTTTGGTCAATGCTGCGCTCCTTCATCGCCCTGCTCCGACTGGTGCGCCGAGAAAAGCCCCAACTGCTGCATGCCCATGCCCGAATCCCGGCTTTTATCTTACGCCTGATCTCAGCCTTGACCGGTACTCCAGTGGTCACCACGGTCCACTGGCCTTTTGACCTGACCGGTTGGCAGCGTTATGTAACCTGGTGGAGTCCGCACTCCATCGTGGTCAGTGAGGATCTGCGGAATTATTTAGTCCAGGAGTTTGGCTTTAATCCCCAGCAGGTCGCGATCATTCCCAATGGCATTAATACCGAGCGGTATGCACCGGCACCATCGTCCTGGCCTCAAACAATTCCAACTACCATCTCAGCAGTCTACCAGGAATTCGGCTGGCAACCCGGCGACGTGGTGGTTATCTACGTCAGTCGTTTAACCGGCCAGATCGCGGGTCCGGCCTTCTCGCTGTTACAGGCGGCACAGAGTCTTGGCCAAGAAATCCCCGCCCTGCGGGTTTTGATCGTGGGTGACGGAGACCAACGGGAGTCATTACAGGAGCAAGCGGTTAAGGTTAATCGTCAACTGGGGCGTCAATTGGTCACCATCGCCGGACCGCGGACCGACCTGCCCCGGTTACTGCCAGCGGCGACTGCTTTTGTCGGGGTTAGCCGGGCCGCTTTAGAGGCCATGTCCTGCGAACGTCCCGTGATCCTGGCTGGCAGCCAGGGCTATCTGGGAATCTTTTCCGCGGAAATCCTCGATGAAGCGATTCGGACTAATTTTACCGGCCGCGACCACCCGGCTGTCACCGCGGCGGCCCTGGAAAAGGATCTGCGCCGGCTGCTGCTGGAGTTTTCGCCAGACACCCGCACCCAGTTAGGCCGACTAGGCCGCCAAATCGTCGAGGAACACTACTCCGCCTGGAAGATGGTGCGGATGACCCATGAGTTTTATCAACGGGTTATAAAAGGTGAACCCACATGATTAAAGTACTGCACATCATTAGCGACACGAATATCGGGGGAGCAGGACGCTATCTCCTGACCTTCCTGGAATACTACGACCGTTCCCGGTTGCAGGTGACGGTCATGTGTCCCCCCGGTTCTCAATTGATTGACCGCTGTCAGGCTCTCGGCGTGCCGGTTACAGGCAGTCCGTTTCTCACGGCGGATAGTTCATTCGCTGGGAATAACCTGCTGGGGCTTTGGCGGGAGCTTAGAAAACTGACTAAACACCAGCAGCTCGACGTAGTGCATACCCACGCCTCCTTTGTCGGCCGGTTGGCCGCCCGATTAGCCGGTGTGCCAAGGATCGTTTACACCAAGCACCGGCTGGACTGGGCCGCTCCCAAGACCGGCTGGAAAAAATGGGTGGTCGTTGCTTTAAACCGGCTGACCTGTGACCGCGTTATTGCTATCAGCCAGGCCGTTAAAGAGACCCTGATCCAGGAAGGCTTACCGGGGAAACGCATCGAGTTAATCTATAACGGGATAGATGTGCAAGAATTTCGGAGTAAGGCAGCAGTCGCAAAAGAAGTGACCAACTCTCCGAAAGCTGAAATTGAAAATTATATTGAAGGCTGCTGTGATATACCGGTTAAGGAAGAAGGAAATAATTTCTTAAAAGTTAGAAGGCATAACCATCAATGTAGCCAAGCGCGATCGGGGAGCCCCTGTATAATCCAAGCAAATAGGAAGGGAAATCACGGTTACTCTCTGAGGGATGGAGATCGTAACCTTGACTCAAATCGAACAAATAAGGCTAACCAAGGCCCCTTTAATCCAGAAGTCCGACCACCGATCGTCGGCATCATCGCCCGTTTAGAACCAGAAAAGGGGCATCGTTACTTTCTGGAAGCAGCGGCCCAGATATGTCGGAGATTCAATGCCTATGATCGGTCCGGCTCCGGCGAAGGTTACCCGAACACCAGCAGCCTTCAACCAAAATGCCCAGGTACCGGTCAAACCGTGCCGGATTCTATCGACCCTACCGGTGTCGACAAATCACCGGAAGAATCGAAAGTGCTCAGCGTTCCGTCAAGAGATGTAATCCTGCCAAGAGATGTAACACCACGGCATACCAGTTCCAGCGATCCTGCCAGTTTTAGCGAATCGGCGGAAACCACGAAACACCACCGCGTTCCAGCACCAGACGTGGCCCCAGTTTTCCTAATCGTCGGCGACGGCTCCCTGGCCGGAGAATTAAAAGAACTAGCCCAACACCTGCAGATCGCTGACCGGGTCATTTTTACCGGCTTCCGCGAAGATGTCCCTCAGTTAATGGCCGCCATGGATGTGGTAGTAGTCCCTTCCCTGTCCGAAGCCTTCGGACTCAGTCTGATTGAAGCGATGTGCCTGGGCAAACCCTGCGTCGCCAGTGCGGTGGGAGGAATAACCGAGATCGCGGAGGATGGCCGAACCGCCCTTCTGGTACCCCCTGGTGATGGAGCGGCAATTGCGGAGAAGGTTACTTGGCTCCTGCAAAACAAGGAAAAGGCGGCGGCCTTGGGAGCGCGAGCCGCGGCGGAAGTTGAGCAGCGTTTTTCCGCCCGGGTAATGGTGGAAAAGATGACCAACCTGTATAAAACGCTAAACTAAGTTGACTGTAGGCAAATAACTGGTAAAATTAGTTAATAGAGAGTTAGATACTCCACTGAGAATATCCCCCTCCAATTCAAGATTATAAGCAAGGGCAAGGTTTTATTTTCTGCAGATGATGATTACCGCACTGATTTTGAAGATCTCGTTGTAAAATACCATATGGATTTAGCTCCTTTTCTAGAGAAAAGCTATCGGGAAATGATAGAAGATATTAGAGAGGGGAATTTTATTGTTTGATAAACAGCAAGTGCTTGGAAGGGTTAACAAAATAAGACAATCGATAAACCGCTTGGCAGACTTTCAACAGATGAGCCTTGAAGAATAGATGTCGCGGATTGACTGCTCCTTATCCTACCCCCTAACCCTTTGAACCACCCTCTGCCCCATCTTCCTCACCATTTCCACCAGTTCCTCATCCGGCTTCCACCACCAGATCAACCCCAAATAGATGATCAAACCCACACTTGACGCGATGCCCACCGTCAGCAACTGAGCCATTAACCCAGTGCTGCCCCCAGTTAACTGTATCAGGCAACGGGCGGTCACCCAGATCCCGGCACCCATGATCCCCGAGGCCAGCACAATTTTTCCCAGCGGGGCGAACAACTCGCGGCCCCGCCAATTCGGCAGTCGGGGGCGTAAGAAATAGTAGGCCAGGATTAAATTCAGGTTCGCCGCCAAGGCCGCAGCCAGGGCCAGCCCGCCATGTTGGAGATAGCGCACGAGAATCAGGGCCATGGCAAGATTAAACAAAACCGTGAATATACTTATTAGCACTGGGGTTCGGGTATCATGCAGCGCGTAGAAGGCCCGATTCAGGACGTTAAAGGCCCCCAGGGCAAACAGGCCCAGCACATAAAAAGAAAGGGCAAAAGTGGTCAGCCCGGTGGAATGGTCATCAAAAGCCCCTCTTTCAAAGGTCAGTCGGACAATCGGCTCCGCCAGGACAATTAACCAGACCATGGCCGGGATGGTCAGCAGCCCGACCAGCTTCAACCCCCCAAAGGTGGTTTTCCTTAAAGCGGCCAGGTCGTTGTTCGCCGCGTGGGCTGACATAGTCGGAAAGATGGCGATATTAATGGCCAGAGCAAACAGGTTAAACGGCAGCAGGTAAAGCTTGTTGGCGAAGTTCAGAGCCGCAATACAGCCCTCAGCCAAATGGGAGGCAATAATCCGTTCAATAAAGACATAAGCCTGAGCCACGGCGTTTCCCAGCAGCACCGGGCCCATCAGGACTCCGATCTGCCGGACCCCGGGGTGCTTCAGGTCCAGAACCAGCGAATAACGCATTCCTTTGCGCCATAAGACCGGCACCTGGATGGCCACCTGAAAAACCGTTGCGATAACCGTGCCGGCAGCCAATCCTTTAATGCCCCAGGTCGCTCCCAGGGTAAAAACCGAAGCCAAAACCGTCAGGCTGAAAACCACCGAACCTAGGGCGGGTACCGCAAAGTGCTGGAGAGTATTGAGGGTCACCCCGAACAGCATACTCAGGGCAAAAAGCAAAGTAATCGGAAACATGATCTGGGTTAACTGAGTGGTTAACTGCACCTTCTCCGGCTCTGGCGCAAAACCCGGCGCAATTAGCTGCACCAGCCAGGGCGAAACCGCAATCCCGATAATCGTCACCCCGCCCAGAACCAGCACCGTCAGGTTAATGATCGTACTGGCCAGATTCCAAGCGGAGCGACGGTCAAGATGATTTTGCTGACGGTAGTCGTTCTTGTTTTTCGCATCGACTGGATTCGATCCGGTCAGATAAGAGGCGAACACCGGAATAAAAACCGTGGCCAGGGCCCCGCCGATGATCAGATAAACGATATTGGCGACCGTATAAGCCACCACATAAGCGTCAGTCGCCATGGTGGTGCCAAACTGCGCGGCAATTGCCTGCTCCCGAATAAACCCGGCTAACCGGGCCAAAACGCTTATCGCCATCAGCACCCCGGCGGCGCGAACCACCTGATTTTGATCAGCCATGCTAAGTATTCGCCACCTATCAACAAGATCACGCTTTAAATTGTACTATAGCTGGTTTGACCTGTCGAGGGACAGGAGCGAACCCGCGCCTCCATTAAATCTGGTATGAAGCTTGGCATGAAAAAAGCACCCTTTTTTATAAGGTGCTTTTGTTTTACTTTTCGGTGGCTTATTAGATATTGTTACTTTTCAATTAATTCCTCTTCCCGAAGTATCTTAACGAGCTGGATTAAATCGCTTTCCTGGTAAACTCTATCCAATTTAATAAAGCCAAATTGCTCATAAGTTCCTGAGCCTTTTGCTCATCACTTATTACTATAGTAGCTTGAAATATGGATTTATTGTTTTTATATTTACGTTTCGCGTTTTACGCCTAACACCTCACTCCTCACGCCACCCGTTGCAGTCTAGACAAGGCCCGAGTCTGGTGATACAATTAAACGAAATACTGATAAAGTTGTCCAATTTAATTGAATGATGTATTATTGTTTGTGACTTTATCCGCTAAACTAACGTTATCTTAGATAAAGAAAACTTGACTTACGCCAAGCCTTTGGCGCAGGCAGAAGCCCTAGTTGCACTACTTATAATTAATATAATGAGAAAGTCCACTTATACTTTCTGATTATGCAAGAAAATCACTGCCTTTGAGCGGCTTCAATCTGTCATTGCTATGAGTATGACTAAGTATTCGTTTACCGTGCTGCGGTCAACGTATGGTCATTGCTATGAAGCCAACCTATGTTTGTTTACCGTGGTTTAGTCTACACTCCGTCATTGCTATGAATACGTTATTATTCGTTTATCGTTAGTGCATTATTGTGTGATTAATTCTGAGCGAAGCGAAGAATCTTAACCTAGGAGCATCAATTATTAGGTATCAATTAATAAGCATCACTTTTCCAGGGAGGAAGTGGGGGAGAGTTGAATCCGCTGGGTATAGTCGCAATTCTCAGCCTGGCCTTTATCATTGCTTATCTGATCACTCCGTTAGTTATTAAACTGGCCCCCCGGGTCGGGGCCGTTGATCGGCCAAATCTGCGCAAGGTGCATACCCGGACCATGCCCCGCATGGGTGGTCTGGCTATTTATATTGCTTATGTAACCACGTTGCTGACCACTCAGGCCATAGATACCCGGCTGGTCGGGTTGCTTGTCGGGGGAACTCTGATCATCCTCCTTGGTTTGGTGGATGACATCCGAAACCTGTCGCCCCGCGTCAAACTTCTGGGGCAGATCCTGGCTGCGCTTAGTCTGGTCGCCTTTGGCGTCCAAGTCGACTTTATCACCAACCCCATCTCTGGCGGGTTAGTGTACCCTCGGGATCTTGGCCATACCCCTGACGGTTTTATGGCTCGTGGGGATAACCAACGCCGTTAACTTAATTGACGGTTTGGATGGTTTAGCCGCCGGGGTATCCGCGGTCGCCGCCATTGTTTTGGCGGTTGTAGGCTGGCGGTCCGGGGCCCTGGATGTTGCGATCTGGGCCTTGATTTTGGCTTTTGCTACGCTGGGCTTCTTGCGTTATAATTTCCACCCGGCCCGGCTGTTTATGGGCGATTCCGGGTCGATGTTTCTAGGCTTTAATCTGGCGGCCCTTTCCTTATTAAGTTTAACCAAAAGCGCCACCGCGTTTTCGTTGGTTATTCCATTTGTTATCTTAGGGATCCCCATCCTGGATACCCTGTGTGCTATTGTGCGGCGCTTCCTGGGAGGGCAGCCCATTTTTCAAGCCGATAAAGAACACCTGCACCACCGGCTGCTCGGTTTAGGCTTTAGCCATCGGGCCACGGTACTGGTAATTTACGCGATCAGCGGTACATTCGGTTTAAGTGCCATTGCTTTAACCTATTTTAACCGCCCCGAGGCCACTCTGATCCTGATCGGGCTTTCCGTAGCCGCTTTGGTTGGGGCTGGCAAACTAGGCGTCTTGTTGCCGACTTCCCATGATCAGTCAACCGAGCGATATCGGGGATTTTCCCAGTAGTGGCGTGAGGCGTGAGGTGTGAGGCGTGAATCGTAAGACGTAGGAGTATTAAGATTTAGCTTGGCGGACAGGAAAATATTCATGGAAGCGATGGAAGCGATAGAAGCGATAGAAGCGATAGAAGCGATACAGATTCTTAAACCCTCCCTGACTTTAGTTGCGGGGAAGTTCAGATTGATGCTTAGATTAATATTGAGGTGACCCTAAATGCTGTTCAAGCGATTTAAGTATATAACCATCCTGGCCGTTACTGCTGTGTTCCTGCTGGTGGGTGCTTTCTTCCTGGGTACCGTTGTGTCCGCGGATATAACTGGAAGTCCTGCCCCTGGGTCAGCCGAGGACCCGTTAGTTAGTGAAAGCTATGTCAAGGCCAAAGTAGCAGCCCTGGAAGCGAGAATCGCCGAACTAGAGCAGCAGGTAGCCGGTACCTCCTCGACCAATTCAAGTAAAGGCAATAGTTCTTCGAGCAGCAATTCTGTCAGTGGTTCCAATAATAATTCCAGTAATAGTTCCAGTAATAATTCGAGCAACAGTTCTTCGACGGGTGGTTCCTCCGCCAACCAACCAACCAGTCCTTCCGCCAAGATGGTTCAAATCAAACAACTATCCACCTACGCCAATGTCCGCAGTACCCCTAACATGCAAGCGCAGGTGATGATCAGAGTAAACCCGGGGAGCCAGTTGACTTGGCTGAAAACCTCAGGAGAATGGTATAACGTCCGGCTTTCTGATGGCCGAAGCGGCTGGGTACATAACAGTGTCGCGGAACTGCGCTAGGCGTGAGGCGACAGGCGTCAGGTGTGAAGTGTGAGGTGTGAGGTGGAAGCCTCGAAGTTCTGACGGACGTCGAAGGTACTATGAGCTAGCGAAATTATCTATCTGCGGTATCAGGAAGCGTGAAACATGAGATGTAATAACGTAAGACGTAAACATAAAGCGTGAGATGTAACGTGAGACACAGGCATAGGGAAGCAGTCCTTAATTAATCGCAACCCTTACTCCTAACGCCTTACTCCTAACACCTCACGCCAACCGGGGAGAGAAGCGTAATGCCAATTAAAAGAGTAAAACCAGAACTCAAATGGAAAGTGCTTTCGCGCACGACCATATTCTTTGCCGTGCTCTTTATAATTAGTGTCGGAGCCGGCTGGGGAATCGCCGGCGTGGCGGATTTTGTTAATGTCGTAAATAATCTTGACAGCATGGAACCTGGCAGTGAAGATGAATCATTACCAGGTTCTTTGCCTGAGCGGATAAACGTCCTGGTCATCGGCTCTGATAACCGTCCTGGGGAAACCAAGGCCCGTTCCGATGTGCTGATGGTGGCCAGTTTTGATCAAAAAACTGGTCGGGTGGCGGTAGTCTCGATCCCACGGGATACCCGGGTCCAGATTCCCGGCTACGGTTACAACAAGGTTAACGCCGCTTACGCCTTTGGGGGGGCAAAACTATCCCGCCAGGTCGTTGAGTCGTTGCTTGGCGTGGAAATCCCCTATTATGTGGCCACCGACTTTAACGGCTTTAAGGATATTATTGACACCCTGGGCGGGGTGACGATTGATGTCGAGCAGCGGATGTATTACCCAGAAGAGAATATTAATTTGCACGCCGGCCCGCAGCAGCGGTTGAACGGCGAAGATGCCTTGGGGTTTGTGCGTTACCGCCACCTGCCCCTAGGCGATATCGACCGGGTCGAGAACCAGAAAAAATTCTTGATGGCCTTGGCTGACGAAATGCTCACCTTAAAGGCGATCACCAAACTGCCTCAGTTGCTGCCGCAAATCCAAGACTGCGTGCAAACCAATTTTACGGGTGGGCAACTGCTGGAACTGGCTCGAATGGGAACCAAGTTTGACCCAACCCAAATGGTGGTAACCATGTTGCCCGGTGATTTTTTGGAGCTAACCGCCGGCAGCTACTGGCAGGTTAGAGATGGGTTAGCTATAGGTTTGCTTGATACGCTGATTGAGCCCGGTGGCACCCCCCCCGAGTGGCAGCCAACCAGTATAGACAAGCGACCGCCAAGCAGTAACAAAGACGACAAAGACTCTGACGATAAGCAGCCGGGAGAGAACGAGGAGGCCAAGGACAGCAAGAATACCGGGGACAACTCAACCAAGGATAGTGAAAAATCAGGCTCTGATAAAGATTCGGATTCTACAACCAGTAAAAACGGGAAAAACAATGCTGGTTCTGGGAAACAGTCAGATACCGGTAACAAAAATGGTACCAGCGACGAACCAGATTGGATAAATATTAAGCAGCCTGGTGGTTCAGATACCAGTACCCAAAACGATGCCGGTGACGAAGCATACGCAACAATCAATCAAAAACCGGAACCAGTACCAAATTAACCCCGAAAGCCAATTCGAACCGGGACACTGACGGGAATTCAGACGCAGGATAAGACGACAGAATTTAACACTACTTAATAATACTGACCAAAGCTGATTATTTTGGATTGCAGATATAGACGATCAATGCAAAATCTTCAGCTATTCTAGTTGCTGTCAGTTAATATGTTTATTTAAATTTTTTAGCGTTGCAGGAAGGATTTTCTAAGATCAGAGCGAAATATAGGATATTATGGAATTATTAAAGGGCTAACATATTAAAATACGTCTAACTCACAGTGACAGAAATCACTTATTAAATTCAGGGAGTAGTTAATTATTACCTTGAGAAGTTGAGGATTACATTGTATTTCATCGATATTGTAATAGGTTTAAAAAATTAACATTATAAGAAGGGAGGTATCTATACCCGGACCAAGAGGTTCAAAAAGTATTATATTTAGGAGGAGAAAAATGAGATTTAAAAGACTATCATGGCTCACATTAATTGCATTTTTGTTTTCGGTCATAACACCATTAGCGTCAGTAACACCGGTTATGGCAGCAGATACCGCTATTGATAATGCGGTGGCTGAAATTGCTGCTGTTTATCAGTACTTAGATGAAAATGATAAAGCAGCGATTAGAACTGCAAGAGATAATCTTAGTTAAACCTGACCGAAAGCGGGATGGAGTTGTTAACCCACTGTTAACTCGATCAGGTGAAGGGTAAATTTGGATCAGAGGACACATGCAAGAGACAGAAATACTTAACTTTGCGACCGCTTTAGGAGACATTTATTACTCGTCTGACTCGAGCTACTTTAGCTGACACTTTAACTAGATTTTAAAGAAGACTTATAAAGATTCATTTCAACTTCTGTTTGGGACGAGTATCACCGTTGCCGACTTGTATAACTTTTTAGTGGCCTCAAAGCAGGAATTGCCTGTGGTATCTAAAGACGACGACAGGCCTCTTTGGTGCCTCCGCTTAGCGCATGGCACTAATGCAGGAACTTATAGAAGCGATGCCTGATCTGAGCATAGCCGCGATGCGTAAGGTACTTAACATTGAGCCAATACAACGAGTTCTCCGGGAAACTATGCCGCTCATTGGCTGGTCTGCGGAAAGCCTGGTTGACCAGCAGCGGGCGTTGGCGACGATCGTTGATCCAGGCAATGCGGCGGAACTAGCCCTGGCTAAGGCAGCCGTGCGTTCCCAAGCTAAAGCCTATTCGGTTAACGGTACGCAGCTCACCTTAATCGGGAGTGCCGGAATTACTTTACCCAAGCCGCAAGCCGAATCGTTCTGCAAGATAAGAATTATGGACAAGGAAGCCACTAGTTTAGTTGCTTGGGCGAGTTCGAACGAGAGTGTAGTTGAAGTTGATGATGCTAATGATAACGGCAATACGCTCAAGTTAACCGCAAGGAAGGCTGGCCAAGCGATAATTACCGCTTACCGAGATTACACTGGGGCAACTGCAGCCAACGATTGGATCCTGCGGTTTACCGTGAATGTGAATAGTTTAGAAACGGAAACCAAAATATTGACACCAACTGACGACGGAACTGTTCAAATTTCTTCAGGTACGCCGGGTATAACTTTAGGTAACGATGCGAATCTACAGTTTAATAATGTTCCGCAAGCAGATGATGATGGTCAGATCACCGTGGGTGGAGCATCGCAAAATCTAACATCATTCACTAGCGGCAGTTTAAATCAAGTTAATTTGACCCAATCTCGAACAATCGGCGATCAACCCGTAACAATTAAAAAGGCAGTTAAACTAGAATCAGGTATTGACGGCGAGTCGATCACAATTATGAATGAAGCACTACCAACCGCAGAATTGCAGATTCCTGATGCAACGACGATTCTTGCGCCGGATAGTTGGGACGGGAAAATTCTACCTCCGAAAGCGGGCCAAAGCAATCCTGCTGACAGTGCTCCCTCTGGGTTCAGGATCGGAGGAACGGTAATCGAAGTGGGTGCGCCGAACGCGGTACTTCTTTTCGATCAACCAGTAACCATCTTTCTAAAAGGGGTCACTGGGAATATGGCCTACCGGCCAGCGGATTCTTCGCAATGGGTGAAAATTAACCAAGCTGGTGGTACCTATGACAACCCGACCCCACCACCGGCCTTTGGCGAAGCTTACATCTCCAACGGAGTTGATACCAAGATTATCACTTGGCACTTAACTGCTTTTGCCGTGTTGACACCAATTAGCAGCGGCGGTGGCGGTGGTGGTGGCGGATCCACTTTCACCGGGACAACCGTTACCACCAGTGGGGGAACAGTAACTGGCAGTGGAGCAGCCATTGAAATTCCTGCTAACGCGATGAACAGCAGTTTCAAGGTTAAGATTGAAAAAGTTAGCAATACATCCAGTCTGCCTATGGCGGAAAATCTGGTTAGCGATGTCCTGGAAATTACTAAAGATAAAAGCGGCAACTTTGATAAGCCGGTCACTATCACGGTACCCTATGACAAGAACAAAGTTGATTTAAGCAAGCAAAAAATCAGCCTCTACTGGCTTGATGGCCAGATTTGGAGAGAATTGGATAACATTCAGATTGATGAGGTTAATGGCAAGATCAGCGGTGAGGTAAACCACTTTACCAAATTTGCTGTGTTGGCGACCGATATCGACAAAGCAGCCTTTACGGATATTGCTGGACATTGGGCCGCAGCAAATATCGAAGCTCTAGTTAATGCCGGCGTCATTACCGGCTACCCGGATGGCACCTTCAAGCCCAATAACACCATAACCCGGGCTGAATTTGCCACCGCTGTAGTCAAAGCCTTTAACTTAGAACTTAAGAGCGGTAAAGTGTTTAACGACACCGCTAATCATTGGGCCGAGGACTTCATTGCCACCGCGGCAGCCAACGGTTTAATAAGCGGTTACAATGACACCACTTTTGGTCCGAATGATCTGATTACTCGGGAGCAAATGGCGGTGCTGATCGTGAACGCAACCGGACTTACAGAAGTCAGCAGTGCCAAAACCTTCGCTGATGGAGCAAGTATTTCCGATTGGGCTAAAGACGGCGTAGCTATTGCCAGCGGTAATGACCTGATTACCGGCTACCCGGACAACACCTTTAAACCGAAAGGTAATGCCACTAGGGCAGAAGCGGTTACTATCCTGATCAACGCCCTAACACTTGAGTAGATTAGGATTGTGTATCTTACTTAAAAGGTAGGATAAAAGAAGCCCTGTATGTATGGAGTTAGTCACTGTCAGTGATACGTTACCTGATAAAGGACTCCCCCAGGGTTGGGTAAACCCCGTGGGAGTTTTTTACAATGTGTTTCAAAACTAGCTTTAGAATAAGTGCAAAAATTATAGATTAAGCGGAAAATGGTAAGCGGTATTAGTTCAGCTTGGTTGAACATTGAGGTTCAGATGGGGACGCTACTCTATCTGAAGTTTAACAAGGCAACCCACACTAAATAGAAGCGAGAGTCTTTTGAATCAGATAAAAGGGTGGTAAATAAATGGGATACGGCCAATTACGAAAATCAATAAATAAAGGGATAGCCCTTGCATTGACTTTGGTCATGCTCTGTGGAGGCATGCTTTTCGGAGTGAACGTCGAGGTTCCAATGGCTGGAGCAGCTAGCTTGACTTCTAGCTATGAAATCTTAAAAAACCAATATTCGGGTTTTATTGATAGACTAAAAAACCCGGGGGGAGACGTATCCGGGGCGACCGATGCGGAAATAGAAGCATTTTTAGCTGATTTGGATGCCGAGGTTAAAAAGCGAGGTACTCTCACTGAATCTAACTTTAACACAATCATGTTCGAAACTTTAGAGGATGTAATAACCTGGAGACAGCACCGAAATATGTTCCAAGCGTTGCTCGAATCTTTCGGCGAAGAGATCGCCTATACATTGGCGTACGGTCGCTTACATTCCAGCCTTATTCCCCTACGCAACGCGGTCAAAGACAATGTTTTAGGCACTGGCAATAACTCCGGTGGCGGCGGAGGCGACGGTAATGGTGGAGGGGTCAATCCACCTAATTCAAACGACGGCCCCGACCCAACAGCAACCGAGATTGAGCAGCAGTTAGCCGCTGGCAAAGATATTGTTCAACTCAGTGCGGATCAAAACGAGGACTCAGTCACCATTTCCGGTGATTCTCTTAAGGAAATTAATGCTGCCGGTAAAGGGCTAGAAATCGCAATTAGCGGCGTAACCTTCCAACTGCCGTCAGCCGCCTTAGATTTATCCGATGATCAAACGTTTACCCTCGGTGCCCGTCAACTCAGTCAGACAGAAGCCAAAAACGCAGTCTTGCAACTCTCCGCCGGTAACAAATTGATTGGTCCGGTCTATGAGTTTAGCGCGACCACCGAAGGCAGTTTAACCGGCGTTCAGTTTAAGAAACCAGTTACGGTTGTCTTGTCTTATGCCGATCTTAATCTCACTAGCGAAGAAGTGGATACCCTTGATGTCGGCTATTACAACGAAACCCAAAAAAGATGGGAACGGCAAAATGGCCAAGTTGATCGGGCAAAAAAGACGATCAGCTTTACCATCAACCACTGCAGCCAGTACGCCATTATCTCAGTCAATGAAACCAACGAAACCAATGAGCAGCAATTAACTGACCTTACCGGACACTGGGCTGCCGCCAACATTAATAAACTGGTGGCCAAGGGAGCCATCCAAGGCTATCCAGACGGTCAGTTTAAGCCGAACAATCAAATCACCCGAGCTGAATTTGCCACGGTGGTGGTCAAAGCCTACCAACTCCCGGCGAAAAGTGGCAAGGTCTTTGACGATACTGCGAATCACTGGGCCAAGGAATATATTGCTACCGCGGCGGCAGCCGGCCTGGTCAATGGTTACGACTCGACCAAGTTTGGCCCGAATGATCCAGTCACCCGAGAACAGATGGCTGTCATGATCGTCAAGGCCAACCAACTTAAACCGACTTCCGCCAGCTATACATTTGCTGACGGGGCCGATATCGCCGACTGGGCAAAAGACGCAGTGATGACCGCCAGTGAAAATAACCTAATCACCGGCTACCCGGACAACACCTTTAAACCTAAAGGCCAGGCCACCAGAGCCGAGGCCGTCACCCTAATCGTGAAAGCCTTGAAACTGTAAGCCATAATCAAAGGTATCTTATGAACGCAAAGTCCTCCATCCGCCCGGTTTTGCGGAATCATGCCGCTGCCAGGTGGTGGAGGCCTTTTTTAGCATAATCAGAAGTATAAGCGGACTTTCTGATTATAAGAATAAAACCAATCCAACAATTTCCTACGGGATTTCTTGCCTTTAGAGGTTTGAAATACAAAATAACCTGTCACCTTTGTAAAAAATATGATATAATTTTGTCATCATAATTCCAAGTGAGGGATTTTGCGGTTGCCGTGCATATTTTTGATCTAACTTCCTAATATTTCGACTCTTTCGTGTACTCTGTAACGCATAAGCAAACTATTATCTAGACACATCGTCTAACAATTACAGAACCATTCACATAAAAATGATTTGACAAGTACCTTAGCGACCAAGACATAAAAACACCTAGCCAGCAATTAGGCATAAACACTCTAATAACTATAGAAATGTCCATTACATAATCAAACAATCTGCCAATTACATAACGATTCAATTTAACAATTATACTACAACACAATCTAGTATTGGGTTTAATATCGAGTTTAGTATTGAGTAAAACAAGGAGATTTATCGATCACCTAATCACACAACAAAGTAGGTGGGTACAACGTCTAGAAAAAAAAGATCTGCGCCCACGTCGCTGCAACGCAAACTGATTATCGGACTAGGCGTATATCTTGGATTAATGTTTATCGCGGGCTTTTGGTTTGTTTCGCAGAAGTCAGGGTTAAATCCACAAAATTCGCAGGCTTCCATAGATAATCAGGGTCAGTTGGATCTATCTTTTCTCGATCAGCTAATCACAGAGATGGCTCAGTTGCAGGATGAAGACAACGCAAATAACCAAAGCGGGGCCAGCTCTTATCCCCCGATTTTGGATTACCAGCCCGGATACGGTGATTTACCGGTTAGCCCGTATGACCCAACCGGGTCAAATCCGCCACAGTCAGACGGAACCGGCCAGCAACCCAATTCGCCAAATTCGGTAATTAGCGCGGATCGGCTCAGTGAATTGCAAGACGAAGTAACTGTTGCCGACCGCATGCGGGCTCTGAATATCGTCCGAAAAAAACTGAGCGCCGAAGATATCCGTCAACTAATTAGTTGGGCAAGCGGGGGAATAACCTCTGACGAAAAGGAAGAGATAGCCAAACTATTACGCTCCCGTCTCTCGCCGGAAGAAATCAGTGAGGTAAAAGCTCTATATAACAAATATCAATAAAAATATCAAGCGCCAATTAATGTATTAACCAGCCCATGAACCGCTAGGTACAACTACTGATGCAAATAGTTTGTATTTTTGTCATGCTGAACGCACTGAAGAATCTTACGAATTAATTCTCTTACAAACCGCAAAAATTACAGCCACTGATTTGGAGGATATAAGTTGAAACAGCCAACACAAGGTCAAATACGGGAGGAAAACGTCAGGGTCGAGGGGCATTATGACGAGGAAGACGTCATTGATCTCCGGGAGTATCTAACGATTGTTAAAAAATGGCGTTGGGTCATTGCGCTACTCACCCTCTGCGCTGTCGTCACCAGCGGTATTATTAGTTATTTTGTCCTGACGCCGATCTACCAGACCAAATCTGTCTTAATGGTCACCCAGCCGGGAACCAGCCTGGAGCGTCGGACAACGACCAATCAGACTGACCTGGAATCAGTGGTTAGTACCATGTCATCGATTCCCCAGCTAACCATGAATACCTACGTGGCCCAGGTAAAAAACAACACCCTGATGGAACAGACCATTAACGCCTTAGGAGATAAAGGCCAGGGCTTAACCGCCGGGGCCTTGCTTAACATGATCGATGTTCAGGCAGTTAAAGACACGAACCTGCTCGAGATGACAGTTTCCCATCCGAACCCGCAGTTAGCGGCGGATATTGCTAACACCCTGCAGCAGCAATTTATCAATTTTATCTCCGAAAACAGCCAGGAACAGATGAAAAAGTCAGTGGAATTTCTGCAGGGCCAGATTAGTGTGGAAGAGCAAAAATTGGCCGAGGCCAGTTCTGAACTGCAGCGTCTGGAGGCGGAACCGCGAAACCTGAACTTTCTGCAAAAAGAGATTGAAAGTAAATATACGGACCTCAGTAAGTATCAGTCCCTGGCTAATCAGGCTCGATATGACTTTCAGCAGACCCTGGCGGGAAGGAATCGCTTAATCGAACAGCTAGAGAATGTCCCCCCCACGATCGTGGTGGATAGGGAAGCGGGCAAAGAAGAAATAAACCCGGCCTATGTCTCTTTGAATGACGCCCTGATCCATAAAGAGACCGATCTGGCGGAAAAGGCCGCCCAACTGGACGCGGCGGAGGAAATTATCAGGATCTTGAGTGGGGAAATCCGCGCCTTGCAGGCTGAGGCTTCGGAAAAGAAATTGGCCATGGATCGCTTGACCGAAACTCTGGAGCAGGCGAAAAAGACCTATAATCTGCTCGACGAAAAAAGGACTCAGACCCAGATCATTCAGGCGGTTAATTTAGGGGAAACCAGTTTGCTCCCGGTCTCGCCGGCCCCGGTTCCGACGAGTCCGGTTAAACCCAATAAGCAGCTAAATATGGCCATCGCCGGGATCCTGGGCCTAATGCTTTCGATTTTATTGGCTTTCCTTCTGGAATTCCTGGATAACACCATTAAGGACGCTGAAGATGTCCAGAAGGTTTTTGATCTGCCGGTCCTGGGCAACATCCCGATCTTAGACTTATCTGAGACACAAGGCAAAGAGAAATACGGACAAGGGAAAAATAGTTCGAGAGAGGAGTACAACAGTTGGACGAACGTGACAGGTTAAGGCTGGTTACCCACTACAACCCGAAATCACCGGTAGCGGAGGCTTACCGCATCCTGCGGACTAACCTTAACTTTGCCGGCCTTGATCGACCTTTTAAAACCTTGTTGATCACCAGCGCGGGCCCTTCCGATGGTAAAAGTACGACCCTGGGTAATCTGGGAATCGCCATGGCCCAGGCCGGGGTAGCTACTTTGATTATTGATTGTGACCTGCGGAAACCAATGCAGCACAAGATTTTTAATCAACATAATTTAAAGGGGTTTACCAATCTCCTGGTTGACCGGAGCGTGACCGGCGAGGAGCTAATCCGGGATACCGAAATACCCCGGTTAAAGCTGTTAACCTCTGGTCCGATACCACCGAATCCCTCGGAACTCCTGGCCTCTAAACGCACTTTCCAGGTGATCGAAGAACTGCAGGAGAAG
>JBMNLH010000003.1:0-183428 GCA_050952625.1 Bacillota bacterium | reverse complement strand
AATGTTACCTTGCAAGTAGCTGACAAAAAGCTTGACTTTGCTAAAGACCCTGTTATTTATGTTAACGGCAAAGCTGAATCAGCTAGTTCCAGTCTTAAAGATACCTACGGCCGTTTTGTCTTAGATGACAGAGGCGACGTAAAATACGCTGTGCTCTTTAGCTTCAGTGGCAAAGGCGTAGTGACCGACGTTGAAGATGAGGTTGCAACCTATGTTAACGCCAACAACCCAAATAGAAAGAGCGATAAGCTAGATCTTAAAGACTACAAAAAAGGCGCTTATGTCTTTGACCAAGACTTAAATGAAATCGACTTTGACTCTATTGAAGAAGGCAGTGGCTTATTCTTTGGCGAAAACGCTAAAGGCGATATCGCTTACGTTTTAGTTAACGACGAAGCTGTTGAAGGCAAGTTGGAAAGAGTAAATGATAATAATGTAAGAATAGACGGAACGAATTATGGTACTACTAATTCCACAATCTTCACTGCTGACAATGGCTCCAATTACAGCAGATATAGTGTAGCTGACGTTGAAGTTCTGATTAACTATGACGTTGAGGCAGTATTAGATTTAGCTGGTAAGGTATTGCTCTTAAGCGGTTCTTCCGACGAAAAGAGTGGTACTCAATACGGCGTAGTAACCCATGCTTCCAGAGCAGGCTCTGCTAATGCAACCATCTACACCAGCGAAGGCAAAAATGTAGATTACAAATTTGCTGATAGAGATGATATGCCGGCTGATATCGTTTATAAGGATGGCACATTTGACTATTATGGTGCAGATGCTGCATTAAAATATGCTTTAATTAAATATCAAGTAGACAAAGACGGCAACATTCATAGCTCCTTTGATAAGAAGGGTGCAGTTGTAAGAGTAGAAAATGCTGACTCCAGCTACTGGCAATATCAGTGTAGTAAGCAACCCAGATAACGCTACAATTAGCTGGAATACTGCATCCAAGTCTTCTAATAAAGACTATATCGATTTAGGTGTAGGTGTAGGTGCAAAGAGATTCTACTTTAACGAAAAAACAACCATTATGTCCACCATCAATTCATCAGGTAAATTGAAGCCTTCTACCATCAGCTATGATAGCCTCTATAGCAACGCTATAAGTGCTGCTACCGACAATAGTATGGCTGTAGTATTTGGTGACCCTGGTAAAGTTGCCAGTGCTATCTTCTTTGTACAAAAAGGTTTCAAAGGCGTTGACGAACCTTACAAATACGGTGTATTAACTAGCGATCCACTTAAAGATAAGAATGACTGGTATGCTGAGATTGATGTATTAGGAGAAGGTGTCATAGATGTTAAGCTTGCCAGCGAGGAAAATCTGGCTAAAGGTTCTGTAATTGCTTACAGAGTTAACAACCAAGGTAAAGCAGAAGTTTATGGTGCATTTAATGTTAAAACTGGTAAGTCAGTACACGTTGCAGGTAGTGACTATGGTAGTATCATTAATCCTGGTAACTCCTTTGCAACAGTAGCTGATATTTCCGGAAACCATGTAAAAATTGGTACTACCTGGTACTTGGTAGAAGATGATGTCGTAGTTTATCAACTAAAATCTGACAACAGTGTAGAAAAAGAAGCCAGCTACTCAAATGTTGACACAGGCAGAAAAGTAGTAATGCTTATTAACAAAGACGGTAAAGTAGCAGCCATCCTCTTAGCTGCAAAAGATGCTGGACCTGGTCCAATTTCAACTGCTGGTACTGTGACTTATATTAACGTTGACGAAAACTTAATAGAAGTAGATGACAAAGTATTAGAATTAGATAAGAAAGTAAGACTTCTTAATGCAGATAAAGAAACAATAGCTATAGGAAAAGATGCAGTTGTAAAAGCATTGAAAAAAGGCGACATATTAGAAGATATAAAAAAGGACAAAGACGGTCTTGTTACTGAAATGAAACTAGCTAAGGAAAAAGAACCAGAAGAACCAGAAGAAATAACAGTAACAGGAGAAGAAAAAGATTATGTTATATTCAAAGCTTATGAAATTACTGTAAAAGGTGTTAGCAGAAACAAAGTTGAAAAAGTTACAGTTAATGGAAATAGCGAACAATTCGAAAATAGTGAAGATGCTTCAGATGTAATAGTAATTTCACCATCAAAAGCAATAGATACTAAGGCAGACAAAGTAGTTGTAATAATTGATGGTAAGGAATATGATGTAAAGTTCTAAGACGAAACTAAATAAACTAATTTACATTTCCTACGCCCTCAGCGTAGGAAATGTAAATAATAATTTTAATATGGGAGGTATAAAGGACTATGAAAAACAGACGAATAACTCTAATGCTAGCAGTAGTCTTGATGCTTGCACTTTCTAGCAATGTTTTAGCAGCTGAATATGATTTTCACAATCTAAAAGATCCTAGTAAATCATATGGAAAGCTTGAATTTGCAACCTCTACTGCTAAACGTTTAGATGTGGCTAAGGCCCCTGGCGACTATGCAATAGAAGCTAAGGATGGCAAATTATATGAATATAAAAAAGTAATTGCTAAGATGTCAGAAGGTAAGACTTTTGAAGAAGCAATTGCAGAAATAGAACCAGTAGAAAAACCAACAGAAGGATTAGAAGTTGTAGAGGTAAGTGCTATTACTACGACTGCTGTTACTGTTGATAACGGTACATCAGCCGCTGATGCCATTGCCAAGCTGGATTCAAAAGTTACTTTGACTCTGAGCGATAGCTCCACGAAAGATGCTGCTATCACTTGGACAGCCGACGCAAACTATGATGGCACCAAAGCTGGAGATTATACCTTTACTGGTAAAATCACTCTTCCTGATGGTGTAACGGATCCTGATGGAAAAGTTGCAGATGTAACAGCTAAGGTAACTGTTGCTCCTGCTCAACTAGCTGTAACGAGTGTTAGTGCTATTACTACGACTGCTGTTACTGTTGATAACGGTACATCAGCCGCTGATGCCATTGCCAAGCTGGATTCAAAAGTTACTTTGACTCTGAGCGATAGCTCCACGAAAGATGCTGCTATCACTTGGACAGCCGACGCAAACTATGATGGCACCAAAGCTGGAGATTATACCTTTACTGGTAAAATCACTCTTCCTGATGGTGTAACGGATCCTGATGGAAAAGTTGCAGATGTAACAGCTAAGGTAACTGTTGCTCCTGCTCAACTAGCTGTAACGAGTGTTAGTGCTATTACTACGACTGCTGTTACTGTTGATAACGGTACATCAGCCGCTGATGCCATTGCCAAGCTGGATTCAAAAGTTACTTTGACTCTGAGCGATAGCTCCACGAAAGATGCTGCTATCACTTGGACAGCCGACGCAAACTATGATGGCACCAAAGCTGGAGATTATACCTTTACTGGTAAAATCACTCTTCCTGATGGTGTAACGGATCCTGATGGAAAAGTTGCAGATGTAACAGCTAAGGTAACTGTTGCTCCTGCTCAACTAGCTGTAACGAGTGTTAGTGCTATTAACGCTACGACTGTTTCAGCAACAATGGCGGCAGACGTAGACGCAACTAAGGCCGCTGATAAAGCAGAATACACTGTAAAAGTCGGCGATGAAACAATCGCTGTAACAAATGTTTCCTACAACGATACCACTAAGGTATCATTGTTAACTGTAGCTCTAGCAGGTAAAGAGGGTGCTCTTACTGTAAACGGAAAAGCTGCAGCCAAAGAAATAGACTATAAAGCGCCAACTATTGCAAGTGTAACCGCAGTTTCAAGTACTGAATTAAAAGTTGTATTTAGCGAAAAAGTTGGCAAGAAAAATGCCGAAGACGTTAGGAACTATTCAATAAATTACTTGGCGACAACAACAGCATTAGTAGCAAATACTGACACTGCAGCCCTTGCAGCAGACGGAAAAACACTAACAATCACTATAGCTACCCCAGCCGCCAAATTGACTGATGGCGAACACACCTTTGTTGTAACCCAAGCTGCAGGCGGTGCCAACAGAGTTGCCGACCTTGCGGGTAACCTAGTAGGAACAAACGCTTCACTAAAATTCATGGGTGTTTCTACAGCTGATGTGACCCCACCAACAGTTGTATCGTCAAGGTATGATGCTGCGGGTGGAGTTTTAAACATTAAATTTGATGAAATTATGGATAATGCTCTCGCATCCCTTGATCGCACCAAGATTTCAGTAACTGATGGGACCACAAGCGTTGCTCTTACATCTTTGGATATCGCAAGCTGGAACGCCGCTAAGGATCAATTGACCATTCAATTATCAGCAGCCAAGAAGACTGAGGTAAATGCTCTCGGCGCAACCAAAACCCTATCTTTAGCAGCCGGTGCTGTTAAGGACGCAGCTGGAAATGCCAATGCTCAGGTTGCAGGCATAGCCATCGAAGCAAATACCGTTTTAACCGCAGCGACTTATGATGCAGCGCTCAATAAGCTGACATTGACCTTTAACAACGATGTGAAAATTGACGGTTTCAATGTAACAGAACTGAGCATGTTAAATCCGGGCACATTCAGTTTGTTGGCTTCTCCAAACTCTGTTGTGACCACAACTGCCGACGGCAAAACAGTTGAAATCACTATTAAGAGAAGTGCAGCACTTGATACCTATGAGGCAGACACGATCGGAACACGCCAAGTTAAATTTACAAAGGGTACTTCAAAAGACAAGGCTGGCGAATTAATTGAAACCTCTACAGTTGACCTTGCGTTTGCAAAGGATACAACTGCGCCAGTTATGACAGCGGCGAAATATAACGCAACTACCGGTAGATTATCCTTGGTGTTTAATGAAAACGTGAGAGTGCAAACATCGGCAAGTACACTAGACTTTACACCTTCAAATGTAAAGGTTACAAAAGCGACAGATAATAGTACAGATGTTTCTTTAGCTGGAAATGCCGGCGCAACAGATCCCAAAGTTGAACAAGCCGATGGATCAAGTGGCGTAGCATCAGCTTCTACAGTGACAATATTCAATGGAACTACCGCAGGTCAAATTCTGGCCAGTAGCAAAGTCCCTGCAGACGGAGCCAAAATTTACTTTGCCAAAGGCACATTCAAAGATGATGCTGGTAACGATATTGCAGAGGTAACTAAAGCCAATGCGATTCCCATTGAATATGTTGATAACACTCCAGTAAAATTAACGGCAACTGCTACTCATGTATCAACAAAAGTTGTTGACGTGGCATTTGATAAGGAAGTAACCAAAGCCAGTGCTGAAAATGTTACTAATTACAAGATCGCTAAAAACGATAATCCAAGTGTTACTTTAACGCCTACCTCTGCTATAATGGCAGCAGACAAGAAAACTGTTACGATAACAGTAAGCGAAACGCCTGTTGTCGGATACACCTACGTTGTAAGGGCTAGTAACATAGTTGATAAGTATGGCAACACAATTGTAGATAATGGCACAACCAACGTTGCAAGTTGGATTGTAACTGCAGCAACTGACACTACTCCACCGAAACTAGCGGCCACAGGAGTAACTTATAAGGATACAAACAACAACTATATTATCGATGCTGGAGACTATATCGAATTTAAATTCACTGAGCCAGTTGTAATTCAAAGTGGAATAACATCAGCTGATTTCGATGGATCAGGACTGAAGACAAATTCTGCTGCATTCGCGGCGACCACCAATGGTTTTGGTGCGGGCGCAACTTATGTAGTGGGTGACACTGCTGACGTGGTTAGAGTAATTTTAGGTACAAATCCTGTAATTACAGCAGCAGATTTTTCAGCTGGCTCAGATAGTGCGTTTAACAGTAAGGCTTCAACTAAGATCAAAGACCTTGCAGGAAATAATGCGGCAGTAGGCACTGCATCACAGTTCAACAAACCCGACACAACAAGTCCACAGCTACTCACAGCAGTTTATGCTGACGCAAATGGGAACGGAAAGGTTGACCAAGGGGATACCTTAACATTAACCTTTAACGAATCACTAGATACTAACGCTTCATTGGCAACATTAGCAGTTGGAGATTTCACACTTAAGGATGGTAGCGATACATTTGGTACAGGGTTCGCAGCAGCATACAGCACTACCAGTACTATTGTTATCACTTTAGGGACATCACCTGATTTGGATGGCGCAACCACTACTGAAAACTACCTAACATCTAACTCTGAGATTGATGTGAAAACTTCACAAACCGTAATTAAAGACCTGTGGGGTAACGCTGCAGATGCAAGCGCTAATAAGAAAATTACTTCCGAAGACAAAACAAGGCCGACCATTACTGGTGTATCAATAAAAGCAGCAGGGGCCAACTTGGCTAACAATGACAAGATTAATATTACCTTTAGCGAAGCTGTGACATTAAAGGCAACACCGGTACTAGCGGACTTTGTGCTGTATCAAGGTGTAACGCCAGTTGTAGTTGCAGGCGATGACGCAGTAGCAGTAAGTGGTAATGTTGTTACTATTACAGTTGGGACAACAGCAGGATCCAGCAACCTAGATGGTAAAGCGGTAAATACCTTCACATCATTCAACCTTGCGGGAGCAAGTTCAGTATTTGATGCTTCCGGTAATGCAGCTAAAGCAGCACTAGGATTTGGTGTTGAAGTAACCGTTAGCAAATAAGTAAATGCAAAAAGATTCCTGAATCCACAATCCAACTAACTAACAACCAAAAAAGCCCGGGTGGTCCCAAAGAGGATCGCCCGGTCTTTTCTTTATTGGGTTGTCAGTAAGCGCTCAATATTCAGGTGCATGGTCAACATGCCCTAGCCGTGAGAAAATATCTCCATGAAACTAAGAAAATAAGACATGGGGGTATTAGATGGACATAAACGAACAACGGTCATTGGTAGCAGAATGCCGGGCCAGTGGGATGACTGCAAAAGCTTGGTGCGAAGCCAAAGACATTAATTACCGGCGATATCTAACTTGGGCAACCAAAGTTAATCGAGAAGAACAACATGGATCACGGCAATGGGCAGAGGTGATGATTAACAAAGAGAAATACATGCCAGGCGAGATTCGGCTTAACTGTGGTAAATGGACAATTTGTGTAGAGAGTGGGTTCAGTCCTGCACTCCTTGCAGATGTCCTGCGGGTCGTTGAATGATTTATGCTGAAAGACATCACAAGCTACGACGGAATCTTTTTAGCGTGCGGAGTTACAGACCTAAGGCGTTCAGTGGATGGCCTAGCTATTATCGTGAAACAGCAATTCAACATGGATCCGTTTGGGAACTATCTTTTCTTGTTCTGTAACCGAAGCCGCAATCGGCTGAAGGCCCTAAGCTGGGATCGCAACGGTTTTGCCATGTACTACAAGAGGCTGGACGGCGCAGGAGCCCGGTTTATATGGCCCAAAGAGCCGGCCAATGTAAGAAACATAACGGTCAGGCAGCTTCGCCTGCTTATGGAAGGTCTGTCCATAGACCCGCCAAAAGGTTTTGGCGAAGTCAAAGCTAGGGATTTCTGCTAAGGCAAAGTGCCCTCATTGAAATCTAGAAATCCTCCGTACTCGGAGCCTAAAATATTATGCCTAAAATGCCTGAAACCCTTGATATTGCTGGATATTCGGTTATTTTTATGGTATAATTAAGGCATGGAAAAAGTTGATTTGACGGGCCTTTCGCCCGAGGTAACTGCATATATTTTAAGCCTCGAAACGCAGCTTAAAGAACAAACAACCCAGTTGCAGGAAAGGACCAAAACATTAGAATCACAGAAAATTCGTATCGATCAGCTCATGGAGATGCTGGCCAACTTCCAAAAAGCCATGTACGGCCAATCCAGCGAAAAAAGAAAGTACGTACTTGGCGAGGAAGATAATCAGCTTTCCTTGTTCAACGAAGCGGAGGCCGAGTCAAACCACAAAGCCCCGGAGCCTGACAAAGTCTCGGTTGCCGGGCATACCAGGAAAGCCAAACGTACCAAGGAAGAATTAGCCGCGAACGCTCCCGTAGTAGAAATCATCTGCGATCTAGATGAAGAAAAGCAAGTCTGTGAAGAATGCGGCGGCAAAATGCGGGTTCTGGGCAAAGAACCGGTCCGGGAAGAATTAGAATTCATCCCGGCCCAGGCAAGGCTCCTTCGGTATATCCGATACAGCTATGTTTGCGAAATCTGCGAGAAGGAAACGGGAGAAGCTACGATAATTAAAGCACCCACTCCCGCACCGGTTATAAAGCGGAGTCTTGCTTCAGCGTCTAGTGTGGCCCATGTTATATACCAAAAGTATGTCAACGGCATGCCGCTGTACCGGCAAGAAAAAGACTGGGCCAATCAGGGAATAATTCTTTCCAGAGCGACCTTGGCTAACTGGATCATCCGGTCGGCGACCGACTGGCTGGTACCGCTATGGGAAACCATGAAGTTCCATCTCCTGAAGCAGGCGGTGATTCACGCAGATGAGAGTGTAATCCAGGTACTGAAGGAGGAAGGAAAGAAGCCATCCTCCGAGTCGCGGATGTGGGTATATTGTTCAGGTAATACCGGGGAGGCACCAGTGGTGCTGTTTGAATACCAACCCACACGATCAGGCGAGCATGCGCGGCGATTCCTGGAAGGTTTTCATGGATTTCTTCAAACCGACGGCTATAGTGGCTACAACAAGGTCCCAGAGGTAACCCGATGTGGATGCTGGAGCCACCTGCGTCGGAAATATCAAGAGGCCATGCCCAAAAGTGGCAGTCTTAAAGACTCCGCTGCCACTGTGGGATTTGAATACTGTAATAAGCTGTTTGCCATTGAGAGAGATTTGGAACAACTCTCTCCAGAAAAACGAAAAATACAGCGTCAGGAACAATCTAAACCAGTTCTTGAGGCTTATTGGTCATGGCTTGAAACTGTAAACCCTCTCCAAGGCTCCAAACTTGGCGAAGCCATAACCTATTCAGTTAATCAAAAAGCTTCATTGTGTACGTTTTTAGAAGACGGTCGCATTGAATTGTCTAATAATCGAGCGGAGAATGCGATCCGACCCTTTGTTCTAGGAAGGAAAGGTTGGTTATTCGCGGATACGAAAAAGGGAGCCCAAGCGAGCGCAATCGCCTACAGCATTGTAGAAACGGCCAAGGCAAACGGACTTAATGTATACATGTACCTGGTACATATTTTTAGTAAAATGCCGGCACTTGACTTTAAGGCTGACCCATCGCTCCTTGAGGACTTGATGCCCTGGTCGCCCAAGCTGCCGAATTACTGTCGCAACACAAGACATTAAAGAAAAGATGTTGACACAAAACCCCAGCACGATATAGACAAGTTGTGCTGGGGTTCGCTTTTGTCAATGCACCTGAATATTAACCGCTTACAAATAGACAAAGCCTTGGCCACAATCAACGGCCTTCTTCAGAAAAAAGTGGATAAGGGGAAGCTTGCTCAAGACGAGAAAGATTTAGCTTTAGCGCGGATTCAGGCGGTAGACAGTCTGGGGGAAAAAGCGGCTGCCTGTGATTTTGTCATTGAAGCAATCTTTGAAAACTTTGCGGCTAAAGTCCAGCTTTTTCAGGAATTAGATAAGGTTTGTAAGCCTGAAGCAATAATTATTTCAAATACTTCTACTTTAAGTATCAGTAAAATGGCGGAGACTTTCCGTGATCCAACCCGGTTTATGGGGATGCACTTTTTTAGCCCAGTGCCAGTCATGCGGTTGATTGAGGTTGTTCGAGGGGAAAAGACCTCAGACGCCACATTAGCCAAAGGGATGGAATTAGTCGCGGCCTTAGGTAAAACTGGGGTCATAGTCAAGGATATCCCTGGCTTCCTAGTCAACCGAATTAACTGCCTGATGTATAACGAAGCTGCTCGTCTAGTCGAAGCTGGGGTAACAACGGCCGCTGACGTTGACCTGGCCATGAAGCTAGGAATGAACCATCCCATGGGCCCCCTGGAAATGATCGACATGGCGGGGATTGATGTCGCGACCTCAGCTCTGGAAGCTTTATATGAAATGACTGGTAACGAGGCTTATAAACCTGCGGGAATTCTGCAGCAAATGGTTAAGGAAGGGCGTTGCGGACGGAAAACTGGCAAAGGGTTCTACGACTATAACTGATAGTTCGGTAAGGGGGAGATCGGTTTGGGTTTTGAAAAAGTCCGCTACGAGCTTATTGATTCCGTAGCGGTGGTTACCTTAAATGACCCCAAAGCCAACAATGCTTTTTCCTTTCAACTAGTCTCGGAACTTAGCCAGGCGATTGATGAAGCAGCTAACAATGAAGCCGTCAGAGTCGTAATGATCACCGGGGGAGAAAAGGTTTTTGCTGCTGGGGGAGACATTGAAGGAATGCTTAAAATGAGCGTTCAAGAGGCCAGCCATTATTCAGAAACAGTCCAAAAGGTTTTTCTTAAGATAGAATCTCTAAACAAACCGGTCATTGCGGTCGTGGGTGGGCCAGCAATCGGGGGTGGCTGTGAACTGACCCTGATCTGTGACCTCAGGATAGCCTCAACCAGAGCCAAATTTGGCCAGCCCGAGGTAGATCTGGGAGTGATGCCTGGTGCCGGAGCGACGAAAAGGCTAACACGGTTAGTTGGCCCAGCTTTAGCTAAAGAAATGATTTTTACCAGCAAGCTGATCGACGCCGCCACCGCCAAAGAGATCGGTTTGGTTAACCAGGTCGTCGAACCAGCAGATTTAATGAATGAAGCCATGAAACTGGCCAGAAAAATAGCCTCTAAGGCTCCACTTGCCATTCGGTTAGCCAAAGAGACGATTAATCGAGGCATGGACACAGACATAGTTTCCGCCACGGAATATGAAAGAAGAGGCTTTGCTCTGCTATTCTCCACTGCTGATCGGCAAGAAGGAATGAGTGCCTTTCTGGAAAAGCGATGCCCAGATTTTCAGGGTAAATAAAGGAACGCCGTATCTAAGTCCAGAGGATAGAACGGAAAGGGGTGGATGATTGATGCTCAGGGAAGTAGTAATTGCTAGTGCCGCTAGAACACCGATTGGGATTTTTCTAGGTTCCTTGAAGGATGTAACTCCGATGCACCTGATGTATACAGCCGCCAAAAAGGCCATGCAAAATATTGAGTTAAAACCGGAGTTGGTTGATCAGGTAATCGCCGGGATGTGTTACAACGAGGGTCAAGGGGGAAACCCAGCTCGTCAGGTCCAGGGTATGCTGGGGATCCCGTGGCAGCCAGCATATGCCATGACTTTGAATCAAGCCTGCGGCTCATCCCAGCGGGCTTTTGATATCGCCTGTCAGGATATTATGCTCGGCCGGTGTGATGTGGTGATTGCTGGGGGCATGGAAAGTATGAGCCAGGTTCCCTATGGCTTAACCCGGGGGAGAGAAGGTTACCGGCTGGGAGTACCAGATGCCGGAATCTACGATATTTTGTTCAAGGATGGTTTTATTTGTGCGATTGAGAAAGATCACATGGGCGGGACTGCGGAAAACTTGGCCGAGGAATATAAGATCAGCCGAGAAGAGCAAGATGAACTGGCTGCCCTGAGCCATCAGCGGGCAGTAGCGGCAATCAAAGCGGGCCGGTTTATTGACGAAATTGCCCCAGTTGAAATCTCTAGCAAAAAAGGCACCAAAATTGTGGCGGTCGATGAAAACCCCAGAGAAAACGTAGATATGGCAGCCATGAGCAAGCTGCCGCCGGCCTTCCGAAAAGGCGGGACCGTGACTGCCGGCAATTCCTCCTCAATCAATGATGGTGGATCAGCAGTCGTCTTAATGGCCGCGGATAAAGCTAAAGAACTGGGCATTAAGCCGCTGGCTCGAGTGCTGGCCACCTGTTCGTACGGAGTTCCTCCCCGAATAATGGGCATCGGCCCGGTCTACGCCATTCCCAAGGTCTTAAGGTTTGCTGGCCTAACCCAGGATCAGATTGATTTGTGGGAAATAAATGAAGCATTCGCCGCTCAGTTCATCGCTTGTAATCGGGAATTAAAAATCCCGATGGATCGTTGCAACGTAAATGGCTCCGGGATTGGTCTGGGTCATCCAGTGGGCGCGACCGGGGTGCGGCTGGTTGTAAGTTTGATTTATGAAATGCAAAAACAAGGTTCCCGCTATGGCGTCGCTTCTCTCTGCGGCGGGGGCGGGGTAGCTACCGCAATCTGTATAGAACTGATTAAATAGGGTTAGACAATTCCGATATAATATGTAAATGTTTGGTATATTAATTAATTAGGTACTTACCTATGATTAGGCATTCCAAACATTAGGTATTCCTACAACGATTAGGTCAGGATAAGATTAATCAAACTTAACAACGTGGCTTAATTCACTAACGCTACAGCCAAATAATGCAGATAACCCAGGTAATGCTGTCATATGAACATGGTTTAATTTAGTAACGTCACAACCCGAAAGGGGGGGTAAATATGGATTTCCGATTTAGTGAGGAACAGGAAATGATGCGTCGAATGGCCCGGGATTTCGCGGAAAACGAGATAATTCCCTATGCTCAGGAATGGGATAAAAACAATGAGTTTCCCGAGGCAACCATTAAAAAAATGTTTGATGTTGGTTTAATGACCATCGGAATACCGGCCGAATACGGCGGGGCGGGGCTGGACTACGTCGCGCAAAACCTGGTGGTTGAGGAAATAGCCAGGGGAGATGCGGGTCTCTGTGTCACCATGGCCGCGAATACCCTGCTAGGGCCGGACCCGGTCCTAATTGCGGGGACGCATGAACAGAAGCAGTGGTGGTATGGCTTACAAAATGAAGGGGTGCTGTCTGCTTTTTGCCTCACTGAACCCGGAGCTGGGTCGGACGCGGCTGGGATCTCGGCCAAGTGTGTTAAAGACGGTAATGATTATATTTTAAACGGAACCAAACAATTCATCAGTAACGGCGGGGTAGCTGGTTTATACACCGTCTTTGCCACGCTGGATAAGAAATTAGGCTCGAAAGGGATCTGCTGTTTTATGGTTGATCGCCATACCCCGGGGATTTCGATTGGGCCAAAGGAAGATAAACTGGGGATTCGCAGCTCGAACACGACTTCTGTCATTTTTGAAGATGTCCGGGTGCCCGCCAAGAACTTGTTGGGGGGCGAGGGTGAGGGCTTTAAAATCTGCATGAAGACTCTGGATATCTCACGGGCGATGGTTGGGGCCATGGCTACCGGGGTCGCCCAGGCAGCTTTCGAGGCGTCCGTCAAATACGCTAAAGAAAGGGTGCAATTCGGTAAACCGATTGCCAGTTTCCAGGCCATTCAGTTTATCCTGGCGGATATGGCCCAGTACATCCAGGCCAGCCGTTTGTTATATTTGGAGGCTTCCAGCAAGCAGGACATGGGCCTGCCCTATACCGCGGCCGCTTCCTTAGCCAAGTGTTTTGCTGGGGATACGGCCATGAAGGTAGCCTGTGATGCGGTTCAAGTCTATGGGGGATATGGGTATACCAAAGAGTACCCGGTCGAGAAGTACTTTCGGGATGCTAAGATCATGCAGATATTTGAAGGGACCGCTCAGGTTCAGCGAATTGTTATCGCTGGCGACGTACTTAGGTCAATGTAATCTAAGATTAATGCGATTAAAGTGCTATTGCCTTAACTGGACGGGAAACCAGAGAGGAGGGAGAAGATGACCCCGGAAAAAATAAGTAAGCCACCGGTGAAAAAGGTAATGACCCTCAAGGAAGCTGTCGCCACATTTGTTTCGGATGGGTCCTATGTGAGTTTTGGCGGAATTGGGGATCGCACGCCTTCTGCCGCGGTGCATGAGGTGGCCCGCCAAAGAAAAAAGAACCTGCGGCTGGTAAGTGATACGGCGGTAACCTTTGCCCACGATTCGATTTTGATTGGGTTGGGATTGGTCGATAAGTTTGAGATAGCCTATATGTGGGGAGGAATCTGGGGACCAGATCCGCTTTACCGTCGGGCGGTCGAGAAGGGAATTCCAAAGCCAATTGAGCTGGAAGAATACTCGAACTTCACGGCCGGGATGCGTTTTATGGCGGCTTCGATGGGTCTGCCTTTCATGCCAACCAAGTCTTTGTTGGGCTCAGATATCCCGGTGCACAATCCAAATATTAAAATTATTGACGATCCCTATACGGGAGAGCCGGTCGCCCTGGTGCCAGCCTCTCATCCGGACGTTGCCTTTATCCATGTTCAACGTTGTGATCCTATTGGTAACGCTCAGATTCTGGGACATGTAGGTAATGACGATTGTTTAGCCCGGGCTGCCCGACGGGTCGTCATCACCACCGAGGAAATAGTCCCGACTGAAGAAATCCAAAGGACTGCCAATCTTACTTACATTCCCTACTATTGTGTTGATGCCGTCGTTAAGGTACCCTTTGGGTCACATGGCCGGGGCTGTGCTTATTGTTATCCGATGGATGTTCCCTACGGTCTCCAACTGCAGAAGGTTTGGTCAACCGCTGAGGGATTTGAAAAATGGGCTGAAGAGTGGATATACGGTGTGGATGACTGGGAAGGTTACTGTCGAAAATTGGGCTGGGAACGTTTAAGCCGTTTAGCAATGGCGGAACGGCGTTATCAGCAGTACGGGGAGGTGAGGTAGTCATGACGGCTCAAGCAACCTATGCTGAAAAATATACCTTATTAGAATTAATGGCTGCCACAATTGCTCGGGAATTCCGGGATGGAGAAACAGCTTTTGTCGGTGTTGGCCCCCCATTGATTGCCGCAATGGTGGCCAAACTAACCCATGCTCCAAAACTAACCATTGCTGTGGAAGGGGGCTCTATTGGTTCGTAACCGCGTCGGTTGCTGACCTGTATCGCTGATGCTACCATCTCTGAGCGGGCCTATAGTAATGGTCCAATGTGGCGGGCTTTTGGCGATCAGCAGCGGGGTTTCTTTGATGTCGGCCTGATTGGAGCCGCTCAGGTAGATAAGTATGGTAACCTGAATACCACCGCCCTAGGAACTTATGCCCAACCCTCGGTCCGGGTAGCCGGCAGTGGTGGCGGGAATGATATTGGTTCTTCGGTGGGACGACTTTTGATTATGATGGTTCAGGAAAAAAGACGGTTCGTGGAGCGGGTGGATTACCTGACCACGCCTGGTTATTTGAGCGGAGGAGATGCCCGGGATAAAGCTGGCCTGCGCGGTGGCGGCCCCAGTGCCGCGATCACAACCATGGGGGTGTTCCGCTTTGATCCAGTGACGAAAGAAATGTACCTGGAGAAATGCCACCCAGGAGTGACTCCGGAAAAAGTAAGGGAAAATGTGAGTTGGGACCTGAAAATTGCCCCTGAGGTGGGGGTTACCGAACCACCGACTCAGGAGCAGGTGGAAATTATGCGTACCCTCGACCCCTATGGATTATACCTGGGAAGCGGTCGGCAAGGGATGGCTGACCCGGAAAAAGGGTTCGATTTTTACATGGAAGTCTTAGAGAAAAGTTATGATACAATGACCCAGCTTTTCCGAGAAAAAGGGCTTTAGGGTTTACCAAAAAGGCCTCTGAAGAAATTGAACTAAACCGGTTAATTGGACAAAAAAGCCCTATCGTAGAATTTTAAGAAATAACGCAAGCTGACACCCATACGGTGTCAGCTTAGTTTTAATTGAAAACCATGGTCAGTTGGCCACACCTATTACCGATGTGGATTGGGGAGAATTTCCCGAATGCGCAAGCAGGAATTAAGTTCCTGCTAAAGAATAAATATAATTATCTGGAAATATTTATACTGTTTCATCTCTGTACAAGGGGGCAGGTAAAATGACCGAGCTAAAAAATTTATTTCAACCTGGCAAAATTGATAAAGTGGTGACAAGGAATAGACTGGTAATGTTGCCTTTGTCTACCGGCTATAGTGAGCCAGATGGTACGGTCGGCGACCGGATGATAAACTTCTTTGCGGAACGGGCCAAGGGAGGCGTTGGTCTGATAATCATCCCTTTTTCGCCGCTTCGCTCTGGCTCGCCTTTTCAGCCCTATTTATATGAGGACCGATTTATACCTGGAGCTCGTAGATTGGTGGATAAAATCCATTTTCATGGGGCAAAGGTGGTTACTCAGCTACTTATCCAGTATCACCTGGTCCTAAGAGATGACCAAGTGGAGGTAGTTGGGCCGTCGCCGGTGTTTAATCGGATGATGCGCTGCCTCCCACGGGCCCTGACTAGGGAGGAGATTCAGTTGATTGTCAAAGAGTACGGAAAAGCAGCGAAGAGGGCTCGCGAGGCCGGGTTTGACGCAGTAGAGGTGCCAGTCATCGCGGGTTATTTTTTTAACCGTTTCATGTCCCCGATTGCCAACCAACGCGAGGACGAGTACGGAGGGAACCTGGAGAACCGGATGAGGATTATCCGGCAGGCAATTGAGAGCATAAAAAAGGAAGCGGGCAGTGACTACCCGGTTACCTGTCGAATTAACTTGGCGGAACTGATGGAAGGCGGGCACACCATTGAGGATTCCCAGGCTGTGGTCCGCCTTCTGGAGCAGTATGGTGTGGCAGCATTAAACACTTACTTCGGCTGGCACGAGTCACCCGTTCCCACTAGTCAGATCTTCGGTTCCCAGGGGTGCGTTTGTCTCCTTGGCTGCCAAGGTTAAGGCGTGGGTAAACATCCCGGTGATAGCGACTAATCGCATACCCGATCCTATCCTGGCTGAGAATATCCTGGCCGAAGGCAAAGCCGATTTTATCGGCATGGGCCGGGCCTTACTGGCCGATCCAGAACTTCCGAATAAGGCCAGGGCGGGACACTTCAATAAAATTGTCCCTTGTATCACCTGCTCAAGATGTTTAGCCGAAGTGATGCTTGCGTACAAGGACTGGGGAAAACAATTCTCGGCCCTTTGCACCGTCAATCCCCGGCTGGGGAAAGAGGCGGAACGTGAGATCAAACTGGCTGATCGTCGGCGGAAGGTGTTGGTTGTCGGTGGCGGTCCAGCTGGAATGGAGGCAGCCATAGTTGCAGCCAGAAGAGGACACGAAGTGACTCTTTGGGAAAAAGGGGCGGAGCTTGGGGGGCAATTGCGGGTAGCTTCCGTTCCTCCATTTAAAGGCGAAATAACTGCCTTGACCGATTATCTGATCAACGAGACACGAGACGCAGGAGTAGAGGTCAGGCTTAACCAGGAAGTAACGCTTTTGACTATTGAGCAGGAGCAGCCAGACGTGGTCATCTTGGCTGTAGGGGCTAAGCCTTTCTTCCCGCCTATCCCGGGGATCCAGCTCGATCACGTAGTTGGAGCCGAGGAGGTACTAACTGGCCATAGGAAAGCCGAAGGAACGGTAATCATTGTCGGAGGGGGAATGGTTGGCTGTGAGACGGCATCATTACTAGTTGAGTCCGGTGATAAGGTGGATCAGGTTATCGTCTTGGAAATGCTTGATCGGGCGGCCAGCGATGTGCCCCCCACATACCGGCCTTTCTTCTTGGCTCGGCTGGCAAAAGCCGGCGTAAAGATTGAAACCGGCACCACTGTAGAAGAGATAACACCAAAAGGCGTCAGGGTAACCCAAAAAGGAACTTCCACTTTCATTAATGGAGATATGATAGTGTTGGCTACCGGTTATAAGGTCGATCATGATTTAACCCGCCAGTTAGAAGGTAGAGTACCAGAATTATATACTATTGGTGACTGCGTTGAACCCCGGACCATTAGAGAAGCAATTGAGGAAGGGTTTGTTGTGGGGTTCAAGGTTTGAGAGTGGTTCGGAGAAGGTAATTCTATAACCATCCCGAGCCTAGCAATGAATAACAAACAATAATTAATAACATTGATACATACGTTAGTTTATGCGATAATATATACGAGATTTAAACGCATAATAGCACGGATTAAGTATATGATAAACTGGGGGTTCATTCTATGGGGGGAAGTCAGTCTGCGGAAAAACCGCTTTTCTCTAGCAATCAAATAATCAGTGTCAGCGATGTCCAGCGAAAATGGCGAAGTGTGGTTGAGCCGAAGTTGGATGAATTGCCTTTTTTAATGATGTTCTCTGGATCCGAGCCTAAGGCAACTATTTTAAGCTATAAAAATTTCGAGGAATTATGGCAGAAAGTGCACGAGGCCTCAGAATTGCAAATCAAGTTGGAATTATTATCCAGGGCTATTGATACGGAAAAGAATGAAAAACCCTTGTTATCACTGGCCGAGGTAGTAGCGAAAACAGGGATAACCGCTCAAGACTTGGAGGAGGCCCCGGATGTTGAACTGGATAACTAACTACCTGCCAGACAACATTAAGTTTTTCCCGGCCGCAGCGGAAGATTTTCTTAGCCTGGATAAGGGCCGTCAGATTAAAGTAATCAAGGCGTTACAAAAAATAGCTCAAGCACCGGCTATGTTTGGCAAGGAACTAGAAAACCAAGTTAATCGACCTCTTTCGGGATACCGAAGCATTTACGTGGATAAGAAATCGGTTCGTATAATATGGAAGGTTACTGAGTTAGGTATCATGGAAATTGTGGTAGTGGCTGGTATTGCCGAACGGGAAGGGATGCTGGTTTATCAGTTGGTCGCCAAAAGAAAAGAAGATTTAGAGGAGTATATTTCACGGTTAACAAATAAATAATTGGTTTTTTGTGTCCTTAGGGCATGATGGGTTAATACTGATTGAGCAATTCTTGGATGAAATAGAAAGAGGAAACAAGTTGTTCTCCAACTCGTTTCCTTTTACTTTGCTACCGAAATCTGTTTGCCAGAATTAGCGGATATATGTCATCCTGAGCGTTAGCGAAGGATCTTGCTTCTCAGCGTAGGAAGGATTCTTCGCTGCGCTCAGAATGACACGATATTAAACTTACTAACCGCCCATGCGCGTTGGATACAACCACTAATGAAAATAACACATACGGTAAGGAACGTGTCATTGACTTACTAAATATACTCGCTGCTACGCCTTAACTCGCAAGGTCCGCACCAGGACGACCGCTGCTTCGGCTCGGGTCGTGACCTGGTTGGGGTTAAAAGTATCCCCGGTGCCTCTGATGATCTCCAGACCCCAGGTCAGACTAGCGTAACCCAGCGAACCGGGCGACAGAGCGTCAGCATCCTTGTAAGGAACCTTGTAGATGCCTTCAATCCGGGCCGCCCGATCCATGCCTAACAGCCGGATCATCAGTTTGGCCAGGTTTTCCCGGGTGACGGCACCAGCCGGGGTTAGCTCTCCTTCCTCCACCCACTTTATTTCCTGCGCCCGTTTTATAATCTCTTGATCGGTTAGATCAGCCGTTGCCCAGGAACCCTGCGTAGCCTGCAGCATGGCCCGCAGCAGGGAGACCGCGGTTACTGATTCTTCTGGTCGGAAGGTATCACCGTATTCGCCGAAGATTCCCGCTTGGCCTAGCAGGCTGATTTCCTCTTCGCCAAAATGCCCCGCGATATCGGTAAAGTGAGAGGCCCGAGGCTGTTCAGACAGAGGTTTGCCTTGCCAATCCAGGTATTCACCGGTCCGGGCATCTATCAGGTTGGAGACTAGTTGATTGGGCGTGGTTACCGGCAAATAGACGAGTTTTACTTCACCCGGCCCAGTTGAGCCGTAAACCTGGGTATAGGCTAAGGTCAGAGGCTGGTTCTTTAAATAGGCGGCATTGGCCTGTTCCGTTCCTAAACAGCCAGCCGGGCTTGGGAAATTCAAATTTTGCCAGTTAACATCGAATTGAGTTATCCGTTGATTGATTGCGTCAACCGAAACGCTAATCCCGTTGCCGGGATAGGGGATTCCATTGACCAGTCGCCGGTAATTGAAATAATAAGCGGTCGGGTTTTGTCCTTCGATCACCAGGGGTCGCCAATTCTGCTGGTTTTCCTCTAGTTTAACTGACGCGAATCGGCTCGGCTGGACTTTTTTCAGAAAGTCTTCCGCCAGTTTTTTCGCTGCTTCCTGGTCGATGTTCCCAGGTTGATTTGGTTCTGGAGATGAGTAGTACAGGTAGAACCCCATCAACTCGCCGGTTCGGGCATCTACCCGGGCACTTGCGTTGTCTAATTGCCCTGTTTCTGATTTCTCAGCGTTCCAACTGAGGCTCCAGTATCGATTCTCCGGGAACTGCCATTCAGCGGCTAGGTTGGCACTGCGCAGGGTTAGTGTCTCTGGAATATCTACCCATTTTTTAACTACAGCCACGGCTTCCTCTTCACTGAGGAGATCAGCGGTTCTTTCGATTTCCTTTAATTCTTCAGGACTCAAGGGGGCAGCCGCTTCATCTTGAGCAGCTCTTTGGGCCATCATGTCTTCAGCCCCCCCGGCACCACCGCCACCTTCATTCCGCAGCCATTTGCCCGGTTCTAAGACTAGCGGTTCGCCGGTTAAGGCATCAATTATCCCGTTAGAGGGGTGGTAGAGTCGGTAGACTAGCTTAACCGGCTGTTTTTCCCCAGCAGCCAGCGGTCGAACATCAGACTGGCGATAATATTGCAATTCCAGCATCCCAGTGGCCTCGAATGTCTCCCGGGCTTTCGCTGAGGAAACAACTCCCGCAGCTGCCGGGAAGTCGGTCTCGGTCCAGGTCATATTGTAGTGGCTGACCTGGCCATCATCCCCTCGAATTGAAATACTGGCACCATCACCTAGAAAGACAATCCCGTTGACCACCCGTTCCCAGCGGAAGTTATAGGTCACTGCCCCATACTGACTCAAGGGAACAATCTGGAGGTCACTGGGGACCAACCGCAGGTTCTTCGCCTTATTAGGTGCTAGTTTGTTCAGCATTTGGTTGGCGATCTCGCGAGCCTGAGTTTCCGAAATAGCCGGCAGTTGAGGTCCAGATTCGGGGCGCGTTTCATTTTTCCAACTGTTCATATATATGATTTCACCGGTGTTTGCATCTACCTGAACATTGAAACTGCCTCTCGGTTCCTCAGTTGCCTCCCAATTTAAAAACCAGACCTGACGGTTGTCATAGTTGTTGTAACCAGAAGTAAAGTTGCTATACTCCGTCGGGATGTTAAAACATTCTTTAGCTATCCGGATCGCTTGTTCCAGGGAAACGGCTGACTTCTCCTGAGCCAGGGTCAAGCCCGGGAAGAGGGTCAGCAGGAACACGGTCAGGAGGCACCACACCCCTAAACGCAGACGAATCTTGCGCATTTTATCAAACCTCCTCTTTGAAAACAAGGAAAAAAGGAAGCAAGGGAACGGTTTTTTTGCTTCCTAAGGTATACCAATCCTAAGGTACACCAATACATTTAGAAAGGAAACACAAAACATAGGAACGTCTTCGGCCCTCAGTTCACTGATACAGCATTGCGCCTAAAGCTTTCACGGGTACATAGGGATTATTCATTTGTCCCCCAGTATAGTACTTGAAAATTTTGTTAAACTGATAAATCCTTGACTTCTTCAACTCGATGTCTGACTCCACATAATCTTACTCAAGTCATGTCAATCACTCCTTTCCGTAACGCCACTCCTTTATTTAGTTAAACGATTGGGCAGGGTAATAGTTACTGCGTTCTTGCCAATTTCTTTAATGGTTTTTGTAAATAATTGTCTATAGATATAGGGTTTTTTAGAACTATTGTTCTATGGAGGATGAAGCGTTACAATACTTATTAGACCTTCATGTAGTTAAACAGTACCATAAGCGGAAATGAAACTACGTGATTAAGTAGTGTTTAATAAGTAGTGTTCACCGACGATATCCGATTTGGCGGTTTTATTGAGATATTTGCCTATTAACCGCCCATGCCCGACCAGGCACAACCACGATGAAAATAACACAAACTACGAGAAACGTGTTATTTTCTTATTAACCGCTCATGCCCGCAGGGCACAACCACCAACGAAAATAACACAAACTATAAATGGTGTTATTTTCTTATTATGTTATTTTTTGAAAGGAATAAATAAGAAAGGAATTAATACTGAAACCATGAGTGGCAACTCGTTAATTATTAGAGGGGCGCGTCAGCACAATTTGGCCAATATTGACCTGACTCTGCCGCGGGATAAGCTGATCGTGATTACCGGCATCTCTGGTTCGGGCAAATCTTCGCTGGCCTTTGACACTATTTATGCGGAGGGGCAGCGTCGGTATGTGGAATCGTTGTCCGCCTATGCCCGTCAGTTTTTAGGTCAAATGGACAAGCCAGATGTAGACAGCATTGAGGGCTTGTCCCCAGCCATTTCGATTGATCAGAAAACTACCAGCCGTAACCCGCGTTCTACGGTAGGAACGGTGACGGAGATTTATGACTACCTGCGGCTGCTTTATGCGCGAATTGGTCGGCCCCACTGTCCCAAGTGCGGTCAGCCGATCAGCCAGCAGACCGTGGATCAAATGGTCGACCAGCTGCTGGGCTACCCGGAACGCACCCGGCTGCAGATCTTAGCTCCCCTGGTGCGCGGACGCAAGGGGGAACACCTGAAGGTCTTGGAAGATGTACGTAAGGCTGGCTTCGTGCGGGTCCGGGTCAATGGCCAGGTCCGGGAAGTAACCGAGGAGATCAAACTGGAGAAGAATAAAAAACACACAATCGAGGTCGTGGTGGATCGGATTGTGCTCCGGCCTGACCAACGGCAACGCTTGGCGGATTCGCTGGAGACGGCTTTGAAGCTGGCCGACGGCCTGGTGATCGCGGAGATTTTGGGAGAGAAAGACAAATCTGAGCTGCTGGTTTTTTCCCAGAATTTTGCCTGTCCGGACTGCGGGATTAGTCTAGAGGAAATTACGCCCCGGATGTTTTCCTTTAACACTCCCTATGGGGCCTGCCCGGACTGCGGGGGGCTGGGGATGAAGATGGAGGTGGATCCGGCCTTAGTCGTGCCGGATCATGAGAAGTCGATTGCTGGGGGAGGGATTGCTCCGCTGGCTAACTATAATGGCATTTATCTCTATCAGTTTCTCGAATCTTTGGCAGCCCACTATGGGTTTAGTACCCAGGTGCCGCTCAAAGAACTTGACCCGGAACACTTGAAGCTAGTCCTGTATGGGGCGGGCAAAGAAAAAATCCGCTTCCAGTACCGGAATTCCGCCGGGGAAGTCTCTACCTACGCTGGGTATTGGGAGGGAGTAATCAACACCCTGGCGCGACGTCACCGCGAGACCCAATCAGAGTGGTCGCGGCAAGAGATTGAACGCTACATGAGTACCCGCTGCTGTCCCGAATGCCGGGGTGCTCGGCTGCGGCCGGAAAGCCTGGCGGTCCGGGTTGGGTCATTAAATATCTATGAACTAACCCGGCTATCCGTAATCGAGGTGCAGAATTATCTAGCGGGATTAGCTTTAACCGAACGGGAGCAAACTATCGGTTATCAGGTGTTAAAAGAGATTCGCGAACGGCTCGGCTTTATGATGAACGTTGGGCTCGACTATTTAACGCTGGACCGGGCTGCGGGGACCCTGTCCGGCGGGGAAGCCCAGCGGATTCGCCTGGCCACGCAGATTGGTTCTAGCTTGATGGGCGTGCTTTATATTTTGGACGAGCCTAGTATTGGCCTGCACCAGCGGGATAATGACCGGCTGATTGCGACCTTAAAACGGCTGCGGGACCTGGGGAATACCCTGATTGTGGTGGAACACGATGAGGATACGATTCGGGAGGCCGATTATTTGGTCGATATGGGGCCCGGGGCCGGGGCCCTTGGGGGTCAAGTGGTGGCGCAGGGGACCCTGGAAGATCTGATGGCCGTGCCGGAATCAGTGACCGGCCAGTATTTTAGTGGCCGCAAGGAGATCCCGCGGCCAGAGCAGCGCCGGCCAGGCAATGGGAAGTGGCTGGAAATCCAAGGGGCTCGGGAGAATAATTTAAAGAACATTTCGGTGCGTATTCCGTTGGGGGTTTTTACCTGCGTTACCGGGGTGTCCGGTTCGGGAAAAAGCACCTTGATCAATGAGATTCTGTATAAAAAATTGGCTCAGGTCCTGCACCGGGCTTCTACCCGGCCGGGGGAGCATGATGCCATTCAGGGTTTGGAGTACGTGGACAAGGTGATTGATATTGATCAGTCGCCTATTGGCCGGACCCCCCGTTCCAACGCAGCCACCTATACGGGTGTTTTTGACAGCATTCGGGAGCTTTTTACGCAGACCACAGAGTCCCGGGTCCGGGGTTACCGGGCTGGTCGCTTTAGCTTTAACGTTAAAGGCGGCCGGTGCGAGGCCTGCCGGGGGGACGGGATTATTAAAATCGAGATGCACTTTTTGCCGGATGTCTATGTCCCTTGTGAGGTGTGCAAGGGTAAGCGTTATAACCGGGAAACCCTGGAAATCCGCTACAAGGGCAAAAACATTGCCGATGTCTTAGACATGACGGTGGCGGAAGCGGTGGACTTCTTTCAGAATCACCCCAAGATTATCCGCAAGCTGAAAACCCTGGAGGAAGTGGGCTTGGGTTATCTGCGTTTAGGCCAGCCGGCCACGACCCTGTCCGGGGGTGAAGCCCAACGGGTGAAGCTGGCGACCGAACTGAGCCGACGTAGCACCGGCAAAACCGTTTATCTTCTGGATGAACCGACGACCGGCTTGCACAAAGCGGATGTCCACAATCTGCTGCACGTGCTGCAACAACTGGTGGAGGCCGGGGATTCTGTGATTGTAATTGAACACAACCTGGATGTCATTAAAACCGCCGACTACTTGATTGATTTGGGACCGGAGGGAGGCGAGCGGGGTGGTGAGGTGGTGGCTACCGGCACTCCTGAAGAGGTAGCGCAGGTACCCGAGTCTTATACCGGGTATTATTTAAAGCAGGTGCTGTGAGTGGATGAGGTTATGAGAAAAGATGGAGAAGTCAGAAAATATAGAATTGCTGGTCGATGGCGGAACCGCCTTTCCGCGGATCATTGAACGGATCAGAACGGCGACGAAAACAATCTCCATAAATATGTTTATCTGGCGGGACGATGAGATTGGCAATCAGCTGGCCCAAGAACTGCTGCAGGCGGCTGATCGGGGCGTTAAGGTAAGGATTGTCAAAGATAAGCTGGGGGAATTGTTTGAGAAAGCTGAGGAAACCAAGCAGAGCTTTTGGCATAAGGATTTTAACCTGGGTTTGTGGCTCAAGGCGGCAGCGGTTAATACCATGTATCCCATGACCGGAAAAGCCAGAAGCACCAAACAAAGACCCAATAGTTTAGCGCGTCGACTGCTGGTTCATCAGAATGTATCCGTTGATAAGGATACCATCATCGGGGATCACTCCAAGTACTATATCTTCGATAACCGAGTTTTGATTCTGGGCGGGATGAATATAGAGGATAAGAGCATTTATGCTGATGTTGAAGGCAAGAAATATAATGACTACATGGTTGAATTGGTGGGTCAATCTTTTGTGGAGAAGATTTCTTCAGCGATTGCGTCACGGAGCGGGCTTTGACGAGCAAGCCCCGGTCGAGTTTATCTTCAATGTCCGGCGCAACGGGGCAATTGTTCTATGAGGTTAAGGACAAAATTATCCAGTTGTTAGCCTCAGCTAGAGAGTCAATCGATATTCTCATGGCTTATCTAGGGGAGCCAGATATTACGCATACAATTATTGAAGCGGCCAACCGCGGGGTGAGGATCAATCTGCTTTTGCCCGGTAAAGCCAATCTCCAGCATGATCTCAATATGCAGGTGGTCAAAGGAGATCCTAGCCAAGACAGATAACCGGGTCAAGGTTTTTTTAAGCAGAAATATGATCCATGCCAAATTGATCAGAGTAGATAAGCGAACGGTTACTTTAGGCTCGGCAAATCTGAACAAGCAGGCCATGGGGAAGCTGTTAGAGCTTAATGTTTTAATTAAAAACTATAGCGATGATTTTGGGCAGGCTTTGGACCAGAGCATCCGGCGAAATTTGGCCAGTGCGACAAGAATCAGCGATGGGGGTAAAATAAAGCTTAATCCGTTTAGAGCTAGGTTGGAGCAATTGGTGTAAAATTTGTTGTTCGGGTAATCTAAAAGTTGCGGGTAATTGCCGCCTCATAGGTTGTGCGGGTTTTAAACAGAAGATAGTATTATTCTTAAAACAGGAACCAAATCTTGTAGGTTGGAGATATTGAATATCCAATTAGATTTTCAATATTTACTGAAGGTGATACTTTTGATGCCATAAAAAATGAAATAAAGGACGCTGTTCGGTGTCATTTTGATGAGGGCCAGATACCTCGGATAATTCGATTGCATTTTAATGAAATAATACGAGACTTATTTAGTTAGAAAAGATCGATTTCATGGCGGCAGCAATAATAAATAAGCCAAGAGTATTAAAATGGGATCGCAAATTGGGCCATGAACCAGTCGTCGTCGTAAACTCGACTGGCCAAAAAATGCTGGCGGCGTTCGGCGACTCCGTCTGCTTGGACCTGCTGGAGCAGATCATCTACCGGGCCATAACGGGAAGTCAGGAGATCGATCACTTTTTGCAGCCGTTGCTGGTTAAAATGGGTACAGGCCAGCCGGAGCAGGTTGTAGTTGACGTTTTGGGTCTGGACCGGGTAGGGAAAGGTCTGGCGAAAAACGTGGAGGATCTTAACCGACGGTTGAACACACAGGGAATGACCCTGTAACCAGAGATTGAGCGAGATTTCTTGATCCTCATAACCCCAGCCGCGGAAGCCGCTGTCAAAACCTTGAACCTGCCAAAACACAGCGGCCCTGATCGCCAAGCATCCTCCAGGTAGCAGGGGAACTGGGGCTAGCCGCCCGGGATGGTCCAGCCAGCGGACGGTCAGGTCCGATTGCCAGGTTTGCCCATAGCCAGCCCGTTCCGGGGCGTTGTGGGGGGCAATGGCCGGACAGATGGCATCGACTATCCCAGTCCGAAGGGGTTCGGTTAATTGATCAATCCAGCCCGGGGGTACGAGTAGATGCGCATCACAAAAAACCAGGATCTCTCCCCGGGCCAGAGTGGCTCCCAGATTTCGGGGAGGGGTTTGATTATTGGGCGGGGCTTTGGTTAAAGTGAGCTGCCCGGCCGCGGCTAAGGGCTGCAGCGGGTCACAGCAGCTGTCAGTTGAATTGTCATCAATGACGATAATTTCATAGGGCGTCTTGTTCGGGGCCTGCCGGATACTGTTCACCGTATTCAGGATTAAAGCTCCTTCGTTTTTCACCGGGATGATAATGGATACCAAGCGGCTCAGACTCCTTTGCGTAAAATATAAACCTCTACCTTGCGTCGGCCCCACTTTCGGCAGGCTGCTTCGGAATCCAGAAAGATGTCGATGATATTTCCCTTAATTAATCCCCCAGTATCAGCCGCAATAGCCGGTCCGTAACCAACGACATAAAGCTGGCTGCCCAGCGGGATTACCTTGGGATCGACCGCCACAACACCGTAGCGGGGCATGACTCCGGTGGCAGTTCGGGATCCAGTATGAGTATATGCAGTGCATTCCATGATTACCGGTTCTAGAGCGGCTAAATCAGCAGTGGTAATTTCTGCTATACGGGACAACTCTTCTCTTATGACTGCCGGCGAAGGTCTTTTCGCCGAAGAACCCGGGCTAGGAGTTGCCTTCGGTTTAGGCGCAGCCGGGGTTTTAGCCGGGATTTTAGTCGGGGTTTCGGTCGGGGTTTCAGCCGGGGTTTTTGGAGGAGCGGTCGGGGTTTCTGTTTGACTCGGGGAATCACTAGGGCTTAAAGAGTGGAGAGTCTCAGTGGTTTGCGATGGATCAAGGGGCTGAGTTAGCTCAATGGTTGAGTCTGACTCCGGAACAGAAGTGACTTGAGTAATGGGATTGTCTGAAACAACTGAAGTGGCTGGAGCGATTAGGTCAGCAGCCGCCCCAGGACCGGAAGAGTGGGATATGTCAGTCAGGTTTGGTGAATTTGGTGAATCTATAAAAGAAGGTGTTGGGTACGGCCAAATTTCCGCCGGTTGGTCAGGGAAGTAATGGTGATTGGGAAGGTTGGCGATCGCGATGCCTAAATTGGCGCAGGTTAGAAGCATGATTACTGTTTTCCAGAACTCGCTTTGGGCAGCTTCTTCAACACCAGGAAGAGTAATGGCAGTTGCTCCCTGGTACTCAGCCGGGGTGGCCGGGATAAGGGCTAGGGTTTTGGCGATCTTCTCTTCCACTCCAAGGGCATAATAATAACTATAAATTGGGGCATAGCAAGTTAAAACCGAACCATTGAACTCACAGTAGTTTTTTTGGACCGACCAGGTGACTAAACGCCCCCGATTTACGTCAGACTGAACCGGATTATACATAGGCAAAGTGACTTCACCCCCCTGTCCTGTATTATGTAAACCAACCTTAGTTTACATAATACTCAGAGACAAGGGTTAAATAGAACGATTTCATTGACTTTCCTAACATAACTCGGAAAGTAATATAGACTTTTGACTTTTTAACTGAACCAAAAGACTTCCACTTCTATAAGTGGGGTACCATATATAAGAAACCCATGAGTGGAGCTCATTCCTTGATCTTCAGCGAATCTAAACGAGCACTTGGCGCCAGGGCTTGGCTAAATGGAGCCAAGTCTTATACAAGAGGTAAGGCGTTGGGCTTATTTCTTATGTGAGTCAGGTTGAAGAAAAATTTTAGGTTAGCTACAATACATTTAGTGCTAGCTGGTGAGATAATCTAATCGGTTGAATGGTGGAAAACAATTATCATGGTTAACGAGGATATAGAAAACAAACTAAAACACCTCCCAACGGAACCGGGTGTTTACCTGATGAAAGATAACCGCTCCCGGATTATCTACGTGGGCAAGGCCCGGTCATTGCGGCAGCGGGTCCGGTCCTATTTTCAGGCGGCGCGGCATCTAGATCCTAAGACTCGGGCCCTGGTTAGTCAAGTCGGGGATCTAGACGTCATCGTTACCGATTCCGAGGTAGAGGCCTTAGTTCTGGAATGCAACCTGATCAAGTACTACCGGCCCAAGTACAACATTAGCCTGAAAGACGATAAACACTACCCCTATCTGCGGATTACCCTGGAAGAAGAGTTTCCGCGGGTGGTGGTGGCGCGGGCGATAAAAAAAGACGGCAGTCGTTATTTTGGGCCATATACTGATGTTGGGGCCATGCGCGAGACGATGCGGTTATTGGAAACAGTCTTTCCCTTGCGTAGCTGCAAGCAAAAGGGATTGGCGGCGCGGGGCCGTCCTTGCTTGAATTTCCACATTCAGCGTTGTCTGGCTCCCTGCACCGGGCAGGTAAAAGCGGAGGACTATCAAGAACTGGTCCAGCAGGTCATCCTGTTTCTCGAAGGAAGAACCGAGCATCTAGTCCAAGAATTAACGAGGCGGATGGAAGAAGCGGCGGAAAACCTAAATTTTGAACAGGCTGCGCGGCTGCGGGACCAGATTCGGGCCCTGCAGGCGGTGACGGAGAAGCAGAAAATCATCTCCGCGGGCTTGGAGGACCAGGATGTAGTTGGTCTAGCCCTGGGGTTTCAGGAAGCAGTCGGTCAAGTGTTTTTTATTCGGGCCGGCAAGATGGTGGGCCGGGAAACCTTCTGGCTGCGCAATACCGAAGGGGCCGAACTGGGCCAGGTGCTGGCGGAGTTTATTAAGCAGTATTACGCTTCAGTCGACTTTGTGCCGCCAACCATTCTTTTGCCGGAGAAACTGCCGGCTGAGGAAGGCACGCTGATAGAGCAGTGGCTGACGCAAAAGCGGGACCGTCGCCGGGTCAAGTTATTAACCCCGCAACGGGGGGGCAAGCACCAATTGATCGAGCTGGCCACCCGCAACGCGTTACTGACTTTGGAAGAGCACACTCAGGCAGAAGAAAATCGGCAGCAACGGAATCAGGCCATTCTGCGCGGACTGCAGCAGCAGCTTGAGCTGCCTGGTCTGCCTTACCGGATTGAAGGCTACGATATTTCTAACTTTCAGGGCAGTCAGTCAGTTGGTTCTCTGGTGGTCATGGAGAATGGCGAGCCGTGTCCGTCTGAATACCGTCATTTTCGGATTAAGACCGTGGAAGGCCCGAATGATTTTGCTTCGCTGCAGGAAGTGGTACGGCGCCGCTTTCGCCGGGGGCTAGCGGAGCAGGCCGCCCTGGCCGCCGGCGAGATGGCAGAGGAGCAGGCTCGGTTTGCCCGTTTTCCTGATTTAATGATCATTGATGGCGGCAAGGGTCAACTTCAGGCAGTGCGGCAAGTAATGCGGGAATTGGGAGTAGAAGAGATTCCCACCTTCGGGTTGGCTGAGGAATTTGAACACCTCTTTCGGGAGCAGCAGTCTGAACCCATTATTCTACCTAAAGACTCGCCGGAATTACATCTGTTGCAGCGACTCCGGGATGAAGCGCATCGGTTTGCGATCGGGCATCACCGGCAACAGCGGGGAAAGACGGCACTGAGTTCAACCCTGGACAGTATTCCTGGGATCGGCCCGAAACGGCGCAAAGCCCTGCTGCGGCACTTTGGGTCGGTGAAACGGATCCGCCAGGCCGGCTTAGAGGATTTGTTGGCCGTGCCCGGGATGACCAAAAAAGCGGCCCAGGCTGTGCGGGAATTTTTCGAAGAAGCTGAGGGGTGAAGGATCGTGAGGGTAGAATTAAGGCGAGCGGGATCTGCAAGCTATCGATTACCTGCTAAAAAGTGAAGGATCGTGAGGGTTAGAATTAAGGTGGGTAAGGAACAGGAAGAATAGCAGGCTTAAGAAAACAAAGGGCAAGCCTTGATTATATCTTGATAATATAATGATTTGAATTGATTTCTAGAGCAAATGGGACAGCAAGGGTGGAATTGTGTACCGGTCCCCGTGGCTCAACCTAAGGGTTTTTTGAGGAGGCTAAGATAAACAAGATGAGATACACTTATCCAACCTACCGGTTGGTGGCAATTGACTTGGATGATACCCTGCTCAACAATGATTTGAAAATATCAGAACGAACCCAACAGGCGATTAAGGAAGCTCAGCAGCGAGGGGTGCAGGTGACTCTGGCTACCGGGCGAATGTTTCGCTCGGCCGCTCCTTATGCGGAACAATTAGGCTTAAACATTCCTTTAATTACCTACCAGGGGGCGTTGGTCAAAAATTCCCGTTCCGGGGAGGTCCTTTACCACCGGCCGGTTCCACGGCGGCTGGTTCAGCCGGTCGCCGAAAGGGTAATGTCTTTTGGCTACCATCTGCAGATGTACTACGAAGACCGGTTGTGCATGGAGAAGCTGACGCCGGAAGGACAGGCCTATGTGGATTTGGCCGGGGTGGAAGTAACGCTGGTGGATGACTTGCTGCAAGCCTGTCCGGAGCCCACTAAAATCCTGATATGCAATTTTGATGAAATTAAGCTTGACCAGTTGGCGGCTGCTCTTCAGGCTGATTTTGGTCAGGAGCTATACATCACTAAATCCAAGCCTTACTATCTAGAAGCCCTTCATCCAGAGGCGACGAAAGGCCAGGCCCTAAAGAAAGTAGCCGATTACTTTCAGATCCCTCGGGAGTCGGTGATAGCTATCGGCGATAGTTATAATGACCTGGATATGATTCAGTTCGCTGGTTTAGGCGTGGTAATGGGCAATGCCCGGGAGGAGATTAAGCGTTTCGCCAATTACATTACCAAGACGAATGAAGATGATGGTGTGGCCGAAGTCCTGGAACGCTTTGTGCTCACCAAAACTATCCGGGGTACGGGCACCGGGTAATACTGCCAATTACTTCAGGTAGACACCTGCCACCCAAACCACCCGGGGCACGGTGGCCGGTTAGGTGTCCCGGAGAGTAATTAAAAAATTAAAAAATGTTTAATGCTTGTATTTTAAGCGGTCATCAGGCTAAACTGAAAATGAAAACAAACGATGTAAGTTGTCATTTATTGACCTTTGTTTCACGCAGGCAATCATAATTTTTATCATCAGGATGCAAAATGGATTCTAAAAAGGATTCTCAAAGGGGGGGAACTATGGCAGCCGAGGTTTATTTCGTAGATATGCGAGCCCGTTCTGGGCAAAACCTGCTGGACAAACTGGGACGTTTATTTGATCGGGCCGGGTTTAACGAACTGATTGCGCCCCAGGATCTGGTGGCCTTGAAGCTCCATTTTGGCGAAAGGGGCAACCTGGCCTATATCCGGCCGCAGTTCCTGCGCCGGCTGGTTGACCGGGTGAAGGCTCAGGGGGGGCCGGCCATTTTTAACAGACGCCAATACCCTGTACGTGGGGAGTCGGGCGAATGCGGTTGACCACCTGGAAACCGCAATTGAAAACGGGTTTGACTATGCGGTGGTTGGGGCACCCCTGATTATTGCGGATGGCCTGAATGGGAAAGACTACATAAGTGTGGACATAGGTCAGCGGCATTTTGAGGATGTTAAGATTGGAAGTGCCCTATATCACGCAGATGTCCTGCTGGCGGTAACTCACTTTAAGGGCCATGAGATTACCGGTTTTGGCGGGGTTATCAAGAATCTGGGGATGGGTTCCGGGTCGCGCAGCGGAAAGCAGATGATGCACTCGGATGTGCTGCCCAAGGTAAAAGAGGAAAAGTGCATTGGCTGCGGGAGATGTGCGGAGTGGTGCCCAGCCCAGGCGATTACTGTCTTGGAAGTTGAAGGCCGGGAAGTCGTGGTGGATCAGGATCTGGCTAGGGGCGAGTCGGAGAAGGTAGTCACGGATGAACCGGGGAAGGGAGCTGTAGATCACTCCAACCGCAAGCCAAAGAAAAAACCGATAAAAAAGGCCATTATTGATCGAGATAAATGTATTGGCTGCGGGGAATGCTCGGTTACTTGTACGACTCAGGCGATCAGGATCCACTGGAAAACCACGCCCCAAACGCTGCAGGAGAAGATGGTTGAATATGCCCTGGGAGTCCTCAAAAACAAGGCTGGCAAGGCTGGCTTTATCAGCTTTCTGAGCAACATCAGTCCGGACTGCGACTGTTTTGGCTGGAATGATTTGCCGATTGTCCCTGACATCGGGATTCTAGCCTCGCGTGACCCGGTCGCCATTGACCAGGCAGCGGTCGATCTGGTCAACCAGCAGACCGTATTGCCTGGTTCCGTGATTGGTGGTCTGCCTAAAGGAGAGGATTATTTCCGGGCGGTGCATCCGGATGTAGACTGGACTCCTCAACTGGCCTACGGAGAAGAAATCGGTCTGGGCAGCCGGCAGTACCGGCTGATTCGAATCTGAGTTGCTTGTGTTTTTACTCGGTCAGCAGGCTAGACTGGGAACGAACCTCGTCGGCTTCGGGCAGGCATCAAACTCGCCTTTCAGGCTCAAACAGTGATGCCTGCTGATCCTCAGCCGCCTCGGTTCTCTGATGTAAATCGCCAATCGCTGACCTACGTAAAAACACGGCGCGTCGGATTTCATGTGTTATTAAGTTGCTTGTGTTTTTACTCGGTCAGCAGGCTAAACTGGGAACGAACCTCGTCGGCTTCGGGCAGGCATCAAACTCGCCTTTCAGGCTCAAACAAAGATGCCTGCTGATCCTCAGCCGCCTCTGTTCTCTGATGTAAATCGCCAATCGCTGACCTACGTAAAAACACGGCGCGTCGGATTTCATGTGTTATTAAGTTGCTTGTGTTTTTACTCGGTCAGCAGGCTAAACTGGGAACGAACCTCGTCGGCTTCGGGCAGGCATCAAACTCGCCTTTCAGGCTCAGACAGTGATGCCTGCTGATCCTCAGCCGCCTCTGTTCTCTGATGTAAATCGCCAATCGCTGACCTACGTAAAAACACGGCGCAAAGAAACATGGTTTAATGCGTGGAAGCACCAAGACGGTTCCCTTATTTCCGAGGGAGTAAGAAAGCCGTTTCCTTGCTTCCTTGGGAAAGGGGTATTATGGTGGGGTTGAATAATACGGTTAATACGGCGGTGAATCCATTGGCCCTGGGAGTAGACCTGGGGGGGACCAAAATTGAGCTGGTTTTAGCGGACCGGGAGGGTCGAGTAGTTGCGCAGCAGGTGGTGCGTACTGAGGCCGAGCGGGGAATGGAAGCGGTTCTCGCTAATCTTTATGAAGGAATCAGGCTGCTCCTCAGCCAGGTAGTGCCCCCGGCTGGGCCGCCGGCTAAGGATGACCTGGCAACGCTGCTTCAGGTCCTGCAGGAGCAGGGACATGAGGTGATTGGGCTGGGCTTAGGTGTAGCGGCGGTCTTATCTTCGGCTCAAGGGGTGGTTCATGAAGCCCCTAATCTAGGCTGGCGGGAAGTGCCTTTGCGAAAAATGGTTGAAGAACGGACCGGACTGCCGGTCTGGTTGGAGAACGATACTAATGTGGCTGCGCTGGGTGAGTACCGGTTTGGGGCCGGGCAGCGGACCAGTCCCATGGTTTATTTAGGCTTGGGGACTGGGATTGGGGCCGGGATTATAATTGATGGCCAGCTTTATCGAGGAATCGGGGGCGGGGCTGGGGAAGTCGGACATATCGTGATCGAACCAGAGGGGCCACCCTGCGGTTCCGGGCACCCGGGTTGTTGGGAGGCCCTTGCCTCTGGCACGGCCATTGGTCGGATGGCCCGGGAAGCGATCGAACGGGGACGGGGAGACACCTTACTCAGTCTAGCCGGCGGTGACCCGGTGCGGGTGACCGGCCGAATTGTGGCTGAGGCACTGCGCCAGGGTGACGGTACGGCCCGGGAAATCATCCAGAAAGCTGGGGCTTACTTGGGCATGGGGCTCGCCAGTGTCATCAATTTTATGAACCCGGCCCTGATTGTTATTGGCGGTGGCGTGGCAGCCCGGCTCTTGGATCCCCTCCTGGAGGCGGCTCGACCGGAGATAGAACGCCGGGCTTTTCCGGCTTTGTGGAAGCAGGTTCGGATCGTCCCGGCCGGATTGAAAGAAACTTCAGCCGCCCTGGGCGCGGCCAGCCTGCCTCATTTCGGGTATTAGACTGGAGCAGTGCCAACAACGGAACGGTGTTTAGCGGACATCTTTTTTAAAACGCAGTTTCAAGAGCGCGTTTAGAGCCCGCTAAATACCGTATATTTTTCGCTCCTGGTTATACTCCGCCACCGCTTGTTCATACTTGGCTCGGTCAGCCGCGTAGTCTTCACGGTTCATCAGGGAATAGGTGATAACCTTGCCCTCTTCTACCCCGGGTTGGTCAAAAGGATTGATGTTTGCCAGGGCCGCTGAGAAAACCACCAGGGCCTGGTAATAATAAAAGATGGCTCCCAAGCTGTAAGGCGAGTGGTCGCGGAGGGTAATCAAGTAACACGGATTCCCCGCCCGGACCAGACTCATTTCGGTGGCTAACTGCTCAATTCCTAATTGCTCGGCCAGTGTATGGCCGGCAAAATAGGCGTACTCTTTTTCCTCCGGGAACTGGCCAGTCAGGTGAATCGCGTCCGGTACAGAGTCTACCTTAACGAAGCCAAAAATCTTGTCGGCTGGTCCTTCTTTGAACAGCTGCAGGAGCGAGTGCTGGTCCGTAGGGCCGGTGCAGGCCAAAGGCGTAGTCCCGGTTCGGACCACCTCGCCGTCTAGAGACAATCTTTTACCCAAACTTTCCGCCCAGAGCTGCATATACCACAAACCAAACTCCACTAGTAAACTGCTGTAGTTAAACAAGACGTGGATTGGCTTGCCTCGAGCGGCTAGCTCAAAGAGACTGATCCCCAGGAGGAATAAACTGTTTTGGGAGAGCGGTTCCCTGATAATCGCCTGATGGACGGTTTCGGCTCCAGCAAGCAACTGGGCGCAGTCAATCCCGGCAAGTTCTGCCGGGAGAAAGCCCATCGCCGACAGGACCGAGTAGCGGCCAGGCAGATCACGCGGGATGTGGAGCAAATGGCAGCCCAGACGTTTAGCAATTCGGTTAATCCCGTTCTCCGCCGGGTCACACATAATCACGATATCCTTAACCTCACCACCGGCTTCCTGGTAGAGCCGGTAGAAATGAATAAAGTTGGCGGCAGTCTCGGCTGTCGAGCCGGATTTACTGGCATAGATCAGGGCGGTTTTTTTAAAGTCAAGCAAATCTCCCAGTTTTTTCACTAGAGTTGGGTCAAGGTTATCCAAGATAAAAATCCGGGGCTCGGCGTGTTGTTCCAGATTGTAAAACGGTCCCTTCACAAACTGGAGAATCGCTTTGGCCCCCAGGGCCGAACCACCGATGCCGATTACTAAGACGTTATCGTATTTTTCTTTCAGAGCTTTGGCGGTCGCTTTGATTTGGACGATTGATTCTGCGGCCTTAAAGGCGAGAGTAATCGGGGATTTTTTTTCTTTCAGTTGCCTTTGAAAAACTTGAAAGATTTCAGCGTACTTGCTTTGCAGGTTAGCCAATTCCGCTGCCGTTAGAAAATCGGGGCCTTTTGTGTCGCTCAATAAATGTCCAAGATCAACCTTGATTACCTCGTGCATTGCCTCACTCCTTTTCTTTGGGTCTAGTATTTCCCTGATCGCAGCAACTTTCTACTAAAATATTCGTCGCGGCCCTTGTTTAGTCCTGCCTTTCCTGGGAAAATTTTCTTTTTGATCTCGCCTCCTGTCCTCCTGTCCCTAATATTGGCACGCTACTTGCATAAATATTTGTTTTTTGCTGGCAGGAACTTTTTCTTGGCTCGCGAATTATTTATTAGAGCGTTAGAGGAAGGCGAGGGGCGGTGAACAGGTTGGTGATGAAGCAGGAGATAAGAATTGTGATAATAACCGGCTTGTCCGGGGCGGGTAAAAGTCAGGCGGTCCGATGTTTGGAGGACTTGGGCTACTACTGTGTCGATAATCTCCCTCCCAGCCTGTTGCCCAAGTTTATTGAGCTGTGTCTGCAGTCTGATGGAAAGATCCCCCGGATTGCTTTGGTGATTGATATCCGTGGTGGTCGGTTTTTTGATTCCCTGTTTGAATCCCTGGATTCCCTTAACCAACAGGGGATTTATTACGAGATTCTGTTTCTTGAAGCAGCCGATGAGATTTTAGTTCGACGTTTTAAAGAGTCGCGCCGGCGTCATCCTTTGTCTCCGCTGGGTCGGGTGCTGGAGGGGATTGCCCAGGAGCGACAGCGGTTAGAAGAATTACGGGGACGGGCCAATAAAATTATCGATACCTCGAATTTAAGCGTTCATGAACTAAAGGAACAGATCACAGAGCTTTTCGGATCTCGTTCTGCTGGCAGTCAAATAACGCTGAGTGTTACTTCATTTGGTTATAAGTACGGGATACTAATGGATGCGGACCTGGTAATGGATGTTCGTTTCTTGCCTAATCCTTACTATGTTGAGGGGTTAAGAGAATTAACCGGAACGGATGAGCGGGTGAAGAAGTTTGTGCTCGGGCACGAGGTCACCCGGAGTTTTATTACGCAATTTATCCAATTGCTGAAGTTTTTGATCCCTCATTATATCGCTGAGGGCAAGACGCATCTAGGGATTGCGATTGGCTGTACCGGAGGTCAGCACCGCTCGGTCGTAATGGCCATCGAAATTGGCGAGGCTTTGGGAGAGATGGGTTACCCGGTGCTGGTTAAACATCGTGATCGGACCAGAAAAGTATCGGTAGGAGTTTAACGGATGAAATTCTTAAAATGGCTTTACCCCGGCTTGCGGGTCAAACGGTGGCTCCTCCTTGCTTTTATTGGTGTCATCTTAATCGGAGTTGGAGCCGTAACTGCAAGCGGTAACTGGTTTGTTTTCAATGCGGAACTGAGTTTACGCCTTCTTCTTTATCAATTAACGGGCATTAATTCATCAGTACTCAGTGGGGTCTTGATTTTTACGTTTGGTGGGTTAATGGTTATCTTCGGATTAAGAAAAGTCTTTCGCTCGCTAATGGTTTCCTTATTGCCCGGCACGGATGGGGAACTGATTAATTATTTGTATCAGCACCGATCCCTGCAGAAAGGTCCTCGAATAGTAGTGCTGGGCGGAGGGACCGGACTTTCCGTTCTGCTGCGCGGCTTAAAACGGTATACCAGCAACCTCACCGCTATTGTGACGGTGACCGATGATGGCGGCAGCTCAGGCCGATTGCGGGACGAACTGGGGGTGCTCCCGCCAGGTGATATTCGAAACTGTTTGGTCGCTTTAGCCGATACGGAGAACTTGATGAATGAAATGTTGTCTTATCGGTTTGAGCAGGGTCAAGGCCTGGTCGGCCATTCCCTGGGCAACCTGCTGCTGGTGGCCATGTCGGAAAGGGCTGGGGGCTTTGTTCCGGCGATCCAGGAATTAGGCAAGGTTTTGGCCTTGCGGGGCCAGGTTCTGCCGGCTACCCTCTCGCATGAGGTCCTGTGTGCAGAATTATTAGATGGCCAAATTATTGAAGGGGAAACCGAGATTACTAGAAACGGGGCTAAAGGAATTAAGCGTATTTTTTTAAAACCGGGTAATCCACAACCGTTACAGGCCAGTCTGGAAGCGATTGCCCGGGCAGAGGCAATTATTCTAGGTCCGGGCAGTTTATATACCAGCGTTATTCCAAACTTGCTGGTGGATGGGGTAGTGGAGGCCATTCGTCAGGCGCGGGGAATGAAGATCTATATCTGTAATGTCATGACCCAGCCTGGGGAAACCGATCATTTTACCGCTTCGGATCATTTGCGGGTTATTTACGAGCATTGTGGGGATAATTTGGTCGATTATATTATTGTGAATAATCAGCAGGTACGGCCTCAGCAACTGCGGAAATACGAGGCCAAGGGAGCCTATCCGGTGAAGGTAGATACCCGGGGTCTGGCCGGTCTGAACGTGAAAATAGTCCAGGATAGTTTATTAGATCAAAGTGATATGGTGCGGCATGATCCCCGCCAGTTAGCCGAGACGGTAATCCGATTAATTTATCGGAAGGGGCTGTAGAAGAGGTGATAGATATTGGCGGCTGTGTCGTTTTCTCACCAGGTAAAAAATGAACTAGCCCGAATAATGCCTCCCAAAAATTGTTGTTGTCTGGCCGAATTCTCAGCACTGCTCCGGGCCGGGGGAACCCTGCGGATCAGTGCCGGACAGCCACCGTCCTTTTATGTTACTACGGATAATGCCGCTGTGGCTCGCCACGTTTTTCGCTTGGGCAAATCGGTTCATTCCTGGCCGCCGGAATTGTTAGTGCAGCGGCAAGAGCGTTTGCAGAAGCAAAATCGGTATCAGGTATGGTTGACTCTGCCGGATTTTCGAGACCCGATCCTGCAGCAGTTGGGAATTATCAGGGGCCGGCGAGTATATGAAGGGATCAGGAGGTCTTTGGTCCGACGCCAGTGTTGTCAACGGGCTTACCTGCGGGGTATTTTTCTCGGTTGTGGTTCAATTACCAACCCGGAGACCGCTTACCATCTGGAATTGGTTCTAAGCAGTGAGGGGTATGCCCAGGAGGTCATTGGTCTGTTAAACCGGGTTGGTCTGCAGGCCCGGGTTAATCTGCGCAAGCAGATGCAGGTGGTTTACCTGAAAGAGGCAGAACAGATTGCTAGTTTATTGAGGCTGATTGGGGCTCACCGGGCCTTGCTGCACCTAGAGGATATTCGAGTCCTAAAAGAAGTGCGAAACCAGGTTAACCGACTAGTTAACTGCGATACGGCCAATGTCGAAAAGGCAGTCAGTACTGGTCTGCGACAGGCCCAAAATATTACCTTTATTGCGGATAAAGTGGGTTTGGACTGGTTGCCGTCCTCGTTGCGCCAAATGGCTGAAGTGCGTTTGGCGTATCCGGAGGCCAGCCTGAAAGAACTAGGTGACTTAATGGAGCCTAAATTAGGGAAATCAGGGGTAAACCACCGGCTAAGACGCTTGGAGGAGATAGCCGAGGAGTTGCGTGGGGGTAAGGGTAAGGAGTAAGGCATTAGGCGTGAAACTGTATAGGGGGTGTGATTGGATGCGCGTTGACCTCAGCTTAACGATGGAACTGACTCAAAAGCTGGTAATGACTCCGGAATTGCGTCAGGCGATTACTGTTTTACAGTTGTCGGCCCTGGAATTACAGCAGTACCTGCAACAAGAAATACTGGAAAATCCTTTTTTGGAAATCAAAGAGGAACCGGGGGAACGAGAAGAGGTCGCCGCGGCTGCTGAAGATAACCCCCGATCCGATACCGAAAGATTTGATATCGATTGGCAGGAGTATTTTGCTGATCGGAGCGATCTAGGTTACGTGAACCAGCCCCGGGAGGTCTATCCAGAACACTCCTATGAGAATTTTTTAACGCGGGGGCCGAGTTTGCAGGAACATTTACAAATTCAAATTGATCTTGCTTTCCCTCCCGGATTGGAAAAACACGTGGGACAATACCTCGTGGGCTGCCTGGATGAATCCGGTTATTTAACGGTTACCCTGACAGAAGCAGCTCGGAAGTTTGGGTGCTCAGAAGACAAGGTAGCCCAAGTATTAGGGGTTATTCAGGCGTTTGAGCCGGCCGGGATAGGGGCCAGGGATCTTAAGGAGTGCTTGCTGATCCAACTGCAACAGTCAGGCAAACTGAATAATCTAACCGAACGGGCAGTCCGCGATTACCTGGAAGACATCGCCCAGGGAAGAATGACAAGAGTGGCTTCTGGTCTGGGGGTGAGCCTTCAGGAAACGCAAGAAATAGTTGATCTGCTTCGATCGCTTAATCCTAAACCGGGTTATCAGTTTGCCGGGTCAAACGAGGTCCAGTATGTAGTCCCGGATGTGATTGTCGAAAGAATCAATGGTGAATTTGTGGTGTTGCTCAACGACTCGGTGGTCCCCCGGTTGGGCATCAACAGTCGGTACCGTTCGCTGTTACAAGACAAGGAGGTTAATGAGCCAGAAGCGAAAAAATATTTGGAAGGCCGGCTGAATGCCGCGTCCTGGTTAATCCGTAGTCTGGAGCAGAGGAGGCTGACCCTATACCGGGTGGCCTGTTGTATTGTTGATATCCAGAAGGAATTTTTCCGCCACGGGATCAAGCACCTTAGGCCCCTTAATCTTAAACAGGTGGCCGAGATCGTCGGGGTCCATGAATCAACAGTCAGCCGGGCAACTGCTAAAAAATATATGCAAACACCGCAGGGAGTTTTTGAGTTTAAATTCTTTTTCAGTAGTGGCATTAACTCTTCTGAAGGGATTAGTTATTCCTCGCAGAGTATTAAGAAATTGATTCGGGAAATTATTGAAGCTGAGGATCCCCATTTGCCCTGGAGCGATCAGAAAATAACCAAACAGCTAAACCAACAGGGAGTGCCTGTTTCCCGACGGACGATCGCTAAGTATCGGACCGAAATGGGGATTCCCTCGGCCACGCTGCGTAAGCGATACTAGCGTAAGTTACAAATCCTCAGATTTTGAGATTAGCAAGTAGTTATTTTCATCCGTGGTTGTGCCTAGCGGGCATGGGCAGTTGATAATAAATAAACTGACTTGTTTTTGCTTGGGGTACATTTTTTGGGTCTAAAGATGTTTGTTCAGGAATATTTTTTATAGGAGTTGAGCCTGACCTAAATGGGGATAATTTTTCCATGGGGCAGGATTTTTTTTCGGCTTGTAGAAAATGAATTAATCAAACCATAAAATCTAGGCGAACCAGACATAATATCCAGGAAGAGAAATTTTTTAGAATTAAAGGAGGAGGGTCAAATGACGATAAAAATTGGCATTAATGGTTTTGGGCGAATCGGTCGCTTGGTCCTGCGGGCAGCCGCCAGTCATCCTAATCTGGAAGTAGCAGCGGTTAATGACCTGGGCGATGTGGAAACTAACGCTCATCTCTTTAAGTACGATTCGGTTCATGGACGTTTTCAGGGACAGGTAGAGATAAAAGACGGGAAAATGGTCGTTAATGGACGAACGGTTCAGGTCCTGGCCGAAAAAGAACCGGCCAATCTACCCTGGAAAGACCTCGGAGTGCAGGTGGTAATTGAGTCTACCGGCAAATTTACGGATGCCCGCGATGCTCGGAAGCACCTGGAGGCCGGAGCCCAGAAGGTCATTATCTCCGCCCCGGGCAAGAATGAAGATATTACGATGGTCATGGGCGTAAACCATCAGCTTTATAATCCAACCCAGCACCATATTATTTCCAATGGCTCCTGCACAACCAATTGTCTGGCTCCATTGGCCAAGGTAATCCACCAAAACTTTAATATCCAACATTCCTTAATGACGACCATCCACTCCTACACTAATGACCAGCGCGTGCTCGATTTAGCGCACAAAGACCTGCGTCGGGCCAGGGCGGCTAGTCTTTCCATCATTCCGACCACAACCGGGGCGGCCAAGGCGATTGGCCTGGTTTTGCCAGAATTGAAGGGCAAAATGAACGGCCTAGCCATGCGGGTGCCTACCCCGAACGTTTCCCTGGTTGATTTGGTGGCGAATGTGGCGAAATCGACGACCGTTGATGAAGTGAACGCTGCCTTTAAGGCAGCGGCTGAGGGAGAACTCAAAGGGATTTTGGCCTACAGTGATGAACCGACAGTCTCCCGCGACTATAATGGTGACCCGCACTCTTGTATTGTCGATTCCTTATCGACGATGGTGATGGAAGGCACGATGATCAAGGCGGTCGCCTGGTATGATAATGAATGGGCTTACTCGGTCCGCTGTGTCGACATGGCTGAGTATCTAGCGCAAAAACTCTAGTCAATATTAAAGAACAGAACCGGCTGAGGATCGGCAGGCATTACTGTCTGAGCCCGCCGGACGAATTTAATGTCTGACCTAGGTTACAAAGCTAAAATTTAGCTCGTTTAAAACAATATTTAAAACAATAATTGTTCCACTATACGCACTAATGGAGGTATTAATGAGATGCCAGGTATTCCCCTGGGGGTTCAAGAACTAGAGGTTACCGGGAAACGGGTCTTTGTTCGGGTTGATTTTAATGTGCCAGTAGATGATAATAACGAGATTACTGACGATACTCGGATTAGGGCGGCTCTTCCAACTATTCAATATCTCATGGAGAAAGGAGCCCGGGTAATCCTGGCCAGTCACTTTGGTCGGCCTAAGGGAGAGGTTAAGGAAAAGTATCGATTAGATAAGGTGGCGCGGCGTCTGTCGCAACTTTTGGGTAAACCAGTCGTCAAGGCCAATGTTTGTATTGGTGAGGAACCAAAACGCTTGATCGAGCAATTAAAGCCGGGGGAGGTTCTCCTTTTGGAAAACCTTCGTTTTTACCCCGGTGAAGAGAAAAATGATCCAGAATTTGCGCGGCAGCTGGCCGAATTGGCTGATGTTTATGTGAATGATGCTTTTGGTGCAGCTCACCGGGCCCATGCCTCAACGGCCGGGATGGCTGCCTTTTTACCGGCAGCGGCCGGGTTCTTGATGCAGAAAGAAGTCGAGGCTTTAAGTAAGGTACTGGCGCACCCGGACCGGCCTTTATTAGCCATTATCGGGGGGGCTAAGGTTTCGGATAAAATCAAGCTATTGGAGAATTTTTTAGGCAAAGTAGACACTCTGGCCGTTGGTGGCGGTATGGCCAACACCTTTCTGAAGGCCAGGGGAATCAACGTCGGCAAATCCCTGGTCGAAGATGACAATCTGGAGGTCGCTCGTCATCTAATGGAGACTGCCGGGCGCGAAGGGGTGCGCTTTCTCCTGCCGGTAGACGTGGTGGTGGCTGAGCAAATGGCAGAGGGGGTGCCGACGAAAACTGTTCGCCCCGAGGAGGTTCCACCGGATTGGATGATTCTGGATATCGGCCCGGAAACGGTGAAATTGTTCGCCGAAGCTTGTCGGGAGAGCCGGACCATTCTCTGGAATGGACCAATGGGGGTCTTTGAAATGAGACCATTTGCCAGTGGAACCGAAGCACTGGCCCGGGTATTAGCTGAAGCCGAGGCGGTCACCGTGGTCGGTGGGGGTGATTCCGTAGCCGCCGTTGAACAAGCCGGAGTCGCTGACCGGATCACCCATATTTCCACCGGCGGCGGGGCTTCCCTGGAATTTCTCGAAGGGAAGGAGCTGCCGGGCGTGGCAGCGTTGGCAGCGAAATGAGTGGGGGTGGAAAAACTGCGAGTCCCAATTATTGCCGCAAACTGGAAGATGCATAAGCTGCAAGCGGAAGCGGCGTCTTTTGTCCAGGAACTGACCAGTCAAGTGGCCGGAATAGATGGAGTAGAAATAGTTCTTTGTCCACCTTATACCGCTTTGAATTCAGTAATTCAAGCGGTTCAAGACAGCAACCTGCAGGTAGGAGCACAGAATGTATTTTGGGAAGAGGAGGGGGCCTTTACTGGGGAAATTGCTCCTTCAATGCTTAAAGATTTGGGGTGCCGCTACGTTATTTGTGGTCATTCCGAGCGGCGTCAGTACTTTGGAGAAACTGATGAAACAGTTAACCGCCGGTTAAAGGCGGCTCTAGCCGGCGGGTTGACACCTATCTTTTGTTTGGGAGAAACCCTAGCCGAACGCGAGGCAGAGGTTACTTTTTCCGTCTGTCAGCACCAGTTGACCCGTGGTTTAGCCGGGCTAACCCCAAGGCAGGTGGCTGGGCTGGTAATTGCCTATGAACCGGTTTGGGCGATTGGCACCGGACGCAACGCTACACCCGAGGACGCAGAAGAAGTGATTCGTTTTCTGCGTCAATTGATTACCGAAAAGTTTGGTCAGACCGCTGGCGAAAAGGTCCGGATTCAATACGGGGGTAGTGTTAAACCGGATAATATTCAAGCCCTGATGGCTGAACCGAATATTGACGGAGCCCTAGTTGGCGGAGCCAGCCTGCAGGCAGATTCATTCGCCGCAATTATTAAAAACATCAACCGGAGGGACGGTTCTTCCGGTTGAGGGACTGTTTAAGCACGGTGCGATTGATTTTTCATATCCTGATGGTGCCGCTTAGTGGCAGGATGGTTTATTAAGCTTTAAGGCTTAAGGTTCAAGGTTTTAGGCTTTAGGATCGGAGGTGATATGTTAATTGGGGACAACTAAACAGCCCTTGATGTTAATGATTTTGGATGGCTGGGGGATTGAGCCGCCCAGCGATTGCAATGCGGTTACCTGTGCCAAAACCCCCAATTACTGCCGACTATTAAGTGAGTATCCCCATACCCGGCTGGAGACTTCCGGGGAAGCAGTCGGCCTGCCAGCCGGCCAGATGGGTAATTCCGAAGTGGGCCATTTAAATATTGGGGCGGGTCGAGTCGTTTATCAGGATTTGACCCGGATTGACTTAGCCGTCCGAACTGGGGAACTCTCAACCAATCCGGTACTGCTGGAAGCAGTCAAGAATGTGACAAACAAACAGACGGCCCTGCACTTGATGGGATTACTGTCTGATGGCGGGGTGCACAGTCATATTCAGCACCTTTACGGATTGCTGGAAATGGCTAAACAAGCCGGCGTGGAACGGGTCTTTATTCATGCCTTTTTGGATGGACGGGATGTACCGCCGGCCAGTGCCCTTGAATATATTGCCGACCTGGAGAATAAGCTGCGGGAATTGGGACTGGGACAGATTGGCCACTCTCGGCGGCCGTTACTGGGGGATGGACCGCGATAAGCGCTGGGAACGGGTGGAAAAGCATTATCGTGCCCTGGTTGAGGGAGAAGGGTTAAAAGCTGATTCCGCTTCGAGGGCCGTTGAGCAGTCTTATGCTGCTTCTGTGACGGATGAGTTCGTCGAGCCGACCGTGATCGTTGATAGCCAAGGGAACCCCAGGGGACTTATCCAGGATGGAGATTCCATTATTTTTTTCAATTTTCGGGCTGACCGGGCGCGGGAGATAACTCGCGCCTTTGTGGATCAAGATTTTGCAGGATTTACTCGTCATAAGTGGCCTCAGGTGTATTTTGTCTGTCTGACTCAGTATGATGTGACGATCTCGGCACCTGTGGCCTTTCCGCCTCAAAAACTGACCAACACGCTGGGCGAGGTCTTGGCCCAGCATGGTTTACGCCAACTGCGGATTGCGGAAACTGAGAAATACGCCCACGTTACCTTTTTCTTTAATGGGGGAGTGGAGGCGGCTAACCCAGGCGAAGAGCGGATTTTAATTCCATCACCCAAGGTAGCTACTTATGATTTACAGCCGGAAATGAGTGCCTATGAGGTAACGGCGCGGGTTATTCAGGAAATTGAGGCTAATAATTACGATGTAATAATTATAAATTTTGCCAACGCTGATATGGTCGGCCATACCGGGGATATGGAAGCAGCGGTTAAAGCCATCACTGCTTTGGACGAATGCGTTGGTCAAGTGGTGAGGGCCATCTTAGCGCAAAACGGGAGAGTGATTATCACCGCGGACCACGGAAATGCCGAAGAGATGCGGGAGCCGGAAACTGGAGAACCTTGTACCGCCCACACGACTAACCCGGTCCCGCTTATTTTGGTTGATCCTAAATATCGGGGGATAGACTTATTGACTGGTTCTTTACAGGACATTGCGCCAACGATGCTGCGTTTGCTAGGAATTCCTCAGCCGGTTGAAATGACCGGCCGGAGTCTGATACCTTAGAAAGAGCTGAAAGGAAGGAATTGTAAAGAAATGACGATTATCAGTGAAGTAATTGCCCGGGAAATCCTTGATTCTCGGGGTAATCCAACCGTCGAAGTCGATGTATACCTGGAGGATGGCACGCTCGGACGGGCAGCAGTACCTTCGGGAGCTTCAACTGGTGCTTATGAAGCCGTTGAATTGCGGGACAATGAAGCAGAACGTTTTCTGGGTAAAGGCGTCTTGAATGCAGTAGATAACGTCAATTCCGTTATCGCTCCGGAAATAGAGGGCCTTAGTTGTTTAGATCAAGTCGGGATTGATCAAATCATGATTGATCTAGATGGTACCCCTAATAAAGCTAAGTTAGGGGCGAACGCCATTCTCGGTGTCTCCCTGGCGGTAGCCAAGGCAGCGGCTAATTACCTGGAGCTGCCTTTGTATCAGTATATCGGAGGAGTTAACGCCAAGGAATTGCCGGTCCCCATGATGAATATCCTGAACGGTGGTAAGCATGCCGACAACAATCTGGATATTCAGGAATTTATGATCGTCCCGGCCGGGGCTCCTTCCTTTACCGAAGCCTTAAGGATGGGGACTGAGGTCTATCACCATCTCAAATCGGTCTTAAAAAAGAAGGGCTTAAACACGGCTGTTGGCGATGAGGGCGGATTTGCCCCTAGTCTGGGATCCAACGAAGAGGCTCTGGAGGTTATTGTGGAGGCCATCCAGCAGGCGGGTTATCAGCCCGGCGAAGATATTTACTTAGCCCTGGATGTGGCGGCGACCGAACTCTTTAAAGATGGGCAGTATGTGTTTGCTGGTGTGGGGATTACCCGGACCTCGGCAGAGATGGTCGATTTTTATGAGGACCTAGTTAACCGTTTTCCGATTATTTCAATTGAAGATGGTTTGGCCGAGGATGATTGGGATGGCTGGAAGCTAATGACCGAACGCTTGGGCAACCGGATCCAGATTGTTGGGGACGACCTCTTTGTCACCAACCGTGAGCGGCTCAAGCAGGGGATTGAGCGAGGAGTCGGCAACAGTGTCCTGATCAAGGTTAACCAGATTGGAACCCTGACCGAAACCCTGGATACGATTGAAATGGCCAAACGGGCTGGCTACACAACCGTGATTTCGCACCGTTCGGGAGAAACTGAGGACTCGACCATTGCCGATATCGTGGTGGCGGTTAATTCCGGCCAGATTAAAACCGGTGCCCCTACTCGAACTGACCGGGTGGCCAAGTACAACCAATTAATCCGCATCGAGGAAGAATTGTTCCAAAATGCCGTGTACCGGGGGCTGGATGTCTTTTATAACTTAAAGAATTTGAAGAAATAGTGGATGGGAATTATAGGCGGTCGAGATCATTGCTTTTATTAGATTCTGATCTCAGGCCGCCACGTCCTCTTATTTCATTGCAAATAAAGAGCTAACCCATATCTGTTTTGTAAAAAATAGGCAATACATTTTGTTGAGATATTTATCCATAAGGAAAATGAACAGCTAGTGATAAATTGGGCTAGTTTTTCACCAAACACGTTTTCGTCACGTTCCACTAATTCTTGCCTTCCCCGGACTGTTGTGCTACAATCAAAAAGATAATTATAGCGATTGCAATGGTCAAAAACCAGTCATTCAACTAGTGGATGTGCTTAGCGGGTAGGGATGGTTAGTCACAGGAATATGTTTCCTAATTGACCGCAGGAGGTGAACTGGTGAAAATAGTCCTTATTATTTTACAGATCTTGGTGTCGCTTGGTCTAATTGCTACAGTTTTGCTTCAGTCAGGCAGAAGTGCTGGGTTGTCCGGAGCGATCGCCGGTGGGGCTGAAACGATCTTTGGTAAGAAAAAAGGGATGGATGAGCTATTTAGTAAAATATCCACCATATTAGCCATTTCTTTTCTTATACTAACGATGATTTTAGCTATGATATATTAGTTCTAAGCAGTTTTAAGCAGTCTTTAAGCAGTTTTTAGCAGTCTTAAGGAATATAATTTAATTTGCGTAGTTTAAGTGTTGGGGAAACTCAACACTTTTTCTGCTTTGATGGTGTAAGGCGAGTAAAGTGTAAAGTGTGAGGTGTAAAGTGTGAGGTGTGAGGCGTGAGGCGTGAGGTATGAGGTGTGAGGTATGAGTTGCGAGAAGTAGCACGTATAAAGAAATAATTAATACTATTAAAGAAAGATATATGGGTTAACAACTGCTAACGATTTTGTAGATTTATAGATTAATATGCTCAACAGTGCTACAATATTCATAGAACTAAGCGAATGAGGTCAAACTCCTCCGACTGGGTGTAATCCGAACCAAAGAAGTATCCCAGGTTGATGGTCGAATCCTCTCGGCGTATACATCTAAAACAAAAGGAACAATAATTATGCAAGATCAATCAAGATTGTCGGAAATTATTATTCCAGGAGTACATCCCAAGGCACAGCCCTATTATTATCGCGGTAACCACATTGGTTGCCTGTTGGTTCACGGTTTTACCGGCTCACCGCCTGAATTGCGGCCCTTGGGAGAGTATTTGGCAAATCAGGGTTATACTGTCTGGGCTCCATTACTAGCCGGTCACGGGACCTCGGTTGAGGAATTGGCCCGGACCAAATGGACGGATTGGCTGAACAGTGCGGCCCAAGGACTTACGCGGCTGCGGGGGGAGTCGGTGGACCGCATTTATCTAATTGGCCTCTCTATGGGGGGGCTACTTTGTCTATTGCTTGCCGCGGCTGAGGAAGAAGCCAAGCAAGGGCAAGCGTCGGGGGGCGTGGCCGGGGTGGTTACCTTGAATTCTCCGATTGCCCTGCGTATTCAGAAGGAGCAAATATACCCTTTCTTGCAGCGGTTTTTATCGTCTTCACCCCAAGATTATGACAGTATTTCCCCGGAAGCGGCTAATGCCTTGCGGTTTTCATATCCTAAAATGCCGCTTCGCGGAATAACTAATTTGTTGCGGCTGATTCGGGAGGTAAAGGCGAAGGCCGCTCAGGTCAAAGTACCAGCTTTGGTGGTTCAATCATTGGCTGATGAAACTGTGCGGCCAGATAGCGGTGAGTTTATTTACCAAAATTTGGGCAGCTGGGATAAGAAACTGCTGTGGCTGGAAAGAGCCCCTCATTTATTAACGCTAGGGTCGGAAAAAGAGACTGTCTTCCAGGCGGTGCAGGAGCTGATCCAAAGGGATAACTAGTAAGCGGTCTTGTGACTGAAGACGTAATATATCGTCAACAATAAATATAGAGCAAACTTAGGGGGTATATATATAAATGGTATCCAGAGATGAAGCCTATAAGTTGCTATGTGAACAGGTTAGTGGAGAGAACCTGATTAATCATATGCTGGCGGCGGAGGCGGTGATGCGCCGACTAGCCCGCCATTTTGGCGAAGATGAGGATAGCTGGGGGCTGGTAGGTTTACTTCATGATATTGACTATGACCAGACCAAGGATGACCCGGCACGCCATGGCATCTTGGGCAGCGAAATACTAGCTAAGAAGGGTTATCCCGCAGAGATTGTCAGAGCAGTCAAAGCCCATAATGAGTACCACCTTTCCCCACGAGAGCAGCGGATTGACCAAGCCCTTTTGGCCACTGATCCAACCACTGGCTTGATTGTGGCCGGAGCCTTGATCAAAAAAGAGAAAAGCCTGCAGGCGATTGACGTCCCGTTTTTGTTAAAACGGATGAAGGAGAAATCATTTGCCCGCGGCGCGAACCGAGATCAGATTCGAACCTGTACGGAATTGGGTCTCTCTCTGGAAGAGTTCCTGGGCTTAAGTCTGGAGGCCATGCAGGGGATTGCTGATAAACTGGGTTTATAGGTCTTCTTTAAGTGAATTCGTTCAGCTGCACTAAACATCAAGGCAAGGTAAGTTTATTACCTAAACAACCATAGTCTTGCTGGAGAATCGGTACCACTAAAGTTTTAACAAGGTAACCCTACTTTTAGAATTTTTAGAAAGTGGGAGTCTTTTGATTCAGATTAGGTCCAAGGAGATACAGGAACAACTTTGACTTTTTGCAGTGTTTTTGGGTGTTTTCAAGGGTTAGATAAGTGTCCTGTCAAACTCGAGACAAAAGGAGCAGTCAATTAATTGAGTATAGTTAACAAGGAACAATTATTAGAGTATATGCATGAACCCGATTACCGCCCGATGACCGCCGAACAGCTGGCTCGGGAATTAAAGGTTGACCGTACAGCCAAATTCATGGCTCTATTGCATCGTCTGGAGAAAAAGGGGCAGATCGTTGTCACCCGTAAGGGCCGTTATGCGCTGCCTGATCAGGTGCATTATATTACCGGCCGGTTGCAGGGGCACCCGCGAGGGTTTGGTTTTGTCCTCCCCGAGGTGAGCGGTGATAAACCGGCAAGTGAACCGGTCCGCGATATTTATATCCGGCCGGAAGACCTAAACGGGGCAATGCACCAGGACCGAGTGCAGGTGCGGGTTCGCGGGACCACGGAAAAGGGACACCCCGAGGGAGAGATTATTCGCATCTTAGAACGGGGCAGCCGACGACTGGTCGGGACCTACCAGCGGCATGGACGCTTGGGAATAGTGGTGCCGGATGAAGCCCGAATTAATTGGGACGTCTACGTTTCCCGGGAAGATGCCGGGATGGCCCGGTCCGGCGATAAGGTGGTCGTAGAATTAACTCGTTGGCCAGAACAGCGGCGAAACCCGGAAGGCCGCGTTGTTGAAGTACTGGGGGCCAAGGGCAGCCCTGGCGTTGATGTGCTCTCAATCATTCGCAAATATGATCTGCCGGAAGAATTTCCGAAAAAGGTGCTGCGGGAGGTCCAGTGGGTGCCGACAACGGTTAGGCCGGAAGATCTCGAAGGCCGCTATGACCTGCGCCATCTGTCAATTGTGACTATTGATGGAGCAGATGCTAAGGACCTGGATGACGCTGTTTCGATTGAAATCTTACCGAACGGCCATTATCTGTTGGGAGTACATATTGCTGATGTGGCTTACTACGTTCGGTCCGGCAGCCCGGTGGATGTGGAGGCAATGCACCGGGGAACCAGTGTCTATCTGGTAGACCGGGTTATTCCCATGCTGCCGCCGGAACTATCTAACGGCATCTGCAGTCTTAATCCGCAAGTAGACCGGCTGACTCTCTCTGTCTTCATGGAACTAGATGAAACAGGTGAAAGGACAGCCTACAGCATTTTTCCCTCGGTGATTCGAACGGTGGAGCGAATGACCTATACCGCGGTGCGCCAGATCTTGGTGGATAAAGATCCGGCAATGTTGGAACGCTATCATAACCTGGTAGAGGATTTCCGCCGGATGGAGCAATTAGCCAAAATTCTTCGGGAACGTCGCGTTGACCGGGGGGCCCTCGATTTTGACCTGCCGGAGTGTAAGGTAGGCTTAGACGACGATGGTCGGCCGATTGATTTATACCGCTATCCGCGGTCCATTGCTGATGAGATTATTGAGGAGTTTATGCTGGCGGCCAACGAGACAGTCGCCTGGCACCTGCACATTCAGGAACTGCCAGGAATGTACCGGGTCCACGAGGAGCCGGAATCAGATAAACTGGAAGAAATGAACCGGTCCTTGCAGGCCCTTGGGTATACCCTGCCCCGGCTCGGGAAAATACACACCCGTGTTTTTCAGCAGTTGTTAAAGCGGGTAGAAGGCCGGCGGGAGGAACGGGTGATCAATACTCTGCTGCTGCGCTCAATGCGGCACGCTCGCTACGACCCGACTCCCTTGGGACATTTTGGGCTGGCTGTGAAGTACTATACTCATTTTACTTCGCCGATTCGGCGTTATCCGGACCTGATCGTCCACCGCATTCTGCAGGCTTCTCTGCCAGCGGAAGGATTCTTTTTCCCCAGCGCGTGGCGGCCAAGGCCGGACCTTAACCAGGTGAGGGTCGAAATGGAAGCCGTTGGGAACAAGCAGTCGGCCACTGATCTGGGAATTCGGGCAAATGACTCCGATTATTACGTCAGTAATAGTAAGGGCAGATTAACAGTGAAGGGTAGAAAAAAAGCGGCCGGTGCAGAAAATCTTAATTGGGAGATCGCGGCCGAAAACAGCACTCCTTCCCGTAAGGAAGTTTTGAACCGACTGGCCCCCATGCTGCCGCAAATTGCGGACGAGGCGTCAGAACGGGAGCGGAAAGCCGAGGAAGCCGAACGGGAAAGCGTGGATATGAAGAAGGTTGAATACATGCTACAGCATGTAGGAGAGATTTTTCCGGGGATTGTTTCTGGGGTAACTCCTTTCGGGATGTTCGTGGAACTGGAGAATTTGGTCGAAGGCCTGGTTCATGTGGCCTCGATTGAAGATGATTACTATATTTATGTAGACAGTCCTCCTTCTTTGATTGGCGAACGGACGCGCCGGCAGTATCGGATTGGGGATGAGGTGGAAGTAGAGGTAGTGCGAGTTAGCGTTGAGCAGCGGCAAGTGGATTTTGAACTGGTCTAGTTAATAGTATTAAATCTTAGGTTTATCCTGGCAGTGGTTTAATCCTAGCAGTGAACTCGTTTTAACCCCCACTTATAAAATTGGGAGTTTTCTGATTTAGATAAATACGGATTGACACTGGGGGATGTCGCGAGTATAATTATAAGGCCACTTGCGTCTTTGTCCAATAATTACCAGGGAAGGGGTAGTCTTGATGGCTGGTACAACTAATAAAGAAGCGATTAAGCAGGTAGCTGACAATCGGAAAGCCCGCCACGACTACCACATTGAAGAAACTGTCGAAGCCGGGATTGTCCTGGTGGGGACTGAGGTTAAATCACTAAGAGCGGGCAAGGCTAACCTCCGGGACAGTTATGCGGAGGTGCGGGATGGCGAGGTCTATGTGGTTAATCTGCATATCAGCCCTTTTGAACAGGGAAATCGCTTCAATCATGAACCCAAACGTCCCCGAAAATTGCTGCTGCACCGTTCGGAAATTAATCGCCTGTTCGGCAAGGTGCAGCTTAAGGGGATGACCTTGATTCCCCTGCGGATATATTTTAAGCGTGGCCGAGCCAAGATTCAACTGGCACTGGCCAGAGGGAAAAAACTGCACGATAAACGGGAAGACATCGCTACCCGAGATGCTCAGCGGGAGATCCAGCGGGCTGTTCGAGAACGGGAAAAGGGTTTTTAGAAAAGAGCTTGTTTATATTTATATAGGCTAATAACAATACCGCTGAAAAGAGAAAGCAGAGGTCAGTAAATAAACGCTAAAAGGTTTAACTATCGGCTAGTGTTTGCTCGTGGGAAACTTACAGCTTTTTTGCTATTAGCTATTGAGAAATGATCTATGTTATAATAATCATGAGATAATTTGAACCCAATAGGAAAGACAGTTTAACTTGGGGGTGTAATGGTTTCGACGGGGGAATTGATGGCAGTGGCAGCGAGTCGGGATCCCACTAGCCCGTTAAACGGTGGACAATTTATAACTGCAAACGAAAACTACGCATTAGCTGCCTAGAGCAGCTACGTCCTGCCTGGGTTTGCCTGTGATTCGGGGCCAGGGCGTCATTTAGCAGGCTAGCCAGCGGCCAATTCTCGGAGGCCGGGCGGCGAAGTCTATCGAGATAGCTCCAGCGTAGCCCGTCTGTGGGCAGCGTACTAGGAGGATTTCGGCCAACGCGCTGAAATGCCAAGTGGAGCGAAGAACAATACGCAGACTGCACTCGGAGAAGCTGCTGTGGTCAGTCTTTCGGACAGGGGTTCGACTCCCCTCACCTCCACCATTTGTATCCACCGTCACCTTGAAGGTGATTTCAATAAAATCGGGCATTACAGTCACTTTTTGATGAACCGTTCGATTACTTGCTTGACCTAGACGGGATCGTCAGAATGTAGCAGTTATCCTTAGGCACGAAGGTAAGTGATTATATCATCCTTGGAAAAAGAATTATGTTCATGCCTGCGACGCCATTCGTGGAGCCTAGCTTCAAGGATGGCTTCTCTCGTCTCGAGTTCTTTCAACTGTTCAACCAGTGCTCGTATTTGCCCGCCAAAGGCGATAGCTTCGATAATATTGCCTATCTATCCCATGTTCATCATGTCACCTTAAACCTTTTCGATTTAAGACAAAAGGAAACTATTTCCACGAATTAGGCGTTTAGTGATATCGGTTTGAGATAGATTTCTTCCGGGTTAAACCCGGCCCAACGGACCATATTTAAAGCTTGACGGTTAACATTATCCGGAAAATATCGCTGACCCTGAATACTCACTATCTGAATAGTACCCAATACTTCCAGGATAGTTTGCACGGAAGGTCTGTCGGTACTTTTGTTTCCCGGTAATTTCACTGCTTCTCCTTGTTCCTTTAGGGCCTTGCGAACTCGGTACTCCAGGTAGGAAGCCAGCAGTAATACCAGGATAAACACATAACCTAGAGCATAGATTCGCTTCGGGTTTTCCAAGTATACTGGGCCTAAATACACCCGGTTTTTGAGGAATCGAAACTTGGTTTCAATTGAGATCTGGCGTTTATATTCTAATAAAATCCCTTGATCATCGTATTTTTGACGATCTTTCACATTGGCGATCAGCACGAAGGTAGATTCCATTTGGAGCAGGTGCTGGTAAACCTCTGGTTTTATATCGCCAATACTGACTTCAGCGTGATATGTCGTGGTAATCGTCGGTTCTTCTCCATTGCGGGGTTTTCCTCGGTGACCGTAAGACTTTTTGACGCAGCTCTGAACCGTTCCTTGAACCTCAAAGCCTTTTTGCTGGCATTCTTGAAGGAAGACAGCCAAAGCAGCCTGGGCATCAGGTTCACAGGCGAAGGCCTTTGTTTTTAAGCCTTTACTTTGTTTAGTTAACTCCTCTTTTTGCTTTCCAATCCGTTTTTGTAAGGTCTTTTCTTTCTGGGTTTCCAGGGAAGAGGAGTGAACTACCACAAAATCATAAGGGTGTCCTTCCAGCTCATGATGGACCAAATAGGTTCGGTAGTGAGAAGCCTTTTTCGAGTTGGTTTCACTGACTATCCCAAGGTCATGCCAGGCGTTTTCGGCCCAGGCCAGGGTTTTTAGTTCTTTCGCTAAGTTGTAGGTTTCGGGCAGTCGAGAGATAAACTGAACGTGCTGCTTGGTCAGATTGGCTAAAGATTCATTGGAGATCAAAGCACAGTCACCAACAAAGACGACATCCCGATAACCTTGGGTATCAAAGAACTCTTTCATTTTCAAGGCTGCTTCCGGGTTCCATTTGTTATCAGATTTGTTCCCGGAGAGCATTTCACCCATGACCACTTGGCCGTTTTGCTGCACTGCAGCCCCAATTTTGAATTGTTTAAGGTCCGGGCGCAGATCCTTACTGTGACCTCTATTAATCGTAAAATCGTTGTATGGCTCTACATCATAGATTCCTTCGACCGATATGGAAGTAGTATCTAGATGAACCGTGGAGATATCCAAATTGTGAATATCAAGCATCACCAAGGATACCAAACTGATCAGCTTGTTTAAATCAACTTCAGCCAGTTTATCTAAAGCCCGGCCGTAGGCATGTTCGTTAAGCTGATCAATTGATAATTCCACATCAGGAAACAGGTTAGATAAATCCTGCTCAGCCCAAAATTGATGCACTTTCCATAAAGGCATCCGGCCACAGAAGATACTAATAATGAGGGTTTCGATCAGAAGACCCGGAGAGATTTTAGAATTATCTTCTCTCCAAAATACTATCTCGTTAACCAGTTCCCGAATCTTAGCTAGACGACAGAGTTTGGTGATTACCGGAACAGCCATTGGTTTAAGGGTCTTAATCCCAGCAAATATTGACAATCGAATCAACTCCCAAAGAAATATCTTAAAGAGTTATATTCGACCACTAGTGTTGCATTAAATTTTTTAACAAAGCACTAAGTAGTTCATTATCATAAATGCTTAATAAATATACATGTTAATTACCATAATATAACTGGTCCTATAAGAAAAAACTCCTTATAATAGAGATGTACAGGTAGTCCTGTCCATAATCTCTAAGATAAGGAGATCCCACTTATGGACAAGGATACCAAAAAATCTGCATTTCGTGAATGCCTTGAGCCTATATTTGTATCTAGTTTTCAAAAGCTACTTAAAACCTGGGACATTGACAAGTACGTCAAAAAGCTGTTCGCTAATAACTTTATCCTTTTAATGCTTTACGCCCAGATTGATTGCCTTGACAGTTTGCGCCATACGAGTCAGATATTGAAGGATAGTGAAAAACTTCAGGAACTTATTGGAATAACTTCTATAAGTGCATCACAGCTATCCAGAAAACTCAGAGAAATGTCAACCGAAGTTCTTGAAAAATTGTTTACTGAACTCGTAAAGGAGCTAGAAGCAACAATTGGTCATAAAGCAATGAGTCATCGTCTTAAAAGGATTTTCTTGGTGGATGCCTCGGTGATTAGCTTTTGTCTCTCCAATCACCTTTGGGCAACCTACCGGAAAACTAAGGCCGGAGTCAAGCTTCACCTAAAACTAGCCTTTTATCCTGAAGTCGGGGTTTATCCTTATACGGCAATTATCACAACCGCTAAAGGTAACGACCGGACTCAAATGGATAACTTGGTCGTTGAAGAATCTGGAGATGCGCTTTACGTTTTTGACCGAGGTTACATTGATTACGAGAAGTTCGACAGCTATTGTGACAATAACAACCAGATCCGGTTTGTCAGCCGTTTAAAATCAAATGCGGTCAAGGAGTTAATCCTAGAGCAAAAGATCCTGGTTGATAATGAATGGGCACTGGAGCGAATTGTTCGTCTAGGCACACCGGGAGTTAACCAAATGAAACATCCTCTACGGTTAATTGAAACCCGGGATACTCAAGGAAATGCCGTCACGATTGTAACCAATGACTTTGAACTAACTGCTCAAGAAATCAGTGATATTTATCGGAACCGGTGGGCAATTGAACTATTTTTTAAATGGGTGAAGCAACATCTCAAGGTCAAAAAGTTTTATGGTAATAGCGAGAATGCCGTAAAGAATCAGATTTGGCTAGCCCTCATATCCTTTTGTTTGATGACATTACTCCAATCAAAGGTAAAGTTCTCGGGAGAGCTCTTGAGTCTTCAACGTCTTCTACAATCTTGTGGATATGATTCTTTAGAACTTTTCCTCGACAAGTTGTTTAGGCCACCAGCTCGTAAATCTAATGGTGGAAGGCGAAAAAATACATGGGAACAGGAATTCTGGCGGCTTAACGAAGAAACATTGCTTTATGGGACTAGTATTCTAGATGAAATGATCCTGGATCTTATTTAACAAAATTAGGCAACGAAATGTGGCACAGGACTATCTTTAATTGATCACTTGCTTTTTAACATTTACGGGAAAAACTCCTGTTCAGAATATTCAATCTTCGTCTATTTAGCCCTATATATAAGCCAGTGTAAAATGCACTTAGAAGAAATGGGTTAAATTTTATGCATCACTAATGATATTCGACATAAATTTAGCGGTCCCTGCCAGATACTGGACATATTTTAAAAAATTTTTCTAGAAATTTTTGACATGCCGAGTGTGGGCTTTAAGTTTGTGTAGATGAGGTAAATTGACGATAGGATAGTTTAGGGCCGCTGAATTCAGCGGCCCTTCCACCTATGTGTATCCCTTATATACTTGGGTAATATGCGTTCCATTTTTTCAGCGGAAATAATCGCAAGCCTTGTCATGCCTGCACCTCAACTTGATAGATACCGATAAACTTTCCCTCTGGTATAACAACATCAGCATTTTCATCAAGGTAAAGCTTTATTGCCTCTTGAATGCGTTTATCCAGGTCAGTCAGATTATCCGCCTGAGTATGGCACCCGGGGAGAGATGGTACAGAAGCAATGTATTTGCCATCTTCGTCTTGCTCGATTACCACTAGAAAACGGTGAGAAGTCAACTTTATCACTCCTCTATCTTTTGCTTTCCTTTTCCCTTTTTCTTTTCTCTCTTTCCCACTTAACCTTGAGGTAAGTTAAAATGTCCTCCTTATCTTCTTCATCTAGCGGGGAGCCATCGAAGTAAATGTTAGCCGATTTCAAAAATTCTTCCAGCTCGATGTCGGTGGACGGGGTATCCCGGTACCACCAGGTTGGGGAGGGTTTCGATGGGGGTACGGATGTATCTTTTTATAATTTCAGGTAAGTTTTTGGCGGTAATTCATACATAGTACGATAAGGATAAGAAAATTGTGTAGGGTTGAAATCTATACCGATACGTAATTCGCTAAAATTATTTAGAAAATATTATGGATATAGAAGGAAAATGTAAAATGACTCATTAGTGTTGCATTAACTTTTTAACAAAATACTAAGTTGTTCATTCATCATAGATGTTTAACGATTATACATGCGGATTACCATAATATAACTGGTCCTATAAGAAAAAACTCCTTATAATAGAGATGTACAGGTAGTCCTGTCCATAATCTCTAAAATAAGGAGATCTGCTTATGGACAAGGATACCAGAAAATCTGCATTTCGTGAATGCCTTAAGCCTATATTTGCATCTGGTTTTCAAAAACTACTTAAAAGCTGGGACATTGACAAATACACCAAAAAGCTGTTTGTTAATAACTTTATCCTTTTAATGCTTTACGCCCAGATTGATTGCCTTGACAGTTTGCGCCATACGAGTCAGATATTAAAGGATTGTGAGAAACTTCAAGAACTTATTGGATTAGATTCTATAAGTGCGTCGCAGCTATCCAGAAAACTCAGAGAAATGTCGACCGAAGTTCTTGAGCAATTATTTACTGAACTCGTAAAAGAACTGGAAGCAACAATTGGCCAAAAAGCAACGAGTCATCGTCTTAAAAGGATTTTCTTGGTGGATGCCTCGGTGATTAGCCTTTGTCTCTCCAATCACCTTTGGGCAACCTACCGGAAAACTAAGGGTGGAGTTAAGCTTCATCTAAAACTAGCCTTTTATCCCGAAGTTGGGGTTTATCCTCATACGGCAATCATCACAACCGCTAAAGGTAACGACCGAACTCAAATGGATAACTTGGTCGTTGAAGAATCTGGAGATGCGCTTTACGTTTTTGACCGAGGTTACATTGATTACGAGAAGTTCGACAGCTATTGTGATAATAACAACCAGATTCGGTTTGTCAGCCGTTTAAAATCAAATGCGATAAAGGAGTTAATCCTGGAGCAAAAGATCCTGGTTGATAATGAATGGGCACTGGAGCGAATTGTTCGTCTAGGCACACCGGGAGTTAACCAAATGAAACATCCTCTACGGTTAATTGAAACCCGGGATACTCAAGGAAATGCCGTCACGATTGTAACCAATGACTTTGAGTTAACTGCCCAAGAAATCAGTGATATTTACCGAAACCGGTGGGCAATTGAACTATTTTTTAAATGGGTGAAGCAACATCTCAAGGTCAAAAAGTTTTATGGTAATAGCGAGAATGCCGTAAAGAATCAGATTTGGCTAGCACTAATATCCTTTTGTTTGATGACATTACTCCAATCAAAGGTAAAGTTCTCGGGAAAGCTCTTGGGTCTTCAACGTTTGCTACAATCCTGTGGATATGATTCTTTAGAACTTTTCCTTGAAAAGCTGTTTAGACCACCAGCTCGTAAATCTAATGGAAGACGAAAGAATACATGGGAACAGGAATTCTGGCAGCTAAACGAACAAACATTGCTTTATGGGACTAGTATTCTAGATGAAACAACCTTAGATCTCATTTAACAAAATTAGGCAACGAAATGTGGTACAGGGCTATCTTTAATTGATCACTTGCTTTTAACATTTACGGGAAAAAATCCTGTTCAGAATATTCAATCTTAGTCTATTTAGCCCTATATATAAGCCAGTGTAAAATGCACTTAGAAGAAATGGGTTAAATTTTATGCATCACTAGTGAAAATGACTAAGAATTTAATCTATTAACCATAAAATATTCACAAATGGATAATTATAATCCGATCGATTTTGTCGACAATAAAATATTTCCAAATCTATTTAATACCGTTTAATAAGAAATGTGAATGATAATCTAATAGTGGTTCTTTCCAACGTTAGTTGAACTGGCATCTTCTTTCGAGCCATAACAACTTCTTTCTTAACATTTCAAAACTATTACGGCCATACATAATCCTTTTCACAACTTTAAGTTTATTTACACAACCTTCAGCAAGTCCGTTGTTGTATTCGTATTTAATGGCATTTTTTACAGCAATAATATCTCTAGTAATACCGTTTATAAATGAGTTTATTTCACGGATATTTAAGCTGGCTGCCCTATGTAGCCACTGTTCAATCTTATTAACATTTTTATCCTTCAATATTCTCTTGAATTCTTGAACTATATCTATGATCTCTTTATACCGGGGGTCATTAGTGATGCATAAAATTTAACCCATTTCTTCTAAGTGCATTTTACACTGGCTTATATATAGGGCTAAATAGACGAAGATTGAATATTCTGAACAGGAGTTTTTCCCGTAAATGTTAAAAAGCAAGTGATCAATTAAAGATAGTCCTGTGCCACATTTCGTTGCCTAATTTTGTTAAATAAGATCCAGGATCATTTCATCTAGAATACTAGTCCCATAAAGCAATGTTTCTTCGTTAAGCCGCCAGAATTCCTGTTCCCATGTATTCTTTCGCCTTCCACCATTAGATTTACGAGCTGGTGGCCTAAACAACTTGTCGAGGAAAAGTTCTAAAGAATCATATCCACAAGATTGTAGAAGACGTTGAAGACTCAAGAGCTCTCCCGAGAACTTTACCTTTGATTGGAGTAATGTCATCAAACAAAAGGATATGAGGGCTAGCCAAATCTGATTCTTTACGGCATTCTCGCTATTACCATAAAACTTTTTGACCTTGAGATGTTGCTTCACCCATTTAAAAAATAGTTCAATTGCCCACCGGTTCCGATAAATATCACTGATTTCTTGAGCAGTTAGTTCAAAGTCATTGGTTACAATCGTGACGGCATTTCCTTGAGTATCCCGGGTTTCAATTAACCGTAGAGGATGTTTCATTTGGTTAACTCCCGGTGTGCCTAGACGAACAATTCGCTCCAGTGCCCATTCATTATCAACCAGGATCTTTTGCTCTAGGATTAACTCCTTGACCGCATTTGATTTTAAACGGCTGACAAACCGGATCTGGTTGTTATTGTCACAATAGCTGTCGAACTTCTCGTAATCAATGTAACCTCGGTCAAAAACGTAAAGCGCATCTCCAGATTCTTCAACGACCAAGTTATCCATTTGAGTCCGGTCGTTACCTTTAGCGGTTGTGATAATTGCCGTATAAGGATAAACCCCGACTTCAGGATAAAAGGCTAGTTTTAGGTGAAGCTTGACTCCGGCCTTAGTTTTCCGGTAGGTTGCCCAAAGGTGATTGGAGAGACAAATGCTAATCACCGAGGCATCCACCAAGAAAATCCTTTTAAGACGATGACTCATTGCTTTATGACCAATTGTTGCTTCTAGCTCCTTTACGAGTTCAGTAAACAATTTTTCAAGAACTTCGGTTGACATTTCTCTGAGTTTTCTGGATAGCTGTGATGCACTTATAGAAGTTATTCCAATAAGTTCCTGAAGTTTTTCACTATCCTTCAATATCTGACTCGTATGGCGCAAACTGTCAAGGCAATCAATCTGGGCGTAAAGCATTAAAAGGATAAAGTTATTAGCGAACAGCTTTTTGACGTACTTGTCAATGTCCCAGGTTTTAAGTAGCTTTTGAAAACTAGATACAAATATAGGCTCAAGGCATTCACGAAATGCAGATTTTTTGGTATCCTTGTCCATAAGTGGGATCTCCTTATCTTAGAGATTATGGACAGGACTACCTGTACATCTCTATTATAAGGAGTTTTTTCTTATAGGACCAGTTATATTATGGTAATTAACATGTATATTTATTAAGCATTTATGATAATGAACTACTTAGTGCTTTGTTAAAAAATTTAATGCAACACTAGTGACCGGGGGTATTGATTATTCACTATATCTAAGCATTCCTTGCTCAGTCCTTTGATTTTCTCCACTGGTTTGAATAATAGTTTAATTAACAGTTTGCGTTCCAGTAATCTGGTGTTTTCTGGCTTAATTTCAGTGGTATTGTATGTATTTTGAATCAGTTTTTTCAAGCGCGTTATATAATGCCTAACTGTAGAGGAAGAACCGGTATAACCTTTTTGACGGATTTCTGCTTCAATTACAGACGAGGAAACGCCTTTATCAATTAACCCATTTATTTCATCTAGGTATGGATCTAAGATGCTCTTTTTCTTAACGCCATAGCTTCCATGGACGGCTGTTAAGCCTTTATCTAAATATTTTGCAACTGTCTGTCTAGATAATTGTAACTCTTTGGCAATTGATCTTATAGAACATTTTCTCTCATGCATATCCCTTACGGTATTTATTAATTCTTGTTTCTTTAACACTTTTTGTCCATGAGAGAGTTCCATACTGCTTTTTACATACAGATTTCGTTCTTCGTCGCTCATTCCCATCAATTTATCTAGTGTCCGAATATCCATATTCAACTGCCTGCAAATCTGTGTTTTGCTGATACCTTCTGCCAGCATTACTAGTGCTCGATTTGACTTTTCTGCTAGCGTTAGTTTTTTGTTTTGGACAGAGGGATCTTGTGTTTCAACCGTATCGGCCCCAGTTTTTTTAGGAATCTCAATAATTACTTTAGGTTTAAAGCATTTCATAAGGAAGTCTTTACAATATGAAGTTAAATTTTTTAATAGATGGAATCTGTCACTTACCTGTACTGCATCCGGATGTGCTGTTGTTATCGCATTATGATACGTAATAGACCCATCTCTGGAAATTATTTTAAGATTCGGGTAGGTTTTTAGCCATTCTACCACGTCAGCACATTCTCTTGATGGGATTAAATCAATCACACGATGGGTATTAATATCAACCATGATTGTTCCATAGGATTCCCTTTTCTTAATTGCAAATTCATCTATACAGACCACGGAAACTAATGTCTTATCAATTATCGGTGTGCCTTTTTTTTAAGAGATTACAAATAGTACTTTTTCCTACTTTTGCAACATTTGTCTTTAATATAGCAGATGCTGTAAGGGAGCTTACGTTCATAGCTATATTTATTATCTTATCTTCCAGTCGCTTTGTCTTCTTAGCCTTGGCTGGTAAGAAGTCGAAAGTTTCGGCAAAAGTTGTATGGTTACAATCTGGATTAAGACAAAACATTTTTCGGTTGCTGAGAATTATAATTACTTTCTTATTCTGCATGGGTAAATCTTGAAAGCTTTTGTCGTAACGGGAATGTGTTTTTGACGAAGGTTGCCCACAAAAAGGACAGATAACTTGTTTTCTAATTGACTGAACTCTAATAAAAATCGTATCCGTCAATTATCTCATGGCTGAGGTACTCTAAATTCTCATCTAATAACTTAATAAATTCATTCATAGAATAGCCTCTTTTTAAATATCTCAGACTATTCCATTATACCTTAACCTGCACCAGATTCAACAAAGATTGGAAAGAACCCTAATAGTGAGCCAAAAAGATCCTTAGTGATCACGAATAAATGAGCCACTCAAATCAGGCCCCTGTACAATTGATAAAACAGAAGCGATGTACAGGGAGGACGAAAGGTGTAAATATTACTCCTGTTTTTAAGGTTGGGTGATTATACAATATGAATACTGATAATATTCGAAGTAAATTGAATCAAGTATTTCGATTTCTGCAGGCTCTGGATCAAATAAAGAATCCCGTAGAAAAGGATGTCCAGAGGCAGCTTTGGAATCTGTGGTTTGTAAATTTGCCTGACCACGATTGCATTGATATTGCTTCCAAATATGTCGCGAGCGATGATGGAGATATTGTCGACGATGATACAACTACAACCGGCAAAGAATACATACTTAAGATTACGCGCCCCCGGAATTTGCCTATACCTATGCCCCCTGAACAAATCAGTCCATACTTAGACGCTGGGTGGGACAACTGCAATCGACCTGTAACTGTTCATCCAATAACCGGATTAGACGATGAAGGAAATGAGATTTCCATAGATCTAAGTGATAATAATGATCTCCGAGAATTGTTTGACGAATGGTTAATAGTACGAAACGAATGGGCAGAGCAACAGAAGCTGATTAATCAGGTACAAGGCATTTTCGAAAACGTCTACGAACTTTATTCCCGGATTCAGAGGGAATCTGAGCAGGTTGAATTAGTGCTTGGAGATGGTATACTCAATTGGCCGCTCCCAAACGGTATAATCGTCAACCACCCCTTACTTCTGCAACGAATAGACCTTATCTTCGATCCTATAATACCTGAATTCAAGTTCGTTGAAAGTGATAAAAGCCCAGAGTTGTATTCTGCTCTTCTTCGAACCTTACCGAATATAAATTCAAAAACGGTTTCGGATTCTCTTGAACTCGTTAATAGTGGTTCAATCCACCCTTTGGAAGAAGAGAAAACAACTGATTTTTTTCGTTCATTAGCTCCGCAGATTGCACCTAAAGGTGAGTTTATTGAAGGTGATAAACCGCCCATGGGAGAAAAAGATGTCCCGCGTATCGGAAAATCACCGGTAATATATTTAAGAAGACGTAGTTTAGGCTTCGGAGTCGCAATCGAATCTATCCTGGATGAATTGCCAAATACAGATTTTAAAGACCTTCCCAGTTTCTTACCGAGAGTACTTGGTTTAGAAATGGATCCAGTTATCTCAGAAGATCATGGTTCTATGATATTAGATCCAAATGGTGAAGATGAAGATGTCTTATTCAGTAAAGAAGCAAATGCTGAACAGCTTCAGATAGTTAAATACATTCAAAAACATGGGTCCGTTCTGGTACAAGGTCCGCCTGGGACCGGCAAAACTCATACAATTGCAAACCTAGTCGGACACTTTTTAGCCCAAGGTAAAAGTGTTCTTATTACCAGTCACACAGCCAAAGCTTTACGGGTGCTTCGTGACAAAGTTGTTAAACCGCTCCAACCGCTCTGTGTAAGTATTCTTTCGGATGACAACCGTAAGGAGCTTGAGAGCTCAGTCAACGAAATTACTGAAAGGCTAGCTGATTTGAATGCTGATCTTTTAGATGAGGAAGCAAATCGACTCCATGATCAGCGGCTAAGATTATTGAAAAACCTACGGCAGTTCAGGAACGACCTTAAGATAGCTCGGTTAAGTGAGTATACACCTATCGTCTTGGACGGTAGGGAGTATAAACCTATTGATGCAGCGAAAATTGTGGCGTCTGGAGCAGCAAAGGACGGCTGGATTCCATCTCCAATCAGCAAAGATGAACCTTGTCCGATTTCCGATTATGAATGCAGTGAACTTTACCGGTTAAACGCCTCTATCACAGTTGATGATGAAGATTATTTATCACGAAATCTGCCTTCGCTCGATAATCTGATAGATCCCGAAGCATTCAGCAACTTACTTCAACTTAAGGCGAAATACGAATCAATGGATCTAAAGCATGGAAAATCCTTTTGGTTGTCCTCAAACGTTAGCTCGGACCAAATTAGAAATTCTTTTAAAACTTTGATTGAGGCTGTGCAGAGCATTGCTGGTAAACCTGATTGGCTCCGTGCTATTACGGTCCAAGGAATTACTGAGTCACAGAAAGAAACCTGGTACAGCCTGCGGCAGTTAATTGAGGACACCTATAATTTGAGTTTGAAACATAACGAACTATTAACTGAATATGGACCTCGGCTTCCTTTAGACAAATCGCCCGAAGAAGTCCAAATAATTATAGATGAAATCCATCATTATGTAAGCACAAAGAGCAAATTAGGCTACTTTAAGCTACTCCTCAAACCTAAATGGAAATCAATCCTTAGCAATTGCTCAGTAAACGGTTTTAAACCCTCAATCCCTAAGCATTTTGATGCATTAAAAGCTGCGGCGGATATACAGTTGATGCGCTATAAGCTAATTTTGAGGTGGGAACGTCAGGTTTCTGAAATTAATGGTCCGATTATTGAACCTGATGACATGACCCCAGAAGTTACTTGTCTCAGATACAGCACCCTGATCGAAAATGCCCTGGGCTGGTATTCCAATCAGTTCCTCCCGGTGCTTCAATCCCTGATAGATTGTGGACTTTGCTGGGACAAGGCTTTAAGCCAGGTCTGCACTGCCAGTGATCAGCTTGAACAATACATATTGGCTGTAACTGAAATATTACCGCCTATTATAGAAGCAAAAGTTAATTGTCTGGATTATGAGCAGGTTATATCACAATTGGCAGATCTTGAAAACAGGTTAAGAGACTTGTCTATCTCAGATAGGCTCAGCAATGACTTGCTGGAGGCGGTAATAAAAGAAGACGTATTAGCCTATACCAAAACCTACGCCTACCTTCGCCATTTGACGGAACAAGCAGTCAACTACCGTAAACGAAATGAACTCCTGGATAAGGTGAGTCGCGTTGCTCCAACCTGGGCAGATTTTATCAGAGCAAAACGAGATGTTCATGGTAGTGACACCCCTCCTGGAAAAGTCCATGACGCATGGATCTGGCGTCAGTTAAACGACGAATTAGATAGAAGGGCAGCCCTAAATGTAGCCGACATTCAAAATAAAATAGAAGTAACGAGCGATCAGCTAAGATTTATTACAGGCAAACTTATCGAAAAGCGTTCTTGGGCTTCACAAATAAGAAGGATCGATGATAAGCAACGTCTTGCACTCCAGGGTTGGAAAATGATTATTCAAAGAATTGGGAGGGGAACTGGTGTCCGTGTACCCAAATTGAAAGCTGAAGCTAGAAAGCTTATGCCGGACTGTCAGTCTGCAGTTCCCGTTTGGATAATGCCGTTAGCCAGGCTTGTTGATAACTTTAATCCTTGTACTAATAAGTTTGATGTAGTTATAATCGATGAAGCCAGCCAGGCAGATTTGATGTCTTTAATAGCCGTATATATGGGTAAACAAATCGTTATTGTTGGGGATGACGAACAGGTCAGCCCGCTCGGGGTTGGCGATAAACTTCAGGAAGTACAATCCCTTATCGACACAATGCTTCAGGGTATTCCCAATAAAGTACTGTATGATAGTAATTTTTCTATATATGATTTGGCCATGACGATCCTTCAACCGGTATGCCTCCGAGAGCATTTTAGATGTGTTCCAGAAATCATTAACTTCAGCAATCGACTGAGTTATGATTGGAAAATCAGGCCATTGCGTGATACAAGCAGCATTAGGATTAAGCCCCACGTTATTGACTATAGGGTAGAAGAGGCTAGTTCAAACGGTAAAGTAAATAAGGAGGAAGCTATAATAATTGCCTCTTTGATTGCAGCTTGTATTCAGGAACCAGAGTATGAAAACGCTACCTTCGGTGTCATTTCACTCGTAGGTGAAGAACAAGCCTTATATATTGATAGGTTGCTTCGAAGATACCTTGAACCAACAGTATATGCCAGCAGGAAGATACAATGCGGTAGTTCCGCTCATTTTCAGGGTGATGAAAGAGATGTAATATTCCTATCCATGATTGATACCAATGAAAAAGAAGGACCTCTACCTATTAGGAGAGAAGGTCGACTTGGGGTATTTAAAAAGCGTTACAATGTTGCAGCCAGCCGAGCTCGTGATCAACTGTGGGTGGTTTATTCTCTCAATCCAGAAACGGATTTGCAGGATGGGGATCTGCGTCTTCAGCTTATTCAGCACGCTAAAGATCCCAATGCTTTTGCGCGTGAACGTGAAAAAGTTTTCGAACGTACTGAATCAGATTTTGAAAAGAAGGTGGCTGGCATTCTCATTGACGCTGGTTATAAAGTTATACCTCAATGGAAAGTCGGTTCATATAGAATAGATATGGTGATCGAGGGTAACGGAAAAAGGTTGGCTGTCGAATGTGATGGAGACAAGTGGCACACTTTGGACAACCTCCAAGACGATCTGAACCGTCAAGCAATTCTGGAACGGCTAGGCTGGAACTTTGTTAGAATTCGTGGAACGCAATTTTACCGCAATCCTGAACAAGCTATGCAGCCAGTCTTTGAACAAATCAAAAGCATGGGCATTACGCCAACGCTTGATTCAACCCTTTATATACCAGTTGCTCAGGGAAATGATTTATTGGAAAGAGTCAAACGAAATGCTGCGAAACTCAGGGCAATGTGGGAAAAGGGTGATGGAGAGGAGATCGTTTCTTTTGAATCGCTCCAAACAAAAAGGTGGAACAGGCGAAACAAAACGTCTGATCCTCTAAAAATAAAAAAAGAGGTTCTTGTACAAAGCGAAAACCCTGAGATTAAGAGTGCTCCAACGATACAAATGTTAACATCACAAAGACTAGCAGGGAGTGTGCCAAATAAACAATATATAGGATTGAGACTTTTTTCAGATCCAATACAGTCTATTGACACTGATCCAAATGGAAAGGTTTCTGTTACCCAGTTGCTTCAGGGAAAAGGCTTTTCATTTGTTGACAAGCGGAATAAAGGAGGGGCTCTCTGGGTGATTGGTGGAAAGGAACTGGCTTCTAGTATGGAAGAGCTTGCAAAACACGGTTACAAATTCAATTTCACCCCAAAAGGGGGTAGGGCTACAAGACATAAACCCGGCTGGTATTATAAATAAAATAGGGTCACAACTGATGACAAAATGTTAAGCTTAGTTATTAGACGCACAATTGATAGCTGCATTGCTGGATAGGTTCAACCACAAAGCCCATATCCTAAACATCAATGTTGAAAGCTATCGTTTTAAGCAGGCTCTCGCCAAACAAATTACTGATTGATTTTTGCGCGGTAATAAGTCCCGGATACCCTATCAGCATCGCGGAAATAGTATCTACAAAGCAAATTAACAGCGGCAATTTAGTGCCCTTAGAGTTAATTGTGAGGACTCTTAACGATTAACCAGCTCTTGAGCACCCAGGGGACCACTAATAGGATAAACAATACCCGAAACATTTGATAAGCCGTGACAATCGAGAGATCGGCGTTAACGGTCATGGCGGTTACTCCCATTTCAGTCATTCCTCCGGGGGCGGTACTCAGAAACGCAGTGACTAGCGTTATTGGATAAAAACAAGTAAGAAAATAGCCCACCATCAAAGAGACAAGGACAATCCCGATAGACCCGGCCAGCGTATAAGGCAGGAGTTGTTTCCAGGCTTTAAGGCTGGCTATATTCATGGTCAATCCCATGTAAGTCCCGATACACAATTGAGCAGCGAGAATTAAGCTGTTGGGGACTAACGGTCCGGGTCTACCAGCGAGAACCAATCCAACCGCCCCTAGCAGCGGCCCCAGTAAATAAGGGGTAGGGAAATTATACCGTACAGCCACCCAGGTGCTGACGAGGGTAGCGGCGATAATGATTAACCAGTCTTGAACTGAACCGCCCGGACCGACCAGAGGCAGCGGGTTTACGTTCAGTGAATTATTAATTAAGCTTTGTTCTAGACCAGCAGCTAAGGCGTGAATTGCTAATAAGGGGATCACAAAGACGACAGTTAGTAAGCGGATAGTTTGCATAAAGGTGACGACAGTGACATCTGACCCAGGGATTTCTTCGCTCAGCACGACCATTTGCGATAAACCTCCAGGGATGCTCCCAATAAGACTGGTTGACCGGCTTATTCCGGTACGGCGGCCAACGAGATAACCCAATAATAAGCTGAAAAGAATGATCAATGTTGTTGATACAAACATACTGGGCAGGTGGATCAGGATTTGTTGGCCAGTTTCTGCCGTAAAGGATATTCCCATCATATAACCAAGAATAATTAACCCGGCATTGCGTAGCCAGAGTGGCCAGTACATAGATTGTTTGGTTAGCAAACTCCAGAGCATCACGCTAGTTAGCGGACCCAACATCCAAGGCAGAGGGATATATAATATCTTGAAAAGGAAACCGCCTATTCCAGCAACGGCTAAAGTTCTCATAAAATAGAAGATAATTGTTTTATTCATTAAATATTAAACTCCAACTTTTACGAGTTGACTCAAGCAAAATTCTCTCTTACAGTCCGATTTAAATCAAGATAAGAGTAAATCATTATTTACTCGGCACGCTTGGGTTATACACCGATTTTCGATTGGTAATGTAATTCATAAATAACCGGATTAACTAATATTTGTTTCCCATTTTCGCAACATCTCCTTGACTCTATTTTTGTCAAAGGTGTGTGCTTTTATTGTATCAGTTCATTACATTTCTTGGTACTGTGTGATAGAATGTAGTAAATTCGTTGGATAATAGATAAAAAGGAGGATCTTAAAAATGGGAAAAGCAACACAAGATCTCCGAAAAGAACACGATGCCATCCTTTATGTTCTGCAAATACTCGACAAAATGATGCGGTCCGATAACAGCGGGTCTGAAACCCTACTTCAATATTACGATGAGGTGGTTTATTTTTTCAAAATATTCATAGACAAATGTCACCATGGTAAGGAGGAGGACTTTCTATTCAAGGAACTTGTTAAGAAAGGAATTCCTAGCGAAGGTGGCCCCGTTGGTGTAATGCTGCATGAACACGCTCAAGGCAGAGAATACATCGCCCAGATGGGCCGCAGTATTGATGAAAAAAGTATTGAGGGATTCAATAACGCCGCTGTTCTATACCGCAATCTGTTGCGTCAGCATATTGAGAAGGAAAACAATGTACTTTTCATGATGGCGGATAAGGTGATAGGTGAGCAAGAACAGAATCTTCTGTTCGAATATTTCGAGCAGCATGAAGAGAATGTCGTAGGGCATGGAGTACATGAAAAACTGCACGCTATGATTGATACCTGGGCACAGGCTTTTGGAGTTGAATAAAATCCTATGGTCTGTAATAAGGAGGGACAAAAATGACAAATAGCTTTAATGAGGCGAAAAAAAGGCATTTTCAGACATTGAAACAGTATGTGCCGATTGTAGAAAGAGTTCATGGAGGTAATCATCAGGAATTTCATGAAGTTCGTAAATTGTTTGATACAATTATAGAGAAAACAAAAGAAGCAGGAACCAAAAAACCTGTATTAAACGAAGAGTTTGCCAGGCTGCGTGAGATCACTAATAATTACACGGTTCCCGGAGATGTGTGCGAAAGCTATGAGGCTGTTTACAGAATGTTAGCCGAGATAGATAAGGCATATCATGCTTAAATCACCACAAAACGGAGAATAAGGTGAGGGTTTGCAGAGATTTATATTAAGTAAAAAAAACCATATAGCCTTGATTGGTGCTGTTTTAATTGCCATTGGATTCACCAGCGAACTAGGTTTTAAAAATGAATTTGTAGCTATTTGGTCCTTGGCTATCGCTTCAATATTAGGGGTTGCACCTATTGCAATCCAAGCCTATCAAGCATTAAAGGTTAAGGTTGTCAGTATTGATGTTTTGGTAACTATTGCGGTTGTTGGGGCATTCTTAATTAAGAACCTTGAAGAATCAGCAATTGTTACGTTTTTGTTCTTATTTGGGTCTTTTCTGGAACAACGCACATTGAACAAGACGCGTTCGGCCATTAAAGAGTTAACGGAAATGGCACCGGAAAGTGCTTTAAAACAAATGGAAAACGGCGAATTTGAAGAAGTTGAAGTGGATGAAGTTGACGTAGGTGATATTTTACTGGTTAAAACCGGGGCGAAAGTTCCTGTTGATGGAACCGTTTTGTCAGGAGAAGGTTACATCAATGAGGCAAGTATTACCGGCGAGTCTGTTCCGGTTGATAAAAAGAAAGACTCACAGGTGTATGCCGGAACGATTCTGGAAAATGGAACGCTTCAAATTGTTGCCGACCGTGTAGGTGAAGATACTACTTTTGGCAGAATAATTGAGTTAGTTGAAGAAGCGCAGGATTCAAAATCTGAAACCGAACGGTTCATTGACAGGTTTTCTAAATACTATACCCCGGCAGTATTAGTAATCGCCATTATCGTATGGTTATTTTCGCGGAATATTGAATTGGCCATTACCATATTAGTCTTAGGATGCCCCGGTGCACTGGTTATTGGTGTGCCGGTTTCAAACGTAGCGGGCATTGGCAATGGAGCAAGGCACGGTGTTCTTTTCAAAGGCAGTGAAGTTATCGGCGATTTTAGCAAGGTTGATACGATGGTTTTTGACAAAACAGGTACCTTAACCATAGGCAATCCTAAAGTAGCAGACCAGGAACTCTACACAGACAACGTTGAAGAGGCATTAGATTACCTTGCAAGCGTTGAAAATGAATCAGACCATCCCTTAGCCAACGCTGTTGTAGAACACATCGGAGCTACAAAATTATATCCGGTTGAAAAAACAGATGTTGTAAAGGGTGGCGGAATTGTCGCTCATGTAAATGGGCATAAGGTTGCGGTTGGCAATGTTGCATTGATGGAGCGAGAAAATGTTCATTTAACCGAAAAGGCCCGTGCAGATATTGCCCGGTTTGAAAAGAACGGAAACTCACTTGTTTTATTATCCATCGACAGTGAATTAAAAGCACTGATAGGCATTCGCGACCAGATTCGCCCGGGTGTAAAAGAGGATCTTCAAAAATTAAAGATATTAGGGGTTAAAAATCTGGTCCTTCTTTCGGGAGACAATCAGGGCACAGTTGATTTAGTGGCGCGCGAATTGGGGCTGACGGAAGCACACGGGCATATGTTGCCGGGGGATAAGTCGGCATATGTTGAAGAGTTGAAAGCTAAAGGTCATATTGTTGCATTCGTTGGAGACGGAGTTAATGATAGTCCTTCATTGGCTTTGGCACAGATTGGCATTGCAATGGGAAGCGGCACAGATGTCGCGATTGAAACCTCAGATGTTGTACTAGTGAATTCCGATTTTAGCCGCTTACCACATGCGCTTGGTTTAACAAAAGCAACAGCTAATAATATGCGCCAAAATATTGTTATCGCAGTAGGAGTTGTGTTAGCTCTGCTCACAAGCCTAATTTTCAGTGAATGGATGAACATGTCGATAGGCATGTTTGTACACGAAGCAAGCATACTAGCCGTAATTTTAAATGGTATGCGGCTTCTTCGTTACCGGTTAAGATACTAGATAATGGAGGGATGAAAATGCCAAAAGCAACGATTCAATTAGAAACGTTAACTTGCCCATCATGCAGCCAAAAGATTGAAAATGCTACAAAATCTTTGAACGGAGTGGAAAAAGAAAGCGTAAAGGTGTTGTTTAACTCAAGCAAAGTCAAATTTGACTTTGATGCTGACAAGATATCTGTTGAAGACGTTGAAAAAGCTATCACTAAACTTGGATATGAAGTCATCAAATCTCAAGTTAAAGATAAATAATGAGACGATCCACTTGAACAAGATGTGAACCCCAAAGAATGCACACCTCCTGAAAACGTTAAACGATTGACTAGGAGTGTGCATTTGTGTCATTTTATAGTGGGGTAGAATTGGAGGGATAACAATGAAAAAGTATAAGGTTTCGGATTACTGGAATATGGGTACATCTATCGGCCTGTGCGCGGCGGTTGGTATTGTGCTGGGTGCGCTGTTTCAAAATCTGATTTTATGGCTTTGCGCTGGTGCCGGTATGGGCGCGGTCTTAGGAGCAATATCCATGCTGTATAAAAAGAAAACGTCATGAAACGCACCATGAGTACCCTCATAATCGCTGCCTTCGCCATCGGCTTCTTTGGCGCGGCCGCTCTTGCCCTATATTTGCCAGACAGAAAAATAAGGACCCATTCCCCGACGGAAGAATTCGCGGCTTTTCTGGATTTAAGAGTTCCGAAGCTGATGGGGCTATACGGAATACCGGGAGTTAGTATTGCCCTTGTTAGAGACGGGCTGATTGTATATACGGCGGCCTACGGCGACGCCAACCAAAAGTCTGGACAGAAAATGACGGTAGACATGCCCATGCGCGTTCAATCCATATCCAAATCGGTAACAGCGTGGGCTGTGCTGAAGCTGGCGGAGGAAGGGAAGCTGAATCTGGACGATCCTGCCGAAAGATACCTCAAGAGCTGGAAGTTGCCTGCTTCAGACTACCCGTCGGATGGTATGACCGTTAAGCGGCTCCTCTGTCACACTGCCGGATTGCCGCTTGGAGATGTTTTTGCGCTCTACTCCCCGGATGAGGCTATGCCTTCTCTGAAGGAAAGCCTGACCCATTCGGCAATCCTGTTTCAAATGCCGGGAAAAGGCTTTTTGCCCTGGAGGAAACCGGCAATATATACACCAGAATCATGAATCCAACAACTGATGTCTTTGAACAAAGATTAGCCGCCCTGGAAGGTGGGGTCGCCGGGTTAGCTCTGGCCTCCGGCTCGGCCGCCATCACTTATTCGATCATGAATATTGCCGGTGCCGGCGAGGAAATAGTGGCCGCGAGCACCCTTTACGGCGGAACTTATAACCTATTCCAATATACGCTGCCGAAATACGGAATTAAGACAGTGTTCGTTGATCCGGACGAGCCGGAGAACTTCAGAAAGGCCATCACTGAAAAAACAAAGGCCATTTTTATAGAAAGTATCGGAAATCCTGGCATTAATATTATAGATATTGAATCTGTAATATGATTTAGCCCAAAAGTATTTGCCACGGGGTGCCGGTTCTATATTCACTTTTGGGATAAAGGGTGATAAAGAGACTGCCAAACGCTTCTTTAACAGTCTTGAACTTTTCTCTAATTTGGCCAACGTGGCTGATGCCAAATCGTTGGTTATTCACCCGGCCACTACGACTCATTCGCAGTTAAGTGAGGAAGATCAGAAAAGGGCCGGAGTAACTCCAGACCAAATTCGTTTATCAATCGGTGTGGAGGATGTTGAAGACCTGATCTTTGACCTGGATAATGCTCTTTCAAAAGCGGTAGGAAAGTAATCGGGTTCCCGCAACTAATAACATGGTTTTTATTTCTTCCGGACCGGAATCCAAATTTCACTATAAGCATAATCTTTTTTATGTTCATCCATTTTCGTAAAAGAAAAAGTAGGGGCATTAATTACTTCATAATTGGATGAAGGAAGCCATTCTGAATATATTCTGGCCATTGTATTTTGTAACGTAGCGGGGAATGGTCCTTCGTTTGGAAATATTGCCCAGGTGCCGGCTTCGACCGGCACTTTTTCTAAGAGATCACTTACTTGATTTTCGGTCGTTAAAACACCTATCAGATGAGTTAAATCTCCTTCTTCTTTTAGGAAATTAGCGTCAGCATCATAAGAAGCATTGACAATTTCATAAGGCTCGATATTTTGCAGAGAATGCATTTCTTTTCTTTGTTCGTCCGTTATGCTTTCGGCAAGCTTAACAATCTCGTTATTAACCCCTTCAAATTGCATAGGAACACGTTTGCTTACACCGACTAAATTAAACGCTGGTTTGTCTTCAATTCTAAATTCCATCGGAATTCCTCCTTTGACGGTTATTACGAATGAAAGTTTGGGAAACGATTTGCTCATGCCTTTTTTTATTACATCTGACGGTAAAAACCCACTCCATTTTTTAAAGGCTCGAGTAAAGCCGTCCATTGACTGATAACCATATTTAAAAGCAACTTCCGTTACTTTTTCCCCATCTAATAAATCCTTATTTGCTTCCGACAATTTTCTGTTTTTGATATATTCACTAAGCGTCAACCCTGAAAGATAGAAAAATATTTTTCTAAAGTGATAGTCAGAAACCCCGGCATATTCAGAAATCACTTCAAGAGATAGGTCATCGGTTAAATGGTCTTCAATATAGTCAATCACATGATTTAATTCGCGTAACATTATCTCACCCCCTTTTCGTACCTACATAATACCCAAGTTACTTTAACGATACTCGACTTTTTCAACACAAAAAATATCGATCGTATTGTTGCATCATTTGTTTAGTACAGGTTCAAAAAGCTTTAGAAAATAACAGGAAGGAGTGTTCCACAACACTCCTTCCAAGGAAATTGCCTATGGTCAAGTTAATAAAGTGGTCCTGGAGTATTACATGATGGAAATGGAAGAACATCCTGAATTAGGTTGAGGGGGTAGTGTTTTAGCGCAAATTGAGTATGATATAAATACTCCAGCAAGTATATTTCTTTATGATTGATGCTACAAAGGATACCCGAAACACCTGTACCGTCAGCCAGGGACACGCCAACAGGTTGATTTATCAAATATTGTAGAGTCGTTTGCCAAGGCATATTGAATCACCTCCTGCTACAGATTATTCAGTATCTCCGCAGGAGGTTATCTATTAGGATAGCAAAAAATAAATCGCGAAGACTGTCCGAGGGTATCGACTAGAGCCCGCTAATTAACACTGATTAAGGGGCCAGATGAAATAAACCCGTACTCAGGTATTTTTCTCCCCGGTCGGGAAATATTACCACCACAAAGCCTTCTTCTATGTCTTTGATGCATTCGAGTGCGGCCACCATGGCTGCTCCGCTGCTCATACCCACAAAGATGCCTTCCTGCGCCACAATGGTTCGGGCCATCGCAAACGCAGCCTCAGATTCAATCATCACCCTTCGGTCGATCTGAGCCGGATTATAGATTGCCGGGACTATGGCTTCTTGCATGTTTTTGAGGCCTTGGATGTAATGGCCCCGAACAGGATGTGCCTCAACAATCTGAATATCAGGATTTTTGGCTTTTAATCCCATCCCTATTCCCATGATGGTTCCTGAGGTGCCAAGAGCGGAAACGATATGGGTAACCTTGCCCCCAGTGTCCTCCCAGATTTCATGGGCGGTAGTTTTATAATGAGTCAGTTTATTATATTCATTAGAAAACTGGTTGGGCATAAAGTATTTATCCGGATAGCTGCGGCAAAGTTCATGGGCTTTCCTAATGGCCCCATCCGTGCCTTGGGAAGCATCCGTAAGAGTAGTCTTAGCTCCAAAAGCCTCAATCATCTTGCGGCGTTCAACGGAAACTGCTTCACTCATGACGATTTCAACCGCATACCCTTTTACGGCACCGATCATTGCCAGACCAATTCCGGTATTGCCGGAGGTAGGCTCGATTATTGTTTTGCCCGGAGTGAGAACGCCGCTTTCTTCTGCCTGCTCGATCATTTTTATGGCAATACGATCTTTAATGCTCCCCGTTGGGTTAAAACCCTCCAGCTTTGCGTAAAGCGGGATATGCGGCTTGGGGTTTAACTTACTAATCTTAACAAGCGGTGTATGACCAATGGTATCAATAATATTGTCGTACATATGCTTTCTCCTTCCAGTTTGCTATCACACTATATTATAATTATATATCATCACCCACAATAAAAGTGAGAAAAAGTATATATCCGTTTTAATTGAGAATGGATTATATTTACAGTTTAAAATGGCCAAATGTTGTAGATGTTGGATAATCAAGAGACAATAAAAAAATATTGCAAAATGATAATAATTTATTGCAAAACAATAAATCTGTGGTAAAATTAATTTAACACTAAATTAGCGAGGTGCTTTTATGAAACGAGAAACACTCTTTTTAAAGGTAGTTGTTTTTCTTATTGGAATTCCGATTCTTGGTTTTTGTTTTTGGTTGCCTTGGATAGCAAATAGAGCGGCAGAATTGAATCCGGAGTTAGCTTGTTTGTCATATCTCATTTTAATTTTTTGTATGCTACGGCGATACCGTTTTTCTTTGCTCTGTATCAGACCTTCAGACTGTTAAGCTATATTGACCGGAACAAAGCGTTCTCGGAATTATCTGTAACTGCGTTAAAAAATATAAGAAACTGTGCAATTACAATCAGTATTTTGTATGTAGTAGGCATGCCACTCTTCTTTCTACTGGCGGAGATAGACGACGCCCCAGGGGTCATACTAATCGGAATGGTCATTATTTTTGCTTCAATGGTGGATGCAGTCTTTGCTGCTGTTCTTCAAAAGCTATTACAAAATGCCATAGATATAAAATCAGAAAATGATTTAACGGTTTGAGGTGAATAACATGGCGATAATAATCAATATCGATGTGATGCTGGCTAAAAGGAAAATGAGCGTCACCGAACTTTCGGAGAGGGTTGGAATAACGATGGCTAACCTTTCTATCTTGAAAAATGGAAAGGCAAAAGCGATTCGATTATCAACTCTAGAGGCAATTTGTAAGGCTTTAGAATGTCAGCCTGGAGATATTTTAGAATATAAAAGAGAATCCAAATAACATGACATATATTCGAGGTCTATATGAAAATAAAATTGATTTCCCCCAAAATGACATTAAGGCCGATGGACTCTGAGTTTAAAAGGGTTATGTCACCTTCCATTGCCTTATTAATCTTAGCTACGTTAACTCCTAAGGAACATGAAGTATATATAGAAGATGAAAACGTCGGAAAGTTGAATTTAATAGTATCAAAGATTGGAAGCTTTGGCTTGATGAATTATTTAGGCAAATTAGCGCGAAGATTATCCTATGGGATTGATTAGAGCCTGCTTCTTGTTTTTTACCACCCTAATAGACAGCTCCTTCACCGTTTCTGGTGGGTACTCATAGTTGCCGCGCTTTATCAGGGAAATAGCGTTAGTCGGGCATTTTGAGACGCAGAGACCGCAACCAATACACTTATCGTTATTCAGTATCGCGATATCCTCTCTCATTTCTATCGCCTTGACCGGGCAACGTTCTTCTGCGCATATTCCGCACCCGATACATTCAGGGGCATCTATTTTGGCCAAATAACTGGATTTAGCTAATCCGTTAGGGTTATTATGTTCTGTTATCAGCCTTAGCATATGACAGCAGCAAGGGCAGCAGTTGCAGATAAAAAGAAGATCATTTTGATTATTACTACCAGAGTGCACCAGCCCTGCTTCTTCCGCTCTTTTCAAAACTTCGATTGCTTCGTCAAGTGATATTTCCCTGGCTATTCCCCTTTCGGCCATAAAATCAGCTGCGCCATTAAAAGCCAAACATACATTGATAGGTCTGTCACACTTTTGCTCAGTGGTCCGGCAAGGACAATTGCCGAGAGCAATCTTTTTTGCTGTCGACATCATCTGCGAGGCTGCTTCAAAAGGCAGAATCTCGAATTCTTCTGTTATGGCTTCCTCGACTGGGACAACCCTTAACCAGGGTGGGTTAGCCAGAGATAATTCTGCCGCCATCGCTTTCATGTAGTAAGCTTGCCAAAGCTGAGCCAGTTTAGCCTGGGTAGCCCTATCCCCACCTTTCATAACGGGGTACTCAAACAATCCCGGGTAATTGGGAAGAAGAGCATAAGCCGGTTCACCCTTAACTGTCTTGGCTAGAATGGATCCTCTGTCCGCCATGGCTTCAAGTTTTTGGACAGCCTCTTCTGGGGGAATATTCGCTTCCTTAGCTATTTCGGTAGCTTTTTTTAACTTAAAGTCCAGCATTAAAGCTAGTTCAACTTCCCCCGGTTGAAAGAGGATTTTTAAGATTTCTATAAATTCTTCACTTTTGGGGGCACCAACTGGATGAGTATTAAGCAATTCCTGAAGTTTGTGATAATGATGCATTAAAACCCCTCCCCATTAAATGATTTACCATTCAACCTCTCACGAAAATTTAGCGGGATTCCTGTTTCATTGCTTTCAGCTTTCGGAAGCAAAAATCTTACAAAAGTCCACAGCTATCTCCGTAGTGCCTGCGGTTCACAGTTTTTAGCTACTAACCACCCATGTCCGCTAGGCACAACCACGGATGAAAATGACTAGCTTTTTGGTCGAAGTTGATACATATTTTTCTGTTAACAGCCGTAATCTTTGAAGGTAGTAGTGCCTTGACTAGTATAGTTATAATATAGTATATAAATATCATACAGGCATTTCTTGTAAAATGTCAATACCTTTGTTAAATGATTTGACTTTAATCAAATAACAATTTATATTAATTAGGAAATAGATTGAGATTAATATACATGGGGGTTAAAGTAGTGAGTTTGAAGTACATGATCCTAGGATTAGTCAAGGAGTTTCCCGCGTATGGTTACGATATACTGCGGGTTGTGCAGCGAGACTTTGCCGAACAAGGCCCGGAAATAAATAAAGGACAGTTGTATACTTTGATCAAAAAGATGGAAGAGGAAGGTTTAATTGTTCGGGAAGTCGTTCAACAAGACAAAACCCCCAACCGTAAACTAATCAAAATTACTCCCCTAGGGGAAGCAGATTTTGATAACTGGTTGAGATCAGATACTGAAGAAAACGAGAATATTCGTTATGATTTCTATAGCAAGTATGCTTTCCTGAATAAGGTAAATCATTTTAATAAGTTAAGTAATCAGGAAGTTTTAGAAAAACTAGATCGCCAGCTTAAACTGATGGAAGAGAAATATACGAACTTTGTTAAGGCCCGGGACAGTATGTTAAATAAAAAGGTTGATCAGTTTCGCGTTTTTATTATTGAGTACGGAATTGAAATTCAAAAAGCAAAAATAGAATGGTTAAAGAGGTTAAGAAATCATGTATCTATAAATTATTAAAAGAAATTGACAAACGTTTATCCACCCAGGAAGAGGAAGTTGTTATTCTTAAGCGGTTAAATTAATACGCGATTTTTTCATTGGCAAGAAAACCGGGGCGATCATGCCTATTATAATTACTATTTTGATGAAGATCAGACTGTTGACAAACACCGTTTTCAAACCACTAGGCAAGAAAGCGGTTTTGCTTTTAATAATAAGGTTTTGAGTTTAGTTTTTGGCTGCTTTAATATATTCTAGGGATGAGCCTTATTGCATTCGGGAAGATGAAATTAGGGGGGATATGTATGGGTTCTGCTGGCTCTGCTTTTAGGTGTGTAGTAATAACCGATTGTTATAATTTTGTTTTCGATACTACCGGCAAAGTATTAACTAAGGATTTTTGTAAAAATTGTCCTAATTACGGAGAACCAAAAAAGTGTGACGGCAAATTAGACCCTCTCATTTTAAAGAGGCTGATAAGAGACTACGAACATTTGCTGAAGTATTAAAGGATTAAGTTGACGGTGGGTTAAGGATGGGTTAACGACGGGTTAACGGTGGGCTATCGCTGTTTATGTACTTAAAATTTATGTACTTAACAATACTTAACTTGGATAAACAATAATTTAAGAAAGGTCAAGGAGCTAAAGTAATGTTTGTAATTTACGAGAAAAACAAGCAACGGGTGCCAATTAAGGTATGGTTAGAAAATATAGAGCAGGTGGAAGAAGGTTGTTTGCAGCAGGCATTAAACTTAGCCAACTTGCCTTTTACCTATAAATGGGTAGCTTTAATGCCGGATACCCATCAAGGCTATGGGATGCCTATCGGTGGTGTCGTAGCAGTAGAAGATGTGATTATACCGAATGCCGTTGGGGTAGATATTGGCTGTGGCGTGGCTTTTGTAGAAACCAATATCCACAAGAACGAAATAACAACTGGCATGTACCAGGATTTAGTCAAGCAGATTATGCGGGATATTCCAACTGGTTTTAACCATCACCCGAAAAAGCAAAAATGCAAAATTTTGGAACAGTCGGACTTTGCCCAATCATTGAAACATAAGACTCTGCCGGAAGGATTGCCGCAAATAGAAGAAGGATACTATCAAATTGGCACATTGGGCGGCGGTAACCATTTTATTGAATTGCAGGAAGACGAAGCCGGCAAACTGTGTCTCATGTTGCATAGCGGTAGCAGAAACTTTGGGTATAAGGTGGCGAATTATTATAACCAGAAAGCCAAGGAATTTAACAAAAAAATTTCTGCCCCTGTCCCAAAGGAATATGATCTGGCATTTTTGCCAGTTGAAACTGAACTGGCTAATGCTTATATCTCATGGATGACGCTAGCTTTAGAGTTTGCTCAAGAAAATAGACAGATTATGCTTGAAGTAGTGAAAAATCATTTAGCCAAGAAAATCCCGCACATTGAATTCAGCAACGAAGTGAATGCTCACCATAATTATGCTGCTGTAGAACGCCATTACGATAAAAAGGTTTGGGTACATCGAAAAGGAGCAATAAGGGTTAAAGAAGGTGAATTAGGAATTATTCCGGGAGCCATGGGCAGTTACTCGTACATAGTAAGAGGCAAAGGTAACCCGGTGAGCTTTTATTCATGCAGTCATGGAGCAGGTAGGAAACTAGGCAGAAGGCAAGCTAAAAAACAGTTTCCGGTAGAAAAAACCCTGGCTGACTTAAAGGAACAAGGGGTGATCCTTGGGAAGCAAAAGCATGGCGATGTTTCAGAAGAATCAAGGTTTGCCTATAAAGATATTAATTTTGTAATAGAGCAAGAGCTAGATTTGATCGAGCCGATCAAAAAACTTAAGACAATAGCAGTTATAAAAGGCTAGTTGTTTTATCTATCTCTCGCAGCAAGTTAACATATAAGAGGAGCTCCTCGCGAGAGGTAATATTGAGTTTGGCATAAATATGTTTGGTATGGGTTTTGATGGTATTTATACTGAGACAGAGTGTTTCGGCGATTTCTTTGGCAGTATATCCCTGGGCATAGAGGTTATATACTGAACGCTCCGAAGGCGAGAGTTTTTCTGTATTCTTAGCGAACTCATCGAGAAGCTTAAAGGACAAGTTTTTTTGCTTGGCTCCTTCATACAGGACTTCATTGCGGTTGGCCAGGAATTCTATTAGATCGTCTATTTCTGGTATTTTAGTTCGGGGCACTTCGCTTAAGTCCTCTGACTTGATAATCTCTAACCCTTTGGAGATGGGCTTTAAGAATCTTTTGCTAATGAATAATGAAGCGATTATTCCCACGATAACTAAGAGCAGCAGCCACGAGATTAACCGTACATTTAAGCGGGTTATTGATTGCACAATATCCTCTTCTGGAACCAGGACCGCTGCGATCCATTGTTCGTCAGCAAAAGCAGATCCCTTCGGATATAAGGATATCGGGGTGTGAAGCCCCCAGAAGAAAGTGTTCTTACCCTGATGGTGGTAAGAATAGAAAGCCCCCTTGGTTTGGGAAATAGTCAGGGGAGATTCGCTTATTGACATAATCCTGGAGGAATAACCTCCGGCTACCATGGCCTCGCGCAGGTCAATGGTTGATTCGCGATAGGGAGCAAGGATATAAAACGACCGATTATAAACGTGGGTTTGGGGCCGATGTGACAGCTTAAATAACATACTGCTTATGTCTAATCCGCAAACACCAAAAACATTACCTCGGGAATCAATTAAGGGCACTGAGCAAATCATGATTTCCTCACTAGTTCCTGGCAACGTCAGCACCGGTGTCCAATAATAAAGTCGGGATAACGGCAGGTCCTGGTTAGCGCGGGCTGCTTCCATGGGAAGCTGATAATAAGGAGCATTGCCCACATCAAATTCCATTTTCCACTGGGCATGCAGAGGTAATGAGTTATTGCGTCCCAGGCTGGGAAAACCTCGGAGGACAATGATGTTAGGATGAGACGAACTGATTATATTCGGCTCCATGTTCTTCAGGTATAAACCGGCTTTGGAGTTTTGCGCATTGGATAGAGTGGGATTAACAGTAGCGTCCAGGATGAAGAATATGCCGCTGCTTTTGCACTTTTTCAGAGAGGAGTAAGCGATCTCTAATTGATCCGATACAATTTTTTCTAATTTATCGGGGTGGTTGGGTAAATCAGACACGGATATGCCTAACTGCTCCGCTTTTTTTTCAATATTATGGGACAGTTCTTTGGAAAATTCGATGGCTTGTACGGAAAGCTCAGCATATTGCCGGGAAATCTTTTCAGAAGCGTGAAGGAGATCATTGTTAAACAATCTCTCGCTCTCAGCCAGACCGGCGGTAAAAGTTCCTGTAATCAACAGGATAGCTATTACACCAAAAATAATGGTAACCACTAATACAATTAAGAACAGAAAAAGCCTTATAAGCATGGGAATACCCGATGTGGTTGAAGCGGTCAACCAGTTTATCAGCTCATAGCTTTTCTTTTGCAGTGTGGTTTTCAATGGCAAAAGCTCCATTACAAATTAGATTCTCGAAAGTCTATGTTTACAAAATCAGCAAAGGCAACCGGAGCCACAGATTTATAAGCAGTGTTTTTATCACTGTTAGAGAGCTTGTTTAGATAAGATGTGCGTGAATTTGCGGTTAATTCTCTAAGCTTGCTTTCATATTCCTTCTGCAGTTCATCAATCCCATCGAACAATGGAGGAATGTAAAACTCATATTCTTGCTGCATGGTCCTGGCGGTTTGCAGCAGTTTCTTGATACTGTCATTCGACATGCTTTCTATCTCTTGGGACATAATCTCCCCGAAAGCTTCTTTAGTTACGGGCAGATAGCCGGTACATGAAACAAAGCGTAAGTTGTTTTCCGGGCTGGTAAACCATTTCAAAAACACCGCGGCAGCGTATTCTTTCTCGGGTGTGGATTTGATTACACACATACCGGCCCCTCTTTGAATAGCTGCTTTTTTACCACCTTCAAAAACCGGGTAGGGTAGGATAGCCAGTTCAGCTGGTTCAGAGGTATTATCTGCATAAGTCACTGTGGGAGAGAAAAAAGATACTCCGGCAGTTGATCCGGTCGAACATACTATATCACCAGTTTTCGCCAGATCGGTAGCATAACCGTCAAAAATAGCGAAATTTCCTAAGACGGCAGATTGATAATAACAATCCCATACCCTTTGATACTGTGGTGACGAAAAGTTAAATTTGCCTTCGTTGATCAATTCTGCCCCCAGTTGTTTACAACCTATCAGGGCGAAATTAAATAGTGAATCCGGCATATAGAACATTTTACCGTCATCAGCCACATCAGGTGTTTGCTGGTCAGTCCATTCATAATAAAGGGAAGCAGTCCTGGTAATCCCTTCAAAAGATTTTAGATCCTCGATTTTAGCTCCCGTGTCCCGAGCAAACTTATTGAATAATGTAGTGTTAACAAACAATACTTCTGTTGATTTAGCAGTAGGGAAGACATAAAGACTGTCTCCGTTTATCCGCCCTTCTGCTAAAAATTCCGGAATATAGGCTGATAATTCCTGGCCAGAAAACTGACTATTCAGGTCAGTTAATAGGCCTTTATTAGCCAGAATAAGAGCAGTTTTTGGATAGGCAGTGGTGATATCAGGCAGGTTAGGGGCACCTGGGTCACCATGAGCGGCCATAGTAAGTTTTTCATGGAGAGTAGCACTGCCTGAAATAGAGGTAACATTAATTATAATACCTTTTTCGATCCCGATGGTTTCATTAAATTCATCTACCATATTGTCCATCGTCTCTTTAAGCTGACCACCGTAATTATGCCACAAATTAAGGGTTACCGGATTAGCCGGATCGATCTTAGCACCTTCGCCACATCCAGCCAATGGGCAGACAATAAGCCAAATCAACAATACGAAAGCTAAAAAATATCTTTTCATGTCCTTGCCTCTTATTAGATTGCTATTTGGCAAACATTTAATTTGTAGATAATAATTTGCCACATTTCCTGATAATCCTTTTTTTTTGATATCCAAAATCATACAAAATTAACCTGATCACTCTCAAGGTGATTTTTAGTTTATCACCCTGGGGGTGATTACTTCTGCAAAAAACATTGGTATATTTTAAACCGTCAATATACCGTCAATATAATGAATAAGGAGGTTTAATTATGACGGATTTCAATGCAGAAGTGAATCAAGCGAAGACCAAGCAAACTCCTACTTTCACCCCGGAAGATATTGAAAGTAGTAAGGTTATGGCAGGACTTGCTTATTTTATTTTTTTCCTGCCGTTATTGGTCTGCCCGAATTCCCCTTTTGGTCGGTACCATGCCAACCAGGGTTTGCTGTTGTTTTTGCTGGCATTGGGAGGAAGTTTTGTTTTAAGCATTATCCCGGTAATTGGCTGGCTACTGCTGCCCTTTTTTGGGCTCGGAGTTTTCATAATGGCGATTATCGGATTACTAAATGGTCTTAACGGCAAGGATAAGGTTCTTCCGATTATTGGTAAGTACCAGTTGATAAAGTAACCGGCACGGGTGTCAGAATATCAATTTTCATAAAGAAATATCATAAGAAAAGAGGTATATTGAAATGTCGAAAAAATTAATAGCCATTTTACTGATGGTTTTCCTGATGGCAGCGTTGGGCGGCTGCGGAGCTAAAGAAAAGATGAATGAAAAAATAGCCGAATCAGTTTCCGAAGGAATAATTAACAAAGCGATTGATGGAGAAGCCAAGGTTGATTTGGACGGCGATAAAGTTACTATCACCGGCAAAGATGGACAAGAATATAGTTTTGGAGAAACCAAATGGCCGGCCAGCGGTGCCGCCCAGCAGATTCCTCAGTTAAACAAAGGCGTTGTGGTTTCGACGATGAATTCGGAACAATACTGTATGATCATGTTGGAAGAAGTTGCTCAACAAGATTTTAACCAATACCTGGAGGAAATAAAAGCCCAGGGTTTTACTACTGATTCTTATGAGCTTACTAGTGATGCAGTATACAGCTATGGGGCTAAAAAGGACGAAAAAACCATGATTACTTTAATGTATGATGCAGAAAAGAAGTCTGTAACCATTACTTATGAAATCAAGGAGTAGTTCGGTATTGAAAGCAGTTTGCGATAAGATAAAGCATCGTTTTCGGACGATGCCTTTTTGTTTTCTGCCTAGTTAAATGATTTGACTTTAATCAGGTGTACGATTTATATTGGTTAGGAAATAGATTGGGATTTAATATAAATAAAAAGGTTTATCGGTTTCGCGTTTTTATTATTGAGTACGGAATTGAAATTCAAAAAGTGAAAATAGAATGGTTAAAGAGGGTGAGAAATCATGTATCTATAAATAATAATGAACAAAATAACGATACAACAAACTGAATGTAATCCCAGTTTGTAGGCCTAGAAGAAGGGGCGTTTGACTAAGTGACGACCCAATCCATTCAGGATAGGCTAACTTTGCCGTGAACATAACATAATATAATAAATCTAAGGGAGGGTTGGTTATGGCAGTAAGCATATGTCCACAGGTGTACCAGGTCGGGGGAAGTTATCTTTCCCACCCTGATGATTGCTGTGTTTATTTGGTAGAATCCGAAAATAAGCTAGCGTTAATTGATGCCGGAGCGGGAAAGAGAAGCGAGCGGATACTTGAGAATATTGAAAAATGCGGTTTTTCTCCGGATAGTGTTCAATATATTTTAGTGACCCATGGTCATATAGATCATATTGGTGGTTTGAAATATTTACAGGAGAAAACCGGTGCTTTAGTGCTAGCCCATCAACTGGAACTTGATGCTATAGAAAATGGCAATCCGGTTCTAACGGCAGCCGACTGGTATGGCGTAAAATACCAGCCGGTCAAAGTAGATCGAGTTATTAAGCAGGATCGAGAAACCCTTACGATGGGGCAGATTGAATTCCAGTTTTTACATACCCCTGGGCATACTCCGGGGAGCCTATCAATCCTTTGTCGGTGTCCCGACTCAAAGATACTGTTCGGCCAAATCGACAAAGCCAGAAAGTCCCCCGGCATGCCCCGGTGTGCCGGCTTAAAGATCCTGTTCGGCCAGGATATTCATGGACCTTTTAACCAGGAATGGGGATCAGATCTTAATCAATGGCGAAGCTCAATGCAACGACTACTTAGCCTGGAGGCAGACATACTCTGCGAAGGGCATTTTGGGATATATGAGCCGGCGGCAGCAGTACATAAATATATTGAATCTTATTTGCGAAGATACTCATCATTCTCATAATTATATCATTCCTGTTTTAGAGGTACTTTATCGGCACGACCCAGTTGTCGCCGCCGAGGGGAAAGAGCTTATCGTACAGGCAAATGACCGCGCCCGGGCCGCGTTTTACTGTACCCAACTTATCCAGCACACTGAACGCTGATGTGTCCTCACGTTTCGGATCAGCGTGTTTTTTGATTTCAATCGGATACAGGGTCCCGTCTTGATAAATCAGCAGATCAATCTCATTCTGTTCCTTGTCTCGATAAAAAAACAGCGGTGGATCAATGATGCCAGAATTATAATAGCTCTTGATAATTTCGCCAATCACAAAGGTCTCAAAAAAAGCACCGGCCATCGCACCGTGCCGAATGACCTCCGGCGTGTTCCAACGGGTCAGGTATGCCGCCAGCCCAGTATCTAGAAAATATAACTTTGGTGTCTTGATCGCCCGCTTGGTTATGTTAGTGTAATAGGGCTGAAGCAAATAAACGATGTTTGACGCCCGAAGGATCGAAAGCCACCGGTCAGCAGTAGGTTGACTGACCCCGACATCACGGGCGACTGATGACAAATTAAGCAGCTGGCCGGTACGGGCGGCGATCGTGGTCATGAAATTGATAAATTTTACCTCATCACCTACCTGAGTAAGCTCACGCACGTCCCGTTCAATATACGCCTTTGTATAGGCTGCGTAAAACATCTGCCAGTCAATATCTCTGTTTGCCTGGAGTTCGGGCATACTGCCTCGATGAATGGTTTCCCAGATATCATCGTAGTCTAGATGTGCAAGCTCATTCCCGCGTTCGTTATAGTACTTCTGAATGGGGATGAACGGTTTATTGAAGCTGACGCCATTGATTTCACGCAGGGAAAGCCCCAACAGTTCCAAAATTCCAAGCCTGCCAGCTAGCGATTCACTAACATTTTTCATCAGTCGAAACTGCTGGGAACCAGAGAGAAAGAACTGACCTTTTCGGTGGGTCTCATCTACGGACATTTTTATATAGGTGAAAAGGTTGGGGGCATATTGGACCTCATCAATGATAACCGGAGGCGGAGCCGCCTTGAAAAAAGTGCCTGGTTCGTCAATCGCCATGCGGAGCATCAAGGGATCGTCTAGCGTCAGATAAGGGGTATCAGGCTTGACCTTTTTCAGAAGCGTTGTTTTTCCCACCTGACGGGGTCCAGTAACGATAACGGCACTAAACATCTTTTCTATCGTTTTAAGAGTAGTTTCCATATGACGCGGGATATACATTGGATCACCCACTGACGAATTTAATGTGTAATATTATTATAGCCAATTGGTTGGATTTGTCAATAATTTGTTAGGAGGAAAGGCTGGTTAAAGCAATTGACGCAGACACTGGCTTCCATGCAGGCCGCTATCTATTTATTATTAGTTGTCGGTGTAGTGAGTGCCCTGGGGATACAAGATAGTGATCTGTCTTCCTGCAGGAAAAACAAATTATATGCCGAATATAGACAGTTAGCTTGAATTATAATTTAAAAAGGGGATCAATGTTTAGGATTATTACTTATCTGAACCAAAAGACTCCCACTTCATGAGTGGGGGTTACCTCGATAAAACTTCAGGTGGAGTATAGGCTCCATCTGAATACTTCATGTTCAGCGAAGTTGAACGAGTTCACTTTTAATTACTTTTATTCATGGAGACGAAAACAACTCATACATAGTGAACAAGGCAGGGTAATTTAGATGCATAGTTTTATCCGGAATATGATTGTTGAATTGGTTAACCAATCTCAAACGCAAACCACCTATCGGACGCCGCTGGTTGGAATGACCGCAGCGGACAACCCTGGATTTGCGCGGTTAAAGGAGCTCGTTGGTCCAGGCCATTTACTACCCCACGACCTGCTGCCGGAGGCCCGCTCGGTGGTGGCTTTTTTTGTTCCCTTTTCCGAAGAATTAATCCGGCAACACCGCCAGGCGGCTGACATTACGCGGGAGTGGGCGGTGGCGTATATCGAAACTAACCAGTTGATTAGTAGTATTTGTTCGACTCTGGTTGAAGAACTGCAACAAAAAGGGGTCAAAGCGGCTTGGCAGCAGCCTACCCATAACTTTGATGCTACGCTGATTGCCAACTGGTCACACAAACACGTCGCTTATTTTTGCGGCTTAGGAACCTTTGGGCTCAACCAAATGTTGATCACCGCCGCGGGCTGTGCCGGCCGCTTAGGCAGCTTGGTGGTAGATAGCGAATTGCCCAGCACCCCGGTTCCCAGTCGGGAATACTGTTTGCATCGCCGCGAAGGGAAATGTGCCGTTTGTACCCGCCTGTGTCCCACCGAAGCTCTCCGCCTGGAGGGACTCGATAAAGCCAAGTGTTATCAGCAGTTGCTGAAGATAAACGATTATTTTGCGGACCTGGGCTTATGTGATGTTTGTGGCAAATGTGCGGTTGGTCCCTGTGCCTTGGCTGTGCCGGGAACCACCAAAGCGAGTCATAGTAAGTAAGTTTTCTGGTAATTAACACAGTGGAGATTCCTCTAACACGGGGTAATTGCGCTCAGAGGACCCCTCAAGTGACGTGAGGAGTTTATCTAAATCAAAAGACTCCCACTTCTATTAGTGGGGGTTACCTTGTTTAAACTTCAAGTGGAGTAGAGTCTCCATCTAAAGTCCCGATGTTCAGTGAAGCTGAACGAATTCATTAGGTATGGAACTTGTTTGGGATATTTGTCCATAAAGGAAGGAACGGTTAATAATAAATGGATGATCATAGGGAACCCTGGATGAATCCTTATCTGGCAGTGATCCTAGCTGTGGGCGCGGTTTCTTTTGCCTCCATCTTTACCCGCTTGGCGACTGCCCCACCTTTGGTCATTGCTTTTTATCGTATCGCCTTCACCGTGCTGTTCCTAGCACCTTTAGCCCTCCACCAATCCGGCCGGGCAGAATTAAAAACCATCCGGGGCAGAGATCTGGTCATGGCGTTGCTGGCCGGGGTTTTCTTGGCCATCCATTTTGCAGTCTGGATAACTTCCCTCCAATACACGTCGATTGCCAGTTCCACCGTTTTGGTGACGATGCAGCCTTTATTTGTCGTCACCCTCGGATTTTTATTATTAAAGGAAAAAATAAGCGTTCGGGGGATTGCAGCGGCGTTCGTTGCTTTAACGGGAAGCGTCATGGTCGGAGCAGGAGATTTCCAACTCGGAGGAATGGCCCTTTGGGGAGATCTGCTGGCGTTTTTAGGGGCTTTTTTTGTCGCTGTTTATTTATTGTTTGGACGCGAACTGCGAAGCCGGCTATCCTTGTTTCCTTACGTATTTTTGGTTTTCGGCAGTGCTGCCTTTGTTTTATTTATTTTTATTCTTACAATGTCCGTTCCCCTTTATCCTTATCCGGCAAGTGATTGGTTGTGGTTTGTTGCTTTAGCTTTAGTTTCGACAATTTTCGGGCACGTTGTCTTTAATTGGGCATTGCGCTATGTCCCTGCGGCTGTGGTGTCGGTTAGCATTTTAGGCGAACCGGTGGGGGCAACCCTTTTGGGCTGCCTTATCTTACATGAAGCCCCGGGATGGCTGCAAATAGCCGGCGGGCTAATAATTATCGGGGGCCTTTTTATTTTTATTCTGGGCTACCGGACCCAGGATAATTCATCGATCTAGAGACTTGATAGGCTCTATTAGATTGTAATTTAAAAATAACCGATTCATTAACCTATAGGCAGGAGATTATCTCGATTTGTCGAAAATAGTTATTTTAAGTGTTTTATTTTATTTATAAGTGAACTTTACAGGAGGTGAAAGCAGAGAGAGGTTAGATCACAGAAGATCATAGGACATAGGGATAGTTGCTATATTTTTAAGAAGGGGCAGGGGATTAAAATTGAGAAAAAACCGGTACTTGATTTTGATGTTAGCCATTTTATTATCGGTGGCTCTGGTTGCTACCGGCTGTGGGAGCCCTAAAAACCAAGCAGAAGAGACGATTAAGATCGGTTTTCTGGGCGGTAAGACCGGCAATCATGCCCATTACGGGATTGAAACCTTGAAGGGCATGCAGATGGCAGTGGAAGACGTCAATAAAGCGGGCGGTCTTCTGGGTAAAAAATTGGAGATAATCGAGGGAGACCACGGCAGTAACTCTTCAGAAGCAGCTAGTGTGACCCAAAAGTTAATTACTCAGGGCGTAGCAGCGATAGTCGGGGATCCCACCACTGGGATTACCAAATTAGCCGCTCCGATCTGTCAAGCCAACAAAGTGGTGTTAATGTCAGCCGGTGCGGTAGGGACCGGCGTAGTCGAATTAGGTGATTATATCTTCCGGGACTGCCTCCTGGACGCAGTGGCTGCCCCGGCTGTAACGAAATATTTGGCGGAAGACCTGAAATGGAAAAAGGTTGCCCTAGTTACCACTACCGGATTATCTTACAGTGAGAGTCTGACCCCAATCTTTCAGCAAGCATTGGCAAAATACGGCATTGAAATCGTGACCGAGCAGAACATTATGGAGAAGGACACCAACTTCAGCGCGCAGGTTACGGCCATGTCGCAAAAACAATTCGACGGAGTGGTCTTTACCGGCTACTATAACGAGGGGGCCCTGTTCATGAAGGAAATGCGCAAGCAGGGTCTAAACCAGGTCATGGTCGGGGGAGACGGACTGCTGGGCAAGGAACTCTATGAGATTGGCGAAGCTGCAGTAGAAGGCAGTATGGTCTATACCGGTTTTGCGGTCGATACCAACAACGCAGTCGGTAAAACTAAAGAGTTTATTGAAAATTATCAAGCGAAAAATAACAACAATATCCCAGATATGTTTTCCGCTCAGGGTTACGATGCGGTAATGCTGTTAGTGGATGCGATCAAAGCGGCCGGCAGTGCCGATCCAACCGTCTACCGTGAGAAACTAACCCAAACTAAAGACTGGAATGGCGTGACCGGGACCATTACCTTTGATGCGAATCGCGAACCAATCAAGAGTCCGGTTTATCTTCTGGAAGTGAAGGATAATCAGTTTGCCGTAAAGACGGTTATTCCGATTGCCGAGTAGATTCAGAGTAATAAAAAATAGCGCGGCAGTTGTTGCCGGGTTAGGTAATGGCTGCCGTTACTATTTTTCGGAGGTCAATTAACAATTATGGAATTTTTATCGGCACTGGGTCAGCAAGTGGCGCAACAAACGGTGAACGGATTAACGCTAGGAGCAACCTATGCGCTGATTGCTCTCGGTTACACTATGGTTTACGGCATTATTCAATTGATTAATTTTGCCCACGGAGAAGTGTATATGATTGGGGCTTTCGCCGGGCTGATCATGGTTACGGTTTATGAGGCGAATTTTTTTGTGGCCCTGCTGGTCGCGGTCCTGGTCTGTATGCCGCTGGCGGCGATCATTGAAAGGGTAGCATACCGGCCATTGCGGAATTCTACTCGGCTCGCCCCGCTAATCTCCGCTATCGGGGTATCGATTTTTTTACAGACCTTAATTACGTTGATCGCGGGTCCTAATCCCAAGGGCTTTCCGACAATTATTCCGGATACCGTTTATCTATTAGGACCGGTTAAATTTTCTCTGGTTCAGGTAATCATTTTGCTCGTAGCCAGTTTCCTGATGGTTGCTTTAAACTTGATCGTTAAGTATACCCGAATCGGGCGGGCGATGCGCGCCACTTCTCAGGATTACGAAACAGCTACCTTGATGGGGATCAATGTCAACCGGACCATCTCCTTTACTTTTTCCCTGGGGGCAGCCTTGGCCGGAGCCGGTGGAGTGCTGGTGGGGATGTATTTCGGTTCGGTTAATCCTTTTATGGGGGTATCCGTCGGGTTGAAATGTTTTTGTGCCGCGATATTGGGGGGGATCGGCAGTATTCCCGGGGCCATGCTGGGCGGGATCTTTCTGGGGCTAGCTGAAGTAGCGGGGGTCGCCATTGGCTTTGGCACTTATCGGGACGCGATTGCTTTTGCTTTGTTGATCCTGGTATTGCTCTTTAGGCCAACTGGCCTGTTGGGACGTCCCGTGCAGAGGAAGGTGTAAGATTAATGGAAGGTCTATTGGATTTTTTTACTAATCCCTACTATATCCAGGTGCTCAGCATCACCGGTGTTTATCTGATTGCGGCCCTAGGCTTAAACCTAATCACCGGTTTTACCGGGCAATTCTCTTTTGGGCATGCCGCCTTCATGAGCATCGGGGCTTATACTTCAACCCTAATGACCCTGCATTGGTCGACCCCTTTCATTCTAAACCTGTTGATCGGCGGGGTGATGGCTGCCATTTTTGGCATTTTATTGGGTTTTCCCTCGATGCGTCTAACTGGCGATTATTTGGGGATTACTACCCTGGGTTTTGGAGAAATTGTGCGAGTGGTATTTATTAATACCAAAATAACCGGCGGGGCGCATGGTCTAGCCGGGATTCCCCGAGAAAGTAATATTATCTTAATTTATATATTGGTTGCTTTATCAATCTGCAGTTTGTATTTTATTAAGAATTCCCGTTTTGGTCGAGCTTTGGTCGCTATCCGGGAAGATGAAATTGCCGCTGAAGCGATGGGCATCGATACCTTGTTTTATAAAGTAAAAGCCTTTGCGATTGGCACTTTTTTTGCGGGGATCAGCGGGGCCCTTTATGCTCATCTGATGCAGTACATCAGTCCAAGTGATTTTGGTTTTTCCCGGTCGTTTGATATTCTAAACTTTGTGGTGATCGGCGGATTAGGGAGCATCCCCGGGACAATCCTCGGAACCGCGGTTCTCAGTCTGGCACCGGAGTTCCTGCGTTTTGTTCAGGAGTACCGCATGCTGATTTATGGTGCTCTGATGGTGCTAATGATGACATTCCGACCCCGCGGTCTGCTGGGCGGAGTCGATCTTTATCGGGTCTGGAAAACTTTATGCCATCGTTGGCGCGACAAAACCGCCGCCGTAGGCTAAACTGATCGAGGTGGAAGTATGCCGACGTTGTTAGAATTGGAGAATCTAACCGTCTATTTTGGTGGACTGACTGCCGTCAACGGAGTCAGCTTAAAAATAGAAGAGGGGCAAATCAACGCGCTGATTGGCCCTAACGGGGCCGGAAAAAGTACTATTTTTAACGTAATTACCGGAATCTATCCACCCAATGTTGGACGCATCTGGTTTCAGGGTCAAGATATCACCCGCAAAAAAACCCATCAGATTACCGCCCGAGGGATTGCGCGCACCTTCCAGAATATTCGTCTTTTTGGCGAGTTATCGGTCCTGGATAATGTTAAAATAGGTCGGCACTGTAAAAGTCGGGCCGGGCTGTTCGGGGCTCTTTCCCGGCTGCCCTGGGTGAAAAAAGAGGAACGAAGTATTACAGAAAAGGCGCGGGAGGCACTAGCCTTGGTTGATTTGACTAGCCATGAAGCGGAATTAGCCCGGAATCTATCCTATGGCGATCAGCGTCGTCTGGAAATTGCGCGGGCCTTGGCTGCTGAGCCCCAATTACTTTTATTGGACGAACCAGCGGCCGGGATGAATTCTACCGAAAAACAAACCTTGCTGGAAACCGTGCGGCGAATACGGGACCTGGGGATCACGGTAATGTTAGTTGAACACGATATGAATTTTGTCATGAACTTGTCGGACCACATTGACGTTCTAGACTATGGTCGCAAGATAGCCAGTGGCACGCCAGCTGAAATTCAGCGAAATCCAGCCGTGATCGAGGCTTATTTAGGGAAGTCTTTGGAGAGTAGCTCTGGGGAATAATAAGAAAAAGTTAGAGGCATGAATATTGGATTTAATTTTAAAATTTTCTATTTCGGTTAAGCTGAAATCAGACGATTGCTTTATTAAGCCTTCTGCGGAGGTGCTTTTTCTATATGTCAGATAAGCCGGTAACTAGGGAGCAAATTTGGGCTTTTTTTAAAACACTTGATCGCAGTAAATTTATCGCGGATAATAACCTGAAAGAATTGGCGCAATATGACCGGCCTCTGCCTATCGGGCATGGACAGACCATCTCTCAACCCAGCCTGGTTTTGGCAATGACTCAAGAACTTAATCTTCACGAAAAATGCCGGGTGCTCGAAATTGGCACTGGTTCCGGTTATCAAACAGCGTTGCTGGCCCAATTCTGTCAGCATGTTTATACAGTGGAAAGAATTAAAGAACTAGCAGATAATAGCAGAGCGCAACTTGAAAATATGGGCTATGATAATATCAGTTTTAAAGTTGGTGATGGCAGCGAAGGTTGGGCAGAATTTGCCCCATACGATCGAATTATTGTGACTGCCGCAGCCGGGAAACTGCCAACAAAACTTATCCAACAGCTAAAACCCGGCGGCAGGATGATTGTCCCCGTCGGCCCGTCTCAAAGCCAGGAGCTTATGCTGATTACCAAAGATGAGAGTGGCCTGATAAAAAAAGAATCTCTCGGCGATGTCCGTTTCGTTGAGTTTCGAGGCGAATATGGGTGGCAGCTTTCGGAGTAGAGTAAGAAGGGATTAACCGTGATTCGCGTAGGTTTTTGTTCGAACAAAGGCCGGGGAGTATTTGCCCAACATAAAATTGGCAAAGGGGAATTAATTGAACGAGCCCCAGTAATCGTCCTTACCCCGGAAGAATGGAATTTTGTTGAAAAGACAGTGCTGAGCGATTATTGTTTCCGTTGGGCGGAAAAACAAGGAGCCTTGGCTTTAGGATATGGCTCCCTATATAATCACTCTTTTCAGCCCAATGCCCGGTATGTCCAAAATCTTAGAGAGTTAGCCATTGATTTCGTCGCTTTACGAGAGATTGAAGAAGGAGAAGAAATAACCGTTAATTATAATGGCGCACCAGCTGATGCCACGCCTGTCTGGTTTGAGGTGGTTGAGTGAATTCGTCCGTTTTGCTAAACATCGGACTGCAGAAGGAGACGCTACGCTACTCCAGCTGAAGCTTGAATAAGCTTACCCCCACTTATAGAAGTAGGGGTCTTTTGGACCTAAATAAACAAGAGGGTTGGAGAGGGGGGTAAATCGTGAGTGAGCATAAATGGCAGTCGGCCAGTGAAAGAAAGATCGGGGCCGCCTTTGAGGCGAAAGGAGAAAAGGTGGTCTACCAGAAAAAGTTTGGTCCTTATTTATTGGATATTTATTTGCCCCGTTTAAAGGTTTGCATTGATGTGCGAGGGCCCCACCATGTTACCAAAGACCGGCTGCATAAAGATTCGGTCCGCTCTAAATACATTGCGGAAATGGGCCTGATGGAGTATGTAATAAGCTCACAGGAGGCGAACATCCCCCAAGAAGTAAACCGACTGGTCAAGCAGGTCCTAACCGAGAATACTCAACCGCCCAAAAATCAGCCGAAAAAACCTTTTAATAACGCCATCGAGCGCCAGCTCCAGGCTATGCTTAAACATAAGCAGCCGGATGTAGATTAGCATCCGGCTCGATTTAACTAGGTGGTGGAATAATAACACCTTTTGGGAGAGGTAATTTTACCTTCTTTTTTTAAGACTTTAATTGCTTTTTCGACCTCTTTGCTCTCAAGTCCCGCCAGTTGGGCAATTTCTCCGGTTTTTAGAGGCTGTTCGGATTCGCTTAGTGTTTTCAAGACTACATCCTTAGTTTCCATCTGGCACCTCCAGCTTAATATTATCTTAATATAAGTATAACAGGCTTAAAACGCTTTGAAAAGCGAAAATGATAAAAACAATGAGCGAGAAGTATTAGAGTTTTGTAAATAAGAAATAGTATGTCGCAACATTGGCGATCAAACAAAAGGGAATCCCATAAATAAACTTCAGGTGACGGGTTTTATGGTGAAAAATATGCATACCAAGGTAAATCCCTAAGGCACCGCCAATCAAGCCCAAAGTCAGCAAAGTACTTTCGGCTACTCGCCAACTGCCGGTCCTGGCCATTCTTTTGTCGTAACCGACCACAAGTAGGGAAATTATATTCAGGATAAGCAGGATCATAATCAGTGGTTGTTTCGACTTCCTCACTCCAATCCAATAGCCCGCCGTTTTCAACATCCCTATTTTACTATTACTATCATTTTAATCAAGAATATTTAAATCTTAATGTTAGTTTTATAGGCTTTGTTAGGCATTAACCTATTTGCAATCAAAACATAGCAATAAACATAAATATAAGGTCATTTTTACATCTTTAGAATCAACAACCTGCAACTTTTATCCATCGGGTGAGTCGTTGACCAGATAGTCCCATAGTTGTATAATAAAATTACTAAAGAAATATTTCACTTAAATTTACTGGTTATTTAATAATAATTTCTAAATATAGATATGGCTTTGCCTTTAACATCTGACTTTACATGTCAAGTTCAATGCAAAGAACCTGATGTCGCTAAGCGGCAACATCAGAACATGATAATTGCTTGCCGTCGCTTTTTTACGAAGGTTAGCATTGACTATTCGCAACAGAGCACAAACTTTAGTTATTTTCTTAATTGAAAAACCCGCTCTGATCAAAGGGGGATATAGATAGATGATCCTGTTTAAAGAGGTTTGTAAAACCTACGCCAATCGCGTTAAAGTGCTGGATAATCTAAATTTGCATATTTGTGCTAGCAAAATCACAGTACTGATTGGCCCAAGTGGTTGTGGTAAAACCACCACCATGAAAATGATTAACCGGCTAATTGATCCTACCAGCGGTGAAATTTATCTTAACGATACTTTAATCAGCAAACTTAATCCAGTTGAACTCCGTCGAAGTATTGGCTATGTCATTCAACAGGTAGGCCTATTGCCTAACATGACGATTGCGGAAAATGTAGGCCTTGTCCCTCGTCTGCTGAAATGGAAACTACCTAGGATAAAAGAGAGAGTAGACGAACTTTTACAAATGGTCGGACTCGCTCCAGAGCAATACCGCGACCGGTATCCACATGAGTTGAGTGGGGGGCAACAGCAGCGAGTCGGGGTGGCCCGCGCTCTGGCGGCTGATCCACCGGTTATCTTAATGGACGAACCTTTCGCTTCCCTGGATCCGATGGTTCGGGAGCAATTGCAGGACGAACTGGTCGAACTTCAGAATCAGGTACAAAAGACCGTTGTCTTTGTTACCCACGACATGGATGAGGCGATCAAGCTGGGAGATCAAATTGTCGTCATGCGGGAAGGAAGGGTGCTGCAAATCGGTTCACCGGAGGAAATCCTCCGCCATCCGCAGGAAGGGTTTGTGCGAGAGTTTATTGGGGATCGCTGGTTCCTTCGCCAACCGGGGTTGTTGAAAGTTGAGGACATTATGTTAGCCGAGCCGGTCACTGTTTATCCGGAACGAGGACTTGCCCAGTCAATCCAATTAATGAAAAAGCATAAAGTTGATCGCCTGCTAGTCGTTAACCGACAGCATCAGCTATTGGGCATCGTCGGGTTCGGGGATGTTCAGACTCAGGGTCTGGATGAAACTAAACGCCTGGGAGATGTTATGCAGCCAGTTAAACATACCATCCAGTATGGGTCCCCGGCTTCGGAAGCCATCAACCTGATGAGTGACAATACTATTCCGTTTCTGCCCGTAATTGATGAGACTGACCGGCTTAAAGGTCTGATTACTCGGGGTAGTCTAGTTAAGGCCTTTGCTGAGATGCTGTAGGAGGTCTGGCAGTGGAAATTTTCGTAGAGATGTTCAATATGAAGGACCTAATAATCGATCAAACCATCGAACATCTATACCTAACGGCGATAGCGGTCTTGATCGCTGCCGGCCTAGGAATTCCAGGGGGTATCCTGATCTCTCGGCTGCCCTGGCTGACCGGGATAACTTTGGGTTTAGCTAATATCTTGCAGACCGTACCCAGCCTGGCCATGTTCGCCTTTTTCATGCCGGTTTTAGGAATTGGGTCGGATACCGCGATCACCGCACTGGTTTTGTATGCTCTTCTGCCTATTATCAAGAATACCTATTCTGGAATCAGCGGAGTAAGTCCAGCGATTCGGGAAGCAGCCAAAGGGATGGGCATGACTGGCTGGCAGCTTTTGTTTATGGTTGAGCTCCCGCTATCTTTTCCAGTATTGTTAGCCGGTTTGCGAACCGCCCTGGTAATGACCGTTAATCTGGCCACTCTGTCGGCCCTTATTGGCGGAGGAGGTCTAGGGCGTTTAATTTTTCTGGGACTGTCTCGAGTGGATACAGCCACGATTATGGCTGGAGCAATCCCGGCGGCAATATTGGCGATCACGATAGATTACCTCATGGGAACACTGGAAAAACTATCTGTTTCTCGAAACAAAAATATTACCTTTTCCTTTGAAGCGGAAAGGGGGATAAGTGCTTGACCTGGTGGGAGTTTATGGTTAAGAATCCGAATCGCATTATCACCGCTTTATTTGAACACCTTGAGCTATCTTTGCTCGCCACCTTAATGGGTTTAATGGTGGCCATTCCACTGGGAATTTATTTAACCCGCAACAAAAAACTGGCCGGCCCGGTTTTTTCAGTGGTTAATTTTCTGCAAACTATCCCCGGTTTGGCTCTTTTAGGCTTTATGATTCCTTTTTTCGGCTTAGGTAACGGAACGGCCTTGGCCGCTCTCTTCATTTATGCCATTCTGCCCATTCTGCGCAATACCTACACCGGCATTGATGGCGTGGACCCGTTTTTGATCGAGGCCGGCGGCGGGATGGGAATGACGCGAAGGCAGCTCCTGTTTTTGGTTGAGATCCCGAATGCCCTGCCGGTGATAATGGCGGGAATCCGGGTGTCTGCCGTTATCATTATTGGTTGGGCAACCCTGGCGGCTTATGTAGGAGGAGGTGGTTTCGGAAGGTTAATCATGGGCGGTTTAGCCATGTCCCGGCCGGAAATGGTTTTGGCTGGAGCTATTCCTGCGGCAATTCTGGCTTTACTAACTGACTTCTGCTTAGGCCGGCTTGAAATGAAGCTAATCCCCCGCGGTTTGCGACAGCCGAAGCATTAAACCCGGAATTAACCGTTGGCAAAAAGTTGAAATGATAACGGTAAAACAAGGTTGAAGCAGTCTCCAAATCCATAATTTTCAAACACAATAAGAAAGGTGGTGCCAGCCTGGTTACTTAGCAGCATTGCTGAAAAGAGCTGCGGTTATAAATTTTTCTGCGTTGCAAAACACGCAAGGAAAGTCGGACGCGGATAGATTGAAACAGGCGGCGGGCAACCCCCCTCGGGCTGAACGCATAGGGCGGCAGTTTTAACCGCCCGAAGTACCAGCGGAAGCTGGTGGCTAAGCGGCTGAATCCGGTGATGCTGCCTCCCGTTGGTCGGCGGGAGGAAATCTAAATATATCCGAACTATTCTGTATAAATTAAGATATATTGAGATTTCAGAAACCAGGTTTATTAATTGAAAAAGCTCTTAAACCTGCGGTTGGTTAGTTGTTTAGTAGTTTTATTGTTAGTGTCCCTGTTGATTGGCGGTTGCGGCAAAACAGAAAGCGTAGATGAAGTACGGATTGGGTCACAAACCTACTCAGAACCGATTATTTTGGGGGAAATGGTTAAAGCTTTGATTGAGGAGGGAACGGATCTAAAGGTTACCCATACTCCGCAATTAAGTTCCTCCCTGGTTGTCCAGCAGGCCATGGTTAATAAAGAAATTGATATTTCTCCCCGTTATACCGGTACCGAGCTGACCGGGGCCCTTCGAGTTGAGGAAAGAATGACGGACCCGGAACAGGTCTATAACCTGGTTAAAGACGAATTTGCCAAGCAGTTTGGTCAGACCTGGTTCAAACCTCTAGGTTTTAACAATACTTACGCTTTGACGGTCCGACGTGACGTAGCTGAACAATTTAACTTAAAAACAATCTCCGACTTAAAATCCCACGCCAAGGACATGATTATCGGAACGGACACTTCTTTTGCAGATCGGACCGGCGATGGGCTGGAGGCCCTGAAAGAAATGTACGGACTTCAATTTAAGCAGGTTTTCCCCATGGAGATTGGTCTGGTTTATGAGGCAGTCGCCAGCAAGAAATGTGATATAGTTGTTGCCTATTCGACGGATGCGCGGATTAAAAGTTTTGATCTAGTTACTCTCGAAGATGATCTGAAATTCTTCCCGCCTTATGACTGCGCACTGGTCGCCCGGACTGAAGTCCTGGAAAAGCACCCGGAATTAAAAGAAATACTGGCTAAACTGGAAGGGCAAATTGATGTGGAAACCATGGTTGGGCTTAATTACCTGGTTGACGAACAGAACGAAAGTCCAGAAAAGGTCGCCCGTGACTTCTTAAGACAAAAAGGCTTGATAAAGTAGATTATCAATCATTAATCCTGAATAAAGCAACGCTAAAGAATTTTTAAATAACCACATTGCCTATTACAAAAACGCCACCGCCAGCCTTCGGGCAAGGGGGCGTTTTTGTTCCATAATCAGAAAGGATAAGTGGACTTTCTGATTATCAGTAAGCGCAACTAGGGCTTCACCTGCACCCAAGGTTTGGCGCAAGCCAACTTTTATGACCAAACTGAGACCGGGTCAACAATTTCCTGTTTTTGTTTTTGGATATTAAAGGGAGATCATGGTAAAATAAACTCAAATTTTCGAGTAGGCTGAAAAGGGGGGGTGTGTTGTCAAATAAGATTGAATTTGTCAGCGGCCAAAAAGTTTAATCTAAGACTCAATTTTGAGGCCGGTTTGTTATAGATGTAGGCAAACAAAAAGAATTAAGAGGAGTACCGGTTGGTGGATAAGGTAGATAAGCAGGGTGTTCCGTCCTAAAATATTTATCATGCTGTTTCTTATGGTAAACGGAAATAGGCTTTTTTTCTCCTGATAAAGGAATTTTCCTAGGACAATGCCGATTAAGAAAACACCGAGCCAGGGAAGCAGTGGGTAATAATCGACGGAATAAAATTTTTCGTTAATCATTCCTAGGAAAAAGAAATAATTATGTGAAAATGTCCGAGCGGAAATAAGTTCTCCGAGACCGATGATTAGACTGCCGAGGATGGCTAAAGCATAGCGGTTAATTGTTTTGAAAACCGGGTAAAGCAGTATGCTTACCCCGAAGAAATGCAGGATGCCAAACTTAATCCCAATGTTAGGCAATGGTTGGTGGATCAGCCGTAGCCCCAGGTAGTTGACTGAATGGGTAAGCATGGTGATTATGAGGGCGATGCCTAGTAACTGTAACCCACGTCGGAGGTTATTGCGGCTAAACCGACAACTGATACCGGAGACCAGGATGAATAAGATGACAGAGACCTTGCCCGCATAATGAGTAAAACCATGGGCATAAGTAATTGGATAATCAAAAAATTCATTTAGATCAAATATCAGGTGAAAGTAGAGCATGCCGAAAAGGGCAATTCCTCGGAGGAAATCTAATTCCCAGATGCGCTTAATACTCATTTTTTTCCTCTTGGGCTACTGTGCTATAACTCGCTCATCAGGTTGGAGTGGGAACGAACCTTGACGGCTTCGGGCAGGCATCAACCGTGCCCGGCGGGCTCAGACGGTGATGCCTGCTGCTCCTCAGCCGCCTCTATTCTCTAAATCGCTGTTAAAAACACGACATGATTGTGATTTTCATTCTCCGCCAGCTGCTCGTCCCGGGTGGCATGAGGATCTACTTTGCAAGTGAATGTTTGTGTTTTTTACACTGGTCAACCCATAATATATTTTAAACTATTTAAGACGTTCTATGTCTAGTAGCACTTAATTCGTCCTGGCATCTTTACTAAATTTGCAATCCACAATTGGTAACCAACATGTCAATCAATCTGTTAGAGGAAATCTTTAGTCTGCTGTTTTTTCGGGAACCTTGAACTCACCTAGGGGATAATAAGGAATCATGTTATCAGCGAGCCACTTCATGGCTTCGACCGGGCTCAGGCCCCAGTTTGTCGGGCAGGAAGAAAGTATCTCCACCAGGGAAAACCCCTTTTTGGCCAACTGGGTTTCAAAAGCCCGTTTGATCGCGCGTTTAGCCTTAATAACATGCGCCGCATCATGAATTGAGACCCGGGCAATATAGGCCGCACCCTCCAGGGATGATAACATCTCGGCGATGCGGATTGGTGCTCCCTGGTGCTCTTTTTTTCGGCCAAGCGGCGAAGTGGTGGTAACCTGTCCCAGTAAAGTAGTGGGGGCCATTTGTCCGCCGGTCATCCCATAAATCGCGTTATTCACAAAAAAGGTGGAAATTAATTCCCCCCGGGCTGCCGCATGAACAATTTCGGTCATGCCAATTGAAGCCAGATCACCGTCACCTTGATAAGTGAAAACGACTCGATCGGGCAGGACCCGCTTAATCCCAGTCGCAACGGCTGGGGACCGGCCATGGGCCGCCTGCTGCATATCCACGTTAAAGTACTCATTAGCCACCACGGCACAGCCAACTGGACAGGTGCCGATTGTCTTTCCCCGAATGTCTAGTTCATCAATTACCTCAGCAATCAGACGATGGATGATGCCATGTCCACAGCCAGGGCAATAATGAAGCGGTTTTGTCGTCATCGCCTGAGGTCGTGCAAATACCGTCGCCATAATAAATCTTCCTCTCTTTAATCTGCCTTTCTGGATTATAGGCCTGAATTATAGGTGCCTACAATTCAGAGGACAATCTTTAGCTTATTCCACAGCCAGCTTTGCTAGCGGTTGCTTTAATTGCGTTAAATATCTCAGATGGACCGGGGACGATAGTCGATTTGCCCCAAAAATCAACCGGGATCTGATTGTCTATGGCTAATCGAACATCTTCAATCATTTGGCCTAAATTCATCTCGACCACCAAAAAAGCGCGGGCAGATTTAGCCGCCTTAGCCACTGCTTCACTGGGGAACGGCCACAGACTGATTGGTCGCAGCAAGCCTACCTTTATCCCGGCTTCCCGAGCCATTTTAATGGCTTTTCGAGCCACCCGGGCCACGATTCCAAAAGCGACAATCACTATTTCCGCATCCTCAAGCATAAAACTATCATACCGGACCTGCTCTTTCTGAATCAGGGCTAGTTTTTTCGACAGCCGTTGAATGTGCTTTTCTAGGTCCTCCATTCCCATATACAGCGTGAAAACCTCATTATGTTCACGATCTTGGGCACCATTTGTTGCCCAGGGTTTCTCAATGAAGGGGGCCGGCTTATCTGGCAGGGACACCGGTTCCATCATTTGTCCCAGCATCCCATCTCCTAGGACCAAAACCGGGTTGCGGTAACGGTCCGCCAAAGAAAAGGCTTCCCAGGTTAGATCGACTAATTCTTGGATCGACCAGGGAGCTAAAACCAACGTTCGATAATCACCGTGTCCGCCGCCCCGAGTGGCCTGATAATAATCCGCTTGACTCGGCTGAATACCCCCGATCCCCGGGCCGCCCCGCATCATATTAACAATAACTGCTGGCAAATCGGCCCCAGCGAGCATGGAAATACCCTCTTGTTTCAAACTAATTCCCGGGCTGGAAGAAGAGGTCATCACCCTGGCCCCGGCCCCGGCTGCCCCGTAGACCATACTAATCGCCGCCAATTCGCTTTCAGCTTGTAAGAATACCCCACCTACCTCGGGCATTCGTCGGGCCAAATACTCGGGCAATTCACTCTGCGGAGTAATTGGATAACCGAAAAAGGCAACGCAGCCAGCCCTGATTGCTGCCTCGCCAATCGCCTCGTTACCCTTCATTAGAACTTTGCGTGCCAAATTTTATCGCCCCCATTAAGCATTTCTTTTTCTTTATAGATTTCAATAACTAGATCTGGACACATACGAACACATAACCCACAACCGGTACAGCAGGAACAATCCAGCAAAATAGCCGGACGATAACTCTTGGCGTTCAACTGCCTTGAAGCTGATAAAAGATTTTTGGACAGGCTGCCTGACATAAATCACAGCCCTTGCAAAACTCCTCGTGGATAGTTATTCGAACCATCAGAATAAGTTTTACCTCCTTGGATCTGTAGTTCCTAGTGCAAATATTGCAAATTGTTTAATATTTCACAAGGAATTGCATAAAACTTCGACATAAAAACCTTAATAGTCTTAAAATACGACAAACTCACAGTAATTCCTCCTGTGTTTATAAAAACAGCCGTACAAACATGCAAAATAGCAGCGTTTTATTTCACAATTGAGTGTTTTAACATTCTTGTCAGTATGTTATACTTTATTCAGGCTATTCTATCTGTTTGTTGGCTGCTCTTTTGTCATAATTGTGGTGTATTTGTTGACAAATTCATTGCAGTTCACCCCAATTCTTTATCATAATAATTCCCCCCCATGATTTTTCAATCACAGGAAGGAACTCGGCGATTTGTGGCGAAGTATAACATAGTGTAAACAATATAGAAAATTATAGATGTCTCTTATTTATGCTATCAGGTTAATGTCTTTGTTTTGGAGGTGATTTGTCCTAATAATCAATAATCAACCGATAGCACGGTAATGCTACTATTTTTATTTAAGGGAGGAGTATAAATCTAATGGCTAAGATGTCCCGTAAAGAAAGAATCGAACTACAAAGAAAAGAAGCGTTAGCTCACTGGCAAAAAATGGACGCCGAGTTGTTAGAGCGTCGGAAAGAAGCCTACAACGTTGGCGGTCAAAAACAAGTTGATCGTTTAGCAAAACAAGGGAAGAAAACCCCGCGGGAACTTTTGGATATGTTGATTGACCCGGGTTCTGAATTCTTTGAAATCGGTCTGGACTGCGGTTATAACATGGGTTATCCGGAACAACCGCATATTCCGGGTGGCGGTCTAATTACCGGGGTTGGCAAAATTCACGATAAAGACTGCATGATCTTTATCAACGAAAGCCGGATGTCTGCCGGAACTTACTTCCCGATTACCTTAAAGAAACACATGAGAGCCCAAAGAATTGCCAATGAGCTTCGGCTTCCCTGTGTTTATGTAGCCGACTCAGGCGGGATTTTCCTTCCGCTGCAGGCTGGTTGCTTTGCTGACGAGGGAATGTTTGGTTCCATGTTCTACAACATGTGTAACATGTCAGCCCGGGGTATTAAGCAATACACCCTGAGTACTGGCGGAAACACTGCTGGCGGAGCTTACATCGTTTACCTGGCTTGCGAATCCATTATGATTGACAAGCTGGCGAATGCCTTCCTGGCTGGCCCGCCAATGGTTAAGTCAGCTATCGGCGAAGATGTCACCCACGAAGACCTGGGTGGTGCATATGTTCACACCAAGCATTCCGGTGGTTGTGACCACTTTGTCCGCAACCAAGAAGAGGGGATTGCTCGGCTGCGCGAACTGATTTCCTTCGACCCACCACAAGGATTCTATACCCAACGTCGAGAGTCCAAACCACCTAAGTTTGGTCTGGACGAACTGATGATGAGTATGCCGGCAGATACCTATCAGCCGATTAATGTTAAAGATTTTATCAAGTGTATAGTTGATGACAGTTATTTCTCTGAATACAAGGAGAATTATGGTCCTGGCCGTGGAGATAGTGTTATCTGCGGTAAAGCCTTTATCGATGGCATTCCAGTGGGTATCGTGGCTTCGAATAAGAATGGTACAATCTTTACCCAGGCAGCTCAAAAGGCTTCTGAGTTTATCGTTCGCTGCGGCAACGACGGCACAGCCCTTCTCTTCCTCCAAGGAGCTCCTGGCTACATGGTAGGTAAAGCCGAAGAATGGGCTGGTATTGGTAAGTATGGTTCGGACATGGTGCGGACAGTTTCCTGCGCTAAGGTACCGAAGATTCAATTAGTTATTGGCCCTGACCATGGAGCGGCTAACTACGGCATGTGCGGACGAGCCTTCCGGCCAAACTTTATCTTCCAGACCATGCGGGGTCGGACCACAGTTATGTCCGGAACTACTGCTGGGTTCATTCTAGAAACTCTCCGTCGGGTCAATGCGAAGAAGGCTGGCAAAGAGATTGACGAAGCTGAAATGGCCGAATTCCGCAAGAAGATGATCGAACGGTATGATGGTGAAGGTCATCCGTACTTCACTGGTGCTCGGAACTTCCACGATGGCATTATCACCCACGCGGAAATCCGACCCAAACTCGCTCGGGCATTAGAACTCTGCTGGAGAGTTCCGCTCCGTCACTCCGATTGGGGCAACGTCAAATTCTAATTTCGCTCAGGCATATAAAAAGCACTCTGGCTTCGGTCAGGGTGCTTTATTATTATCATGTCATTATGAGCGAAGCCAATAATCTTTTCCGCGCTGGGAAATAGACCTTCAGTAATACTCAGGATGACATATGTCCTCTATTTTAATTAGTGGTTGTGCCTGCCGGGCATGGATGGTTAATTAGAAGGATTGAGTCGGGTTTGCATTAGGTGTTACATGTAATAATGTCTCGGGTTAAGGACAAGAAATGATTTAAAATTCGGGCGGTCATTCCCCAGATGATGTACTTTTGGTAAAAATAAAAGTATACCGGGTAGGTGCCTTCCCGCCAGTTATAATCTTTTCCTTGCGGAATCAGGTCAAATGGGAAGTTTTTGGCAAAATCCAGCTGAAACGAAAGTTTGTGGATTAATGGTGAGGCAGAATATAGATAATCAAGGGGTACGTAAAAGACTTCCTCTACTTCGTCTGTGTTAAGGGCAATCTGAGTGGGGCTGTTAATCCTACATAGAAACGGATAGATAATAGTGTTACAAGGGGTGACTAGAAGATCTAGCGGAGCAATTACTTCAATATCTTCGGGTGCCAGGCCTAGCTCTTCGCTGGTTTCTCTAATCGCCGTCTGAACTGGGCTGCTATCGGTTGCTTCTACTTGTCCTCCGGGAAAACAGATTTCACCTGGTTGCCGGCGCAGTTGGTTAGCCCTTACTTCAAAAAGGACACAGGTTTGACCGTTGTGATTAATCAGCGGCAGCAAAACGGAAGACCTGAAATAATTTTCAATACCGATGATATTTACTTCCCTATTTTTTAATTGATATAACCGTTTAATAATCATTAATTAACCCTCTTCTTCAATTTTCTTAGGATACCAGCACATCCGACTCTCATTTTCCACTGGATTAAACCCGCAGGCTTCCCAGAAAGGCATTATTTCCGGGCGGGCGTACAGGCAAACTTGATCGAATCGGTGAAGGGAATACAGCCATTCCTTGGTAGCGATAATAATTTGACGGCCATAACCCTGGTGCCGATAATCATTCGCGACAGCGAAATAACCTAATTTTGCCCAATGCTGCTCACCAACATCCTCTTTGGCAACCAGCCATATTTCTAGCCGTAAGTATACCATAGGATTTCCCGATGAAGTAAGCGGTCCTTGTATTAAATATCGGTTAGGGCTTTCGAATGCGGTCGTAACTGGTACCCCTAAAATCAACTCAATTCTATCGGCTAATTCCTGCCATGCAGGCTGTTCAAGAAAGAAAGAGGTTGTCAAACTATTATTCCCCCTTTATAAATTTTAGTATTGTATGACAAATTAAAATATTACAACTTCTGTTATTGGGGTTGACTTATCTGTTCTGATAATGTATATATTATTACAGAAATCTTGTTAATTTGAGTTTATTCGATATGTTTTGTCGAAAAACGCGGAGCCGGTTTAGTTTGCCCGATAAATACAAAGCTGTAATTATGAAATATTATAGATAATACATCACTTTCTTTTAGGCAATACTTAACACTAACTTACATAGAATAACTAAAATAATATTTGTATTTAAACTAGCCGGTTCTGTGTTTTTTATAATTGTTTCTTATAACGTATCCTGTTTCTTATAAAATTGAAGGATTTAGTTGCTATAGTAGTGGATTAGATTGAAGTGGATTAAGAAGTGGATTAAAGTTGCATCAAGTTGAGGAATAAAGTTGCTGATCAAAGATAAATAATAAATATTATTATTATTAAAAACGTTGAAGAATAACGCGAGAAGACTCGGGTTTATTTTTTTGTTTCTTTTATGAAATTATTAAGTAAAATATAGCATTAAATATATTATTTGGCTAATTGGCAGGAGGTTTAATTAAGAATGTCGAATATAATCCTAATATTAATCTAATTTGGATTAGTATATATAGAGACGGGGTGGGGTAAGATGGATTCTTGCTTTGATGAAAACCTTTGGACAAAAAAGACGATCGAAAAAGGGAGAATCCTTTTCCTTGAGGGTGATCCGGGTGATAATATCTATTATATCCTCGAAGGGGCAATCAAAGTATTTATTCTTACTTCTAGCGGCCGGGAAAATATACTTGCCCTGCTTGGTCCGGGAGATTTCCTGGGCGAAATGTCTATAATTGACGAAAAACCTCGTTCGGCTACTGCTCAAGCCCTGGAAAAGAGCCAAGTTCTGGTGCTTAATCGAACGTTATTTGCTACGCAAATTAAAGAAAATCCTTCAATTGCTTTTCGCATTATTCAAATCTTAGTTGAGCGTTTGCGGCAAACTAATCAGCAATTATTGTTTCAAGTTTGTAAAACAGCCCGCCAACGGGTCGGGAAAGCCATTCTTGATTTAGCTGAGAAATTTGGCAGAAATACGGATGAAGGTATCTTGATTAATCTGCGGATTACCCACCAGGACCTGGCAGCCTATGCCGGGGTGGCCCGTGAAACAGCTACCAGGATGGTGCAGGATTTTTTAAATAGTAACCTCTTAAAGATTAATCCGAAAAATTGTTTGATTGTTACGGATCTAGAAGAATTCCGCATGACAGTGTTTGAGTAAACAAGCAGGTATCAGATCAAGCAAAATCATAATTGCGCAATGTTTAACGCGGGTTAGTGATTGGCGGTTTTCATTTAAAAATAAGTACAGATTGGAGCCGCTTAATTTATTAAAATAGGATGTCTCTAACAGTATTAATCATCTCATTAGACCCGGTCCGAATGGTGTGGCGAATTGGTTTTTGACTTAGGCCATGGAGACCTTTGGGAATCGGAAGCTGACAGGCGTCAGCCAGTAATTCGAGCAAGGCAAACTCGTTCTGGTTTAGCGTGGCGTCCAATCCCAGAATGGCTTGAGCGACGCTGCTGCTGAATTTAAAGGGACTGGCAGTAGAGGCAATCACCGTTTTTGTTTGATCCCCGGTTGCTGCTACATACTTATCATAAACGTTTTTACCAACTGCCGTGTGGGTATCCAGGACATAGTTGGCTTGAGAGTAGGTCTCCTGGATGGTCGTCAGAGTCTCGGTATCCGTCGCGTAATCGGACCAAAAGACTTCCTGAATCGACCGGTGCAGGTTATCATCAATTTGATAACGCCCGGTTTCTTTTAATTCATTCATCCAGGTCTGAATTCGCTGGGCATCGTGGTCGGTTAATTCGTACAACAAACGTTCCAGATTGCTGGAGATCAGGATATCCATTGAAGGGGAGATGGTTTTGTTAAATGACCGGTTGCGGTCATAAACCCCGGTTCGGATAAAATCTGTCAGCACTTTATTAGTATTAGCCGCACAGATCAACCGGTTAATCGGTAACCCCATTTGTCGAGCATAGAAAGCAGCCAAGATGTTGCCGAAATTGCCGGTCGGTACCACGACATTGATTTTTTCACCAGGTGATAGAGCATTTTGCTTCATTAGTTCAGTATAAGCATAAACATAGTAAATAATTTGCGGAACCAGTCGTCCCCAGTTAATAGAATTAGCCGAGGAAAGCTTAATTTTTTTTGTTTCCAGTTCTCGGTTAAACTCCAGGTCGCCAAAAATGTTCTTAACTCCGTTTTGCGCATCGTCAAAATTACCTACTACGGCAACAACAGCGACGTTATTTCCGTCCTGAGTAACCATCTGCCTTTTTTGAACCTCGCTAACCCCCTGATCCGGGTAAAAGACAATAATTTTAGTCCCGGCCACATCTTTAAACCCTTCGAGGGCTGCTTTTCCAGTATCCCCGGAGGTAGCTACCAGAATAACTATTTCTGCTGCTTCGCCGGTTTTTTTCATGCTGGTGGTTAGCAGCCGGGGCAGCAGCTGCAACGCCATATCTTTAAAGGCACAGGTTGGCCCGTGCCATAGTTCTAAAAAGTGAATCGAGTCGTTAAGCTTAAACAACGGGGCAATGTGGGGATGGTCAAACTTGTCCGCGTGGTAAGCCCCATTAACGCATTCCTGAAGTTCTAATTTGGTGAAATCAGTTAAGAACAGACTGAGTATCGCCAAAGCCTGTTCCTGATAGCTCAAGCCAACCAGGTGGGCTAATTGGCCGGGGGTAAATTTTATCTGTTGACAAGGTACAAATAAACCGCCGTCCGGGGCAATTCCCATTTTAATCGCTTCGGCCGCACTTACCGGCTGCGCTTTCCCCCGGGTACTTTCATAAAGCATTTATTAACCTCCTTGGGTTCTTTTCTCTTTTATCTTTCTCTTATTTATAGACTAGAATCGCGAAAAAGGCAACTGGTGCTCGGGCTGGAAGGTCATTGTGTTATCGAGATTGATTATTGAGACTGATAAGAAAATAGTGTTCATATCGTGCGGTCAATATGAATTTTATTATCTTATTGATAGGCCGAGTGGTTCAATAAACAGTATATAACTTTTAAATTTGGGATTTATTATAAAGATTAGATTATTTAATAACTAAATTAAGGTTATAGGAGGATTCTGTAGGAAAAAGTAGAATTATTTTCTGAGAGTAAATTTTATTGGAAGGATTTATTATGATGCTTAAATTAAAAAGATTTTTCGTTCCTTGCCTGCTGCTGGTGCTTTTTTTGGTTAGTGCCTACTTTCAGCTCTGGGAACGCGTTGAATCTTCAGTGTATGATACCTGGTTCAGGCTCTCTGGGGCCAAGGACCCGGGAGATCAAATCGTAATTATTGGGATGGGCGAGAAATCCATTAGTGAGTTGGGCCCCCTCGCTTGGCCGCGTTCAACCCACGCCGCCCTGTTAGAACAGTTGCGGGAAGCCCGCGCGGTGGCCTTTGACGTGGATTTCGATATCCCGGGGCAACCAGACGAGGACCGGGCTTTAGCCCAAGCCATTTATGATCACGGCCGGGTGGTTTTGGGATATGCCCTAACCTTTGAAGCGGCCGGAGATAACCCGGAACAAGGACCTAGTATGAACATTAAAATGCCGGTCGAGGATTTTTTGATCGGGGCAGCCGGGGTTGGCTATATTAATATGCCGGTCGATCCGGATAACGTGGTGCGGCATACTACAGTAGCTTTTCCCTTGACTGATTTTCCAGAGCAGTTTATGCCTTCTTTTCATTTAGCTACCGCCTTAGTGGCAAATGGCCTGGATCCTGAGGCCATTTCCCAACCCAATCCGAAGCAGTTGCAAATTAATAATAAACTAATTCCCGTAGACGCACAATACCAGGCCTTGTCTGATTTCTGGGGACCAGCCGGCACTTTTCCGACTTATGAATACAGCGATGTTTTGTTTGGCCGGGTTGACCCAGCCATGTTGCGGGATCGGATTTGTTTAATCGGTCCGACCTCTGTTCTGGAGCACGACTACCAGCAAACTCCCTATACTCGAGGGAATTTGGTGCTGGATAACGCTCTGCCTACTCCCGGGGTAGAGATTCACGCGTCCTGTTTACAGACCTTTCTGGAGGGGTGCTATTTTCAGCGCGTAACAACCGGGACTAACTTGCTTTTTCTACTGCTGGTGTGGCTGATTACCACTGTTTTGACCTTGCGCCGCGGCCCCTGGGCCGGGCTGGCCGTTGTTTCTATTATGATTGTGGCGATTGGTGGTTTGGTTTATGGCCTGTGGCTGTATAAACATCTGTGGCTGAATTGTGCCGCGCCGTTAGCCCTCACTATTGCTACCTATACAGCGGTCACGGCTGAGAGTTACCTGGCCGCGGAAATGGAACGCCGGAAAACCCGCGCTTTGTTTGGCCGTTATGTTTCACCAGCGGTGGTTGAAGAACTGACCAATCACCCCGAGTTGGTGGAACTGGGGGGGAAGCGGCAGGAAGTCACTATCCTGTTTTCGGATATTCGTGGCTTTACCTCTTACAGTGAGGCTAGAGCCCCAGAAGAGGTAGTTAGCCGATTAAATGAATACCTTTCCGTAATGACCGCCATTGTTTTTAAGCACGGCGGCATGATCGACAAATACATGGGTGACGGCATGATGGCGGTTTTCGGGGCCCCGGTCCAGCAGGCAGATCACGCTGCTAAGGCAATTGCCGCTTCGCAGGAAATGCGAGAGCAACTGGTAGAACTAAATAAGATGTGGGAAGCGCGGGGTGAGCACCTATTTAATATCGGGATCGGTTTAAGCAGCGGACCGGTAGTCGTGGGTAATGTCGGCAGCCAGGAACGGACCGATTATACTGTGATCGGCGAGGATGTGAATCTGGCTTCCCGATTGGAAAGTTTAAACAAAGAACACGGCACCCAGTTAATCCTCAGTGATCGAACTTTAAAGAGTTTAACCGAGAGTGGGGTGAAAATACCCTGGCAGTTTGAGGAGCTAGGCCAGGTACCGGTGCGAGGTTTCACCGAACCAATCGCTATTTATACGATTAGAGGCGAGGTGTGAGGTGTGAGGTGTGAGGTGTGAGGTGTGAGGCGTGAGGCGCGAGGATAAAGGGACATAGGGGCAGGTTAACTGTTCGTGCGCCAAGTCTAGGCCACATTTTTTGCTTAATATGTGGCCTAGGCTTATCAGGTTAACGGAGTTATTGTTTTATGTAATCCTAGTTCTTATATAATTCTGGCTCTAGTTTTACAAGAGGAGGCTGATCTATACGTGTTTATGTTTATATATAGGTCTGGTTTGACCAAAATTATATGCTTAACCCTGACCCTGGCTTTTCTGATGCTTCAGTTCATGCTGGCTGATTTCAATAATAATCAGGCTCAAGCCGCTGAAACAGGGCTGTTTGCCGATGTAACTGAAGATAACCCGAACTATGCCTATATCAACTATCTGGCTAATCAAAAGATAATTTCCGGTTTTCCGGATGGGACCTACCATCCCCAAGAAGGGGTTACCCGAGCCCAAGCCGCTTTTTTATTAGTGAAAGTGCTTGGTTTGAATTTGGCAGAAGTTACGGAAAGCGGCTTTAGTGACGTATCTGCGGATCACTGGGCCTTTGCGGCCATCGGCACTGCGGTCAAAGCTGGTTATCTCCAGGGTTACCCAGATGGCACCTTTCGGCTAGAACAACCCATCTCCCGGGCGGAGGGAATTGCCTTGGCCCTCAGGTTGTCGAAAAGCGAATTGCCGGCAGTAGCCTTACCCCCGTTAGCGGATGTCTCGACGGACCATTGGGCTGCCCCACAGATTAGTGCGGCCCTGGATGCTGGGTTAATAAGCCGGGCCGATAACACTCATTTCGCCCCGGATGCTGCTTTGAGTCGGGCCGCGGTTGCGCGCGCTTTTGCCCTGATGATGGTTTTGGCACCAGAATATCAAGCGGCCACTCTGGCTGGGGCCCTGAAACCAGTTAAAGGAACTGTTAAGCTGAAGTCGGAGTCTGAGGCCAGTTTTCAGACCGTCACTAAACAAGTGACGTTGAAGGTTGGCGATACTATTATGACCGAAGCCAACAGTGCAGCGGAGGTAACCTTTGATGACGGTACTGCCCTGAGAATTGAACCTAATACTCAACTGGTAATCACAAAAACCCAGGGTGTAAAGTATATCAAAAAGAGTGGTCAAGCGGGGACCGCGGTTGATCTCCTGGGGATTGATCTCAAGCGAGGGGAAATCTTCGGGGGTTTGGCTGCGCATGGGGAAGAACCAGCACCCGCAGAAGGGACAACGGTTGTTAAACCTCAACCTCAGGTGCAGTCCAGTGCCCGCCTTGCCTCTAGCCACATAGATGTCGAGTATCCGTCAGTGAATGTCAGGATGGCGGAAGATAAACAGGAACTGCCCTGGTGGAAGAAACCTCGGGAGCAGAAAGTACGGGTCGAGGTCAACATGCCCTGGGGGGTATGCGGTATTAGAGGAACCTTCTGCCACGCTTATGTTGGCGACAGCGGTGAATCAGGAGTCGACCTGTTGACCGGTTCGGCTATATTGACGTCTGACGGTGAGCAGGCCATGATTCAGGCTGGGCAAAAAGCAGTGATTGATTCGAAGGGGGAAATAACCACTGATACGATGCAGGCCCAGGATTATCAGAATTGGACACAACCTGAGGTGCAAGATTGGGCCAACCGGACTGCGAATAACATTGATAATAATGCGCCAGCAGCACCTGATAACACTCCGGAAACGGGGGAAACATCAAGTGAAGAAGAAAATAATGAGGAGCCTGGCACCCAGTCCGATAAAGTTAGTGAAGCTTTAAGTCAAGCCGCTGCTTCAACCTCTTCACCACCCTCAACCCCTTCTCAAGGAGGAGGCGGTGGTGGTGGGGGTGATAGCCCGCCGCCGACCATAGTTTCCATTAGCGAACAAAAAGCAGTAGTGTCTCAAGATAGTGCCGGAAGCTTGTATCAACTACCGGCAACAGTTGACGCCCAGATGAGTAATGGAGCAACCCAGCCGGTAGCAGTATCTTGGAATACTCCGACTGTCGACTTAAGTAAGGCGGGCGTATATAAATACGAAGGTACAGTAAGTGGATATAACCAAAATGTAATCTTTGAGTTGGTGGTTGAAGCACCTTTGGGCGTGGCCGTGCCAATTGCACAAAATGTACCACTGGCCTTTGACGGTGGGATAAGGCTTGATTTTAGAAGTATAAATATTCCCCCGGATGCAACGGTAACTGTTAAAAAAGTGAATAATCCCGACATTGAAGGCTCCGGGCTAAGAGTAGCCGGAATGGTTATTGATATCACTTATGAGGGAAATATAGACTTTAGCCAAGGAGTAAAAATAACATTACCCTATAATAAGGAAACAGATGAAAGTAGGATAGCGATTTTCTACTTCAATGAAAAAAACGGGAATTGGGAATACCAGGATTCGCAAGTTGGTAACGGAGTTGTTGAGGCTACAGTTTATCATTTGTCAATTTTCGGTGTATTTGATGGTTTAGTGGAGGCACCGACTGCCGATCCGGTACCAGGCTCGGTCAAGCTCGGCTCAGCTATTAACTTGAGTACAGCTACACCAGGCGCGATAATTTACTATACCACTGATGGGAATGACCCGACAGTTAATAGTCCTCAATTTGCTGCTGGCGGCGAACCAACAGTGCCAGAAAGCGGCCTGACAATTAAGGCCTTTGCCGCCAAACCGGGGATGCGAAGCAGTGCCATCGTAACGTTTGTATACACAGTTGGTAAAGGTAAATTGGTTGGTAGGGTCCAGGATGAGGCTGGTCAAGGTCTGGCCGGGGTGACGGTATCCCTGTCCAAAAATGATGTCCTGGTTCAAGAAGTAACAACTACTGATACGGGGGAATTCGTTTTTGAGGATGTTCTGGCAGATGACGGCTACACCCTTACTTTTACAAAACCAGGATATCATGAGGCAACATCTCCCAATATTGAGATCGAACCTGATACAGACAACAACTTAGAACCAGTTATTATGCAAACAGTTATTAATTTACCTATACCGGTTCTGCCCGCTGCGTTTTACGGGACAGTCTCGATTAATGGGCAGCCTGCTTCTGAAGGGACCGCAATCATTGCCAAGGTGGTAAAGGGTTCTGAGTCTGAGGTTGTTGGTAAAATCACAGTAAACGAGGGAGGTAAGTTTGGTTATCCAGAGTATGGCGGACCGAAACTGATTGTAGGTGCTGCTGGCAACATCGAACCAGGAGCGACCATTGAGTTCTGGGTTGTCTATGGTGAAGAAGTGGATGAAAAAGCGTATGAAACGGAATTTCAACCAGGAGCGATCCAGGAGTTGAATCTTCAGGTTGGAACCGCAAGTTAGATGAACAATTAATTATTAGGGATTTATAGAGAATCAAAAAACAGTTTTTATCAATCTTCAACATAAACGCTTTTATAACAAGGGGGATGGAGCAGATGCAAAAAAAGCTGTGGTTATTTATTTTAACCGTGCTCTTGGTCTTGACCTTCGGATTGCCCGCAGACGCGGAATTGGTGTCATCCGGTAGTGGAGGAAGTGGTGGTGGTGTTCTGGTTACCACTGACAATTCAACTGTTTGTGTGACTACAACTTATTGCCTTGAATTTAAGACCAACCATGATCTAACGGTATCTGACATAGTTTATTTAGATTTTAGCTCATCCCCATTCTTCTCTAGCCAGATTGATTCGGCTAAGTTTACCTGGAGTAACTTAGCATCACCACTAACGGTAACTGAGCGGGAGACAGGTTTTTTTGAGATAGAGGTTCCCGAGGCTGTTGATGCTAATGAACAAGTGATAATCAACATTTCTTATATCAAGAATCCATCATCTCCCGATTGCTACACTTTTGCTGATGTGTGGACCAGCAAAGATCCCGGGAGTATTCAGTTCGCAGTTAACGTGACGCCCCCGGAATTAAGGATTACGCCGAACGAACTTACCTGTAAGGTTGGATTGCTGGAAAAGTTGACCGTAGAACTAGTGGATGGCCAAGGCAAACCCTTTAATGTTCCGGAAGATGGGGAGGTAATTGTGAGTCTAATGGAAACGGATGAGCTTGGTTATCTTATAGAAGAATTTCCCGGCAAATTTTACGATTCTGATTTAGAAGAACTAGATGATTGCAACTGTATTTTTATTAAGAGTGGCTATGCGAGCAGCGATTTTTATTACCAGCCTATGTGCGAGGGGGCGAAGATAGTGTTAGCCACAGCCAACGAAACACCATTCAGCGGTCCAATGGAGGCTGAGAGGCTTATAAATGTTATCGCTGAAACCGTCGAGTGGGAAATAGAACTTGGAATCGGCTGGAACATCATTTCCGCTCCCTTTGACTTGCAATTAGCTGCTTTAAACGATGTCATCTTTGATGCTTATTCTTGCATTCAGATAGCCTTAACCTACGATAAAGGCAAATGGAAACAGATATATGAAGGCGATGATGGTAAGTGGTATGTTGACGAAGACGAAGGTCCAAGCTCAGACCCGGAATTCCAACTAGAACCGTTGAAAGCAATTTATGTAAAACTTGTAGAAAGTAGTATTGCCTGTTTCCAATCATCCGGTTTGCCAAGTGGCCCTTACATCCGGGATCTCGATGCTGGCTGGAACCTGGTGGGCCCTGTAGTTTACAACGAAGATAGCGCAGATGGTTTTGTGAAATTGGATCAGGTATTGCGAAGCATTGAAGGCAAGTATAACCAGGTAACCTGTCCCTGTCCCAATTTCAATCCTGATGACCCTGATGACGCGAATCCGGAACCTTGGACGTATATCCCTGGGTCCGATGAGCCAATACCGGATATGGAGATCGGCCGCGGCCACTGGGTTTATATGCCAGAACCGGATGTGTTATACGTTGCTGAACTTGCATGACTAATAAGCTAATAATAATACTTATTTAGCAGATAATACTGTTTGTTTTACTCAAGCAGCTAAAGGAGCTGTATATTATGGATGCCCGGGTTATCCTGCAAAAGGCTTTTGAATTAGGGGTATCGGATGTTCATATCTCGGTTGGAAGTGCCCCGGCTTTCCGCCGGCACGGAGCGTTGCTGCCTTTAGACGCCCCGGAATGGCAAGAGACGCTGCAGATCAATCCTTCTTACCTGGAAAAGATGACCCCGGAGCTTACCGAGCATTTGGCCCGGCAGATCATACCTGAGGACCGGTACAAGGAGTTTGCCGCTAAAGGAGAAATAGATTTCTCTTATGAGCTTGAAGGAATAGGCCGTTTTCGGGTCAATGCTTTCCAGCAAAGAGGCACCGTGGCCTTGGTCTTACGATTGATCAATTCCCAAATTCTATCCTTTCAACAATTAGGCTTGCCGGAAATCCTGGCTGATTTGGCTCGCCGGCCCCGGGGCATGGTGCTGGTGACCGGGCCGACCGGGAGTGGTAAGTCAACTACACTGGCTTCGATGATTGACCTGATCAACCAGGAGTCTCGTCATCATATCTTAACCCTGGAGGATCCGATTGAGTATGTCCATTCTCATAAAAAAAGTCTGGTCAATCAGCGGGAAATCCATCAAGACTCGCAGTCCTTTGCTAGTGCCCTGCGGGCAGCCTTGCGGGAGGACCCGGATGTCATCCTGGTTGGGGAGATGCGCGACCCGGAAACGATCGGGATTGCTTTAACTGCGGCAGAAACCGGCCACTTGGTGTTTGGTACCTTACATACTTCCAGTGCGGCGCAGACCATTGACCGGGTGATTGATGTTTTCCCCCCGCATCAACAGCAACAGATTCGGGTGCAATTGGCCAACAGTATTCAGGGAGTGGTAGCCCAGCAGTTGATTCCCCGCATTGATAAACCAGGGCGCGTGGTGGCGTTCGAAATTATGGTAGCCACGCCGGCGATTCGGAACTTGATCCGTGAAGGGAAATCCTATCAGATAATCAGTCAGATCCAAACGGGGCTGAAGTATGGTATGGTTAGTTTGGATATGAGTTTGCGAAACCTGGTACAGAAAAGAATAATCGCCAGAGAAGAGGCTATCAACCGGGCGACGGATCCAGAGGCCTTGATGAGAATGCTGGGTGCTTAGATTAGGTGCGGGTTATTAGTTAAATTTTGATCCTTCGCTAACGCTTAGGATGACATAGTCCGCTATTATATAGGTGGTTGTGTCCTTGGGGGCATGGGCGGTTAGTAAAGGTATACTGTCTACTTCGCCAGCATAAGACACTAATCCCCTGGTTCTGCTAATAAAATAGTAGCAGGGATGCGCTTATGTTCTTCAAAGAACTTCTGATCTGGCTAATTCTGGGTTTCGTTCAGATTTGTGTCTTGGTTTGGTTTATTCAGTTGGTCGCGAAGACCATTCATAAACAGTAGGCATTGTTGGGGATAGGGGATGAGCGATTTTGACAGCAAGGCGAATCAGGATCGGGGCCGGGGCTGGGTACGGTGGGGACCGTTTTGAGCCGGCCCTAGAACTGGTGGAAAAGGGAGAGATCAATTATTTAGTTTATGAGTGCTTAGCTGAAAGGACAATTGCTCTCTATCAGCAGGAACGGCTGCGCGATGCGTCGCTTGGCTATAATCCGCAGCTTGTTCGGCGGTTAGCCCCGGTTTTAAAGACCTGTTGGCAGCGGGGAATTAAGATTATCACGAACATGGGGGCGGCTAATCCCCTGGCCGCTCAGCAGCGGGTTATGGAATTGGCATCAGCTCAGGGTTTAAAAGGCCTGAAGGTGGCCGCGGTAATCGGCGATGAGGTACTGGAGGCGGTTATTCAACATGGCGGTCAGATCCTGGAGACCGGGGAAACGGTGGCAGACTATGCGAACCGGATTATTTCGGCAAACACTTATTTGGGATGTGCCCCGCTGGTAGAAGCTTTGGCACAGGGGGCGGACGTTATCCTGACCGGGAGGGTGGCGGATCCGGCTCTTTTTTTGGCACCCATGGTCCATGAATTCAATTGGTGCGAGCATGATTACCAGCGGCTCGGGCAGGGAACGGTGGTCGGGCACCTTTTAGAATGTGCCGGGCAGGTTAGCGGAGGCTACTTTGCTGATCCGGGGTACAAAGACGTGCCCCGGCTGGCTGAATTAGGTTTTCCCCTGGCGGAAGTGGAACCAGACGGAACGGCCATCATCACTAAACCGCCTGGTTCCGGGGGTTTGGTTTCGCTCGGGACCTGCAAGGAGCAGTTGCTGTATGAGATCCACGATCCAGCCGCTTACTATACGCCAGACTGTATCGCTGATTTTACCGGCGTTGAGTTTGAGCAGATCGGACCGGATCAGGTTCGCGTGACCGGCGGGACAGCCAGGGCTAAGCCCCGGGAGCTCAAGGTGAGTATTGGGTATCGGGACTCTTTTATTGGTGAGGGTGAGATTGGTTATGCCGGAGCCGGGGCCGTGGAACGGGCTAAACTGGCTGGTGAGATTGTGCGTCGGAGGCTGGCACTGATTGGGGCAACCTATCAGGAAATCAGGTTTGACTTGATTGGCGTAGACTCGTTACACGGGACCTGGATTGCTAATGGTACCGGGGAACCTTATGAAGTAAGGCTGCGGGTGGCAGCCCGGACAAGCACTCGGGCCGAAGCGCAGATAATCGGCGAAGAGGTCGAAACCCTCTGGACCAATGGCCCGGCTGGCGGCGGAGGTGCTCGTCGTTCCATCCGCGAGGTAATCGGCGTGGTTTCTACCCTAATCCCCCGAGACTTGGTCCATCCACAGGTTATTATGCAGCAGGTGGGGGAGGGATAAAATTGACTCGGAAAATCAAGCTTCGCGAAATAGCTCATTCCCGAGCCGGGGATAAAGGTAATACCCTAAACCTCTCTTTAATCGTTTACCGGCCGGAGGACTACCCCCTGATTGAAAGTCAGGTGACCGCGGACAAAGTCGCGGCCTGGTTTCAGGGGTTGACGAGCGGAGAAGTCGTACGTTACGAGATGCCGAAGATTGGGGCTTTAAACTTTGTTCTTCACCAGGCCTTAGCTGGCGGAGTAACCCGCTCTCTGCGGCTTGATCCGCACGGCAAGTCGCTGAGTTCAGCATTATTAGAAATGGAAATCGAGGTTCCTGGTTAAACAGAATTGGGATCGAATGAACACGTTCAGCTTCGCTGAACATCGAGGCTTCAGATGGAGACTCTCCACCTGAAGTTTATTCAAGGTAACCCCCACATATAGAAGTGGGAGTCTTTTGATTCAGATAATATGGTTCGATCAGGCTTGTCTCGAAAGGCGGTTGTTCCCTTGCTCCCGTTTCTGGGGCGAATGCTAAAAGAGTTTAGCATATACAAAAGACAAAGTTTATTGATAGCAATTTCTATCTCGCTCTATTTAGCTTTTCGAATACTGTTTCCCCTTAGTATTAAATTTATTATTGATAATGCCATTGCCCTTAATGATCAAGATTATCTTTGGCGCATCTTATTATTAATTATCTTGTCTGCCTTAATCGCATTTTTGGCCTGTTCGGTGTTAGTAGTTCTATATGCCCGGGTACATACAAGGATAATTAGCGATTTATACAAGAAAATATTTTCGCGTTTACAAGAGCTATCTGTTAGTTTCTTCACCCGAACTAGCGCGGGTGACATTTTAACCCGTTTTAATACAGATGTTAATCTGATTGATACGCTGTTAGTGCAATTGCCCATTGGGATCATGTTTTTTCTGGGTGTATTGTTGAATGCGGCTTTGCTATATTACCTAAACTGGCAGCTAGCTTTAATTACAACTGTCGGGTTGCCCCTTGCGCTATGGCTGCCCAACATCTTGAGCACTCGTGCTGAAACAGCCAGTTACGATTTGAAAACAAATCTAGCCGGGATGACATCAGTTATGCAGGAGAATATTCACGCGCAAGTGCTTGTTAAAGCCTTTAACTTGCAACCCTATGAAATCCAACGTTTTAGTGCCCAGTTGGATTATTACTATAAAGTAGCCCGCCGGGCAAATTTTTTAAATTTTTCGGTGCTGATTACCGCTAATTTTGGGACAATTATACTAAGTATCGTAGTTCTATCGGTTGGCTCGCTGCTGGCCTTCAGGGGTTCGCTTACCATCGGTTCGTTAATGGCCTTTATGACGATGCTTTCTGGGATGAACAGTATGATTTTAGAACTAACCTGGATGATGCCGTTAGTGACCAAGGCAACCGCCAGTATGAAAAGAATTGATGAGCTTTTACAAGTTGAGCCCACCATTACTGACCAGGTCCCGCCGCAAGAGCTTGCCTTGATTTCACAGGAAATTGCTTTTCAAGATGTTACTTTTGGCTATAACGAAACGGAAACCAATTTAACCAATATTAACCTTAGGATCCCGTTTGGCAGTTATGTTGCTTTTGTCGGGGCCAGCGGTTCCGGGAAAAGCACGATAATTAAGTTAATTATGCGGTTTTATGATCCTGGAACCGGGGCCATTACGATTGATGGAAAGAATATCCGCTCAGTCACCCAGCAGTCGCTCCGCGCGCAGATGGGGATTGTTTTTCAAGAGAATATGCTTTTTAATCTATCGGTTAGAGAAAACATTCGGCTGGGGAAGCTTGAGGCAACTGATGCGGCAATTGAACAGGCCGCCAAGGCTGCGGGCATCCATGATGCTATTTTGAACCTGCCCCAAGGCTATGCCACCTTGGTGGGCGAGGGAGGAGGCTTTTTATCTGGTGGACAACGGCAGCGGCTGGCAATCGCCCGAGCCTTGTTGCGCAACCCCAGTATTTTACTTCTTGATGAAGCTACGTCCGCTCTGGATCCGGCTAATGAAACGGCAATTAACCAAACAATTAGAAATATTGCCCGAACCCGGACCGTGATCTCAGTCACCCATCGGTTATCTTCAGTTCAAGAAGCTGATAGGATTTTTGTCCTGGATAAGGGGCGGATAATTGAGCAGGGTACTCATAAAGAGTTACTCAATCAAGAGGGCAGCCGATATCGGGATCTGTGGCAGAATCAGACCGGTTTTATCCTCAGCGAAGATGGAATGAATGCAGAAATTACTGTTAATCGCTTAAAGAATATTCCTATATTCCAGGAAATGAACGACGATTTCCTGGAAAGCCTGGTTCCAATGTTTGTTTCCGAATACTACCCGGCAAACCGTTTAGTCATTGAAGAAGGCGATCCGGGGGACAAGTTTTATATCTTGGTTCGGGGTAAGGTCGAGGTTTCGAAACGATTGGCCGAGGGTCAAGAGAAGCAGTTGGCCATCCTTCAGGACGGTGACTTTTTTGGTGAGATCGCCTTGCTTAAAGATATCCCTCGTACGGCGACAATCCGAACCCTGACCCCCACGTTATTTATCTCATTGCAAAAACAGATGTTTCATAGAATGTTGGAAAAGGCTCCTCACTTGTCTAAGCGGCTGTCCATTCGTTATGATTAATCTTCTGGCAATTGTATCCTTCAGCCGGGCTAAATCATAGACTGGAGTAGTCAAGATTGTGGCTGTTTAGGCGGAAGGGGTAAGTCAAATGCCAGTAGAATTATTATATGGGCTAGGGACCTTGATCGGCGGTTTGGTTGGTCATTTATACAATCAAAAAGGAATGCTGGTTTGCCCCAGTAGGATAGTAACCGGGGTTTGGAATCTAGGATTCTTGTATGAGATTTTACTGGGAATCGGAGCGGCCCTGGGGATACTAGTCTTTTTTGCTAAATTCGATTTTGGTCTCGATTTTCCGGTAATGCCGGAAACGACCTGGTCGGGTGTCGGCTTTATTGTTGGTTTTACCGGTCCAGCGATTATCGGCACGATTAAGAGCAAGTTTGATGTTTTTTGGCCATTAGCTAATCGCGGGGTTAATCAAAAACTGAATGAAATCGACGATCTGAGTCATTACTTATCAGACCAGGTAGCCCCGGAGCAGGATCATACGCCGGTTGCCCGCACTCTAGCCGAAAAAGTTGACGAATTAATCTTGTTAATGCAGGATGTTAAACCGGAAGAAAAAAGCAGTAACTAGGTCAAATGAAAAATCAGGATCGTGCAAAGCGTCAATCATGTGCAAATAAGCAGACTGCCCTTCCCGGGAGCCTGCTTTTTTCTGAATTTATCTGAATCAAAAAACTCTCATTTCTATAATATGGAAATTATCGTGGTTAAACTTCGGGTCAAGTAGAGTTTCCGTCTGAAGGTTTAATAATCAGGGAAGCGAACGGTTCACTTCCTTTATTTACCGATACTTACCGGCAGGATTTTAGGCTAATTCGTCGAAATTGATCGTATAAACAGGAAAGGTCTGGATTTTTTTAAGAATCATTTCCAAGTAAGATTTAGTGGGGGTTATAGGGGGAATGAATTTCAGATTCAAGCAAATAATTGGCGTTTTGGTTATGGCAGCCTTGTTTTTGTCTGGCGTTCCAGCACAACTTAACGCACCAGTGCATGGGGCGAGTGATAGTTTGTTTTTAAATGGCTTTTACGCCATTAACAGCCGGTCGGAAAGCGATGTGGTCGATAATTTAAGCAGCGTTTCCGTTGGTTGGGCCCGGGTGGCCAAGGATGCTCAGGGTAAGATTCGGTTTGCCACTGAAGGGCAAAAATTAGGCCCAGCTGATGAGTACCCTGAGTATGGTATCCCGGCCACGGTGGGGGAGGAGGCCAGGAAATTAAAACAAAGCTCCGCCCGTAAATACCTGTCGGTTTTTTGTGCTGACGCCAACCCAAAAGATGAGCTCAGTGTTCCTTTGGAATTGCTCAGCTTAAGTGATCAGCAGCTGCAGGAGCAGGTAATAAATCCTCTGGTTAGTTTTTTAACGAAAAACCCGGCCGGGATAAACTTTCAGGGAGTAGTGATTGACTTTGAGGGTTTGCGGGAAGAGACTCCTGGCAGCTGGGCTACCAAAAACCGCTTCAATCGGTTTCTAGATTTATTAAAGCAACGACTAGGGGAACGGGAATTACTGGTTTGCCTGACTCCTAATAATGTTTATAATTATTGTGATGGCTATGATTATGTCCATATCGGCCAAGTTGCGGATACGGTCATTCTGATGGCTCACGATTATTACCACGCCACTCCTGGCAATCCTCGCCCGGATATAGCAGCGACTGCTCCTTACTACCAGGTTGAGGATGCGGTGAAAAAAATGATTAACGCCGGGGTGCCGCGGGAGAAACTACTTTTGGCGATTGCCTTAAATGGGATCCAGTGGATTCCAAAGGCAGGTGGGAACCTGGAAGTAGCCTTGCCAACGCTCAGTCGAATAGAGGCGACCCTGGCCGGGATAAACGGACCAGTAGTTGAATGTACGCCCAATGAGCATCGCTATCTCTCCACCTACGAGTGGGGTGGCCAAACCTACGATTATCGCACTGGTTATACTAAAATTAAGCGCTGGCAGGATGGAAAACTAATCGAAAGCGAAATATACTATGAGACAGCCCGCAGCCTGGCGGAAAAGGTAGACTTAGCCCGCTCCCAGCAATTGAAGGGGATTTCCGTTTGGCGGTTAGGTCTGGGCAACCAGGAGGCCTGGGACGCGCTAATTACTTTCTGTGCCTCATCAACCGGCTTCTACGATCTGCGGAATCATTGGTCCCGATCTGAGGTAGAATACCTGGTGTCCCGAGGGATTGTGCATGGGGTGTCGGCCCGGTTCTTTAACCCAGAGGGACAAATGACGCGGGCTGAATTTGCGACCATTATCTCTTTGGCCTTGGGTTTAAAGGAGCCAGCTCAATCGATTAAATTTAAAGATGTCCAACAAGGCGATTGGTTCTATCAGAGTGTGAGTCGTGCGGCGAGCGCGGGTTTAGTTTCTGGTAAGACGCCTAACCAGTTTTGTCCATATGATCGGATAACGCGAGAAGAGGCAGCCGTCCTAGTAATGCGGGCTTTACACTACCAGGGAGTTCCGGTGTCCGGTAATCGGGTGCTGGTTTTTGCTGATGCTGATGAAATAGCGCGTTGGGCGATTAATGAGGTTCAGAACGCGACCGCTGCGGGAATTATCTCTGGTTATGGCCAAGGTAAGGATCGGTTATTTAAGCCAAAGGGGAATATTACCCGGGCTGAAGGGGCCGTAATGATTAACAGAATGTTGGGTCTAGTTGAGCAGGAAATTTAATAGCGAATTGTATTAGACGATATTCAGAGTCCCCCCATGTTGTTTCGTGGTTGTTTCGTGGCACTATCAGGGTATGAAAATTGCCGTGCAGTGTTGGAACGAAGGACAGTGAACAAAATCCATTGACATCGAACATATGTTCAGATATGATAGTAAGTAAGGCGTGATGTCAATGATTATAAAGAAAGGTGGTGCGAGCCTAGTTTCCTGGATTTCAGAAACTGGGTTACTTGTTGAATGAAACAGGTGTATGCCGGTAAAACCAAGGATGTATACCAGCTAGAAAACGGAAATTATCTTTTGCAATTTAAAGATGATGTGACCGGCGAAGACGGTCGAATTGATCCCGGTTCGAATTTTGTGCTCGGTGAATTAGCTGGCAAAGGTCGGGCTTCTCTGCGCATGTCTAAGTACTTTTTTGAACTACTCAGGGAGAAAGGCATCGCGACGCATTTTGTGACGGCTAATTTAGACGAGCGAACCATGGAGGTCCGCCCGGCCGAAACCTTTGGGGCTGGTTTAGAGATTGTTATTCGTTTTAAGGCTTATGGCAGCTTTTTACGCCGGTACGGCCGTTATATTCAAGAATTTGAACCGCTCGACTCCCTGGTTGAAATCACCCTGAAGGATGATGAAAGAAGTGACCCGCCGTTAAACGATGAGACACTGGTCCAACTGCGCCTAATGAAGCCCGAAGAGGTGACGCGCGTTAAAGATCTTGCCCGTCAGGTTGCTCAGATTGTGCGGGAGGATTTAGGGTCTCGGGGTCTGGATCTAGTTGATATTAAGTTTGAGTTCGGCCGGGTAAACGGGGAGATTGTAGTGATTGATGACATCTCTGGTGATAACATGCGTGTTTTCCGGAACGGCCAACAGCTTTTGCCCTTAGACCTTTCAACCATCGTGACCGGGCAGTAATAATTAGCTGCCTTGGCGCATCCCAGATGGTGGGGATGCGCTTTTTGCTGGGTTTTTTGGCAGAAAGGAGACCAGTTATATGGGACAGTCCGGGGTGGGGATTGTTACTGACAGTACAGCTTATTTACCTGAAGACCTGTTAAGGAAGCACTCGGTTTCGGTCATTCCTTTAGCAGTTAACCTGGAGGACCAGTGTTTTCGGGAAGGTGAAATGAGCAACTCTGAGTTTTATCGCCGCCTGCGTCAAAGCAAGGTGCTGCCGACGACCTCGCAGCCTTCCTTGGGAGAATTTGTGCGGACTTACGAGGAACTGGGAGCAATTTATGAATCGATCATCAGCATCCACATTTCCGGGAAACTCAGTGGAACGGTAACGGCAGCGGAAACAGCCAAGGGGATGCTGCCGCATCTGAAAATTGAGGTATTTGATTCGCTGACCACTTGTTCGAGTCTGGGGTTTCAGGTGTTGGCTGCAGCTCAGGCAGCCCAGGCGGGGCGAAGTAAGGCAGAAATACTGCAGCGGCTGAATTGGCTGCGGAGTAATCTGCGTCTGCTTTTTATGGTCGGTACCCTGGAGTACCTGCATCGGGGAGGTCGGATTGGCGGTGCTCAGGCTTTATTGGGCAGTTTTCTGGAGATTAAGCCGATCTTGCACATGCCAGAAGGCCGAATTGATGTGTTGGAGCGGGTGCGCACTCGGCCCCGAGCGATTAAAAGGATGCTGGAAGTATTGAGGCAGGATCTGGCGGGCAGAGACTTCGGCCAGATTGCGGTTATTCATGTTGATGCCCCTGGTGAAGGGGCCCGGCTGGTCGATGCGCTTCAACAGGAGTACCCGGGGTTGACGGTGCCTGTCTATGAGGTGGGACCGGTGATTGGGTCACATGTTGGTCCGGAATCAGTCGGTTTGGTTTATGGGCCGAAAGCCCCTGAATTCTGAAATTAATCTGATTATTGATCGGCAGACTATTGACTTTTTCCAGGACCATCAGCTATACTGAATTTACTTAAGGATATGGGAAATGTGATGCGGGAGAAAAGTAGGCCAGGTTAACCCATTCAGGGAGAGGACGTCAGAGACTGAAAGCGTCCTTATGGGGGAATTGGTTGAAGTTCGCTCCCAAACAGCCGGCTGAAACTCCTATTGTATATGGAGCAAGTAGGTTGGGTCGGAATCTTCCGCCGTTAACCGGAAGCGGGTATCGGACACTGTCCTGTACTCAGATAAAGTGGTCGTCTTTGGGAAACAGGCAATAAATCCCTTTAACCAAGGCGGCAACTAGGGTGGTAACACGGAAGCAGAGCCTCTCGTCCCTAACGGATGAGCGGCTTTTTTATTTAGTACTTACTGTGGGTTGTGGTGGCTTGGCAGCCTAATACTGGAGTAAGTTTCTAGGGAATGGCTTCTTGTATCCCCCTGGATATCTGAGGTGCTGGGTCCTAACGTGTCCCGTACTTGAAGTGAGCCGGACCAGTTTTGGTCAATCAGGGTGGTACCGCGGAAAAACTCCGTCCCTTAAAGGGGCGGTTTTTTGTTTGTTAACCTTTATGATTAGCATCACTACCGACTGATTTTACAATGGGGTTTATTTCTTAAGACCACCCATAGTTTAGATTCTTCGCTCTGGTCAGAATAACGGTTGGATTCTGAGAGCAAATAGCAACATCATTAGTTTTGCGGGACATATTGTTAATAAAGGACCGGGACCGAAAAAAGAGCCGGGACAGTTAACCTGTCCCCATATCCCAAAATTGGTTATTAATACAAGGAGGTAATTTATATGTACTGGGAAAAAGAACTGGAGTGTATTGGTCGTGAGGAATTAAAAAAATTACAGTGGGAAAGACTGCAAGTAACCCTGAACCGAGCCTATCAGGTGCCTTATTATCGGCAGCAATGGGAGGAGGCCAAGGTAAGGCCAGAGGATATTCGGGGACTGGAGGATCTGCCGCGGCTCCCTTTCACCCTGAAAAGTGCTCTGCGGGATAATTATCCGTTCGGGATGTTTGCGGTCCCCATGAACCAGGTCGTGCGGCTTCATGCTTCTTCGGGCACAACCGGTAAACCGACTGTGGTTGGCTATACCCAGGGGGATTTGGATATGTGGGCTAATCTGGCCGCTCGGTCTTTAACGATGGCGGGGGCCACGCCGGACTCAGTGGTTCAGGTAGCTTATGGTTATGGACTGTTCACCGGTGGTTTGGGGGTTCACTATGGGGTTGAACGGTTAGGAGCAGCGGTAGTCCCTAGTTCTGGAGGAAATACGCCCCGGCAGATAATGCTCATGGAGGACTTTGGCACTGAAATCCTGGCCTGTACTCCATCCTATGCCCTTTTCTTGGGCGAAACAATTGAACAGTTAAAGATTGACCGCAGCCGTTTAGCCCTGAAAGCCGGCGTTTTTGGAGCCGAACCTTGGTCTAATCAGATGCGCCAGTCAATAGAAAAGAAATTAGGGATTAAAGCCTATGACATCTACGGTTTAAGTGAGATTATGGGACCAGGGGTAGCAATGGAGTGTTCGTATCAAACCGGGCTGCACTTCTTTGAAGACCATTTCCTGCCGGAGATAATCGATCCGGACACTGGCGAAACCCTGCCGGATGGCGAAAAAGGGGAATTGGTGATTACTACCCTGACCAAGGAAGCCCTTCCCATGATCCGTTACCGAACCAGGGATGTTGCCGTGTTGCATCGGGAACCCTGTCCTTGCGGGCGAACCCTGGTCCGGCTTGAAAAAATCCTCGGCCGAACCGATGATATGATCATTATTCGGGGCGTAAATGTCTTCCCCTCCATGGTCGAAAGCATTTTGCTCAAGTCTCCCGAAGTCGCTCCGTTTTATGAGTTGGTCGTTGAACGCCAGGGAAGCCTGGATACCTTGGAGGTTCGGGTGGAAGTAACCGAAGAGACTATCCGGTCAGCCGAAATCAAGGAATTAGAAATGATCCGGCGTCGGCTGAAACATGATCTGAATAGTGGTCTGGGGATTTCGGTTGAGGTGCGGTTGGTGGAACCTAGAACCTTGGAGCGAACCGAAGGGAAAGCGAAGCGGGTCATTGATCGAAGAAAATTATAAAGCAAAAAGGAGAAATCCGCCGGTAAGTAGAAGTAAGATATTAAGGTCAGATAGGGTTGGTTTTTAGAAGTATTGTTCAGACCAGATAAAGAGGTGGATTAGTCAATGCCGCTCGATCCAGCAGTTTATATTCTCCTCACCCTGGGGATAGCCGGGGCGGTCTTTGCTCTTGGCCGGTTTTTGGCGCGACGGATTCCTCCCTGGCGCCGGCGGCCTTGGGGAGTAATGACTGCCTTAATCTTAGTCATCGGTTTGGTGGTGGCTAATAATTCATTATCCTTCTTGCCCCGAGAACAACTGCGGCTTCTCTTAATGTTTTCCGCGACCGGCTGGATTATTGGAGTAGTCGGTTGTCGGGATTAATCCGTAAATGTTTTCAATTTTCATTGGTGGTTGTGCCCTTGGAGCATGGGTGGTTAATAAGCCTGGTGAACTCGTCCAGTTCCGCTGAGCGTCAGGCTTCAGGTGGGGGACACTACTCCCCCCTGAAGCTTGAACAAGGTAAAATCTCCACTTAGATAAGCAAGGGTCTTTTGAACCAGATAAAATTCCCGCCTCAATTGGGCGGGAATTTTTTAGTCGATATTAATTCGGCGGCGTCTTGTTTTGGTGGGTTCCTTTTTACGCAGACGGAGTTCCAGGAGCCCGTTGTTAAAACTGGTTTTCACTTGGTTTTCATCTACTTCGGTTGGGAGTAAGAAACTGCGAACCAAGGATCCTGAGTGGCGTTCGCGACGGAGATAGTTATCTCGGCGAATTTCGCTTTCCATCTTTTGATTGGCTTTTAAGGTGAGACTGTTATCATCCAGCGTAATTTCGATATCTTCTTTATTAAATCCGGGCAGTTCTGCTTCTAAGACAATTTCATTGTCTGTTTCGTGGATATCAACTCGAATCTCTCGCCCCATCATCGCCGGGAAAAAGCTGCTAAAGTCATCACTCATAAAATCGTCAAAGAAATCAGCCAGACTTCTTCGCCCAAAGGGAAAGGGCATTAAACTTCGCAGATCTTTTCGCATCTTATACCTCCTCCCAAATCACTTTTTAATAGCTAACCTATTCAAAAAATTGAAATAGGCTAGGCTATTTCGTTAACTAAAATTTAACACAAAGGTCAGGGAAAGTCAAGAGGAGGTTAGTTTAATTATATTTCCGGTCTGCCGGTTGCATAAACCTATTGCCAGCTATCAATTACTCCGGCAAACTTAGGTTATCCGAAATGGAGTGAGCGGCCACGAATTTCACAAGCGGTCAAACAAAATCAGCTAAAAAGCGGGATTTCTATCTAAGAGCAGGAGATCACGGGTCGAGGGGAGAAATATCCTAGGCAGGTGATAAGGGTGATGGATAATGGATTGAAAGGTATCTTCAGGATCCTGCTGGTCCTAGTGTGTTTGTTGGGGGTTGGGCTAGAGCCGGCTTGGGCCAAGTTAGCTGAAGGAATAAGTGAGCCGATTAAAAATGAGAATATTTCTATTCCTGGTTACCCGTCAGCGTCTTTTAATGACTGGTACACTTTAGATTATCATCGGTTAGCCACTCGATTAAACCAGTATCAGCGAGAGCCGGCTTTAGCCGTTAGGCTAGTCGCGGCAGAATGGGCAGAGATTAACCAGCAACTACAAAGCCGGCTGACTACACCTGACTATCAGGATCCTCAGCGCGGTTATTTGATTTATGATGCGGTCTCATCCGGTCAGCTTCACGTCTTAGGTCTGGCCCGAACGGCCAGAGAAAATTTTCTTCGCGCCACCATGGACGGCCAACTCAAGGGGAAAAAGGTGGCTGATCTCTACCCGGCTCTGGATAGAATATACTATCACCTGGGGGATGCGGCCGGCTTTTCGGAAATGGTTACCGCTCAGCCGGATCAGTACGTGACAGTAGTTGAAACCAGACAGGTCCTGGATCAAATTAAGTTACCGGATCAGGTTTTTCAAAACTACCGAGTTTTCCTGTTGCCTTACCGGCTTAAGGAAGTCCGCGGTTTTTCGTATAGTGCCGGTTTACCCTTGCAAGAAGAACGGGCATTTATTTCTGCTCGAGGGGAAGACTCAGCCGATGATTACGAAACTGCCGCCACTTTGGTCCATGAATTTGGCCACTATCTTCACCAACAGTTTATCGGTGATTATGCCGCCAACCCGGCTGTATGGACTGACTACCTGAAGATACGGGGAAGGGATTCTTTTGTCGATACGGGTGCATGGGCCGAACTGACTGAAGAGAACTTTGCCGAGGATTTTAAAATGCTCTACGGTCGGGGTCTGGTATTAAAAGAAGGACACCGGGGGTGTTTTGGAGATCCGAGGCAGCTGGATAGTTTAGCTAATCAATTGCGTCACTTTATCAGCAACGTGGCTGAACGTCAACCAGCCAAACCGCTGGAACTAGAGCAGCTCTTGTTAACCGAACCTGGTGACGCTGCTGCTTCTGAGCACCGAATTTTAGCCACAGAGTTAGGGCTCAACTTTCTGGACACCCTGGTGCTGAGCGAACCAAACCTGGTGGTCAGAGGGCGGCTATCCAGTCCGCCATCAAACGGAAGCCAATTCGGCATATGGCTTACCGGCCCGGGAATCGGCGAATCAAATCCTCAACCAATAACCCTGGTTTCCGACGGGACCGGAATGATATTTAATCAGACCAGCCGTTTGCCGCAAAAAGGTCGTTATTTTTTGATGCTGGGAGAATTAAATGCCAGTAAGCACCGGTTTGTCGTTTATTATCATCTTGAGCTTCTCTATCCGGCATAAGTGCCAGTGCTTGGTAAGACTGGACCGTTGGTTAAATTTATGGAATAAATCGTCGCTTTGTGAGGAGGCTTACTTTTTAATTAATTGAAAAACTTTATCCTGTTATTCGAATAAATAAAGACGCTGGTGTTTTAACTCGGGCAGTAGGCCAACAGGAATGAAAGAATTATAAGACAAATCATAAATCGTTAACTTCGTTATCTTTCGTAATATCTTATTTAGGATTTTAGGATGGAACCTATGCATCTATTATTATGCTTGTTACTAGGCCATTTTTTGGGAGATTTTCCTTTACAAACTAATCATGTCTTTGCCGCCAAAATTCGGGGCTGGCCGGGGGTTGCTCTGCATGCCGGCTTGGTGGGCGGTATCACTATGCTGTTAATCTGGCCTTATGGGTTGGCGGTTATCGCCGGAGTGGCCGTTGTTACCGTTTTACACGGGGCTATTGATCAGGCGAAGATTGTGATTACCCGGAAAAAGCCTGGGTTTCCGATCAGTGCTTTTTTATTGGATCAAGGGATTCATTTAGGGCTGCTTGTACTATTGGCTTATTGGGCCGGTTTTCCAGAATTGAATCAAAAAGATTGGTCGCCCTGGCTGTCGGGGACTTACATATTTGATAGTCTGGTTCGGTTATACTTGGATCCAAAGGCGATTGCAGTTGCTTTGGCCTATGTTATCAGTCTATTTTTTGGCGTAATCTGGGTTCAAACATTTACCGTAAGCCGGGTTGGATCGCCGGGGAGCGGGCTTTGGCTGTCTCCGTTAGAGAAATGGGCAGGAATTGCCGAAAGAGGGTTAATTACTACTGGTGTCTGGTTCAGTAATCTCCCTTTGCTTTTACTTGGTTTTAGCTTGCCTTTTATTGTGCATTATGTAAGTTGGCGAAACTGGATGTCGCTCCGGTTCTTTTTGACCCGGACCGCAGCCAGCTTTCTGTTGTCCGTAGCGGTAGGTTTAGGCTTAAAATTAATGAGTTAAAATATATGGAAGTAACGCTTGATCAGTTGTCTTAGAAACTGTCTTTGTATTCCAACTCTAGTCTGGAGTTTATAATAAGGTAAACCCACTTATAGAAGCGGGAGTCGGTCCTGATAATCAGAAATAACTAATAGCTAATAAGTGAGGGTTGATCAATTGACTGAAGGAGCTAATAAGAATCGGGCCTATCACGTGCTCGGGGTAGGTGGTTTGGTAATTCAAGAGGGGCGCGTGTTAATGGTTAAGCATAACTATGGCCATTTAAAAGGCTGCTGGCTGCTGCCCGGGGGACATGTTGACGTTGGGGAAAACCTGGACGCAGCCGTGGAGCGCGAGGTCCTGGAGGAAACCAATATTACCGCCACTGCCCAGGGCGTCGTAGCTGTAAGAAGCCTGATTCTGCCGGATTCCCGGGTGGAAACATATGTCGTATTTTTGATGCACTTTATTTCCGGCACAGTTGCCCCTCGGCCCGGGGAGATCGCTGCGGCTGATTTTTTTACTCGGGAAGAAGTGTTGAACAACCCTGTGGCTACCCCATTAGCCAAAGCGATTATTGGGGAGGTCTTAGATGGATCGCACCGACTGCTTCACCTGCGGCCCGAATTTCCGCAGAATAGCCCGAATTATCGTTTGTATCTTTGAGGAAGCAGGTAGCGATAAAGAGTGACCGCTAGAATCCCGCCAACTAGAGCAGTATACAGTTGGGGGAGCTGGAAGGTGAGCAAGGCCTGACTAGGGATTGCTGCTTTTATCCAGCCGAGCTGATAAAACCATTGAACGGCAAATTGAGTGATCAGGTAGAGAAAGCCAAATTTAGCTAGGGCCGCTAACCCGATTCCGCTATACAAGGCAACTGCTGGGCGTCGGCCGGACCGAAACTGACTTGATAGGTAAAAGGATCCCCGAGTCGGGTTAATAGCCTGGCTAATTCCGTAAAAAACTAGAATCAGAATCGCATTAGCCAGCATAATAAAAGGGACCAGAGGACTGACAATCGGGGGAATGATACCGACCAGCAAGGCCACTCCCGGTGTTAGACAGCCAATGAGGACCGCCGGCCAGGGACCGATCATTAAGGCAGCCAATAATAACAGAGCATTAATTGCGGGCCCGGTAATTGGCTGAGGAAAACGAAGAAGTTGAATGGCCAGGGTTAAAGCCAAAAACAACGCAGTCCGAGTGAGCGTTCGGGTCGAAATCACGGCAACTACCTCCAGTAAAAACAAAAAACAAGATCACGCCGTGTGTAAACAAAAATCGGCGATTAACGACTGGCATCTACTATCTGAGCTCGAAAGCCCCCTACTTCTATCAGTGGGGGTTGCCTAGTTTGAAATTGTCTTAATTATAGCAGACAGATAGACGACAAACAAAATAATACGAAAAATCGAGAAATTTCTCCTGTATTTTAAAATTTCAACAGGAGATTTTTTATGAATAGCGAATCTTAACCGTTGCAACGGTTAACGTTAAATTACAACCTAATATTAATATTATGGAGGCATTAATAAGGTGGAAAACAGTAAGCAGGTCCCAAATCGAATAGCCCTGATCACAGATAGTTCCTGTGATTTACCGGATGATATTATTAAGGAAAACGACATCAGGATCCTACCCCTAAAGATTGTTTACCCCAACGAGGAGTATCGGGATCGGGTTGATATCGAACCAGAAACGGTTTACGCTCGGATGCCGGCGGAAATCCCGCGGACTTCAATGCCCTCGGCCGGAGAAGTAGTTGAATTGTTAGAAAAACTAAAAGCCGAGGGATTTCGCGAAGTCTTGGCAGTCTTAATCTCCAGCGGATTAAGCGGGACCCATGATATGTTCAAGACGATCAGTCAGCAAGCAGAGCATCTCTGGGTGGAGGTGATTGATTCCTTGACTTTGTCGATGGGTCTTGGGTTTCAGGTGTGTGAGGCAGCGGAGCAGATAAAGCGTAACTTGAAGCTGAAGGAAATAACCAAACATCTGCAACATGTTCGAGAAAAGGTTCAGGTCTTCTACGTTATCCCTACCCTTGATTATCTCAGAAAGGGAGGCCGGATTGGTTTGGTCGAGGGGACCATCGGTGAATTCCTGAATATTAAACCAATAATCTCAGTCAATCGTGAAGGTAAATACTTTACCTTTGCCAAGGTCCGGGGACGGAAGGCTTCGTTGCAGAAGTTAGTGGATATTGCCCGCGAACGGATCGGGGAAAAGGTGGTCGATCTGGCGGTCATGCACGGTGGGGCCAGTAAGGAAGCAGAAGAGATATTGGTCAAACTAAGAGCGTCATTGCCTAATCTGCGCAAGGTGACCCTATCGCAAATAAGTCCAGCCCTGGGTGTTCATACCGGTCCGGGACTGGTGGGCTTAGCCATCTATGAGGTCTAACATTTTTTATCTGAATCACAAGACTCCCACTTCTATTAAGTGGGGGTTACCTTGTTTAAACTTCAGGTGGAGTAGTGTCTCCATCTGAAGCCTCATGTTCAGCGAAGCTGAACGGTTCACTTGGCACCCGTTTTTAGGCTTTGTTAATAAGAATGAGAGAATTTGAAACCGGATGAAGGGGTGGCGATTTTATGTTACCCCTTCAATCTTTGATGAAAATCTACTATTCTTAGATGGAAAGTTACTATCTTAATAACCTTATTTCCATTCGATGCGAACATATGGTTATTAAAATCAGCAGCTGCAACAAGGATGGACAAAACATGTTTTTCACAATCATGTCCAAAAATTGAAATTTGCCCAATTAATCATATTAATATATGGCTGAAATAATTGAGAGTGAGTGCAATCAAATAATGGTGAAAGAAATTTTGCAAAAAGCGGGCTGGGCTTTAAAACGGATTTTATTCTTTATTTACTATTTATTAGCCATTCTCTCTGGCGGGTTTATCTAATCCAGGTACTTCTGCCCGAGGACGTATTTACCATTCATTTGTCAGCGGCGAACGGGGAAAAATACCGCATATTGAGAAGAACGTTCGAGAAGGAGTGGACCTGGTGAAAGCAACTAGATACAGTATTTTTGTCTTGGTGGCTATCTTGATTGCCGCTTGTTTCTTAACGCTCGACTTCAATAAAGAAATAGCCGGAGCGGTGACCAGCCAAGAGGGATTTTGCGGGGAAGTAGATTCTTGTCCGCTGCTTACTTTACAGGACCCGCCAGTGAAGGATTTGGATGTAGTTGGCTTACAAATCAGATTAGCTGAACTGGGTTATTATCAAGGTCCGGATGACGGGGTCTTTGACCGGGAAATGGCGGAGACGGTGAAAGAATTCAAATCAAACAACGATTTAACCTCAGACGAAGTGGTTGACGACGAGACCTGGCGGGTGTTGGCCCAAACATATGAACAGGAAGTTTCGACCAATCCAGGTGCCCCAACCGGTCACATTACGCTGACTGTGGATGTGCCGAGCCGACGATTGACCGTTTATGCTGATGGGGTTCCCTTTCGGACCTTTCCGGTAGCGGTCGGTAAAAAGTCGACCCCCAGCCCAATTGGGGAATGGCGGATTGTGCGGAAGGCGGTTCATTGGGGAAGTGGATTTGGTACCCGCTGGATGGGTCTGAACGTACCGTGGGGGACTTACGGTATTCATGGCACTAATAAACCTTGGTCCATTGGAACGTATGCTTCTCATGGCTGTATTCGGATGTTGAATAAGGATGTGGAATTACTGTACCAATGGGTACAGCCAAATACTCTGGTTAAAATCGTTGGCCCGTTGCCGCGAATGAAGAATCCTCCGACACTCCGTAAAGGACAAGCCAACCAGGATGTGGTGGCCCTCCAGTTTTTGCTGCAGCAGGTTGGCGTCTATTCAGGGGATGCAGATGGCCGCTTTGGCGATATTACAGAGGAGGCGGTCAAAACATACCAGCTCGCCCAGGAGTTGCCGGTAACCGGCATAGTTGATCAGACGGTCTGGAAGAGTTTATGGAGTTTTATCGACGCGCAGGCAAAATCCGAAAACCCACAGTAGACCCTAATGCCGCTAAGTCGCACTATCAGAACATGACAATCGATTGAGCGAATCACTAGAGTATTTCCACTGACAGATTATAGATTTCTGCTTCGGAGTTTTGGTCAATAATTTTGGTGGCCGCGTTTAATACTTGTTGGGCATAAGCTGAATCGGTAGTGACGATGGCTATGCCCAGCGTTGCTTTTCCCCACTGATCCTGATAGTCAACTTCGGATATCGAAACATTAAATTTGGCGCGTATTTTTTCAATTATACTTTTAATAATTCTTCTTTTGTCTTTCAAGGATTGAGTTGTCGGCAGATATAAATCAGCTGTGCATACCCCAATAACCATGTTTCTTCCTCCCAGGAATTAATTGTTTTGCTCGCTGATCCTGTCTGCTTTATTATAAACGAATAAATGAACATCTCAAGAATGTTAGTCATTAATTGCAGGAATTCCCCTCTCCATGTCGAAATTTTCAAGGACAGAAGAAACTACATTAGTTAGTATGGCTATATCAATGGCTTTAGGCCAATTACCAGAACAGCGAGAAGTGACCGAGTTAAAACATACATATAAATAAAACAAAATAAAACATAAGCGTTAGTATTTTCAGATCGTAGACTGCCCGGGACAGTATAACCTGTCCCCGTGTCCCAGGAGAGGAGTCTGCCTTTGATGATGAGAAAAACCGAAGAGATTCTTGGCCTGCCGGTAATTACTATTCTCGATGGTCAGGAAGTAGGGGTTATTCGCCAACTAGTGATCAATCCTGAAATGGGTCGAATCGAGTATTTGCTATTAAATGGCAGAGACTGGTACGAAGTTCCTCAAGTACTTCCCTACAAATCGGTTCTGGGAGTTGGCCGGGATGCGATTACTGTTGAGAGTAAAGCAATGCTTAGCCCTTTAACTAAAGAATCAGAGGTAGTTCCCTTTTTAGATCAAAAAATCCGCGTAATTGGTACCAGGGTGTATACTCGTAAAGGTAGATTAATCGGGACAGTAGCCGAAATGGCTATTGAGATCGATAGCGGCCAAATTGCCGGGTGTGAATTAGCATCCTTAGATGATCAGGCCTTGATTTTTATTCCCTGTGAGAGGATCTTGACTTTTGGGAAGGACGTATTAGTCGTAGATGAGGGAGCAGATGATTTAATAGTCCGGACCCCTGTTGAGCCAGAGGAATTGGACCAAATATCGGTTAAACAGAATCAGGAAAATGCACCAGTATCTGCGCTCAATTACCGAGGCAGCCAGATATTTGAATATCGGCAACGTCAGTACCTCATCGGCAAAAAACTTATCCGATCGATCTTTTCCGATACGGGTGAAGTACTGGCTCGGGCAGGCGAAAGGGTGACAAGCGAATTGTTGGCCAGCATTAAAACCCAAGCCAGATATATTGAGCTTACATCTAGCGTTGAAGATTAAGAGTAAACAACGGAGGTGTGGATCTGAGTGATGATGGAAGAAATCAGGATTGCCAATGACGGCACCTGGTACTTTAATGGTTTAAAAATGTTTCGCATGGAAATCGTCAAGTTGCTTTCGTCACATCTGCGCTTAAAGGATAACCAGTACTATATTTGCTGGCTTAATCAAGAGGTGCCGGTCGTGGTTGAGGATGTACCGTTTATCATCAATGGGGTTTTTGATGATGGTCAAGGACTAAAAGCCCGGTTATCCGATGAACGAGTAGTCGACCTACCGGCCGGAGAGATATTTTGGCAAAATGATGTACCATATTTTACTCTATTTAACGAATCGGTTTGCAATGCCAAGTTTACGCGAGCTGCTTTTTGGCAGATAAGTCAATATCTGAAAGAGGAGAACGGCCGGCAGTGGATTGAGTACCCATAGAAGTAGTTTGTTGAAGATTTGTTGAAGTTTATCTAAGTTCAAACCCCCTACTTTTCTATAATATAATAAGTAGGGTTACCTTGTTTATAATCAAATTTTAAAATCAAATAGTGTAGAGTCTCCACTGAAGCCCTAATGTGCAAAGCTGGACGAGTTCACTTATTAATCGGCGTCCAGCGATTGGCGTCTCGGGTGCGGTATTTTTCCAGCACGCTGGTAAATGCTTTCTCCAAATCAATGTTCAGTGAATTAGCGAAACAGCCTAAAACAAAAAGGATATCCCCTAACTCCAGGGCGATGCTGCTCTCTGGTTCGCCTGGTTTTTTGGGCTTTTCTCCGTAGTAATGATTGATTTCTCTAGCTAATTCTCCGACCTCTTCGGTTAGCTTAGTCATCTGCGCCAACGGGTGCCAATAACCTTCGGCAAATTGGCTAACCCAATCATCCACTTTTTGCTGCATTTCGCGCAATTCCACGCCGATTCCTCCTACATGTATCGATAATCCTGGCTCGGAAACTTTGATTCATCAATAGTCAGGGCATAATCAAGTATTTGCAGCATCTTTTCTTTATCCTCTGGTAATTTTCCGTTAATGTTGGCATAATTGGAAATGTGGTCACTCAGGAAGAGGCCGGTGGTCTTGAGGTTTTCCAGAATTAAACGGAGTTCTTTAATTGCTTCGTGGGGGCTGGGAAGTTGAAAGCTCCCGGCCAGATATTCTTGGCCCAAAGGCGTTTTGGGAACCGGGGTATAAGTGCGCACTCTAATAAAATCAGGATCGATCGCATTGAGGACTCGGGCACTTCCCAGCGCGTGCTGCTGAGAAAGTTCTCGGCCGCCAATGCCAATCAACAGGTATTCGCTTAATTCAATCCCCGCTTCTTTGACTCGACAGCCGGCTTCAATAATTTGGTCAGCGGTCGCCCCTTTTTGAATTCGGCGCAGCACCTCGTCGTCGCCTGACTCCATGCCGGAATGAATTCGGCCAAGGCCAGCCTGCCGCAGGGCTTTTAAGTCGTCAAGCGATTTCCTGAGGAGGAATCTGGCTGAGCCATAGATGGTTATTCTTTCGAGATGAGGGAAAAGCTGCTGGGCAAACTCAAAGATCTCGATCAATTCAGCTGTTTTCAAAACTATCGAATTGCCATCGGGAAAAAAGATAGTCCTGATTCCGTTGCCGTAAGTGTCACGTGCCATCCAGAGGTCTTCTTTAATTTCAGCCACCGGACGGATGCGGAATTTCTTTTTTTTATACAACCCGCAAAAGGTACATCTGTTGTGGGGACAGCCAATGGTTGCCTGGATCAGCAGGCTGCCGGCTTCACTGGGCGGTCGAAAAATAGCTCCTTCATAACGCATGCGAATCCCTCCTATTCGAACACACGGGCTAATTACAGTATACCATATTTTAAGGTATAGCTTTTCATCAGTGTCTTTCTAGTTTAAAATAGAAGAAAGATTATGAAAGTTCATAAGATAATTCCCGAGCAATATCAGATACCTCGGTATCTTGCACACAGAGAAAGCAATGGTATATTAAGACGAGATAAACCAGATTAAAGATGAGAGGTGGCTAAGAATGGATAAATTTTATCTTCAGAAGGAACGGGCCTTATTACTAATCGTTGATTTACAGGAAAAATTATTTGTGGCGATGGCTCACCAGGACCAGCTCTTAAAACAAACTAATTTATTGCTTCAAGTAGCCCGCACCTTAAATCTCCCGGTGATCGTAACCGAACAGAATCCCCGGGGGTTAGGGCCAACTTTGGAATCAGTAGATCTTACTGGATTGGATCTAGCTAAATTTGAAAAAATGACTTTCACAGCGGCAACCCCAGAATTGTTGGCGGAATTAAAACGCCGGGGAAGGGACCAAATAATTGTGACCGGGATTGAGGCCCACGTTTGCGTTTTTCAAACAGTGCGCGATTTGCAGCGAGAGGGGTATCAATGTTACTTGGTAGCTGATGCCGTTGATTCCCGAGCCGACCTTAACTGTCAAACAGCGATAAACCTACTGCGGGAAATGGGGGTAGTCATCACCAGCACTGAATTGGTCACTTTTGACCTTATGCACATTGCTGGCACTCCCGAATTTAAACAGATTCTACGCTGGGTTAAGTGAGCTAGTTTTGTGAATTGTGAAACTAATTTGTTTTTGCTGAAGGAAAAAACCGGTCGGTGTCGAACTCTTATAAATACTTATTATCTGAAATCCTTCGTGATTTATAGGGTGCCTTAAGAAAATTGGGAGTCAAAATGTTGGGGGGTAGCTGTGATGAAACCATACCACCGATTAGCAAGACATTACGGGAATGAGACCCTGTTTGAAATGGTAGAGATGTCGATTATATCCACTTTGTGGAATGACCCGTTGCACATTCATGCCGAAGGCTTACGGGGAACGGGCAAAACTACCATTATGCGGGCGGCCAAAAATGTGCTGCCTCCCATTGAACGGATTAAAAACTGTTTATATAATTGTGATCCGAAAAAGCCGCACTGTCCGCACCATGCCGGTTTAACCCCGGAGCAAATAGCCGAAATCGGGACAGAGTGGATCCCGATGCCCTATTTGGAAATCTCCCACTCGGCCAAGATCGGAACCGTGGTCGGCAGTATTGACTTAGCGAAAATTACCGATCCAACCCAGCCCACGGCGGCGATTTTACCCGGGGTTGTCCCGCAGGCCCATCGGGGGATAATCTTTGTCGACGAGATTAATCGTTTAGCGGATACTTCCCCGGAGATAACCGATGTTCTGCTGGACGTAATGGGAACAAAACCAGGCCGGATTCAGATTGAGGAAGCGGGAATCCCGTTGGTCCAGATCCCGGTTCAGGTCTCAATTTGGGCAGCCTCTAACCCAGATGAAGAGCCCGGGCCGCTTGAGGAAATCCGAAAACAATTGTCGGATCGTTTTGATTTGGTTCTTTACATGGGTCGGCCGAACAGTTTAGAGACAGTGGCTGACATTTTACTGCAAAGCGAAATGGTTCGTTTCGGACAAATCGGCAGCGATGGCAACGCTGAAGAAGATCTAAAGATTCTCAAGCGATTTCAAAAAATTGCGGAAGAAAACCGGGGTGTCGGTATGCCGGACTTCCTGAGGAACTTTATCGCCCGCATTTACCTGAAATACCACGTTGAGAGTCTGCGGGCGATTGAAGGGATTCAACAGGCGGCAGTGCTGCATACAGTCTTAAAAGAACGGAAACAGGTCCTAGTTAGCGATATCATTAAAGTGTTGCCCTTAGCTTTAAAACACCGAGTCGAGGTAGATACTTTAACCAAAATAATGAATAATTTAGATAAGGGTGATGATGGAGGTTTTTTGGAGGCTTCGCGGCGAGAGCCAACCGCGGGTTCATTTGACGATGGAAAACGCGGGGGCAAGGGCTTAAAATCGTTTTTCGGCGGCCGTGACAGTAATAAAGCCTTGGATTCGGCCGAACGGGATAATCCCGAAAGCAGCAATCTCCTGAAAGCTCGACGACTTAGTGATTTAGGCAGAGATGAACTTTTGCGCACGGAAAAAGATCTTCGTCCTCCGGAGCGGTAAATGTCGTGAGGTTTAAACCCCGGTCCGTCTTATGCTAAGTCTTTGATGGTTTTAGCGGCCTGTGCCTGAGGAAAGGAGTGGGTGGCTTATCAAGGAAGAACAAAACCTGATCGCCAAACGCTCAACCCTAGCCAATTATTTAAAGGTTTATTTCAATAAGCAGCAGGGGGTGCGCATTGGTGAGACCGCGGTGGTTAGCCGGCGGCTGCACCAAAAGAGTCCCCGGCTGTTTCCGCATATTCAGATCTTGATCGAACAAGATGCGGGTCAATACTATTGTCAGTGTACTGAACCGGACCGGGCAGTGCATATTGATGTCTATCATGAAGCAGCCCGGATACAAGTCGTGCCGTTAGCCCGGCGAATCTGGTCCGCGATTAATACCTTCTTGGCGGACCAGGCGACTGCCAGCCAATCCTTAAATATAGAACGTTTTAAAGAACCTTCGGATGTCGCTTCCAGGATTTGGATAGCGACTGAGGAGGGAATGGGGAATGTCCGGCGTCTAGTGGAAGTGGGCTATGACCAGTACACTGAGATCCCCGAAGATTTAACGGACCATGTCCACCTCGTGGCTGAACTGCCTGAGGAAGGATATGGCCTGGTCCTGGATTTAGTAGAGGCGGTTGAAGCGGCAATTCAGGAACAGGGTTATCAAATCCAAAAAATAATGGGCATTACTCACGGTTTTCAAAAAGGAGTGCAGTCGGAAGATGTCCGGGGCTTCAGCCTGCCTTGGTTTTCCAGCCGAAGAGGGGAAACAGATGAGATTATTCGCGTGCAAAACCAAAAACAGGCGATTATTGCCTTAGCTCGCCGCTTTGGTGGGGTAGAGGAAGTAAGAAATTTTTTGGACAATATGAAGGGCAACATTTTTCAAAGAATGACCAACCGGCCTTCGCGAAAATTGCAAGGGGATCTAACCCCGATCATCGATAAGCTTATTGAGGCTGGCCTGGTGGATAAGGGCATCCTGGGTTTGTCCTTAACCGAAGAAGGGGAGAATCTGCGTCAATATCTCATTTATAATCAACAAGAAATGGAAGCCTTGTACCGCGTGATCATGCGGCGCTTCCCGAAAGGCTCCAAACGTTATCAACGCTTGACGCGAACGAAAACTGAAACCAGAACCAAGGAAAAAATCAACAAGCGTAAGGTTTTACCTCGGCTGGAGGATAACACGAGCAGTGTCGTGGCCGTGTCAGAAACCGTCATGGAAGGGGCCAAACAAAGCCTGCAGGATGGTTTAAAACGGGTCCGGATCACTCAGGACGATATTCAGGTGTACGGAAAGCGATCCTATACCCCGATTAATATCTGTCTGTTGGTGGATTGCAGTGCCAGTATGGCCGGGGACAAGAGCCAAGCTGCCTGGCAACTAGCAGAATATCTTTTGCTCTCCTCTCGAGAGCGGGTGGCCGTAGTAGTCTTTCAGGAGATGAACGCCCGGGTCGCGGTCCCCTTTACCCGGAATCAGAAGCGACTACGAATGGGGTTACGGTCGGTTGTTCCAGAGGGGATGACCCCGCTGGCGAGCGGAATTATGAAGAGTCTGGAGTTAATTCAGGAATCCGGTGTCCAAAACCCTCTCTTAGTTTTAATTACGGATGGAATGCCCACTTATCCGTTATGGACCTATGATTCGAAAGCGGATGCCCTGAAAGCAGCGCGGATGCTGGAGGAGGCTAAAATTCGACTAGCCTGTATTGGCGTGCAGGCGAATCGAGAGTTTTTACGAGAACTGGCCAATGCTGCTCATGGCACGCTTTACGTGGTCGATTACCTAAATCGAGATACACTGATCCAGGTGATGCAGGAAGAACGCGAGCTTATTTCCAGTCAGCGGGAATGAATTCGTCAGCTTCGAGCTTAGATAAAATAATTTTTAAGATTGATTAATATATTTGAATAAGGAGAACCCCCGCTTTTTCAACAAGTGGGGGTTATTCATTTTCATTCGCCGTTTCTATCTAAGTCCGTCTACATCAAGGCATTTAGGTGTCCTATGTGTTTAATTATTAAAATTTGTGGCATAAATGCCGGTTAACTGCGATATCTATTTAGTAAAAATAGGTAAAGGAGGAATGCACGGTGAAAAGAAGTTTGTTAACCCCATTAGTCCTCGGGGGTTTATTGGTGCTAGTAGGACTAATCGGGACGGGCTGCGGCTGGTGGCCATTTTCCGGTAACGAGGTGGGGCAGGAAGACGGGCAGATGCAAAATAGCGATCCGCTATATCCCTCATCAACTGGGACTGATTTACATTCTGTGGTTATTGGGGAAAACACCGTGCCGGAGCAGGAAATGGTAGCGGTGGAGACTTTTTTTGTGGATGACCAAAGCGGTAAACTGGTCAGTGAAAAGAAAAGTATTCCGAAAGTTACCGGCATTGCCCGGGCCGCGCTTCAGGAACTAATCCGGGGACCAGCCATTGGATCGTCGTTAACTTCCCCTATTCCCTTGGGGGCCTCACTATTGGATATTAATGTCCGGTCCGATGGCCGGTGTATTGTGGACCTCAGCCGGGAGTTTAGAGCTAACTTAGACAAAAAGAACAACGCCGAGGAACTGGCAGTCTATTCGGTAGTTAATACCCTGACTCAGTTTCCCACAATCAAAGAGGTTCAAATACTGATTGATGGACAGGTAGTCGAAACGTTGGCGGGAAAGATTGATTTAACTCAGCCGCTGGTACGGAATACCGCCTTGATCAAGTGATTGGCTTTTATCCGGACCTCCTTGTGGTATAATAACCGGGAAGTTTGGAAGTTGATAAAAAGAACGGAAGTGATAAGCTTGTCCGAGGACCGACCGATTGGCGTATTTGATTCAGGGGTAGGCGGGTTGACCGTGGTCCGGGTCCTGTTTGAAAAACTACCGAGCGAAAAGGTCGTCTACCTGGGGGATACCGCTCATGTGCCATATGGTTCTCGAACCGTGGAAGAACTGCAAGTTTTTGCCGGCCAAATTGCTCGTTTTTTGGTTAGTCAGGGGGCCAAAATGATTGTGGCGGCCTGTAACACCAGTTCCGCCGTTTCCCTTGAATATCTAAAAGAAAATTTTGCTGTTCCGATAATTGGGGTAATTGAACCGGGTGTTCAGCGAGCCCTCCAGATTACCCGAAACGGTCGAGTCGGGGTAATCGCCACGGAAACCACCATTAAGAGCCAGGCTTTTCCCCGAGTTGCCGAACAGATTAACCCCCAAGTAAAGGTTTTTAGTCAGGCCTGTCCCCAACTAGTTCCCCTGGTCGAGGCCGGACGATTAGATGACGGGGAAACAGAGCGGGTCTGCCGTGAGTACCTGGAGCCTTTGCGCGCGGCCGGGGTGGATACCTTAATTCTGGGGTGTACCCATTATCCTTTCCTGGTCCCGGTCATTCAGCGGCTAATGGGTGAGGCGGTTACCCTGGTTGATCCGGCCCAGGAAACAGTGGCTGTGGTGGGAAAAACCTTGAAGGCCCAAGGCCAGCTTAGTCAACAACGGGCTGGTTGTCTGGATCATCGTTTTTATTCAACCGGACGAGCCGATTCCTTCCTGCAGGTAGGACAGCGAATGGTCGGTGACCTGATTAAGCAAGTTGATCAGGTGGATTTAGACCGGTAAGAGTGAGGGTGATGTTAGTTTGCAGATAACTGTATTAGGTTGCTGGTCACCTTATCCCCGGGCAGGTGGGGCTTGCCCGGGTTATTTGGTTGATTTGACTGGTTACCGGTTGCTTTTGGAATGTGGCAACGGCAGCTTTAGCCGGTTGCAGGAACTGATGGATTTTCGAAGCCTGGATGGGGTAGTGATCAGTCATTTTCATGAGGACCATGCGGCGGATTTATTCTGCTTGCGCCACGCGATCATGGGGAGTATTATTATGGGTACCCGTTCTCAACCGCTGGAAATCTGGGCCCCGGAGAAACCAACCAGTGCTCTGGAACCCTTGATGCGCCAGCCTGAATTTTTGACTCTGCGGCCATTAGGCCAAGGGATGGTTCAGGATCAATTTACGGGGCGGGTTCTCCAGACAAAACACCCCCTGCTCACCTATGCCCTGCGCCTGGAAGAGAAGACGACTGGTCAGGTTTTCGCTTACTCCGCGGATACGCAGTGGCAGGACGAACTGGTCAGTTTTATTCAAGGGGCGGATATTTTCTTGTGCGAGGCCGGTTTTCAGGAACATGATCAAATTCGCCGCCAGGTCGGAGGACATTTAACGAGCCGACAAGCCGGTCAGATTGCCAAGGCCGCCGGGGTGAAAAAACTGGTCCTCACCCACTTTTTCCCGGAATACGACCTGGAAGTAAGCCGGCGTGAAGCGGAAGAAGCCTTTGGCAGCCGGGTCGAGCTGGCAACCGAGGGGCAGGTCATAAGATGTGAGTCGTGAGTCGTTAGTCGTTAGTCGTTAGTCGTTAGTCGTGAGGTGTGGGGCGTGTAGCGTGTGGTGTGATTCCAGCCTGTTATAGGATGAATATAACTACTTTTCGTTGATCGGGTGCGGTCAAGGCGTAACTAATTCTGAGCAAAGCGAAAAATCTTGACGATTATAATGAATTTAATCTTTGTTAGAATTTGTTTGTTAGTGTTAAGACGTTTTGCGCTACTTTAGACTGTAAGAATGGATGGTTTTATGCGCGAAGTCTCAGCGGTTCAGGTGCGAGATACGGTAGAACGGCTTTGCCTGGAAACTAATTATCGGCTGGGAGAGGATGTCCGGCAGGCAATCAGGCAGAGTCAGACCCTCGAAGAATCCCCGGTCGGGCGGGAGGTTTTAGCCAAAATACTGGAGAATATCGCTCTGGCAGAGCAAGAGAAGATTCCGTTGTGTCAGGATACTGGCCAGGCCGTGGTCTTTGTTGAGCTTGGCCAGGAGGTCAAAATAACTGGGGGGAGTCTGTCCGAGGCGATTAATGAAGGAGTCCGGCGCGGTTATCAAAAAGGCTACCTGCGTCAATCGATGGTTAAAGGGATATTTGAACGGGTGAATACCGGCGATAATACCCCGGCGATCATTCACTATGACCTTACGGATGGCGATCAGCTGAAAATCACCCTGGCACCTAAGGGCGGGGGCAGTGAGAATATGAGTAGCTTGAGGATGTTAAAACCAGCTGATGGGGTTGAGGGAATCAGTCGGTTTGTCCTGGAAGTGGTTGATCGGGCCGGGGCAAATCCCTGTCCACCGATCGTGGTGGGGGTAGGGCTCGGTGGGACCATGGAGAAGGCCGCTATCCTGGCCAAGAAGGCTCTGCTGCGGCCTCTGGGTCAGCGGAATCCGGACCCCCGGCTGGCGGAGTTGGAGGCCCGCCTCTTAACGCAAATTAACGACCTGGGAATTGGTCCGCAAGGTCTTGGCGGCCGGGTTACGGCCTTGGCGGTACATATCGAGGATTTCCCGACGCATATGGCCTGCCTGCCGGTCGCGGTTAATCTAAACTGTCACTGTGCCCGACATGGGGAGGCGGTGCTATGATCAAAAAGCTTAATCTTCCCCTGACTGAGGAAGAGGTGCGCCGTCTCCGGGTGGGGGAGCCGGTCCTCTTGTCCGGCTTGATCTATACCGCCCGGGACGCGGCGCATCGTCGGCTGTTTGAGGCCTTGAACCAAGGCCAGGGTCTACCGATTCCCGTAACCGGGCAAGCTATATACTATGTTGGCCCCTGTCCCGCCCCGCCCGGCTGGGTAATTGGTTCAGCCGGACCGACAACCAGCGGGCGCATGGATCGCTACACCCCCGCCTTGATTGAGCAGGGCTTGAAAGTGATGGTGGGCAAGGGAACCCGTTCAGCCGAAGTGATTCAAGCCATGCAGAAGCATGGCGCGGTTTATTTAGCCGCCATCGGGGGAGCCGGGGCCCTTCTGGCGAAATGTATCGTTGAGGCAGAGGTGGTTGCCTATCCCGAACTGGGACCGGAGGCCATTCGGCGGCTGCGGGTAGAAGACTTCCCGGCTATAGTGGTGATTGATGCCGCGGGAAATGATCTGTACCGGTTGGGGAGACAAAAATACCAGCGATCAAGCTAAGCGGCACCATTGTTGTCATTGCTATACGATAAATATAACCATTAGTCCATGGGACTCTACCCAGACATTAATAATAAGGAGGTTCATTTGTTGATTGAAAGATTGGATGGTCGTCGGGCCGAAGAGATGCGCCCGGTCGTAATCACGGCGAATTATTTGAAACACGCTGAAGGTTCGGTGTTAATTGAGGTTGGAGATACCAAAGTGCTGTGTGCCGCTTCGATTGAAGACCGAGTACCGCCGCACGTTAAGGGGACCGGTCAAGGCTGGATAACCGCGGAGTATTCTCTGCTGCCTCGGTCAACTCATTCCAGGAGCCCGCGGGAAGCAACTCGGGGCAAGCTGAGTGGCAGGACCCACGAAATCCAGCGGCTGATTGGTCGATCCCTCCGCTCGGTTGTTGATCTTAAGGGTCTCGGCGAACGGACAGTGTGGATTGATTGTGACGTTATTCAGGCCGATGGCGGTACCCGGACCGCCTCCGTGACCGGCGGTTTTATAGCTCTGGTCCTGGCTCTCTCCCGGCTGCAGCAGCAGGGAGGGTTGGAGCGGCTGCCGGTGATTGATTATCTGGCAGCCACTAGTGTGGGTAAGGTGCAAGGACAGGTGATGCTGGACCTGGCCTATGCGGAGGACTCTCAGGCGGAAGTAGATATGAATCTAGTGATGACCGGCCAGGGTCGGTTTGTCGAGATCCAGGGGACCGCTGAAGAATACCCCTTCTCTTATGAAGAGTTGCAGCAGTTTTTAGCTTTAGCCAATCAAGGCATCAAGGAATTGATTGAGCAAGAAAAACAGATTCTTAAAGGTATATTAGATGAGGATCAGTTATGGAAAAGTTAGTCGTCGCCACGAAAAATCAGGGTAAACTGCGTGAGGTCAAGGCACTTCTGGCTGATTATCCTTTGGAAGTCTTATCTCTGAAAGACTTTCCGGATTTACCCGAAATAGAAGAAACCGGGAGCACCTTTGCCGAAAACGCCTTAATTAAAGCAACCACTGTAGCTAAGCAGACTGGCCTGTTAACTCTGGGGGATGATTCGGGTTTAGAGGTTGACTGCCTGGACGGGCGACCGGGAGTTCTGTCGGCCCGTTTTGCCGGGGAGCCGGCTAGTGATTGGCGGAATAATCAAAAGCTGCTGGCTCTGATGGCCGGGATTGCACCCGAAAAAAGGACTGCCCGTTTTCGCTGTGTGGTTGCCATAGTTGAGCCAACCGGACAAAGTTATCTGGCAGAGGGAACCTGCGAGGGGCAGATCGGCTACGCAATGGTCGGGGATCAGGGATTTGGGTATGACCCTCTGTTTATTATCCCCGGGTCGGGACTAACGTTAGCCCAATTGAATATGGCAAGTAAAAATAAGATCAGCCATCGGTCGCAGGCCCTGAAACAAGCAATTCCCATTCTATTGTCTATCTTGAAACGGTGAATGAGGTGGCGGGAAATGACCCGGATTGGTGTACTTGGTGACACCCACGGAGACATTAAATTGGCCGAACAAGCCCTCAAGTCATTAGGACAAATTGACCTGGTCTTACATACTGGCGACTATTATCGTGACGGTAATCGTTTGAGTCAACTCCTGGGGATAGAAGTTATTGGGGTGCTGGGAAACTGTGATTTTATGTCGAGCGGACCAAAAGAACAGACCCTGGCATTTGAAGGGAAACGTATTTATCTTACCCATGGCCACCTGTATGGAGCTAAAAGCAGCTTTTTAAACCTCTTTTATCGAGGTAAGGAAGTGGGGGCCAACCTAGTCATCTATGGTCATACGCATGTCGCCGTACAGGAGACCGTTGAAGACATGATTATTCTAAATCCCGGCAGTCTGACCAAACCCCGCAACCGTAAGCCAACCTATGGACTAGTCACAATTGACGGGGAAAAGCTAAGAACTGAGATTTTAGAACTGCCAATCTGAATCCTGCAAGAACACAACCACTATGAAAATAGCGGACATACGTCATCCTGAGCGTTAGCGAAGGATCTTATTTTTCAGCCGTAGGAGGGATTCTTCGCTTCGCTCAGAATTAGTCATGCATTGCCCGCACCATAATAAACGAATAAATGGTTATATTCATCGGAATGACACGACACTAAACTCACCGGACTCTATTTCTATAAGGATATTGATCAATTCTCTTGACCAAACCATATCTGTGATATATAATGGTTCTTGCGAGTCGGGGCATAGCTCAGTTTGGTAGAGCGCCTGCCTTGGGAGCAGGAGGCCGCACGTTCAAGTCGTGTTGCCCCGACCAGTTATTTATCGCGAATAAAAGCAGGGATAACCACTTGGCTATCCCTTAGCTTATTAGATGCGTTTGCATTGTCTCTTGAGCGGTCCCGGTAGCTCAGCTGGACAGAGCAACGGCCTTCTAAGCCGTGGGTCGGGGGTTCGAATCCCTCCCGGGACGCCATTAGTGCCAATATAATATGTTTTGTTATATTGTTTGTTAACTGCCTATGCTCACTAGGTAAAACCATCGATAATAATAGCCCAACCAATAAGATCAATTATTAATTATCATCGGATAATTAATAAAGCCCCTGCTCCTGGTAAAGCCAGGATTTTTGTTTTTTTATAAGTTTACCTTTAGTGTCGCTAAGCAGCACCATCAGCACATCTGCAATGAAAAATCATAATCGCTCAGCATATTTGCTTTCGCGCTCCAAGTCTAGCCTGTGCTGACTGAGTTAAAACATAAAAGATCAACCGGGACAGTGAACCTGTCCCCCTGTCCCGGTTTAGTGCGACTCAGCCGGATGAACAAGTTCGCGGGAAGCTTCATACCAGTCTAGTAATTGATCCTCGGGCGAACCATAAGCTTGATACCAGCCGCGTTCTAAAGTCATTTCCGTTAGAGTACCATGAGACTGAACCAATTGAGTGGCGTGGTCGAAAAAAAGGCGGCGTATTTCAGGGTTGGCTGATTCTATAGACGCCAGAAAATAGGCAGTTGCCGCACCTTTAGCACCTAAAAGCATATCATTGGCGATAATTTGATCATTTAAGGTATCACCCGGTGTTCCGAGCAGACGGTCAAGAAAAGTAGCCATTTAGAACACCTCCCGGGAATGAATTAGGTGGTTATCTTCAATAAACTGCTGTAAGCTACGGATCCGATTCTGCATGGCTCGAATACTAGTCCGGGCGGCAGCCCTGAGTTGGCTATCATCAATCATTGATTCCATAGCCTGAATTTTAGCCAATCCAACGGATTCCATTTGGAGTAACTCTCTCATGGCCAGTAGCTCGCTCGCTGTTACTTCGCGCAAACTATATCCCTCCATAATTAAACTAATTGAACAGCTCCCTTGTAGATATTAATTTGCTTTTTTAAGAAAAAAAACTCCCGCTGTTTAGCGGGAAGTGTTTCCATCTGTGGATTTTAGTATTGGCGATAAGTTTTATTGGATCGGAAGATTGTGGCTAAATAAAATTATGATAACAAAAGGTCGGTTTTACATAACTCCTTGCTATCTTGAGCTAAACGATGAAACCTAACGATTAGTTCATCGAGTTTTCCGCTCAGGGCCACAACCTCAGTTGAAAATAGGGAGTATTTCATACCGAGATCCATAAGTTTTACTCTCGCCTGCTCTATTTCATTCGAGAGCTCTGCCAATTGTTCCGTCATGCCAAATTTCTGAACCCCCTATGTAAAGATATATATCTATAATTATAGATAATACTACATTACGTCTGTATTTGACAATCTTTTTCAGAGTGAATTAGGTTATCTTAAATCGTTATTATTTGCAAATTCTCGAATTTACTAGGTTTTTTTACTTCATTTTACATTTTTATAATAAGAACTGTTTGATTAGATGGTTCTACTCCCCAAGAGTGGAATATCAATAAAGCTTTTAAAAAAGGGTTACAGCGGCCTGAATTATCAGGATAGCCGCCGCAAAAACACCAAATATCCCCAATGTTTTGGCCTGGGCGTTTCTGTTGAATTTCAATAAGAGTCGGTAAAGCATCAGGTTTACTATGACCAAGGCTGCTAATTGAAAAAGCAGGCTAGGCAAGCTATCGCTGCCATGAAACAGAGACTGAATACTTAAACTTTGATTCTGCATAACCGGAAAGACGACTGATGATAAAATAGTGATTAAATTAGCCGTCATACATAAAAAATAACTTAGACTCAGAGTGCGGGGACTCATTTGAGGCTGGACCTTAGGTTTCTCTGACGTTTCTTTTGCTTGCATTAAAACGGGGGCGGAACGTTTCTTTAACTCTTTGCGTTTTTTGCGATTTTCATCTCTATGTTGGGCTCGACGCATCCCCCGACTATTATTCATTGAATCATCTCCTCAACGCAATATTTTAAGGTTAAAGAGGGTGATTGACAAGCCCCGGTTTAAATCTTGCTTTATTGACCGCGTGATAAAGTCAAATTAGAAAATTTTTAGGCGGCGAGTACTCAGTTTGTTGGGTATTTGCCGTTAACTCCATCTTGACACGAACAGTCAAATTTGTTACGATAACTCTCGCGGGTATAACCCGCGAAAAAAATTCATTATGTGGTGGGTGTAGCTCAGTCGGCTAGAGCACCAGATTGTGGCTCTGGGGGTCGTGGGTTCAAGTCCCATCATCCACCCCAATTAATGCGCCCGTAGCTCAGTTGGATAGAGTGACGGACTTCGAATCCGCAGGTCGCAGGTTCGAGCCCTGCCGGGCGCGCCATTTTGAACAAAAAAGAGCCGATTTTTTTTAGATCAGGCCCTTGACACAGACGGAAAATTCCTCTATACTTTTTCACTGGGCGCAAAAATAATAGCGCAACAAAACTACCGCTGGGGCGTAGCCAAGTCGGTAAGGCACGGGACTTTGACTCCCGCATGCGTTGGTTCGAGTCCAGCCGCCCCAGCCATTTTTTCAAAGCAAATTAGATATTTCAAATTAGATATTTTTAGTGGGCCATTAGCTCAGTCGGTAGAGCACCTGACTTTTAATCAGGGTGTCGGTGGTTCGAGTCCACCATGGCTCACCATTATTTTTCCAGGAACCGCGCGGATTGCGCGGTTTTTGTTTTGTCGCATCTGACTTCCATCTAAGGGTCCGTTGCAAAACATTTTTTACAGTTAAAAGTCAAGTAATTTTGATATGCGGTCCATCGCTTCATTAAGTGTTGACGGCGAAAGACGCTGGAGTAGACAGTTCAAGCTGAATGAGCAGGTGTCGGTGGAAATAAGTCCGTTACAGTTGGACATGTCCGACTGCCAGCCAGGGAGAAAACCTGTGAAACCACTAATTCAATTCATGGCAGGTCGAAAATACTCCTCTTGGTTGTACTCTGAGAATTGTTGTTATGGGGTTGATGTTGATGGCGGCCCAATTCTTAAGACTCGCAGTTTCCGCAATGTTAAGCCGACGGTGGTTCAATAGATGGTTCACTTACCTTGCTTAATCCAATAATCCTTATCTTGATACGATTTTTGAACCTCTTTAAGCTTGTCCTTCTCGGCCAAGAATTTTTTCTTTGTCCTAACCAACCAGTCCTTAAAGTGTTCTTGTAACTCTTTTGACCAAAAACGGCAATAATCGGTACCCGCCATATCCGGTATATTGCCCGGTCCTAAAGTGCCTTTGGCGGAGCAAATAGCGCATTCAATCTCGCCGTTCGGCAGAAATCGAAAGAGATCAGAACCGCAGTGGGGGCAATCTTGCAGCCTTTTTGGATACTCTTGCCCGGCAAATAAGTTCAATCCTAATTCTCGTGCGTGCTCAAGATTATCGTGGTTTAGAAAAACTTCGCCGGGAAGAGGGGCCAGCACTTGCCAGCAATCAATCACTTTCATTTCCAGCAGTCGGGGTAAAGTCAAGGCTGCCATCCGGCTGTAACCTTCCCACCCTTCCTTGCCATAGGGGAGCACAATAATACAGGGCTTGCCACTGGTATATTTGGCGTAGTTGGCCGATCCCAGTAAGCGGTCGATCAACAGTTTGAAATAGGCTGGGGGACCCAGAATGTAAACCGGCATGCCGATAATCAAGGCATCCGCTTCTTTTATCTTGCTGATCAGGAAATTAAAATCATCATCCTGCCGGCACTCGGTCTCCGGCTGGAGACAGCGGTAGCAGGCTTGGCACGGTTTAATCGTCAATTCCGTAAGACGGATCATTTCTAAACTGCACGGTTCAGGAATATTACTCATAATAGCCTTGACTAATAATTCGCTATTCCCTAATTTTCTCTCGGAAATTACTAATCCCAGCACTTTTTTCATCCAATTTAACCTCCCTATTAATATAGAATATTAAGGATGAGTAACTATAAATAATCATAAATCACATATAATCATAAATAATCCTAATTAATCACAAATGATCACAAATAAGTATGTAGATACATGCTTAAAGCAACAAAAAACTACTTGGCTAAGGCAGCTATTTTGGAGAGCGTATGCAGAAAGCGATTAAATTCATCGAGACCCACCTGGTTAACAATTGCCGATTGGGCTTTTTCCCATAATGGGATTGTTTCCAGCAGTTTATCCTGTCCTTTAGCGGTTAAGGAAATATTTCTTTTTCGGTGATCATCCCTCCCTTTCCTTATTTGAATATAACCTTTCTTAGATAGGATTTCTAAATTACGGGTTACCGTTGTTTGGTCCATTATTAATATGTCTGCTAGTTCGGTAACCGTAATATTTTCCTGCAGAGAGATATTCAGCAGCATTGAAAACTGCGTTATTCGCAAATCGCTGTCGTGAAGGTAGTGGTCGTAAAACCGCGTAATGGCCCGCGTCGATCTTCTAAGATTACCGCAAGCGCAACGCCGGCATTTAATTAGATCATAGCCTGAAATAATAAGTCACCTCGCAAATGTATGTATATACATATTAATATCAATAACAAAATATGTCAAGCAAGCAAAACTTTATTACTTCTAAGGCTGCATATGAGTTATGTCCACTAATTGCGACTGAGTCAATCACTAATCGTTTTTCTTTTAGCTTTCTTTTTGCTTCTTTCTTTGTCTATGGAAATTTTGTGTTAATTTACCGTTAAGCCATCTATAATTGATTATAAAGCCTCCGTTAATACTAGACCATGAACAGTTTTGTTTTTAATCCTGGCCGGACTAGGGTTGGCCGAACTAAAACGATCGAACTAAAGGGATCAAACTAAAATGATCAAACTTAAACGATTGAACTAAAACGATTGAACTAAAATGATCGAACTGAGGCCAGTCGAGAAATACTTTCAAGTAAGCGAGGTATTTTATGATTCCCCTGCGAGATTGCCTGCGGCCAAAAAGAACACCCTATGTGAATATGGCCCTGATCTTAAGCACCACGCTGGTTTTTTTGTGGGAAGCGATCTATTTATCTTCCTTCGAGAGAATGGAGCTGGCGCACGTTTATGGTTTAATCCCATTAAGGATCAGTTTAGCCTTAGAAGAGCCGGGACTGTTGCTGACAGCTGGATTAACCTTTTTCAGCAGTATTTTCTTGCATAGTGGATGGCTGCATTTAATCGGAAACATGCTCTATCTTTGGATCTTTGGCGATAACGTCGAGGATCGGCTTGGCCATGCCCGCTATTTTTTCTTTTATCTTGCTGCCGGGGCATTGGGCGGGGCGGCTCAAGTTTACTCCGATCCCTATTTGCCGATTCCGGTTGTGGGGGCTAGTGGCGCAATAGCTGGGGTCCTAGGGGCCTATCTTTTATCTTTTCCTCAGGCGAAGATTAAAACCTTGATTATCTTGTTTATTATCGTGCGAATTGTGCAGATACCGGCGATATGGTTCATCCTCATCTGGTTTGGCCTGCAATTGGTGTCCGGGTTGTCGCCACAGGTGGAGGGAGTTGCTCAAGTGGCTTGGTGGGCCCATATCGGCGGATTTATAGGTGGAATAATCCTTCTTTGGCTGATGCGTCCCAAATCAATTGAGGGAGAAGAAATTGAGTGTTGAACAATATAAGACCATTCACAATTGACCGAGAGGCTGAGTTGAATGGTTTTTTCTTTTGGCTGGAAAGTTAAAGTTAGTTCGCGGTTTATCCGTTTTAACGGGCGTAGATCTACAGGCCGGCACGAGGATAATTAGGCTATGGCGATATTTTCCTTATATATATGTTATAATTTTTTTTAGAATAATCGTTTGTAGAATAATCGTTGGCTTTTTTGATTTGCTATCTGGTTTAAGGTAAGATTCGAAGACTGGTTTTTCATGAGCCGGAGTGCCAATTTTCAATGGGTACAGTAGGGAGGGGTTTTATCTGGAATACCAATCAATCAACCAGTTAAAGCTGGGTGAGGGAGTCCTTGGCTTTTATTTAATCAAGGCAGTTGAGTATAAAACGACAAATACCAATAAAAAATTTTTAGACCTGGTGTTAAGCGACAAAACCGGCACGATTCGGGCGAAACTGTGGGATGCAACCGAGGAAATGGCCGCTCGTTATTCGGCTGGAGTGCTGGTCAAGATTAAAGGGTTAGTGACGGAGTGGCAGAATCAACTTCAACTCAGGATTGAAAAGATTCGGCTGACTACGCCGGAGGATCGGCTAAGCATTGAAGATTATGTCCCCACCGCTCCCTATTCAGCGGAATTTATGTATACTGAAATCTTAAACTATGTGTCGAGAATTAAAAACCAGGACATTTACCGGATTGTCAGCTGCATTTTGGATAAAAACCGGGAGAAGTTACTGCGCTACCCGGCGGCGAAAAAGAATCATCATTCGATCCGTTCCGGGCTGCTTTATCATATCTATACCATGCTAAAAGCCGGTGAAAAACTTAGTGAAATCTACACCCTGATTAATCCGGACCTGTTATATGCCGGCATTATTCTGCATGATATCGCCAAAATCGAAGAAATGACGGCTGATGAACTGGGGCTAGTCACTGATTACACAGTGCCGGGACAATTATTAGGCCATCTGGTGCTGGGAGTTAAGCAAATTGCCCTGGTGGCCCAGGAACTGGGCGCAGATGAAGAGGTTGCCTTACTGCTGCAACATATGCTTCTTGCCCACCATTCTGAACCAGAGATGGGCAGTCCGGTCCGGCCCAAGATCCCGGAAGCGGAACTGTTGCATTACCTCGATCTGATTGATGCCCGAATGTATGATATGGCTAAAGCTCTGGAAAACGTGGCTGAGGGTGAATTCACGCCCCGAATTTGGGTGCTGGATAACCGAAGCTTGTATAAAGCACCACGCTGAGGGGGCGTTCATTGCTAATTAACCGCCCATGCCTGTTAGGCACAACCACCAACGAAAATAACATAAACAACAATATACGTGTTATTTACTTTCAAATTTATGGAAGAATATATACTTTTATAGAATAATATACGTATGAAACTAAGTGAATCTATGCCCTGGTACTGCTTGGCGGCATGAGATCTACTCTCAATGTTAGATTTAGATAATGAGTACTACAAAAAAAGCAACAAAAGAGTGACTGGCAATATTCGGAAGGAACGGTGGCTTATGCTGAAAATCCTCCATCTCGCAGACTTGCACCTGGGCTGGAAACCCAACTTTTTGGGGACACAGGCAGCGAAATGGCAGTCGGAGCGGGATCAGATTTTCACTGGTTGCGTTGATTATGCGGTCGACCCGGATAATAGGATTAATTTGGTGCTGATTGTGGGGGACCTGTTCGATAACCATACCCCGGACCAGGCCCTGGTTACCGCTGTCATGAGCCAGCTTCAACGACTGGTTGATCGGGGGATCACAGTCGTAACTGTTCCCGGCAATCACGATGAATTTACCTATCCGGATTCGGTTTACCGGCAGCGGTTCAGAGAGTGGCCCGGCATTCTGGTGCGGGAGCCCCAACCGTCCCACGTGGCTAGCCGGGAAATTAACGGTACACCTTGTCATATCTACTCCCTGGCTTATATCGGCGGTTTGACGCAGACTAGTCCGGCGATCCAGCAGTTTCCGCGACAAGAGGCCGAAGGGTGGCATATTGCCGCTTTTCATGGCTCGCTTGACTGGGATGCCGGGGACCGCAGCCTGCCTTTGTCCGGGGAGGCCCTAGGCCAAGCCGGCTATGATTATGTGGCCTTAGGGCATATCCACCGACCGGCCCAGCATTCGTTAGCCCGGGGGATTGCGGTTTATCCCGGCAATTTGATTGGCAAAGGGTGGCATGATCCGGGCTGTGGTCAGCTAACGGTGGTGACCCTGGACCGAGATGGGGTGCAGGTAGAAAAGGTCGCTTTCTCCCACCCGGCCAGGCGGGAATTTCAGCGTCTGGAGATTGATATCGGCCGGTACTTATCCCTGAAAGAGCTGCTTGACGCGCTGCGGGCGCGAATTCAGCCGGAGGCGTTCGTCTCCCTTCAGTTGATTGGCACCGCCAACTTTCAGGTCCAGGCCGAGCAGATTAAAGAAGCCCTGAGCCGGTCCTGTTTTTACCTGGAGGTAGAGGATTTAACCGAGACTTATCCCCCGGCCTTGCTGGATGCCTGGGCGCGGGAAACCACCCTGCGGGGTTATTATATCCGCCAGCTGCGGGAACGTCTGGCCGCAGCCAAGAATGAGCGGGAGCAGCGTCTGGTGAGTCGGGCTTTGATTCATGGCCTGAAGGCCCTGGGAGGTGGGGGAGAGTGAGTCGGCAAGTTTGCTGGGAACGGCTGGTTTTACAGGGGTTTGGCTGTTACCGGCAGCGGGTGGAAGTTGTTTTGCAGAATGGCCTAAACCATACAGTCGCGGCTAATGAACAGGGCAAGTCCACGCTGGTGGCGGGTTTGGCGGCGGTTCTTTTTGGGTTGCCCAATAGCAGTGATCCAGCGAAATTTGGCAAAGCCCGTTACCGAAACTGGGAGGAATCAGAGACGTTCCGGGGGGAGGTCGAGTTTTCCGTTAACGGAAAACGTTACCGGGTGAGCCGTGACTTCAACACGGACCGGGTTTCCCTGGACCAGCAGGCGGGCAATGACTGGCGGCTGCTAACTGGCGGGGAGCACCGCACTCGGGCTCGACGGCGCAACGCCACCTATGAGGAAACCCTGGCGGATTTGATCGGCTTGGCTTCGCCAGACTTATTCTGGTCAACTTTTTGCATCGGCCAGCCTTTACCGGAGCCGGCCCAGTTAAATCAGCAGGTGCAACAGCTGCTCTCTGGCTCCGGTACGAGCGCAGCCCAAGCTTTAAAGAAAATCGAAAAAATGCTGGAAGAAATAACCCGTTACACCGGCCAATTGGGTGTAACCGGACGAGATAAGAATAAAGATCGCGAACTGGAGAACCGGCTTAGGGAAAGGGAAGCTTTGGCGCAAGCGATTAAGGACAGTGAAGCGAGTGTTCATCAGCAGCAGGTGCTGCAGGATGAGCTAGCAGCTCAAGAGGAAGAGAAAAGGCGGATAACCGCTGCCTTAACCCAGAAACAAAGTCTGTTTGAAGCCTGGAGCCGCTGGCGGCACCTGCGTGACCGCTATGCCGCGGCAGTGCAGGAGCAATTGAAACTCAGCCAAGCCCAGCAAAAGGCGAACGAGCTAAATGCCCAGCGGGAACAAATAACCGAGGAGATTGACCGGGTGTACCCTGAGTTTTCTGAGGCCGGACCGGAAGTGGAAGCTGAGCTGGAAGAATTGATCCGGGTCGAAGACGATCTTACCCGGCGGCAAAATGAACTCCAGAAAAATGAAACGGAAATCAAACATTTAGAACAAGAGATTAGCGAATTGGAGCAGCGGCTGACCGGGGAACTGGCGGCCGGAGCCGGCCGGCCGCATCTGGTCAAAGATCACCAGGAACTGTGCCGGATCCAGCAGCAGTTGACGGAACTAGAACACAGCCTGGCTGCCCTCGAACAGCAGGAAGCGGAAGCCCGCCAGACTCTCGCCGGCCTGCCGAACTGGGCGTTACTAGGGGACAAACCTTTAGCCTATTACCGGCAGGCAGCGCAGGCTGCCCGCCAGCGGTACACTGACCTGAAAAAACTGCAAGAGCAACTGGCCAGTCGGCAAGAGGAATTGAAGTCTAATTATCGAGTGCTGGAAGAGGCTGACGCAGACTTTCGAGCAGTCTGTCGGGATTACCCTGGCTTAAAAGCCAAATTGGAACAGCAACTGACTGAGGCCTGCTCGATTGAACGCCAGGCAGCCGATCAAGTGGCTGAACTGCAGGCTGAGCAAGAAAATCTGGCGCGCCAGTACGCAGATCTGGCTGATCTACCTGAATCAGCGATTGAACTGATTGATGAGTATCTCGCCCGGGAAACCGAAAAACAAGCCCTGACCGAAAAGATCCACAGCGAACCGGTTAGCCGGCCGGGCCAAGGCTTAATGATTGCCGGCCTGGGCCTGACCGTAGCGGGCGCAGTTGGGTGGGGAATGGACCTGTATTTGATCCTGTCTCTGGTTTTGCTGGGAGCGGGACTGTTTTTGGGAATCTACGGCTGGATGATTGGGCGAAGAAAAGTCCCCTCTCAGTACCAGCCACAACTCGACCGGGTCATGGCTGAACTGGCTGAGATTAACACTCGGTTGGGGCAACTGGCCGGTCGCTCCCTATCGGAATTGGCAGCTACCCGGGAACGGCTGAAAAGCCGGGCTGAACGGCAACGGGAGTTGTCGAAGCGAGCGGAAAAGATGCCTTCAGCCGCCCAACTCAACCAGTATCGGGCCAGGGTAGCAGCGGCTGAGAGCCAGCTGGCAGATTTTCGGCAACGGTTACAGCCCATCTTACGGCTGGGAGAGGAGCCAGCGGCCTTTTATCACCGCTGGTACAGGCTGAAGGAGCAGGCAGCAGACTTGGCAGAACAACTGGATACGTTGGCCCAGAAGTATTTCGGAGCCAAGTCGGAGCAGATTGATGCATTGTCCCTGGCAACAGAAGGATGGCCGGAAGTTAAGCTCCTAGCGACGGTCCAGGAACAGCACCTCGAGAACGTTGGGGCAGCCGCGGCCTGGCTAGCCACGCTGACCGACGATGACTGGCAGCGATGGGCGGAGGAAGTCGAGTGCAGCCAGAAAGCCCAGGAAGTCCTGCGGACGTGCGCGATCAAACGGGAGAGTTTAGAGAAACCGGCCTCAGATGGTCGGCGGCCACAGCAGGTTTTGGAAGCTGCTCTGGCTAAACTGCGGGCCGCCATCTACCCGCTCACCGAGGCTACTCCCCCAGCAGAAGTGGAGCAATTAGCCAATAGGTGCCAGGAGGCGGAAAGAGAATTAAGGCTAAAAAAAGCCGCTGTCGCTAGTAAACGAAACAGCTGGGAGGAACAAACCCGTGAGCTTAAGGAACAGCAAGCCAAGCGGGATGCCTTAGCCCGGCAATTAGCGGTGATTTTGACTGCTGCCGGGGGTGATGCCGGTCAGGCGAAAGCTCGCTGGCAGCAGTGGCAACAGCGGATAAACCGGCGTAAAGAACTGGCCGCCAGTTTGGACGGGCTCTTACGCGGCTGGGGTGTCCCCGATTTAGCCAACCTGGCCCTGAAGGTGCTTGATGCCGGCAATACCGCGGCCCAAGTGCGGCAAGAATGGCAAGGTCTGGTTGACGCTAGACCAGGACTCCCCAGTTTGGCCATAGTCGATCAATGGGAAACGCTAGAAACAGAATATGCTCAACTAGGGCAGAGTCTGGGGAAAATGCAAAAACAGCAGCAGGAGCTGGACATTAAGATCTTTGAATTAACCAAAGAACTTAACGGTCTCTATGGTCGGAAGATGATTAACATCGCTGCGGCCCGGGAACGGATCGCCGAGCTCGATCAAGAGTGTGCTCGGTTGCAGCTGGAAGCCGAGGCTTTGGCTATGGCCCACCAAGAATTAGCCACGGCGCGTGATCATTTTAATAGTACCCATCGGGAACGCTTGGCAGCGGCTGCAAGCAATTATTTTCAAACGATGACGCAAAATGTCGGTCGGCAGGTAATCTTGGACGAAGAGTTCAAGGTCTGCGTCCTTGAATCGGACGAGCAGCGAGTGGAGGTCGCTCAGCTCAGCCAAGGAGCCCAGGACCAGCTGCAAATCGCGCTGCGTTTGGCGATTGCTGATTTATTGGCCGGGGATTATCAATTGCCCCTGGTTTTTGACGACCCCTTCTTGAATTTTGACCGCGAGCGACTGGCTGAGCTGCGTGGGACTCTGACCAGACTGGCCGAGGAGCGACAGATTTTGGTCCTCTCTCACCAGGAGGACTACCGAGAGTGGGGGAGGCCGATTAAGCTAGACAGTGCCATATAGCCTCAAGCCTTAAGTAGCCTCATGCCAGACTCTAATAATTAAATAATAAAAATTTTATTCATTAAGGAGGAATATGGTTAAAAAGGTCGAATGAATATTTAATACTGGTTTGAATATTTAGGCCGTTTTTGAAACATCAGACAATTATAATTATATATTTGGCAACGTACTCGAAAGGGTACTACGCAAAGCCACGGGTCTAAGGTATTTTCAATACTACGATAGCCGGGTTGCCTTGAAATCCAAAGATTTCATGAAAATGAAGGCTCGTATTATTGCGGCCTTTTTTATTTAGAATAATGCGAAATTTCGAAATAAAGGAGTGAACTTGTTCAGATTCACTGAACATCAACTTCAGAAGGAGACTCTGCTCCACCAGAAGTTTTAAATAAGTTACCCCCTCTTATCGAAGAGGGAGTCATTTGATTCAAATAAAAGTGAGCTTTATGCTGAATTGAAACAAAGAAAGGATTAAAGATTGTATCAGAAAGGGGGCCATAGAACCTTTTAGATAAATTTTTCAATACATTAAGCCTTGACGCACCAGGAGAAAGGAAGGTTTTTCATGTTGAAGCTCAAAGGGATTAAGGGACTGTGGCAAAATCGAAATAAGTTAAGTTTTCAATTCAATATGCTATTGATTGCAGTTGCTTTAATCATGATGTCGATTTTAAGCGTTACCGGTTATGTTTTAATGCAAAATGCCCAGAATGCGTTAATAAATGAAAAGCAGGCCAAGCTTTTTTCTTACACTAAACAGTTGGATCTAGCACTCGAGAAAACCTTTGATCAGATGATAATTGAAAAAGGATTACAAAACGCCAGCCGCGAAGAAAAGATTAAGGCTTTAAATGAGGAATTAGTCGAGATAACTGATTTTGTGGCCAATTCATCCCCCGGGTTAGGGATTGGGTACTACGCTAAAGAATTAGATGGCATTATTACATATGGGCCTAGCCAGGAAATGGGAGACACAGTGGGACAATCAATAAACGATGAACACATGGGAAGAAAGGTATTGGCCACTGGACAGCAAATCGTGCAGACAGCTAATCTGGTCCGGGGAGAGATAATGAACTGTATGTCCCCGATTATTCGAGATGGAGAGGTAATTGGTTACATTTGGTCTAATGAGTTAATGGAGACGATTAATATCCAAATTGCGGAAATGCAACGCAAATTTTATCTGTCTATAGTGATTGGGTTTGTTTTGGTGTTGATCGGGGTGGCGGTCGTCGCCCGGTTTACGCGCAAAAACCTCAAATCTATTGAACTGGGAATACAGTCTTCTCAGGCTTTGGCCCAGGGGGATCTGACTAGAAACATTGAAGTAGCGGCTAACAATGAAATTGGGGATCTAATAAATGAAATAAATGCCTCGACCCAAGGAATCAAAAAAATGATCTCCTCAATCGACTCCGATATCTATAAGCTGGAAGAAACTTCAACTAATTTATCGGAGATCAGTCATGATATCTTGCTAACCTCCAATAATATTATTAAACAGGTGACAAATGTTCAGGAGGATATGCGGATTCAAAGCAGCACCTTAAACAATGTTTACACCAATATGGGCTCATTGGATAACGAGATGCAAAAAATATCGAGCGCATCTGGTGAAAACGTGGAAAAAACGGTCCAGTGTGTAGAAGTGGTTCAGAGTACCCAAGAGATCATAGAAACTTCAGTCGCTCAGCTAGATAAAGTAACTAACCTGGTTACTTTTGCGGTGTCAGCCATTAATAAACTGGAGGATCAGACGAAACAAATTGAAAACACTTTAGATCTGATTCGCAATATTTCCGGGCAGACTAATCTATTGGCCTTAAATGCCAGTATCGAAGCGGCCCGGGCTGGGGAATCAGGACGAGGATTTGCGGTGGTGGCAGATGAGATCAGAAAACTTGCCGGCGAAACCTCGAATATTGTAGATAAGATAGAAAAACTAACCCAGGATATTAAGACTGAAACCAATGAAACCATCAGTGCTATGAACATGGATGTCCAAGACACTATCAATCAGCTAGAAGCGATTAAAGAAACGCAGACTAATCTGGACAATGTGATCGGGAGACTTCAAACTTTTGTTGAGTTTTCGCAGAATATGAACCAGATGATTCAAAATCAGACTAACTTCAGTAAGTCAGTGAGAGAGTCGTTGGTCGAGATAGCTGCTTCGTCAGAAAAAGCAACTGCGGTGATTGACGAAGTCTTTGAGTCAACCCACGAACAAGAAGACATAGTGAATAAACTGACTGCCAGTTCGGAAGACTTGAATAACCTTTCGCAAACTTTGCGCAATCTAATCAGTCGGTTTAAGATCTAAGCGTTTACAAATGTAGAACTGTAGGCCTCCAAGTGAAGGAAGCCAACTTGACGTTAAACCCCCACCGATATAGAAGTGGGGGTTAACTTTATCCTGAATCCGTGGCACACGAAAAAAACTTGTTTAAATTTTCCCCAAATCAGATATTCATGCGATCAATTCGCTAATATATGACTTTTAGTTTCAAACATAACAATTATAATTTTACAAGTTTTTTTCACTATCACTTGACCCAAATAATTTTCCCTAAAAAAGCAATAAATATTTAAACCCCTGATTTTTTTCAAGTGCTATACGTTAGCCTATATATACGATATACGGTTGTGAGTATCTGCCTAAGTTAAAGCAGCATTTATGTTATTAAAAACCGACCACCATGCGCACTGTTTTCCAAAACGTAGTTTCACCTGGCGGGAATGTTTTACTATATGGGCAGCCATTGTTATTAGGTTTTGGATAACCGTTCTGATTCTACGTCTTTGAGCTTTTTTCCGTAGTGGAACCATCTGATCAGGCAACTTAACTGTCATTTGACCCAGAATTCGCAATATGTTATAGGCTAAAGCAGCTAGATGCAGTACTAGGTTATTGGTAGCAAACTTACCACTAGGTAACCGTTCCAGGTCAAGATCTGTCTTCAGTTCACTATGAAACTGTTCGGAAGTTCCATGTTCATGGTAGAGCCTTATGATATCTTTTTCGGGATCCGGCAATGATGTCCAGTAGGTATCTACTTCAATTTCGGGTAGTAAGAGTGTCTGCCCATTACTCAAGATGGTTCTTTCAACTACTTGAAAAACTATACGGATTTCTTTATCAAGCATACTATTCTTTCGGTAAATGCTGCCAGTATACACGGTTTTTCCTTCGCGTGGGGTCTGTTTATCGCCATGTTTTTGAGCAGTTTTAAGCCATTCTTCGGGTTTTTTCTTTTCGGAGATTCCGTTTGATTATGTAGTCGGTTTTAGTCTGTGAATTTTCGAACATCATTATATTTTCGATGCTATCATTACCCGAATCCATTCTGACTAAAAGAGGAAGGGAACTCACCCTATTGGCGTACTGAATGCTATTTTTTAAAAAGACAGCTGTACCGTTTTGACAGTGATCCTTCCCTTCTCGGAATTCAAGATTGACTAAATAACCTTCCTGACCTAGGTAGGCGAAAATCGGAGCAAAACCATCAAAGCCCTTGTAGGTTCGTGAGGATCCCTCTTTCTTGGTTTTTGAGTTGTCAAATGGTGAAACGTCAACATCCAACGGCAAATAACAACGCTTGTTTTGACCATTTCCAAGTGTAATAGGAGTGAGGGGAGCCCCAACTTTATTGAGTAAATCCACAGATTCTTCCATAATAATTTTATCCCATCCTGATGTTGGAGCTGCCTGGTCCAAACGTTGCCTTAAGGTAGGGCTGGAAGGTACAGTATCAATGCCCATGGCATAAGCAAAGAAATCATCATCACGATACGCTTCAATATGGTCAAAGTCATTTTTCCCGTGGCATAACAGTCCCACATAGGAAGACACTATATTGAAATGACTGATTTCAGGTTTTATGCATCCGGGTACATTCGTATTGGATAGTCGTTTTTTAAGTGAAGTTTTGTTCATCAAGTGACCAACCAAACTAAGTCCTGCAATCGGGGTAAGTATCTCATCAGAACGCTCGATAATGAATCGCATCACAGACACCTCGGGTGAATTATTCGGAATATGTTTATCTCATCTAATCTTTATTATACTCTATTATGCTTCAATTATCGAGTGCTTTTAAGTTTTCGTGCCACGGATTCAGGTTTATTTATGTTAAGAATATCAGAGTTAACCTTCTGGCAGATAAACCAGCAACACCCCTTGGCCCCAGCTTACCTTGGCCTGGTTTCCCACCATTTCATTGGAAACCGCATAAGGGTGAAAAGGTTCGAGATTGGCGTCGTGCAGCGGATACTTTAAACCAGTGGTGGTCACTCCGGCTACCGAAGTTAAAGCCAGTAAGGATACCACCTGACCGGGCCTGCTGTTTATCGTCACTTCATTGGGGACCAGCCAGAGACAATGTTCGGGACTCGCCAGCTTGATACGCAGCCCAGCTTGTACCAGAGGGACCAGCGAAAACAGATTAGACAGCAAATGGTCAAGCCGGTCACCCAGTGCCCCCAGGAGCAGAATATCCTGAAAACCGCGCTGTTTAACCAACTCCAGGGCAATTTGGGTATCGGTCAGGTCCTTTTCCGCCGGGTAAACGATGAATTCGCAGCCGGCGGTTTTTAATTCTCGGACCATCGCTGGAGCCAAAGAATCCAAATCACCGACCACCAGATCCGGCACTCGGCCCAATCGGCAGAGATGCTCAGCCCCACCGTCAATCCCGACTAAAAAATCGTGCGCATGTTCATGTAATTGCTGGACATGCCACTGAACGTTTTCCCAATTACCATTGGCAGCTAACACACAGCGACGCCTTCATTAAATATTCTTCCTCCAGGGTTCTTCTTTCTTTGATGATTATTATATCAAGTTAAAAACAAAACATAAACTAAAAGCCATTTTTCTGCAGTGTCCTTTCATGATCAATCAAATAATCATTATTGGTTGGCGGGACAGCAAATTATGGGTAAAAATTCAAAAGGGACAGATAATCTGTCCCCCCTGTTCTTTTTAGACGGACTTACTTGTTACTTTGGTGCTTTAACAATCCCAGATGGCGGGTTCTTTTGGCGATTAGCCAGATCAACAAACCGGAGATGACCATTTCCGGCAGGATATAGCTGCTATTATAGACCAGCGAATACACCCACACGTTTTGCCCTTCCGGGGCGAAGGCACCAAAAAAGATGGCCCCGGAGACTACATGTGAAGCTAACCGAGCCAGGCTGCCGATGATCGTTCCGAGCCAGTAATGGCCGGGAAACAAGCCGGCCAAGCCGACTAACGCAAAGGCAACCGGGTAATCCAAGAGCAATTGAATCGGGTGAACAATGAAACGCATCCCATCCAGGGAAAGATTCAACAAACCGTAAACCAGGCCGGCGATCAGTCCAGGCCTAAGCCCCCAGCGGTAAGCCACAATAAATAAAGGCAGCATCTCCAGCGAAACCGAGCCACCCCAGGGTGCCTGATAAATCTTGATCATCCCCAGAACCGCCGCCAGACCAAGCATAACCGCTATTTCAACCATTACACGCAGGTTTAGAAAACGCATTTTACTCCCTCCAGGTTATGAGAAAATTTTGGTTCGATTGACAAAATACCCACGCCCGCCAGACATAACTGATGAAAACAATCGTTTAACCAACGCCGTAATGCTTGGCGTGCCACTCTTAACTTTAAATCGCTAACTGGATTCTTTAAGCTAACTGGATTCTTTAATTTAATTAGTAGTTAAAAACAAAAACCATATACCAAGCGGCATATGGCGATCAGCTTATTCTTTCTTCGCACCACTTCCCTACGCTGGTATTATCCAGAATGGTTGATCATTGCCTCAACCACAGGTTCTAAGGGTTGGCTATCGCCTCTCAGCCTTCAGGCACCCCTAGCGGTATACCGTGTTTAATTTATTAATTGATTATAGCAGAAATTTGGGGAGGGTGGCTAATGAAATGAAGCAGTAGGGTTATTGTAATAATTATTGCACATTTCTTTCAATTCATAAATTGCGTAAAGCAAAAGAGGCCTTACTATCTTCGGCAAGGGCTGGTATGTGATTTTGCAGACAAATTCTAAAATTAACTGCCCGTCTTGTCAAACAATGGGTGTAGCTTAATTGCGAACTAAGTTAAATCAAAAAATTTTTATTGGCTTCTAAATCAAATTAAAGTCTGAAAATGCATTGATCTATTTAACTAAACATAATTAAAAGAGTGATCTGGAAAACATGGATTGAGAAGGAAAAACAAAAATTTTAGCGAAAGTATCCATATGGAGTCCAAATTTGTAAAACCAAGGTAATTCGTCGGGTTTATATATTCTGAAGTGAGGCGGTATAACATGATTGCAACAATTAAAAGATACCGCATAACGATGTACATAACTTTGTAATCGGCATAGCTAAATAAAAAAACAGCACTTTTAATCATACGAAGAAAGGTGCTGCCTTTGTAATTGAAACAAACACTATGTTTCGGTTTTCACATGCGCAACGCACAAAACATTAGATGTGAAGGTTGCAGAATCAACACTTAAAAAATAATAAAGCATATTTCAATACATGGCTTGTTTCAATACATAGTATACCCAAGCTTATTAAAATGGCAACTGGAAAAAATCAATAAAAAATGAAAAAGGTTATTGACGGATATTTCATTTTAAAGTATTGTTTTAATTATTGAGTAACTAAAAAAATAATATAGCATTGAAGGAGGTGAAAACACTGTTACATTGTTACTATGAAATTTTGTCCACTGTACAATTTAAACAAGACGTGCCTGCGAATGAGGCGCAGTCTGTTTTGGCGGAGATTATTAATAATAGCATGCTTTTCGATGCAGAGTTAAAAGAGTTTCATCATCGGAATGTATTTAAACACTATGTTTTCTGTGCACCCTATCCTTTAGAGGCTGATCGGGTTTATCGAAAAGGAAGGATGTACTGCTTCAACTTACGTACATTAAACTTAAAGCTTGCCCTTAGATTAAAGCAGTTTTTACCTAAAGCACAAGGCCTAGTCAGAGTTATTTCAAGTGAATTAAAAAATTATACCCCAAAGCATATAACAGAACTGATTACATTGACACCTATCGTATGTACTTATAATAACCGCTATTGGCTACCGGAGAATGGCCTTGGACTTCTTTCCGAGCGTCTACATGTGAACGCTCTCAAAAAATACAGAATTTTGGACGCATCCTTTACTGAACCGGAAGAATTTTTCTTTGAACATATTGAACTGCTTAATAAAAAACCCATAGTTACCAACTACAAAGGGAAAAGTGCTATTTTGCTCGGACATAAAGTGCGGTTGAGAGTAAAGCCCCACCCTTGGGCCCAGCAGTTGGCTATCACTGCATTGGCGGCGGGTTTGTTGGAAAAAAATGGATTAGGATTTGGCTATTGCATTACCGGGAGGTGATACATTGCTAAAGGAACTACTCAATGAGTTTACCGATCATCAAAACCAATACCCGGATTTTGATCCAGACACAATGGTGGTGCAGAATTACCGCCTTAAACCCGGATTATATCTTCGTTTAAACAAAGATGGTACGATGGACGAATTTTATGTAACGAAAAAAATGGTTTGGCCCGAAAACAATCCCCTGTTCGAGTGGTTTAAACAGGCCGATTTTGCCAGCAGTTTAATTGAAATGAATAAACCGGTAGATCCCAAGAAAAAAATCCATAGTAATAATATATTCACACTGTTTTGCAAGCACGAAGTTTTTGGGGCGGGAGGGGTGCGACCTGATTTAAAGGAACACATTGACCGTTATTTCAATACCTTGCTCGCTGCTAGAGATAAAGAAAGTACTGAAATTCTAAAAAACGCTGGATATGAACCACTGCAATCCGAAACAGTTGAGAAATGCAAAGCACGATTTCTTTCTGCTTTGGAGGCCGTAGCGGAAAGAATTATCCAGCAGAACATCAAAGATAACTGCTACATTAAAATATTTTTGGATGCTAACCTAAATGACTATATTTATGAAAGTGGTCGCTACTTACTGCCTAAAATATTTAACAGCAACAGCTATAACATCGAAATTAACGATCAGGTACTTGGGTTATCTAACGTTAATATGGGTATGAACGCTAAAAAGCCTTACTTGGAACACAAAACAACAGCATTTAAGGTTCCTTATCGCATCACCGCCGGGGAAGGTGTTTTATTACGCAAATTGTTTTTGTGGCTTAACGGGCAGGAAAGGGAAGGGAAACCCCTTTATACCGGTTATTTTCCAATCGGCCAACATGATCCCGGGCTTTTTGTCGCGGCAGGTGAGATGAAAGTGCGTAAACCTGCTGCCTATGTCCATTTGGACAGAGGAATGGATCTAACGGTGGATGATTACGATTTTCTGCCTAGTTTTAAGGACCGGATGGACAGGCCGGTGCTTTTCGAAAATTACCTGGATGCTCCAAAATATCCGGGTGGAACGTTGAACACTTTGAGTGCTGTAGAGGCTCATATCAATATTTATTTGTATGGGGGACAGCTGGTCCGTAATTATTACGTGGAAAAAATTCAAATGACTGATAACTTACCTCAGCTGCTGGCTGTTCAAATTATGTTGACGCGAGAGGCTTTGCATTCCTGGCTGAGGAAAGGAAACGAGTTTCCTATACAGAATTGTGTCGACAAGGCTACAATGGGAGTGCTTTTGGCACGGTTGCAAAATTTGGAATATATTACTACCCTCGCTTATGCACTAAATGTCCGGTTAGCACTCCTAAACTATTTTAGTGAGGGGGAAAACGATGTGGGATATGCTATCGAAAAAGCTTACATTGCTTTAAAAGATAAAGTTATTAATACGGACAGTAGAAAAGAACATATTGCCTGCCAGAGCGCATTGGAGTTTTATTTGGCAGCTGGGCAGCTTCTTTATTATTATTTCAGCCGAAGTCAGGCCCAGAAACTGCATTATGATGTGTTATGGCGTGGGATTGCGTCTGCCAAAAGTGTGGAAGACATCAAAAAAGAACATCGTAAACACTTTCAAAAATATGCTTACGACATTGATATTGATAATTTTAGATTTAATCATATGTTGAGTATTGTATCTTCTTATGAACCCGAACAAGAGGAACCCATTAACCTAGACGCCTTGTTTTACGGCTTTGCGGCAAGTAGCATTATTTATTATACGGATAAGGCTAAAGACTCTAAGGGGAATAAGGAGAAAACTTTAGATTAAAAGGGAGGTTGCAGGAATGAAGAAGGAAAATAGAGTCTATGGAATTCTTGCCGTCGGTGCTTATATGGCCAATTTCAATGCCGACCTGTCTGGATATCCCAAAACGACCACCGATAATCATATCTTTGCCAGCGATAAAGCTCTTAAATATCCGATGAAGCGTATGTGGCAGATGCAGGGTGAGCCGGTACTTTACATTAAAAGTATGCAAAGTATGCAGGTTGATAAAGAGGGCGAAAAAATTCAACCCAGGGATTTAAATGAGAGATACACATTCCTCTTTGGGCATTTGGATGAAAAAACTTCTTCTAAAGAGGTTTTAGGCAAGCTGTTTTCCGCTATTGATGTTATGAATTTTGGTGCTACATTCGCCGAAAAAAAACAAAACATCAGTATCACAGGAGCGGTGCAAATCAACCAGGGACGTAACCTTTTTGCGGATACCCATGTGCTGACCCAGGAGATTCTTTCGCCCTTCCGTAATTCTAATGAGAAGAGTGAGGGAAAACTGGCCTCTTCTATGGGAACTAAGATTGTTACTGATGAAGCGCATTATGTGTATTCTTTTTCAGTCAATCCAGCCAACTATAACGATTTTATCGGACTGGCTGAAGGATTTGAAGGCTATACCAATGAAGCGTATGAAAAGTTCAAATGGGCCGCCAGAGTGGCCACCACAGCGTTTAATACCAATTCTAAAAGTGGCTGCGAAAATGAATTGGCCTTATTTATCGAATTAAAAGAGGGTAGCCAGTTATTTTTGGCTAATTTGGATCGTTATGTAACGGTACGTAAGCAAGGAGACCACATTTTATACGATCTGACCAAACTAGCCAAAGTTTTGGAACCACGCTTGAAAGATATCCAATCAGTGGAACTGTATTATAACTTAGAAACTGTCGAGGTAGATTATGGGTCGCTGCCATGTGACGTTCAGTCTATTTATTAAGGGGTGAAGATGATGAAAAGTCTGTGCTTCACTCTTTCCGGGCCAGCAGCTTGCTTCCGGCAGCCCGACGTGAATACCCATGTTTATTTCACTTATAACAATATCCATAAAGTTGCCCTGCTTGGACTTTTGGGAGCGGTTTTAGGCCTGAGCGGCTACCGCAATGCCAAACTCCACGGAGAGGAAGAGCGAGTCTTTCCGGAATTTTACGAGGTGCTTTCCTCTCTGCAGGTATCGGTGATCCCCAAAGGCAAAAACGGTTATTTCACTAAGAAAATACAATACTTCAACAACAGCGTGGGTTATGCGTCAAAAGAAAAAGGCGGTAATTTACAGGTGCGGGAACAATGGCTGGAAAATCCCAGCTGGACAATTTTATTAGCCCAGCATAATCTGGATGATGCTGTCTGGGACAAACTTTGCCAAAGTCTACAGCAGGGTAAGTGCGTCTACCTTCCCTATTTAGGCCGCAATGATTTTCCAGCTCAAATCGAGGATGTGCAGATGGTGGAGCTTTCTCCCTCAAGGCAGTCCCGTATTGATTCGCTGTTTTTGTACGAAGGAGATCTAAAAGCTCTGGATGAAGGTGAACCATCCCAGTATTTATTTGTGGAAACGGCTCCAATTGGTTTGGTGCCTAACCATAATTTTTATGAATTCGGACGTTATGTTTTTACCAATGGAACCATTCCTGAAGCTGCCCTACCGCCCTTTCTTTATACGGATGGGGAGCGGCAGTATTGCTTTTATTGAATTAGAAAGTGAATTACAGTGCAGCAGTCGAATCGGTTTCGGCTAGCTGCCTGTTTAATTCGGAGGGGTATCCATGAAAAGAATTAATTTGATTACCCCCGAACTGCTGCAGGATGCCCGTTATCTAGCCCATACTAGGATATTCGGCGGCACCAGGGAAACGGAAACTCTGCTAGCCCATTCCCGACTTACTTTACACTATTATGAGGTGTATTGCGAATATAAGGGTATTGAAGAAGTTGTTCAAGGATTGATTACCGCCTGTGGTTTACGGGGAGATGAAAAGCAAACAGTATATTTAATGTTCCTCTACGCCATTTATTTACATGATGCAGGTAAAATTAACCCCCGTTATCAATACGAGGTGCTGGAAAACGAGTTGTTTAGAACTAACTGCAGGCAGGCAAGAAATTCTCATCATGCCATAGCCTCTGCTTATATCTATATCGATCAGATGTACAAGATTTTGCTTGATAATCCCTCTAAGATCGTTCAAAAATGCCTGGCAGCTTTCGCCTACTGTATCTGCAAACATCACAGAAAATTAGACAACGGACATGATTTTTCAAACCTTGAAACTTGGAATGAAAGATATTACCAAAGCGAGCTGGACAGCAGTATCTTTGAAAATATCCGTTATTATATGCAGGAGTCCAGAGTAGTTGAACAACCGGTTAGCTTTTATATCCTGTGTCGGTTACTTTATGCCTTGATTACGGGTTGTGATTACTGTGCTACCCAGGAATTTATGACAGGCCACGCCATGCAACCTGCGGTCATTCAAGACGGCGGGGAAGCTTTAAAGCAAAGTTACGATAACAGTGACATCTGTCAAAGCATTCGTCAATACCAGCAGGATCCGGCAGTATTTAGCGGAGATCCGATCAATGCCCTGCGCAATCAATTATTTTTAGAAACTGAACGAAATCTGCTGGCTAAACCGGAGGCTCACATCTATTACCTGGAAGCCCCTACGGGTGCTGGTAAAACGAATATGGCTATTAATCTGACCCTGCGGGTCATGGAAATGGATTCCAAGATTAATAATGTTTTTTATATTTTCCCTTTTAACACTCTGGTGGAGCAAACCAGGAAAACTATGCTTCCTTATTTCGGTGATCAACTAACGGTCATCAACTCCATTACCCCGGTTATGATGGGGCAAGACGACCGGAAAGATAAATATGAGGCGGCTTGGCTGGATCATATTTTTAACAATTATTCAATTATCCTAACTTCACATGTTAATTTTTTTAATGTTTTGTTTGGATGTGGGCGTGAGCAGTGCTTTCCCTTGCTTAAATTATGCAACAGTGTGGTCATTCTTGATGAAATCCAAAGTTATAAAAATCGCATCTGGCGCGAAATAATTAGTTTTTTACAAAGTTATGCGCAGCAGCTGCACATTAAAATCATTATAATGTCGGCTACGTTGCCGCAGTTGGACCAACTGCTCAGGACAGTAGACGCACAATTTGCCACACTGGTGGAAGATGCGCAAAGGTATTACCAGCATCCGCTTTTTCAGAGTAGGGTGCGGCCAGATTTTTCTTTGCTGGAAAAAGGTAAGATTACTCTGGAGGAACTGAAAGAAGAAGTATTGCATTTTCAGGGCAAACGGGTACTGGTGGAATTCATTAAGAAAAAAACAGCCAGGAAATTTTACGAGCTTTGCAAAGAAGATTGTAATGCTGTTTTGCTTACCGGCGACGATAATGCGGCCAGAAGAGACCAGGTGATCCAGCGGATCAATAGTGGCGAGAAACTTATGCTTATTGCTACTCAGGTCATTGAAGCCGGGATCAACATTGATATGGAAATTGGCTTTAAAGATATTTCTCTGCCTGATGCCGAAGAGCAATTTATGGGACGAATCAATAGGTCCTGCCTGAATACCGAAGGGGCTGTTGCCTATTTTTTTGATTTAGATGATGCATCGTTTATCTACAGAGGGGATGCCAGGCTGAATTATTCCATCCATGATCCGACCATACGGCAATATCTTCAGGGCAAACGCTTTGACGAAATTTATGCACGGATTTTTACAGATTTAATAGCCCAAACAAGTAAAGCTAACCAGAAAAATTTGGCTAATCTAGATGAAAATTGTGCCCAATTCAATTGTAAGAAAATAGAAGAGCAGATGCGCTTAATTGAACGTAACTGGCAACTTTTTATTCCATATGTCTGGGAGGACTTAGACGGGTACCAAGTGTGGGAGGAATTTAAAGCCCTGGACAGCGATAAAGAAATGGGCTACGCCCAGCGCATGATTGAGTATTCCAGAATGGCACAAAAAATGTCCTATTTCACATTTACGGTATTTCGGGACCAAATTCCCGATGGTGTCGAGGAATACAATGGTTATTATTTTATTGATGGCGGAGAACGTTTTGTTGAAGATGGGGTTTTGAACAGGGAGGCATTGGAGAAATACTATGGGGGGATATTTTTGTAATGCTGACCGGAACAGTTGTCAATTACTATACACATTGCCAGCGGCAGTGCTGGCTGTTTTACCACAATATAAATTTAGAGGACAACTCAGAAGATGTCCGCATTGGCAAGGTATTACATGAGTTGAAGAGGCAGGGGAAAGAAGAGATAGCCCTAGAAGGCATCAAGCTTGATAAACTAACAGCGGAATATGTTACGGAAATCAAGAAATCTGATGCTGACCTGGCAGCAGCTAAAGCGCAATTGGAATTTTATCTGGTCGTTTTGCATGACAAGGGAATTTTACGCAAAGGGCGGTTGGAATGTCTAGAAAAGAACAAGCAAAGTAAAAGCGTCCATACTTTAACCTTAACGGAAGAAGAGATCGAGGAACGCAAGGCCAAATATCACGAGATAGAGCTTTTCTTAAAGCGAGAGCTGCCACCGCCGCCAATTAAAAAGCCAACTTGCAGAAAATGTGCCTATTATGATTACTGCTTTATCTAAAGGGAGGGATAGAGGATCGGAACGAGCAGTGATACCCGTTATATTTTTTCAACAGGGGATTTATATCAGAGGGATTTTTCTATTGTTTTCCACAAAGAAGACGGGAATATCTATCTTCCCATAAAGGATACGCGGGAATTGTACTGTTTTAATGAAATTACTCTTAGCACAAAATTGCTGCAGCTTTTAGCGAAAGCGGGCATTGTAGTGCATTTTTTTGGTTATTATGGAAACTACATAGGGACATTCTATCCCAAAGAACAACTATTGAGCGGGAGGTTAACGGTTGCTCAGGCTTTGGCTTATAAGCAAAACAGGTTAAAGATTGCCGGACCGATTGTTAAGGGAATCTCCAAAAATATTTATTTTGTACTCTACCATTACTACAGGCATGGGAAAAGTGAGCTGAAGGACTATCTGGACTGGCTACGCAAGGATGTACCGCGTTTGGTCGATGCTGTTGGCGATATTAAACAGTTGTTGCGTATTGAAGGAGAAATTTGGGCCCGGTTTTATCAGACTTTTCGGGTAATCCTGCCTGAGTCATTTGCGATGAACAAAAGGGTAAAACGCCCGCCGGATAATCCTATCAATGCTTTGATATCTTTTGGTAATGCTTTACTTTACACAAAAACAATTACAGAAATTTACCATACCCATTTGAATCAAACTATTTCTTTTCTGCATGAGCCGGCGGAGAGACGTTTTTCCCTAAGCTTAGATTTGTCGGAAGTATTTAAACCCGTGTTGGTTTATAAAACTATTTTTGATTGTGTGAATAACCGTAAAATCACGGTCGAAAAGCATTTTGACAAAAAGCTGAATTATGCCTTGCTGAACGAGACCGGACGCAAGACGTTTATTGAGGCTTTTGAAGGTCGGCTCAACCAGACGTTTGAACATCCAACCTTAAAAAGAAGGTGCAGTTTTAAACAAACCATTCGTTTAGACGGATATAAGCTGGTTAAGCATATCTTGGAAGGGAAAAACTTTGTTCCTTTCTGCATGGAGGAGAAAAAGTGAAAAAGCCAAATTACAATTATGTCATTGTTTTTTACGATGTAGGGGAGAAACGGGTCGCTAAAATATTTAAAATCTGCAAACAGTATTTGAAGCATTTTCAAAAATCGGTATTTAGGGGACATATCACGCCAGCAAATTACCTAGAACTCAAAGGGAAATTAAAGAAAAGCATTGACCCGAACCATGACTTTGTAACCTTTATTCAAACTATGAGCGAATCTTCTTTTCATGAAGAAAGTATTGGGAATACGGGAGTTGACCCGGAGTCTATTATTATTTGATTTTTTCCAAGTGCGAATTATATAGTAATAATGTTAAGTGCTTGAAAATAAGGGGAAAGAAGGCCATAGGTTTATATTTTACCTGAGAGGAGGATCGCTTGGAAAAAAGAGCCCCAAAGCCTGATATAATACCTGGCGGCGAGTTGTTTTAAGATGGGAAATGCCCAATTGGCGTTGGCGGAACCGGAACATTGGATGTATTGAAATATGGCTTTTGATAACAGGGCCCAAGTCCGCAACCAATGCCTGCGGAACCGGAACATTGGATGTATTGAAATGTGATAGATAAAGTCAGCAACATCGTAAAGAACCCGCGGAACCGGAACATTGGATGTATTGAAATTTAACTCCGATATACTTATCCATGAGTCTTCTCCTTGCGGAACCGGAACATTGGATGTATTGAAATACGAACTCGAATACGGAGACATGCAGGAGCCGCCCAGCGGAACCGGAACATTGGATGTATTGAAATATGCCTATATAAAAGCCTACTACCGCAGTGCGGACGGCGGAACCGGAACATTGGATGTATTGAAATAGCGCTTTAAAACGCTCCTCCCACACTAGCTCTTTTGCGGAACCGGAACATTGGATGTATTGAAATGGATTGACTTCTATACACTCAATGTCTGGCGTAAGCGGAACCGGAACATTGGATGTATTGAAATGCAAAATGGCTTTCCTGTTGAACCAGGCGCAGTTGTGCGGAACCGGAACATTGGATGTATTGAAATAGCTCTGTAGCCCGTACCGCCAGCTTCCCCCCGCTGGGCGGAACCGGAACATTGGATGTATTGAAATAAGGTTTCTCCAATTTCGATTATGTTAAAATCTATCGCGGAACCGGAACATTGGATGTATTGAAATATAACGAAAACAGCCCTGACTAAAAACGCTGTTAGGCGGAACCGGAACATTGGATGTATTGAAATTGGGACTGAGCCGACTATTATACCCGATGATCACGGGCGGAACCGGAACATTGGATGTATTGAAATTATGCTATACTATCTATATAAGGAGTTGATACGACAGCGGAACCGGAACATTGGATGTATTGAAATATATTTCAAACGCTAGACTGCCGATTCTTTTCGCAGCGGAACCGGAACATTGGATGTATTGAAATTTGACAGAACTGCGCAAGACGCGGAACCGGAACATTGGATGTATTGAAATCACATTGACCCGAAAAGTGACGGTGCGGGCGGAACCGGAACATTGGATGTATTGAAATTACAACTGTTGAACACCTGCATGATAATCTGGTAGCCGAGCTTGCGGGCGGAACCGGAACATTGGATGTATTGAAATATCTAATGGTCTGACCCGGCTAATGTGGCAAGTCGGCGGAACCGGAACATTGGATGTATTGAAATTCTGAATGTCTGGTTCTTTTGCCGCTTTGACCGCGGAACCGGAACATTGGATGTATTGAAATACAATGTTGACCCTGCAAAAGTGGATCATTCCACGGCGGAACCGGAACATTGGATGTATTGAAATCTGTATTGTCGTCCCCGAGGTTCTTGCCAGGCCTTCTGACCGGCGGAACCGGAACATTGGATGTATTGAAATTCGTTCTTGGCCATGCCCGTAGGGGCTGCCATCGTCCGCCGGCGGAACCGGAACATTGGATGTATTGAAATAGTTATTGTAGTCCCCGAGGTGCATGCAAGACGCAGGCATGCCGAGCGGAACCGGAACATTGGATGTATTGAAATCTGGGCAGTGGACGCCGCAATTGGGGCTGCCATCGTCGTTGGCGGAACCGGAACATTGGATGTATTGAAATATGCTGGTGTTGTCAAGATCATTCAAGCTGTCCCGCGGAACCGGAACATTGGATGTATTGAAATAGGGGAACACTTCATAATGGATTTACATATAGGTGCGGAACCGGAACATTGGATGTATTGAAATCTAGTATCATGGGTCGTAAGAATTCCGTGCGGCGGAACCGGAACATTGGATGTATTGAAATTAAAGGAACAGTAAACGGCATTTACTAATCGCGGAACCGGAACATTGGATGTATTGAAATGAAGCAGACTATTTGTTTATACTGCAGTTAGGTGGCGGAACCGGAACATTGGATGTATTGAAATCGGAGTCTGTCTGTATTTCACTTATCACAAGTCGCGGAACCGGAACATTGGATGTATTGAAATAATTGACCGGGCGACTGCAAAGCAGGACCTACGCGGAACCGGAACATTGGATGTATTGAAATACGTGGAATTGGTGAACAGCCTGGATTTTTAAGCGGAACCGGAACATTGGATGTATTGAAATGCCGGATCTGGTACCGTACTGTCGGCAGATCTCGCAGGGGTAGCGGAACCGGAACATTGGATGTATTGAAATTGCAAATGAGGCTGGTCGTTGGTACTCGGGACCTAGACTGGGCGGAACCGGAACATTGGATGTATTGAAATGGGTGAAGCGGGTACTAGAATGACTCAGTTTAGCCAGTCGGTACGGCGGAACCGGAACATTGGATGTATTGAAATAGGAAAATGCTAACAAAGAGACTATCGATGTTGAGCCGCGGAACCGGAACATTGGATGTATTGAAATGGCAGTGGGCAAAACATTACGGCATCCACTCGTCAAGCGGAACCGGAACATTGGATGTATTGAAATAAACCAGTTATAAAATTCCTTAGATCAGCTTATGTCGGCGGAACCGGAACATTGGATGTATTGAAATTGGTCTGTGTCGAGTGTGCCAGGTCGTGAAGTTCTTGCGGAACCGGAAACATTGGATGTATTGAAATCAATTCAGGATTTAGCAGACTGTTTAGGGGTCAGATGCGGAACCGGAACATTGGATGTATTGAAATATGGCGCTGGAAAATATGCTTGTTACAGCATTGACAAGCGGAACCGGAACATTGGATGTATTGAAATGTCGGTCGAACTTGCTGAGGATTGCCGTTTCGGCCAGCGGAACCGGAACATTGGATGTATTGAAATAGTACAATCCGATTCAGAACCGGAATCAGGCAGTCGCGGAACCGGAACATTGGATGTATTGAAATGGACGTAGTAGAAAGGGTCAACGCCAGCAGCGAGCGGGCGGAACCGGAACATTGGATGTATTGAAATTAGCAAAGGCATGGCATGGCAGTGTGATGCAATGCAGCGGAACCGGAACATTGGATGTATTGAAATGGAGAAATTAAGAACAGCAAAGATTGGTTCGTGTTAGCGGAACCGGAACATTGGATGTATTGAAATCAAGTCTCGAAGATAGAAAAAGGCGATCGCAAAGCTGCGGAACCGGAACATTGGATGTATTGAAATCCCCATCAGCCTCGATCTTGGTCTGTCCATCATACGCGGAACCGGAACATTGGATGTATTGAAATATCGCTGCGGCCTACATGGCGAAAACCGGCATGAGGCGGAACCGGAACATTGGATGTATTGAAATAAAAGTGAAAATCACCGGTTTGAATATGCGTGGTGAGCGGAACCGGAACATTGGATGTATTGAAATTACAGCATGGCTTCTTCAATACCATGCTGTACCAGTGCGGAACCGGAACATTGGATGTATTGAAATTCGCCCCGCCTTTGCTACGCTTTGCTGCGCTCCGCCGCGGAACCGGAACATTGGATGTATTGAAATGACCGGTTCACCTACACAGGCGGCAGCACGGTAGGGCCCGCGGAACCGGAACATTGGATGTATTGAAATGTTTTTCGCTGGCCGGATCTTTTTTGGTTGTATACGCGGAACCGGAACATTGGATGTATTGAAATCCGGGTAATAAGCTTGTGGTGGCCGACTTTTCCGCAGCGGAACCGGAACATTGGATGTATTGAAATACAGGTCGTGGTTCAATGCTATCTTTGGGTCATTGAGCGGAACCGGAACATTGGATGTATTGAAATGAGCGGATCCTACCGCCCGCGCAAATCGTTTTTACGCGGAACCGGAACATTGGATGTATTGAAATTTGCGCAGCTGCTTGGAACCTGATGTGCGCGATGGAGGCGGAACCGGAACATTGGATGT
>JBMNLH010000002.1:0-162989 GCA_050952625.1 Bacillota bacterium | reverse complement strand
CAGAAAAAAAGAGCGGAACCGGAACATTGGATGTATTGAAATAGTTTAGGTTATACAACAAATAATTATTTCCCTGATGCGGAACCGGAACATTGGATGTATTGAAATTGAATAAGCTTGTATTAAGTTTTCGAAGGTAGAACATGCGGAACCGGAACATTGGATGTATTGAAATATAACGATAGTTTGGGAAGTATCCCCGCCGCCTGGTGCGGAACCGGAACATTGGATGTATTGAAATAAATCCTTATTATTTATATACTGCAACACCTAACACGCGGAACCGGAACATTGGATGTATTGAAATCCAATCTCGATGTTGGGCTGGCAGTGGCGGACCGCGGAACCGGAACATTGGATGTATTGAAATTATTCTTCGGCATACCTTCGCTACACGTTTGCTTGCGGAACCGGAACATTGGATGTATTGAAATAGAAATAATCGTATTTCTCCTTAGCCTCCTTGGCCGCGGAACCGGAACATTGGATGTATTGAAATAATCATGAATTACCGATTTTGTTGGTTTTTGAAACGCGGAACCGGAACATTGGATGTATTGAAATGGCGGCACTTAAAACGCCGCGGGTCGAGACGACAATGCGGAACCGGAACATTGGATGTATTGAAATTTGGCCAGCTTGTGCTCTCCTCGGATCCTGAGGGAGGGCGGAACCGGAACATTGGATGTATTGAAATTCGGAGCACTGAGGCTCCCCATAGAAGTGACTTTCTGCGGAACCGGAACATTGGATGTATTGAAATGGGCTAACGATAATATCTTGGCTGAGGAAAGAATCGGCGGAACCGGAACATTGGATGTATTGAAATGATCCTAACGATCTTTCTGCTTAGGGGGTGAGGAGTTGCGGAACCGGAACATTGGATGTATTGAAATGATTGATATTTTGCAAGGTTCTCTCGTTTCCGCTGGGCGGAACCGGAACATTGGATGTATTGAAATTGACTTCTCGTTTGCCAAAAACGATCGGGGAACTATGCGGAACCGGAACATTGGATGTATTGAAATGGTGCAAATGGAAGCCTGGCAAGAAGGTTAGCCGATGCGGAACCGGAACATTGGATGTATTGAAATAACGAATGTGAATCAAACAACCGATCCTCGTTGAATGCGGAACCGGAACATTGGATGTATTGAAATCTACCAAATGTAGTGTTCACTGCTTCAGCGTTTTCAGCGGAACCGGAACATTGGATGTATTGAAATTAGGCAACTTCTATCCATTTCTTCAAATCAGCCCTTGCGGAACCGGAACATTGGATGTATTGAAATATAAGTGCCTCCTAGCACGTGCTTTTTGCTCTGGGGCGGAACCGGAACATTGGATGTATTGAAATAGGGTTGTCTGTCCTTTCTTCTTAAACATTTGCTCCGCGGAACCGGAACATTGGATGTATTGAAATGTATTGAATAACGACTATATGAGGCGTTTCTTTAAGCGGAACCGGAACATTGGATGTATTGAAATAATTCAAGGTCAGGGTCGATATACCAGGTCCTGTCGCGGAACCGGAACATTGGATGTATTGAAATTAAATTAACCGGACAGTCATTGCTTCATCCTGGCAAGCGGAACCGGAACATTGGATGTATTGAAATTGGCCCAGGACGGCTTGAAGTTCTTTGAGTGACATGCGGAACCGGAACATTGGATGTATTGAAATGACTAAAGGATGGCGCAGAAGTGCGAGCATCTTGGCAGCGGAACCGGAACATTGGATGTATTGAAATGAATTCCCGCTGGCTGACATAGTTCCCGAGGTAGCAGGCGGAACCGGAACATTGGATGTATTGAAATGACTAAAGGATGGCGCAGAAGTGCGAGCATCTTGGCAGCGGAACCGGAACATTGGATGTATTGAAATGAATTCCCGCTGGCTGACATAGTTCCCGAGGTAGCAGGCGGAACCGGAACATTGGATGTATTGAAATGAAACATACGAAGCTTGGAAAAAACAAAACGAGGGCGGAACCGGAACATTGGATGTATTGAAATCGCGGTAACGGGCGAAGTTGATTCCAACGTTGAGGGGCGGAACCGGAACATTGGATGTATTGAAATAACAGTGTTACTGGATTAGGAGAAACCAAATCTGCGCGGAACCGGAACATTGGATGTATTGAAATGCGGAACCGGTGGCAACGGTTATCAGCCGACCGGCAGCGGAACCGGAACATTGGATGTATTGAAATAGCTTATCCATGAGGACAAACCCGCATTTCGGATTGCGGAACCGGAACATTGGATGTATTGAAATGAAACATACGAAGCTTGGAAAAAACAAAACGAGGAAGCGGAACCGGAACATTGGATGTATTGAAATAGCTCGAACTCGACCGGGACGGTGACGGGGCAGACCTGCGGAACCGGAACATTGGATGTATTGAAATAGATAGCAGCGTCTCAGGGGCTTTTTGCGGTGCTGGCGGAACCGGAACATTGGATGTATTGAAATATATCAAGTGCGTTATTAGAAATTCTAAGGTTTTCGCGGAACCGGAACATTGGATGTATTGAAATTGTGCAGATTCTTGATTCTCACCCCGCCATCGGGGCGGAACCGGAACATTGGATGTATTGAAATGGTCCCGAGTCTTGGAGGTAAGAGCTTTTCGGAAGAGCGGAACCGGAACATTGGATGTATTGAAATAGGGAAAGGTACATATCCTTATCCCGGGTTAAGTGGCGGAACCGGAACATTGGATGTATTGAAATATATACTAGAAAGGATAGGTGATTAAAGACATGCCGCGGAACCGGAACATTGGATGTATTGAAATAGAAAAAATATCTGGTTTTATTGGCGGCATTGTTAGGCGGAACCGGAACATTGGATGTATTGAAATCTTGGTATTTTCTTGCCCCCAATTTCCCCGTTTGTAGCGGAACCGGAACATTGGATGTATTGAAATGCGGCCACCAGGGTATCATAAGTGACTTTGCCAGCTGCGGAACCGGAACATTGGATGTATTGAAATTATTTTGTTCCCTGATAATCCCCGCCTCGCCATTGCGGAACCGGAACATTGGATGTATTGAAATTTAGGTTCGGGCAACAAACTTGAATCCAAGCCTAACGCGGAACCGGAACATTGGATGTATTGAAATGAGTGGTCTCGAAGATGGCCAGAGTGACAGTGTCAAGCGGAACCGGAACATTGGATGTATTGAAATGTGGTCTTAGTATTGGCGTCGGTGTTTAACAAATTGCGGAACCGGAACATTGGATGTATTGAAATGGGGCGACTCCGGCAACTGCTCAACTAACGGGGAGTGCGGAACCGGAACATTGGATGTATTGAAATCTTCTTTTGATCCACCCCCAATATGAAATTACAGCAGCGGAACCGGAACATTGGATGTATTGAAATATAATATCCCGAATACCGCCATCTGATCCATCAGCAGCGGAACCGGAACATTGGATGTATTGAAATTTGCCGGTTTTTTGCTCTCTAATTATAATATTTTCTGCGGAACCGGAACATTGGATGTATTGAAATTTTTGTTTCCCAATTAACTCTTCTTGTTTTTCTATCGCGGAACCGGAACATTGGATGTATTGAAATCTACCAACGGCGTCCGGTCTGGTGCGCCGGTCGTAGCGGAACCGGAACATTGGATGTATTGAAATAGAGCTTATATTGGGCAGGGCATACACAAAAAGAAAGCGGAACCGGAACATTGGATGTATTGAAATTATATTAGGCGGATGTTTTTATTAAGCTATACTTAGCGGAACCGGAACATTGGATGTATTGAAATGGATTAAACATTGGCACTGGCGAATATGCCTTTGTTGCGGAACCGGAACATTGGATGTATTGAAATTAACTCAGGATCTTCCATCTGGTTCCCGGTGACCTTGCGGAACCGGAACATTGGATGTATTGAAATCTACCAACGGCGTCCGGTCTGGTGCGCCGGTCGTAGCGGAACCGGAACATTGGATGTATTGAAATACGGCTACTTCGATGAAAACGGCTATAAGGATGAAGCGGAACCGGAACATTGGATGTATTGAAATAATGTAATTGCTTTGTTGCTTGCATCATAAACATCGCGGAACCGGAACATTGGATGTATTGAAATTACCCCTATTGGGGGACTAGCGTCCCCCAAACCCCCGCGGAACCGGAACATTGGATGTATTGAAATCTTCTTTTGATCCACCCCCAATATGAAATTACAGCAGCGGAACCGGAACATTGGATGTATTGAAATAAAGGCATGTCTTTAATCACCTATCCTTTCTAGTAGCGGAACCGGAACATTGGATGTATTGAAATGGAATCTCGGCGTAAATTATTGGTTTTTGCATAATTGCGGAACCGGAACATTGGATGTATTGAAATGTCGCCCCAGCGATCTCAATCTGCCGATCGAACTTGCGGAACCGGAACATTGGATGTATTGAAATGCCATTGTCCAAAACTGGTCGCCAACTACCTTACCTGCGGAACCGGAACATTGGATGTATTGAAATTGATGCACGTCTTCAGCAAACTAGAAGAAGTATCTGGCGGAACCGGAACATTGGATGTATTGAAATTAGCATTTTTCCCTGACACAACTGGTAGCGGAGGCAGCGGAACCGGAACATTGGATGTATTGAAATCTTTGCATATGCTACACTATAATAAAACTAAAAGGGCGGAACCGGAACATTGGATGTATTGAAATGCCGGCATGGACCCCAGGATACTGTCTATAAAATTGCGGAACCGGAACATTGGATGTATTGAAATAGAGTAATGACGCCCCTGGAGGCCACTGTGGAGGCCGCGGAACCGGAACATTGGATGTATTGAAATCTGGCAAATACATTCCGGATATGAAGAATCTCGCCACGCGGAACCGGAACATTGGATGTATTGAAATATCTTAAGACCCTGGCTGCATCTTTCGCCATAGGGTGCGGAACCGGAACATTGGATGTATTGAAATTAATCATTTAAAATGATTATAAAAAGTTGCAGGGTGGCGGAACCGGAACATTGGATGTATTGAAATGCTGTAGAATGCGAAAAAATTCCCGGCACCCTCGAAGCGGAACCGGAACATTGGATGTATTGAAATGAATAGCTAGACGTTTTATCACACAATCGAATATTGCGGAACCGGAACATTGGATGTATTGAAATAGATAAAAACTGGAGTTCCATAAACGTCCTTTCCAGCGGAACCGGAACATTGGATGTATTGAAATACGAATCGGGCCAAGAGCCTTTCCCTTTGGCTTTGGCGGAACCGGAACATTGGATGTATTGAAATACCTGCCATTTCCCTATAATTTTATATTACCAAAAAGCGGAACCGGAACATTGGATGTATTGAAATAGGATTAACTGATTGTTAAATTTAGTAAAGGTTAGAGCGGAACCGGAACATTGGATGTATTGAAATATGCGGGCAATCTGCTGTTCTCTTTCCTTGATACGGCGGAACCGGAACATTGGATGTATTGAAATTTGATTTTGGCCCGCTTGGCCGCTATGACTTTGCGGGCGGAACCGGAACATTGGATGTATTGAAATATGATCTCTTGTATGCGTGCGGTGTATTCTTTCTGGGCGGAACCGGAACATTGGATGTATTGAAATAATATAGAAAGAATCATCTCCCGCCTTCGTAAAGTTGCGGAACCGGAACATTGGATGTATTGAAATAGACCGTATGCACGACTGGAGAATGTGCTACGATGCAGCGGAACCGGAACATTGGATGTATTGAAATCAGGGCCTCTCAGTGCCTTTTGAATGCGTATATCATGCGGAACCGGAACATTGGATGTATTGAAATAGTTAGTTACCTCCTTTTCGCTTCCGCAAAAAATAGCGGAACCGGAACATTGGATGTATTGAAATTGAATCAATACTGGAACGATTCCCCATAACGCTTCAGCGGAACCGGAACATTGGATGTATTGAAATAATAGCTCTTCGCCTATAGCTGCCAAGTCACAAATGCGGAACCGGAACATTGGATGTATTGAAATACCACCTCTCTGCCGCTACTGCTCCCAGCACGCCCAAGCGGAACCGGAACATTGGATGTATTGAAATCTGATATTGCAAACAAAGTATGAGGGGTTCCAAAGGGCGGAACCGGAACATTGGATGTATTGAAATATCCCAATAATCTTCAAGGGGGGGGCACCTCCTTTTGCGGAACCGGAACATTGGATGTATTGAAATACTAAATACATTTCTTCTTCTGGAACTTCATCATCCAGCGGAACCGGAACATTGGATGTATTGAAATTTGTTTACACATTCTTTTCCGTCTTGGGGGACATAGGCGGAACCGGAACATTGGATGTATTGAAATATATTGCTTGAACTAGGGATTGAGCAGGTTGCATAGGCGGAACCGGAACATTGGATGTATTGAAATGCTTTGGTCTCCTGGTCTATCCTGGTGGAAAATACGGGCGGAACCGGAACATTGGATGTATTGAAATAATGAATAGAATTGGTTTTAAGGTGCCTGATGACAGGCGGAACCGGAACATTGGATGTATTGAAATACAATCGGGACATTAATAACCGGATTAGGAGCTATGGCGGAACCGGAACATTGGATGTATTGAAATAGGGATTAAAGCGGATATCTACTCAAATTTCAATTGCGGAACCGGAACATTGGATGTATTGAAATCGCGGGCAATTACGTCATAGAGTTTATTTGGTTTTGCGGAACCGGAACATTGGATGTATTGAAATTTAAATTCCTTCCTATAATAGTTGTTAGGCGAAAGAGCGGAACCGGAACATTGGATGTATTGAAATTTGACTTCTTCTGGACATTGACCCGTCCCCCTGGCAGCGGAACCGGAACATTGGATGTATTGAAATAGGCGTCGAGATTATATATAGTAGTTGTCATTTTAGCGGAACCGGAACATTGGATGTATTGAAATCGTATAAAACTAATTTACCCCCGGTTTTCCATGTAAAGCGGAACCGGAACATTGGATGTATTGAAATTGGTTTCGTCCAGGACAGTTACTCCATTCTTGAAAGGCGGAACCGGAACATTGGATGTATTGAAATAGTAATTCCTCCACCGCCTCCCTCAACTTCGCAGGCAGCGGAACCGGAACATTGGATGTATTGAAATTTGGGGAGAAAATAAGTCCTCAGCCGCACCATATTGGCGGAACCGGAACATTGGATGTATTGAAATTGAGTGCCCTGGCTGACCTGTACGAAGAAATATTGGGCGGAACCGGAACATTGGATGTATTGAAATATTAGAGCGAAAACCATATAAAACAACGTGGCATCCGCGGAACCGGAACATTGGATGTATTGAAATTTAAATTCCTTCCTATAATAGTTGTTAGGCGAAAGAGCGGAACCGGAACATTGGATGTATTGAAATTTGACTTCTTCTGGACATTGACCCGTCCCCCTGGCAGCGGAACCGGAACATTGGATGTATTGAAATAGGCGTCGAGATTATATATAGTAGTTGTCATTTTCGCGGAACCGGAACATTGGATGTATTGAAATGATAGGCGGTACCAGTATTAAAACACCTCAAGTAATCGCGGAACCGGAACATTGGATGTATTGAAATATGCACTTTACATATAGGCTAAAATGTTCGGCCATAGCGGAACCGGAACATTGGATGTATTGAAATGAGGCACTCGGATGTGCCGTGGGCTGGGATGGAGCTGCGGAACCGGAACATTGGATGTATTGAAATGGAACATAAGAGAGCCGCGCATTGATACATCCCAGCGCGGAACCGGAACATTGGATGTATTGAAATATATGCCGAGGAAGGCCGACTGGCCCACGAGATTGCGCGGAACCGGAACATTGGATGTATTGAAATTAGCACCAGCCACGGTAAATGCAATCTGGCACGCACGCGGAACCGGAACATTGGATGTATTGAAATTGTGAAACAAACTTGGCCTCCCCGAAAATTTTGAAGCGGAACCGGAACATTGGATGTATTGAAATTCGGTTTTCCTTGCAGTTTGATGTAGCGGAAATTTTGCGGAATCGGAACATTGGATGTATTGAAATGGTTGAGATTCGCGGGAAAGAAGAAAAAGTGACCCAGCGGAACCAGAACATTGGATGTATTGAAATTGGGATAACCATTACTTAATTCTTTCTCATGGTTCATCTGATCTCCATAATGGAAAATCTATCCCGCATTCTCCCCAATTATCCCTAAAGAATCAGTCTGTACTTTACGATATTAACCACAGGAAGTTTCTGTCGATAACTATCCAGGATTAAGATTAATTATTTCAATGTTCCTATATGGTCTTGTTTAAGGGGGGAAAAGGTATCATGTCAATCAACCGCATTGGTGGACTGGCCTCCGGGATTGATATAGATCAATGGGTGTCTGATCTGATGAAAGCCCACCGGCAGCCGTTGATCAAGAAACAGCAGAATAAGCAGATTTGGCAGTGGCGGCAAGAGGAATACCGAGCGATTAATACCAGTTTGCTCAATTTGCGCAATGAAGCGTTTAACTTGAAGCTGCAAGGGACTTTTTTAACAAAAACCACGACTTCCAGCAACGAATCCGTGGTCACAGCCACGGCTGGTGCATCGGCATCAGCCACTGCCTATCAGATTAAGGTGGAACAGCTGGCCACGGTGGCGACTAACAGCAGTGCTGCTCCTTTATGTAAAGGGAAGGTGATTATAGGCAGTGAGGCCCTGACCGAGGTCAACATTACCGAAGACAATAATCAGTTTAAGCTGACTTATGGTGAAACTACGGTAAATATTACCTTAGAGGTGAAAAACTACGGCGGCACTGCTGAAAATCCCCTGACTGATCTGGTCACGGATATTCAGGCGAAGATTAATGATTCGCTCGGGGCAGGAAAGGTCGAAGTTTCCTTAACCCAAGGTAACAAACTTAAACTAACTGCGGTTACCGAGGATGGTGGCCAAATTCCTGAGATCAAAGTAAACAGTGGTACGAAAGACGCGCTGGAAGTATTGGGGTTTAAGGATGGTCAAACTGCGGCCCCTCTGGATCCAACCGCGACTTTGGCTTCTCAGGCGGACAAATTTGCCCACAGTTTTAACTGGGATGAGGACCATGTCTTCTCTTTCAAAATTAACGGACAAACCTTCGAATTCGATGCCGATACTGATTCTTTAAACTCGGTCATCGCTGCGGTGAATGCCAACAAGGCAGCCGGAGTCAGCATGTTTTACGATGAAGTGACCGATAAAATCGCTATTACCACTACTCAGACCGGGAATAATCGGGAAGGAGCAGAAATTGCGGTAGAAGGTGAGTTCTTAACCAGTGCCCTGCAAATCGACACGTCTAAAGAGCAGGGGGGACAGGACGCCATACTAGAGATTAACGGCCTGCGGACTACTCGCAAAAGCAATACCTTTACAACTAATGGCGTGACTTTCACTCTGCACGGAGTAACTGCCGAGGGTTCTAGCGGGACCGCCACTACCGTAACTGTTGCCCATAATATCGATGGCGTATTCAATACAATTAAAGCTTTTGTCGATAAATACAACGAAGTAATTGAGACCATAAATGACAAATTGAGTGAACAGCGGTACAGCGACTATTCTCCCTTGACGGATGAAGAGATTGAAGAAGGCAATTTGACTGAAAGTCAGATTGATAAGTGGCAGGAGAAAGCCCGAAGCGGGCTGCTGAAAAACGACTCTCTGCTCAGGGGAACTGTCTTTGCTATGCGGAACGTGCTGTCAAGTATTGTGACTGGTCTAACTGGTGAGGTTACCGTGACGAAGAGTTCCCAGTCAGTTACGACAGTAGCCAACAGTTTAAGTGTGATCGGTATAACCACCGGTGATTATCGGGAAAACGGTAAATTGCACCTGGATGAAAACCAGTTGCGAGAAGCACTGCAGTCCAATCCAGATGCAGTCATGGAGCTCTTTACTAAATCTAGCGAGGTAACGGCTGAGCAGGGACTAGCCTACCGACTCTACGATACGATTAATCACGAAATATCGAGGATTACCGATAAGGCTGGTACAGCCGGCAGCCTGGTCGATGATAGTATAATCGGCAAAACGATTTCCCGGCTCGATAAAGATATGGACAAGCTAGAGGACCGGTTGACCCAATTGGAAGACCGTTATTGGCGGCAGTTTACAGCAATGGAGAAAGCCATCTCTAAGATGAATCAGCAAAGCATGTGGCTAGCCCAGCAGTTTATGAACGGTTAGGCGGTTGGTTTTGGAGAACAGGATAACCGAAAGGATGTTAAGCGGGATGGGACATGCGGAGGAGGTTGGACAGGCCCTGAGTACTAACCTTCGCAAACAGAATCGGCTCTTCCAACAAATAGCTGAACTTTCCCAACAACAATTGGTTTGGCTTCAGAATGCGTACGAGGAAAATGACGAGGGCCTGTTAGATTTACTGGCACAACGGCAACAACTGATGGATAAGGTTGATCGCTTAACGGCGGTTGCCTGGGCCTGGACGGAGCAAGTTTTTCGCGAACAGGTTTTTCGTGAAAAAGAAACCAGGTCGCTTAAACGGAGGACCTTTAGCGATAGCCTAGGTTACTTAATGAGGGAAATTTCCCTGGGGCAGCGGGAATATATTTCCCAATTGCTCCGCCAAAGAACGGAACTAATCCAAACCATCCAGCAGCACGATGATAAAGCGCGCCAGATGGCGGAGAAACGGTTGGTGGCAATCCGTAAAAATTTACAGGATGTGCGAGAAAAAAGGCGGACTAATAAAGCCTATGCAGGCTATGATCTAGGCGAGGATAGTATTTTCATTGATTATCGGCGTTGAATGCGTTATGGAGACTTAAGGCGAATTGGAAATTAAGATTTGTTCCGAGAGAGGAGCGGGAAGGATGAGGATTCAAGAAGGAACAGTAACCCAAGGGGGGGCGATTAATAGCGGTTCATCCGTGGCTCGGGATCCGGTTTGGCCTAACGCTGCCAGAGGGGACAGGGCGACTGTTACTTTACCTCAGGGAAAACAGACGGAAAAGATCGAAAAGACAGATGGTAAAGCTGATGCTGATAAGGATGTTTTACAAGCGGCTGCTGACCTGCTGAATAAATCGTTGCCCAAGCATCCGCCTAGTCTGCATTTTGTCCTGCGTGAAGAGGTGGAAATGCTTCAGTTAGAAGTATGGGATGTTGTAAATCAGAAGGTGATTAAGAAAATACCCTCAGATGAAGTAGTGAAGCTGGTGGAGAAGATCCGTGATATGGTCGGCCTGTTTCTGGATGAGAAGGTTTAAAACGAATCAAGAAATATAAACCGGAGGAAAAAAGACGTAACTGGATATTGATGGCACTAACATTGCGATAGGCCATCTATTGAGAATTACAGTACAACTGGATAAGACTCTATTATCTACGGGAGGGCTGAGAAAGTGAATGCAGTTAATGCGTACAGTCAGTACCGGCAAACCGCGGTGCAAACTTCTAGTCCGGAGAAGTTGTTGCTGATGCTCTACGATGGGGCGATTCGGTTTCTCGGACAAGCGATTAAGGCCATAGAAGAAAATGATGTGGCTGGCCGAAACACCAACCTGCTCAAAGCCCAGGATATTGTCCGAGAGTTTATGTCCACCCTCAACATGGATTATGAAATATCTAATAACTTGCTGGGCTTGTATGATTTCTTTTTACAAAGACTGATTGAAGCTAATGTTAAAAATGATAAAGAGATTATCCAGGAGGTTCAAGGTTGGTTGATTGAATTGCGTGATACTTGGACAGAAGCCAGCAAGGCAACCAAACCAGTTCGGGACCAGTCCGGACAGATAAATATTGCGGCTGGTTAAAAAATATTTAATATTAATATGATTTATATGAGGCTCGACGTATTGTCGGGCTTTATTAATATGCCAGTAAGTATCAATTTTTGCAGTACCATGGACTTTCGGAGTTACCGATGATTTTTCCTTTTTTACCGATGCTAAATCGACACTGGACAACAAAATACGAAGAAATCCACCGATTAATCCACAAGGCCAAGCCTTGTTTTATCACTTATTAACAGTTTTATCCACATTATCCACAAGCAAGGTCGAGATTTGCCCCCTAAAACTTTATTTTTGAATAACATTCAAGTTATTTATTTCGACAGACCCTGGTAGCAGGATTTTTCATTTATTTCGGGAATAATATATTAAAGAGAGGGGGTAGTGTTATGCGAATTACGGTCAGGGGTAAAAATATCGAGGTAACGGATGCTTTAAGGGACTACGTGGCTAAGCGGTTAAGCAAGCTGGAAAAGTACATTGAGTTCGACGAGGTGCAGGTTACTCTGCTCGTCGAACGGGGGAATCACGTGGTCGAGGCAACTATTCCCATTAACGGCATGATTCTTCGTGGTGAGGAAGAGACCGGCGACATGTACTCCTCTATTGACCTGGTGGTAGATAAACTGGAGAAGCAACTAGAAAAGTATAAGACCAAACTGCTCTCTCGGCGGTTAAAAAACCAGCAGAACGTTGTCAAAGAACTACCAGCAGACTTGATCGGCCAACCCCAGGTGGAAGAGGAAGATTATCGGATTGTCCGAACAAAACGGTTCGCCATCAAGCCTATGCCGGTAGACGAAGCGGTTATGCAGATGAATTTGCTGGGTCACAGTTTCTTTGTCTTTACCAATGCCGAAACCGAGGATGTTAACGTGGTTTATCGCCGAAAAGACGGAGACTATGGACTAATCGAACCTATCTAACCGCGCAATATTGCTCTATTGCAACAACCCGTGGTTGGTGCTAGAATTTAAGAGGAAAAGTTTAGGATGGGGAACCGTAACGGTTCCTCGTCTTCTTTGCGTAAAAAGAAAGGTGATTTTACGGGTGGTTATAAAATTAATTAAAAACCTGCTGGATGATAATGCCCGGGAGGTTAAAAAGTTGAGTCGAACGGTTGAGCAAATCAACCGGTTAGAAACAAACATGGAAAAACTGAGTGATGCTGATCTGCAGGCGAAAACGGGTGAGTTCAAGGCTCGGCTGGAACGAGGAGAATCCCTCGATGATCTCTTACCGGAAGCCTTTGCAGTCACCCGGGAGGCTTCTCGTCGCGTCCTGGGAATGAGGCATTTTGATGTACAGCTAATGGGGGGTATGGTGCTGCACCAGGGGCGAATCGCCGAGATGAAAACCGGGGAGGGGAAGACCTTAGTAGCCACCTTGCCGGTTTATCTCAATGCCCTGACCGGTCAAGGCGTGCACGTAATTACCGTTAATGATTATTTGGCTCGACGGGACAGCGAATGGATGGGGCGACTCTATCAATTTTTAGGACTGTCAGTCGGTTTGATTGTCCACGGTTTGGATTATCGCCAGCGCCAAGCTGCCTACGCCGCTGATGTGACATATGGAACCAACAATGAGTTTGGTTTTGATTACCTGCGGGACAATATGGCGATTCACCTTGATCAGTTGGTGCAGCGAGAATTAAACTACGCTATCGTGGACGAAGTGGACTCTATCCTGATTGATGAGGCCCGGACCCCTTTGATTATCTCGGGTGAAGCGGATAAACCAACTGACCTTTACTACACGATTGCCCGGATTATACCGCGGTTGATTAAGGACACTGACTACCATGTGGATGAAAAGGCGCACGTCGTGACCCTGACCGATGAGGGGATGCGCAAGGTAGAGCGAAGCCTGGGCATTAATCAGCTATTTGAGGGGGACCACATGGAAGTGGTGCACCACGTCAACCAGGGATTGCGGGCACACGCCTTGATGAAACGGGACCGAGACTATGTCGTCAAGGATGGTCAGGTCATTATTGTTGATGAGTTTACCGGTCGGCTGATGTTTGGCCGGCGCTACAGTGAGGGGCTACACCAGGCGATTGAGGCCAAGGAAGGGGTCAAAATCGAGCGGGAATCCCAGACTCTGGCCACCATTACTTTCCAGAACTACTTTAGGATGTACCAAAAATTGGCCGGTATGACTGGCACCGCGGCCACCGAAGAGGAAGAATTCCGCAAGATTTATGGGATTGATGTGGTCGTTATCCCGACCAACATGCCAATGATTCGGGAAGACCTGCCAGATGTGATTTACCGGACCGAGGAAGGTAAGTTCCGGGCTGTCGTTGACCAAATTGATGATTGTTACCGTCGGGGACAGCCGGTGCTGGTGGGGACCATCTCCATTGAGAAATCAGAGCGGCTCAGCCAGATGCTGGGTAAACGCGGGATTCCTCATCAGGTGTTAAATGCTAAACACCACGAGATGGAAGCAAGTATTGTGGCCCAGGCCGGGCGTAAAGGCGCGGTAACTATTGCCACCAATATGGCGGGACGGGGGACTGATATCTTACTTGGCGGGAACCCGGACTTCCTCGCTCAGGCTGAACTATTACGCCGAATTAAGACCGGAAGCCTGCAACCAGACAAAACCGAAGCCGGCGTCATGACGGTTGATCCGCGGGAGCACCAGGCGATTCTGGAACGGATCAAGAAGGATACAGACGCTGAACACCGGGCCGTCGTCGCGGCCGGGGGACTGTGCATTATTGGGACCGAACGGCACGAAGCCCGGCGAATAGACAATCAGTTGCGGGGGCGGTCGGGTCGGCAGGGAGATCCTGGAGCTTCCCAGTTTTTTATATCTCTGGAAGATGACCTGATGCGGTTATTTGGTTCTGATGCGATCAGTGGGATAATGGATCGACTGGGCATGGATGACTCAACCCCCATCGAACACAGCTTGATCTCCCGTTCAATTGAAAATGCCCAGCGCAAGGTTGAGAGCCGAAACTTTGACCTGCGGAAAAATGTGCTGCAGTATGATGACGTAATGAACCAGCAGCGGGAAATCATTTATGCTCAGCGCAAACAGGTTCTGTTTGGGGAAAACCTGAAGGAAACCATCCTGGATATGCTGGAAAAAGTGATTGATGCCACGATCAGTACCTATGCCGGTGAGAGTCAGTATCCGGAGGAGTGGGATCTGCACAGCCTTCTGGAGTTTGCGGAACAGTGCTTCCTGCCCGGTCACCAGCTTCAACCTGCGGATCTGCAGGAATTGAGCCGAGCGGAGGTGCGGGACCTTTTCCTCAACCAGGCCATCAATCTTTATGAGCAGCGGGAAGAAGAATTAGGCAGTGAACAGCTGCGGGAAATCGAGCGCGTGGTTCTGTTGCGGGTAGTGGATAACAAATGGATGGATCATCTGGATGCCATGGATCAACTGCGTCAGGGAATTGGCCTGCGGGCCTATGGCCAGCGAGATCCGCTGATTGAGTACAAGTTTGAGGCTTACCAAATGTTTCAAGCGATGATCAGTAGTATCCAGGAGGATACAATCCGTTGGGTTTTCCGGGCTCGGGTAGCGGAACCCCGCCGAGAATCGGTCCGGCGGATGGTGGAAAATCGAGATGCTGAAGAGGTCCGGCAACCGGTCCGAGCGGAGAGTAAGATAAGGCGAAATGCCCCCTGTCCCTGCGGGAGCGGCAAGAAATATAAAAAGTGCTGCGGTCGATAATAGGAGAAGACTCATTTAAGATGACTCAACCGCCAACCGCTAATGGGAAAAAATCGTATTACAGGCATCTATCATATCGCATTTTGTGCTAAAAAAGCTAAACTAAATAACTTCACTACCCGATATATAAACTATGAGTATTTTTATATTGTGGTTAAGACGTAAAAACATAAAACGTGAGATGTAAGGGCAGGAGGAAGCGGTGAAATATCTAACACCTAATCGCTTGCGCCAAACATTTCATCTAACGTCTAACATCTAATATCTAATATCTAACATCTAGACAGATAGGAGCCAAACAGATGGATATAACCACTTGGGTAGGGATTTTTTCAGGGGTCGCGTTTCTGGTAACCGCATTTGTCTTAGACGGGGGTCATATTTTATCACTGCTAAGTCCGACTGCCGCGATGATCGTATTTGGCGGAACCATTGGGGCCACCGCGGCCGGTTATAGCGTATCGGAAATCAAAACTTTTCCGCGCTTGTTGAAGATCGCCTTCACTGAGCAAAAGGTTGATATCATGGGGTTAATCCAACAAGTAGCCGGGATTGCGGATAAGGCCAGACGAGAGGGCTTGCTTAGTCTGGAGCAGGAACTGCCGGAAGTAGGAGACCGCTTTTTGCGGCAGGGACTGCAGTTAATCATTGACGGAACTGACCCGGAATTAACCCGAAACATGTTGGAGACTGAGATGTATGCGGTGTCTGAACGTCATAAAGTAGGGATTGGGATATTTGAAGCAGCCGGGGGCTACGCCCCGACAATGGGGATCATTGGCACCGTCATGGGTTTGGTGCATGTCTTGGGTAGTATATCCGACCCGAGTTCGCTTGGCCCGGCCATTGCCTTAGCCTTTCTCGCTACTTTATATGGTGTTGGCTCAGCTAACTTGATTTGGCTGCCGATAGCTAGTAAATTAAAGAATAAGAGTAAAAAAGAAGAGTTAATCAAGGAAATGATTATGGAAGGGGTTCTGTCTATTCAAGCTGGGGAGAACCCCACGATCATTCGGGAAAAGCTGCTTGTCTTCCTGGATCCGGAAACCAGACAAGCCTTGTTAGGTAAGCCGGAAGAGCAGTAGCAGTCAGTCGCTCAGAACAGCAAACCCATTTTAAATTTACCGAAAAGCATGAAAGGTCGGTGAGAAAAAGGTGATAAAAAAAAAGAATCGACAAGAAGATCATGGCAACCGGGATCGCTGGTTGATCACCTATGCTGACCTGATTACCCTGCTGTTGATATTTTTTATCGTTATGTACTCAATGAGTATGGTGGATGCGAAAAAGTTTGAACAGGTTGCGGCTTCATTAATGAGTGCTTTAAGCGGCCGAGGCCCGGAGATTCTTGACTACCCAGGGCCTTCGATTATTGAGGGGATGTCCGGGGAACAGTTGCAAATGGAAACTATTCGTCAGCAATTGCAGGAGTATATTGATCAGAATAACCTGGGAGCAAATATTCAACTCTACCAACAGGAGCGGGGACTGGTAATCAGCCTCAGCGATACTGTGTTATTCGAGAGCGGACGGGCGGAGTTAACTCCCCAGGCGCAGGACATCATGCGTAAGGTTGGCGTGAGCTTGGCACCGATTAGTAATTATATTCGGATTGAGGGGCATACGGACAATTTGCCGATTAATAATGCTCAGTTTCCCTCTAATTGGGAGTTGTCAGCCATGCGAGCGACTAATGTTTTGCGGTTTTTAGTTCGGGAAGCCGACCTTAATCCGGCCCGTCTATCAGAGAGCGGCTACGGTGAATACCGGCCGATTGCGGATAACAACTCGGAGGCCGGCCGGGCACTGAATCGACGCGTAGATATTGTAATAATGAAGAGTGAGCACGCAGTAGTCGAGCCGCATTAGAGGCGTAAGAAGTGAAGTGTAAGGCGTGAGGCGTGAGGTGTGCGGTGGGAAACACAAAATGAAAAACGTCGAACGTTAACCGTCAAACATTAAACGTCAAACATTAAACGTGAGGTTAGTAACCGGTAACCCCTCGTCTAACACCTTACTTCTAACATCTAACATCTAACGTCTAACGTCTAACATCTAAATTAGGGGAGATATAATTGTTACTTGAATTACGGAGGGATTTTATTAATCTGGAGAAACGCCTAGCAGAATTGAGGGTTTCTCTTTGACGTAGAGAACTGCCGGCAGCAGATTGCCAAGCTGGAGCAAGAGACCTTGGAGCCGAGTTTTTGGGAAGAACGGGAAGAAGCGCAGCGGGTTCTGCAATCTATCACCTCCTTAAAGAGCCGGATTGAGCTGTTTGAGGAACTTCAGAAGCGTTATCAGGATCTGCGTGATTTATGGGAATTATGTCTTGATGAGACCGAGGCGGATGAATCTTTAACTCGAGAAATCATCCGGAGTTTAAAGTATCTGGAAAAAGACCTGGAGCGAGGCGAATTGGAGGTTCTGTTATCCGGACCATATGATAACAAAAATGCGATTGTGGCCCTGCACGCCGGGGCTGGCGGAACAGATGCACAGGATTGGGTAGAGTTATTGCTGCGAATGTACACCCGATGGGCTGAGGAACACAATTATCGGGTGGAGATTATGGACTTACAGCCGGGAGAAGAAGCCGGGCTAAAAAGCGTCACATTGCTGATTAGTGGGGAAAATGCTTACGGATACCTTAAGTCAGAAAAAGGGGTTCACCGTTTAGTGCGAGTTTCCCCATTTGATTCCTCAGGTCGGCGGCATACCTCATTTGCCGCGGTCGAAGTCCTGCCTGAAGTGTCAGAAACGGTTGAAGTTGAAATTGATCCCAATGATTTGCGCATCGATACCTACCGTTCGGGTGGGGCGGGTGGACAGCATGTCAATAAAACAGATTCAGCAGTGCGCATTACTCACCTGCCGACTGGGATTGTGGTCCATTGCCAGAATGAGCGATCGCAACAGATGAATCGGATTCTAGCGATGAAGATTCTGCAATCTCGACTTTTTGAACTGAAACAGCGAAAAAAAGAGGAGGCCATGGCTGAGCTCCGAGGTGAGTACCAGGAGATAGCCTGGGGCAGTCAGATCCGTTCGTATACCTTTAATCCATTTAGCCTGGTTAAGGATCACCGAACTAATGTCGAAGCCGGCAATGTTCAGGGAGTAATGGATGGGGATCTGGATCCGTTCATTTATGCCTATCTTCAAAGGTACGCCCGGCGAGAATTCTAAAGGGAGAGTCTCAATTGGGATAGTGTAGATGGGGAATCCTTGATACAGGTAAAAGTGAAAGATCTAGTGAATAATCTGGCGTTAATTTTCAGAACCCGGGCTGAGCCCGGGTTGCTCTATTGATTTTATAGTGGTAAATATCGGGCAAATGTGACAAAATATTGTTGAAGTTGACAAATCAGGGCCGCTTAGAAGACGGGCAGATTACTAGATGTCGGTGGGAGATGGTAGTTGGTTGGAGATACGCGTTTATTTAAACAGATTGAACATCTAAGACGACAGAGATGGGTGCGAGGTTTAATTGATTATTTAGGGATCAGCCTAGGTTCCCTGGTGACAGCGGTGAGCCTGGTTTCCTTTCAGGTGCCAAATAAAATTGCCGCCGGCGGGGTAAGCGGTATCGCGGTTATTGCGCATCACCTTTTTAGCTTGCCAGTTGGCATAATCATGCTGGCTTTTAATATCCCCTTGTTTTTACTTAGTCTGAGAGAGCTAGGCTTGGGGTTTGGTCTGAGAACCCTGTATGGCACACTGACCCTCTCTCTTTTTGTTGATGTAATGACTCCTCGCGTGCCGGTACTGACCCAGGATTTGCTTTTGGCGACGATCTACGGCGGTGTCCTGGCTGGGATTGGCTTAGGTCTGTGTTTTCGGTTTAAAGGATCCACCGGAGGAACTGACCTGGCGGCCCGACTAATCAATAAATACTTAAAAATCAGCCTGGGACAGGCCTTGCTGGGGATTGATTTTTTGGTGATTGCCGGGGCGGGGATTCTCTTTAATGCTGAACTGGCCATGTATGCGCTTTTGTCTTTGTTTGTGACAAGTCAGGTTATTGATCTGGTTCAGGAGGGTGTCAGTCACGCCAAGGGGGCTTTTATCATCTCCCAGCACCCCGCAGAAATTACGCAGGCCATCTTTCGCGAGTTGGACCGGGGCGCAACCGCCTTAAAGGGGAGAGGACAATTTACCGGACGGGATCAAGAGGTGATCTTCTGTGTGGTTTCTCGGGCCGAAGAAACCCGTCTTAAAGACGTAATCTATCAGGTTGATCCCAAGGCGTTTGTTATTGTCACTAATGTCCATGAGGTACTGGGAGAAGGGTTTAAGCGGCGGCGTTTTTAGAAAAATATCTTAATATGTAAAACCATAACCTCAAAAATCAAACAGAAAGGTGGTGCGAGCCTGGTTTCTTGGCATCATTACCGAAAAGAGCTACTAAAGAGCTACTATATATAGCTATAAAGTTTAAGGTTGATATAGCTATAAAGTATAAAGTTATAAAGTTTTCCGCGTTGCTTGGAACCGCCGGGAAAGACGGACGCGGATAGAATGACCTGAGCGGTGGGTAACCCCCCCCCTTCGGGCCGAATGCCAAGCGGCGGTTTAAACTACCGAAGCATCGGCGAGAGCTGGTGGCTCAAGTAGCTGAAGCCGGTGAGGCTTGCCGCTCGTTAGTCGAACGAGTGAAAAACATTATATGGTCTAGTCTACTAGATTTTGATTGTGTTAGAGAAACCAGGTTGAAACATCTCAAGTGGCAGACAGGCAATTAGGGAACGAACAGCAGTCGGTCAATTTAGACTTCCTTCGGGAAAAAGCCCGTCTAATAAGAAGGCATATAATTCGGATGATAGGGGAAGCCGGTTCGGGTCATCCCGGGGGTTCTTTATCCGCGGCTGATCTGGTAACGGCTTTATACTTTCAGGAGTTGAGGCTGGCCCCGGAAAATCCGGCCTGGCCGGAGCGGGACCGGTTTATCCTAAGCAAGGGACATGCAGCCCCAGTGCTGTATGCAGCACTAGCGGAACGGGGCTTTTTTCCGGTAGAGGAATTACTCACCCTGCGGAAGCTCGGAGCACGCCTGCAAGGTCATCCAGATCTCCGTAAGGTGCCGGGGGTGGAGATGTCTACCGGCTCTCTGGGGCAAGGCTTGTCGGCAGCTAATGGGCTGGCCCTGGCCGGTCGGCTGGACCAGCGAAACTATCGGGTTTACGTATTGATTGGTGATGGTGAAAGTGAAGAAGGTCAGATCTGGGAAGCAGCCATGTTAGCGGCGCATTATCGGCTGGATAATCTGGTCGCGATTCTTGATTATAATGGTTTGCAGATCGATGGCCCGGTTAAAGAGGTCATGTGTCCAGAACCGGTAGCCGGCCGCTGGCAGGCCTTTGGCTGGGCGGTTCAGGAAATTGATGGGCACGATTTTTTGCAGATTCTTGGGGCATTTGAGCAGGCCCGGCGAACCAAGGGCCAGCCTAGTTTGATTGTCGCCCATACCATTAAGGGGAAAGGGGTTTCCTTTATGGAGAACCAAGTGGGCTGGCACGGCACCGCGCCGAATCAAGAACAGGTAGCGCAGGCACTGGCTGAATTGGAGGTGGTTTCCGATGGCCGATAAGGTTAAGGTAGCGACGCGGGATGCCTATGGGAAAGCCCTAGTGCGTCAGGGGGCTATTCACCCTAATTTAGTCGTTTTGGATGCTGATTTATCGAAATCTACTAAGACCGCAGAATTTGCTAAGGTATTTCCAGAAAGATTCTTTCAGGTAGGGGTAGCGGAACAAAATCTGATGGGGACCGCGGCTGGCCTAGCTCTAGCCGGAAAAATTCCCTTTGCCAGTACCTTTGCCGTTTTCGCCACGGGGCGAGCCTTTGATCAGATACGTAATTCCATTGCCTACACCGGCCTGCCGGTCCGGATTGCGGCCACGCACGCCGGGATCAGCGTTGGCGAGGACGGGGGCTCCCACCAGTCCATTGAGGATGTAGCCCTGATGCGGGTACTGCCTCAGATGACGGTAATTGTCCCGGCTGATGCCCGGGAAACTGAAAAGGCTGTGGAGGCCTTATTGACCTGGGAGGGACCGGCTTATCTTCGTCTGGGACGGCTGGCGGTGCCAACGGTTTATGTGGAAGACTGTCCCTTTACGATCGGCGAAGCGGTCCAGCTGCGCGAGGGTTCGGCAGCGACCATCATCGCTAATGGTCTGATGGTGTCAGAAGCCCTGCAGGCGGCCGAGCTTTTAGCTCAGGAGGGTCAGTTGGTCCGAGTTGTCAATATGCATACCGTGAAGCCGCTGGACAAGGCGGCGGTAATCAAAGCGGCCCGGGAAACCGGGGCCATCGTAACTGCTGAAGAACACAGCGTTATTGGGGGTCTGGGCAGTGCCGTGGCTGAGGTGCTAGTGGAAGAGTATCCGGTACCCATGCATCGGGTAGGAGTGCCGGACTGTTTTGGTGAATCAGGCGAACCCCGCCAGCTGTTAGAAAAATATGGCCTAACGGCAAGACATTTAGCAGAAGCGGTCCGAGAGGTTATCAAACGAAAAGGCTAGCCAAATCGCGCCGTTGTTGATGGTGTGTAATAAAAAAATCGTGGGAATAACTAACATTTTCTTTTTTAAAAAAGGAAAATTAATGTTCATGTCGAACAACCCCTTGTTGGGGTTTTTCTTTTTTTGTTTTTTTTGTTTTTCCTCGTCTGGGATTTAATACTGGTACCGGTGCTAAAGTTAACATTAATTAATCTTAGGGAGATTGAATGTACCCGTATCTGAATGTGCAGGTCCAACGTAGACTCTAAGAGGTGGTTTTACCTTGATCCAGATGTATAACGTAACTAAAGTCTATTCAGGCGGCAATCGTGCTCTGGTTGATGTCAGTCTAAAGATTGAAAAAGGGGATTTTGTCTTTTTGGTTGGAGCCAGCGGGGCTGGTAAGTCGAGTTTTATGAAGCTGCTGCTGCGGGAGGAACTGCCCTCCCGGGGACAAATTTTTGTGGCAGGTAAAAGCCTGGTCCGGATGAAACGCCGGGACATCCCGTTTTTGCGGCGCAATCTAGGGATGGTTTTTCAGGATTTCCGGCTTCTGCCCAACTATACGGTTTTTGAGAATATTGCTTTTGCTTTGCGGGTAGTCGAAACATCTCCGCGGGAGATCCCCGGCCGAGTAGAAGAAGTCTTGCGGTTGGTTGGTTTGCAGGGTAAGGGGCCGGTCCTGCCGGATCGGTTGTCCGGTGGAGAGCAACAGCGGGTGGGAATCGCCCGGGCCATCATTAATCGACCGAGAATTTTACTTGCAGACGAACCCACCGGTAATCTTGACGCAGACACATCCTGGGAAATCATGAAGCTCCTAAGCGAGATTAATAAGAGGGGGACAACTGTGGTAATGGCGACTCATGCGATTGATATTGTTGACAAAATGCGCCGCCGGGTAATTGAAATTGAGAATGGACGCCTGATTCGGGATGAAAAGCGAGGCAGCTATATCAATGAAGCCTAGGACTATTGGACTTTTTTTAAAACAGGCAACGGCTTCCTTGCGGCGCAATGGCTGGATGAGTATTGCTTCTATCATTACAATGGCTATTTGTTTAATGGTGCTCGGAACGGCCCTGCTGGTCGTGTTAAACACTAATAAGCTGGTATCAAGTATCGAGTCAGACGTGGAAATTATCGCTTATGTAGATGAAAATGCCTCAGCCGAGGAAACAGCGGACCTAGAAAAGAGGCTTACCACCCTGCCCGGCCTGGCTGAGGTAGTGTTCGTATCAAAGGAGGAGGCCTTAGAGGAACTAAAAGAAAAGTTTGGCCCAGAAAATGACTTGGTGGGGGCCCTTAAAGGGATCAATCCCCTGCCAGATGCCTATAAATTAAAAGCCAATGACCCGCAGGAAGTGATTTTGATTGCTCAGGAACTGGAGAAATGGCCGGTTTTCGAAAAAGTGCGCTACGGGCAGGGGGTTGTGGAGAAGCTGTTTTCGGTTACATATTGGATTAAAATGGTCGCTGTAATTATTATGGGCTTTTTAGCCTTAACCGCGGTCTTTGTGATTGCGACGACTATTCGCTTAACCATGAACACCCGGCGCAAAGAAATTGAAATTATGAAGCTGGTCGGAGCCACTGACTGGTTTATCCGCTGGCCCTTTTTAATCGAAGGACTTTTTCTCGGTTTAATTGGCGCAATTGTGGCGGTTGGTGCCTTGAGCGGTTCTTATTTGATTTTGGTGAACAACCTGAAAACCGCTCTCGCCTTTATTCCGCTCATCAGCGACCCTAGAACCTTATTACATGTTTTTGCCGGCTTACTGGTAACCGGATTGTTCCTGGGAACTACCGGAACGCTTCTGTCGATCTACAAATTCTTGGACATCTAGCAAGCTAAGAACAAACTCTACGACTAAGGTCATTGCGATGATGACGGTGCTTGGTTGTTTCCACTTTTTGTCTACTATCCAACACCTAACAACCAACAACCAAAAACCAAAAACCAAAAACCAACGACTAACGACTAACAACTAAATGGGGGGGTATTCAAGTGTCTCGTAGTTTCCGTCTAGGTTTAGTCTTGTTTTTGAGTCTCGTTTTAGTTTTTGCTTCTGGTAGTTTTTACTTGGCACCGGTAATCGGGTCAGAAGCAGAGCTACAAAATCGACAGCGGGAACTAGAAAAGGTTAGCCGGGAGATTGAACTGCGCCAGAGGCAGTTGGAAGAAGCTAAGAAAGAACAAAAAACAGTGGTTCAGCAGATTAACGTGCTGGAGGCAGACATTGACAAGACAGAGGCGGAGATTCAATATTTAAACAAAAAACAGCAGGTCCTGAATAGTCAGATTCAAGTTACTAAAAAGGATTTAGAGCGGGCGCAAGCGGCCATGGAGGAACGATGTGCGATCCTGGCCCAGCGTTTGAAGAGCATCTATCAGAATGGGGAAGTCAGTTATCTGGAGGTGCTGCTCGATTCCGCCAGTTTTGCCGATTTTTTATCCCGTTTTGATTTGCTGCAAAAGATTGCGGATCAGGACGTAGTTTTGATTAAAGAGATTGAAAAGGAACAACAGATTATTAACACCCGCAAGATTGAGTTGGAGACAGCTTACCTGCAAGTCGAATCAGTTAAGCAGGAAACCCAGCAGAAGCAAGCTTACCTGAAGCAGCAAACGGCAGAAAAAGAGCAAGCATTGGCGAAAATTAAACAAGACAAAGCCGCGGTCGAAAAAGCCCTGAATCAATTGGAGCAGGATTCTAAGCGGTTAGAAAGGATCATCCGGGATCTGCAGTCCTCATCATCGGACAAGCCGGCCCCCACCGGGAAGTTCCTGCGGCCGATTAGCGGTGCGATCACCTCGGACTATGGCATGCGACTCCATCCTATCTTAAAAGAGAAACGAATGCACACCGGGATTGATCTGCGGGGGGCTAAAGGAACTCCGATCAAGGCGGCAGAATCGGGAACGGTTATCTTTACTGGCTGGATGGGTGCTTATGGACAAGTCGTGATTATCGACCACGGTGGAGGAATATCAACGATGTATGCCCATCAGTCCAGTATTTTAGTCAAAAACGGCCAAAAGGTCGCCCGGGGCGAAACAATCGGTAAAGTAGGCAGTACGGGCTGGAGCACTGGGCCGCACTTACACTTTGAAGTTCGGAAAAATGGCACCCCGGTTAACCCGCACAATTACTTGTAATGAAGAACAAATTTGGTTCTGAACAGATAATTTAGCAAGTATTGTCTTGAGGTTAATAATGGTATATTATTGGTCATATAATTGGGACCAGAGTATTGAATAGTGCGGGAGGATGGGCCTTAATATGCAGGGTCAAAGTAAGTGGCACTTATTCCTCAGGTTATTACTGGCGGTTTTTCTGGCGGTTAACCTTATCTTGGGTTCGTTAGTCATGGTCAATTATGAGGAGATTGCCCGGCTGTTAAAGGTGACGACGTTGGTCAGGACCAAGGCTTTGGAACCAGCTGATTCAGCAGCTATGTTTGAAGGTGTCTTACGGGGCATTGTGGGGTCACTTGATGACCCCTATTCCAATTATCTGAGTGCTAAAGAATATGAGGATCTGATTATTCATGTCCAGGGTAGCTTCGGAGGGCTGGGTATTTTAGTAGGGGTTCGGGATAATCAACTAACTGTGGGGGCCCCTCCCTTTAAGGGTACCCCAGCGGAAAGAGCCGGCCTGCAGGTTGGGGATGTGATTGTGCAAATTGACGAACGCCGGACCGAAGGGATGGATCTGGACACAGCGATTGCCCTGATGCGAGGAGAACCAGGGACCGAAATTCGGTTATGCATTGAACGAAAGGGAGAAAATGCCCTAATAGAAAAAACCTTGGTGCGCGAAATAATCAATATCCCTTCAGTCGAAAGCCAGGTTCTTGAACAAGACAAACGAATCGGCTATGTTCGGTTATATAGTTTTAGCGGGAATACCGCTCAGGAACTGAACGAATCCCTGAATAATTTGTTGGATCAGAAGGTTAAGGGATTGATTGTTGATCTGCGGAATAACGGCGGCGGTGATTTTTCAGTCTGCCTGGAAGTGGTTAATCACTTTGTGCCGCGGGGACCGGTGGTCAGGGTAATTGGTCGGGATAATCAAGAAGATATTTATGAGGCGGATGGCGGAAATCTGGGATTGCCGCTGGTGGTACTGGTTAACGATATGACGGCCAGTGCGTCCGAAATAGTGGCCGGGGCGATCAAGGATACTAATTCTGGAACCCTGGTGGGCACCAGAACCTATGGGAAAGGATTGGTTCAGGGAATCTACCCCTTAAGTGGCGGGGGCGGGGTTAAGTTAACGACGCATAAATACCTGACTCCCTCTGGCCATGATATCAATCAAAAGGGAATAGAACCCAACGTAGTCGTCGATATGCCGCCAAACAGTCAGCAGGATTCTCAATTAGCTAAAGGTATCGAAATTATTCAAACCCAGCTTTAATATTTTTAATCTTGCGCAGGCGCTGGCTCTTTTTGAGGAAAGGCGCTTGTGTTTTTATCAGGCGGACGGAGGCTGGAGGTGGGTTTATTGGAAACCCTCGGATTGGTATTACTCCAAGTGATTCAATTAAGTGGCACTATTCTGTCGTCCCCCATTTTTTGGATTGTGGTCGGAGTTATCGCTTATCAGTATGCCCGCATGGGACAGGTCAAAGCTTATTTATTTGGCATCAAGGATAATTCGGTAATTCGGGTTACCCTGGTTTCCACGCTATTAGGTATAGTGGCCGGTCTGTTTGGCAGTCTCTTAATGGTCCTTTTCGGGATTACCCTCCCGGAGGAAGGCCTTTATTATATTTTGCTCCTGGCGGTTTTACTGATGCTAATTCACCCGCGTTTACTTTGTTTTGCTTATGCCGGGGGCTTTTTAAGCTTAACTTCGCTGGCTATTGGTTTTCCCAACTTTAATGTCCCGCACTTAATGGCCTTAGTGGCTGTTTTGCACATGGTGGAGAGCATTCTTATCCGTTTGAGCGGTCATCTGGATGCACTGCCGATTTATACCCGAAATGCTGAAGGTCAGGGGATTGGCGGCTTTAATCTCCAGAAATTTTGGCCGGTACCCTTAATTGTGCTAACGATTTATGGCGGGACCGGGGGGGAGGGAACCGGTATTGCTATGCCTGATTGGTGGCCCCTGTTAAAACCCATTGGGTTAGATCCGGAGAATACCATCATCGGTTTAGCCCCGGCTGTAGTCGGGTTAGGTTACGGAGAGTTAGCCCTCACGGTTACCCCGGGTCAGCGCGGTCGACGGTCGGCCTGGACCCTGGGACTTTACAGCCTGATTCTATTGGGATTGGCTTTGATTGCCTCGTATTATTCATGGCTGAGCTGGGCTGCCGCAGTTTTTGCACCATTAGGGCACGAATTAGTGATCAACCGGTCCCAAAGGGAGGAGATGGAGGGGTCACCCCGGTTTATTCCTTCCCGGCGGGGTCTTCATGTTCTGGACGTGGTTCGGCCATCGCCAGCTTATACGGCTGGTTTGCGCAGCGGCGATATTATCAAGGAGGTTGGAGGAATTCCGGTAAGGTCAATGTTCGAGCTTACTCAGATCTTGAGCATTTCACCTAATCCGGTACCGATCAGTTTTTGGCGAATTGATGAATCATCTGATCAACAACCATCTGAGAAAATTCACTGGGGTCTGCTGCATCAAGTTCCCAAAACGGATATTGGAATCATTCCAGTGCCAGGGTATGAAGTAGATCGCTATCTGGATTTTCAGTACTCGAGCCGACTTAGCCGCTGGTTAAGCCATTGGCTGCAAAAAAGAGTTAACTAATTTGCCCTGCTAATCTTTATCTCTTTATCTAAAAGGTGTATACTTTTTTCATATGGGGGTGGGGTAAATAAGCAGCTTTAATTGGCCTATGGCCTTAACATTTTCTCGCTTTTTGATGATACCAATTTTTGGTTGGCTATTTACGGAAAATCGATATTATGCTATTGTCGTAGTGCTTGTAGCTGGCTTAACGGACATGCTCGACGGCTATTTGGCTCGCCGGTTAGAGATGACTTCAAACTGGGGAAAATTGTTAGATCCTTTGGCTGACAAGCTTTTGCTCTTAACTGTCTTGTTTTATTTGGGTACTTATAATATTATCTCTTTGCTTTATTTTTATCTTGTCTTGGTGAAAGAATCGGCAATGGTTATCGGGGCCAGCATTCTGGCTTCGCGGGGACAATTCATCGGAGCTGATTGGCTGGGCAAAGCAACGACGATTGCTTTTTTTGGGGCGATTTTGTTGATTCCGTTAGAGTTGAAATTTGGGTATTTGTTTTTATATCTGGCCATCGGGTTAATGATCGCTGCTTTTATCAGTTATTTGTTTAAATTTCTGCACTGCGTGGGTCTGATACTGTTAAGATAGTTTTCAGCAACGATCAACCTATTCGGCTATTTCATCAGCTCAAACCGATCTTTTTTTAGCGAACTCGTTCGGCTTTACTGAGCAAAGAGGCTTCAGTTGGAGACTCTGCCCCACCTGGAGTTTAAACAAGGTCACCTCCAAAAACCCCAACCAACGGAAAGAAGGTTGGGATTAGTTTTCTAACCGAGTTTGTTAAGATCATGTCTTGTTCTCAAGAAAGTTAAGTTATCATGGAAAACTGAGCTAATGACGGTTCATTAGCCTTAAGGTTTTTGATGTCGAGTTAGTATTTGTAGTATGATAATTACGCAATAGACAATTCCCGGTGTCATTGCTATGAGTATTACTACAAAAAGATCATACCAGACCTAAGTAAGTCTGAATTTTAATCCAAGTGCTTTAGTATAAGGGGGATAAAAGAGTGGAACTGACGCCAAACGGAATGGCTATCTTTAATGACCGGTACGCGATGCGAAACGAACAGCGGGAGATTACCGAAACCCCTACCGAAGCGGTCAGCCGTATCAGCAACTGTGCTGCCCAGGCGGAAAAACCTGAAGAGCGGGAACAATGGGCTAGTCAATTTGCGGAGATCATTGATCGGCGCGATTTTGTTCCGTCCACCCCCATTTGGGCAAATATGGGCAAGCCGGACCGGCCCTGGCAGCCAGGAGCCTGTTTTGTCCTGGATGTGGAAGACAGTCTTGATTCAATGTATCAGACCTTAAAGGATTCGGCCTTAGTATGTAAATCTGGCGGTGGCTTAGGCTACAATTTTTCCAAGATTCGACCAAAAGGGGATTTAGTGCGCTCCACTAAGGGACAAGCCAGCGGGGTTGTTGAACTGATTCGGCTCTATGATTCCAGTGCCGGGATGATTAAGCAAGGCGGGGTCCGGCGTGGGGCGTTCATGGGGATTTTAAACTGCGATCACCCCGAGGTCCGGGATTTCATCCGGGTTAAGCGCGAAGGCGGAATCGAAAACTTTAACCTGTCGGTCGGCGTAACAGACAAGTTCATGCAGGCGGTGCAAAATGACGAACTCTGGGAGTTTCGCTTTAATGGGGAAGTGCGGGAAACCCTGCCAGCCCGGCAGCTCTGGAATGAGATCATGGAAGCGGCCTGGGCTTGTGGCGATCCGGGCGTCATTTTTTTAGATCGGCTCACCGAAACCAATCCGGTACCGGTTAACCAGATCAATGCGACCAACCCCTGTGTGACAGCAGACACTTGGGTTTTCACGGCAAATGGCCCAAGACAGGTTAAAGACTTGATCGGTGGCCGCTTTACCACAGTGGTTAATGGAAAACTCTTTCCCACGGGGGAAAAAGGGTTTTTTAAAACAGCCACCAAAGCGGTTGTCCGGTTACGGACTCAAGAGGGGTATACTTTACGCTTAACTACTGATCACAAAATTCTGCGTGTGGCCAATAAAACGCGCTATCGGATTGAGCGAGAATGGGTACCGGCCGGAGAACTTAAACCCGGTGATCAAATCATCCTCCACAACCACCGGGAACTTAAAGAATGGCCGGGTCGATTAAACGAAGGAGAGGGCTATCTGTTAGGCCTTTTAATTGGTGATGGCACCTTAAAGAAGGAGACGGCGGTGCTAAGTGTTTGGTCCCAAGAGAAAGCAGTTAATCAGGCAGATGGAGGGGACGGAACTAAACTGGTCATGGAACAGGCTTGGCAATATGCCCGGACCTTGCTCCACCGTTCTGATTTTGCTGGCTGGACCGCCGTCAAGGATAGACATGAATTTAGACTAAAACAAGCAAGTATTAAGATACTGGCGAATAAGATGGGCCTCTCTCCAGGCAATAAAACAATTACTCCGCAAATCGAAGAGATGTCTTCTGCCGCTTACCGGGGGTTTTTACGGGGGTTGTTCGATGCCGATGGTACCGTCCTGGGGACGCAACAAAAGGGAGTTAGTGTCCGGCTAGCTCAAAGTAACCTGGCTTTGCTTCAGGCGGTGCAGCGGATGTTATTACGCCTGGGCATAGTCAGTCGAATATATCCTAATCGAAGACCGGCCGGCGAAAAAATGTTGCCGGATAGCCGTCGGCTCCTGAAAAAATATAGCGTTCAAGCCCAGCATGAACTAGCAATCAGTAAAGATAATTTATTCTTTTTTGCGGAGCGGGTCGGTTTTACCAACCGTGATAAGGCCATTAAGTTAGAAACACTGCTCAAATCCTACCAGCGTGAGTTTAATCGGGAGCGTTTTACCGCAACCGTTTTAGATATTACCGAAGATGGGGTCGAGGATGTTTATGATGTTCAGGTGCCCGGGGTAAATGCTTTTGACGCCAACGGCCTTTACGCCCATAACTGCGGGGAACAGCCCCTGAGTCCCGGGGAGAGTTGTTTGCTGGGTTCAATTAACCTGGCGAATATGGTGGAAAACGGCGAGGTGAACTGGGACAAGCTAAAACAGGTTACCGCGGTCGCCGTCAGATTCCTGGACAACATGATCGACGTTGCTGAGTATCCGTTGGATTTTATCGCTCACCATACCCGCAATACCCGAAAAATTGGCCTAGGTATTCTGGGGTTGCATGACTTGCTGATCAAATGCAGCCAAGCTTACGATTCGCCAGAAGGACGGCAGTTGGCCAGTCAGGTGATGCGGTATATCCAGGAGGAGGCCCACCGGACCTCAGCTAGTTTAGGCGAGGAAAAATCCGTATTTCCCCAGTGGGAGCAGTCGGTCTTTGCGGCGACCGGTGAGTGCCGGCGCAATGCCGCCTGTATTACCATTGCCCCGACCGGGTCAATTACGGTCTTAGCCGGGGCCGAGGGTTATGGGATAGAGCCAATTTTTGCGGTTGCGTATCGGAAAACCACTCAGGCCGGCGTATTTGATGTCTTTTCGCCTCTGTTTCAAGAGGCCTGTGAAAAAGCCGGGGTTTCCCCGCGGGCCATGACTGCGGTCGCTAAAAAGGGTTCCTGCCAGGGAATTGAGGGCATACCTGAGAGAATCCGGCACTTGTTCAAGGGAGCCCAGGATATCGATCCCAAAGACCATCTAGCCATGCAGATTGCCTTGCAGCAGTACGTTGATAATGCCATCTCCAAGACAATCAATTTGCCCAATTCTGCTACTGCTGAGGATATCGGGGAGATCTACTTGGCCGCGTGGGCTGGCGGGCTTAAGGGGATCACTGTGTTTCGGGATGGCTCGAAGCAGGGTGTGATCGAGGTCGGCGAACAGAAAAGTAAAGAAGTGAAGAATCTTGGTTATGGTCAGATCAAGCCGCGGCCGACCCGGACCCTGGGCGTTACAGAACGCCTGGATACTGGTTGCGGAAAGGTTTACCTGACTGTAAATTATGACCCGGATACCGGTGAGGTGATTGAGACCTTTATTACGACCGGCAGTGATGGCGGTTGCCTGGTTTACACGGAGGCCACCTCACGCCTGGTATCAATGGCCATCCGGGCCGGGGTACCAATCCCGGAAATCGTGGAGCAGCTCCAGTCTACCCACTCCTGCCCTTCCTGGATGCTGGCCAAGGGAAAAGGGCGTCAACTAAGCCCGGGTAAGAGCTGTGCCAGTTCCATCGGGGCCGCTCTAGAAAAGACTATTCGAGAGAATGGGTTTAAAATGAAGGTGTCTGGCGAGATCGAAGCACCGAGCGGGGTAATTTGTCCGGAGTGCAACAAGGTCTTAATGCCCCTGGAGGGTTGCTACACCTGCCAAAATTGCGGCTATTCCCGCTGCTAGGGACAGAAGAACACGGGGACAGGTTAACTGTCCCCGGATCCAGATATCCGGCCTAAATCACAAAGGGGGTGATGTTTTGCGAGAGAGTCAGAACTATCTGCGGCAGCTACAAACCCTGTGGGAGGATTTAGAACGGTATCAATCACTAATGGGCCATAGTTGTCCAGAACCGGATTGTCCAGGGGTATGCTGTAATTTTGAGGCAGCTGCCATGATCCCTATGGTCACCAGTTTTGAATGGCAGGTGATTCAGGATTATCTGCAGGACAAGTCGTTAGAACTACCGCCGCTGCAAGGACTGGAATGTCCCTTTTTCTTAAACAATCGCTGTCTAATTTATCCAGTCCGGCCAATTGGGTGCCGGGCGTTTTTCTGTAACCTGAGTAATCTTGATTTCCGAGGGATCTTACCTTGGTTAGAAAAGGTAAAAGAGATTGGGGATTATCCTGGAACGGAAGTCAAGCCAATTCTTGATTGGTTTTATGATGAGTATTGAGGGAGTGCTAAGATGACCTTAACTCCACATGGGTATCTCCGGGCTAGGTGCAAGGCGGCTAAAGCCAGACTAGCTGAATTTTTCAGCAGTGATAAGCCAAATCTTCATGCTTTTCAGGAAACCAAGAACAGCCTTTACAATTATCTGCAGGGAATGCGGGACATGGCCTATTATTTAGGACAGCTGGATGAAGAGGAGAATTACCTCTGGATGAATCATTTTTTGAAGCTTTATTATTGTCAAAGCTTAGAGGAGATTGAAGCCCTCGCGGATCAACCACCGGAAAAATCATGATCACGCCATATTTTACGGAGGTCAGCGTGTCCCGGGATTTAAGTCGTCTGAATCAGGGCTCGGTGGTTAGCTGGATCCCAGTTAACCTGATACCCCAGTGTTTCGCTGCAGAATCGAAGCGGCACCATGGTTCGGTCATTCACTAACACCGCGGGCTGATCGATCAACACGGTTATCCCGTTTACCCTGGCCTCTTTTTTTCCGATCCAAAGGATGATCTCTTGGTCACCCTTAACGATGGTTGCTTTCTGTTCGCCTTGCGACCAGTCTGCTTTTGCTCCCACTTGACGCATAACCGGGCCTATGGGTACCAGCATCCGATCAGTAGCGGAATCTATATATGGTTTCTGGTCCGGAAAACCAACTACCTGGCCGTCAATCACGACCTGGATCAGGCCGGGTTGGGGAGTTTCGGCTGGTGGTTGGGGAGGAGGAAGCTGGTTTATTTTCGTTTCTAAGGCAGCCAACCGGTTTTCCAGGGAAGTGAAAAGCTGATCAACATAACTGCGCGTAACCAGGGGGTCAGCCTCGGTTCCAGGAATAACTGTATTTCCGTTTTGGGCCTGCGAAATACCGGCTGCCGCTAGCAGCAAACCCAGTACAACCACTATTAACCAGACTTTTATTTTTCTAAACACATATTTCCCTCCAGTTAGACAAGTTACATTAGCCATTCTTAATTTAGCCGGCTACGAGATAAACACAGCGTCAGCTCTTTCAAACAAACCTCCATGCTGCTAAACAGTCCCATCAAAAAACGAACACTCATGATCGCACCGTGATGTTAACGCAGGTGAGCGATTGGCGGTTTGCATCATTTCTTTTCATTCATAAATACAACGTTCAATCTATGATTCCTGCAACAATCTAGCAATATTTTTTGCTTCCCACCCTAAAAAGTTGTTATACTATTGAAAACACAATACGACTTAAGGGAGTGGCATGTTTGGAGCATTTAATTGAAGTCGCCCTTGGCCAGGCCCCGGCGGATATTTTGTTACGAGGGGCTAACGTCTTGAACGTTTTTACCGGGGAGATTGTCCAGGCCAATGTCGCTTTGGCCGGGGAAAGGATTGCCGGAGTCGGAGATTATCGGGAAGGGCGTGAAATAGTAAACCTCACCGGGAGTGTGATTATTCCCGGGCTGATTGATGCGCATATTCATATTGAAAGTACGATGTTAACTCCCCCTGCTTTTGCGCAGGCCGTGGTACCGCACGGGACCACTACCGTCATCGCAGACCCCCATGAGATAGTTAACGTTACCGGGATAGCCGGATTAGAATATATGGTTAAGGCCAGTCAGAATTTGCCATTAGATATATATTACCAAATTCCATCCTGCGTCCCGGCTACCAACCTGGAAACAGCCGGGGCCGAAATTCACGCCCCAGATATCGCCCGGATTTGGCGAGATTACCCGGCTTCACCCGGTTTAGGGGAAATGATGAATTATCTTGGGGTATGCCAGAAGGATCCCGGCGTTCTGGATAAAATAAGAGCAGCCCGAGAGGCTGGGAAGATCATTGACGGACATTCCCCCTTATTAAGTGACAAATTATTGCAGGCTTATATCGCGGCCGGGATTCGGACCGATCATGAGTGTACTTCCAGTTATGAAGCGGAAGAAAAATTGGCTCTAGGGATGCATGTCCTGATTCGAGAAGGTTCGGCCGCCCGCAACTTGGACGAATTGCTGCATGTGGTTAACCAGAACACCGCTCCTTTTTGTTCTTTTTGCAGTGATGACCGTCAGCCAGGAGAATTGATAACGGAAGGCGAGATGGACCATATCCTGCGCTACGCAGTTGCCTGGGGATTGGATCCGGTTACTGCTGTGCGTCTAGCTACGCTTAACAGTGCCCGGCTGTACGGTTTGCACGACCGAGGAGCGATTGCCCCCGGTTATCTGGCGGACCTGGTGGTGGTAGACAGTGTTTACGCTTACCGGGTCAAACAGGTGTACAAACGCGGGGTAAGGGTGGCGGAGAATGGGAATTTACTGGTACCGGTCAAATCGGACCTTGATCAAGCCCTGCTTAAGTCAGTGACCCAGACAGTTCATTTACCTGACCTGCGTCAGAAATTAGACTATACCCCACCCGCCGGCGCAACCAGAGCCAGGGTGATTGAAGTCCTGGCGGATCAAATTCTGACGCGGCAGGGTTGGGCAGCGGTCGGTGCTCTTGACCCGGATTATGATGTGATGAAGGTAGCGGTAATTGAACGCTATAACCGTGGCGGGAGCGTGGGACTTGGTTTCGTTCGCGGCTTCGGGCTCAAGACCGGGGCTTTAGCTTCGACCGTGGCGCACGATAGCCATAATTTGATTGTGGTAGGCGCGGATCCGGAAACGATGTGCTTGGCTGCGGAAACCGTCGCTCAAATGGGCGGCGGATTAGCCGTGGTCAGCGGTCAAAAGGTTCTGGCAACCCTGCCGCTGCCGATCGCCGGTTTAATGTCCGAGGAGGGGGCCGAGAGAACAGCACTGAAGTATGCTGAGGTCAATGCCGCGGCTCAGGGTTTAGGCTGCTCGATCTATGCCCCGTTTATGACCATGTCTTTTTTGGCTTTGCCAGTTATTCCGGCCTTAAAAATAACTGACCAGGGATTAGTCGATGTTAATCAGTTTAAACTGGTTGAGTTGTGGGACTAGTTATTTAAAATAAAATTTAACTCAATTAAATTGTGATTATTTATTTGGGACTTTTGCCCAAACATTCCGCGTAGTATAATGGGACAGGAAACCTATGTTGTCCTATTATGATTTAGGGGGTATATCATGTCAGAAAAAGCAGACGATCTAAACCTATTATCCGGTTTAGAAGAGTTCGGTTTTACTGACCTCGATAATGTTTCACTCTACGGTGACCCAGAAGGCAAACAATCCGAAACAGTTAAACCTAAAGAAAAAAGAGAGGAAGACTATCTTTTTGACCGAACAGTTGAGTGCCCTGTTTGTGCTGCCAAGGTGCGGGTGCGAGCGGTTAAAAAATCCGCGTTACGCGTTGTTTCCCGGGATACCGATTCGATGGTCACCTATCAAGGCATAAATCCCTTGTTTTATGATATCTTTGTGTGCAACGCCTGTGGGTATGCGGCTACAGAAAAACAGTTTACTCAACGGATGTTAAAAACACATATAGACCTAATTAAACAAAATATCTCTTCTCGGTGGCGACCGAAAGAATACCCACCCATCTATGATGCAGATATTGCAATCGAACGCTATAAATTGGCCTTACTCAATTGTATTGTCAGAAAAGCCAAAAATAGCGAAATTGCGCTGCTTTGTCTCAAACTTGGTTGGATTTGTCGAGTCAAGGGTGACCAGGAAAACGAGATTAAGTACTTAACTCAGGCTCAAGTTGGCTTGAAAGAGGCCTTGGCCAAGGAGAGCCCGCCCATTGCCGGGATGGATGGGGACAGTGTGGAGTACATTATCGGGGAGTTATCCAGAAGGATTGGTAATTATAAGGATGCCCTGTTCTGGTTTGGCCGGGTGTTGGGCAACCCGCAAGCCAAACAGTCCCTAAAGGACAAGGCTCGAGACCAGAAATACTTAATCGCAGATACGCTAAAGAAAATGCAAGCGCAAACCGACAAGACAGCTGAGGAGCCGGCCAAGAGAGCAAAACCGGCTGCTCAGGAGGGCAAAAAGGGGTTAGGCAAGTTATTGTTTGGCGGAATAGGCAATTTAGTTCGAGGATAATGAGTTTTCTCTGATAAGGAGTGATTTGCCAGTGCTGGTCTTCGATTCTCATGCTCATTGCGGTCTTACTCTTCCGTTTGCCAACATCCACCATCTTTGGCAGGCTGGCCGGATTGCCGGTGGCGTACTTATCTCGCCAGTCGAAGAAGTTTATGATCGTTACGATCCCTGGTTTGTTGACAGTCAGGAATATCGAGAGTCGCGAGAGAAAGTCCATGCCTACCTGAAATCTTTACGATCTGAATATATCTTCGCTTACTGGTTTGTGTGGAATGATTTTAAACCGCCGCCGGGTAACGGGTTTGATGGAATTAAGTGGCACCGACATTCAAATGAACCCGAATACCAGGTAGGACTGCCTGAGTATCGAGCCTTTTTGGAGCAAGTTTGCTCTCTTGGTTTGCCGCTAATGTTGGAAGACGAATTTCAAAACACCCTGGACCTGGTGAATCAAATTAATCAGCGGATCCCTATAATTATCCCCCATTTTGGGGGTCTCAATGGCGGATATCAGCGGTTAAAACGGGCCGGTCTGTTTGAAAAGCCAAACATATATGTCGATACTGCTCTAGCCAGTCCGCATGAGATAGTGGACTTTGCTGGTGATTATGGAACTGACCGAATTCTCTTTGGGAGTGATTATCCATTTGGCGACCCGGCATATGAACGTTATAAGGTGGAACAGATTTTTACCGGCCGGGATCGAGAAAAGGTTTTGGCCGAAAACTTATTAGCTTTATTAGGGCGAAATTAAACCTGAATTCAGCGAAGATTGCGTCTGTTGCAACACAGAGGAGACGTTTATGCCGCTAATCTAGCACCCCAATCAAGAAGAATTAAAATCGCGTCGTGTTGTATCTAAGGTCAGTGATTGGCGACTTAAATCACTCGCTCTTGTTCCCAGTCTAGCCTGCGAACGAGTAAAAACACAAGCAGCAAAAAAAAATCTTTTTGACAACCCTGGACGACTTTGTCCAGGGTTGTCTGTCAAATTCAGTTTTGTCCCTTGGTTTACGCGTTTTGAAATTGTCTAGTTTTTTTTAAAAAAAGTACCGGCTTTAGCAGGAATTTGCGATAGTGATCACGAAATACATAACATAATACAATATACTAAAAACCAGCCCTTAGGTTGTAGTTTAACTCAGGCCTAAATTTCATGAAAGGGGTGGAGATGGTGAACCATACATCAGCAACTTTTGGTCTGCTCGGAACTCTCCTGCTAGCTTTATTCTTTTTAGGCCGGATAACCTCCTGATTTTTGGGTAATCGATTAAATTTTAGATATGATTGGAAGAAATAACACTTTTCAGCCGGCGGTATCTTTGATACCGTTTTTTGTTTGTTAGAAGACACGGTTTGCTTGATTTAGTTGTGTTTCGCTCATCGCATGATCAGTTTTTCATATTCCGTTGCAAAACCTTGGAAGGATATTGAGCAACGGAGTAGAATAAAAGCTCGAGATAATTTGATTTAGTAAATGCTTATTATGAAAGGCGGAGTAAAACTTAACAATGTTTGAGTTGAAGGAAGTTCTGACGGAATCGGACCAAGCATTTATTGATTTTTCTGCCGTTAACCACGAAACGGATATTAGGCGGCTTAACCTGAACTGGCGTGAATCTGATTTGCCTGAACGAGAAAGAACCAAGCATGTTCATCGTTTACATCCCTATTTAGGCAAGTATATCCCTCAATTGGTCGAGATCTTTTTACGTAAGTATGCCCGGGAGCGGGTCATTGATCCATTTTGTGGGTCAGGCACGACGTTGGTGGAGGCTTCGGTATTAGGTCTGGATTGTTTTGGCGTGGATATTTCCGAATTCAACTGCTTATTAAGTCAAGTTAAGACCGGCCAATATGACTTAGGTTCACTAGAAGCAGCTTTGACGGAGGCTTATCAGGGGGCTGAAGCACTGCTGGAATCCAACGCTGACCTTAAGCTTAATTGGCCTTCCGAGTATTTAACCAACTGGTATTCGGCCAGGTCACTGAAGGAGTTATTCGCTTATCGGGAACAGATTAACCGGTTCGAATATGCCTCGGTTATGAAAATTATCCTGTCTCGAGCAGCCCGGTCCGCTCGACTGGCGGCGCACTATGATTTAGATTTTCCCGAGGCACCAGTAACTGAACCTTATTATTGCCGGAAGCACAAACGGATCTGTAAACCGACCGAACGAGCGCTAAGCTTTTTGAAAAAATATACGTTGGATACTATTCAAAGAATTAAGGCCTATTCCAGTATCAGAAAAAATTCAACTGTCGTTGTGACTTGCGGTGATGCTCGGCAGATCAAGTTCCCGGAGTGTGATTTGGTGATGACCTCTCCACCCTACGTTGGTTTAATTGATTATCATGAACAGCACCGTTACGCTTATGAACTGCTTGGTTTGCCGGATCGGAGTGTTCAAGAAATAGGGCCGGCTTACCGGGGAAAAGGGAAAGCTGCCCGGCAGTCGTATGTAGAGGATATGACCGCTGTTTTCGATAATCTCTACCAGAAAGTAGTCCGGGGGGGAACGATAGTGGTTGTAGTTCATGATCGGTATGAGCTATATCCAGGGATTGGACGGCGGTTAGGGTTAAAAACTGAGGCAGTTCTAGTTCGACAGGTTAACCGGCGAACCGGACGTCGGGCCGGAAATTTCTACGAAAAAATTTACGTCTGGAAGAAATAAGTTCGGGATGTTCGAATTGCCGGTTTGTGTTCAAAATATAAATAATGTAGACCATTTTTTGTTCACCCTTTATCCCTCTGCTGAATATGATGGTATCGCGTAGGAACAATTCTAACATATTAGGGGGGATCAAGTAATGGACCATAAGGGAGACGCTTTGGTGGAATTTTTTGGTGGCTCCAACACCTGGATCTGGGTGTTAGTCATTGTTATCTTCTGCTTTTTCTTTTTCAAAGGTGGCTTTTTTATCGCCAACGAGTAGTACCTGGCGGAAACAAGCCGCTCAGTATCATCCTCCTCGCCATGGGGGGGATTTTTTTATTGTTGGCTTTGCTGGGCGATGATTGCAACAAAGTCTTTGCTTTCGCTGGAAGGAGTTTCCCGGGACAGTGTCGAAATGTACTCAACAAACTAGTATCTAATATTTCATCAAGGCCAAGGCCAAAAGGAGACGCGGAATATTGATGAAACATGGTCTTCAGATAGCAATGGAACCTGGCAATAGGCAAGAAAATACGTTTGCTGAAATAGAGAATTTACTGAATATAGGTATCGCCCTATCAGCAGAAAAGGATCTAAACCGGTTGCTGGAAATGATTGTGACCGAAGCGCGTCGGATTACTAACGCTGACGCCGGGACCCTTTACTTAAAACAACAGGATGTCTTGTATTTCCGGATTAGTCAAAACCAAACCCTGAAAATTAGACAAGGTGGTGACGGTGAACTGCTAAACCTCCCGCCAGTCCCAATTAAAAAAGAAAATGTTTCCGGTTATGTTGCCCTGACCGGCTGTAGTGTCAACATCAGCGATGTTTACCAGACAGAAGCGTTTGATTTTACCGGTCCGCGCCACTACGATCAAATGACTGGTTATCGCACCCGATCAATGTTGGTTGTGCCGATTAAAAACCAGGAGGGTGATATACTAGGCGTTCTGCAGTTAATTAACGCTCAGGACCCGGCCAATCAGGAGGTTATTTCTTTTGCCCCATACTATCAAAAGGTTATTGAATCTCTGGCCTCCCAGGCCGGTGTAGCCATCACCAATACCCAGCTGCTGCGGGATATTGAGGAACTGTTTAACTCTTTTGTCAAAGTGATGGCCGCGGCAATTGATTCTCGTACTCCCTATAATGCCAACCATTCCCGTCGAGTTGCTCTGCTCGCCCGGGCAATCGGGGAAAGAATCAATCAGGAAGAGGAGGAACCCTGGAGAGAGATAGTGTTTACTCAGGAACGGTTAGATCAGTTGACCATGGCTGGTTGGCTGCATGATATTGGCAAAATAGCTACCCCATTATCGGTAATGAATAAAGCGACTCGGCTCGGTGATGGTCTGGAGTTGTTACTCCAGAGATTTGATTACATTTGGCGGACAGAAGAAACAATTTCCCTGCAGCGGCAACTCGAGTTGTGGCAGACCGGCCAGGAAAAGCAGGCCAGGGAAGAAGTTTTTCAGTTGCAGGAAAGGCGGCGGCAGCTTGAAGCACATCGGGAAATTATTTTACGGGTTAATGACCCCGGTACATTGGTAGATGAAGTAATCGCTAATCAATTAAGGGAAATAGCGTCTAAAACTTATCTAGATCCAGCGGGTCAGCCGAAACCTTATTTGACGGCAGTGGAGTTAAACAATCTGATCGTTCGCACCGGCACGTTAACATCAGAAGAACGTCAGATCATGGAAGAACACGTGGAAATTACGGCTCGGCTTCTGGAGAATATCCCTTTCATTAAAAAGTTTCAGGAAGTGCCGGTGTTTGCCCGCATGCACCATGAACATTTAGATGGAAAAGGGTATCCGCAAGGAATTAAGGGTGACAAAATTCCCCTTGAGGCCCGCATTTTAGCCCTGGTAGATGTCTTTGATGCCTTAACGGCCAGTGATCGCCCTTATAAGAAGGCCCTGCCGGTTGATCAGGCATTGCGGATAATGGGTTTTATGGTTAAGGACGGTAAGCTTGATGAAAGGGTGTATAATCTTTTTGTTAAATACCAGATATGGGAATCGGATACAATTAATAATCTAAATAACCTAAATAACCGGTGAAAACGCAGCCGGACCACGTTCAAAACCCCCACTTCTAACAGTGAGGGTTTTGAAGACTTTTTGAAGACTTTATTAACGCTTTTGCATCAACCCGGCTGAACGAATTACTCCAGAGTAGAGATGGAGATTCCGCGAGTATGCCGAGTATGGGCCCATTCGGTCTGGTTACCGTGTTTAAATAGACCAACCAGAGTAACTGGAAACCAGGTTAAGCCGTAAATCGGGTAAGTAATGTAGTAATAGTATGCTTTTTTGGGCGCGCCCTCTAGGTATAGACCAATCATTGGATAAGTATAACCAAGAATTCCAAACATCAGCCAGAACCAACCCGGCAATAAATTAGTAATTGGAGTGGCGTAAATTGGTTCCGGGAAGAAGGAAGCAATCAGGGTCATGATAAAAGTAAACAGCATGGTCATAATTAAAACGGGTTGAAACAGGTAAATTGCCCCATCAATTGGGTACCACTTACGTTCGGTAATTCCTTTTTTGATCAGCGGAATCATGTAGCGAAAAGCGACATCCCAATGTCCTTGCAACCAGCGGGTCCGTTGCCGCCAGGTTTGGGAAAAGTGGACCGGTTTTTCGTCATAAACCTTGCAATCATGGCACCAGGCGGTCTTAATCCCATTGAGCAGGAGTTTCATGGTAAACTCCAGATCTTCAGTCAAACAATGTGCTCCCCAGCCGTATTGCTTAAGCACCTGGATATCCAGGCAAAGGCCAGTGCCGCCCAAAGCATTGGAGAGCCCCAAGTTATAACGAGCTAACTGCCACATCCGATTCATCGACCAATAGGCGGTGGCGTAACAGGCAGTAACCCAGGAGTCGTTGGGATTCTTCGTATCAAGATAACCCTGAATGGACTTGAATCCCTGCTTTAACTTAGCGTTCATTTCTAACAGAAAGTTGGAAGACACTAGATTATCTGCGTCAAACATGCAGATTGCATCGTATTCTTTATCTTCCAGCTTAAACAGCTCGTTGAACATCCATTCGAGTGCAAAACCTTTGCCTCTTTGGGGAGAGAAACGTTCGTAAACATTAACTCCCTCATTTCGGGCTATTTCGGCCGTGGTGTCAGTACAGTTGTCGGCAATTATATAAATATCATACAATTCTTTCGGATAATTTAATCTCTTGAGGCTTTCGATGTGATATTTAATCACCGCTTCTTCATTATGAGCGGCAGTAATTAAAGCGAATTTTTTAGAGGGGGTAAGATCCTTTTTTTCTTCAATTTTTTGCCAACCAAAAATAGAAACAAAATAATAATACGCCAGGATAAAAAATATTATTACTTCAGCGGTGTTCACTAAGGCAGTTAACACATAAAAGAGCAAGCCTTCCAACTTTAGGTCTCCTTTCCTTTTGAAGGTAGAGCAACCGTCGCTTAAGTTTGTCCTTAATTACAGCAATGATTAAGCATAGTATTTGACAGTAAGATCTTTCCGATACTGAAAAAGCGGAAAACAGCCCTGCTCTGTTATTGATTTATTTTTGATTTAGAGGATGATTTATGTAAGTTTCGTTTAGGTAAGTTCCATTTGAAACCTTAATCGTTAAATAAATCAGAAACAGAATTAAGCATTCCGCCGTCACTACTGCTTTTCTTGGAGGCTAAAAAAGGACGCAAGCGACCAGCCAGTCCCGCCAAGGTTAAGGTCTGCACCCAGACTCGCCCAGGACCACGCAGGGTTGTGAGGAAAAGTCCCTCTCCCCCGAAGATAACATTCTTCACGCCTTTAACCATCTGGATATCCATCGAAACAGTTGCCTCAAACATTGCAACATGACCGGTATCGACCAGGATCGTTTCCCCCGGGGCTAATTGCTTCTCTAAAACCTCACCGTCAATCTCGACAAAAGCCATTCCTTGTCCTTTTAATTTTTGCAGAATAAAACCTTCGCCGCCAAAAAAGCCAGCTCCTAGTTTGCGATTGAAATGGATGCTCATTTCCACAGAAGGTTGGGCACACAAAAAGGATCCCTTTTGACAGATATATTCGGTTCCTGGTTGAACCATTATGGGTAGGATTTTCCCAGGGGCAGCAGTAACAAAGCCAATGTTTCCAGCTGATCCGGTAGCTTCATAAAAGGTAAACGTAAGGGATTCGCCCGTAATTGCCCTCGCAAACGATTTTAATAAACCGCCTTTAAAGTTAGTATCCATTTTAATGTTGCTGCTCATCCAGGCCATTGCTCCAGATTCAGTATAGAGCTGTTCGCCCGGTTCAAGATCAACGTTTAAACACTGCATGGTTGTCCCTAAAACTTGATACTTAATAAATATCCCTCCTTAATTTAACCAATCATTAGCATTCCAACGAATTGGTACAGTAATGCCTAGTAGGTTTGTATCTAAATCAGTGCTTTAGTCATTAACACGTTGTTCAAAAGTATAACGTAATAACTTGCTAAAAAGTAATAAGATAAGAATTGGCTGATAAGATATTTAGTTATTGCGTAGCGAATCAGTTAGCGAGTATATAACGCGTTTATTGTTGTTTGGGTTATTTTCATTGGTGGTTGTGCCTACAGGCATGGGCGGTTAGTAAGTTTTTGTTATTTAGTGAAAATTTTGCGCGCCTAATGTCCAGTTTGATTATACTAAATTAATACGTCATTGACACCTGATTTTTTGAGGTGGATGAATTGCTGGGACTAATTAACAATGACTGGTAATATTATAACACAGGAATTGATTCAATAGAACAAATAACCGATCAAAATAAGGAGAATGAAAAAATGGTTTTCGACAAAAGCAGGAAAATATTTCTACGCGTAGAATGTACTATCTTAGGTATGTTTAAACACTGCGCCGGTTTCTTTGCCTTTATGAGAGTGCTGCCTAGCGGTGCCGGCGGTTACTTTAGAAATGAGGTGCTATGAATGAGTACACACGAAATTCAATTAGTCGTTTTCACTTTAATGAATGGTAGCAATCATAGCGAATACGGAGTGCCGATAACCCAAGTCCAGGAAATTATTAGATTTACTCAGCCGACAAAACTGCCTAAGTCGCCAAGTTTTATGGAAGGGGTTATTAATCTTCGGGGTAAGGTTATTTCAGTGATTGACCTTAAGAAACGATTTGATATGGAAGTGGAAGACTATACAGATAATACGAGAATTATTGTGATAGATATTAATGGCCATACGTTGGGAATTATTGTTGATGAGGTAAATGAGGTGCTGCGTCTTTCATTAAGTGACATTGAACCGCCGCCTACCATAATTGGCGGAATAACGGCAGAATATCTGCGGGGTGTCGGTAAACTAGGCGACCGCCTCCTGGTCCTTCTTGATCTACAGAAAATCTTAACTGAACAGGAGACCAGGCAACTGGATAATGTGGTCTTACCGGGATAAATTTATAATATATTGTGATTAGGCTAATTTGGCGGGACTGTGATTATCAGTCGCGCCCGTTGTTTTACTGGTAGAAAATACCCATTCTCGTCTTTGACAGGCAGCAGGTTTTTTCTGTTTTTTGGAGAAGTCAATAAAGGGCATAATAGCTTCAAAGAGGTATCAAGCGATGGTTATGGGAATAGGGATCGATATTATCGAAATTGAACGAGTGGAAAAGGCCCTAGCCAGAACTGCGCGGTTTCAGCAACGTCTTTTCACTAACCAAGAGATTAGCGAATGTCTGAGCAAACCGGTACCAGCTGCCTCATTTGCGGCCAGGTTTGCCGCCAAAGAGGCGGTTTTTAAAGCCTTGGGATCTGGTTGCGAGCTCGGTTGGTCATCAGTTGAAGTTGTTTCCGGTCCGGCCGGAGGACCGGAAATACACTTAACCGGTCAGGCTGCACAAAAGGCAGTTGAAATCGGCGTACAAGAAATAAAGGTCAGTCTTACCCATAGCCGGCAGTATGCAGCAGCAGTGGCGATCGCCATGGGAATTAGCCTGTCGCAAGTGGGGGTGGGGGGATGAGACTGGTAACCGCTGAGGAGATGCGAGTGATTGATGGCATCGCCTCTTCGGAGTATCAGATACCGGGGCTTCTCCTCATGGAGAACGCTGGTATTCAGGTAACCCGGGTCATTACGCATTACCTGGACAATCGGTTAATTGGCCGTAGGGTTCTAATTTTGGCGGGTAAGGGGAATAATGGAGGAGATGGACTGGTCGTCGCTCGGCACCTGGCTAATGCCGGAGCGGAAGTTAAAGTCATGTTATTGGCCCGCACTGAAGAAATAAAGGGAGATGCTCGGGTTAATTTGGATATTTTACGCCATTTGCCGGTTCCGATTCTCCCTTTGCTGGATGATAAAGATCTGAATGCGCTGCGGGTGGCTATTTTATCTACAGATCTAGTAGTTGACGCGATCTATGGGACCGGTTTTAAAGGTTCAGTCCCACCACTGATCGCCAAGGTTATTCGTTCGATCAATAGCCAAGGCCGACCGGTCATCGCCTTAGATGTCCCTTCTGGTTTGGAAGCCGACACCGGGCGGGTACCTGGTGAAGCGATTCGAGCTATTTGTACAGTGACTTTAGGTTTACCTAAAGTAGGCCTGGTCATCGAACCCGGGACGGAATTTGTCGGGGAGTTGAGAGTGGTGGACATTTCAATCCCGCCAGGACTGATTGAAGCGCAAAACCTTTCTCGCACTTTGCTGGATCGCCAGTGGTGCGTGCAGAAAATAGGCAAACGTCAAGCTGCTGGACACAAAGGTGATTACGGACATGTTTTGGTCCTGGGGGGATCAGAAGGCCTCACTGGAGCGGTCGTTTTAGCCGGCGAAGCGGCTCTGCGCAGCGGAGCCGGTTTAGTGACGGTGGGAATTCCCGCATCTCTGAATCCGATTATCGAGACCAAACTGACTGAGGTAATGAGCCGGCCTTTACCAGAGACAGCGGCCCGGACGTTGGCACTGGATAGTTTATTGGCTCTTGAAAGTCTGTTTCAGCGGATATCGGTGGTGGCCGTTGGTCCGGGAATGTCTCGTTATCCTGAAGCCAGAGAGTTTATTCAAGAACTGTTAAAAATGGTTTCCGTACCGGTTGTCATTGATGCTGATGGGTTGAATGCGGTGGCTGAGGATATTTCCATATTAAAGGTGGCTCGAAATCGACTGGTTTTGACTCCTCACCCGGGAGAAATGTCCCGGCTGCTGGGAGTAACGATAGAAGAAATTCAGGAAAACCGGCTTGAGGTAGCTCAAAAGGCAGCTATTGAATGGAAAGCGGTTGTAGTTTTAAAAGGAAATAGAACCATAGTGGCGACACCGGAAGGTCAAGTTTTTATTAATCCGACCGGTAACCCGGGCATGGCTACCGGCGGCACTGGTGATGTGCTAACCGGGATTATTGCCGGGTTTATTGCTCAGGGACTATCAATTGTGGAAGCAGCCGGACTCGGAGTTTACCTCCATGGGGCGACTGGTGATCGAGTCTGCCAGCAAACGGGAATGCGCGGCTTGATTGCTGGTGACCTGATCAAACAACTGCCGGCGGTTTTAAGGGAATGGGAAGAGGAAGCAGAGAAATTACCGGTTTCGGTCAATCCAGGATTGAAAGCAATTGGTGGCAGACTAAAACGTTAATCAGCCTAGTGTCATTGCTCTGAACATAACCCAGAGGAGGTGGGGATGCCTTGCTCGCAAGAGATATTATGACTCGCCAGGTGGTTACGGTCTCCCCAAACATGACCGTGCCTGAAGTGGCTAAGGTCCTGTTGGACCACCGAATTAGCGGGGTGCCGGTAGTTTCCAAAGATAATGAAGTGATCGGAATTGTTACTGAGGGAGATCTAATAACCAAGGAAATTAGTCTAAAAACCCCGCCAGTTTTATCTCTGCTGGGTGGTTTTATTTATTTGGAAAACCCTAATCGTTTTGAGGAAGAATTAAGAAAAGTCACCGCGGTTCAGGTGGAAGACCTGATGACCCGGGAGGTAATCAGTGTTCAGGAAGACACGCCGGTAGGCGAAATTGCCACTTTGATGGTCAAAAAGAAAATAAATCGAGTACCGGTTCTAAGACATAAAAAACTGGTTGGCATAATTACACGAGCGGATATTGTACGCTCACTTTTAGAAAGGTGATAGATAATGCGAAGGGTGGCCTGGACCGAAATTGACCTGGGGGCTATCGCGCATAACGTCCAGGAACTACGTCGACTAGTTCAACCAAAAGCCAGTTTTATGGCCGTAGTCAAAGCCAATGCCTATGGTCACGGGGCTGTGGAGATCAGCCAAACGGCCCTGGCTAACGGGGCTAATTGGCTTGGAGTTGCCCTGCTTGATGAAGCTTTAGTCCTGAGAAAGAGTGGCATAACTGCTCCAATCCTAATTCTGGGCTACGTTCCGGAGGAACAGGCGGAAGCGATCGTTGAATCGAATATCCGACAGACTGTTTTTAGTTTCTCCCTAGCTCAAGCTTTGTCTCAAGCGGCGCAGCGGTTGGGTAAACCGGCTCGAATTCATCTAAAAATTGATACGGGCATGGGACGTATAGGTTTTAGGATAGAAGAGGAATCTATAAGAGAGATTCTGCGTATTCGAGATTTGCCAGGGCTGGAGATTGAGGGTATCTTTTCCCATTTTTCGACTGCTGACGCCAGTGATAAAGAATATGCTCAAGAACAACTCACCCGGTTTAATCGAGTGGTAAAGCAATTAGAGGCGGAAGGTCTAATAATTCCGATTCATCATATCGCTAATAGTGCCGCAGTGATTGATTTGCCGGAAAGCCATTTGGACCTGGTGCGGCCTGGGATCTCGATTTATGGTCTTTATCCTTCAGATGAAGTACAGAAGGATCGGGTTGCTTTGCGGCCCGCTTTGTCACTTAAGGCTCGGATAACCCAGGTCAAAGAGGTTTTGGGGGAAACCGCGATTAGTTATGGTCGAACCTACATTACCTCCGGACCTACCCGAATCGCCAGTTTGGCTTTGGGTTATGCTGACGGTTATCCCCGTGTTTTATCTAATCGAGGAGAGGTTCTGGTTCACGGTCAGCGAGCTCCAGTTGTCGGAATAATAACGATGGATCAGTTTATGGTGGATGTTGGTCATATTCCCGGGGTTCAGGTTGGTGATGAGGTAGTTATCCTGGGGCGACAGGGTAATCAGACTATTACCGCTGAAGAGATTGGGGAAAAGACCGGAACCATTAATTATGAGATTGTCACCCGGATTGGGTCGAGACTGCCAAAAATATTCTTGCAGCCATAATATCCTTAGACTATTACCTTGGGAGGTGCCTCTTTTGCCAGTGTTAAAACGGATAATGATAACCATCCCGGAAAATCTTCTGGCAGAGATTGACGGAATTTTGTCTCAGGAAAAAAGTAATCGCAGTGAGTTGATTCGTGAAGCTATGCTCTTATATTTAACGGAGCGAAAGAGGCGAATCCTTAGAGAACAAATGAAACGTGGTTATCTGGAGATGGCCCAGATTAATCTTAGGTTAGCCTTGGAGGATGTGGCAGCAGATTCGGAACTGAGTTGGTCCTCGGAGATAAAGCTAGCGGAGTGAGCAAATATGTCGGTAAAACGAGGCGAGATCTATTACGCCGAGTTGAGTCCAGTTATCGGTTCGGAACAAGGCGGGACTAGACCGGTTCTAGTAGTCCAAAATGATATCGGCAATCAATACAGCCCAACAACAATTGTGGTCGCCATTACTTCGCAGATAAGTAAGGGCAAATTGCCAACGCACGTAGAAATTAAGGCAGATAAGAGCGGCTTAGAGCGGGATTCTGTAATTTTAGCGGAACAGGTGCGGACCATTGACAAAAAACGGTTGAAGCATAAAGTGGCCCTCCTGGACGAAGAGAGCTTGCTCAAAGTAAACCAGGCTCTGGAGATAAGTTTGGGCTTAGTTAATATTTAGAGGAACATTATCCATACGAAAATTTGGCTATAGACAGTCATTGGCGAAATATATCCTAGCTGTTTTTTTATAAAGTTGTTTTTTATATTTGTAAGAAAATACGCTGGCAATGTCATGCCTGACCGGTATGGCAGTTAATAAACAAACCTAAAAGGTCAAAATCAGACTAAGATAATTGAAAAATCGGGACAGTAACCCTGTCCCCGTATCCCGGGGGTGGTTTGTTGCCGCGGATTGGGATAACCTGTGCGTTTAACTTTAAGGAAGATTATAATTATCTTCGTCAGGCCTATATCAGGCCGGTGGCCGCAGCCGGCGGGCTCCCGGTCCTGATTCCGATAGTTCCCGAGTTAGTACCAGCAGCAGATTATTTAAATATTGTCGATGGATTAATTCTTTCAGGTGGCGGGGATATTGATCCCTTTTTTTTAGGGGAATTACCCCATCCAGCTTTGGGGGAAGTTTGTTATGAACGTGATCGTTTGGAACTTGACTTAATCCGATTGGCTCTGCAACAGAAAATCCCTTTGCTCGGCATTTGCCGAGGAATGCAAATGATCAACGCCGCTGCCGGCGGCGATCTTTATCAAGATCTGGCCAGCCAGCGGGCTGGGGTAATTAACCACCGGCAAAACGCACCCCGCAATTATCCGTTTCATTCAGTTGAAGCAGTTCCCGGGAGTCGATTGGCCCAGGCCTTAGACCTGGAAGCAAATTTAGTCTCTTCTGCACCTTTATCCTTTCGGGTTAACAGCCTGCACCACCAGGCGGTCCGGCAGGCGGCCGCGGGGTTTATCGTTTCCGCCTGGGCACCGGACGGCGTCATAGAGGCCATCGAAGCGGAGGGGGAACATTTTATTATTGGCGTGCAGTGGCATCCAGAGGATCTTTGGCAGAGGGATGCCCGTTTTTTGGGGTTGTTTCGGACACTGATTGAGGCGGCTGCAAAGTCCAGAGAGTGAAAGGGGTAAAAGGGTAGAAATGATCAGGGCATTGATCGGAGGAAAGGTACTAACCATGGCTGGGCCGGTCTATGATCCGGGAATAGTGCTGATTAAGGACGGAATTATCTTGGCGGTGGGGGAACATCTGGCAATACCGGCAGAGGCAGAGGTATACCCGGTGGAAGGTCGGGTGGTAATGCCCGGTCTGATTGAGGCCCATAGTCATATCGGAATTTGCGAGGAAATTTATCAAGAGGAGGGAGACGATCTAAATGAGTTTAGTGATCCGATTACTCCTCATTTACGCGCCCTAGACGCGATAAATCCGGAAGATTTAGCTTTTCGGGATGCGATTAGGGGTGGCGTGACGACAGTCGGAACCGGTCCCGGCAGCGGTAACGTGATCGGTGGTGAAACGGTTGTTATGAAAACCTGGGGTCGAACCGTTGACGAGATGGTGTTTCGGCAGCCAGCCGGACTGAAGGTAGCTCTGGGTGAAAACCCCAAAAAGTGTTATGGTCAGAAACAAAAGATGCCCATGACCCGTATGGCAACAGCGGCTTTATTACGGCAGACCCTGGTCGCGGCCCAGAATTACCGAGATAAGCTAAAACACCTAAGCCAAAAGCCGGATGAGGTGCCGGAACGGGATTTGAAGCTGGAAGCAGTGTTACGGGCTTTAAATCAGGATGTTCCGGTCAAGGTGCATGCCCATCGGGCGGATGATATTATGACTGCTTTGCGGATTGGTGAAGAATTTGGTCTTGATATGGTGATTGAACACGGCACCGAGGCCCATAAAATCGTAGAAGAATTATTGCGTCGGAAAGTGCCGGTCGTTGTCGGGCCCAGTCTGAGCAGCCGGTCCAAGGTAGAGTTGAAAGATAAGACGTTTCAAACCCCGGGTATTCTGGCGCGAGCCGGGATCAAAGTCGCCTTGATGACGGACCACCCGGTTATCCCGATTGAATACCTTTCCTTGTGTGCTGCCTTAGCCGTTAAAGAGGGGATGTCTGAGACAGATGCCCTGAAAGCAGTGACCATTAATCCGGCTGAAATTTTGGGCGTATCGGAAAGAGTAGGCAGTTTAGCCCCCGGTAAAGACGCGGATCTCCTCATACTTTCCGGTTCAATCCTGGATGTTCGTTCCCGGGTTGAGATGGTATTGGTTAATGGCAACTTGGTCTGGCCATAACCTCTTGAGTAACCTGAACATAACTGAACGCATATGCTAAAGCATCCAAGGGAGGGAGCTGCATGGAAAGAGGAGATATTGTTGGGCTTCAGTTAGAAGAGCAGGTAGTTTTATTCTGTGTGGTTGGTTTTTATCAAAAAGCGGATAGTGATGAAACTATGGTAATCCTGGCGATGATCGACCCTGAGCAGTTGTTGCACATTCCATTATACAATCTGCAAAATACCGGTGTAAGTTCTAGTAAATGGCTTAATTAACCCAGATATAAACCTGAAAAATTGGACAAGCGTAACGATATTCTCCTTTAGCTTATTGCTGTATAAAATGAACCGGACAAATAAGTGAGCCCAGATTTAATCTGGGCGTTGTTTGTCGGAATGATTATTATTCTCGGACTGACAGACAGCACATTGACCAAAGAAGTCTAGACGACACCGATCGATTTGACGAGAGGTGTCTTGTTTTACTTTGTTCATTACTTTTTCCACTCCAGGCACAACCATATCTTCGATTTTTCCGCAATTAGTGCAGAAAAAATGAGAGTGATCACTAGTATTGCCGTCAAAACGTCGGCGCTCTTCAGGTGCCCCCAAATCTAACACCAGACCTACCCGGGTTAGCATTTCCAAAGTGTTGTAAATGGTGGCTAAACTTATGGTTGGGTATCTTTCTTTTAGATCATTGTAAATTGTTTCGGCACTGGGATGTTCCTGAGAGTGCTGAAGATAGTCCAAGACAACTAATCTTTGATGTGTCACCTTGTAACCATAGTTTTTTAGTCGATTAATATATGGCTCGAGATGTTTCATGGTTGCATCGTTCCTTTTATGAGATTATTAATAATTGACATTTATAAAAATATAGAAAAGTGCCTAAACCATATTAACATTGTCTTGCTAACCTGTCAACATTAAAAAGCCAGGGTTCTTTGACTTATCTAATATATATAATCTTAACTAATTTAATGAAATAGGGAAGGACAAGGAGCTTATTCAGCGAATCAATTTATCAGTGTATACAGAAAGCAAAGTTTTGGATAAGCTTTATCCAGACGTAAGATGTAAGACGGAAAACGGATGACATAATAAAAGGCAACATTAAATTGATGATATTAAATGTTAACGGCAAAAGTTCTTGATTGAAAAGGGATTTTTGACGCCGGCGGCTAATAATTGTTATGATTACATTTACAAGAATTTAATGTTGGATGAGAGATGGTGTTTTAATTGGCTTATGAAATCTGGACAAAGCGGTCGGCAGAGACCTTTAGCTTGGGACAGGCTATTGGCGAAGTTTTGGAACCGGGCGATATTATCTGTCTATATGGTGATCTAGGGACCGGCAAGACAGTTTTAACCCAGGGAATTGGCCGAGGTTTAGGAGTAAAGGAACTGATTGACAGTCCGACTTTTACTTTAATCAATCAGTATTTAGGCCGGATTATTCTATACCACCTGGATCTCTACCGGCTGGAAGATTCTTGGGAATTGGAGCAGTTAGGGTGGGAGGAATTTCTTTATGGTGATGGGGCCTCAGTCGTGGAATGGGCCGAAAAGCTGGAGAATCAATTGCCGGCTAATTACTTAAAGATATCTTTGGAAAAAGTATGGCCGGGAACGGAAGAAGCCCGGCGTATCCGGTTGGAAGGAATCGGTGAAATGGGCAATAAGCTGCTCCAACGAATACTGGTCAATCAGAAAGGATGATTTGGTGCGAGTATTGGGCATAGATAGTGCTACTCTGGTGGCCGGTATGGCCATAGTAGATGAACAACGGGTTGTGGTGGAGGGATTTTTGCAGACCCGACGAACTCATTCGGAGCGCCTGCTTCCTTTGATTGACTGGTGGATGAGAGAAGCTGAGCTTTCCCTAGCGGATATTGACGGGATAGCCGTGACGAACGGACCAGGCTCTTTTACTGGATTGCGGATCGGGATGGCCACCGCCAAAGGTCTGGCCCAGGCCACTGGCAAGGCCTTCATTGGGATTCCAACCCTAGATGCCTTAGCTTTAAACCTGGCTGGATCAGGGGTAATTTGTCCGATCCTTGATGCTCGTAAAGGAGAGGTTTATACTGCTTTATATATCTCACCCGCAGCTGACCGCGTAATTCGGCTATCAAACTATGTAGCCGTTACTCCGGCCAGGTTGATCGACTGGGTGAAAACAGGAACCTGGCCCTTGCTTGAGTCTAGTTTAGAGGTTTATCCAAGGAGCGATGAATCTATTGTCCAAAGGATTAACCAGTGGTGGCCAACCGCCATGCCGGCAGTTCAGCCGATTACTTTTTTAGGAGATGCGGTACCGGTTTATTGGGAGGAAATACAGCAAGGATTGGGGAAACAAGCCAATCGGGCCTTACCCGGGCAGAACTGGCTGAGAGCAGCTCAAGTTGCTTTCTTAGGCCTGAAAGCCTTGCAGCATGGCCAAGCAGACGATTATCGACTTGTTCGTCCCATTTATGTTAGAGCATCTGAAGCTGAACTTAAATTGAAGGGAAGGTGCGGAGGGTGCAATTAGAAATTAGGCCAATGGTGGAAGAAGACCTTGACGAAGTCATGGAAATTGAAAAGGTTTCTTTTCCTACCCCTTGGTCCAGGGAATCTTATTTAGCTGAATTAGAAAATGAGACTTCTATCTACCGGATAGTTCGCTGGCAAGGTAAATTGATTGGCTATGGGGGGATGTGGCTAATCGTTGATGAAGGGCACATCACTAATATAGCTATTCATCCAGATTACCGGTGTCTTGGGGCTGGAGAGAAGCTGTTGGAAGAACTGATCGGTCTGGCTAGACAGTATCAGGCTATGGGAGTAACTCTGGAAGTGCGGCCGTCAAACCGAGCAGCGTTGCGTTTGTATAATAAACTCGGTTTTATTCCGGCGGGAATCCGGCGGGGATACTATTCAGATACTGGTGAAGAAGCAATCATTATGTGGAAGTATTTAACAATCCCTAGTGCGGTAGGACATTCGTAACTGGTGCAGTTGATGGCTCGCCCGTGTTTTTCTCGGTCAGCCGGCTAAGCTAAGCTGGGAACGGCAACATTATGCTGTAAATTGCCATCGCTGACCGTTTAAAAACAGTATGGAACCGGCGAGCAGTGATCACACTATAACTGGAGCCTATTTGATTATTAGCAATAACGAGGCGAGGTCCAGCTATGCACCGAAACATTCAGCCGATAGTTATCGATCAAACATTGATCTCACCAATACCGCCAGGACCAGTTCAGAGGGTGTGCCTTTCCTGCCGCCGAAATATTCCAGCGATAGAGGAAGGCCCGGGAACTCATATTACATCTCATTTGTGTGCCTACTGTCGATAAATCATCCGCCATCAATTAGCTAGTCAAAAAATCGACATTACAGAAAAGCGGCTTTCAGGTTTTTGGCATTTTTGTGCGAATCCTGAAAGAGTTGATCCCGGTGGTTTTGCAATAATAATGTCAAATGTTGGTGATACAATCAGAGATGAAATAAGTGATGCTAAGGGTTTGTTCGAACAATATAACAGCAAAACCCTCCAGATTGGAGGGTTTAACTATTGCGCTCATTATTATTCTTGGGCTTCTGGGGCACTAACCGGACAAACATCAGCGCAAGATCCACAATCAGTACATGTTTCAGGGTCGATAATATATTTATCGTCCCCTTCGCTGATGGCTTCCGCCGGACATTCATCTGCGCATAGACCGCAGGAAATGCAGTCATCGTTGATTTTGTAAGCCATGGAACTACCCTCCCTGTTTGATTTCTAGTAATATACTAAAACATTATAGCACCATTTACTTGATTTACAAGAAGAAAATCCGGTTTTGACCAGAGCAAAATGGACAGAAGAAAACCCCCAGGGGAGCCATTCCCGAGGGCTTTCTCAGAGAGTTATAGGGAGGGTAATCCCATTAGTATTATTACCCTGGTGAAGGCATTTTAATACATCTGGTGATTAAATTTTTAAGAAAATTTTGATAAGTTAGGCTGAATAGAGAAATTTATAGAATAGATAATTACTAATGAGGTGGTTATCATTGACCTTTTAATCGTGGCCGGCAGCGTCATCATTTTTCTGGAGTTGATCAACTGGCCTTGGGAGTCTCGGCTGCAAAAAAATGTGGTACGGGGGATGTTGATCATCTCAGTTTATCTTTTGTGGAAGTCATTGATGGATTAGGTGCTTGCGCAGAATCATTATGGCATTATTTCGACTATTTATGCTACAATATCCTTGGCTTATATACTTTTTAATTATAGATCCTGTTTGTTCAAGATTGATCAAGGGCTTGTATTCCAAACAGGGCCGTTGGCGGAGGACTGAGGATGAGTGTAACTGATAAAGACTGTGTCATTTTGGGGATTGAGACGAGCTGTGATGATACCGCGGCGGCAGTGGTGGTTAACGGCCGGCAGATTATCTCGAATTGCGTTGCTTCCCAGATAGACGTTCACCAGAAATTTGGTGGTGTGGTACCAGAAATCGCTTCGCGACAACACCTGGAAAACTTATCTCTGGTCATTGAGGAGGCCTTGGAACGAGCCGGAATAGGCTTTGCTGACCTTTCGGCCATTGCGGTGACCTATGGACCCGGCCTGGTCGGTGCCCTTTTAGTCGGCGTCTCTACCGCTAAGGCCTTAGCTTATGCCCGGGGAATCCCCCTTATCGGGGTTAACCATCTTGAGGGGCATATCTACGCTAATTTCTTAGAGTATTCGGATTTATCCTTCCCTTTAGCAGCTTTGGTGGTCTCCGGGGGGCACACTGATTTGCTGTACATGGAGGAACATGGGAAATACCGGGTTTTAGGCCGGACTCGGGATGATGCCGCGGGTGAAGCGTTTGATAAGATCGCCCGGGTGCTGGGGCTAGGATACCCGGGAGGTCCTTTAATCGAAAAACTAGCCCGAGAGGGAAACCCGGCGGCGATTGACTTTCCGCGTGCTCGTTTACCCGGCGATAGTCTGGATTTTAGCTATAGTGGGCTAAAAACCGCAGTGCTTAATTACATCAACCAGAAGCGGATGACTGAGCAACCATGGTCTCCGGCCGATGTAGCAGCCAGTTTTCAGGAGGCAGTGATTGAAGTCTTAGTGGATAAAACTGTTAAGGCGGTTTGGCGGGAAAAGGTTGAGACGATCATCTTAGCTGGTGGAGTATCCGCTAATTCCCGGTTGCGGGAAGCTCTGTTGACGGCGAGTCTCCCCGCCGGGACGCGGGTTTATTTTCCGTCAATCAATTTATGTACGGACAATGCCGCCATGATCGCGACAGCGGGTTATTACCGTTACCGAAGCGGGGAATTTGCCACGTTAAGTTTAAATGCTGTACCTAATTTAGCGTTGGCGGCTTATTAGATCAATGGCATATCAGTAAAGTGAACTCGTTTTGCGATTATCTTTCATTTAATCCGATAAATAGTCGGATAAAATGATTAAATACCTTTATATCAAAGGGTTGGGGACGTTCTGAGCAGGACGCTAAGACTGTGGTCATGGGTTGGATAAAACAGATTAGTTAGGTTGTGGATAAAAAAACCTGTGGATATTGTGGATAAAATTGTTGATAACTAGGATTCATGCACTTTGTACTTGATTTGTGATTTATTGAACCGGGGATAAATGACTTATCCACTGGCTGTGGATTGTGGGGATAGAAACTTGTTCGGCTTGGCCGAACAACGAGGTGGCAGATGGAGACTTTACTCCGCCTGAAGTTTTAACAAGGTAACCCCGCTTATAGAAGCGGGAGTCTTTTGATTCGGATGAAGGGGGTTAATAAGTGCAGCCCGTTTTATTTAGTATCGGATCGGTCCCGGTTTATGCTTGGGGAACGATGCTGAGTCTGGCTGTAATCGTCGGGGTAGTCGGGGCGCGCCGGTTGGCAATCCGAGCCGGCATAGATCCGGATCGGATTCTGGATTTGGCGATTTGGCTGATCTTAGCCGGCTTAATTGGGGGAAGGTTGTTCTACGTCTTCTTTTATGATTGGCAATTTTTTTCCGCCTATCCATTAGAGATTATTAAGTTAAACCAGCCCGGTTTAGTTTTTTATGGTGGATTACTAGGTGGGATTGCAGCCGGTGGAGGGTATGTCTATCGTTACCACCTGCCATTTTGGGACCTAGCCGATGTTGTTGCCCCATTTCTGGCTTTGGGTTATGGAATTGTTCGGATCGGGTGTTTTCTTAATGGCTGTTGTTTCGGAAAGCCGACTGATTTACCTTGGGGAGTGGTCTTTCCAGGACTGCTGGAAATCTCTCGCCATCCTACTCAACTATATTCAACTGGTTTGGCGCTGCTCTTGTTTGGGATGTTAATCTGGCTGTTTTACCGTCGGAAGTTTCCTGGTCAGGTCTTTCTGGTATATTTAATGATTTATGCGGTAATGCGAGCCGTGGTAGAGGTTTTTCGGGAGAATCTATTGATCCTGGGACCGATTACTATCGCCCAGTTGGTTAGTTTGGGATTGTTTACGATTGCGGCCGTGACCTATGTTTATCAGCGCAACCGGGCTAGAAGGACCGGTTTACTGTCCCGCTAAGCAGTACCATCTATGAAAAATTGATCGTGCCGCGTTTTAACGGAGGTCAGCGATTGACGGTTTGTCTCGTTCTTCGTTAAAATATGAGCGTTTGCTTTAGAAAGGGAATGGATAACCTGTGGATAGATTTGGGATTAAGGATCTTAAACATACCCTCCGGCAAACCATGTTAACCAAGCGCCGAGCACTGGGAGCCGGGGAAGTAACCCGGTGGAGTAAGCAGATAACCGAATTTCTGGTTGCCAGTCCAAACTTTCGTAAGGCTAAAGCGATTATGGCTTATGCGCCACTGCATAATGAAGTTGATACCGAATTGTTGCTACAAGCCGCTTTCGGTCAGCAAAAACAGGTCCTTTTGCCGGTTGCTGAATGGGAAAATCGGCAACTGCGACCAGTTTCGGTCGATAGTTATCCGGATAGTCTGGTTCCCGGTCGGTATGGTATTCTCGAGCCAGCCGGAGGCAGGCAATCCCCTTGGCCAGTGGAACAGATTGATTTGGTTATTGTGCCGGGCGTGGCTTTTGATATTCAGGGATATCGATTGGGTTATGGGCAAGGGTTTTATGATCGGTTTTTAGGGCGATTGCCGCCTCGGACTGAAGTAGTCGGCCTAGCCTATGACTTTCAAGTGGTTAAGACTGTTTACCCGGAAAAGCATGATGTGACTGTGCCGGTGATTGTCACGGAAAAAGGAGTGATTAACTCCCCTGGTAGCAGGAGAATCTAAGGTTAATATCGAATAATGTAGATGATTGTCATATTTAGATTAACCGATCTGGTTCATGCCAGTGCCAGAAAAAAGAAAGGTGGTGCCAACCTGGTCAGCCCAATAGGGCATTAGCAACCAGGTTAGTTATGGAAGTGAAGCCAGAAGTGCTCGAAGCGGTTAAAAAAGCAGCTCCGGAGGGACGGATATCTTGTCCGGTTGCCCGAAAGATTGCTGAGGAGCAAGGTGTGTCACCACGGATAGTCGGAATCGCCTGCGATCAACTTAAGATAAAGATTAAAGGCTGTGAATTAGGCTGTTTTAAGTAATAGTGAGGTCGTTATGACAGAGTTGTTTCAGGTCGTGTCGGTTGAAGAGGCCCGCCTCCGGATTGAACTAGCCGGAGCAGTTGATGCCTGGAAAACGGAAAGATTGCCTCTGGCGCAAACCCTGGGACGCCGGGTGAGTAAAGTGATCCGGGCCGAAGAAGATGTTCCCAGCTTTGATCGATCAACCGTGGATGGCTTAGCAGTTAAAGCCAGTGATACCTTTGGGGCATCGGAAGGTCTGCCGGCTTACCTGGAGGTGGTTGGCGAGATTTTGATGGGTCAACCGGCCACCCAGGAATTAAAATCCGGCCAGGCAATTCGGATCGCTACCGGGGGTATGCTCCCGCCGGGAGCGGATGCGGTAGTAATGATTGAGTATACTGAACCGCTGGCTGGCCAAACGATGGGGATTACTCGGCCAGTGGGGCCGGGGGAAAATATAATTCGGGCTGGGGAAGATGTGGCCCGGGGAGAGCTGATCTTTCCCCGGGGCTATCGTCTCCGACCGCAGGATCTCGGTTTTTTAGCCTCCCTTGGTATCGCTGAAGTGGAGGTGTTATGTCCCTGGCGAGTAGGGATTATTTCTACCGGGGATGAAGTGGTCGAAATAACGAGTCAGCCTGGTCCTGGTCAAGTTCGTGATGTTAATTCTTACACCTTGCTGGGTTTAGTTTATCAAGCTGGCGGCCTTCCCCAACTATATGGCATTGTCCCTGATGATTTTTCTTCCCTGCGGGCTACCGTGGAAAAGGCTTTGCAGGAACAAGATTTGGTTATTCTGTCCGGTGGCAGTTCGGTCGGGTCGCGGGATGTAACGGCTGAGGTTATTAATTCTTTGGGTAGTCCGGGGATTTTATTTCATGGATTAGCCTTGCGCCCCGGTAAACCGGCAATTGGAGCAGTAGTCCAGAACAAACCGGTAATTGGGTTGCCCGGGCATCCGGCCTCAGCCATGCTGGTCTTCCAGATTTTAGTTGAACCCTGGTTAACTGGCTCCCGAGTTCATGATAAAGTTGATGAGTTAGCAGAAGAATCCTCCAATGGGTTATTTTATCAATCGCAGTGTCGTCCCTTTATTTTGGCTCGTTTGACCCGGAATTTGGCCTCGGCTGCTGGGCGAGAGGATTATGTTCGGGTTCGTTTATTCCGGGACGGCGATCAATGGCTAGCCGAGCCTTTACTTGGTAAATCTGGTTTATTGATGACGATGGTCAAAGCCCATGGCTTGGTTAAAATACCCTTAGAAAAACAGGGCTTGCTAGCTGGAGAAACGGTCGAAGTTCACCTGTTTAGTTGAGCTACATGAGTGGGACCGGGGGACAGATTAACTGTCCCGGTCTTGATTGCTGTATTCGCTTGTGTATTATAACTCGGTCAGCAGGCTAGACAGGCAGCGATAAATAACCGATGTAAATCGCCAATCGCTGACCTTCGTTTAAACACGGCGCGTTAAAACCAGAATCCCGATGACTTGAGGAAGGGGGAAACCGGTTGGGCCGAAAGATTTATATTGATAATGTGCCGTTGGAGGAAGCCCTGGCACGCTACCTTAGATGTCTGAGGGAAAAAGGCATGTTAAACCCGGGCCAGCCGGAGTTGGTGCCGGTAATGGAAGGTCGGGGTCGGGTAACAGCTGAGCCAGTTTACGCCCGGCTATCGGTCCCGCATTATAACGCCTCAGCAATGGATGGGGTAGCTGTGAAAGCGGCGGATACCTTTGGGGCCTCGGAAACGAGTCCGGTCCGACTCAAATTAGGCGAGCAAGGGGTAGTGGTAGATACCGGTGATCCCTTACCCGAGGGATTTGACGCGGTGATTATGATTGAAGATATTCAGTTTTTGGAGGCTGAGACCTTTGAGATTATCCAGACAGCGATCCCCTGGCAGCACGTTCGGACTGTCGGAGAGGATGTAGTGGCCGGTGAGTTGATTCTGCCAGCCAATCATCGACTGAGGCCCTATGATCTTGGAGCACTGCTGGCCGGGGGCGTGATGGAGGTAAAGGTACACCCGCGACCTCGGGTGGTCTTCTTACCGACCGGGACCGAAATTGTGGAACCCGGTCAGGTATTAAAACCGGGGGATATTACGGAATTTAATAGTCAGGTTTTAGGCGGGATGGCTGAAGAATGGGGCGGACAGGCTAGTCGTCAGCCAATTACGCCGGACGATTACGAAATTCTGAAAAAGGCCATCCGGGAAGCAGTTGAGACCGCGGATCTCTTGATTATTAATGCCGGTTCTTCGGCCGGCCGGGAAGATTATACGGCTGATTTGATTGCCGAACTCGGTCAGGTAATCGTCCATGGCGTAGCCATTCGACCCGGCAAACCGGTGATTTTAGGGATTATCCAGGACAAACCGGTCTTGGGAATTCCCGGATATCCAGTTTCGGCTGCGCTTACTTTCGAGTTACTGGCTCGTCCCATAATCTGCCGTAAATTAGGCCAGGCAGAGCCAGTGGCTTCCAAAGCCGCAGCTTATCTAACCCGTAAAACACCTTCACCGATGGGAGTCGAGGAATTCGTGCGCGTTAAAGCTGGTCGGGTGGGTGAGCGTTTAGTCATAACCCCGATGGCCAGAGGGGCCGGCGTGATTAGTTCTCTGGTACGCGCGGACGGGATACTTCGGATACCAAGGTTTTCCGAAGGGGTTCAGGCTAATGAAATGGTAGAAATAGATTTACTGCGCGATCAGGCAGAGATTGAGAATACCAGTGTCATTATTGGGAGTCATGATGTAGTTTTAGACCTGATCGGGAGCTGGTTGAAAAAACTATGGCCGGGCAGCGGTCTGTCCTCTGCCCATGTGGGGAGTTTGGGCGGACTGACGGCTTTGCGACGAGGCGAGGCTCACGCCGCCGGGATTCACTTGTTGGATGAAAACACCGGTGAGTATAACGTGGGTTACGTCCAACGTCTTTTAGCGGAAGAGAAAGTTCGGCTGGTAAACCTCACCTACCGCCAGCAGGGTCTGATGGTTGCTCCCGGAAACCCGTTAGGAGTAACGGGATTTGAAGATTTGACTCGATCGGCGGTGCGGTTTGTCAATCGACAGCGGGGGGCCGGCACGCGAATTTTGCTGGATTATGAACTAAAACAACGAGGCCTTGCGCCTGATGACATAAATGGCTATCAACGGGAAGAATTTACCCATATGGCAGTAGCAGCCGCCATTAAAGCGGGGACCGCGGATGTTGGTCTGGGGATCCTGGCTGCTGCTCGAGCACTGGGTTTGGATTTTGTCCCGGTAGTGGTCGAACGCTATGATTTGTGTATACCGATCCGTTTTTGGGAGCATCAGCATATCCAAAGGATTCTAACCGTCTTAAACGAAGCGGCTTTTCGAGCTGAAGTTGAGGCTCTAGGTGGGTATGATTTGCGAGATTGCGGTCGGGTTATGTGGGAGTCGAACTAGACATTGGATATTGGATGTTAGATTTAAGATATCGGTTAAACATCCTGAGGTCAAAACCCTTAGGTCTAAGGTCTAATATCCATCTAACGTCCAATGTCCAACGTCTAAAATCTAAATAGGGGGGTGTGGATTCCAATGAAAGATGCCTTCCGCCGAAAGATAGATTATCTGCGCATCTCCATTACTGATAAGTGTAACTTAAGATGTGTTTACTGTATGCCGGAGGAAGGAATTCCGCTGAAACCCCATGGGGAGATTCTACGGTTTGAAGAGATTCTTAGATTAGTAAAAATCGCATCTGGTCTCGGGATATCCAAGATCCGTTTAACTGGTGGGGAGCCTCTGGTCCGCCGGGGTGTAGTATCCCTAATCAGAGATTTAACCCGGATACCGGGGATTACTGATGTATCTCTAACTACTAACGGCATTCTTTTGGCCAAAATGGGACCTGATCTTAAACGAGCCGGACTGAAGCGGCTTAATATTAGCCTAGATACTCTGGAACCGGAAAAATACCGGTCCATTACCCGGGGAGGCAGTTTAAAGCAGGTTTGGGAGGGCATTGAAACAGCCCTGGATTTGTCTTTTTATCCAGTTAAAATTAATACGGTAGTGATGCGGGGAATCAATGACGATGAGATCCTTGATTTTGCCCGGTTAACTTACTTGTATCCTTTGCACATTAGGTTTATTGAGTGTATGCCAATCGGTGAAGCAGATGGCTGGGCTCGGCAGCATTTGGTGCCTCAGGCCGAAATAAAGGCGCGAGTGGAAGAGGGTTTTAAACTAGAGCTAGAAGCGGATGCCGGCGTACTTGGTTCGGGTCCGGCTAGTTATTATCACCTTTCAGGCGCGTTGGGTTCGATCGGCTTTATTAGTCCTCTTTCGGTTCATTTTTGTCCGGCTTGCAATCGGTTGCGCCTTACCGCGGACGGGAAACTGCGGCCATGCTTAAATAGTCAACGGGAAATTGATCTAAAAGGGCCGTTGCGCGAAGGGGCCAACGACGAGAAGCTCGGGGAAATTTTCCTGGAGGCGGTTAGGAAAAAGCCCCAAGGCCACTTGATGAATGAGACTGACTGGAATCAGCCGCGCATGATGTACCAGATTGGGGGCTAACATAAGTTTGATGGTGGTGGGAAGTGTGACTGAGGAAAAGCTGACTCATTTAGATGCCCGGGGAAGAGCCCAAATGGTCGACGTAACCGCGAAAGCAGATACGGTTCGGGAGGCAGTGGCGCGGATTGAGGTGCGAATGCAACCGCAAACCCTAGCCTTGATCCAGGAGGGTGGACTGCCTAAGGGAGATGTTTTGGGCGTAGCCCAGGTGGCCGGGATAATGGCCGCCAAACGGACCAGCGAACTCATCCCCATGTGTCATCCTTTATTTATCAGCAGTATTAAGGTTAATTACTGGTTTGATGAAGCAGAAAGTGCGGTCCATTTGGAAGCCCGAGCTAAAACAACTGGGAAAACCGGCGTAGAAATGGAAGCCTTAACCGCAGCCTCTGTGTCGGCTTTAACCATCTACGATATGTGCAAGGCCGTTGATCGGGAAATGGTCATCACTAATCTACGGTTAGTAGAGAAAAGCGGCGGTAAAAGCGGTAACTATAAAAGAGGGGGGGAAGAAGTTTGGGACGCATTGTAGCGGTTTGTACCAGTATCAACAAGGGAGAACGCAAGACCAATGTGGGTAAGGGACGTCTGACGGTGGATCATGGCCTGGAAGGAGATGCCCATGCTGGTCCCTGGCACCGTCAGGTTAGTCTCTTGGCGATGGAGAGTATCCGCAAAATGCAGGACAAAGGTCTGGATGTTGGCCCCGGGGATTTTGCTGAGAACCTGACCACTGAAGGGATTGATCTGCCAGCTTTGGCAGTTGGAACTCGGCTGCGCATCGGGGAACGGGCCCGGGGCGAGGTAACCCAAATTGGTAAAGAATGTCACGAGCGGTGTGCTATTTACTACCAGGCGGGAGACTGTGTAATGCCCCGGGAAGGAATTTTTATTCGTGTCTTGGAGGAAGGCGAAGTGAAGGTAGGGGATGCTATTGAGGTGATCACCCCCATTCGAGTGGGTCTTTTGACTTGCAGTGACCGAGGGTCAAGGGGAGAGCGGGAGGATCAGAGCGGAGCCCTGCTTAAGGAACTGGTGCGAGAGATCGGGGGCGAGGTTGTATCTTACATTGTAGTACCGGACGAAAAGGAACTAATAATTGAAAAACTGATCGATATGGTTGATTATCAGAAGATGGATTTAGTTTTAACGACCGGTGGGACCGGTTTTAGTCCCCGCGATATCACTCCAGAGGCCACGATGACAGTCATACAGCGACGCGCACCTGGGATTGCGGAAGCAATGCGGATGGAAAGCATGAAGATTACCCCTAGAGCCATGTTATCCCGGGGAGTGGCTGGGATTCGTCGGCGCAGTCTGATCATAAATCTGCCCGGTAGTGCCAAGGCGGCGCGGGAGTGTTTTGAAACCATTATGCCCGCGTTGCCTCATGGTCTGGAGATATTACGGGGTGACGCTCAGGAATGTGCTGAAGAATTTGAACAATAAGTAACATAAATGTATAATATTGCTGGCTATTGGCAATATTCATTGGCAGAGGATCATTTAAGGCCTACTGCTGCTGTCATTCTGAGCGGAGCGAAGAATCTTGACGTAGTTAGCTTATATCTGTCTGCCTATTATTAGTGAAGAGCTTAAGGATTCTTCACTTCATTCAGAATGACCATGCCTTACCGTATCACGATAAACGAATAATGGTCATATTCATAGAGTGACCGTGTAAATAAATGAATGGCTAAGGTAGGAGAAGAGAGGAAGAAAAAATTCAGATGAAGGTCTCAAATTCAGCGTTTTTCGTGGAAATTTAGGATCGGATGGGTTTGCAAATTCTCTCTCTCTTGCCTAATATTATAGTCAGATGTTAGCACTCGATTGAAGTGAGTGCTAACAATAATAAACCTGTTATTCAAAATAGCTTTTCTTTAAAAGGAGGTAATGGAGAGTGAAGCTAAATCCATTAGGTGACCGAGTCGTTATTAAACCTCTAGAGATGGAAGAGGTAACTAAAAGCGGTATCGTTCTTCCAGATACGGCCAAGGAAAAATCTCAGGAGGGCATAGTGATCGCCGTTGGTTCCGGTCGATTGCTCGAGAATGGCACTCGGGTTCCCCTGGAAGTAAAAGTGGATGACCGGGTTGTTTATTCCAAGTATGGCGGTTCTGAATTTAAAAATGAGGGTGAAGAATACCTAATCCTCAGTGAACGTGACATCCTAGCAATCATCGAAGCTTAGTCACAAAGACAAATTTCTAAAACGAAAAACCCTAAAACCTTTTAATTAATTTATCAAGGAGGGAAAGCACTACATGCCAGCAAGAGACCTTTTGTTCCGAGAAGATGCCCGCAAGGCCCTAGAGCGCGGAGTTAATGCCCTGGCTGATGCAGTTCGAATTACCCTTGGGCCCAAAGGCCGCAACGTTGTTTTGGAGAAAAAGTTCGGTTCCCCCACCATCACCAATGATGGCGTAACCATAGCCCGAGAAATTGAAGTCCCTGATGCCTTCGAAAACTTAGGGGCTCAACTATTAAAAGAAGTGGCCACTAAGACTAATGACATCGCTGGTGATGGAACGACTACCGCCACTGTGTTGGCGCAGGCGATTATTCGGGAAGGCTTAAAGAACGTGGCCGCTGGGGCTAACCCGATTATTATGAAAAAGGGAATTGAAAAAGCGGTTGCCGTAGCGGTTGAAGAAATTCACAAGCTGTCCAAGCCGATTGAAAGCAAAGAGGCGATTGCTCAAGTTGCTTCGATTTCAGCGGCTGACCAATCTATCGGTGATTTGATTGCCGATGCGATGGATAAGGTGGGCAACGATGGTGTAATTACTGTCGAGGAGTCCAAAACCATGGCCACAACCCTAGATGTAGTAGAAGGTATGAGCTTTGACCGTGGCTACATCTCTCCGTACATGGTCACTGATTCTGAAAAAATGGTGGCAGAGCTGGATGAGCCGTATATCTTACTTACGGACAAAAAGATTTCGGCAATTGCCGATATTCTTCCGGTTTTGGAAAAAGTCGTCCAAGCTGGTAAACCTCTATTCTTAATCGCCGAGGATGTTGAGGGCGAAGCCTTAGCTACTTTAGTTCTCAACAAACTACGGGGCACCTTCACTTGTGTCGCGGTTAAAGCACCGGGCTTCGGTGATCGGCGCAAAGCGATGATGGAAGATATTAGTATCCTAACTGGCGGTCAGTTTATTACCGAAGACCTCGGCCGTAAGTTAGAAAATACGACGCTTAACATGCTGGGTCGAGCAGCCAAAGTTAAGGTTACCAAAGAAGAAACCATTATCGTCAACGGCTACGGCGATGAGGCTGATATCAAAGCCCGACTGGTCACCATTAAGAATCAATTTGAAGAAGCTACCTCTGAGTATGATCGGGAGAAGCTGCAAGAACGGATGGCCCGGATGGCCGGCGGTGTGGCGGTTATTCAGGTTGGCGCAGCGACCGAAACCGAACTCAAAGAAAAGAAACACCGCATGGAGGACGCTCTATCGGCTACCCGTGCAGCCGTTGAAGAAGGGATTGTCGCCGGCGGTGGAACCGTGCTGGTCGACATTCTGTCTGCCTTCGATGGCATTGAGGCTGAAGGCGATGAACTGACTGGGGTTAAGATTGTTAAGAAAGCACTCGAAGAACCAGTCAAGCAGATTGCTAATAATGCTGGCGTTGAAGGTTCCGTAGTTGTTGAAAAGGTTAAAGCTACCCCGGTCGGAATCGGCTACAATGCCCTGACTGAGCAATACGAAGACATGATTGCCGCTGGGATTGTTGACCCGGCCAAGGTTACCCGGTCAGCTCTGCAAAATGCCGCTAGTATCGCAGCGATGCTGCTAACGACCGAGTGCCTGATCGTGGAGAAGAAAGAAGAAGACAAGATGCTCCCGCAAATGGGTGGCGGAATGCCTCCGATGTAAATGCCCCCATTGTAAGTGATAACTAGAAATTCTAATAATAGAGTACATTAATAGACCAATAACACTAACAATACCCCTGATGTTTTCAATCAGGGGTATTGTTTATAAACTTACGCCTCAATCTATATGACTATATGACTGACGTTTCATCCTGCGTTCTTCGTCTCTCTTGTGGTTTACCTATATCAAGGTTTTTACCCCTCGCCCCTCACCACCTGTCATTTATGGTATAATTCAAAATAATAAGCTTAATCGCATGATGCAATACAGCACCATCAGAACATGGAACATGATGAATCAATGAATCAATCGCTATGTTCTAACATAGATCAGCGGTTGGCGTATGCATCAATTTTAGCGTTCTCATCTTTATCGTACTCAGCTTAGATAGCCGACTGAGCTAACAAAACAAGCGTTAGTATTTGGCAGCAGCGGACAACCCGGGACAGTGAACCCGGGACAGTAAACCTGGGACAGTAAGCCCATCCCCCTGTATATTCCGAGCAGTAGATAAAAATAGAGGTGACGACCATGGACAGCCGAATTTTGGTAATCGACGATGAACCGCATTTTCTCGAGAGTATTCGGCGCGGCTTAATGACAGCCGGCTATAAAAATATTTTGTTATTAGATAAACCGGAGCGGATTATTGAATTGATTACCGAGCGCGCTGTTGATCTAGCCTTGATTGATCTTACTATGCCGGGGATGAGCGGTCTTGAGGTCCTGGAATTAATTAAAGCCTATAGTCCGGAAACTGAATGTATTATGGTAACGGCCGTTGAAGAAGTCGAGATGGCGGTCCGGTCGATGCGTCTCGGGGCCTATGACTATTTGGTCAAACCAATTTCCCGCAACAAATTGCTGATTGCTTTAGATCGGGCCCTGGAACGACGACGTCTCCTTGACTTATTGGATATACAAAAACGAGAAGGCTGGAAAGGCTTTCGCCGCCCGGAGGTTTTTGAAGGGATAGTTTCCGTCTCCAAACCTTTTCTCAAAGTACTGCAGGAAGCCGAACTTCATGCCAGCAGCGACATCCCGGTTTTAATTACCGGTGAGAGCGGGACCGGCAAAGAATTGCTGGCTCAGGCGATTCATCGAGCCAGCCGAAGGGCTGACCGGCCCTTTGTGCCGGTCAATATGGCTTCTGTTTCTTCGACTCTTTTTGAATCAGAGTTTTTTGGCCATACTCGGGGAGCGTTTACTGGAGCAGATCGGGATCGCGAAGGGTATCTGGAGATCGCTGCCGGCGGCACCCTTTTTTTAGATGAGATTGGTGATCTTTCTCCGGAGCTGCAGGGAAAGTTGCTGCGAGTATTGCAGGAAAAAGAGTTCGTTAAGTTAGGTACCAACCGGCAACGCAAGTTTGACGTGCGCTTTGTCGCTGCCACCAACGCTGACCTGGAGGCAATGGTCAGCCAAGGCCGGTTCAGAAAAGATCTGTACTATCGGTTGAAGGTAGCTTGGCTGCAAATACCTCCCCTTCGGGATCGGCTTGAAGATGTCCGGCCTTTAATTGAGCACTTTTTGCATGAATTTGGGGTTGAGGTTAAGCCAGGGATTCAGGACGAAGCCCTGGAGCTGTTACAGGCTTATCGCTACCCGGGGAACGTGCGCGAGCTGAGGTCAATTATTCAGGCCGCCTGCAATTTGGCTCAGGGCGGGATGATATCGATCCGGCATTTGCCAATAGAAGTAAGGAAGATTAAAGTGGCTCACCTTCCCCCTCGATGCCAGGAAGATTCGACCGAGCCGGCAAGAGAATTTTTAAGCCTGGCTCAAGTAGAACGGGAATATATTCTGCAAGTATATCGACAGACCGGTCGCAATAAATCACACACTGCTCGACTGCTGGGAATTGGCTTAACCACGCTGCACCGTAAACTAAAGGCGTATGGTGTAGATTAAAGACTGACCAGATGGGAGCAAGGTGCCTATGTTTGTTAAAGATAATCTCACCTTGCGGATAGTTTGAGTTTAATAATGACAGTGGTTATTCTAATCTCAATCCTAGGGACAAGCTATGTCTTGATGCAGAACGCTCGGAGTGCTCTGTTGGAGTGCTCTGTTGGAAGAAAAGCCGGTTGAACTATTCGCCTTTGCTGAACTAAAATATAGGACCCGGCACTGAGCCGGGTCATTTTTTATTAAAGTAGAGCTTTTGCTTTAGTATTACACTGGAACCGGTTGATTTAACCGACGATTTGAATATGTTCGGGTTTATCCCAGTGACTTGGCCGAGGTGCCAACCCCAGAGCTTCTTCCACCGTGTAATAACCAGGTCGGACCGACATAACCCATTTGATTACTCGAATTAAACAATCGACGAAGTTAGCCCGGGAATGAGATTCGTGTTTGATTTCCAGTCTTTCGTTTTCGCTGAAAAAGATCACTTGGTGGATCCCGGTAACTCCGCCGCCGCGGATGGCGTGAAGTCCAATCACTCCATCTTGTCTGGGTGATGTACGGTCATGCCCAAAAGCAATGCCCTTCTCCGGGAGGTCCAGATAATTTCTCAGTTCGTTAGCAATCTTTAAAGCGGTACCAGAGGGAGCATCTTTTTTATGCCGATGGTGCGTTTCGATTATTTCGACATCCCAATCAGCTAAAATGGTGGCTGCCTTAAGGACTAAATTCATGAGAACATTGATACCCAACGATAGATTAGGGGCATAAACCACCGGAATTTTGAATTGCTGAGCCATCATCTGGATGGTTTGCAATTGTTCGAAAGTAAAACCAGTGGTACCAATAATTACTGGCTTACCATGCAGGGCAATGATGCGCAAGTTCTTCAGGCAGGCTTCAGGATTCGTAAAGTCAATCAATACGTCCGGGTTCTCATTAAGTAATTCACTATCCAGTTTATTGCTGCCTTTAACGATGAGGTTAGTCGGTCTGGTATCCAGAATATCGCCAAGATCCTTACCAATCTTGGCACTACCTGGTCGGGCGATTGCCATGACCAGGGACATTTCAGGATGAGCCAGCAGACCTCTAGCGACTGTTGAACCAGTACGACCTAAACCAATCAAACCAACTTTAATCATGCTATCCCTCCATTTAGTTAAATTATTTTGTCGTGTGCAATATTGCGTTGAGGGATGAATGTTACTAGCAACTTAATTATACCAAGTAGGTTGTTTCAATGTAAAGAGGTTTTTTGTCCAGGTAATTGGTCTTTTTTTCAAATTAAGGAAAAATCACCTTATGACTAAAATAATGGTCGTGGTAAAATAAAAAATGTTGGTTATAACTAAGGGTGGTTAGGGCCATTATAATTAAGTCAAGATAGGAGGTTAAAAATTGGCTGATCTAGGACATCAACTACCGGTCTGGAGCGTTATTCCTTTCGTGGGAATGCTTTTATCAATCGCTCTTCTTCCGCTGTTTCGTCCACACTGGTGGGAACATAATATGGGTAAAGTCAGTATCTTTTGGGCATTGGTTTTTGTCATACCTTTTTTCTATGCCTTTGGGAGTGGAATGACGGCGTATGAAGTGCTGCATATATTGATCCTGGATTATATCCCCTTTATTGCCTTACTGGTCGCCTTATTCACCATATCCGGCGGGATAATTGTCCGCGGTACCCTGCGGGGGACCCCGTTGGTTAATGGGACCATGCTGATGATTGGTACTTTGCTGGCCAGTTGGGTGGGCACCACCGGGGCTTCAATGCTGCTGATCCGGCCTCTGCTCCGGGCGATTCAACATCGCAAGTGGAAAGTACATACCGTTGTTTTCTTTATTTTTATGGTGAGTAATATCGGCGGGGCTTTGACGCCAGTCGGCGATCCCCCCCTATTTCTTGGATTTTTGCATGGGGTTCCTTTCTTTTGGACCATGCGGCTGATTGTTCCGATGGGCTTGAATATCTTAATCCTGATTTCGCTTTATCTGATCATTGACTATGTTCTGTATCAACGCGAAATGAAGCAACAAACCGCACCAGTCAATGCCGGGGAAACGGCCCCTATCCGGGTTGAGGGGTTAAAAAACCTGATTTTTTTAGCCGGGGTAATTGCGGCAGTTGTTTTCAGCGGTTTACTGAATAAGCATCCATTATTTTTTAATATCCTGACTGAAGAGGCCAGGGGAATAACTCTGATCAATTTAGAAGGCCATAATCTAGTTTGGCCTTGGATAAATATCTTGCGGGACAGTATAATGCTGTTAATGGCGTGGCTGGCTTTTAAAACAACTTCGCCCAGTGTGCGTCAGGATAACCATTTTACTTGGGGGCCGATTCGGGAAGTAGCAGTTCTTTTCGCGGGCATTTTTATTACGATGATTCCGGCGCTAGTCATTCTCCAAGCCCGAGGAGGAGAATTAGGGGTAACCACCCCGGTTCAATTCTTCTGGGCTACCGGCAGCCTTTCCAGCTTTTTGGATAATGCCCCCACTTATCTCACGTTTCTCTCCCTCGCCGGCGGCTTAGGCGCAGCCAGCGGGGTAACGACAGACCTGGGGACGGTGGCTCCATCAATCCTGTTGGCAATATCCTGCGGTTCAGTCTTTATGGGGGCAAACACCTATATCGGCAATGCACCAAATTTTATGGTTCGTTCGATTGCCCAGGAGAATGGGGTTAAGATGCCTAGTTTCTTCGGCTACATGGGCTGGTCGATTGGCATTCTGATTCCGATTTTTATTCTAGATACCTTGCTGTTCTTCTAAGGGTCTAATCCATATGGCTTGTGTTTAAACTCGGTCAGCCGGCTAAACTGGGAACGAACCTCGTCGGCTTCGGGCAGGCATCAAACTCGCCTTTCAGGCTCAAACAGAGATGCCTGCTGCTCCTCAGCCGCCTCGGTTCTCGGATGTAAATCGCCAATCGCTGACCTCCGTTAAAACACGGCGCGATCGACTTTCCATGGTATATGCTTGTGTTTAAACTCGGTCAGCCGGCTAAACTGGGAACGAACCTCGTCGGCTTCGGGCAGGCATCAAACTCGCCTTTCAGGCTCAAACAGAGATGCCTGCTGATCCTCAGCCGCCTCTGTTCTCTGATGTAAATCGCCAATCGCTGACCTTCGTTAAAACACGGCGCGATCGACTTTCCATGGTATATGCTTGTGTTTAAACTCGGTCAGCCGGCTAAACTGGGAACGAACCTCGTCGGCTTCGGGCAGGCATCAAACTCGCCTTTCAGGCTCAAACAGAGATGCCTGCTGATCCTCAGCCGCCTCGGTTCTCGGATGTAAATCGCCAATCGCTGACCTCCGTTAAAACACGGCGCGATCGACTTTCCATGGTATATGCTTGTGTTTAAACTCGGTCAGCCGGCTAAACTGGGAACGAATAAAAACCGATAGTGCTAGTTAGCGGGTGGGTGCCGATGCCGGAATCTCCAAAAACCGCAGCGTCGGGGGGAGAGGAGTAACGCGAGAAAAAAGATAACAGCGGACACCAGGACAATGGTTGCCCCGGAAGCCAGGTTGTACTGGAAGGAGAGCCAGAGACCACCAATGGCGGAAACAACGCCGGTTAGCAGGGAAATAAGCAGCATGCCCCGGTAGTTTTTGGATAACTCGTAACCGGTAGCGGCCGGGATCACCAGCAGGGCAGAGGCTAAGACTACCCCCACCACCTTGACGGAGACCACGATGGTTAAAGCAATGGCGGTGAGCAGTATATAGTAGAGAGGGCCAGTTGGGAGACCACTGGCTCTCGCCATTTCTTCATCAAAACATAAAAAAAGGAATTCTTTATGGAGGATGATCAACACTAGACCGACCAGTAAGCCGCACCCCCCTAGCCACCAAAGATCGGTGGCGGTGACGGCCAGGATGTTGCCAAAGAGAAAGGTATAGACATCCGCCACATATCCTTTAATCAATCCGATTATGGCCACCCCTAAAGCCATGGTTGAGGAAAAAAAGATGCCGATGGTTACATCTTCATTGATATGGCCTTTTCGGCTAACCAGGCCAATAGCCCAGGCAATTAAAGTTGAAAAGACAGCCGCACTGAGGAGGGGATTAATCCCCAGCCAAATACCTAGGGCCACACCGCCAAAAGCAGAGTGGGAAATGCCAGCACCAATAAAGGAAAGGCGTTTTAGAACGACGAAAAAAGAAACTAAGGAACAGAGCAGTCCAACTAATAGACCGGCTAGCAAGGCTTTTTGCATAAAAGCATAAGCAAACATTTCGGCCACTGTTATTGCCTCCCTTGCGCTAAGAGGGCATCAATTTCGCAGCGATAGGCTTTGTCCAGTTTCGAGCTGCAGACAACCTCAACCGGTGTCCCGTGAATATGGACCGTCCGATTAAGACACATGAGCTGATCAGCGTGCGCGGCAATCGCTGCCAGATCATGCGAGACCGCAATAATCGTTAACCCTAATGCTTCTTTCAGATCCAGAATCAAGTGATAGAATTTTTCTTGGGCGGCGATGTCTAGCCCGTTAGTGGGTTCATCCAAAAGGAGCAGACGGGGCTGGCGACATAAAGCCCGGGCCAAGAAAACCAGTTGCTGCTGACCCCCGGATAGTTCACCTACCGGACGAGTGGCCAAGCCATCAAGACCTACTCGGGTTAAACTTTCCTCAACTGCTAGCCGGTCCTGTGGGGTAGCCCGGCGGGCTAATCCGCGGGTCGCTAAACGGCCCAGCATCACCACGTCGCGAACGGAAAGGGGAAAGCGAAAATCAAACTGGTGACGCTGAGGAACATAACCGATTACTTGGTGCGCAATCTGCTGGTTTTTTGTAATGACGGTTCCAAATAAAGTAATCCGTCCAGTGGCTGCTTTAATCAGACCTAGGATAAGCTTAAGCAGAGTTGTTTTGCCGGCCCCGTTAGGCCCAATTATTCCGACTAGGCTTCTCTGGGGGATTACTAAAGAGACATCTTCCAGGACTAGCCGGTCTGCCAGATAAACACTGACATTAGCTAATTCAAGGGCTGGGGGATCAGCAGAATCGATAATTCGACTGTCATTTGAGTTTAGGATTGTTTGCATATATACCTCGCTTGTGTTTTAACTCGGGGTTAATAATTATAGGCAAGTCTTTAAAGCATTTAGATTATAACGCATGAGATTTAGATAGGTATTCCGCCCTTCGGCACTTTCCCCGCCCAGCGGGTCAAGGGTTATGACCCGGCCAGCAAATTCTCCCGCAATAACCTCAGCCATTCTGGGGTTGAACTGCGGTTCTGCGATGATTACCCTCACCTCATTGGCCCGAGCAAGATTAACCACTTCGGTTATCCATTTGCCGGAAGGCTCTTGACCAGGTGCCGGCTCGATTGAAGCGACTTCTTCTAGTCCATAGCGTTGAGCCAAATACCGCCAAGAAGCATGAAAAGAGATATACTTTTTGTTAGTCAGTGAGGCCATTGTTGTAAGGTATTCTTGATGCAACTGGGTTAATTCGTTTTGGTAATTGAGCAGATTTGCTTGATAGACTGCCTCGGCAGACGGATCAGCTTTTATCAGAGCTTCGGTTATTTTTGGGGCCACGTGATCCCGAACCAGGACCGGATCTAACCAGATATGCGGATCAGCTCCGACGTGATGGTGGTCTGCTTCTTCAGCATGACCTTCATGAGCATGATCGTTTTCCGAAGCAAGCAGTTGCAAGCCTTTGGCTACTTCAATTCGGTCGGCATCTTGATTAGCGGCTGAAGCAAGCCTCTGGACCCACTCATCAAGACCAGCCCCTATTCCGATAATCAAGCTTGCGCCAGCCACTTCCTTCATTTGGCTGGGAGTAGGTTCATATGTATGGGGATTAGCTTCGGCTGGCAGCAGGTTAATCACCTTAACTTGGTCGCCGCCCAGGTTTTGAGTTATATCGGCCAAGGGAAAGATTGTTGTTACTACCTGGAGTTGATTATCTAGACCTTGGTTATTCGAAGCTGGAGCATTGGTTGGCGTTTGTTCCCAACAGCCCGAGGTTGTCAGTAAAACAGCTCCTAGCAGAATAAACAGAGATAGGCTGCTGGCGAAGCGTTTAATAAAACGAAGACTCACTATTAGGGCACCTCTTTCTTACATGTTAATGCGAATCATTACCATAACGATACCTAAATTTAACTCCTCCCGTTGAAAATGTCAAGGGCGGACCAAGGAAAGGATAAACGAAAAGGTTGCTTACGATCACAATGCTTACTTACGATCACAACGCTTGCAGTATCCATACACCTCAAATTGATGGCCGGTAATTCTAAAGTCACTATTGCTTAAATCATCAAGTTGGGAACAGTTTAAGGGACAGTGGGTAATTCTTATGGTTTTCCCGCAGAGCAAGCAAACGAGATGGTGGTGGTGTTCTAAGCCGGTTATCTCATACCGATTTTTTCCTTCGCCAAAATTAAGCTTAGTAATTAATCCGGCTTGAGTTAGTCTTTCAAGATTACGATATACCGTGGCCAGACTTAAACGGGGGTGGTCCGGTTTCAAAGTTGCGTAAATATCTTCTGCGGTAAAGTGACTATTCATGTTGTGAATGGCCTGCATAATCGCGGCACGCTGTTTGGTAAGCCTTAGACCTTGGATGTTTAGGTTGTCTGTCTTTGGTCTTTTTATTTCCGAGCTCAACAATAATCCCCCTAACTAATAATCTTTATGATTAATAAATGGATTGCAGACCTAGTTTATCAATATCGTGACGGTTCACCATAGCAATGTCAATACTTAATAAGCGGACAGTTTTTCAGAAAAACCGGAATATTCTTGCTTGTTAAAAGGAGGAATTAATGGGTTTATAGAGAATAAATATCATTAAAGGGTAATAGAACCTTTTAGGGTATTGGAATCTAAAAGTATTAAGGAAAGCTTAATAAGGAGGGGGTGGAGGCTAATGATCGGAGGAAACCTAACTATTGGTGATGAATTAAGTGCTGATCGTAAGAAGGATATTAACAAGGCTGAAATAGGTCCCGAACGGCTCAAAGCGTACGTTAAAATTCTCAAGACAAATGGTTTTTTGAGTAGACTAAAAGGGAATAAGCTGGTTATCTCTCAAGCAGAGATTAACCAATATCTGAAGAATCACCTGAATTTAATTGATCGTCTGACTGACGCAGAGATTGAACTTCAGCTTGATCGAATCCACTTTAAACTGAACGTCAAACTGCTTAAATCCTCGACTCCAACGGTTGTCTCCACAGCGGCAAAATTAACCGGTTGTACTTTCGATCTAAATAGGAGAGTAATCGATTTTGAAATTGTCGAACCGCAGGATGTTATTTCTAATGAAGTAGTCGCCTTTTTAATAGCGGGGATTATTGTCCGGATTATCCAGGCCTTAATGGATACCAAAATTGAATTAGGAAAGGTTTTAGAAAACCGAGAATTTGTTGATATACTGTGTAACCGAATCGGGTTTGATCTGAATAAATCTCCCTATCTGGCTAACATTTTTGGATCAAAGATAGAAGGGATAACTGTCTTTGATTTTGTTAAGATCAATCGTATCGAAGTACTCCCCGGGGAGTTAGTTGTTTATCCGGATCTAACGATGATAAGTTAATGAATCACAATCAAATAATGTTACTTAATGATGTTAAATACTAAAACGACAATGTCGACAATGAGTTAATAAACTGAAAATTATAAATACTAAGCTTCTCTCAGACAGAAGTGGCTATGGTTCTAAGGCACCTGTAAAAAGGGTGCCTTATTCAATGTTCTTTTGAATCAAAAGAATCCTGCTTCGATAAGTGGAGGTTGCCTTATTTAAAACCTTAGGTTGAGTAGAGTCTCCATCCAATGCCTTGATGTTCATCAAAGCCGAACGAGTTCACTGTCATAATTTGGACTGGTTTTAAATACAATATTATGAATCGAGGATTGGGGGGAGCCGGATGAAAACGCTAGTAATCAATTTGCCCCGGTGCTGGAAAACTATCGGTTTAGCGTTATTAGGAATTAGCTTAATCGTAACCGGGGGTTATTATTTTTACTTGAAAGCCTGCCTAATTCCACCCGTAGATTTGATTAATAAGGCACTTGATCAAGCTTATGAAGCCAGCAGTTATCGGTATACGATGGTGTCGCAGTTTATTACGGAGGGGCAACCGCAAATCTGGAGCGACGTTACCGGGGAGAAGGCAAATCACCATGATCTTCATTTATCGGGAACCATGTTGAATACGCCAATTGAAATGTATCAAGTTGGCGATACTTCCTATAATCGTGACCCCTTTACCAATCGTTGGTATGCGGTCCAAGGTTATGACCTGACGCGTCAGGAATTACTGATGACCGAGGTTAACCCATTAGCCAATTTTAATTTTAAAGAGATTTTTGAGGCCAGGTATAACGGCCAGGAAGAGGTGCGCCATTGGGACTGCTGGGTAGTCGAGTGTACGGCGGACCTGGAAAACCAGTTGTTGGAGGTACTGTGGCAGGATTTTCAGTTTAAGTTTTGGATTGACCAAAGGGGACATTTCCTGGCCCGGGGCCAACTTACGGCCCACAGTAAAAGCAATCCCGAAAGCATCCTGACCATCACGGCGGAGTTCTATGATTATAACCAACCGATTCAATTGGCGGTGCCGCAGGTTTAAGCTTGTGTTTTAATCAAAGTGCTATAAGTTCGGTCAGCAGATTGGTTTCGAAAAAGACCCTTTGGCTCAGCCGGTTACGATTAACTCTAACCGGCTGCATTGCTATTTGGGTTTTTCTTTTTGCTTATGGTATAATTTCCACGTAATCTGTAGAATAAAGGTTATTAGAGTCGGTTTTAGATGTGAGGTGACCGTATGTTTCAACGTGAGAGAAGAGTAGTGCTGACCCAGCAGCAGATTAAAGATCGGGTGCGAGAGCTAGGGGAAGAGATTACCCGGGATTACCAGGGACATGAGTTGCTGGTGGTGGGTATTCTGAAAGGGGCCTTTATCTTTATGGCTGATTTGGTCCGGGAAATTAGGGTTCCTGTGGCGATCGACTTTATGGATGTTTCCAGCTATGGTTTATCGACTGAGTCGACCGGGGTAGTGCGCATCCTGAAAGATTTAGAGGAGAGCATTGAGGGTCGGCATGTCCTGGTGGTGGAAGACATTATCGATTCCGGTTTGACGCTAAACTATATTTACGAGAATCTCAAATCACGGGATGCGGCCAGTGTGAAGATTTGTGCTTTTTTGGATAAACCCAGTCGGCGCAAGGCCCCGATTAAGGCCGATTACTTGGGTTTTTCGATGCCGGATGAGTTTATCGTTGGCTATGGCCTGGATTATGCGGAAAAATATCGGCATTATCCCTACGTGGCGATCTTGGAACGGGATGAATACGAAAGTTAGTAGGAGGGTTTAGCTGGTGGCAGCACAACAAGCGCAAGAGATGGTCTTGGTTCTAGATTTTGGGGGACAGTACAATCAATTAATTGCCCGGCGAATTCGCGAATTACACGTGTATAGTGAGATGCTGCCCTACAGCACTCCTCTGGAGAAAATCCGGGAACTAAATCCCAAGGGGATTGTTCTTTCCGGCGGTCCAGCCAGTGTTCAATCGGAAAATTCGCCACTTTGTGATCCGCGGTTATTCGAAAGCGGTATTCCCATCCTGGGTATCTGTTACGGGATGCAGTTGATGGCTAAGGTTCTAGGCGGCGAAATCCAGCAGTCAATGGCCAGGGAGTATGGCCGGACCGCTCTCCGCGTAGAAGACCGGGAAGATAAGCTGTTTCTCGGTTTGAATTCGGAGCTGAGCTGCTGGATGAGCCATGGAGACTTTGTCGCGGCCCCGCCGCCCGGTTTTCAAGTAACCGCCAGTACCGGCCAAGTGCCGATTGCCGCGATGGCGGACCCCCAGCGAAAACTATACGGGGTTCAGTTCCATCCGGAGGCAAGACATACCCCACAAGGCCAAGAGATGCTGAAAAATTTCCTGTATGCTATTTGCGGTTGTCAAGGTAATTGGACCATGGGATCATTTATTGAGGATCAGGTTCAGGAAATTCGGGCCTTGGCTGGTAACAAAAAGGTTTTATGCGCCCTCAGCGGCGGAGTTGATTCCTCGGTGGCAGCCGTTTTAGTTCATCGAGCAATTGGGAATCAACTGACCTGCGTTTTTGTTAACCACGGCCTTTTGCGCAAGGGTGAAGCTGAACAGGTGCAAAGTACCTTTCGGGAGCAATTTCACATGAATCTGGTTTATGTGGATGCTTCGGAGCGGTTTTTATCTCGCCTCAAGGGAGTCGTTGATCCGGAAGAAAAACGCAAGATTATTGGGACCGAGTTTATTCGGGTTTTTGAGGAAGAGGCTCGAAAATTGGGCGAAGTTGATTACTTGGTTCAGGGAACCCTGTATCCGGATATTATTGAGAGCGGGACCGAAACGGCGGCCACGATAAAAAGCCACCACAATGTGGGCGGTCTGCCGCCGGATATGCAGTTTAAATTAATTGAACCCTTAAAGTGGCTTTATAAGGACGAGGTGCGCGAAGCCGCAGCGGAACTCGGTCTCCCGGAGGAGATTATCTGGCGGCAGCCTTTCCCTGGTCCAGGATTGGCGATTCGGATTCTTGGTGAAGTGACTGAAGAAAAGCTAGCGATTTTGCGTGAGGCAGACGCCATTGTAACGCAGGAAATTAAACAGGCCGGGCTTTACCGTCAGATTTGGCAGTCATTTGCTGTCCTGCCGTCAATGCGCAGTGTGGGAGTGATGGGGGATGAGCGGACCTACTCTTATCCAATCATTCTGCGGGCGGTGACCAGTGATGATGCCATGACCGCTGATTGGGCCCGTCTACCCTATGAGTTGCTGGAGCGGATATCTTCCCGGATCGTCAATGAAGTACCGGGGATCAATCGACTGGTTTACGATATCACCTCTAAACCACCCGGCACGATTGAGTGGGAGTAGCAAAGAACAACTTGGGACATCTCAACCTGCTAAAGAAGCAGGTTTTCTTTTTAAAGTGGGTTTATATGTCTTGATGATATGTTCCGCCAGGTAAAGGCTACTCATTTCAGGCATACTGATATCCAGAAATACCACCTGAGGCTGAAGGATAACTATTCATCGCCTATAGCAAGTGCAGCTGAAGTAAGACGAGCCATCCTCACTTATAGTGAACTGGGGGTTTTTGTATTGAGTAAAAGCTATAAAAAGTTAAATTTATGGCGTAATTAGTCCGATTTACAAGAAAAGAGTCCATTTGTGGATGGCTGTATATTTGAAAAATGAGAAACTATTGGTAACATTAGAGATAATTATCAGGCAGAAAAGATAACTCTACGACTAGAACATTGATGATTAATATGTAAATTGACGAAAGTGTGCTACTTTTTTCCCTCCGTTGTATAAAGAAGTAACGGGGCAATTTGCTTGATGTAAAAGTGTACTCAGACTTCAAAGGAAGGTTGATGCAAAATGGAAGAAAAATTAAACAATTGCAGGCAAAGCTGGAGACCTGGAAAATATGGCGGAGGTAAGCTTGTTGATATATTGATTACATCAAGAAAATGTTATCCGAATCTTTGATTTAAAATAAAAAAGGAGGTAATACAAAATGGAAGAAAAAATTAAACAACTGCAGGCAAAGCTGGAGGCGGACCGGAGTTTAGTGGAGAAGTTATTTAGTCTGGAGACGCCGGAAGAGGTGCAGCACTTTTAAAAGAACAGGGGATCGACTTTAGTTTGGCGGAAATTAACGAGATAAGAGAGGCCCTGGTCAAGTATGTGGAAAAGGCACAGGCCAGTCCAGATGGGCAACTTTCTGATGCGGATCTGGAAGATGTGGCCGGTGGGATGTTTGGAGTTGGATTAGCGGCATTTGGGATTGTTTTCGGGCCGATACTGGCGGTAGGTGGTATCGGTCTTATATATGATTCTATTGAAGAAAGATGGTAGCGACTAACGAACATAGGAGAGAAGAAAGCTTTTCTTTTCAACTCGGTCTTTGTCATAGTGCATAGGCAACTAACGAACATAGGAAAGAAGAAAGCAACCGGGGAAGTCCGCAGACCTCCGGTTGCTTTTTCGTGGGCCTGTCGAAATTTGTATAAATAATTTTTTAAAGTCTGACCAGGTTGACACGTGAGAAATGCTTTGCTACGATAAAGGAGAATAGGTGATCAATGCCTGTTAAGTTTTCAAACTATATTGGTAGGGAGGAACTGAGTCGGTGTCCCGACCGGCCTTTTTCCCGACCAATCAGGCGAAAGTGTACCTAGGGTTCCACCTTCTTTATTCTATATTAGATTGGGATATTGAGAAGGGTTCGGTCCAAGTGGTACAGACGGGTCGTAACTCGTTACACCGAAGGGATAAAAGCCCAGACGGGTAGGTTTCCCTGTTGAGCGGCGAAATCTACCTCCTGGGCTATTTGATTTGGCAAGATTTATTTTCGGGATAGATCCTCCAGGCCGTCGGGGCGGCACAAATAGAGAATGAAAAACCTAGTCTACTAACCGAGTTATCTTATTCCGAGTTATCTCATTTATTTAGAGTTTAGCTATTTCTAAGACGGAAGGACGGGTGTTCAGTGAACAAGCCTATGGTGGGGATAGTGATTGGTAGTGATTCAGATCTGCCGGTAATGCAAGAGGCAACCCGGACACTAGATAAGCTAGGGGTGCCTTATGAGCTAACAATTGCCTCAGCCCACCGGACGCCGACCCGGGCGGAAGAGTATGCGGCTTCCGCTGAAACGAGGGGTCTTGAGGTGATCATTGCGGCGGCTGGTGGGGCCGCCCATCTGGGTGGAGTAATTGCTGCCTGGACGACTTTGCCGGTAATTGGGGTGCCCATGAAGACCAGTACCCTGAGTGGAGTAGATTCTTTGTATTCGATGGTGCAAATGCCAGCCGGGGTACCAGTGGCTACGGTTAGTATTAATGGGGCAAAAAATGCGGCGATTCTGGCGGTGCAAATCCTGGGCGTGAAGTATCCGGCGATTCGAGAACAAGTCAGAAAGTTGAAACAGGACCAGAGTCAAGAGGTGGAGGCTAAGGCTGAGTGCCTGGCTCAGTTAGGCATAGACGGTTATTTAAAGGGGATGGGGACGAAGTGATCGAACGCTATACCCTGTCGGAAATGGGTAAAAACTATGAAACAGATTCAACCTAATTGTTTCAAATGTCGACATTTTTATATCACCTGGGATCCGAAATTTCCTAGAGGTTGTCGGGCAATGCGCTTCAAAACCAAGGAGATCCCGGTCGCGGTAGTTCGGCGGACTTCAGGCCAGCCCTGTTTACACTTTACCAGGAAGGACACAAGATAATTTATCTATGGCCATGAATCATCGGTTGGCCAGATCCTCAGCCAAGAATAAAGCGAAAAAGGCAATGGAGGTCATGGAACTCCATTTTGCCGTTTCACGATTCACAATTTCGGAAGTGAGGGGTAGAACACTATTTGGAACGGGTGCAGCAGTTTATCAGGCGCAAGGGCCTTCCAACGACGGTCATTGGCCCGGTGGGCGGTGATCAATTAAGAATCTGGGGTCCCCAAGCGAACCCCATTGAACTAACTATTGAAACTCTAACTCGGGTATGGCAGGAGGGAATTCCCAGATGTTTAAGTTAAGTATAGATTATCCCGAAGATAGTTATAAAAATGAGTGTTTTGACCGTCCAGATAAGCTGAAAGAAGCTTGCGGTCTCTTCGGCATCTATCTGCCGGCTAATCAGTCAAAGAATCAAGCGGCGATTAACGGTGAAAACAGATGGGCCAATGACGCTGAGTCGCCTGGGCCATGTGCCGAGGTTTCCCTGATCAACGGAAGTGACCAGCAGGCAGCCCAGATAACCCATTATGGACTGCTGGCCTTACAGCACCGGGGGCAGGAAAGTGCCGGGATTGCGGTTACGGACGGCAGCCGAATTCGGATATATAAGGATATGGGTTTGGTTTCTGAGGTATTTAATGAAAGCCGGAGCCTGGATAACCTGCGGGGGTTTGCCGCGATTGGGCATGTCCGGTATTCGACCACCGGGACCAGTGAGCCGGTTAATGCTCAGCCCTTGCTTTTCCGCTATCTTCAGGGGTCCGTGGCCCTGGCCCACAATGGCAACTTGACCAATACGGCGGAGCTGCAGCAAATGTTGGCGGCCCAAGGCTCGGTTTTTCAATCAACAACAGACAGTGAGGTTATTGCCAACTTGATTGCCCGCTACTCGCAGAATAGTTTGGAAGAGGCCTTGATGAAGTGTATGATTGATATTAAGGGAGCCTATTCATTAGTAGTGTTAAATGAGCGAAAACTGATCGGGGTACGGGATCCCTATGGGGTCCGGCCGCTGTGTGTCGGTCGGCTAGGCGAGGGTTATGTTATTGCCTCTGAAACCTGTGCCCTGGACACAGTTGGGGCTGAGTATCTTCGGGATCTCGAACCAGGAGAAATCCTGGTGATTGATGAGCATGGCATGACCTCGCATCATATTTTACCGGCTAACCCCAAAGCAGCTTGCATTTTTGAATTTGTCTACTTTGCTCGGCCAGATAGCACCATTGATGGAATCAATGTCGGTCGGGTTCGCCGGGAGATGGGACGGCAGTTGGCCCGGGAGCGAAAGATTGACGCCGATCTGGTCATCAGTGTGCCGGACTCAGGGACCCCGGCCGCCCTGGGGTATGCTCAGGAGTCAGGCCTGCCCTTTGAAGAGGGGTTGATGAAGAATCGCTATATTGGACGGACGTTTATTCAGCCTTCACAGTCATTGCGGAACCTAGGGGTAAGACTGAAGCTAAACCCAGTCAAAGAAACCGTGCGCGGGAAAAGAGTAATCATGGTGGACGATTCGATTGTCCGGGGGACGACCAGCCGCCAGATCGTCAGGATGCTGCGGGAAGCCGGGGCGACCGAGGTCCATATGGTCATCAGTTCCCCCCCGACCATGCATTCCTGTTACTATGGAATTGATACCACGGAAGAAGATTTGATTGCCGCCCGGATGAATGTAGAACAGATTCGTGAATTTATCGGAGCGGACAGTTTGACCTATCTCAGCCCCGAGGGTTTACGTTCCTGTTTTCCCGGCAAAGAGCAGGATTTCTGTGATGCCTGCTTCTCCGGCAAATACCCGATCTAAAAAGACCGGCGCAGTTATTTTCAAAGCAGACTTCCATGCCGCTAATCAGTGCTAGCCGAGAATGAAAAACCAGGATCGTGCCGTGTTTAATGGAGGTCAGCGATTGGCAGTTACTCTTATTTGTTTTCGTTCCCAGCCTAACCGGCTGGCTGAGTGATAACACAAGCGTAGCCTCTTAATTAAGTAGTTTCGAAGTGGGAAAGTGGGTGAGTTGCTTGACCCAGAGCAAAAGCATAACCTACCGGGAAGCGGGGGTAGATATAACCGCGGGCAATCGGGCGGTTGATTTGATTAAACAGCGGGTTAAGGCAACTTGGCGACCGGAGGTATTGCAGGATGTCGGAGGATTTGGCGGGCTGTTTGCCTTAAATGCCGGGCAGTATCAGGAGCCAGTGCTGGTTTCTGGGACTGATGGCGTAGGAACCAAGCTCCGGGTTGCCCAGTTGATGAAGCGTCATGAAACAATTGGTATCGACGTGGTCGCCATGTGTGTGAATGACATTATTGTTTATGGAGCCGAACCCTTGTTTTTCCTCGACTATCTGGCTGTCGGCCAGCTGCAGCCGGAGCAGGTCGCGGCTATTGTCAGCGGGGTGGCTGAGGGCTGCCGGCAAGCCGGCTGTGCTTTAATCGGCGGGGAAACAGCGGAGATGCCGGGCTTCTATGCGGCCGAGGATTATGATATTGCCGGGTTCGCCGTTGGGGTGGTGGATAAGCCCAAAATCATTGATGGATCTAAAATCAAAGCCGGTGACTGTCTAATCGGCCTAGCTTCCAGCGGGCTGCACAGCAACGGTTATTCACTGGCCAGAAAGGTTTTGCTGGAGGTAGCCGGTTTGGGGCTTAATGACTATCTGCCCGAGCTGGGCCAAACAGTTGGTGAAGAGTTATTGACCCCGACGCGTATTTACGCCCGGTTGGTGAAGGACTTGTTAGGCCATTTTACTTTACTTGGTTTAGCCCATATCACCGGGGGCGGATTGGTGGAAAATGTCCCCCGAGTCCTGCCGACCGGCCTGAGGGCGCGTTTCCAGCTCGGGAGTTGGCCGGTTCCACCAGTCTTCTCTTTGATTCAGGAGCGGGGGCCGGTGGCAGAGCCAGAGATGTTTCGAACCTTTAATATGGGATTAGGAATGGTCTTGGTGGTGCCGAGCAGTGAAGCGGGTGGGGTTTTGGATTACCTGCTGGATAAAGGCGAACCCGCCTACCGCGTCGGGGAAATCGTCAGGGGAGAGACCGGGGTGGACCTGATGCCGGCTGAGGGCGAGGGCTGATTCAGCCGTGGATTTTTGGCCGCAGATTTTATATGATTATTTATATTACCCGTCCTTCTGTCCTGCAGGTTTGTTAATAATTTTTAATAATTAAGGAGGGAAGCAAACAGTGGCGACAAATCGTTTTCGAGTAGTGGTTGAGGTAGTGGTAGATGCCAAGAGTGAAGAAGAAGCTAAGGCTGAGATAATGAGCCGATTCCTAACGGGCCGGGAACAGGTGAAGATCCTGGAGATTAACGAAGAAGCAATCCCGGCGCAGTTGTTGGCCGACGAGGAAGAAGATTGGGAAGAACTAAGTCAGCCTACTTATAAAGTGGTGGTTGAATTTACCGCGGAAGAAGCTAAACACCTTTATAATCTGATGCGGATAGTCTATGATAACTTGCGAAAAGATCCGGATTTCAGCCCGCAAATGGTTGAAGCGCAGACAATCAGTAAAATGATTGACGCTTTGGATGAATCTATGGGTGAGATTATCCATGGGTTCTGATAAATCGCTGTTGCGTCTGGCCGTTTTGGCCTCAGGACGGGGGTCAAACCTGCAGGCAATCATTGATTCGATCAAAAACGGCACCCTGGCCGCTCAGGTTGTGGTAGTAATCAGCGATAATCCGGAGGCACTGGCCTTGGAACGGGCCCGGCAGGAGGGGATCCCGGCGGTGTCGCTTCGACCAGCGGAGTATAGCACGAAAAACGAGTATGAGCAGCGTTTGGTTGAGGTTTGTGAGGATAGTCAAGCGGATTTGGTGGTTTTGGCTGGTTACATGAGGATACTGGGGAGTACGTTTCTGAAACGATTTCCCAACCGGGTTGTCAACATTCATCCAGCCTTGTTGCCGTCTTTCCCGGGCTTGCATGCCCAGCGGCAAGCCATTGAGTATGGGGTGCGTTTTAGTGGGTGCACGGTGCATTTTGTGGATGAAGGGATGGATACCGGGCCAATTATCCTCCAGGCCGTGGTGCCGGTCCAAGCAAATGATACTGAGGAAACCTTGGCCGAGCGAATCTTGGTGCAAGAACACCAGCTTTACCCTCAAGCACTGAATTTAATCGCTAGAGGCCTAATCCAAATCGAAGGCCGCCGGGTAAGGCTTAAAGAGTGGGAGTGAACTCGTTCAGCTGTGCTGAACATTGAGGCTTTAGATTGAGGCTTTAGATGGAGACTCTACTCTGCCTGAAGTTTAAACAAGGTAACCCCCGCTTAGAAGTGGGAGTCTTTTGATGTCAGATAAAGGGGGCTTTCAAGTGGCCAGACGACGAGCCTTAGTGAGTGTTTCCAATAAATCTGGACTGGTCGAATTTGTCCGTGGTCTGGTAGAGATGGACTGGGAGATTGTTTCTACCGGCGGTACGGCCCAAACCTTACAGGAGGCGGGCTTGCCGGTCCAGCCGGTTTCCACGGTGACTGGCTTCCCGGAAATCCTGGAAGGTCGGGTTAAAACCCTGCATCCCATGGTGCATGGGGGGATTTTAGCCCGCCGGGAAGCGGACCACCTGGCGCAGTTAGCCGAGCACCAGATAACGCCAATTGATCTGGTGGTGGTCAACCTCTATCCATTCCGGGAAACGATTGCCCGACCCGGGGTTACTCTAACCGAAGCGATCGAGAACATCGATATTGGCGGCCCGACCATGGTCAGGGCGGCGGCGAAGAATTACCAGTACGTCACGATCGTGGTTAACCCGCAACGGTACAGCCTGGTTCTGGAACATCTGCGCTCCAGCGGTGAAGTACCTTTAATGACGCGGCTGGAGCTGGCTGCCGAGGCTTTCGCCCATACCGCCGATTATGACCAGCATATAACGGCCTACCTGAATAAGCAACTGATAGCCGCCGGGCAGGGGGATTTAACTGAGCAGCCAGTTTTTCCCACTCAGTTTACACTCATCGGCGAAAAGGTACAGGACCTCCGTTATGGTGAGAATCCGCATCAGCGGGCGGCTTTTTATCGAACCGTCCATTTATCGGGTGGCCTGGGACAGGCGAAACAGCTCCATGGCAAGGAACTGTCCTTTAACAACCTGGTCGATCTTCAGGCGGCCTGGGCTTTAGTTAAGGAATTTGCCAAACCGGCCGCCGTTATTGTTAAACACACCAATCCCTGTGGAACCGCTGAGCGAGAAGAACTATTGCCGGCCTATCAGGCAGCGTTGGCTGCGGACCCAGTGTCTGCCTATGGCGGGATCGTGGCGTTTAACCGACCAATTGATGAAGCGACCGCCAAAGCCTTGAGTGAGATTTTCTTGGAGGTTATCGTCGCTCCTGGATTTGCTCCGGCTGCCCTGGAGCTTTTACAAAGCAAGAAGAACCTGCGCTTGATGGCGGTTGATCTACAGACCCAGGAAGTTTCTTGGGAAATTAAAACCGTAGAAGGCGGCTTCCTGGTTCAGGAAGTAGACCAAGTTGATCTGAACCCAGCTGAGTTAAAAGTTGTTTCGAAGCGTCAGCCGTCCCCAGCTGAATGGGAAGAACTTAATTTTGCCTGGAAGGTGGTTAAGCACGTTAAGTCTAATGCCATTGTTGTCACTAAGAACAAACAGACTCTAGGTGTGGGGGCCGGCCAGATGAACCGAGTCGGTTCAGCGCGGATTGCCTTAGAGCAGGCTGGGGCCGAGGCTCAGGGTGCAGTAATGTCTTCCGACGCTTTCTTTCCCTTCCGGGATACAGTCGATGAGGCAGCGCGAGCCGGAATTACGGCAATTATTCAGCCGGGCGGCTCGGTGCGGGACGAAGAGAGTATCCAAGCGGCCGATGAGCATGGAATTGCCATGGTCTTTACCGGGATCAGGCACTTTAAACATTAATTTTTTTCTATTGTAAATCTGAGAAAGGTGGAACGGTTGGGTTTGAAGAAGGACGGACTTAAGGTGTTAGTCGTGGGCGGTGGGGGCCGGGAGCATACCCTTGTCTGGAAACTGAGACAAAGCCCTCGGGTGGCTGAAGTTATTTGTGCCCCGGGAAATGCGGGTATTGCCGGCTTGGCCAAAACAGTCGACCTTGGGGCAGAAGACATCCCGGCCCTGCTAAACCTAGCCCAACAGGAAAAGGTTGATCTCACCATCGTGGGTCCAGAGGCACCGTTGGTGGCGGGGATAGTTGATCAATTCGCCGCCGCCGGCCTTCGGGTTTTTGGTCCTCGGCTAGAGGCCGCCATGATTGAAGGCAGCAAGGTTTGGGCCAAGGAGATTATGCGTAAGTATAATATTCCGACGGCTCGTTTCGCCGCTTTCCAAGAGATGGCTCCGGCGGTAGCTTTTCTGAAGGATATTGGAACCCCGTGTGTGGTTAAAGCAGATGGCCTAGCTGCTGGTAAAGGAGTTACCGTAGCGATGGACGAGGCGACTGCCTTAGAGGCCTTGCGGCTAATTATGGAGGATCGAGTATTTGGCGAAGCCGGTAACTCGGTGGTAATTGAAGAATACCTTGAAGGGGAAGAGGTAAGCATCCTGGCCTTCACCGATGGCCAAACAGTTGTGCCGATGGTTTCGGCTCAGGATCATAAACGGGTCTTTGATGGTGATCAGGGACCTAATACCGGCGGGATGGGGGCCTATTCACCAGCCCCGGTTTACACCGAACAGATTCATCATCAAGTAGTTCAGACAATCTTGGAGCCAACCGTCAAAGCCCTGCGGGCTGAAGGACGGGAGTACGTGGGAGTACTTTACGCTGGGCTAATGCTCACACCGACCGGACCAAAAGTATTAGAGTTTAACGCCCGGTTTGGGGATCCCGAAACCCAGGTTATTTTACCGCGGCTGAAAACTGATTTAGTGGATATAATTGAAGCAATCCTGGAAGGTCATCTGGCAGAGCAGTCAATTGCCTGGCTCCCGGAAGCGGCGGTCTGTGTCGTTATGGCTTCCGAGGGTTATCCCGGAAGCTATCCCAAAGGTCGGGTGATTACGGGTCTGGAGGAAGCAGCCAAATCAGCCCTGGTCTTTCATGCGGGGACAGCTTTAAATGAAGGACGGATTGTGACTAACGGAGGACGGGTCCTGGGGGTAACTGCTCTCGGGTCAGATATTAAAACAGCCATTGCTTCAGCATACCAGGCAGTCTCGACCATCAATTTTGCTGGCTGTCATTACCGGCAAGATATTGGATACCGCGCTTTAAAAAAGCGGTAAGTGAAACCGGGCCAACACTGCGCATCCATGATTTCAATTCAGAGTAAACGTTTACGGCTTAAGTCGGGGAGGGGGGTACCATGAGCGACCAGACACAAGGTTTTACCTTAGTAAATTTGGAGATGGTCAAGAATAATTCTCAGATTCGGCGATATTTAGGAATTGGGGACTGCTACCTGGAAAAGATCGGTGCTATTCAGCACGACGAGCCGCACGCTTTGCTAGTGGCCGAAAGCAGCCGAGAAATACTCACTAAGCTAGGCCACCCGCAGCGGGATACGGAACTGGCGGCAATCGCTGGGTACCTGCATGATATTGGCAACCTGGTAAATCGTTATAACCATGGGCTTACAGGTGCCATCTTAGCCTTTAATCTCTTAAACGAGTTAGGCATGGACCCGGAGGAACTGGCGGTAATTATGTCGGCTATTGGCAATCACGAAGAGAATACCGGCGGCAACCCGGTCAATAATGTCACCGCCGCGGTTATTCTGGCGGATAAATCAAATGTGCATCGAAGTCGGGTGCGCAAATCTGATCCGGCTACCTTCACCCCAAGGGACCGGGTTAATTATGCGGTAGAGCAGACTTGCCTGGAAGTACTGCCAGAGGAAAAATTAATTGCCATGAAATTAAAAATTGACCAAAATATTTGTTCGGTGATGGAATATTTTGAGATTTTCTTAACGAAGATGATTCTCTGCCGCCGGGCCGCGGCCGCGCTGGGGTGCCAGTTTGAATTGTTGATTAATGATGCCAAGCTTTTATAGCGGAATAAGATAGGCAAATAATTCATCAGTAGTTGTACCCCGCGGCATTAGTTGCAGCAGCGTTTTTTCTGGTAGGGTGACGCTTCGACAGAAGGATAGGTTAGGCAAGAAATACTCAAGAAATACTATAGTTTAGCTTTATAAGTTCCGGAGGTTTAAGATATGGAGGTCGGTGGTTCCCGGATCAGAGATCCGTTGGTGGACCAATTATTTGAGGCAGTTCTGCTGCTTAAAAATAAAGAAGAGTGCTACCAGTTTTTTGAGGATCTCTGTACCGTTGGGGAAATAAATGCCATGGCCCAGCGACTAGAAGTAGCCAGGATGTTGCATGAAAACACCACCTATGCCTTAATCGGTGAACGTACTGGGGCCAGTACGGCAACCATCAGTCGAGTAAAAAGGTTTCTTCAGTACGGAGCCAGCGGGTACCAATTGGTCTTAGGAAGACTGCTGGCTTCAGAAAAGAAAGGGTAAGGGATTTGGAGGGAGGTCGAAAAAGGGATGGCGGTAGATAAATATCCGGGTACCTGGCCTATTCCAGCCGGTACCCGTGATTTATTGCCTGGAGAGGCTCGGAGAAGACGCGCGTTAGAGAACCAGATGGTAACGGTGTTTGAACGGTGGGGTTACCAGGAAGTGGCAACGCCTACTCTGGAATACTTTGATACTTTGGCGATCGATCTGGGAGAAGAGGTTGGGGAAGAACTCTACCGGCTACTGGATAGGGATGGCAGACTGCTAGTCTTGCGGCCGGATATGACAACCCCCATTGCCCGGTTAGTGGCTACGCGACTCCGCAATCAACCGCTTCCATTACGCCTCTTTTATCTGGCGAATGTCTTTCGTTATGAAAGTCCGCAAGCGGGTCGATTGAGGGAATTTGGTCAGGCCGGGGTAGAATTGATTGGGAGCTCTGGTCCCGAGGCAGATGCAGAATTAATTGCTCTAGCCGTTGAGGCGTTGCGGACTGCCGGTTTGCAGGAATTCCAAATCAGCTTGGGTGAGGTTCAGGTGATCAATGGACTAATGGAGGAGACTAATCTGCCAGAGTCAGTGATCCGTTCCTTAAAAAAGGCTTTAACCCAAAAGGATCTGGTCGGTTTGGAAGACCTGCTGATAGAGCATCAGCTACCCCTGCAAAAAAGGGAAATGGTATTAGGGATCAGTAACTTCCACGGCGGCCTGGAAGTCATTCAAGAATCCCGTAAACTAACATCCAACCAGCGGACCATCCAGGCCCTGGATTATTTAGAGCGGGTTTGGTCCAGTCTGATTAAGCTGGGGGTCGATTCATTTGTCCGGCTTGATTTGGGGGTGCTGCGTGGATTTGAGTATTATACTGGCATTGTTTTCGAGGGATATAGCAGTGATTTAGGCTTTCCGCTGTGCGGTGGCGGTCGGTATGATAATCTTTTGAGCAAATTTGGCTATCCCTGTCCGGCGACCGGCTTTGCGGTGGGAATCGAGCGGCTGCTGCTAGCTTTGGACAATCAAAACAAAAAGCAATAGTGTTAAACCGAGTCATTGACGATCCTCTTGAGGCCGTGGTACAATTCGTCACAGTATTACTTTAACGTAGTAAAGGAGAGGAAGCTGGTGGCTCGCGACCGTTTGACAATTGCCTTACCCAAGGGAAAACTTTTTGATCCCAGCGTTCGACTACTGCGGAAGGTAGGTTTGCCTTGGGAGGGACTGCTGGAAGATACCCGACAACTGGTATTTGACTATGAGGACCGGGAACTAGTCGGATTTACTATCCGCTATATAGTTTGCCGTTCTACAGATATTCCGACCTTTGTTGAGTACGGAGCAGCTGATCTGGGGATTGTTGGCAAGGATACCATTGTTGAGGACAATAAAAACGTTTATGAATTGGTAGATTTGAAGTTTGGCTACTGTCGATTCGTTGTGGCCGGCCCGGAAAAGTTATTGCCGGCGGGGGACCTGACTCGTTTTAGTCACGCTCGGGTCGCGACTAAATTTCCTCGAGTGGCGGAAACGTTCTTTAAAGAAAAAGGCATCCAGGTTGAGGTGGTCAAACTGCATGGTAATATTGAGCTGGCTCCAAGTGTGGGCTTGTCAGACTTGATTGTGGATATTGTCTCGACTGGTCGGACCTTACGCGAAAACAAGCTGGCGGTCCTGGAAGAAATCTTCCCGGCCACGGCCAGACTGATTGCGAACCGAGTTAGTTTTCGAATGAAGTCCGAGATTATTCAACCTCTGCAAGATAAGATGAAAGAAGTGGTCGAGAAGGAGGATTTGGAAGGATGAGGATACTGTCCAGTCGTGACCCGGCCGTGGAGCGTATTCTGCAAAAGACCATTGCCAACGCTGCAGAAATTGAGTCTCGCGTCCGGGAAATTGTCGAGGAAGTCCGGCAGCGAGGTGACGCGGCAGTTTTGGAGTATACCCGTCGATTTGATCGGGTACCCGCCGAGTGGGATAATCTGCGAGTAACTGCCGAGGAAATTGAACAGGCACGGGCCTTAGTTGATCGCGAATTTCTGGATTCACTTCAAGCAGCCATTGATAATATCCGTTCCTTTCATGAGCAACAGAAGCAGCATTCCTGGATGGAACCGGACCCTTCGGGCAACATTTTAGGTCAGATCTCTCGACCACTGGAGCGGGTAGGTATCTACGTTCCAGGAGGGACCGCCGCTTATCCATCCTCCGTTTTGATGAATGCCCTGCCGGCTCAGGTCGCCGGGGTTAAAGAAATAATCATGGTTAGCCCGCCAGCCGCAGATGGATCGCTGAATCCCTATACCTTGGTCGCAGCCGCTGCCTGTGGCGTAACCGAGATCTATAAGATCGGCGGAGCCCAAGCGGTAGCAGCCTTGGCTTGCGGTACCCAGACCGTACCTAAGGTGGATAAGATTACCGGACCAGGCAACATCTATGTCACCATGGCGAAAAAACTGGTCTATGGGGAAGTGGATATTGATATGCTGGCCGGGCCCAGTGAGGTGCTAGTAGTAGCGGATGCCACAGCCAATCCTCGGTATGCGGCGGCGGATCTGTTGTCCCAGGCCGAACATGACGCCCTAGCTTCTGCCCTGCTGGTGACCCCTTCAACCGAGTTAGCCCAAGCGGTTAAGCTTGAGGTGGAGCGGCAGTTGGCTGGTTTAAGCCGTCGAGACATTATGGAAAAGGCCCTAACTGAATATGGGGCGATCATCATTACCGAAGATTTGACTGAGGCCATTGAGGTCGCAAACCGGTTTGCTCCGGAGCACCTGGAACTGCTGGTGGCCGAACCTTTTTCCTGGTTAGGCCAGGTGAAAAATGCCGGGGCGGTGTTTGTCGGTCATTACTCGCCGGAACCAATTGGCGATTACTTTGCCGGCCCTAACCACATCTTGCCAACCGGCGGCACTGCTCGTTTTTACTCGCCAGTAACGGTAGATACCTTTACCAAGAAAACCAGTGTGATCGCTTACTCTGAAGCTGGTTTTCGGGCCGCTGCTCCCAAAGTAATTAAACTGGCTACCGTTGAAGGTCTGGATGCCCACGCCAATTCAATAAAAATTAGACTTGAACCATGAGGTTAGGAATTGTACTCTATAATAAAAACTTTCGGAGGAACGGTTGTGATAGAACGGTTTGCTGAGGTTGAGCGCCTAACCGGCGAAACCCAAGTCAGTATCCGCCTGGGGATTGATGGCCAGGGCACTTTTAGCGGCCAGACGGGGGTTCCTTTTTTGGATCATATGCTTCATTTGTTTACCCGACATGGTTTGTTTAATCTGGCGGTCACCGCTCGGGGCGACCTGGAAGTGGATGCGCACCATACCGTAGAAGATATCGGAATTACCTTGGGCCAGGCTTTGCGGCAAGCACTGGGAGAAAAAAAGGCCATAAATCGATACGGGAGTGCTCTCGTGCCAATGGACGAAGCCCTGGCGCAGGTAGTAATCGATATTAGCGGTCGGCCTTTTTTGGTCTATGATGTAGTTCTCACCACCAGTCGGGTCGGGGAGTTTGACACCGAACTGATCGAAGAATTTTTGCGCGCCTTGGCGGTTAATGCGGGTTTAACGTTGCACGTCCGGTTGTTGAGCGGCAAAAACACCCATCACATTGCGGAAGCGGTTTTCAAAGGACTGGGACGGGCACTGCGCGAAGCCGTGCAGATCGATCCGCGGGTTGAAGGCGTCCCTTCAACCAAGGGAGTACTGGTTTAAAAAAGGAGAACAGCCGGGATGATTGCGATTATATTACAGAATTATGGGGAGGTGGTAGTCAATGCTGGTAATTCCGGCCATTGATTTACGAGAGGGTCGATGCGTTCGTTTAATTCAGGGTCGTCTTGACCAGGAAATAGTTTTTTCGAACAATCCGGCAGAGGTGGCTAGCAATTGGGAAAAACGCGGGGCCCAGTGGCTGCATGTGGTCGATTTAGACGGGGCTTTTGCCGGTGAACTGAGAAACCTGGATAAGATCAAGGCGATTGTGAAAAATGTAAACATTCCCATTCAGGTCGGCGGCGGAATCCGAACAATGGAGACTGTTCGTCAACTTTTAGATTTAGGAGTAAACCGGGTTATTTTAGGGACCTCGGCGGTCGCCCAACCGGAGATGGTGCGCGAAGCTGTGGCTGAGTTTGGAGAGCGGATTCTGGTGGGAATTGACGGTCGGGATGGAAAAGTCGTCATTGAAGGCTGGGATAAGACCTCAGAAAAGAGCATCTTAGAACTTGGTCGCGAGGTCGAGGAGATTGGGATCAAGAGAATCGTTCTGACCGATATTCGGCGAGATGGCATGCTGAAGGGTCCGAATGTTGAAGGTACCCGAGAGATGGGGCTGGCCTGTAATCTCAAAATCTTAGCCTCTGGGGGCATTTCGTCTTTGGAAGATATTCGAAGTCTAAAAGCCTTGGAACCTTATGGGGTGGAAGGGGTTATTATCGGTCGGGCTCTTTACTCAGGGGTCGTAGTTTTGGAAGAGGCACTGGAGGTAGCCCAAGCAGAAGGACATATTATTTAGGGAGATAATATGAGTAAAGAGCGAGGCATAAAGCGTAAACGTCAACCGTAGCGGGATGGGTGGCAAGACGATTTTAAATCAGCGTCCATCAGGTTTTTGATGTCATAAGAATGTATTTAAGGGAAGGATGAATAGCGCAACGTGCTGGCTGAAAGAATTATTCCCTGCCTGGATGTCATGGCCGGGCGAGTAGTCAAAGGAACGAATTTTATCAACCTGAAGGATGCCGGGGACCCGGTCAAACTGGCGGCCTATTATGATCAGACCGGGGCCAATGAAGCAGTTTTCTTGGATATAACAGCGTCCGCGGAGGAGCGGGACATCATGGAAGAGGTGGTGCGCCGCACTTCCGAGGAAGTTTTTATCCCCTTCACAGTGGGCGGAGGGGTAGCCGAAGCCAAGGACTATTTACTGAGTAAGGGGGTAGCGGTTAGAAGTTGAAGGATTTTACTTTTCTAAAAGAGTTGAAATTTGGAGCTGACGGTTTGATTCCGGCGATTGTGCAGGATAACAAGACCGGTCAGGTTTTGATGATTGCCTATATGAACCGCGAGGCCGTGGCCAGAACCTGGGAAACCGGCGAGACCTGGTTTTATAGCCGCAGTCGTCAGGAATTGTGGCATAAAGGTGAGACCTCCGGTCATTTTCAACGGGTGAGAGGGATCTCATTTGATTGTGACCAGGATGCCTTGTTAGTGAAGGTGGAACAAACCGGAGCAGCTTGCCATACCGGTTATCAGTCATGTTTTTACCGAGAAATAACCCCCAGTGGGGAAGTTCAGACCATTGGCGAGCGCGTTTTTAATCCGGAGGAAGTTTACGGAGAGCCGCCCGGTATTATCTCGCCCGAGTTATTAACGAGGACCGCGACAGTCACCAGCAAGGGCGCAAGTAACGCTAACCTGGAAACAACTAAGCCGGCTGAATCTATTGGAGTGATTGGAATAGTTGGCCCAGAAACCGAACCCCAGGCGTCTCGGACCACACCAGCCCAAATCCTGGCCGAGCTCTACCAGGTGATTCTGGAACGTCGGCAAACTCGGCCCGAAGGTTCTTATACCGCCTACCTCTTTAATAAAGGAGTAGATAAGATCTGTAAAAAGGTCGGGGAAGAGGCCGCGGAAGTGATTATTGCCGCGAAAAATGCGAGCCGTGAGGAACTAATCTACGAGAGTGCTGATCTCATTTACCATTTGCTGGTCTTGCTGGCGGATAGCAGCATTACCCCGGACGAGGTGTTTAAGGAACTGGCTAAACGGCGCTAAGCCTAAGCCAAGCCCTGAAGTTGATCGACGAAATTGACGCGCAAGCTTTTTATAATATTTCCGATACGCGGCAGATTCACGGGGGATTTTTTGCCGGGAAAAGGAAAGGGATCTAAGTGTAGTGATACAAGATACTAATGACTAATCTATCTTTATGGGTGTAGGCGTTCGAAGTTTTGGGTAGGAGGTAGGGTGTTTGGCTATAACCAGGGAAGATATAAAAAAACAGGTAGCAGAACAGAATATCCGGTTCATCTATCTGCAGATTATCGATATTACGGGAGGCCTAAAGAGTGTCACTATTCCGATTTCACAGCTAGATAAAGCCTTGGATGGGGAGCTCATGTTTGACGGTTCGTCAATTGAGGGGTTTGTCCGGATCGAAGAATCAGACATGTATCTTAAGCCAGACTACAGCACCTTTGTCGTGTTGCCTTGGCGTCCCCGGGGCGAGGCCGAGGCCCGGTTGATTTGTGATGTATATAACCCGGACGGCACCCCCTTCTCCGGCTGTCCTCGCTGTAATTTGAAACGAATCGTTAAAGAGGCGGCGTCGATGGGTTTTCAGATGCTGGTCGGACCGGAAGCGGAGTTCTTCCTTTTCCACACGGATAGCGATGGGAAACCGACGACTATTACCCACGATCAGGCCAGTTATTTTGATCTAGCCCCAGTCGATCTGGGCGAAAATGCCCGACGGGATATGGTGCTGGCTCTGGAAGAGATGGGCTTTGAAGTGGAGGCTTCGCACCATGAGGTGGCCCCCGGCCAGCATGAAATTGATTTTAAGTATGGCTGTGCAGTCGCCACGGCGGATAAGATTGCGACTCTGAAGCATACGATTCGGGTCATTGCCCAGCGGCATGGCCTGCACGCTAGTTTTATGCCGAAACCAGTTTACGGCGTTGCCGGGTCTGGAATGCACTGCCACCAGTCCCTATTTCGCGATAAAGAAAATGCCTTCTTTGACCCGACGACACCCAATCAGTTAAGTCAAGAGGCTTTATATTATATCGGCGGCATCCTCCAGCATGCGCGGGCCTTTGCTGCGATTACCAACCCAACGGTCAATTCCTATAAGCGGTTGGTCCCCGGTTTTGAGGCACCGGTGTACGTGGCTTGGTCCGAAAAGAACCGGAGCCCGCTGGTGCGCATTCCGGCCAAACGGGGCATGAGTACTCGGATCGAAGTGCGCAACCCGGATCCTTCCTGCAACCCTTATCTGGCTCTAGCCGTTATGCTCAAAGCTGGTCTGGACGGAATCAAGCAACAGATTACTCCGCCATCCCCTGTTGACGATAATCTGTATGACATGGACCGGCAAGAAAGAGTAAGAAGGGGGATCCCTTCTCTACCCAGTGACCTAAATGAGGCTTTGGCGGAGCTGAAAAAAGACCGGGTCATCCAGGAGGCCTTGGGAGAGCATATTTACGACCGTTTTATGGAAGCCAAAACTAAAGAATGGGAGCTCTATCGTACCCAGGTGCATCCATGGGAAATTGAGCGATATTTGGCCATTTATTAAATTAAGCGAAAAGGTTTGGTGATCAGTGAGTTCTATTAAAAAGGTTGCTGGCTGTTTAACCTAGTCTTTATAGGGTAAAGAGTCGTTACCGTTTGAGATACGGAACGACTCTTTGTTGCTTTTTTCGTTAACGGTTATTTTTTGGTTATCGGTTAGATAACATTTAACCCCATCAGCAGGCTTAGAACTCAAGCGTTCCTAAGGCGGCCTGCATCCGGTCCAGGGCTTCCTGGATCCGGTCGACTTCTTGCGTTAGCGCAATTCGGAAGTAACCATCTGACCGTTCACCGTAACCTAAACCCGGAGTAATGACCACTCCCGCTTTGCTCAAAACCAGTTCGGCAAAACTGCTGGAGGTATAACCCTTGGGAACCGGGGCCCAGACGTAAATTGTTGCTTTAGGTGGCTCAATTTGCCAACCCATTTTCCGCAAACCGTTAATGACAACGTCACGCCGTTCTTGATAAACCTGGCGCATTTCTTCCACACAATCCTGCGGTCCGGTTAAAGCCGTAATACCCGCGTACTGGATGGCTTGAAACACCCCAGAGTCTACGTTTGATTTAAAGCGGCCTAGGACATCAATGGCTTCGGCGTTGCCGGCGGCCCAACCGACCCGCCAGCCGGTCATGTTATAAGTCTTGGATACGGAATGAAACTCAATCCCCACCTCTTTAGCCCCTTCCGCTTGCAGGAAGCTGACCGGGGCCTGCCCGTCAAAATACACTTCTGAATAAGCAGCATCATGACAAACTAAAATATCATATCGGCGAGCGAAGTCAACAACCTCCTGAAAAAAGTTCAGGTCAGCCGTCGCCCCGGTCGGATTGTTGGGGTAATTCAGAAACATTATTTTGGCTTCTTTCGCCACTGTTTCCGGAATTGCTTTCAGGTCTGGCAGAAACCCGTTTTCCGGAGACAAAGGCATGGGATAGGAATTCGCGTTAGCTAACAGGGCGCCGATTGAATAAACTGGGTACCCTGGATCCGGCACCAGGCTTAGGTCCCCCGGATTCAGATAACAAAAACTGATATGGCCAATCCCCTCTTTGGAACCAATTAGCGATACCACTTCGGTTTTAGGATCAAGATTAACACCAAACCGGCTTTGGTACCAATCGGCCACTGCCCGACGATACTCCAGCATCCCAACGGAGGAGGGATACTGGTGATTAACCGGGTTTTGCGCTTGTTCGATCAAGGTATTAATAACATGCGGTGGTGTGGGGCGATCCGGATCGCCGATTCCTAAACTAATAATGTCCTTGCCTTGTTCTTTGGCTTCGGCAATTAATTTCTCAATACGAGCGAAAAGATAAGGGGGCAAGTTTTGAATAGTTTTGGCCGGTTTCATCGATAAAGCGATACCTCCTATGCTTGATTTTAAATAAGGAAGCAAGGGGACGGTTTTTTTGCTTCCTAGGTCTTTAAAACATTAATAGCTAATAGCTATTGAAAAAATCATGTTTCGTTTTGATAGATTAAACCTCATGTCGTTAAGATCCGAAAATGGAAAATGGTGATCACCCAGAAATTTTACTCCAACCAATTACCAATAAAGACCTCCTGCGCCGGGCCAGTCATGTACACGCGACCATTTTCTGCCCATTCAATTTGCAGGTCCCCTCCCGGCAGGTGAACCGTAATTAACCGTTCGGTCAAACCGTTGAGAAAACTCGCCACCCCCACTGCACACGCTCCAGTCCCACAGGCCAAGGTTTCCCCAGCACCTCTTTCCCAGACCCGCATGCGGACTTCTTGGGGATTAAGGACCTCGACAAATTCTACATTGGTTTTTTTGGGAAATAAGGGGTGGGTTTCTAACTTGGGGCCCCAGTCGTAAAAGGGGGTTTTGTCTAAATCTGAGACATAGGTAATACAGTGGGGGTTACCCATGGAGACGGCGGTAATCATCAATTCGTCGCCGGCAAATTGCAGGGGATGATTGACGACTTTTTCCCCGAGAATAGACATGGGAATGAGGGTGGGATCTAAGATTGGTTTGCCCATATCAACTTTAACTCCGGCCAAGTCTCCCTGATCGTTCAAAATAATTTCCGGGATCCTGAGGCCAGCCAGGGTTTCCACTTTAATAAAAAGCTCATTCACCAGCTGACGCTGATAAACATAGCGGGCAACACACCGAATCGCGTTGCCGCACATTTCTGCTTCACTGCCATCTGGGTTAAAAACCTGCATTCGGATATGCGCTGTTGTTGAGGGGTGGATTAAAACCAAACCATCGGCCCCGACGCCAAAATGACGATTACATATTTGTTGGGCCAATTGCGGCCAATCCCGTTCCGGGGCACCTTGTAAAAAATCCATTAAGACAAAATCATTGCCAATACCATGAACTTTTATAAATTGCAAGCCTTTTCCGCTCCCTCTTATATGTACTTCGGCTAATTGTATACAATGATCTGCCGATATTCAGCAGATTTTATGGTTATTCTCCGCAATTATAACAAATTTACCTGGTTGTGCAAAGGGTCTTTCGGTTGTTGCTAAAACCATTGTAAATACTGTTTGAACCAAGACCTAGTTTCATATTAAAATGAGCGAAGGGACTCTACAAGGCTGAAGAATAATCGTACCAAACGAAAGGTGAGTGCAAATGGACAATACCGCCATGATGCGTGATGAAGATATAGGTAGGTTACTCCTAAAATTCTCATTGCCCGCCATAGCCGGGATGCTGATTAATGCTCTTTACAATGTGGTGGACCGGATCTTTGTCGGGCGCGGGGTTGGCTCGCTGGCCATCGCCGCCACAACTGTGGCTTTTCCCATCATGATCATCTTAATGGCGGTGTCGGTCCTGATTGGGGTAGGAGCGACCGCGCTGATCTCAATCCGGCTGGGGGAGCAGAAAAAAGAAGAGGCCGAGAAGATCGCCGGCAATGCGACCCTACTGCTGGTTCTCCTGCCGCTGTGTCTGACGGTTATCTACCTGCTATTTCCGGATCCAATTCTAAAAACTTTTGGGGCTAGTCCCGAGGTTTTGCCCTATGCCCGCGATTTCATGCAGATAATTATGCTGGGTTCGGCTATAAGTTCCATTAGCATAGGCATGAACAACTTTATCAGAGCGCAGGGCGACGCGAAAACCGCTATGTACACGCAGCTTATCGGGGCTACGGTCAATATAGTCTTAAATTATATCTTTATTTTCCAATTGGGTCTGGGCATTAAAGGATCAGCCCTGGCTACGGTATCCGGTCAATTCATCTCGGCCCTTTGGGTTCTTGGCTATTTTTTTACCGGCCGCAGTCTGGTGAAAATCAGACTGAAAAATTTCCGTCTGCAAGCACCAGTATTGTTGAGTATTGTGTCCATCGGCTGTGCACCTTTTGCCTTGCAGCTGGCTAACAGTGTTCAGCAATTGATTATTAATAAAACCCTCACCGCATATGGAGGCGATTTAGCCCTGTCTGCGGTCGGCATTATCATGAGTATCGTGGCGATTATGCTTATGCCTATTCTCGGGATTAGTCAGGGAATGCAGCCCCTGGTCGGTTTCAATTATGGGGCCCGGCAATATGACCGAGTTAAAGAAGCCTTGAAAAAAGCAATTATTGCCGCATCTGGTATTTCTATCGCCGGTTACCTGGTGATTCAGATCTGGCCTAGCCAAATAGCAAGTCTGTTTACCAAGGACACGGCCCTTATCCAGCTGACGGCTGATGCCATGCAGGTCTATTTAGCCATCATTTTTATTCTTGGCTTCCAGGTTGTCGGCCCTATCTACTTTCAAGCAGTTGGTAAAGGACTGAAAGCGACGATCCTCGGTTTGTCCCGGCAGGTCCTGGTATTTATTCCGTTGCTGCTGCTTCTACCGCGTTTTTGGGGGATTAACGGGGTTTGGCGAGCTGCTCCGTTCTCGGATGCGATAGCCGTAATGATAACCGCTACTTTTTTATACTTTGAAATAAAGAGTCTGCCCCAGACGGAAGTATCTAAACAATTACCCGCACCCTTGAATGAAGCAGACTTGAAGCAGATGTAAGACCTTATTTGCAGACGCAGTTGCGCCCTTTTTTCTTGGCCCGATACAGGGCCTTGTCAGCTTCTTTTAGAACCTCTTCCGCTTTTTCCAGGGGGCGGTTTTTTTCTGCCGCTCCGATGCTTACGGTAACCGAAATTTTTTTCACTGGTTGAGTCGATTTCGGTTTAGCGGGTTTATTTTTCGGACGATCTTTACCCCTAATCACAAACTCCGAATGAGCGATTGTCTCCCGCAGTTTTTCCAGATGAGGCAGGACATCAGCGAGCTTTTTCCTTGCAAAAATAATGACAAACTCCTCTCCTCCATAGCGAAAGGCTTTTCCTCCTCCGGTAACCCGCTTTAGCTTCGAGGCCACCATTCTCAAAACATCATCACCCACATCATGCCCGTAGGTATCGTTAAATTTTTTAAAATGGTCGATGTCCACCATCGCGACAGTATAAGCACCGCTGAGTTTCATCATCTCTTCCCGGAGGGCCCGGCGGCCAGGGATTTCGGTGAGCTCATCCAGATAGGCCATACTATGGGTATTTTGGAGAATACAGATGATCATCAAAAGGCCGACACTACTCATAAAAATCGGGGCGGCCAATGGCCACTCCTGAAAATAAAAAGATAAACCAAGGCTTAACAATACCCCGATGGCTGTTGTTGTGAAAAAAGCATTATTGAACCAGAGTTTAATTAAGAACGCCGTAATCACCAGGCCAAATACCAGCAGGCTAAGCTGGGCCATCCCTTGCGGAAGCGGAAAATACCAAGGTAGAATCTGGGCGTAGATTAGGCTGAGAATACCCGTCTGGCCGCTGCTAACGATCCAAGCTGCCCCTAGGAATTGAAGGATAATGAAAAACAGCTTCAGAAATCCCCACAGGCTTAATATACCCCTCTCCTGTAAGAAACTGTAAACTAACAGGTTAAGTGGAACCAGGATGGCGATCAGCGAATAGATCAAGCCCATCTGTGCACTGTCAAAGGAGTGCTGCTGAAAAAGGTATCCATCAGTAATAAGCTGAATGGCGATGAAAGCCAAGGCCAGGTAGAAAAGTATGCTCTGGTTAAAGTGGTAAGCCAGGCAGCCGGCTACCAGCAACAAAAGATAAGGTAACAATGGCAGCAGATTGATGATTAATGCCGGCAGGCCGGCTATGTTCAGCAAGCACAGGTAAGCAAGAATCAGCAAAAGGGCCGGCAGGCTAAGCGACAATATGGTTTGCATACTTTTGGGCATGATGTCAATCCTCACCATATTTTAATTAAAAATTACTGCGATTATTCTAGGTAAGTTGGTTGTATTCGTACCCTCTTTTTCAGTATCGTACATTTCAGGCTTTGTCTTTTGCCTTATTTTATTTCTCGTTAGCTAAATTCCTTAATCAACGGGAAAAGTTAGTTAAGATACTAGACATTAGCCTTGATTAAACGTTGGTACGGTGGGGGATAGACAACAAAAATATTGGCGAGTTAGAGACATTTGCCAACATATTGTTTGATTTGGGAAACAAACTGCCGGATATCACCAAGGTTGTTTTGTAATATCTGGTATAGTTCTTCGTCAGTTACCTGATGGTAAAGGTGAACCAACCGATTTCGATAGCCGGCCATATTTAGAAGGGTATTGCCGATGTCCGAATTGATAACTCCATTAATGACTAAACCCCGGGCAATAGACTTGTACTCCGCGGCTAGTTCTTTTTCCCCAATTTTGGAGAGGATATGACGTCCCACGTCAAAGATCGCTTCCAATGCTCGGCGCAGATAGCTTTCAGCCGCTGCAGCTTCAATGGAATTAATAAAATGGTTCAATGGAATCAGACTTAACTCTTTTAGCTTTATCACTGCGTCATTGATCAGACTGAGTCGATCATAGACTAGGGTTTTATTAATACTATTCATGCACAGTTCCTCTTTGAATAAGTATAGTTTTCAATAATCAGCCAATTTTTCTTCATAAAACTTGTCTAAAACCCAACGAAAGTCGGCTCCTCGCCGCAGGACTGACATTTCATATTCTTCTTGAAAGGTTTCATCCGCTGCATAAATACAGATACCTCGCGCCACAGCCTCTAACTGAAATACAGAATGGTTTTCTTGCAAAAAACACAGGTCGGTCCTAAAGGGGAGAAATAGATCGGTAAGATCATTGTAAACATGAGCGTATAGCCTTGCTCGTTCATAAGGCGAAGGCAGTTCTTTTGCAAAAACAACCCCGATGTCCACGTCGGTCAGAGGATTATCAACAGAGACGTTTTCTCCTTTTAAAAGGGCAAGACCTGTTTTCTGCTGAGAACCAAATAAATATAATAACGCAACGTGATATTTTCGACAGATACTAATAAGTTGGTTTATTCTCAATTAAAACACATCCTTTTGTATACGGCACACAGTGTATTTTATAAATTAGATCAATCATAATATTTAAGTTTTTATATTTAAGATATTGTAGCAGATAACTAATTTAATGTCAATCAATGGAAAAAGGGAATCAATTGAATGAACATAACAGATGTAATTCCATAAGGCCCCCGAGTTGTTGAAGAAGTCCTAGCCAGAGCACTTTCTTTAAACTCTAAATATTCTTCAAGACACTGGCCGCTTTCCATGATTTCCTTCGCTGCATCTATGCCTACATATCTAAAGTGCCAGGGTTCATAAATTACGCCGGTAATATTTGTTTTTCCTTCTGGATACCGAAGTATGAAACCGTACTCGCTGCAATGCCTAGTAAGCCATTTCACCTCAGCTGTATTGGCTTGTGCTTGATCAAGGTGTTGATAGCTTAACGAGACAATATCGGCGGCCAGACCTAAATTGTGTTCGCTCGTTCCCGGATAGGCGACGACTTTTTGAGCTTCAAGCTCGGCCTGTTGACGATCTAATCCTTTGGCCATCTGTTTTTTGACCTGATTGTTGAATAGCTTTTGTTGGTATTCAACCGATCTGTATGCTGAACAAACGACAGGAGATAAGCCTTGCGCCCTTGCGTCCGAAAGCATTAAATTAAGTTGATCGATGGCGCGCGCATCGAATTGTAAGCCGTTGGAAAGACTTTTTAATACGGGTTTGTATGTATCGGGAAGGGGATTGTTGTAATTTACCAATGTCAGCATCCAATCCTCGTTGTTATTAATAGATGGAATGAACTTGGGCGGTTCACTGATCTTCATCGTGGTTTGTTCTGATAATTTCTCCTTTAAAGGAATTTGATCCGAGATTAATAAACGAATTTGCTCGGAAATTAAGCAAATTTTGTCCGTGATGGTCTTTCTTGAAATGAGTTCCGTTCTTACATCTGTGGCGTATGCCTCGAAAACTAGATTACCTCCCCAAAGTAACGCGAGGACAAATGTCATCAGGGTACATATTAGTCTTTTCAACAATAAAACCTCCTAGTTATTAATTTTGGATTCAATCATAACCGGGAGGTGTCAAAGAATTGTTTTACAGATGTGTCAAAGTTGTAATATTCTCTCTGAGCGGAAAACTTAACATTGGCTTCCCCCATCTTCTATTTATTTATATTTCACCGCAATACTCACGTCCCTGGCTGGACGGCCAAACTCGGATAAATATAAGGATATTCCGTTATAACTTTCCGCGCCGCCCACTCCAGTCCCTTTTTTTATCGCCGTAACACTGATAATATCTCCCGCAAATCCTTTTGATGCCCAGGTTTCGTTGAAATTAAGGGTGCCTCCGCCGTCAAGTCCCAAGTAAGCCGCATATATCTCTATCATTTCCACCACATCAAGATCGGTAAATGTTGTTTCCGCCTGATATGAAACAATATCAGCTCTCCATATCGCCCCGGTTACAGCGTTGAGCATCAGCCGCACATTAAGTTTTTCATTGTCAAACGTGATTACCCAATAACTGTATGCTGGTGGCAGTTCTATGCTTACCCTGACCCGCGGATCCGATGGATTCTCTTTGATTGCCGGTTGATTCTCCCAAAGAGAAGCCTTAGTACGTGTAAATTCATTTTCCAGCAGTTCCAGTGGAATGATCCCCTGGGTACTGAAATGTGATAATCCATTTTTTGCCGCAGTAATAGCCTGCTCCATGCTGAGCTGACCCTCAACCGGATCATGTGGCCGGGCATAGCTTTGGGGAGCGTTCCAGTTGGCTAATATCTTGGCCATCACCCCTTCTTCCAGCTTTGTTTCATTAGGTAGGAGCTCTGTCTTGGTTTTTGGAGGTAAGTTTGAATTCGCATCATTGGCCGACCCAGCCGTAGTTTTCAATCCCGCTGGAACATAGATGCTCCCAGTCTTAGAAAGCAGCACGGTTTCCTGTTTATCGAGCAGGGTATTTGTCAGTATCCACCCGCCAAAGGCTATCATGAGTGAAAGCGTAATACCCACAGCTGTATATATCCCTTGCTTATTCATCAATTTAGACCTCCTCGCAGAGCAGATTTATTTCAACTAAGGTACCTTTTTGCTCCTCGCTGACAAATTTGAGAGTTGTGCCATGGATTGCAGCAATCCTTGACGCCAAGGCAAGCCCCAATCCCGAGCTGTGTTGCTTACGCGAACGGGATTTATCTACCATATAGAACGCTTCGGTGATACGTTCTATTTCATGAGCCGGGATCCCGCACCCGTTATCAGCGACACCTAAGCAATAGTGCTTACCGTACCGTTTGCCGGAAATTTCGATTTTTGTACTGCCTGCCTTAATGGAATTGTCAATCAGGTTTAATAAAAGGGTTTTGAATAAGTCATAATCAACTTTGATATAAGCGTGATCTGTTTCATAGAGCAATTCTATCTTCATATCCAAAAGCAAGGGCCTTAAAGTATGAGTGATGTTATCTAGTAACTCTTTAACAGGCGTTTCTGTCAAAATAAAATCCTGACGATTCAACACGATCAAATCCATAAGTTTTATTGATAAGGCTTCTAGACGCAAGCCTTCATCTATGATATATCTCGCGGCGTTTCTCACATCATCACGCGGCAGATCTTTTTGATAAATCATATCCGCATACCCGATCACTGAGGTGAGAGGGGTCTTGAGTTCATGGGTAAAATTTGCGACGAAGTCTTCTTTTTGCTGGGCGTTTACGGATAGTTCCTCTACTTTATCCTCAATGGCCTTTGCCATTATGTTAAAACTCCCGGAAAGTTCAGCAATTTCATCACCCCCGGAAACAGGCAGCCGTTTATCGTAATGACCGCTTGCAATCTGCGCAGATGCCCTTGTCAGCCTTTTGATCGGGTGGGTAAGCAATGCGGAAAATACAAGTATTAGAAGCATACTGATGCCAAGAGTAATAAAATACACTTGTCCAAAGTTTTGAATCATTTCGTCACTTTGCCTGCTTATCGAGCTTATGTCCGACGCAACTAATAAATAGAGCGTTCTTCCATTTTGAACAAGTTTACCGCAGACCATGATATATTGCTTTGAACCTATTTGCTCGACGCGGTAAGTCACCGTATCGTCAGATACCAGATCAAGTATCTCAAATTGAGATTCAAGCGGCAGGCTCGAGAAAACAAGGGATTTATCTTCTGCGAAAAGGGCCGCCTGGCTGCTGTAATCGAAGGGAAACGCATCTTGAAAGCTGTCCGCGTTTAGAAGGAGTGCCGCCTGGACGGAAAATTTATTATACTGGTACTCGTCAAGCGCGCGTTCCGTTTCACGAATGATCGCGTTTTTGTAGGATGAAGTGATCAGCAAATAGCCGGAAAGTGAGAGTGCCATACTTAATACAAGCGTTGCGCAAAGGAATATTTTGGCAAACAGCCTCACATCCTATCCCTCCAATCGGTAGCCAATGCGAAAGACGGTTTTGATGCAATCCTCCCAACCGAGCTTTTTTCTTAGGCGTTGGATGTGAGAGTCCAGTGTCCGCGTTTCCCCAGTAAACTCTTCTCCCCAAACTTTTTCGTAGAGACGCTCGCGGTAGAGTGCCACATTTTTATTGCGTACAAGTTCAACCAACAAATCAAACTCTTTAACGGTCAGGTCAATAATCTGATTATCTTTTTTTACCTGCCGCGAATCAGTGTTGATAAAAACATCACGAAAAGATAATTGTTTTTCGCTTTTACCGGATCGGCGTAAAACCGCTTCCACCCGTGCGGATAGTTCACCGATTTGGAATGGTTTTACGATATAGTCGTCCGCTCCGAGTTTAAGCCCTTTTATTCGATCATTGACCGTGCCCTTGGCGGTAATGAAAATCACGGGTGTTCCAAGCGGTTTAATATATTCGAGCAACTCATAGCCGTTAAATTCCGGCAGCATAATATCAAGCAAAATAAGGTCGAAATTTCCTCCTTCAATAATGTCAGCGGCCTGCTTTCCATCAAAAGCGCAGGTACAGCGATAGCCCTCGTCATTAAGGCTTATGCGTATTAAATTGGCGATTGCGTCTTCATCTTCAACGATCAGAATATCGAGCATGGACGATACCTCCCGTACATGTGTCCACTCTATTATAAATTTGTGTCAAAGATGTGTCATAGAAGCCTGGAGAGCATGGTTAAGCCTATTGAAGCGTCAAAGCACAAGTCATTTTCGAAGCTATTTACGCCCTACTGATTAATGACATACTTTTTTTCCAAAGAAGCACTATATTTTTATGTTAGTAGTAGCCTTATTCTATTTATCTATCATACCACCTAAAGTGAAAACTTGAGCAAATGGCAAATTTTTGAGAATAAAATTAGAAATGTACCTTATTATTTTCCCTATATGCACTATTAGGTTTCGTATTATTTTTGTTGAGACAGGACATGACGTAGAAACGGTGTTGGGGGAAGGTCTATTCGGTGCTACAGACCACACTGTCTTTGAAATATACGCAGATAATTATTGACAGCCAGAAACGAAGGGTGATATATTCAAATATAGAAAAGAGGAGCCTAGGTCGACCTAGATGAGCAAAGCTGAGACAAGTGGATAATAAGATGAGCAGAGTAGAGCTGAGCTGAGCTGAGTTGAGTCGAGATGAGGCATTCTAAGGACACCCGACCAGCACTAGGGCTTAGTGCTGGTTTTATTTTTCGGTGCGAACAGGATTCTCTCTTCTAGCCAGTTCTATTTTTGGCCAGCCTCAATTGATTCCGTTTTTTCGCGAGCGGAATTGCCAGCCAGCTACCTTCTCTCTTAGTTACCACAACCCGGACATTTCCCGATAAGGGACAAATCAAATTATACCGAAAAGGAGAGGGATGGCATGAAGAATATCTTAAGGAAACTAAGTCAGGATTCTGAATTAAATCAAGCGGAAATCGATGAGGTGGTTTTTGGGATTAAAGAGGATCGTTTTCCAACCACTCAGGTGGCCGGGTTTCTGATGGGCTTGCTGATGAAGGGCCCCACCACCGCGGAAATAGTCAGTATTGCCCGGGCCATGCGCCGCGCTTGCGTGGCCATAAAGCCGAGGGTAAACGGCGAACTTACTGATACTTGCGGAACGGGCGGCGGGCTGACTACCTTCAATGTCAGTACCGCTAACTCCCTGCTTTCGGCCGCTGCCGGAGTCAAGATCGCCAAACACGGTTCCCGGTCAATTTCCTCCTCTTCTGGCAGTGCCGATGTTTTAGAAGCCCTGGGTATACCGGTCGAACTGGAACCAGATCAGGCTGAACGGTTAATTGAGGAAGTGGGCTATTCATTTTTATATGCCCCGCGGTTTCACCCGGTAATGATGAAAGTTTTTGGCCCGGAGCATGAACTAGGGATTAAGACCATCTTCTTTACCGTTATCGGGCCGGTGATCAACCCGGCTGACGCCAGACGACACGTGCTGGGGGTTTATCAGCCGCAGCTAGTCGAACAGGTGGCGGAGGTCGGTCTGGAAATAGGGTTAACCCACGCCATGGTGGTTCACGGTTTGGATGGTTTAGATGAGATTTCGCTGTTGGGGGAAACAAAGATCGCTGAGATCAAAGACGGCCGGATCGAATATTACACGATTGCTCCCGAAGATTTCGGCTTTAAACGCTGTACGATAGATGAAATTCGGGGCGGCAGCCCGGAATACAACGCTCAGGTCATCCTGGATCTCTTTACGGGTAAAGAAACCGGACCTAAGCGGGATATGCTGCTTTTGAATGCAGCCGCCACCCTGGTCGTGGCTGACAAAGCTGGTTCTCTAGCAGAAGGCGTCGCTCTGGCGCGGGAGGTTCTTGACTCGGGCCAGGCACTGGCTAAACTTCACGAAATCCAAAGTAAAACGCGCGCCTTGAGGGGGGAACTGCATTGACCCTGAATCTTTGGGAATCGCTTGCCTGTTCACGCCAAAAGGGCATTGTCCCGAGTTGTCGCTGAGATTAAACGGGTGATCCCCAAACTGGCTAATAAACTGGGTCGGGATGAGCGGGATGCTGCCTCCTCTGGCCCGCTGTTACCAGACCGGCGGGGCCTCGGGTATTTCGCTGGTCACGGAGCGCAAGCATTTCGGCGGTCAGCCGGAAATGGATATACCGGCCGTACTACAGGCAACATCCTTGCCGTTATTGATTAAGGACTTTATCTTAGCTCGGGAACAGATTGATTATTACGCTAAACTGGTATCAGCGGTTAATTCGGCCTGGCGCCGCCGGGTTACCCTTCTGCTGACCGCTCCATCTTGTCAAAGAGCAACTGCCTGATTTATTACAGTATGTGCATGCGCAAGGGATGTTGGCCCTGGTGGAGACCAGGGGGCCGGCAGATCTGCCATATCTGGCTAACTTAGCAAGGCCTCCCCGATTAGTGGGGATAAACAACAAAAATATTGACGAGTTGGAGATGGGAGAAGACCTGATTCGGTTAAATCAGGAAATGCTCACTGCTTACCGGCCGGTGGTTGGCGAGGCCTTGATTTTGAGTGAGAGTGCTCACCAAGGACCTGAGGATGTGCAGCGATCATTAACGGCCGGGGCGGATGCGGTCCTGGCGGGAACCGCCTTTCTCATTGCTGCTGACCCGGCGAGTACGGTAGCTAGTTTTGTTCAAGCCAGGAGGGGATTCCATTGACCAGAATCATGGTGTGCGGCAGCCGACAGGAAGCCGATATCGAACTGCTGGCCATGGCCGGGGTAGACGCGATTGGCCTCATTACTGAGGTCAGTCAGCCCCTGCCGTGCAACCTCTCTCGGGAGCAGGCCCGGCAACTGAGTGCTCTTGTCCCGCCCTTGATGAGCAGCGTCTTGATTCTGACGGAGGAAAGAATTGAGGAAATCTGCCGTTTGGTGGACTATGTGCGCCCCAGTGCGGTCCAGCTCCATGGGTTTAATGGACCGGAGGAGGTAGCGGTCCTCAAGCAAAGACTGCCGGTAAAAATAATTAAGACCCTGCACCTGCAGGGGGAGCAGCTTCTTGATGGCAATCGCCACAACCTCAGAACACAACGACCACAGACACAGCGACCGCAAACATAACGACCACAAACATAACGACCCCCAGCACAACGACCATAAGTACAAAATCCGGTCAAGCTGCACCAGCAATGTGGGCAAACAACCAGATGAAGGCAGTTTCCAGCTCGACAACGCCCTAAAGAACCTGATCGCGGCTTATCTTGCGGCCGGGGCTGATGCGATTCTACTGGACAGTGCTCAGAAAAACAAGGTAGGCTCAACCGGTCAGGTGGCGGATTTCGCGATCGCCCGCCAGATCAGGGATGCAGTCTGGCCTAGACCATTTATCCTGGCCGGCGGGCTGCAAGCGAAGAATGTAGCCGATGCCTTGCAAAAGGCGAGGCCTTATGGGGTGGATGTGTTTAGCGGGGTCAATCGGGAGGGGTACCTTGACCCGCAGAAAGTCCAGGAATTCGTCGGGGCGGTCCGGCGGTGGCGTGATTCATAACATTATATTTTTGGCATATTGACAGGTTGAGCAAGCAAAGCACCATCCTTTCATAATTTTGGGTGTGGTTACCTCTTCATTATGCAAGAATCGGTGCTTTGTTTTATTTCGCACAAATTTTAGATAATCGTAATTTCAGCGAAACAGCAATCGCTTTTTTGTTAGCCTACTTTTTAATCATCAGGCACCACTCGTCATCTGTTTCACTGGTTACATTAACTTGATAACCTTTAGCCTTTGCGAACTTACTAACATTATGTTTGGCAGTGTTCCCAGAACCTATTACCCGCAGTTCCTCAATCCCTTTTTCCAGAGCTTTTTGCGTCTTAAGTACCGGCAAAGGACAACTTAATCCCCGCACGTCTAGGTTGGCCATTATGCATCCACCTCCCGATAAGCCCAAGCGATTAAACTGACAATAATTATCCCGGCCGCTACTGCCACCTGACCGAAAATCGCGACCCCATTTGTACTTGCCGCTAGCATAAAATTATGGGCGATAGCGGCCCCAAAAATCATTCCTAGTACCGTGGTTGCTGCGTCCATATCTCCTTCACTGCTCAAAACTATTTGCCGTAACGGGCATCCTCCAAGCAGTACCGCAGTTTGACCAACCAAGAACAGTCCCAAGAAATTAAATAGATGGTTAGTATGGGCAATGGGTTGGTTGGCAAAACCCAAATGAAATTTGCCCAAATAAAGGTTAAGGATCAGCACGGTGAGAAAAATAAACCCATAGGCGATTAACAGGCCGGTTTCCCTGATCAAAAAGAAATCTCTGAACCCGCCACTCAAACACATTCTTGTTTTTTGAGCCAGGAAACCAACGATCAGACCAGCAACTAAAGCGATCCATAAAGGAGCGTGCATGCTTCCCGGGCCCTCTTGACTAAAAAACAGTGGACCGCCTGCTGCAGGATTAAAACTAATTCCAAAAACCAGAAGACCAAAAATAAGGAGAACTAATAAGATAAAAATATAACCTCCGGCCGGGGTAACCTTTTCCCTTTTAGCCGCGCCTAAATTAAATCCTTTCTTCAGAAAAAATACCCCAAAGAGTACTCCTCCGAGGAAGCCAGCAAATCCTACTAGCGCGTTGAGATCTCCCCCGCCTAATCTAAGGATGTCCCGGAGAGGACAGCCCAGGAAAACGAGTGCCCCGATCATCATAAAAGCACCAAGAATAAAACGCACAAAGGTGGCCGAACCGCCGCGACTCCGAAATTCTTTTGCACTAAAGGCAGAAATAAAAGCACCAAAGGCCAAGCCTATTAACTCAGGCCGCACATATTGGACAATACTTGCTCGGTGCAATCCCAGTCCTCCGGCTGTATCTCGTAAAAAGCATGCAATACAAAATCCCATATTTGCCGGGTTGCCTAAAACCACCAGCCATACCGCCAGTCCTCCAATCACCACCCCGGTTAAAGCCATTAACAATTTTTCTCGACTCAATTCTATTCCTCCTACTTTGAATGATAATTTGCAAGGCACCTTAACAAAATACATATTCTAGACCAAGATGAAAATACCTTTATACTAGTAATAACAAATTGTTATAGATAGCCACGCATAACCCTATTATTAGTTATAGAAGTTAAGCTATCAGTAAATAAATAACACGTTCATTACCAATGCCCTAGGCGTTACAGCTTCTTCAGTGATACAATAATAAAAATAGAACAATTATAGCACGTCATTTTTTGGAGGAACGATGTGGAGCTATTAGAACAACTTAATTCGGAACAGAGAGAAGCGGTCTGCCAGACCGAAGGCCCGGTGCTGGTCCTGGCCGGGGCGGGGAGCGGGAAAACCCGGGTGTTGACCTACCGAATCGCTTATCTAGTGGAAGAACGGCGGGTAAACCCCTTTAATATTCTGGCGATCACCTTTACCAACAAGGCGGCGCAGGAGATGAAAAGCCGCCTGGTTAATATGCTTTCTTTTTTTAAAAGCCCTTGGGTATGCACATTTCATGCCGCTTGTACCCGCATTTTGCGGCGAGAAATTGAGGTCCTGGGGTATTCCCGTGATTTCACCATCTATGATGACTCTGACCAGCAGACCTTGATTAAGGAGGGTTTGCGGACCTTTAACCTGGATGAAAAAAAATACCCACCGCGCAGTATTGCCTATCAAATTGGTGAGGCCAAAAACAGACTGTTAGGCCCGGAAGGGTTTGCCCGGCGGGCATCCACTCTCAACGATAAAAAAATAGCCGAGCTCTATATCTGGTATCAAAAACGGCTCAAGGAATTGAACGGCTTGGATTTTGACGATCTGATCATGCAAACGGTTCAGCTCTTTCGGGACAACCCCGAGATCCTCGACTATTACCAGAATAAGTTTCAGTATATCCTGGTCGATGAATACCAGGACACCAACCACTCCCAGTATGTCTTAGTCAAGATGCTGGCCGATAAACACCGCAACCTGTGTGTAGTCGGCGACCCGGACCAATCTATCTATGGCTGGCGGGGGGCGGATCTGACCAATATCCTAAATTTTGAGAAGGATTATCCGGAGGCCCGGATCATCAAATTAGAAGAAAATTACCGATCCACGCAAACAATTTTGGAAGCCGCTAACCAGGTGGTGAAACAGAACCGGTCACGGAAAGAGAAAAAGTTATGGACCAGCAATGGTCCCGGACAACCGATTATTGAATACCAGGGGTTTACCGAGCAGGATGAGGCCCGCTTTGTGGCAGAACGTATTTTATTCCTTAAGCAACAGGAAAAGAGAAGGTATCGGGATTTTGCCGTCTTCTATCGGGTGCATGCTCAATCCCGGGTGTTAGAGGAGGCCTTGTTGCGGTTTCAGATTCCCTTTCGGATTATTGGGGGTCAGGGGTTTTATCAGCGAAAAGAAATCAGGGATCTGCTGGCCTATCTTCGGGTAATCGCCAATCCGGCTGATAATGTCAGTTTGTCTCGGATAATCAATGTTCCCCGGCGGGGAATCGGTGACGTTACCTGGAAAAGAATCGTCGAATTGGCGGCTGAGCGAGAAATCTCTTATTATGAAGCGGTATGTTTAATGGGCAGCCAGTTAAAAGAACAGGGGAAACCGGCTCACCCAGTAGTCATTTTTGCCGAATTAATGGAAAGCTTTAGACGGTTGGGTGATCAGGCTGAACTCACCCCGCTGGTCCAGCAGGTTCTGGAACGGAGCGGTTACTTAAGGGAACTGCAAGCAGAGAACACGGTAGAAGCGCGGTCCCGCATTGAGAACCTGCAGGAGTTTTTGTCAGTCACTAAAGACTATGATGAGCACCCGGAGGAATTTGATGAGGAGGAAGACCTTGGTCCTGACAAGGAAGAAATTACTTTGGAAACCGATCCCCCTATAAATGCGTTAGTTAATAATTCAATTAATAATTCAAATAGCCATAATTCAACGAATAGATTAGCTAATAACTCAATTACTAATAATTTGCTTGATAATGCAAGCAACATAAATAACTCAGGAAACCAGAAAGCCGGCCTGAGCCGTCTGGGCCAATTCCTGGCCAGGATTGCGTTAGTCACCAGCCTGGATACCTATTCCGAGGAAGAGGACACGGTAGTCCTGATGACCCTGCACGGGGCTAAAGGGCTGGAGTTTCCAGTTGTCTTTTTAACTGGGATGGAAGAGGATGTCTTTCCCCATTCCCGGGCTAAGTTTGATCAAGACGAACTGGAGGAGGAGCGGCGGCTCTGTTATGTGGGGATTACCCGGGCCAAAGAAAAACTTTACCTAACCCACGCTTTAGCTCGGACCATTTTCGGGTTTCAGCGCAACAATCCGCCTTCCCGTTTTTTGACTGAGATACCGCCACACCTGATCTCCAACCAGGATCCCAGTCTTGCTAATCGCCGGAGTTCAGGCTCGGTAAAAAGTAAGACCGATTCAGCAACGGAAGAGGGTTTAAGCTACTATTCGGTTCCGGCCGCTGGTAATCAGGTTGAGTCTGGCCGTCAGGGTAAAAAGAAAACGCTCACTGATGTCCGGCGAAAATCCGGAGATACAACGCAAAAAACCGGAGCGGACAAGGGTAAGGCCAAAGAAATCCAGAGTTTGACGGTCGGAGATAAAGTTGTGCATACTAAGTGGGGACCAGGCGTAGTGGTTCAGGTCAAAGGGGAGGGGCCGGATAGTCAGGTGGCCGTGGCTTTTCCCGAACAGGGAATCAAACAGCTAATGCTGGCTTATGCTCCATTAACCAAAGTAGCGGAGTAGCAGGGTCAAATCGGTTGTATCTGTTTTATCATAAAATAGTATTGAAAAAACCATGATCGAGAGTGTATTAACGAGGTCAGGGATTGACGATTTTCATCATTCATTATTTCGTTCCCAGCCAAGTCTGCTGAACCGAGTAAAACATAAGCTGTTTTATTTTTAATATAAAACAGTAAAGTTGTAGTAGTAGCTTTTCAGAAAAATTATGTGAGGAAAAATTACGCGAGGAAAAATCAATGCCAATCAAGCCAAGGCTTATTTATGTTTTAGGACATACCCGTCCGGATACTGATTCGATTTGTTCAGCTATCGCTTATGCTCACTTAAAGCAACAGTTGGGGTTTACTAACGTTAGGGCTGGACGAGCCGGGCCGATTAATCCGCAAACCCGCTATGTTTTGAGCCGATTTGTCGTTGGGGAGCCGGAATTGGTCGAGGATATACACGTTCGGGTAGCTGATCTGATTGACCGAAGACCGATTACGGTACCCGCCTCTACTCCTTTGCGCGAGGTAGGGGACCTGATGCGGACACGTCAGGTAAAGACCCTGCCGGTGGTTGACTCACGCAATCGGCTCTTGGGGATTTTGACGGTGGGGGATTTAGCCCAGAAATATTTGGAAGAAATATCCCAGGACGATCCGGTTCAAGCCGGCCGTCAGATTCAGCAACTGTTAGCGCAGCCAGTCAGCTGCATAATGCGAACCGATTCGTTAGTCTTTTTTGTAGCGGATGACCTTCTGGGAGATGCCCGACGGTTGATGTTGGAGACTCGTTACCGGAACTATCCGGTTGTTGATGAGGATTATCGTTTACTGGGACTGATTTCGCGCTATCATTTGCTGGCTTTTAGCCGTAAACAGGTGATTTTAGTCGATCACAATGAGAAGGGACAGGCAGTGCCCGGGATTGAAGAGGCGGAAATCCTTGAGATAATCGACCACCACCGATTGGGAGACCTGCAGACTGGGGAACCTATTTATGTCAGAAGTGAACCGGTGGGCAGCACCTGTACGCTGGTGGCGGCTATGTTTTTCGAGAATGGCTTAACCCCGGCCCCGGAAGTAGCCGGCCTTTTATGTGCCGGAATTCTGTCAGATACAGTAATCTTTAAGTCACCCACCTGCACGGACCGGGATCGGCAGCTGGCCCAAAGCATGGCCCGGGTGGCGGGGGTGGATCCAGAAGCCCTGGGCAGGGAGATGTTCCGGGCAGCCGTAGATCTGGACGGACGTTCGGCGGAAGACCTGTTTTATGAAGATTTTAAGGAGTTTTTCCTGGGGGATGAACGGGTCGGGATCAGCCAGATTGAGGTTATGGGGCTGGATGTCCTCGAACCCCTGAAAGACTCTCTGAGGGATGTATTGGAAAAGGCCCGGCAGTATGCCGGGTATGATCTAGTCGTTTTAATGGTGACCGATCTTTTGAGTGAGGGTACGGAACTGCTGGTGGAGGGGAAGAATCCGACCCGAATTGCCCAGGCTTTTCGGGATTACAGTGGAGTTAACGTAGAAGCCGGGGCCTGGGCGGAAAAAGTCGACCGGCCAGGGGGACTGCGGGAGAGTGACAGCGTCTTTTTGCCCGGGGTAATTTCCCGTAAAAAACAGGTCGTTCCGGTGTTGGTTAAATTTCTGGGAAATCAAAAGAGATAAATTAAACCTGGTTCAGTCGTGTCATTGCTATGAATACGACCATTATTCGTTTATCGTTGGTGCAGTAATGCGTGATTAATTCTGAGCAGAGCGAAGAATCTTAATGTAATCGCTTACTATATATTCTGAGTACCCGCGTAGAACAAGATTCTTTGTTTAAATGATAAAAACTAACAAAGAAAATCGGGAGAGATATTTGGTGAAATTATCATCTGGTGAATCGCTAAAAGAATTGTCAAAAGTAAAACAGCGAATTGATCACCTGAGTCAAACCATCCGGGAGCATGACTATTATTACTATGTTCTAGACCAGCCGCGAATTACTGATGCAGAATACGACGCTTTAATGCAGGAGTTGCAGGAACTGGAAGCCAAATACCCAGCCCTGATTGTCCCAGACTCCCCGACGCAGCGGGTCGGCGGTGCACCGCTGACGGCCCTGGGGACAATCCACCACCGTTATGCCCTGCTGAGTTTGACCAACTCTTTTGGCGAGTCTGACCTTCGGGACTTTGACCGCCGGGTGCGGCAGGGAGCAGGCGAGGTCCAATACCTAGTTGAACCGAAGATCGACGGACTGACCGTGGCCCTGGTATACGAAAATGGCGAATTGATCAGCGGCGCAACCCGGGGTGATGGGGAAGTTGGGGAGGACGTGACCCAGAATTTGCGGACCGTGCGCAGTGTGCCGCTACGGCTGAAGGAAGCGGTCCCCCGCTTAGAAGTGCGGGGCGAGATTTTTATGGCCCGCGCTGATTTTGAGCGTTTAAATCAGCAGCGCGAGACTCAAGGAGCGGCCCTTTTTGCCAATCCCCGCAACGCAGCTGCCGGCTCCCTGCGTCAGCTTGATCCACGGGTGACCGCCTCTCGACGGCTCCGGGCCTTTTTCTATCAGATATTATACATAGAAACTCAAGAACCGGCGGCGTTTCGAATAAATAGTCAAGCAAAAGCTCTTGAGTATTTGGATCGACTGGGTTTTCCCGTCAATCCCTGGCGGTATCATTGTTCCTCGGTGGATGAGGTAATCGAAGCCTGTCGGGAGGGTGAGTTGAAGCGAGATGAACTGCCTTACGAGATTGACGGCATGGTCATCAAGGTCGATTCGCTGGCGCAGCAGCAGCAACTGGGAGCTACGGCGAAGAGCCCCCGTTGGGCGATTGCCTATAAGTTTCCGGCCCAGCAGGCGGTGACCCGGGTGGAGGAGATAATCCTGCGGGTCGGCCGGACCGGGGTCCTCACCCCGACCGCCCTGCTGCAGCCGGTCCGGTTGGCTGGTTCCACGGTCAGTAAAGCCACCCTGCATAACGAGGATATCATTCGGGAAAAGGATGTGCGGGTCGGGGACTGGGTGACCATTCAAAAGGCCGGAGATGTTATTCCAGAAGTTGTCAGGGTATTAAAGGAACGGCGCACCGGGGAAGAACGGGTTTTTCAGATGCCGGCTCAGTGTCCGGAGTGCGGTTCTCGGGTGGTTCGTTTGGCCGGTGAGGCGGCGGCTCGCTGCACCGGCACCGCCTGTCCGGCGCAACTTCGTGAAGGCATCATCCATTTTGCTTCCCGAGAGGCCATGAATATTGAGGGACTGGGCCCGGCCGTGGTCGCGCAATTGCTTAAGGCTGAACTGATTTGGGACGTGGCTGATTTATATTATTTACGGAAAGAAGACCTGGCTGGATTGGCCAGAATGGGCGAGAAATCAGCGGATAACCTATTGCAGGCCCTGGCTAAGAGCAAGGGCAATCGGTTGAGCCAACTGATCTTTGCCTTAGGTATTCGTTATGTCGGTAGTCGCGTGGCCCGGGTGCTGGCCGAGCATTTTGGTTCCCTGGATAAGCTCAAGCAGGCTACTTATGATGAATTGCGGCAGGTACCGGAGGTGGGCGACAAGATTGCCGCCAGTGTCGTCGCTTTCATGCAAGAGAAACAGAACCAGCGGGTGATGGAAAAACTGGAACGGGCTGGCGTAAATACCCGGGAAAGAGTTACCGCGCCTACCGAACCGCAACCGTTAAAAGATAAGGTGTTTGTTTTAACCGGAACCCTATCGACCCTAAACCGCAAAGAAGCCGAAAGGCTGATCGAAGCACGGGGAGGCCGGGTGAGCTCCAGTGTCAGTAAAAATACCGATTATGTGGTAGTGGGTGAGGAGGCCGGGTCAAAGCTGGAGAAGGCCCGTGCCCTGATTAGTTCGGGTAAAGCCCCCAGTTTGCAGATTATTAATGAAGAGGAGTTTAAGCGGTTAATAGAGTTACCAAAGTGATACAATATGTGCATTTATTCGTGATTTTAAACTATGACCTTAAAATACCTCTGTTATATAACGGCTATATAAGCGGCTATATAAAACGGTTATCAAAACGGTTTTATATCGGCTGTTCACCCTTGAAAACTACAACGCCACAGCCTCAATTTCCCGCTGGGTACAGACATAGTGACCAAAAGGGAAGGAAAGCTGGCAATTGAACAGATTATAAATAGTATCAGGTTATTGCCTACGTACATTGAAATACCTTAGTACAGCTCGCATAATAGTTTCATAACTAAAGGATTGTCTGTTTTTAATGCTTATTTTATATATAGGGAGATGCAGAATAGATGCAAACACCGCCAATAAACCCCGAGATAAAGACTGTTGCCGTTAAGAACGGTGAAGGACGGTACCAGATTACCTTAACCGCAACCTTGACCGGAAATGGGATAATCGCTCAACTCCTAGGAGGAGAGAAGCCTCATGTTGGGGGTGTTGTGCTGAGCGTCCCCCGACCCAGTTTAACCGGTGAAGGGGTTAGTTGTGACACTTGGATCCTGCCGGTTCCGGGACACAAGGATGTTGAAGCGGCCCGGCCAGTGGCGGAGATGATCTGTCGCGCAACGCAACAAACGACCGTGGTTGCTGCCGGTATCCATATTAATAAGGCGAAAAACCGGGAACTAGAGATTATTCTTAATAACTGCCTGGCGGCAGCTAGAGAAATGATTGATCGGTCCCACTGTCCCAAAAATAACTAGAGGTGGAATATGCACAGAAATTTACGGAGTTTTATCAAACTGCTACAAAAGGAAAAAGAGATTGTTGAGGTATCGGCCCCAGTTGATCCAGATCTGGAACTGGCAGAGATCCACCGCCGGGTCGTGGAAGAACAGGGGCCAGGATTGATTTTTACCAACGTTAAGGGAAGCCCGTATCCAGTAGCGACCAACTTGTTCGGTACCCGCCACCGGGTGGACCTGGCCATGGGACCAAGGCCGGAGGCGATTATTAACCAGGCAGTCGAAGCGATTGACCGTTTAATTCCGCCGAAGCTGGGGACCCTGTGGCGGGAACGGAATTGGTTGTTGGACATCGCCAAGACCGGGCTGAGGACCGTGAGTTCCCGAGAAGCCCCGGTCATGGAGTGCCGCGAGCACCAAGACCAGGTAGACCTGCGCCAACTGCCAGCCTTGGTCAGTTGGCCGGAAGACGGGGGACGCTTTCTGACCCTGCCGCTGGTTTATACTGAGCACCCTCGAACCCGGCAGCACAACCTAGGCATGTATCGGGTCCAGCTTTATTCGGCGAACCAAACCGGGATCCACTGGCAGATCCATAAAGGAGGCGGCTTTCACCACTATGAGGCGGAGCAAGCTGGTCAGCCCCTGCCAGTGACCGTTTTTTTAGGCGGCCCGCCGGCCTTAACCCTAGCCGCCATTGCTGCTTTGCCGGAAATGGTGCCGGAATTGATTTTTGCTTCCTTTTTAATGGGCGATAAATTGAATCTAGCAACGGCTAGTGATCACGCCCATCCCCTGATCGCCGAAGCTGAGTTTGCCTTTTGCGGGGAAGTTCCTCCTGGAGTTCGGCGGCCGGAAGGGCCTTTTGGTGACCATTACGGCTATTATTCCCTGGTCCACGACTTCCCGGTTATCAACATGAAGACAGTCTATCACCGGCGGGATGCCATCTACCCGGCCACAGTGGTTGGCAAGCCGCGGCAAGAAGATTATTACATCGGGGATTACTTTCAAAGCCTGTTATCCCCCCTATTCCCAGTGATCATGCCCGGGGTTAAGGCTCTGTGGACCTATGCGGAAACCGGCTTTCATTCCCTGGCTGCGGCGGTGGTCCGAGAGAGTTACTACCGGGAAGCTTTAGCCCACGCTTTTCGAATTCTGGGCGAAGGGCAGTTGTCCTTAACTAAATTCTTGATTGTCACTGATGTTCCGTGTAACCTTCAGCGTTTTGCCGAACTGTTGGAACGAGTCCTGGAACGATTTAACCCGGAGCGGGATCTGCTGATCATTAAAGATACGGCCATGGATACTCTGGATTATACTGGACGCAAGTTTAACCAGGGCAGCAAGGCGATTATGACCGGCCTGGGTCAACCGGTCCGGGCACTGCCGCGGGAATACCGAGGCGGTCCTTTGCCTGGAGTAAGGCAGGTGAAGCCTTACTGTGCCGGCTGCTTGATCGTTTCTGGGGAGTCTTTTACCCAAAATCCCGAATTAGCCGGCCAACTGGTACAGGCTAATCAGGCTCAACTGGCGGACTGGCCGCTGGTCGTGGTGGTGGATGACGCCGACAGTATTCAGGATCAGACTTCATTTCTCTGGACCATTTTCACTCGTTTTGACCCGGCCTGGGACATCTACGCCGAACAGACGGTCCGGCGTAATCGGATTCTGTACCGAGGGCCGATTGTGATTGATGCCCGCATGAAGCCAGATTACCCCGGGGAACTGGTTTCTCGGGAGGATATCGTACAGCGGGTGTCTGCGCGCTGGGGCGAGCTTTTTGGGAAAAAGCAGTGGTAGGTCCGCTCCTCATTCAGGCGTTGACAATTTTGATAGTCGTATTTGTTATTTTCACGGATTGTTACAGGAGTAGTTTTAATGAAAAAAACCTCGATAACCCTTGAGAAAAAAATAAGAATATATTTTCTAATCGTTATCTTGGTTTTTATAGTGGGAGCATTATTATACAATACTGTATATGGCTCCTTATTTTCAGAAATTATCCAATCTATCAATAGAGTACCAGCATCCCAAGAAGTAGTTGATCAGCTCCAAGCTCCAAATAACCGATTTGATGAAGGAAGATGCGGAGGTCAGGCACTTAAAACTTCACGAATTAGACGTTAAAGTAATCAGTCATCAAATGCTGGATAGTAGCACGGTAGAAGCAATTTTTGATATTAACGGGCTTACTTCGCTAAACTATGAGAAGGCCGAGGATTCTCCTGTCTTAAAAGGGCTGCTTGAGTTTAAAAAACAAAAACAAGATACGCTCTCGCCCTCAGCTCTTGAGCTAGTCGATCAGGAAATTAACAAGTGGCGGGATGAAATAAACCGTTACATTATTGAGATTATTCCTTACTATATGCGAATGAAAGCAGTTGGAAAAATCAAAGAGGGGAAGTTAGACCCTGCCACAATAGAATTCTACAGCGACAAAGGGGCGAGATTTGTCGAATTCTTTCCCTATAGCTTAGCGGATATTCCTTCTGACGAGGAAGTACAGCAAAGGTTTTATGCGGATATGGAGAAGATGGTTGATGTTGAATCCGGTGGGTGAAAAAATTGAAGAATCGGGCAAAATCTAATCCAGGTACTTCGCTGGAGGATTATAGCTTTTCGGATTTGCAGCCTTATTTTTATTACTATTTGTCTCGCCACCCTTGCGGCTGAGATGGAGAATTTAAATGAATATGGAGAATTATAATAATAGAACCTTTCCCTGGCTATATGATGAAATGAAACAAGTCGGCGTGGACTACACAAATGTAAAAGAAATCGAAGTTTATGACAAACAGATGGCGAAACTGCGTGATATCAAGCAGGAAACAGCCAGCATAATTAAACTGCTGGGCATTAAACCGGAGCACGTCCTTATCGAGTTTGGTACCGGGACCGGCGAGTTTGCCCTACAGGTTGCCAGGCATTGCCGGCGGGTAATTGCCCTGGACGTTTCGGTTAAGATGCTTGAGTATGCTGAAAAAAAGAAGAAAGATCGTGGCAATATCGGCAATGTTGACTTTTACCAAGGAGGCTTTCTGACTTACCAGCATACCGGGGTGCCGGTTGATTTCGTTGTTAGTCAATTGGCGTTGCATCATCTTCCGGATTTTTGGAAGCAGATCGCCTTGAAAAGGATTTATAATCTGTTGACTGAAGGGGGAAGGTTTTATTTAAGGGACACCGTTTATTCCTTTGCGGTCGACCATTACCAGGAGTTTTTCGACCAATGGCTTTCTGAAACTAAGGTATTACATGGAGATGAACTAGCCCGAGATATTGAAACCGCTATTCGAGAGGAATACTCAACTTGCAACTGGATTATGGAAGGGCTATTAACACGAGCTGGTTTCATCATAGAACACGTAGAGTACACACACGGTTTTTTAGCCCAATATGTCTGTAAGAAATGAACTCACTCAACCCAATTCTGAAGAGATAAACCAGAGATTATAGTAAATTTAAATTCTTTTGTGTTATTAGTTATATCCTGTTATAAAGATTGTCAAATTGTTCTACCCTACCTTAAATCCCCTAATTGAAGACAGCATCGAAATCAAGTATATTCCCAGGACGAGTGATGCCATTAGGTAAGGAAATAAAGGTTGAGTTATTACCCAGCCCAGTGTCTCCACCAGATTCGAATTCTGTGGCCAGAGGACCTGACTGAAACGGCTGATGATAATCGGTATAAAGAAAAGACTTAAGAATAGTAAGCGGATTGTGTTGACCGCTTGATTATAGCCCCAACGGAAAAACACGGCCAGAAAGACGCTAACTAAAACCATGATGCCGGCTGTTGCCAACAGGCAAAAGCTTAACAGACCAGATTCCAGGGGGGTTCCCATTAAGTGAAATACCGCCGCAACCGCCAGGGCAAACAACCCGACTAATAAAAGCAACAGGGCTACGGTCACGTATTTGGCGATGACGATGGTTTTCGCTTGGATGGGTAGAGTTCTCAGGAAGGTTAGCGCATTGTCTTTATCCTCGTAATAGGCACTACGCAAAGTTAACCCATAAACAGCGACTACTAAATATAATGCCAGGAAAGCACCGCTGGCGAAACTATCTGCCAGCATTGACAAACCCAACAGCATTCCAGAATAGAGAAGATATGGCTTGCGCAATTGGTAAAGGTCCTTGTAGATTAGTTTAAACATTTATTTCCCCTCCCGCTTAACTATGGCTGACATAATATCCGCCAAGTCAATGGATTCCGCGACAATCTGCCCCTCTGCTAGTTGAAGGGCAAAAGAACGTTGCAGTTCCAGAAAATTATCCGTATAGCCTACCCGATCGTTGCTTCCCGGCTCCCAGTAAACCAGCCAGGGATTTAACCGTTCAATCAAATGACGATCCTTGACAACCACTTTTTTCCACGAATCCAGCAGCAGGTCTTTGGGTTGGCATAAAGCAATTGAACCTTGATTAATCAAGGTAATGTAGTCAGCTATCTTTTCCAGATCATCGGTAATATGGGATGAAATCAGGATGGATCGTTCCTCATCCTGGACTACCTCTAGTAGTTCCTGCAGGAATTCTTTTCGAACTACCGGGTCTAGTCCCGAGGTCGGTTCATCCAGCAGCAGCAATCTGGGCCGGTGAGCCAGAGCTAGAGTTAAGGCTAGCTTAACTCTCATCCCTTTAGACAACTGATTAACCGTTTTATTGAGTCTAAGTCCAAAACGATTGACCAGTTCCTGGCAGTACTGCTGATCCCAGTTTGGATAAAAGCCGCTAACGAAGCGGATTAGCCAACTCACGGTCATTTCACCGTAAAACTGTTGAAATTCGCCAACATAGCCAACTTGCTGCTTAATCTTAATTTCTTCCTCACAATGATCTAAGCCAAACACCTCGATTTTTCCTGACTCTAACGGGAAAAAGTTCATTATTAGTTTAATAGTCGTACTTTTTCCCGCTCCGTTAGGGCCAATAAGCCCCATGATATAGCCTGCCGGTAACGCAAAGCTTACTTCCCGCAGGGCAAAATCGGGATAGGTTTTACTCACCTTATCCAGCTTTAGTATCGGCCTATTCATACCGCATCTCCTTTAATATTTTGTTAAGCAACTCTCCTAGGACGTTTTTTTCTATACCCAGTACGTGTGCTGCTTTCACCGCCTGACGCAAATGTTCACTGACTACCTGGCGTTTGAGTTCCTCTATCTTTTCCGGTGAAATCGAGGCCACAAACGAGCCCTTACCCGGCCGGGTGTAGATGTACCCCTCCCTCTCCAGTTCCTGGTAGGCCCGTTTGGTGGTAATGACGCTGGTAGTAAGATCTTTCGCTAGTTGACGGATTGAAGGCAGGGAATCTCCAGCTCTCAGTTCACCGATCATAATCTGGCTCCTTATCTGGTCGACTATCTGTTGGTACAACGGAATCGGATTATTCTCCGATGTAGTAATGAACACGGCGTTGCTCCTTCATCTTACCTAATATACTGTGTATACTCTATATATACATTATAAGATAAAATAAAGATTATGCAACCAGTTTTTTATTTTAATGGCATTCATACAATTTCTGCGGACGAATTGGACAACTCTATTACTTGTCGCAATTTTGTACTATATCAAAGACTTTGCACATATTTTTATACATTGATGACACAATTTAGTTGGTTGGTATATAATCTTAGTATATTTTGACAGTTGACGTTGATAATCTTATTTATGAAACTATGAAACATTATATGCATTATATGATGGTAGGGCAGTAGGAAAAGGTTGAAAGACTCTTAAATGATCTGCGCACCCTTTTGGATGTGCTTTTTTATTTGGTAAAGGGGAACAATATGTTTGGAACAATCATAAACACCGCGGCGATTATCCTAGGTGGATCTTTAGGCCTGCTATTTGGACAGGCTTTACCGGAAAAGATGAAATCGACTTTAATTCAAGGGTTAGGCTTAGCCGTGCTTTTAGTCGGAGGCAGTATGGCTCTACAGACGAATAATGCCTTTGTGGTGATTGCTTCGCTGGTTATTGGGGGGGTTATTGGAGAACTAATAGATATTGAACTAAAATTAAAAAATTTCGGTAACTGGATGGAAAATAAGGCCTCACTCGGTGAAGATGGGCACTTTACCAAGGCCTTTGTCAGTGCGAGTCTATTCTTTTGTGTTGGAGCGATGGCGATTATGGGATCCATCGAGAGCGGTCTTAAGGGAAATCATAGCATCCTGATGGCCAAGTCGTTGTTAGACGGCATCTTAGCCATTGTGTTTGCTTCATCCATGGGAATCGGGGTATTAGCTTCGGCAATTTCGGTCTTTTTATACCAAGGGGCAATTACTTTGGCGGCCAGTTTATTACAGGAGATAATTTCCCAGCCAATCATAACTGAAATGAGTGCCACCGGAGGCCTATTAATCGTTGGCATCGGCTTGAATATTCTTGAAATCAAGGAAATCAAAGTGGGCAATCTGTTGCCCGGGATTTTTGTCGCGATCCCGTTAACCCTTCTTTTTACCCGGTTGAATCTAGGCGGGTGAGGTTAATCATCCGTTGAGTAGACTATCCCAACCGTGCCAGGACCTACGTGTAAGCCAATAACTGGTCCAATTGGTAATACTGGTACATCGCGGTTATACAGTTTTCCGAGTTTGTCAGCCAGGGCACGTCCTTGTTGATCGTCATTTATGTGATGAACCACCAGGTGCTTTAACCCGTGTTTTTTTGCATCTTCATTTAGCATTTTCAACATGCGGTCGATTGCTCTCCGAGTACTTCTGACTCGTTCCAGGACATCGGTCATGCCATCATTGACGTAAAGAATAGGTCTAATCTGAAGCAGGGAACCAATTAGGGCGGAGGCACCACCGATTCTGCCCCCTTTGATTAAGTATTCCAGCGAGGCTGGTACAAAATAAAAGCGGATCCTTTTCATAATGTTTTGAGCGATGGCGATCACTTCTAACATTTTTTTACCAGACTTAGCCGCCATAGCCGCTTCAATAACTTGAATCCCTAAAGCCATGCAGTTATTTTTTGAGTCCAATATTTCGATGCGGGCTTTTGGGTATTCTTCCATGAGCATCTGTTTAGCACTTAAAGCCAAGGCATAGGTACCGCTCATCTTGGCTGATATAAAAATACCTAGTACCTCTTCACCGCGCAAAATAATTTTTTTAAAAACCTCATAGATTTCTTTCAGAGTGGGTTGGGAAGAAGTGGGAATAACTTTGTCTTTTTCGATTTTTTGATAAAAGTAATCATAAGGGACCATGGTTTCATCAAAGGATTCGTCTGGAAAATGGACGCTTAAGTGGACGATTTTAATATCTAGGTCTTTTTGTGTTTTTTGGTCGATATAAGCAGTGCTGTCAGTCACTAGTTTAACTGCCATGATAATCTCCTTAAGACTAAGATCTAATATACTTGACTAATACTTAATTAGTTTATATTATTTAAGACCTTAATGCTAGCCAGAACTTAGGTTAGTGTACATTAGATCAAAGTAAACCCGTTCAGCTTCGCGGAACATTGAGGCCTCAGATGGAGACCCTATTCCACCTGAAGCTAAAACAAGGTAACCCCCACTTATTATATAGAAGTGGGGGTCTTTTGAATCAGATTAAAAAATAACTATCGGGGATAAGCCAGCGGTAATTAGTTGAGGATTTTCTAATATGGTCTGTACCCTTTGCCCTGAGGTGGGCATTCAACATTGTCGTTGAAAATCTTAGCGTTACACAGGACAAACTTGAATTTTAGAAACTCGGGGCAGCAGCACTTTTTGTCTTTCTTCTTGCGGTCGTCGTCGTCTTTCTTTTTACGGTCGTCATCGTCTTTTTTCTTACGGTCGTCATCATCTTTTTTCTTACGGTCGTCATCATCTTTTTTCTACGGTCGTCATCATCTTTCTTCTTGCGGTCGTCATCGTCTTTTTTCTTGCGGTCGTCATCGTCTTTTTTCTTGCGGTCGTCATCATCTTTCTTCCAGCGGTCATCATCGTCTTTCTTTTTACGTTCCTCAAAAAGATCTTTAAGAGCCTCCACATTAGCGGCTAGTGCCTCAATAATATCCGGGGTAATCATTTCCTTAATATCCTCTTTTGTCATCTGAGAAATCCTCCCTTCAAATTATTTATTTGTTTGTAGTTCCATAATATGGTGGATGTTCCATAAAGGTTACAGATTTATCATAATATGTTGAAAATAACTGATATTCCATAGCAAGTTATTTTTTTGTTATTATTAAAACCAATACCACAGCATGATGATCCTGCTTAAACAGTAATTTCAAAAAAAAAACCGGCGGAAGCCTTATGAGAAAAGCTTTTTACAATGCCGGTCATTACAGGAAAATTATTACTTAGGGGTTTTCTACTGATAGTTTTGCAGTAGTTTTGTTATCAAAGAATTTTTAATCGTGGAAATCGGGGCATTCTGCATTTTCGTTAAAGATCCATACATTACATAAGACGAATTTGAATTTTAGGAATAAAGGACAGCAGCATGTGGCAGCACCATCGTGTTTCTTATCCATAGCGGTTACCTCATCTCCTGAACTTAATAAATCTTTCAAAGCTCCAGCATTTTGCACCAGCGTGTTGACGAGTTCTGGGGTTACTAACTCAGGCATCTTCGGATAGTCCATTATTAATCCTCCTTTGATTAGAAATTGTGTTTAGTCATTCCATTATATGGTTTTGGTTATCAGGGGGTTACTGCTAAGGAAAAAATTTTTAAACTTTCTTGAATTAGGAATGTTTGTGTCCCCGGTTTTTTCTTCTCCCGATTGATTTACCCAGGGAATCAGTCAAAGTGGGTATTAAAGTAATAGAAGGAGCAACAACCAGTTCTAGGGCAGAGGGTTTATCCTTTTCCTCACAGTCAACGTCATCGAGATCTTTTTTGATTATCTTTATTTCAAAATCACATGTTTTTTGGAACCGTTTTTTGTCCTTATCTTTATCTTTCTTACTATGTTTTTTCTTGTCTTTATGTTTATCGTCGTCATGTTTATGATCATGTTTTTTATCATGTTTTTTATCGTGTTTTTTATCGTGCTTTTTATCGTGCTTATGGTCGTCGTGTTCATGATCACATTTGTCGTCATGTTTATCGCATATTTTATTTATGATTATGACCACGTCAGGTATCCGATTTTTGCCCGGTAATAGCTCGGTTAGCAATTCCTCAACTTTTCTTTTCATGTTCTCACCCCTTGCCTAAATTAAAATGATATAAAAAGGTTTCTTAACATTTAAATTGGTACTTCCGTTATTCTTGACCAGTTTATGACTTCAACGGTATTAGAAACGATTATTTAGTATCTCCACTTTTGCAAAATCCTCCCTTTGATAGAAACTTTTTAATATTATATGGGCAGATCTGCTAAAGGGTTACTGGCATGGATTAAACTGGCAATAATTTTAACAGTAATATAGATCACATTAAATTACACTAAATGGCTGCCTTCTAATTCCTACGGTTAGTAGCAGACCGAGGCAAACACGGGTTGAAGATTAAGAGTTTTTCGAATAAATAATTTTCAAGCCTGAATTTTCTGATATAATTAAGAAAAATAACGAGTTACAAGCTTTGGCAGCGATTCAATATTGAAAGTGAACTGGAGAAAGAATGCTGAAAAATAACAGAATGCATTTGAATCATTCTTAATGATGTAATTAAGGGGGAGTAGTTGGTATTTCTAGTGATTTAATCAACCTATACGTATATTTGAGTAGGGATATATTTCGCGAATTTACGAACTATTTTGATAAATGGATTTTTAATTGGGATTATTAATTAGAGGGTAGACAATGACCTTTAAAATTGATCTCCATGTGCATTCCCGGTACTCTTTTGACTGTTCAGTTAAACCCGAGCACCTGATTAAATGGGGCAAAAAAAGAGGGATGGATGCAATCTGCATAACAGATCATAACAGTTTCTTAAGTAGTGCTCCAGTAGAAGAAGTGGCCAAGGATAGCGGACTAATAGTTCTGCGAGGTGCCGAGGCTTCTACTAGTTGCGGCCATTTTATCCTTTATGGTGTACAGGATGATTCTTGGAATAAACAGGGGTTAACCGGTCAGCTTGACCCGCAGCGATTAATTGACTTTGTTAACGAACAGGGTGGGGCAGTTATTGCTGCCCATCCATTTAGGAAGGGAGAAAAGCATTCTGGTGGCTGGCGTATGGCCAAGCTCAGAGGTTTGGCAGCGATTGACGTTTGGAATATTCGATGTAATGATGAAGAAAACCGCCAGGCGGTAGAATTGGCGAAAGAGATGGGCTTACCGATGGTGGGAGGAAGTGATGCTCATGCAGCAGTGGAGGTTGGATTGGCTTATTCAATAGTAAATGTAAAGGTAAGTACCATACAAGATCTGGTAATTGCTCTGAAGCAAGGTTGGTGTCGGGTGGGTAAGAGTCTTTAGACACACCGAGAATTCACTGCATTTTAATGGGGGAGATAATAGACGGCGATTATACTATCTGTAATGAAAAAATCCTTTCATTAGAGAGTGTGGATCACGTCCATAAAACAATGAAATAGATTGTTGGGAAATAGGATATATCTCGACACTAGTGTTTCGGGAAATAATGCTCTGGGACCTGTGAATGGAAAGGATGGTGAACCCGGATGAATACTGCTTTCGGATCGTCTAGACCGATTAACTGGGTTAAACGGCGTTACCGACCAGTCGTCGATCCCGCGGGGGTACCAGTGGCTGTAACCCAAATCTGTCCGATGCAAGGTAGTGGCTCCAAAGCGCAACTAATCTTATTTGATGATGGTCGAAAGTACGTAGTCAAATTTAAAGGGAACATCCAGGGACCACGGGTACTGCCCAATGAGTTGATTGCTTCCCGGCTAGCTATGTTGTTAGGGGTGCCGGTTGGAGAGTTTGAGGTGGTCAGGGTTCCGCAGATGTTTATTGATTTTGAGCCAGATATGGCCCGACGTCCCTTTGTTGGCGGACTCCAGTTTGGGAGTTTATTTTATGAAAAAGCAGTAGCCAGTCCCACGCAAACTAGATTGGAAAAGTTGAATAATCCTAGCCTGCTAGGTTCCATCGTGGTTTTTGATCATTTAATTAATAATTGGGATCGTTCCTGCCATGGGGATAACGTATTATTAATCGAAGATACTCCCCCACGCTTATTGTTAATTGATCATGGGCATGCTTTTATGGGACCTGAATGGACCGTCGAGGAGCTTCGACAAAACGCTCTGCCGGTTAAGCCTCTATTTGGCAATTTTTATCGTATTATGGCTCCGTTATTGATCGGTGATGTTTTCTCGGAGTCTTTGGAGCGGGTGGAAAGCCTGCAACGCGAACATCTGGAATCTATCATGGTTGATATTCCGTTGGATTGGGGGATATATGAAGAAGAACAGTCAGCCTTGATTGATTTTATACTGACCCGTAAAGGCCAGGTTAGAGAAACGATTAACCGATTAAGCCGGAAACGTTTCCCCAAAACGTGTGATGACTACATAGAAAGTTTTGTAATATAGTAGTGGTATTGTTTAGATGATTATTGCTTGATTAAAGCTTAACTTTCTTGCTATTATAAAGACTATATTTACTTCAATTATTGTCAATTGAAAAGGAGTCAAAGGAATATGGAATTGGAGCATTGTATTAATTTTGTTCTAACTAAGGCCCAGCATGCGGTACATCAGTTATTTAAAAGTGATTTGGCTCCTTACGGGGTTACTCCCGGTCAGTATGGAGTGCTTCGGTGTCTATGGGACGAGGACTGTCAGACAGCACGACAATTAGCGGAACGCTTAGCGTTGGATGGTTCTACAATGACGGGGGTTTTAGATCGCATGGAGCAAAGAGGCCTGATTGTCAAACAAACAGATCCCCGAGATCGCCGGGCTTTGCAGATTCAGCTTACGCAAAAAGGGCGTGATCTTAAAGTTCCGTTGGAAGAGGTTATTGAGAAAGCCAATCAGAAGGTATTAGAGGGATTGGAACCAGAGCGAATAGAAGCTTTAAAGCAGCTATTATGGAATATTAGTAAAACGAATTAAATTTATAACGCTACGGTTGTCGTATTTTAGGAAATTTTGTTTTTCATCCTGAGACGCCTGATACATAATAAACATTAATGGAGTTAGAGGCATCGGCTTTTTTGCTTAAATAACTTGCTTAAATCCTTAACTATGTTCTTAACCCTAAGCCCCTCACTGTACGCTTCTTAGAACTTCAGTTCGGCATGCCTTTTTTTCGTGCTTTAAATGTGTTAACAATCATGTTAACCAACCATGTCCGCAGGGAACAACCACTAAAAACTATTTTTTGACTAGTATGATCCTATCTAAAGATAATAGTCTATTATAATGTGGCTCGAATTTTTCATAAACGAGGAGATTTCTGTCTATTTATGTCTGATGTCCAAATAATTTATATACAAACTATTGGTTGACAAGCTATTTTAGCAGTGTTAAAGTAATAAAAAAAGCTAAAAAAAGGGAGGTATTGCCATGGATTTTAGACTGACAGAGGAGCAGGAACTTATCCGAGCAAGTGCGCGAGAGTTTACTCAGAAGTATCTGGAGCCGATTGCTGCTGAGCTTGATGAAGAGAGCCGCTACCCGGCCGACGTAATGGCCAAATTGGCAGAGATGGACTGGTTGGGAATTCCTTACCCGACAGAATATGGTGGAGCCGGTTCGGATTATCTAACTTTCGCTATTGTCATAGAAGAAATTTCTCGTGCTTGTGCTTCTACTGGATTTACGGTTTCAGCAACTACCGGGCTGGTCTTGACGCCTATTTTTCAATACGGTAACGAAGAACAGAAAAAGAAGTTCATGATTCCTCTCTGTAAGGGGGAAAAAGTCGGCGCGTTTGCTCTAACCGAACCGGGAGCCGGGACCGACCCTGGGTCCGCTACCACGTCTGCTGTGCTGGAGGGGGATGAATACGTGATCAACGGGACCAAGACCTTTGTTTCCAATGGCCCGTTGGCGGATATTTTCGTGGTTATTGCCGTAACGGACAAGACTAAAGGGGCAAGAGGGATGAGTGCTTTTGTAGTACCCAAGGAAGCTGGCGGCATTACCGTAGGCAAGCATTTCAAAAAAATGGGCTTGCGTGCTTCCCAAACCTCGGAGGTCTTTTTCAAAGATTGCCGAATTCCGAAGGAAAATCTACTTGGTCAAGAAGGTCAAGGTTTCCGAATTGCCATGCAGGCACTGGACACCGGTCGGATTGGCATCGCCGCCCAAGCCGTGGGTATTTTACAGGCCGCCCTGGATGAGTCGACCAGTTTTGCTAAAGAGCGGGTTCAATTTGGCAAGCCGATCTCGACTAATCAGGCCATTCAGTGGATGCTGGTTGATATGGCGACGGATTTACAAGCAGCTCGTTTCCTGACTTATTATGCCGCATTCTGTAAGGATCAGGGGCAGTCAGCTAGTAAAGAAGCAGCGATGGCTAAACTCTTTGCCTCAGAGGCTGTTTCTCGTCATACCTCGAAAGCGGTGCAGATCCACGGAGGAATTGGCTATATGAAAGGGACCAAAGTTGAACGGCTCATGCGGGATGCGAAGATTACTGAAATTTATGAAGGTACTTCGGAAGCTCAGAGAATGGTCATCGCGGGTGCCATGCTTCGTTAAAGCGAATTTTTAGAGTAGACCCTCAAGCCGTTAAGCAGCACCACTTATACATCTTTTTCTTTTCGTTTCCAGTTTAGCCTGCTGACTGAGTTAAAACATGCGTTGAGTATGGACATTAGTAAACTATGCCTTATGGTGCTGGAATTTCTTCTAAACTTGAAAGGAGGATATCCTTCATGGTAGAGAATAATAAACTAAATGAGGTGTTTAATGAATACCTGCGTTTAGCCACTTTTCCGGTAGCCATAAAAGTATCCCGGGAAGATAGTCTGCCAGCCAAGGTTAAAGCCGCTAGTGCCCTTTTTGGTTATCCGATTAATATTTGTCAGGGAATTTCAATCGCTCGACGCAATGGCCGCACTATTGGTTTTTTGGAGAAGGACCATGCCTGCGGCCTATCCATTCTTATTTTTGGTTACAAAGAGGATCCAGATTTTGCGCTAGCTGGACATACCATTTACCCGTTATATGCGAAAACTCCGGAGGCCGGGGCCAAAACTCAAGCTGCTACCCCTAAAATGGAAATCGGCGGCATTAAAAGTATGGTAGTCGCTCCCTTGCATCGGGCCGATTTTGCTCCAGATCTGGTGCTGATTTACGGAAACGGAGCTCAGATAGTGAGACTAATCCAGGCTGCCCTGTATAATGAGGGCGGGGCAATTGAATCACAATTTATGGGCCGTTGTTCCTGTGGGGTTTATATCGTTAAGGCTTTGCAAACCCAAAAATGTAACGTGGTTGTCCCCGGGGGTGGTGAAAGGGTCTTTGCCCAGACGGCGGATGACGAGATTGCCTTTGTTATCCCGGCTGCGCAGATTCAAAATGTAGTTGAGGGTCTGATCGGTACGCACAAAAGCGGGGTAGCCCGGATTCCCACTCCTTTCTTTGGGACGAGTGCTAGACCAATATTCCCGCCTTCTTACGAGGAATTGGACCGGTACTGTGGGCTGAAATAACGCCACGGGGACGGTTCTTCCGGCGGGTGTGCCTTGCGGGTATGGCTGGTTAACAGAAATTAACGGCAGGTTAGGTGGTGAAGGCAGATGTTGAAAATCATTACTTGCTTCAAATGGGTGCTTGATGAATCGGATATAAAAGTAGCCGCTAATGGTCGTGACCTAATCCTGGATCGAGTTGGTTATAAGATTAGCGATTACGACCGGAATGCCATTGAGGAAGCAGTTCGTTTGCAGGAACAGTACGGAGGCAAAGTTACTGCTGTCACCGTTGGTCCGCCAAATGCTCGGCTGAGCCTAAAGGATGCTCTCTCCCGGGGGCCAGAAGAGGGTTTATTTATTCATGATTCGTCTTTTAAAGACTTGGAGCCGGCTCAGACCGCCGCTATCTTGGCCGCGGCGATTGACTCCCAGGGGTCGTATGACCTGATCATTTGCGGTGAAGGATCGAGTGATCTGTACGCGCAGCAGGTCGGGCCGCGGTTGGCGGAAAAGCTGGGTCTGCCGGCAGTTACTTACGTAAATAAACTCTCGCTTGAGGGTAACCAACTCATCGCCGAACGTCGGTTGGAGGATGGAATTGAAGTGGTGGCAGTGCCCTTACCGGCCTTGGTTACCGTGTTACCGGAGATAAACACTCCTCGGCTGCCCGGCCTAAAACAAGTGCTTGCGGCCGCCAAAAAACCGGTAATTAGCCTGACAAAAAGCGAGCTGAGTCTAGATTTTGCTTCCAGTCTGCAGACGATTGGGATTCAGGCTATGGCCACTGATCGGCGGCGACTCAAATTTGGGCCGGAAGCAGAGGAGATCCAAAAAGTAGTCGAGGCTTTAATTAGAGAAGGAGTAGTCAGTTAGAGGGGGGAGAATATGGCTGGCATTTGGGTATTGGCCGAAAACTTTGAGCATACTCTGGAATTATTGAATATTGGACAGCAATTAGCGGCCCAACTAGGAACCCGGCTGATTGCTCTCACCAATAGGGAAAAAGCAAAGGCGACTGAATTAATTGCTTACGGGGCGGATGAAGTCCTTTTGCTCCCGGTTCTGCCGGATGATCAACCTTGGGAAGCCTGGGTGTCTACCTTAGCTGAAGAGGCCCGGCAGGAGGACCCAGAAATCATTCTAGTCGGGGGAACTTCCCGCGGTCAAGATCTGGCAGCCCGCCTGGCGGCGCGGTTAAACACCGGTCTGTGCAGCGGCTGTACCAGTCTCAAACTGGACCAGGAGAATCGATTAATCATGGAACGCTTGGTATATGGGGGGATAGCCATTCAGACCGTGGTTTGCCCGACTCGACCGCAAATGGCAACCATTCCGCCACATACCTATACCCCGGTTGAACCTCAACCCGGCCGGGAAGGGGCTATACGAGAATTAACGACGTTTACCCCTTCCCCGGTTAAAGTCCTGAGCCGAAGGCCAATCGTCCGGGAATCTGCCGATCTGAGCGAGGCCAGGGTGATTATCTGTGTTGGCCGGGGGTTGGAAAAACCGGAGGACCTCAGTCTGGCCAAGGAGTTGGCGGAGGTGCTGGGAGGGGAGTTGGGTTGCACTCGGCCGCTAGCAGAAGATTTGGGTTGGATGCCAGCCGATAGCTATATCGGAATCTCCGGGCAAAGAGTCAAGCCAGACCTATATATTGGCCTGGGCGTTTCCGGTCAAATTCATCATTTGAGTGGTATCCGGGATAGTCGAATCGTCTGTGCCATAAACAATGATGAAAACGCGCCGATTTTTGAAGCAGCTGACTACGGAATTGCGGGAGACCTTAAAACCGTTGTTCCGGAAATGATTGACATGTTGCGCAAGGCTGTACAGAAGTAACATATACAGCTTCCTGAATATCAGGGGCCTCAGATGGCGAGTTTGATGCCTGCCTTAAGCAATCGACGTTCGTTTCCAGCCTGGTCTGCTGACCAAGTGACAACACATGCATTCGCTTATCATAGTGAGAACACAAGTATTGCTTATCATAACATAGAGTGTTAAGTTACTGAGTTAAATGAGAGGTGGGTGAGCATGGCAGAAGAGCGATATACAGCAATCATTATTGGAGCCGGCCCGGCTGGAAGTACGGCGGCGTACTTACTGGCTAAGGCTGGCCTGGATGTACTATTGATTGAAAAGGGAGCTGCCCCTGGGACGAAAAACATGTTTGGTGGCCGCATGTACAGTCATGCCTTGCAGCGGGTCATCCCGAATTTTTGGGAAGAAGCACCAACGGAAAGAGCCGTGGTTAAGGAGATAGTCACTTTTTTAACGGAAGACCGCGGGGTTTCCCTGACCTGCCAGGACGAAAACTGGGCCAAATCACCCTCCCACTCCTTTACTCTTTTTCGGGCGGAATTCGATGCTTGGCTGGCCGCTAAAGCGGAAGAGGCCGGTGCCTTGGTTGCCTGCGGAATTCGGGTCGATGATCTGCTGCTGGATAATGGTCGAGTCGTCGGAGTGCGGGCCGGTGATGACGAACTGCTAGCCGAAGTAGTGATTGCTGCCGATGGAACGAATTCCCTGATGGCTCAAAAAGCGGGCCTGCGCGAAGAATTGCTGCCATCCCAGGTAGCGGCTGGGGTTAAACAGGTTATCGAGCTATCCCCGGACATCATTAATGAGCGTTTTCAACTGACCGGTGAGCAGGGGGCAGCCTGCCTCCTGGTAGGGGCTTGTACCCGGGGAATGCCGGGGGGCGGATTTCTGTATACTAACCGAAGCAGTGTTTCTTTGGGATTGGTAGTCAAAGCGGCTGAATTACAGCGGAATCAATTTCGATTAAGTGAGTTATTGGAGGATTTTAAAGCCCATCCCCAGATCGCCCCTTTGATTCAGGGGGGGCGGGTGGCTGAGTATTCCGCTCATTTGGTTCCAGAAACCGGGTGGGCGAGGCGGCCGGAACTGTTTGGAGATGGCATCCTGGTCGCTGGGGACGCAGCCGGACTGGTCATCAACCTGGGATATCTGGTTCGAGGCATGGATTTGGCCATCGCATCCGGTGAAGCGGCTGCGAAAACAGTCATTGAGGCAGCGGCCAAACAGGATTTTTCGCGACAGGGGCTTAGCCGTTACCATGACTGGCTTAAAGAGTGTCAGGTCTGGTCCGAGATGGAGACCTACCGGCGGGCTCCCCAGTTTTTAGAAAACCCCGAGTTGTACACTGGTTACCCGGATTTGATTGGTCGGGCAATTTCCCACCTGTTTACGGTCAACGGCACCCCCTCGGGCCACCTGCTGACCAAATTGCTTGACCAGTTGAAAGAAAGCCAAATGAGTCTGTTAAAAGTAGCGGGTGATGCCTGGAAAGGGGGGCGGTCGCTTTGAAACGATTATCAGCAGAGGAATTATTGGCTTTAAACAAATACATTTTAGATCCAGAAGACAAGTCGATTGTATTAAATAAAGAAATATGCCGGGGTTGTTCGGCTAAACCCTGCACTTTTGCCTGCCCCGCTGGTCTATACACGGTTAAGGATGGTGAAATTGGCTTTGACCATGCCGGCTGTCTGGAGTGTGGGACCTGTCGGGTGATCTGCCTGCACCCGGCAGCCATTAACTGGCGGTACCCTCGGGGTGGCTTTGGCATTTCCTATCGCTACGGCTGATGTTATCTGAAGATGAAAACAGCAATGACAGCCAGGATTGGCGTGTTATTTTCTTACTGAAACACAAACACCGTTTCCCTGTCCTTTTGGGTTTGGAAGCGGTGTTTGTCGTTCCCAGTCTAGTCTGCTGAACAAGTTAAAACACGAGCGTAAAGAATATTTGGCGTGAGAATTCAAAAGTTGCTGGTCATTAAAGGGTTTGCTATAATTGGAAGGATGGGTAAAGAGTTTGTGGAAGGAGGAAGACAACCTCTCCTCTTATGCTCACTTTTGGCGGAGAAGGGAAGTCGCTTGTTTATGATCATAACTAGAGAACAGGCCGAGCATATAGCCTTACTGAGCCGGCTAGAGCTGACTGAAGCAGAAAAGGAACAGTATACCGCTCAGTTAAATTCTATTCTCGAATATGCAAAAATCCTGGTTAAATTAGATACCAGTCAGGTTGAGCCGATGGTCCATGTGTTGCCCTTAAGCAATGTTTTACGGGAAGACCAGATCGGCAACAGTCTGGATCAGGAATTGGTCCTGCAAAATGCCCCGGATCGAGTGGAAGGCTTTTTTAAGGTACCCAGGATTGTGTAGCTCATATCATTCTAGAAAGAAGTGAAGAATCTTACGCGCTTCTATTTTTCTTGTAATGGTATAGGCTTGATTGTTTAAATCACCGCCCGTAGAGATGTGTAATGGATCATGTTGATGGCAGGCAATGATGACCCAGGTTTTGTCAGCTCAGATGACAGCCTGGACAAGCATTGGCTCAAGAAAATTTACCGGTTGGAGGAGTGGAAACACCTTGGCTAATCTCAATCAGTTGACGGTCCATGCCCTGCAGGACCTGTTGCGGTCAGGCCAGGTCAGCCCCGGCGAGATTCTGACAGATTGTTTAAGTCGGATAGAGCAGGTGGAAAACAAGGTTAAGGCTTTTATTACTCTGACTCCAGAACCAGCGAAGATCCAGGCTGAGCAAGCGCAAGCTTTTTTAGCGGATCCATCGGCCAGCCCGCAATCTCCCCTGGCCGGGATACCGATGGCCTTAAAAGATAATATGTGCACAAAAGGGGTGCTCACCTCATGTGCCTCAAAGATTCTGCGTAATTTTATTCCCCCGTATGACGGAACTATGGCGGAGAAACTACAGCAAAACCACGCCGTCATGGTGGGTAAGCTGAATATGGATGAGTTTGCAATGGGTTCTTCAACAGAGAATTCAGGATTTTGTCCAACAGCCAATCCGTGGGATTTAGACCGGGTCCCTGGGGGATCCAGTGGTGGCTCGGCAGCGGCGGTGGCAGCTGATGAGGTTATTTTTGCGCTTGGTTCGGATACCGGGGGTTCAATTCGTCTCCCAGCTGCCTTTTGCGGCGTGGTGGGATTAAAGCCGACCTATGGTCGAGTTTCGCGGTATGGGCTGATCGCCTACGCATCTTCGCTTGATCAAATCGGCCCCCTAACCCGCGATGTAACCGATTGCGCGCTGGTGCTCAACGCAATCGCCGGCCATGATCCTCGAGACGCTACTTCAGCCCCAGTAGCGGTGCCTGACTACACCACTTTCTTGAAACCTGATTTAAAGGGTATGAAAGTGGGCATTCCCAGGGAGTACTTGGGGGCCGGATTAGATCCGGAAGTAGCGACGGTCATCCAAAAGGCACTTCGGCGGTTGGAAGAATTGGGCGCGATTTGTGAGGAAACATCTTTGCCCCACACAGAATATGCTCTGCCGGCTTATTACTTGATTGCGACAGCCGAGGCCAGTTCAAACTTGGCGCGGTATGACGGGGTTCGTTATGGTCATCGCTCCGACACAGCCGAAGATATTATTACCATGTTTAAAAAAACCCGCTCAGAGGGGTTCGGCCAAGAGGTTAAACGCCGGATCATGCTGGGTACCTGCGCTTTGAGTACCGGTTATTACGATGCTTATTATTTAAAAGCACTGAAGGTACGGACCTTAATTAAGCAGGATTTTGACCGAGCCTTTGAGCAGTATGATCTGCTGGTTTCCCCTACGGCCCCGAATGTGGCTTTTAAATTTGGCGAAAAAGAGGATCCGCTGGCGATGTATCTGACTGAGGTTTGTACCATCCCTGTTAACCTGGCTGGTTTGCCCGGGATTTCTATTCCTTGCGGTTTCGCCCAAGGGATGCCGGTTGGTTTGCAACTGATCGGCCGACCCTTTGCCGAGGGGACTTTGCTGCAGGCAGCCTACGCTTACGAACAAAACACCGATTGGCACCGGCAAAAACCGGGTTTAGATGTGAGGTAGATAGTGTGGCGACTGAATATGAAGCCGTAATTGGGCTTGAAGTCCATACAGAACTGAAGACCAAATCAAAGATATTTTGTTCCTGCCCTACCACTTTTGAGGCCGCTTGTCAGCTATATCCCAATCCTAAAATCATCAGCAACTGGGTGATGGGAGAACTGCTGCGCTGTCTAAACGCCGAGGGGTTAGAGATTGTTGAGTCCAAAGCAAGCCCTCAACACCTGGCTGATATGCTAAAGCTGATGGACCAGGGGACGATCAGCGGCAAAATAGCCAAGACTGTTTTCGAAGAGATGTTTAGGACCGGCCAGGCTCCAGCAAGTATTGTTAAGGAAAAGGACCTGGTTCAGATTACTGATGAAGCAGCGATTGCCGAAATCGTCAACCAGGTAATCCAAACGAATCCGAAGGTAGTCGAAGATTATAAAAACGGGACAGAAAAAGCCTTCGGGTTTCTGGTCGGTCAAGTCATGAAACAAACCCGGGGAAAAGCTAGTCCGGCAGCGGTTAATCGCATATGCTAAAAGAAAGAATTTAGGCAATGGCTTAGTTTGAATACAAAATACATGGCTTTTTAAGCAGGAAAATTGATTATATAGAGAGAAATCTATAATTTTATTATATTTAAAAACTGAAGACTGTGAGGAGGAGTGATTGAGGTGGTGGGAAAAAAGATTTACATCGTTGATACCACCTTGCGTGATGGGGAACAGACTGCCGGTGTTGTTTTTGCCAATGTAGAGAAAATTCGGATCGCTAGGTATCTGGATGAGCTAGGCGTGGATCAGATCGAGGTCGGTGTCCCGGTGATGGGTGGCGATGAAAAGCAGGCGATTCGGGATATTTGTAAGCTGGGGTTAAAGGCCAGCATTATGGGCTGGAATCGGGCCGCGATCCCGGATATTCAAGAATCGCTCGACTGTGGTGTGGATGCCGTGGCTATTTCGATATCAACTTCGGATATCCACATTAAACATAAATTGCGGACTACTCGGGAAGATGTTTTGGAGCGGATGGTCAAAGCAGTTGAATTTGCCCACAGTAATGGTGTCTATATTTCAGTTAACGCGGAGGACGCCTCCCGTAGCAATATGGACTTTTTAATAGAATTCGCCCGTCTGGCAAAACAGGCCGGGGCTAATCGTCTACGGTACTGTGATACTGTTGGTGTGCTGGAACCCTTCGCCACCTTTGACCGAATTAAGGCCTTAATTGATGCCACCGGGATAGACATTGAGATGCACACCCATAACGATTTTGGCATGGCCACCGCTAATGCCCTGGCCGGCGTGCGTGCCGGAGCAAATTGGGTCGGCGTCACAGTTGGGGGACTGGGTGAACGGGCCGGTAATGCACCTTTGGAAGAAGTCGTCATGGCTCTAAAACATATTGAGCGTGATGATTTGAACTTCAAGACGGAAATGTTTCGTGAGGTCGCTGAGTATGTGGCTCGGGCTTCTGGCCGGATCCTCCATCCGGGCAAAGCTATTGTCGGTTCCAATATGTTTGCGCATGAATCCGGTATTCACGGGGATGGAGTGCTAAAGAATCCCAAGACTTATGAGGCTTTTACCCCTGAAGAAGTGGGTCTGGAACGGCAGATTGTGATTGGCAAGCATTCGGGGACCCATTCGATTATCGCTAAGTTCCGGGAGTATGATGTTGAATTGACCGAAGAAGACGCCAACGCGATGCTCACTCGGGTCCGGGCCGTGGCGGTCAATCTCAAGCGGTCTCTATTTGACAAAGAACTGGTTAGTCTGTGGGAAGACTACTGCCGAGAGAGGGGAGCGTAAAACGGTTGGGAAAAACTATTGCCGAAAAGATTTTAGGTGCTCATTGTAATCAAGATGTAGCAGCTAACGATATAGTAGTGGCTGATTTGGATTTTGTCATGGGACAGGATGGTACTTCGCCCTTGGCCATTCAGGCCTTTCGGGAAATGAAGGGAAACAAAGTTTTCGATCCTAAACGGGTCGCGATGGTCATTGACCATAGTTCGCCCAGCCCCTTGGAAGGCGTTTCCGCCCTGCATGCTTTGATGCGCGATTTTGCTCAGGAACAGGGATTAACTTTTTACGATATTGGCGAAGGGGTCTGTCATCAACTAATGCCCGAAAAAGGCAATGTCGTCTGCGGTGACCTAGTCGTTGGCGCAGATTCCCATACCTGCTCTTATGGGGCCCTCAATGCCTTTTCGACTGGTGTGGGATCGACGGACCTGGCAGCGGCGATGATGTCCGGCAAGCTCTGGTTTAAAGTGCCGGAAAGCTTTAAGTTTATCCTGAATGGGCAGTTGCCGGCCGGGGTTTATGGGAAAGACCTCATTCTGTACCTGATTGGTCAGGTAACTGCCGATGGTGCGACTTATATGGCCGCTGAATATACCGGCGAAGCGGTCAAGGCTCTTTCCGTGGAAGGCCGGCTGACGATGGCGAACATGGCCATTGAAATGGGAGCCAAAGCCGGATTGATGGAGGCTGACGAGAAGACTTTGGCCTGGGTGCGAGCCCACAGCCAACGGGAAGCTCGACCCGTGTCGGCGGACCCAGATGCGGTTTATGCCCGAGTTGAGGAATACGATGTTTCCAATTTACCACCTCAGGTAGCTAAACCCCACACCGTGGATAATGTTGCCCCAATCACAGAAGTAGCGGGGACTCCAATTCAGCAGGGAGTTATTGGTACCTGTACCAACGGCCGGCTGGAAGACCTGCGGATTGCTGCTCAGATTCTGGAAGGTCGCAAGATTAAACCGGGAGTCAGGTTGATTGTGGCCCCCGCCTCCCGGCAGATCATGCTGGACGCGATCAAGGAAGGGGTTCTGCAAACACTAATTGAGGCCGGCGCGGCCGTGGTTACCCCAGGCTGCGGGCCCTGCGTGGGTACCCACAACGGGGTTCCTTCCGACGGAGAAAACGTGATTTCCACCGCCAACCGGAATTTTAAAGGACGCATGGGCAATAACAAGGCCTTTATTTACCTGGCGTCACCAGCGACAGTCGCGGCTTCGGTACTGGTCGGGGAGATTGTAGATCCTCGCGAGTTTATACGCTAGAAGGGGTGGGGATATGAAATTTAACGGAAAAGCACACAAATTTGGCAATGATGTCAATACGGATTATATAATTTCAGGGAAGTATAAGTTTAAAACGTTGGATATGAAAGAGCTGGCTAAACACGTCATGGAGGACCTGGATCCGGATTTCTACAATAAAGTAAATCAAGGGGATTTTATAGTGGCCGGCAGCAATTTTGGCTGCGGCTCCTCGCGGGAACAGGCCCCTTGGGCGGTCCTCTACGCTGGTGTCAGTGCGGTTATCGGCAAGTCATTTGCCCGTCTGTTCTATCGCAACGCCATTAACTGCGGCCTGCCGCTGGTGGAGTGCGATACTGACCGAATTGAACCGGGAGATGAATTAGAGGTTGATCTGGCGGGCGGAGTGATTCGCAACCTGACCCGTGGTGAAGAACTGCCAATCAAACCCCTCCCCGGCGTAATGATTAAGATTTTACAGGATGGTGGACTTGCCGCCCATTTTCAGAAATACGGAACGTTTAACTTTGATTAATGAGCTGCCTTAAATGAGTTGCTTGAGCAATCAAAAGGATAAATAATCAGCGAACTTGCCCACCATTGCTGAACATCAGGGCTTGAGGTGGAGAACTGCTTCACCTCAAGTTTGAACACGGTAACCCCCATTTAGAAACAGGTTCGTTGGAACGCAGATAAAACGGCTTAGGCTGTTGACCTCAAAACGTGTCAACAGCCTAAGTTTTTGTTATTAAATAGCTCAAAGTTCAAGGTCTCCATGCGGACATGTGTCAATGAATTTCAGAGAATAAATAGGAAAAATGGGACAGTTAACCTGTCCCCGCGTCCCGCGTCTCATGTTTAATTTGGGGAATAATTAGGGGCGGGAAAGAAAAGAATAAAAACGGGCATCGGAAAAACAAGCAAGACAACGAGCACAATCTTAGGTATTCTATTTAGTGTTTACGAGGAGGTGAACCGGTGAACAAAAGCTTCTTTGGGGAGTCTTATCACGAGAATTGGCGTCCTGAAAGAGAGCATTTAGCCGAAATTGAGGGTCAAGTAAAAATCGGACCAGTACCGATAACTGCCGGCGAAGAAATCATTGTTTATTACAACGGATTATTAGCCAGGTCCGGAGCGGACCAGGTTTTCCTGAGGACCGGCTATGGCCTGCCTAACGATTGGCATAGAGTTCACGATTATAAGATGGAGCGGACAAGTGAAGGCTGGCAAGTAAATTTCCCAGTTGACAGTGCCAGTCGTCTAAACTTTTGTTTCAAAGATAGTGCTAATAATTGGGATAACAACGATGGTCGGAATTGGAGTTACGAAATCCATAATGGAAACTGGTAATTCCCCAAAGAAGGAGACAGACAGTGTTTCCCTCAAGCTAAAAGGAGTAGATTACGCTTAATTCGAATTCACTTCTTTTTATAATAAAGACCTTCAATTAATGTAAGGCGACGTGTAAGACTACGTGAGGAGGTAATGATTTGATGATCAGCAAGTTTGAACCCGGCGGTGTTTCCATATTCCCATCACCAGCGAGAAGAGGAGACCTAGTCACTATTTCCTATAACGGACTGCTCGCTAATTCCGGGGCGGACCAGGTTTATATGTATGCCGGGTATGGTCCTATGTGGAATGATAAACAGTATATTCGGATGCAGAGGATGAGCAACGGTTGGGAAAGGACAATACCCATTAATCATGGAGAGAATCTACACTTCTGTTTTAAAGACAGTGCGAATAACTGGGATAACAACAGTGGACATAACTGGACAGTCACAATCCATTAAAATATAGACAGTGTTGACCAGGGTGTTTTGTGAAACTCTCAGTTATTAGAATTCAAGTAAAACTTAGTTGGACATCTTTTTGAAAGGGTTCCCTACCTTGTTTACCCGGGTAGGGAATTTTTTACTTAACCACCTGCCGCAAGGCCACAACGACCTATCAAAATAGCGGATAAAAAAACCATTTTCTTATTAGGTAAAGTTGAAAGAGCTAAGGGATAAGATTGTAACAAATTCCACAAAATAAACTATACTAAATATCTTTAAACCGGAGGCGGCTGATGCGGGTATTAATGCTTTCCTGGGAATATCCACCTCAGATTATTGGGGGTATGGGCCGGCATGTAGATGAACTAACCCGAACTCTCGCCCGACAAGGAGTGGAGATCCACGTTATTTGTCCGGGAGACAACCAAGCCTTGGCCCAGCAGCAAATAGATGGAGTTCACGTCTACCGGGTACCGCCCTACTCTCCCTCAACGCCTGATTTTATCTCTCAGGTTATTCAGATGAATGTGGGTTTGCTGGAACGTGCTTCCTCTTTGATTTACACCTTGGGGTCAGTGCATCTGGTTCATGCCCATGATTGGTTAGTTGCCTACGCTAGTCGGGCCTTGAAGCATGCTTATCAAATACCGCTAGTGGCGACGATTCACGCCACTGAGTTTGGACGGAATAACGGATTGCATACTGATCAACAACGCTACATCGGCAGCGTCGAATGGTGGTTAACCTATGAAGCTTGGCGGGTTATTTGCTGCAGCTATTACATGCAGGATGAATTGCAGCGGGTTTTTCACTTACCAGCAGATAAGATTGAATTGATCAGCAATGGAATTAATCTCGAAGATTTTCAGGTCAACGACAAATTAATAAATCACCTGTCCGCTTTTCGCTGTACCTATGCTCAGCCGGACGAAAAGATTGTTTTCTGCATCAGCCGTCTGGTCCATGAAAAAGGAGTGCAGGTATTGCTGGATGCTGTTCCCCGGGTCCTAGCGGCTTATCCGGCAACTAAATTTATTATTGCCGGGCGGGGGCCAAATCAATCGTACCTCCAACACAAGGCACAGCAAATGGGGGTTGATCATCGCGTCAATTTTATCGGATTTATCGATGATCAAACGCGAAACTGTCTGTATCGGGTGGCGGACGTAACCGTGATACCCAGCCTTTACGAACCCTTTGGAATTGTCGTTTTGGAAGGAATGGCAGCCGGCTGCCCAGTTGTTGTCTCCGATACGGGAGGTGTATCGGAAATAATTGAGCATCGAGTTGACGGATTAAAAGCTCAGACCGGTTCAGCTGAATCGCTGGCCGGTTGTATTTTGGAGATCTTAAACCAGCCTGAATTTGGTAACAGCCTTAAGGAAAAGGCTTATCAAAAAGTTATTGGGTCTTATTCTTGGGATATAGTAGCCCGAAAAACAACAGCCCTGTATCGACAGGTTTTAAAAGCCAGGACCGAGATTGATTGGCCGGTCAACCACCGGGTTTCAACCGTTCCGTTATCTAAGGCATCCTCCTATTTATCAGCTTTAACCAAAATAAAAGACAGATATTTACTTAAACACTAAATTATGCACGTAATATGTATCTTTCACTTGAATATGTTTTAGCAAAGGAAGGAGGGGCCAGTGTTGAAAGCAATAATTATGGCCGGGGGAGAAGGGACTCGTTTACGTCCCCTCACTTGTGACCGGCCTAAACCCATGGTGCCGGTCATGAACCGTCCGGTAATGGAACACATTATTAATTTATTAAAAACTCATGGACTGCTGAACATCGGGGTTACGCTGCACTATATGCCTCAATTGATTCAAGCTTATTTTGGCGATGGCTCAGAATTTGGGGTTGACCTGCGCTACTATATTGAAGAGATACCGCTGGGGACCGCCGGTAGTGTGAGGAATGCAGCAGACTTTCTTAACAAAACTTTTCTAGTTATTAGCGGTGACGCTTTGACAGATATTGATTTAAGCCAGGCAATCAGATTTCATCGAGAAAAACAGGCAGTCGCCACTCTAGTCTTAACGGTAGTTGATTCACCGCTGGAATATGGGGTGGTGATCACTGATCCCCAAGGCCGGGTCACCCAGTTTTTGGAAAAGCCCAGTTGGGGCGAGGTTTTTAGTGACAAGGTCAATACGGGCATTTACATCTTAGAACCGCAGATTTTTCAATACTATAAACGACAACAGAATTTCGATTTTAGCAAGGACTTATTTCCTCGGCTGCTTAAAGACGGTTTGCCAGTTTATGGTTATGTGGCTGCCGGTTATTGGTGCGACATCGGTAATGTTAAAGCTTATCAACAAGCCCATTTTGATGTTCTGTCCGGCAAAGTGAGGATAAACATGCCGTATCAGTGTCAGGATAATCAAATCTGGGTGGGCACTGATACCAAGATTCATCAAGCTGCGCATATTCAAGGACCGGTTCTGATCGGGGATAACTGTTTTATCGGATCTGAAGTTCGGATTGAAAAGTTTTCGGTCATTGGTGACAATGTGATTATTGAAAATCAGGCCAGCCTAAAACGCAGCATTGTCTGGAATAACTGTCATATCGGCAAGAAGTCACAACTTCGAGGAGCTACTCTGGCCAACCGGGTTCAGGTTCGGGGAAATACCGGTATTTTTGAGGGAGCCGTAATTGGCGATGACAGTATTATTGAACAACACTGCTTAATTAAACCAAACATTAAGATCTGGCCCTCCAAGTTAGTGGAAACCGGGACCATTGTTAATTCTAGTTTGATTTGGGGTACCCGTTGCACCCGGGCCTTATTTGGCAATCAGGGAATTACCGGGGTCGCTAACATAGAAATAACCCCCGAATTTACCGCCAAACTAGGAGCCGCCTACGGTACTTGGCTGGGATCTGGGACAACTGTGGTCGTGGGAGCAGATGCATTTGACATTTCCCAGGCCTTGAAGCATGCCTTTGTCGCTGGCCTGGTTTCAACCGGGGTGCAGGTGCAGGACCTGGGTCGTGTGGTTTCACCAATCACCCGGTATAATATCAGGCGGTTAAAGGTTAAAAGCGGGGTTCAAATAGAGATCAGTTCTGATTGCTATGAAAATATATCCATCCGCTTCTTTGATTCTCGGGGGGTAGAGATATCACGATCTGATGAGCATAAAATCGAAAACTATATGTCCCGAGAAGATTTTCGGCGGGCTGAATTTCATCAGATTGGCACCTATTCTTTCGTAACCGATGCCGTAAAAAAATATTTAGCAGCAATACTGCAAACTGTTGATTTGTCAAAAATACGCAGCCGTCATTTTAAAGTAATTATAATGTGCCCTAATCAATACCTGGATAACCTAATTCAAATTATCCTGGCAAAACTTGAGTGTGATGTACAGGTAGTAGACACCAAAGCCGTAGGGCGTGATAAAATAGAACAAATAAAAGAAACAATTATTTCTCAAAAAGCAGATCTGGGAGTTATTTATGATTATAATATGGAAAAACTGACTCTAGTTAGTGATACTGGTCAATTAATTGATGAAGACTGGTTTACGGCTTTAACTTCGTTGTTAGTGCTTAATTCTCAAGTTGGCGGAACAATTGCGGTGCCAATAAATGCTACTGAGGCGATTGAGAAGATGGCTCAGTTTTATCATGGAAAAGTTGTGCGGACTAAAACCGCTTTACAGTCATTTATGGATCAGCTGTTAAGTGATGAAATCCGCTCAAAACAAGGGTCAGATTTACAGTTCCTCCTTCATTCGGACGGCCTGTCAGCTTTAGTCCGCGTCCTGCATCATTTAGCGGTCCATCAAGTCAGCCTTTCGCAACTAGTAAATAAAATCCCGGAATTTCATTTGAGTAAACAAGTAATTAGCTGCCCCTGGGAAGCTAAAGGCCGGGTAATTCGTACTTTGATTGAAGAACAGCAGGCCCATCCGGAATCACTCGAATTAATAGAAGGGGTAAAAATTCACTATCCGAATGGTTGGGTTTTAGTCTTACCGGATGCGGAAGCACCAGTGTGTCGGATCTACAGCGAAGGATTTTCCCAAGAAATTGCGGAATCCTTAACGGACTGGTATTCGGAACGCGTTAGAGAAATTGGCAATCATAAAGATTAATATATTCTAGATATAAAATAAAAAATATAAAATAAAAAGAGCCCATAGTAACCTTCGCGCCGACCATTATAGATCCCCTCGGACCCCAGGTAACCTTACGGTTACCGAAGGAGCCCTACGCAACCTATAATGATCTTTGCCCGACCGTTATGGATACCTACCGAGCCCATAATCCTAGGAAATTATGAGCCCTGTCTTCTTTGATCCAATTAACTTATGGATTCAGCAGAAGACATTCCAGCACCCATAACGATCTTGGCTCAGCTACCGTAGATCCAAAGTCTGTTTTTTCAGAAGTCTAATGACCGACCTACGGTAACCTTCGCTCCGGCTAGTACAGATCCCCTGAGAACTTTCTCGTCTTCGAAGCTTCTTTTTCATATCTGAAGAAGAAGTTTCTCGGTAATTTCAGAACCTGTACTAACCTTTGCTCGACTGTAACAGATCCAGTTTTTGAACCTGTTACAATCTTAGCTCGGCTACTATGAACCCTTACGCTCTTATTTTGTCCCGGCAGAAAAATAATATACGAGAATTTACCGAATTGTTGTTTGGAGATTTATAATCAGTTTGGCATTTATGACCAATCCCAAGATTTACTAAACGAAGTCTAAGCTTGTTGCCGATGCTCAGGTTTGCAGTAAGATTCTTCGCCGAAACGGCGTTAAATTACAAAAAAGGCCTTTATTGGCCTTTATTGTTTCAATCTAAAAGTATTTAAACTATAGACCGACGGCCAACGGCAGGGAAGCATTGGTTCCGCGGTAATCCGTGCGATAGACCCGATAATTGATGTTCGGGAAAATATTATGCTTCCATTCTAGATGTTGCAGCCATCCCTCATCAATCTGGCCAGCCTTTATTTCGTCATAGAGCCGAGTAAAATTCAGAATATGTTGTTTGGTCCGCTTCACGGCATATTCAACAGCCGTGCCGGTTTTCATAATAAAAGCCCAGTCGCTGCTTTGGGCGAGAACCAACTCTCTCGCCGCTTGGTTAAGGGCTCGTTCGGTTAAACCAGCAGCTTGAGGGTATTGATCAGCTAACTCTACCATCCGACTAGCCGCTTTATGCAAGTAACGGTAAATCCAATCATTGCTGCTTTCCAACCAGACTTCATTATAACCTTTATTTCCCCAGGTCGATTGAGCCGGCGTGGCTACCTGGTTGCACGGATAGAGTTTTAAGTATTCACTAGGGGTAATCGTTTTTATGGTATTTTGGTCATAATGGAGTTTCCTGAATAAAAAGTCTAAAAATTGCGGCCCTTCAAACCACCAGTGACCAAATAATTCAGCATCATAAGGAGAGACAATCAAGGGCTGTCGATCCATTATCCCGGCCAGCCATTCCACCTGTTTCTCCCGGTTAAACATAAAGTTGCCCGCGTGACTGGCGGCCCGCCCCCGGGCCCAGTCCGGCACGTAAGGTTCTTTATGATTAGTCTTGCCGGTAATCCGGTAATATTTTAAACCGGTGTGAATCCTGATTCCATCAGGATGGATATAGGGTTTGACATAGTCCAGATCCAGATCAAAGCCGATATCCCGGTAAAATTCCCGGTAGTCAAAATCGCCGGGATAACCCTCTTCCGCACTCCAGACTTGTTTAGAAGACTCGCCATCCCGGCCAAAAGCCGCTACCCCGGAAGGACAATAAATCGGGGCAAAAACACCGTACTTCGGTCGACGGGAGGCGAAAAGCACACCGTGGGTATCGGTAATAAAATAGCGGATGCCAAATTCTTTCAGAATTTCATCTATTCCTGGGGCATAGGCACATTCCGGTAACCAGAATCCCCGCGGTGACCGGCCGAAATTTTTTCTATAATTATCAACCCCAATAGCAATCTGAGCTCTGACAGCCTCTGGGTTAATCAACATCAGCGGTAAAAAACCATGTGTGGCGGCACTGCCGATGATTTCCAAACAGCCTTGATCTTGAAACCGTTTAAATCCATTGACCAGGTTTCGCTGGTATTGCTCACAAAAGACATAATGAGAACGTTGGAAAAGATGCTGGTACATTTTAGCTAAGTGGTTAAACTCAGGCTGGTGCCGGGTTCGCTCTACTTCTTTATCCGCCAGTTCCATTAACTTCTGGAGATGTTTGAGATAGCGTTCTTGGAGTAGAGGGTCAGTAAACATAGAGACTAGAGTAGGCGTCAAAGACATGGTAATCCGAAAATCTACGCCATCCCGCGTTAGTCCCTCAAACATCTCCAAAAGGGGGATATAGGTTTCCGTTATCGCTTCATAAAACCACATTTCTTCTAAAAAATTATCGTATTCCGGGTGTCGGACGTAAGGAAGATGGGCATGGAGGATTACCGAAAGAAAACCCTGAGGCATCAAGATTCATCCTTTCCTACAAACATATTTTGTTAGTTTAGGTCTTCAGTTGGCCGAAAAGGCACGGGTGAACTAATGCCAAATCCATAACGGGCCAATTCTTCTGCCAGAGAGACACTGTAGGCGAATTGAGGGGAAGTTGCGCCTAGTGGAAGCAGTGCCAAACGTTGATACAGTTTCTGATCAAACTCACTGAGCAACATCCATTCTTCATCGATGATGTTCGATACTTTATCTGGTGGAGTCGTGACATAATTGGAACGGGCCAGCACTACATACTGACCGCTGGGCAGAATAATTCCCCTTTCGATACAATAAGTCCGTTCAGGGTGTCCTACCTCAATATGCCAGCGGTTAGAGTAGCGGTTGATAAATATGTCAAAATAATGATTAGCATTAAACCCATTAAACAGAACATCGGTTGTATCAAAAACCCTTAAGACATGCTGTCCTTCTTCCCAAGCTAAGGGTCCGTATGCTTGTCTGATTTCTTGTTGTTTCTGCCAATTTGTTTCCCAGTAAGCAAAGAGCCAGTATGGGTCACGAACCAGCGTGACAATCAGGTTATCGCCATATTCAGCCGGCAGCTCACCAACGAATTCAACTGGTTGAACCGGTCTGGCTGATTCCACCGTTTCCGGGTCAGCGTATTTAGTTGTTACTGGTGCCCAGGCCTCTTTTGCGGTGACTGTCCTAGTCTGAGTTGGGCTGGTTGTAATGACCTTTGTTAAATGATCGTTAGGTGCTATTGTTTGTGACTGAACATTAGGTGTTGGTCCGTGAAAATGGTCACGAGTATCCAAGCCCAAATCCCCTCCAATTTCAAAATCAGATTTGTTCGAAGCTATTTGAGTTTTCTGTTGTCTCCCTATTTCGGGTGAGCCTCTGAAATCGGGTTGTTTCTGGTAAGGATCAGATCTGTCGCCACCGTAGGGTTTGCGGGGGACCAGAAAAGTTCCTCGGCGTTGTAAAAAGGTCAAGCCCAGAAAAATAAGGGCCAGCCCTAGGACCAAAAGGATAACCACTTCCATTCCAATTCCCCCCTGTGATTTTACATTCAAAACTTATGCCAAATTACCATAACCCAGGTAAGCATTGGTTATATTGGCTGATTTGTTGGATCAGGGTGGGGATGGTACACCAGGAGCATCATTTTAAATTGAAAGCTTGATAGATATATTTGATCAACTATGGTTACATTAGCCGTAGTCATCAAAATCAGTCTATCACGCCATTTAGTATACCCCGAGATAAAGGGTTTATTTATTTAAAGTCCAGTTAAATGTTAGTTTTCAAATTTTCACAGTAAAAATGAAAAGCAGAAAATAAAGATTGAATTAAGTCGACAAACAGGAGAACGTTCAATTATACTGGAAAATAGCTGGTTAATCCCATTGTTTTCTTCTTTCAGCTTAAATATTCTTGGAAAAATTATTTTTAATATCTAAGAGGAGGAGATTATGTCAGTTCCTTGGCGAGGGCGAGAGGTATTTTTAGTACTAGTTGCCTTAATCATAGTGAGTCGAGCCATTGGACAATTTGGCGGCGTTATTCAAAGTTGGGTGAATACTCAGACTAACGATCCAACCAGTTCGCTTATTATTTTTTTTATTCTGGCCGCCATGGCCCAAGCCACGGTACTGATTGGTTTAGTAATGTATTATGTGCGGCGGCGGCATAAGCTACCCTGGTTGTCTTTGGGACTTTCCCCATTCTCAATCTCCAGGGTTTTAGCCGCTGGTCTTGGGGGCGGGGTTATTCTGTTTTTTTCAGTAATTTTAATATCGCTAGGACTCAGTTGGCTAATGCCCCAACCCACTGAGCCTCAACCTTATGTAGATATCCTTTTGGCAGCTCAAGATTGGCGGCAGTTAGCCCTCGTGATGGTTGTTGGTTCGATATTGGCTCCATTAAGCGAGGAATTTTATTTTAGAGGGTTTTTATTTCCATACCTGCGGGATCGACTGGGGGCAACCTTTGGAATGTGGGGATCGGCGGCTATTTTTGGGGCGTTGCATCTGGATCCCTGGCGCTTTATCCCTTTAACCTTAGGCGGGTTTGGCCTGGCTTTCATTTACCAGCGAACTGGCTCGCTCTTCGCATCAATCCTGGCGCATAGCGTGTGGAACACGATTATGTCGGTATTGATATTGATCGGAGGTTAACTCGAGATATTACCGAAACGTGCCGTAAAGCCCCCGCCTTTAGGCATGGGGATATAAGGCACGGTGGCCAATAGGCCCTGGTCGTTCGCAAGAAGTTTTCTGGAGCGAGATTCTAAGGCTCAGTACAGGCCTGTTGGCTGAGAGAGGAACGCAGATGGGGAAATATTCATGGTAATTCCAAGTCGCTAAGGCTTGGAATTTTAATTTATTAGGCCATAATCTGCATTAAAATGGGAACTATTTCCTATTAATCGACAATTGATTTTCTTTTATACTTAAATTAGTGAGTACGCAAAAGAAAAGCCTACAGTTTAAACACGAAGAGAAGACCTGTTAAACACAAAGAGCAGACCTAGTCAATTGGATTCTCCTTGAAGATGTTTATGTTAATCCTCTAGTACTCCAAGAATACAACCACCTACGTTAATAGCAGACAAATGTCATCCTGAGCGTTAGCGAAGGAGCTTTAAATTATAAAAAGAATAGTAAAAATCTTTAGCGATATGAGGTTTAGATGACTATGGGCAATATGGAAAACGTACATGATTCGAAACAGGACAGGCTTAATAGGCTTCAGGCCTCCTTTGAGGCTGTTCTGGCGCAAGAAGAGCTGTTTTCAAAAATCATTGATTTTTTTCCGTATCCCATTGAGGTATTCGCGCGGGATGGCACTGCGGTCATGGTCAACCGGGCCCTGCTGGCCGAATTCGGAGTCCCCAGTAAGGATATGATCATCGGTAGGTACAACATATTCGAAGATCCGGCAATCGAGAGACTCGGGTTTTCTGACCTGGTGAAGGAAGTATTCAATGGCCAGACCCGTACGGTGACAAATATCAAGGTGCCCCTTAAATCCATCAGGGAGCGTTATAGAATAGAAAACCTCGATATCGATTCTATATATCAGGACGCGACGGGTTTTCCCATTAAGGACGAGCAGGGCGAGGTGTCCCATGTGGCGGTCCTTCTTATTACCAAAAGAATCTACAAGGGGAAAGTCAGTATTGCCAATGCCATAGAATACCTCGAGAACAATTGGGACAAAGAGTTTAACTTGAATGAAGCGGCCAAAGCGGCCGGTCTCAGTCCATATCATTTCTCCCGCGTGTTCAAAAGCGACGTTGGTATGACTCCACATAACTATTACCGAAAACTCAAGCTGGAACACCTAATGGAAAAGCTGCGGGATACCAATCTCACTGTGAAAGAAGCGTTCGATGCCTGTGGGTTGGAATACAATGGACATTCTTTCAGCGTTTTTAAAAAGCATGTGGGGGTTACTCCTCTAAAATACCGCGAAATGACAATAAAGTGACATTAATATCGGGACAAACAGGCTTCCAGGGATCAATCAATCTCCGGAAGTCTATCTTTCTTAGTCAAAAACCCCCGTTCCGCTTCACGATATTGCGATGGGGTGAGCCCGGCCCTTTTTTTGAACACCCGGGCAAAATGTCCGTGATAATCGACACCGCAAGCAGCGAAGGCCTCGGCAATGGTAAGGTTTGGGTCCCTTAACCGCTCCTGTATTTTGCGTATTTTTATGTCTATATAGTAGTCGTAGGGCGTGATGCCCACATGCTTTTTAAAAAGCTTCGCGAAATGATGCGCGCTCAGATTTGCTGCCTCTGCCACCTTCCTAGCGTCATATTTTTCCCGCCAATGATTTTCGATGTATTCTTTGCCTCTTTGGATCTCCTCCCGGCCCCGGTATGCTTTCTTTATAAAAAAAATGGCAACGAAACAGCCCACCGTGTGATCCGGCTTCATGAGAGGGAAACACGTGATGTCCACATGCAGGGTCTTGATGTCCCTGTCTACCACATTGAAATATTTGATCATGTTTTGATAAGAAAAATCGAGATCAGTCATGTATACAGTCTTTCCGGTCAGCACCTGCTTGACCTGGTCCATAATGCCAAGTTCCCTTACGAGTGGATCCTGAAAAACATTGTATTTACCCACATGCGCCTCCACACTCCGGATGCCTATCATTTCCAGCGCAGCCCGGTTGATCCTGACCGCCGTTCCATCGACGGAAAAAACCTGCACCGGATACGGGAAAAATTCTACCATTTTTTCAAACAGCTCTTCATTGGCAAAGATCGCCTGAAAAGGCTGAGCGGCCTCCGTTGGCCGGTCTATGATATTATCTTTCATTTTTGCCCCCTCCCGTTGTTTTCCGCACAGCCTTGTCCCTCGCGGCTATTATACCATAGGCGCGACATATCTATGGATACACTTTCTACCGAGCTAGAGGGACTAGTTGAACAATGATTTCTGTTCTTGCAGGCGTCATCCCCCTGACAGTGAAGTCTGTTGATACAAATAGCAGTATTCCGATACTTTACAGCCTTAGATTACATATACCAAAAATACCATTTCAATTATTGTTATTGTGAAGCAATGTCCGCATGGTCATGGGGGGTGTGTGATGGACTCAAGTGATGTTAAAAGACAACTTTTGAAAGAGCTGATTGAAACGCAGAAAGCGATTGAAGAAAAACTGGAAGCGCAGGATCAGATGATAAAAAGATTTCAGTCGCTGACCGCCTATGGAGATTTACTTGCCCAGATCATTGACTATTTCCCTTATCCGATTGCCGTCTTCTTACCCGACGGCCTGTTGAGGATGGTAAACCATACGCTCCTCGCCGCAGCTAATTTAAGTGACAGCCAAGGCATCGTGGGGAAGTATAACGTTTTCAGCCATTCCTCCCACCTGGAGAATGGGATCGCGGAGGCGATAAAACGGGCATTAGCAGGAGAAACCGTTTTCTTATCTCAATGTCAATCCCCCCTAATGAGCTTGGGCGGGACTGGCGGAACAACCGACAGAGGCATTGCGGACCGTCAGGACGCCGTCATTTTCCCGTTGACGGGCAATAATGGGGTGATAACTCATGCCGTCGTCGTGCTGATCAATCAACAGAATTAGCGTTTTATCATTGGCTTTAGGGACCCGTTAAAGGAGGTGTTTCCGCAAGTACTGTTTAGAAATCCCGTCAGTGCAGGTTGGCAGACAGAAAATGAAGGGAGGGTTTTTCTTGAAAAGGCAGTTTTTAATCGGAATTATGACCTTGTGCCTGGCATTCCTATTATGCCTGTCAGCTGTAGCGGCCACGGATATGTCGGATATCAGCGGGCACTGGGCAGAGGTCTATATTGAAAAATGGATAAGTGCTGGATTGATTACCGGCTATCCTGATGGACAGTTTAAGCCTGATAACTCAATAACCAGGGCTGAGATGGTTACCCTGGTTAACCGAGCTTTCAACATTCCGAACAGTAATTCGACCAGTAGTTTCTCCGACGTTAAGCCGTCCGACTGGTTTTATGACGAGGTCATGGCAGGCCAGAAGGCTGGTTACATTTCCGGCTATACGGACGGTACGTTTAAACCGAACAAACCCATAAGTCGGCAGGAAGCTGCCTTTCTGATATCTAAACTTTTGGGTCTGGAACCGGGGAACGCGAGTATCCTGGATTCTTACAGCGACCAACACCGTATTGGGGAATGGGCGAAAACAGGTGTTAACGCAGTGACTACTCATGGCATTATGGCCGGTTTCCCTGATAAGACCTTTGGACCTCTGAAAAACATAACCCGGGCGGAAAATTGACCACTTTTATTGACCACAAACACAAGGAAAACCCGCACCGGTTTACTTATGACGAAGCAGGACGACTGGTTAAAGATGAAGACCCGGCTGGTGGTTATACTGAGTTGATAAGGTCCGAGCTGCCAGATCAGAATGGTTTTAAGGTGGAGGTGCGAACTGCTGAAGGGTTGGTTTCCACTTACCAGGTGGAATACCCTGCTGGAATTCTGATCCGGAGAACCGATACCGACCCGCTTGGCGGCAAGACTACAACTGAGATCCTGCTCGATAGTACAAAAAAAGTCACCTATCCTGACGGCACGAAGCTAACCACCATCGAAGGTCCTGACCCGCGCCTGGGAATGGGCATGAGTGCCCCCATCCCAGCCAAATTCACGGTGACCACTCCAAATGGACTTACATCAACAGTAACCCGAGAGCGTACCGTTGAACTGGTGGATGCCTACAATCTTTTGACGGTAACTAAAATAACCGACACCATGACCCGGAACAACAACCCAAAACCCTATATCACCACCTATATCATCGATAGGGATACCCAAACGGTAACAGTGACCTCAACCACACCCGAAGGGCGGCAGATGGTTAACACCTTAGACTGGTATGGCCGCCTTATCGAAGAACGAAATGGCGATCTGGAACCCGTCCAGTATGACTACGATGAAAAAGGTCGCTTGCATGAAATTGTGCAAGGCAATCAGCGTGTAAGCTATACCTGGGATGAAATGAACCGGATCACCGGTCTGCAGGATGCCGCAGGAGACAATTATCTGTACGAATACAATGGTGCCGACCTGCTTACTAAACTGACCATGCCGGGCCTGCAAATGTACCAATTTGGTTATGATGCCAACGGCAATGTCACGGAGATCACCATGCCGAACGGGGCTAAACACCAACTGGGATACACCAAGGTAGACCTGCCTGAAAGCTATACCCCTCCGGGGAACGGCAGCTACCAGAAGAGCTACAATCTGGACCGGGCTGTGGATTATCTCACCCTGCCCAGTTCGCGCCAGGTAGACTACCAATATGATGCCGCGGGACGGATCATCGGCATGCAATACGACTCAATATCTTCATCCTTCGGTTACAGTGACAATACCGACCGGGTCACCAGCATTGAACGTAATCCGGACGGGGTCGACTATAGCTTCATGTACGATGGCTCGCTGCTCACGCAAATGGCAGTCAGCGGTCCGGTATCCGGCGTATACGATTATCGTTACAACTTTAATTTAAACCTGGCCGGATTCACCCTGACCGGGGACCCTGAGATAGCTCTGGAGTACGATGCAGATGGACTGGTCACGAAATACGGTGAATTTACCTTAACCCGTAATCATTCCTTCGGTCTGCCCACCCAGATCAGCAATCGGGATATGACCATTGATTACAGCTATGACAACTTCGGCAGGATAACCAATCGCACTCACCAAGTGAACGGTCAGCAGATTTACAGTTTAGGACTTAGCTTTGATAATACGGGGCTAATCTCCCAAAAGAACGAAACGGTAACCGGGGCAGTATACGGCACGACATATAATTACGATGCCAACAAGCAGTTGACGGGAGTTACCGGGGATCGCAACGAAACCTACACCTATGATTCCAACGGCAACCGGCTGTCAGGAGGTGCCCTTTACGATGCCCAGGACCGTTTAACCAGCCTGGGAGGTGTTACTTACCAGTTTAACGAGGACGGTTTCCTGGCCCAGAGGGGCAGTGACACCTTCGAATACAGTGCCCAGGGTGAGCTGGTAAAAGTCATACTGGAAAGCGGTACCGAAATCTCGTACCTCTATGATGGTGTAGGCCGGCGGGTGGCCCGCCTGGTAGACGGTGTCGCCACGGAACACTACCTGTATGGTAATCCCGGCAACCCCTTTGAGGTAACCGCTGTGCGAGATAATTCCGGGGTCGTAAGCCAGTATTATTATGATCAGCTCAACTGCCTCTTTGCGATCAAGCAGGGTTCTGACTGGTACTATGTAGCCGCCGACCAGCAGGGAACCCCGCGAGTAGTAAGCGATGCAAACGGTCAGGCAGTAAAGGTCATGGAGTATGACAGTTTCGGAAAATTGTTATCGGACAGTAATCCCGATTTCAAACTACCCATCGGTTTTGCCGGAGGGATAAACGACCCGGATACCGAGCTGGTTCACTTCGGAATGCGGGATTATGATCCGGCAGCCGGGCGCTGGACGGCCCGCGACCCGATCCTCTTCAACGGTAAGCAAGGTAACCTTTATGTATACGTCAGCAACAACCCGGTTAACCTTCGCGATCCTTCCGGCCTGTTCTGCATCGGTGGTTCGTATTACGCCGGTGTCGGGATTGGCGGTCAGCTTTGCATTACCGGCGAAGGCGTCTCCCTTTGCGGAGAAGTTGGATTTGGTGTTGGCGGCGGGATAGAAATATCTCCTTTTGGAGGTCTGGCCGATACCGGGACCAAGGTAGGAGCGCAAGCCGAGGCTACCTATATGGGCGTAGGACCCAGTATCGGATTGACCCTTGATAATTGTGGCAGCTTAAAATTCGAAGGTGCGTTGAAAGCTGGACCATTCTCTCAGTCCGCTTCCTATGATTTCTTAGAAGGAAAATGGGACCTCGGAGATTTATCAGTTGGGGGAGAAAAAGCTAACATGAATGATAGCTGGCTGGAATCGTTTAAACCCAAAGTAAGTGCCAGTGCCAAATTATTCGGACAGGGATGCGTCCGTTTTTAGAGATTGAAAGTCAAAGTAATAACGGTTTGTTCCCAAAGTGTTGTTAACCGAAGGCGAGCCGTGATAAGACGACGAATACAAATCAAAGGAGGTGATTGAATTAGTAAGGGGGTAAGGACGTCAAAAAGGGGTGTCAAACAGATTACCGGGACAAGCCTTGTCTGTTTGATCAATTGTCGTCCGCCCTCAAGCCTGTAGCGGTAATTAGTATTAATGCTAGATTATTTATTGATGCTAGATTATTTATTAAAAAGGGAGGAATATAAGATGTATAAAAAGACCATTGTGCTGGTTCTTTGTCTGATGTTGGCCTTACCCGGTGTTGCTTATGCGGAAAATGACCCGCCTAGCAGCCTGGAAGCACCCATGAACCTTAATTTTTCAGCAGACCCTTCACTGGGGCACCTGAATTTTCGGTATACTAACCCTCAAAGCATAATTGATTTAATTGAAAATGATTATTATATTTTAACCGAATTAGATTGGAAGGTTAACGACGGTCCCTGGAAATATAACACGAGTTGGGGATCCTTCAGTACTCAAGGAGTATGGGAATACTACGAGGGATTCGATGACGTCTTGGACGAGATAGTCTATGATGATGATTATGTCGCATCCGGGTTCATCACCCATTGGCCGTTTAATATTGACCATTTTGATCTGCAAAACAACACCTATTATTTCCGTCTCCGTTATATCTATGAATACGAAGCCGAGGACCCGGCTACCGGGGAGTGGGGATATAAACACGTTGTTTCACCTTACACGGAAGCGGCTATTGGCAAGCTGGCTGCCGGCGGCCTGCCCAGCAGCCTGGAAGCCCCAGTCAATTTTAGCGGTGAATTGAAGCAAGATCTGGATGGTCGGCCTTACTTTTCTTTAAAATGGGATGTCCCCGACAGTGTGACGGCGGCTAATCAATTGGTTGGCGTTGTCAATCGGATTGATTGGAAAATCGGCGATGGCCGATGGGCGTCGGAAACTGGGGAGCAGATGTTTGCTAGTCCGGGTATGTCCCTGGTCAAACAAATGGAATTAGACCCGATTGATAAAGGTGGATGGGATGAAATCAATATTGAAGAAAACACCTATTACCTCCGCACCTGCTTTGAGTTTGAGAAGCCAGACGGAACGCAGGTTAAGTCGCCCTTCTCTAATGTCATTTCAATTGGTACCCCGGCCTATTATCGGGGGGCCAGCGATTGGGCAATGCCAGAACTGGACAAAGCGGTCGAGTATGGGCTGATCACGGACAGCATTAAGGCGAATATGAGTGGCCCGATCACCCGTGAGGAATTTGCCGAGGTTGCCACCAGGCTTTATGAAGTGTATACCGGTAAGAAAGCGGAGGCAGCACCCGCAGCAACCTTTACCGATACTAACAATCCAGAAGTACTTAAGGCTTATAAGTTGGGCATTATTTTTGGGATCGGTGATAACAAATTCGACCCCAAATCCCTGACCAACCGGGAACAGATTGCCACCATGCTGACCCGCGCTGTTGGGATTATTAAACCGACTGTTGACCTGTCAGGGGAAGGCGCCCCCGTCTTTGCCGACCAAAGTGAAATAGCGTCATACTGTTTAGACAGCGTCAAGTTTATGACGAAAAACGGGATCCTTTTTGGGGTTGGGGGCAACAGATTTGATCCCAAAGCTACCTGCACCCGAGAACAAGCGGTTATTATTGCGGTGCGAGTGTATGAAGCGTATAAGTAGTTGAGAAGAGACTGCGCTTAACCTAAGACACGTTGGCACGTTTTTCTTCCTCGTATCTACTTTTTTGTAGATACGAGGAT
>JBMNLH010000001.1:0-1733502 GCA_050952625.1 Bacillota bacterium | reverse complement strand
TTTTATGGTTGAATAATGTTAATGTGTGTTGATTCGTAAGTGCTCAATATTCAGGTGCATGGTCAACATACCCTAACCGTGAGAAAATATCTCCATGAAACTAAGAAAATAAGACATGGGGGTATTAGATGGACATAAACGAACAACGGTCATTGGTGGCAGAATGCCGGGCCAGTGGGATGACTGCAAAAGCTTGGTGCGAAGCCAAAAACATCAATTACCGTCGATATCTAACTTGGGCAACCAAAGTTAATCGAGAAAAACAACATGGATCACAGCAATGGGCAGAGGTAATGATTAACAAAGAGAAATACATGCCAGGCGAGATTCGGCTTAACTGTGGTAAATGGAAAATTTGTGTAGAGAGTGGGTTCTATATAGCCCCCTAATAAATTTGGAGAAAGCACGTGTAATACGTTAACATAATAATAGGGGATTGAGAATTCTAATAATTGGGAATATAAAAAATGCTCGGTAATTTATATTTCTCTTGGCACGGTTGTAAGGGGTGCTGTATCATTTTTCAATAAGTTGATTTCAGGCTCGCTCGTAAAAAACCAGTATCCCGCAAGCGCAATTATCAAAGAGGATTATAGGCAGATTGATGGGAGTACGGGCAGGTTGGAATGACATCAATTCCATCAACTTGCGCCATGTGGAGTGCGTAATATTGATGTCAAGGGTGTAAGCCTTGATTTTACTGGGTTCGATGGATTACATTCAGTCATATCTACTTGAACTATAGTGTCAAAATGCGTACACGGGAACATAGCGAGTGTATGTTTTTAAGTCCCAAAATAGATAGGTTGAGTTGCAGTGGATACTGAATTGATACGTAAGATAGCAAAATTTGTAGAGTAGAGTGCTGCTGAAAGAGAGAAAGGAGATACATTATGGTATTCTTATGTTATCCGAAATGCACCACTTGCCAGAAGGCCAAGAAGTGGCTGGAGGCAAATGGCGTTACCTTTGAAGAAAGGCATATCAAAGAAAATAATCCTTCAATGGAGGAATTGAAGGATTGGCATAAAATGAGCGGTCTGCCGCTGAAAAAATTTTTCAGTACCAGCGGACTGCTGTATAAGGAACTGAAGCTGAAAGACAAGCTCCCTGCCATGAGCGAGGATGAACAGTATAACCTTCTGGCATCAGACGGTATGATTGTAAAGCGTCCAATTCTCATTGGTGACAGTTTTGTACTGGTAGGATTTAATGAAGCCGGTTGGAAAGCTGCGCTCGGCATCGAATATCGACCTTTGTTGGTCTGATTTTCTTCTGGGAGTGTAAATAATTCTGTGATACAAAAATACTGATAATAAAGATAAGGGTTTCCTGATATTAAGTTTTTCTGGGCTGTATTGCCGGAGGTATAATGCCAGGAAACCCTTATTTTTATTGTTGGGGTAACATATCAACTACCCTGAAAGTGATTGGGTTGAGTTGACAGATTAGATAGCCTACTACATTGCACGATTATAAAAATGCACTAATTGATGCATAGAACTTGAAAAATTACATATAATATAGTATCATTGTATCACAAAGAGGTGATGCAATGAATCAGCACTATAATCAGAACTATATCCGGGAACAGATTGATGTGATTTTGGCAGTGATACAAGACTGTATTAGAGAGGGCAGATTCATTATATCAAAAAATGAGAACAGACAAGAAAACATAGAGTTTATAAATGAATATAACCTAAATAGCAGAAGGCAAAAAGAGATTTTACTAAAAATTAAAACAGAAGATTTCTGCCATTCGTTGCAAAATACAAAAATAGGATTTGAACATGAGGTTTTATATGTATTTTGTCCCCGGGTTATGTTATTTAACTTTGATGGCATTGAGGAGCTAGTAGATATTTATACCAAATTTAACCTCATTGACAATGAAAGCAGAAAACGAGTAGTTGTCATATCGTTTCATAAGCGAAACAAGCCGATTGATTATTTTTTCCGATGATCAATAGAAAGTTTGAAAGGAGGTCACCTTATGAATAGAAATAAGACATTTTGCGAGGAATGCAGAAGAGATGTTGAATACATGGTAGAAACTGCATCAATTAAGGGAAAGCTTAAAGGTGAAGAATATCCGTTCACCGGAAAGAAGGCTGTTTGTACGGAATGTGGGAGCGAAGTCTATGTAGCGGATATAGAGGACGAAAACCTGAAAGCCTTGTATGATATTTACCGTCAAAATAATGGCATTATTTCGCTGGAGAAGATATTAGAAATTCCTCAAAAATACAATATTGGAAAACGGCCGCTGTCATTGCTTTTAGGTTGGGGAGAAATGACTTTTTCGAGATATTGTGAAGGTGATATGCCTACAAAACAGTATTCGGATATCCTGCAAAAGATTTATGATGATCCGGCATTTTATAAAGAATTACTGGAGAAAAATAAGGGTAATCTAAAATCTTTGCAGGCATATGAAAAAAGTAGGCGGAAGGTGCAGGAACTGCTTGGAGAAGAAAACAATACAGGTTCAAAGCTGGACTTAATTATTCAATATATGCTTTATAAATGTGAGGACATTACTCCATTGGCTTTACAAAAAGCGTTATATTATGTCCAGGGCTTTTATTACGCTTTTGAAGGACGTTTTCTTTTTGACGAAGACTGTGAGGCATGGGTTCATGGACCAGTTTACAGGGATGTGTATAACAGGTATTCATCCTATCGATTTGACCCTATTGAAAGTGTTGAAGCTTTCGACGAATCGGTTTTTGAAACCTCTGAAAAAGCGATACTGGATAGCGTCATTAAAAGCGTCTGCTGTTATAGCGGAAAGATATTAGAAAAGTTTACGCATCTGGAGAAGCCATGGCGGCATACTAGAGGCGGACTGCCGGTGGATGCGCATTCTAATCGTATAATATCTAAAGAATTGATAGGGGAATATTTCTTTGCTGTGAAAGAAAAATTCTGCATGCTCACTCCTGGAGATATAGAAGGGTATTCGAAGGCTATTTTTGAACAAATAAACTGATGTTTTTGCATTCCTTTTAGATGAAATTTTTATATTCCGGCCGAAGAGGCGCACCATAGTATCCTTATCCCTTTATCTAAAGGCGGAACTAACGAGGATGGCAACCTCATGGGCCTGTACACGAGATGCCACTCGGAGATAACGGCGAAACAAGGTGGGCGGTGGGGAAAAAGAAAGGCCGCCTTTCGGCGGTGCTTTCAATCAAACTGCCTGAGAAAGGCGGCTGGCTCTTTTGCGGGAACCGGCGAGGACACAAAGTCGGCGATGTTGCGCGTTACGATGCAGTCCGCCTTGATGCGCCTAGCGCACTGAGCGGCAAGCGCGTCCTCGTAGTCCGGCATGTCAAGCTCCATCGCGCCGAGGACGTCCGTTTTCCCGACGTCGGCGATATCCAGAACGGAGCACAGCGTCCGGATGGCTTCCAGCGTTTTATCCCTCCCGGCCGCTTTTCTTACCACATAGTAGATGTCGGTAACGGCACTGGCGGTGAGAAAGCCCTCAACCTCGCCGCTTCTGCAGAGCTCCAGCACCCGTTCGGCATGATCCGCGAAAGGCGTCCGGTCGACAAGGTAGTCGATGATGACGTTGGTGTCAATTAGGATCTTCATTGTACCTTGCCAGCCTTTCCTCGCGTATCTCCTCCCGGGTGACATCGACGCCCTTTAAAATGCCGCGCAGGGATTTGAGCGCGTCTTTCTTTTTACCTTCGACGTTTGTAAGGAGCGCGACGTCCTTGCCGTTGCGGGTGATGATGATGTCCTCGACCGCGGCGCGCTCGATATACTTGCCCATGTTCATTTTAAATTCGGTGGCTGACACACGCATGTCGTTCGCTCCTTCCGCTTACGTTTTGTCCAATTGTATTATATGTATTTTGTTCGATTTAGTCAATTATATTCTGTTCGATTTAATATGACACGGCAGACCATATGGGCGGTCAAAATCCCCGGTGGATATGTTTGGTGCAACGGGCGCGAGCGCTCACAGCAAACACAACTGTTGCTATTGTGAAAATTTCGGAACTGATAAGAGAGCAACAACAAGCACCTAAATTTTACCAAAGAAATGAAGGAAAGAATAAGCGAGGGATAAAAATATTGATATAAATATTGATAAATTTATTGGTAAGGGTCTAATATTATCAGAGATTGATTTATAAGAAGATAAGGTGTAATAAAATATCGCTTCGCAGGATATCCAAATAAGTCCAAATCTGGCATAAACCTTTATGCAAATTCATCCAATTTTGTATATAGGGATAAGAAAATCTTAAGAAGTTCATAAGTTAGAATTCCAAAATCGCTCCTTGTTCTGTGGTTGAATAATATCAGCACAGAATAAGGAGCTGATTTATATAGTGCGAAAAGTAACAAAGAAAAAGTCAGGAATAGGCATATTTATAGCTTTTTTATTGACGGTTGTCATTGCTGCTTTGGTTTACAAATCCATCGCTACTCTAGGAAGCCACCAAATATTTGAGAAAGAATATCGCGATAAAACCTCGTCATATTCTTATTTAAAGATAACCCCCGATTCCTCTGACGATAGAACAACACCGGTTCCTCCGTCAAAGATAGAACCTAATCCCTCTGTTTCTATATCTCCCGACAAGCTGAACAGTCCTAATGTGGTTTTGATCCGTTTAAAAGATCATACCATTCTGATGCAGAAAAATAGTGAAGAAAAAATCTATCCCGCTTCTTTAACTAAAATGATGACAGCCCTTGTTGCGATAGAAGAATTACCTGATCTGAAGGGAAAAATCAAACTTACCAATTCTACTTTTCAGGGGCTGTACGAAGCAAATGCATCAATGGCCGGTTTCCAGCCAGGTGAGCAGGTCAGGGCAATTGATCTGTTATATGGAGTAATGTTGCCGAGCGGCGCAGAGTGCTGTATTGGACTTGCTGATCAGATTGCGGGATCAGAGCAGAATTTTGTAAAAATAATGAATCAAAAGGCGGCAGAACTGGGTATGGAGAATACCCTTTTTGAAAATGCGACCGGACTTCACAATGAAAACCACTACACAACAGTCAAAGATCTGGCTATTCTTCTATGCTATGCTTTGCAAAATGATACTTTCCGGGAGATTTTCACTTCATCCCGTCATTCCACACCACCTACTAATAAGCACCCTGGTGGGATATCCTTTTACAGTACCATGTTTGAAACACTCAACAATCAAAACATTATTGATGGGAAAATTTTAGGAGGAAAAACCGGATATACCGATGAAGCCGGCCTATGTCTCGCGAGTTTCGCCAATGTGGGTAAACAAGAATATATCCTGATTTCAGCTGGTGCGAAAGGGAATCACCATACAGAACAGTATAATATTACCGATGCATTAGCTGTATACAACAGTATAAGAAAATAAAGGTATAATAATTATGGGGATATATACTAAAAAGAAAGAAGATGATCTCTTTTGGCTGCGAACATTTTGATAACCGTATTCACAGCTTGCCCATAATATTCAAGAGACTCTGGTAACTGTCTACATCATGATACTTGACCTTGCTTGTGGACAGCTGATTGAAAAGCTTCTTGGCACATTTTATTTTGGCCTGCTCGATAGGACGCAGGTTCAGGCTTTCCATTGTTCCTTTGGTCTCAGCTATGAAATAAATGTGTTTTACAGTACCTTCATAAAAGGCAATTGCCCAGTCCGGCGAGTAGTTCCCAACTGGAGTTGGAATGGCAAAGCCTTTCGGCAGCTTGGCATAGACACAGACTTCATCGGCTTTATCCATATCTTCCGCAAAGCAGCACTCTACGCTTTTTTCAGCGGTTCCGTCTGTAAATACATAATCCTGGATGTTTTTCTTGGCCCGGAATGCTTTTGCAATATCGCCTGTTCCCTTTTCAGCAGTGAAAATGCTGTTGTCATACTGCTTTTCAATCTGATCATAAGAAATATGCTCAACAATCATAGTGGCCTTTTGTTCGTTTATTAAGCGTATTGCTTTAGCAATAAATTCTTCAGGATTCTGTTTAAAACATGCAAATACCGGTTTTTCAATTCCAGCCAATATAGCTGCAACCGTACGGCGGGTGAGGGTAGTGCCTTCAGCAATTTTACCTATCAAGTCATATTTGATCTGACTTGTTGCAGCATGCTTCAGGGTCTCCGTCCTGGCATTTTCCCGGACAAAGCTAATACCAAGGGCAACGGCGTTCCCGTCCAGCTCGTCTGCCTGTCTGCCGGCGGTAACCGTGTATTGAAGCTGGGAAACGTACATATTTTCATTGATATGTTTAATGGCTTTTTCAATCAATTCCCGGCTGTCAAACTCGACTGTGTAGGCGTACCTGTGGTTAATATAATTCCAGAGGGTTTGGAATTCCTTTTTATAAAAATTCTCGTTGAGAGCGTTTTCTGGAATTTTGGTCCTGTTGCCATCTTCTATCATCCTGCTTAAGACGCTCTCGTCAAACACGCTCTGGATCAACGCATGCACACCTTCACCAAAGGGCGCGAGGGATTCAGGCAGCGAAGCCAAACAGTTGTTTTCCAGGTCTGTCCGGTAGCTTTCTGTAATGCTATCGTTGTTGTCAATATAATCATTCTTAATGAGATAGCGGTAGATGTCTCTGGCTTCTTGCACGCTAAGCACATGCATTTCCTCTCCGGCTATAACGGTCTTGCCTGTAAAATATTCTACCGTTGCTTTGGTGGGCCGTTCATACAAGGCCTCTTTGATGCCGGTCTGCAAATCAGCCACAAAATTTCTGTAGCCTTCGCTGGCAATAATCGTCAACAAGTTGATGGAGTGGACGGAATTGGCGCACTTTTCCACGTCCATCCGTTCACCTCTTTGGTTTACACACAGGCGTAAGCCCCGGCCTACTTCCTGCCGTTTATGGGTAGGGCTTGAGCCACCGTGCTTTAAAGTGCAGATCTGAAAGACATTAGGGTTGTCCCAGCCTTCCCGCAGGGCTGAGTGGGAAAAGATAAAGCGGACCGGTTCCTCAAAGTTCAAAAGGCGTTCTTTATCTTTAAGAATCAGGTCATAGGCGGAAATGTCGTCGCTTTCATCACTTCCCCGTTTGGTAGGGCTGTCCACCTTGCGGCCGTGCCTGTCAATGCTGAAATACCCCGCGTGGGTTTTGGCGGGATCAATGCTTTTCAGGTAACGAACGTAAGGTGTGTCTTCCAAAGTAATATAATCGTTCAGCACGCTAATATATTCCTGCTCGAACATTTCCCCGTATTCGGAGTTGATTTCTTCGCCTGCTTCGTTATATTTGCGGTACTTGGCCACTTCGTCTATGAAAAACAGGGAAAGGGTCTTGATACCCAGCTCAAACAGGTGTTTTTCCTTTTCAAAATGGGAAATAATAGTTTCCCGGATTTGGATCCGGCGCAGGTCCTTTTCTGAAACATCACCGATAACCTCTCCCCGGGTGAGTACCACGCCGTTGGTAAAGGTTACCGTACCGCTTATTGGATCAATATCGCTGATATGGTATCCTTTATACTGTTCCATTTCGTTGGATACAAAATAAAGGTCGTCGTCTACTTTGAGGATACGCGACTCGCGGTTGATTGATTTCTGGTATTTGATTTCCAGTTCAATTTTGGCCACCGGCGGCTTCTTGGGTGAGATGATGATATTCTCAAGGAACAAATACCTGTCGGTACCTCTTAGGTTCTTGACTTCAAATCCTTTAACTTCAATTTTCTTTACCAGCCGTTTGTTGTAAGCATCCACTGCATCCAGGACATAGACGAGATTATGGTGCTGGATATGGGTAGCCGAGTAGTTCAGGCAGAACAGGGGATTAAAATTAGCCAGTGCTTTCTGGGTCTTGTTTCCGCCCATTTTCTGCGGCTCATCCAGAATGAGGATGGGGCGGTTGGCCTTGATGACGTCAATAGGCCTGCGGCTGCCGAATTCATCCAGCTTTTCATAAATGCGGCGTGCTTCCTTGCTTCGGCCACCTTCTTTTAAAGAAGTATTAAAGGCCTGGATATTGATAATCATGACATTTATCCCGCTACTGGCACTAAAATTGTCAAGTTCAGATAAATTCTTGCTGTTGTAGACGAAAAAGCGGGCTTTCCTCCCATAATGCTCCATGAAGTGGTCCTGGGTAATCTGAAAAGTTTTATATACCCCTTCACGGATGGCAATGGAAGGAACCACCACGATAAATTTGCTCCAGCCGTAACGCTTATTCAGTTCAAAAATGGTCTTTATGTAGACATAGGTTTTGCCTGTGCCGGTTTCCATTTCCACATCCAGGCTGCAAGCCCCTAGGTGGCTGACCAAGGTCTCGGACTGCTTGATGTTGTTGCGTGCCTGCATGTTGCGGATGTTTTGCAGAAGTTGTCCGGGGGATAGTGTAAGCCGCGCATTTTCAAAGCCTATAGCGGCCTCACCATCCGGAGAGCCAGGCTCGTTAAACATGGACATTTGGGTATACTGATTTTTCTTGGTAATGCCCAAATCCCGCACATAACTGATCCGGTCTGAAAAGGGCTGCCCGGCAAAGATATTGACAATGCTGCTCACGGCATCGGTCTGATATTGCTGTATCTTAAACTGAAATTTCATGATTTTTTCTCCCGTCCAATTAGTTTTACATGGTTTTCAAGCTGTTTAACATCAGTCTTAGCCAGCATTTTGCGGCGGGCATCGAATTTTACATATTCACTCTCCGCCAGTTGTTTTGCAATCTCTGCAGATACTGTTCCATAGTTTTCCAATACCTCCCGGCCGGTAAACCGCAAAAATGAGTCCAGTTTTTCTTCCCAATCTGCCATGTGCATTGGGATATGACGTTTCGCCTGATCTTCCGCATAGTCAAGATACATGGTTACAATACGATTGAGTTCCGAAATTTCGTCCTTGGTAAGATAGTTTTTGGCAATAGAGACGTCACTTTTGCGGACCACAGCCCCTTTAAATGACGTGAGACCCATATTAAGTTTGCTTGCATCTGCCCGCTTGGCTATTAATTCAGCGGCTGTATGGCCGTGGACGCTGTAGTGCATCTTGTTTTGTACATTCGCAAAAAAGCGTATAGCTGCCTCGCTTTTGGGATCATAATCCACAGAAGTTGCATAAATTTCTTTCACCTTTTCATAGAAACGCTTTTCCGAAGCCCCGGATGTCTCTTATACGCTCAAGCAGCTCATCAAAGTAATCGGCTCCAAAAGGCTGCGGGTTTTTCAGCCGCTCGTCGTTCATTGCAAAGCCCTTTTTGCTGTATTCCGTCAAAACACCAGACGCCCAGTTGCGGAAATGGATGCCGACATGCGAACGGACACGGTAGCCAATAGCAAGCACTATTTGGAAATTATAGTGTTTTATATACCGTTCAATCTGTCTGCCGCCTTCATTTTGAACTATTAGGAATTCCCTAATAGTTGAGTCGTCGAGTTCACCTTCTGAAAGTATATTCTTAATATGTTCATTAATTGTAGGAATGCGAACTTGATATAATTCAGCAAGGCTTTTCTGTGATAACCAGATCGTATCATCTTCGAAATAAACATCTATTTTTGTATCGCCTTTTTCATTTTTATATATTAGAATTTTACCCAGATTTTGTTCCCTCATTTTATAACACCTTCCTAATGGTTGACGGGCTGTAGGTTTCAAAAATCTGCTCGAAATTGGTGGCGACACTGTCATTGGATATCCCGCTGTCGCGGAAAACGACGTAATAGGGCTGGCTTTTGGCTATTTCCCTGACCACCTCATCGGTGACATCATTGTCAAAGCAGGCTATCAGGTACCCGTCCGCCACATCAAATACTTTTTTGCCGCCGATGACCATTTCTTCGATTTTGCTGGACAGCAGCACGCCCAGATCCAGCATGACCTGGAAAAGCAGATCCTCCGGGGTGCGGTCGGGTTTGATGTTGTCTGTAAGTGAAAAGAGTAAATCCTGCGTGTATTCGTCCGGCCTGTAGTACACATCTTTCATATTGGTGGAATCCACCTTCAGGACGCGAAAGCCAATATCCAGTTTGCCTGCTGCTTCTGGGTGCTCCTCCAGTATCTTTCTACCTGCCCGGCGGATGCGCTCCTTACCGATTTCAGCGATGGTTTTATATCCTGCTTTATAGGCCTCGGATTTTTCGTCGCAAGGCTCAGGCAATTGCACCATGATAAATTTGCGGTTGCCACCGTCTTCGGCGTTGAGAATTCCTTATAGGCATAAATTGAAAAGCAAGCAGCCGCAACAGAAATCCTGCTTTTCGGCATGATAACCTGTGCTAAGTCGTCCTTGACAATTTTTGTTATATTATTAAATACTTCCAAAAAAAACACCCCCGCCTGAAATCATTTAAAAGTATTGTCTATGTAGCCATACAGTTACTAATTTTCGTCATTTGTAATCTCCATGATATCAGAAATATCACAATTTAAGGCCTTGCAAATCTTTACAAGCACATCAGTCGTTACGTTTTCGTTTTTTCCGAGTTTTGCCATAGAAGATGTACTGATACCAGCTGCTTCTCTTAAATCTTTCTTTTTCATATCTTTATCAATTAGGAGCTTCCAGAGTTTTTTATAGCTTACGGCCATTATTGTCACCTCACCTTATGATATAAAGAATATCATAAAGCAGGTTAATTCACAACAAATATCTGCGTTCACAAATTAAATTTTGTTTTTTGCGCATTTCATGCTATAATTTATCTAAGAAAATATGTCTGATTTTAGCTTGAAACTATAAACTACCCTTTATGTGATTTATGGGGGTACGGTATGGCAAGTATCAACTCATTTGTGATAAGCAGTGAAATGAACATTCTATAAATTATAATGATATAGTAATTGACTGGACATCAGTAGATTATAAATAAATCGGAAATTTCATTGTATTTTTTTCTTAAAGTATGTATTATATTCTAATCAATAAAATGTAGTGAAAACATACTTTAAAAATTGGCAGCTCACTTTGCCACACTATGCCAATATCGAAAGAAGTGAGGGAAAGAAAAACCCTGCCCTTGTATGGGAGATAACCAACAAAAATGAAAGTTCATTAGATCGTTACGAAGGCTATCCAACTTGTTATGATAAGATAGATATTATAGTAAATATCGATGGCAAGCTTATGTCAGCTATGGCTTACGTTATGACAGATGATTACAAAAAGCGTGATCACAAACCACGCAGTAGATATATAGATCGGATTCTGCGCGGGTATCGTGATGCCTGATTTGATGAGGCAGAATTTCAGCCAAGAGAAAACTAATAAGGTGACGGTTGTTGCAGAGGAAGAAGACAACTGATTGGGAAAGGAAGAGAAAAAATTCGCAATAAGGCTGGCCGAATAGATTCCAAAATAAATAGTCAATCTCTTAATCAATCTCTAGGACCAGATTTAGCCTTAGGTCAGGAGATAACCCTTAGTATTCATGGCCTGAGTCATCAAGGAGAAGGGGTGGGCCGGTTTCAGGGACAAGTCGTTTTTGTCCCGGGGGCTTTGCCGGGAGAGGTTGTTTCAGCCCGGGTAACCGGCTTAAAACGATCTTTTGCTCGCGGCCAATTAGTCGGGGTGGTTCAGCCATCCCCTCACCGGATTACACCGCATTGTCCCTACTTAAATCAGTGCGGCGGATGCGCGCTGCAGCATGTCGCTTATCCGGAACAGTTGCGTTTGAAACAAAAAATTGTTCAAGAGACACTGCAACGGATTGGCCGGCTGCCAGAGGTCACCGTACGACCGACTTTAGGTATGGCCGATCCCTGGCGTTATCGAAACAAAATTGAGGTGCATGTGGGGGTTGGAAAGTCGGGGGCTGAACCGAATTTTTTATTAGAAAATGTAGATAATGGCGCGTCAATCAGCGAAAAACAGAGACAATCAGCCAGTATCCGTCTGGGTTATTATCAACCGGGCACCCATCAGGTGATCGAATTTGAGGACTGTTTACTGATCCCGGCTGAGTGGTCAGAGATTCTGGCATTTATCGGGCAGGGGTTGAATGAGTCTAACAGGTATAAGGGGTCTAATGGGTCTAACGAATCTAACGAGCCTAACGGGTCTAACCAGTCTAACGGGCACACTAGATTCAGATTAACTGATACCTTTCCCCTCAAGCACATTCTGCTGCGGCAGTCATCTTTTACCGGGGAAATCGCTGTTATCTGGATAGTGGCTTCTGCTGGTGATCCCTGGTGGAGACAGTGGATCAGTCAGTTTGGCCCGGAATTGATGACGCGATTTCCGGCAATTCGTTGTCTGGCGGAAAACATCAATCCTCGGCCGGAGGCAGCGATCCTTGGCCCAACCACCCGCGTTATTTATGGGCGACCGCGTCTTTTGGAGCGGATTGGGGATCTTAAATTCTTATTATCACCGGTTAGCTTTTATCAGGTGAACCCGGCTCAAACCGAGGTTCTGTACCAAAAGGTGTTCGAATACGCCGCCCTTACCGGAAACGAAACGGTCATCGATATTTACTGTGGGGTAGGGACGATCGGCATCTTTCTGGCTCGTGCCGCTGCTCAATTAATTGGGATTGAGGTGGTTTCGGAAGCGGTGCGGGATGCTCGGGCGAATGCCAGGCTGAATGGCTTGCAGAATGCTGTTTTTTATGAGGGAACCGCGGAAGCCTGTTTGTCCCAGTTGGTTCAGGGGCCGCGGGTAAATCGAGGCCGGGGATGGAGATATAAACGAGAACCAGAATCAGAATCATTACTAAGGGATAGGGAACGAGTTCAGCATCAGCTACAGCAACAGTCACGGCAACAGCCAATCAAGCCAAGTCATAAGCAGGATGAAGAACCGAACCCGGAAAAGGAAAAGACAGTTGCTCTGACCAATACAGCCCGACTTTCGGATAGGTCGAAAGACGAGCTGGAGAGTGGAATCAGGTATGAGAATGACTGCAGCAGCATCGGAAAGGCGAATAGAAATAGAAATGAACTGATTAATGACAATACTGTAGTTGTCCTGGACCCGCCTCGGCGTGGTTGTGAGCTAACCGTGCTGGAGGCTGTGGCAAAACTGGCTCCCTCAAGGATTATCTATGTTTCCTGTAACCCGGCCACCCTGGCCCGAGATCTGCGGATTTTAGTGGACAAAGGTTACCAGGTGCAGGAGGTGCAGCCAGTGGACATGTTTCCGTGGACGTATCACGTTGAGACCATTTGCTTGATGTCTAAGAAATAAAGCTCGTAAGCATTGAAAATACTGGGTTTCATAAAATAAAAGTAAATCTGTCAACTCGACTTAAACCCTCGATATTGGTACGTGGAAACATATCGAGGGTGTTTTTTTGTGGTAAAAATGAGTCTGAAATTAGGTAGGGGTGAGTGGACAGAATAGATAAATTAGTAGGGTTGAGGAGATAGGATGGATGTAAATAATACCTAACTGAATGGTGCGTGCACTAATTTTGGATTTTTGTGAAAAGAGAAATGTATATACTGCTTTGATATGTGAACTGGATATCCGAAAAATTATGGACTGTTTCAACGGATTTATATTAATTTCTAAATATTCGAGAATAATTCCTTACAGTGAAATCAATCAAAGCCAAAGATTTAATCTTAACATTCCTCGATATATTGATAGAGCGAATCAGAAGACTTATGGAGATTTCTACTCACTTGTTTTGAGCAATACCTAAAAAAGATATAGATGTACTAGAGTCTTTTTGGAGAGTGTTTTTTTATTACGTGCAGAATTTTTAATGAGAATGGCTGAAATGGATATATGGAGCTTAGGGGTAGAAGGAAATGTCAGGGTTACCAATACCATCATAATCCCCAAATTATAGGATTTGATGAAAGAATTAAGAGAGAGTTTGATGAAGGTAAAGAATTGCTAGAGTTTTGTTAGGGGTCGAAGAGTAATTCTGTATTAGGTAAATTTATATGTGAGAGAAAAGAAGTTTTCTACAGTTATATTAGAAAACTGGTGATAAGGCCTTTGATGAAAAAGAAAATCTGAAATTTACCATACCAGAAGATGTTATGAATAGATATCAGCAATACACATCAATCTAAGTGTGTAAATGGATCAACTAGGAAGCTTTTATTGAAAAAGGTTTCTTGGTTGTTTTTATTTTGAGGAATGACTGACTCCTGAAAAAGTAACGAAACCGAGTCGAAATTACAGATAACGGAGTTAAAATAACAAAAACGGATTACAAATAACGAAAATGCTTATAATAATAACAAATACATTGACAAAATGAACGACAGTGGGTTAAAATATGTATGTCTGGAGGAATGAAAAATGTACACAGAGATTGTGAAAATTATTGAAGGTGGAATGATTGGTGATAAAGAGAAGGTATATAATTATGCCCAAGTTCTAGCAGAGAACCTGGAAAAATCTAGTGATGATTCTCTAGCCAAGAAAATACGCTCTCTATTAGTGAATAAAAAAACTAGAATGGCCTCCTTAGATGATTTTTCTACTAAGCCAGTGGATTCTGAAAGCCGTATGGAAATGGTGGATGTCTTTATCCCGGATAAATCATTTGAGGTACCGATATTGAAACATTATGTTCATGATGAGATCGATGAATTTATTAAAAGCTATTGGCAAAGGGATGAGATTTTACGAGCTGGAATTGATATGGTTAGCTCGTTGTTATTGTATGGTCCACCCGGGTGTGGGAAAACAACGGTGGCAAGATTTATCGCATATAAGACGGGGTTACCACTTGTGACCGTTAGACTTGATGGTCTGGTCTCATCACTCTTAGGAAGCACAGCAAAGAACATCAGGAGAATTTTCGACTATGCTTCGAAAAGAGACTGTATCTTATTCCTTGATGAATTTGATGTTGTAGCAAAACTTAGGGATGACAAGCATGAACTGGGAGAGTTAAAAAGGGTTGTGAACAGCTTGCTTCAAAATATTGATGATTTTAGTCAAAACAGTATTTTAATTGCAGCAACCAATCATCATGAATTATTGGATCCAGCTGTTTGGAGAAGATTCTCTAAGATTATTACATTAGAGAAGCCTAACAAAGAAGAGATCATGCAGTTGATCAAGTTGTATACAAAGAATACAAAAAGTAATGTGATGGAGAATGAAAAGAAACTGGAAATGTTGGCAGCCGCCTTAGATGGCATTAGCCATGCAGATGTCAAAACAGTAGTAAATAACGCAATAAAGAAATCCATCATAAACAAAAAGGATATGACTCGTAATTGGGACATATTGCAAGAAGTATATTTATATAGAAACCATAAAATTATCAGTGAGAATGATTTTATTAAATACCTGTTGCAATATGGGGTGACACAAAAGGAAATTTGCGATAACTATGATTTTTCGATTAGGAAGGTGAGAGATGTAGCGAACTCTCCAGAGTGAAAGAAGGGGCGGTGTAAAAATGGCTGATGAAAGATTACCAATTAAATTTTTTGCTAAAAGAGAAGTAGACAATATGAGAGTTGAAGCTGGTGGAGGAGGAGATCCACCTAAATTCGTATTAAGTCCAGAAGAACTACAGATCAAGTCCAGAGTTTTTGTTGATACATTTCAGGAGTTTAGGACGAAAGTGTTAAAGAAGGAAAGGGATAACTCTTTAATTCCATTCGTTTTCAAGACTAGAATTATCGACGATGCAACGGCAAAAACCCATAGACGTGAAGTGAGCAACTTATTTAGGACTGGTACAGATAATAATGTATTAGGATTGGCGGATGAAGATGAGCTAATTATCAAAGTAGATGACTCTCGAGAAGTAGATAAAATACTTGAGCGCTTAAAGAATACTCAGCGATATGCCCACGCAATATCTGCAATTGAAAACATATCTGACTTTGAACCTATAATTGCCAAGAGCGAAATTGCTGAGTCTGTTGACTATAAAGTTAAACTCATTGATTTTCAAAATTACGAGCAAAATACAGCAATTAGAAACTACTTTGAAAGATCAATGAAGCAAATTGGCCACGAAGTAATCAGAACCAATTATTCACCAAGCCATGTAGTCTACAATGTTAAGGGTGTTAAACTTGATGAGTTTATGACTCTTAATAAAAATGAAATCTTTGAAGCTATTTTTTCCATCGAGCCTATGCCAAAATATACAGTTGCTCTTGATATGGAAAAAGATGAAGCAACGATTAACATTTTAACTCCTAAAGAAGGAAAAAAGTATGCGATAGTGGGCATTTTAGATAACGGAATAGCTGATATTCCTCATGTGAAACCATGGCTTGTAGAAGAGCGATATACTGCATATCCAGAACCTTATGTAAAAAAAGATCATGGAACTTTTGTTTCAGGAGTAGTTATCTATGGTGATCACTTGGAAGGCAAAAAGTGGGTCGGTACTGAGGGTGTTCAAGTTCTGGATGCTTGTGTTTATCCAGATACTGATAAGGAAGGCATCGAAGAAGATGAGTTAATTCGAAACATCCAAGAGGCTGTCAAAGCCCATTACAGAGATGTGAAAGTGTGGAATCTGTCAATTAGCATTATCAATGAAGTGGATGAATATAGCTTCTCCGATTTTGCTGTTGCACTAGATGCTTTGCAGGATCAGTATGGAGTTTTAATCTGTAAATCTGCGGGAAACTGTAAAAATTTTAAGACGGGTCATCCAAAAGGAAAGATCCATCAAGGCGCTGACAGTGTAAGATCTATAGTGGTCGGATCTATTGCACATAAAAAATCCGCACTAGATTTAGCTGAGATTGATAATCCATCACCATTTACAAGAATTGGCCGTGGACCATCCTACATCATTAAACCAGAAATAGTACATTATGGCGGAAATGCTGGTGTAGATGCTTCAGGAAGGATGGTTATAACAGGGGTGAGATCATTCGGATTGGATGGTGCAATCTGTCAATCAGTGGGAACAAGTTATTCTACACCTCGTATTGCATCACTCGCGGCAGGTTTACATCAAGAAATGGAAGAAGAGTTTGATCCCTTATTAATCAAGGCCCTGATTGTCCATTCTGCAAGTTATTCAGAAAATCTAAGAGTTCCAGTAACTGAAAGAGTAAATCAAGTGGGATTCGGGAAACCACAGTCTGTAAGAGAAATTTTATATAATTCACCTCACGAAGTTACCTTGATCTTGCGTGATGAAATTGCAAAGGGTGAGTACATTGATATAATGGACTTTCCTATGCCTGAATGTCTTGTGGATGGAGATTACTTTACGGGACAAATCATTGTAACCTTGGTATACAACCCAATTCTTGACTCGACACAGAGAGCAGAGTATTGCCAATCTAATGTAGATATTAAAATGGGTACATATGATGCTAAGAAGGATAGGGACACATCCAAAAGAAATATTCTTAATCCAGTAGGACGAGATGGTTCTCAGAATGTGCTTCTTGAAAATTATTACAGCAAGAAGAAAATGAGAAGCAATACGGATGAATTTGCTCTTAAAGAAAGATTACTGATTAAGTATGGAGATAAGTATTATCCTGTCAAGAAGTATGCAGTCGATTTATCTGAAATGACTGATGGTAACAAGCTTAAGTACTTAACGAAGGACAAGAATTGGTATCTTAATATAAAAGGTCTTTACAGAGATCACATAGAAGTTAAGTCTCAAATGGAAGGTACTGTACCAAGCCAAGAGTTCTGTCTCATTGTAACTATTAAGGATCCGACCGGAACAAAACCAGTTTATAATGAAGCAAGCCAAAAGCTAGATGAATATAACTTCTGGCATACCAATATTAAGCTCCAAACAGATGTTATAATTCGCAACTAATATTAGATGTAGTATAAAGAAGCACGATTCCACTAAGAAAAAGAAAAAATGTAGTAGAAAAAGTAAGAATCAGTATAAAACATCAATCCAGATAGGTTGGTGCATGTAGAAGCTATTTGCGTATGTCTAAGATATAAGTTCGAAAAGCCTTGAAGATTCTGGGTATCATAAAGTGATAGCAATTCTATCAACTCAATTTATACCCTCGATATGTGTATATGGGAACATATCGGGGGTATATTTTTGGTCAAAATTAAGCAGTAAACGGTTGGATTGAGTTGCCGTAATAGATGATTTTGTTAGAGTTGAGATAATAAGATGGATGTAATATCTTATAAACTTGTCCTATACTGGGTTTAGAATTATAAATGCTAAGTACAAATCAAAAATCGCGCGGATGTAAAGAAATTATTTGCAATATAATGAGGCCAATGATATTATGTAATTATACATAGATAGAGGTGATTACAATGGTAATTAGTTATAAAAAACTTTGGAAGCTTCTTATTGATAGAGATATGAAAAAGAAGGACTTGCAGAAGCTTGCAGGTATTAGTTCTGCTACGATAACAAAGCTTGGTAAAAATGAAAATGTTAGTACAGAAATAATACAAAAAATCTGTATAGCGTTAAAATGCGACGTCTGTGATATCATGGAAATGGATGATACCAAACGGAGTTAATGCTTGTTTCACAACATGATAACTAGGGAAGTGAATGCCTAGCCAACCATTGCAGATATCGGGAGGGCTACATTGGAGAAATTCTATTCCTAAAGAGATTGATGATAATAAAACTCAGAAAGATGTTGCTCAAGTATTAAGCGTTTTATTAATTATAATTATGATTTAAAATTGATGTTTTTTTAAGAGAATGATTTTCAAATCAATATTGGATAAAAAGCAGAATTAATATTAGACGTTACTTAGGAGGTAAATAAAAATGAAAACCTTATTTGAAGCTTGTAAGCCAAGGGAAAGTGTATTTGATGAGACAAAAAGAGACGATACACTAGACTTAAGTAATTTACTGGACGGTTCCATAGACGGCAAGCATTTTTTTGAAGAAACTTTTATTACAGAAGGAATGGAACTATTATTTGATACTGCATTTAAGAGATTTGAAGGGAAAGCATCAAGTGGTCTGGTTAAACTAACTCAAGCTATGGGCGGGGGAAAAACGCACAATATGGTTGCACTTGGAGTCCTCGCGAAAAACAAAGAGATAAGAAAAAGTATTTTAAATGGTAAGTATGCCAATGTAGATTCAGACATAAGAGTAGTAGCTTATACAGGAAGGGAAAGTTATTTAGAATTCGGAATATGGGGAGAAATAGCAGAACAACTTGGTAAAAAAGAGTTGTTTAATACCTTTTATACACCTTTAATGGCTCCAGGACAATCCGCTTGGATTAACTTACTTAAAAGTGATACTCCAACTTTAATTTTACTTGATGAGCTTCCACCTTATCTACAAAATGCAAAAACAATACCGGTAGGAACAGGTACAGTAGCAGATATTACAACGACAGCTCTTGCAAATTTGTTTAATGCAGTAGGCAAAGCAGAACTTCATAATGTTTGTATTGTTGTCTCTGACTTACAAGCTACATATGAAGAAGGCTCTCAACTTTTACAAAAATCTTTTAAGGAACTTGAAAATGAAATAGAGCGTTCTGCAATTAATATTGAGCCAGTAGGGGCAAATACAGATGACCTTTATAATATCTTAAGAACAAGATTATTTGAAAAAGTAGGAAAAAAAGAAGATATCGATAAAATTGCAATGGAATATAGAAGAGCAGTTGTTGAAGCAAGGCAAATGGGATATACAAACTATTCTCCTGAGGAAATAGTAAAAGGTATTTATACTTCATATCCTTTTCATCCGTCTGTTAAGGATTTGTTTGCAAGATTTAAGGAGAATCCAGGATTCCAACAAACAAGAGGGTTTATTAGACTTACGAGAATGATGGTAAGGGATCTTTATAGTGATGATAAAAAAGCTAAAAATAGATATTTAATTAATGCTTTTGACATTAATTTGAATGATAAAGAAATAATGCCAATGGTAAAGTCCATAAAACCAAGGTTATCCAATGCAATATCCCACGACATTGCAAATCAAGGGAAGTCTGTTGCAGAAATAATGGATGAACAAGCAAAAAGTACAGATATGGAAGACTTAAGTAAATTAATTTTAGTATCTTCTCTTGCTAATGTAACTAATGCAATTATAGGTTTATCCATACAAGAACTGATAGGATATATGGCAGAGCCAGGTAGAGATATTACAAGACTTAAGTCAGCCTTAGAAGAATATAAGGTTAAGGCTTGGTACCTATATACAGATAAAAATGAAAGATTATTTTTTAAAGATATAAAAAATGTAAATGCAGAGCTTTTAGATTTAGTAAATACTTATTCTTATGAAGTAGCTAAGCAAAAAATCAAGGATATATTAAAAGATAAATTTAGGCCTAAGTTATCAGATTGTTATCAAGAAGTATTAGTTTTTCCATCTATTGAAGAAATTGAATTAAAAAAAGATAAAATTACCCTAATACTTACAGAGCCATATCCAGGAAATAAAGGTTTAAATCCAGATATAGAGAAGTTTTTTGAGGATACTACCTACAAAAATAGAGTTATGTTTCTTTCTGGACAGCGTTCTTCTATGGAAGGACTAATAAATATAGCAAAACAGTATAAGGCTATGGAAACTATTATTTACCGTATGAACAATGAGGAAAAGTTGCCAGAAAACGACCCACAATATCAACAAGCTTTAGACTTATTTGATAAGGTTAATCTTCAACTACTTCAAGCGACAAGAGAAACTTTCGTAACATTACATTATCCTAAGCGTAGAGGTCTTACGAATGATGATTTTGAAATGAAGTTTAACGAAAATAATTATGATGTTGAAGACCAAATTAGAGACCTACTTATTAAGGTAATGAAATTTACTAAGCAAACGGATACTGAAGAGTTTAGGGGAATGTTTGAAGATAGGATTTTCACTCAAAGGCAAATGACATGGAATAACTTAAAAGAGAGAGTAGCTACAATTACAGCATGGCCATGGCATAACCCAAGAGCATTAGAAGATTTAAGAGACGACATGTTGAGAAAGGGGATTTGGATAGAAACGGGAGGATATTTAGATAAAGAGCCTCCAGCTCCAGAAACATCTGTATTTGTTAGAGAAATAGGCGAAGATAAAAATACAGGTGAAGTTACTTTGAAGATACAACCTCATAATGGGGATAGGGTACATTATGAAATTAATGGGGATGCTACAGAAGCTTCAATGGTAGTTGAGGATAATCATAATTTTAAAACTAAAGAATTAAAATTATCATTTTTATGTGTAGATAGTACAGGAAAAAACACTACAGGTCCTGTAGAATACTGGACAAGAAAGATTAATCTACAACACAAAATTTATGACAAGGATGGAAAATCCAATGTAGAACTTAAAGCTACATCACCAAATGTTACTATCAGATATACAACTGATGGTTCTAACCCTAAAGAAAGTGGAGGAGTTTATGAAGAAAGCTTTATTATTCCTGAAGGAACTAAGTTTATTCAAGCCATCGCTTTTAATGAAAGTCTTGGGGTTTATTCAGATGTAATGCAAATAGAAGTAAAAGAGAAAAAGTTTGAAATAGATAAAGAGAAACCTGTCCATCTAATAGAGCCAATAGTATCTAATAATACAACTGAAACATTTAATGTGATAGAAAAGTTAAGTAAATATGATTTATCTGTTTCAGGTGTAACTATTGGAATAACAGAAAAAGGTAGTGGTTCAAATACAGGATTTATAGAGTTAACTATGGGGGATTTTGATATTAAAAAACCTGAAAACCTTGTGGAAGAACTAAAGGGCCTTATTGATAAGTTCTTTGATGATAAGAGTTTTGAAACTCACATTACAATTAACAAAGTAATTTTTGATAGTGGACAGGTGTTTGAAGAGTGGGTATCAGACAATAAAGAGATAATAGAACAATACAAGAACAAGATTGTGCAATAGACAGTAGGAGGTTTTAAGTAATGTCTAAAATCCAAGCATTAGGTTTTGGATATATTCCAGAGGAAACGAAGCATCATTTTTTAGTTGTAATTCCAAGAAGTCAAAATCAAAAAATTACAGTTTATGAACGATTTGACTGGGATGATTCTGAGGTTCAACAAAGTGATATAGATTATAAATCGCTAAAGGTCAGAATAGACAAACATAAATGGGATTTAGTAAAAGATGCTTTACAGCAAGAGTTTAACAATACTTTAAAGGAAAATAATATACTTGTAGGAAGATTTAAGATAGGGGAAGTACCAATAGACAGGCTTTTGGGAAAAGAAATGGTACTCCTGTTATGGGCAATAGAAGATTCGGACCCTAAATTAATACCTGTAGCCATAAAAAATTGGCTGGGTCTTAGCAGAGAAGAACGCTGGTGGCTTTTTACCATGACAAATGCAGTGACAGGTCAAGCTGATGATAAAAGAGGGTGGCGGAAGGCAATCAGATATGCACTTACAGAAAATCCAATAGATGATGAAAAACATAAGCAATTAAACATATTTGATTTGTTTAAATAAGGTTACAACTGAAGGAGGGGGCAAATTGTTAGATTATAGCAGGTCTTTTATAGAAATGCAGTTTCCAGTATCTAAGGTATCGAAGGAAAGTTATAAAGAAAGAAAAGCTAACTTAGGACAAACTCTTACGGGACTTGGTAAATGGTGGGGGAGGAAACCTCTTATACTCGTAAGAGCTACACTCCTTGGGGTTCTTATGCCTGTATCAGATAATCCTGTAAAAGATAGAGAAATATTTTTAAAAATACTGACAATGGATGATGAAGGCTTATATCTTAGAAAGTCTAAAAACTTGACCATGAAAGAACTATATTCATTGCTTGATGAGAAGGAAAGAGCAAAGTATTTTGATTCTGAATCAACAGAAGATAAACCTAAGTACATACAAGGCTTATCTATGGAAGAAAGGGAAGAACTTCAGAAGTTAGCTTTTAATAGACTGACTTATGATGAAAAGTTAGTTTATTGTGACAGACCAGAACATGTAAAAAATCTTACAGAAAATGCTTGGAAAGAAATAAATGAGCATTTAGGGACTAATGCTTCTTCGCTACAAGAGCTAATTAAGGAATTAGGAGAAAAGCGATATGGTCATACGCCAAGGGTAGGGGATTGTTTTGCAGGAGGAGGAAGCATACCTTTTGAGGCTGCCAGGATGGGGGCAGATGTTTATGCTTCTGATTTAAATCCTGTAGCATCACTACTTACCTGGGCATCGCTAAATATAGCAGGAGCATCAGATGAAGAAGTAGAAAAATTAAGAGAATTTCAAGAAAAGGTATATAAGGAAGTAGACAAGCAGATTGTTGAGTGGAAAATTGAGCATAATGAAAAAGGACATAGGGCAGATTCTTATCTTTATTGTAATGAAACCATATGTCCAGAATGTGGATACAAAGTACCCTTAGCCCCATCTTGGGTCATTGGAAAAGGAACAAAAACAGTAGCAATACTAAAAGATAATGGTATAGATGGATTTGATATTGATATAGTACAAGATGCTACAAAAGAACAGTTTAAGGAATCAGACAAGAATATAACCATTAGAAATAATAAAGTTTATTGTCCACACTGTGAAATGGAAACTCCTATATATGCCATTAGGGGAGACAGAAAAGATGCAGAAGGTAATACTGTTTTTGGGCTAAGAAAATGGGAGAAACATGAGTTTATACCACGAAAAGATGATGTTTTTCAAGAAAGATTATACGCTATAAGATATGTAAAAGACTATATAGATGAAAAAGGAAAGCTAAAGACAGAAAGGTACTATACAACACCTACTAAGGAAGACTTAGAAAGAGAAAAAAGGGTAATTGATTTATTATCTGAAAGATTTAATGAATGGCAAGAAAAGGGATATATTCCTTCTATGATGATAGAAGAAGGCTATAATACAGACCAGCCTATGAGAGAAAGAGGATGGCAATACTGGCATCAATTGTTTAATCCAAGACAATTGTTGGTTAGTGGATTGTTTAATAAGATTGTAATCGAGTTATCCAGTAATAAGAATGAGAATGTCATTGGATTGTTAGGGTTAAATAAAATTACAGATTGGAATTCTAAACTATGCATATGGAATGTTGGTTCTGGGACTGAGAAGACACAAAATACTTTTACAACTCAAGCATTAAATACTCTCTATAACTATGGTGCAAGAGGTTTTTTAATGTATCAATCAAATTGGTTTATGAATTTGAATAATTATCCGAATGAAGGCAATAAAATCATTCAAACAATAGATGCAAGAAATATAGATAAATTATGTGATATATGGATAACAGACCCGCCATATGCAGATGCAGTTAATTATCACGAGCTTACAGAGTTTTTCTTGGCATGGGATAAAAGGCTAATTCAAAATGCTTTTCCAGAGTGGTACACAGATTCAAAGAGAGTCCTCGCAGTAAGAGGTGTAGGACAAAGCTTTAATGAAAGTATGATAGAAATATATAAAAATTTATCTAATCATATGCCTGATAATGGTACACAGGTAGTTATGTTTACCCACCAAGATGTAAAGGTTTGGTCAGAACTTGCCATGATACTTTGGTCGGCAGGGTTAAGGGTTATATCTGCCTGGACCATATCTACTGAAACAGAATCTGGTGGCCTTAAGCAAGGAAACTATGTCTCAGGAACAGTATTATTGAGTCTAAGAAAACAGACATCTGAAGAAAAAATCTATAGAGATGAGTTATACGATGAAATCAAAGATGAGGTAGAATCAATAATAGATTCTATGAAAGATTTAAATGATAAAGAAGACCCTGACTTTAATGATGCTGATTTTATTCTTGCTTCATACGCAGCTGCCCTTAAAGTTATAACGACTTATAAGAACATTGAAGGTATAGACATCCCTTATTGGCTAAGTCAACCAAGGGACAGTAAAGAAGAAAATCCTATAGAAGAGCTTATTAATAAGGCTCAAAATATAGCCTATGATTATTTAATTCCTGATGGGTTTGATAAGTTAATATGGAGAGACTTATCTAAAGAAGAAAGATTCTTTGTTAGAGGCTTAGAACTTGAAATGAACAATATATATAAAGTTGGTGACTATCAGGAGTTAGCAAGAGGATTTGGAGTTAAAGATTATACTAATATGTTCCAAAGCTTTAGAGCCAATTCAGCAAGGTTTATGACACCTTCTGAATTTAAGATGAAATTTATTGGTGATGAAGGATTTGGTTCTACAATAGCAAGGCACCTATTAGTAGCTATCAATGAAGTTGGTAAATCTAATTCTACTGCTCAAGGCTGTAAGTTATCTAAAATCTACATTCCAAAAGAATAATGAATATTGGTACAAGAAGCCTATAATGATAGAACTATTAAACTTTGTATCAAGAATAGAATATATAGGACACATGGAACATTGGAAGGAACACGCTTATAATGCGAGACTTTTAAGAGAAGCACTTAAAAATGATGGAGTATAGGGGTGCAATCTATGATTAATCGATATTCTTCAAGAAGAGAGTCTTTATCAGGCTCTCTTCTAAATAAAAAGCTAAAAAACGCTAAATCATACGATAGAATAGCTGGATATTTTAGTTCTTCAATTCTTGAAGTAGCTGGTGAAGAAATAGAAAAAATAGAAGGGAAAGTTAGAGTCATATGTAATTCAGGCTTAGATGAAAGGGATGTTCAAACAGCTATACTTGCTAAGAATGCCATGAGAAAAGAGTGGTGCGATTTTAAGCCTGAGGAACTCCCGGGTTCATCTCATAGGTTTAAAAAGTTATATGAATTATTGTCCAGTGGAAAAATGGAAGTGAGAGTGTTACCTGATAAGAAGTTTGGACTTATTCATGGAAAAGCAGGGGTAATTACTATGGCAGATGGCTCTAAGACATCTTTTTTAGGCAGTGCAAATGAATCTAAATTCGGTTGGGATTTAAATTATGAATTAGTATGGGAAGACGATTCTAAAGAAGCTGTAGATTGGGTTCAGGAAGAATTTGATGCCTTATGGAATGATAAATCAGCAATACCCTTATCTGATTTTGTAATAGAAGATATAAAAAGGATTTCGGAGCGTAGAGTTATAGAAAGCGTTGAAGAATGGAGAGAAAAAGATGATGTAGAAGTCCCAAGTACAGCAGTGGAATCTCCTGTTTACAGGGAACACTTAGGACTATGGGAGCATCAAAAATACTTTGTAGATTTAGCTTTTAGGGACCATAAGAAATCCCATGGTGCAAGATATATATTAGCAGACCAAGTAGGACTTGGAAAAACAATTCAACTTGCTATGTCAGCACAATTAATGGCTCTGTATGGAGATAAACCTATACTCATTATTGTACCCAAAACCCTAATATGGCAATGGCAAGATGAAATGAATACACTATTAGATATGCCATCAGCTGTATGGAATGGTAAAGTTTGGGTAGATGAAAATGGTTTTGAATATCCTAATCGTGGATTAGAGGATATAAAAAAATGTCCCCGTAGAGTAGGTATCATATCTCAAGGTCTAATTGTTGCTAAGTCACCGATTATTGAACACCTATTAAGCAAGGATTATGAATGCATTATTGTGGATGAGGCACATAGGGCCAGAAGAAAGAACTTAGGAGAAGGAAAGGAACACCTTAGTCCTGACCCTAATAATCTATATGAGTTCTTATTAGAGGCATCAACTAAAACCAAAAGTATGCTACTTGCAACAGCTACTCCAATACAAATGTATCCAATAGAACTATGGGATTTGCTGAATATATTATCCCAAAAAAATGATAGTGTTCTTGGAAGTGCTTCTTCTTATTGGAGAAAGAGAAGTAAAATTGCTTATAGTTTAAACTTAATCATGGGAAAAGAAAAAATGGAGTTTTTTAATCCTGAAAATTGGGAATGGATAAGAAACCCCTTTCCACCAGCCCATGAAAATGCCACATTTGCTTCCCTTAGAATGAAAGCAGGTATGAAGGACCATGAGTTTGTGTATAAGAAATCATTTATAGAACTAACCAGGGGAGAAGCTCAGAGAATAGGAGTATTACTAACTGGGGACTTCTATGCAAAATATAATCCTTATATAAGACATGTTGTTAGAAGAGAGCGTAAATACTTAGAAGAGACTATAAATCCAGAAACAAATGAACCATATTTAAAGAGGATAGATGTTGACCTTAGAGGAGAAGATGATGAGGCTCTTGTATTATCATCTTACCTAAAAGAAGCATATGAATATGCTGAAGACTTTTGTATAGAACTTGGAAAAAGGTCAAAAAGCTCTGGTTTTTTGAAAACATTGCTTTTAAAGAGGATAGGAAGCTCTATAGAAGCAGGGAAAAACACAGGATTAAAAATGTTGAATAGTTGGAATACATCCTTTGATGAAATATCGGAGGAGATAGCAGAGGAAGAAGAAGAGGTTAAAATTGAATCTGATATAAAAAATCTTACACCTATGGAAACAGAACTATTAGAAAGGTATGTAAGAGCTCTTGAAACCAGTGAAGCAACAGACCCTAAGTATGATAAAACAGTGGAGCTACTCCGAGATGAAAATTGGATTGAAAGGGGTACAATTATATTTTCTCAATACTTTGATACTGCAAAATGGATAGCTGAGAATCTTTCAAAGGAGTTTGATGGAGAAACTATAGGCTTATATGCAGGAGGAGATAAGTCTGGTATTTTTATAGATGGAGTATTTAAGAGAAAAGATAAAGAAGAGCTAAAAGCAATGGTAAAAAGTAGAGACTTGAGGATACTTGTTGGAACAGATTCTGCAAGTGAAGGCTTAAACTTACAAACTCTTGGGTCATTAATTAACATTGACTTACCTTGGAATCCTACAAGATTAGAGCAAAGGAAAGGGAGAATACAAAGGATTGGACAAGTGCATGATACTATTTTTGTCTATAATATGAGATATAAAGATTCAGTAGAAGACAGGGTTCATAACTTATTATCTCAGAGATTAAGAAATATATATAATGTATTTGGACAATTGCCAGATGTTCTCGAAGATGTATGGATAAATGTAGCCATAGGAGAGCAAGAGAAGGCTCTTGAGATAATAGATAATGTACCCGAAAAACATCCATTTGAGAATAGGTACAATATGGGAGTTGAACATATAGATTGGGAAAGTTGTTCGGAGGTATTAGATAAAAAAGAGAAGAGAGAGTTTCTCAAGAAGGGCTGGATAAGGTGTATGAATGTATAATGATTTACTGTTCTGACCGTACACCATACAAGATTGTATATATGAGAGATAATTAGATATCTTCTAGACTGACTCAAGAGCTAATCTGTTGTATAAAAGTACAAATATTAAAGGAGAACAATATTTCAAAAAATTCGACTTATATGAACATACCAGATTTATTGTCTTACCAAATATATAAGCGCTATGTTAACATAATAATTTAATATTGAGTTATAAATAAGGCTTTTGAAGTCAGTAAATGACCCAAAAGCCTTATTTTAGTGAAAAAGCATCCGGGGAGGTGATGCCTATGTTTGCGTTGCTACATGTATTCTAGCTTTAATAACAAACTAAAGGAGGAAAACACATGATCGGTATCGAGCAATACCAAAAAATCCAGAATACAAAGAACTTGGACTTGCCCAGACCAAGACTGCTAAAGCGCTGGGGATCACCTATACTTCTGTCAGTAAATACTGGAATATGAGCAAAGAGGATTATGCCAGGGGTTACAGGCAGCATAATGTCCATCAATAGACGGAGTATAATGTCCGAAATATGACGGAGCCAATGACCAAAAATAAGGTGATATTCAATGTTAGTGCCAGTAATCCAAAAGGTAAGGTTTTGTACTATTGGTTCAGTTTTAGGCCCAAAGGATTCATGTTCGCTAAAGACGAAATGCGAATCCCTTGGGCTGATTGATTATTTTAGGCTTATGATGTCGGAAAGAGCCTTATAGGCATAGGCCACGGTTATGCCATCGACTAAATTGTCTATTGCATTAGAGAGCTTTTCACTGTTATGACGAATATCATCTGGACTGCTGAGCCAACAACCGGCCTGGCGGTCAGGGATGCAGGCGAAAACTCCCGTGGTTGTTCTTCCTAACATGAGCAGGATGCTGGACCGACTCTGAATGAAGATCTCATAGTGACTTCCAAAGCTCTGAATCCTGGTTATTTTGCCTCCCCAGTCTTCCCGCTCACCTTCTCCCCAGTAATAGGAGCAGTAGAATCTCGTCATGCTAATTCCCCCTGCACCACAAGTTTCACCATGTGGTCATCAATGATTCGACGACCGTTTTGGGCCCCATAGATCAGGCAATGGGTACAAACCTTGTTGATCAGGCGGGCGGCACCACTGGAAAACCGATAAACCTCGTCAAGCGCAGCCTCCGAGAAGATATCCCGGTCCGCACCAGCATACGCAAGGTGTCGGTTTACATACATTTCGACTTGGGAGCGATCAAAGTGGGAGAGTTTGCACTGCAGGTCAATCCGCTGCCGAATGGCCGCGTAGGCCTGTAATTGAAATCTATCCCATAATTCACTTTGACCAACCAGGATAAGGGCCATAGGACTGACGGCATCCATTTGAAAGTTGAGTAGAAAGCGAACTTCTTCCAGCATTTCACGATCTAATAAGTGGCTTTCATCTACCACGACAACTGGCTGTAAATGATGGATGCCGCGCATGAGTTCAATTTGGCGATGCAGCTGGCGTTTGGCGTCACCACGGTAAAACTTAGCCTCACATCCGAGCTGCTCCAGTAACCCTTTATAGAAATGGCGGGGTGTCAGTTTGGAGTCCGCCAGATATAATAATTTAAAAGCGGCTGGATCAAGGGTATCCTTGAATCGACGGATGATGGTGGTCTTGCCGGTGCCGCAATCTCCGGTGATCACCATGAATAACTGCCGTTTGGCGGCGTATTCCATCCGGCCCAGGGTTTCTTCTAACATGGCAGGAGTGAAAAGTTGGTCTGTCGGGATGTCCCTGGAAAATGGTGAGGCAGTCAATCCGTAGAATTCCTCAAACATTGCGGCCACCGTCCTTTCTCCGGTAGGACACCACTGGGATCTGCCGTTCTTTTCGTTGTTGGTTCTTTTGTTCGGCTGCGGCCAAAAGGCGGGAATTCTCAGCCGGTTGTGGCTGCAGGTGAGACGGTAGTTTTGGCCTTGGTCCGGTTCGTTCACCAATCACCAATTGTTTAGCGGTCCACGGAGCATGTCCTTCATACTCTAGGGTCAAGGTTGAAGTGTCGGATGGATCATAGACCACGTTAACGGTCCGTCCAATGAAGGCTAGGCCAGCCTCGTACTTTTGATTCATGAAGCTGATGCAGCCTGATTTATCAACTTTACGTTCCTCACAGTGCAGGAAGGCGTCTCTAATGACTTCGGGATCCAGAAATCGGATTGGTTTGGCGTCACTATTATAGGCTACAGCCGGGCTGATATCTTTCCCTAAGGCAGAATGCGGTTTGTTTTGGTAGCATTCATCTAGCCATACCCAGAATAGTTCGTTGAGCCGATCTAAGGTTTGCGGTTTTTCTAACTGCGCTTCAGCAAAAAACGAATCTACTGTTCTGTTGAATTTTTCTACCTTGCCAGTGGCCTCCGGCGAGTAGGGTTTGGCAAATACCAGACGGATCCCCATTTTGGAGCAGGCCCGGGTCATCCATTTGGTGCGGTACTGTTTTCCGTTATCAAAGTAGACGGCGTCCGGAGCCCCGTATTTCATAATCACCTGTCGGAAGGCATCTTCGATGATGATCTGATCTAGGGTCGGGTAGAACTGGGCATGCAAAACATAACGGGTCGCGTCATCAATGAAAACAACCAGGTATACCTGTTTCTTCTCGCCATTTGGACCGATTGGTAGATATGGCCCATATTTTATGTCCGAATGGATGAGTTGGTTGCGATACCGTTTCTGGAATCGGCGGGCAGCTACTCCATAATCGGCGTACAGCTTCATCTGTCGAGTGCTGTAGCCTTTTTCGGCTAACTTTTCCTGCAGGGTACTGCGTTTGATCTGCCCTGGTTTCACTAGTCCTTCCCATTCCAGGATCTGAATAATCTGGGTGATACTGCGTCTTGGCACCTCGCGCCGGAGCAGGATGGCCTGTTCAAGAACATTCGGGGGAATCGCCTCCTTTTTTCGACCTGAACCTTTACCTTTAGGCCGCAGTCCAGCGAATCCTTCTTTTTTGTACTGTGACAGATATCTACGGAGGGTTCTCTCAGATATGCCGGTCTGTTCACAGATGGTGGCTTTGATCTGTCTAGCTTTGGCAGTATCCAGACCTTCAGCCAGTAAAGGAGACAATAACTCAACCCGCTGAATCGCAATTTCTTCTGCTTTCTGCTTATCCCTCATGCCGAAAATCCTCCTTTTTTAGGTTTCAACATGAGTCTATCTCTTGCCCATCAGGACAAAAATGCAGATCGGGTCTGTATCCAAAAATTTAAATTTACTATCGGTCGGACAATTCTTGCTAGCCATCCGGGGGAATTCCCCACATAATGCCAGATCCTTTGGAGCGTGGACTTAGGAAGGTTGGATATGCCTTCTACAGATTCTCTTCCGTACCTTATCATTATGGATATTAAACAGCCCAAGATATAATCAGATAACTCTACAAACCAGTTTCGCCAGCGGCCAATAGTGGACTCGTCCGCTGCGACCGTCAGATCGTCATTTCCGGAAATAACCGACTCAATGCTTTCGCTGCTATGGCGTTTATATGGAACCAGGATATCCGGAAGTTCGTGATGTATCCGATGGCAATGACGACAACGAAGTCTACGGATAACTAGGACATTTTTATTTCCTATGCCATTAATGAACCTGCGATGACGGCTGCCAATAACCTTCAATAACCCATTACAGCATGGACAAGGATTCTGCTCCGCGCTCCTTACAAAAAACACCCTTTTCAAGGTTTTCAATCAGTTCATATTCTGCTACAATGATCATACTAAGTAGTGGGGACGCCCTTGGTGCTTCTATTGGCGTGGAAAGCATCTTATAAAGGGGCGTCTTTTCCTTTCTGTATAATATGGTCATTATATACAGCAATCTCTGGTCAGGCAATTCCATCAGCTTTTTGACATTTTAGCAGTGCAGCTCTTGCATGGTTGGATAGAGAAGGCAACGGGAGAGTTCATACTGTGACTAGAAAAGTGCCACGAGAAATGTTTATTGAAGAACAAAAACAGCTTTTTCATGTTAAACCATATTCAGAGGTATCAAGTACTGTGGCATCCTTTGATTCCAATGGAGTGGTCAGCTATAAAGGGAATCGTTATCAGATTGATGTCGGTGTGATGGATGCACATCAACGTATACGTATTGAGGATGATGGTGAAATACTTCTGTTTTATGATACTGATACTAATGAATTATTAGCTAAGTATCCAGTAACAGAAGATACTGGACAGATATTCAAACCTGAAGGAAATAATAACAGAAACAGGGTTTCTCATGCTCTTATAAAACAATATTTTGCAGAGCATGAAATCGCTCAGGAATTTATACAGCACATGGAACAGGAACAACCAAAATATTCTAATAGCCATTGCATTCGCTTAAATCGCATGACGAAGTTTTATTCGATGGAGCAAATGCTTGACGGGATAAGATACTGCATTGAGATTGAACGCTGCAATGCATATGAACTTTTGGCCTACATGATGTATAAGCATGGTGAGCACATAGCAAAGAAGTTCTTACCAAATCAACAGTATTTCAACCATCTGACACGTAGCAAGGAGATAAGGAGGGAAATTGATGGCTGATATAACTGAAATCCGCGAGTTGGCTAAGAAGCTAAATCTATGGAATATTGCCAGGGGATATATTGATTTGAATGATGAGAAACTGTCCAACCTAGATTATCTTCAGATGATATTACATAAAGAACTAGAGATACGAGCCAGACAAAAGCAGATCAAGCTAAGAAGGGCAAGCAAACTTCCCAACAAGGTATTTGAATTATCGAATTTAAACAAAGGTTTGGAATGGCAGATAAAACAATTATCCCATTTGACATGGCTCAATGAAGAACAAAACGTTATTCTGCTTGGTAAATGCGGGACAGGCAAAACTAGTCTTGCTGTTCATCTTGGAGAAACAGCGATCGACAAGGGACATAAAACTTATTATGCATCCATTGATACTTTTGTATCTATCGTAGAGAACAAAGATATAAACCCAAAAGCAGGAGCAACCTTCTCCTATATGCGGGAATGCGACTTGATTATTATTGATGATGTATTTTATCTAGCACCAACCAGGTCAGAGTTGCAGGCTTTTTATCGAGCAGTTACTTTTCTTAATGAAACAAGAAGTATCATTTTTGTTACCAATCGTGAAATATCTGCATGGTTAGATGTAGTGGAAGACAAACATCTTTGTCAGACTCTGTTAGACAGAATAACAGCTAATTGTCAGATCATTCGCTTGACTGACAGATAAATTAAAACACTCACCTCTTTTCTAGAAAAGGGTTAATACTCAAATTTGAAAACTATGCCGATTAACGGTTTTATATAGATGCAAAAAATCTCACGAAATCCTAAGATTAGCTTAACTTTTGAGATTTTCTGCAGTTTATGCGGTAGGGGGGGCTAAATCTCTACCACTTTTTGCCCCGGAAACGGGCGTGGGGTAACGCGTGAAAATTCGCGGTTTCAAACAGTGCGGTGATATTTACAGACGGGTACATTGGAATAACCGAGGATACAAGTCAATTGTTTGGCGATGCGTCAGCCGTCTGGAGGAGAAGGACTCTGAATGCACGGCCCCTACCATAACCGAGGAAACATTACAGACAGCAGTGGTAAAGGCTATTAACGAACTTTTGGCAAACAGAGACCCCTTCCTCTCAGGCACGTTACAGAAAAATATAGCTACTGTATTTAATGAAGAAAATGATAATGCCACTGATGACCTTGATGGCAAATTGGAAGAATTGCAACAACAGCTTCTTATCCAAGCAAAGTCCAAGAATGACTATGAAGATGTGGCTGATGAAATTTACCGCCTTCGGGAATTAAAGCAAAATGCACTAGTTGAAAATGCAGAGCGAGAAGGAAAAAGGCAACGAATCGCTGAAATGACTGATTTCTTGAATGAGCAATCCTGCGAGCTGGAGGAATATGATGAGCAGTTAGTAAGGCGGCTTATTGAAAAAGTTACGGTCCACGATGACAGGATTGAGGTGGAATTTAAGTCAGGCATTAGTATAGACATTGAAAATTGAATAGCAAAATGTTATTAGAATCTAACACCTTGCTGAAATGCAGGGTGTTTTTTACAAGTAAATACAAATTAGTTTATTAGTATTTACAAAATACAAAATAGTGGTATGATTTGTAATAGAGTAAATAGCGAGGTGTAAACGATGAATAAAAGCGTGACCTTTACAGTGGATGCAGATGTGTATGAGAAATTCTGCATCGCATTGAATTTAACAAATGAAACAAAAGATGCTGCAGTGGAAAGTTGTATGCGTTGGTATATTGCAAAAACTTTTGAAAAAGCATCACAAGCCTATAACCCAAAAACAGTAGCAAAACAGAATGAAGATACAAACAAGGATTTTTACGGAAAAGCAAATCAACGAATCCCAGTATGGGCTGTAAAGCCGAATCAATATAACCACAAAATCATCCGTGCTTATTTTAAGGCAGTTGCTGCCACAGGTCGTGCTACCATAGATATGATGGAACGTTTATGCAGTGACGAAAACAACCCTGAACTGTATGTGCCTACTTTTAAGAATAATTACTCACAGATGAAGTTGGATGGACCTAAGAGCCACGGTAAAGTATTTGAGGATGACGGTGAAACGGTAACAATTTGGCACGAGGTTGAAGATACACTGATGAAATACAAATCAAGTTTTTGTGATTGAGAGAGCGGATGAAGGATGGAGGTAGAGGCTTTGCTTGATTTAAGGAAATTTGTAGAAGACTTCTTCATGTACGTACAGGCGAATAAAGTTGAAATCTATAATGAGTTTAGCCTTCAGCATGAGCTGGGGATATTCCTACGTAGAAAGACTTCTAGGGCTATCAGGATTCAATTTGAAAGGAATGTGTCATATTTCACACCAGACAACAAAACCATTAAGAAGGGAAATAGATATTACCATATTTAATGAAGATAAATCTGAGAAGTATGCCATTGAACTTAAGTGTCCATTAAATGGCCAGTACCCAGAGCAGATGTATTCATTCGTGAAGGATATTAAATTCATGGAAGAACTTAAGAGCCGGGGATTTACTAAAACGGCTACTGTTACCCTTGTTTCAGACAGGCCTTTCTACGAAGGGCGCAACAACGAAGGCATTTATAAGTTTTTTAGAGAAGAGTATTCTGTTTACGGCAGTATTTTTAAGCCTACCGGTGTAGGTAAAAACGAAAGATTGCATGTTTCCTTATCTGGCAGAGTATGATTTCAGCTGGCAGGACTTAGGCGAGGGTCGTAAATATTACATAATTGAAATTTAACTTAAGGGGGATGGAATGGAAAATGAAGGATGATTATCCAACAGCGAAGGATTTGCATGATTATGAATATTACATGAAGAGCAGACCACACGTTGTTCTACTGGGCGCCGGTGCGAGCTGTGCAGCTATCCCAAATGGGGATAGGAATGGTAGGAAAATATCCGCAATGAATGGTTTCATTGAAAAGCTTGGATTGACAGATATATTAGAAAAAATAACTCTACATACTTCTTCTGATAATTTAGAAGATATTTATATGGAGCTTGATGAGCGCAGTAAAGCAGAACCTAATTGCATGGATGCCAAGCAAAAGTTAGAGGAAGTCATCCGTGACTACATGTTAAACTTCAAGTTACCTGATAGTCCTACTGTTTATGATTATTTGATTATGGGACTAACTTCAAAGGATTTAATTGCAACTTTTAATTGGGATCCACTTTTAGTGCAGGCTTATGCACGTGCTATGGCTTATACTACTAATTTGCCACAGTTAGCTTTTTTACATGGAAATGTTGCTGTTGGATATTGTTCAGAGGATAATGTCATGGGTAATGTAGGGATGCCGTGTAGATGTGGTGAACCCCTCGCTCCCACAAAACTTTTATTTCCAATAAAGAATAAAGATTATGCTAGTGATACAGCTATATCAAAGTCATGGAAATCATTGAATAATGCTTTAGAGGTAGCGTATATGGTTACTATTTTTGGATATAGCGCACCAAAGAGTGATGCAGAAGCTATTGGGATGTTGAATAAAGCATGGGGTGCGGTGAAAGACAGAAATCTTGAAGAAATAGAAATAGTTGATTTGCGTGATGAAGATGAGGTTATCCAATCGTGGGATGATTTTATTCATACGCATCATTATTCATACCATTCCAATCTTTTCACAACAACAATAGGGAGATGTCCAAGAAGAAGTTGTGAAGCAACGTTTGACAGATTGATGATGAATCATTGGTTAAAACCAGATAAAGGGTTTAAACCAGATATGGATTTTAGTGATATAGATAAATTGACTTGTGATTTAATAATTGATGAGGAAAATAAAAAAGGGACAAAGAAACTCCTTTTAGACCCATATGTGTAGATGATGTATTAAATCGCGAAATGAATGTTACCTATTTAATAAATGATAAATAGGAATTTAAGGAGATGGTGTTTGAGCCAAGCTAAAATGTCAAAAAGCTGATGGAATTGCCTGACCAGAGATTGCTGTATATAATGACCATATTATACAGAAAGGAAAAGACGCCCCTTTATAAGATGCTTTCCACGCCAATAGAAGCACCAAGGGCGTCCCCACTACTTAGTATGATCATTGTAGCAGAATATGAACTGATTGAAAACCTTGAAAAGGGTGTTTTTTGTAAGGAGCGCGGAGCAGAATCCTTGTCCATGCTGTAATGGGTTATTGAAGGTTATTGGCAGCCGTCATCGCAGGTTCATTAATGGCATAGGAAATAAAAATGTCCTAGTTATCCGTAGACTTCGTTGTCGTCATTGCCATCGGATACATCACGAACTCCCGGATATCCTGGTTCCATATAAACGCCATAGCAGCGAAAGCATTGAGTCGGTTATTTCCGGAAATGACGATCTGACGGTCGCAGCGGACGAGTCCACTATTGGCCGCTGGCGAAACTGGTTTGTAGAGTTATCTGATTATATCTTGGGCTGTTTAATATCCATAGTGATAAGGTACGGAAGAGAATCTGTGGAAGGCATATCCAACCTTCCTAAGTCCACGCTCCAAAGGATCTGGCATTATGTGGGGAATTCCCCCGGATGGCTAGCAAGAATTGTCCGACCGATAGTAAATTTAAATTTTTGGATACAGACCCGATCTGCATTTTTGTCCTGAAGGGCAAGAGATAGACTCATGTTGAAACCTAAAAAGGAGGATTTTCAGCATGAGAGATAAGCAGAAAGCGGAAGAAATTGCGATTCAGCGGGTTGAGTTATTGTCTCCTTTACTGGCTGAAGGTCTGGATACTGCCAAAGCTAGACAGATCAAAGCCACCATCTGTGAACAGACCGGCATATCTGAGAGAACCCTCCGTAGATATCTGTCACAGTACAAAAAAGAAGGATTCGCTGGACTGCGGCCTAAAGGTAAAGGTTCAGGTCGAAAAAAGGAGGCGATTCCCCCGAATGTTCTTGAACAGGCCATCCTGCTCCGGCGCGAGGTGCCAAGACGCAGTATCACCCAGATTATTCAGATCCTGGAATGGGAAGGACTAGTGAAACCAGGGCAGATCAAACGCAGTACCCTGCAGGAAAAGTTAGCCGAAAAAGGCTACAGCACTCGACAGATGAAGCTGTACGCCGATTATGGAGTAGCTGCCCGCCGATTCCAGAAACGGTATCGCAACCAACTCATCCATTCGGACATAAAATATGGGCCATATCTACCAATCGGTCCAAATGGCGAGAAGAAACAGGTATACCTGGTTGTTTTCATTGATGACGCGACCCGTTATGTTTTGCATGCCCAGTTCTACCCGACCCTAGATCAGATCATCATCGAAGATGCCTTCCGACAGGTGATTATGAAATACGGGGCTCCGGACGCCGTCTACTTTGATAACGGAAAACAGTACCGCACCAAATGGATGACCCGGGCCTGCTCCAAAATGGGGATCCGTCTGGTATTTGCCAAACCCTACTCGCCGGAGGCCACTGGCAAGGTAGAAAAATTCAACAGAACAGTAGATTCGTTTTTTGCTGAAGCGCAGTTAGAAAAACCGCAAACCTTAGATCGGCTCAACGAACTATTCTGGGTATGGCTAGATGAATGCTACCAAAACAAACCGCATTCTGCCTTAGGGAAAGATATCAGCCCGGCTGTAGCCTATAATAGTGACGCCAAACCAATCCGATTTCTGGATCCCGAAGTCATTAGAGACGCCTTCCTGCACTGTGAGGAACGTAAAGTTGATAAATCAGGCTGCATCAGCTTCATGAATCAAAAGTACGAGGCTGGCCTAGCCTTCATTGGACGGACCGTTAACGTGGTCTATGATCCATCCGACACTTCAACCTTGACCCTAGAGTATGAAGGACATGCTCCGTGGACCGCTAAACAATTGGTGATTGGTGAACGAACCGGACCAAGGCCAAAACTACCGTCTCACCTGCAGCCACAACCGGCTGAGAATTCCCGCCTTTTGGCCGCAGCCGAACAAAAGAACCAACAACGAAAAGAACGGCAGATCCCAGTGGTGTCCTACCGGAGAAAGGACGGTGGCCGCAATGTTTGAGGAATTTTACGGATTGACTGCCTCACCATTTTCCAGGGACATCCCGACAGACCAACTTTTCACTCCTGCCATGTTAGAAGAAACCCTGGGCCGGATGGAATACGCCGCCAAACGGCAGTTATTCATGGTGATCACCGGAGATTGCGGCACCGGCAAGACCACCATCATCCGTCGATTCAAGGATACCCTTGATCCAGCCGCTTTTAAATTATTATATCTGGCGGACTCCAAACTGACACCCCGCCATTTCTATAAAGGGTTACTGGAGCAGCTCGGATGTGAGGCTAAGTTTTACCGTGGTGACGCCAAACGCCAGCTGCATCGCCAAATTGAACTCATGCGCGGCATCCATCATTTACAGCCAGTTGTCGTGGTAGATGAAAGCCACTTATTAGATCGTGAAATGCTGGAAGAAGTTCGCTTTCTACTCAACTTTCAAATGGATGCCGTCAGTCCTATGGCCCTTATCCTGGTTGGTCAAAGTGAATTATGGGATAGATTTCAATTACAGGCCTACGCGGCCATTCGGCAGCGGATTGACCTGCAGTGCAAACTCTCCCACTTTGATCGCTCCCAAGTCGAAATGTATGTAAACCGACACCTTGCGTATGCTGGTGCGGACCGGGATATCTTCTCGGAGGCTGCGCTTGACGAGGTTTATCGGTTTTCCAGTGGTGCCGCCCGCCTGATCAACAAGGTTTGTACCCATTGCCTGATCTATGGGGCCCAAAACGGTCGTCGAATCATTGATGACCACATGGTGAAACTTGTGGTGCAGGGGGAATTAGCATGACGAGATTCTACTGCTCCTATTACTGGGGAGAAGGTGAGCGGGAAGACTGGGGAGGCAAAATAACCAGGATTCAGGGCTTTGGAAGTCACTATGAGATCTTCATTCAGAGTCGGTCCAGCATCCTGCTCATGTTAGGAAGAACAACCACGGGAGTTTTCGCCTGCATCCCTGACCGCCAGGCCGGTTGTTGGCTCAGCAGTCCAGATGATATTCGTCATAACAGTGAAAAGCTCTCTAATGCAATAGACAATTTAGTCGATGGCATAACCGTGGCCTATGCCTATAAGGCTCTTTCCGACATCATAAGCCTAAAATAATCAATCAGCCCAAGGGATTCGCATTTCGTCTTTAGCGAACATGAATCCTTTGGGCCTAAAACTGAACCAATAGTACAAAACCTTACCTTTTGGATTACTGGCACTAACATTGAATATCACCTTATTTTTGGTCATTGGCTCCGTCATATTTCGGACATTATACTCCGTCTATTGATGGACATTATGGGATGGCTGTAACAAGATGGCTTATGAAATTATATTCTGAAAGACATGGTATAAGAGCACCACTGGAAAAGACATATTCTATTAACAGGGATATGTATTCATTACTTTTAGATTGCTGCAAAAGATATCAAAAAAACTTAACGCATATTTTCATTCTAAATTGTCATCATGACTTTACAGATAGTGACTATGTTGCATTTGATGAAAAAGGATTTATAACTAGAATTAAAATAAGAATCCCTTCTCTATTTCGGGATGAGTACGATAGAATTTGTGCCCCTGCATATGACGATGAATATGACCAGTATGCACTTTTAGACCTTATTGAGTTTTTTGCACAAAATATTAAGGATATCTCAGAACGATGGAATAATGAGAGATACCGAAACTATAAAACGATAGATTGCCATAACTCTTCAGATGTATTTGAAAATTTCCAGGAGGCAATAAATGAAATATTTACTGAGTCGGGGCTACTTTATGAACTTACAGATGAAAAAATTATAGAAAGAATTGTTGAAAACAGTCCACTTACAACGGAAATTGAAAATACTTTTGCAGCGGTACATGAGGTAGGCACAAGAGAGTTGTTGAAAGATGCTGTTGCATTATATAAGACACCAAATCCAACAGCACGACAAGATTCAGTGGAAAAGATATGGGATGCGTTAGAACGTCTAAAAACTTACTATACAACATTAGATAAGAAACATTCATCCAAAAAAATAGTAAATGATATGGCAAACGGAAATGATGATTTTGCCGATTTGTTTAATAATGAATTTAAGGTGTTGACGGACATTGGAAATAAATATCGCATACGGCATCATGAAACTGATAGGATTGATATTACTGATGTCCGTTATTACGACTATTTTTTCAATCGTTGTTTATCACTAATTGCACTTGCCATACAATATTTGAGGTAAAAGAAATACTGATTATGTACTATTCCTTTGAAAAAGGAAAATTCGGCAAAAAAACGTAGATGTGTTGTTATGCTGAAATGAAAATCAAACTACATATTCTTACATTTACAATGTGATGACAATTGAATAAAGAAGCAGAAACCGTAATTGGAAAAATGAAAAGTGATTTAAAATGTCGGGTCTATTGACTTTCTCGGCTTTACCCTCAAGGAGATTGATAACCTAAAAATAAGATTCAACCAGATATTCGGATATAACGCAAACTAAAAAAAGGGAGGGAGTATAAAAGCATGAATCAAGCAGAAGGAACAGACCGATTCGTTCTTAGAATGAGTGTTGCTGACGATGGGTTTAGCTTTTCATCTTCCATCGAAACAGCATTAATATCTGCGGAAACTGAAATTCAGAGTCTGAAAGAGACAATCATGTCAGTTGAGAGTCTCAGACCGAACTGTGATAAGTTGGATTATGCGTTGGCTGCAAGTTCAGGAGTTCTCTGTGGCATCATTGATATTTTCCTGGTTGGAAAACCTGGAGAGTCACCGGCTGGAGATGTTACTGATAAGTGGTTTGTAAATCGGACAACTGATTTCGCTAAACTTTGCGGATGGGAAGGCAAAGGAAATGATTCACTGTCATCAGCAATTGGCTTTCTTGAGAAGAAATTTAAAATTCCATATGACCAGCGCGGAGCCGGTGATGCTGGGAGTATAGTATTTGACTTGAATCCTTCAAATCATCATTTCAAATCACTTGGCCATAATCCGACTTTGCTTGGTTTGTTTTTTTCGATATTAGATCAGTTTACAAATCAATCGCACTTTGTTTCCGGTGGAGAACTGATATCTTTACAGAATGCTGATGGAAAATTTGAACTTCGCGGCAGTAATGTTCCAGAAAAATTATTTTGTGGGTTCGTCAACTGGTTTGGCCATTTGATTTCCGATATATCTGGATCATCCAGCAGTAAAGGTCGAGGTATGGGAATACCTTCTCCGTTTTGGGCATGGACGAATGATATTATTGCAATAAAGAGAAAACTGAACATTCCCGCTTCACAGTTTGACAACACAATAAATGAGTTGGCTCTGAGCATATACAAAGAAGGATACGATATCCGCTTTCAAGCCACCCAAGTCATTCCAGTCTTTATCAATGAAATCATTGTCAGGTTGGTATATGCGATAAGGCGATTGGTAAAATACTTCGTAACAACAGGGAAAGAAGAACGTTCGGCATCCGCTATGTGGATAGCTTGTGAGCCATTCTCAAATCCCACCGTAAAAAGAATGCTTACAATAGCGCACGGCACCTTCTGCATGATGGATCTCGGCGATGCAACCATACGGGCTTTCATAACCGGAGGTGGTACCTTCAATGTGACTGAATTTTTCCTTCGGCTTAACATAGTGGGGGTGGGCCGTTTCACGATTTCATTGTATGGCGAAGCAAAGCAGGTTGTTGTAATACGAAAAGCTGAGTCCGAAGCTCAGTTTGCAAGAAGAGAAATAACCATCGTAGAAAACTATCTGAACGGACTCTCATTATTATCGGAGTTATACGATGATAAGGATCTTGTAGATTTTATTGATGACTTTAAGAATAGCGATATGTATGTTCAGGCATTCCAAAAATCTGTCCGATTGGCAGAACTCAGAAAGGTCCCTGATAATAATATACTCAGAACAAAATCCGATATAGATTTATATTTTGGGGGTAACAGACAATGAGCAAGAAAAAATCGAGGTTAAAACTTGCCCAAGAGCAGGCAGAATCGGCTATCAAGAAAACAAATGATAAAATTGGCGAGTTGGGCACACTCACAAGCCAGCTTTATGATGAATTGAACACCATACAAAAACTCTTTGACGAAATTAGAAATGTTCCAGGCGAGAAGCGATTAGAGTATGAAAAACTGAAAAAAATCCGTCTGAACTGGAAGCAGCAAGCAGAAAAGATTGAATCAGATTACAAAAATGCCGTCGCAAAAAATGCTGGAAAAGGTGCTGCTGGTCTAGGTGCCGGAATCGCAGTTGCGGCTCTTGGCCCTACTGCCGCAATGGGAATTGCGACAACATTCGGTATTGCTTCAACAGGAACAGCCATATCTACATTGAGTGGCGCGGCAGCTACCAACGCGGCATTAGCTTGGTTGGGCGGAGGTGCGCTTGCGGCCGGTGGTGGAGGAATGGCTGCTGGAAATGCATTCCTGGCCCTTGCCGGACCTGTCGGTTGGGCGATTGCCGGAGTTGCACTTGTGGGCAGCGGGTTTCTGCTATGGAAAGGGAAAAGTGATCAGAACCGTCTTGAGGAGATTTTCACCCTCATCAGCAAGCGTGATGTTAAATCATACGAAATTGCTATTGTAGAAATTAATGAGCGAATAAGCCGCATTAAAGATGAAAGCCAAAAACTAAATTGTGCAAGTGAAAGAACAAGAGCATTTGGCTTGGACTACAACTTAATGACAGAGGCACAGCAATATGAATTGGGTTCTTATGTAAATCTGATGAATTCCTCTACTCAATTGTTGGTTAATCCGATAACTGGATTGCAACCAAAATACGACATAGGTGATCTGAAGGAATACATAGCTTTCAGTAAAAAGAAGTTTGATGATAAGCAGAAATCTTTGATTGTTTCTCTCTCCAATCTCTTGTTTAAGATAAATTTTGATGAAAAAGATAAGACACTATTATGGAAGTCTTTCAAAGGAAACAAGAAGTTCTTGTCTTCGATAGAAATGTCAAAGCGGGATTTTGAATTTTCAATTATTGAAACAGTAACTGATGCTCTTAAGCATAAGTATCGTTCAGAAAAAGGTTGATAGCAATATTCAGATACTGGGAAAATACTTGCCTATAAATGTTTGGAGTGAGCCATTTAAATCGACAGAGCAGTAGTGAACATCCTTTATATTTTACGAGTGTAATGGATATGTTCCCGTCTACCGATAGTGACAAAAAAGCAGTGGATATGTTTCCGAGAACGGACACATTCAAATGACATTCATTCTGTCCTCTCGAGCCATGTGGAGACGGTTGTTCTTTTGTCCCACAAAAAACAGACAGCTTTATTAGTGTAAAAATGGGGGACCGCAGAGACAGGTTGGATTTTCAAAGGCCTGTCTCTGCGGATTATGTCATACTAATCCCCGCCGGCAAATTTAATTTTTCTTAAAGACCCAAGCCCAGCCAATATAGTCCATGTCCGTGTAGTAGGCCAGATACCCTCCGGAATCAATATTCACCCCTTCCAAAGCATTAATGACATCTATTTCATCGTATTTCCCAGTTTGCAGGGCTATTCCTACATGGCCCCAGTTTTGAGTAGTTTCCCCCACTGTTCCTTCCCAGTTATAAAATACGGCGGCACCCCGAGGAACAATTATATCTTTATTCGCCTCGGCTTCAATCTGCATTTATTGGCGATAAATTTACTGACCCCGCATTTAAACAATTTGTTTGGGAATGGCTGGGCCATAGCGGCACACCAGGCAACTTTACAGCGAAGGACATTAGAGACCGTATGCCGGAAAAGGATTATAAATTCGAAGTTTACAGGAGGAATGAATTAATAAACAGTCTGGCTGGCCTTGAATACTTTGAAGGGTTAAAGGTATTTAGCTGCGCCTACAACAACGTCACCATTTGCCCCAAGCTGCCTTCCACTTTGGAACAGTTGTACATTTACGGCAGTCAAACTATCAGCTTGCCAGAGTTGCCAGCGGGGCTGACTGTTTTGTATTGTCAAAATAATGAACTGGATAGCTTGCCGGCTTTGCCTCCCACACTAAAACAACTGGTCTGTTGGGGAAATGAACTCACCAGTTTGCCATCCTTGCCGGCGGGGCTGACTGTCCTAGACTGTGGATATAATCAGTTGCAGAACCTGCCAGCTTTGCCTGCCACTCTGGAGCATCTTACCTGTAGTGGCAATCAATTGACCAGCCTGCCGGCATTACCGGACAGGGTGACTTTCCTGAGTTGCAGCCAGAATAAGCTGCGGAGCTTACCTGCTTTGCCTGCCGGTCTGGAGAAGTTGTACTGTTACCGCAATGAACTGACTAGCCTGCCGGCATTACCGGGCAAGCTAACTGTGCTGGACTGCTTTAGCAATAAGCTGCGGTTTTTGCCTGCCCTCCCCCCTAACCTGGAATATCTGGATGCCTATAATAATGACCTACTTAGTTTGCCGGAGCTCCCCTCCCGGCTAGAAACTCTTGATTGCTCAGAGAACCAGATATCGAGTCTTCCCGATTTGCCAGCCAACTTGAGTGTTTTGCTTTGCTACAGCAACAATTTGACTGAATTGCCCGCCTTGCCCCAGAAATCTTTATGGTGGTTCAGATGCGATAACAATGATTTATCAAGCCTTGATAATTTACCAGATACAATCAAGTATATGGATTGCAGCAATAACAAATTGACTTCCCTGCCGGATCTGCCCGCTGTAATCAAAGAAATCAATTGTCATAACAACTATCTCAACATATTTGCAGATCCCCTAAAAAGCAAACTAGCTGCCTGTCCAGCCGCTGAAAAGAGACTTAGCCCCCAATTCCGGCTGGTTTATACAGGAGATCCGGTACAGCTTATTCCTGGAGACACTTTGCAGCTTAAGACATCTGCGGTGGCTATTCAACGGACTATAAACGGCTGGGTTTGGAATACTGTGGCTGAGGCTGACTTTACCAAGCTGGAATTTTACAGCTCCAACGAGGATGTTGCCCGGATAGATGCCACCGGGCTCATTACCGCTGTCAATAAGGGCGATTGTGAAATAAAGGCGGCTTTATCCGGAGTGGTGTCGGAGTTCTCCAGCACTGCCATCCCCGTCACAGTTAAACAATTCCTCAGTCCTCGCCCGGGGTCAATAACACTTCCTGGAGATTTGCCCGGGACCAATACGGACCCGATTCCGCTACCTGGAGATTTGCCCGGGACTAATTCGCGGACCGTCTCATTGTCAGAATACTTTGCCGCGACTCATCCAAACATCCCCCTGCCTCCCGGGCTTTCTGGGCTGGGTGATTCAACCATGCCCGGCACCTCATCAACTGGCGACAACACTTCGCCTCCCGGCCAGCCTGTAGCTTTAACGATTCTTATGACCATCGATAATCCTGTTGCTCTGGTCAATAATACACCCCAGACCCTTGACGTTCCGCCTATGATCATTGAAGGACGCACCATGGTGCCGATACGTTTTATTGGGGAAGCCTTTGGGGCTCAGGTGGATTGGCTGGAAGAGATCCGAACGGTGGTAATTACGCTGGACGGCCAGGAACTGCGTCTGGTAATCGGTCAGACTGGGCCCGGACTCGATGTCCCTGCTCAGATCATAAACGGTCGCGCCATGGTTCCCATCAGATTCATTTCCGAGTCTCTGGGTGGAGAAGTCACCTGGTATGCTGACACACGGACTGTTAAGATTCTTCGATAGCATTGAAAAACATGAGTACTCTTGGTTTGCGTTACAAGAAAGCATTGATCACCCAGAACTTGGCTATTTAGATATACACCCCTTGATATCAATGAAGACGGAAGTGCTAAGCAGGCTGACCCGCAAGGTGGCTGGTATAAGCTTGAAGCAAAATGGTTTCGACTGTAGTGTTTGAAGGCCGGATTAAAGTCGAAACACAAAATTAAAGCAAGGCGTTCCACGTCAAATGTGGGAGCGCCTTACTTCTTTTTCGAAATGCTTCTGCTCCACTGTCACGCCCTGGAAGTGACGGGCAGTGACATAGCGGCTTTCAGCGACGATCTAATCAAAGATTCAAAAACTACACTGACATCTATCAAGAATCTATTGACCTAAAGCGGAAGCATGTCCGGTGTTAGCGTGAGTCATAGCCAAAACTAGGCATCTTTGACTGGGACATTCAGATAAATATATCCCAATACCGGTTTAATTTGGCAGGAATTTAGTCATTGTTTGTAGAAATATATAAAAATAAATAAAATTGTGACAAACGTTAGGAGATTGGTTTTTGCACATATTAAAGTAGGAGGAGTTTTTTTGGGCCAAAAACTTATGAAGTATTATGACTACGCAAAAGAAAAGGGCGGTTTAAATTTACAAATGCGTCTAGCGATGAAAACTGGTTTACCTTCAAAAAATGCAGCTACTGCTCCAGACACCTCTGAAAATATCCAGAAGTTTAAGCAAGCATTGATGGATTTGCTTAACACTTCAAATGTACCAGAATTCTAACATAGGAAGGAGAATGAAAGTGGTTGTACGTAAAGAAACCCAGTTTGAAGTAACGCACAAATTTGACCGGCAGCGGTGCCGTCACTATTTTAATAAAGAACTAACAGTTCTGCACTGTCATCATTATGCAGCCCTTTATACTCGATTAGCCGAAGACGCGGAGATTTTTGATGGTAAAAAATTGTTAACAGATTCAGCAGAACATACTTTTTTTAAGATTTTACAAAAATATATGGTGGAAAATGGAATCAATGAATTAGAAGATAAAATTAAAATTGCTGAAGCTTATTGGGCCTATGTGGGCATGGGCTCTCTTAAGATTATTAAGGCTGGAGAATCCAGCGGTTATGTAGAGATGAAGCGATCTCATATTGACGAAGGATGGATTAAAAAATTCGGGACTAATTTAACCCCTGTAAACCATATAACTCGCGGGTATCTGGCAGCGGTTTTTTCGATTCTCTTTGAACTCCCGGAAAAAAGTTATGAAGTATTTGAAGTAGATAGTATTGTCTGTGGAGCAAACGCATCCAGATTTAAGATTGTTAGGCAGTAATTGTTGATCGTTCCTAGTGTTGTAAATTAGGGGGAGAGATTATGGGCTTTAATCGAAAACAGGTTATTGAGGATACTTCGAGAATAAGTGTTTCCAGTAATGATAGCGGACTAATTGAAGCTTTTGGAATTCTTGTTAACCAATTACCGGCTGCTTTTTGGAATGATTTTGCTGACCGGATTATAAATTCAGTTCCGGAAGAGCTACAAGAGGTGGCTTTTTATCTTTTGTATAATGCTGCTAACGAATGCGGCTATCATACCGGGTACGGGATTATTACTTCGGATGAATGGGAGGCCGTGGTAAAGCCTCATGTAAAGCGAGAGCCAGAAGACATCTTGCACGGAGCTTTTGCAGTTTTTACTGCCTGGGGCTGGGGTAAAGCTGAGATTGAAGAACTGATTCCAAACGAAAAAATGGTGTTAAGGGCTTATGATTATTACGAAGCCGACATAGTGCTGTATGGTAAGAGCCATATTCCGATGGCGGCCATGATTGCCGGTGTTAGCGCCGCATTTATGGATTTGGCATATGGTGCTCCATACCCGAATGGATTAGGGACCTTTAAATGTGAGCAAGTAAAAGGAATTGAATGTGGGGATGATTACGGAGAGTTTGTTATAACCCGTAATAACTGATTAATTTAACAGAAATCGGCGAGAAGTCCCCTTCCTCAACACCACAGGTGTAGAAAGGGGATGAATCGCCCGTTTTCTAATTTTCCAGAACATATGTGCTATAATTGTGCTATAATCCAGAACATATGTGCTATAGGTTATTGAGTGTAGGTATAAATGGTGGGTTAGGATGGGTTTTGAACATGCCAAAAAAGTCATTTATGTGAATAACGCAGCGACGACTTTTCCCAAACCAGATTGTGTTATCCAAGAAGTTAACCGATTGCTAAAGGCCGTGCCCTTTGACCCGGGGCGCGGCCTAGGTGGTGATATAGACGTACTTAAACTTTGTCGTCAGAATTTAGCCCTCTTAATCAGAGCGCGAGAGACTAACCGGATAATCTTAACCCCTGGAGCAACGTATTCTTTGAATTTAGCTATTTACGGATGTTGCTGGAACGAGCAGAAACCCATACATGTGATTACAACAGTGCTTGAGCATAACTCAATGCTTAGGCCATTAGAACATCTGCGGCGTCAGGGACATATTGAAGTAACCTATTTACCTTACGAAGATGCTCTATCTCCTGATCGGTATCCTAAATTTATTAAACCCAATACCCGGATTATCGCTTTAACCGCCTGCTCAAATGTTAATGGAGTAATGCCGGATTTAACTAGTATTGCTGAAATTTGTCGAGAGCGTCAGCTAAGCTTAATTGTAGATGCTGCTCAAGCAGCCGGTACAGTAACTATAGATGTTGGCGAATTACCGATGAAGTCATTAATAGCCTTTGCCGGGCATAAAGGACTTATGGGACCAGCCGGGACAGGGGCTTTATATGTTGGTGAAGGGTTTGATTTTGAGAACTTTACACCGCTCATTCAGGGGGGGACCGGATTTAAGAGTGAAAGTCTGACTCAGCCCAGGCAATTGCCCATCTACTATGAAGCGGGTACGATGAATCTGCCGGGATTTGCCGGTTTGGCTGCGGGATTAAACTTTGTACTGGAAAAGGGTGTTGAGCACATTGCCGCCCATAAACATCGATTAATTAAATTTCTTCTGGAAAACTTGAAAGGGATACCTTATTTTATTTGCTATCCTCCCCTTAAGGAGGATTATTTAGCGGGAGTATTGTGTTGTAATTTAATTAACTGGATACCAAATGATGTTAGTGATATCTTGCGAGATTCGTTTGGTATTATATGCCGGACCGGATTGCACTGTGCACCGATGATTCATACGGCAATGGGCATGCCCAAAGGTTCTGTTCGAATAAGCGTAGGTATTTTCAATACCGAGCAGGATATGTTAGAAGTAGCATCGGCTATCCGAACTTTGGCACTGGAGAAAATATCATGAAGATCCTCAAGCTGACAGTTGTTGAAGACTGCTTGGATGGGGCATTTATCTATGAAGTTGCCCTAGATTCTCCGTTAACCCTTAGTAACGTTCGTCAACTGACAGTAATGGGAAAACTAGAATTGTTTGAGAATTTACCTATACCTTTTTTTAGGTTAATGAATAAGGACTTTTATCTTAAGGGTGTAGTCGGAAAGACAACGTTTAAGCTGGTATTAACAAACTTAGAGTGGAAACTAAAACTCGATAATTTAATTGAAAGGTTGGGAGAATTGCTTACTATTTAACCCCCCCTAGAACATTTTAAAAACGTGGCGGAGCTTCAACTACTGCCCATGCAAAGTGTAAATGTTCAGATGCATAATAGCCATCCGTTCGCCCTTGAAAATAGAGTTCTTGGATGTCTGCTGGGCTTAAGTTTTCATGAAGATGGAATCCTAAGCTTTTTAGGTCTGCGGCCAGCGTTACAGGATCGAAGCCTGTTTTCATTTGCTCACCCGCCTGTTGTGATAATAATAACATTTCCCGACCACGAGGAGTCAATTTTTCGGGTATAAACGCCTCAATATTTAGGTAATCTAAAATAACCATACTCCCCGCTGGAGCGATGCTGGCAATGGAACGCAGTGTTGCGAAAATTTCAGCGCGGGTTAAGTACATGGTTACACCAAGCCAGCTAAAGAAGCTTTTAACCTGCGGATCATAACCTGATGCGGTGAGCGCTGTTGTTAGATTATCCTTTCTAAAATCGAATGGAACAAAGTGTAGTTGGGCCGGAAGTTCCCAACCTAACTCAGCCAATCGACTGCGCTTAAAGGTCTGTGTAGCGGGATGGTCAACCTCGAATACCTGAAGTTGCTCAGTCAATGTCGGGTAGCGAAAGGTAAAGGTATCCAGCCCGGCCCCTAGGATTACATACTGCCGTATACCCTTACTGATCGCTTTTTTAAGATTATCTTCTGTATAGCGAGAACGGCTAAGAGTGGTGGCTGGACCAGTCATAGTGCGGATTGCCCAGGCTAAAGCGGTTGCTTGATCAGGGCATAATGCAGCGCGTTCAGGATCTTTTAATTGAAGCGATTTCACTAGGGCTTGTTCTATAATCGTTCGCCGTTCTTGAGGAATAAAACTATAGGCTAGAAAGTCATCAAAGATCTTGGGGGTATCGTACATAGCATGGAAGGCTCGAATGTAGGCACTCATTATCGCGGTAAGGCTGATCTGATTTTCTTCCATTGATAATCCTCCTTTTTAAATAGTGTTTTTAATTCATCAGGCTACTATTCTAAAAAGAAGTATACCAAATTTATTATCTAAGTCAATGTATATAAAAATTTAATATAACATAAAAATAAATATTTGTCAATACCTAAGGGCGGTGTTAAATAAAAATGCCTGGCATTATTAGTTTATAAACAACTACAAAGCTAGGCAGGATTTTCAAGAAAAACATCAATAACATAATTATAAAATTCTTCATAGGAGGTCCAATCGTAATATGCCCTTTATTAACGTTAAGATGGCTCATGGCCGTTCAGCTGAACAAAAACAGCAGCTTGTTGAGGCCATCACTCGCGAAGTTGCCAAAATACTGGATGTGGATATGGATTGGATAACCGTAGTAATTGACGAATACCCGCGAGATAACTGGGCAACCGGTGGCTAGCTCCATTCGATTAAGTACGGTGATGGCTTTGGACGACAAGGCACGAAGAGATGATTCCTTAAAAGAAAATTTATAGAGAGATGGTATGAATTTGGAAAAAATAGGGTTATGGACTAAAGATTTTGTAATTATTTCTTTGGTAAATTTCTCCATTGCTTTAAATTTTTATCTATTGATGATAATAATTTCTGAATTTGCCATGAATAAATTTAAAGCATTGCCAAGTGAAGCGGGTCTTGCTGCCGGGATTTTTATATTTGGCGCACTCATTGCCCGTCTGCTTTCAGGAAAATGGATTGGAATTATAGGTCAACAAAACACACTTTATACAGGATTAATTTTAGGTTTAGCTACGACGTCCTTATATTTTGTAGCTAACAGTGTGATGCTTCTACTAGTTATTCGGTTTCTTCATGGCATATCATTTGGCATTGCCAGTACAGCAACGGGGACAATTGTTGCGAATATTATTCCTAAGATCAGGTGCGGCGAAGGTATCGGATATTTCGGTCTGAGTGTAACGGTTGCATCGGCTATCGGTCCATTCATAGGAATGTTCTTCAGTCAGCATGGCAGCTACAGCATGATTTTTGCCGCCTGTACAATTGTTTCGGCATTTAACATTGTGATTGCATTATTCTTATCTACCGGGGATGAGAGATTAACAAGAGAGCAATTAGCGGAATTGAAGGAATTCAAATTGAGTAATTTCTTTGAACCCAAGGTCATTCCGATTTCCGTGGTTTGTATGGTTATTTTCTTTTGTTATTCCAGTGTTATTTCTTTCCTTTCCGTATATTCAAAAGAAATTAATTTGATGGGTGCCGCCAGTTTCTTTTATGTAGTATTCGCAGCAGTAATCTTTTTTTCAAGGCCGGTTGTTGGGCGACTGTTTGACTCGAAGGGCGAAAATTTAATAATGTACTCAGCAATTTTAATATTTATGATTGGGATGATCACCTTTAGTCAAGCTCATTACGGTTATATGATTTTATTGGCGGGGGCACTTATTGGCCTGGGGTACGGAGCTATACAGTCTAGTGGTCAAGCTATTGCCGTTAAGGCGACTGAACCGCACCGAATGGGATTAGCAACTTCTACATTCTTCATGTTAGCAGACGTAGGGATGGGAATCGGACCTTTGATATTTGGATTAGTTATTTTTTTCACTAGTTACAGAGAAATGTATATGGGCGTGGCAATTATTGTGGCAGTAAGTCTGTTATTGTATTATTTATTGCATGGCAGAACAGTAAAATCTGAGGAAAAGATCATTATGAAGAGCAAGCACTTAAATTATGGTTAGCCAAGGTCCAATTCGTGGAGGCCTTGCGTTGAAGTTTATCAAGATTCTCCAACAAAGCCCGTCTGCGGCGTCGATTTACCATTTTTAGGGTTGAAGGTTAATTGCGGTAACGCCGCGGGTCAGACAATATCTCACGTTCATGTGCATCTAATACCAAGGTATTCTGGAGATATGGAAGACCCCAGGGGCAGCGTTAGAGGGGTTATTCCAAAGAAAATTAAATATTTCTAAAAGGGGATTATTTTTGTTCAAACACCAAACCGTAGGCATGATTTAAAACCAGTAAGGGGGCAGAAACTTGGGGAAACGGATATTGGTCGTTGATGACGAAGAGACAATCGTTCGATTAGTTTCATACAACCTGGAGAAAGAAGGGTTTTGCGTAATCACCGCAGACGATGGTTTATCTGCTTTGGAACAAGTTAAACGAAATTCTCCTGACCTGTTGATTCTCGACATAATGCTGCCTTCGATTGATGGTTTGGAGGTCTGCCGTCGGTTGCGTCAGGAAAACATTCGGGTTCCAATAATCATGTTAACCGCCCGCGACACCGAGATTGACAAGGTACTTGGTTTAGAATTAGGGGCTGATGATTATGTAACCAAGCCTTTTAGCCCCCGGGAACTGGTGGCCAGAGTTAAAGCGATCTTACGCCGTTCTGATCAAGAAAATGACCAGGGGCAGAAATCAGAAATAATGGCTATTCGTGATCTTTCCATAGATCTTCAACGTTACGAGGTGCGAGTTCGCGGTGAAGTAATTACCCTTACTCCCAAGGAATTTGAACTCTTGCGTTTCTTGATGCGTAATGTCGGACGGGTTTTAACCCGAGATGTATTATTGGACAAAGTATGGGATTACGAGTTTTCTGGCGATACTCGGATTGTCGATGTGCACATAAGTCGTCTGCGGGATAAGATTGAGCTTGACCCCAAAAGTCCAATTTACATTGAAACTGTTCGCGGTATTGGTTACCGATTAAAGGAGAAATAGTAATGTTTAGAAGTCTGCGCTGGAAGATATCTTTTACCTACGTGATGCTAGTCATTTCCTCGATGCTGGTTTTAGGTACCTTTTTGATGCGTAGTCTCGAAAATTATTTCCTGGATAATCTGCGAACCCAAATGTTGATTGAGGCCCGTTTAATTGCCCAGATGATGGAGAATAATGTAATTAAGACTGAAAATCAAAATAAGGTTTCTGGCTTTAATCAATTTGCCCAGTCTTTGGCAGAAACGACCAAGGTAAAAACCGGGACCCGGGTTACCATTGTCGATCAGAATGGCGTAGTGTGGGGTGATTCTGCAGAAGACCCCCAGACCATGGAAAATCATTTGAATCGTCCCGAAATAATTGATGCCTTGAAGCAAGGCGAAGGTTGGGTAATTCGACAAAGCCACACACTAGGCAATAATATGCTGTATGTTTCAATACCGGTTAAGACGAAAGATATTGTCCAGGGCTTTGTTAGGCTGGCTATTCCTTTGACCGAGGTAGAGCAAACCATTCACCAACTTTGGCGGATGATCCTTGCTTCCTCCGTTTTAGGCTTATTGGTTGCCGGACTGCTCGGATTGGTTTTAGCCCGTCGAACCACCCGGCCGATTGAAGAAATGATCCGGACTGCTCGAGAAATATCCCAAGGTGATTTTACGTCAAGGCATTATTCAACTGGTAGTGACGAACTGGGAATTCTGGCGGAATCCCTCAATCATATGGCCCTAACGTTGAAGAACATGCTCGAGGAGGTTTCGACCGGTAAAACTCGATTAGAATCGGTGCTAAACAATATGGTTAGCGGGGTTATCTTTGTGGGTCAGGCCGGGAAGGTCGACCTGATCAATCCCGCGGCCTTGAGAATTCTATCAATAGAACGAGGAAACAAATCGACCGTAACTTTGGAAGCTATTAATAGTTTAGATAACAAAATTAATATAAGGCACAGTAATGTTTCCGAACCATCATATACAGACAAACCTTATTCGGTGGTTATTCGCCATTTCCTGCTTTCCTCTCTAATTGATGAGGTTATGGTGTCTCGTGAGCCGCGACGAGAGGAAATCCAAATATTGACTCCGACGGAAAAGGTTATCGAGGTAAATCTTTCGCCGATAACCAGCCAGGGGCAGAACCTTGGGTTGGTTGTAGTGCTGCACGATATAACCGAGCTCAGACGTCTGGAGCGGATTCGGAGCGACTTTGTGGCGAATGTCTCCCATGAATTAAAGACTCCGATTACCTCGGTTAAGGGATTTGCCGAGACTTTGCTAGAAGGAGCTCTGGATGAACGACAGGTGGCTGAGGAATTTGTCCGGATAATCTATCAAGAAACGGATCGGTTAACGGCGATCGTTAATGATTTACTACTGCTTTCTAAAATTGAGTCACAACCGGATTCAATTAAAATAGAACCTTTTGAAATAACTGCTTTTATTAAACATGTTGGAAATAAATTTGGGCCAGCTTTGCAAGCCCAAGAGCACCAACTGATCCTTGATCTGCCTACAAAAGAAGTCTGGGTATTAGGCGATCCCTATCGCCTTGAACAAGTGATAGATAATCTAGTTGATAATGCGATTAAATATACTTCGCCTGGTGGATTAATAACTTTGAAGGTTGAGGAAATGGCAGAGGGAGCCAGGATCGAGGTTTGCGATACGGGAATCGGGATCGGTCCCGAGGAACGAAAACGAATTTTCGAACGCTTTTATCGTGTTGATAAAGCCCGGAGCCGAAAAGTAGGCGGCACTGGCTTAGGATTATCCATTGTCAAACACATTTTAGAAGCACATGCGGCCACGATTGAGGTAAGGGACGGAGACCAAAAAGGAATGAATAAGGGGACGTGTTTCAGTTTTACCCTCAAATTGGCTAAGCGCAATGCGTGAAACAATTCGGATGAATTATTTGTGAAGATTGCCCGCAATCCTGTGCTAATTCAGGGTTGTTTTTTTTATGTAGATTATATTGATGCGGACCGTTACACAACTGTTACATTTCTTTCATATTGTATACACACTGCCTTTCTATACTGATTAGCAGGGAGGGAATTCGCATGCGTTTACAAGGACAATGGTCTGAGTTCGTGGTGGAAAAGAGTTTACTGATTATCGCTTTATTGACCATAGTAGCCATTACCCTGATCACCTGGTTTGTGGTAAGTGCCGGCTACCCAGCCTTGAAACAAGTAGGTATTTTGAATTTTGTGCTGGGTCAGGAATGGCAGCCTGCTGGCGGGAGTTTTGGGATCTGGCCAATGATTGTGGGCTCTGTGCTGATAACCCTGGGCGCCTTGATTATTGGAGTCCCTTTAGGAGTAATGGGGGCTATCTTCCTGGCAGAAATGGCTCCAAGCCAAGCAGCCAGGATTATTCGGCCGGCGGTTGAATTGTTAGCCGGGATTCCTTCGGTGGTGTACGGTTTTTATGGCCTGGTGGTAATTGTCCCCTTGCTGCGCCAATACCTTGGGGGTTCAGGTTTCAGTGTTGTCGCCGGTTCTATTATCCTGGGAATTATGATTTTGCCGACTATTTTAAGTTTATCCGAAACCTCCCTGCGGGCGGTGCCCAGAGAATTCAAAGAAGGCTCACTGGCCCTCGGGGCCAATCACTGGCAAACCATTAAATGGATTTTCCTGCCGGTTGCTCGTTCCGGAATTCTGGCGGCAATTATCCTGGGAATGGGCCGGGCAATTGGGGAAACGATGGCCGTAATTATGGTGACCGGCAACGTGGCACTTGTGCCTCACGCTCTTTCAGATCCTATCCGAACCTTAACCGGTAATGTAGTGATGGAGATGTCTTATGCTTCTGGGGTACATCAACAAGCCCTTTTTGCCACCGGAATTGTTCTGTTCTTTTTTGTTATGCTGCTTAATCTAATTATGCAGTTTGTTATGCGGAGAAAGGTGGGTCAGGCATGAGAATGGCAGCACGGCTGGAAGAGGGTTTAATTAAGGGTTTGCATTGGATCATGGCGGGGCTGACCCTGTTGGTGCTAATCGGTATTATATGGCATATCGTCAGCAATGGGATCAGTTCGATAAACCTGAGTTTTTTACTGGAAGCACCGCGGCAGATGGGTAAAGAAGGCGGGATCCTTCCCGCCATATTGGGGACGGTTTACCTGACTATAGTTTCCCTGGGAATCGCCATACCACTGGGCGTCGGAACGGCCATCTATTTAACCGAATATGTTGCCTCCGAACGATTGGTAAGCGTGATTCGTTTCGGCACGGAGTCGTTGGCAGCGGTTCCGTCGATTATCTTTGGGTTATTTGGTTTTGTGCTATTTGTCCTAACCTGGGGATTAGGTTGGTCCGTGTTATCCGGGGGATTGACCCTGGCACTGATGATTTTACCTACTTTAATCAGGGCGTCGGAAGAGGCTATAAAAATGGTCCCGGTTTCTTATCGTGAAGGCAGCCTGGCCTTGGGGGCTAATAAATGGTACACCATTCGTAAGGTGGTGCTTCCCGCTGCCATCCCGGGAATTGCCGCTGGGGTAGTTTTAGGAATCGGCCGGGCGGTAGGTGAGACTGCGGCGGTCCTGCTAACTGCCGGAAGCGCCCTGGGAATGCCGCTATCTATTTTTGATCCCGCGCGAACCCTGTCAGTCCACCTGTATGTCCTGGCCTCAGAAGGTATTTCTTTGGAAAAAGCCTATGCCAGTGCCACAGTCCTGGTAATTTTAGTCCTGATAATAAACCTGATTTCTGGTCGCTTGATGACTCGGTTAACCGGCCAGACTGAAGTTTAAGTTGATGATGAAAAGAGGTGCGACACATGTTTTTTTCGCTGGCCAAATCCGGTGCTGAAGTAATAAGCCCAGTTTTACTCAGAAGAAAACCGTCAAACGAAGGCCAATCTGTCGGCAAGATTAAATTAGCGGTAAATAACGTTAATGAGTCGGATGCCGATGCGGCGGCCCTGGTTAATAAAATGGAATGTACCAACCTGCACTTGTACTATCAGGATTTTCTGGCTTTACGCGACATTTCTTTACCCTTAGTGCAGCACCGGGTAACCGCGCTTATTGGTCCATCCGGCTGCGGTAAATCCAGTTTTTTACGCACGTTGAATCGGATGAATGACTTGATAACCGGTACTCATTTGGAGGGAAAGGTATATCTGGATGGCGAGGAGATCTACTCAGACCACACTGATCCCGTGGAGTTAAGAAAGCGGGTCGGGATGGTTTTCCAGCGGCCGTGTCCTTTTCCTATGTCTATCTACGACAACGTCGCCTATGGACCGCGGGCGCATGGCTTAAAGCATAAGGGCAAGCTTGACGAATTGGTGGAAAAAAGTCTGCGGGAAGCATCCCTCTGGGATGAGGTTAAAGATCGATTGAACACTTCCGCCCTGCAGCTATCTGGTGGCCAACAGCAACGGCTGATAATTGCCCGGGTATTAGCCGTGCAGCCAGAGGTGTTACTCATGGATGAGCCGGCATCGGCACTGGACCCGATTTCCACTGCCAAGCTGGAAGACTTGATTCATGAACTGAAGGACCAGTACACTATTGTTATTGTGACCCACAACCTGCAGCAGGCCGCCAGAATTTCTGATTATACCGCCTTTTTTCTAAGTGGTGACCTGGTGGAATACGGGCCGACAAAACGTCTGTTCACCCAGCCGGCAGATAAAAGGACCGAAGATTATGTAACTGGGCGATTTGGTTAAACCGATTCCTGATAGGAGGTGATTAAATGGCAAGGGATGTCTTTCATCTAGAACTTGAGGCCTTACAAGCAGAGGTTCTTCGAATGGGAACCCTGGTCGAAAATGCGATTGCCTGTTCCGTCAAGGCACTGCAGGAACAAGATATGGAACTGGCAGAAAAAGTGATTGCGGAGGATGACCTGGTAGATGATCTTCAATTACAAATAGAAGATAAGTGCCTGGCGATGTTGGCGTTACAGCAGCCCATGGCCAGTGATTTAAGGATGATTGGGACCGCCTTGAAAATTGTGACGGATCTGGAACGGATGGCGGATCACGCGGTGGACATTGCCCGGGCTACTCAGGCGATTGGTCACGAACCGTTAATTAAGCCGCTTATTGATATTCCCAAAATGGCCAAATTGACTCAAGAGATGGTGCGGGTTGGCTTGACCGCCTACATTGACCGAAATGTTGATCTGTGCAACGCCCTGGTGGAAAAGGAAAAAGAAGTAGACCGGTTGTACGATCAAGTTTTTCATGACCTGTTGGAGTTTATGACCCGGGATGCCAAGACCAGTCGCCAGGCTCTTTATCTTTTGCTGGTGGCTTTATTTCTGGAAAGGGTAGCGGACCACGTTACGAATCTTGGTGAATGGACCATATACTTAGTCACCGGTGAAAGAAAAGATTTGAACGATGACCATATGTTTTAATTTAGAAATTAGGAGATTGAACCCCATAATCTAGCAACATCTTTTATGTATCGTAATTTTAATGCCCGTTTCTTTATTATTTTGAAGGATGCGAACGGCAGTTAATTAGAGAGACAAGAAAGTTAGATTTTGAGAGGGAGGTTAACAAAATGATTAGAAAACTAATGAGGCTGGGTGTTCCGACGCTTATATTGGTTTTTGCGACTATGATGCTGAATGGGTGCCGGGGAACAGGGGATGCTCAAAAATCAGAACTACAAAAAGTAACCACGATTAATATTTCCGGTTCTACTTCGGTTCAGCCCATTTCTGAGGTCCTGGCACAAGCCTACATGGATAAAAACCAGGCAGTTAAGATCTTTGTTCAGGGCGGCGGGTCAAGTGCCGGCATTAAGGCGGTCCAGGAAGGTGCGGCGGATATTGGGTGCTCGTCTCGGGATTTGAAACCAGAAGAAAAAAATCTAGTTGAAACAGTTATCGCCAAAGACGGTATAGCCATAGTTATTAATCCGGCCAATAAGGCACAAAACTTGACCCTGGCACAGATAAAAGGCATCTACGATGGAACCATTGTTAACTGGAAAGAAGTAGGCGGAGATGATCAGGCAATTGACGTCGTAACCCGCGAAGAGGGTTCTGGCACTCGGGGGGCTTTTGAGGAACTGGTTATGGGCAAAGAGACAAAGATCAAGGCCAGTGCTATCGTCCAGAATTCGACCGGGGCGATCAGGACTACGGTGGCGGGAAATCCGAAAGCGGTCGGCTATGTCTCTTTGACCAGCCTCAATGAATCCGTGAAGGAGGTAACAGTTGATGGGATAGCGCCCTCCGCGGCTACTGTTTTGGACGGCAGTTACCAGATTAGCCGACCCTTCCTGTATCTGACCAAGTCACAGCCAACTGGTGAAGTTAAGATGTTTATCGACTTCATCCTGAGTCCCGAAGGCCAGACTTTGATTGAAAAAGAAGGTCTAGTAAAGCTAAAGTAGTTGCTATCCTAGCAGGTTCATCCTCAAATTAAATCTTTATGACGCTTTCAATTAATAAAATCCTGCTGTAAGTATTCAACATTTGCAGTCCTGGTTGTAATACCATCTAGCAGTTTTAACAGCCGGCTAAGCTTATCTACGGCTATCCAAGCCTCTATTATCACCCGATCGGCAAAATTAGTATTCACTATCTGTTTAAAAAGGGGCAGGCACTTGTTTTGGAAATTACCATAATAACAGTAATCTACCGTAATTCTAAGCTGCCAGGAATATTCCATAGTAATGATCTCGGCTTGATCCAGGCTTTGGATGACTGCTCCGGAGTAGGCTCTGACTAGCCCACCTGTACCCAGCAGGGTTCCACCAAAATATCTGACTACCACGGCCAAGATGTTCACGATTTCTTGCCGCTTGAGCACATTGAGCATGGGGACACCAGCAGTACTGTTGGGTTCCCCATCATCACTATATTTCTCAATGACATTGCCGGCGTTTCTAATTCGATAGGCATAGCAATAATGGTTGGCCCCGGGATACAGCTTGCGGACATTAGTAATTACTTTTTCGGCTTGATTAGTGTCAGTAATGGGGTTCAGCATACAGATGAATCGGGATTTTTTCTCAATTATGTCGGATACTATGTTGGTTTTAATTGTTTTGTATGACATGATTAACTACCTCGTGCAATTCCCAACTCTGGTGGATGGCTCCTCATTGGCTCGGAGCCAAAACGGATAATCATCATCGTACCCCGGTTATCATTTAGCTTATCTACTTATCTACATATCTACACTTCCCAAGGCTTCCCTCTTCGCCTTACTTAGCCCCTTCGCCACTAGATCATATGAATGGTCAATCACCCAAAGCAGTTTATTTTCCGGTACGCCCCTATCCAAGAAACGGTATACCAGTGCTGTATGAGTTACATTACAGTATAACAATGTTTATTGTTGAAATACAATCAATTAATCCTATATCAAGCACGTTAGTTGGACATTATAAGTCCACTATCATGTGCATAATTGGATGTAGATTAATTGGGTGGTGATTCAGTTGTCGATAGCCGAACAAACAATCAAAGCAATCCCTATCGTATACAGCATTACTCTTGCTGGGACAATATTCTATAAGTTACCCTGTCAAGTAAAATTCAAAGAGAATAATTGGCTGGTATTAAGCCTGGGATTGATCTTCGTAGGAAGTATATTGGATCTAGCAATTGTCAATAGGAGTCATAGTGTTTTTATACTGCGCCCTTTGTTACTAGTCTACTTAGGCAGTGCCCTGCTTATTAAAGTTTTACTTCGGATCATAAGGACATTATTTAATAGTGCTTATCAAGATAGTCTAACCGAAGCCTATAACAGACGGGCCCTTTACTATAGCATAGAAAACCAAATAAAGAAAAGCAGGAAGGCGAACGACACCTTTACCTTGGTATTTATTGATATTGATAATTTTAAAACGATTAACGATGATTACGGACACATAGCCGGCGATGCCATGTTAAAGGATGTTTGTGCCACAATCAAAAATAATATCCGTAAAGAAGACTTGCTTTTTCGGTACGGGGGAGACGAATTCGTCTTACTTGTCCCCGGATCTGATAAAAAGGAGACCGGCCAGCTAATGAAGCGGTTAGAAAGCCTTCAGAGCATAAACTCTAGAGGCATCCTGCGTTTTAGTTATGGCCTAGCCAGCTATCCGGAAGATGGGGATAGCCCTGATGGGCTTTTAAGATTGGCAGATTTAGAAATGTATTGCCGAAAGGCTGAAAAAATTAGATAAACTGCAGAATATTATACAGGAAAAATGTTGCATTATGGAGAATTTTATTAATGGATAAGTCAATTGAAGTAGTAATAGCTAAATAATTGGACAATGAAAAGTTATAAGTATGCAGGTGAAAGCACATGAAACATAATAAAGCCTATCGATTATTATACCTCTACGACAAACTTCTTAAAGGATACGCCATAGTAAAAAAAGAGGTAAGCGATTACTTTGCAGTTGATGATAAGACCATACAACGTGATATAGAGGAACTCCGGGCTTACCTTTATGAGGCTGATCCTGAACGAGATGAAAATCCTTTACAATATGACTATCAGAGTCGCAGTTACCGACTAACAAAGGATCAAGACTGTTTTTTTACCAAGGAAGAGGCTTTAGTGTTAGCCAAGATTCTTTTGGATAGTCGGCCTTTTATTAGTGATGAATTAAAACAAATACTTAACAAATTATTAATAAATATAGACCCATCCCAACGAAGTTACCTGAAAAATGCTATTTTAAATGAAAGCTATCATTATATCGCACCGCAACACGGCAAAGAACTGTTAACCCTGTTATGGCAGTTAAACCTTTGCATTCAGGAACATATTATGATTAACCTCACGTATAGTCGGATGGATGGAAAAATCAATGACTGGTTGGTCGAGCCCCAAGGATTAATCTTCTCTGAATTCTATTTTTATCTGATTGCTAGGCTGCATAATTCGAATCATCATAATCCAGCTATATTTCGGGTAGATCGGATTCAGTCATGGAGTAAGACTTCTGAAAAATTTGCCGTACCTTATACTGAACGTTTCGAAGAAGGGGAGTTTAGAAAACGTATCCAGTTCATGTATGGAGGAAAACTGCTTAAAGTAAAATTTGCCTTTTGGGGTAATTCCCTTGAGGCGGTACTAGATCGCTTGCCTACTGTGAGGATAGTGGGAAGAGAGGACTACAAGACCATCCTTGAGGCTGAAGTCTATGGTGACGGCATAAAAATGTGGTTTTTAAGCCAAGGGGCCTGCTTAGAGGTTCTAGAACCGGAGAGTTTAAGGAGGGAAATGAAGGAAATAGTCAAGGAGTTAGCCGATTCAATTTATTTTCGTGAAAGCGGATGGGTGACAATGGGCAAATGATAGGATTGCAAGCGGAGTCGGTACCACTTTCGGGTTAATCTAGCAGACTAACCACCAATTCAATCCAGACAGCTAAGATCATTCTAGGCAGGGTTCGTGTGATGTTTGATTTTAGGAAATAGTTCAAATATTTTTTCTTTATGAGACTAGGAAAAAAGTCATAGGATCTTGGAAGGATTTAGTGCGGCAGTAAATGTTGTAAAATCGGTTTGGGGTGGGCCTGATCACAGAAGCAGAATCAGGGGTGCCGAAGCAGGATCCCCACCAACATGACAAGGGATACCGGCAGTTGCTGGCCAACAAAAAAACGTTCCTGCAGTTGATCAAGTCTTTCGTCAGGGAACCCTGGGTGGAAAACATCAATGAAGAAGAATTAGTTAAACTTGACCGTTCCTTGTCGATTTTAGGTACATCCTGTTCGATGTAAACAGATACGAAAAAGAAGAACTGCTCCAGATGGCCAACTTGATCTCCAGCATCCTGCTGCTTGACCAAAAGATAAGCAAGGAAGAAATAAGCAGCCGGTTATGGCTGATGCTTGATACCCTTAAGAAAATGTCCCTGGATGAGTATCAACAGTTTAAGACCTGGCTGATCAATGTGCTGCTGCCCCGGATACCCGAGCAGCAAAAAAGGGAAGTTGAGCAGATCTTGCAGGAAAGTAACCCCCAGGAGGTGGTACAGATGATTCTGAACCTGGAAGCAACCTTGGATGAGATGCAGCAACAGGCAGAGGCCAAGGGTGCGGAAAGAAAACAAAAAGAGATAGCCCGGGCCGCCCTGCGTGAAGGATTTGAGATTGAAGTCATCACCAAGATAACCGGCCTTACTAAAGAAGAAGTAGAAAAATTAAAGCAAGCACTGAACTGATAAAATCGCTAAAAAACCGGCTTTGACCGGTATTTTTCGCTGGAAAACGCAAACTCAGGTTAAACCATACATTTTCGGTATAGAGCCACCAGCACTGGGTCAGGCAGCCGGGCATAAACCCGGGTGACATCAAGATCATTGTGGCCCAGTTCGTCAACAATAAGACCCAAATCAGCCCCTTTGACCAACAGATTAGTGGCAAAAGTATGCCGAAAACAATGGGGGTTGAGGCTGCGGGTTATTTTTCATCGAAATAAATAAATAAAGAAAACAGCCATGTGATCCTATTTGGACATCCTGGCTGTTCCTAGTTTAATTCCGGCCTAATTGGGTCTTTTCCTAAATTATAGTTTGGCTTTCTAGACATGTTGCATCACTCCTTTCTACTGTAGTATATTGCGGGCTGCCTAAATTTGACATTATTAATCTTTAACTGGTGAATTTATAATGGAACTTGAAGATAAGTGGCTTGGTGCTGCAGGGAATAGGCTGGGATAAATGAAGAGACAGTGCCAAGTGGTCGCTCCCATGTTGTTGGAAACCATTGGTTTATGCAAGGAATTCGTTTTATGCAAGAGAAGAAACAAGCTACAATCTGTATCGGAGCTGTGATAAATCGATGGATAGGCTTATTGGGCTACTTGATAACCAAGGTCCTTTAACTGGAAAGGAGCTTCTGGAAAAAACAAGAATGGATAAGTTTTTCTTATGGAGAATCTGCAACAACTGTAAAAAAATAATCACAAAAATAATTGGCCGGAGATACTTAAGGCTGGATAAGCATGTGGAAGGATATGCTCGGCTTTCGCCTTCAATATTGAGGGAATTCTATAGTTATACTGTAATTGGTACTGAGAAACACTATCAAAAAATCTTAGCCAAGGCAGAAACCCTGCAGCAGGATATAAAAGAAATAAGCAGAAGAAAATTCGAACTCGCCCGGGAGGTAATCAAACAAATTGTTGAATCCCAAGAAAACCCAACAATCTTCAAAACCGGGGCATCTTTCCTCATTGCCGGTGATGTAGTGTATGAAATGGCCCATTTGGAGCCCAGACCCGAATCATCTACCGGAGAACTAGTTAAAGGGTCCGATCTTGATATTGTTGTAGTTACCCGGGGTTTGCCGAACAACACTATCAAACATCTTGATTTATCGATATATAAACAGAAGAATTTTCTGCTAAGAAACCCGAGTTATAATGAAGAGATCGAATATATCATCAAAGATATTTCCAGAGTAGAAAGTCAACTAGAATTCGATAGTTTTGAATCCATGGTAGCTGCGAAAATTCTCTATGAAGGCCAATATCTTTATGGAAATTACACTCTTTTTCAGAAAATCAAAAACATGCTAGTTGCTAAAGGCATACCAAAAAAAATAGCGGCCTTGGAAGAAAAGGCAATAATAAACAGAAACAAGGCCCGATTCTCTCTGTTAAATAATGAGGGCTCGCTATTGGAAGAAGAAAATATGAAGTTGTTTTTCACCCGTGAAGAAAAAGAAGAATTCTTTTAAGCCATGTTATCTAAGCCATAATCACGTTTTAGTTTTTCTACGTGCATATAGTGCTCTAAGTTCTTAAGTTTGGATGCAGCCTCTTTATCAAGCACAACAGTAATCCCGCCGCTGTGAAGCTGGATTGCCGAAGCAGTTATTTGAGAAGTTATAGGACCTTCAATACTTTGGGCAACCACTTCGGCCTTCTTTAATCCATTCGCTATCATTAGGATGTTTTTTGCTTCAAGAATGGTTCCAATCCCCATCGTTATCGCAAAGTGGGGCATCTGACTTCTTTCAATACCAGCTTTTTTATAGAAACTCTCGTAATTGTCATCAAGAGTTTCTTTCGTTAGAGCCTGAATTCTGGTCCTTGAGGCAAGTGAGGAGCCGGGTTCATTAAAAGCCCAATGACCGTCCCTTCCGATTCCTAAAAGTTGTAAATCAATTCCCCCTGCCTTTTTTATTTCTGCTTCATACCATTGGCAAAATTTATTCGGTTCCTTGGTGAGGCCATCAGGAATACAGATATTTTCTTTTTTTATATTAACATGATAAAAAAGTTCCTCATGCATGAATCTAGCGTAGCTTTGATCCAGGTCATAAGGTTTACTCAGATCGATTCCCACACCAAGATATTCATCAAGGTTGAAAGTTCTAACTTGTGAAAAGTCGAGTCCTTCCTCTTTATGTAATCTAATAAGTTCCCGATAGGTGCCTATTGGTGTGCTTCCAGTTGCTAATCCAAGTACACAATCCGGCTTGGCCTTTATAAAGCGGGCAATAATTTGGGCGGCATATTTACTCATTTGTTCGTAATTTTCTTTAATAATAATATTCATTTTTCCCTCGCCAAATTTAAATAGTTAATTTGGTTATCTCTTATTTAAGTAAAAATTGTAACAATTTTAGGTGAATCCGCGCCAATAGGGGCTTGATTAAAGACGTTCAATATTAAAATAAAATAAAGCTATGGTTCAGATGAGTTTAGTCAAACATTGATCTGAGTTCAAAAGATCTTTGCTTCTATAAATGGACGTTACCTTCAAACTTCAGGTCGAGTAGAGTCTCCATCTAAAGCCCGATGTTTAGCGAAGCTGGACGAGTTCACTTCTGGTTTTTTATTATACTGTATTGTGTTGCCATTTTCGAGTCTTTTTGAGTTTCGTGTTTTTATGTCAAGAAGGATTTAGCTAAATTAATATAGAATGAATCATATGTGCGGCAAGGATATAATAGTGTTTATCTCAAAAATCAAACAGAAAGGTGGTGCCAACGAGGTTAATCATGTGGGTTTATTTTATCATAGCTGGAAGCTTTCTGTTGATTGGTCTGGCAGTACATGTTTTTAAATGGCATTTTTTGATTGCCGGATACAATACGATGCCCAAAGAGAAAAAAGAAAAGGTTGATGTCCAGAGCCTGGGAAAATTAATGGGAATCTACGCTTATCTTAATGCTCTAGTTTTTTTCGCAATTGGTCTCTTGCAGGTGCTGCACATAAAAATAGGGATGACACCGGCCCTTATCTTCTTTGGCATTTCAACTTTGTATATGTTGATTAAAGCTCAGAAGTATGATGGAAACCTGTTTGATGAAAAAGGAAAAATGCGCAAAGGGGCGGGCAAGCAACTGGCCGTACCGCTTGGTATAACTGGAGTGACCCTTCTAGCGGTGGCTGTTTTGGTGATTTATTCATCTCAACCCACTAAGGTATCTTTGCTGGAAGAGGGCTTGCAAGTACATGGTATGTATGGTGACGTTTATACCTGGGAGTCAATTGAAGAAACTAAACTAATGGCCTCACTGCCCAAGATTGAGATGAGGACCAATGGTTCTGCTGTGGGGTCTCGGTTAAGAGGTCATTTTAGGACAACGGAATTGGGTTCAGTCAAGCTTTTTGTTAATACTCAAAAACCGCCGTTTATCTATGTTCAAAGCCGGGGAAAAGTAATCATTTTTAACCTGTCAGACGCTGAAAGCACTGAACAAGTCTATCAAGAAATTCAAGCTAGAACGAGTTGACTATGAAAATGCCCACTTAATTTATTCCGGCAGGCGATCAAAATATCCTGAACCCCACGGTTTTTCAGGTCATTGTAGACACTCAGTACTAACGACAACACTTCTTCGCGAGGTGTTTTTTATGTCCTTTCTAAAGAAGAGAAATCCCCGGCAATATTACAGTTATTTGCATTTATCCCAATCAAAAAAAGACACCTACTTCTAACCTATCACTCAAAACTCATTATCTCCCCCAAACTTGAATATAATTGAACAAATTGTCCGGGCTTTATTGTTCTCGGTTTGGTATCAACGGCAAAACAATGAAGGAGAGGTGGCGTGGCTATGAACAACACCCAAAAGACTTTATTGGCTGTTTATTTACCCCTCACTTTGCTGTTGCTGATTTTTGACCATCTATACCCGGCGGCGGATATGGTCCAGTATCTGAGATATACCGTGATGATTACACTGTTTTTGTCCGTCACTAGTATGAGCAAGAAATACCAGGAGCAAAGAATCATGGCCATTGCCTTCTTTTTTGTGGTGATTGCTGATTTTTTCCTGGTTTTCTCAACGACTTGGCATCTGTCAATAGACCTCTCACCCTTGGGTGGAATGGGTTTTTTGCTGGCCTATCTTTGCCTGATCGCTGCGTATCAGAGAAATTTTAGGATTGGCTGGCCGGAGGTTCTGAGTGCAATACCGATTGCGCTGATTTTCTTCTGGGTGTTTCTCATCCTTAAGCCCTACGTTCAGGGGGGCCCCATGCTTATCGGGGCACTTTTATTTGGCATTGTGTTGTGCTATATGACCTGGACCGCAGTTTCTACGGTTTATCGAGGGTATTATAGCCCCAAAATAGCCCGGTTAATTGCTCTTTCCGGCAGTCTGATGTTTATCAGTGACATGGGAGTCGCTATATCGATGTTTCATCCTGATTATGCCGGGGTTTTTGTCCCCTGGTTGAAAAATTTTGTATGGGCTACCTATGTTCCCGGCTGGACTCTCCTGGCTCTGGTGATTAGTGATTAGGCCTAACATTAGTAAAAATAGTTTTGTATCGTGTCATTGGTGTGAATCTAAGCATTTATTCTTTTATGGTGGTGCGGGAACGCGTGACTAAGTATGAACGAAGCGAAGAATCTATTCCCCGCAGAGAAGTAAGAGCCTTGCTAACGTCCAGGATGTATTTTAATAAGCGGTTGTGTCCTTGGAGTATGGAATGTTAGTACATAATAGAAAATATTTTGAGAAAAACTATAGGATATTAATTAAGTCCAAACACTAGGTAGGAGATATATATGTCTAAGAGAATTGCTGTATTATTAATAGTATTGGCGATAGCTGGAGTTTCAAGCTATGTCTATCTCCAAAATATGCCGTCACCTCAAAGGCAGCCGCTAAGCCCTTCGCCGAATCTACCCAAAGAAGACGGATTAACCAAATCAGACCAAAAAGCGGTCGAGGAGAATATAAACGGTTTTAGCATTGAAGATGATTTCAGGATTACCCAAGCCGCCCAAGAGGCGGGAGAAGGCAGCATGTTGAGTCTGAGTCAGCAGCAACAAGCACAACTGGTCAAAGATACCGGATCCCCCAAGCAGAATGCTGTTGCTGTTCAGGAGTATAACACTACTCTACCGGAAACGATCGAAAATAAAGTGCAGTATAACAAATATCAAATATCCTTTGATTATTTCCTGATAACCGCGGAAAATGGTGCGGAAATCAGGGAAAATCCGGCCTCTAATGCGGCTGTTGTTTGCCGGGTAAATAATCTGGATAAGATTTCGCTGCTTCAGCAGGTTGAAGCGGAAGAAATCCAGGGTTCTAAAATATGGTATAAAGTAGCCTGTAGCCATGATAATCAAACAGAAGTGGGCTACCTTCACTCAACAGCCGGAGTCCCCAGAGCCTTCCGCTTTGCCAAAATGCAGGAGGCTGTAAACAAACTGAGCCGGGAATTGGCCAAGGGAGAATTGCACTTTATTAGCAACTATAAAAATCAAAACGGCCCCCCACCCCGGAAGGGCGACGCCGCGGTTGATGAGTATGGGTATCGATTTTATCATAGTGCTCCTGCCTATGTCCGGGCAGATACCGGCAGCGACTTTCGGTATATACCGGATGGGATGTTGGTGAGGATGCTCAATGAGGTGGGGGAGTTTTATTATGTTAACGTCCCTTCTTTTGGCGGAGATTTCTATATCCCTAAACAATACATTGATAAGGCCGCTGCGTTAAGCCGTTTAAACCAGGTGGTAGTAGTAGATAGAAATCAACAAAACCAAGCTGCTTTTGAAACGCGGGAAAACGGGCTGAACCTTATCTCTTATACTTTGTCCACGACCGGGTTATCAGGCGATGGCTCCTTTGAAACCACTCTTGGCAGTTATAAGGTTATTAATAAGGTAGACCGGTTTGAATATCTGCAAAAAAAACACGTCGGATGTGGCTGGTTATGCGCCTTTTGCCATTCGGTTCACCGGCGGGGCCTATATTCACGGCGTGCCGGTAGAATATGAAGAAAAGAATGGAGAGAAGGTAGACCCGGGAACGAAAGAATATCTCCATACAATTGGGACGTTTCCCCCGTTCCCATATGTGTGTGCGGAATTTTACCAGCCATGCTGAATTCCTGTATAACTGGATAGATGGCCAAAACAGTGCGGTCATAGTTATTGAGTGAACTCGGTCAGCTTCACTGAACATCGAGGCTCCAGGTGGAGACTCTGCTCCGCCTGACGTTTAAATAAAAAACTTGGCTTACGCCAAGCCCTTGGTGCAAGGCGGAAGCCCTAGTTGCACTACTTATAATCAGAAAGTCCACTTATACTTTCTGATTATGCAAGGTAACCCCCACTTATAGAAGTGGGAGTCTTTTGATTCAGATAAAGTGGACTATAGAGCTGCATGCTGCCCGGCAATAAACCCAGAGGACCACGCCCACTGAAGATTAAAACCACCACACTGGCCATCTATATCTAGTATTTCACCAGCGAAAAATAAACCTTTGACTAATTTAGATTCCATAGTATTTTGATTTATTTCCTTTGTATCCACACCGCCGGCGGTTACTTGCGCACTAGTCCAACCCTTGGTTCCCCTGACCTTAAATCTCCAATCAGTCAAAATATCTACAATTCGCTCCTGCTCTTTCACCGATAAATTGGCAACAGGACGCTTTATATCATTGATACCCGCTTCTATTAGCACTACCGGGATCAATCTTTTATTTATCAGGCCGACCAGGCTAAACTCGATAGGCTTTTTTGAACCTATTTGGAAACGTTTATTCAGAAATCTTCTTAAATCTTCCTTGTTCATCATATCCATAATCGTTAGTTTTAAATAGGCATCTTTTCCTGCATTTAATAGTTCTCCTGCTTTTCTGCTTATCTGTAAAATTGGCGGCCCGGATACGCCATAATTTGTAAAGAGGATATCTCCTCGGTCTTTAACAACGGACTTATTGTTGTGGATAATTTCAGCAGTCCCCACGAATTTAACCCCGTCAATCCGTTTAAAGAAAGATCCTTCTAACATTAATTGAACTAGAGCCGGAAAAACATTGATGATATTATGGCCAAGCTTGACCGCTAAATCATAGCCGTTGCCATCAGAACCGCTGGAAGGCATAGCTTTGCCGCCTGTAGCAATAATGACTCTATCCCCATGATATACTTTCCCATCTGCCAACTCTATTCTAAACCGATCACCTTTAGGTGTAATATTTTTTACATAAGCATCACAAACGATATTGATTCCTATGTCATTCAATTCATATAAAAGGACATCGAGAATACTCGAAGCCTGATCCGACATCGGGAAGACCTTCCCCAAATCCTCTACTTTATGGGCAATCCCTAATTTTTCAAAAAACCGAATCGTATCCTCTGTTGTAAAATTAGATAATGCTGTGTAAGCAAATTTAGGGTTACTGCCATGGTAATATGTAATATCCGTATTGATATTAGTAAAGTTACACCGGCCATTTCCGGTAGCCAGTATTTTCTTACCTACCCGCGGATTTTTCTCCAGTATGGTGACGTCCGCCCCCAATCTTCTTGCAGAAATAGCCGCGATCATTCCAGCTGCTCCTCCGCCTAACCACTATTATACGTTTCATATTTCCCATTATATCCCTCATGTTTATTTAATTAGGTTACTATTATATGTTGCTATCAGTTTGCTCAAAAATCTTTTTTTCAACACGAAGAAGTTCATCTATCCGTGGTAACCATCTATGCCCGCCAGACACAACCAAGCTAGAAAACCACGCCTTTTTGTTATTGCTATGAAAATTATCTCTATTCGTTTACTATGGTGCGGGCTGTGCGTGATTTTTGAACGAAGTGAAGAATCTTATTTTTTTGCTGCCTCTCTTCTTCACCAGTCAAGACAAGACATTAAAATTGCATCAGGGTTAAGGCGACCGGGATGGGATGTTGGGAATACAGGTATCTTACCGGAATTGTATTGATTTCACAATGCCGCAAAATAATTCTGGCTTGAGAATTTCATGAATTAGTTTTTAATAAACATTTTGCGCCAAATCTCTCACCCCTTAGTGAGTCCTATACTGGGTACGTGATATAAATTAAAGACAACCGCATCGTGATCAGCGTTAAAAGGCTAGTGGAGTTATTTGCCACAATATATAATATTGAATATAATTAAGTTTAACGGATTTAAGGGTAGGAACTGAAGATGTGTTAAACATTTTTATAGGGGGAGCAAGATGAGTAAATACGAAGCCGTTATCGGCTTAGAGGTTCACGTGGAGTTAAAGACGGATACGAAATTATTTTGCGGTTGTTCTACGGAATTCGGAAAGGAGCCAAATACCCAGGTGTGTCCAGTCTGCCTGGGGCTGCCTGGTAGTACCGGTATCTTAAATAAAAAAGCAGTCGAGTTAGCTACTAAAGCCGGTTTAGTCTTAAACTGTGCAATAGGTACTTATACCTGGTTTGATCGAAAGAACTATTATTATCCTGACTTACCTAAGGGCTATCAGATCTCCCAAGTCTTTCGGCCTATCGCTTATCAGGGATATCTTGATATAGAGGTAAATGGCCAGAGCAAACGAATTAATATCACCCGGGCTCATATGGAAGAGGATCCCGGCAAACTAGTCCATTCAGGCGGCTCGATTACTACTTCCCACTATTCTTTTGTGGACTACAACCGGTCCGGGATGCCCCTCATTGAAATCGTCTCCGAACCGGAAATAAGCTCCGGCGAGGAAGCTAAAGCTTACCTGGAAAAGCTAAAGGCTAACTTAGAATACGCCGGTGTTTCTGATGTAAAGATGGAACAAGGTTCGTTACGCTGTGATGCCAACGTCTCGGTTCGTCCGGTTGGAACTACTACCTTGGGCACAAAAACAGAAATCAAGAATATGAACTCCTTCCGGGCGGTGCAAAGAGCAATTGAGTATGAAGTGGAAAGACAGATAGATGTTTTGGAGGACGGGGGAAGGGTTATCCGGAAACCCGCGGCTGGGATGAAAACAAGGGGATAACCGTGTCCATGCGTAATAAGGAAAACCCGGATTATCGGTGTTTTATTGAGCCTGAGTTAACCCCGATCGAGCTAACCGAAGAGTGGATTGAAGAGGTCCGAGCCTCCATCCCGGAATTACCTGACGCCCGTAGGAAACGCTTAGTTGAGGAGCATGGCCTGCCGGACTTAATGAAAACCACTAAGGGGCAGGCTAATCCCGGGGTGGTTAATACCATGCTTCAAGAAAAGCTGGCTAAATAGGGATAAGGACAGAAAAGTAAAATAAAGGGGCGCAACCAAGAAATCGACTAACGCATAACCTGCAAAACCTCTCAACTTTGGGCAGCTAATGAGAGGTTTATTCTTTTATTCAATACTAAACTTTGAAAGGAGCTGATGTGATGGAATGGTTAGAAAGATTGAATAAGCCCATAACCAAGAGATTGACTAACGCATAATCTACTTAGTAATTGTTTGTCTATTATGGGGCGGAATTACGCTTATATATGTCCCCAAATCATGCTATAATTAAATCATAAATATTGCAGATGGGGAGTGAAAACTATGCCTAGCATCCGCCCTATTTCAGACTTGCGCAATAACGCTAACGAAATATCCGAGTTCTGCCGAAGGGAACGTGAACCGGTGTTCATCACGAAAAATGGCACTGGCGACATGGTGGTCATGAGTATTGAAACCTACGAACGGCAGCAAGCCCTCATCGAACTATACCGTAAGTTATTTGAGTCGGAGGCGGAAATTGCAAACGGGGCTGTCGGTGAGGAATTTTTCGATGTGGCGAAAGAACTGAGGAAAAACGTCCGTGGAAAAATATAAGCTGCTGATTTTCCCTTTGGCCAAGCAAGATTTACAGGAAATTGTCGGCGAGTTATCGCAGCAGGCGGCACTAAAACTCTATGATGACATTATAGAAAGCATCGGATCTCTTGAGCATATGCCGCTGCGCTATCCGCTGATAAAGGACCCATTGCTTCGTGCAAAAGGTTATCGTGTTATGGTGGTGCATAGATACCTGGTGTTTTATATCGTTAAGGAAAAGAAGGTTGAGATAAGGCGGATACTATATGGTAAAAGGCAGTTTGAGTTTTTATTATAACCGGTATATTTTGCTGCATCGAAGAATCCTTTCCACGCTGAGAAGTAAGATCCATCGCTAACGCTCAGAATGACATATGTTTGCGATTTTCATCGGTGGTTGTGATCTTGGGACATGGGTGGTTTATATGAGAAGCGAGAAACGCCTCTGGTGCTTCTGTTGGTACATCAGCACACTAAATGGAGGCGTTTTTTTATTTGCGGCTGTGATGAAACAGTCTATATCTTCAATAAAAATGAAACGCTCCTCATATAGAAGCATTTACAGTTTTAGCAATATACATAGGCACGTTATATCTAACCCAAAACATTGAAAGCCAACACTATACTCACTTGAAACATCCTAACACCTGTAATATAATTATTACAGGTGTTAGGATCCTATTTAAACGTTCTTGAAAAGGGGGAATGAGAAATAAATGATAACCACAATTTAGAACCAAGGTCACCTACCGGAGATGAATTGCTCAAAATACTGGAAGCATTGGCCAATCCCCTTCGATTAAAAATTATTGCTTTGCTGACTGGCCGGCGGATCCATGTGAGTCAACTCGCTCGTGAGGTTATGATCAGCAGACCGTTGCTCTATATGCACTTGAAACGCTTAGAGAAGGCCGGATTGGTAACGAGCAAACTGGAGTTGTCTGAAGACGGCAAAGCCATGAACTATTACGAAGCAAAACCGTTTGCCCTTTACTTAAACCCGGAAAGTATTACCGAAGCGGTAAAAACACTGACTGTTACTAAACCCGGCGATACCGCGGCGGATGCTAGTAATGAAAAGGGAGGGAATTGAATGAATTATCTCCAATTAGAGTTTATAGAAAAGGGTTTTGTCCTGGTTGTTTTAACTTTATTCACCATCATGTTTGTCTCGGTGATATGGCAAGGGTTCAAGAGTTGGCAAATCAAAACTGCGACTAAAGCTGAACTTGCCAGAGATGAGAGATACCGCAAGCTGGCGGAGGAGGCTATTACTGTACAGCAAAAAATAGCCGAAGATCAACAGATAATAGTTAATGATCTATCCGAGATGAAAGAACGAATAAAGGCTATGGAAAAGCTGCTGCGTGAGGTTGATTAAGTCACGTGAGGGTGGCTGCAGTCAGTATCAGCAGACGATAAGTTGACGGATTGGCTGCGTCAACCTTAATAGATGAACGATCCTTTCGACAAGGATAAGCAAAGCCCATAACCCATAGCCTATATTCTTATTTTTATATTTGTGGGGATACCATATAACCGGGGGATAAACGGGTAAAAAGTTTGTCTATTGAGAAAGGAAGGGGTTTTATGAAAGCTAAAGGCATGAAATGGCTGCGCATTTTACATATTATATCGGCAAGCATCTGGTTCGGGGGAACAGTTTGCATAGGTGCTCTAGCGGTTATCTGTTTTTTTAATCTAAGTGAAACTAACTTTTTAATAACCGTCTCTTTAATTCCCGAGCTGTATAAAAAAATCATCTTACCGATAGCTATATTTACGCTGCTTCAGGGTTTAATTTATGGGTTAATGACAAATTGGGGGTTTATTAAACACAGATGGGTAATGCTTAAATGGATTTTTACGTTTTCGCTTATCCCATGTATTGGTTTAGGAACTATTGGTCAGATTTTTTCAGTAATTGACAAGGTGAATGCCTTCGGCTTCCAAGGGGGATTTTCTGATGGCAGACAGGTTCTTTTATTTATCTCATTACAGATTCTAATCATGCTAACCATGATCGTTATATCCGTTTTTAAACCGCTAAAAAAGAAAGATGCGGGCCTTAGGACCCACATTCCCGCTTGTACCGCTATTCGCTGATAAAAGACCCTTGCTTCAGACTAGTTGAGATGAGCTCATTAATAATTGGGGACGCCTCTGGTGCTCTTATTCTACAGTAGCACGTTAATGAGGCGTCCTTTCCTTTTTGCGTAATCTGCGTAATTGGTTATATATACTGTTATTAAATTGTAAACTCCCCAGTTAAATAGTAAGTATCATATTCCCCGGGACCTCTAAAATTAAGGATATCTTTGACAAGGCGGTATTCACCGGTATCCAGGCTGCCATAGAGCCAGTTCCAATCAACTGCCCATTCGCCTTTGGCTCCAGCGGCTAAATTATAGCCAATATCGTTAAACCCGTAGTTGCCATCGATAACGACCGGAACCTGATACCAGCTTCCGTTGATTTTCTTCTCCAGCCAATAGTGCTCGCCGTAGATACACTGACTGCTGGAGTTATTCTCAAACCCTACTGTCAAACTGGTAGAAGAAGCGGTTCCTTCCTTAACCTTCATTGAGACGCCGTCAAGGTTGTTAACAGTTGTATATATTGTTGGTTCCCACTCTGTTATCTCTGCCGGCTGACTTCGACCAGTTTCCGTTGGGGGCAGTGGCCTTTCCGGTTGATAATAAACGACTCCGGTTATTGCCTTTTCCAATATCGTTTTTAGATGCTCAACATCATGTTCGGGACTAACTCTAACGCAGAGGTCAATCCAGATCTGCTCCTTAAACGGCAGCAGTGCGTGAACTTCCTGCCAGTTTGCAGCTACCCCCGAAGCCGCCGGGTACGAACGTGACAGCACCAGCAGGTGGCTTTCCCCTTGGCTGACCGTAATCTTTTGGTCACTCAGAGTCTCGCTGTGGTTGGGGAGATAATACCCATCTTGTTGGTCAATGCTGCCAAGGGTATTGCCCTGAGCGTCTTTCAAGTCAAAACCATGCTTAGTCCTTTCTATTGTCCAGTTATTGGGTAGGGGAAGGAAAAGCTGAACGTCGGGTAAAGCGACCAGTACATTTTGATAAGTACCGGCATCTTGGTTTGTTTTAATCGTTACATTACGTTTCTCCGGCTCCCATTCAATCGAACTGGCCCCCAGCTGTTCAGCGGCCCAGCGCAGGGGAACCATCACTTGGCCTTCCACTATCCTGGTGTCTGAAGGAGCAGATACCACGGTCCCGTTTAGATTAATCGTCAACGGTTGGGAGGCAAAGATCGACGTACTGGCTATTAATAGTGCTGAAACTAAGACTAGCAAAACAATTAGCGATTTTTTCATTTTCATCAACCTCTCATTACGTAATTCGAATACTGCTCTTAGTGCTTAAAAGATTCTTTTCATTCAACCTAACCTAAATATGCCTAAAAAGTTTAACGCAATAAGGTTTTATTTAGCTATGACTAAGACCGTCTTTTTATCAAAAAGACATGACTCAAATGCTATTCTCAGCCCAATTATGCTAAAATTAGGCTATAAGCCTTTAGGAAGATTATATTTCGTAGGAGCGGTGAAAATGGAAATACGAAAGTATACCAAAGAAGATGAGGCTGCTATAATGAAATTAATCGAAGCAGAGGGCCAAGGATGGGAGTACTATTTAACTACTGAAGTTTCGGAAAAATATAAATCTGCCTTAGTCAACTCAATAACCTATGTAGCCTATGAGGAAGAAACCTTATGTGGGTATTCACGCTCTATTAATGATGGTGGTTTTTATATCTACATTTGTGATTTGCTTGTTGACGTAAGATTTCGGGGGCAAAAAATTGGGCAAAAACTTATTGAGCAAGTCTGCCTGGACTATCCTGGGCAAACTATCATTGTAATGTCGAATTCAGACGGGTTTTATATAAAAAAAGGATATCACCGGGAAGGCAGCATATTTAGAGTAAAGATACAGTGAACTTGTCCAGCTTCGCTGAAAAATGGAAATTCAGGTGGAGACTCTGCTCTACCTGAAGTTTGAACAAGGTAACTCCTGATACCCCTATCTATTTTATCGGCGCGCGTCTTATCGCGATCAAGTTAAGGAAACTTATGAGCACAGCAGCCAGTAGGAAGCAAAGAAACAGTGCCCACGGACTGCTTAGAGCGAATTCGAGCATCGTACCAAGTGCTAATGCAAGAAAACTTCCGGGTGTTAGTGCTATCCGCAGTCCCATGATTAGGAGCAGCGGTGCCCCGATAGCGACGATCAGGGTCCAGATTTTGTTCAATCGGTAGAAGAGCAGAGAGATGAACATCCCAGCGAGATATACGAACGTATATAAACCGAACGCAAGGACAATGCTTTCAAAACGGGCACCCAAAGTCAGGTTGTAGTTGATCCCATTGGCGTAGATTATCTGAAAGAGGTCGGTGATAAAGAACTCCGACCGGCTCGTTATAACAACCTGCCCGACGGCAATTAGCAGCTCGCCGGCAATAGCGAGGAGCAAAGAGACAGATAGTGCCACAAGAAGCTCTGTCACAAAGATGGTGCGTCGCCCGATACCGTTTTGCAGCATGAGCCGCATATCCTCCCGTATCGTTGTGATACCCATAACAAACAGCGTGATGGCTGCGGCGAATTCAAAGGCGAAAAAGCTAACCGACACTTTACCGCCCTTACTTACCGCATAAAAAACAAGGCAGCTGATACCTGCCATGAGTACAGCCATGATGGCATAGAAGATTCCTACACCCTTTAACGTATCAAGGAATCTGTATTGGAAAGCCGGTCTTATATTCATCGTGTTCATTTGTAATCCTCCTCGTTCATCAGACTGATAAAATAGTCCTGCAAGCTCAGCCTGCCAAGCTCCAGTCCAGCAGGCAGGTCGGCTGGTTCGGCTTTACCTTGAACACAGGCTGTTTTCAGTCTGCCAAGACTATTGACCGACAATACCTCGCGCCCGCTAATATAGATGGTCACCAGTTCCGCCGGACCGGAGACGGTATAGCCGCTGTCAAGCAGTTCCTCACGTGGCATATCCTTGAGGATATGTCCATTTTTAATGATGATCGTATGCTCAATGAGATTTGCCACCTCTTGGATCAGGTGAGTTGAGATCACAATGGTGCAGGGGTTTTCGCTGTATTTCTTAATCAGAAGCTTGCAAAACATGTCGCGATGCATTGCGTCAAGTCCCAGCATTGGCTCGTCTAGCAGCAGATATGGTGTGTTCACCGAAAGAGCGAGGACAAACCGGAAGATTGAGGCGTAACCGGTAGACAATGCGGTGATCTTTTTTTTGGTGTCCAGCCCGAATTGTCGCGCTAGCTCGTTTGCATATTGAAGATCAAAGCCCGGGTAGAACAGCTTTGTTACGGCCAAAGCCCTGTGGACTCGCATCTCATCGGGGTAAAGGTTTTGTTCACCGATCGAAAACACCTTGCCCAGCGCGCGGTCGTTGTCTGAAATTGGTTCGTCGTCGATCAACACCTCGCCACTATCAGTGTACAAGCGATTTGCGATAATGTTCAGAAGTGTTGTTTTGCCCGCACCGTTATTTCCCAATAGTCCATATATTTGTCCCTCGGCAATATTGAGGCTGACGCCGTTAAGCGCGCGGGTAGCACCAAAGCTTTTGGTGACATTTTGGATTTTAATTCCCATGTTACTCAACCCTCTTTCCGCCTTGTCAAATGTTCACTTAACCCTCTTTTCACCATTTCGAAAAGCTCTGCTTCGTTAATGCTGAGTCGTATCGCTTCAAGAATCATCGGTTCAACAAAAGCATGATAAAAGCGTTCCTTTCGCCTCTCTATCAGCTTTTCCCGCGCACCCTTTGCAACAAACATCCCCAGCCCTCGCTTTTTATACAGCAGACCGGCGTCTACAAGGATGTTGACTCCCTTGAGTGCGGTGGCCGGGTTCATTTTATAAGCAACGGAAAACTCCGTGATGGAGGGGACTTGGTCATCCTCGTTATATACACCACTCAGGATCGCGTCCTCCAGCATTTCAGCAAGCTGGATAAAGATTGGCCGCTCGTTGCTAAAGTGTCCGGTCAACTGCGCCACTTCCTTTGTTGGTTACATGGTTAGTTAGTCAAGTAACTAACTAAATAACAATATACCACCGCATCCTCGGATTGTCAATATTGTGTTTAGTCTGTGTGTGTTGATTCTGTGTGGGTTTATGCGGAATCAGTTATTGCATTAAAAAAATACCGCTGAGCCTTAATATTACTGGTCTAAGAGTAAAAATATCTCCAGAATTTAGTATAATGGAAGTAACAAATATTTAAGGAAAGGAGAAACTAATGGGAGTAAGTAGAACGCAAAAATTCGAAAAGATTTTTGCTAAACTAACAAGCTCGAAGCAAATCAATGAGGCAGTATTATTTATAGAAAACACAAGTGGTGATTTGTCTTTTAACATGGGGTATAGCGGCAAGAATATAGATTCTCCTCTGCTGATGGCGAGCATCACCAAGCTGTTTACCACCACCTGCATCTTGATCTTACTTGAGCAGGGAAAGCTGTCACTTGACGAAAAGATCACCAGGTACTTTGATAATTCTGTATTAAGCGGGCTTCATGTTTATGGTGGAAAGGAATACACGTTTGAATTAACCATATCCGATTTGCTGTTTCAGATCAGTGGGTTGCCTGATGTGTATGAAGAAGGGAAAAACAGTCTTAAGAACCGGGCTATTAAAGAGGATCTTTATCTCACTTTCGATGAATTGATGGCCGAAGTAAAGAAATTAAAACCTCATTTTGCTCCGCGTACCGGGCAAAGGGCTTACTATGCCGATATAAACTTTGATCTGCTGGGTGAAGTAATTGAAAAAGCAAGTAATTTAAGATTGTCGGAAGCATACCGGCAGTATATTTTTGAACCATTAGAGCTTAAAAATACATATCTTCCCGAAAGCGAAAATGATTATATACCTAATATTTATTATAAAAATAAGGCTATCCATCGGCCTAAGTTAGTTTTGAGCAGCCGGGCAAGTGGAGGCTGTATTACTACAGCTAGTGAATTGATGATTTTTATTAAGGCTTTCTTTACCGGGAGATTGTTTAACAAGGTAATTTTTCAGAAATTGTCAACCTATCATAAATTGCAAGTTACTATGGGGCCGATTTACTATGGTGGGGGATATATGCAAATTCCTTTAAATGGATTGGCCACCCTCTTTATGGGAAAAGGTGAGTTAATTGGTCATTCTGGATCAACCGGTTCTTTTGCTTTTTATTATCCTTTAAAGGATTTGTTTTTGGTTGGTGATGTAAACCAGATGGCCAACGCTGCTCTTCCCATAAGATTGGCAATGAGGCTGGCGATGTCGGTGAATTAATATGCCCCACGAAAGGGGATCAACAATTAAGCAAGATCAATGCTGACCGGAGATATTCGCAACAAAGTTGATAAAATATGGACGCAGATTTGATATAATATAGGTATAAAGCCCATTGATGTAATATGGATGGTGATCGTTGTGTCTAATAAAGAATTAAAAGAACTGTTAGCCCAGATGGAAAAATACCAAAAAAAAATAGCCGAAAGCAAAAAAGAAGATGCTATTAAAATATTGGTTAAAGCCGGTATTTGTGATTCTACAGGTAAACTAGAATCCCATTATAGGTAGGAGTTCATATGTATTCGACATTGCCTAATTTCGTACTCGGTTTTCACGGATGTGACTTAACTGTTTATAACCGAATAATATATCTTAATGAGCGTTTAACAAAGAGTCAAAATTCTTACGATTGGTTAGGTCACGGCATATATTTTTGGGAAAATAATCCCAATAGAGCGTTTGAATATGCCGAAGAATTGAAACATAGGGGTAAGATTAAAGATGTTGCGGTTATAGGCGCAATTATTGATTTAGGATATTGCCTTAATCTAATGGAATATAATTCGCTGCAGATCTTAAAAAGGGGATATAAGATTCTTAAAGAAGCTATTGATAAAACCGGTGGAAAATTACCTGAGAATAAAAGGGTTGGTTCTTCAACGGATCTACTATTAAGGCACCTTGATTGTGCAGTAATAGAAATGGTTCATGCTTTTAACAAAGATGAAGGGCATAGGGAATATGATTCAGTGAGAGGCCTATTTATTGAAGGTGATGAATTATACCCAAATGCTGGTTTTAGAGAAAAAAACCATATCCAAATTTGCGTAAGGAATCCGAATTGTATTAAGGGTTATTTTAGTCCTTTAGATCCTATTGAGGATTTCCACATACCATAACCTAACCAAAAGATATTCTATAACCAAATGGCCAACGCTGCTCTTCCGATAAGATTGGAAATGAGGCTGGCGATAGTAGCGAAAACGCTTGATTGATATAATTTGGCGTTTTTCTATTGTTTTAAGGTAATTCAAAGAATACAATGTATTCAATAGCAAAGTTTTCTTATTCTATTGTTTTCTTAGGTCGTTTAGGCTAATAAATGTCATTTAGCCCGGAAATTTGGTAAATTATTATATTACCAGGACAGGAGCAGATAAATGCTGACCGGAGAAATTCGCAACAAAGTTGATAAAATCTGGACCGATATGTGGGCGGGTGGGATTACCAATCCCTTAACCGTTATCGAACAGCTTACTTATTTAATGTTCATTCGTTCTCTGGATGAAAAGGAACTGGAGAACGAGAGGTTCGAAGCACTAAGCGGTGAAGCAATGCCTAAAATTTTTCCACCGGATGAAGCGGGACAGGCTATGCGCTGGAGCAAGTTTAAAACCAAAGATTCGCGTGAGATATACGATATTGTCGGCACAAAGGTATTTCCCTTTATCAAAACTATGAACGGGAAAAATGCGTCCGCCTTTACTCGCTATATGCAGGATGCAATGTTTTTAATCCCAACCCCCCAAGTATTGCAAAAGATAATTACCGGCCTAGATGAACTGTATGAACATGATATCCAAGATTTAGACATGCAGGGCGACCTTTATGAGTATATGCTAAGCAAGCTGGCCACAGCCGGGCAAAACGGTCAGTTTAGAACCCCCAAGCATATCCGCGATATGATGGTCCGGCTGCTGGCTCCTACTCCAAACGATCGAATTTGTGACCCGGCTTGCGGGACCGCTGGTTTCTTGGTCTCCTCAGCCGAGTTTATCCGTGAACGCTACGAAGCGGAGATGACCAGTGAACAATGGGAGCATTTTACGGGGGAAATGTTCACCGGTTTTGATACCGATCGAACCATGTTACGTCTGTCCGCTATGAACCTAATGCTCCATTCCATTACTCAGCCTCGGATTGACTATGTGGACAGCGTTTCCAAGCAGAACAGCATAGCTGCCGCTTATGATATTGTCCTGGCTAATCCGCCATTTACCGGGACGGTTGATGCCGAAAGTATCCATGATAATTTGAAGGCCGTTTGCAACACCAAAAAGACAGAGCTTTTATTTGTCGCCCTTTTTTTGCGGATGCTTCGGAAAGGTGGACGCTGCGCCTGTATTGTGCCAGATGGGGTTTTGTTCGGCACGACCAAGGCCCATAAAGCCTTGCGCCAAGAGTTGGTGGAAAATCATCAACTGCAGGCGGTTATCTCCATGCCCAGCGGTGTTTTTAAACCGTATGCCGGGGTCAGTACTGCCGTTCTGGTTTTTACTAAAACCGGAGCCGGCGGCACTGATAAGGTTTGGTTCTACGATATGAAAGCGGATGGCTTTTCTTTGGATGACAAACGTTCGCCCATTGAGGATAATGATATTCCTGATATTATTACCCGTTTTCACAACCTAGGGGGAGAAGCTGAACGCAAACCAACCGAGCAGAGCTTTTTTGTGGAGAAGTCGGCCATAAAAGCCAATGGCTATGATTTATCCATTAACCGTTATAAAGAGATTGTCTATGAAAAGGTGGTTTATGATCCGCCGATGGAGATAATGGCCCGCCTGGATAAGCTAAATCTTGATATTGCCTCCAAGATGGAGGAGTTGAGGGGGCTTATCGGTGGGTAAGTGGGAAGTTCTTGATTTTGAAGAAGTAATTCTAGATGACACTAAAAATGCGACTAAGATTAAAAAAGAAGATTATTTAGAACAAGGGTTATACCCTATAATTGACCAAGGGCAAAATCTTATTGCTGGCTATCGGAACAATCACGATGGTTTATATAGTAATGTTCCTGTAATAGTTTTTGGAGATCATACAAGAATAATAAAGTATATAGACACTCCTTTTTTCTTAGGAGCAGATGGGGTTAAATTATTAAAAAGCAAAAGAGAAAATTTAGATTACAAATACCTATATTATTATTTTATAAATAAACAAATCCCCAATACTGGATATAATAGACATTTTAAATGGCTTAAAAAACTTGTTATACCTATTCCGCCCCTCGAGACCCAAAAGGAAATCGCCAAAACCTTAGACACCGCCGCAGAACTGCTTGCCCTGCGTAAACAGCAGCTAGCGGAGCTGGATAACCTTATCAAATCCATCTTTTGCGATATGTTTGGGGATCCTATCACCAATGAAAAGGGGTGGGAGGTAGATATAGTTGACAATGTGTGTGCTAGAATAATAGGTGGTGGTACTCCCGCGAAAAGTCGTAGTGAGTATTATATTGGTAACATTCCTTGGGTTACTCCCAAAGATATGAAAACTATTTGGATTAACGATAGCATTGACCATATAAATGAATATGCAATAGAAAATAGTTCAACTAAATTAATACCTTCTTATTCCGTCTTAATGGTTATTAGAAGTGGTATTTTGAAAAAGATGCTGCCAGTTGCAATTAATACAGTTGATATCGCTATTAATCAAGATATGAAGGCATTTGTTACTAATGAAAATGTTTTACCGGAATATTTATTATATTTTTTTATATTAATGCAAGGTAGCATCATAAAAAATGTAAGGGCTGTTACTGCTGATAATATCGAATTTTCCTTAATCAAAAATTTGAGAATTCCAATTGCCCCTTTGGCTCTCCAAAACCAATTCGCTACCATTGTCACCAAAATCGAAGAACAGAAAGCCCTGGTAAAAAAAGCAATCGACGAAACTCAATACCTGTTTGACAGCCTAATGAGCGAGTATTTTGATTGACCGCGAGGTGAATTGAATGTCGGCAAACTTCGCATTCCTTCAGGGACAAACCGAATATACCTTGTTTGCTAATGCTTGCCTGGAAGCGGAACGGGTACTCGCCACCTCTCCGGCCATGGCGGCAGTGGGTAGCCGTAAGGCCTTTGAGCTGGCGGTGAAATGGGTCTATTCGGCTGATAACACTATCACTTTGCCTTATAAGGATAATTTGCAGTCATTAATTCACGAACCTTCTTTTAGATTTGCGCTGGATAACCAAACCTGGAGTAAGCTGCCTTATATCATTAAGCTGGGCAACTTGGCGGTACATACGGAGAAAGCGATCAGCCGCAGTGATGCGGTTCTGTCCCTGGCCTCTTTGTTTGAATTCGTCCAGTGGATTGATTATTGTTATGGGTCAAACTATGAAGAACGCCGTTTTGATGAAGGAAAGATCCCGGCAGAAAAGGTCATTATTGATGAGGCCAAAATCAAAGAAAAAAACAGCCTGATTGAACAAAAGGATTCTGAGATTGAAGCCCTGCGCGCCCAGATTGCGGCCATGAGCGAACAATTGACCGCAAATAAAGAACATAACAAAGAAGAACGCCAGTTTGCGCCAGAGAATATTTCAGAATTCCTGACCCGCAAAAAGTATATCGATGTGGACTTAAAACTCCTGGGCTGGGTTTTTGGCGATGATGTGCAGGAAGAAGTGGAACTTGACGGCATGCCCAATTACGAGGGCAAAGGTTATGCTGATTATGTGCTTTACGGCAAAGACGGGTTGCCCCTGGCTGTTATCGAAGCCAAGCGAACCGCCAAGGACCCGAAGATTGGCACGCAACAGGTCAAGCTGTACGCAGACTGCTTAGAGAAAATGACCGGCCGGCGGCCGATGATGTTTACTACCAATGGCTTTGAAACCTATCTGTGGGATGACCTAACCTCACCCCAACGGAAGGTTAGCGGCGTGTTTTCTAAACCCGACTTGGAAAAACTGATGAACCGCCGGCGCGAACGGAAAATTCTAAGTGAAATCCTGATTGACGATAAAATTACTGATCGCTACTACCAGAAGGAAGCCATCCGAGCGGTGACGGAAGCCATTATGACCGGCCATCGCAAAGCCTTGCTGGTGATGGCCACCGGGACGGGTAAAACCAGAACAGCCGCTAGTTTGACTGATGTCTTATCCCGGGGAGGATATATCACGAATACTTTGTTTTTAGCGGACCGAACCGCCTTGGTTATCCAGGCCAAGGATGCCTTTAAAAACTACCTCCCAGATATGTCTCTGTGTAACCTGCTAAGTAACAAGGATGATAAATCCGCCCGCATTGTCTTCTCCACCTATCCGACGATGCTAAACGCCATTGATACAGCGAAGAGCGAGGGCCAGCGGTTATTTACCCCGGCCCATTTTGATTTGATTATCGTGGATGAAGCCCATCGCAGCATCTTTAAAAAATACCGCGTTATCTTTGAGTATTTTGATTGTCTATTGGTTGGTTTAACCGCCACTCCTAAGACCGACGTTGATCGCAATACTTATGACTTTTTTGAGATGGAAAACGGTGTCCCTACCTATGCCTATGACTACGAAACCGCAGTCGAGCAAGACCACGTTTTAGTGCCTTACTATAACATTGAGGTTACAACTAAGTTTTTGGAGCAAGGTATTACCTATGATGAACTATCCGAAGAAGATAAGGCCCGCTATGAAGAAGATTTTACCGATGAAGACGGGGCGATGCCAGAGTTTATTCCTTCCCCAGCGTTAAATGAATTTATTTTTAATCAGGCCACGGTGGACATGGTCCTGGAAGATTTAATGACTAAGGGGATTAAGGTCGCTGGTGGTGACCGTTTAGGGAAAACCATCATTTTCGCCCAAAATAAAAAGCACGCCGAGTATATTATCGAGCGGTTTGATAAACTATATCCGCAATACCGGGGCCGTTTTGCCAAACGGGTAATTTGCGACGACAGCTATGCCCAAACAATCATTGATGACTTTAAGATAGCGGAAAAAGATCCGCATATCGCCGTTTCGGTAGATATGTTGGATACCGGCATTGATGTCCCGGAGATTGTTAACTTGGTCTTTTTTAAACGGGTACGCTCTAAGACTAAGTTCTGGCAGATGATTGGCCGCGGCACTAGACTATGCCCCAACTTGTTTGGGGCCGGACAGGACAAAACCCACTTTATTATTTTTGACTATCTGGGAAATTTCGAATTTTTTCGGGAACACAAAGAGGGCTTGCTGGGCAGTGAAACCCTGAGCCTCACTGAGGCGATCTTTGCGAAACGAGTCCGCTTGATTCATCATCTTCAGCAGTCTGCCTTTATTAATGAGCCGTACCAGGTAATGCGGACCGGGCTGGTTGAAACGGTCCTGCAGCAGATTAACGCGCTGAACACCGAGCTGGTAGCGGTAAAAATGCAATTGCAGCACATTGAAAAGTATAAACAGACGACGGCTTTTGTCTGCCTTTCTGATGTGGATAAACATAACCTGATCACTTTTTTGGCCCCGATTGTGTATCTTGATGACCCGGACGAGTATGCCAAACGATTTGACAACTTTATGTATGGGATGATGCTGGCTCAGATCGAGGGGATGCCTCATTTCCAAAAGAGTAAAAAGCAGCTAATCAACGTCTGCGCTATGTTGGCCCAGCGGGCCACTATCCCGCAGATTAAAGAAAAACTGGAGCTGATCAACACCATTCAGACCGATGAGTTTTGGCAAAGCTCTGATATTTTGAACTTGGATCAGGTGCGCATAGGACTGCGCGGTCTGATTAAGTTTATTGTTGATGATAGGGGAAGAACCCCGATCTATACAAACCTTAACGATCATGTTCTTGAAATCAGAGAGGGGGATAGCCTAGGCCCAGCCTATGATTTTGAGGACTATAAGCTCAAGGTTAACCGTTATATTGAGAGAAACCGTGACCATCTGGCGATCTTTAAATTGCGGCATAATATACCGCTTACTGCTTTAGACTACCAAGACTTGGAGCATATTTTCACTGGAGAGCTTGGTACCGCTGCGGATTATCAGCGGGAGTATCAGGATACGCCATTTGGTCTGCTGGTACGGAAAATTGCCAAACTGGAATATGAAGCGGCGTGCGCGGCCTTTTCGGAATTTATTAATGACCAGTCTCTCTCTCAGGCCCAAATTGTTTTTGTGAAAAAGATCATTGATTATATTGTGCAAAACGGTTATATCGAGAATGTCTCCGAGCTAATGAAACCACCTTTTGACAAACCGCAAAGTTTTGTCAAGCTCTTTGATGGTTTCAAACAAAAACGGATTGTCGAGCTGGTGGCTAAGATCAAAGATAATGCGGTAAAGATAGTGAATAGCTAGGACAGGAAGAAAAGGAATTGTTCTTTTACGCGGCGGCGAGAGCTGATTAATGTAAATGAAATATAAAGAAGGATTAATATGGATGAAAGAATTGATCAAAAAACAAAAGATACCTTACTAAATGCTTTAGAAAGCGCAAAAGCCTATAGCCAAAAAATGCGGGACAAGCAAGAGCGACGGCTTTGGAAGAAATTCAACAGGATTCCCTGCGATCTTTCCGATGCGATTAATAGGTTAACCAAAGATGAAATGGATAATATCCGTAAGAAGCTTAGCTTTAATAATCTTAGTTCTCTGAGAAAAGCGGAACTGGCTGCTGAGCTTGTCAGATTGATTCCGATGAAATTTAAAGAGGTTTTATCTTACTTGGATCAAGGAAGGTATGGTCTGATTAAATTAATTGCGCAGAATTCCGGTGTTATCACCGGTTATGATATGAAGACTAGAGCTGCCGAAGCTCTATTGGGGTACAGCCTTGTTTTTCCTGGTGTGAATAATAATGATCAAAAGGTTCTATGCCTCCCTCAGGAACTGGTAGATACTTTTTGGCAAGTCGATACCCCCGAATTGGAAAAAATAGTCCGGCGCAATACGGAGTGGGTCCTCTTAACCCATGGCATGCTTTATTATTATGGTGTTGCGAGTCCATGGTTCATCAATTGGAAAATTTCGCAGCTTACCGGACAGGATATAGATTTTCGCGAGTATATTAATGTCATGTCTGTAGCTATGGATCATTATGGACAAGTTCGATGGTCGTCATTTGGGTTTTGTGACCATCGAGTTTTTGATGCTAAGAAGATTATTGAGGAACATAGTATGCGAGATAACGTTGATTATTATCCGTTTACCAAACAGCAATTGCTTAAGGCTGGTGAACCGGATTATATCGACCGATCTCCGGCGATGAACGACCTTATCAGTTTTTTGTTGCAGTACTATGAGCTAAATAATGAAGAAACTGATGAAATTGCTTTACAATTGATCAATTTAATAAATCTGGATGCCAAATCAACAGCCATAATTGAGTACTTAAATTCTTGGTTTGAGTTTCCGTCATTTGATTTCGTGCGGCAATTAACCAGCAAGATCACGGATCTGCATAACAATACCCGGCAATGGGTGTTAAAGGGGCATACTCCTAATGAGCTATTTCAGGAAGAAAAGAAACACTTAAGACCATTACCCACTGAGCCTTTTCAATTAGGGCAAACAGATTCCAAGGTGATTGATCTAAAAACAAGGACCAAGGTTGGCCGCAATGATCCTTGCCCCTGCGGCAGCGGTAAAAAGTATAAAAAATGTTGTGGTAAATAACCAAGAGCGAGCTTAGGCATTATTCTGGGCGTATTGTTATGCCGCTTGGATTATACTTGTCTCAGGGAGAGATATATTAGTATTCAGGAGGACGAAAAATGACCAGACAAGAAATGTTTGATTTGATGAATAGTCATCCGGCCTTTCATTTAGCCACCATGGAAGGTGACCAACCCCGGGTAAGAGCTTTGTTGCTTTTTAAGGCCGACGAATCTGGGATAATATTCCATTCGACGGTTACGAAGGATATATATCAGCAGGTTAGCCAAAATCCCAAGGTTGAGCTTTGCTTTAATGATTTTAATAAAAACATTCAGCTGCGGGTAAATGGCGTATTAGAAATAGTTGACGATAACAAGCTGAAAGATGAGATTGCCAACCATCCCAGCCGCGGATTTCTTAAGTCTTGGAGGGATCGCGCAATCCAGGATTTCTATCATTCATTTGTGGTTTTTAGACTCAGTAAATGGGAAGTTAGTTCTTCGTCCTCCTGCAACTCAATTCCGAGAAATCTGTACTTAGAATCAAAATAACTACAGTTAAGGTTATCATTAACGTCCGAGGTATCGGGCGTTTTTCTAATATGTCAATAAAAAAATGCCAAAGATTATTGACAACTCGGGTCTATTGCAATAGACTAATAGTGAAGTCTACTGCAATAAACCTAAGGAGGCCGGACCATATGGAACAATTCAAGCTGTTTGATGCTGAGTACAAGTTTGTCAGTCTTATCTGGGACAACGAGCCTATCAATTCCACCGAGTTGGTGCGGTTGTGCGCTGACAAGCTTGGCTGGAAGAAGTCCACTACCTATACCGTCTTAAAAAAGCTTTGTGAGCGCGGCATCCTGCAGAATAAGGAGGCGATGGTTACTGCTCTTGTCAAACGCGAGGATGTACAGCGGTACGAGAGCAGAGCGGTACTGGAAAAAGCCTTTGACGGATCGCTGCCCAAATTCCTGACCGCCTTCCTGGATAACCGTAAGCTGTCCATCCAGGAAGCTGAGGAACTGAAACGAATCATTGAGGAGGCGGCCAAATGAACATTCTGCAAGATTTATTTCCAACCATCCTCAACATGAGCATCACTGCCTCCTTTGTGGCTCTGGGCGTGATGCTGGTTCGTCTGCTGCTTAGGAAAGCTCCCAAGGTCTTTTCGTATATTTTATGGGCGGCGGTATTTTTTCGGCTGATTTGTCCAGTTTCTTTCACTTCGGACTTTAGCTTTTTGTCGTTGATCAACACCCCGCAAAATGTTAGTATGACGGAATACATCCCGGATAATCTTCGCTTCATGGAGACACCCGCGATATCGCCCGAACTTGACAACGTTGATCGTATGGCAAACGCCTCTTTGCTGCCAGCCGTTCCAACTGCCAGCGGAAATCCCCTGCCGATGTGGACGGAAGTTTTTAGTCTTATTTGGATTGCCGGGGTTCTGGCATTGTTGATTTATAGTGTTGTTTCTTATGTTAGGACCAAAAGAAGGCTGCAAACCGCGACCCGTGTAGAGGGCAATGTTTATGAAACTGACGCTATCAGTACCGCCTTTGTGTGCGGCTTTATGCGGCCAAAAATCTATGTACCGGTAGGTGTCGGGGCGGTTGACCTGGCTTATATCTTGGAGCATGAGCGCACGCACATCCGCCGGCGGGATTATCTGATTAAGCCTTTGGCTTTTCTGGCCCTCATTCTCCATTGGTTTAATCCATTGATGTGGTTGTCTTTCCGGCTCATGAGCCGAGATATGGAGATGTCCTGCGACGAAAGCGTGCTGAGCCGGCTGGGGGAAAGCATAAAGGATGGCTACTCCGGTTCACTGCTGTCGTTGTCCTTGAAAAGAACTGATCTATTGACGGTCAATCCGCTGGCTTTTGGCGAAAGTCATGTCAAGACGCGGATTATCAATGTCCTGAATTACCGGAAACCGGCCTTTTGGGTCATAATCCTGGCGGTTGTCGCGGTATGCCTGGCAGCGGTTGCTTTTGCGGCCAATCCCAAAGATAAAGAAGCAGATAATTTAGCCCAAGTCACCAGTTTGGCCCAGGCCATAATTGATCGGGACATTGCCAACTATGAATTAAACCCAGAGGTAAACATTATTGATCGTAAAATTACCCGCCTGGAATTGGTAGAAACCTTTGAGGCACTAGCTGAGACACCGATTGATGTTTATGCTCTGGAATACCGGCTACTGCCAGAAGATTTGAGTAAAGTAGTTCTGGCCGGCGGTATGCAGGTTGATGAGGATGGATGGCTCAAGGAAACCTGCAGCATGGGCAGCCCTCTGTTAGTAATCGCTCGGCAAAACGGTGCAGTAGAGCTGATTGGAACTCTCTGGACCGGTGGAGTAATAGAAGACGGGGGTTTAGAGTCATCAGTCAAAGCTTTACTGAACAAAGAGGTTGAGGTGGAGAAACTGGTAGAAGAAAACCTTGCGATCATTATGTCCTCGCCGAAAGAGTCTTCTAATCCCCAAGCTTACATTGACGCGCATCCGCTTGATTATGAAAAGATTAAAAAATATGGAGGAGAAGAGGCCTTGCAGTATATGCTGTCGCAGTTTGAGGCGGGAAACGCGGACGGCCTGCGGGGGCAGCTCATGATGCGGCTGTGCAAGGAGCTTCTGGGAGTGCGCAATAACGTAACTGATGAATCACTGTCCCCATCGGAGTGGTACGCGGCCCTGTCGATCAGGGCAGAGATCAAACTGCCTGATTTTACTTATGATGGTGACGATCCCCTAGAAAAAATGGTTTACGCTACGGAGATTCAGCAGAATTCGGCACCGGGGCGAGGTTTTACCGTTGTTGCCCCCAGGATCTTTGGCAGCTATGAAGAGAATGGATTTTTAAAGGTTTTCGTCACTACCTACAGTTCCACCTACCGGCTTTATGGTAATGTTCTGGACAGAACAACCGCATGCGTTGTTCCGAAAGCCATCACCTATAAAAAGGATGAAAACGGCAATTATGTGCTGGAGAAATACGAGCCGGCGCGGGATGGGGGTGACTTTGGTTCGTCTATCCGCGATTTCTGCGTGACGCCAGTATCCGGCCGGAGTATCCCTGGACTGGCGGACGAAATCCTTAAATACTATGGAAATTACAGTGATATCCAGACACTGCAGTATCAAAACCTTTACAAACATTTAAAGGCCTGTGGTATTGCGAACGCTACTCTTACGCGATCCGACGGAGAGGTTATCTTTTCGATGAACAATTCAGGCTACAAACCTTAAAAATATAGATTGGTTGATTTCATAGCATGAAAAAAGTATAATATAATTAGAATGTTGCTACGAGAGGATCTGATACCATGCTGATTAAACCGTCCGCTAGCATCAGGCAGAATTATAATGAAATTGCAGCTTTATGCAAGTCCACTGGTGAGCCTGTGTACCTTACGAAAAACGGCGAGGGTGATCTTGTGGTGATGGATATAGAGGCATTTTCCCGGCGTGAAAAAATGCTAAAACTACGGGAAGAACTGTTGGCTGTCGAGGAAGACCGTCTGGCAGGACGAGCGGGAGTTACACCGGATGAATTGGACAAATACCTTGACGGTATTATTAACGAGGTGGAACATGGAAAAGAAACCTCAATATAAGGTCATTGTTTCCGACCGTGCCCGTCAGATGCTGGCGGGCCATATCCGTTTTCTGGCACAGAAAAGTCCTTCTGCCGCCCGCAAGGTGAAAAACGACTTGATGGACGCCATTCGTTCCCTTTCAACAATGCCGGAGCGGTGTCCGTTTCTTAATACTGAATTTATACCGCTCAATAAATACCATAAGCTGTTTGTTGAAAAATGGTATTTAGTTTTGTATCAGATCAAGGATCGAACGGTGTATGTTGACTATATCGTGGATTGCAGACAGGACTACCGATGGTTGGTGCGGTAAGAAAAGGTATGAAAGCATGCATATACAATTACGAAGATATTTGTATTTTGTCTTAGCCGGGATAACCTATTTGGTTATTCATGAAGGAGTTCATATTATTCAAGCCCAGTTATTCGGAATATACGAAGGTATTCGTTTGCTTCCGTTAGGTATAGAGGTAATGGTTACACAACCTCTGTCAATCGGAGGGGTAAAGCTGGCGGCGTTTTCTGGCCTCAGCAGCGTGGTTACCGTGTTAATCGGATACATCCTATTTGCCCTTTCGCCAAAAATACTTAAATTGAACAAACAGCCAGTAAAAAATTATATTTATTATGTAACCTTTCTTTTTCTGATACTTGACCCCGTGTATATATCATTGTTATCCTTTTTCGTGGGCGGAGACATCAACGGGATTGCTTTAGGCCTAGACGTGCCTTACATGACCATCAGAGTCATCTATTTCTTTATTGCCGTTATTAACATCTATTTAATCTATAAGAAGCTATATCCAGCTTATGTCATCAAATAATACTCAAAGTTTATTCTGTGATCATTATAAGTGATGAGGTTTAACGCCTCTTTTTTTTGTGCTTATGTTCTATTGCGTGTTGACACATTTGCCGCATCTGTGTATTATTTAACTATAACACTAGAACAACATAACACCATGACGCTTACAACGCATTTGAGGGGGTGATTAAGTGGATTTTGATACCAAGATACCTATTTACCTACAAATTATGGATAGGATTAAAAAAGATATTATTTCAGGGCGTTTGCAACGGGGGGATAAAATGCCATCAGTCAGAGCATTAGCCAGTGAGCTGCAAGTAAATGTTAATACAATCCAGCGGGTTTATCAGGAACTAGAACGGGAAGAAGTAGTTTTTACCCAGCGGGGAATAGGTTCTTTTATCACCGAGGACGAGGAGATTGTCCAAAGGATTAAACAGGAGATGGCTTATGAGATATTAGAAAGCTTTGTTCAAGGTATGCGGGAATTAGGCTATGATTCTGAAACAACTTTAGTAGCCTTGAAAGAATATATGGAGGTGAAGCCTGAATGGAACTATTAAAGGTTAATGGACTAACGAAAAAGTATATGACGAAAACTGTCCTCGATAATCTTGATTTTTCTTTAGAGGAAGGAAAAATTTACGGACTGCTAGGGCCGAATGCTAGTGGGAAAACCACCCTGATGAAATTGATCGCTGGTGTAACCCAGCCGACTGCCGGGAATATTGTAGTAAACGGCCATCACATAGGGGTTATGACCAAACAAGTAGTTTCCTTTTTGCCGACGACTAACCACTTGCCTAAGTGGATGACTATTGGCAGGTGTTTGAGTTATTATCAGGATTTTTACCGAGACTTTGACTTGAAGCATGCTACCGAACGAGTAGAGTTTATGGGCCTAAACGTCAGTCAGAAGATAACCTCATTATCATCGGGGATGCTGGGACGGTTGAAGGTAGTCTTGGCCATGTCGAGACAAGCTAGGTTATATCTCTTAGATGAACCGTTAAACGGCCTGGATCCGATTTCCCGTGAAAAAGTCCTTCAAATGATTCTCGAGTCAGTTCGGGAAGAAAGCACGATTCTAATCTCTACTCATATTATCCGAGAAATTGAGAGTATTCTGGATAATGTGATTTTCTTAAAAAACGGCCAAATTGCTTTGGCCGGAGATGCAGAAGACCTGCGCCTTAACCGCAAAATGTCTATTGAAGAACTTTATAAGGAGGTCTATGAAAATGCTTAACTTCATCAAATATGAATGGCTCAGAAGATGGAAGTTTTTCCTGGCCGGTATTCTCGTCTTTGTGTTAGCTGATATAGATCTCTTTAGCCGGATTATAAGTCAAGAGAGTCCTAATTATATCTCCGTTATCCTGATTGCCCTAGTGTTTACTCTAAGCGCGGCCTTGGTAGTCGACCATCTAGGAAGATTATATCGGACTTTATTTTCTGATGAAGGTTTTACGGAATTAACCTTACCGTTGAGTGGGTATCAACTTTTAGGGGCCAAGTTGCTCGCGATATTCCTGGAATGTGTAGCGGTGATGACTATCGTGGGAATTGTCGCCTATTTTGATGCTATATATGTAGATATGATTGCTCTAAATTGGCAATTACCCTCTTTAACCTGGGAAATCGGCTTGGAAGTTTTAAAGGGCCTGGGCTTTATTCTTGGGGGTTACATCATATTCATATTGATGGTTTATTTATCATTAGCCCTAGCTAAAAGCATTTTTGCGACGTTTAAACACGGTATCTTAATTGCCTTTGGTTGTTTTATTGTTCTGGCCAAGGTTGTTGATTATCTTGGAGATATTCTTAGTGTCTCTGCTCGCTATTACCTACACGGATCGGTAGCCTTTATGACTACCACTGACTGGCTGATTATCATCGTCTTGATTGGTTTATTATTTATCAGTACGGGCTTTCTTTTAAACCGCAAAATTAATTTATAAATGAAAAGCATGCTTATGAGTTGAAAGAAAGAATCGGATGTGATATTCATAGATTTAGTGTTAGCAAGAGGTAGGGTCTAAGGCGTGAGGGGTGAGGCTTAAACAATTATTTTCATCGGAGGTTGTGCCTAGCGGGCATAGAGGGGATTCGAGGATATATAGGGTGATTCTAGGATATAGAGGGTAATTTTAGGATATAGAGGTAAACAGTATGCTTTTTATTGAACTTTTAAAGGCAGTCTTTTTAGGAGTCGTTGAAGGAATTACTGAGTGGTTGCCGATAAGTAGTACCGGTCACATGATTTTGGTGGAGGAATTCATCCAGTTAAGTGCCTCAGACGCTTTTAAAGAAATGTTCTTCGTGGTCATTCAATTGGGCGCGATCATGGCGGTGGTCCTGCTTTACTTTCATAAGTTAAACCCTTTTTCGCTGAAGAAATCACAGTATGAAAAGAAGGAAACTTTTGGGATTTGGTATAAAGTGATTGTGGGTGTGATCCCGGCTGCGGTCTTAGGATTTTTATTTGATGATTGGTTGAATGAACAATTTTACAACTATCAAACTGTCGCGATTATGTTGATAGTCTACGGAATACTCTTTATTGTCATTGAAAATCGGAATAAGGGTAGAGCCCCTAAAGTTAGCAGTTTTAGTGATTTATCTTATAGAACAGCTTTCTTTATCGGTTTGTTCCAAGTCTTATCTTTAATTCCGGGAACCTCGCGTTCAGGTTCCACGATCCTTGGGGCGATTATCCTAGGGACATCACGTCATATCGCAGCAGAGTATTCATTTTTTTTGTCAATCCCAGTGATGTTTGGTGCCAGTGGCTTAAAACTAGTCAAATTTGGGTTTAGTTTTACTGGCCTGGAAATCGCCGTTTTATTGACCGGCATGATTGTGGCTTTTATTGTTTCGGTAATCGCCATTCGCTTCTTATTGGGGTACATTAAAACTAACGACTTTACAGCCTTTGGTTGGTATCGGATCGTTTTAGGTATTTTAGTTATCGGCTACTTTGTCTTAAAGTAGCATAAACACGAAAATAGTTTTAGTATCGTGTCTTTGCTATGAATAAAACCATTATTCTGAGCGAAGCGAGGAATCCTTCCCCGCTGAGCAGTAAGATCATCGTTCAGGATGACATATGTCCGCTGTTTTCATCCGTGGTTGTTCTTAGCGGGCATGCGTGGTTAAGCCAGGCGATTTCCTAAAAGGACATCAAGAAACCGTTCTGTGGCGTACTAGCAGAACGGGTTTTGGTTTTATTGGTCGTGTTTAATCAGCCCGCCGGCTTTCGACAGTTCTAAGACAATGATGGGCACAATAGCCAGCCCTAATGCGACTAAATACATGGAAGCCGGTAACCTGATCAAACCAAAAACAATAGTGACCGGTGTAATAAACAACACCATCATTATCAGAGCGATTGATATCAAGGCCGCAATATTCAAGTTTTTGTTGCTCCAGATTCCGATCTTGAACAGAGAATGATTAGAACGCATATTGAAAGAATGGATTACCTGGGTAAGGGCTAATACAATGAAAGCCATTGTTTGACCGCCCGCTAGCTGACCAGTTTTCTGTTCGCCGTACCAAAATCCGAACAGTGTTAAGGCTGCGAACATAACCCCCTGTAACAGAATACGTACTCCCAGCCCGTGGGCAAAAATGCTCTCATTTTTTGGTTTTGGTTTGCGTTCCATTACGTCTTCTTCCACTGGCTCCATACCTAGGGCAATGGCTGGGAAACTGTCTGTCACTAGATTAATCCATAAAAGATGAATCGCCAACAAAGGTGCTTTCTGCCACGAAACCATCGCCAGGAACACGGTCAAGATTTCACCGATATTTGTCCCGAGCAAAAAGCCGACTACTTTTTTAATATTATCATATATGCCCCGGCCTTCCTTGACCGCCTCAACAATGGTCGCAAAATTATCATCGGTCAAAGTCATGTCCGCCGCGTTTTTGGCGACATCCGTGCCGGTGATGCCCATCGCACAACCGATATCAGCCGCTTTCAGGGCCGGAGCGTCGTTTACTCCGTCGCCAGTCATTGAAACGATATCCCCTTGCCGCTGCCAGGCGCGGACAATCCGGATTTTGTCCTCCGGGGAGACGCGGGCGTAAACGGAGATGTTGCGAACCCGGTTATTTAATTCTGTTTCAGACATCGCTGCCAGCTCGGGGCCTGAAATAGCGGCATCACCATCTTGTAAAATACCTAAATCCTTAGCAATCGCTGAGGCGGTGATCACATGATCCCCGGTAATCATCACCGGTTTAATCCCCGCTTTTCGGCAGATATTGACGGCGGCTCGCGCTTCCGGTCGCGGCGGGTCAATCATGCCTACCAGCCCCATAAAGGTCAAACCATTTTCCAGTTCTTCGGAGGTGGGTTTTTCCGGAATGGCCTCAATTTCTTTGTAGCCGATGGCAATAACCCGCAAGGCTTCCCGGCTAAATTGATCATTGTATTTCTTCGCCCGCCCAATATCTCCCTTGATACATTTGGCGGCCAGGACATCAAAGGCCCCTTTAACAATAACTATATTTTTATTATCAATCAGATTTATCGAGGTCATTAATTTACGGTCTGAATCAAAAGGGATTTCCAATAAGCGAGGATATTGGCGATTCGAGGTATCCTTAGTTAGACCGTTGCGGTGGGCGGCCAGCACAATCGCGGTCTCGGTTGGATCCCCGATATGACGCTCGGTTTGGCCATCAAATTCCACGGTGGCGTCTGAGCAGAGCAGGCCATACAGCAATAATTTCCTGATGCTAGGACTGTTGTTGGTGTTGATCGCTTCAATCTGGTCCTGGTCGTCTGCATAAGCTTTGACTAAAGTCATCCGGTTTTGGGTCAGGGTGCCGGTTTTATCCGAGCAAATAACTGAGGCACTGCCAAGCGTTTCCACTGCCGGCAGCCGCCGGATGATCGCATTTTTCATAACCATTCGCTGAACCCCGATGGATAAGACAATAGTTACGATCGCTGGTAAACCCTCAGGGATAGCCGAGACCGCTAGGGATACAGCAATCATAAAGATTTCCATGACCCGCATCCCAGCCATAATGCCAATGACCAGAATAACCGCACAAGCAGACAGGCCGATCAGACCGAGAGATCTGCCAAGATCGGCTAACCTTTCCTGTAACGGAGTTTGCATATCCTGAGTTTGTTCTAATAGGCTGGCAATTTTGCCCATTTCCGTGTTCATGCCGGTGGCTGTAACTACTGCTTTTGCATGTCCATAGGTAACACTGCAGCCGCTATAAATCATATTATGCCGGTCACCCAAAGGAGCATTGGCGGCTACTACAGCGGCGGCATCTTTTTCGGAGGGGACTGATTCACCGGTTAAGGCGGATTCTTCCGATTTCAAACTAGCCGAATGCAGCAGTCGAGCATCAGCGGGAATGAAGTCGCCCGCTTCCAGAAAAATAATATCGCCGGGAACAAGGCTAGTCGCCTTAATTATTGTTTCTTTACCATCCCTGAGGACCCGGGCATGTTGGGCAGATAAGCTTTTCAGGGCCTCCAGGGCTTTTTCGGCTTTGCTTTCTTGGAGAACACCCATCAGAGCGTTGAGCACCACAATCAGTAAGATTAAAGCTGGTTCAAAAAAACCGGAGGGGATGCCCTCATATACAGCAACAATGAAAGAGATGAAGGCCGCTCCCAGCAGGATGATAATCATCACGTCCTTGAACTGGTTAAAAAACCTTTGGACGTTACTTTTTTTCTTCTTTTCTTTGAGTTTATTTTCACCGTATTCCGCTAAACGACGGCTGACTTGCTCGGAAGTCAGACCCTGATTAAGATCGGGTTGTAGTTCCTGAAGCAGGTCTTCCAGTTTAGCACTATGGGGTAACAATATCCAAAACCCTCCTCAAAACTTACCCAATGGCGGTTTGAGAATAAGAAGGTATTGTGCACAACTAAGGATATTGTTGCTTGTTAAGCATTTTTCAATTCACATTTTTTCTTATTAAGACAAGACCACCTAGAGCTTATCCGTTATACAGTAATTCTGCCTGAAATAACAGGTGGGTAATAAAGCTCAAGGTGGTTTGAATTGATCTGAGTTCAAAAGAACCCTTATAACCCAGGCGATCTACTTTTTCATGTTCTGATGTCTGAAGTGAACTTGTTCAGCTACGCTGAACATCGGGGCTTCAGATGGAGACTCTACGCTACCTGAAGTTTAAATAAAGAAAACTTGGCTTACGCCAAGCCTTTGGTGCAGGCGGAAGCTTTAGTTGCACTTACTTATAATCAGAAAGTCACTTATACTTTCTGATTATGCAAGGTAACCCCCACTTATAGTAGCGGGGGTATTGCGAATTAAATCAATTATCGGTTAGACCCCTACCTTAGGCAGGGTGGCAAACCCTTTTTCCAGCTCCTCATCTGAGGGGATATAGTCGGTCATGCTGCCTTCGTTATAGCTGATGTAGGCAGCTAGATCGAAGTAACCAGTGCCGGTCAACCCAAAGAGGATGGTCTTCTTTTCGCCGGTCTCTTTGCACTTAAGGGCTTCATCCATCGCTACCTTTAAGGCGTGAGCGGATTCAGGAGCCGGCAGAATGCCCTCGCAGCGGGCAAACAGGGTAGCGGCATCAAACACCTTGGTCTGCTCGACCGCCCGCGCTTCCAGGTAACCGTCATGATAGAGCCTAGAGACAATTGGGCTCATGCCGTGGTACCTAAGCCCACCGGCGTGATTCGGTGAGGGAATAAAGCCGGAGCCTAAGGTGTACATTTTCATCAGTGGGGTTGTTTTCCCGGTATCGCCGAAATCATAGGCATATTTTCCTCTAGTTAGGGATGGACAGGAGGCCGGTTCGACCGCAATGAACTGAATGTTATTTTTACCCTTAATCTTTTCGCCCATAAAGGGGGCGATTAAACCGCCAAGGTTGGAACCGCCGCCAGCGCAACCGATAATGATATCCGGCTTGATGTTGTATTTATCACAAGCAACCTTGGTCTCATTGCCGATTATTGATTGGTGCAGCAGAACATGGTCCAACACGCTGCCTAGGACATAGCGGCATCCTTCGGTCTTTAAAGCTACTTCAATGGCTTCCGAGATGGCACAGCCTAAAGAACCGCCGGTACCCGGGTTTTCGGCTAATATTTTTCGGCCTACTTCTGTTGTGTCAGAAGGGGAGGCCAGAATTTTTCCGCCGTAGGTTTCGATAACTGCTTTCCGGTAGGGCTTTTGTTCTACTGATACTTTGACCATATAGACAGTTAAAGGGATATTGTAATAGGCGCAGGCCATGGCCAAGGCTGTACCCCATTGACCGGCCCCAGTTTCAGTAGTCAGGTTGGTGAGTCCTTGTTTTTTGGCAAAATAAACTTGAGCCGCGGCTGAGTTTAACTTGTGGGAACCAGAGGTGTTGGTACCCTCAAACTTGTAGTAGATTTCCGCCGGGGTATCCAACTGCTTTTCTAAGCAGTAAGCCCTGACCAGGGGAGACGGACGATACATTTTATAAAAGCTGCGGATTTCTTCCGGAATCTCGATGTACTGATCAGTCGTGTTTAGTTCCTGCCTGACTAGTTCGGAGCAGAATACGTGATTAAGTTCCTCGACGGTACAGGGTTTTAGTGTACCCGGATTAAGAAAAGGTGCGGGCAGTTCTCTCATAACGGCTTTCAAATTATACCAGTATTTTGGAATTTCCTCTTCGGTTAAAAAAATCTTGTAAGGGATGTCTGCCATTGTCTTCATTCCTTTCTTTTGGATTACTTAGATAAAAAAAGTCTTTGCCCTCTATCGGACAAAGACTGTTATCTCTGCGGTACCACCCAAATTGCGTAAAACGCCACTCATTTCGTGTACTAACATACACGCTTCCTGGATAACGGGTGAAGTCTCCCGGCTAGCATACTCTAAAAAAATTTCTGCCTCGCCCTCATGAGTCCATTCGCATAAGCTTTACCGCCGCAATCTCACCACCTGCGGCTCTCTTAAGATAAAGTGGTTTATGTTACTACTCTCAATCAATGGTTTATTCTATATTTTTATTAATACTATATTTCCTATACTAGCTTAAGGAAAAACTTTTGTCAATAAAGAAAGTCCTGTTATACTATAGTTATATGTTGAACTTAGGTCTATGTGTTCGTTCCCGATGTTATTTTCATTGGTGGTTGGGTCCTTGGGCATGGGTGGTTAGTAGGGTTAGGAGGAAAACAAGTCAATGTCAAAAAAACATTTCATTTTTCTATCTTTGCTTGTCTTTTCCCTGGTCATCGGGTACATTGCGGCTCAGGGTATTAATCTAGAAAACCCTAACGGCAACCTATCAACACATCGGGGCAAAATAATCTAAATAATCCATCAGGCAGTCACTCTGACGGCAATAGCCAAAATTTCGATCCCATCCAAGCTCAGATCAAGGAAATGAGTCTTGAGGAAAAGATTGGTCAATTAGTGATGGTGGGGGTTGAGGGATACGAAAATGATGACTATGCCCAAAAGATGATTAAAGAATATCATGTAGCCGGCTTGGTGCTGTTTAAACGGAATATCAGGGATTCCAAGCAAATGTTGGCTTTAATTAACTCATTGAAAGAAACAAACTCTGTTAACCCAATACCGTTATTCCTAGCCATTGATGAAGAAGGCGGCCGGATTTCTCGGCTGCCTGAGGAGTTTCTGAAACTACCGACCAGCAAAAAGATGGGCCAGCTTAACAATAACCAGCTTTCCTATCGAGTGGGCAGCATTTTAGGGGAAGAACTAAAACTCCTTGGCCTCAATCTAAATTTCGCCCCGGTTTTAGATATTAACAGCAATCCTAAAAACCCAGTGATCGGGGATCGGTCTTTTGGAAGCAAGGCCGATGTTGTCAGCAAGTTAGGCATACAAACCATGAAAGGCATCCAGTCACAAAATATAATTTCGGTCGTCAAGCATTTTCCTGGCCATGGCGATACTTCAGTCGATTCGCATATTGGGTTGCCTACCGTAAACAACGATTTGGATCGGTTAAACAGTTTTGAACTCATTCCTTTTGCTGAGGTAATAAAGAGTGGGGCGGATGCGATTATGATTGCTCATATCCAACTGCCGAAAATTGATCCGAACCACCCGGCTTCTTTTTCTCAAATCATCATTTCTGATGTCTTAAGAAAAAACATGAAGTTTGACGGAGTTGTCATTACTGATGATATGACCATGGGGGCAATAGTCAACAATTATGACATAGGCGAAGCCGCGGTAAAATCAATCCAGGCAGGCAGTGATATTATCTTGGTCTGTCATGATTTTGCTAAACAAGAGGCAGTAATTAAGGCTATTCAAATGGCGGCGGAAAACGGGGTGATTGCACCGGAACGGATAGATCAAAGTGTTTATCGAATCTTAAAACTAAAACAAAAATATGGGCTCACTGATGCAATAGTTCCAGGGGCTGATCCACACATGATAGAAAGTATAAATAATAAGATAAAAGAAATTTTTTAGATCTTTGTTTCTTTAAAAGGTTATTAAACAAGACAATGAGCAAAGTTATTAACATTTATTCTAATTTGGTTACGGAGTTATGGGCAATAAATTAGGAATTACTTGACGCCGAAGTGGCTGGCTCAATTTGGTTCAGTGCCTGGATTAGGGTTTCTAGATCTACCGGCTTCGATAGTTGATATTGAAATCCGGCCTCTTGGGCGCGCTGGAGTTCTTCGGGTTGGGTATATCCCGTTAAAGAAATACGGATGACATCTTTCAGTTCCTCATCAGTCCTAAAGGTTTGAGCTACTTGATAGCCATCCAAACCCGGCAATCGATGTCGCAGATTAACACCTCAGGCCGGAATTGTCTTGCATTGGCTATTCCTTGAGTACCGTTATACGCCACCATCACTTCATGGCCTTCTTTTTCGAGCAAGCAACTGAGAATTTCAGCTATATCTCGATTATCATCGATAATTAACACTCGTCTCCTGCGCTGTGTGTTGGGTGGTAAGATTCTATCTGTTTCAATTGCCACTTGTTCGGCTTGTACAGTGCTAACTAGGGGAAGTGAGACAATGAATTCGGGACCCTTTGCCTAAACCCTCACTGTGAGCAGTCACTTTACCATCATGCAACTCGACTAGATCCTTGACTAGAGCCAGGCCAAGTCCAAGACCGCTGGCACTGCGATCCAGCGAAGTATCTGCTTGGATAAAGGGTTCGAAAATATGGGATAGCATCTCAGGTTCCATCCCAATACCGCTATCTTTAACTTGAATGATCGCATTTTGCTGTAAATTATCTTTGAATATGGTTACTTGAGTAATTCCGTTATTCGCTGTAAATTTAGCCGCATTGTGCAGTAGGTTTTCCACCACTTGGGTTAGACGGATTTCGTCAGCTTCCACATATAAGCAAGTTGGGGCTAATTTAATTTCCAGTTGAATGCCCTTTTCTTGAAAGAGAAACTGGAAACTCTTAACCGTCTTAGTAACAAGCTCGTTAAGTTCTAACTGTTTTTTTTGCAGGACAATTTTGTTTTGGGTAATTCTGGGAATATCAAGCAAATCATCTATTAGGCTAGAGAGGTGAGTAACCTGACGGTTCAAGATTTCTTTAGCCTTTTTCGCTTGTTCTCCATCCAACGAGTCTTGTTCGAAGAGAGACAAGGCCATTCTCATTGCCGCTAGCGGATTCCGGATCTCATGGGAGAGAATGGCTAAAAATTTATCTTTGCGTCGATCAGTTAATTGAAGGGTCTCCGCCAGGTCGCGAAATTTTATCTCGTTATCGATCAATGCTTTTTCGAACTGCTTGCGTTCGGTTATGTCTTGGACCAAACATAACACATAGGTGGTGTCATTTAAAACAATCTTAGAGGCAGTTACCTCGGCCGGGTAGATAGAACCGTCCTTACGCCGTTGACGAGTTTCAAAGGTGATTGCCTCCCCGCGGTTGGCCAATTTTTCCAAAGCCAATTTTTATCGTCTCTTTGGTCAGCATCCGGGTCCAAATCGAAAACATGCATCTGTAATAGTTCCTCGCGGGTATAACCTAACTGAGCAACAGTTTTTTGGTTAACGTCAATAATGTGTCCCTCATCATCGTGAAGAAAGAGCATTTGAGCCGCTTGATCCACGAGGGTGCGGAATTTTTTTTCACTTTCCTGCAGTGCTTTTTCTGCCTGCTTGCGTTCAGTAATATCGCGGCTAGATGTCATAACGCCCTTGAATTGACCTTCCGGACTGCGGATAGCTTTTGCACGAATCTCAGCTAATATATATGTCTCGTCTTTACGGCGAAAATACATTTCACCCTCATAGTTTCCTTTTATAAGTATTTGGTTTATAGCATCTTGATTTTTACCAAATAAATCGAAAATGGGTTTTCCCAGGGCTTCTTGAGCCGTCCAGCCAAATAGCTCTTCGGATCCTTTGTTCCAATAGGTGATATTGAAATTTTCGTCGGTAGCAGTGAGGGCATCATGTACGTTAGATAATAGCTCAGCCTGAAAAGCCAGGGTCTTTTCTATTTGTTTGCGTTTAAGTAATGTTACGATAATGGAGTTTGCTGTTAGATAATCTGGGGTTTGATTTATCATTTTCGACTCTCCTTTCGTTCCAGAGAGTTTTTCCAGCATATATTGAAACGTTCTTGGCTAGATATTCTCCGCACTGCTGTTGTTTCCTGAAGATACTTAATTGTCTTAAATAATTTGACATTATTTTAAAAATTCCTTTGAAAAACTTTGTCGAAATGTAAATAAATACAAAAAATAATTTCAGTAATCCGTCTAGAATGGTCGATGAAACAGCTATAGAGTCTCCATCTGAAACCTCGATACTCAGCGAAGCTAAAAAATTAATAAGATGACATATGTCCGCTATTTTTCATTAGTGGTTGTGTCTTTTGGACATTGGGCGGTTAAACAGTAAAGCGAGTGATGGTCACACCCGCTTTTACTTAAGCCTTTTCTTAAACGCAAATACTACGTTATTTCAGTTATTTTCCTTTGTGGTTGTACCTTAGGACATAAATGGCTAATAGATTTTCGACTTAATGAATCTCGATTCTCTTGATTTTAGTGTTTTCTTGTTTTAGCTTGGGAAGGATCACCTTGAGTACTCCATTGTCAAACTGGGCTTTTATCGCCTCTTCATTCACATTTGCTACAGTAAATGATCGAGACATGGAGCCGTATTTTCTTTCTTTTCTGATATATCGCTCATTTTCTTCGTCGACTGTCTCGTTTCTAGCGACCGAGATGGTTAGCAGATTATCGTGCAAATCAATTCCGATCTCCTCTTTCTTGATCCCGGGCAGATCCGCCTCAACAATATATTCCCTTTCATTCTCTTTAACATCGACTCTCATCTGACTAGTGTTCAGATAGAGAGATGGCAGGAATGCATCATTGAAAAAGCGGTCAAAGAAGCTTTCTGCATCAAAAAGACTGTGTGGGTGCCGATTTCTGTTGTAAGGCGTAAGTTGAGTCATCGTTGATACCTCCCGTTAATTTAAATTTTATTAAAAATAGGTTTTAGTATCGTGTCATACTGGGCGAAGCGAAGAATCCTTCTCTATTATATTTTTCCGAAACACTAATAAATATTCCTTTGCTTTTTCGTCTGCCAACTTGTTATATCTGAGTTCAAAGCACCCTTACTTCTAAGCGGGTGTTACCTTGTTCAAACTTCAGGTGGAGTTGAGTCTCCACCTGAAGCCCTGATGTTCGGCGATGCTGGATGAGTTCACTTACTGAGACCGGCTGCGAAATAATCTGGTAATACACCGGCTAAAATACTATAATTAGAAAGAATCAGTCCGATCTGTGTTAAAATATAGCATGGTCTTAAAATGATTGAATCTCTAAGTGCCAGGGCATAACTAACCATATTTTATTAGGAGGATTGAAGGATGAATAAAGTTGAAAAGGCACTCATGCACGCTCTGTTTGTTCACCTGCATCACAATATCGATAAGGCGATTGACTTTGGAATTTTTAAAGAATTAAATCAAAAGGTTGCCCAAACATGGCCTGGAGCATTATTGGTAGGTCCTGATGCCAATGATGATGCAGCGGTATTTAATATCCCGGATAAGAATTGTTTTGTGGTTGCCAAGATGGAAAGTCATTGTTCCCCAGGGGTACCTCGTCCTTATGATGCAGCCGCTACCGGGGCTGGCGGGGGCCATGCGAGATGTAGTAGCCATGGGGGCTAGACCAATGTTCCTCCTTGATTTTATTGGTACCCGCCCGCTGGAACAAGAAGTTATTGTTGGCCCTTGTGGGTTTGAAGGTAAATGTACGTGCGGCAACTGCCAGGTCATGACCAGTCAGGATAGGATTAATTTAATGCTTAAAGGCATGGCGGATATGTGTGAGACGATGGGCGTTTTTGTGGTTGGAGGCGGTTTCTCCACCTCTTTTAGCGATATTGTGCCGGCCATCGTCGTAGCGGTGATTGGCAAACTGGTGACAGATAAACCTTTAACTAAGCCCGCGAAATCTGCCGGCGATAAAATTATCATCATTGGGGAAACCGGGACCGATGGCAATGATACTCTATATAGGGCTGGATTAGTATCAACAATGCAGCCAGCCATTGCTCTTTTTAAAGAAGAACGGCAGACGATGGAAGCTACCTTGGCGGCCTTTGCGACTGGAAAAATTAAAGCTTGTTCTGACTTAGGAGCCGCTGGGATCGGGGCCGCTGTCTGCGAATCAGCCCGTTTTGGCGGCCTGGGGGCCAGGGTTGAATTGTCCAAAGCACCAGTGCGAGTAACTGATATTAGTCCGGAAGAAATAATGATTTGTGAAACCCAGGCCCGTATGTTGCTGCAGGTTGCCCCGAGTGACGTTGACGAGGTATTAGCTGCTATTCGCAGTAAGCAAGGGTTAGCGGCGGTGATCGGGGAAATTACTAATGATAACCAGAATATCTTTGGGTATAATGGACAAACAATCGCGGTGATCCCTAACGAACCTTCAGCCGAACTGCTTCAGCAGTTGGCTGAATAGTGGGCACTATGTTATATTAAAAAACCACTGCAAAGCCGCCCTAGGCCATTTTATGGCTTGTGGGGCGGCTTGTTTTGTGAGTGACCATAAAACAAGGGTTCGAACCCGGGATGGATTTATCCCGATCTTCCATTTCTTTTTGGCAGATTCAGGCTTAGAGAATGCAATAGTATAGCTGTGAATCAGCCTATTTTGGCGGGTAATTATAGACTATTGATAATCTTGCGTTTTGTGCCGTTTTTTACTCATAATTTAATTCATCGATGATTTTTTCCGACTCGCAAATAGTTTGCCTTTTTTCTTGCTTCTTTTTTGCTGTCTTACTTAACATCAAGTTCATATAATCCCAAAATGCAGCAGTCATATTGCTTTCGTTTATCGCAAAAACCACCGGCGGCGAAGAGGTTTTGGCTATCAAGATACCGACGTCCTCTTTAACATAAATCAGGGCACCGGTTGTTTTCACACGGGGAACCAGATAAACTTTAAAGTTAGCATAGGATTGAAGTAACTGAATAATATTTTGGAGATGACGACGAAATTCCTCTGGTGTATAGAAGAGTTCAGTGTCAATCAGCAGATCGGATAAGCCAATTTTAACCTTGTGCCTTTGTATAGATTGTATGTCAGGCATAGTAATTATTTCAGTGAAATTATAATTTTTTAGTTTCTGTTGGAAGTTCTTACTCCTTGTTTGGTGGTAAGTTAGGATTTGGTCTCTTTGGTCTTTAGGTAATCGTTGATGAATACTTTCAACTACCGATGGCGGCATGGTGATACTGGAAAGTGAGTCAGTTTTTATGATGCTGTCAGCTTCTTCTTCCTCAAATTCGGCTAGGGTATCAAGGCAACCTGCATTGTTGAACGGTGTAAAGATTTGCATCAGCGGACGACATAGGGCTAAGTAGTCGTTATACTCTTGGGTAAGCGCAGCAATCGTCTTATTATCGGTAAAAAGAAAATTGGCCGCTTCTTTTGTCTTATTGCCTACGGAGGATGAAACAACAGCCGCTGTATCAGGGGCTATAAAAAGAGTGCGTCTAAATACTCGATCACGACTTTTCGGATAATAATATGGTTCAATGGCCCCGGTCATGTAAATTGGGAGCCATTTTTCAATTCCATGCAACATCTCGTCAAGACTGCGGTTTATTACATGGATTATTTTAATCCTATTGCCACCCATAATTACCTGTGATAAAAGGACCGACCATTTTACAGTAAACTCCGGGTCTAGAGTTAACCAGTCTAAGTCCTCATCGCTGTATAGAAGCAGTGTTTGAGGTCTTTTGTTTTTCAAGACAAGAGATAAAAAGTGAATGACTGCTTCCTGCTTGCCTTTTGTTCCATAGAATACCGGGTTCTTAACGTTACCAGGTTCAGTAATGTTCAAAGAATCGGGAACATCAGTTGGTAGGGGCTTTTTAAATTTAAACTGCCTTAAACCATCAACCAGACTTTCTACTGATTTTTGCTCATCCCGGCTTTTTTGTAAAAACCATTCGTAAATCAGCTCTGCCGTTTTTTCTATATCTGTTGGTAGATTTGTATGGTCAATTTTTAGCAGCCCGGCTAAGGCAACTTTTTGATATTCAGCTTGACAATGACGAGCAAAATAGGTGGCCATAGCCTTGAGATAGTTTTCTTTTTTAGCCGGGACACGTACTCCTCGGCGTAAACGGCTAATAAAAGAGGAATCCAGAGAAACTGAAAGAGCTAGAGCACTGTTCGTCGTATTAGTGATGTTCATTAGAAAATCAAGTTTTTCGCCAAAGTTCATTAGGATCACCCCATAATATATTCTGCCAGAGCATAACTACAAGCGCAAACGGTTTGTCACAAATCGTGCCAAAGATTTGGCATTGCCACATCCGGCAAAGGCATTTTGCTTTTCAGGTTAGGTTGATATGATTTATCCAGAGGTGGCGTTATGTCCTATTTATTAAAATTAAAATCTGGCTTTTTTAAAACTCACCCATATATATTGATTTTGGCGAAAAAGCAAATAAGATTAACGCCATTAATCCAAGATATTCCAGAAGGCGGAGAACTTAATCAAATCGTTATCAACGACTCCGATATAATCTCTATTAGTCTGAATCAAAAAAAAGCTAAAGTAATGGAACTTGAAATATTTTCTCAACAAGGAAGCTACCAGGGAGTTTTCGCGCCAAACACTAACTTTGAAGAATTGCTTGGTCTTTTTATCGAAGAGTTTGGCCGGAAATTATACTTTGTCAAGGGATGATTTTTATGGTTCTAATCAACCAGTATTGGAAAAGATCTATTTTTCTTGAACCTGTTTTTTTACTATACACTAGGTACCTACGAAGGGGGGTATGTAAAATTTGGCGATACTGTTATATTGAGAAATAGACGTTATATTAAAGATGGGGGGGTTCAAATGAAAAAATTTTTATCCATTTGTTTAGGATTGTTTTTGCTTTTCACTAGCCTGAGTCCTGTTTTAATTAACCCGTCGACTGCTCTGGGGGCAGAGTCGGGACAGGCTCGAGTAGTTAGTACTGTCGGCGACGGTCTTAGGTATTATGTCGTTTTTGAGTATAATGGAACCCAGTACCGCTCTGATCAGATGGGGTCAGCCTTTAACGCTAATATGTGGAACATGCTGGATGAAACGGACCGAAGAACTGTTTCGCGTAACTATGCTTTTGCCCCAGCCTATCGAGCTGACCAGTTTGGATCAGCCGGGAGCCAGGCAATGGTTGATTGGAAAAACGAGGTCTCAGGGTGGAAGGCAGCCGGCGAAGCCTGGGAAGCGGCCATTGGGGCGCGGGAATATCCCGGGCTAGCGGCGTTCTTTACCGGCAACGGCTACAACACGCTGATGGTGGGCGATAAGAGTCTAAACGATGTTAAATCTGAACTGGGCAACTTTTCGGTCGAGGTTAAACAGAGTTCGCAGTACGAAGCGGCCTTGCAGCTGACACAGGACATAGATCAGGAATACGCCGCTGGGCAGGCAATCTACGAAAAACTCGCGGACATCAAGGCCAAACAGGTAGGAAACGCCTTCAAAGCCGGTTCGGAAATTTTAATCAAGGATATAATTATCGACAATATCATGATTCCGGCCATCACTCCTTCCGCTAGTAAGGTCAGCGAGGCCATTGCCGAATGCATTTTCTTCCTTAAAGATCGGGCGGTGGACATGTACGGCAAGTTGCGGGAGGACCCGGATGTCGGTGAAGTCTTGGCCATTATGCAGGAAATGCTGGATATCCTGGAAAGAACCGACAAGGCAATTATCAACGAGATCAACAGCCAGCTAGGACAATTGTCTTCATCGATGGAAACTCTGCGCATTCTGGAACAGCAGAAAGAAGAGGAAAAGGAGCAGCTGATTAAACAAAAAGAAACTGCGTTGGCAGAGAATGTGGCGGCTACTTTTGCTTGGAGCACGGAGGCAGTAAATTATGGTATCCCCGCTCCTGATGAAGAAATGACTGAAGAAGAAATTGCGGCCAAGAGAGCTCAAGTTGAGTCGGAGGCGACCAGTATCAAATCAGGATTTGAGGGTATTCTGGCGGAGGTGCTCCAACGCAAGCATGACATCTATGCCCTGCTGGATTACGATGATGGGGGGGCATTAACCAATCATCCAACTGCCGAACAGAAAATCATCGAGAACGACCTGTGGGTTTCGTGTTATGCAGATGCTCCTTATGGAGCAATTGATCTGACCACGCCCATCGACCCGGCGGCTTATTTTTCTTACTATCATCCGTACAGTGAGACAAAATCGGTTATTGATTCCAGCGGCCAGGACCTGGTTGATAACTGGGATAAATCTATCGAACTCCTCCAGCAGTATATCCAGGACGTGGAGGCTTTGATCGCGGATGAGACGCTGCGGGCCCCAGTTTGACAGTGTTGAGCAGGAAATCAACGGCCTGGAGAGTGTCTATGTTGCTTATGTTGGCGGAGATCTAAAAAGTTATGTGTTGAACGGGATTAGCTATGGTACAATCCAGAGTAACCTCGAAAGCATGCTAACCACGGGATGGTGGGAAAACGATTATCAATTGCTGGCTGGGATGGAGGGTCAGCAGACTATTATCGAGAAGAACATCGATGATTTTCAAACCGAATCCGCGCTGTTCGAATCGGAGCTAAAAGCCGCGGCTGCCGGGTATGACTCGCTTTACACCAATCTGCAAAATAGCGCGACCTTCATGGCTGGTGCCTATGTGTCCTTGAAGAACCTGTACAAGACCAGTCCCTATTTTACTTATTACAACCCGGAAAATTATGGCGAAAATATGCCGATTGTGAATGAGGACTATGTCAACAGTTTAATTGACGCGGCAGCGGCAGAGCAAAAAGCGACGGTATTTAACCAGATAAAAACTGATTTGAGTGATTTGCGTGCCCAGGAACTCCAGTTCCTGCTCCAGATAACTACCGGGCAGCGTAATTGCCAGTACGATGCTGGTCAGCTTGATCAGTTGCTTAGAGAGCTAGGGGTGTACGGGAATCAGGAAGCCTATCAAAATTTAGGAGAATTGATTGGCAAGGAAATCACCGATTCCCAAAGTTATTTATCACAAAACGACACCATTTTAAAACTTTACCGGGAATCTATTTCTCTCAATAAGTCCGACATTCCACGATTTATCGAGCAGTTGGAGGGAACGAGCGGTGCCTACTATAATGCAATGATTGTGGCGGATGAGATCCAGCGAAACGCTGACTACCTGCGTTCGCTGAGCGATGAAGATTTTGAGACCGAATCTGCTGAGTATAAGGAAAAATTGGACAACTGCATGGTGATGGACTATGCGCTGAACACGGTTCAGCTTCAAATGGCCTGGGCTGAACACAACCGAGGCGTTCAAACCCTGCAGGCACTAAGAGATGAACGTTCTCCGGGTTCCTCCGATGTTTTGGTGGAGTGGATTGATCTGATTCTAACGGAAACGCAGGAATTGGCAACCGGCCTGGAACTAAAGGTGGGAGATACCTGTCAGCTCGAAGCCCTTGCCCATCCGGCGGACGCAACTAATCGGGAAGTTACCTGGCAAAGCAATAATCCCGACGCAGTCACGGTCAGTGACCAAGGTCTATTGACCGCCGTTGCGGAAGGGCCAGCTCTCATAACAGCCGCTTCGGTTGACGGTAATGCAACGGTTGGCTGTTATGTGGTGGTCAGCACTGAAGGTGGCGGCGGAGGCCCTATTGACCCTGAAATTATTGTGGAATGTGAATCCCCCGAGGAAGAAGCACAGATCTCTCTGTCATATCCGGTGCTGCAGGTTAGCGGCAGTATAGAAGCTAAAGGCAAAGCGATCACTGGTTTTGAGGTTGCTATAAGAAGCCATGCGGCCATGCAGGACGGCGATTACGAAGGGGTAATAGTTGAGGGTATTGGACCGGAGGTGATTAGGAGTGACAACCGTTTTTCCTTTTCTGTTGACTTGAGCACTTTTGACGACAAATACCGCGTACCGGGAACTGGTCCTGATCAAGGCTATCAGTTAATGATAGAAGTTAGGGATGAAGATTATCGCTTTGGGACGTGCCTTTTAACTTACTACCTGGTTGACGGAGCGGTTGGTGACTTAATCGCAGCGAAGGCGGCGGCGGATGCCAAGGTGCAGGCTAACTACACCACGGCCAGTTGGGTGATCTTAACAACTGCCTTGGCACTGCCGGAAACAACCCTGGACGAGATGGTGGAAAAGACAGTAGCTATTAACAATGCGATTGCCGGCCTGGTATCAGTTACTAGCGGTGGAGGCAGCAGCGGCGGAGGTAGCAGTAGTAGCGGAGCACCCGCTACCCCAACAACTCCCCCAACAACGACAAACCCTCCCACAACAACGGATGGAACGACAACAGCGTCAACCAGTACGACTGCCGCTCTGGATAGTGCTACCGGTAAAGCTACCGCTCCCGTAAGCACAACAGCTATGGAAGCCATGATTACTCAGGCCAAAACAGCGGAGGCTGCTGGACAGAAGGCGGTCGTGGAAATAAAAGTTGAAGCAGCCCCAGAAGCAAAAGCGGTGGAGATCGCAATTCCCAAAACATCAATTATGAACTTGGCGACTGAAACGCAAGCCAACGTCACGGTCAATACAGCCCTGGCAACCGTCACCTTTGACAACAAGGTACTTCAGACTATCAATAATGCGGCTTCGACTGGGGATGTCAGCATCAGCGTAGCCAGTGTTGATGCGGGTTCGTTATCCCCGCAAGCCCTGGCGGTTGTTGCTGATCGTCCAGTTTACAACTTCTCAGTTAAGGCTGGGGACACAGAAATCTCCAGTTTTGAAGGCGGAAAGGCTCGCCTCAGCATTCCGTATACACCAAAACCAGGTGAGAAGGAAGAGGCGATTGTCGTTTACTACATTGACAACAATCAGAACTTGATTGCGGTCCGGGGTGCTTTCAATCCGGCTACCAATACGGTTGATTTCGAGACAACTCATTTTTCCAAGTATGCGATTGGTTACAATGACGTCAGCTTCGAGGACGTGAAAGATACAGACTGGTACAGTAATGCGATTGGATTCCTGGCAGCCCGGGATATAGTCAAGGGAGTTGAATCGGGCAGATTCGGCCCAACTCAGCAGATGACCCGAGGACAGTTTGTAGTGATGATGATGAAAGCCTACGGAATTGATCCTGAGCAAAACCCGACGATCAACTTTGCTGATGCCGGAAATACCTATTACACTAATTACCTGGCTGCCGCCAAAAATCTAAAGATAGTAAGCGGGATCGGGGACAATATGTACGCCCCAGAACGTTTTATTACTCGGCAGGAGATGTTTACCATGCTCTACAATGCCCTAAAGGTCATTGAGGAACTGCCAGAGGGAAACGGTGACAAGAACCTGGAAAGCTTCAGTGATGCCGATGGAATTGCTTCCTGGGCGAAACCAGCGATCAAGCTATTTGTCGAAACGGGCACAGTAAGTGGGAGCAATGGATTGCTGAGGCCTCTGGCCACTTCTTCACGGGCAGAAATGGCTCAGGTTTTATACAATCTTTTGCATGGATAGTATGAATGAGTAGACAGACAAGGAAGCAAGGGACAGGTAGTTCCCTTGCTTCCTTTATTATCTGGATTCAATATTGGTTGGTCGTCGCTGTCGGCAGTGACATGGTGTCAGTCCGGCTCTGGTGAGGTCAACCAGATAGTCAATTATTATGAAGATATTATTACCGCATCTACCAATTCCAGGACCCATCCGGGTTCCACCGACTAGGGGGCAGTTCGATCAGGCCAATCTTAATCAGGATCGTATCCTTTAGGGAATACTGTTCCCTAAAATAACCCATTTCTTCACACTTGTTATCTGCTTGATAATTATTACTCTCAGCCTCGGAAACAGTCATTGATTTTAAGTTACTTACATCCAAATCTTCTGGATATTTATCCCCTAAAATGTAGGGGGGAGCATAATAAATTTTCGTTTCTTCATTTACATAAACGATCGTGCCCTGGGGGATTGGTTCTTTGATCATAATCAACTGACCAAACAGGGCAATCAGTACAAATACACCGATAATAATGGCTATGATGGCATATAGCTTCTCCATAGGGCCGCCTTTAATTGGGTCAGTTTTCAATTGGATCTTTCACCTCGCATGGTTTATAAATTTAAATATATTTTGTTATAATTATGACTTCGTTAAGGCCTTGCAGTAAAAAAATTAGTATATATCAAGTATAGTAGTAGTATAGCAGTGAAAGAATTATATTAGACTCTTCTACTTGAAATTTTATTTCAGTAAAAATATCTATCTACTATTATAAATGTTTTTGATTAAATCGCAAACCGGCCTTTAAATTCATGTGACACATTTTGAAGCACGGATTGTTGAGCGACCTCCTGACGGACCGGTTGCTGACGCATGCCTTCAATTGAAGATGCCAGTGGTCAAGTTCGTTGTTATGATTAACGTATAATGGCTCATAGAAGTTACGGGCTGTAAGGTGTTTTATCTGTGCCTTGGTTAATAGTTGTGGCCCTTAGTTTTGCGACGGCGGTCGGGATTTTCTTTGGTTATTATCCCGCCCCGAAAAATGATATTTTGGGGAAAACAGCGGTCTGTTGGACGTTGACTGGCAATACTGCAGCGAAAGAAACTTGCCTGTGTTATACTAATACAATGAAAGGGAGTGAGAATATTTGAATATACTCGTGGAGAAATTTAAAGAAGTCGCTTTGGCGGTGCTGCCAATTACAATAATAGTTTTAATACTAAATATTACTATTACTCCTCTTGAAAGCTATCAAATATTAAGATTTCTCCTCGGGGCCGTCTTAATCGTCATCGGACTATCTATTTTTTTATTTGGCACTGAGATAGGTATAGGGCCGATCGGAAACTTAATGGGGACATCACTGGCTAAAAGTAATAAGGTCTGGATTATCGGCATCGCTGGTCTAATCCTCGGTTTTCTTATTTCGATTGCTGAACCTGATTTGCATGTGCTGGCCGGGCAAGTGAGTAATGTTACAGATGGAATAATATCTAAACCAAGTCTGATTATTGTAGTATCGATTGGAATTGCAGCAATGATATCTTTGGGCTTATTAAGAATAGTTTTTAATAAACCGTTAAATAAGGTTTTAACGGGCCTTTATTTTGTTATTTTTGTTTTCGCTTTATTTTCCTCGTCAGAATTCTTAGCCATCTCATTTGATGCTTCGGGAGCAACAACTGGTGCCATGACTGTTCCGTTTATCCTGGCCCTAGGGATAGGGGTATCCTCCTTAAAAAAAGGGAAAGAATCAGAGGAGGATAGTTTTGGACTAGTAGCAATCGCCTCGGCCGGAGTGATAATTACAGTCATTTTGATGGGCGTTTTAACCAGGCCAGAAGGATACAGTGGTGATCTAGCGTATGATACAACCTTATCAACTTCGATTATTGGCCCGTTTCTTCAAAAAGCCCCGACAATGATGCTAGAAGTTTTATTAGCCTTACTCCCCATCCTTTCGTTGTTTTATATTTTTAATATTATTGTTTTTAAACTACAGAAAAAGAAATTGCTAAAGATATCGAAAGGACTTATCTATACTTTTCTCGGACTGGTTCTATTTCTAACCGGTGTCAATGCCGGTTTTATGGAAATTGGCAGTGCTGTCGGTTATGGTGTCGCCGCTTTAGATAATAACTGGGTGCTTATCCTTACTGGTTTCATCCTTGGATTAGTTGTAATATTAGCTGAGCCAGCGGTTTACGTTTTAACAGAACAAATAGAGAATGTTACCAGTGGATATGTTAAAAGAAATGTTATATTATTTACCTTATCAATCGGGGTTGCCTTTGCGGTTGCTCTATCCATGTTAAGAATAGTTGTTCCCCAGATTCAGTTATGGCATTATTTATTGCCTGGTTATTTAGTGTCGATTGCCTTAACTTATATAGTGCCAAAACTCTTCGTCGGGATTGCTTTTGACTCAGGCGGAGTTGCTTCGGGCCCAATGACCGCAACTTTTATCTTAGCCTTTGCCCAGGGGGCAGCGGAATCGATGGAAGGAGCTAATGTATTAATTGATGGGTTTGGGGTAATTGCTATGGTAGCTTTAACTCCTTTAATTGCCTTGCAGGTTTTAGGCTTAATTTTTAAATTAAAAACAGTTAAAGGGGGTCTAGAAGAAGATGGAGAGCCCAGCTAGTGGAAAAACGTACGAACTATTATGCGTCGTTGTCAATTTTGGGTTAGGCAGCAAAGTAATTAAAACGGCGAAACAGAATGGCGTTTCTGGTGGGACCATTTTTTTAGGGAAAGGAACCATAAAAAATCATTTATTAGAACTTCTAGGCCTATACGATATTAGAAAAGAAATAGTGCTAACCATAGCGGAGAGACAAACGGTTGATAAGGCACTTGAAGACTTGAATAAAAGGTTTAATTTTGCCAGACCGAATCATGGGATAGCTTTTACTACTTCTGTGGCTAACATTATTGGTGCTAGAAACTGTATCGATAATAAACTTAAAGCTAGTGGAGGTGGAACCAACCCAATGTATAATGCTATTTTTACGGTTGTTGATAGAGGGATGGGGGAAACGGCGGTCGAGGCTGCTGAAAAAGCCGGCTCTAGAGGGGCCACGATAATTCACGCCAGAGGTTCCGGAATTCATGAGAACAGCAAGCTTTTCTCAATGGTCGTTGAACCAGAAAAGGATATCGTGCTGATCTTAGCGGAGGAAAACCTGACCGAGGGTATTGTTGCCACAATTAGAGAAACCCTAAAGATCGATAAACCGGGACATGGCATCATCTTTATCCTTGATATCAACAAAACCTACGGCTTGTATTAACAGCCACGGGGACGGTTCTCCCGGCCGTTTTTTGCAGGATAGTTAAGTTCCTACAATCCCTGATAGTTCTTTTTCTCCTGAGATAGTCAGGCTGTAATGGACTTTGGTGTTCATTACGGCCTTTTTTGTGCAGATTTTTAAGATAATTTTAAGATTTTTATCCGGTGTTTTGTAAAACCTGCCGCCTAAAATAGGCGAAAAGGCAGGTGATTTAAAATGAACGACAAATTGTCAACAGGGGAGGGGAATGTAAATGGATAAACTAAATGTTTTGGTATGTGATGATGACCAAGCCATTGTCGATGCATTGGAAAAGTTCTTAATGATGGAGAATTATAGGGTAGTTAAGGCTTACACCGGGACGCAGGCCTTACAGGCTTTATCGGAACAGACAATTCATCTGATCCTGTTGGATATAATGATGCCGGAACTGGATGGCCTTGCCACAACCCTGAAGATTCGCGAAGAGCAAAACCTACCGATAATTATATTATCGGCCAAATCAGAGGATACGGATAAAATAATTGGCTTAAACTTCGGGGCTGATGATTATGTGACCAAACCTTTCAATCCATTAGAGTTGATGGCCCGAGTCAAATCGCAGATGCGCCGTTACACGGCCCTGGGTAGTATCGCTCGGAAAAGCGGAGTTTTAACAACGGGTAGTTTAGAACTTGATCCAGAAGCCAAGGATCTGCGGGTTGATGGGGAGCCCGTTAAGCTAACCGCAACCGAATACGGGATTATGCTGTTCCTGATGCGAAACATGGGGCATGTTTTTTCGATCCAACAAATCTATGAAAATGTCTGGCGAGAGCCGTCCTATTCCGCAGAAAATACGGTCGCGGTACACATTCGGCGGATCAGAGAAAAGATCGAGATTAATCCGAAAGAGCCAAAATATTTAAAGGTGGTGTGGGGGATTGGCTACAAAATTGAAAAATATTAAATACTCAACTGGGGTAAAGGTGACGGCTGTTGTACTAGCCTGGCTGTGTTTTGTGGTTAGTTTTGGCAGTGCTCTGTTTTTATTACAAAATTCGGAGATTATCAGAAGCAACAACTATTTTGACACTAATTCATTCAGGATGGAATATGCCCGGTTAATTCATAATACGGTTGAGCTGAACGTGGAATTAAAAAGTGAAGAAAACATTAAGGCCTCTGCCGAAGAGAAAATGATTATATTAGATAATTTGAATCGTTTGCAGCGCATCCAGGACAGGCTGTCCGCTACCGTTAATTTCGCCTATTACCTGAAAAACACCCAAACTGGTGAGGAGATTACCAACGTAACGGAAGGAACGGCAACTGAGGCGGCGGCTTTAATTCAAAAACAAGCGACGTTCGCCTATTATGACCAGGGGAAAGCGAATACTGATTATCCCCAGTATGCTAATGCTATCAGACGAATGCTGGCCGGTACTCCGTTTGAGGTTTATACAGCAGTCATCGAACCATTAACCCCGGGAGATGGTTTTTATGATGAGTATATAGGCTATACTAAAATCAAACTAATGATCGACAAGGTTTTGGCTTACAAAAACTTATTAATAGCCGCGGCATTCTTGATGGTACTAGCTATTATCTATCTTGTTGGCGTTGCAGGGCGACGTGAACAGGGTGGGGAGATAGTTCTTTCCTTCGTTGATAAGATCTATTCAGACGTTCATTCTGTCGGGGTATTCTTTGTGATCCTATTTTCCCTGGCAAATTTTCCGTTGAATTTTTATGCTAGTTCTTTTTATTATTATAATTTGATTGAGTCATTGGTATTATCGATAATTGTGCTAAGTCTGAATGCTCTAATTGGTTTAAACTATGTTTTATCCATGACTAGGCAGATCAAAAGCGGCCAAATAATTAAAAATACTTTAATCTATCGGCTATTCAACATTATAAGAGACCTCACCAAAATATGCTTTAACGGAAAAACTTTTAAGGTTTGGACCCTGTTGCTGCTCTTAGCGTATGGGTTAGCCAATGGCATTCTGTTTTTTTCCTGTGGCTTGGTAGGCGAGGATGAATTTTTTATTTTAGTTACGATTCTATTAATAATTCCCTTGAATGTCGCTGTGGTATATTTTGCGGCCAAAGCCCTTCTGTCATTAACTCAAATAATGGGCGCGGCTAAAGAAATATCCATGGGAAATCTAGACTATCCGCTGGACAATACTAAAATATCAGTTGCCTTTTCCGGTTTTGCCGAGGATATCCAAAGCATTCAGGCGGGGCTGAAAAAAGCCGTTGCCGAAGCCATTAAGGGAGAACGGATGAAAACAGATCTGATTACCAATGTTTCGCATGACTTAAAAACACCGCTCACCTCCATTATTAATTATGTTGATTTGCTCAAGATGGAGGAGCTAAATAGTGAACCGGCGGCTGAATATGTGGGGATTTTGGAAGAAAAGTCTGAAAGATTAAAGCAACTGATTGATGATCTGATTGAAGCGAGCAAGGCCTCTAGCGGCAATTTGGCGGTCACGGCAGAAAAAGTGGATCTGCAGGAACTTGTCTTCCAGGCCTGTGGCGAGTACGAGGAAAAAATCAAGCAAGCCCAACTGGACATTCGCGTTCAGCCCACTGAAAAAGACATATTAGTCTGGGCCGACGGAAAACAGATGTGGCGGATAATCGAAAACCTGCTGTCCAATGTGGTGAAGTATTCCATGCCTAACACCAGGGTGTATATCGATATCGTGAAAATCGATCAATATGGATTATTAACTATCAAGAATATCTCGGCGGTTCCGCTGGAGGTTTCTCCGGACCAGTTGACCGAACGTTTTGTGCGAGGAGATGTCTCCAGAACAACTGAAGGCTCCGGTCTGGGTTTAGCCATCGCTCAAAGCCTGACCAAGTTACAGGGAGGCCAGTTTAAGGTAGAAATTGACGGCGATTTATTTAAGGTGATGATAGAGATACCTTTATATAATTCCATTAATCATTCACTTTAATCAGGAACACATAAGGCTGGGCCATTCGAATGACGTGAGTCGGAGGAATGGCCACGGTCCTAACTAGTGAACTCGTTCAGTTTCGCTGAACCTCGAGGCCTCAGATGGAGACTCTACTCCACCTGAAGTATAAACAAGGTAACCCTCATTTTCAAAAGCAGAAGTCTTGTGAATCAGATAAAACACGGAACCGTCGCTTGCTTTCTAGAACAGGTTGACTTGATGTTGGAAAATGATTTAAAATAGATATAGTTTAAAAGTAAAGGATTGAGTTTGTGTTAGAGGTTGTTTTCAACTAACCGTAACCAAATAGGTAGTTCGCTTGGTATTGAGAGCTAGAGTTAGTTAAGGTCGGATAATTTAACCGGCTTTTTAGTTGTACCATGCGACACGGTTATTGAGAACACCGGCATATATTTGCTCCTTCCTCAGGAATAAAGCATGATAATCTGCCGTGCTCACGTACGGCTTTTTTATGCTCATTTTTGCCCAACCATTTTTGGCGCAATAGGATTCTTGTTGAGGCTGTAGTGAACATTGGTGTTCATTACAGCCTTATTTTTTTGTAGATTGGGGGCGGGGACTGAGCCAGGAGAAGGAATGGGTTTTGCCGTCGCCGTGCTGGAGGAGGTTTTCAGTAAGCAGGCCGCCATCGTAGCCACCACCCATTTCAGTGAGATTAAGGAGTTTGCCAAGAAAAGCGAGGGCTTTATAAACGGTTGTATTTTAAAAAGTTTTTAGATTATTGGGTATCTCAGTCAGCATTCGATTTAATTCATCCAGATCAACTGGCTTGGCCAAATGGTAATCAAAACCGGCCTCAGTTGCTCGCTGCAGATCCTCCGGCATAGCATAACCGGTTAAAGCCACCAGGAATATACCTTTGAGTGTTTCGTCCTGACGAATAGCTTTCGCAATATCGTAGCCATTCATTTTAGGCAGCCCGATATCGCACAGCAAAACCTCGGGCTGAAATTCCCGAGCCTTGGCTAGTCCCTCAGGGCCATTGTAAGCAACGGCCACTTCATGGTCATTGAGTTTGATCAAGTCACGAAGGGTATCCGCTACATCGACAATGTCATCGATGATCAGTACCCGTCGTCGGTTGGGGTGTGCAATCTCTAGAGTAATAGATGGCTGTTCTTCATTGGAAGCGGTTTCTTCTAAAGGAAGGCAGACAACAAATTCGGCCCCTTTACCGATTCCGGCACTGTTAGCCTTTAGTTTGCCGCCGTGGAGCTCAACCAGTCCCTTGCTCAGGGCTAACCCAAGGCCAAGTCCGCCCCGGCTGCGGTCAAGGGTTGTTTCTGCCTGCATGAATGGCCGGAAGAGGCGGGGGAGTGTTTCCGGGGCTAGCCCAATTCCAGTATCGATTACCCGAATTATTGCTTGTTGCTGGGTGGCATCGCTCTCGAGGCACACTCGAGTATGTCCGCCATAGTCGGTAAACTTGGCCGCATTCATCAGTAAGTTTCCAACCACTTGCGCTAGACGGGCTCCATCAGCGTTCGAGAAAATCGGCGTTGGAGCCAATTCGGCTTCTAAACGTACGCCGCTTTTCTCGAAAAGTGATCGATGGTCTTCCAGAGTCCGTCGCACGAGTTCATTAAGCTCAAGCCGCTGTCGCTGCAACTTGATCTTTTTTTGAGTAATACGGGTAATGTCGAGCAAATCATCGACCAGATGCGAAAGCTGCCTTACCTGCCGGTCAATAATACTTTTAGCTAGCAGAGCCTGGTCACTGCCAGGTTTAGTGCGGTCAAGGATGTTCAAGCTGTTTTGAATAGCGGCGAGCGGGTTGCGTAGTTCGTGGGAGAGGATCGCCAAAAATTCGTTCTTGCGGTTATCCGCCTCGCGGAGTTCTTCCGCTAGGGTGCGATAGCGTTCTTCGCTCTCGCGTAGGGCTGCTTCTGTTTGGATACGCTCGGTTACATCATGAAATACCAGGACTACCCCGACAATATTCCCCTGGTCGTCTTTAATCGGCGCGGCACTATCATCTATTGGAATTTCTGTCCCATCTTTCGCGATCAATAGGGTATGGTTGGCCAAGCCAATAGTAACGCCTTCCAGGAGGACCCGGGTAACCGGGTTTTCAGCCGGTTGGCGTGAGTACATATTGATGATGTTGAATACTTCAGTCAGTTTTTTAGATTTAACTTCTTCCAACTTCCAACCCATTAACCTCTCGGCCACCGGATTCATAAAGGTTATTCGACCTTTTTTATCGGTGGCGATTACCGCATCGCCAATACTTTTGAGTGTTGTGGAAAACCATTTGGCACTCTCTCTCAACTTCTTTCCCATTTCGTGTTTGTGTAGGGCCATGTCAATGGTTATTTGTAATTCTCTTTCCCGGAAAGGTTTGACAATATAACCGTACGGCTCGGTTACCTTAGCCCGCTGCAGAGTATCTTCATCAGCATAGGCGGTAATATAAATAACTGGAAGATTAAAGCGAGATCGGATCTGTTCAGCGGCGGTCACTCCATCAATTTCTCCAGGAAGCATGATATCCATCAACACCAGGTCTGGTAAGGTTTCCCCTGCTTTTTCTATGGCCTCTTCTCCAGTAGATACAATATCTAGAACGGTGTAACCCATGCCGGTTACTCTTTGTTGCAAATCAAGGGCTTCAATACCTTCGTCTTCAACAATTAGTATTCTGGCACCAGACATTATTTCATACTCCCCTTCCTTGCTAGTTCCCTAAACTTTATCGTAAACTCGGTTCCATTGCTTGAATTAAGGTTAATACTCCCCTTGAGCTGTTTTACCAGCACCCTGACAAGTTTTAGTCCCAGCGACTCACAGTCCTGAATCTGGAAGCCCTCCGGTAGCCCAACACCATTGTCGCTGACGGTCAATATGTATTTATTATCAGCACCATGACGGAGTTCAATGCGAACCTCAGACTTATTATTTAGACCTCTGGAGGTATTCGGAAAGGCGTATTTTAGCGAATTCGTAACGAGTTCATTAATGATTAAGGCACAGGGGATCATTGTATCAATGTTAAACGTTAGGTTCTCAACGTATATTCTAGGTTTGATCACTCTCTCACTCACTCCATACGATAGGAACAAGTTGGTGGTCAGGTTACGGATATATTCGGCCAAGTCGATCTTGGCCAACGACTTAGATTGATACATTTTCTCGTGAATCAGGGCCATTGAGAAGACTCGGTTTTGGCTTTCCTTGAATAGTTCAATGGCTTGCTCATCTTTGATATAAGGCAGTTGAAGATTGAGCATGCTGTGAATGATCTGGAGGTTATTTTTAACCCGATGATGGATCTCTTTGAGCAGTACCTCTTTTTCGAATAAGGCTTCCTGTAATTGCGCCTCACTGGTGTGCAGTTCCTCGTTAGCGGCGGCCAATTGGGCGGTCCGTTCGTTAACGCGCTGCTCCAGTTCCCGGTTTAGCTTTTGAATCTCTTCTTCTGCCTTTTTATGATCAGTAATGTCAATACCCATCTCCAGGATCAGGGTGGACCCATCCACGTCAGTAAAAGGAAAGTCAAAAACATGGTAAATACGGCCGTCCGGGCCGTTCCATTCCCACTCATGGGGTGCCATGGTCGCAAGGACCTGGAAGGTCTCGCAATTAGGACAGGGCTGACTATATCCAAACAAATGTTCATAACAACGGCGGCTAGATGCTCCAAAACGTTCCCTAAAGAGTCGATTAGCAAAGGGGACATGATAATCCGGCGTCAGCAGAATCAAGTAAGCCGGAAGCATTTCCAGGACCTTATAAAACTGCTGCCGTTCTGCTTTCGCGGCTTCCTCAGCCCGCTTGCGTTCGGCATTGTCTCTTTCCAGCAGTTGGTTGGCTTTAGCCAGTTCTGCGGTTCGTTCTTGCACCTGGACCTCTAGTGCTTCCTTGGCCAGGCGCAGTTTTTCCTCCGCTTTCTTCATTATTTCCAATAACCGGGAATTTTCCAGGGAGATGGCAGCCTGGGAGGTTAGCAGCTCTGTCATCTGCGCATTGTTGACGGTAAATACCGAATCGGACAAGCGATTTTCCAGGTAGATTATCCCAATCATTCTTGATTGCTCAATCACCGGCAGACAAAAGACTGAGCGTAATTGCAGCTGCTGGACCTCTAGATTGTTTTTGAACATCCCTTCTTGGGCAGCATTGTTCAGGATTACCTTCTCTTTGGTTCGGTATACATAACGAACGATGGCTTTGCAGATATCTTTAGCATCATCCAGTTTTATGTTAACTAACTGGACGACCTGCTTTTCTGAGACGTGGCTTGTGGCTCGGATGAACAGATTACCGTTTTCTTCGATCAACAGATAGCCGTGCTGCGCTCCGGAGCTTTCGATAACCAGGTTCATAATCTTTTTAATCAGGGCCTCCGGTTCTATTTCCGCAGAAATAGCCAGAGATGCCTTGGTAAGGTATTCCACGTCCAGGTCGTACAGAATACGTTTCGGATAATCCGCCTCAAGGTCTGAGTAGGCTGTTTTTTCTTCTTCAAAATACTCAGGATATTTCTCAATCAGCTGATATTCTTTTCGGGTTGCGTGACATTTCTTGTATAAACGCGCTGCTTCGTTAAAAAATACCTTTTCCGGCCCTCGACCGGCCTGCAGCAGGAATTCCCCCAGACATTCGTTTAGGTGACCTTCCAGAAAGGTATAACTTAGCCTATTAGCCATCTCTATGGCATCAAGGTAGAGACCTCTGGCCTCATTAAAAATACCAGTAACTCTTTCCAATTCAGCATACATAAAAGCTAGGTAGGGTTTCAATAAAGGTCCTAAACTAGCCCACAGCTTGACTTTTTCAATGATTGGCCGGATTTCGGCCAATAACTCATGGATATTCTTAAAGCGAAAGCCCTTATCATATAGTTTTAGTGCGTTTAAAACCCGGAAGACATGCCACTGTCTTTTTAGCACGTTATCGGTCAGGCCTGACAAATACTTACGGGCGCCGACCAGGTACTCCTCAGCCTTTTCATACTCACCAAAATAATAATGCGTTAAAGCCATGTGGATATAATAACTTCCAGCGGAGGCGATGTGGTTGTCCTGTTCCCACTGTTTGACTTTTTCTTCCATGGCTATCGGTGAATAATGTTTTTTCATGGGCTCGATCCAACCCGCCTGCATTGCCTCGGCCAGGCCGACGGAAAAGGATAGATGGTAACGCTTAGAAAATTGCAAGCATTCTTTGGCATAGTGTTCAATTGTCGTTAGGTCCGCCCCTTGCACCTGAAGATTCCACATCAGCGGACCGTAAGACAGACCGGCATTAAACAGGTCACCACAGTTTTTTCCGCACTGAATCGATTTGAGACAATAATCAACAATCTCCCTTGGGTGACTTCTGGAGTGCATGTTGCACCAAACGATCCCATTCATTCCCCGAGTGGCCCCAAAGGTATTGGGGTACTTGGCCGATAGTTCCCGAGCCAGGTCCTCGTACCGAAACGCGGAGGCGAAGTCTTCCTGTTCTCCTAGCTGAAGTCCCATGATGCTGAAAGAATAGATCACAGATTCATCCATCCCCCCGGCCAGGCAATGCTGGGTGGAAAGTGTCGCCGCTAGGTAGAGTTGGGGGACAAGGCCGGACAAATATAGGTCGGGAATCAGTTCACTATAGAAGGCCAACTCGATCTTACTCTTTCGGTCAGTGGTAAAGGGCATGTTCAGGATGGTTTCCCAGACATCAATGTTTTTTGCGGCAATATCAACCATTAACTCCTGCCGTTTCTGGTCCGCTTCCGCTGGACTGGCGGGGATGGACTTGCCGAAGTAGGCCAGTCCCCGGTTAGCCGTCTCGATCGCCTTGATGAAATTACCAATGGAGGACAGGGTAGTCGTTTGTTCTGCCAAACACTCTGCCTTATCCAGGTCGGTCTTAGCATTTTGCAGCAAATAGTTGAGCAGCCTTTCCGATTTTTGGTAATTGCCGCACATAAGCTCAGTTTGCCGCTTTTTTATAGATCAAGAAAGTCTGGTTATATTGACTATCTTCCCAGCAGTCACTCGGCAGCAGTTCGAGGCTGAGGTTGAAATAATCATTGGCTGCTTCCGTCGCGAGGGCAGCAAGGGCTTTGTTGCCGGCGTGGTAGTTAAGATCTGAGAGGCGGTACGCCGTTTGGTTATCTAGGTGCTTTTCTCTTCCCAGGTTAAGATGAGAGACAATGGTGAAAAGGTTATCTATTTTTTCGAGGTCTATCTGGTCCTCCGGAATAGCGGACAAGAGACGGCTGCCAATTCGCCAGTGAATCTGCCGGCGTCTTTCCGCCGAAATCATGGACAGGACCGCTTCCTGGACCTTGTCATGGATAAACTGCAACTGGTTTTTGCTTTCTATCAGCAACCTCTGACTCAGAGCCGGTTTCAGCATTTCGAAAGTATCCCGGAGGGTTATCCCCATGTTTGATGCTAGCTCTGCCGGTGAAAAGGTATTTCCGCTACAGGCACAGTATTCAAGGAGGGTAATTAGGTCTGGCACTAGTTTCTCAATCTTGGCACAAAAAAGAGCGACTACAGTTGTCGGCATGCATGATTCATGAATCTTATCCAGGTCCCATCGCCATTGCCTGTCTGCATCAAGAAAAAGAAGATCTTCGTTATACAGATAGGACAGGCTTTCCGTGACAAAGAGCGGGTTCCCATCGCTCAGTGTGCAGATGAAATCAGATAAAGCTTTGGTTTTGTCTAGGGGAGAATCGAGGATGTATGATACCATTTCATGGCAATGTTCGGGTTCTAAGGGTTTCAGTTTGATTTCTTTCAATGGCCGGCGAGCTTCAGTGGCACTGCGGATTAGCTTGGCTAGAGGATGGCTGGACCCTACCTCGTTATGGCGGTATGCGCCCAAAAAGAAAAGGTATGGATGTTCCAGATGATTGGTAAACACATTGGCCAAAAAGTCAAAAGAGGCTGAGTCACACCATTGCAGGTCGTCGATGAATAAGATAAGCGGATTCTCCTTGCTCGCTAAGCAAGCCAAAAAACGGCCAAATAAGTCATGGAATCGGTTGAGTGATTCGACCGGCGGAAGCTGATTGACTTCTGGTTGCGGTCCGATCAAGATCTCCAATTCCGGGATGACATCGGTCAAGACCTTACCATTTTGGCCGACGGCTTCTAAAATTCTTTTTTTCCAAAGCTCAACCCGTTTATCGCTTTCAGTTAGAAAGGTCCGGATTAAATTCCTAAAAGCTTGGATAAGCGAACTATAAGGAATATTCTTCTGGGACACATCGAATTTGCCGGAGGTAAAGTAGCCCCGGTGTTGGATCAACGGTTTTTGCAGTTCTTGAATGAGGCGGGTCTTGCCGATGCCGGATAGTCCAGAGATAAGCAATGAGCGAAATGCCCCCTGAACAACTTGCTCATATTCCTCAAGAATTATTTTAGCTTCCCGATCTCGGCCGACCATTTTGGAGATGAAGCTAATCTGATGAGGATAGATTGAGCTTTCTAAAGGAAAATCGCGGATCGTCCCAGTGGCTAAATACTCGTCCTGAGCCCGAACAAGGTCCGCTAAGAGCCCGCGGCCGGTTTGATAGCGTTTCTCCGGCTCTTTATACATTAGTTTAGCAATAATTTTACTTAAAACTGGGGGAATAGCTGGGTTTAATTCATGAACCAGCGAAGCCTTTTTAGCCAGATGAAAATGGATCAATTCTAGGGGATCATCGGATAAGAACGGAAGATGGCCAGTCAGCATCTCAAAAAAGACAACTCCTAGTGAATAGAGATCCGAAGTAAAAGCAACCCGGTGGTTGATGCGGCCAGTCTGTTCCGGGGAGGTATAGGCTAGAGTTTCTCTGATAAATGAATAATTATAGATAAAATGGCTAATCTCTCTCATATCAACTGCGCTGATGAAGTCGATCAACCGAATGTCAAGGGTATTGGGGTTTACCAGGATGTTGTTCGGTTTTATGCCGCCATGAATAATGCCGGACTCATGAACATTATCGATAGCCTGCGCGAGCTTGCAGGCAATGGTGAAAAAAGCGTTTAAGTCGATTCCCAACTGTGGCTTTGTCAGTTGATTAAGCGGCACGCCATCAAAGAATTCATAGGTAATAAAGCAATTCTCGTCGGTGACGCCGAATGAGATAGGGGCAATAATCAGGGGATGGTTTAGCACCCTGAGATGTTCAACCCTCTGTCTAAATTGAGCTATCTGGTATTCAGACAGGAAGGTTGTTTTCAAGACTTTAAGGATTAGGACCCGGTCCGGGTCGTTTTTATGGTAAGCCTTGAAAATAGCCGCCTGCTGGTTTTCGACTACCTTTTCAATTATTTTATAATTCGGGAGTCGCATGGTATTCTCCCCTTCTTAAAAAGAATTTAACTTATAATAGAGTTATACAACGTTTCACAATCTTTGGCAATCTAGATGTGGGACAGGGAGCTAGGCTTAGTGTCTCAAAAAATGCCCTGTTTATTAGTTTATTAGTGTGACAGGGAGAAAGGATCAGTATTTCACAGCGTGGGAAAGATTCTTCGCTTCGCTTGAAATGACACGAAACAAAATGATTTTCGGATAAATCGGGACAGTTAAACCGTCCCATTGTTCTTTAGGTTGTCTGTGTTTTCAGTCTTGCCAAAAATCAGTTCTATAGTATCATGGGGTTAGTAATCTTTGAAAAGAACAGGTGATTAGAGCATGAGTATTAAGGAAATGGCCTCCTTAGCCAAAAAGGCTTCAATCCAGCTAGCAGCCACCCCGGTGGCGGTTAAAAATCAGGCTTTGAGCGAGATCGCCCGGTTATTAAGCGAGCGGCAGGCAGAGATTATTCAGGCCAATACGATAGATCTGGCCAGAAGTAAAGACGAGCAACTGGCGATGCCCCTCTTAAAGAGATTAAATTTTGATCAGTCTAAAATAAACGAGGTAATCAGCGGCATCAACAGCTTGATCCAACTACCGGACCCAGTGGGGACAACCCTGGCAGCCACAGAACTGGATGATGGGCTGGTACTTTACAAGGTCAGCTGCCCGATTGGGGTTATCGGGATTATTTTTGAATCTCGGCCGGATGCCTTGGTTCAGATTTCTACCTTGGCTCTCAAGAGTGGGAACGCTGTGCTGTTAAAGGGCGGGAGTGAGGCCAAGGAAACCAATCGGATCCTGGCCGAGATTATCCGGGAGGCCACCGCCCAAGCCGGGATCCCGGCTGGTTGGATCCAGCTTCTGGAAACCCGGGACGACGTAAAGGAAATGTTGAAACTAGATCAATACCTGGATCTGATCGTTCCCCGGGGTTCGAATGAGTTTGTGCGCTACATTATGGAGAACACCAGCATTGCTGTTTTGGGCCACGCCGATGGAATCTGTCACTGTTACGTGGATGCCGCGGCCGATCTGAAGATGGCTTTGGAGTTAGTCATTGATGCTAAAACACAATACGTCGCCGTCTGCAACGCCACCGAGACCTTGTTGGTACACCGAGCCATCGCCCCTCAATTCTTACCCCAGTTGAAAGCAGAAATGGATTCTGCGGCAGGTGGAACTGGTCGGCTGTGCGGAAACGCAAAAGATTATCGAGGTGGGCCTGGCTACGGAAGAGGATTGGCGGACCGAGTACCTGGATTATAAGTTGTCGATTAAGGTGGTCAACAGTCTTCAGGAAGCAATAGATCATATTAACACTTATGGCTCCGGGCATACCGACGCCATTATTACTCATAGTCAAGAAAATGCAGCCGAGTTTATGAATCTGGTCGATTCCGGGAACGTTTTCTGGAACTGTTCCACCCGATTCAGTGATGGTTTTCGGTATGGTTTTGGGGCGGAAGTCGGCATCAGCACGAGTAAAATCCACGCCCGCGGCCCGGTCGGCCTAGATGGTCTAGTAATCTACAAGTATAAACTAATCGGCCAAGGCCAGGTCGTGGCTGACTACGCCAACAAAACTAAAACCTTTAAACACCGGAACATCCGCTAAAATATTTTGTCGGTTGATGTCCCTGAACATTAGATGATAGATACCGCTTTCGCTTTTTTCAAGCTATCCTGGGCATATTTACCACTCTTCTTAACCAGTATAACATTTTTCTGGGATAATGGACATTGAACTTGTCCCCGTTTCCCACACGATAAAAAGGCCGGTTACAAAAGGAAAAGTTTCCTGATGCGTGACCGGTTTTTTGTATTTAATCACAGAGGATTTATCCAAATCAAAAGACTCTTCAGGTGGAGTAGAGTCTCAATCTGAAGCCTCGGATGTTCAGCGAAGCTGAACGAGTTCACTTCTTACGCCAATTGTCGGGTTAACTTGTTATAGGTAGCCAGACTGGACATATTCTCCTTATCCACAAGTATCTTCATGTGGAATTATGAAATATTGCATTGAAATATTTCATAAAAAGCATTAAGATATTTTGAGGTGAGCAACTTGAACGGTTTTGAACTACGTCGGCAAAAGAAGATCAACGCGATTATTCAAGCAGCGACGCAACTTTTTTGTACTCATGGAATAAATTCGGTAAGCATTGTCTCAATTGCCAAAAAAGCGGCGGTTTCACCGGTAAGTATCTATAATTATTTTGGCAGCAAGGAAAACCTAGTTAAACAGGTCATCTTTTTTTTAATGGAAAACGAAATGCAGAAGTACGAGAAGCTGTTTGATGACCGGATTCCATTTATTAACAAATTTGAAAATATGTTTTTAAATAAAATGGATGCTATTACCGTTTACAGTGAGGAATTTCTGCGGTCTTCTATATGGAAGGAACCATTTGTTCAGGATCTTTTAGAACAGTTTTTTCAAACCCGAACCGTGCCTCTAATGATAAAGCTTATTGAGCAAGGCAAGCAGGAAGGATATGTAAATCCTGACTTATCTAATAACGCCGTTGTTTTATATATGAAAATGTTTAAAAATGAACTGATCAATATGGAGCTCTCTAATAAGGATCGGCATGATTTAACCCTGTTGTTTTTTTACGGTTTGTTAGGAAAGCAAACACACTAACTAGTATGATGTCTTATCCAGATATTTTATCCAAAGGAATCCTCATTTTTGATGGTTAAAAGGTGGTGGGACGGTGAAGGTAATCCTTGAAGGTAAGCAGGTCAGTAAATGGTACCAGATGGGGCAGGTGCGCGTGGATGCCTTGAAACGGGTCAGCTTTGAAATCTATCAAGGTGAGTTTGTGGTGGTGCTTGGTCCGAGCGGTTCCGGTAAGAGTACTTTGCTAAACTTAATGGGCGGGATGGATCAAGTCAGTGAAGGTGAGCTTTTCTATCAGGGAATGCCGCTCCATAACGCCGAAGAAAGTGTAATGACTCGCTATCGACGAAACGCCGTCGGTTTTATTTTTCAATTTTATAATTTAATGCCTAATTTAACCGCCTACGAAAACGTGGAGTTAGCGACGGAAATAACGACGAATCCTTTGGCCGCGGCCGAGGTCCTGGCGGAAGTGGGCCTAGCGGAGCGAGCGAACCATTTCCCAGCCCAGTTGTCGGGCGGGGAACAGCAGCGGGTAGCGGTAGCGAGAGCAGTAGCCAAAAACCCAGAACTGCTCTTATGCGATGAGCCAACCGGGGCCTTGGACCTGAGCACCGGGATTCAGATATTAAAACTGTTGCGTAATTTTAATCTTAAATACCAGAAGACTGTAATCGTTATCACCCATAATGCCAGCATCGCCGATATGGCTGATCGGGTATTTAGAATGAAAGACGGGGAGATCGCCAGCGTCCGCGTAATTGACCAACCCAAAGCCGCGGAAGAGGTGAGTTGGTAATGCTGTGGAGAAAAATGTGGCGAGATCTAACCGAGAACAAAGCAGCCTATCTAGCCTGCATTACCGTTATTGCAATAGGCTTAATGCTTTATACCTCGATGTCCGTCGTCTTTGAAGGGCTTAATGACGCCCGGAACAATTTTTATGCGGAGTACCGATTTGCAGACGGTTTTGCTCAGGTTCGGGGGATCTCCCAGACCCAAGCGGACCGCTTGGCGGCTGTCGAAGGGGTAGCCCAACTGGAAGGCCGTCTGGTTAAAGACGCTCAGGTATTGTTTTCGGACCGGGAGGAGAATGTTTACCTGCGGCTGGTGTCGATTAGGCCGGAGCAAACGGATCGGTTAAACGATGTGCGGATTGTTGAGGGAAACTTGCCGTCTGCGGGCACCCGGGGGATTCTGCTTGATCCCGGTTTCCTGGCAGCCAACGCCCTCCAATTGGGCGATAAACTGCCGGTGATCATCGCCGGCAACCAAGTGGAACTAACGGTGACCGGGACGGCCCAAAGCCCGGAATTTATCTATGCCATGCGGACACCGATGGATATCTACCCGGACCCGGCGACCTTCGGAGTGGCCTATCTCCCGCTGGACGTGATGCAAAAACTATACGGGGAAGAATCCTTAAACGATCTTGCCTTTACCCTGGCTGCCGGCTACACCTATCCCGAAGTGGAGAGCCAGTTGAAGCCGAGGCTTAAATCATGTGGTTTGGAGAGCATCTATGCCCGGGAGGACCAAGTCAGTGAAGTGATCCTGAAACAGGAACTGCAGTCAATGCAGTCGATGGTGACGACCATGCCGCTCCTCTTTTTAATCGTGGCCGCCACTATTCTCTACATTCTCCTCAAACGGATGGTGGAACAGCAAAGAGGGCAGATTGGTGTCCTCAAAGCCCTGGGCTATTCAAGCCGGACCATCTTATTCCACTATCTTTCCTACGCCTTAATCATTGGAGCCGTTGGCGGAATACTCGGAAGTCTGCTTGGATTCTGGCTGTCTTATCCCTTGATGGGGTTTATCAAACATTTTTTAACCTGCCGGGGCTAACTGGTCAGGTTTCAATTTATTATCTTGTTTTAGGGACCTTGTTTTCCACTGGTTTTGGGGCTCTGGCGGGCTATTTTGGCAGCAAAGGGGTATTGAAGCTGCAGCCGGCTGAAGCGATGCGGCCACCGGCCCCACCCCAGGCCAAACAAACCTTGATCGAGGGTTGGCGCTTATTCTGGAATAATCTAACCGTTCAGGGTAAAATGGCGACCCGCAACCTGTTTCGTAATTTAAGCCGCAGTTTGTTTACCTTGATCGGGGTCATGTTTGCTTTTAGCCTTATTTCAACCACCGGCTATTTTCTATCAATAATTGATGTGCTGATGGTTGACCAGTTTACCAAGGTGCAGACCCATGATGTGAAAGTTGTTTACACTAACCCGACTAGTGGGCCAGAGGCCCGGCACGAGTTGGCGCACTGGCCGGGGGTGACTCGGTTTGAGGCTTATTTGGAAGTACCAGCGACCCTCAATCACACCTGGCACGAAAAATCGACTGTCATCCTGGGCCTGGAACCGGATACGGAAATGTACAATATCCTGACTAAAGATGGGGTAAAAGTGCCTCTGCCTGCAGAAGGGATTATCCTTTCCCAGACCCTAGCGGAAAATCTCCAGGCTAAGGTGGGCTCACGGCTAGAAATCGAGAGCCCGTATGCTAAAGATTCACCGGTTTATACCGAAGTAGTCGACATTGTCCCCCAGTACTTGGGGGTTAACGCCTATATGGAAATCAGTGCCTTGGGCCGCCTGCTTGAGCAGGGAAACATCAGCACCGCCGCCTTGTTGGCGGTGGAAGAGGGAGCCTTCCCCGAACTGAAGGAGCACTATCGGGAGGCAGCCGGGGTGTTTTCTGTAGAGGAAAAGGGCGCGGCCCTGCAGAAATTTAATGAAATGATGGATTCTTACGGTTATACCATGTGGGTATTGGCCTTGTTTGGCATGTTAACCGGTTTTGCGGTGATCTATAACTCGGGCATCGTGTCCCTGTCCGAAAGAAAGCGAGAACTGGCGTCTTTGCGGGTGATGGGCATGACCCCGGGTGAAGTCCTGCAGGTGTTGGCTTTTGAGCAATGGTTTGTCAGTATCTTTGGGATGTTGGCCGGGATACCGATGACGATGCTCTTTATCAAAGGCATGGCGGGCATGGCGGACAGCGACCTTTTCAGCTTTCCGGTTGTCTTTGAACTACAGTCATTTATTATGGGGACTGTTGGGACCGTGGCTTCGATTTGGCTGACGCACTGGGTTATTGCCCGGAAAATTCGGCAGCTTTCGATGGTAGAAGTACTGAAGGAGAGAGATTAAAGGGAGGGGTGTTGGCAATGAAGAAACGGATCAAGTGGCTGCTCTGGGGGGTCGTGGTGGTGGCCCTGGTTGGGGTTTCGGTCTACTCCGCTACCCGGCCGATTCAGGCAGATCTGCTGGAGGTAAAGCCGCGGACCATCGAAAAAAAGTTTACTGAGTCCGGGATCATAACCGCTAGCTGGCAGAAAGACTTTTTTAGTATCACCAGTGGCAAAGTATTAACCATCGATGTACAAGAAGGGGACACGGTAGCTGCCGGTGATCCTTTATTAGCCTTGGATACGCGGGATATCGACTACCAAATCGCTCAGTTTCAAGGCCAATTAGCCAGCATTCAGGGTCAGGAGAAGCAGGCTTTCAGCGGACCCAAGGAAACCCAAGTTGCCCAGCAGCAGTTAGCCCTGGAATTGGCTCAGGAACAGTTAAAGGCCGCCCAAGAGGACTATCAGCGGACCGAAGTCCTTTATGAGGCCGGGGTGGTCAGTCAGGCTACCCTGGATGAGGCGGCCAGGGCTGTCAAGCAGCTGGAGTTATTGCTGGCTCAACAGGAGGAGGGGTTAAAGCTTTTGCTTGAAGACCCTCCGGAAGGCACCAAAGAGCAGTTTGCCGGTCTTCAGGCTTCAATTCGCGCCCAGATTGACTTGCTCGAATATCAAAAGGAAAACGCCGAACTCACCGCACCGGACGAGGCCACTGTTGGCACGGTCCACGTGAAAGAAGGAGCGGTAGTAATGCCTGGAACGCCTCTGCTGTCGCTTTTCCGTCCCGGTGAATACGAGGTGGAGGTCTTTGTGCTGCCGGAAGATCTCGTTTATGTCGAACTTGGCCAGGAGGTGCGAGTGACTTATAAAGGCTCGAGTCGTGACGAGGAATTCAGCGGCACCGTCAAAAGAATTGCGGCGGCGGCGGAAGAACGCATATCTACCCTGGGGTTGGTGGAACAAAGGGTAAAAGTAACCGTTGGTTTGACTGGCGAGGTGAGCCGCCTGCGACCCGGCTACGCCATGGATGTGACTTTTATCACGCAACGGGAAGAGGGAAGACTGGTAGTCCCGAAAACAGCTTTGTTCAACTATGATGGCCAAAGTGCGGTCTGGGTCGCCCGCCAGGGAAAAGCGGAGATTCAGCCGGTGGAAAAAGGCCTAGAAACAGATGATGAAGTGGCGGTAGTCTCGGGACTGACCGAAGGAGACCTGGTCATCCGCAATACCCGGTTGGCTGGACTCAAAGAAGGAGCACGTATTGCTCAATAGAGACCGGGGACATTAAATCTGTCCCTCTCCAAAAGATCACACAGCTTTCCGGCTGCTCAACCAGCAGCAGTCGGTTAAATTGTGTGGTCTTTTAGTGGAAATATGCAAAATCCATGTATTTTATATTAAAATAGTTGATTTATTGGTAAAATATGTTTTAGAGGAGGAGATGTATTTATGAATACAATTTATAAAGGACAGGTGATTACGGCGTCTATTTCTTCTTTAAAATATATTAACTGTGATGAGGTTTGGCAAATCACCAGATCTAGCAATACTATTCCTGGAAGTATATGGGTGCCAGAATTGTCTCCGAGCCCTGTCCTGTTTCATCAGTATCTTTATCATTGGAAGGATAAACCGCCTGAAGAATGGTGGCCTTACTACGCGGAAATATTTAACCGGGAGTTAAGATCTAGGGAAAAACTTAAAGTCGTTAGTAGACTCAAAAGCAGGGTCGAACGGGGAGAGACCATCGCGCTGGTCTGTTTTTGCAAAGAAAGAAAATACTGTCACCGAAGTTTAGTAGGTGATTTTTTAAAACAGCATGATATTGTAACCGAGGAATACATTAAAGTGAATGCTAGAAAAGTTGGGGACTATATAGAGGTTGAACAATTAACACTCTTTTAGGAGGAATACTAGTGACTCTTTATACGATTGGTTTTTCAAAGAAAAATCTCCGAGAATTCATAACCAGGTTAAAAAAAGCAGGGGTTTCTAAGATAGTAGATGTACGTCTTAATAACACCTCACAATTGGCCGGATATGCTAAAAAGCAAGATCTTGAGTATATCTTGGATTTAGTGGGCATCGCATATGAACACCGCCCTGATCTCGCGCCAACTGAGGATATTTTGAAGGGATATAAACAAAAAAAAATAACCTGGAATGATTACGAGAAACAATTTAAGAATCTTTTAACCCAGAGAGAGCCCCTGAAAAATATTTATGATGACAACAAACCCAGTTCGATTTGTTTACTATGCTCAGAAGATAAACCAAAACAATGTCATCGTCGATTGGTAGCCGAATACTTTCTTGAGCGGGTAGATAATCTTGAAATTAAACATTTGTAACATAAGACTTAACTCGAAGCTTAATTTAAAAGAAGGGAGTTATAAGGGGGGGTTGGTTTGCCTACCAAGAGAATCATTTGTCTGGCTAACTCAAGAAAACATGGTCAGCGGTGTGTTGCAGGTATTGATTGGGCAAACAATACATGGGTGAGATTCGTGAAAGATGGGAGGCGCGGAATTAACTATAAAGGATATTGCTTTTCAAAAATGAAGAACAACCAAAATTATTAGATATCATTGATGTTCCCGTTTTACATGCACAGCCATTGTATTATCAACCTGAAAACTGGGTAATTGATGACGAGGAGTACTGGATTAAGGTAGGAGAAGTACCTAATACATTACTTGGTAATTACTGTACTAACAATCCTAGAATATTTATGAATAATTCTGATCGCTTAACTGTCGCTTCTCTCCAAAGAAATCCTATTGCTAATTCCATTGTGTTGATTCAGCAGGATGACATAGTTTTTCAGAAAACGTGGAGAAATTACAGGCAAATAAGAGCAAAATTCTTTTATAATGGCAATAATTACAATTTCGCTGTGACTGGATACGGAGTGGGAGGAACAGTTTAATGATCCACGGTCCGAATTATGGGAATTTGGCGATTATCTTTTTAAGGGGAGTTTTTATCTAACGATTGGGCTAGGTTCTGAATTTAGAGGTAATCATTATAAACTAGTCGTTGCGGTTATTCCTATTGTCATTCGGGGCATTACAAAAGTTGGGTAATTTAAATATAGATTAATATTGAAACTAAATACAAGATTAATATATGAAACGGATCGTGCATGGAAGCCGAAATCGGTCTTGATAAAAATAACAGACCATTTATCCAGGCATCTTATAGTTGTATTTTGTGGAATTGCAAAAAGAAAAGGTGGACAAATTGAGTGCAACGGGTATTTTAATTGCGCTTGGTCTGACCATTTTTGCGGGATTATCAACCGGGATTGGCGGACTGATTGTACTGTTTTTAAGAAACCGAATCCAAAAGCCCTGTCAGTTTCCCTGGGACTTTCGGCCGGGGTGATGGTTTATATTTCGTTTGTCGAGCTGCTTTCCGAATCAAACAAACAGTTGGTCGCCGACTATGGGACCAGTACGGGCAGCTGGCTCAGCCTGGCCGCATTTTTCGGGGGGATTTTTCTCATCGCTATTATCGATAAGCTTATCCCCGTCCAAGAAAATCCCCATGAATTCAGCGGAGGTGAAAGCTTAGATTACAGCGGACTAAAAGGAGACCGAAAACTTTTCCGGGTGGGTGTTTTTACTGCATTAATCATTGCAATCCACAACTTTCCAGAAGGTATGGCAACCTTTATCTCCGCCATTCAGGACCCCTCGCTGGGAATTGCGGTTGCAATCGCGGTAGCCATCCATAACATCCCGGAAGGCATTTCTGTAGCAGTTCCGGTATATTGCGCCACCGGAAGCAGAATGAAGGCGTTAGGCTGGAGCATTATATCCGGGCTGGGAGAACCTTTGGGTGCGGTTATTGCTTATTTGATTATAATGCCTATCTTAAGCGATGCTCTTTTTGGGATATTGTATGCGGTAATAGCGGGAATCATGGTTTATATCTCTTTCGATGAATTGCTCCCAACGGCCAGGGAATACGGGGAGCATCACCTAACGATTTACGGTCTGATTGCCGGGATGATTATTATGGCGGTAAGCCTGCAGTTGCTGATGTGAGAAGTTTTGACACCAGAAGACTTGCTGTAAAAGATTTTATGGTGACTTGACTCTCGGATAAAACATCGCGGATTAAAGCGATACCCGACCGGAAGGTTTTATTCCGGGTCGGGTTTTATTTTAAACCCGGTAGAGGCATTAAAAGAAGCTAGGTCTTAATGCTTAAATTCAGCAATTGAGCGGGTTAAAGGAGAGAAGCTTTTAAACTTATCAACTGACGTTATAAACGGGGCGTAAGCTTCCCTAGAGACACAAAACGATAATCTCGTACGGGGTGGTCTGTGCCGGGATGCTCCGGGTCGTAGGGCCAAAGGTGACAACCAGGTTGCGGTTGGCCGGGTTCCGGTTAAAAGCCTGGTCATTTTCCAAAAGAATCCGGGTAGACGGGCCGATATTCAGCTTCAGCCATCCGTCGCTGCTGACTAATCGGGAATCAAAGAAGGCCACTTCAACGTTTCGCCCGCGGGTAACCCGGGCCATCACCAGTGCCTCATACTGGGGCGGATAAATCAGTGGCACCGGGGCATTGGCATCGTAAAAGCCGATTACCTGGTACCCGACTCTCAGTGTTTCATGATCGACAAAGTAAGTGTCCGGGGTAACGACGAAATCAACGATGCTGCCTTCGCTATTGACCACCGTCATCATTTTATAACAGCCGGCCGTGCCGGGGTATTCGGCCGGCAAATCCCGGATTCGGGTAAGCCGACCCTGAAAATATCCAAATTCCATAATCTCGTTTCCTCCAGCTTGGGTATTAAAGGATATTTCTAAAGGACATTTTTCTAAGGTTATTTCTATCTATACCATATGCATCATTTAGGCTTTATGTTAACTTCTGACAAACCGCGTGCGCTGACTACGGGAAGTAATAAGCGGAAAGAGGAAAGCAAATAAGATAATGGAGTATTTACACGCAGAGGGCAAGCGGAAACGGATTATGATAACCGCTACGCAACCATACCAGCTCTGGTCAAGCATGCCATGAAGGATAAACTTTTCGTTGCGCTCAGAGATAATTTAGCCCGAAAAGATTTGAATGAAAATGAGAAGGAAGGCGAAGAAGATGGCAAAATTGGCAGCTAAATGGCAGAATCCATTTAATATATGTCCTGTATCTGGCAGGGACCGCCTAAATTTATGTCGAATATAACTCTCCAAGATATCCAATCCGTTTTTGTAAGGTTTTTTCTTTCTGTACTTCCAGGGAAGAGGAGTGAACTACCACAAAATCATAAGTGTGTTCTTCCGGTTCAAGATGGACCAAATAGGTTCGGTAGTGAGAAGCCTTTTCGAGTTGGCTTCACTGCTTATCCCAATGAATGATACAATTTCATTATACTATCGAATGCTATGCGCTTATCAGCAGAATGACTATCAAAGCATCCTAAAATTAGAGGGATGTTGGATAAAGAGATATCTTACGATGCAGCAAAGCTGTTGGGCACCGTATGTTACGTTTCCTGATGCGGATTACCAGCTCGGTGATGTCTGTAATATGTCGGTAAAAGCGATCCCTATGTATAGCGAAGATGATTGCGAGATCAATATTTCTACAAATTCAATAAACTCAATAATTCAAAAGTATGGATTAAGATATACTTCAACTTAAAAAAGATTAGTCGAGGCGTTAAGAAAGCAATGGTGATATAAAATGCCGAAAATCAATTGGTTGAGTATCACAAGAGAAGATGTAATAAAAACGATTGAGATTTTCTATGCGGAAAATCCAGAATATCCGAGTCCGAGATCTACTTTCCTTTTATATGAAGGCAAGAAGTTGCCCGCAAAGCATATTCGCGGAATGGCCTATAAGGTAGCATTTGGCAAGGAAATCAGCAAGAGTGATTTCGGCGGCGGCATGGAGACGGTGAAGTTTTTTGAACGTCTTGGTTTTGAAATGTATTACACCGGCAAAACCAAAAATATTCAGACAAGAAGCGGGGTTCAGCAAAAACAATCGGAACCAGGGATGAAAAAGAAAGAAGCGACTGTACCGCCAAAACCGCCAGCTAAGAAGCATAAAGGCATATCGGATCTGCAATCGGCATCGGCAAAAGCCGCCGAGGCTGCCATCCGGCCTAAAAAAGGCGGCTTGAAGGTCGGGTTGTATCTGCAGACAGAGGAATTAAAAAACCAGCGTTGTTTTGACAAGGCGATTGAGGTGGTAAAAAAGGCGGATTTTGATATTTTTGTTCTGCCGGAGTTTGCCTATTTTCCTTTTGTAGATTTATTTGAAGAGTCAGACTTGGGTAATGAGGAGGATAAAGAGAGGATTTTTGCCGCCTGTCTCGATTTTAGCGAAGAAATCGGGAAGGCAGTGGTTGTCTGCAGCGCAGATAAGGAAAATACGATTTTCAGCGTTTTTGCCAACGCATTCGCTGATGATACGGAAACCGAAACCGCTTTTTATATCAAACATACCATGACGGACTTTTCCGCCTTTGATTTTGACAATTATCGTGAAGTAGCGGAGTCCTTCTTTCAACCCATTGTGTACAAAGGCTATAAAATAGGAATAACCATCTGTTATGACTGCAATCACGCAATATTTAGCCGGCTATATGGGATGAATGGAGTCGAGGTTCTCATCAACAGCACCGGGGGCGATGTAGTTTACGACAAATGGTATAAATACAACAAGGTTAGAGCCATAGAAAACAGCTGTTATAATTTTGTTACCATGGGCGGGGACGGTACAGTCAGGAATCCCCATGCGTATGTATATGGATTCAACCCTAATGGCAAGGAGCTTAAACCGTATAACCTAATGCGGAAAACCGATGAATTGAATTCACCGGGAGGCATCTACGTATACGATACCTCAACGGATGATGGCCATGCGTCTCCAGATACCAGCCTTAATCAACCGAAAACGTTGAACAAATTCCATCACCTAGAAATACCGGCGGGCGGCGTTGATAAAATCTTGAGCAAGTCGAAAAAAGTGGCCGAGGGGATATATGTCTGTAAAGTGAAGGATCAAAATGTTGTATTCGGTTTGGTTGAGGGAAATGATATCTTAAAACCGGAAAAAGTCCTGCCGCGGTTATATACTGAAGAACTTAGGCATATCGGCAATAAGCGATATATCCTTGTCAATAAACACAAGTACATAGAGGATGAGTTTTTTCGCAACAAGCTATCCGTAGTACTGAAGGTCCGTGCTATGGAAAATTACTGCGCGGTGATCTTAGAATCAGAGAATATAAACGAGTGTTACCAAAGCGGCAAAAACCGTACCGCACAGGTTTTGAAACCAGAGAACGGGCATTTTAGGATTGATCTGAACCGAACAACAGGTCCAGAAGCGATCTGGAAAAATAAAACTGGGATGAGAGCCCGCTGGCGGGAGAATTTTGAGTGGCTAATCCATGAGCTGTTATAAAGATAAAAATCCAACAAGCAATCTATGCTGGGGACCGCAAAGAGCTTATTGATCGGGGATATTCCCCCTGCGGTATCTGTAAACCGTAATATTTAGGTGATATAAGGTGATATAAAACAGGAGGTCACGGATGGGCAGCAAACTGTTATCCATATACGAAACGCTCATCGCCTATTATGGCGAGCTTCACTGGTGGCCTGCCAAAACGCCCTACGAGGTTATAGTCGGTGCTGTGCTGACCCAGAACACGGCCTGGAGCAACGTCGAGAAGGTCATCGCCAACTTCGGCAGCGGCCTCTCGCCCGAAGCCGTGCTGAACACCGACTTGGCCGAACTGACGGAGACGATTCGGCCAGCCGGCTTTTTTAACCAGAAGGCGGCGTACTTGAAAGCGTGACGGAGTGGTTCGGTAAATACGGATTCGATGTGCCGGCCATCCAGTGCGAGCCGCTGGACAAGGTGCGGGCCGAACTGCTTTCCACAAAGGGTGTGGGACCGGAAACTGCCGACTCGATACTGCTATACGCTTTCGGCTTTCCGGCCTTCGTGGGGGATGCTTACACCGCCCGGCTTTGCGACAGATACTCAATTGGAGCGGGCAAAGATTACGCTGCGGTCAAGGCGCACTTTGAACGAAGCATTCCCCGGAATGCGGATCTCTACAACAATTTCCACGCGTTGTTGTCTCATTCAGCGTATCAATGATCACCGGATTAATGATGATTATTTTCGGAGCGCTTTGCGGCTATCTTGCAAATAGAGAGATTGCTGAAAATTGGTCGCCGATTATTGAAAAATCGCCAACGCAAAGACTAATCACTTCGGGTATCTACGGGGTGGTGAGACATCCTTTATATTCGTCGGGATTACTCATTTTAGCCGGAACAAATACGTATTTTGGAAGCCAGTGGTCATGGCTAGGGACAATAATTGTGCTGGCCGGTATCCTCTGCCGGATCCCCCTTGAAGAAAAAAAGCTCATTGATCGGTTTGGCCTGGAGTATATAACTTATAGACAGCAAACAAAGGCAATTTTGCCGTGGATATTTTAAGGCCTTTGCTTGTATAAATGACTGTTATTTCGGCCAGCAGCACGAGGATTGGTATACGGCCGATAATCCGGGGGTGCTGTTCAGTATTGACTACCTGATTGGCGAGCCTAAATACCTGCGGAAGGGTTATGGCCAGGAAAAGGTGCGGCTGCTGGGGGAAATGCTCGCCGGTCTCGGCGCGACGCGGGTGGTGATTCAGCCGGATAAGGAGAACGCAGCTTCACGCAAAGTGCTGGAAGCGAACGGCTACACCTATAACGGCGAATACTACCTGAAGGACATAAGGAAAAATGTGCAGCGATAATTAGATTATTTTCAGGCGGTGAGAAGCGGACTGTGGTAATCGCCAGTGTTTTATCAAGCGGAAGCAGGAAGATGCAAGGAAACGGCAGAATGTGGAAGCAGGGAAGCAATAAGACGTTCCTTTTTGCCTCCCTCTAGCTTCCTGAAAGGAAAAAAGGATGATAGGAACCGGAACCGTAATAAATACTGGAGCCATAATAGCTGGCGGCATATTGGGAGTTTTATTAAAGAATGCTTTTCCTGAAAAAATACAGAATACGCTTATAAAAGCTACCGGAGTATGCGTGTTGTTTATCGGAATAGGCGGCGCGCTGCAGGAAATGCTCTTCTTGGAAAACGGAAAGCTGATAAGCCAGGGCAGCATGATGATAATTCTAAGCTTTGTTCTTGGCTCCCTTATCGGAGAAATGGCTGATATCGAAAGGGGCATAGAGCAGTTTGGGACGTGGCTGAAAAGTAAGAGCAAGAATGATGATGATTCGCAATTTCTCGACAGTTTCGTGACCACATCTTTGATCGTGTGTATCGGCGCAATGGCGGTTGTAGGCGCAATCCAAGACGGCTTGATGGGCGATTACTCTTTGCTTATGGCTAAGTCGATTCTTGACTTTATTATTGTAATGATCCTGGCCGCTTCAATGGGTAAGGGAGCTATTTTTGCGGCCATTCCAGTTGCGCTGTTTCAAGGGAGCATAACGGTGCTGGCCGTATTTATTGAACCATTGATGACGGTTCAGGCTATTTCAAATCTTTCTTTAACCGGTTCAATTTTGATTTTCTGTGTAGGAGTAAATCTGATTTGGGATAAAACGTTTAAAGTAGCGAATATGCTTCCGACTATCATATTTGCGGTTGTGTTCGCTTTTCTATTGTAGTATCGACCTTTTGATTTAGCAAATTGCTGCGAAAGTTGAGTTACTGAGAAAGACATCCAAGTTCATTATAACATTCACCACACAACATACATCCATCTTATTGCCCCGACCATACCCCACCCAAAACCAGATTTAACGCCTCGGCAGCCGGCTAACTGTCCGCCCACCCACAGCCGGCCAACCAGCCCCAGCAAGCCCCAACCGGCCCTAACTGGCTGCCTGTTTCTTATCCGGTTCGGGCTTTTAACTATTGGTTATTGCCTTCTGGTTTTCCACCGCAATCGGGATTATCTTTGGCCTTTATCCCGCGCGAAAAGCCGCCAAGATGAGCCAGGTGGAGGCTTTACGGTATGAATAAGGGCGCGGGGGGCAGCAGCAGCCAGGAGTTCCTCCAAATCTATTGGGGGCTAAATAGGATAGGGCAGCCGGTTCCAACCGGCCGCCCTGTTTCTTTTTGCTTGACCCGTGTACTGGAATTATCCGTTGATTGGCCGATATATACTGAAGGTTTCCCTGGCTTTATTTTATGTATTCGTCGCTAACCAAAACGGGAAGTATCATTTCGGTTGGAATGGTAAATTCCACGGTCCCCATATTCCCTGGTGCAACTTCATACTCATCGAAGGAAATGACCAGTTTCCCATCTTCAGTAATGTAGAAATTTTGGTTTTCCGATATTTTGTCAAAATCATTGGTAAACCCTTCTCTGCTGTCCACCCAGTAAATAATTCCCGCATCGGCTTGCATTTGTTCTTTCATCTGAGATTTAATACAGTTGCTGATAATGTCTACATAACTCTTATCCTGGAACAAACCCGGCAAGGTTATCAAAATTTGTTTTTCTTTATCTATGGTGTCATATCTGAGTTTTTCGGCTCCTGAAGCCATGACCGTTAAGGTGTAACGCCCGATTGACAGGAGTCTGTCAGTTTCGGTCTTGGTCATATACCCGCTGTTAACGGAAAAATAACCTTCTCCATTTTTCAGGTTTTCCATTTCGTCAAGGAACTGATCATACAGTTGTTTGCCCTCTGCACGGTATTTTTCATTTAAACTGCTTTCCAGGTCCTTGTTCGCTAGACCCTGTATTTGAGGCACTTTAATATCTGCCTCAAACCGGTCCCCTTTTACAGTGTATTCTTGAAAGGTCACGACTTTAACCGGACCGCTTGCCGGTTCAGTCTGGGCAGATCCCATTTCCGAAAGACGTAACAGCACTGTTGACAGTTGTGCCCTGGTTACGCTGTTTGACGGACTGAGCGTTGAAGCAGAAGTGCCATTAATAATTCCGGTCCCGCATGCCCATTGAAATGCCCGGTAGGCCTCGTTATGCTTTATATCGGACACATCGGTATAGGACAGAATATTCGTATCCTCGCCGGTTGTGGGGCTGATGCCGTAAAGCAACGCGTAGTCATACATTAGCTTTATCATCTGCTCCCTGGAAACAGTGCGGTCAGGCTCAAGCGAGGATGCACCAGCATCTGGGATCAATCCAGACCCGCAGGGCCCATTGGAATGCCTCGTAAGCACCTTCCCGAATGTTAAATGCGTCGTCGTAGGACAAGATATTCGTATCTAATCCGGCGGATACATCATAACCTTTTATTTTTGAGTATTTGTACAGTGCCACGATAAATTCGGTGCGATCGATTGCGGAGGCAGGCTTAAAAGCAGTTTCGCCCGTGTCCTCCAATAGCTTATTGGAACTGGCGTATAACACTCCTTTATAGAACCAGTCCTTTTCCGCAACGTCGTCGAATCCGGTGTCGGCAAAAGCCGCCCGGCTTATAAACGTAAAAACAAGGCATAACAGAAGCAACTTATAGCGGTTATTTTTCAGTTCCATATCGTGTCCCTCCATTTTGATTTATTTTGGGTGAGTGATAAACCGGGGTTTGTAATCAGGGGTTATTAATCTAAGGTTCAGTAAGTATTTTGGATTATACAACTAAAAAGTATGGACAGAAATGAGTGCAGGTTAGAGTCACCTTTATATTATATTATAGCCCGCTATTTTGACAGTATTTCTTAAGGTATACAACCCGTAAACCGTAAATCGCAAACCGTAAAAAGGCAGCGAATCTTTGTACACCTGCGGTTGTGCCATTTTGCCCTTAATAGACTATCGCTTTACAGACGAAGCCCACTATCAACACACTCGCTTACAGCGGTCATTTCGGTGACCGTTTTTTCGTCTGCTCCTTTTCGCCTACCTGATCCGTTTTAGAAACCAGTTCCATTTCTGCTGGAAAGCATAGCCTCGTTTTTAATTTCCTATAAGCGTCCTATAAGCGTTTGCCCGGATAGGAAGCCTTATCTATAACCAAATGTTATCTTTGCTATAACGTTTATATGTTAAAATATTTAAGTGAGGATAAAAGATAATAGAATTTATTATGTAGAAAGTAATGGCTGTAGACGGAGGCTAAATGATAACAGTAGGCATTGATATTGGTTCGGTGGCCACTAAAGGGGTTATGGTGAGCGGAGATTCGCGCTGGAAGACAATGGTTCCAACCGGATGGAGTCCGCGGGATGCCGGGCAAAGTGTGATCGAGAATCTGTTGGAGCGGAGCAGGATCGAGCGTGACCAGATCGGACGGATATTCGTTACCGGTTACGGTCGGGTAGCATTTGAACAAGCCGACAAGACCGTCACTGAAATCAAATGCCATGCCCGGGGAGTAGCGGAGATGCACCCCGAAGTTCGAACAATCATCGATATAGGAGGTCAGGACAGCAAAGTGATCCGGATCGGGGAAGGCGGAAAGGTTTTGAATTTTGCCATGAATGATAAATGCGCTGCCGGAACCGGCCGCTTTTTGCAAGTGATGGCAACCGCTTTAGGCCTGGATGTAAGTGAACTGGGAGAAGCCGAAGATCCAGAACGGATCATTCCGATCAGCAGTATGTGTACTGTTTTTGCTGAATCAGAAATAATCGGACTGCTGGCCCGCGGCAATCCCAAAGGAAGTATAATCGCCGGCCTGCATGAAGCTGTAGGCAAAAGGGTGGCCTCTATGGCTTTGCGGATGGGGGTGCAGGAAAAAGTGGCCTTTACCGGCGGAGTGGCGATGAATCAGGGAGTGAAAAGAGCCCTGGAAAAGGAATTGGGCTGTATTCTTCTCGTATCCGATTCATGCCAGTTTACCGGGGCTCTGGGAGCAGCTCTGTTGGCAAGCCAGGCTTAGATAATAACAAAAAGGGGGATTTATAGTGGCTGATTACCGTCAGATGTGGACCGATCTGGGGATGGACTTAGAAAAACATGATCTTTTATGCGAGGTTCTGCCGGAAGCTTTTGAGGGGATATTCCTTTCCCAGCCAAACCGGCCCGAAGGTATGGGCTTCTATGATTTCGTTGTGTCTGAAATTCATGGAGTGCGCCCGGCAGAGTTGATTGAACACCAGAAACAGGGCGGAAAAGTTTTTGGCACGTTCTGCAACGGGTCATAGCCGATAACGAGGTAATCATTGAAAAAGTGGTCAAGCTGCCGGTCAAGACAAATTGGCAATACCGGGGACTATAGAGGGAATACAGAGGATTTTCAAGACTCTCCCGGTGATCCCCCCCTTGATAAAAATGCACAACCCCACACGGTAATCGTTGGAAGATTGACCGGGGGTTGTGCATTTTGCAACTTTTTTTAAGTATCCTTTTGTCTTAGAATAGCCGATCAAATAACAACTTAGTATAAAACTTAGTATAAATGGAAAGTTTTGTTTTGATACAAGTGGAAAACAAATATAAATAGAAAATTTAGTTAGAAAACTTAATCAAATGGAGACTTAGTACAAACGGAGAAATAATGCAAAGCGAAAAACTAGTACAACGGAAAACTTAGTACAAATAGAATAAGCCTGCAATTAGCAGGCTTTTCCGCTTTTCTGGGGCGATTTGAAACAAGTTTTCTAGGGCGATATGCATGAAAAAATGGCCGGTGACCCGTTGAGTTTAATCCTTCTCTTTTCGTCTTAAGATTTTCTTTTATCTTAAGAAGATCTTAAGAATTACCCCGGCGGTTCTTAAGATTTGTCTGCTACCATTACCCTACAGTAAAAAGCAGAGGGGTGTGATATGATTTGGGCAAAGCAAAATGTCGCGGGTACGGATTTTGAATAGGGGGATGGGCTTTGAATATCCTTATTTGTGATGACGACAAGGAAATATTAGAGGCGATCACTATTTATTTAAGGAACGAGGGCTATCGCCAGTAACGGGGAAGATGTGTTTACCGAAACGTGCCGTAAAGCCCCTGCCTTTAGGCATGGGGATATAAGGCACGGCGGCCATTAGGCCGCAATTTTTTGGTATATATAATTATCTTGGAAATATGCTGTATAATTAGTTTATGAGCTTTAAATCAAATCATAATGTCGTATATTCCTGCAAATATCATGTTGTCTGGTGCCCGAAATATCGACGTAAGGTATTGGTTTATACGTAGATGTTCGGTTAAAAGAATTAATCTATCAAACCGCCAAGGAGTATCAGGCAGAAATAATTGAGTTAGAGGTTATGCCGGATCATGTTCACCTGCTGGTCGGGATTGATCCTCAATTTGACATTCATCGCCTAATTAAGCAGATAAAAGGCCGAACCTCAAGGATTTTGCGGACCGAATTTCCGCACCTAAAAACAAGAATGCCGACTCTTTGGACTAATAGTTATTTCGTCGCCACCGTAGGCGGAGCACCCCTGGAGATTATTAAGCAATACATTGAAAACCAGAAACACGTTTAATCAGTTTGGAGGTGATCCTGATTGCCAAGAAACGCAAACAAAAAACAGGCAAGTCAAAAACTCCTTCATTCATTATTGAAATGCCTTTAGTAGTAAATACCCATCAGAAAAAGACAATATTATCCCGAATGGAAGCTGGCCGACAACTATACAATGCCTGTTTAGGGGAAGCCTTAAAAAGAAAAGAACAGATGATTAGATCCAGACTATATCGTCAGGCCAAAACTATGCCTGGTAACACCGAATCAGAAAAAGCCGCCCGGTCAGCTGTTTTTAAAGAAGCCAGAAAAAAATACAGATTTTCTGAATACGCCCTTCACGGATACGCCACTCGAATTCGGAATTCCTGGATTGGTGAACACCTGGATTCGCAAGCTGCTCAAAAGATAGCCTCCCGAGCTTATCAAGCAGTCGAAAAAACTCTAACTGGTGAAGCGGAGCGAGTTAGATTTAAACGCTACGGAGAATTGAACAGTATTGAAGGCAAATCAAATTCAACCGGTATCCGCTGGCGAAATAATCGGGTGATATGGAATGGATTAGAGCTTAAGCCGCTAATTAACTCTAATGACCCGGTAATAAAACATGGTCTAGATAGTCGAGTAAAATACGTTCGAATAGTTAAACGAATCATCGGCGGCAAAATTCGGTTTTTCGTCCAACTAATCTGTGAAGGCACCCCTTATCAGAAACCCCAAAATCAGATTCGAGAAGGGATTGTGGGGTTAGACATCGGACCTTCCACTATTGCCAGGATAAGCGAAACAGAAGCCAATTTAAGCCCCTTCTGCCCAGAGCTGGAAAGCCAGCAAAAAGAAATCAAACAACTGCAACGCAAACTGGACCGGCAAAGAAGGGCGAATAACCCGGACAACTATAACCCAGACGGGACAATCAAAAAAGGCCACCTGAAATGGCGTAAATCCAAACGCTACTTAAAAACTCAAAACCAGCACGCGGAAATTCACCGCAAACAAGCCGAATATCGAAAATCCCTGCATGGAAAGATGATTAACGAAATCTTGCGAACTGGTAACCGAATTTATCTGGAAGCTCTATCATACAAGTCATTCCAGAAAAACTTTGGCAAAACAGTTAACTTTCGAGGGCCGGGGACATTCGTCGCCCGGTTAAAGCAAAAGACTGAACGGACTGGAGAAGTAATAGAATTCCCCGCTGGCCCAACCAGCCTATCCCAAACCTGTCAATGCGGGAAAAAAGAAAAGAAAACCCTGGCTAAACGATGGCACCAATGTGAATGTGGCGTTAAAGCGCAAAGAGACCTTTATTCCGCCTATCTAGCCCGGTATGTGGATCAAGATAAAACCGGGAAATGGCAGGTTGATTTGAAAAAAGCCCAAACCGACTGGCCGAAATACGAACCGATGTTAACGCAAACGATCAAAAACCTTAAAGCGGCCAACTACTATAAACCCACCAGCATGGGGATATAAAGCTCAAACCCTGGGCTATACCGACCCAAACCGGGCAGGGCGGAACCGTCCTGGCGAACGCGGGTGGCCCGATGCCGAACCAGCGAGAACCGAAAGGGAAACCTGGAGGGCTCCTTCGACCAAAAGGTAAGGACAGAGCTGGTCGTTCGCAAGAAGTTTTCTGGATGAAGCGAGATTCTAAGGCTCAGCCCAGGTTCGCCGGCTGAGAGAGGAACGCAGACATGGAAATACTCATGGTAGCCAACACGGGGTCTTAGAACCCCCTGGCTTTAGTTAAATGCACTAAGGCAAGGGATAGACCTTATGGTATTCTACGAAAGGGTTTATCCCTATTTTTCTTCCTAAAAAACTATTTAAATATATTTTGTTAATATAGTACTGGTAGTATAATATAGAAAACATTGCTTTGGATGGTGGTATTCCCCAATGAGGGTGGAAACGATCACAACTTCCGAAGGAAAAACTCGATATATGTTAGTTGACTCAAATAGTGAACCCGTCCTTCCTGTTGTGCAGTTCGTCAAGTTTAAGGATAACAGTGGGGCTGCCCGGAACAGCCTCCGCGCCTATTGCCAGCATTTGAAACTCTTTTTCGAATTCCTTGAGCAGGAGGGGCTGGATTACCGTAAAATCAGCATCGACGAAATGGCCGCCTTCATGCGCTGGCTCCAAAATCCCTACGGGAACCTGAAAGTAATCCCGGCGACACCCGTAACGTCTCCCCGCGGGCCGGCCACCGTGAACACCGTAATTTCCACGGTCCTCAATTTCTACGACTACCTCATGCGGCACGAAGACTACAGCGTACAGCTTTCTGAGAGGCTAAAAAAGACCATCCCTGGGAACAGACGAGGCTTTAAGGACTTCCTCTACCACATCAACAAGGACAAGGAGTACCCGGGCAAGATTTTAAAAATTAAGGTTCGCCGTTCCCGGCCCAAGACCATTTCCAAAGAGCAGGTGGGCAAATTAATTGACGCCTGCTCAAACTTACGGGATAAATTTTTAATCCAGCTTTTGTGGGAAAGCTCCATGCGCATTGGTGAGGCCCTGGCCCTGTGGCTGGAAGACTTTGAGCCCGATGCCCGAAAAATACATATCCGAGACAGGGGCGAACTCCCTAATCTTGCTGAGATCAAGACCATCTGTAGCCCCCGGACGGTGGACGTTTCCCCGGATTTAATCAACCTGTTTTTCGATTACGTGGCCGAATACCACACAGATGAAGTGGATACAAACCATGTTTTTATCAAGCTGTCTGGGGAAAACAAGCACTGGCCCATGGAATACCAGGATGTTGCTTCTCTTTTCCGCAGGCTAAAGGCCAAAACAGGGATAAACGTCAGCCCCCATGTACTCCGACATAGTTCCTTAACCGAACTGCGCCGGGCCGGTTGGAAAACGGAACACTTGCAAAAACGTGCTGGACATGCCCATGTTCAGACCACCATGCAAATTTACCTGCACCCGAGTGACGAAGACCTGCGCCAGGACTGGGAGAAGGCAGAGGAAAAAATGCGCTTTAAACGGCAGCAAAAGGAGGGCTCTGAACAGTGATCACAGTTTACAGAACGGTCCCGACACCGGCAAAATGGCAGGAGATTAAGGAAACCCTAAAAGGTTACTGGGAAAATGATCAATGGGATATTACCGACCACATTTTTGATGAGTTTCGGACTAAAAAATCGACATCAACCAGTAAAACTATTGACTTTTCCCGTTTACAACCAGGTATCAAGGAGGAAATTAAGTTTTTTTTAGTTCGCCGCCTTCAAGAACATACCCTACAGCTACAAACAGCTACTAGCTATGGAAGTCATCTTAACCGCCTAGCCACTTTTCTAGTACAAGCTTACCCCGGGATCAGAAGTTTTGCAGAGCTAGAAAGAGAAAAGGCTATGATTAGGTGGCGTTCTTATCTGATTGACCAAGGATTTTCAGTTAATAAAAGCCGTTTGTCCAGTCATACTTATGAAACTTTAGTACGACAGGTATATGAGTTTATAGTCAACTTCTACGACGACCGGGAAGAATTTGTAAAAGACGTTTGGGATATGCGAAAAATATCGGGAGCGAAATATACTCAAAATAGGGCCGATTACCTTCTTTCTTTCGAAAACATTCCCATTCCCTTCCGAACTCTGGCTAAAAGGTACCTAAAGGCGCGTGTAGGTGTCCGGTCATATGCCCAATGTGCAACAGATTTAATGGCCATACGTTTGTTCCTGCGTTTTATTCATGAGCAATATCCTCATTGGCAAGATCTAAAGAGTTTATCCCGAAAGGATATAGAGAATTACTTAGTGTGGTACCGGTCATACACAAAAGACTGGCAAAAACAACATCGTGAATGCCTAATTAGCCTGCGGGTTTTTTTTGATCATATCCAGCGGGCCGAGTATCCTGAGGCGCCAGAAAAACCACACTCTTCACTGTTGTTCAAGGAAGATTTTCCAAAGTTAGCCAAGCGGTCAGAAGAAGATATTAAATTTATTTCTGAAGGGGTCCTGAAACAATTAGAAGATAATTTAGAACAGTTGGCACCACCGGAGTATATCCCCGTCGTTATTTTGCTCCGTGCTACAGGTTGGCGCATATCTGACATCCTGAATCTACGTTATGATAAATGTCTGGATCGTACTGCTCAGGGTTGGTGGCTCTGTGGCGATATTCTTAAAACCCAAGTATTAAATCACCGTGTCCCTATTACCGATGAGGTGGCTGCGGTAGTTCAAGCCGTAGTTGATGATGTGAAAGAAAAAAGCACGCCGGAAAACAACCCTAATAAATTACTGTTTGTCCGTCTGAATGGAAAACGCAAGGGCCGGCCACCAGAAGGGGCGGTAATTAGAGAAGCTCTCAACCGCTTGGCCAAGAAATGCAACATCGTAGACGATCAGGGTCGGTTATTCCATTTTCGCAACCACGCTTTTCGCCACACCAAAGGCGTTGAATTAATTAACAACGGGATGAATATTCTTCATGTCCAAAAGTGGATGGCTCACGCTTCCCCGGAAATGACCCTGCGCTACGCCAAGATTCTCGATACCACCATGCGGAAGTCTTGGAAGGAAGCTACTAAGAACGGCCTTTTCCGGATTGACCCCACGGGTAAGCCTGTGAAGATTGCCCCTTCCGAAATCGAGAACGAAAACCTAATTGAATGGGAGTATATCCGCTATAACCTGGACGCCGTGAGGACGCCTTTGGGTTATTGCCTCAAGCCCAATAAAGTGGAGTGCAAGCACCAGTTGAACCCCTGCCTGACCTGCCGCAATTTGTGCACCACCCCTGATTTTATCCCGCAGTTTGAGGCGGAAATCAGGGAGGTAAAGGCTGTCATCGAGCGCGGCAAAGCCCAGGGCCGGACCATCTGGGTAGAGAAAAACGAGGCCCTTCTGGAACGTTACGAAGCGATTCTGGCCGTTCTAAAAGATGGCCATACCCGTCACCTGGCAGGCAAGAAGGGACGGGAGTACGTGGGGGAGGAACGTTTAAATGTCCGTCAAACACCAGCGTAACACGGAAGGAATAAAAAAACACGCCAGGCGTAAGAGCGAGGAAACCGTAAAAAAGGTTGACGAGGCAATCCAAAAGCTGATTAAAGCCGGGGAGAAAATCAACTTCAACAGTGTTTCTCTGAAGGCTGGGGTGAGCAAGTCCTATCTTTACACCCACCAGGAGCTCAAGGAGCGCATCGAGAACCTCCGTAAGCAGCAGGCGGCCGCTCCTTCTCCGAAGCAGATAAAACGGGAAATGACCGATGCCAGCAAGGACATCATTATTGCCGCGAAAAACAAGCGAATCAAGGAACTGGAGGCCGAAAACAAGCGGTTGAAAGAGGAACTGAAAATACTGCGGGGAAAACTTTACGAATCGCTGGAGTAAGATTGAGTTGTTGCCTCTTATAAGGAAACAAAATATACGTTGTGAATATATAAAGAATGAGAGAGCCTTATTTTAACAGGCTCTCTCGTTAAGAGTATAGATAACTTTAGCCATGGGGAGGTTCAGAGGGGGTTTCAAAATGTTTAATAGAAATGTCCTGAGAATACTAGCACTGATCTTTGCTGCTGCCTCACTCGGGTTCGCTGCTCGTGGCGTTACTACCGGAGGCAACCCTGGGCCGACGGTTATCCTAATGCTCATGGCCTTAATCTGCACTGTGGCTTATAAAAAAAAGGGCAAGTGAACACCAAGGCATTTACCATGCAGGTGAAGTTCGGCTATGGGCGTGATTGCTAGGAGTTTGCGATAAACGATAATAATTTGCTCAAAGTATTAAGCGTAAATCCGATGCTGCCCGGACGGCCGGAAGTGGCGGAAGTGGCAGAAGTGGTTTACGCAGTGGAACATCCTATCGGCACGCCCCGGCTGCGGGTAATTGTCAAACCCGGCGAAAAGGTCGTGATTATAACCAGTGACGTGACAGGAAGTGTTCACACCTCTGTCCGTCCCCCGGCCAATTAATCTTTTCGGGATATCTCTGCCAACAATCCATATATTTCAACCAATTCTTCCAGCCTCATGCGGACCAGGCCGCTGGTCGAAGGAGCTACAAAATCTGTTACTCCTTCGACTATTTGTTTGTCTTGGATTCCCCATTCTGCCTTCCGCAACCCGCTGTACTCCAGGTAAACACCTTTGCCGACGAAGCAAACAATTCTGGGTCGATAATAGCTTAGCTTATTTTGAAGCTGTATTTGTCCCTCGCGGTATTCTTGACAGGTGATTTCAGCCGCCGACCGGGTAGGACGGGCAACAATATTCGTCAGGCCATAACCAAGTTCCAACAGGCAGCCATCTTCATGAGGTTGATACACTCGGGGCGTAAGACCAGCCAGAAAAAGCACTTTCCAAAATCGGTTGGTGGCGTTGGCGAAGTGATGTCCGGTTTCACCGGAAATTAGACTGGGATTATAACCAACAAAGACGATCTTTAAATCTTGGCGCAAATAATCCGGTACCGGTTGATCCATAAGATAAACCCTCCAGAGGTCTTACTTGATACCACCATAAAAGCCTGTAGTTACCGGTGGCATTGTATAATAATTATTCCAATAAAAGTGAAGTCTTTGTTTTATTGGGCATTAGGAACGTAATTCTGTAAAATAATCCCTGGCAGGTATGCAGCGGCTTTTCGTAGCATTTCGAAATCGTTACCGACAATAACCTCACTATTGCTATTAATTGCCGTAGCCAATACTAATGCATCTGGTGGCCTTAATCTCAGTTTGCCACGCAGATCCGCTGCTTTGTGCGCAATTTCTCGAGAGACCGGAATAACTTGTAGATTCGGAAATTCTTCAATCCAGAACTTTATGGCCTTGACGGTTTCCAGAAGACCTTCGCGATAAGGTTTAACCAGGAGTTCGGCTTCGGAGATCACGGATAGATTAATGCTCATTTGGCCTTGTTCGGCCAAGTTTAGAATTAGTTCCATCAAATCTGCATAACCGGGCACATCGTCTAAAAAATAGATGATGGCATTAGTATCCAGAAATAGATTTTTGTACTGGGTGATTTGTTTCATCAATGATTCTAATTGTGCCATTCATCTCGTTCCTTTTTAACGTAATCGTCAATTTCGCTAGCGTTTTTTCCATATAAGCCTCTGGTAAGGCCGCGTAATTCTTTTGTCAAGCTTTCTGGCCGAGGTGAAATAATCAATCGGCCTTCATTTACTTCAACAATTAGTTTTTGTCCTTGTTGTAGTTTTAACAATCTGAATAAATCAGCGGGTATTGTTATTTGCCTCTTACTGGAAATAGTAACGGTAGATTTCATCGTTAATCTTCCTTTACAAATAATAATATCTAGGAATATTATAACGCCGCCAAGCAATGAGGTCAAAGGCTGGTTTCCAACTGGCCCTTCACCGAAATACGTGCTACATTGAATTGGTGGAGGTGATTTAGGTGGAATACCAAAACATTACCCTTTCTTTGCCCAAGGATACTACTCTTCGCCGAGTGAAACACGTAGCTATAGAGCAAAACACTTCTGTTTCTGCCGTTTTAGCTAAAGTTTTAGAGGATTTGCTCCAAAAGGAGGAAGCTTATCAAAAAGCCCGCACCCGTCATTTAGCGGTATTAGAGGAGTCCCTGGATTTGGGAACCCAGGGTGTGATTTCTTGGGAGAGGATGGACATTCATGAGCGGTAGTCTAACCGGTGTTTCCGGTCTGCTGGATCGTCTTCATCCGTTTAACCTGGGGGATATCACCGTGCATTGTCTGAGAAGCATACCCCTTGCGATTCAAGAAACTCTGCACCTTATCAACGGTATTACGTTGGTTACAGAAGATCACACAGCTTTCCGGCTGTTCAACCAGCAGCAGTCGGTTCAATTGGGTGATCTTTTCGTTTTTATTTACCCGATAGTATACCTGTTGCGTGGTATCCACGGTCTTGGTCGGCGATTCAATCTCAATGGTTACCGGATTTTTCATATAATCCCGGCAGATTTTACGGACTTCGGGGGGGATGGTGGCTGAAAAGCAGGGTCACCCTGTTTCTGGGGAGGGTTTTGATAATTCGCACTACTTGACCCAAAAAGCCCATGTCCAACATCCGATCGGCCTCATCAAGGACCAAGAACCGGATATGTTTGGTTTTCAAATTCCCATGAGAAATGTGATCATAGACCCGGTAATTAAAAATCGCCAACTGTATATAAATGATCAGGTTCAGCAAGAACCTTATCTGAGTGCAAGCATGAATTATCAATTCGGTCCTGTCGTGGTTCCGCCTAATAGCTATTTTGTTATGGGTGATAATCGCAATAATAGTTATGACAGTCATCCTTGGGAAGCCTGGTTGACTCGTGACCATCTTATTGGAAAAGCCTTTTGCATTTATTGGCCGCTAGATCATCTTCAAATTTTGAAACACTGAAATAACCTGGCAAGGATTGGGTTATAATCTTGAAAACTAAGGATCAAATACCCAAATTGTCGCGGTCGGCAAGTGTTTAAACAAATCTTTTGATGGTAAATTTTTTTTGCTCCTTGACTGTTGATACATGATCATCGATAGCAATATTATTTATATTGATAGTTTTATCCTCAGGTATATCGATAGACTTATCTTCAGGTATATCGATAATCTTTTCCTCAGGCTTGATCGAATCGACCTGAGTATTTACTATTTTATCCATGAGATCTTCTTCGTGATTGAACTTTAATGTTTCATCAACTGTTTCTCCTATTGTTTCATCTAATGTTTCACCGTTCAGAGGAAGAACCAGCTTGTCAGCCGTATCTTGACTTACCTCAGGCATTTCTGCTTCGACAACCTCAACACTTTTAAGATTATCATTCTCCTCGGCAACATCTTCCTCGGTAACATCGTTCTCGGCAATATCTTTCTCAGTAACATCTTCCTCGGTAAGATTGTCCAGGATAATGTCGTTTTCGCTTACAGGCACCGGTATTTCTTCTCTTACAGGCATTTCTTCTTTAATCTCGCGGACTAAGTCTGGGGCAGCCGACTCTGTGGCAATATAATCAGCCTTATCATATTCTATAACCTTGAGAACCTCTGGGTTTTTAGGATTATTATTATCCTCAGCAATATATTCTTTGACATGATTGTCGAAGAGAATATCGTTTTCGTTTTCTAGCGTTTCCTCTTTAATCGCGCAGATCAAATCGGCGGCAGACGCCTCCGTGGTAATAGAACTGATCTTATCTGATTCTAAAACCTTAAGAACTTCTAGCTCCCCAGTTGTACTATCCTGATCATCCTTCTTATCGTAAATATCCTGTTCTTCAAGACTGATAACAACTGCGTTATTTTCATCTATAGGTTCATCCATCGGTTTTTCATTTATCAGTTCATTTATCGGTTTTTCATCTATTTCTTCACAAGTTACTTCGGGCATACTTATTGTAGTTGAAACGAAATCATACTCTCCGGCAGAATTATCCTCTACAATGATGCAGTTTCCTACGAACACAGCTCCTGGGTCCGACTTAAAGTCTTTGACCCTAGCATCACCATAAAACCGTCCAGTCGCAAAAAGCATTAGACAGTCACTGGTTATTATATTACCTTCTACCTGACCGTGAATCTTAACATTGTCGGCAATCACATTCCCTTTTACATTTCCGTTTTTCTCAATAATTACAACACCATTGACATGGATATTACCCAAAATACTCCCTTCGATCCTTACGTCACCTTGCCCATTGATGCTGCCTTCCATGTAAGTATTGGGTTTAGCGTGAAATTTTATATTTTTATTTTTTGAGAATAAAAACACGATATCATCCCCACTTAAAAATCAGGAATTCTTTCGTCATAAGCTAGAGGGGTGTAGCCATATTAAATAGCTTAATAAACTGCTAATCCTTGATTTTCATTTGCTTAGCAGGTTACTTTATATAATGAAATGTTATTCTGTTACCAATTTTCTAGCAGCCATTTCATAACCAAGCAGGTTTTTGATTATTGCCTCTTCAGGCTGAAAGTTTACAAATTCAGGTATATCTTCTTTTAATTCATCGATTATCATGTCTCCTACTTCAGTACTACCGCCTCCGACAAGGAACAGTACATCAATCCGGCGAATATCAACTCCGTTTTCCCTAAGTTTTTCCTTAAAACGATGGGTTATCGTATCCACCAGTGCTGTGTAATAAGGGAGCTTCTCTCTATTAAGATTAAAATTGTATTTACTAATCTTATATATTCCCATTAAATCTCTATCAAATAAACAGGTATTTAACTCATATCTAGTTATATCTTTAATACCTGTCCTATTACGGAGTCCAGCGCATAATTCATCTATAGCGGTACTCATGCCAATATCAAACCCAAACATCCCTGGGGCGAAATATTTTCCATTGATCATCGCCGATACATCACAGCTTATAGATCCAATATCCAGGCAAAAGGAAATAGCATTTTTTCTTGAGTACCTGACAAATTCTGGGTCTATATTTTCATGCATTAAAATGGAGGTTAAAGCAGAATAACCCTCAGGGGTAACCGATAGATTATCCGGTGCTATTGCAATGTTTATTGTTTTGTAGTTCATAAGGCTAGTATTGAACTTTACTTTGTGAATTCCGGCAATGCTGTGTTTATATTTTTCAACTTTGGAAAAATCATATTCGCCTTTTTCATTCTGCCAGAAGAATTCTCTGACTGGTAATCCAACACCCAGGTATAAGTCGAAGTCAGTTTCTAACGGATATTCCATAGCCAGAGCATATGCGATAGCTGTCATCCTACACACCATAAGCAATTTGTTATTTGATTTTAATCCTCCCAGGCTTTCCTGGTTAACTCCAAACATGGCTAAATTTCCTATATGATAATTCCCGGATACATTGTCATTTTCAACAGTGACATCTAAATAATCTATGGGGTGTCCCTCATCGCCCTGGCCAAAAATTAACCTTGGGCGGGGATTTATTTTCATAATACTGGGAATATAGTATATTTTATCATTTACCTTTACTTTAATAGTATCGTTTCCGGTATCACAAGCAACGATGACAGATTTAGCCATATTATCACCCCTAAAAAAATTTGGCTTAAAATATGTAACAGCTTCACCAGTTTGTAAAATGTTATTTTGACATATCACAACATATTCAAACAATTAATTATATATTATAACAAATTTTATCACCATCCTTTAGCTTTTCAACAACTAATTTCTAATTCGATACCAATCAAATTATATAACAATCTCTCCTTATGCATAATATGCTAATTAAACCATTAAATCAACTATATGGAGCAATTATCCCTAACGGGCCTGGGTGATTATTAAGAAAATATCCCATTGACCTTAACGTTGCGTTAAGGTGTATATTAGTTTGAGCAGGGGGTGATGGCGTGGAGTATACGGTGCGAAAATTGGGCCAACTAGCCGGCATCAGCACCAGAACCCTCCGGTATTACGACGAAATTGGGCTGCTTAAGCCAGCCCGAATTAACTCGTCAGGGTATCGGATATATGGTCAAGCCGAGGTGGATCAGCTACAGCAAATCCTTTTTTACCGGGAACTTGGTGTGGGTTTGGAGCAGATCAAGGAGATCATCATGGATCCATCTTTTGACAGTCTTAAAGCCCTCCGAGACCATCGCGCCAAACTGTTGGCCAAGAAAAAACAACTAGATCTACTAATTGCCAACGTGGATAAGACGATCGCCTTAACAGAAGGGAGAATTACGATGACTGATCAAGAAAAATTTGCCGGTTTCAAGCGAAAATTGATTGATGAGAATGAGCGTAAATATGGCCAAGAAATCAGAGCTAAATATGGGGACAAGGTTGTTGATCAATCAAATAAAAAATTACATGGTATGACCGAGGAGCAGTATGTTGAGATGGAAAAACTCAGCACCAGTGTACTGGATACGCTTAAGGCGGCAATGGCCACCGGTGACCCGGCCGGACCGTTAGCCCAGCAAACAGCGGACCTGCATCGGCAATGGCTGTGTTATTTTTGGCCCACCTATTCCAAAGAGGCCCACGCTGGTCTGGCCCAGATGTATGTTGATGATGAGAGATTTACTGCCTATTATGATGCCGTCCAACCAGGGGCCGCTGAGTTTCTCAGAGATGCCATATTGATCTACACCAGCCGGAGGGACGGTTCTTCCGGTTGTGGGACAAGTTAAGTACTCAAAAAATAATTACGTTCGTGTTTTCACTCGGTTAGCAGGCTAAACTGGTAACAAATTAGTTTGCCTTTGCTGGGCTTCACCTTTTAAGAATCCAGGCACGGGGCTAAATTGGCAACAAATAAGTTTGCCAGCCCATTTAGTTTATGTTAAATTTATGTTAAGATAATTTAAATTTAAATTACTACTAACGAGATTGGAGAAAGGAAATGCGCAAGCGGATTCTGGCCTAACTAAACTACATCCGGGGCTATGGGAGAATCGAGAGCGAGTCAAGGGGAGAATTAATGATTCTGCCATTCAGCCAAGTATGACCAGAACGCTTGTTACAAAAGTCGCTAAGTGCGGAAAATCGGAATAATCTTTAGTCGCCAAACTGGAATAGGGTATGGGTGGCTAAATAATTTATTTGGCTTGAAGGGGCTGTGAGTGACGAGTGTTGCTTGCAGTCCTTTTTGCTTATTGGAGGTCGGTTTAATGCTTTTAAGCTGTCGGGATATTAAAAAAAGTTTCGGCGATCGCCTCGTTTTAAATGGCGTTGCTTTGGATATAGGCCTAGGGGATCGGATCGGCTTGGTCGGTCGCAATGGGACCGGCAAAACAACTCTGGCCAACATTTTAACTGGTTATCTCGACCATGATGCGGGCAGTCTTATTACTAGCTGTCAGACAATCAATATCGGCTACTTGCGTCAGGGCGAAACTCAATTGGAGCCTTTGCTTAACGAACTAAACAACGAATCCAGGGTGAATGGGGAATTTCAGCGCTTGACCAGTCACCTGGGAATTAGATCGGTCAAGGAATGGTCAGAGGAGCGACTGCAAACCTTAAGCGGCGGTGAGAAAACCAAGCTGGCCCTGGCGGCTGTTTTGGCTTCCCAGCCGCAGTTGCTTATCCTGGACGAACCAACGAACCACCTGGATTATCAGGGAATAGACTACCTGGTATCAGAACTGGCCGGCTACCGCGGAGCAGCAATTATCATTTCCCACGATCGCTATTTCCTGGATCAGACGGTATCCCAGATAGCAGAAATTGAAAAGGGGCTGATTCGGCTCTATCCGGGCAATTACACCGCGTACCGGGCAGCCAAGCAGAAGGAACGTGAAAATCAGCAGCATACCTATGAAGCCCAGCAGAAACAACAAAAGCAGATTGAAGCAGCCATTTCTCAATTAAAAACCTGGTCGGATAAAGCCCATCGCGAATCCCGCCAAAAAGCTCAAGGGATGCAGGGGGGCAAGGAATACTACCGCAAGAAGGCGAAAAAACGCGACCAGGCGATAAAATCCCAGATTAAGCGTCTGGAAAAGATGCGTCAAAAGGGAATAGAGCGACCGGCTAAAGAGGTGTCGGTTAGCTTTAACCTGCAGGCTTGGGAAAAGGGTGGCCGACGTCTGTTGCAAGCAGAAGATATCAGCAAGAGCTACGGCGAGCTGCTGCTGTTTAAGGACAGTTCGTTTTATGTAAACCGGGGAGAAAAGGTCGGCATCATTGGGCCAAACGGCTGCGGCAAGACGACGTTGGTAAGGAACATTCTGGGTCAGGAAAGGCTGGATACCGGGCAGGTATTTTTGAGTCAAGCAGCAAAAATAGCCTACGTAAGCCAGGAACTGCCGCAAGGCGAAAAAGGGAGTCTCAAAGAAAAAATAGGACAATGGCCTCTTGAGACGCAAAAGCGGACGATTCAGCTTTTCATTAATCTAGGCCTAACCTATGATCGGCTTCATGTTGCTCTCGGGGAGCTTAGCCGGGGAGAAAGAATGAAGATCGCGATCGGGCTGGCGATAATGGGCGAATATGATCTGCTCATTCTGGATGAGCCCACCAATCACCTAGATATTTTCAGCCGCGAGGCCCTGGAGGAAAGCCTGGTTCAATTTCCGGGAACCATTCTTCTCATATCCCATGACCGTTATCTCCTGGAACGGGTTTGCCGCCAGATGCTCGTCTTTGATCAGTGTAAAATTAAGCGGATCGAGGGTAATCTAGAAGGTTACCGGGACAGGCAGCGCGATCTCGAAGCTGGTCCAGATTGGGAAAAAGCGCGCAGCGATGAGGAAAAGTTACTGCTGGAAACCAGGATTTCCCGGGTGCTTAGTGAATTAAGTCTTATTAAACCGGATGCGCCCGATTATCAGGCTCTTGATCGGGAATATCATGAACTTATCCGGCGCAGAAATGAACTGAATAATCACGGATGAGCCCTGCTGTTATTCCAGAAAAAGGTTCTTTGTGGGGTGAACTCGTTCAGCTTCGCTGAACATCAAGGCTTCAGGTGGAGACTCTACTCCACCTGAAGTTTAAACAAGGTAACCCCCACTTCATAGAAGTGGGAGTCTTTTGATTTCAGATAAAGATCCGCCCCTACTGTCCCTCTGCCCCTGCCCCTAAGCAAAGCGGACGCTGGCGGAATCTAATCGGTCAAAACAGGCCTCAAAGTAATCTCCCGCTTTAGGTGCAACTGAGGCGGTCAAGGCACCGGCTAAGACCACTTCTCCTGCTTTCAGGCTGAGCTCGAGCTCGGCCAATTTATTTACCAACCAGGCTACAGCGGCAGCCGGATGACCCAACACCGCGGCCCCGGCTGCGGTTCCCAAAATCTCCCCGTTCTTCTTAAAAACCAAACCGGTCAGCCTCAGATCAAGATCTGCTGCGTGAGTAAGTTGCCCGCCCAGGATAAACCGAGCACTGGAAGAGTTATCGGCTACTGCGTCTGGCACCTTGATCCGCCAATCTTTGATGCGGCTGTCCGCAATTTCCAGAGCCGGGACCACTGCCTCTGTCGCCCGCAGCACATCGCACACAGATACTCCCGGACCAGTTAAGTCTTTACCCAGAATAAATGCGATTTCCGGTTCTACCTTGGGTAGCAATAGTTCCTCCAACCGGATAATTCCGCCGTCAGCGACTTCCATATTACTGAGTAAGCTGCCGTAAATTGGTTCATACACCCCGAACTGGTTTTGCGCGGCGAGGCTGGTCAGCCCGATCTTCTTGCCGGCAATGCAGTTGTTGCGGGTTATTTTGGTGTTAATGATGTGCGATTGGACTTGGTAGGCATCCTCCGTGTTAAAATCCTCAATCTCTTCCGTTATCGGTGCAATCGGTTCACGTGCCCGCTCTGCTGTCAATAGACGGTTGGCCAATTGATGGGACATATCTCTGTCTAGCATAGTCCATAACCTCCCATAACTAAAACATTTATTTGACCGCTCTAGTTTCCAGATTTCTACTATCCTTTGTCTTTTTTAAGGCCTTACTTGACTGTGGAAAACAGTTCAACACTCGCCGCTTATAGACTAGACAGCAAACCTGTGTTCTATTCCATAATCAGAAAGTATAAGCGACTTTCTGATTATCAGTAAGGGCAACTAAGGCTTCCGCCCGCGCCAAAGGCTTGGCGTAAGCCAAGTTTTCTTTACCTTAACTGGAAGGAGACACTTTAACCCTGTCCTCTCTGTCTCAAGGGCTGATTTAAGGTAGCAACCTATTCGTCTGCCCATATTGTACCAGTTTTTCAGTCTAACCAACAGTCTCGTCCACGGTATAGCTTAAAAAATAAGTAGTTTTTAAAACGTTTGGATAATTTGCAACATAATCGACAATAATCGAGCTTATTTTTGGGATTTTATGATATTATTTTAAATAAACCCTAAGCTTAGGAGGTAAAACAGTTGGGTTTTACTGAGGAATTACGCGATTGGGGTCAGGAACAAAGATGCCAGGCAGCGGTAAAAGCACTGGAGAAAAACAGATTTACCAGTGTCTATTGCCCCAATAAAGAAGCAGCAGTTAATTACATTCTTCAAGAGGCGGCGGAAGCTGCCACTATCGGTTTTGGTGGTTCGCGAACCGTCGTTGACCTGGGAATTCACGAGCAGTTAGCCGCAATGGGCAAGGAATTGCTTGATCATAATCAGCCCGGCTTAAACCCAGAAGAAAAAATGGCGGTCATGCGGCGACAACTCACCTCCGATTTATTTTTGGCCAGTGCCAACGCGGTAACCTTAACCGGCAACATCATCAGTATTGATGGCAATGGTAATCGGGTTGCCTCGATGATTTTTGGTCCCAAAAAGGTAATTCTGGTAGTCGGTCGGAATAAGTTGGTCGGCGACGTTGATGAAGGGCTAAAAAGAATTAAGGCTTTAGCCGCTCCATTAGCCGCCAAGAGACTTAATATTGATACACCCTGTGCGAAAACCGGTTTTTGCATTGACTGTAAGTCTCCAGGCCGAATTTGTGCCATCACGGTGATCCTGGAACGAAAGCCCCGGCTCAGCGATTTCCGAGTCTTAGTCGTCAATGAGGACCTGGGTTTTTAAAATTTTTGGTTAACCGGGACAGTTAACCTGTCCCCGTGACCCACAATAAATAATAGGGGGTGAGGCAACTTGTATCAGATCAGGTGGCATGGTCGAGGTGGTCAGGGTGCGGTGACAGCGGCCAGAATCTTTGGCTTGGCCGCTTCCGTGTATGGGGACAGTTTTGCCCAGTCATTTCCATCTTTTGGGGCGGAACGCCGAGGAGCACCCGTATTATCCTTTACTAAGGTAGATTCGGTCCCAATTCTGGACCGGAGTCAGATTTATGAACCCAATATGGTCGTAATCCTGGATAAAAGCTTGATCAAGTTGACTAACGTGACCGAAGGACTGAAGCCAGGCGGCAAGATTGTGGTTAACGCCAGTGAAATGCCGGCCGAATTTAAAACCAAGGCGATTACGGACAACTTCGAAGTAATTCTCGTCAATGCGACCCGAATTGCTTTAGAAATCCTACACAAACCTATTGTCAACACCGCCATGGTCGGGGCGGCTTGTCGGGCTTCGGGCTTAGTCACCCTAGAATCCCTGGCCAAAGCGATTACTGAGCTATTCCCCGGCAACCAGGAAGAGATTAACCAACTTACCGCCCGGCGGGCCTATGAGGAAGCCCATATTTATCGTCAAGGAGGGGATCTTCATTGACTGAAGCCTTACCATCCGCTCCCCATCTGCTCAATCCCAATCGACCGATAACCACCGGCTCCTGGAGAACTTTCCGACCAGTCGTCGACCATGAAAAGTGCAATCTTTGTCTGCTTTGTTGGGTGTATTGTCCCGATGGGGCGATGCAAAGGGGCGAAGAAGCAGTCATGATTGATTTGGAGTTTTGCAAGGGATGCGGGATTTGTGCCAAGGAATGTCGTAAAGATGCGATCGATATGGTAGAGGAGGGGTGAAAATGCGCGAACGCAAATTTTTAAGTGGTAACCACGCTGTGGCTTACGCTGTCAAGTATATTCAACCGGAAGTTATTGCCGCCTACCCCATTACCCCTCAATCTTCAATAGTGGAAAAAATCTCTCAATTTGTGGCCAATCGAGAAGTGGATGCGGATTTCATTCGTGTCGAATCGGAACACGCGGCCCTATCCGCCTGTTACGGAGCGGCTTGCGCCGGGTGCCGGGTTTTCACGGCTACTTCCTCGCAGGGGTTGGCGTATATGGCCGAAATGCTCCCTTATGTCAGCGGCAGTCGATTTCCGATGGTTATGCCAGTGGTCAACCGCAGCATGGCAGCTCCCTGGACTATTTGGGGTGACCAGCAGGATGCGATTTCCCAACGCGATACCGGCTGGATCCAACTTTTTGTGGAAAATGCCCAGGAGGCCTTTGATACCTGTTTGCAGGCCTACCGCTTGGCTGAGGACCCGGCTGTGCTTACTCCGGTGATGGTCAACCTGGATGGCTTTGTTCTTTCTCATACGGAAGAATTGGTTGATCTGCCGGCGCCGGAAGAGGTTCAGGCGTATTTACCGCCTTACCAGGCCAAGTATGCGGTGGATTTTAGTAACCCGACTACTTTTTGCTTTGGGGCTACCCCTGAGGTTTTTGCCGAGTATAAGTATCACCAACAGGCAGCGATGGAGGCTGCTCGGCAAAGAATCACGGATCTGGCGGTTGAGTTTGAGCAACTATTCGGCCGCAACCATGGCGGTTTAATTAAAGAATACTCCTGTGATGACGCGGAGTATATCCTGGTAACGATGGGGTCTTTTACTGGCACTGCCCGCGTGGCCGCCCAAAAGCTACGAGCCATGGGGAAGAAGGTCGGTGTCCTTAAGGTCCGTTCCTTCCGGCCATTTCCAGCGCAGGAAGTGGCTAGGGTCCTGGCTAAAACCAAAGCCTTTGGCGTGTTAGACCGCAACTATTCCTACGGTAACGAAGGGGCCTTGTTTACCGAGATTAAAGCTTCTCTTTATGACCATGCGGTCCGACCACCTGGCCTTAATTTCATTGGAGGACTAGGTGGGCGAGATATCCGATTGGACGAGTTTGAGGCGATGTTCACCAAACTTGAACAAGCGGCAAGGGAGCCGGGCACTGTCAAAGCAGTTAACTTTATAGGATTGAGGTGAAGTGATGGCCAGCTTTAAAGATCTGCCGACCGAAGAATTGTTGTATGGCAGTTTTACCTGTGCCGGTTGCGGGGGTACTTTAGCCGTGCGCCTGGCTTTAAAGGTCCTGGGCAAAGAAACCGTAATTGTGACACCGCCGTGTTGTTTGATGGGGGTAACCACTTTTTATCCGCAAATGGCTTTTGATATCCCGGTTGTCAATTCAGTTATGCCGGGAACCGGGGCCATGGTTTCTGGTTTAGTCGCCGGGTTAAGACGAAAAGGGAAAGAGAAGGCGACCGTATTAGGGCTAGCCGGAGATGGCGGCACCTTCGATATCGGTTTGCAGGCTCTGTCCGGGGCAATGGAAAGAGGCGAAAAATTTATCTTTTTGTGCTATGACAATGAAGCCTACATGAATACCGGCAACCAGCGCAGCGGGGCCACCCCATTTGGTGCTTTTTCTTCAACTACCCCGCGCGGCAAAGAGAGAAACAAGAAAGATATGCTGCGAATTGCCGATGCTCATAATATTCCCTATGTCGCTTCTGCCTGTGTTTCCTACCCGAAAGATCTAATGGAGAAGGTTGCCAAGGCGATGGAGGCACCTGGCCCGGCTTATCTCCAGGTTTTATCTCCCTGTCCGGTTGGCTGGGGATATAATTCAGAAGATACCATCGACATAGGCCGGTTAGCGGTCCAAACCGGGTTATGGGTATTAGCCGAGTATCAGCAGGGAGATTATCGCGTAACCTTCAAGCCAAGCAAACGCAAACCGGTCGCCGATTACTTGAACCGGCAGGATCGGTTTTCTTTGATGACGCCGGAGGAAATGGCGCGGATTCAAACAGAAGTTGATAATATGTGGGAAAAAATAAAAAGTTAAGGATTAAGCTTAATCCCTAACTTTTTATTTCTCAACTAACCACTTATGCCTGCTAAGTACAACCCACAATGGAAGTAATACTAAACCTAGCTAATTCTAACCAAACCTAACCTAACCAATTCTAACCCAACTAATTTAACTTAACTGTGACCGAACCTGCTGGATATCATTTTGGCTGGCGGATTGAGCCGGTTGGTAATACCCTTTTTGTTCGGCTAGTTTAAAGAGATCGTACTGAAATCTTTCGTCATTATCCCTTATTTGCTGGATAGTCTGCCGTAGTTGGGGATTAGCTGTTTGAGCTATAACGTTGGCATAACCGGTCAGACTGCTGTTGATCATGGACAAAACATCATTAACCATATCTTTATCTTGCATGTTTTTTACCTCCTTAACTTAAGAATGACATTAATTTGTGCTTGGTGTTTTGGGCTTCCTGCGCCGATTTTTCAAACATTTGTCTGATTTGAGTGTCATTCGTTTGTTGAGCGTATGTCCGCAGTTTTTGACTCGCCGTTTCGTGAGAACCGATCAAGTGTCTTAAGTTTTGCAATTCTTGTTGGTTTAATTGAGTCATCTCCGTCATTCCTTTCATTTGATTATGTTGTTGATTATGTTGTTGATTATGTGCTCTTCCATTATGTGTTCTTTCATGTTTATTCTTTTCGGTTTTGTTGATAGTTATGCATTTAATCCGGTCTGACCAAGACTAAAGCTGTTTCAGGAGGTATGGGAAATTGTTTGGTTGGTATTAAAGAAAGCAGTAGGAATGACCTACTGCTTCATGACGTATACTTTTAACGTTTGAACTCCAAAGGCCAAGGCAGCTTCGTGACTATCCATATAGATATCGATATGCTTATTTTTTATCGCTCCCCCGATGTCTTCCGCATACCTAATGCCCAAACCTTCAATATATACCCGGCTTCCCAGCGGGATTAGCTTCGGGTCAACTGCGATGGTGTGGTCGCGCTTGGCCACTTTGCCCGTATAAGTGATTTTATCTGTTTTACCGCAGCATTTGTGACATGGGCAATAAGCAGTCGCCTGCACTTCGATAACCTCTGCCACTCCAACTAAACTGGTGCTTTCTAGATGCCGGATAGACCTATCCGGGACTGCTGATAAAGCTTGCGGGCTGCATCAAAGCAGCGCTCCCAAGGTCAACAGCATCACAATTTTTTTAAAGAAAACTAATCAGCCTCCTTTTCAAAATATATTATTGGCCGGTTGAACCGAATAAATGCTGGATAATTGTTGATTCATAAAACAAATTAACCAAATTTGTTGTTCAGAATTTTATTTCAATCTTAACCTAATGATGATGTTTGGGCAGGATTAGCAGAATAATAGGTCGAAAATATAAGTCTGAGAAGTAAGGCGGGTTGGAATTAGGAGATAGTTTTATGAGTGTTTTTAGGCCTTAAGTGTAACGAAAGGAATAGCATCAGATGATTACAGCTTTTATTGACATCCTTGGGTTTTCCTCCTTTATTGAGGATTTTGATGAGGCTGATGCCCGGGATAAGTTGCGTTACTATTATGATTTTCTTTTTGACTACACAGAAGCCAGAAAACAGATTTTTTTAGATTGTATACTGTTTAGTGATTCATTTATCACCCGTTTTATCGATCTGGAAACAGCCATTTTAGCCTGCCGGGAGTTATACGGCGCGATTTTTCGCAGAATAAAAGAAGATATCCAGGAGGATTTCTCGGAACGGAGTGTTCGACGTCCTTTTTTTGTGCGGGGAGCGTTGGCCCCGGGAGGAATCTATGTTGAACGAGACCGCAAAGATAGAGAACGTTTCATGCGAAACTTTGTGGTCAGCAAGGCACTAAGTCGGGCATATCGGGGTGAGTCGATTGGCAAAGGGATGCGGCTTTTTTTTGTGGTTGACGCGAACGAACCCATTGATCTAAAAAGTTTTGCCCTCGGTGCTCCAATTATTGACCAGATCGCAGCCTATGAGATTTCCTGGTTCGACTATACTGATTCTAAGAAGGAGGATGAGGATAATTATCAGTTTTTGGTCCGGCTAATTGATTATTACGCGACGGTTAATCCAGAGGTATGCATTCACTACATCGAAATGTTAAACAGTTATATCAAAAGTATGCACCGCAAATATCAACAGGATCCAGTTACATTGTGTCAGTTGATTAGCGGTTGTCTGGATCTGGGGACCGTTGGTCCAACCAAGCAAATACAGGAACATTTAGTTCCGGTGTGGATAAACACGATGAATGCGCTGTTTTGGTTTTCCCAAAAGGAGGCCCGCATCTTAAGTGTGATTGAACTTGAGGAGACCAGAAAAAAGATAGTCGAAATTTTCTTCCGGCCGGAGGGAGCCCGTTTCTTGGAGGAAATTAAAAAAAGTCAGGAGTATGAGCGGATTGCCAAAGTTATCTTAAAGCCCTGGTGGGAAAATGAAATCTTAGTCTAAGACTAGTTTAAGTTAGTATTGTAGCAGTATGAGGTGTAAAACGTTGCCTAGACAACTTGGAAATTTTATAAAGTTTATGGGTACGGCTGGAGCAAGGTATGTCGTATCGCAACAGCTTCGATCTTCAGCCGGGATTTGGCTAGCTTATGAAGGAACGCATTTGTTGATTGACCCTGGACCAGGCACGCTAGTTAAAGTCTATCAAGGCAAGCCCAAGCTTGACCCTTTAAAACTAGATGCCATCATTCTATCCCACCGGCACGTGGATCACTCCTGTGATGCAAATGTCATGATTGAAGCCATGACCCAAGGTGGATCCATCCGGCGGGGAAAAGTATTTGCCCCACCGGATGCCTTGGAAGAGGAACCGGTAGTCTTTCAATACGTTCGAAACTACGTGGAGGAGATCGTGCCCCTGCAAGCCTGGGGGCAATATCAAGTAGGAGGGATCAAATTTGAAACAACGGTTCGGCATCGGCATGGCGTGGAAACTTATGGTCTAAAACTGCAGTTGGGTACAATTTCGGTCGCGTTTATCGCTGATACCGCTTTTTTTCCGGAACTACCGAAATTATACAGCGCGGACATCATCATCATGAATACAGTTCGCTTTTCACCAACTGGCCCGGGAGGATTAGTCCATCTTTGTTTGGATGACGCCCGAAGGATTTTAACTGAGGCAAGCCCTAAGGTTAAACTTGGGATCCTCACGCATTTTGGTATGACCCTGGTCAAGAGTGATCCGGCCATATCAGCTAAACAAATGTCAAGCGAAGTTGGAATACCGGTCATCGCTGCCTCTGATGGGATGATTTTAAAGATGGACTGGTAGCACCCAATGTTAATTGAGTTGGGCGTTGGTTAATTCAGACGGTTCTAGATATTGTTTCGGATCATCAAAAATTAGTTGGCTGAAAGTTACGACTGGCCCGGTAAAATCAAGGACGCTGTTGCCACTTTCTTTTGCTTTGGCTACCAGTTCGGTTATCGGGATAGTTGTCAGAATGACATCTTTGGGCTCCACCATGGCGGCCAGGAGAGCAAAATGCTGCTGATCAAAACGAACCGCTAAGCTTACCTTATCTTCCCAGGAGACATGAAGGACATAGGCATTTTTTTCGGCGTTGTGGTACCAATTATAACGATAATGGTTAAGGCCGCTTTGATTAACTTCCTGGCACTGCCGACTAAATTCTTTAACATATAGGATAATAACATCTCGTCCATTTTCCATCTTGCCAGTGGCAGCTTGTTCCGGAGTATAGGCTTGCATAAACATCGGAATTTCCCTCCATCTTTATTTTGTATTTAGGATAACACCTTCGCTATAAAAGCACAAGAAAACAGAAAAAAGGAAAACGGTTATAATAATTTATAATAATGATGATGAGTTGGGTGATCTAAAAATTTAAGAAAGATATTCGACTTAAGGGTGCCTTGGACAAATATGGGTCTGGTTAATGGAGATGGAACTGGTTGAGAAAGGTTTGAGGGCTATGACTATACAAAGGATTCTGATCCGAAATGGACAACTGATTACGATGAATTCGCAAAGAGACATTTATCAGGCGGATATAATTATTGAAGGAAAAAGAATCGCCTCAATTATCCCGAAACCGCAGCCACCTATAGACCCAGCGGATTTTGACCTGGTTATTGAGGCTACGGGGAAAATAGTTATGCCGGGTTTGATTCAGGCACACATTCACCTCAGCCAGACCTTGTTTCGAGGCCAGGCGGATGACCTGGAGCTCTTGGATTGGCTGCGGCAGCGAATCTGGCCGTTAGAAGCCGCGCATAATGAGGAGTCTCTCTATTATTCCGCGATGCTCGGCTGTGCCGAATTGTTTCGCGGCGGAACGACCTGCATCATGGATATGGAGACGGTCCACCATACCGACGCCGCTTTCCAGGCTATTTTGGAAAATGGGTTGCGCGCAGTTAGCGGCAAAGTAATGATGGACTGTGGGGAGGGAGTACCGGCTGGGCTGCGGGAAAAGGCAACTGATTCGATTCAGGAAAGCGTTCGCCTCCTCGAGAAGTGGCACGGCCGGGATGACGGCCGGATTCGTTTTGCGTTTCAGCCCCGGTTTGCTGTTTCCTGTACGGACGATTTGCTGCGGGAAGTAGCCCGGTTGGCGGATTACTATGGGGTCATGATCCATACGCATGCCTCTGAGAACCGGAGCGAGGTAGGGTTAATTCAGCGGGAAAGAGGTGCCCGGAATATTATCTACCTGCATGAGCTTGGCTTAACCGGGCCGAATCTGCTGCTGGCGCATTGTATCTGGCTGGATGATTCGGAAATCGAGATTCTGCGCCAGACCGGGACGAGCGTCGTGCACTGTCCGAGTTCCAACCTCAAACTGGCTTCCGGCCTAGCCCCGGTACCCGAGTATCTGGAAAAAGGGATTACAGTGGCCCTAGGGGCAGATGGGGCCCCTTGTGCGAATAATTTGGATATGTTCCAAGAAATGCGCTTAGCTGCTTTGATTCATAAGGTGCGTTACGGGCCAACCGCCATGCCGGCAGCCCGAGTGCTGGAAATGGCTACCCTGAGCGGGGCACGCGCCATGGGCCTGGAGGAAGAGATCGGGAGCCTGGAGGTGGGGAAACGGGCTGATTTAATCATCGTGAACCTGAATCAAGTTCACAGTTTACCCGAGACCGAAGTAGATCCCGTATCTCGTCTGGTTTATGCTGCCCGCGCTTCGGACGTGGAGACGACAATTATCGACGGCCGGGTAGTCATGTTTAATCGGGAATTGCTCACGATTAATGAAAGGGAAGTCATAGAGAACTGCAACCGACTTGTAGGACAGGGGGACAGGTTCGTTGTCCCGGTTAAGTAACGGAGAATAATAGTTGCTTGTGTTTTTACTCGGTCAGCAGGCTAGACTGGGAACGAACCTCGTCGGCTTCGGGCAGGCATCAAACTCGCCTTTCAGGCTCAGACAGTGATGCCTGCTGATCCTCAGCCGCCTCCGTTCTCTGATGTAAATCGCCAATCGCTGACCTACGTAAAAACACGGCGCGTCGGATTTCATGTGTTATTAAGTCGCTTGTGTTTTTACTCGGTCAGCAGGCTAAACTGGGAACGAACCTCGTCGGCTTCGGGCAGGCATCAAACTCGCCTTTCAGGCTCAGACAGTGATGCCTGCTGATCCCCAGCTATGTTCGTTTTTTGATGTAGATCCCAATCGCTGACCTTCGTTAAAAACACTCAGCGATCAGTTCTTGATTTGATTAGCCAAGCTACGGAAAGCACATCTGCCGTCAAGAGTCAGGGTTCTTGTTCGAACGTCCTCCAGGTAAGGCCACCTTTCCCTTACCCGATTAATTAATTGCAGGTCTAGCGTAAGGTAAAATATCCCGGCTTCTCTCCCGAAATTGACCAGTTTTTGTCCATCCGGGTAAGCCACAAAGCTCTCCCCCATAATTTTTCGGCCATCAGCGTAACTCGTTTCGGTGTTATTGGCCATGGCAACGAAAACGGTGTTTTCGCAAGCCCGGGCGACTCCAAGGCCCTGCCAGAGGGCCATCCGGCTACGGGGAATGTTGGCCGGGTTTAAAACAAGGCTGACTCCGCGCAAAGCCAGATTTCGGACGACCTCGGGGTAAAATAAATCGACGCACAGGGCGACACCCAGCGAAACACCTTTATGCTTAAAGACGGGCAATTCAGTACCCGGAGCAACAAAGCTTCTTTCGCCAACTGCCTGGGAGGGGAACAGTTTATCGAAAGGAATGGGCTTAGGTAAGTGCTGACTCAAGACCAGGCCTCGACAAAAAACCTGGTCGTCAACTATGACATATTGAGCCCCTGAAACCAGCAGGCAATTGAGCGGTTTTAACCGGGAGAAAACCTGATCCATGATCCCTTCGTATTGAGCGAGTGGGATCAGTTTTGGCCCCAACCATCCTTCGGGCAATAAGACTACATCTGTATCCGTCGTATCTGCGGCTAATCTGGCTACATAGCCGGCCATGAGTTCAGTGTTGCTCTTAAGATCATCAAGGCGGCGGGGAAATTGGATAATCGCTAATTTTAAGGTAGTCATGTTAGTTGCCTCGCTAAAATTAATTCCTTGTTTATTATTTCGCGATAATAACGACAAGTCCTTTCAGATAGGTTCTTTCACCATAACTAAACTGCCCGCAAACAGCGCAAAGCACGGCACAATCGATAGAGCTTATGGGTTCCTGAGCCGGCTTGGGTTATTAGGTAACGAGCAGCAGAGTCTAGTCCCTGTTGTTTCACCTTGGGGTCAGAGAGGTAAAGAGCGGGCAGCCCTTTGACGATTGTCGTATGAAATTCCGGATCCGGTAAGTTTTGAGCCTGCTCAATTGCTTGACGCACAAAATAGCCTAGTCTTTGCGGGACTGAGGCCGGATCAGGATAGTAGAAAACAAAGTTTAGGTCACCGCCCAGCCGGTCCTCGTGTTGATCAATATAATAATCAAGTAGAATATGTAACCCACAAATCCAGGGAAAATATGATTTAAAAATTTGGTCAGCTTCCCGGCTATTCAGTTGAGGTTGGGTAGCGGCTGCAAGTAAAGCAAATACCGCCAGGGTAGAGCCGGTAGCGGCGGAAAATTCCCACCAGGCGATAGTTGGGAATTTGGTGCCGTTTTTTTCAGCCCAGGCCTTTAAAGTTGACTCTCGGTTAGCCAGATCCATGTGTTTATAAACCTGGAGATCACAGTAGAGTGAGGCCAGATAGCCAAGGAAATCCTGAATAACCGGGAAACCAGGCAAAAGCCGGACCAGCCGCTGGGAGCGGACAACTAGCTGGGCTAAATAACCCCCATCGTTTTTGTTCGGATATAGCTGATAGTAATCTTTGAGTGCCGCGTCTGGATTAAGGGCGTCTAAGAAGGCTAAGTGCAGGACCCGGAAGGCGTCCGGATCAGTTAACTGCATCCTATCGCAGAGATTATCTAAATAATCGCTGATCGTTTGCACCGCCACAATCAGGGGGGTCAAAACAGTATCCCAATGGGGGTGCCAGCAGGCATATACACTTCCCCCTTGGGCATGGAACCGCTTTAGTTTTATGCTTTTTAAAGCCTGTTCCTGTAGATTCAGGTCTGGCGATTGGTGGGCGAAATTTTGCCAGTATTTGAGCTCTCGTTCCACATGAGGGAGGGTATGTATAATAAAGCGGGCTATATTTAATCTTTTCATTTTATCCGATTGTCTGGCCAGAAAAGCTGAAGACAAACTTTGACTGCCAGGCAGAAACATAATTGTCTAAAGGGTAGTCATCAGGGTAGTCAGCGGCGAAAGTTTGATTATTGAGCTGCTCTTGCTGAGGATAGATTGGGTTGCTCGTTTCCCGACGCAAGGGCATTGTCAGCCCTAAAGAAGTCAGGCTTTTCTCCACCATTAACAGGGGTTTTTCCAGCAACTGGCCAGCTATTTCCCACATCGCTAAACGTGCCGGTACCTGGGGCAGGCCATAGATTGATTGATAAGCAGCATCGAACATCTGGAAAACCCTATCCAGACTATAGAGAAAGGCATCACCATCAGCTAAACGGGTGACCGTCAGCGCAATTTCTTCAGCCGAGATCTGTTGGCGGTCAAGAATAGGTTTCAGCCAGGCTCCTTGTTGCTCATCCTGGAGGAGTCGAAGTATAGGCAGGGTTAAGATACCGCGGGCTAAATCACTCCCGACCGGTTTGCCAAGTTCATTTGGATCACCGATCAGATCAAGGATATCATCTAAAATTTGGTAGGCATAACCCAGGTAAAGGCCAAAATGGTTGATTAACCGGACATGTTCCGCCGGCAGCAGGGCAGTAATTGCTCCCGCTTGACAACTGGCGGCAAAGAGACAGGCGGTTTTCTTATAGATATTGTCCAGGTAGTTCTCTTCTGTTTGCCTGTAGTTATAGGTCTGGGCTGCCTGATTAATTTCACCTTCACACATTAGTCGGATAGCGTTGGTTACAGATAGGAGAACCGGGTAGTTCTGTCGGGCTGTCAGCAGATTGAAGGCGGAGGAGAAGAGGTAGTCACCAGCCAGGACCGCGGTAAGGTTCCCCCATTTTTGATTAATTGTTTCTGTCCCTCTTCGAGTCGTTGCTTGGTCAATAATATCATCATGAACTAGTGAAGCCATATGGATCATTTCAATGGCGGAAGCAGCATCTACCAGGTTTTCCCAATTAGTTGGTTCCCAGTCAGCTGATTTAAAAGAAGCAGAAATAAAGGCTAAGGTGGGCCGAATCCTCTTGCCACCAGCCTTTAATAGATGATTGATTACCTCGTGAACTGGTTCGTTTCCTTGGAGGCATAAATCGTGTATTCGTTTGTCTACTTGCGCCAGGAATGGTTTTGGATCTAATCTATAATTAATTGTTGATGATTTAGATGATAAATGAGTGTTGATCTCATTCAACCTCCTAAGCTTGATTCATCTAGACTATTTTAATATTGCCCTTGAATTTAAAGTTTATCCTAACTCTGAAAATAACCGCGCTTGTGTTTTAGCTCGGTCAGCAGGCTAGACTGGGAACGAAATAAAATGATGTAAATCGCCAAACGCTGACCTTCGTTAAAACACAGCGCGATTGATTTTTCATGGCATTATGGTGAGGCCGCAAGGCCGATGAAAAAACCCTAGGGAGCAGTTAAACTCCCCAGGGTTAAATTATCGGTTCTGATACAATCGCCGGGATACTATTTTCCGGCGGCAGCTTGTTTCCAGGCTTCTCCGGCCATGGTATACAATCGACCGTAGTATTCCTGAACCATTCGTTCCGCAGAAAACTTGTGGTGCGACATATCAATGCTGGCTTGCATCATCTGAATCCACCGGGTCCGGTTATCATAGAAGGTGGGTACCACTTCGTTAAGCAGCACTTGATACAGAGACTGCAGGTCGTGGTGGTCCTGATCGTGACCTTCGTAACCATCGCCAATCTGCCAACCGGTAACCCCGTGTTCACAGCCTTCCGGCCACCAGCCATCCAGAGTGCTCATATTGAGTACCCCGTTCATGGCCGCCTTCATCCCGGAAGTGCCGCTGGCTTCTTGAGGCCGGCGCGGGTTATTGAGCCAAACATCCGAACCGCTGGTTAACAGACGACCAATCTTCATATCGTAGTTCTGGAGAAATACGACACTATTGGGGTAGCGTTGGGAAGCGTGATAGAGATTTGAGATAATACTCTTACCCATGTCATCGTTGGGATGAGCTTTACCCGCAAAAATTAACTGGATCTTTCCTTCCCGCAGCAGAGGCTCTATAATTTCTGGCTGCCGGAAGATAAAGTCACTCCGCTTGTAGGGAGCAGCTCGCCGGGCAAAGCCAATTAACAAGGCTTCCGGGTTAAGCTTCACTCCGTTTCGTGCCTCAACTTCTTTGATCAGGTCGTGTTTGGCCAACATATGGGGTTCCCACAGGTCAAGTCCTTTTTTATAAGCTTCACGAATTCTCGGGTCCCACCAGGTTCGGGTATGCACCCCATTGGTAATGGCCATGATGGGAGACGAGCCGCTAACATCTTTCCACATCCGCCGGGCGGTTTCGCCGTGTAATTGGGCGACGGCATTGGCCATACGTGATAAACGCAAGGCGGCAATGGTCATCCCGAATGGGTCGCCACCCAAGCGATACATTTGTTCACGGTTCAGGCCATTAAAAGCACCCATATGTTCCAGAACATCCAGGTTGTGCGATTCATTGCCGGCCGGCACTGGCGTATGGGTTGTAAAAACGGTTTGATTGCGGACCATATCCCAGGCTGCTTCGAAACTATAACCTTGCTGCATTTTTTCTCGAATAAGCTCAATACCGGCGAAGATCGCATGACCTTCGTTAAAATGGTAGACATCTATTCTTATTCCTAAGGCTCGGAGGGCGCGGATTCCACCAATCCCCAGGACCATTTCCTGGGCGATCCGGGTCTCGCTATATCCTCCGTATAGTTTTCCAGTAATCCAACGGTCTTCGTTTTCTGGAATATCTGTGTCTAGAAGGTATAATGGGGCATTGCCGTACTTATCGACCTTCCAAACCTTACAGATCACCTGTCTTCCCCGAATTACAACTGGCACCGATACTCCTGTGTCTTGAAGAAAATCATATTCATTATTGGGATAAACATCATACGGTCGTCCATCTTCGCCGATGTACTGGGTCGTGTAACCGTGGCGCCAGAGCAAACCAATACCGACCAGTGGCACTTTCAGGTCACCGGCGGATTTCATGTGGTCTCCAGCTAAAATCCCCAGACCACCAGCATAAATTTGAAACTCTTCATGCAGGCCATACTCCATACAAAAATAGGCTACGTGGGGAAGGTTCTGGTTGTAGTTCCTCATATCCACTCTCCTATACCGATAATTTTGAGTAAGCTCAAGACGGATAAGCAGAGACAATGACAAGTGCATTTTAACAAATTAAGCATCTGTTGTAAACCGGTAAGGTATACCTGCATCCTTTTTTATATATTCCTTAGAGCGAAATAGATATATGCGGTAAATGTTAATAGACTTAAGCTAGATCCTTCGCTCACGCTCAGGATGACATATGTCCGATATTTTCATAGGTGGTTGTGCCTAACGGATATGGGCGGTTAGCAATAAATAACGAATTGATTTAAACTATTTGTTTGAACCGAACATAAAAGCAGGTGCCGGTTGAATCTGTGTCCACTTTAATCTTTGCGTGATGACGGGCAGCAATGCTGTAGCAAATTGGTAATCCGAGACCGGTACCAGTATCTTTCGTCGTTAAAAAAGGTGTGCCTAGTTTTTCCAACAATTCAGGTTCGATTCCCTTTCCTTGATCCTTGACCGAAAGAACCACGGCCTCGTTGTCGATAAAAGTTGAGATAGTTAAAACGCCGCCCGGGGACATGGCTTCTAACCCATTGCGGGCTAGATTGAGAATAAGTTGACGAATCTCTTTTAGATCCAGTTTTAAAACCGGTATCTCGCCTAGATCTAATTGAACGTATTTATCAGTCAGTAAAGCGTCGGCCTTGATTAAAGGATATAGACTCATGACTATTTCATTGAGATTTTGGGCCTGTAAATGAACGACCTTATTCTTGGCCAGGGAGAGGAACTCAGTTATTATCATATTAGCTTGATCCAATTCCTCAATCATTAAGTTATAATATGTCCGGTATTCAGTTTGACTCTTTTTATTGCTCAGTATTTGCAGAAAGCCCCTGACCGTAGTCATCGGGTTCCGGATCTCATGCGCCAGTCCGGCAGCCATTTCACCTATTAGATTTAGCCGGTCCAACCGCAGGATTTCTTGTTCTAGTTTTTTGCGTTCTGTGATATCAATCCCCATTTCCAAGACTAACAAGGTCCCGTCAACATCGATAAAGGGATAGTCATAGATGGTATAGGTCCGCTCATCCGGGGAATTCCATATCCACTCCTGGGGTTTTTGGGTTTGAAAAACCTTACTGGTAGGACAGTTTTCACACGGGGTTAGGCGATGATACATTAATTCGTAGCAGGTTTTTCTTTCAGGGTTACCATATCGTTCCTGAAAAAACCGGTTCACAAAACGAAAAGAGTAATCTCTTGCCAGGAGAAAGAGCATTGCCGGCAGTTCATTTAATACAGCATATAGTCGCTGTCTTTCTGCTTCCAGGGCTTGCTCGGCTTTCCTGAGCTCAGTGATATCTCGGATAGATTCAATTGCCCCGATTATCTGGCCATGACTGTCGTATAAGGGGGTCGCTTTGGTCCAGAGAATAGCTTTTTTTCCATTAATATTGAGCAGAGGAGTTTCCGCCACCAAGGCTTCTCGATCATTTTTGATGAACAAATAGTCTTTTTCTACTTCTTTATTCGGTGTAAAGATCAGATCAATTAAAATGGGTTTTCTATTACCGTGAAACGGAATGGCATATTCATAATTGCCCTTACCCAGGATGTCTTGAGCCATAATGCCGGTCATTTCTTCAATAGCTTGATTCCAAGCGATAACCTTTCCTTCGCGGTCAATAACAAAAGTGGCGTCAGGCAAAAAATTGATGATGTCTGATTGGCACTGTTTAAAATTATTTAACGCCTCCTCGATTTTCCGCCGCTTTGTTGACATAATATTAAGGTGATTCATTGTTCTATTCACCATCTTCCTGGTTGCTTCGATAGTCTTCGAAACAAAAAACAGGGGTGTTTGTTCGCGTTTTTTTTCTTAGAAGGACGCAATCGCATTTTTTATTAGATCTCACCCTGGATTATCCCTGCCTTTATTGATTTAATTGGAGAAAATATAACAAATACTAATATTAAACTGCAGTATATATCGTTTCTTAAGGTCTTAGTATCTATTTTAGACAAATCTGCACATATTTCCATTGGAAAGAATGTCGAATTATTAGAATTTTGTTATAGTTTAGTGCCCGGTAAATACTCAGGCTTATCTTGCGGGAAGGAATAGATACAGTCGCGGCGAATAATCTAAATAATTAAGCCTGGAACAGGGCTCAGAGGGGATTATAAGCCGCCTGATTAGGTGAAGTTTAAAGGACAATGGTTTTCATGAAATTAGGAAAGAATATTAGGTATTAATTAAAGTGGAGGGAAAGAGCAGTTATGCGAGTGGGTGTTTTTCAGTTTGCCCCGGAGTTTGGCCAAGTTGACGCAAATATTGCCCGGGTGGAGGCTGCTTTGGCTGAAGTGGAGGCAGATTTGATGGTCCTGCCGGAACTTTTTAATTCCGGGTATTTGTTTGAATCCAAAGCAGAAGTAAGGTCCCTTTCGGAAGAAATTCCGCAGGGAAATACGACCCAGCGGTTGATGCGGCTGGCGGCTGAACGAAATATGGTCATTGTCGCTGGGTTGCCGGAGTACGACTCAAGCCAGGACAAATTTTTTAACTCCGCGGTTATTGTGGGACCGACCGGCTATATCGGCAAGTATCGGAAAACCCATTTATTCTACAAAGAAAAAGTTTGGTTCGGTCCCGGCGATCTAGGGATTAACCGTTTTTGATATCGCCCCGGGTCTTCGGATAGGTGTGATGATTTGCTTTGACTGGTTCTTTCCCGAGGCAGCCCGTTCTTTAGCCCTGCAGGGGGCTCAGATCATCTGTCATCCGACTAATTTAGTGCTGCCCTATTGCCAGCAGGCGATGCTGACCCGGTCTCTAGAAAACTCGGTTATTACCGTGACGGCAAACCGGGTGGGTAGTGAGCAACGGGACAATGAAGACCTTCGGTTTACCGGGGGAAGCCAGGTGGTTGATGTAAGAGGCGAGCTTAAATTCCGTTTAGATGAGCAGGAAGAGAAAGTAGCCGTAACTGAGGTAGATCCGGCCAGGGCTTTAGAAAAAACGCTTAATATCCACAACCACCTCTTTAATGACCGGCGGCCGGAGTTTTATAGAAATTGGGTAGCGGTTTTCAGAATAGCCGTAGCGCAGCGTCTTCAGAACGCCGAGCGCCGGAACGAAGGAGGATTACTCAGCGCGACGTGCCGAAACGGGGGGCGGCAAGGTTGTATGCTTCAAGGGGTTTCGATTAAACACCTCAACCAACACCTGGGTGAAGAAGTTATGCTGCAGGGCTGGCTTTATAACAAGAGATCCTCGGGCAAAATCCAGTTTCTCATCCTGCGGGATGGCAGTGGCCTGGTCCAAGGGGTCCTGGTGAAAAAAGAGGTGGATCAGGAGACTTGGGCCAAGGCTAATTCATTAACGCAGGAGTCCTCCTTGCGCGTTTGGGGAACCGTGCGGGAAGAGCCTCGGGCTGTGGGCGGTTACGAACTACAGGTCACCCGATTAGAGGTAATTAGTCTGGCGGCTGAATACCCGATTACCCATAAAGAACATGGGGTTGACTTTTTGGCTGACCGACGCCATCTGTGGATGCGAACACCGAGGCAGAGTGCTATTTTGCGGATTCGGTCAGAGATTGAACATGCCTTGCGAGAATTCTTTTATCAGCGAGAATTTATCTTGGCCGATGCCCCGATTATTACGCCAGCGGCCTGCGAAGGCACAACGACCCTGTTTGAGATTGACTATCATGGGGATCCAGCCTTTCTATCCCAAAGCGGTCAATTATACAGCGAGGCAACGGCCTTAGCGTTGGGGAAGGTTTACTGTTTTGGACCAACCTTTCGGGCGGAAAAATCTAAGACCCGGCGCCACCTGATGGAGTTTTGGATGTTGGAAGCGGAGATGGCTTTTTACGACCTAGACGATAATATGCGCCTCCAGGAAGAGATGATCATGTTCGTGATTGACCGAGTCCTCCACCGGTGCCGGGAAGATTTAAAGACCCTAGACCGCGACACGGACCGTTTGGCATCAATCTCTGTGCCTTTTCCCCGGCTAAGCTACACGGAGGCCGTCGAGATTTTGCGGCAGAAAGGGGTAGAGTTCGAGTGGGGAGATGATTTTGGGGCTCCAGAGGAGACCTTGATTTCGGAAAACTTCAAGTCCCCGGTTTTTGTCCATCGTTATCCAACGGCCTTAAAGGCTTTTTATATGAAGCCGGACCCAAATCAGCCAGAAGTCGTGCTGGGTGCGGATCTGCTGGCTCCGGAAGGTTATGGCGAGATTATTGGCGGTGGTCAGCGGATCGACGATCTAACCCTCTTAGAACAGCGGTTGGATGAGCATGACTTGCCTCGCGAGGCGTTTGAGTGGTATCTCGATCTGCGCCGTTATGGCTCAGTACCCCATGCCGGTTTTGGACTCGGAATCGAACGCACTGTCGCTTGGATCTGCGGGTTGGATCACGTGCGCGAAGCGATTCCTTTTCCCCGGATGCTTTACCGGATGTACCCATAACATACCAATAACTCGGTAGCATACTCGGTTTGATGGGTGTAAAACTAAATTCATGATAGTTCGTTTTTTCATCTACGGGATAATGGGTTGGGTTATTGAAATATTTTGGACCGGCTTGGGCTCTTTATTACGGGGGGATCTAAATTTGAGCGGCTTTACCTATCTCTGGATGCTCCCGATCTACGGCTCAGCCGTGTTTTTAGAATCACTCCATGATCAGATCCGCACCATGCCTTGGCTGGCCCGGGGCATGGTTTGGGCCGCTGTGATCCTGATGATCGAGTATGCGGCTGGCTGGACGCTACAGTCAGTCTTAGGGTCCTGTCCTTGGGATTACCGCGGTTATACGCGGTATACCCTGGATGGTTTAATCCGGCTGGATTACGCCCCAGCCTGGTTTGTGGTGGGCTTAATCTTTGAACGCTTTCATGATTGGCTGGATCATATTCTGCCGGAGTATAGGAGGTTGTGAAGCTAATATAATGGCAAACTAACTGTTAACTCGAAAATGGACAGGGCTATTTATCAAATCAACTTTTCAAGTTCGGGTTGACACCCCCAGAACCCGGTGCTAAAATATGTAGTGCTTCAAGTACAGCGATTAAATCGCGGTCCCAAGTCTAATAGGATTATAGATTATATTTTGATTATATTTTGTCATATTGCGCGCCATTAGCTTAGCTGGTAGAGCATCCGACTCTTAATCGGAGGGTCCGGGGTTCGAATCCCTGATGGCGCACCAGTTGAAACCCTTATCCCGCAAGATTTTGCGGGTTTTTTATTTATTTTTGCAAAAGCTGCAAAACATAGTATACAAAAGCAGGATTATTTGGAAACAGAGTAGAAACAATAAAAGCCGTCATTAATATACAATATTTGAAATAAGATAAGTGAGTTTATACGTGTTTGTTATTGTAATATCGAATGCTGCCACGGATAAGGACAATTATCTTACTGTGGAGGTTCAATGATGAGCAATAATCAGGAGAGTGAAATAAAAGATATCTATATTGCGGAAGAGTCGATCAAGCACCAACTAATGGAAATGATTTGTAAAGAAAGCGAAGACACATACCGGGCATTTTTCGTTACTTCTCGCGATAGTGTCTTTATTACGTCTGCAGATGGCTCTTTTCTTGATTTTAATGATGCCTTAATCAAAACTTTAGGCTACGATAGCCGGGAAGAGCTAAAGACGGTTAACGTTAGTGAGCTGTATGCAGATCCAGCGGAACGGGCCCGATTTCTCAGGGTTATCCTGGAACAGGGAGCAGCTAAAGACTATCCAGCCAGCTTGCGCAAGAAAGATGGCACCATTATTTCTGTCCTGATCAACGCGGTGATTAGAAAGGACAGCACCGGCAGGTTTATTGGCTATCAAGGAGCAATCAGAGATATCACTGAGCAAAAACGGGCCGAAAAGGAACTGCGGCGGCGTCTTGATTATGAGGCAGCCGCAGCAAGTTGCATGAAGGTTCTTATGGAACCTAATGATATCGATAAGCAATTGAACCGTGTTTTACATATTTTGCGGGAAGTTTCGCAAGTGAGTCGAGTTTATATCTTTCAAAATGAAAATGATCCTGAAGTGGGCTTATGTATGACACAAATACATGAGGCAACTGCGGCTGGGATCACCCCTCAAATTGATGCCTGTTGTTTGCAGCGTCTGCCTTATCGCAATGCCTCACCGTACCTGCTCAAGGTGCTGCAAGCACGTCGCCCCTATATGAGGATCGTTGCCGAAATGGACCAATCGGAGCAAAAATATTTAGTACCACAGGGGATTATCTCAATTCTAATCCTCCCAATTTACTGTGGGAACGAGTTTTGGGGGTACATTGGTTTTGACGATTGTCTCGTTCCCCGGCAATGGCAGAAGGAAGATGTTAGTCTATTACAGATCGTGGCGGATGGCATCGGGGTGACCTTGCTGCGTAAAAAGACGGAAGAGACGCTTCGGCAGAGTGAAGAAAAATATCGACTGCTGGTTACTCAGATGAAGCAAGGGGTTGCTGTTCATGAAGTGATCTGCGATGAAGCCGGAACGGTTGTTGATTGTCGGTTTCTTGACGTTAACGAAAGCTATGAGCGGCTAACCGAGTTAAAACGGGAAAAGATCATTGGTCGAACTATGCTTGAAGTTTTACCGAAAACGAAACGTTGCATGATTGAACGATATGGTCAGGTTGCAATGAATGGCGAGACTTGGCAGTATGAGTGCTATTATCCAGAAACTGACCAGTATTACGAAGTGATTGCCTATTCCCCACGCCCACGGCAGTGTGCGACTATTATCCTGGACGTAACTGAACGCAAGAAGATCGAAAAGCTATTATATGAGGAAAAGGAACGATTCAAAACTACCTTATTGTCTGTCAGTGTCAATTGGCGATAAACTCTTAAAACGAGCGGTCGAGATTATAAAAAAAGAATGTCGGGCAGATGATATTATTGCCCGCATTGGCGGGGATGAATTTGTAATTCTCTTACCTAAAACTAATTCAGAGCAAGCCGCCAAGATTGTCAGGCGAATAAATAGTAAAATTTCTCGCGAAAATGTGAATTCTATCATTTTATCAATCGCTTTTGGCTGGGAAACAAAGTGGGATATCCAGACTGATATAACATCTGTAATTAAAAAAGCCGAAGACAACATGTACCGACAGAAACTGGTTGAAAGTTCCAGCGTAAGACATAGGACCCTTGAAGTGATCGTGAAGGCTTTATTTGAAAAAAACCTTCGAGAACGACAGCATTCCATCCGGGTTAGTCAGCTATGTGAAGCGTTCGGGACCGCTTTAGCTTTAAGCAACGATGATCTTCATGAGCTGCGGATAGCGGGATTAATGCATGATATAGGGAAAATCATAGTTGATGACCGGATCTTGGAAAAGCCGGGCAGTCTTAACGATTTAGAAATGGATAAAATAAGGCGTCATTCGGAAACCGGCTACCGCATTATGAATTCCGTTAATAAATTTTCATCATTGGCCAAATATGTCCTGGCTCATCATGAAAGATGGGATGGCAAAGGTTATCCGTATGGCCTAGTAGGGAAGGAAATTCCTCTGGCAGCCAGGATTATAGCCGTAGCCGATGCCTACGATGCCATGACCAGTGCCAGACCCTATCGTTCGGCTTTAAGTCGGGAAGCGGCGATCGAAGAGCTAAAAAGGAATGCCGGAACCCAGTTTGATCCGGATATTGTCAAGGTATTCGCGGAAATAGTTTCTACAGAGCGAATTAACAGCTGTAGTTCAGAGCCTAAAGAGTTAATTGTCAGGATTGTTAACGATTTAACTAACTCTTGAGCACCCAGGGAACGCTAATAGGATAAACAACCTCGGAGTGGATATATTTTCCACATGTTTAAATACAAAACAAGCAGGATTTAGATAAGTTATGACGAAATGTTTATTCTAGCATCTTAAGTGGATTCATTTATTTTCTGCTTTTATCCCGTAAGGCTTTACGGGATTTTTTTGCTTTATTTCCAAGTACCCCCCCAACAAAACCCATCCCTGATTCGTATTAATTACTAAGGCTGGAAACGCGGCTGATCTGAGGTAAGCTAAATGGATCATGATCTAAACACCTTGCTGCATCAGACCATGGCTGGTGACAGTGCGGCCCGAGAAAAGCTGATAGCGATGTGCCGACCCTTTGTTAGTCAAACCGCCTGCGCTCTAGCGGGGAAAAAGCTGGAGTGGGGGGTGGATGATGAATTAAGTATTGCCTTGATTGCGTTAAACCAGGCAATTGAGATTTATCAGCCGGATAAGGGGGCACCGTTTTTAGCCTTTGCCCGGATTGTCATCCGGAGTCGATTGAATGATTATTGGCGAAAAGAAAACCGGTATTATCAAAAAATCGTCCCTCTGGTTGGTACCAGTGAGCAAAACCAGGTAGCAGCTAGCTTAGAGATTCAGCCGGCCTGGGATAATTACTGGGATCAAGAAATCGCCCGGGAACGGGGAGAAGAAATTCAACAGTTTAATCAATTACTAAAAAAATTTAAAATTTCCTTTCAGGATTTGGTTAAATCTTCGCCGCAGCATGCTGATTACCGGAAGACCTTGTTGCGAATAGCTGCCTTTTTGGTTAAAAACACACTCCTATTAGAATTCTTACTGACCAAAAAGAAGCTGCCAATTAAACAACTGGTGGAACAAATGGGAGTTAGCGCCAAGACAGTTGAGCGCGGTCGTCGGTACATTATTGCCGTCACCTTGATTTTATATTATGCGGATGAATTCACCTACCTCAGAAATTATATTCAGCTAGCCAGCGAGGGGGAGTCATGATGGGTAAAGAAGTTCAAGGTATCGTAATGGAAATAAGCCCCAGATCTTGTATTATCATGACTCGGGAGGGTGAATTTCATGAAGTGCCCCGGCCAGCCGAGAAGGTAATGGTCGGAGAGGAAATCAAGACTCAACTGCCACTTAGTTCCCGGTCAAAATGGATTAGATGGAGTTCAATCGCCGCGGCGGCATGATCATCATGCTGGTCGGTTGGTATTTCTATCGAGCGGCTATGCCGGTGGCCGTGGCTCATGTTTCTTTGGATATTAATCCTAGTTTAGAATTGAGTGTTGATCAAAACAGCTGCGTTATTGACGGGATAGGGTATAACGATGAAGGTAAACTTCTGTTGGTGAGTGTGCCGGTAATCGGCAAAAATGTCTATACCGCGATCGCTGATTTAATTGCTGTCGCGATCCAACAGCATTATTTAGACCCGAACAAAGAGAATGTGGTCTTTACGACAATTGTTCAAGCCGATCCGGCCGTAGCGGTTAGCGCGAGGCCGGTAGTAGAAGAGGAACTGGTTTTTCAGGCTATTGTTAGTTCCGTAGAAACTGTCAATATCCCGGTCGAGGTGCTGATCACCAAGGCTGAGCCGAAATTGCAGCAGCAAGCCAAGCAAACTGGGGTTTCTACCGGGCGATTTTTACTCTACCAAGATGCCCTAAAGGATGAACCAAACCTTAAGGACACTGATCTAAAAACCAGGAGTTTGAGGGATCTAAAAATCAAACAATGGTCTGACAAATATCGCAGCCAGATCAAAGGCAATCGCAATATTAATTTAAAAAATGGGTCAAGCAAAAATAAGAATGAGTTTGACAAAGACAAGACTGGGGCAAATAACGGAGCAGGTAAGAAGCGGTCCAACGAGCCAAACAAAGAAAAAGATATTAAGTCTAATCCTGGTCAAGCGAAAACGGCCAACGAAAAGAACAAAAAAGACGATAGGGACAGAGATAATAGAGATAAAAATAAAAAGGACAAAAACGATAGGGATAAACACGACAGGGATAAAGGCGATAGGGATAAAGACGATAAAATCAAAGGTGATAGAGACAAAGATGATCGGGACAAAAAGAAGAAGGATAATAACGATACAAAATAGGTGAAGGTGAATATAGAGGCGCGACTAGTTAAATAAAGAAAAGGAGATGCTGAAAATGGGTGGATTAAAACGAAAAATCAGTTATTTATTAGTTTTTACCCTTTTGTTTAATCTTATGGCGTCGGTAGCCTGGGCTACCCCTTGGAAAAAAGTCCCCCCAGGTCAAGCGAAAAAAGCCAAAGCCCAAAAAGTGTGCTTGCTAATTGACATTCCTGGCCATTGGGCAGAAGAGGCCATGACCAAAATGAATATGAGACGGGTTATCAATGGCTACGAAGATTCAACTTTCCAGCCTAACAAGCCGATTACCCATGCTGAAGCGATTGTCATGCTGGTTCGGCTCCTGGGCTTGGAAGATGAGGCCGAACAGGCTTCGACAAATAAGTTAAAGAACAGCAAGAAAATACCGGATTGGGCCCGAGGATATGTTGCCGTTGCGTATGAGAGAGGGATTTTGACGGAGAAAGATTTAGCTAATTTCCAGCCTAATAAACCAGCCAAGCGTTATGAGATCGCGGTCCTGGCCTTGCGGGCTTTTGATAACAGTGAACTTGAGGAACAAATAACTGATCTCAACTTCATAGATGCTGATGAGATCCCAGCTTGGGCTAAAGCCTATGTTCAACAAATGTTTATCTTGAAGTTAATGATTGGTAACCCGGATCGAAGCTTCCAACCCAATAAACCAATAACCAGAGCGGAAATGTCCGTTTTGTTGGACAAAATGGAAAAACTTTTCCCAGGCAAGAACAAAGCGACGGATGATGAGGAAAATCAAGATATCGAGGGGGTCCTGACCAAAATAAGGGTGGAAGATAAAAATACCGGAACGTTAACAATTAAAAAAGAAAATGGCAAATCAATTACTGTAGACGTAACTAAAGAATCAATTATTTTTGTAAATAAGAAAAGAGCTGAGCTTAAACAATTGAAAGTCAATAGCAACGTAGAAGTCATCATTGATCCAAACGGAGTGGTCCTCTTTATTCGCTCCGATAAAGCAACCGATACCCAACCGGTTGAGGAAGATGAAAAAATTGAAGGCACCTTAGAATCGATTGTTACGGTTAATAATGTAACCAGTATCACTTTAAAGGTAGACGGGATAAATATAACCTATGACCTGACTGAGGATGTTACTATTAGATTAAATGGTAAATCAGCGACAATCGAACATCTTAAACCCGGTCAGGAGATTGAAGCTACGGTAGTAAATGACAAAGTAGTTGCGCTAGAGGTGGACAGTTATATTACTACTGTGACCGGCGAGCTAACGACGGTTATGCTCAATGGAAGCACCGGGAAAAAACAGATTGAGGTTAAAGTCGGTGCAACCCTGTACACTTATGAGGTTGACAAGAATGCGGTCATTAAACAAGATGGAGAAACCGTGGCTTTTACCGAACTGCAAACCGGCAGTACTGTTGAATTAGAGATCAGCGACGGGATCGTAGTAGAAGTCATTAGTGAATCTACTGCAAGTTAAGAGACTCGCTTACAACCTAAATTATTAATAACCCGATGCCATTGAACCCCAGAAAGAAAAATTCCGCAAGCCTTTGCGGGATTTTTCTTGAGTCGAGCCATTTTTTATTTTTTATATAGAATATTTTAGTCTGGCAGGAATACATAACCTGACCGTTGAAAATATATATACCTTTTTATTAGAAAGGAGGTTTGCAGCCGTTTTTAGAGGGGCTCTTGATTAGATGAAGACAAAAACGGGAGGAAGTCTAAAATGAAAAAAACAAAATACTTGTGTCTAAAAAACTTGTTTCTCTGGTTACTTATTGGCTTATTAAGCATCGCGCTAATTGGGTGTGGCGGCGGAAGTCAAAACACGAACAGTCAGCCTCCGAATAGCAGTCAACCTGATACTCAACAAAACGCCCCGCCAGCCAATGACGATTCGCCAATCAGTTTGTTGGCTAAAGCAAAACAAATCGAAGGAATGTCCTATGACTATACTTATAAAGATAAAAGCAACACTATTAATGGAAAATTTTGGGTGCAAGGCCATAAGACCAGGATGGAGACTACGGTTGAGGGGCAAACGGTTGTTACTATTTATGATGGGGTAACCATGTATAATTATATGGCCGAGGAGGACATGGCCATTAAGATAACGCCGGATCAAAGCAACCTCAAAGAGACGCCGCTTGATTATACGGAGGATATTGACACTAAGCCAGACAAATATAAGATTGTCGATTCAACAGTTTACGATGGGGTAACTTGTAAAGTAGTGGTAATTACCACGGCTGACGGTAAGGAAGAGTGTAAAATGTGGGTCCGGGAAGATTACGGCATTCCGATCAGAATTGAAGTAGATTCTCAAGAAGGAAAAGCCGTTATGGAGTTCAAGAACCTACAAATAGGGCCGCAGCCAGCGGAAAAATTCCAATTACCGGCCGGTGTTCAAGTGATGGATATGACCAATATGCTAAACCAGATCCCCCAACAATAGCCTTTAACTTTAATATAAGGATTACTGCTAAGAGCCTTCGGGCTCTTTTTAATCTGATCGGACGGGATTATTATCCAGGTATACATTGTTGAAGATCCTTGAAATAGGTCGAAAATCGCTATATAATGCAACTTAGAAATCTAATATCTAAAAAATGGGAGGGTATAACAATCAATGAGTGAAAGTGCCTATAATCCCTACAAGAACGCCCAGGCTCAATTTGATAAAGTGGCTAGTATTATTGGGCTTGATGAAGCAACCCGGGAACTCCTGCGTCAACCGATGCGAGAGTATCATTTTACCATTCCGGTACAGATGGAGGATGGGAGTGCCAAGATTTTTAACGGTTATCGCATCCAACACAATGATGCCCGGGGACCAGCCAAGGGGGGCATCCGTTTTCATCCGCAAGAAACAATTGATACAATACGTGCCCTGTCAATGTGGATGACCTGGAAGTGTGCGGTGGTGGATATTCCGCTGGGCGGTGGTAAAGGCGGAATTATTTGTGATCCACGCAGTTTAACGGAGAAGGAACAGGAAAGACTGTGTCGGGGCTATGTTAGAAAAATAGCTAAAGACATGGGACCTTGTCTGGACGTGCCGGCACCAGACGTGATGACCAATGCCAAACATATGCTTTGGATGCTTGATGAGTTCGAGACTATTCACGGCGGGAGATATCCGGGGTTTATTACGGGAAAACCAGTCGGCATGGGTGGTTCTTTGGGCCGGACCGAAGCGACTGGTTTTGGCGTTATCTATACTCTGCGGGAAGCCCTGAAAGCCCTAAACATTAAACCTGAGGATACCACGGCTAGTATTCAGGGTTTTGGTAATGTGGCGCAATACGCTGCGTTGTTGTATCAACAGTTGGGCGGCCGGGTAATCGCAGTTTCGTGTTGGGATTTTGCCGATAAGCAATCCTATACCTTCCGCAAGAAGGATGGGTTAGATGTAGTAGCCCTACAGGGGATTGTCGATTCTTTTGGTAGTCTGGATAAGGATAAAGCGCGGGACCTTGGGTGTGAGATACTGTCGGGAGAAGACTGGATTGCCCAGGAGGTCGACATCCTGATTCCGGCTGCCCTAGAGAATCAGATTACTCAAGCTAATGTGAATAAAATCAGCAGTCAGGTTAAGGTGATTGCAGAGGGAGCCAATGGGCCGACAACCCCAGACGTGGATGAGATAATTAAAGAGCGGAACATCTTTGTGATTCCTGATTTTCTGGCAAATGCCGGTGGCGTTACCTGCAGTTATTTTGAACAGGTTCAGTCGAATTCGAATTTTTATTGGGAAAAGGATGAAGTGTTAGAGAAACTTGACCTTAAGATGACGGCTGCCTTTAAAGCCGTTTGGGAACTGGCGCAGCAACGGAATCTGTATATGCGTGATGCTGCTTATGTTATCTCAATTAACCGCGTTGCCCAGGCCGTGAAAATGCGAGGCTGGGTCTAAATAAGGGTTAGTTCAAGTCATTCCGGCTGGTTGGCAATTCCCGGAGATTTGTCAGTGATGAAAGTGAACTCGTTCAGCTTCGCTGAACATCGGGGTTTCAGGTGGAGAATCTACTCCACCTGAAGTTTTGAACAAGGTAACCCCCATCAGAACAATAAAATCTGCTGACCGAGTTAATGCCCAAGCTTTCATGCAGATTGGATAATAAGAAAGGGGTTAACAAGTGGTTGCTGAGTCAAGAGAAAAAGAGATATTTAAGTGCGGCATACTTAGCGATTTGCTTATTGGCAACAATCCCGATATTATGGATTATGTAAGTGAAGATGGGCTAACTTATCGTGAATTTATCGACCTAATTGCCGAGATGCAGGAAGAAGGCTTAATAAATGGAGTTGAGTTTATTGAGCAGGGACAAAATAGTCCGTCAATCTGTATTTTGGAAGCGGTAGAAGTTACGGATTCTGGTGTTAAGTATGTGGAAAAATTCATGGAAGAACTTTTATAGGGGGGTAGGTTTTGTTTATTATTGATCGGTTTGAGGAAGAGTGGGCAGTTATTGAAGCCCAGCAGTTGGCTCAGAAAACCTTTAATCTGCCCCGGGCATTAATTCCAGCGGAGGCCAAGGAGGGTGATGTGCTGGATATTAAAATAACCATTAACCAGACCACCACGGTAAGCCGGAAGCAGTATCTTAAGCAGCTGACTAACGAACTTTTTAAGGACTGAGAGAAGAGGCTTCATGATGAAACAGAAGACGCAACAGAGGTCAAGATTTGTTGTCCTATTGATCCTGTTTATCCTATCATTGATCTTCCTTTTAACCGGTCCCGGCTGCGGCCTGTTCCAGAGTAGAAGCCCGGAGTATACGACTGTCCCTCCCTCGGAAACCGGCCAGGAGCATCCGCCGGATACTGATCAATTGTTGACCGACCAGCTTAAAGTCCACTTTCTAAATGTCGGGCAGGCAGATTCTATCCTGATCCAGTTGCCGAATAGACAAACGATGCTGATCGATGCCGGCAACAATGCGGACGGACCAGCCGTTGTATCCTATCTCCAGCAGCAAGGCATAAGAAAGATTGACTACCTGATCGGGACCCATCCGCATGAAGACCACATTGGCGGTTTGGATAATGTAATCAAGGATTTGGAAATTGGCCAAGTTTATCTCCCTCGAATAACTAATAATACTAAGACCTTTGAGGATGTTCTACAGGCGATTAACGCTAAATCTTTGACTGTAACTACTGCCAAAGCGGGCGTATCCATTATTGATCAAGAGAATTTAAACGCGATCATTTTAGCCCCTTGCGGCACGGCTTATGAGAGTTTAAACGACTGGTCAGTGGTAACCCGGATTCAGTATGGCGCGACCTCCTTTTTGTTTACCGGAGATGCAGAGGCGCAATCAGAAAGAGAAATGCTTACTTCAAGTTGGGTAACGCCCTTACTTAAGTCAGACGTTCTTAAGGTCGGCCATCACGGCAGCCGGAGTTCGACAACACTGCCGTTCTTAAATGCGGTCCGCCCTAAACACGCCGTGATTTCAGTGGGAGTGGACAATGACTATGGCCACCCTCACTCGGAAACCCTTACCGGATTAAACAGGGCTGGGATAGAGGTTTACCGGACCGACCAGGAAGGAACACTTATTTTTGCCTCCGATGGTGAAAAGATAAGCATTGAAAAATTAGCCGGTCCTCTACAATCGGATTTTGTGAATATTGATTCGGCTGCTTCAAAACCTATGGCTAATAACGCTTCTGGGAATACCGAACAGTTTATCGGCAATAAAAACAGTCGGGTTTTTCACCGGTCGACCTGCTCCAACTTACCTAGTGCAAAAAATCGAGTGCTTTATAATACTCGGGAGGAAGCCGTTGAGGGGGGATTTCGACCTTGTCCGTCTTGCCGTCCCTAAGAAATTGCGGGTTACAGCTTAGCTGATCCTGTTTGGTATGATAATCAGGTAAAGAATGAGGCTGACTTTTTTCCGGAAAAAAGTCCACAGCCTCTAACCTCGTGTTATAATAACCGTAAATCCGAAGGGAGGGAGAGCGTCTGTTGGTTAAGGAGTCAACCGGACCTGACAATTGGCGGGAACGATCTTTTGAGATTGTTTTCCACAACCTGGGGTTACGCAGCTGGATCGAATGTTCTTTATGCTGGGACTGTCCTCGGGAAGATGCCAAGGGTTGCTGCTACTATAACCCGACCTACTACCCCACTGATTTTGCCTATTTGCTGGCGAATGACCCGGAGGCAATCAAGGTTATTTTTTCCATGCCGCGGATCACTATTCTAGAAGAATATATGTCAGTCGATCGCCTCGAAGATAAAGATGGCGATTTTCGTTGCCAGTTTCATTCCCTGGAAGGAGGGTGCCGTTGGGCCCCCGAACTAAGGGAATCTGTTTGTCGTTTCTATGTCTGTCCGGGCTGTAGTATTTGGGAGGAAGAGGGAGTAGGTATTTGGAAAGAATTTTTTGACCGGCTGGAGGCATATGAAATGGAAGTTAATCAGGCTCTTAGCAAGGAACTCAAAGCCCGAGGTTTGGATATGAAATCAAATCCGGTTGAATATTTTAAGCAGCTAGAGGTAATTTTTAAAGCTGATTGGAGCTTCGAACCGGATTGGTGCCGGGCCTACCCCCGAGAGCAGAAATTCATCCTGAAACGACCAATGCGATACGGGAAGGAATGGAAATTATAACAGCAGTGAGAAAAAGCAGAAACTAGTGGATTTAATTTCAGCAATTAGCAGGAGATTTGTAGCCCGTGTTGAATAAGAAAGAGGTGTCTGATACAGACAATTTCCAGGATAGAATTTTATCTATATTTCTGGGAATATGAAGGATTTATAGAACAACGTGTCGAATATGGTAGAGTTAGAGAAAGGTTTCTCAGAGGAGTAGCATGTGGAATTTGGGAAACACTATTTCTGGGATTTCGTAGATTTGTCCACATATCACACAACCACGGCCGCTAACCGAGAAGATTTTATGGTTAACCCGCGAATCCGATCAGTTAAACTTCAAGGATAAAGCTGACCCCAGTGAGGTTAGGCTATAATTTTCAGGAGGGATGTTAAGTGGCAAACGTTGAGGCCCCGATGGTAGGAAAAATTATTGCGATCAATGTCGAAGTTGGCGCATCTGTTGAAGAAGACGATGAAGTAATCGTTCTGGAATCCATGAAGATGGAAAACCCCATTTTTGCTCCGGAAAGTGGCACTGTTAAAGAAATCAACTGCAAAATTGGCGACGTAGTAAACCAGGGGGATGTACTGGCTGTAATCGAATAGTCGCCCTATTATCTTCGAGCATGACGGAAGACGGCCGTGTTAGTTGTGCGATATGTGGAGAGGTCCAATAACCAAGTTGTTTCCCGGATGCAGAGAACTAAGTACATAGTTGGAGTATCCCGTGTACATGTATTCCTGTTTTCGGGTATATAGGTTTTGGGTAAAATTGGGAGGGCCGAAAATCCGGTCCTCCTAATTTTATTATTAACCACCCATGCCCGTTAAGCACAACCACAGATGAAAATAACCCAAACGATAAGGAACGTGTTATTTTCTTAATAACTCGATCCACCAATAGTCCTAAAATATTGACAAACCGGTTTAATATGGTTTATAACAGATACTGTAAGTTTTATTTTAAATAAAAGGCTAGAGGGAGGGAGAATAGTTGCCGACCTATGATTACCGATGTGACCAATGTGGCAAAATGCAGTTTACGCAAAAAATAACTGAGCCGGCCTTGGAAAATTGCCCTAATTGCCATGGGCCGATTAAAAGAATTATCTCCAGAAATGTCGGAATTCTTTTCAAGGGAAGCGGTTTTTATTGTAAGGATCATGCGGAATATACTGGTAAACCTCTTCCTGGCCGAGAAGCGACGCCAGATTTTAGTGATGCCTATGAAAAGGTGGAAGAAAAACCAGTGGAGAGTCCGGCGGCCTCTTCTGAAAATCAGAATGCTAGTGGTCCTAGAGAATCAATTAAAGTCAATTCAGAGTCTAAAACGGAAAAAGCATCTGCTTAGATTGAGCAGTTTAAAACTTATTTTACCTGTAGGAATAAACGGAAGAAAATTCAGGGCTATACCTGTCAAGGAAGCCCTGTTTTTGCTATTTTAATTTGTTATTAACTAGAAGAACGATGCCGTTTCGTAACAACCAACGGTGGAAGAACCATTCATTAATCCCCACCGCCAGTGAACTGATCAGGATGCCAAACCAGGAAAGAGTAAAGTCCGGCAGAACATAAAGACTTGCCCAGATTATTAGGCTAGCCAGAAAAGTATTTAGAATGCTTGTGTTTCGGTTACCGGCAAGAGGCAGCACCATCAGGTCGCTGAGGCTATACAGGACTAGAGTTATGGGTACGGCAATGATAAAGGTCATCCCAACACTATAATTTCCAAAAGGAGGCAGCAAAAGGGCTAAGGTAAGCGCGATAAGGAAATATTTTATTAGTAAAGATAATAGATGATGTCTAATATCTTTTCCCTCCATTTCAGCTGCTGGATTTGAAGAAAACAAGGGGTACGGTTTTTTGCTTCCTTCTCATTTAACTCCTTGAAGGTTAGCAATTAGCGGTTTAAATCTTTGATTATTGTTTCCAGGTAGGACTGTTAACCAAGTCAATACATGCGAAGTTGATTTTAGCGTGAAGGGAATAGTCAAGTATTAAAGTCCTGGTTAGCAACCAGGACTTTATGGCCTTTTTGGTCTGTTCTTTATTTATGAGCGTTGCGTAAACGATTGAGAATAGGGTTGTTGCGTATATGAATGCTGCATGTAAGGTTGTTGGTGAAACGTCTGCTGCGTATGTGTTTGCTGTTGATTATACGGTTGTTGTTGCGGATAGGTTTGCTGGCTTAGTTGCTGCTGCATCCGCTGCATTTCCTGAGGGGTCGCCATTTGGACCTGGTACCAGCCCCGTTGGTGCATCGCTTCCCAAATCATCCTTTGATGATCAAAGTTTTTATTGAGAACATTTATACAATCTTGGCGCAACTGGGGATTAACCGCTTCCAGAATTGTGGTAGTCATCGACATCGTCATGAGTTTGTGTTCATTTAGCATGATTTGGAACAAGTCTCGGTCTGTCAAGCCTATACCGCCGGCACTACTTATCGTAGTTCCGGTGGTTCCTACCGCACCAGTGGTCGCCATGGCTGAATAGTTTGGATTCATATGCTGGGCCATGGATACACACCTCCTTTATTTACATATTTCGCATATTAATATAGCGGGATAATCCCTGATAGTCGTTATGGTGGTCCTGGGCAATTCTCTGGCACAGTGCCCGTAGCTGGGGGTCAGAAACCAGGTGTACACAGCTCTGGGCAAAAGTAGCCATACTAGCTTCCATTTTTAAGTTTTCTTCCAGAAGTAAGAGCTCACGATTGGTCAGTTGATTCAAAAATCGCACCTCCTTTTGGTGTAGTAAACTATATCTTTTCAATGTTAAGTTTTAGCATTTGCCATCTATTTATGCATGGTTTTTTAGTTTATAAAGCTAGTTCATTTTTGGTCGATAAGACAGACATCATCGAGGATATGCTAAAATACTAAGAGTGATTATTTTAAGAAGGGAGATCGCCCGGGTGTTAATTTGGGGATTCCTGGTGAGCTTGCTTGGGGCTCTGGCGGGATATTATAAACAGGCCCTTTCTGCTAGCGGCTTGGTCGGAGCATTGCTCGTGGGAACAGTGATTACGGGCTTTGGGGGATGGGTCTGGTTGGCGATTCTGGCCGCTTTTTTTCTGTCTGCCAGTGTCCTGTCCGGCTATCGACGCCGGGATAAACAGGGAGTTGAGCAGGATTTTGCCAAAACCGGCCGGCGAGATCTGGGACAGGTATTAGCTAATGGCGGAGCTGGCGCGCTGGTGGCATTAATAAATTCGCTGCTGGGGCCTGACCCTCATTTCTTCGCGCTGTTTATCGGAACTATGGCCACTGTCAACGCTGATACTTGGGCAACTGAATTGGGAGTCCTTAGTCGCGGAGGCACTCGGTCGGTTTTAACTGGACGAAGGGTCGCTCCTGGTACTTCTGGCGGGGTATCTTTAGCCGGGACAGCGGCGGCGGCGGCCGGGGCTGCTTTGACCGGTATGGTAGCTGAAGTAGGACAGTTATTAACTACCCCCATATTACCCATGAGTAGTGTGATCCTGGTCAGTTTAGTCAGTGGATTGGTTGGTTGTTTCGCGGACAGTTTTTTGGGGGCAACAGTGCAAATTCAGTACCAGTGCCAGGTTTGCGGTAAAGTGACGGAGAAAACCGAACACTGCCATAAGTTGTCTCGACCGACCCGGGGTTGGCCGTGGGTCAATAATGATCTGGTCAATCTGTTGAGCTCTCTCATTGGAGGAGGAACTGCTGTGCTACTGGTTTATTTATTAACATCGCTTAATTCGGCCATACTCTAGCTGCTTCACTATTTCATCCTGATAACAGCAACCATCAGGGCCATCATCAGTGTCATCGTACTCATTGCGTCAACCAGCATGAAAATCAATCACATGAAAATCAATCACATGAAAATAAAATCAGCCATGAGAATTAATCAGCAGAAGAATCAATCCTCCTCCCTCCCCTGCCGGACCGCAACCACTGTTCGTCCAAGTCGCGGTTGCCCAAGGCTGTGAGGACTTTCTCCCGAACATCCGGATAACGTGATTCCAGGAAGTTGACAATCTTTTTCATTTCCTGCCTTTTGGTTTGGCCGCTGGCCGGACAGGGGTTTACAATGATAGGGAGATTTAGGCTTCTGGTTAAAGATTGGAGGGCTCGCTCCGGTAGATACACCATCGGCCGGATCAGAACCAGATTTTTTTTGCTAAGATACGTCCGCGGCGAGAAGGTGCCCAGCTTCCCAGTGTAGAAGAGATTAAGAAAGAGAGTCTCAACTACATCGTCAGCATGATGTCCCAGGGCAACCTTGTTGCAGCCCAGGGCTAAGGCTGTGTTGTGTAAAGCCCCGCGTCGCATCTTGGCACACAGCGAACAGGGGTTAGACTCCTGTCTGGCGACAAAAACTATTTCCGCTATTTGAGTTTTTTCAATATAGAGGGGTAGGTTTAGATTAGCGCAGTACTGTTGCAGGGGGGGAAGCTCAGGCCCCATTAGCCCTAGACCTTCCCAGCCAAGGGACAAATGGATTGGGATTAGCTCAAAATTAAACCCACGATATGATCGTAAGCGAGCCAGCAGGTGAAGAAGGGCGATACTGTCCTTGCCCCCAGAAATTCCCACGGCAATGCGATCATTGGGTTCAATTAGGCTAAAGTCTTTGATTGCCCGGCGAACTCGGGACAGGATCCAGCGTAAATAAGCCAGGCTTAGTTGGCAGTCATCTTTTGCTGGAACCTGATTGGTATGTTGCTTAGATTCCAATGTAGAATTAATCGACGGGTAGTCTTGGTCAATCATCCTGATCGTGCCCTCCGTAACAATACTAAATTCCATCCAAAACAATACCTGGTTAGCGAACTTAGAGAATAGCCTGTGTTTTGGAAACAAGTTTTAGTCTTCACCGTTAAATAATACTAGATTATTTCTAGGACGGGAAGCTTTACTATATTTTTTAACATTTAGTTTGTGACCTTAGGGAATGGGCGGTTAGTCAGAAAATAACACGTTTCTCTCGCAGTTTGTGTTATTTTCATCCGTGGTTGTGCCTAACAGGCATGCGGTTAGTAATCTAAACCGGGATGGTAAATATGTCCCTATGTCCCATCAAGATAAAGTTAAGGTTGTGAGTTTTATGAATTGCAGAAAACAGGAATTTGTTGGTAATAAGCCAGCTTTGCAGGGAATAACCTTTGATTTTTGGGATACTTTGTTTTATTTGGGGGACCAATTTCCAATTTTTGAGACAAAACGGGTTTCCCGGGTCATGCAGAGTCTGAAACAGGCTGGCTGGGTTATCCCGGAAGAGACAATAGCGCATGAACTGCAGGCGATTAGGCAGTATACCCTGGATCTCCAGCTGCAGGAGGGACTTGATTTCACGCCGGAAGAACAGATCCTAGAGCTGCTCTCCCGGATAGGAGTACCGCAAACCGAGGCGATTTATCGGGCCGTTGAACCGGCTTATATGGCCATGTTTCTGGAGGAAGCTCCACCGCTGATTGACGGGGTTAGAGAAGCTTTAACGGCTCTAAGCCCGCGCCTAAAAATTGGCCTGATCTGTAATACAGGCACTTCACCCGGCCAGGTATTACGGCAGTTGTTAAAACGCGAAAATATTGACCATTTTTTCAAGGTGCTGACTTTTTCCAACGAGGTAGGCGTGGCCAAACCAAATCCGAAGATTTTTGAACTCACTTTGACCCAGTTGGGGTTAGAGCCGGGGGTAACTGTTCATATCGGGGACAATCCGATATCCGATATCAGTGGAGCTCGGGGAGCTGGGATGAAAACGATTTGGTATAGTCACTCCCTTCAACCGCCCTTCCCTGAATGCACGTGGCGAATTAAATCGCTCTGGGAGCTTCCTGATTTGCTGTTACCGGTAATAAAGTATTAGTGTCTTCTATTAGTATCTTCTATTAGTATCTTCTATTAGTATCTTCAACAAGTGCTATGTAAAGTAGTTTGATAACTGAATGCCAAATTGCCTATCATGTTCTTATGGCAGTAAAATGATATGAAGCTGAACGAGTTCACTAGGCACTTATTCTGGATGCTTATTCTATCTAAGTGCTTATTCTAGTAAGTGCTTATTTTAGGTACTTTGTTTAATTTAAGAAAGGTTTTTGCATGAAAGCAGAATTCTTCCCTTGTTTAATTGAAGAGGTTTGGGGGCTGGACCTGGCGATCCATGATGACAGGGCGACGGTGCAAGATCTGATTGAAGCTATTCAGCCCTGGTGCGATGATGCTCAGATTTATAAGGCCTATTTGGCGGAAAAACAAGGACCCTGTCGGGGCTGCTCAGTTAACTGTTGCCGGGAGTGTTTTGTCCTGCCGGACGCCATCTCCTTTGGTTGGCTGCATGAATCATTAGGTGTAAAACCGACTGAGTTTATCCAGCGGTATTTTGATCAAGAACTTCTGAGTAAGGGGCTTCCCCGTTTACGCTCCTCCCCCTGTATTTTTTTGCAGGAAGGCTTATGCACCGTTTACCCTCACCGCACCCTAATCTGTCGGCTCTATATCTGCACGCCAATGACTGACGAGGCCCAAACAATGGTTTACGGGGTGGTGGCGGCCGGGATTGGCGAGTTTATCCGACTGGCTGCGGAACAAGGGTTTCTTAATATTCAGGGGGCTAATGTAGCCTGGTCCGGTTACGAGAAGATGATGCTGGAACTGATTCGGTTTGAAGCAGACCGAGCCGATAACCCTTTTCGAGGAGCCAGAGATTATCAGTCAATTCCCTTGCGTCCCTTCTGTTCTGAAGCAGATTGGCAGGTACTAACTCAGAAGAAGCTTGCCAGCAGATAAGGAAAAATTACCGAGTTAAAACACGCGCGTAGTTTTTGTCGGAGTAGAGCAGACTGCCCTGAAAGCCTCTTAGCTAATAAAGAGCAGCTGACGTTTGGGTATACTTAATCTATAAAACCTAGAAAGGAACGGATCCAAAGTATGCATATTGTTCTGGTGGAACCGGAGATACCATATAACACAGGGAATATTGCCCGAACCTGTGCAGCTACTGGCACTATCCTTCATTTGGTTCGACCGTTAGGTTTTTCGACTGATGACCGTTATCTTAAACGAGCCGGTTTGGACTACTGGCATTTAGTAGATATCCGTTACCATGACAGCTTCCAGGAACTCTTTGCAAGTCACCCCAGAAACAGTTTCTTTTTTGCAACAACTAAAGGAGGTAAACCTTACACCTCATTTTGCTTTCCCTCGGATAGTTTTCTAGTTTTTGGCAAAGAGACTAAAGGACTCCCGTTCACATTGCTAAAAGACAACGCGGAGCGGTGTATGCGCATTCCCATACGTCAGGAAGCGCGTTCACTCAACCTGTCCAACTCAGTGGCGGTGATTTTGTATGAGGCCCTGCGTCAACAGGGATTTATGGGGTTAGAAACTATTGATCATTCATTAGAAAAGATTACCTAATAATGTCTACAGTATTCATGTGAACTAAGTGCGATTCCTATCGGCTTCAGCGGAGCGGGGATGAATTTATAATTTGTGACTAATACTACTTTACAGCAGAGAGCGTAGTGATAAAGGAGTAGTCTAGATTGCTGGTATTAGTCGAGATAGTTAGTTCCTTATACATGACGGATGAGACTTCCTACTGGACGGAAATTGAGGTTGAGGATGGGACAGTCTTGGCTCAGTTGGGCGAACGATTAGGGATACCCGGAGAAATGGCCTATATGGCTATTGTGAATGGTAGTGTTCAGATGGGTGATTATCTTTTGAAGGAAAATGATCTGGTAGTTTTTTACGCAATACCGGATACGAGCGAAGAGATTATCGATCAGTAACTCGGTTAGCCAACTTATTAATAACCCATGCCCCAAGGACACAACCACCTATGAAAATAGCGGATAAGTCAGTTAAGCGCACCAGGTATGCCTTCCGCCAGTGAAACTGACGATTTCCCAAAAACAGCTAAAGATAAAGCAGGCATCATCCTTTAATCCAAGACAGGTTTGATGCCTGCGTTTATCTAAATCAAAGACTCCCAATCTAATAGCGGAGTTAGGTCTTCTTCGCGGAGGCAGGCCGGTTAGATTGTCACTCGCCAATCCTGACCACAGGCCGGGCAATAAATCAAGTGAGTGCATGGTTCCCAATCCGTATCTAGTTCTTCATATGGCGCATACGGAGCTAAAAAGTCCTCTACCCGGCCACCATCAAGCAAGGTTTGGTAACATTGGGGACAAACTTGATGTAATGAGATGAGACTGTTACATAGAGGACAACCAGCATCTTGATTATTGTCTACCATAATTTCACCACTTGACAATTCCGGAAATAATTCAAAGCAATCTCTTCCGGATTTTTTCCTTGTTCGGCCATCACCCGGGCCCCCCATTGGGACATCCCCACACCATGTCCATAACCTTTCCCTTGAAAAACCGCTTTGCTGTTAGCAATCTTAATATCAGTGATTAAGGTTGACTTGAGGGTTGTGCTGTCAAGTGCCAGCCGGAAATCATTACCGTTTACTTCCGTGTTGTTGACCCGCAGGGTCGCTGCCCGACCGGATTCGGAGCGTTTCACAATCTCAATCCTAGTTACCGCACCAGGGTCCTTACCCGTTACTTGTCTAACCGCAGTTCGAACCCGATCCAGCGAAAAGCTGGCGGTCCAGTTCCGGACTTCTGCCGGAATCCCCTGGTCAAAACTAGAGTCATCGATCGACTGGATATAAGGGGTTGGTCCTTGATTAAAATCTAAACCTTCTTGAGCTGTAGCGGTTTTGCCGCCGCTGTAGGCGTGAAACCAGGCCCGAATGTAGTTGCCATTGTGGACCAGGACCTGGCCGCGTGTTTTTTCAACGGCATTTTTGATACGGTCGTTAATTTTGGAGGCATCATAAGCCTGGAATTCTTTTTCGTTTGTCGAGGCATGAGCATTACGGTTTTCTAACTTATTTTTTTCCGCAATTTTTTGCAGCGTGAAGGTTCGAGCTAAAATTGCCTGAGCGGCCAGGGCATTTTCCGGCCAGTCCGGCTCCATTTCTCCGGCGACTACTCCCTGAATGTATTTTTCCATGGGCATACTCTGGACCCTTTTTTGATCATCCAGATAAACCAGCAGTTCTGGTTCAACTCCGGCCCCTTTGTTGATTGGCCCCGGGATTGCCGGGAGTGCGGTCTGGCCACCCGGTTTCTGCTGTGGTTGATCACAGCCAGCTAGAATGAAGATGCAGATAAGGAACAGTGTCAGAAATACTGCCAAACTTGATTTTTTCCTTCGACCCATGATTAAATCCCCCTCCTTTATTTAGACCTCTAGACATACCCGCCATGCGCTTCAATAATTCGGGTCACTTCGTCAGCCTGGTTATCGTCAGTCACAACCGTCACTAGAAACGGGTAGCCGCCTGCCATACCATAGCCACGGCTAGCCATACCACTAACTGAAGGGTCAGCTCCCAGGAGAACTCGGGCACTGGGGTCGGCAATCTCGCCAATCTCAGTCGAAAAAAGGCTTAACCCGGTTTGCGTGGAGGCGGTTCCGGTCAGGGGAGTGTTGTATTCACCATCATTGCTTACGCCATAGCGGCTGACACGGTCTAATTGGACGGTCTTGATACCCATGTTTTTCAGTTGCTCAACAGCTTTGTCCGCTTTAGTACTACTAGGGAAGTAGCCCAGGACCGAACGCTCGCCTTGATTTAGTTTGAAGGGTTCTTCACGGTTAGCATAGTCCCGGGTCATGCTTAAACTATTGGAGACCAGATACTTTTCAATTCTATCCGGCACTTTTTTCTCGCCTCGCCCTCTAATCATTAAAAATACAGATACTAAAAAAGCTAGCCTGCCCGAATTTTTTAAGCGTATCTTTTATAAGCTTTCCTTTAGCTGATAGAAAAATACTTCAAGTGCCGAATGTCCTCTGTGGTGCCGGTTAAAATCTTTCTTCGTCAGGCTTCTGAAAAGCAATCAGATAGTAGCGGTCATTGAATTTTTCTTCTAACTGCCGAAGCATCTGAAGCTCATGATCAGTAAGGTTGGCTAAAGGAATTCTATCTAGCTGATTAAGTTCCAATTGCGAATCACCCCCTTTGCGGTTCGCAAAATGTTAGCTCATTAGTCTCTGATATAAAGTATTTATCCTGGCCGGACTAAACGGCTTGTAGAAGCGGGATATTTGGGCTAACCTAATTTTTAAGGTTAGTTTTAATATTAGCCGGGTTGATCATTCGTCATACTTCAGATATTTCGATCACAATTATTTTGAGCCAAAATGAAGTACCATATCCAAAGATCGCGTCTAAATATATAAGACTAAAATCAGCAACGAAGGGGGGATTGGACCCTTGGGGGATGAAGAATTGGTCCGACTTGTGATTCAAGGAGATCGGCAGGCCTTTGCTCAGTTAGTAGAGCGATACCAGGGTCCAATCTATAACCTGGCCGGCCAGATGGTGGGGTTCGGCGAGGATGCCCGTGATTTAACCCAGGAGATTTTCCTCCAAGTTTATCGAAACCTGAGCAGTTTTCGCGGCGAAGCCCGTTTTGCTACCTGGATTTATCGGGTAGCCAGCAACAAAGTAGTTGATTGGCTTAGGAAACACCGGCATCAATCATTATCGATTAAGGATAAACTGACTCGCGGATTTGGGCTTATGAGTCGTCAGGAGCAATTACTAAATCTTACTCCGGAGGAAATATATCTGAAAAAGGAGGAGGCAGAGCGAGTTCGATTTCTCCTGGATTCTTTGCCGGAAAAGTACCGTTTAGTCCTGGTGTTGCACTACTATCATGGTTTTTCTTACGAAAGGATTGCGGAAACCTTAACAATCCCGGCTCGAACCGTGGAAACTCGGCTCTATCGAGCCCGGGTGATGTTAAAAGAGCGAATTAAAAAGGAAAACAACCCGGAAAAAGGGGGTGTGGGAATTGAGATGCCGACAAGTGCAAAGACAACTGCCCAATTACCGAGACGGGGCAGTCGATGGTTGTTCCAGACAAGGAATTGAACAACATCTGGCAGAATGCATCTTATGTCAGCAAGAGCTGAAAGCTTGGGCGGAATTAGACCAGGTGCTGAGTGAATTCCCCGCCGGCGAACCGCCTCCGGAATTGTTGGCTGCAATCATGGAACAAGTAGCTCTAGCGGATAAAGAAGTTGCGCTTAAGCAGGCGAAACCGAAGCTGATTGAGCGAGCCGCTGCTCGGTGGACCAGGCTAACAAAGCCTGAAGGGACCAACAGCCAGTCTGATTTGTGGGGCTCACTAATTAACCTGGGGGCTGCGCTAGCTGCTACCTGGTTGTTTTTTACAGACTGGGGCAGTTATTCCTTGGGGAAAGAAATCATCTCACTTGTTCAAAATAGTCCCTGGCAAGAATTTTTCAGTTTGTTTCAGTTGGATGCCAGCACCGGTCAGGCAGTAGAAGACTTTTTGTGGAATGTGCGGATAGAGGTTGTTGGCTCGTTTTACAGTTTGTTGGTTTTCTGGCTGATCTAGGGCAGTTGTTAGGTGTGAGGGGTGAGGTGCTCACTATGAGTTTTTAACGCAAAGGCTGCTAAGGTTTAAACCTCGCTAAGCACGTACACACCATGTTATAAAAAGTCAGCGATTGGCGATATGCATCACCTAGTTTTCGATCCAGTCTAGCCTGCTGACTGAGTAAAACACAAGTGTAGATAAGGGGGAAAAGAAAAATGTCCTGTATTTACCATCCATCCGCCCCAGAGGTTGAACACTGCCACAGTTGCAGGCAACCAATCTGCAGCAGTTGTACGGTTTCAGTCAATGGACAAATTTACTGTCGAAGCTGCGCAACAAGTGCCTTAGGTAAGAGCAGTCAATCAACTGAAGCGAGTTGGGTGCAGCTTGAACCAGGACAGTCAAAGAGCCGCGGCTTAGCCTTGCTGTTGTCTATAATCCCCGGTGGTGGCTACATGTATCTAGGTTTAATGAATCGCGGCTTGCAGACTCTGTTGATCTTTGTTGGGACTATCTTTCTAAGTGAAGTGCTAAACCTTGATTTTTTAAACGGTTTGGTGATACCGGTCCTAATGTTATACACGATTTTTGATACTCAGCAGATTGCGGGGGACCTAAATCGAACCGGCCGGATACTAGACCGAGGATTTTTTGAGTGGAAGTCAATTGGCTTGAAAAACCCGATGACCCAGAATCCCGGCCCAGATGCTTCCCGGTCAGCCGGACCGTTTTCATCGACTGTTCAGCCAGGAACAGCAACCGGAACGAGTGGTTTCAATGTGGGCGGCAGTTCGGCCCAAAATGATTCGGACCGGATCGACCCCGGTGTTTCAAATCAATACCCCGCAGGAGAGGCGTCTTCATCTGCTTGGACAACCGGCGACGAGAAAGCTTCAGTAAGTGGGGAAGTAGAATTAACCATATCCGACCCGGTCGCGTCAGATATCCGGCAACCGGTTCCGCCTGAGATGCCCCTGACTTCTCAGACTAATCCGCAGACAAAACGGTACAGCGCGATTGTTGCCTATATCTTGATCGGAGCCGGGGCCTTGCTTCTGTTAAATAACCTTTTCCCTAGTCTGTTAGTGGAAAAGTATATCCGAATGCTCGGAGGACCGATTGTTTTAATCGGCTTGGGGTTACTGATCCTCTACCGGACTCGGTCGCCACGGAAGGAGGTATTAGACCAAGATGAATAAGCGAGAACCGGTGCGAGTAGGCGTAATCACTCTGGCTGTTTCGCTCATTGGGTTAGGCGCGGCTTGGTTAATCCAGAACCTCACCCCCTACGTTACCTTTAGTTACCTGACCCGGTGGTGGCCCTTGCTCCTGGTTCTTTTGGGGTTGGAGTATTTGTGGCGATACCGTCAGTTTGGCCCGGAGACTCGGATTCGGTGGAGCCTGGGCAGTCTGCTGATCTTAGCCCTTATTTCGGGTGGTTTGGCGGTCGGAGCCTGGGTGCCCAAGACCCCCTTTTGGGAATTAAGGGATGAATTAACTAACTTGGGGCCACACCGGAGTGTCAGCCGTTCGTTTGAATTAGCTCCAATCGGCGATTATCAAGGCCAGGGGGTGCGGATAGAAAATAAGTTGGGCGGGGTTAAAGTTCGGGCTTCGCAGGATGGGCAGATTCACGTTAAAGGTCAGATATCAGATGGCAATTCCGGTCAAGAACAGCTCGCTGAGGTTAAAGTAACACCAGGAGATCCTTTGCTGATTCGAGTTGATGAAGGACCAAACCAACGGGGTGTCCGAGTCAATCACGATATTGAATTACCGCCCAATTTAAACCTGGAGGTTGATAACAAGGCCGGTCAGGTATCTGTTGAAGATTTGGCCGGCGATCTGGGTATTATCAATAATCTGGGGGAGACCGTGGTGAAAGGGTGCCAGGGCAAAGTGGCGGTAGAAAATAATTCGGGAAATATCCGGGTGGAAAACGGACAAGGGAATATGGTCTTAAAATCTAACCTAGGCATGGTTGTTGTCAGAGACTGCCAAGGTGATCTGGTGATTGAGGCAGACAAAGGACAGATTAACGTCCGGACCGATTACCCGGTGGCTCACAACTGGGACCTGCGGACCGCAATGGGCTCAATTGAGGTACAAATTCCCGACAACTCAAATGCCATCCTGGAAGCTGAGGCTAACCGTGGTTCTGTTAATTGGTCAGAGCAAAGTCCCTGGAAAATTGAAGGCAATAAAAGAGTCACCCAATTAGGCGATGGGCAAGGACGGATTCGGCTGAACGCGGACCTGGGGAGTATAACGGTTTCTCTCCGCCACCGATGATAGCCTTGACCTAGCATTCCAATAATCACTGAAAGAACCCTATTATAGAAAAAATTTCCTTGCATAAAATTGAAAAATATATGTATAATCTATTATGTAGATTATGTGTACAAAATTGTGCACAACAGGAGGATATCCATGGCTAGACTGAAGGAAAAAGTAGATTTATATCGTTTGGAAGATGCCACTATCATCTCGCGGGAGCAGTTAGGAGAACTATACCGCCAACATGTTAACCCGGAGTTATACAATATGTTACGGTTGATTGGTTTTGATCGAAAATATGTTCGAGCTGAGGGGATGTATATCTGGGATGATACTGGCCGCCGCTACCTTGACTTGTTAGGGGCCTACGGGGCGATGAATTTTGGGCATAATCGCCCAGAAATATGGCAGGCCTTAGAAAAGGTCATGGATTTTCCCAATCTCCTGCAGGCCTCAATGGGGGTGGTGGCTAGCCTGCTGGCCGCTAATCTGGCCAAGATTACGCCAGGGGCTTTGAATCGGTCATTTTTTGGCAATAGTGGTGCAGAAGCAGTCGAGGGAGCCTTAAAGCTAGCCCGGATCGCTACTAGCCGGAAAACGATTATTCATGCGGAAAACTCTTTTCACGGCAAAACGTTTGGGGCTTTATCAGTCACCGGCCGCGCTAGATATCAAACCCCGTTTGAACCCCTGGTTCCGGCGGTAGAGGCGGTCCCATTTGGCGACGTGACCCGACTGGAAACCCGATTGGCTCGTAAAGATGTGGCGGCGGTTATCTTGGAGCCGATTCAAGGGGAAGCCGGCGTTCGGGTTCCGCCGTCAGGATACCTTGCAGCGGTGCGAGACCTATGTTCCCGTTACGGGACCTTGCTAATTCTTGATGAAATCCAGACCGGTTTTGGCCGGACCGGGTCAGTATTTGCCTGTGAAGAGGAACAGGTAGTACCAGATATTCTGTGTTTGGGCAAGTCGCTGGGCGGGGGCATGATGCCGATTGGTGCCTATATCACGACGGATAAAATTTGGGAGGCTGGCTACGGTCGGATGGAACGAGCGGCCCTGCACACCTCTACTTTTGGGGGCAATACCCTAGCCGCGGCCGGGGCGATGGCCTCTATTCAGTTGCTGATCGAAGAAGATCTGGCTAATAAAGCCCGCATTAACGGATGCTACTTTCTCGAAAGACTGCAAGAGTTAGCCCAAAAATACCCCGTCATGGCTGAGGTTCGTGGCCGGGGCTTGTTAATTGGTATTGAGTTTGCTTCACCAAACTCACGTCTCCTGAATACCCTCACCGGTGGAACAGTCAAGAAATTAGCGGAAGAATACTTTGCCTCAATCGTGGCCGGTCAATTACTAGAGCAACATGGAATAATCACTGCTTATACCCTTAATAATCCAAACGTTATCCGACTGGAGCCCCCCCTGATTATTGAGCGGTCACAGATTGATTATGTGATTTCTGCTCTGGAACAGATTTTTGTCAACCAGGGAATCGCGTCATTAGCCTGGCGGGGTGCCCGATCAGCCGTTAAAGGTCTGATTGGACGTTAGTTGACTTATTAATCCATATTTGTCATGTGAAAAATAGGATAATAAATGCCTAATAGGCATAAATACGTAATCGAAAAAAACGGAGGATCAGTCGTTTAATGAATCAATTTGCTTTCCTAATCCATCCGCTCACTATTGACGATTTTTATCGGAAATATAAGTTGATAAAGCATCTCCCCCAAGCATGGATTAATCGGCTGCTGACGAAACTCCCGCCCCTGCGGATATCGGAAATTACCGGAGTTGAATCGAAACACGCGAAAACAAGAGGTAATTTTCTGGCCATAACCTTAACTTCTCGTCAGATGGTGGAACTGCCCGCTTCTTTCGTTTTACAGCGAATTATTGAAGCGGGAAAGCTAGCGGAAAAATTAGGAGCTCGCATACTGGGCTTGGGTGCTTTTACTTCAGTGGTTGGTGATGCCGGATTAACCGTCGCCCGCCATTTGAAGATTGGTGTAACTACTGGCAACAGCCTAACCGCGGCCACCGCGATTGCCGGTACCCGACAGGCGGCCCAGATTATGGACATTGACCTGAAGAAAGCGACCGTAGTGGTGGTGGGAGCGACTGGTTCAATCGGGTTAGCTGTTTCCAGTATCCTGGCTAATGAAGTCCATAACCTGACCCTGATGGCTCGAAATGAACCGCGTCTTGAGGAAACAGCCAAATTAATTCGTCGGTATTATGGTGAGTCAATCTCAGTAGACTACTCGACCAACGTGGCTGAGTCAGTGAGAAAGGCTGACGTAATCCTGGCGACCTCCAGTTCTCCCGGGGCCTTAATCCAGCCCGAATACTTAAAACCGGGGGCAATCATCTGCGATGTTGCCCGGCCGCGGGATACCTCGGAGCGGGTCGCGCAGGAACGAGATGATGTTCTGGTTTTTGATGGCGGGGTTCTGGAAGTTCCCGGCGATGTGGATTTTGGTTTTAACTTTGGTTTTCCCCCGCGTTTAACCTACGCCTGTATGGCGGAAACCATGATTCTGGCTTTAGAGGAGCGATTTGACAGCTATAGTCTTGGCCGGGAGTACCAACCAGAGAGAATAACTGAGATTTATCAACTGTCCCTCAAACACGGCTTCCGACTGGCTGCTTTACGTTTTAATGAACAGGTGCTTAGTCAGGTGCATTATCGGAACGTACTAAAAAATGCTCGCCAAAAAAGCAGGCTGCAAGCAGATAACGAGTATAATCAGTAATAACATGACCGGCTGAGGTTAGCTGAATACCTCGACACCTTCAATAACACCTTCAACTTTTTTGGCAGGTGTTTTTGTTTTAGGCAGGATTTATAATTTGCTTGCAGAATAAATCTCTGTTTAAAAACTGCTAATTTGCTGATTAAAAACTCCTTATAGCAATACCCCACACCGCATGAGTTCGATGAATGACCGAGGCCAGCGGTTTTTCCCGTTTAGCCGGCCGCCGGAGTAAACTGCTGCGGAGTAAACCAATAAGTGTTATTATTTCAGAGTTTAGTTTGATGAAAAGAGGGATTAATTAAATGTGGGTTAAAGGATGGTTGGTAATTTTTGGGACGTTAATTCTAGTCTTCTACGCTTACTACCTTATTCAGATTCTTCGTGGCCAGCCCGAACGATTTGAAGAAATGCTGCTTGAAGAATTAGAGACTATAACTAGTACTGAACCGGTCCCAGTTAACCTTTTTGTTTTTCTGATTGGTTTGGCATTATTATTAGAAGGCGGCTATTTTGTTTTAGCCTTGATCGGGATTAATATACCCCTTTATCGCATCTTAACCGGTTTATTCATTACCTTCGAGATCTGGCATGGCCTAAAGTTAATCCCCGTTTTGAGAGTATTAGCCGGAAAAGCCGAGTTTAGTTCCAATTTGATGGATTGGCGAATTGAAAGATTGAGTGCTCGTTTTTTTGCCATTCATATTCTTATTACTTTAGGATTAGTCTTTGCATTATAACCGCCCAAGCCCGAGGATTAACTCTTTTTGTCATTGGCTGACATAGGATGGCAATACTAATGGTATTATATTCTTTAAGCACAATACGATTTGTTTTAAGGAGTAGTCTCAAATGGATGTTATGATTCAAGGCGGCAGCCCATTAACTGGTGAACTGCACGTTCCGCCAGACAAGTCTATCTCCCACCGGGCGGTTATCTTTGGTGCCTTGGCCCAAGGACGAAGCATAGTTCGAAATTTCCTGCGGTCCGAGGATACCCTAGCGACTGTTCGTTGTCTTCGAGGTTTAGGCATTACGGTAGAAGATAAGGAAAAAGTCTTGGAAGTGCATGGAAACGGCCTTCGAGGCTTGCGAGAACCATCAAATGTTCTGGATTGCGGTAACTCAGGAACGACTATGCGCCTATTAGCTGGTATGGTGGCCAGCTATTCCTTTTTGACGATCCTTACGGGTGATGATTCTTTGCGGAATCGACCCATGGGTCGGGTAATCAAACCGTTAATGCTCATGGGAACTAGTATTGAAGGTCGAAAAAATGGGGTCTACGCCCCGTTGGTTATTAAAGGGGGGCAACTGCGCCCAATCAGTTATCGCTTGCCGGTCGCCAGTGCCCAAGTCAAATCCGCCATATTGCTAGCTGCCTTAGGGATTGAGGGAGAGACAGAAATAAGGGAACTGGCTCCTTCCCGGGATCATACAGAAAGAATGCTCAAAGCGATGGGGGCTAGACTTCAAGTAAAGGACAAGGTTATCCACTTAACCGGCGGTCATGAACTGTCACCCCAGGAATATACGATTCCCGGCGATATCTCCTCAGCGGCCTTTTGGCTGGTGGCCGCCAGTCTGGTGCCTGGTTCTGAGCTCATCTTGCGGGATGTCGGCATTAATCCAAGCCGAACCGGGGTAATTAAGGTGCTGCGTCAGATGGGTGCCTCAATCCAAACGATTAATGAGCGGCTGCTTGGTGGAGAAGCCGTAGCTGACCTGATCGTCCGGTCTGCCCCCCTAAAGGGAGTAGATATCGGGGGAGAGATAATCCCGACCTTAATTGATGAAATACCGATCCTGGCCGTGGCTATGGCGAGTGCTAAGGGCGAGTCAGTGGTGCGCGGTGCTCAGGAGTTGCGGGTTAAAGAGACGGACCGGATTAAAGCAATCTGTGATAACCTAAGAGCCCTTGGGGTTGAGATAGAAGAAATGTCCGATGGCTTTTGGGTGCGAGGTTCAGCCAAGTTTAACGGTGCCGAAGTGGATTCCTTCGGGGATCACCGCTTAGCCATGGCCATGGGAATTGCCGGACTGCTGACCCTGGACCCGGTTCGCTTAACTCGAGCAGAGGCCGTTAACATTTCGTATCCCGGGTTCTGGGATGATTTGAATCGCTTAATTCTCGGTGGAAATTAATGAGATCTAAGCGATTTTTGAGTTTTTCCATTTTTAATACGAATTCTAAAAGCCTTCATACAGGTGGTATTATACTAAAAATGACAAATCCGGGCTTAAACTTCAAGTAGAGCAGACCCCCTCTAAACTCTCGATCTTCGGTGAAGCTGAACGAGTTCACTTAGGGAACAATTTATGAGCCTGGGTGGTCAAATAACTATAGACCAAGTCGAATATAAATAGTTCGGTTTTGTGTTTCCCTCATAGTGTTTGTAACGTTATAAAGTAAAATGGAATTAAACTGGAATGTTGAATCAGCTATTATACGTAGAATTTAAGGAGGTTAAAAATGGTTCTTGAGTCTTTTAAACGAAGTCGACTGAAAGCAGCTGGCGGCATAACCGCTTTTCTCTTCTTATTTAATCTGGGGGTTGCGTTGCCTCTGGGGGCAGAGGTTCCAAGTGAGTCGGTTAAAGCTAAGATTACTAGCGTTGCCCAGAATGAAGACACCTCTTTGAGCAATCCTGACAATTCATTAATAGATAGTAATGATAATAAGAAAAGTAACGATAGTAATGATTTGACTTCTGATAGTGAACCGGCACCATCAAGCAGTGATACTAGGACCGACAACGGCAGTCCCCCAACAAATAGTAATTCCACTATGCCTAGCTCAATCAGTCAGCCCCCGGTTTCTACCAAACCAGTTTTACTGGAAACCAAGACCTTAGACAAGGGAATAAGCTACTCCTCAATGGCCAAGGTTCTCAGTGATAATAGCCCGGTTAATATTCATTATGTTAAGGTGGATCCCAATCAGCCCTGGGTAGAGATCAGGCCAGTCCTCGCTGGAGACGGGTTTAACAAGCTAAGCACCCTGACTAATATCAGTCAGCCCTACGGCGCGATTGCGGCGATCAACGGTCCGTTCTTTTATCCGGGCGGCCAACGGAGTGTCATTGACACGACAATAATTGATCAGAAGTTGATGGTACAGAGTCCCAGAGCAGCAACTTCATTGATCATCACAACTAATAAGGACATCTACATCGATCAATTTTTGCCCTATACTACTCTCCGCTTGCCCGACAAGAAATTAATCTTCCGGGTGGATGCCATGAATCGTCCTTGCGAAACAGCTAATGGCATAGCAGTTTACAACTCAATGTTTGGCCAAAATACGACTAATAATGGGGAAGATGGAGGAATTTGTACTGAGCTAGTTCTGAAAAAAGATTTCCAAGGCAAGCTTAAAGTTGCTGAAATAATTAATGGCAGCACAACTATTCCGCCGGGTGGGGTCGTGATTTCCTTCAAAGGAACGTGTACGAACTATGCCCAACACTTTAGCGTCGGCGATACGGTTGTTTTAGAGGTGGATCTGAAAGATAAACCAGATATCTTACATATGATCTCCAACGGCCCCCAACTGTTAAGCAAGGGCTGCAAGACTGTACCGATTAATAAAGAAGGATTAGATAGCGGCCTCTGGGCTCGTCACCCTCGCACCGCCATTGGGTTGACGGCTAAAGGAGAAGTCCTGATGGTCGTGGTGGATGGCCGACAAGAAACTAGCGTCGGCGTAACTTTTGACGAATTAGCCGATATAATGCTGGAACTTGGGGCGGTAGAAGCGATGGCCCTGGATGGCGGAGGTTCTTCCGAGTTATTAGTCATGGGTGACATCGCCAATTCCCTGTCAGACGGTCGGGAACGGGGAATTAGTGCTGGATTGGTGGTTCTTAATCAAATTCCTATCTTTATCAACGACGAGAGAATCTATTTCGAACTAGCAGAGGTCCCGCCAACCATGGAAAATGACCGAATCCTGGTGCCTGTCCGAAAAATTTTTGAAGCCCTGGGGGCTGAGGTTGGTTGGGAAGGCGAAACCAGGACCGTAATAGCCACGAAAGGTAAGACTAAGGTTGAGTTGCCGATCGGTTCTACTCGGGCTAAAGTGAACGGGAAAAATGTCAAACTGGATGTTCCGGCGAAGATCCAGGAAGAACGGACTCTCGTCCCCCTCCGGTTTGTTAGTCAGGCCTTGGGCGGGAAGGTTTTCTGGGATGCGAATACCGGCAGTGCTCATATAAATTTGAACTAAAGATGAATGATTAGAGGCAGAGGCCAAAAACCCTCTGCCTCGATTGTTCGTTGGCCTTGTGTTTAAATCAGTATTTTGGTAGGAATATAAGATATTTTTATCCGTGGTTGTAATCATGAGGACAAGTAAATAACGCTTTTATTTTTATTGATTTTTATTGTTGTGTTCTTTTCATTGGTGGTTGTGTCTAGCGGGTATGGATGTCTAACAAGAAGCTAACAAGAATAAATTGCGTAAGACGCAAAGAAGTTAAGGGGTGAGGCGTGTATCGGTGTTGTGCCCCACCGGCATGGGGGGCGCACGAAAAGAAAGAGAGGTGCCGGATGAACCAAAAAATAGCCAAATGGCCGACTGATTACCACCTTGATCAGGTCGCGGAAACACTTCAATCTGCTCTAGATGAAGCAATTTGCTGGCGGTTAGTGGTAAGCGGTTTTTCCAAAGAAAAGAACGGGCACATTCCGGATCGCTCGCTCAGTCGGATCTATTGCTGGGAGCGAGATGCTTCAAAGCCGTTACGTCACCAACGACATTATCTTAAAGTCACTCAACTCCAGGTTAAGTTTATTGCGGAAATCCAGACCATAAATATTGACTTCTTATGTATTCCCAATGGAGAGCGAGGAAAGGGAATTGGGAAAAAAGTGGTTAATTGCCTGTTCTTAATCATTCAGGAACTTGGCTATAATAAAGTTTTACTTCATTCCTATAAAAGCAGCGTCCCTTTTTGGACAAAAATGGGGTTCTGTCCGGTTGCCCCTGAAAGTACCATCTACCCGAAGCGTATGTTTAGAAACTTATAAGTTAAAGCAGGAATAGCAATTAAATCGTCGAAATAAAAACTGTTTAAATTGAATGAGGTTTGAAAATCCTACAGTAATGATGTTTGAAAATGCAAGTGTCCTGGTTTCGCACTACGGTTATTTAGCGATATTTTGGTTTCTAGCCGGTGGCATGGTCGGCTTACCGCTGCCAGAAGAAACAGTTATGGTTTTTATCGGGTATTTAGTGTATGCTGGTCGGCTGGAATACGTGCCAACACTTATTTCGGCCATTATCGGCAGTTTAACCGGAGTAACAATCAGTTTTTTAATTGGACGAAACATTGGAATCCCCATTATAGATCGTTTTGGAAACCGGATTGGACTGACGCAAAAAAGAATTGATCAGGTCGAGAAGTGGTTTAACCGGTTTGGCAAGTTTGCTCTTCCTATCGGTTATTTTGTGCCGGGTGTTCGACATTTTATGGCTTATTTTGCAGGCATAAGTCACTTGCCTTACCGTACTTTTGCACTTTATGCCTATATAGGCGGAATATTCTGGGTTGTTCTATTTGTTAGTTTGGGTCGGTTTCTAGGTGAAGGCTGGTTTAGAGTGTCCCGGTCCATCCAGCACTACTGGTTGCCAATAATCTTAGTTTTATTTTTAGTTGCCGGTCTTGGTTACGTAGTGTATAGAAGGAATCAGTCCCAACCAGACGGCTTATTAAAAAGAGAAGAGTAAGCCATCAGTTAATGATGATCATCTAATCGTTAAACTAATTATAATGTTCCAAGGTGTTTTTGGTAATTGGCAGCTTGTGTATTATTGCTATTTTTCATAAGTTAAAACACAAGTAAGAGACCTTAGTCTTGACTTTGGTTATATCCTGTTGTAGAATGTAACTTGCGTCGGGATGTGGCTCAGCTTGGTAGAGCGCTTGGTTCGGGACCAAGAGGCCGCAGGTTCAAATCCTGTCATCCCGACCATTAATTTTCCAGAGAATCCTTTATAATCAAGGGTTTCAGGTTTTTCATAATGAAGAGGGCCAGGCAGAATGTTCTCTAAGCATCCCTTGATTTCTCTGGGTTTCCTTGACTATACGGACAAACAGCCGGACAAATAGCCGGACAAAGAGGAATGCTAAAGCGTAGTTTAACTGCGCTTTTTATTTTTATAGAAAAACTAAGGCCTAGTATCGGTGTTTTCATCTGGTAATTGCTCCAGCGGTGCTAACAGGAATTTTTGTTCTGTGGTACCGGCGGCATTACAACCGGAATAAAAAATAAGCCAGGATGATCCTGGCTAAGTCGAAGAATGATTTTAAATAAACCCGGTGTACTGCGTCTCCTACCGAGGGTAGCTTGTTGACCGCAAGCCATCCTCTTTAATTATAAATTTTATAAACAAATATTGGGGTAGTTAAATCAAGGAACCTCCGAAGCTATTTCGATCGAGTCTCCGTCAGGATCTGCCTAAGTATATACTTCAATAATTTTGATATCCTCGTGCTGACTAAGGTCGATTTCGGGGAACGATTTAGTTCTAACCTTACCGTGTTGGTCAGTAATTAGCTTGACGATTGGCCGGGTGGGGTAGTTTTTTTGAGTGGAGATAACGATTGCATTTTCCCCGGTACTTAGTCGAATATTGCATCCGATCGGATAAGGAGATACCTGGTGGGCAAAGACTAGGGCAATTTCTGGATCAAAGGCGCGACTTCGCTCTGACAGGATTTTTTCTAAAGCCTTAGCCGGGAACAAGCCAGTTCCTTGAGGCGGGGAAACCAGCAAGATCGTAGGCATTAGCCACGGCAACAATTGCGGCAAAAGGATGGATTTCGTTCCCTTTGATTCCTCTCGGATAGCCGGTTCCATCAAAGCGTTCATGATGTTGAAAAGCTATATGCGCCGACAAAATATTTAACTCGGGAATTCTCCGCAGAATCTCGAAGCCTTCTGTACAGTGACTCTGAATGATTGCCGCTTCTTTTGAGGTATGAGGTGGTTGTTTAATCATTAATGCTGGATCAATTCTGCTTTTACCGAGATCGTGCAAAAAAGCTCCTAGCCCTAGCTGGAATAATTTTAACTGGTCGTATCCTAGCGCAATCCCGGTCAGTAATGATAAAGTACAGACAGAGATTGAATGTGATAAATGATAAGAGCTTTTATTTCTCATATCCACAATGGAAACTAATAAATTAGAACATGATAGCACCTCATCCAGAATAGAATTTGTAATACTAGCGATCCGACGAATGTCAATTTTCGATCCTAGCTTTGCCTTTTCAAATGTTTGACGGATAACACTAATCGATTCAGCCTTTATTTTCTCGCTTAATAAATCTTGCACTTCAATCTGACCAACAATATCGTCCTGAATATAAATCCCGTTAAATTCAAGTTCTTTGAGTCGAGCGATTAAAGATGGGGTAAGGGTAACCCCGGCACTTAACAATAAACACAAGTCGTTTCCGAATATGTTTCGAGCCACCTTCATCCCCGGTTTTAATTCTTCGACTGGCAATAGACGCATTATGGAGCCCTCCTAAAATAATATGTAGAACTATTTCTTAAATAGATTAATTACTTTGTTTTTGCTTGTCTGCTCAACAATAATAACACTACTACCGAACCCTTAATGTTTTGCGTGTCACTTATTTAGAGAAAAGGATGAAAAACAATAACAAAAGTGTACTACAATTTTAAGATGAAACTCAAATCTTTTCTTAACTGAGCTACCATTATTTTACATATAAATTAAACTAAAGAGCTTTTTCTCAGAAAAAATTAACTTATGGTTAGACTCGGTCATGATTATTCATAAAACAACGGTAAAAGGAGCGAACTGACGGGGAGGAAATCGACCACCATTGAGCGAAGCATTATAGTAATAACTCATTTTAAATGATAATTAAGATGGCCAGATTTTTTGGCCCGCTTTGTTTATTTTGTAGCGGGGGGTGATCGCTTGAGTTTGCGCTTTATTCTAGGTCGGGCGGGGACAGGAAAGACTACTTATTGCCTTGCCCAAATTGCTGAGGAATTGCAGGCAAGGCCCCAAGGTTCGAGCATCATTCTCCTGGTGCCGGAGCAAGGTACTTTTCAGATGGAAGCGGCACTAGCAGCCTGGCCTGGTCTGAATGGGACAATGCGTGCTCATGTCTACAGTTTTCGCCGGTTAGCCTGGAAGGTGCTGCAGGAAGCCGGGGGTGCGGCCCGTCCACACCTGCGGGAAATCGGCAAGCGGATGGTCCTGCGCAATTTATTAGAACAGCGGCGGGATGATTTAAAGGTTTTTTACCGCGCGGCGCGACAACCCAATTTCTCGGACAGCTTGGCCCGGGTAATTGCCGAAATGAAAATGTACTGCCTGACCCCGGCCCAATTGACTAGCGCGGCTGCGTTCATCGGGGCTAAGAATAATTTGTTACGTAATAAACTAGAAGACTTAGCCTTGTTGTACCTTGATCTAGAACAATTTCTGGCCGGACGCTTTACTGATCCCGAGGATTACCTTAATCTATTGGCCGATCGTCTGGCCTATTCTTCTACCTGCTTGGGGAGCGAAGTGTGGGTAGATGGTTTCAGCGGCTTTACCCCCCAGGAATACCGGGTGCTGAGCAAACTGTTAACGGTGAGTGCCCGGGTCAATGTCGCTTTGTGTCTTGATCCGACAATTCTAGGCCAGCCTTTGGATGAACAAGAACTCTTTTACCGGACTCACCAAACCTACGATACTCTCTTAGAAATGGCTCAGGAAGCCGGGGTCACGGTTGAAGACCCCTGTGTTTTTGAACCGACATCGAAGGAAGCATGCCAAACTTCAGCCTGCCGTTTCGCCAACAACCCGGTTTTAAGACATCTCGAACAGCATTTCTTCACCAGGCCTCGACCACCGTTTGCGGGAGTTGCCTCCGGCATCAAACTGGTCGCTGCCCATAACCGCCGGGCTGAAATCGAGGGGGTTGCCCGAGAGATTGTTGCTTTAGCCCGCGACCAGGGTTATCGGTGGCGGGATATTTCCGTGCTGACCCGGGATCTGACCCTCTATGACGAACTTGTGGATCGCGTGTTTGCCGATTACGGCATCCCCTGCTTTATTGACTATAAACGACCGGTGCGGCATCACCCGTTGGTAGAGCTGATTCGCTCAGCCCTGGAGGTGGTGGGAACCAGATGGGCTTACGACTCGGTCTTCCGCTATCTAAAAACTGATTTTATCTCGGTAACGCGGGAAGAAGTGGACCTCCTAGAAAACTACGTTTTAGCCCATGGTATCCGGGGAACCCGCTGGACTGACGGTCAACCCTGGACTTATCGCCGTTATTACTCAATCGGGGATGACCGGGAGCCCTCAGCCAAACAGGTGGAGGAACTAGCCGAGATTAACCGGATCAAGGAAGCGGCGGTGCGGGAACTAGCGAGCTTTAGTGCCGCGATTCAGGAAAGCTCGACAGTCCGGGAAATCAGCCTGGCTCTTTATCAACTGTTGACTGACTTGGGGGTTAAGGAAAAAATGGAAGTCTGGGCTACGGAAGCCCAAGCCGCGGGCCGATTAGACCGGTCCCGGGAATATGCCCAGCTCTATAATCAGGTTATCCTGCTCCTGGATGAAATAGTGGAAGCCTTGGGGGAGCAAGAGCTGCCCGTGGAAGATTATCTAAAGGTGCTGGAAGCCGGGCTGGAAAACCTCCGGTTGGGCCTAATCCCGCCCGGGTTGGATCAAGTGTTTGTGGGGACCCTGGATCGATCACGCAATCCCCGGGTCCGGGCCAACTTTTTGCTGGGGATCAATGACGGAATCCTGCCTGCCAGAATTACCAGTCAGGGACTGCTGTCGGATCAAGAACGCGAACTCCTGTTAAATAGCGGCCTGAAATTGGCCCCAACAGACCAACGCAGCCTCTTTGATGAGCAGTATCTGATTTACCTGGGGTTGACCCGAGCCAGTGAGTACTTATGGTTGAGTTACTCCCTGGCAGATCAAGAAGGAAATGCCCTGACTCCCTCCACCCTGATCAAAGAGTTGAAAGAAATTTTGCCTGACCTTGAAGAAACGGTTTGTCCACTGGAACCAGGGGTCGGTGATGAACTCAGCTTTATCGCCCACCCGATCCGCGCCTTTACCTACCTGACCAGTCAACTGCGGGAGGTGAAGACCGGCCAAGAACTTCGCCCCATATGGCGGGATGTTTATAATTGGGCTCTCAGCCATGCCCGACCCGCATCAGCCATTGTGGTCGGGGGCCTGTTCCACCAGAATCAAGAAACCAGCCTGCAGCCCGCAACTCGGGTGGGACTCTATGGCACCCGCCTGCGGGTGAGTGTGACCCGCATCGAGCAATTCCGGGCCTGTCCTTTTGCTCATTTTGTTCGGTATGGTCTGGCGGTCCGCGAAAGAGAGACCGCCAAGCTGCAGCCCCTGGATCTGGGTCAATTCTTTCACGCTGCTCTCAAAAACTTTGTGGAACGTCTGCTGTCAACCGGCCTGGATTGGACCGCGCTAACTCTGGCCGACTGCCAGCCAATCATTGAGGAGATTATTGAACAGCTGGTACCCCAGCTAAAGAACGAAATAATGCTGGGCTCCCAGCGGCAGCGGTATTTAATTCATAAACTGCGGGAAATCGTCCTCCATTCCGCTTGGGCCCTGCTGGAGCAGACCCGTTGCGGCAGTTTTCGGCCTATCAAATTGGAACTGGGCTTTGGTTACCCCGATGAATTGCCGCCAGTAGAGTTGGTTATTCCTCGACCGACGGACGCGGACCAGGTTAGCCCGAAGGCAGCCCGGTTGCAACTGATTGGGCGCATTGACCGGCTTGATCTGGCCCGCTCAGCTGCCGGGAGTTTTGTCCGGGTCATTGATTACAAGTCCGGGGCTGCCCGGCTCAATCTGGCGGAAATTTACTATGGGTTGAACCTGCAGTTATTAACGTATTTAGAAGTAGCCTTAACCAATGCCGGGCGGCTATTCGATAACCGGTTAGCTAACGGTCAATTAGCCAACAACCAATTAGTCAACAGCCAAATAGCTTACAACCATAAAGCCAACAACCAATTAGCCGACGGGGAGGAGGTTCTCCCAGGCGGGATCCTCTACTTTGGCTTAAAAAACCCGGTGATTAACGCTAAGGGCCCGCTGCCGCCAGAAGAGATTGCCCGTAAGATCAGACAGAGTTATAAGCTCAAAGGCCTGGTACTCGGGGATCGGGAACTAATCGAACTGATGGAGCGGGGTTTGACCGGGAACTCGGACCTTATTCCGGTGGGGTTCAAAAAAGATGGTAACTTCACCGGCCGTTCAGCGGTCATTAGCCGGGAACAGTTTAAACTCCTGCGGCAGCACCTGCGCCGGGCCTTGTTGGAGGCAGGGCGAGCGATCCTGACTGGTGAGGTGGCCCTGGAACCCTATCAGCTTAAAAAACAGCGAGCATGTACCTATTGCCGATTCCGGCCGATCTGTCAGTTTGATCCGCTAATCGGCAACCGCTATCGCAACCTGCGTGACCTGACAGATAAGGAATTATGGGAGCAGCTTGGCAAGGAAGGTGATCAGTCGTGAGTAAGGAGCGGTGGACCCCCCAGCAACAAGAGGCGATTCACGCCCGGGGCGGTAACCTGTTAGTTGCCGCTGCAGCCGGGGCCGGGAAAACCTCGGTCCTGGTGGAACGGATTATTAGTTACCTCAAAGATCGGGAAAACCCGATTGATGTTGATCGGTTGCTGGTTGTCACCTTCACCAACGCCGCGGCCGCGCAAATGCGGGAAAAGATTGGCCGTGAGCTGACGCGGGAATTAAACGCCAATCCCACGGACCGGCACCTGCGCCGGCAGTTGACCCTGTTGAATCACGCCTCGATTGCCACGCTGCATTCTTTTTGTCTGGAAGTCCTGCGCCAGCATTTTTACCGGCTGGATCTGGATCCCGGTTTTCGGGTGGCTGATGACGGCGAAGCCGGGCTGCTGCAGTTAGAGGTGCTGGAGGATCTGCTGGAAGCAAAATATCAGGGCGATAACAATGAAACTAACAACGAGGCTTTTCTGACCCTGGTTGATTGCTACGGAGGCGAACGCGATGACGCGGGATTAATTGAGCTGATTCTAAATCTGTACCGGTTTGCCCGCAGCACCCCCTGGCCTAAGCAGTGGCTGCAGCAAGCCGCTGACCAATTGGCCATGGCCGAACAGGGGACTTTGGATGATTTTGCCTGGTGCGCCAAGCTTAAGCAGAATATCGCTTTACACCTGACCGGGTGCCGCCAGAGTTTAGCCCAGGCCATTGATCTTTGTGCCCGGCCGCAGGCCCCCCTGGCCTATCTAGATAACCTTTACGCTGACTTGGATCTGGTTCAAGGGCTGTTGACCGCTTGCTCCGGGACGTGGGAGAAACTGTCCCAACGCTTCCAAGGGGTTCAGTTTGGCCGGTTGAAGCCTATTCGGAAGAAGGATGCGATTGACCCGGTCATTCAGGAACAGGTCAAAAACCTGCGAGATAAGGTTAAAAACCAGATTGTCAGTCTGCAAAAAACCTACTTCACCCAGAGTCCGGCTGAGCAGTTAAATGATTTGCAGCAGGTTGCTCCATTGATGCGGACCCTGGTGCAGCTCGTTTTGGAGTTCGGCGAAAATTTCCGTCAAGCGAAAAACAAACGGGGAATTGTTGATTTTAACGATTTAGAACACTACTGCCTACAGATTCTGCTCCAGGAGGGAGCTTCACCTGGGGAACTGAAACCCTCCCCGGTGGCTGAGGAACTGCAGGCCCGGTTTGTTGAGATCCTGGTTGATGAATACCAGGATATTAATGCGGTTCAGGAAGCCATTTTGCAACTGGTTTCCCGGCAACGGTCCCCACAGCCTAACCTGTTTATGGTCGGCGACGTCAAACAGAGCATTTACCGGTTTCGGCTGGCGGACCCCGGTTTGTTTTTAACAAAATACCAACAGTTTTCCGTCGAGCAAGGCCAGAGAGAAAGGCGAATCAACCTGCGGGAGAATTTCCGCAGCAGCCAGGCGATTGTGGATGGGGTTAATTTCTTTTTTCGACAGATCATGACCCCTGAGGTGGGGGAACTGGCCTATGACCAAGCAGCGGAATTGGTCTGCGGCCTGGCGGTCCCCCCGGTGCCGGCGGGTGGGACTTCACTCTCACCGGTCGTAGATGTTTTCCTGATCGAGCGGGAAGATGATAACCTGGCAAATGTCCCTGAAATCAAGGAAGTTGGAAAATCCTTAGAAGCTTTAAAACCTGGAGAATTCGGAGAAGATAAAGGATCTAAAGGTTTTGGTAAATCTAGAGAATCTAGAGAATTTAGAGAACTCGGAGAAATTGAGCGTACCACCAGCTTGGGAATGAATACCGAGAACGAGTTTGACGAATTAGCTGAGGAGAATGAGGGAGTAGCTGAAGAAACAGCGGCCCAGACCCAACTGGAAGCGGAAGAACAGTTGGAAACAGCCGATTTGGAGGCGCGGGTAATTGCCCGGCAAATCAGCCGTCTGGTAGAGCAGGGAGACTTGATCTGGGATCCGAAAGCAGAAGAACACCGGCCGGTCACCTTTCGAGATGTGGCGATCCTGATGCGGGCAACCCGGGGAGTGGCCAATGTCTATCTGGAAGAATTCAGGCGTCAGGGGATCCCGCTCTATGCCGAACTGGGCACCGGGTACTTTGCGGCCGGAGAGGTGGAGACCATCCTGTCTCTCCTGCAAATCATTGATAACCCCCGGCAAGACATTCCTTTAGTTGCCGTGCTCCGATCACCACTGGTAGGCCTTAACGCCGACGAGTTAGCCCAAATCAGGGCCAGCCATCGCGAAGGCGGCTTTTATGAGGCCACCGTGGCGGCTGCGGCTAACCTGAGCGGAGCCACGGCCGAGAAACTTCAGGCTTTTTTAGCCCGCTTGGAGGAATGGCGGACAATCGCCCGGCGCGAACGGCTGACCACCTTGCTGTGGGAAATCGTGCACAAGACTGACTACTACGACTATGTGGCCGGGATGCCCGGCGGAGCCCAACGTCAGGCCAACCTGCGGCTCTTGCAAACCTGGGCCGGCAAATACGAAGCTACCACCTTTCGCGGTCTGTTCCACTTCCTCCGTTTTGTCGAACGGTTGCGGGAAAAAGGGGAGGATCTGGGCTCGGCCCGGACCCTGAGTGAAAATGAAGATGTCGTGCGGATCATGAGCATTCATAAGAGTAAAGGCTTAGAGTTCCCAGTGGTATTCGTGGCTGGTCTGGGCCGCCAGTTTAATCTGAATGACCTGAAAGGCGTTTTGCTCACCCATAAACAATTAGGGATTGGCCCCCAGTTAGTGGATTATAAACGGTTGATCAAGTACCCGACTCTCGCCAAGCTGGCTTTGGCGCAACAGATTAGACTAGAAACCCTGGCGGAAGAAATGCGGTTGTTATACGTAGCCATGACCCGGGCGCGGGATAAGCTTTGCCTGGTGGGCACCGGGTCGCGGCTAACGCGGAAAATCAAGGCCTGGTGTCAGACGGCTCAAATCGCCGGGCCAACTCTGCCGGATCCTGAATTAGCCCAGGCCCGGTGTTACCTGGATTGGCTGGGACCAGCTTTGGCCCGGCATCCGCAGGGGCAACCGCTCTGGGCTACAACCGGTTGTCCGGGGGCTGACGGAAAGACGGATGGGAATCAGGCTTCCAGAAACCCCAATGGTTATCTTACGCCAGAACCATCTGACGGGGATATCAGCCAGAATGACTGTCTGGGGGCTGACCAGAACACCAGTGGGAATCAGACACTCTTAACTAATACCAGCCCTACCGCTGCTCAATTCAGCTTGCGCCTGCTCGGTCGGGCCGAGGCGATTCACGGTCCGGCGATTCAGGATAAAGAGGACGTAGATTTACTGAAATTAGTCAGGCAGGGGCAGCCCCTACCCGCCAGCGAGATGGCAGCGGAGATTGACCGGCGTTTAGCCTGGCAGTATCCCTGGCAAACGGCTGTCGGAAAAAGGGCTAAACTATCGGTCACTGAAATCAAGTCTTTTATTGGTGCCGGGCCAGAGGAAACGGTTGGGGAACTGTCTGAGGAATCGTTTGAAGTTTTCCTCCCTTCTTCGCTGGCGGATCAAGCTAAACCGGCAGGCGATAGCAGTAAAGCTTTCTCTGCCACTGAAACTTCGCTGGCGGATCAAGCTAAACCAGCAGGCGATAGCGGTATAGCTCTCCCTGCCACTAAAACTGCGTTGGCGGAACATCAAGCTAATCAGGCCGGGGAACCCTCCCTTTTTCAGTCTGGACAAACGAACTTAGTGATCTCGGCCGATGACAATCCCGTCTGGCTCGGCGTGCCTTTTCAGCCAAGAAGGACGAGCTTCACGGACCAGCCTCGTTTTGTTCAGCAAGCAAGAGGCTTAACCGCTGCCGAACGGGGCAGTGCCATGCATCTTGTGCTGCAGCATCTTGACTTGCGGGGCTCCCTGGATCGGAAAGGAATTAAGCGACAAGTCATGGTTTTGCAAGAAAAGGAAATACTGACGCCCGAGCAGGCAGAAGCAGTTGACACGTACGCGATTGCTAGATTTTGGGCCAGCAATTTAGGGCAGCGGATCCTTCAGGCCCGGCAGGTCCTGCGCGAATTACCCTTTAGCCTGGCAGTGGCAGCGGATCAGCTGTACCCGGAACTGCCGGCCGGTAGTGAGGAGCGCGTGATCATCCAAGGGGTGATTGACTGCCTGGCGGAGGAGGAAGATGGTTTCCTGTTAGTCGATTACAAGACCGATTGGCTGGGTTTTGGTCAAAGCGATAAATTATACGAGCTAGTTAGACGTTATCAAGGTCAAATGAGCCTCTATACTCAGGCCGTGGAGTCTATTTTCCGGCGTCCGGTCAAAGAAAAATACCTCTACTTTTTATCCATTGGGGCAGCCAGAAGGATCAACTAAAATGGAGCAGGCATTAACTGAGTTCTCTAAGGAATTACAAAAACGCTATCCAGATACGGTCGAGCTTAGCTATATTGATACAGATTTCAAATCTTATGGAACCTACCCTAACGTTGAAAAGTTGATTAACCAGGGCCATTCCTACCCAATCGTTTTGGTCAACGGTAAATTCATGCTTGCTGGTGGCACTGCTGCTGAAATAACTGAAGCCATTCAAAAAATAATCACCGGGACACGGAAACAACCTCGTTAAGACTCCCAGTGCGGTATCCTTGAAGATCAAGGGTTACATAGGTATAGCCGAGCTGCTTAAGCCCGGTTATGATTGCTTCCCGGTGAGCTGGATCCAGAATAAGCGGGAATTCTCCAGGAACCACCTCAATCCTGGCGATCGGGCCATGATGCCGGAGCCGGCACTGAGTGAGGCCGAGGGAGAGCAGCAGTCTTTCACCTTTGGCCACTTGAGCGAGAGCTTCCGCGGCAATAGGTGTTCCATAGGGAAAACGGGAGGCCAGGCAGGCATTAGCGGGTTGCTGCCAGTTGGGGAGACCAAAGCTCTTGGCCAATTGACGGATATCCTCCTTGGTGAAGCCACATTCCCTCAAAGGACTGCGGATGCCCAACTCATTTAAGGCTCGCATTCCCGGGCGGTAGTCGGCTTGGTCGGACCAGTTGGAACCATCCACGACAACCTGATAGCCCCGGCTGCTGGCTAGCTCTTGTAACAGACAGAAACGGTTGAGCTTACAGTAGTAGCAGCGTTCCGGGGAGTTTGCCGCGAATTCGGGCACCAACAGATCAGCCACAGTCAGAACTTCGTGGTTGACCTGGCAGATTTGCGCAATGCGGGCCGCCATGGCTAGCTCTTCGGGGGTAGTGATTTCGGAACGGATGGTGACAGCCAGCACCTTAGCTGGCCCCAGGCAGTTAACGGCCAGCTTCAGGAGCACCGAACTGTCCACTCCCCCGGACAAAGCTACCAGCACGCTGTTAAAGCTGGTAATTAAAGAAACGATTGAATTGAGTTTAGCCGAGCTGAGCATTTTTGGCCTCCTACCTTAGTTGCTAATTAGAAAATATAGCGAGTCTTAATAACTGTTGGTTACAAGAGATGGCATTCTTCAATTATATCTGTTTGATGCTCTTTGGTTATGATTTGATTAAAGCTTATACAAAGTATACAACACATTTTTAAAAAACTTTAAAGAAATCAAATGCAGCCTATGGCTGCTGTGCTAGCTGTGCTATATATCACCATGCCTAAGGCAGGGTCTTTGCGGCCCGTTTCGGCAAATCAGATGGTTGCCTCACCTGCAGGGAAACGGGATTCAAAGTACTTGTTCATGCCCCTAAGCGGCACGGCACCATCAGAACATGAAAAATTGGCGCAGTGTTTTTAACATAGGTCAGCGATTGGTGGACGCAGTTCCAATATTTGATTAAGGAAGGTAATCATGGTGAAAGGGAAAAATAATATCTTATTATTAACAATTCTCTTTGTATTATTGGTGGGCATTTTTTATAGTAGTACAGAACCCAATATGCAAGAACTTATAATTTTTACTTTGTTATCCGCATTGATGATGTTTGCCTTTTTCTTAACCAACCGATACTACATAACTGATAAAAGTTCTCTCAAGCAACGGATTATATTTATTTGTATGGTCTTTATCACTATTACAATTTTTTACGTGACGGCGAAGGAATTAACCGGATTTTCATTAGAATACGTTCCTATAGTCTTGTTTTTGGTTGCCTTAATAATCTCAACGCTTTGGGAAAGCTTAGATTTGACCATGCTGGAAAAAGGGGTACTAGCCTTAACCCTGATTAGTGTTTTGGGGGTAACCGCTTATCAAAGCATATCTTCAAAACCTTCTACTGCCATTCAGCTGTATCGCTCAGAATTGAGAGAGGGAACTAATTTCGAGAATATTCAGGAGTTGTTTTTTGAGGATTATCGGGATGACTTTACCCTGGAAGAATTTCAGAATGTAGAACCTTATCTGCAGCAGCACCCTTTAAGATTTAACCAACCGGCCCTTTTAGAATTTGAAGATGGTCAAATGCTAATGATAGAAGTCGGGGTTTCGCAAGAGCCTAATAACCCACTAAGGATTAAGAATATTGAACTATTACCCGAGAGAATAGCTTCGTATTTCAGGTATTATCCACTTGAAATAGAACGTAAGGCTGATTTCCCCAGGGGAAAGGAAGAGGATGAATCAATTATTGAAACCAGGGGAGCGTTTATCAGCCGTGCAAGTTTTCGTCAGGAAAGAGATTGGTATGAGCAACTGATTGGTGTATTTGGGAAAAAAGAAGTGCGGGATGAGTTGTGGGAAGAATTGGAAGGCATATCTGCCCCAGAAGGACCCGTTCGAGGGTCAGGCACTAGCAGTGAGGGTTATCTAGAATTCAGGTTTGATAACGACTGGGAAGTAAACAAGGAAATATTGGACAAGCTATATAACGCTTTCCAAGATAAGGCATCTGAACAGGGTATAACCGATCTCCCAGTGGTTTTTAGATGGTATTAAATTTATCAAGCAGGGGCAATGCATTAGAGATTTCCAAAATTAAAATTTTTAGGTGGCATTAAATTAATTTATCGATAAATGGTGGAAAGGGATATAAAAAGAACTTATCATATGATGAAGGAGCGGATAAGATAGAATGGCTAACATAGCTAACAGCTTAACTGAGCTTATTGGCAATACCCCATTGCTCCGGCTGCAGCGATTAACGGTGGGAGCAAAGGCCGATGTGGTCGTAAAATTGGAGTCCTTTAATCCGGGCGGCAGCAGCAAAGACCGCATCGGTTTGAATATGATTCGCCGGGCTGAGGAACAGGGACTGCTTAAACCAGGAGCCGTGATTGTTGAACCAACCAGCGGCAATACCGGGATTGGCCTGGCTTTAGTGGCCGCGGTCCGCGGTTATCGCCTAATCCTTACCATGCCGGAAACCATGAGCCTCGAGCGGCGTAATTTGCTTAAAGCCTACGGGGCTGAAGTGGTGTTGACCCCGGGCGAGGCCGGGATGAGCGGGGCTATTCAAAAAGCGACTGAACTGGTCAAAGAAATACCGGGGGCCTTTATGCCCCAGCAGTTTGAGAATCCAGCCAATCCTGAGATTCACCGGCGAACAACTGCAGAAGAAATCTGGCGGGACACTGATGGCCAGGTGGATTTAGTGGTGGCCGGCGTTGGGACCGGTGGTACCATCACCGGTCTTGCCCAGGTGCTCAAGGACCGCAAACCAGGCCTAAAAGTTGTTGGCGTCGAGCCCGCGGCTTCCCCGGTCCTCTCCGGCGGAACCCCTGGTCCCCATCTGCTGCAGGGAATTGGGGCCGGCTTCATCCCGCAGGTCCTGGAACTACCCTTGCTTGACGAAATCGTCAAGGTCAGTAACGAAGATGCACTTCAGACCGGCCGCCGGTTAGCCCGAGAGGAAGGCCTGTTGGTCGGCATTTCCTCCGGAGCAGCAGCCTGTGCCGCCTTGGAGTTAGCCCGACGGGAGGAAAATCAGGGTAAACTTATTGTTGCCATCTTACCGGATACCGGGGAACGCTACTTGAGTACGGCTTTGTTTCAGCACGGTGAATAAAGCACTATTTCAGGATGGGTTAACCCGCTATTTGTTTTTAACAAGTCCGATCGGCAGTATTAAGTAGAACCCGTCTTATTATCATCCTTGAGAAACCAGGAGAATTGAGCCAAAATTTAACATGGTAAGGTATACGCCTTCAGTTAACGGGTTAAATCGCAAAGTCCTCCTTCTGCCTGGTGCTGGTGGGAGGATGCCGGTACCGGGCAAGGGAAGGAGGACTGATGCCGTGGAGATACATAGCGGATGTTTTCATCTGGTAATTGTTCCGGCGATAATTCCAGGATTTTTGATTCTGTGGTCCCGTTAGTATTGCAAACGATATAGAAAGTAAACTCGTTCAGCTTCGCTGAACATCGGGGATTCTGGTGGAGACTCTACTCCACCTGAAGTTTGAACAAAGTAAGCACCACTAATATAAGCAGGAGTCTTTTGAACTCAGATAAACTAGGAATTTATCCTGGCTAAACATTTGGATATTAAAAGAAAACCACGAATCTAGTACATTGCATCTACTACCGGAGGGCAACATGTTATCGCAAGTTACCCTCTTAATCTTATGAACAAATAGTGGAAAAATTAAACAGTAGGATTAAGTTTAACTGAGAGTAAAAACTACAAACTAAAACTATAACCTATAGAAGAATATAAAATCTTCAAGGGAGTCATAAAAAATGCAGCGGGTATCGTTGAAAGTGAAGGGAATGAGCTGTGCTGCGTGTTCGGCCCGAATTGAAAAGGGCCTGAGTCGGCTGCCTGGGGTTAACCACGCCCAGGTAAATTTAGCCCTGGAGCAAGCCTCAGTCGAATATGACCCGGAGGTTCTGGCGGTGTCTGGTCTGGTAGAACAGATTGAACGGCTGGGCTTCACGGTGCCAACGGAAAAGATCGAGCTAAAAATTAAAGGCATGGCCTGCGCTGCCTGTGTGGCCCGGGTCGAAAAAGGGCTGAATAAACTGGCCGGGGTAGAAAAGGCCAGTGTTAACCTGGCTACAGAGACGGCGACAGTCGAATACCTTCCAACCGAAGTGGTGGTGGAAGACCTTGTTGGAACTATTGCGCGCCTGGGTTTTGAGGCTCGTCCGGCAACCACTTTACAGGAAGAAGAGGTACAAAAAACTGAATCTGGGGAAATACGGCAGAGACTTCGACTCCTCCTGTTTTCCGCAACCCTGTCTGTACCCTTTCTAATTATGATGTTGGGAGAATTCCTGGGTTTTGCTCTACCCAGGTGGTTGACCGCCTTTTCAACGCAGGTGCTGCTAGCGACCCCGGTTCAGTTTATCGCCGGCTATCCCTTTTACCGCGGGGCTTTTAGTGCCCTGCGCAGCGGCAGTGCCAATATGGACGTGCTGGTAGCTTTGGGAACCAGTTCTGCTTATTTTTATAGTCTGGGAATTGGTTTCTTGACGCCGCATACCCATCTGTATTTTGAGGTCAGTGCCATCTTGATCACCCTGATTTTACTGGGCAAGTACCTGGAATCTTTGGCCAAAGGCCGAACCTCAGAAGCGATCCGGAAGCTGATGGGCCTCCAACCCCGAACCGCCCGGGTTATTCGGGCCGGGCAGGAACGAGAAATTCCCACCACCGAGGTAATGGTCGGTGATCTGGTGGTCGTGCGGCCTGGAGAGCGAATCCCCGTGGATGGCCAGGTCAAAGAAGGCTACTCAGCGGTTGATGAATCAATGCTAACTGGGGAAAGCGTACCAGTTGACAAACAGTCAGGCGATTTGGTGGCCGGGGCCACGGTGAACAAGTTTGGGGTGCTGAAAATCGAAGCCACCCGAGTCGGCCGGGATACGGTGCTCGCCCAAATCATTCGCGTAGTCCAAGAGGCCCAGGGTTCCAAGGCTCCAATCCAACGGTTGGCAGACCTGGTCGCCAGCTATTTTGTCCCGGTGGTGGTTGTCATTGCCCTCAGTACCTTTGCAATCTGGTACTGGGGGGTGGCCCCAGGCAACTTTTCGCGCGCCCTGATTAGTGCCACCGCGGTTCTGGTGATTGCCTGCCCGTGTGCCATGGGATTAGCAACGCCCACCTCGATCATGGTTGGAACCGGCCGGGGAGCGGAAAACGGGATCCTGATTCGCGGCGGGGAGCACCTGGAACGAGCGCACCGGGTGGATACCGTGGTGTTGGACAAGACCGGTACTATCACCAAGGGTGAACCAGCCCTAACAGATTTTGTGGCGGTTGGGCTGTACGCCAGTCAAGAGGCGGTGCTATTAAACTGGGCCGCCCGAGTTGAAAAACTATCCGAGCACCCGGTGGCCCAGGCAATTGTGCAAGGAGCCTTGGCAAGGACACCTGGGTTTGACCTGATTGATCCGGAGGAATTTACAGCCGTGCCCGGGAAGGGTGTGGTTTCCTGCGTCGAAGGCCGGCAGGTCCTGATGGGAACCCGGCCTTTTTTGGAAGAGCAGGGAATTAGTGTGGAATCAGTGCAGCCGATTCTAGAAGAATTAGAGGGGGCCGGCAAAACCACGGTCATATTGGCCGTTGACCAATCTGTCGCTGCGGTTATCGGGGTGGCGGATACAGTCAAGGAACACTCAGCCGCGGCGATTCAAGAACTGAAGAACATGGGGATTCAGGTGTGGATGATCACCGGGGATAACCAGCGGACCTCCCGGGCCATCGCCAAAGAAGTTGGGATTGATCAGGTCCTGGCTGAGGTACTGCCGGAGGATAAGGCCCGAGAAGTCCAAAGGCTGAAAGATCAGGGCCGAATTGTCGCCATGATCGGGGATGGAATTAACGATGCCCCAGCCTTGGCCACGGCAGACGTGGGAATTGCCATGGGTACCGGGACCGATGTCGCCATGGAAGCAGCCGATATCACCCTGATGCGCGGAGACCTGCGATCGATTACGACCGCAATCCGGCTTAGCCAAGCCACAATGCGTAACGTTAAACAAAACCTGTTTTGGGCTTTTATCTACAACCTGGTGGGGATTCCAGTCGCTGCGGCTGGCCTGCTGAGTCCGGTCCTGGCTGGAGGGGCCATGGCTCTGAGTTCGGTTTCCGTAGTGAGTAACGCTTTGCGGCTGAAACGAGTGCGGCTTTGAATGGTACTTTTATTGAAACATTAAACATCCGTTTAAGGTAAACTTTTCTAGGAGGGTCAGACCTTTATTCGGAAAAAGGAAAGGTCTCCGAAGGATTCTTCAAAGGCCTTTCTGCATTAACTCTAAGTTGTCCCTTGTGCCATTTTTCCGGTATTTCCAACTCAATTGAACGTCGCGATTAGAGATGTTATCTAATTCAATTCTCTTTTTAAATTAAGAATAACTTCGTTGCTCAACCCAGTTATTTTAGCAACGAACTCAATATCCGCGCCCTCTTTTAACGCTGCCTTGGCAATTTCTATTTTGCCTTCTAGTTTACCTTCTAGTCTACCTTCTAATCTACCTTCTAATCTGCCTTCTATTTTACCTTCTTCCCTGATCCACTGCTCAATTTGGGTCATCCTTAACACCTCCAGCAGTTTTTTCTTGTAGTTCTCAGCCATAAATTTATCGGTAATAGCGACAATTGCTCCGATAATAAGCGTCTTGATCTCTCCCTTGATCTCCTTAGCCAGTTCCGCGGCTTGAATGGCCATCTCGTCTTCGGAATTCTCACTTTTCATCAGGGGTAGAAAAACCAGCTTCAGGGTATCTTCCTCGGTCAGGGTTTCATTATTCTCAATTTTATCGCGCAATCGTTGGTACTCCAAGTCGCCATCAAAACTTTTCATATAGACATTTGTAACACGGTAAGTAATTGATCCCCTTTTCAGTACACTTGGTGCTGTCTCCACTCGCCCAGAATAGACAACTGCTGTATTAACATGTCGATCATCTCGGCTAATAAGTCTTGCATCGTATAGAGCAAACCGGTTCAGGATTCCCTTTGTGATAGCGGTAGCAAATTCCAAGTGTAATAAGGTATTGTCCTCCAAGAGAAAAATATAGTCGGTCCGATTCTCTTTGACCTCTAGCACGTTTTCCAGCTTCCTTCCAGGAGGTTGCCCAATCGGAGGTCCGATTCTCTTTGACCTCTAGCACAGGTAAAACAGTTGGAATAACTTCAACTATCTTAGCGGTTTCGAGGCCAAATACCTTCAGGGTCTTATCCTTAAATGTTTCAATCATTGCTTTCATGATGATGTCATTATTGTGTTTTGTTATTCTTGCGTCCATCTCAAAACACCTTCTTTTGTAAATATTATATTCTATTCTTTGCATAAAGAGAAGGTTTGGTAAAGGATAACCATATAAAATGGTTTTCCAGTTGACCAAGTTACCATAAACGTATAAACTTATAACTGAACATTTGAATATCTGTTCATATGTTACCTAAGTGAAAAATATTAAGAGAAAAATATCTGAATTACGGGGGTGGGAATAAAAGAATGACCAAGGAACTGAATCGAAAAGTAAGTCAGGCAATTAACCAAGAAATCGTAGTTGACCGCTGTGACATAACCTGCATTCATGAAGACAGCGTTAAAGAAGTGCGCGAGCGAATGATTGACGTAGACATTGCTCGGTCATTAGCCGAACTTTTTAAAACCCTAGGCGATCCTACACGGGTTAACCTGCTGTTTGCCCTAATGAACCACGAATTATGTGTTTGTGATCTGGCCGCCGTAATTGGGGTATCGGAGTCAGCTGTTTCTCACCAATTAAGGGTGTTGCGAAACCAAAAATTAGTCAGATTTAGGCGGGACGGCAAGGTCTTATACTACTCTTTAGCAGACAAGCATATCGAGAAGTTGTTTGGGCAAGGGCTGGAGCACGTCATGGAGTGAAGAGAGTGTAGTTATATATACCGCAAGGGGGATGAAAGAATGGGGAAAGCAGTGGAAATCAACATGAAGGATCTAACAACTGACCATAGTACCGGAACCATTCTCCGAGATACCACCATCCGAATCAGCGGTCTGGATTGTGCCGATTGCGCAGCCAAGTTAGAAAAAAGGATCCAAGCGGTCCCCGAGGTAGAAACCGCCCGTGTTAATTTTGGGGCCGCCAAACTAGATGTCACCCACCGTGGGTCAATAGCGGAGCTGATGCACATCATCGAAGAACTCGGCTACAGCGGAACCCTGGAAGGAGCGAAGGCCAATGATCAACCGCCAGCTGCATTCTGGAAGACTAATAGATATGCTCGATCAACGATTATTTCAGGAGCGATCATCGGCCTGGCCGTTAGCCTGCAGCATTTAGTGGGCTTGCCGGACTCAATTGTCCACCCCATCTATCTCATTGGAATCGTCTTGGGCGGCTATCTCCCGGCGAAAAATGGTTTGGCAATGCTGCTGAAAGCGCGGGAGCTAGACATGAACACTTTAATGATGCTGGCCGTGCTTGGGGCCGTCGCGATCGGTCAGCTTGAGGAAGGCGCGGTCGTGGTCTTCCTGTTTTCCCTGGGCAATGCCCTGCAGGGCTATACCCTGGATAAGACCCGGAATTCAATTCGGGCCTTGATGGAACTAACCCCCAACGAGGCTCTGGTTCGGCGCAACAATCAGGAAATGATACTGCCAGTTGAGGCGATTCGCCTTGACGACACAGTAATCGTGCGACCAGGGGAACGGATCCCCATGGATGGCCGGGTCGTCAGGGGTGCCTCCACGGTCAACCAGGCCCCGATTACCGGTGAGTCTTTGCCGGTGGATAAACAACCCGGCGACGAGGTGTTTGCCGGGACGATCAATGAGCAGGGGGCTCTGGAAATTGCGGTCACGAAACTGGCCAAAGATAACACCCTGGCCCGGATTATTCATCTGGTCGAAGAAGCCCAGGGCCAGCGGGCCCCCTCCCAACAGTTTATCGACAAGTTCGCTCGTTACTATACCCCTCTGGTGATTATGGCGGCGGCCTTGGTGGCCATAATCCCCCCGCTGGCTTTTAACCAGTCCTTTAATCAGTGGTTTTATGAGGCCCTGGCCATGCTGTTGGTCGCCTGCCCCTGTGCGTTGGTTATCTCCACTCCAGTATCAATTGCTTCCGCGATTAGCAGTGCCGCCCGGAACGGGGTTTTAATCAAAGGCGGGGCCTACCTGGAAGAAATCGGGAACCTTTCGGTCATTGCCTTTGATAAGACCGGCACCCTCACGCAGGGCAAACCCCAGGTAACCGATATCCTTCCCTTAAACGGCAGCAGCCGTGAGGAACTACTCACCCTGGCTTCCGCCATTGAGTCCCGCTCCGGCCACCCGCTGGGGGAAGCAATTGTAAATTATGCCAAAGAACAAGGAATTACTATCCCATCAGTAACCCAATTCGAAGCAGTTTTGGGTAAAGGGGCCCAGGGTATAGTTAATCGTCGAAAATACTCCATCGGCAAGGTGGGTTTCTTTCAGGAACAAGGGATTTCCCTAGCCAAGGTGGAAGCAGCGATTACCCAGCTTCAACAGGAAGGCAAAACAGCGATGGTCCTGGGCGATGAAGAAAAGATCCTCGGGTCGATCGCCGTAGCTGATGGTTTAAGAAATACTAGTCGAGCAGCTATTGAGCAACTGAAAAAAGTCGGCCTTAATAAAGTGGTGATGCTGACCGGGGATAATGAGCGGACCGCCCGTGCGATTGCCAGCAACCTAGGAGTGGACGAGGTTAAGGCAGATTTGTTGCCGAAAGATAAAGCAGTTGCGATAAAAAAGTTGATGGCGGAACACGCTAAAGTGGCCATGGTCGGGGATGGCGTCAACGATGCCCCGGCCCTGGCCAGCGCGACTGTGGGCATTGCTATGGGTGCAGCTGGGACTGATACAGCTCTGGAAACCGCCGATATTGCCCTAATGACGGATGATTTGTCTAAATTACCTTACACCATTGACCTGAGTCGACGAACCCAGCGTATCATCAAGCAGAATATTGTTCTTTCCCTGGCTATCAAAGGAGTGATTCTACTCCTGGTTATCCCCGGTTGGTTAACCTTGTGGCTGGCGATCGTCGGAGACATGGGCAGTTCGCTGTTGGTAACGTTAAACGGGATGAGGCTTCTTGGAGTCAAACATTCATCTCAGGGGTGAGGCAGTGAACTCGTTCAGCTTCGCTGAACATCGGAGCCTCAGGTGGGGACTCTACTCCACCTGGAGTGTGAACATGGTAACCCCCACTTATAGAAGTAGGGATCTTTTGAACTCAGATAAACAACTCAAAGCTGGCAAACTATAACTAAAACAAGTACTAACACGAACCTCCTATAACTAATAGTTATTAGACGTATAACGTCCGTTCTGTTATAATATACCAGGTAGTTATAATTTATATAGTAGGAAGTTATAATTTTTGATTTTGTTTGAGGAGGTACGAGATTCATGTGGGGAAGAAAAGTCGCGGTTCTGTCCTTATTAGTGGTGATGCTGGTCAGTCTTGTGGGTTGTGGCGGGAACACCCCAGCACCACCGGAAAACCAGTCTGCCCAAATGGACCAATTAAAAAGTACCCTTTTTGTTGATGCGAACTGGCTTAAGGCTAACCTGAGCGACGTAGTAGTTATTGATGCCAGGCCTGAGAAGGATTACAATTCTGGTCATATTCCCGGGGCGGTTAGTGCCGTGTGGCAGAGCTTTACCAGTATGGAAGGCAAAAAACCGGGTGACCCTGGTTGGGGCGTGTTGTTGCCCAAAGAGCAACTAGCGGCTAAGATCGGCCAATTAGGGGTTAGCGGAGATAAACCAGTTATCGTTTATGCCCAACCGCCGGGTTGGGGTGAAGACGGCCGTATTCTGTGGATGTTAAAAATGGCCGGTATTAAGGATGTTAAAATATTGGACGGTGGCCTAGCGGCCTGGAAAGCAATAAATGATGAGATTAGTAAGGATAAAGTTCAACCAGCCCCGGTAAAGTTTGAGATAGCCAGCCTTGATGAAAGCATGAATGCCACCACTGATTGGATTATCAGCAACCAGAAGAACATTAAGATTGTCGACTCCCGTTCCAGTAAGGAATATGGTGGGGCGACTGATTATGGTGAAGTCCGTGGCGGGCATCTGCCTGGAGCCATCAGCCTCCCGTTTGAAAATATGTTTAACCAGGATGGTACCTTAAAGAGCTCGGACGAAATCAAGCAGTTGTTTACGGCGGCTGGACTCAATCTAGATGATGAGATAGTAACTTACTGCACCGCCGGTATTCGGTCAGCTCACATGTCCCAGGTTATGAGAATGGTCGGCTTTACTAAAGCCAGGAACTATGACGCTTCCTATCACGAGTGGGCTGGCAACCAGTCTTTAACAGTTGAAAGATAGAACAATAATTATCGCTATCAGTTGGTAACCATTTATTAAGCAAGAATTAACACAAAAGCTCTGCCGGTTACGTTGCATGGTAACTGGCAGATAGCTTATTGGGCTATTCTACCCATCAATTAAAAAGATAGGGACATTATCTTCATGGGTAAGCAGTCGCTGTGGAATATTCTTGGGCGCGGTATTGTCTCCGTTGCCCTAATGGGCTGGCTAGCGTACTCGATCGACTGGCCCCAATTGCTTCAGGTGTTAACCAGTGTCAAACTTACCTGGATAACGCTGGCGGTTGTCTGGATTATTATCTCCATGCTCTTGAGCGTGGCGAAATGGCAGGCAGTCTTAAAAGCTCAAGGTATAAACTTAAAATGGAAAGAACTGTGGCAAGCCTACTGGACAGGACTTTTCTTAAACAATTTCCTGCCATCCAGTATCGGTGGGGATGCCTGGCGGATCTACTGGGTCCGAGAAGCCACTGGTGATACACCCGGGGCTGTCGCCTCGGTAGTCGTTGAGCGCATCCTGGCCACCGGCGGTCTAGCCCTAACCGGCTTAATGGCCAGTTTTTTCGTGGTTCAACCGGATCGAAAGGCGGTCATGCTCTTTTTACTGCTCGTTCTGGTTAGTTTGGGACTGCTGAGCCTCATCCTCTGGGGACATCTGCCTGCCTGGACAAACAAGCGGACCGGCCGACTATTAAACTTTCTCAGAGGCATTGAAAGCCACGGTCGTTGTCTCCAAGGGCAGTGGTACCGAATCATTTATGTTGGGGTCTTATCAGTTGCCTTCCAGGTCTCAGTTGTTGGGGTTAATCTATCTATTTTTCAAGCTCTGCAAATCTCCAACCTACTTTGGTGGGATGCGCTTTATATTATCCCGGTTACTTCGGTTGCCGCTATGTTACCGGTCGGGATTAACGGCTATGGATTAAGGGAGGGAGCCTACGTGTTCCTACTCGCCTCCTATGGTGTAGTCAAAGGGACTGCCTTTGCTTCTTCTTTACTCTTTGCATTTTTGGTAAGTTTGTGCAGCCTCTATGGAGGCTGGGTATGGCTGAATCAGCGAACTAGAGGAGAGATAGCTGATGTTAGCGTCAAAAGCAGCTCGGATTGCCCAGGAACAAATGAAGTGCGGCCATAACTGCTGTCAATCAGTAATTATTGCTGCTAGCCAGGTCCTGGCCGTGCCCGTCGGCGAGGATATCCTGGCCGCCGCTTCCCTGTTCGGCGGAGGTATGGGCAGTGGGTGTACCTGCGGGGCTCTGGCGGGGATGATTATGGTCTCTGGGGTTCTAGAGAGGCATTCTTCTCATCCGCTGGGCCCCAAATTGTCGGGTCTGCTGCATGATATATTTAAACAGCAATTTGGTGCTACCTGCTGCCGGGTAATCAAGAAAAAGCGTCATGTCTTGCAAAATATCGGCAATCGGGCCTGTATTGAACTGACCGGGCAAGCTGTGGAAATGCTGGTTAGAGAGTGGGAGGGCGTTTTGGATGCCAGTGCCTCAGAAAATCTCAATCATCATCCCCACGCTTAATGAAGAAGAGCAGATTGGTGGTCTACTCGAACAATTAGTAGCTTGGCCCGGAATCGAAATTATTGTCAGTGATGGGGGAAGCCGGGACGAGACGGTTAAGATATGCCGGCACTATCCGGTTCAGGTGCTTAATTCAGCCCCTGGCCGCGGTGTCCAGTTAAATACGGGTGCTCAGAAAGCTTCCGGCGATATTCTGTTCTTTCTCCATGCGGATTCAGTGATTGAAGAACGAACATTGACTGACATTCGGGCGGCATTATCTCGCGGTTATCAATGGGGATGTTGCACCCTGGCATTTAACGATAAGTCAATATTTTTCTCTATCATTGCCTTATTTTCCAACCTTAGAGCCCGTTGTTTGAGCAGTTGTTATGGAGACCAAGGGATCTTTTGCCAGAGAGATCTATTTTTTCAAGCTGGCCAGTTTCCAGAGATGGTCTTTTTGGAAGATCTTGAGTTTTCACGGACCCTGCGTCGGCTGAAGCGGGCTCATGTAATCACGGGTAAGGTTGAAACTAGTGCCCGTCGGTTCTATGAAGGGGGTCTACTGCGGACGATTTGTAAAATGCAGGTAATAAAAATCCTGTATCGATTGGGAGTTAAGCCGGAACGACTGTTGCAATGGTATGGTGTTAATCCTCGTAAGGTTGGATGAGGGGACAAAACTCCAGTCCTACCACCGGGCTTGTTTATAAAATTCTAATTCCCAGGAGGCAGTATGAGGGCGGCTGTAGTGATTATGAGCAGGCTTCCAGTAGCTGGAGTTACCAAGACGCGTTTAATGACCAAACTATCGGGCGATGAGTGTGCCGCTTTTCACCGGGCCTGTTTACTAGATATCTACCACCATGTTCGAAACGCAGACCTGCCTGGTTACCTTTATTATACAGGCAACACGGCCGAAATTGATTACCAAGTAACAAGGTTGGTCCAGTGGTCACAGGATGAGCTATGGTCTTTGCTTCCGACAGAATACCGCAACTTTCAGATAAAGCCGCAAATAGGGCATGAACTGGGCGAAAGAATGTTGCATGCCGCTGAGGACATCCTCTCATTGTATGAGGCGGTTATTTTGCTTGGCAGTGATTTACCTGATCTTAGCCCCGAGCTGTTGAGACGGGCGATCTTGAGCTTGGCGGTAAGTGATCTGGTTCTAGGACCAGCAGTGGATGGAGGTTACTACCTGTTAGGTATGAAAAAGGTCCATCCAGAACTATTTTATAATATACCCTGGGGGACAGAGACTGTTTTTCAGCGGACACTAGAGGCAACTGTTAAAAAAGGTCTAATTTGTTCTATGTTAGAAATCAAAGCGGACATTGACACCTGGCCGGACCTGCTTTATTTCTATGAACGAGGCCAGTTAAGCGATAATCAAGAGTATCAAAAGTTAAATGCATATCAGTGTGCAAAACGGATTGTGCAAAAATATGCGGAAGGAGTTTGGCCATAAATATGACTACCATTAAAACTATTGTTGATCAAGCTCTGGCTGGCCGGCAGCTCGAAGTCGCAGAGATTCGGGCCCTATTTGCTGTTCCGCTTTTTACCGAAGAGTCGTCGCAGATTCAGCTGGCCGCAAGAAAGATGAGTGAAGAAAGCTCTAACGGACAGGCCGAGGTCCATGGCCAGGTGGGAGTTAACAGCGGGCCATGTCCGTGTGATTGCGGTTTCTGTTCTTTTGCTGCCAGTAATCGGATCTTCAAAAAGCACCGGGTGGAACCCCTAGAGGATATCATCAGAAAATGCCTTGAATTACAAAAGGCCGGGGCCAATGCGATCTACCTTATGGCAACCGCGAACTTTAGACTTGACCAGTTTTTACGTATCGGAAAAGTAGTTCGGCAGGAATTAAAAAAGGAGATTCCATTAATTGCTAATATTGGCGATTTTGGCGATCAAGAAGCCATGGCTTTAAAAGAAACAGGCTTTACCGGTGTTTACCATGCTGTGCGTCTAGGGGAGGGACAGGTGACCCGGATTGAAATCCAAAAACGTCTGAATTCCTTTCAAGCAGCCGCTAAAGCTGGGCTTCAGTTGGGTACCTGCGTGGAGCCAGTCGGACCGGAACACAGCCAGGACGAACTGGTTGAAAAAACGATCATCACCCGGAAAGCTCGACCAGTCTTCAGCGGGGCAGCCCGACGCATCGGCATCCCCGGAACCAGTCTGAGTACTCAGGGAATGGTTAGTGAAGCCCGGATGGCCCATATTCTTGCGGTAGTTCGGCTGGCGATGGGTCTTGCGATTCCCGGAAACTGTACCCACGAGCCAAATGTGTTAGGAGCCATCGCCGGAGCCAATTTACTGTGGGCAGAAGCTGGGTCTAATCCTCGGGATACCGTTAATAATACGGAGCATAGCCGAGGTTATGACGTAAACCGGTGTCAAAGCATCTTTAGTGAAGCAGAGTGGAAAGTATTAGAGGGTCCATCCCGATTTTTTAAGTTGTGATTGAAAGACAGTCAGGACATATGTCTTATCGAAAAGGGAAGTTTATTTATGATAAGTGAAAAAGACAAATTATGGAACAAACTATGGTTTAAGCTGGCGATTATTGTTGTACCGGTTTGCCTTTATCTGTTTGTCGGCCCATTTCAGGCAGCCGTAAAACAAGCAATTTTCATTTTATCCATGGTTAACGTTTCGGTGGTCAAAGGATATATCCTGTCTTTTGGGTTGTGGGCACCGGTTGTTTCCTTTTTATTGATGGTTTTTCAATCTTTAATTGCTCCGCTGCCTGCGTTTGTCATTACTTTTGCCAATGCTGGTTTATTTGGCTGGGTTAAGGGGGCGATCCTATCCTGGAGTAGTGCTATGGTTGGTGCTGTTTTGTGTTATGCAATTGCTCGGGTTTATGGACGGTCAGTTGTCGAAAAACTAACTACTCGGTCGGCTTTAAAGCAGGTAGATATCTTTTTCGAAAAGTATGGGAAATGGGCTGTTTTGGTTGCCCGCCTATTACCTTTTGTTTCCTTTGATATCGTTAGTTATGCAGCTGGTTTAACGGCAATTGGTTTTTGGGAATTTTTCTGGGCGACCGGCCTGGGGCAGCTACCGGCTACCTTGATCTACTCTTATGTAGGGGATATGCTGGTTGGTAGTGTGAAGACATTTGTTTTTGGATTATTGATCTTGTTTGCGCTGAGCATTCTCATATTTGTCGGGAAAACGATCTGGCAGGAACGCAATCGGGAATTGACAACTCCTCACGGCAAAAACCAGGGGATTCTTGGTGATTAAAGCGATTATTTTAAATAAGGATTATGTAGAAAACTTCAGGGCTGATTGCGCAAAACTAGAAATTAGCTCTATCTTGTATATTTTAACCAATTTGCGGGCATTTTTAACCCACAACTGATAATCTCCAATCGAAACGTAGGGCTTCTTGGTACACTTTATAAGTAATTGTACTGCTTCTTTATAGTACTAAAATAAGGACATGAAAGTTTGGAAAAAAAGAAAGGCCTCGAAGTGTTTTTCGGAGGCCTTTCTCGCATAATCAGAAAGTATAAGTGGACTTTCTGATTATAAGTAAGTGCAACTAAGGCTTTCGCCGGTGCCAAAGGCTTGGCTTAAGCTAAGTTATCTTTAATTCTGTTCTAAAGTGCCTCTTGTTCCAATTTTTCGGGTATTTCCACCTCAACCGTGAGTGGCGGCTTACCAAGTTTTTTAGAGGCATTAAGTATTTCCAGACCCACTGGGTTTCCTTCCATATCAATGTCCAGCATTATACCCGGAAATACTTCGTCTGTTTCATCAACTATTCCTTCATTAAAACGGATATATATTGCATCGGCTTTAGGGTCATAGCGAAATCTCATTAGTCTTCCCCCCAATATTTTTGAATCTTAGAAGTTCGATAAGCGGTAATAATTAAACATCTATCAGATTGAAGTTTTACTGCCACTCGAAGTAAATATTGTTTATTATTCTCATAATAAACTGATTGAAATAAAAATATACCTTCGTCTTGTGGGATTACCTGGTCAGGGTTGAGCACAGTTTTATACACCGTTTCTTTGGCTATACTTCTTTCTTTAAGTTGTTTTTCCGCATGTAAGGTAAAGATAATTTTCAAAACGGTGACCACCTAGAACTTTTAAATCTACATCCATTATACTTGAAAATATTGGATAAAACAATAAAGTGGAGAAAGTTACATAGGTGTTATTTCTAATTGGCACCTTGCGGTTGCAATGTACAGATTGGATTAATTAGCTTGATATAAGCCAGTGCTGAGTCAACTTGCAGAATTGTACCGAATGAGTGGTAGTGGTAAAATAAGCCGTAGAGGAGAAAATGCTATGAATTTTCAATTACCCTGGTTTGTCCAAGAATTGGCTGGAATTGATCCGGTCCTTTATCATACAGTCAAAGAAACAGCTGAATTAGTTATGAAACCCGGGGCTTTAGATAGTAAAACCAAATTGTTAATTGCCCTGGCTTTAGATGCTTTTAAAGGGTCCGGACCCGGGGTTAAGGCTCTAGCCCAGCAAGTCCGGGAGCAGGGAGCTAGTGATGAAGAAATTCAAGAAACCTTGCGGATTGTTTACCTGATCTCCACGATGGACTGCCTTCGCGCCGGGGGACAAGCTTTCAGTAAGTAGTCCCTTCAAGTTTTCAGGAGGCTGTCGCATGGCTAACCGACGAGTTGCTTCACAGGTGAGTAGTCCCTTCAGGTTTTTAGGAGTAGTCCTTAGAATTTTGTCATTCTAAACGAGGTGAGGAATCTTTCCATCCTACGCTGCACTTATTAAACCGAATTCTGTTTCAGGTATCGGAGGATTACCCCAAGTTTGGGGCTGTGCCGGCGGTCTATCCTAGTTATTATAAGCTATCCATCGAGGATTCTCGATCTGCTCAAATGACTGGTCACACTCTTCATCACTAAACACCTCACCTTCTAATTATGAATCAAATAATTTATTTGCAACATACGGAATATGGAGGTTAAACCGATGCCATTATTGAATAAAGTTCAAGCCTATCTAGATCAACACCACCTGGGCCTTAAGGCTATTCGGCTGGATGAAAATACGGCTACCTGTGAATTAGCCGCGGCTGCCCTGGGAGTAGAGGTGGGGCAGATTGCCAAGACCCTGGTGTTTAAAGGGAAGACAGGGTATGTGCTGGTGGTGGCGGCGGGTGATGTGCGGATTGATCAGAAGAAAATCCGCCAGGTAATCGGGAGTAAAGTCAGGATGGCTAATCCCGACGAAGTGCTGCAAGTAACCGGCTACCCAATCGGCGGAGTCTGTCCCTTTGACCTTAAAACACCAGTGCGCATCTTATTGGATGACAGTCTGGCTCAGTATTCAGTGGTCTACGCCGCCGCCGGAACCGCTAATTCTGCCCTGCCGATAACCTTAGAGCAACTCAGGAAAATAACCGGAGGCGAGGTTGTTTCGCTAGCCGACCAGACAATCGACCAAGCGGTTAGTTAAGAGTTAGCATAAAGTCAGCTTAATAATGTCTGATTGATTATTTCTGTCATTCCGAATGAGGCAAGGAATTTTTTTCCTATTAACCGCCCATGCCTGTTAGGCACAACCACCAACGATAATAACACAAACAACAATATACGTGTTATTTAATTACTAACCCTCAGGACGAAGGAGGTAAGCAATTGAGTTAAGCTTCTTCGCTCTGCTCAGAACTAATCACGCATTTATCCGCACTAACGATAGACGAATTAGACCATATTCATTGCAATGACAGCAAAAGCAGGGATTTACCTAGCCAAGAAGGGAACGGTGCTTAAGGATGGAACTATACTCCAGGCGGAAGTTTGTGTCAGTAGCCTTGACCGGCCGAGACGAACTGACCGCAAAAGCTGGCCTCGATGACGGGGTTCACGAAGTTCAGGTAATCCTGGTCTGTCGAGCCACGACGGCAGAGATCGTGTCCGCGCAAGCCGAAATGATCAAGTATCCCTGGAATCTGTGTGAGACTGCAGGCCAGGCAATCTCTTTGATCGAAGGGATTAAGGTCGGCCCGGGCATCAGGCGAGAAGTGGAAAAGAAAATTGGCCAGAAAGAAGGGTGTACTCATGTGGCAGATCTAGTCATCGAAGCGATACGGGGAATTATTCAGGCCCGTTACCGACTGCGCTACTGGCCTAGCACCCAAGAAGAACGGATTAAAATGGTGCAAGACGATCTGAAAGAGACCTGCTTCACTTATAGTCATCCGGAACTGCCAATGGAAGTAATGGGGGATTGGTCCGAAGGGTCTCTGAGCGAGGAAGTGCGCGAGCAGCTTAAGCAGTATCTAGATTAAAACAGCCGACCTTCTGCTGCTAGGCAGCACCATCATAAAATGACAATTTCCGGGACAGTTAACTTGTCCCCGTGTCCCAAATAAGTTAAGGCAGGTGACCGCTTCTGTCAGGCGAATTTGTGCATCTTCATTGTCATACTGAATATAGTTTGCTGGATGGGGCGGCTCGGATTGTACCCCTAGTTAAAGCAGCCCGGAATCTGGGCATGCCCGCCTTGGCCATTACGGACCATGGCGTCATGTATGGCGCGGTTGATTTTTATAAGGCCTGCCAAAAGTATGGGATTAAACCCATTCTGGGTTGTGAGGTCTATGTTGCTCCCCGGACCAGATTTGACCGAACCCCTCAGGTCGATGACCATCAGTTTCACCTGGTTTTGCTGGCAGAGAATCAAACCGGCTATCAGAATTTATTGGCTTTGGTAAGCCAAGCCCACCTCCAGGGTTTTTATTACAAACCCCGGGTAGACTTGGAACTGCTGCAGCATCACCGGGAGGGGCTGATTGCGCTCAGCGGTTGTTTAGCCGGCCAGATTCCTGCCTTACTCAGCCGGGGAGAAATCGAGGAAGCCCGGCGCAAAGCCGGTGAACTACAGGACATCTTTGGCCGTAACTTTTATCTGGAGGTGCAGGACCATCACCTGCCGGAGCAAAAGACCGTCAATCCGCGGCTGTTTCGTTTGGCCAAAGAGCTTAATCTTCCTTTAGTAGCTACCAATGATCTGCATTACATCCAGCAAGAAGATGCCGGCATTCAGGATGTCCTATTGTGCATCCAAACCGGCAAAACAGTCCAGGATAAGGACCGGTCACTACGCTTTCCGACTCATGAATTTTACCTCAAAACCGCGGACGAGATGTTTCTGCTCTTTGGCGAACGACCAGAAGTTTTGCAAAACACTCTGGAGATTGCGGAGCGGTGTCAGGTGAACCTGAATTTTGACACCCTCCACCTGCCCGAGTTTCCAGTGCCGGCTGGGGAGACCCCGGAAAGCTATTTGACTAAGCTGTGTTATCAGGGAATGCAGCGACGGTACGCGGCAGTCACGCCGGCGATCAAAGAAAGACTGGACTTTGAACTGCAGGTTATTCAACGAATGGGCTTTGCCGGGTATTTCTTGATTGTGCAGGACCTAATTAATTGGGCGCGATCCCAGAGAATCCCGGTTGGGCCAGGCCGAGGTTCGGCCGCCGGCAGCCTGGTCGCTTATGTGCTGGGTATCACCAATCTCGACCCCCTGCAGTATGATCTGTTGTTTGAACGTTTTCTCAACCCGCAACGCGTGACCATGCCGGATATTGATATTGATTTTTGTTACCGGCGCCGCGACGAGGTCATTAATTATGTCGTCCAAAAATACGGGGAGGAACAGGTCGCCCAGATCATCACTTTTGGGACCATGCAGGCCCGGTCCGCTATTCGTGATGTCGGTCGGGTCCTGGGACTGCCTCTGGGCGAAGTCGACCGGGTAGCCAAAATGGTGCCCGAAGAACTGGGGATTACCTTGGCCAAAGCCCTGGAAACCTCTCCAGAGTTACAGCAAGCCGCTGCCAAGGACGAACGGATTCAGCGACTGCTGACCGTGTCCCAGGGTCTGGAGGGAGTCCCGCGGCACGCTTCAACCCATGCGGCCGGCCTGGTCATAGGGAAAGATAAATTGATGAACTTCCTGCCCTTGCAGCGGACCGGAGAGGCGGTCACCACTCAGTTTACCAAGGAAACGGTGGAGGAAATCGGACTGCTCAAGATGGATTTACTGGGGTTGCGGACCCTGACGGTCATGAATGACGCGGTCCAGATCATCCAGCGGACTCGACCGGAAGCCCAAAACCTTGATCTGGAAAAGCTTCCGTTGGATGATGCAGCGACTTATGACCTGTTGAGCCGGGGAGAAACGATTGGCGTTTTTCAATTGGAAAGCTCTGGCTTAAGGAGTTTGCTGCGAGAGATGAAACCCAGTTGTCTGGAAGACTTGATTGCTTTGAATGCCCTGTATCGGCCTGGCCCCTTAGGCAGCGGCATGGTGGAAGAGTTTGTGAAGCGGAAGCAGGGTGAAACGGTGGTTGACTATTGGCATCCGACTTTAGAGCCGATCCTGAAGGATACCTATGGCGTTATTGTCTATCAGGAACAGGTCATGCGGATTGCCAGCGAAATGGCCGGCTTCTCTCTGGGCGAAGCAGATGAACTCAGGCGAGCCATGAGTAAGAAAAAACCCGAAATCCTGGCGGCTTATCGAGATAGTTTTGTTCAGGGCGCAATTAACCGCCGGATCCCCAAGGAGACGGCCCAGCGGGTTTTTGAACTGATGGAGTATTTTGCTGGTTACGGCTTTAACCGGTCGCACAGTACCGCCTATGCCCTGATTGCCTATCAGACCGCTTACCTCAAGGCCCATTACCCAGCCGAGTTTATGGCCGCTTTATTGACGAGTATTAGTACCAATCTGGATAAGGTGGCTTTTTATCTGGAGGAGTGCCGGCGGATGGGGCTGAAAGTGCTCCCGCCGGATGTAAATGAAAGCCGAGACACCTTTACCGTCGTTGGTCAAGGCATTCGTTTTGGCTTGGCAGCCATTAAACAAGTCGGCGAGGGAGCACTGGCTTCGATCATTCAAGCCCGTAAGCAAGGGGGGCCGTTTACCTCCTTACTTGATTTTTGTACCCGGGTTGACTCAAGGCAGGTAAATCGGCGGGTCATTGAAAACCTGATCCGCGGCGGGGCCTTTTCCAGCCTAAACTTGCCACGGGCTCAACTCCTGCACAGTCTGGAGCACTGCCTAGAAGTAGCTCAGCGGGTTCACCGGCAGCAAAACAGCGGGCAGCTCTCTCTGTTTGATCTGGAACCGGCTGCGGCCATAGTAGATCCGACTGACCAGCCGGTACCGGACCTGCCCGAGTTTCCTTTTCGCCAGATCCTGGAGATGGAAAAAGAAGCCTTGGGTTTATATATCAGCGGCCACCCGCTGCAGGAATATGCGGAGCAGTTGCGTCGGGCCAGTATCCCGACGATCATGGAATTGCACCAATTAGCTGATGGGCAGCGGGTACAGGCCGGCGGGATTATCACCAATATCAAACGGACGCAGACCCGCAAAAAGGAAACCATGGCTTACTTGACGCTGGAGGATACCACCGGCAGTATTGAAGTGGTGGTCTTTCCGCAGACCTACCGCCGGTACATGGCGGTGATCAATCCTCAGGCCGTGCTGCAGGTCAATGGCCGGTTGAATATTCAAGAAGACACATGGCGAATTATGGCCGACAAATTGGCTATTCTACCGGATAGGGAGCACCCGGAATTGAAAGTCTATATTCGGGTTCCCGGGAGGATTAATGATCGAAGCTGGATTGATAAAGTTTCCAGCATTTTGGAACAGTATCCGGGGCCAAACCGGGTGTACCTGTTTTTTGCCCCGGACCGCAAGTTGATTTTAACTCACCAGGAGTTATCCGTCCGGGTCGTCCCGGAACTGCAGCTTCAGGTAGAGCGTTTATGTGGGAGAGAATCTTTTTCGGTTAAGTCAAATTAACAAAAAATGCGATTTCCTTTTATTTGCGCTGATTAACAAAAGGTGGTATCATCGTTGACAAGAGGAGGGAGTTAGATGCCCGCAGATATGATGAACCAACAGCAGTACATTGTCGTTAAGGCATTGGAAAATGGAGTAACTATCATCGGCTTGACCCGGGGTAAAGATACCCGTTTTCACCACACGGAGAAACTGGACCGGGGCGAGGTGATGCTCGCTCAGTTTACGGAACATACCTCGGCGATTAAGATTAGAGGAAAAGCCCGACTCTATACAGAACATGGCGTCGTAGACACCTTTGAGGACTAGGATAACCAAACAGATAAAAATAGGTGGAAGTGGGAGGCCAGGCAAAGATGTGGACCGTGGTATATATTGCACCGAATCGATCTAGTGCTGAAAGCTTAAAAGAAATACTGACCACTGAAGGATTATTAGTTCAGCTAAGACCAGTAGGTTTACCCCAGTCAGGAGATGCGAATTCCGTGGAAATCCTGGTTCCCGAATCTGAGGTCGAAGAAGCGCATGAAGTATTAGCATCAGCCTTAGGAGCATAATTTATCGAGATTATCGTTGAAAAGAATTGCACATTTGTGAACGGGTAAACTAGGCCTAATGGGTATTTTTCATTGTGGGAGTGAGTTTTTTGCGCAGAATTGGCGTATTGACTAGCGGCGGCGATGCTCCAGGAATGAATGCGGCCATTCGGGCGGTTGTTCGCAAGTCAATTTACCATGGAGTGGAACCAATGGGGATCCGTCGGGGTTTTTCCGGGTTAATTGCGAATGAGATTATTCCCTTAGGACTCGGTTCAGTGGCAGATATTATCCATCGGGGAGGGACGATTCTTAGGACCGCCCGCTCCGCGGAGTTCATGACGCCGGAGGGTCCGCCAATAGCAGTCGAAAACCTCCAGACTGCCGGAATAGATGGCGTAGTTATTTTAGGGGGAGACGGCTCTTTTCGGGGGGCTCTGAAATTGGCTGAATTGGGGATTAAGGTCGTCGGTGTACCGGCGAGTATTGACAATGATATCCCGTGTACTGACTATTCGATTGGCTTCGATACGGCGGTGAACACGGTTATTGATGCAATTAATAAAATTCGGGATACCGCGACCTCGCATGAAAGAATTTTTATCATTGAGGTCATGGGCCATCGCTCCGGGTACATTGCCCTGGATGCCGGGCTGGCCGGCGGTGCAGAATCAATCCTCATCCCAGAAGTGCCCTATGATCTCGAGGAGATTGCGGCCAAACTCCGGCGAGGCCAGGCCCGCGGGAAACTGCATAGTATCCTAGTGGTTGCAGAGGGCGCGGTCAATGTCTTTGAATTGGGCAACCAGATCAGGGAGATGACTGAGATGGATACCCGGGTAACTATTCTGGGTCATATTCAACGGGGTGGCCCCCCCACAGCGATGGACCGGCTCCTGGCCAGTCGGATGGCGGCCCATGCGGTTGATTTGTTGCGGCAGGGTGACACCCGAAAGATGGTCGGGATGAAAGCCGGGCAGATCGAAACCTGGGACCTGGACAGTATTTTACATAGCCGCAAGCAACCTAACCGGGACATCATGGAATTAGCCAGTATCCTGGCGATCTAGCAATGTACTAAAGGATATTACTCTACGTTCGTGTTTTAACTCGGTCAGCAGATGTTCATGTTCTGATAGTGCTGTCTAGAGCATGGAGTCTACCTGATTCTGGCTTTAAGCAAGAGTAAACCTGATTCCCTGGCAGAAAAAAGTTGTCGGTAAAGCCTCAACTCTTGAAAAATAAGGGGGAGTTTAATGCGGCGGACGAAGATTGTTTGTACGATCGGCCCAGCCAGTCAATCGGTTGAGATCCTGGAACAGCTAATTAATGAAGGGATGGACATTGCGCGACTGAATTTTTCTCATGGTACCCATGAGGAACATTTACTCCGGATTGAGGCAATCAGGCAGGCCATGGCCAACACCCGGCGAAGAGTGGCCATCATGTTGGATACCAAGGGGCCAGAAATCAGAACGGGGAACTTAGCTAAAGACACGATTAATCTTATTGAAGGGGAACAAATCACCCTAACCACAGAAGATATCCTGGGAGACGAAACCAGACTGAGCATCAGTTACCGCGGCTTGCCCCAGGATGTCAAGCCCGGCAACATGATCCTGATCGCTGACGGGCTGATTGGGTTAAAAGTCTTACGGATTCAGGGGACTGAAATCCTGTGCGAGATAGCGCATGGCGGGGAGATTGGCAGCCGCAAGAATGTCAATGTGCCCGGGGTCTCAATCCGACTGCCGGCCATGACCGAGAAGGACGTGGCGGATATCAACTTTGGCATTGACCATGGGGTTGATTTTATTGCGGCCTCGTTTGTGCGCAAAGCCTCTGATGTCTTAGACATTCGCCGGATCCTGGAAGAGCGGAACGCGGATATCCACATCATCGCCAAGATCGAAAATCAGGAAGGAGTAGATAACCTCGACGAGATTACCCGGGTCGCGGATGGAGTCATGGTTGCCCGGGGTGATCTAGGAGTCGAAATCCCGACCGAAGAAGTGCCCCTGGTGCAAAAGGTAATCATTGATAAGTGCAATCTGTTGGGCAAACCGGTGATCACCGCCACCCAGATGCTGGAGTCAATGGTCCGCAACCCCCGACCCACCCGAGCCGAAGCCAGCGATGTGGCGAATGCAATCTTTGATGGGACCGATGCTATTATGCTATCCGGCGAAACCGCGGCTGGGAAATATCCGGTCGAAGCAGTCAAAACCATGGCCCGCATTGCCCGCCGGACCGAAAAAGCCGTCAATTATCATGACTTGTTAGCAGCTAAACGGATTGCTTATAAACCATCAGTCACAGATGCGATTGGTCATGCGACCTGTTCTATTTCAGCGGATCTAGGATCAGCAGCCATTATTACAGCGACCAAAACTGGCTCAACCGCCAGCATGGTGGCCAAGTATCGGCCCGAAGCCCCGATCATCGCCACCACACCTAGTGAACGGGTAGCCGCTAAGCTTTGTTTAGTTTGGGGCGTCTATCCGGTATCTGTTCAGGATATCGAAGGAACTGACCAGATGATTGAAGAATCAATTAATGCCAGTCTTAAGGCCGGCATGATTCGCCGCGGGGACCTCGTTGTCATCACCGCTGGTGTACCGGCTGGGGTACCCGGAACGACCAATCTGATTAAGGTGCATCTAGTCGCGGACGTCCTGGTCAGCGGCACTGGCGTCGGGAATCGGGGCGTGGTTGGTCGGGTTTGTCTGGCTTTAACCCCGAATGAGGCCCGCACCCGAATGCGACCGGGGGATATTTTAATAACGCGGTCAACAGACCGTGAGTTTGTCCCGGCCATGGAAAAAGCCGCCGCTATTGTCACAGAAGAAGGTGGGCTGACTTCCCACGCCGCCATCGTTGGACTGACTCTAGGTATTCCCACGATCGTCGGGGCTGCTGATGCGGTTCGGAAACTGACCGACGGTGAAATGGTAACCGTGGATAGTGTGCGCGGACTGATTTATCGCGGCGTGACTAGGGTGCTGTAACCTATACTCTGTACCCTATATTTATAGAGATATAGAGAATTATGCGCAAGACTAAACAATATTTTTAAATTTAGCAGGATTTATACGGCTAATGGCGAAGTAATTTATAACTGGGTAAATGTCGAAATGAGGATTATTCTCTGGCAATATGACGGAAGAAGGAGGTGATTCTGGATGCAATCGATCATCGAACTGCTCATTATCTTTTTGGCCATTTTTGTATTTCTAAAATTCGCCGGTGTATGTAAAAAATTCACCTTGTCTTCCGGTTTTAAAAAGGGTGTGTATGGTTTAACTGCGGTGGGACTTATTGGGCTGAATGTTATGGCTGGCAGCGACCTCCAGCTTTGGATGATTATTGGCGGCTTTGTTCTTGTTTGCTTGTTTACGTTGGCTTTGATGTCGGAGACGCAAAAAGCTTAGGGAATAAGTCAGGCCTTCGAAGAATTTTTTCGAAGGCCTTTGTACAGCCAACCACGGGGACGGTTCTCGTGGCAGGGAATTTAGACAGAATTATTGAGGAACTAATAGTCGCTAATAATATTCTAATAATATTAATGATGCAGCTAAAGTCATTGGGACTAAATTAAGTTATGGTTGGCGCGCCTTCAAATATGTCACTTATACCCCGCCAGCCACGAGAACCGTCCCCGTGGTTGCGTGGTTGGTCTAAGCTAATTGGTTTCTTTATGCAGCCAGCGGGTGGTGAGAGAAAAAATTAAGAAGGAGATAGTGATTACTCCGATCATGGCTTCTGATACCGCCAGGAGGGTAATCAGCCAGGAATTAGGGTAAAGATTGCCGTAACCTAGGGTGGTAAAGGTTACACCACTAAAACCAAGGGCCTCCCAGAAAGAAGAGGGCAGATTGCCAGAGGAATCGATGCTCACGCCATCGAGGTACCAGTAGATCAGGCCGTAGAATAGGATAATACCCGCACCAAAACAGCCCACTTGAAGCGGTCGGTTAAACCAGGAACTAAGGTGTTTCCTGGTCCGGTTCGCCCAGGCTTTGGCCTCTTGTGACTGATTAATCAGTCCTCCTTTCTGAAAATTCTCGTCCGCAGCCAGAAAACTCTCTCGAGCAGCCAGCCAGCACTGAGTTTTCCGAAAATAATGGCCGGCCTCCTGAAAAAATAGACCCGCCAGCTGGAAGTCTTCGGGCTTTTCTGCCTGAGACACCAGGTTAACTGCTTTTCCTCGGTAGTGAAAGGCTTGACTGAGCGAACCAGCCATAAGCGTACCTCTTTGTTGAAAGACTAACCGGCTAAGCATTTGCAGGTTTCATCTAAATTTTATGAATTAAGGTAGTTGTCTTATGTCTGATAATTCATTTCTGGATAGGGGGGTAATTTTATGTAGAGCACAATAGTGTTTGAAGTTCGTCGCCCTCGCTTTGGGGAAAAAATTGACGCAAATCAATTTCCACCAGGCGTTTGGTTAAATCTTCTTCACGGTACTTAGTGCCAATTAAGCTGTTTTCCAGTTCATCCATATCCTGGGGGCTGAAGAAGTCGCCAAATATTTTACACCCACAGATTAATCCGCGTTTAACATCCAACCGAATATCAATCCTGCCCCAGCCAAAATTAGCGGTTTTTCTAACATTGTACGCCGGGGAAGTTCCGTAGATCCAATCCCAGCTAGCATACTTGTTATTGCGTAACTCAGTTATCTTTTGCCGGTCTGATTCGTTGAGCCGGTAGACAGCAGGGGCGAGCTCTAACCGAAAAACTTCCTCTGTGAGGACCTGTTTGAACTCCTCGATCGTTACCGGTATTGGCAAATGTTCATGGATATTCGTCACTCGGCTGCGCACTGATTTTATGCCTTTGGAAGAGATTTTCTCCGGGCTGGGGTTTAAGGCTTGAACCATTATCTCAATATTGGAATTAAATAAAATGGTCCCATGGTGTAAAAGCCGATTTCGGTGCTTATACTGAGCATTACCGGAGAATTTTTTGCCGGCAATAGTCAGGTCATTTCGACCGTTGTTTTCGGCCTCAATCCCTAGCCTTTTCAGGGCATTAATGACTGGACGCGTGAACTTGTCGAAGTTGGCAAAGTCCTGGTTCTCATCGACCACAAACGTGAAATTAAGGTTTCCGAGATCGTGGTAGACAGCACCTCCGCCAGACATTCGGCGCACCACTTTGATACCATGCTCTTCAACGAAACTAGAGTTTATTTCTTCAATCGTGTTTTGGTTTCGACCGATGATCACCGCCGGCTGGTTCTGCCAGAGCATAAAATAATTATCATCAGCTGGCAACTGCCTGATGCTGTACTCTTCCATTGCCATATTGAAATACGGATCAGTCGAGTGATTGATTATTTCTTTCATTAATCCTTGGACGACCCTCCAACGCATGATGAGTCTCAATTAAGTAAGAATTCTTCTCAGGTACTTATTACCCGAATGTTCCGCATCTGTAGAAATAAGTATATCTTGAGTTGTTATCAATGACCTCAACCCAAAGGAAACCAATAATACCGGCCATGTAAGCTATGGACATATTGATTACCGGGACATTTAATATGTCCCTCTGTCCCGCGAGGACACTTAACCGGTCCCGGTGGCCCGGCGGTGGCGGACTGGGGCCAAGTGAATGGCCTGGCCGTGTACATCCAGGACTGCTTCCATCATCACCTCAGACAGGGTGGGGTGGGGGTGGATGGTCCCGAAAACATCGGGGACCTTCAGCCGGCTATTAACCATTATAGTACCTTCCATAATTAGGTCGCTGGCATGCGGCCCAATAATGTGCACCCCGATTATGACATCGTCTTGATCAGCCAGCACTTTGACCAAGCCATCGGTTTCTCCCATGGTCATTGCTTTACCATTAGCAGCAAACTGGCATTTTCCGGTCTGATAAACGATTCCTTTGGCTTTCGCTTCTTCCTCGCTTAAACCGACGCTGGCTATTTCCGGCATGGTAAAAACACAGGCGGGCACAGCCTGATAAGGCATATCTGAGTCAATCCCAGCCATCTTTTCCACAGCCACAATTCCTTCTTCTGAGGCAACATGAGCCAGCATCTGCCCCCCGATAACATCCCCGATGGCATAGATGCCTTTTACATTGGTCGAGAAATGGCTGTCGACTTGGATAAAACCGGCTTTATCCGTGGCAATCCCCAGTTTTTCCAGGTTCAGGCCGGCGGTAAATGGTTTTCGCCCGGTGGCGACTAAGATGATGTCAGCCGTAACTTCAACTGGGCCTTTTTTACCTTCTGCTCTAATTTTTAAGAGGTTTGAAGATCGGTCAGCCAGATGATCAGTCCGGATGCTATTTTCACCGCTTATCTTTAAGGTCTTTGCCGACTCTTTATCTAGCTCAATATCTTCAACTAATTCAATTTTCTCGACGCGGGTGGAAGTATGCACATTAATTTTCTGTTTTTTGAGGAAAACCCGCAGGCGTTTGCCTAGCTCGTGGTCCATGGTGTTTAAGAGCTCCGGCAGGTATTCAAACACAGTTACCTCGCTACCCAGAGCACTAAAAATACCGGCAAATTCCAGCCCGATGACTCCGCCGCCAATAACCGCCAATCGTGGCGGCACTTCATTTAATTCCAATAGCTGATCGCTGGTCATTACTCCTGGCAGATCAATCCCCGGGATGGGCAGGGAAGCCGGGATTGAGCCAGTGGCCAGTAAGATGTTTTTGCTCTGAAGCTCGGCTCCATTGACCAGGACCGTGTGGCGGTCCAGCAAAGCGGCATTGCCTTTGATTATTTCTACTCCGTTGGCCAGCAACAGTTTTTCGATGCCCACAACTAAGTTGCGGACAATCTGATCCTTGCGTTGCCGCGCCCCGGCCATGTCAAATGAGACGTTGCTCACCTTGATATTGAATTCCTCACAAGCCTTTATATCCTTCATGACCAGGGCGTTCCGGTAGTAGGCCTTGGTCGGGATACAGCCACGATTAAGGCAAGTTCCACCAAAAGCCTCTTTCTCTATGATTGTGACGGTCATCCCTAGCTGTCGGGCTCGGATCGCCGCAACGTAACCGCCCGGGCCCCCACCAATAATAATCAAGTCTTTCATTTTAATAGAAATCCTTTCGCTGCGCTCTGTAATAAAAAACTACGCAAATGGTGTTCAGATCTTTACCCTGGCTTCCCATTACACACCGGTCTCCCATTTAACCACCGGCTTGCGGGCAGCCGTTACTTCATCAACCCTTTTGATCATCGCTTGCTGCGGGGCCTGTTTGACCAGCTCCGGATTTTCGACTGATTCTCGCGCGATGGTGCGCATGGTTTGGATAAAGTCATCCAGCCGTTCCTTGGATTCGGTCTCCGTCGGCTCAATCATCATCGCTTCGCTGACAATCAACGGGAAGTAAACCGTGGGGGGGTGATAGCCGTAATCGATTAAGCGTTTCGCCATCTGCAGGGTGGTAATACCGTTTTCCGCCTGCTTCTTCGAATTAATTATAAACTCATGTTTGCACAGCCGATCCAGGGGAATGTGGTAAGTATCCCGTAACTGATGCCGCAGGTAATTCGCATTTAAGACAGCATGCTGGCAGGCTTCTTTTAAGCCTTCCGCTCCCAGGGCTTTGATGTAGGCGTAGGCTTTAACAATGACCCCGAAATTCCCATAAAAGTTTTTAACCTTACCAATGGACAGGGGCAGATTATAGTTAAAGCGGTATTGCTCGCCTTCTTTAACCGCGATCGGTTTCGGCAAGAATTCCAAAAGCTTGGCCTTAACTCCGACCGGGCCAGAACCCGGGCCCCCACCGCCATGGGGCGTCCCAAATGTCTTATGCAGGTTAACATGGATGACGTCAAATCCCATATCACCCGGCCGCGCGACCCCCATGATCCCGTTCAGATTAGCACCATCGTAATAGAGGAGTCCCCCGCCATCATGCACGATCGCGGCAATTTCCTGAATCTCTTCTTCGAACAGACCCAGGGTATTAGGGTTAGTCAGCATTAAGCCCGCTACTTCCTCCGTCATCTTGGAGCGCAGGTCATCCAGGTCCACCAGGCCGCGCGGGTTGGATTTCACTTCAATAACCTCAAAGCCGACGACATTAGCGGAAGCCGGGTTGGTCCCGTGGGCTGAGTCCGGCACCATAATTTTAGTTCTTTTATGGTCCTGCCGCTGCTGATGATAGGCTTTCATAATCATAACGCCAGCCAGTTCGCCGTGGGCACCAGCTGCTGGCTGCAGGGAGAAGCCATCCATGCCGGTTATTTCTGCCAGCATCTCCTGCATTTCGTAGTATAACTGCAGGGCCCCCTGGACCGTATCGGCCGGTTGGTAGGGATGGAGGCCGGCAAAACCCGGCAATCTGGCTGCCCACTCATTAATCTTGGGGTTATATTTCATCGTACAAGAACCAAGCGGATAAAACCCGCTATCCACCCCGTAAGCCCTGGTAGAAAGCTCTGTGTAATGGCGAACCGCTTCAACCTCACTTACTTCAGGGAGATTCATGGCTTCCTGACGGAGGAACTGGGCGGGGATTCTCCCGGATTTGGTTTGATCCGGGATTTGTTCACTGAAAGCTTGATCCGATATTTCACTGCTGGGCAGGCTAAAAGAATTGCTGCCGGGAACGTGTTTTTCAAAAATAAGCTTGGGCATTTATTGACCATTCCTTTCGCTACGTTCAAGACCCAAAAGGTTAAAATAGTATATCAGATTTTTCCTCCCAGGACAGCTACCAGTTGGTCAATTTCCGCTTTAGTTCTCTTTTCGGTAAAGGCTAACAGCAGCGCATCCTCGAGTTCATATCCGCCAATAATTCCGTTCGCTAACAGTTTGCGGTTAGCCGCAGCCGGCTCACTGACTTTCAGGGCAAACTCACGGAAATAGGGCTGGTTATACTTTAGTTCCAGTCCGACTTTCTGGAATTCCTGCTCCGCATAGACCGCCAATAGGTGGCAGCATTTGGCAATTTCTTTTAGACCCTGGCCGCCAACAAAGGTTAGGTACATGCTGGCCGCTAGGGCACAGAGAGCCTCATTAGAACAAATATTAGAAGCTGCCAGTTCGCGTCGGATATGCTGTTCTCGAGCCTGCAGGGTCAAAACATAAGCGCGTTGACCATCTAGGTCCGTGGTTTGCCCGACGATCCGACCGGGAATCTTGCGCATCAGGTTCTTAGTGGCGGCCATAAATCCTAGATAGGGTCCGCCAAAGCTCAGGCTGTTACCTAGTGGTTGGCCTTCGCCCACGGCCAGATCCGCTCCCCACTCTGCCGGGGTTTTTAATAAGGCTAAGGAAATTGGGTCAACGGTCATAATAAACAGACCTTTTTGGGCATGGACTGCCTTTTCGACCGGGGCCGCGTCTTCCAACAGACCATAGAAATTAGGCTGCTGAATCACAGCACAAGCGGTTTCCCGATCAATTGCTTTGAGCATCCCAGCGGTATCAGCCACGCCATCCCGCCCTGGAACAACGACGACTTCCAGGCGGCCGGAAAGGGAATAGGCCTTGAGGATTTCCAGGTATTCCGGATGAACCGTATCCGAGATGATCACTTTTTTCTTGCCTTTGCTATTGATGCAGGCTAGATTACAGGCTTCAGCTAAGGCACTGCCACCGTCATACAGGGAGGCATTAGCCACATCCAAGCCGGTCAGTTGACAGATCATGGTCTGGTATTCAAAGATGGCTTGCAGGATTCCCTGGCTGATTTCCGGCTGATAAGGGGTGTAAGCGGTATAAAACTCAGAGCGTAATAGCAACTGCTCCAGGGCTGCCGGGATGTAATGGTCATACGCTCCCGCTCCCAGAAAGGAAGGATAATCGTCATTATTCAGGTTTTTAGCCGCCAGGTTTTTCAACGCCCGGCGAAGCTCCATTTCACCCAGACCAGCCGGCAGGTTTAAGCTGTTTTTAATCTGCAATTCCGGCTTGATATCCGAGAATAATTCCTCTAGATTGGTCAGGCCCATGGTCCGGAGCATTTCATCCACTATCTGGGGAGGATTAGGCGTGTACTTCACTTACTGCAGCCCTCCTAGTCATCAAGCGTCTGGCAATAGGTGGTATAAGCCTCGGCGGATAGCAATTCTTTCAGCCCTTCAGGATCACTCAGCTCAACTACGGCAATCCAGTTCTCGTAAGGGTCCTGGTTCAGCAGTTCGGGGGCATCCTCCAGGTTTTCATTGACTTCGATAATCGTCCCGGTCGCCGGACTGAAAAGGGCAGCGGCTGCCTTGACTGATTCAATTACCCCCATGGATTCGCCCATCTGCACTTCCTGGTCAAGTTCCGGCAATTCCACAAAAACGATATCTCCCAGTTGGTGTTGGGCAAAATCGCTAATCCCGATATAGCCTTTGTTACCTTCTACTCGAATCCATTCATGGTCTTTGGAGTAAAGCAAGTTTTCCGGTACGTTCACAATCAATCCCTCCGATTATATCATTTCATTTATGTTTGACCCATTTTATCATTTGATTCTTCGCTGACAGTCGTAGTATAACAGTTTATTCTAATCCTAACCACCCACGCCCGCAGGGCTCAACCACTGATGAAAATAACGGACATATTTCATCCTGAGCGTTAGCGAAGAATCTTGTTTATAATTAATCAATTACTATTTAGTTTTGGTTTTCTTGAGGTAGAAGATACCAGTTCCGACGACAGCCTTAATGGCCTTGTCGCGAATCATTACCTCAATCTCCGTCCCGGGTTGGCTATACTCGGTTTTGATTAAGGCTAAACCAATCGGTTTTTTAAAGGTCGGGGAATGCATCCCGCTGGTCACGTGGCCGATCACCGCCCCATCTTTTTGCACCGGATAATGGGCGCGGGGAATGCCTTTACCCAGCATCGAAAACTCAACCAGTTTTCGGCTCAGGCCAGCCTGTTTCTGCTGCACTAGCACTGCCTTCCCGATAAAATCATCCGTGTTTAGCTTAACGAAAAAGCCAAGCCCGGCTTCCAAAGGGGTAATATCCTTATCCAGCTCGTGCCCGTATAAAGGTAACTTGGCTTCAAACCGGAGACTATCCCTTGCTCCTAAACCAACCGGACAAAGGTGTTCCCCACCGGCTTTGATTAATTCTTCCCAGATAAAGGGGGCCTCAGTTGGATTAGCGTAGATTTCAAAGCCGTCTTCGCCGGTATAACCGGTTCTGGAAACCAGGCATTCTACGCCAGCTATTTTAACGGCAGGGTTAAACCAGAAGAATTTAATACTGGCCAGATCGGTATCGCTTAGGGTTTGTAAGATTTCCTGGGCTTTGGGTCCTTGCAAGGCCAACTGGGCATATTGGTCGGAAACGTTGTTGACCTCGACGCCCTCAATCAGATTCTCCTTCATCCAGGCAAAATCCTTCTCGGTATTGGCTGCGTTAACCACTAGCAGGTACTTTTGGGGATTGTAGCGGTAGACCAGCAGATCATCGACTACTCCTCCGTCTGGGTAGCACATCGGACTGTAGAGAATCTGCCCGTTCTGAATGGTTTTGACATCATTGCAAATCAGGTTCTGGATAAACGCTTCAGCTTTTTCCCCGGTGATGAAAATCTCTCCCATATGCGAAACATCAAAAAGCCCGGCGTTTTCCCGAACCATCTGGTGTTCTTTTATGATCCCCATTCCTTCATATTGAACTGGCAATTCCCAGCCACCAAAATCAATCATTTTGCCGTTGTACTTCAGGTGCAGCGAGTATAGCGGCGTTCGCTTTATCGACATTTTCCCCCTCCTTTTTTCATACCATTGTTATTCTACAATATAAAGCATTGCGTAAAAAGGTTTTTTACTTTTTTTCACATGCTTTTTCCGTATGTATACTTTGTTCTTTGTTTCATAGTACAGTTCTAGGAAGGAAACATTTGTTGCTTTGGAAAGGAATTCCTCAAAATTTGGCGAATTATAAACAGAAGAAACAGCTTAAAAGTGTGAACTGCTCATTCAATTATGGGTACAGGTAAATTAATTTCAGTGAAAACAGACGGATGTTAAATATGTTGAAAGGCGGCGGTATTATATGGATGTCGTGTTTATGGTTGTAGGAATGTTAGGAGCAACGTTCTCCATCTTTATTCTAGCGGTTAACCTCATCTTTAAACAGGGCTTATCAAAAAAAGTTTCCGGGTTAATCCTATTTTGTTCAATGGTTATGATTATAGCTGGTATTACGCTGAGGACTCCAGCGGCCAATAATAATTCTGTTAATCAAGCTGACCTAACAAATATGCCCCAAACTAATCTAACAAATATGACCCAACCTAACCGGCCAATTGAAGAAGTAAGAGATGACCAAACAAATAACCTGTCACAACCTGCTCCGACAATTGAAGAGGTTGATGACCGGAAGGAATTAACCGAGGCGGAAAAAAGGGAAGCTGAAGGCTATTATAATGAAGCGTTAAAGAAATTTACTAAGCCAGCAGAAGCGATTACATTAGTGGAAAAGGCTATTGCGATCAATCCGGATAATGTCGAATTCTTATCTTTAAAGGTAATGCTGCTAAATATGGAAGGGAGAAACAGAGAATGCATTGCCTTGGGAGAAGATATCCTCAAAAAATACCCTGACTTGGCGGCTAAAGATAAGCAGAATATCTACAGTGATCTCTTAAGTGCTTACGAAGAAACCAAGGACTATGAAAACGCACTGTTGTATTGCAATAAAGCGATTGAAATAAGTGCGGACGATAAACGGACCGCCAGCTACTACGGTATAAAAGGGAATATTTATCATAACCTTTATCAATACAATAATGCTTTAGAATGTTATAAAAACTCAGAGGATATGGGGGCAAACAGCCAGATATATGCGGCTATGTCGGATTTTTACGAAGTATTAGGTGACCCGGAGGCTATGTTGCGATATGAACCCCTGCTTAAGGAGTTGGAAGGTGCCCATCAGAAATTGGGTTTAAATCCAGGTCTTGCGGAAGAAATCGATAAAGAATTACTGATGCTGAAGGAGGCGATGGCTAATAACCAGCAGCACGTACGCTATAATTTTCCAGCAATCCATACGGCTTTTGTTCAGCTTGGCACCTTAAATATTTATCATGACCTGGTTAATTGGGTTAACGACTGATGAAAGTGACAAGAAATATAACCTTAATGATAAAACGAGGTGGTTAATGGCATGACTATGACAAAACCGGTAAAAACTCTTATTTATCTGGCCATCTTCCTTTCCATCCCTCTGATGGGCTTTCTTTGCTGTAAAATGTTAGTAGACACCGAAGAAAATCCTCAGGAGTGGACCAAAAACAATAACCGGGTCGCCTTTACTTCGATTTATGGCAGCACTGCTCATAAAAATTACATAGCATCAGTCCTGCCGGTTAAAGACGGAGGGTATATCCTGGCGGGCAATATTATCGAGAATCCCAACTTTACTATGAGGCACAAATTGCAAACGCAAACGCCCAAAACGATTGGCGGTGCCGATAGCTGGCTGATTAAAACGGACGCCTTGGGCAACAAAATTTGGGAACGTCCGATCTTCAGGAAAGGCAGTGACAGTATTGCCTCCGCGCAGCAAACCGCGGACGGAGGGTATATCCTGGCGGGCTATACAGACACCGAGGCCGGTAACACAGACGGCTGGTTGGTCAAGACCGACAGCGAGGGAAATCCGATTTGGTCGCAGACTTATTCTTGCGGCAGTTTGGATGCTTTCACCGCTGTGCAGCAGACCCGGGACGGGGGCTATATTCTGGCGGGTTGGGCCAATTTTCCAAACGATGACCGGTATGATGACGGTTGGTTAATTAAAACTGACGCGGAAGGAAAAGAAATCTGGTCGCGCAACTTGGGTGACAGCAAAGGCGACGCGATCAATTCAATTCAGCAAACCAATGATGGGGGGTATATTGCGGCCGGGCAAACTATTTCCCCGGTTAGCGAAGGTTATGACGCCTGGTTGGTCAGGCTGGACGCAGACGGCCAGGTGGCATGGTCACACACCTTCGGCGGTGCCTTGGAAGACGTTTTTTACTCGGTCAGCACCACTGCGGACGGAGGGTATATTATAGCCGGCCGGACTCAACCAGACAACGAATTCGACTATGATGGATGGCTGATCAAAACCGATTCCGCCGGCCGGGAAGTCTGGTCGCGCACCTATAACGCCAGTATTAAAGACCAGGTTAATGAAGTACGGCAAACTCGTGACGGTGGTTATATTCTGGCTGGTTGCACCGGTGCGAAAGATAACAGCGGCGTTTACTGTATTGGGGACGGTTGGGTGATTAAGACAGATGCCCAGGGCCAGGAAGTCTGGTCGTACACCTTTGGCGGCAAAAACCCTGATTCTTTTTCCTCAGTTCAGCAGACCGAGGACGGTGGTTATACCCTAGGCGGCTGGGCCAGTTCAACTAAAACGGGCGAACCAACCGGCTGGCTGCTCAAGCTCAAGGGTGAGGAAGCGGCACCGGAGATAAATTAGGAGACAAATTAATGGAAAAAAGATTCAAAGGTTGCTTGTTTGGCCTGGCCATCGGGGATGCTCTGGGGGCACCGGTGGAGTTTTTAAGTTGGCAGCAGATCAGAAAAAAATACGGGGATAGCGGGATCAAGGATTTTGACAGCTGGGGCGGGTTTGCCGCCGGAACTTATACCGATGACACCCAGATGTCTCTGGCTACTGCCGCCGGATGCGTTGACGCCTGGATAAGAGGCAGGGAAAAAGGCATCTGGCACCCTTCCTCAGTTGTTTATTTGAAGTATCTGGAATGGCTTAAAACCCAGTCTGACCCTAAACAGACTAGAGGCCCTGGCCATACCTGCCTCAGTGCCCTGCGCAGCGGTAAAATGGGCAGTGTTGATGAGCCGATCAACAACAGTAAAGGTTGCGGTGGCGTGATGCGGACCGCTCCAGCCGGCCTTGCTTTTCCGCCCGGTCAAGCTTTTGAGCAGGGAGTGGCTTTTGCTGCCATAACGCACGGGCATCCTTCCGGTTACCTGCCAGCGGGTGTTTTAGCCGAGATAACGTCCAACCTTGTTCGCGGCAAAGCCCTTGGCGAAGCAATAGGTTTAAGCTTGATTCCTCTAAGGAAATACCGCGGTTATGCCGAAACCATGGCCTGTCTGGAAAAAGCAATGGATCTGGCTAATAGCAACCTGCCGGTCACAGAAGCGATAGAAAAAATCGGCGAAGGGTGGGTCGGCGAAGAAGCACTCGCCATCGCTGTTTATTGTTCTTTGAAGTACAGTCACAATTGGGCTCGCGGTACTTTAGCCGCGGTGAATCACAGCGGTGACAGCGACTCTACCGGGTCAATTACCGGGGCCATCCTGGGAACGCTGCTTGGTTTGGAGGCTATCCCGACGTTTTGGGTGATCCGAGTGGAAAACACCGGTTACATAGAAAGACTGGCCACCGAAATGTGGGAGCTTTTTGCCAAAAAGTAAGTAATGCCAAAGCCCTCATGCCTTTCCTGCCGGCATGACAAATCCCCCCTAAGATAGTGTTCAAATTCTACCATAGGAGGGATTATAGTTCACTGTCTGTTATCCAGGTCTTGAGTAGACCTCCACGTTGTTTCTATTTCCCCAGCATTGTATTAATCTTATCCCGATTATCTTCAACCCATTTACGGGTTTCCTGTTTCAAGACCTCTTCATTCCCGCTTTTTTCGTATTCAATCAAGATTGCCTCAACTTCTTCCGATGAGATTTTGAAGTTTTTAACAAAGTTGTAGAAATCGGGTGCCTTTTCTTTCAGGCCGGGGTTTACCCCTGAAATCCAGGCATCATACTCCCAGACTCCCTTGGGATCTTCAAGCAATTTTATATCATATTTTTGGAACATAGTGTGCGGCCGCCAGCCCAGGAATACGATCGGCTCCTTGGCCCGGGTTGCTCGGTCTACTTCCGCCATCATGGCTGGAGTGCTGCCTTGAATCAGCTCGAAATTAGTCAGGCCATATGCTCTGATAGTTTCCTCAGCAGTTAACATCATCCCGCCGGCTTCAATTCCCACGATGCGATTGTTAAATTCTTTCGCTCTAGCATTTAATTCGGCAATAGAATTAATATCTACATAAGAGGGGACTGCTAACCCCATCGGGTTTTGATCAATGATATTATTGGCTGATTCCACCCGGTCTTTGTACTTATCCTTATAGGTTTTATGCAGGATTGGCAGCCAAACATCCGGCCAGACGTCAACGTCCCCTTCAGCTAATCCTAACCACATAAATCCTACTTCACCTTCAACTATTTTGGTTGGGTAACCTAATTCCTGAGCTATCTGCTCAAAAACATAAACTGGAATCCAATCATAAGAGAAGGGATCTTTGCCGATAGTGATTTCCGGTTTTGTCTGATTTGAACCATTAGGGTCCTGATTTCCCCCAGAACAACCGGTGGTGCATAAACCGATGATGACCAGTAGGCTGATAAGAATTATTGATTTTCTTTTAAGTTTTAACATTGTTTATCCTTTCTTAACGGTTTTTCAAGTTTTTCTCAATTCACTTCGTATTGACCACCATACCTCAGGACACAACCACAATGAAAATGGCGGACATATGTCTGTTATATTCATAGCAAAGACAACCAAGTTAGGTTTTATTTTTTTACTAATAGTTTGTGCCTAAACCATATCTTTAATTAGCAGCCTTATTAAATAAGCTGTCTCGGTTAAAATGGAAAAAACTTTCCATTTCTAACTCACAATTCACAGAAATATATATTCTAAATAAATAAGCGTTACCTCCTTTTCTTTATACCAAAATGTTTAGCAATGGTTTGAGATAATATAATTATATATTTAAACTGTTTTATTTCAAAGGCATAATATTCCTGTAAACCCATAATAAGATGAGTTTCAATCAATCAAATTGAGGAACAAAGTTAGAGATGATAATAAGGTGAACAGACATAAAATAAAATAGAAAGAAATAGTCATCAGATGATGCTTTTCCGATAGATCTGATAGATCCTGATAGACAGGTTAAGTAAGCAAGGTAAGGGGTGAGGGTATTGCCGAAAAAAACGCTTCGAGAATTGACTGCGGATATCGCCCCGGTTGAGGGGAGAAGGCGGGTAGAACGTCTATCGGAGGGGAATTATCCGCGAGGGGTCGGTTGGGAGGTGGACGCCTTTTCAATAATCGGGAAAATCCCTGACCCGGGCAAGTCAAAATCTATTTCTTTAAGCCTGGAAATAAAACCGGCGGCGGGGGATAAAGTTCAAAAGTCGGTTAATAGTCTAAGGGATAATGGCCTGAGTTGGTTGGAGATGGAGGTCGGTCGAGCCGACAAATCCAGCCTCGACATTAAAGAGCTTTTTCTCCTGGGAACCAGACCTTTGCCAGACTCAAAAATAACCTGTCTTAGCCGACATCCGGTGGATTCAGGCTGTTTTATGGCCGGCACTGAGGATGGGCGGTTATTAACCCTTGATGCTCATCTGCCCTCTAATCTGGAAATTCTTGATTCTGAACAGTTCGCCGAGCGATTTATCTCCTTAACTCCCTGCGGTAGCTCCTTACTGGCCTTAATTTCGACCACAGCCGGGCGGAAAATTCAGGTTATTAAACCAGAATCTAGTCGGGGGCTCCGGAAAATGCACCAGTTGACCAGTTTCTCTTTATCGCAGCCACTGATTGCTCTGGCTGAGAATGATGCCTATTCCTTCTGGGGTCTAACCGCTGATGGCCAGGTCTATTTGTTTAATCTTCCCAAACAACCACAGGTAAAGGCAATTGCCGGTCAAGGCTTAAGCGGCTCTCTGGCAATAAAAAATTCACGGCAGCTTAAGCCAGGTGGATTAAGCCTGAATCCACTTAGATTAATCAAGCTTTTTAAAAAACTAAATTGTACCGCCTTTGCCTTTGACGGTCAGAGATTTTGGGTGCACAGCCAGACTGGCGAAAAGTCAAGTCAAACCGATCTGAGTGTCTACCGCGAAAATGGTTCTTTTATCCGTTCATTCCCTAAGCGAGTGGAGGTTGTTATCTCAGGTTTAAGTTACCGGCATAACAACCTGTTGGTTTTGGATAAAACCAACCAGCGTCTGCACCTTTACCTACTGGCTGATACCATGCAGCCGGTTACCGCCCTGTCCGTCCAGCGGCCCGAGAAAGAACAGCGGAATTGGGCCAGCGGTCTGACGCAGGGAAGGCAAGAAAGGTCTAAGGCACAAAAAATCAAGCAACACCCGGCTTGCCACCCGGGCTTTCTGAAGGCCGGCGGACCGGTTAGCGGGGGAATCCACGATCTTTGTTTGTTGTATGTCGGTGGCATCGGGAAACAGGAGGTCCACCGCTACGATCAAGATAAATTACGGCCGTTGGTAGGGTACATGGATACTGAAGGACAGTTGCTGAATCATTTTCTAGATGGGTTTTTAATGCTTGCTCAATATTCTTCCTTATTGAATGGCCATTCTTTTGGGTTGGATTTATCCGGTGGGGCTGCGCTAAAGGAAGATTGGGTGGCCTTGTTTGAGGAGTATTTTCATCCCCAGGCTAATTTGTGGGCCCTGGAAAAGACGGTGGCTGGGATTAACCAGCATCTCAAAAAACCTGAGTATCGGGTCAAGGTGGTCCTATCGATTCCGACAGCCCAGCCCCAGGCCCTTGATTGGGACGGTCAGAAATATTCACTGGCCATGCCCGAAAACAGGGTTAAGGTCACGGAATGGGCGATTGATGAACTGATTTCCCGGTGGCACCGGGCAGGTTTCAAGCATTTGGTTTTAGCTGGCTTCTATTACATGACGGAACAGGGAGCTTGGAATGATCCGGTGCTCCATGCCTTTCCAGAGTCGTGTCGTACACGAGGGTATCGCTCATTTGCTATTCCTGGGATCACTTCATCATGGATAACCGAGTTTACCCGGGCTGGTTTTGACTGTGTCAGCCTGCAGTCATCACACGCCTTCTGGCTGAACCCCTTCACGCCACCTCGTTACTTATTAAAATGTACCGGCCAGATCGCCAGAGAATACGGAATGGGGATGGAGGTGGAACTGCCTTATGACGTAGAAAAACCCAGGGGGCAACAGAAGCTGATAGATTACCTGGAGATGGCTTACATTCAGGGCTGGGCTGGCTCATTTAAGGCCTACTTCCAAAGCTATAACCTGATTAAAACCCTAGCGGAAAGTCAAATTCCTGAAGCTAGACGTTTGTACGACGAACTGTATCTGCTTAGCCGAGTAGCGTATCAGGCAAACGAATCAGAAAAAAGTGATCGAGCCATTTTCGTTGCCAGACGGGATTCTTCCACCCTCTATCGGGGGGAATTTGCTGCAAAGAAGGGGGATAACCTCCTCCGAATAAATGTGGAAGGCAACTCAGGCCCAGTCAGAATAACCGATCTCTATTATGACGGTTAGAGTTTATTAAAGATGGCCCAGGACCTCAGCCTGCTTAGAAAATAGTGCGCTAGGCCTAATCTTTTAATATTTATGACCTATACTAAAATTTCTACTAAGCTTGTAGACTATAAACTAGGAGATATACTCGGCACTACGAATAAGCGCGTGAAGGGGGTGGGTTGAATGCCGTCTAAAGAATCGTTGAATCTTTTTTTAAGCAAAGATGTTAGTGATCTCAAAAAAATTAGAATACCCGGGTTAACGAAATCCTTTGAAGAAATGACTATTGCTGAACTAGTCAATTTTAGAAATCCCGGACAGGTTCAAGATGCATATGAAGTAAACGCTCTTTCCGACAACATTTCTGCAACTACCTCGAAGATTCTTAACCAACTTGGTAGAATCAAGGCAGAAGCAGTTATGAAACAAGAATTAATGAACCACAACCTGAAGCAAGTTGACAAGAAAATTGACAGTAGAATTAACCGGAAATTTGACAAGCCTACTACTTAATCATTCACTGCCGGGAAGCCATTCAAACGGCTTCCCGCATCTTTTATCCTTTTGCCCAAAAGGAGTAGCAGATGAAAATCGGGATAGAAATATCGACTGAAGCACTAAAAGTGCTGCAGGTTTTGTCCCTGACCCATATTTCTATATGTGTTACTGATCTCTGTCCCTTACAGTGTGCGCATTGCCTTGTGAGTGCCGGGGATCATTCAAGAAGCCGGTCGAGTCTCTCGAGAGAGGTAGCTCTGGCGATTGCTGCGAAGATGCAGGAACTTAGAGAGCGAGGCGTCAGGAGAATAAGCCTAACTGGCGGCGAACCAACGCTAGTTGCGGAAACGTTGCAAATGTTATCAGAAGCTGCCTTTAAAAACGGCCTTGAGACAACGGTTGTTACATCTGCCTTTTTCGCCGAATCAAATGAGGAAAGCTATCGATTAATTAAAAGTTTTCCTTACATTTCTGCATGGCATATTTCCTCAGATGTTTATCATCAGGCACAAGTACCCAGAAGTTGTATTGTGAACGCGGCGGAGGCCGCAGTCCGTCTCGGGAAAAAGGCAACCGTAAGAATGACTGTCGCCAAACCGATCGCTACGACGGATACTGATCTCTACAACTGGTTGCAAAATAATCTGCCGGAGGAAGCGGAAATAGTTGTTCAACCGGTTATTAAAACAGGCCGGGCAGAAGACCTGAATCCAGAAATTATAAAAGCGACCGTACCAGGATGGCCATGTATTACCAGTGGGATGGCGGTCAGAACCGATGGCTCCGTATCACCGTGTTGTGCTGGCCTAATTGCTGATAAGAACGGGCATCCGTTTAGATATGAGAATGTGATTACTGCTGGAATAACTAAAGTATACGATGACTGGTGCCAGGACCCACTTTTGCAGCTCATTCAGGCGGTTGGTTTTGCGCCACTGCTGGGTTGGATCAAAGAGAAACTGCCGAATCATCCTGTCTTGGAGGCGGTTCCAGAACACCCCTGTGAGTGCTGTCTGGCTTTATGGAGGGTTCCTGAAGCCGTCAAATTAGTTAAGAGTAAGATTGAGAACCCGGCAATAAAAACTAAAATCAACACCCTTTATAACACGGTTTTTGAATCAGTCTCGCCGGTGGGTTATTGAGCATAACTGAAAAAGAGGGATTGAATTGGACCATAAGCAAATGACGCTGGGACAAGGGAACCGGCTATCTCTTACCCTTGACGAACTGTCGCGGTATCAAAATCAATGCGCCAAACATTTTTCTTTTAGCCTGACCCTGGCCTGTCCTTTGAGTTGTAAACACTGCCTAGTCGGGGCTGGGCCTGACCAGGGCCACACAACTATGCCTTTTGAGGACGCGCAGGTCTATGCGTCACAGATGGAGGAACTCTACACCTGCGGTGTCAGAAGTATTGGCTTTACCGGGGGCGAAGCCTTGTTGGCGTCTAAACAAGTCGGCGTGATCTCACAGAAGGCGGCTGAGGCCGGACTAGTATGCGGCATTGTTACTTCGGGCTATTTCTTTAGGGATGAGCGAGCCATAAGAACGCTGGTGAAAAAATATCCTGGCATACAGGTCTGGAACTTGTCGATTGATGCATATCACCTGGAGTTTGTCGCTAAGGAACAGATCAAGCTAGCTTATGAAGTAATAAAGTCAATGGGTTTGAAGGTGGACCTGCGATTAACCTATCACGCGCCGGCCACGGATATGGATCAAGAGATTTTAGATTACCTGCAAAGCTTTGCCGAACCGGATGATTTGTCCTGCCAAAAGATACGCAAATATGGACGAGCCCGGGAACTAGACATGCCTGGAGAACCAGAAAACATCCACTGGACCAGGCCCTGTGTAACCCAGGGTGTGGTCATTCGCTACGATGGGTCAGTTGCCCCTTGCTGCTGCAGTCTAGTTGAGTCAAGGCTCCATCCTTTCCAATTCGGAAATGCCCGGGAAAGAAAACTTAAGGATATCTACCGGGATTTCATGTGCCATCCTTTACTGCAGCATATTAGATTGCTTGGGTTTTCGGAACTGATACGCTGGCTTACCGATTCCTCGTATTTTGAGGAACTGCCGGACTACCTGCCCGACGATATTTGTGACCTGTGCCCCGTTTTGTTCAATCATCCGACGATTTCCAGATACCTTGACTACAAGGCCGCAACCCCGGAAAATGTCTTGAGAACCGCTGTGGCCACCTTCAGATTGATGCAGGAAAAATACATGCTGGAGGATGCTTTAGATAGATTTATCCATCTAAGGGGTAAGCTTGAAGGATATGAGCAAGCCTGTGAGCTTTTACAGCACCCGGAAAACTTTAGTGTATATTGAGCTTTATCTTACTGAAAAAATGCTTATAGTAGGGGAGAGATTATGAACCGGAAAACGCCGAAGGTTCTTTTGATTCATATGCCCTGGGCTACTCCACAAAGGCCTTCCATATCACTCGGGATTATTGCGGCACTTTGTGCGGAAAAGTGCATTGAGGTCAAGACGCTATATCCGAATCTGGATATGGCGAATATGATAGGTTTTGAAGCGGCAGACAGATTTGCGAATGAGCGATCACTTTACGGAATTTCTGAGCATCTTTTTGCGGTTGATATCTTCGGGAAAGAAGAGTTAATTAGCGATGCCTTTGTGCAAAGCTTTTCCGAGATTGCACAAGAGGATACCCAAATACAGAAATGGGAAAATTGCCCAATTGAAGATCCTGCTTATTTTTTTCACCTCCGAGATGAGATAATTCCACAGTTTCTTGATCAGGTTACGGCGCGAGTGCTTGAAATGAATCCTACTGTGGTGGGCTTCAGTGCCACCTTCAACCAAGCAATGGCCAGTCTGGCTTTAGCCAGCCGGCTTAAAAAGCTCCGGCCTGACCTTAAAGTGATTGTGGGGGGCGCTTCTTTTGACGGGGAGATGGGCAAGGAATACCACCGAGCCTTTCCGCACGTCTTGGACCATGTCTTTCTTGGTGAGGCAGAGGAATCGTTTCGGGAATACTTGGAAAGATTGGCCAGGAATGAGGGGACGACTGGCATTCCTGGCGTAACAAGCTGGGTTAATGACCAAATCGACCTTGTCCCGGGAAGGCCGTTGCCGGATATGAACCAAAGTCCATTGCCAGATTATGATGACTTCTTTTTGGAGACGGAAAGAATAAAAAAGAAGACTGGCAAGGCTTTTAGTGTAGACAGTTTATCCTACGAGGGATCAAGGGGTTGCTGGTGGGGAAGAAAAAGCCAGTGCCTGTTCTGCGGGATTAACCCAGAAACTATGGAATTTCGATCAAAAAGCATTGATCGAATCCTCAGAGATATTGTGAATCTATCGGCCCGATACCGGGTAACCAAACTGTCAGCGACTGACCTAGTGATATCGCGGCAACACTGTGATGAGCTATTTCAAAGACTGAAAGAGCTGGACCTGGATTTTGAGCTTTTCTATGAAGTCCGCGTGAATATGAGCAAAAGACAAATCAAGGATATGAAAGAGGCCGGAGTCATCTACACCCAACCGGGGATTGAGTCTTTTTCTTCGCCGGTATTGAAACTAATGAGAAAAGGAACAACCGCTTTACAGAACATTCAATTCTTGCGCTGGGCTGCAGAAATAGGGGTGACCGCAACCTATAATATCCTGGCGGGCTTTCCTGGGGAAAAAGAGGAATGGTATCATGAGATGGCCGATTTGATCAAGAAAATTGTGCACCTGCCGCCGCCTAAGTACAATATCCATTTTATCGAGATGCACCGTTTTTCTCCTTTCTTCAACCAGCGGGAACAATACGGGGTGGATGAGTGTAGTTTACGAGCGGATTATCAGATGACCTTTCCAGACGGGCTGCTTGACCCCATGAAAATAGGTTATTTCTTTCAAACACAGTATAAGAACAAAGATCAGGATAGCCCACACATAAAACGGGTTAGAGAAGAGATAGACCGGTGGCTTGACTATAAAAAAAGTCCCCAGGGTCTTCCGCTTTATAATTACAGCATTGGGCCGGGCTTTTTGAAAATTTTTGATAATAGATACGGCGATGGCCGATTTATCTTCCTGGCCGACCTTCATCATGACGTAGCCCTATTGTGCGATGAGATACAGTCAAGACAATCGCTGAAAAATTATCTAGCTGAAAAATGGCCGGTAGAAACGGAAAACGGCACTTTGGATCAAGTTATTGATGAATTGGTCCAAAGGGATATTCTCTTAGAAGAAAATAAACAACTGCTCTTGTTGCCTGTAGGTGTAAAATATAGGGATTCAATAGAGCTGAAAAACTATGTTTTTTGAGCTAAGAGCCGCGATTAATATTAACACGATTACTATTAAAAGAAGTAGCCATGGACATTGTTCATGGCTTAACAGTTTCGTTGAAATCAGTCAGAATAACCGATCTCTATTATTATTGAAGCAAAAAGGACCGTCCCCTTGCTTCCTTGTCAGCGAAACTGAACGAGATCACTCAACTATAAGAGGTACACTGGTTAGTCCCACATGTTCCACCACAAAATCAGCGGTTACATTAACGGTGACAGTGGGGTAAATCTCATTCCACCGGTGCGCGATTTCGCGCCAGACATCTGGCTGCAAGCGATGCAGGAGATCGCCGAAGCCAAAAATATCTGACTTTAACTCCTGGCTTTTATGGACTGTATTTAAACAGCGGCGTTCTATTTCGTGATTTACTAATTTTTCCAGATTGGGTAATTCCGCGGAGAAATCACGAATCACTGCCTGATCTTGTTCTAGCATTTCTCCATGTCCCTTGATCCGCACATCAAAGACAAGCTTATCTCCGTCTAAAATTGGCTTGATCTTGGCTTTAGCTGTTCGAAAAACAAAGGAGACATTTTTTCGCGTGTCATTATAGGCAGTTGGAATCACTCCGCCCCGGGCTTTGTTCTTAATCAAAACGTAGCCCTGGGTCTCCTCTTCATTTATCCAATCGATTAATCGGTCGCCTAAAAATACTCCAGCACCGGCTATGCAAAAAGTTTTTTGATTAGGCAGACTTGGCCCCTGGCTGTTTTCAGAAGTGGTTCCTTGGGCTGCGCCTTGTCGAATTGGCGAGCCTTGTTCTGGCGGGCAAAAAAGCTTCATATACGGTACAACCACTTCTCGACCGGGGATGATTAATCCCTGCTTAACCTGCAAAAGATCAGTACCAACTGCCTTCGAAGCCCAGTGGATATTTTGACTAATAATTTGCTCGATTTCCGTGGAAATCATTGATTCAAATTCCGGTTGGGCTTGTAAGGCATCTGCCGCCCGACCATCGCAGACTGCTAGGATTGAGCGGAAACGCATATCTTTGTTTCTCGTGAGAAAATCTACAATTTCCGTTATCCCTTTTCTGGCTGTTTCCTCTCCCAACACGATTACCAAGGTCTGCCCCAAAAAGAGCATGCGCGAAGAACGGATAGAATAATTGCGGATCGCGTCATAGACGGTTTCCCCTTGGGCTGTAACTACCCGGCTTGTTTGCGCTTTAGATTGGGACGAGCCAAAACCTCCAATTATGTTTTGCTGGGAAGATTTCATTGTCAGCACTGATAATGTATATTGAGGTTTACCCTCTATCTCTTCATAATCAATCCCGATCGCTGTGCTTACATTTAATTCTTGAACCTCTCTTCGGTTCCAACAACCGCTTAGTAATAAGCAGAACAAAATAATTATTATAAGCTTGATTAAATAAATTTTATTTAATCTGAGCAATGTTGTTCGCTCCTTTTTTCCTGAGTACGGCAATGATTAAGACTAATCCCGGGATCAATAGTTCGATAGTCAAGGCATAAACCGGCCAGATACCGGTTAAAAACCCAATTAATTTCGGATAAGTGTCATAGAAGAAATGGGAAACAATTATCATAGTAAGGACAAACGGGATAATCATTATCCGCCAGTTTTTTATGCCCAGCAGATTAGCTGAAGCAATACAACCAGAATGGAGAAAAACTGCTAGCTTAATAACTGCTCCAGCCACCCAGATCACAACAACTAGTATTTCCAGGCGTTCGAGGAGTCTCGCTAAAGAGATATACCGAGCCAACCGAAAGACCGGGTATATTTCCGTTTTGACAACCTCAGCAGTCAAAACACCAATACAAGTGATAATAACTAGGGTAGATAGAATGGTCGTAATAATAATCGAATAAATAATAATCTTATTAGCCTCTTCCTTTTGATCTAGATAAGGGAAGAGCATTAAGATAAAAAATATTTCTCCCCGCCAGGTAGCTGGAAGGATGCTGCCCTCAAGGACCGGCCAAAGACCATTTTCCATGATCGGGAGTAAATTTAACATTTCGATATTCGGTGAAACCATGATCAGAAGAGAGATGATCGCCAAAAAGAAAACCGGAAAGGCGATTTCGTTCTGTCTGGCAATCACCTCAATCCCTAAATAAACGCCATAGGCGACAGCGATTATCAGAAGGAGATCTAGCGATAGAAGAGGAGTTTCTCGAAAAAAGTTGACGTGCATAAAGTCGCTTTCTTCAGCCAGGACCACGCTAGCCAGGTGAATAAAGGCAAAACAATAGACAAAGATCAATATTTTCCCTACCGGTTTTCCAACAATTTTGGGTAGATATTCGGTCAATGTCTCATCAGGGAAGCGCTTGGCCAAGCTGACTCCGATAGAACCGACTATTAATCCAAAAAGACTCACAAAAAATATATTTGACAGCCAGGCATCCGGGCCGGCTGCCTGAGCGGCGAGTGAGGGGACCGCGAGAAAGGCAGTCGCATCCTGGACAATTAACAATAAAAACAATAATTGAACACTGCTGATTCGGCCTTTATCCAACAACTATTCTTTCCCCCTTCGAGTCGGGACATTGCGGTGTCTTTTTGTCGGACCTGGTTTTTGGTTTGCGTCTTGCCTTTGAAGTGCTGGATAGCCGATTAAACGCGGCCGAAGTAACATCATCCAATAAGGTACGCGAATGAAGGTGTCTTTTAAATCGCTGAGCGATAAGGGGGCGATCGGCGATAAATACGGCACCCCAAAAGATCGAAGTGAGCATAAGTGAAAACCAAGCACAGTAAAGCCAAGCATTACTCCAAACAGGCCAAACGTTGCCGCTAAGATCATAAAGGGAAAGCGCAATAGACGAACAGTATTGGATACATTTATCGAAGGTATGGTATAGTTGGTAATAGCAGTTAAAGACACGATAACAATCATGACTGGAGAAACCAAGCCGGCACTGACAGCAGCTTGGCCTATCACGACTGCGCCCACGATGCTGATGGTTTGGCCGAAAGGCCGGGGCAAGCGAATTCCAGCTTCCCGAAGTACTTCGAAGGTTAGTTCCATTATTAATGCCTCTACCAGACTGGGGAAAGGCACCCCTTCCCTGGAGGAGACGATTGAAATCAGTAAGAAGGTTGGCACCAGTTCTTGATGAAAAGTGGTTATGGCAATATACAAGGATGGGGCAAACAGAGCAGTTAACAGCGAGATCCAACGAATAAACCGAATAAATGAGGAAAACCAGTACCGGTTGTAATAATCCTCAGGGCTTTGCAGCTGACTGGCAATTGTTATCGGAACAATTAGGGCAAACGGTGTATTGTTCATTAAGATACCTGCCCTGCCTTCAAGCAAGTGACTGGCCATTCTATCCGGTCGTTCTGTTGATTCAATGGTATTAAAAGGGGAATAGGGGTTGTCTTGAATGTATTCTTCCAGTTGACCGGTCCCAATAAAGTTGTCTACCTTAATCCGCTCAATTCTTTGCTTTATTTCCTCAATTAATCCAGGCATAACGTAACCTTTTAGATAAACAATATTAACCTCTGTCCTCGTAACCGCTCCCAATCTAAGCTTTTCGACGGCGAGGCGGGGGGTAGGCAATCGTCTGAGCAGCAAGGCAATATTGGTCCGTAAATCTTCGTTAAAGGCATCGCAAGGCCCTTTAGCTACTGTTTCAATGGTCGGTTGGTCAATTGAGCGGTAAACATCTTCTAAGGTGCAGAATAGTAAGACACTATTCTGACCATTAATGAATAGTGCGGTTAATCCTCGAGCTATTTCATCAGTAATATCTGCCCAATGATTATATTCAATGATTTTGCCGGCAGTGACTACTCTCTTTTTTAGGAAAGGCAGCAGTTCCTCTTGGCTTGGAAACTGGGTAATATCCATTAACGGCCGCAGGATTAATCTTTCTAGAAGTTCGGCGTTAACCAGCGGCTCTAGATAAACGAGCATGGCTTCCAGAGAATTATCCCGACCAATTTGGATTTCTCTAATCACCAAATGGCTGCATTGGTTAAATATCTCGGTCAAGACTTTTTTGTTGTGGGTAAGGTTTTTACTAATTAGCCTACCCTCGGTTTCCGACCGTTTCAGACTTGGATTAGTATTTTGGCTGTGATGACTATTTCTTCTAAGCAGTTTATCCAGCCAGTGAAACATTTTTCCTCCCTGATAAATTTATTAATTTCTATTGCTATTTCCATTGTTATTACTTTATCCAGACCTGGAAAAAATATGTGTATTGTTAACTTCCTTAGTATTTAGCTTAGCCCCTTTTTTGGATTATGTATGATGGTTTTGGAGATAGTACATTTTGGACTTCTTGAACGTTAGTATTATTAAAAAGTAGGATTGGAGATGTATTTATGGGTTCGCGGCCTTATTGGGGAGGTTTTCTTTGCCAGCAAGAAGAATAAATCCAGCAAACTATCGGTACTTCGGTACTCAGACTGGCTATTGATGTGAGCATGAGGAAAGGGAGGGAAAAATAAATGAATCGTTTCAACAGAGCCATTGTCAGAATGATTCTGGGGCTTTCGGGGGCGGTCCTGCGTTTTCCGTTGACCGTCGGGTGTTTGATTTGCGCGACGATATTGACCTGTTATATGATTTCTCAACATGATATATCCGATTTACTCATCCAAAAATTAATGTTTACCTTTTTGCTTGGTTCTTTCCTGGGGGTTACTGCCCAGTTTGCCTGTGAACGCTTCCCGCGTCTAGCAAAAGCGCGTCTAGCGGTTTACGCCCTTTCTGCCTTGCTCACCTTGGGTTACTATCTAATCATTTCCCCGGTGCCGGCTATAGACTACGGGGTGGGGGCCCGCACTTTGGTGGCTGTATTCTCTATGTTTTGTGTCTTCATTTGGCTGCCTTCGTTTCGGGGCAGATTCGATTTCAACAGTGTAGCGTTGATTCATTTCAAATCCGCCTTTACCTCGGCACTGTACGCCGGGGTGCTCACAGCCGGTTTGGCGGCGATCATTGCTACTATCGACATCCTGCTTTTTGCAGTCAACGAGGATTGGTACGGCTACATGATGGCCATTGTTTGGATCCTTTTAGCGACTACTTATTATCTGTCTCTTTTACCTCGCTTTAATTCAGTCTCGGAGTCTGATCAGGCCTATGCCGGGGAGGCAAGCCATTACCCTCGCTTACTGGAAATTTTGGTCTCCTATATAGCTATCCCCCTGTTTGCAGCCTATACGTTGGTCCTGCTGGCCTATTTTATAAAAATCGGCGTTACCCTGGAATGGCCTTCTGGCCAACTGGGGCCGATGATCCTGGCTTATTCGGCTATTGGATTTATTATCTACATCCTGGTCAGTCGGTTGAAAAACCATTTGGCTTTCTTGTATCGGCGTATTTTCCCAAAGGTGCTGATCCCCGTTGTGATTATGCAGCTTATCTCGGTGTATATCCGTTTAAGTACCTACGGCGTCACTGAGTCTCGTTATTATGTAGCCCTGTTCGGGATCTTTTCAATCGTGATGGGTATAGTTTTTTCCTTTAGGCCTGCGGCAAAAAATGGTATCATCGCTCTCATGGCAGCCGGCTTTGCGATCTTCTCGATCATCCCGCCGGTGGATGCTTTTACCGTTTCCCGGGTCAGCCAGATAACCAGGCTGCAAAGTATGTTGCACACCGCCGGCGTTTTAGTGGATGGCCAGATATATCCCAAACCCGACGCCGATATGAATCTGCGTCTGGAAACAACTAGCATCTTGAACTATTTAGAGCGGCGCAACTATCTGAAAGAAGTTTCCTGGCTGCCGGCGGATTTCCAAATCAAAAATATGCAACTGACTTTAGGTTATGAACCCGCTTATCAATATATGGCCGGGACCCCGAACTACTTTTTCGCCAATCTGAATATGGAAAAGCCGCTAAACATTGACGGTTATGACGTTCTGCTGCAAACCAGCACTTATCGGCACATGGATTCTAAAGAAAATATCACCTATGAATTTGAAGTGCGCGGGGTCCAATACCGGCTTGTTCTGGAACAACTGTCCCCCCACGAAACGCAGGTGTCGGTTCAAAATGATGCGGGAAAAGAACTGGTGGCTACCGGTCTGTATGATTTCGCCAATTCGATCACTAGCATCAGCAACCAGCCTAAGGGGACCCTGGATGCAGAAGAACTAACCTTGGACACCGAAAGCAACGGCTGCAAGCTGCGTATAGTCTTTCAAAATATCAATATTACCTATAGAACTGGAGCAGATGCTGGAGTTAACTACAATATGTTCGTTATGATCGCGGTCCCGCCTTCAGCGGAAGACCAATAGTTTCGTTGGTATCGTTGAACCCCGCGCATTCCTGCAGGAACACTGGTCTGGTTGATACCTAGCAAGACATGTCCGGACATGGCTGAAGCCGCCTTGCTATATCTTTTCTGTTATTAAATGAAAGGTCTAGAGTTGGACCTATTATATGTTATAAGTGGTTGTGTGCTTGGGACATGGGCGGTTAGTAATAAATAAGACGGAAGCTGGTTTTGCTTCCGTCCTTAGTTCATCTTCTATTATTAAACTAAACAGTTTTCTGTTTATCTAAATGCCTGAAATCCATAAGTTACATGGTGCCGAAGGCCGGACTCGAACCGGCATGGGGAGTACCCAACGGTTTTTGAGACCGCCGCGTCTGCCAATTCCGCCACTTCGGCACATCTTCTGAAATTTACACGCCAAGTATAGCACAGAGACCGACGAGTGTCAACTTGTCGGCTTTTTTAATTGTGTTTATTCTGTGCTAATGTCACCTTGAAATATTTCTATGAAAATGTTTATAGACCTGTTCATGCTTCGTCTGATGAAATTAAAGAAGCAGTGGTCAGGCTGAAGGTCCTAAGCTGGGATCGCAACGGCACACCGGTGGGGTTTACTGATTGATCAGATAGCGACCGTAAAAACTTGGATAAGTATATTTATCCTTAGATTTCGTTGTGAATTTTTCCGGACCGCAAAATTGTCAATGAAAATTTATTATTTTAGAAATATAATAATACCAGTTGCTGAACCAGCGAGACTTTTCCATTCGGTCAAATGGCTGGCTTAATTCACGAAAATCGAGTTGAACAGCGTTACATAAAAATAATCAAGGAGGTTAAGAAAAGTGGGCCAAACAACCAAAAGTATCCTGGAGCACCGCAAGGAATTGGAAGCTAAGGTAATTGAGAAAGCTTGGGCCGATGAGAACTTTAAAAAAGAATTGATGGCTGATCCGCACCAAGTGCTTGCCCAATTCGGTCTGCATCTGCCCAGAGAGTTGGAAATCAAGGTATTAGAAGAATCGGCGAAGGTGGTCTACCTGGTCCTACCCGTAAACCAGGAAGTTTTGTCCGATGAGCAATTGGATCAAGTTGCGGGCGGCAGTGATTTTAGACAACTTACTGCTGATGAAGTCGAATCCGGAACTGGGCTTAGACATGGAAAATAACTTGTTTTTTTGTCAAGCCTCTGCGTAGACGGTCCTTTTGCCATGGATGCCAGCCAGGTTCGTGATCCAGAGCTTGGTGACAAGGTAATAAGAAATTGTTCTGGTAACCCCGGAAGTTTTATTCCGGGGTGTTTTGTGCGCTGTTAGGCTAACTGCCGCTTTAACCGCTTAAGTGAGGAAACGCCTTTTCCCCGGATGGGAGAATACAACCTACTCCGTCAATAGCTCATTCCAGTAACCGATTAGAGGCTATTCTCATAAAATGTTACTAAGAATTTAGGACCTATTGAATGGAGGGTTATAATACATGGATGAAACCAGACCGTTATTCAACACCTCTGGGACGTCGCCCTCTGGTGTTCCGTGGTGGCAACAAGGCGGGGAAGGGGAGGTGTTGCGGGAAATACAGCCAGTGATTCCTCCGACTCAGGCCCCTCCGAAACAGCAAAGACCGACGCAAGCACCGCAAAGACCAAGGCGATTAAGACCGACTCAGGCACCGGAACAGATTAAACCAACCCAGGCCCCGGGGCAGTTGAAGCCGACGCAAGCACCGCAAAGACCAAGGCGATTAAGACCGACTCAAGCACCGGAACAGATTAAACCAACTCAAGCACCGGAGCAGATTAAACCGACTCAGGCACCGGAGCAGATTAAACCGACTCAGGCACCGGAGCAAATTAAACCAACTCAGGTACCGGAGCAGATTAAACCAACTCAGGTACCGGAGCAGATTAAACCAACTCAGGCACCAGAACAGATTAAGCCAACTCAAGCACCAGAACAGATTAAACCGACTCAAGCACCGGGTCAGATTAAGCCAACTCAGGCACCGGAGCAGATTAAGCCAACTCAAGCACCGGAACAGATTAAACCGACTCAAGCACCAGTACAGATTGAGCCAACCCAGGCACCGCCAAAGCAGTTGAAACCGACTCAGGCACCGCCAAAGCAGTTGAAACCGACTCAGGCACCGCCGAAGCAAAAGTTACCTGAGTTAGAATATCCGCTAGAAGAACTGCCGGTCGAGTATGTTCCGCCGGTTCAGTTAAAGCCAACGCAGGCACCGCCAAAGCAATATAAACCAACTCAGACACCGCCGAAGCAAATGCCTGGGTTAGAATACCCGAGACAGGAACTGCCGGTTGAGTATGCACCACCGGCTCAGTTAAAGCCAACGCAAGCACCACCAAAGCAGTTGAAACCGACTCAGGCACCACCGAAGCAAATGCCGGCGTGGCCAGAGTTGCCTGAGCTAGAATACCCGAGACAGGAACTGCCGGTTGAGTATGCACCACCGGCTCAGTTAAAGCCAACGCAAGCACCACCAAAGCAGTTGAAACCGACTCAGGCACCACCGAAGCAAATGCCGGCGTGGCCAGAGTTGCCTGAGCTAGAATACCCGAGACAGGAACTGCCGGTTGAGTATGCACCACCGGCTCAGTTAAGACCAACGCAAGCACCGCCAAAGCAGTTGAGGCCGACTCAGGCTCCACCGAGCCAGAGAGTCCCCGAACAACAATGGCCGGAAGACATCTGGTTTGACCCAGAATTGCCGGTGGAGATACCCCCTTATGATATGGAAGTTGACATGGGGATGGATTGGGAGCAACAACAAGAATGGTCCTTACTTCCGGAAGCAGGACAATGGCAAGACGATTATGAGCTGCCGATTGAGTCGGATGAAACTAGATTTGAGTATCCAGACCAAAAAGAAAAATATTCTCCAGTCAAACAGCGTGTCAATCATTTAATTGACCTTAATATATTACGGGATGACCTGAGCTGGGAGGCGGGAGTAATAGATTTCTACTTTAAAGCTGCCGAAGAATTAGGCGGCAGTCTTGGTGAATTATTTTATCGTGAAGCTCTAGAGGAATCGAAACACTTCAAGATGATTCTGGCGATGATTGGTAAAATAGATCCTTTAGCAGATGATAAGGGATTCTACGATGATTGGTTGCCCAAAGATCATTATGCCCCAGAAAAGAAGAAGAGTTCTCCAGGTCAGCAGCAGAGAGGACTGTTTTTTGGGCCTCCAGTTAGACAGGTGCGTCCGAGACCAGTAGATAAAACGAAAGCGAGAGATTATCTGACTCGAGCGGTTCAATTAGAGGCAGATGCGATTACCACTTATGAGAAGCAGATAAGATATGCCACTAGGCCGGATGTTCGCCGTTTGCTTAACCAAATAGTTGATCATCAAAAACAGGATCTAGCTGAGCTCTCACGCCAACTTCTAAAAATACTGCCGGGGAAATAACTTATCGGCCAACTTACTTTATCCTCCTATATGTTTTCCAAATTCTTTCTGGAACGCCAATCCGGGCATCTAAATACCTGGGTTGGCGCATTTTTTCCAGAGTGAACTCGTTTAGCTACGCTGAACATCAAGGCATCAGCTGGAGACTTTACTCCACCTGAAGTTTAAACAAGGTAACCTCAACTTATATCAGTAGGGGTCTTTTGAATCAGATAAAGGGATTTGGCGCCGAACGACGAAAGTATAATAATCGAAGAATATAGGGAGTGGTCAGATGAGGTTAAGTATTCGGCCTTTAGTCTTAATTACTTTAGTAGTTCTGTTTTTTTCCGGTTCCCTGATTGGCTTATATATAGCCGGGGCTCTTGATTTTAGTTTATTATTGAAAAAGGATCCGGTGGTGAATGAGAATACTCCGCCAGAGCCGGAACAAATGCGGCCAGTACCCAAATATACGGTTACTTTAAATGCCGTTGGTGATATCATGCTGGCCCGCCATGTCGGACGCTTGCTTGAGACTAATGGCCAGGACTATTCTTTAAAACTTTTGGGGCCTAGCTTAGCGGAAGGAGATATCACCTTTGCCAATCTGGAAAGTCCCATTGCAGAAAGCGGCCAACCCCTCCCTGGAAAACAGATCTGTTTCCGAGCCAAGCCTGATGCAATAGAGTCTTTGAAGCTAGGCGGGTTTGATGTAGTCAGCCTGGCTAATAACCATGCCCTGGATTATGATTCGCCTGCATTGTTGGAAACAATTGAACGGCTTACCGAGTCCGGCATAAAAGTGATTGGTGCTGGAGCTGATATTACTCGGGCTAGGCAACCGGCAATCATCCAACAGAACGGTATCCGGATTGCTTTTCTAGCTTATAGTGATTTGGCTGATATCTATTTCAGTCATAAATACCCTCGGGCCCATCGGGCGACCAAGGATCTGCCAGGAGTAGCCCCCATGGTTTTGAATGATATACTAGAGGATGTCCGGGCGGTCCGGCAACAAGTAGATTTGGTGGTGGTTTCCTTGCATTGGGGCGTCGAGTACGTGGATCAGCCAAGTAAAGCCCAGCGTGAGATGGCTCATCGTCTAATTGATGAGGGCGTGGATCTGATTTTAGGCCACCATCCGCACTGGTTACAAGGACTGGAGGTATACCACGATAAATTGATCGCCTACAGCCTGGGAAACTTTATCTTTGACCAGAACTGGTCTGAATCGACCCGGGAAGGTCTGGTGCTGCAAGCAGAACTAGATCATAATGGAGTGCAGAAGGCTCGCGTTCGGCCAGTCTTCATTACTCAATCGCAACCACAGTGGGCAACTGACAACCGACAAGAAAAACTGATGAATCAGGTCGTTAACCTTTGTCAAAAACTGAACACCACGGTTAAGGTTGAAGGTGACTGGGTTACAATAGAGTTAAAGTCAGCTAATGGCTCGAACCAGCATCACTTAAAATAAATAGCGCGTTCTGTTTTTTCTTGCTTGCGTTTTAAGTCTAACGATTAGCGTCACAAGGTTTATCGCCTGCTTCTTAACAGTGTTAACCGACATGCTCGCTGGGCGCGATCACGGACGAAAATAACATAATGACAAGATACTAGAATTATTCTTTTAATTAAGTCTTACCGTATCATATTTGCTCCTGGCTATATTAAGTATATTTAATTGTCGTTGCAGGTGAATTATAGTCCTGATTTTTGACAGAAAAAGGTGTTTCAATTGAGTAATAATAAAACCAACAAGGGAAAATTCATGGTACTAGATGGGAACAGCTTGACCCACCGCGCCTATCATGCGATTAATTCTCTGACAACCAGCCAGGGTGTGGCGACGAATGCGGTCTATGGCTTTACGACCATGCTGTTCAAACTGATTGAGGACGAAAAAACCCGAGTATTTGGCCGTTGCCTTTGATAAGGGGAAGGTAACCTTTCGGCATGCGGAATTTGCTGACTACAAAAGCCAGAGGGCGGCAACGCCGGATGACCTGCGCCCCCAATTTCCTCTGATTAAACAGATCTTGCAGGCGATGAATATTCCAGTTTATGAGCTGGAGAATTATGAGGCGGACGATTTGATTGGGACCCTAGCTCACTTGGCAGAGGAGCAGGGCCTAGAAACGGTAATTGTCAGTGGGGATCGGGACATCCTGCAACTGGTTGGCCCAGCCACCAAGGCCTTGATCACCCGCAAGGGAATCAGCAATTTGGATATTTATGATCTACAGAAAATTGCCGATAAGTACGGTGGCTTATCCCCACAGCAATTAATTGACGTGAAATCACTCGAAGGAGATAACTCAGATAACATCCCGGGCGTCCCGTCAGTCGGACCAAAGACTGCTGTCAAGCTTATTCAGCAATTCGGCAGCATTGAGGAAATGTTTCAGCGGCGCGGGGAGATTCGCGGCCGGGTCGGTCAACTATTAGAAGATTTGGAAGAACAAGTGCGGCGCAGCAAGTGGCTGGCCACCATTGTCCGGGATGTGCCGATTCAAGTGGATTGGAACCAGTGCCGTTATACCGGCCCTAATTATGATGAGTTGATTAAGGTTTTTCGGGAACTGGAGTTTCGGACCCTGATCAAACGGGTAACCGCACAGATGGTACGGCCAGCAGGACCGGAACCCATTATAGAGACCGGTTCAATACCGGTTCAGAAAGAAGTAAAACAGGCCTTTTCCGAAGAAACGGAACCCGTTGAACGAGATTACTGGCAAGTAGCAGATGAGGATGAGCTTAATACACTCGTTGAGGAACTGGCAGCCTTGAAACAACGGGCAAGCCAGACACCGCTGGGAGCGGAACAAGGACAAGCCCCTTGTGTCGCGATTTACCTGGAGTCCACTGATCCGCATCCGTTGCGAGGGCAGCCTACTTACCTGAGTCTTTGCTGGGAACAACATCGGGCCCGACGGTTACGGGTGCCGGCGGCTACGGAAGATTCGAGTCTGAGCCTAAGACTGCGCAGTCAGATCAAGGGTTGGCTGGAGGATGGCCAACTGCCCAAGGTCTTCCATGATGCTAAGGCTGCGCTGATACTGCTTGACCAAGCTGGAATCCAGCTAAACGGACTGGCAGGAGATACCTTGCTTGAGGCTTACTTGACTAATCCAGGCCTAGCTAAATTAAGTCTGGAGGAATTATCCCTGCAGTACCTGAATCAGTTGATTCTCCCTTCGGATGATTCAGTTTGGCTGGCCGGTCGGCGCGCAGATTGTATTTTTCAGTTGCATCGCTTTTTGGTTGAGCAGTTGCAGCAGATGGAATTAACTTCTCTTTACCGGGAAGTAGAATTGCCGTTGATTCGGGTATTAGCCGAGATGGAGCAGGCCGGAGTTTTCCTTGATGCTGAAGCATTGGAAGGAATGTCCAAAGAATTGGGCACTCGCCTGGAAGAACTAACCAAAGAAATTCACGTTTTGGCCGGTGAGGAGTTTAACATCAACTCGACCCGTCAGTTGGGGGTTATCTTGTTTGAGAAATTAAATTTACCGGTATTGAAAAAAACCAAGACCGGGTATTCTACCGATGCAGGAGTTCTCGAGGAATTAGCCGGTCAGCACGAAATTGTGGCGCGAATTCTGGAACACCGTCAGTTGGTTAAACTGAAATCTACCTACGTAGACGGCATGCGGCACCTGGTTAACCCGCGCACGGGGAAGGTGCATACCACCTTTAATCAAGCCATAACCGCCACCGGAAGACTCAGCAGCACTGAGCCTAATCTGCAGAATATTCCCATCCGGTTGGAGTTTGGCCGCCGCATCCGCAAATTTTTTGCTCCTTCAGAACCAGGTTGGTTAATCCTGGCGGCTGACTATTCCCAAATTGATTTACGGGCTTTAGCTCATATCTCGGAAGATGAGGAGCTAATCAGGGCTTTTCGGGAAGGACGAGATATTCACACCCACACTGCGGCTCAAGTATTCGGCTTGCCTGAAGAATTAGTTACCCGGGAAATGCGTTACCGGGCCAAGGCCGTGAACTTCGGCATTGTTTATGGAATATCAGATTTTGGTCTGGCCAGAGATCTGGGAATAAGCCGGACCGAAGCCAAACGCTATATTGAACAGTACCTTTCCACCTATCGAGGAGTTCGGGAGTTCATGTCCCGCATTGTGCGGGAAGCCCGGGAGAAAGGGTATGTAACCACCCTGCTGGGGAGACGCCGGTATCTGCCAGAAATATTTAGCAGTAATCGGAATGTGCGCGGGTTTGGGGAAAGAGCGGCACTGAATACCCCGATTCAAGGGACAGCCTCTGACATCATCAAGGTCGCGATGCTTAAAGTAGCGAAAGAGATAAAGCAGTGCCAACTACGTTCCCGAATGCTCCTGCAGGTACATGATGAACTAATTTTCGAAATACCGCCCAACGAGTTAGCAGAGATGGCGGGCCTGGTTCGACAGGCCATGGAAAATGCGGTTACTCTGCGCGTTCCGCTAGTGGTTGATTTAGAAATCGGCCCTAACTGGTACGAGCTGATGCCCCTGCCTAAGGATTTTTGACCATAATCGCTAAGCCGCACCGTCAGAACATAAAAAATTGATCGCGCAGCGTTTTTCGAAGCTCAGCGATTGGCGGTTTAGATCATTTTTAAAACAAGCAGGGCTGACGTTTATCGCTAACGGTAATTTAATATATCTGCGTCATTAATATATACACCGTTATGATTGGGGGACTAAGTTTGCCGGAACTACCCGAAGTTGAGACGGTCCGACGTTCGCTCACACCTCACCTCTCTGGGCGATCCATCACTGAGGTGCAGATTTTTCTCCCTAAGATTGTTCGCTACCTATCGGTTGACGAGTTTAAACAAAAATTATTGGGCCAACGGTTCCTGAAACTGGACCGGCGCGGCAAGTATCTTTTAGCCCGCCTCACCGGTGGTTGGACCCTGGTAGTTCACCTGAAAATGACCGGTCGCTTGATTTACGGTCCCCCCGGACTGGTAATAAACCGTGATGAAGGAGCTTGGTGCCACCTGCATGCCGCTTTCAGTCTTGATAACGGAGGAGTTCTAGTTTTTCATGATTTGCGGCAGTTTGGGTACCTTGCCCTGATCCAGACTGAAGATTGTCTCAGCTTGAAAGGCCTGAAAGATCTTGGCCCCGAACCGCTAGGCCAAGAATTCACTCTGAATTGGCTGGAAAAGAAGGTGCGGGGTCGGAAGGCTAAGATTAAACAATTATTGTTGGATCAAACGATTGTTGCCGGTATTGGCAACATCTATGCCGATGAGATTCTTTATGCAGCCAAACTTCATCCGGAGAGAATCGGGGCGTCCCTGACCGCTGATGAACTAGCTAGACTCTACCAGTCGATTCAGTCTGTTTTGCAGCAGGGAATTGATTGCCGGGGAACTTCAATCAGCGATTATGTCGATGGCGAGGGTCAACCAGGTGAATTTCAAAACTACCTTCAGGTTTACCGGCGGACCGGCCAGGATTGCCGTCGCTGCGCGTCGGTTATCCAACGGCTCAAGGTTGGAGGCCGGAGTTCCCATTACTGCCCTCAATGTCAGCCTAATGTTTGTGACCATCATCATGGAGGGGCCCGACATGCCGCGAAGCAGCACGATTAATAAACCTGATTGGCATATAAATTTTCGAGATTAGTCTAATGACCTGATTGATTTCATAATATGGTGGTGGGCAGAAATTGAAAGTGATCGGTTTGACTGGCGGAATTGCCAGTGGGAAAACCACAGTTTCTAACTATTTGCGTGAACTTGGGGCAGTTATCATTGACACGGATATTTTAGCTAGGGAAATTGTTGAACCGGGTACCCTAGCCTGGCAGGAGATTGTTGACTATTTTGGACCAGGTGTATTAACACCCGAGGGAAATCTTGATCGTTTAGCTCTTGGTCAGATCGTCTTTTCTAATCCAGTAGCCCGGGGGAAGTTGAATCAGATGACCCATCCCCGGGTCAAAGAAAGAACCCGAGAACAACTGGATCACTTGGCCATGGAAAGACCAGAAACGGTGGCGGTAGTCGATGCCCCCCTATTAATCGAAGCCAGTTTTACGACCCTAGTCGACCAAATCTGGTTAGTGGCAGTGGATGAACAGACCCAGATTGCCCGACTTAAAGCGCGAAATGGGATGACCGAGGAGGAGGCGAGAAACCGAATCGCTTCGCAAATGGCCCTGCCGGAAAAACTAAAATGGGCTGATAAAGTAATCGATAACAGCGGAAGTCTCGCTGCGACCCTTAGTCAAGTGCGAGGAATGTGGGACGAATTAAACCGGGAACATTAACCGAAATTTGGCACAGGAGAAGTTACTATATGTATATCCGCAGGCCCAAAATCCGAATTCAGGCCTGGATTTTTTTATTGGTGGCCGTAGCCGTGCTACTTTTGCTAAATTCGCCCTGGTTTTTAAAAAAGACTGTTTACCCCATACCTTACCAGGATCAAATTTTCTATTATACCGGCATATGGGGCATCGATCCATATCTGGCAACTGCTGTTATGCGCGTCGAAAGCCATTTTGATGAAAAGGCCGAATCAAGTAAAGGAGCCCGCGGCTTGATGCAGATAATGCCGGAAACAGGCCAGTGGGCAGCCGAACAGATTAAGCTGAAGGATTATAAACCGACGCAACTGTATGATCCAGAACGGAACATTCAGATTGGTTGCTGGTATTTAGCTCAGTTAGCACATGAATTTCAGGGCAACCAACTATTAATGATTACTGCTTATAATGCCGGCCCGACTAAAGTAAAAACCTGGTTGTCAACCGGTCAGTGGGATGGCCGTTGGGAAACGATTGAAAACATTCCTTTCCTTGAAACCAGAGATTACGTAAGAAAGGTGATTACTGACTATCAAGTCTACCGGCGACTATATACTGGGAGTAGGGACGAGTGAGAGTAAGAAGAAAAGCAGAGCCGGGCATTTAGTCCGGCCCTGCTTTGCCGTTGAATCAGGTAGATGCTATCTGCAGCCACCAAAGCCGCCAAATCCACCGAGGCAGCACTGAATTACCAGGAGAACAGCTACACAGAAAGCCAGGTTGTTAAAGCATCCCCCGAAGAAGGGGAATCCTCCGGCAATGTCAGAATGGGACATTAAGATTACCTCCTTAAGTTAATTGTTTGGGAATTATCCTGAGACATTATATTCTCCTTAGTTTCTATTGGTTCCAATGCCTTCTGCGTTAGTGGATAGCTGGTATAGCTACCGTGAAAGAAGAAAATGCGGTCATAAACACAGCCGGAGGCAGGCAATCAATTGGTTTAATTTAAGCATAACTGCTTTTTTTACCCCGTATAATGGAATATAATGGTTAGAGTATTTAGGTTCTGGATGGGATGGTGGAATATGGTGCGAAGAAAATATCGCGGATCAGGGCGAACTAGAAACTTATTAATAGTAATCCTGGCAGTTTTACTATTAGTTTCAGCCGCGGCAGCCGGAAAGCTACTGCGGCAAAACGGCCTTCTGCAACCCTTGCGTTACACTTTTTCTGACCGTCCCTTTCAATTTGGGATGGTAGAAACACCGGAAACTCTGGACCCAGCTTTAATGAGCCGGCGCTGTGAACGAATGGTTGGGATTAACCTTTATGAGGGATTAATTAGTTTTGATCCGGATACCCTGGAGCCCCGACCTCAATTAGCCAGTTCGTGGAAAGTATCGAATGACGCTCGGGTTTTTATTTTTAAATTAAGGAAAGATGTCAAATTCCATAGCGGCCGACCAATGACCGCTAAGGATGTTAAGGATTCGTGGGAAAGGGTTCTCGACCCAGCGGTGAATTCTCCAGCCAGGGAGTTATTGTTGCCGATTAAAGGGGCTCAGCTTAAGGCGGAGGGCAAAGCGGATTCCGTTGCGGGAATTGAAGTGCTCGGTGAGTGGGAACTGCGGATTACTCTGGAAGAGCCAAATGCTGGTTTTTTAAGCCGATTCGGCATGCCCCCCTTTTGGGTAGTTGATCTGGAAGCAGTCCGGGCGGAAGGGAAGAAGTTTGGCTCACCCGGGGGAAATTCGCCGGGAACCGGCCCTTTTCGGCTTCAGGACTGGCAGAAAGACAAAGCCATTATTCTAGCGGCCAATTCAGGTTATTGGGGTCGAAACGCCCGGTTAAGCCAAATTGTCTTCAATTTTCTTGATGCGCAAACCGGTCTGACGGCTTTTAAGGAAGGAAGGCTTGATTATCTGGATGAAATTTCCGGTGCGGAGTATCAGGAGCTGGCCGCAGACCCGAATTTAGGACAGATGTTAAGGCGAACCAGTCTCCTGGATAGCTATTTTTATCAATTTAATCTCCAGGATCCAATTTGGGGCGAATCAGTAATTCTCAGACAGGCCCTTAACTGGGCGATTAACCGGGATGCCATAATCGATCGTCTTTTTGGCGGGGTAGGACAATCAATGACTAATCTAATGCCGACTGGTTTTTGGGGGTATCAGCCTGAAACCAGGGCGTATGGTTTTGATCAAAGTAAGGCGACGCAACTGCTAGCCGAGGCCGGGTATCCAGGAGGAAAGAGTTTACCCCCCCTGGAGTTAGCCTTTAATAATTCGGAATCTCACCGACTGATTGCCGAAGAGTTAAAGCAACAATTGGCCCAGATCGGGATAGTCGTCCACTTGAGATCAATACCCTGGGAAAACTATCAAAAGGGCTTGAACAAAGGCGAATACTCCTGTTTTCGAGGAGGCTGGAGTTGGGAATATCCCGACCCAGATGATTTATTCTTCTTCAACTTCCATTCTTCCCAGATCGGTAATACTAATTACTCGTTTTATCACAATCGATCGGTAGATGAGCTATTAACTGCGGCTCGAATGGAAATTAAGAAACCTAATAGACGGTTACAATACTACCTTGTGGCAGAGAAGCAGGTGATCGCTGATGCTCCTTTGCTGTGGTTGTTTGCCTGGGAACGCGTGGGTTTGATTCAGCCGAAGGTTTATAACTTAAAGCTTACGGCTCTAGATTTGGTTTCAATGCATCAAGTAGGACTTTTGGAATAGACCTTCATGCTGCTAAGTAGTCCTATCAAAAAAATGATCGTGCAGTGTTTAAGCGGGGGCAGCGATTGGTGGCTTAAATAAAAGTCTTAAAATTCTGATAAATATCTTGACTCAAGGTTTCCAAGGAATTAAAATGGGCGGAAAGAATGAATCAAGGGGGTTACAATGGTTCAATCAGTCAAGAATAGAATTCTTATATATGATACAACCTTGAGAGATGGTGCCCAGGGTGAAGGGATTTCTCTGTCAGTTTTGGATAAACTTAAAATTGCCAAGAAGCTGGATAGTCTTGGGGTACATTACATAGAAGGCGGCTGGCCGGCTTCCAACCCCAAGGACATGGATTTTTTTCATCAAATCAAAGACTACGGCTTAAAAACAGCTAAAATATCTGCCTTTACCAGCACTTGTCGGCCTGGACAATCAGCAGCAGAAGATAATAACTTATTAGCAGTTCTGGCGGCCGAAGTCAGTGTGGTTTGCATTGTAGGAAAATCGTGGGATTTTCATGTGGAGCAGGCTTTACGGACCACGTTGGAGGAAAACCGCCGCATGATCCGGGATTCTGTGCGATTTTTGAAGGAGAAAGGCATAGAGGTCATCTTTGATGCCGAACACTTTTTTGATGGCTTCAGGGCTAATCCAATCTATGCTCGGCAATGTATTGCGGAGGCTGTTAAGGCAGGAGCGGATTGCATCTGTCTTTGTGATACTAATGGCGGGTCAATGCCCTGGGATATCGAGAACATTGTTGCTCAGGTTAAACGTGAGTTTGCCTGTCCTTTAGCGATTCATACCCATAATGACAGTGAACTGGCAGTCGTTAATTCTCTTGCAGCGGTCAAGGCCGGGGTGACGCAGGTGCAGGGGACAATTAATGGCTATGGTGAGCGGTGCGGCAATGCCAATCTATGTTCAGTAATTCCTAACCTTCAATTAAAATTGGGCTATCAATGCTTGGATGAAGGAAGGATTCGCTATCTAACCGAGGTTTCTCACTTTATTGCCGAAATCGCCAACATGCCACATAATGGCCAGCAGCCCTTTGTTGGTCGAGCCGCTTTTGCGCATAAAGGCGGGATCCATGTCAGTGCTATTCTTCGGAATAGCGGCACCTATGAACACCTAGATCCGGCTCTAGTCGGCAATCGGCGACGGGTCTTGGTCTCCGAATTATCCGGGGTTAGCAACCTCCTGTTCAAGGCAGAGGAGTTTGGGATTAAAACTGACGAAATTTCGGCGGAAGGTCGGCAGACTATCGAATATATTAAGGAATTGGAGAATGAGGGCTACCAGTTTGAAGGAGCGGAGGCCTCCCTGGAACTCTTGCTTCGACGAGCTTTCGGTAAGTATGAGGACTTCTTTGAGCTGGAAAAGCTGCGGATTATTGTGGGGACTAATGGCGGGTCCGCATTTGGCGCAGAGGCCATTATCAAGATCAAGGTGAATGATGTGGAGGTGCATACGGCTGCCGAAGGCAACGGCCCGGTTAATGCCCTGGACAATGCCTTGCGAAAGGCCTTAGGGCAAATTTATCCTTGCATCCAGAACATCCGCCTGACCGACTATAAGGTAAGGGTACTTGATGAAAAAGAGGGTACCGAGGCCAAGGTGCGGGTGCTGATTGAAACCTCTGACTCCGTAGATACCTGGAGTACAGTGGGGGTATCGGAGAATATTATTGAAGCCTCATTCCAGGCACTGATGGATAGTGTTAACTATACGCTACTGAAAAAAGGAACTCAGTAAGTGGTTATTAGTAAGAAATGTGAACAAGAAAGGACTGAGCCTCTAACTACAAGGTTCAGTCCTTTTTTGTATGTAGTTACCCCAGTTTCTGGGTAACCAGGTTGCCCATCTCTTCTGTATTAACGGCCTTCATCCCCGGCTCCATCAGATCCGGAGTGCGGTAGCCTTCATCCAGGACCGTAACAACGGCCTTTTCAATGGCCTGCGCTTCTGCTTCCCGGTTAAAGGAGTAGCGAAGCATCATGGCGGCTGAAAGGATAGTGGCCAAGGGATTAGCCTTTTTCTGACCGGCAATGTCCGGGGCTGAGCCGTGGGATGGTTCATATAAGGCCACCTGACCGCCCAGGCTGGCGGAAGCTAACATCCCGATCGAACCGGTCAGCATCGCCGCTTCGTCAGTCAAGATATCGCCAAACATATTCTCAGTCACAATCACGTCAAACTGTTTCGGGTAACGGATTAACTGCATCGCGCAGTTATCAACATACATATGCTCGAGTTCTACGTCCGGGTACTCGGTCGCCAGCCGGGTTACTGTTTCTCGCCATAGGCGCGAACTCTCCAGGACGTTGGCTTTATCGACTGAGGTTACTTTTTTCCGGCGTTTACGGGCCGCCTCAAAGGCCAACCGAGTGATCCGTTCGATTTCCGGGGTGGTGTAAACCAAGGTATCAATGGCTTCTTCCCCGGAGTCAAGCGGCCGACGAGATTTTTGGCCAAAGTATAGGCCGCCGGTTAGTTCGCGGAAGACAATCAGGTCCACCCCGGCGATAACGTCCGGTTTTAAGGTAGAGGCTCCGACTAGGGCCGGAAAGACCGAGACCGGCCGCAGGTTGGCAAAAAGTCCGAGCCCTTTGCGCAAAGGCAGCAGGGCTGCTACTTCCGGCCGCTCAGTGGCCGGGAGGAAGTCCCACTTTGGTCCGCCGACAGCCCCCAGGAGGACCGCGTCACTCTTTTGACATAGGGCCAGGGTTGACTCAGGGAGAGCCTTCCCTACAGTATCAATGGCTACGCCGCCAATTGGCGCTTCCTCAAAGGCAAACTCCAGGTCATAAAGCTCACCAATTCGTTTTAATACTTTGATGGCCTCCGGAACAATTTCTTCTCCAATCCCGTCTCCCGGCAGTACGGCTATTTTATAGAGCTTACTCAACTGAAGTCACCTTCTCCCTAACGTATTCAATTAAGCCACCGGTACTGATAATTTTTTGCATAAACTCCGGGAAGGGAGTAGCTGCATAGGTTTTCCCGGTAGTCAGGTCCCGAATAAGGCCTTGTTCCACGTCAATTTCAATCTGGCTGCCCTCCCGGATTTGGTCTATGCCTTCCGGACATTCAAAGATTGGCAGACCAATATTGATGGCGTTACGGTAAAAGATCCGGGCAAAGGACTTGGCCACTACGCCAGCAACCCCAGCCGCTTTGATGGCAATCGGGGCATGTTCCCGGGAACTGCCGCAGCCAAAGTTTTTACCGGCGATAATAATGTCACCGGTTTGGACCTTGTTGGGGAAATCCGGGTCAGCATCTTCCATGCAGTGTTTGGCTAACTCAGCAGGGTCGGCTGTATTCAGGTAACGCGCCGGAATGATGGCATCTGTATCCACATCATTCCCAAACCGCCATACTCGACCAGTTAATTTCATTTTCAAAACCTCCTGGATCCGGGACAGGAGGCAGGTTCGCTGTCCCGGTTAGATTATACAAGTTGTCCTCTTGTCATTCTGAGCAGAGGGAAGAATTTTAACGAAATAGCTTGCCACTGTCATCCTAAATGTCAGCGTTCACTAGCTTAATTTCCTCAGGTGAGGCAATCCGGCCGAGGATAGCCGAAGCCGCGGTGACTGCTGGATTAGCCAAATAGACTTCGCTTTCCGGGTGGCCCATTCGTCCGACGAAATTGCGATTGGTTGTGGAAATGGAGCGCTCACCTTTAGCCAAAATGCCCATGTGTCCACCCAGGCATGGACCGCAGGTGGGCGGGCTGATAATTGCTCCGGCCTCAATAAAGATTTCCAGGAGACCTTCTTTTAAGGCCTGGTGGTAAATATTCGGTGTTCCAGGGATTACCAGGGTGCGGACCGCTGGATGTACCTGGTGGCCTTTGAGAATCCTAGCTGCTAGGCGTAAATCATCCATTCGACCATTAGTGCAAGAACCAATTACTGCTTGATCTACTGGAATATGGCTCATTTGGCTGACCGGGAAAACATTTTCTGGCGCATGAGGCGCCGCCACTTGGGGCTCCAGCCGCGAAACATCGTATTCATAAACCTGGCTGTATTTGGCGTCGCTGTCGCTGGTAAAGACCTGGTAGGGGCGCCGGGCTCTTTTCTCGCCACTAGGAGTTGTGTCATTTATATAAGCTAGAGTCGTTTCATCCGGGGGAATGATGCCGTTTTTCCCTCCAGCCTCAATGGCCATGTTACACATGGTAAAACGACCATCCATACCCAACTGACTGATAGCTTCCCCAACGAATTCCATGGCTTGGTAGCGAGCACCATCAACGCCGATCTGACCGATGGTGTAAAGGATCAGGTCCTTACCCCCAACCCAGGTGGGTAACTGGCCGTAGTAAATAAATTTAATGGATTCCGGCACTCGAAACCAGCACTCACCCAAGGCCATGCCGGCGGCCATGTCGGTACTGCCGACACCGGTGGAGAAAGCTCCGAGAGCCCCATAAGTACAGGTGTGGGAATCGGCTCCAATAATTACATCGCCTGGTAAAACCAAACCAGCTTCGGGCAGGAGACAGTGCTCGATCCCGACCCGGCCGCCTTCATAGTAATGAGTAATACCAAATTGTTGAGCAAAATTACGGATCTCTTGGCACTGGGTCGCTGATTTGATGTCCTTGTTGGGTGTAAAATGATCCATGACCAAAAAAATCTTATCTTGGTCAAATACCCGGTTCATATTCAGTTTTTTAAACTCGTTGATGGCCACGGGAGTAGTGATGTCATTCCCCAGAACCCCGTCCAGCCGACAGTTGATTAGCTCTCCTGGTTCTACCCCTGATTTTCCAGCGTGGGCGGCCAGGATCTTTTCAGTAATCGTCATTCCCATTATTACAAATCCTCCCCAAAAAAATCCAGTTGTCCCGAGAATCTAACCCGGGGAGCTGAGTATCTTTAGATTATACAAGATAACCCAGACTTTGAGCAAATATTTTTACTTTTTTGTGAACGAGCTTTTTATGCTTAAGGACCACTTGGGAGGTAAGGCAATTTATAAGATTTAAACAAGTATTAGCTTGACATTTTTGTTAACAAGAGGTATGCTTAATCTAGCCACCCCCCGGGGGGTGGGGCTGACGCTTAGATATAGGAGGTGTTTTTTCGATGGCTCAGGTGAATGAGGCTAATCGAAAAGAGATAATAGATCGATTAAGAACGGTCCAAGGGCACTTGAACGGAATAGAAAAAATGGTTATAGAGGGTCGTGAGTGTGAAGATATAATGCATCAGCTAACGGCGATCAGGGCAGCAGTTGATAAACTAACAGTTAAGATGGCAGAGCACTATTTAGTATCCTGCCACCTGGCTGGGATGAATGAGGGAGAAAACCCGGAAGATGCCTTTCGCAAGGCGATCCAATTCATTCTAAAGCTAAATCGTTAAAATACCGTAAATCTATTAATTTGATTTTTACAGGGGGTTAGTTAGCACGATGGAGGAGAAGATTTGGGACATTGCGGTAATTGGTTGCGGGCCAGCCGGACTATCAGCTGCGATTAACGCGAGGATTAGGAATCGAGAAATATTGGTATTTGGCACCGAAGTGTGCAGCCCGTCGCTGCAAAAGGCACCAAAGATTATCAATTACCCTGGATTTCCTTCAATTACCGGGGAAGACCTGAGGCAGCGGTTTTTAGAGCACGCTACTACGATGGGGATTGAAATAACTCGAAAAAAAATTGATAACATTTATTCGCTGGGAAATGAGTTTGGCCTGATGAGCAAACAGGAAATGTTTAAGGCCAAGAGTGTCATCATTACAACTGGTATCGCTCACCCAGTTTATCTGCCCGGAGAACGTGAATTCTTAGGTAAAGGATTAGGTTACTGCGCCACTTGCGACGGCCCCTTTTTCCGAGGCAAGGATGTAGCCATTATCGCTTATAATGCGGAAGCTGAGGCGGATGCCCGTTATCTGGCTGAAATTTGTCAACGGGTCTACTATCTGCCGCTTTATCAAGAAATCGGGGGTCTTAGTCCGGGCGTTGAGGTTGTTAATGATAAACCCAAACAAATCTTTGGCGAAGCTACGGTCCAAGGGATTCAGCTTGAAAAGAGAAGCATTCCGGTAGACGGAGTATTTATTGTTGGCTCCGAAGTACCGCCGGAAAGATTGGTGCCCGGAGTTGAGTTGGTTGATGGACACTACAAGGTTAATCGCGATATGCAGACCAATATTCCAGGTCTATTTGCCGCCGGTGATTGTACGGGTCGTCCTTACCAGTTAGCCAAGGCAGTTGGCGAGGGTCAAGTGGCGGGATTAGCCGCCAGTAAATACGTTGTAGATGCAGCAAAGATTAAGTCTTTTAAACTCTAGACTTTTTGATTAATAGGCATGGTCGCTTCTCGAGTTTACGGGAGGCGGCTTTTTTATGTTTATTACTAATTTCCTGGACGTTTTCCGTTTGAATCAGAACTTTGTTGCTAATAGTATTCTTTTATTCATTCTAACCAAGGGTGACATTATCATAGCAATATTTCTGGGTAACATTATCACGTAACAACAGATTTTTTTGTTTAGACGGTTGACAAATTAATAAAACTAGTCTATATTACATATAATAGCCCCCACCCCCAGGGGGTGGGGGAAAAAGGGGTGAATGGGAGTTAACCGGGGAGCGAAAATGAAGGCAGGGTTGGGACAAATCGATTAAAGGGTTAAAGATTTTTTGGGGGACAATAATGATGTAATTAAACAAAAAGGGAGGCGTCTTTATGGTTAAGTACACTGTCGAAGTATCTGAGCAAACCTTTAATCAGGAGGTGCTGGAGCATCAGCAGCCGGTGTTGGTAGATTTTTGGGCGGCCTGGTGTGGACCATGCCAGATGATTGCCCCGGTCGTGGAAGACCTAGCAGAGGAATACAAGGACCGCGTAAAAGTGGCCAAGGTAAATGTAGATCAAAATCGGCAGATGGCCGTCCAATTAGGAGTAATGAGCATTCCAACCTTACTCTTATTTAAAAACGGTCAGGAAGTTGATCGGCTGGTTGGTTTTATGGGAAAGGAGCAACTAAAAGAAAAAATAAATCAGCACCTGGTTTAATTATTATTAACAACCTAACCCTCACTTAAGAGAAAGTGGGGGTCTTTTGTGTTGAACGCTTATTCAGCTAGTTAAGACACCTTGAGTCAAACGGGCGATACTGGGAAACAATCGCCTCGGCTATTTTAAGCCCATCAACTGCCGCGGAAATAATTCCCCCGGCATACCCGGCTCCCTCACCGGCTGGATACAGGCCGGCGATATTGGACTGAAAGGCAGCATCTCGTTCGATCCGAACCGGGGAAGAGCTCCTGGTTTCCACCCCGGTAAGGACCGCCTCCGGCAGGGCAAAGCCCGGCAGCTTGCGGTCAAAGTTGAGGATCGCTTCTTTCAGGGTTTGAGTAACGTATTCGGGTAAACAGTGCTTTAACTCAGCTAGGGTAACACTCGGCCGGTAGGTTGGCTTGACCCGGCCTAATTGAGTTGAGGGCCGGTCCAACAAAAAATCGCCGACCAGTTGGGCCGGGGCGCGATAGGTCCGGCCACCCAATTCAAAAGCTAGTTTTTCCCACTGACGCTGGAATTCTACGCCAGCTAAAGGATGAGAGCAGCCAAAATCCACGGGTTTAACCCCGACCAGCAGAGCACTGTTGGCGTTATCCGCCTCCCGGGCGTAGTTGCTCATCCCATTGGTAACCACGCCGCCTTTTTCTGAGGCTGCAGCAACCACAAACCCGCCGGGACACATACAGAAGGTATAGGCGGAGCGGCCAGCGGGGGAGTGGTAGGACAGCTTATAATCAGCCGCGCCCAGCCGTGGATGGTTGGCGAACTCTTTGAACTGAACCTGGTTAATCATCTGTTGCGGATGTTCAATTCTTAAGCCGATTGAGAAGGGCTTGGGCCGGAGCTGAACTCCTCTTTCCAGCAGTCGGGCAAAGGTATCGCGGGCACTGTGCCCAATCGCCAGGATTACCACCTCAGCGGCCAGGTTTTCGGTATCATTAATCATAACCCCGGCTAAACGGTGACCGGAAATTATGAAATCGGTCACCTTGCTGTTAAATCTTACTTCTCCCCCTTGGTTGATGATGGTTTGACGGATGTTTTTGACCACTTGGCGGAGAATATCAGTGCCGACATGCGGTTTATAAGTGTACAGAATCTCAGCGGGGGCACCAGCCCGGATGAATTCTTCCAGAACTTTTCGACATCGCTTATCTCGAATTAGCGTGGTCAGCTTGCCGTCTGAAAAACTGCCGGCACCGCCTTCCCCAAACTGGACGTTGCCTTCCGGGTCGAGGAGACCGGCTTTCCAGAACCGGTCAACCTTTTCCGCGCGGGTATCAATATCTGGCCCCCTTTCCAGGAGCAGCGGCCGATAGCCCAACTGAGAAAGCAGCAGCCCGGCAAAAAGGCCGGCCGGGCCGCTGCCAACGATCACTGGCCGAGCGGACAACTCTTTTGTCCCAGTTGGCGGGCAGGTATATTCCAGGTCCGGGGCAAGTGAGACTGATTGGTCAGAAGTACGTTTAGCTAATACCTGGCTCTGATTAAGGAGATTGACATCTACCGTGTAGACAAAGTAGATCATCCCGGGCTTTCGGGCATCAATCGATTGTTTATAAATCTGATAATTAAGGATATCTTTTTTCCCTACCTGGAGTTTTCTAGATATTTTGGTTTGGAGAAGTGACGGGTCCTCATCAATTGATAGTTTTATGCCTGATATTCTCAGCATATCTTTTATCCTTAATGCGCCTTATTTCCACAGCATTTTTTATATTTTTTGCCACTTCCACAGGGACAAGGGTCATTTCGGGCAATTTTTACTGACTTGACCGGCTTCGGTTTTGGCGGGTTATCCTCCTGTAGGTATTTCGCAATCTCTTGGGCGTTTTCTTCTTCGATTTCTTTTTCATTATACGTTTTCGTTTCCGTTTTGCCAGTCAGCTGCTGCCACATGTTTTGCTGGTAGGCGGTTAATTCTTCTTCATCCTGACGGTTGGCTTCTCTGACCTCGGCCAGTTCCGGAAAATCATACTCATGAATATCACAGAGCAGTTCCAGACTGGGACCAGCTAATTGGGAGTTATCTTGATAGATTTCCCACAGACGAGCAATCGCTTCTTGACTGCCTATTCTTTCTTGGACCATGAACAGGCTGTCACTTTGGAGGATGTTGGGGTTAAGCCAAGCCTGATAAGCCAATTCCGCTGACCGCTCATAGGGGAGCTGAGCTAAGACCTCGGCCAATCTAGCCCAAACCTCCGGATTAATTTCTGGCATAAAATCTTCGATGTAATTGAGAACTGGCGGACCCATTTGCACCAGGGCCTTAATCGCCACATCCCGCATCCAATCAGCAGTCGATTCTAAGCGTTTAACCAGATCAGGGATAGCGGCTAAATGCTTAAGCTTACCCAGGAGGCGGACCGCACGCATTTCTCCATAAGTTGTCCGATCTGAAGCGACCGCATCCAGCAGAAGATCTAACTCGGGTCCGGCAGACAGTCCCATCGCCAAAGCCAGATCCTCGAATTCAACTGGAACATAATAACGAGGTGAGGTAAGGAGGTAGATAAGTTTGGACAGCGTAGCAGTCCGAGCGAGCGTCGCCTGGTAGTCTTGCCGAGCCGCGATTTCCAACAGCCCGGTTAAGGCCAGCAGGGCTTGTTTCTTACTGGTTATTGGGTCCTGATGACTCTGATGGATTTTATACTGGGGGTTAACCAGACCCTCGAGCAGCACCAGGCTTAACTGGTCGCGGAGAAAAGAAGGAGCGATTTTCTGCCGCAGCTGTTCCATATTCCAGGTGTTGTAGTCCCGTAAAGCATCCAGGCTGCCATAGCGGCTAGACAGTATTTTTCTTGCCCCGGTCAGTGATAGCTCAATAACTTGAGCCGGTTGCTTGTCTTTTAGGGCCTTATGCAATTTATCCGCTATTTCTGCTCCCAGCAGCTTAGTTAAAGATATTTCCAGGAGATTGGCTTCCTGTTGAACGGCTAGGAACCAATCTCCTTCTCCTCTGGCCAAGGTGGTATCGAGTCGGTGATAGATATTATTATCGCCGGTAGTCAAGGCTAGAGCCGCGAGGGTACGCGGATTTTTCTTGCCAAGATTTTGCCAGATTTGATGTTGCCGCAAGATCCGGGGAATGTCTTCTGGCTGACGGAATTTAAGCAGGGCATCAACCACGACATCACCCAGATAAGGAATGTCCCCATCTTTGGAGGTTTCCAGGGTTTTTAACAAATCGAGCAGTTGCTGACGAGCCTCAGCCTGGTGAATATCACCCAGCGCGGAAGAGATGCCCAGAATGGCCACGTCACCCGGGTGCTGGCTGAGGTATTTGGCGAACTCAGGTAAAGCTGAGGCATAATTCAGTTTTCCTAAGGCTTGGGCGCACCAGGAAGCCAGAACTGATTTTGCGGGTAGATTAGCGGCAGCCTGCTGAAAACGTTCGAGAATTCGGGGAGCCGCCGGCTGGTACTGTTTTTCAGCGAGATAAGACATCACTCGGATGGCTATTTCCTCGACCGGGTCATCAATTAAATCACTCAATGCAGCCATCGCAGGATTTCCGGATTGCTCCATTAAACGCTCACTAGCCCATTTGCGGACCGATTGCTTTGAGTGGCGGGTCAGGTTAATATACTGTTCCTGAGTGAAGACCGGTTGGTCAACGGTTGAATTCATGTAATCTGGCCCCCTGTTTTTTCATATTTTGTTCACATGGTGTAGGTTTTAATAATCTTTGAAAAAAATAGTTTTAAACATCGTGTCAATGCTATGCATATAACCATTAATTCGTTTCTCCTGGCGCGGGTAACGCGTGATTGATTCCTGAGCGAAGCGAAGAATCCTTCCCGCGCTCAGAAGCAAGATCCTTCGCTAACGCTCAGGATGACATATGTCCGCTATTTTTCAGAGGTGATTGTGTCCTTGGGGCATGGGCGATTAGAAATAATTCTATCTCATCTTAAGCTAATTCTTGAAGCTTGACAAGCAAACCGGGCTAGAGATTTTTGTTGGAAGGCCGAAACAAGTAGGTTATACTCAAAACAGTAAAGTGTAATAATTTGGGGGAAGGATATGCGGCTGATAACGGAACAACGGGAACGGGAGTTGCTTTCTCCTTGGGCCGCCCAGAGTTTCAAGGCCCGGCGAAAAAGGGCGGAAGCCAAGCAGTGTGATTTGCGGACAAGTTTTCAGGTGGACCGGGATCGGATCATTCATTCCAAGGCCTTTCGCCGGTTAAAAGATAAGACTCAGGTGTGGATAGCTCCAGAAGGTGCCCATTACCGGACCCGCTTGAGCCATACTTTGGAACTAGCCCAAATCGCTCGGACGATTGCTCGTTGTCTCAGCTTGAACGAAGATTTGACCGAGGCGATTGCCCTGGGGCATGACTTGGGTCATTCCCCTTTCGGGCACGCCGGCGAAGAACAGTTACGGCTTTGCTTTGGCCAGTTCGAGCACAATGAGCAGAGTTTGAGAATAGTCGAGGAATTAGAACGGGAAGGGAGGGGTTTAAACCTCACTTTGGAGGTGTTGGACGGTATTCTTAACCATACTGGCGAAACCCCTGAACCGTTTACGCTCGAAGGCCAGATCGTCAAAATCGCGGACCGGATTGCCTATGTTAACCACGATATTGATGATGCGATTCGAGCCGGGATTTTACACCCAACGATGCTGCCAGTACAATGCGTAAAAGTATTGGGACAAACTCATGGCGAAAGGATTGACACCTTGGTCAGGGATATGGTCGAACAATCCCAGGGTCAGTCACGGATCAGGCAGTCGCCGGAGGTCAAACAAGCGATGGCTGATTTGCGTCAGTTCATGTTTGAAAAAGTCTATCTAGCCGAGGTTAATCAAGCAGAGGCGCGCAAGGGGAGGCGGATTGTTAAGGAATTATACGAATTTTTTATCCGCCAACCAGCAGAACTACCGGAAATCCTGCAGCAGAAAATCAAGCAAGGGACCGACTTGAGACAGGCAACGGTTGATTATATTGCGGGGATGACGGACACTTACGCGGTTCGGTGCTTTCAGCACCGGTTTATCCCAGGAAGCCGATTCACCGGTTATCCTTTTGACTAGCTTGAAAAGCAGGTTCCGAAAATTTTTTGCCAGTTCCGAACCGCTTCGGCCTCCTGATTTTGCTCAGCCCAGACGATTGCCTGTTGCGCTTCGGCAAGGCTGGCCCGGGCATGATTTTCAAACGTTCCTAGGCGATACACAAACTGTTCACTTCCTCTGGCCAACCAGTGTTTTTGGTTGATATCTTGACCGGCCAGGAAGGCTAGAAAATCTCTGATCAGGTAGGGATAAGCGGCGAAGGCCTCGGAGCAGTTTTCGTTCTCCAGGAGTTTTCGGTCAAGGAAGTCCATGATCAGAGTTTCAATTAACAGGCCGCTGAGCGGGACCCGGTGCTCCCGGTGCCAAGCCGCCATCATCTTGGCCAGGTTTCTCACTTTTCCATGGTGTTTTTGATCATTTTCCTCAATTGCCTCAATCTCTGCCAGGAGCCTGGCCGGTCGCCACCTTCCGCCATAGCTGGCGTGGGGGTAGAGATAACTCCGGTCTTCCTGCCGGAAAACGGGGAGTACTTCTAACTCGAACTCTGGGGTATTGATAACAATGGTTCTTTCGTCCGGGCCAATCTTAGCCTTTGTGGCAACCTGAGTAAGGCTTTGCCGGACTGTCTCGAGGAGTTTTCCCGGTCCATTGTCCGATAAGCGATCAAACTCGGCAAAGAAGGCCGGTGGCAGTTCAAAAGCGATATCGATATCCTTGATCCCCCTGATTGCCGTGCCCCGGCCATAGGAGCCAACATACCGGCTGTTTTGGACAGTAGAATTAATGCCCCAAAAATCCTGATTCAGTCGGGCGGTTATCTGGCTAAACCATTTGGCGATATTTGCTTCAGTCGCCGGCTCAATGTGGAGATTTTGCACGAAGGCTTGAAAATGGTTGGCAACAAACAAAACTTTCCCTCCCCCTGATTCCGTGTCGCTTACATAGAATGCCTGTATTGAACTCGTCGGACAATATTGACTGAGTTTTTCTAATCGTTTTTGAAGTTAATCAGGCTTATATTAATGCCTGTTTGAATACCGGTAAATTCTGTTTTTTTTCCCTGATTCCTGCTTTTGCAGCATATGAAAAATTAATCGCGCGGTGTTTTAACAAAGGCCAGCCTAAAATGATTTTAATGCCCGGCCCGAAGCCGAAACGGTTAGTTTCTGGTCAAGCCTGCTGGCCGGGTCAAACACAAGCACAAACTTTTTTGGTAGGGTAGGAATTCTGGAATAAGCTGTCGAACATAGATAATGTTAGTACTATAGGTTGGTTTTGCCTAAATCTAGATTGGAGGGATCAGCATGGATTTTTACGAGGTAGTTTACCAGCGGAGGGCAATCAGAAAATACAAACCGGATGCAGTACCCCGGGAAGTCTTGCATAAAATTCTAGATGCCGCTAACTGGGCACCCTCCGGGATGAACCTGCAACAGTGGGAATTTATCGTCGTCACCGGGGAAAAGAAGAAGCAACTCGGCGAGAGTTACCGTCAAGCTGCCGAAAGCTTTACCAGGGATTGGGAAGAAAAACGACGTCAAGCGTTTTTAGAGTTTGCCCAGAACTACGGAGGGGCCCCGGTGGTGATTGTTGCGTTAACAGATGCAACGGACGATCCAGGTGTGCGGAAGATGCATCTAGAAAGTGTCAGCGCGGCTTTTGAGAATCTTTTATTGGCTGCCTATGCTGAAGGTCTGGGAACCTGCTGGATGACCGGACCGCTTCAGGATGAAGCATCAATGCGGCGTATTTTAGATATACCCCCAGAAAAGGAAATTGTCGCCGTAACCCCGGTTGGTTATCCGGATATGGTGGCCAAAGCTCCTTCGCGTAAGGATCCTGACTTGACCAGCAAGGTGCGTTGGGTTGAATGACGAAGGGAGAGTTCTAAAAGTTAATATTTATCTGATTTGTAGAGGAGATTTAAGATTTATGTAGAAATTAATAGGTGTACTCTATTACCTGTAACAATAATAAGAATGGGGAGGGAAAACTATGTTTAAAGAAGCAAATTGTAATTATTGTGGCGAGTGTTTAGGGCGATGTTATAATCTCAGCTTTGATAATGAGACTGGTGCTCAAGAGTTTCGGAAACTGGTAGCTGGCGAAAAAGTAGACTGGCTCCATGACTGTATCACCTGTATGGCCTGCAATGAGTATTGTCCCCAGAACGCCAGACCCTTTGATTTAATTTTGAAGCGACTTGAAGAAGACGGCACTTTTACGGACCAGAAATTGGTAAGTGATATGGCTGCCAGATTCTTAGCCAAAAGCGATCCGAAACCAGTGCAACCGAAAAAGAGGGTAATGTCCCTTTGCGTGATGACCGGAAATATGCCTTGGGCGGTTCATGGACAACTGTTTGAGAATGAAGATTTAACCGTTCTCAAGGGTTTGCCCTATTTCTGTAATGTTCTTTTTGCTCATATGGGGAACGAGTCAATTATGCGCGAGCGGGTGCAGAAGCAAGTCGATAATCTCGCGGCCTCCGGAGCCAAAGAAATTATCTTTGTCCATGAAGACTGTTATGCAATGTTTGGCGATATTGCTAAAGAATATGGCATCGAAGTTCCTTTCCGGCCGGTGCACCTTTTTGAATACCTCCGGGATTACCTAAAGGAGCACCAAGACAGCATTAAAAAGTTGAATATGAAAGTCGCCTATCAGCGGCCTTGCGCTTCACGGCATACCCCGCCGGAAATCGAAGCGATATTAAACGAAGTCTTTGAACTTATTGGGGTAGAAAAAGTAACCCGGCAGTATGAAGGAATTAATGCACTTTGTTGCGGCGTTGAAGTAGCTGGGCCGGAATTGAAGCTATTCCCCAGAGGGAAAAATTACGAGCCTTTCCGAGATAAAAACATCCAGGATGCTGTAGATAATGGAGCCGAAGCCATGGTCTATCTATGTCCAATGTGCTTTAAAACTTTAAGCGGCAAAGCTAGGGCGGCCGGAATGAAAAACTATATGGTCAGTGATATTTGCCGCTTAGCCTTAGGAGAAGAGCTGCCGGAAGATAAACCAGCTTAGAAAAAAACGGATATTAAAAGATTGGATACACTTATTAAGCGCGGTGAAATAACCGCGCTTTATCCATTTCCTTGAAAAACAATTATTTTTGAAGCAATTAACAAATATTTCTTATCCATTTAAACTTTTGTTTATTGACAAATATTATAATTTCGGATTATTATAGAATAGCTTAGACATATAGTTTGTAAATAATTACATGTTCAAAAACGGCACACTGACAGGGGGGTAAAATTTAATGAGACATTTAGCAGACCAGATCCAAACCATGAAAGACTTCGGCTTCAAAGTAACCCATCAACGGCTCGTGGTTTTAGATTATTTACAGCGTTCCAAAGAACATCCTTGTGTGGAAAAAATCTACAATGATCTTAAGGAAAGATACCCGACTTTGAGTTTGGCCACAATATATAACACCTTAGAAATGTTGGAAAAGACAGGGCTAGTTAAGGATATTGGCGCGCCGGAAGAACGACGACGTTTTGATGGGATTATGACCGAGCATTCCCACTTTTTCTGCACCAAGTGTGGTAAAATTGAGGACCTGGTTATTTCAGACAAGGGCCATTTGATGGAAGCAGCCAGAAACAATGGTCGAAGTGTAGATCGTTTGAGGTTGGATTTCTTTGGTTTATGCAAGGACTGTCAAGTTGAGGAAAAGGCAGTCCAGGAGTCTTAAACACTATCACAATCAATGATAGTAAGCGTAATAAAAAGCAACTGTCGAATTCAGGAGTAATAATGTCCTAATTTTTTATGACGAACATTAACGAACATTAATTTATAGTTACTAAGTAAATCTCAATCTAGGTTTCTACTAGATTGAGATTTATTTTTAGACTGTATTTACTTATTTGCTATAAATATTTGCTATTTCCATTTCAATGCTCTTTCAAGGCTATTAGGATTCATAGAAAAAATGTGCAAGTCATGAGACACTTTTAGGCAGTGCCTATTATTACATGCCGAAAATAGTTATTAATTCTTTCTTGGCGATAATCACCGTTGTTTTTTCGTGAATAATAATAATAACCTAATCTGAAAAAAGCATGAAAAAAGGATGAGCTATAATTAAGACTAGAGTTATTCAGGAAGGAGCTTCAAAGTTGGCTAAAGTAGTTATCAAAGATTGTCAGGCTTATCGTCTTGATCTGTTAAAAAGCCAGATCGAAGCGGGGATAGAACTGCTTGGTGGTTGGGGAAAGTTCGTCAAGCCAGGCATGAAAGTCCTGTTGAAGGTTAACTTAATTGGTCCCAAAACTTCCGATACAGCTGCTATAACCCACTCGGAGTTTGTTCGCGCTCTGACTCAAATATTAAAGGAGCATGAATGTGCTGTCTGGATCGGGGATAGTTCTGGGGGAGCAATAGCCGGTATCGCCCCTACCGCCCAGAGCCTAGTTGTTTCCGGTCTGGAAAAAGTAGCTAAAGAAGAAGGAGCAGTGATAAAAAACTTTGATCGGGAAGGCGTTGTTGGAGTCACACCTTCTACAAACTATGTTGATAAAATGTACCTGGCTAAGCCTTTGTTTGAGGCTGATTTCGTTATTAATCTTCCCAAGTTAAAAACTCATTCAGCCGGTATCTATACTGGTGCGGTCAAGAACCTATTCGGCTGCATACCCGGCCTAAAAAAAGCTGAGTATCATCGCTTAGCCCCAAATCCTAAAGACTTAGGCCATATATTTGCAGATATTCACCAGGCGGTCAAAGCTGGGCTCCATATTATGGACGGAATTACTGCTATGCAAGGTGAAGGACCAACGGCAGGCGAAGTATATCAGGCAGGCAAAATCCTTTTCAGTACTGATCCGTTAGCCCTTGATGTAGTAGCCGCGGCAATGCTGGGGATGGATATCGAAGATATCCCTATCCTAATCAGTGCCAGGGAAAGGCAATTAGGGGAGGGGGCTTTAGATAAAATTGAGATTGCCGGGGATTATGATTCACCGCCTAGACTTCCAGGCTTTAAGCTTCCAAAACGACTTAGAAGTCTAAAGCCACGTAATCACGCAGTTCTAGTAAAATTAATCGACTTGTTAAAGACCAGACCCAGAATTAATACCAAATTATGCAAGAATTGTAACATGTGTGTTGAGAGTTGCCCGGTCCAAGCGATAAACAAAGAGACTAAAAAAGTAGATTATCGTTCGTGTATCGAGTGCATGTGTTGCCATGAACTTTGTCTGCACAAAGCAGTTGAATTGAGAAGAGACAATCGGATAGCAGATCTTTTTCTCCGCCTTTACCGAGGTAAATACCGATAGAAATATGTGAAAAATATGGATAACATTTATAGAGATAATGTTTATAGATAAATTATAGATAGTTTATAGATAGAAAAGATGTTAGTTAAAAGCAACTGGCTTAACTTAATTGCTATAATCCGATCAGTTAATTCTAAGACATTCGGCATATCGTAGGAGGGATAAATTGATGAAGAATATCTTGCTTATTTCAGCTCGACCTGGAGCGGGAGTCATGACTATTGCCGTTAACTTGGCAACCGGTTTAGCACGGTGCGGCTCTCAAGTGCTCATTAGCAGTTTTCAATCAAATCCAACCTTCACCACTTGGCTGCAAGGTTCACGGGAAAGCGCAAATGGTTTGCTGGAATGTTATGCGAACCTGAAATTGGTTGAATGGCCTGAGTTCCTTGCAGGGGAAAGCAATCTGGAAAAATCTTATGATTATTGGCTGGGGATCTGCGGCGGAGATCTAGAAAAAATAGCGCGGTGGAAAGGGAAGGAACTGCAGGTTCTTTGTATTTTTGACGCGGTAAAAGATGCTTCAGAAGAAATAATCACCATCGAGAGGAAGATGCGGCAACTTTCCAGGGAGTTGATCGGGATTGACCTGCTAGTCCCCAATAAAGTCCACCCGGGTGAATGGAAAAAGAGCAGCGACCTAATCCTGGATTTGAGCAACCAACTTGGTTGGGAAAAGGTAGCTGACCCGATTCCGTTCTGCGAAGCAATTCACGATCTGCCAAAAGAGAGGAAGAGCGTCTGGGAGTTGCCTGACTACTATAACAACCGCAAGCAGGCATTCCAAAGGCTATTGGAGAGAGTTAAGAACGGTTAGGTAGACAAATAAATCTGCTAAAATAACTAGATAACCTGAACTGGATCGCCTTTTTTGATAAGGCCTCCTTCAATAACCCGACAAAAAAGCCCTTCAGATGGCAATAAAGATACCCCAAAGGTCCGGGTGACCACGCTGGGATGATCTTCTTTACCAATCTGAGATACTTCTAAAATTACCTGGCTGCCGATTTTCAGTTGTCCACCGATACCGATATTGGTCAAATTTATTCCCTCGATTAATAGGTTCTCGGCGAAATCACCGGGCCCAGCATTTAGCCCGTGGAGCTGATTAGCCTTCAATACACTGTCGAAATTCAAACAGGTAACCTGTCGACCCCAGGGCCCAGCATGGCCGTCATTCTCAATCCCATAATCCTTAATAACATTGGCTTGTTTGACTTCCTTTTTTAATTGACCGCGTTCAGGACTGATGCAGATCGAATAAAGCCTACCCTTTAACAATCGAATATACCTCCCATAGTTGATGATCTTGACGAGTTTATGTTGATAGAATAATTCATTTTAACATAAACTTGATTTATTTGGCTCAAAAGGCTATGCACATCAATATGCGCGGCTTTGATGAATTGACCTTGTCCAAACTTAATCAACCAAGGTTAGTGCTTGAAATTGTTATAATAGAACTTATTAATTTTGCAAACAATACTTCAAGAATCTTATAAATAAGGAGGTCTTGGAGATGCGCGAATTAACTCCGGTTGAAATGAGTTCGCTGCGAGAATCACTTATTATGGAAACAACTGGCTTAATTGGTTTAAAATAAATGGAGCCCCTAATTTCGGACAAGGAATTAAAAGTAGCTGTTGAAGCAGGTATTCAGGCAAGTGAAGGAAGGATCAGGGCAATGCAGCAATTTATTCAGGATAATGAGATTATGTCGCTAGGGGAGGTACAATAAATAAATGGGATTAATGAATAACTTTTTCGGTGATAATTCCTTAACCGATGATAAGTACATCGCACTCAACATGCTTGGGGCAGCAAAGGCATCCGCCGCTGCTTACCTGGCCGCAACTTTGGAATCAGCAACTCCGGAGCTGCGTCACCTCTATTCAGGTTTCTGTACAGCCATTACCCAATCGCATGAGGCACTAACTTTTGTTTTTACAGCATCCCTTTCTATTTAAAATACTCAAAAATAGCGGCTGTTGGCCGCTGTGCCTTATATCCCCATGCCTGAGGGCAGGGGCTTAACGGCACGTTTCGGTATATCACATAGATATAGAGTAAGCCCCGCAAGGGCCAGCACAATGCTGACACTGCGGGGTTCTGTTTTCCAAGGGCTAATAATGGTTTAAAGGGACTGACTTCAATTCAGTTATAATAGTTAACTCAGGGAATGTTTGGATTTATAATACTGATAAGGATTCTTTTCAATTGTGTTGATGGGAGGCTTGTGAAATGGCTAAGAAATCATATAATGAAAAACTGAATTACAGCAAGGATATGCCTAGAGTTGTCGAAATTACTGACCCTAAAGCTGTTTTAAAGTTTGGCGGCACAAAAATGCTTATAGCTCCTCCTCTTGCCTATGATGAAATCATGAAAAAAGTACCAAAGGGGAAGGTTATTACCGCAGACTATATCAGAAGTTATTTGGCCCGAAAACATGGTGCTGATTATACCTGTCAGCTAACTGCCGGAATTTTTATCAATATTGCGGCGATGCTTCGGTCGAAAGGGGTGTGGATGAAACACCTTATTGGAGGACACTTAAAAAAGACGGGGAGCTGAACGAAAAATACCCTGGTGGAATTGATGCCCAAAAGCTCCAGCTTGAAATGGAGGGCCATGCTATTATCCAAAAAGGAAAAAGATATTTTGTGAAGGATTATAAGGACAAGTTTTATGATTGTAAGGATTAAAGGTTAGAATTGCATGATGGAAGCGATGAAGCCAAAATTTTTGATTCAAATGATATATTTGATGATATAGACTAATATTATGAGAAATATGCGGATTTTTCCTCAATGTATGTATTAAATGGTTATCTTGTCCTTGTTCAGACGAGGTGTAATAATATTCGAATATTAAACGACCTCGGGTATTCTTGGTCTTATACTATCAATTTTAATCAAAAATATTTTGCATTCATTCTAAATTTTTTTAGTTTCCCGGGTTCAAACCACTTCTAACAACTAATTCCCAACTTTATCGTAACTCACCAAACTTTTTAAGTGTTCACGTGAATTTCAATACTGTTCGGGGTAAAATCCATCTGGCAGATATTAACCTGCAGTTTATTCACCAGCTTAGTAAGGGACAAATGATGTTGAGGTAGCACACCTCTTATCTTCTTATTCACTCATATCGATTCTCACTTTCACATATACTTCAGCCTAGCTTTTTGATCAGATTAAATAATATGCAAGGATTTCAAGTGCGAAAATAAATTGGGAAGAATTGTAAGATATTAAAGATGATTGTTAATGCAGGTATAAGCCTGTTTCTATTTGATGGACCAAATAAGACAGCCCACCAATTCTCGAAAGGAGGTAAACAATGAGTGCGACACTTTTTAAAAAGGTAGATTATTCACTGGCGAAACTCATTCATGACATTGAGCAGGGGGAGATTGGACTTCCGGACATCCAGCGGCCATTTGTTTGGGAGGCCACTAAAGTTCGAGATTTGTTTGACTCTATGTATAAAGGATTTCCAGTTGGTTACCTTTTGTTTTGGTCAAATGAACACTTGAACAATACCCGGCAAATCGGTACTGTTTCAAAACAGGCAAAAGTCCCCCGTCTTTTGATTGTAGATGGTCAGCAACGTTTGACTTCGCTCTATGCTGTGCTGAAGGGACAACCAATCCTTACGAAGGACTATAGAGAAAGACATATCCATATAGCCTTTCGTCCACGTGATGCACGGTTTGAGGTTGCTGACGCGGCGATCCAGCGAGATCCCGAGTACATAGCCAATATCAGTAAACTTTGGTCCGGGGAAGTTTCCCGCAACCGCTTTGTAAAGGATTATATTACTCGATTAAGGGAATCTCATATGTTGACGGATGAAGAAGAAGATCAACTTTCCGAAAGCATAGACCGTCTTTATGATTTGCAAAACTATCCTTTCACTGCCATGGAGATCTCTTCCACGGTTAATGAAGAACAGGTTTCAGAAATATTTGTCCGGATCAACAGTAAAGGCGTCACGCTCAAACAGGCTGATTTTATCCTTACACTTCTTTCTGTTTTTTGGGACGAGGGGAGATCTCAGTTGGAGAAGTTTTGCCGTGACTGCAGGCGTCCCCCCGCGGTTGGTGAAGGGCCGTCACCCTTTAACTACTTTATCCAACCCGATCCTGACCAGATCCTGCGTACTTGCGTTGGTCTAGGATTTAAACGAGCACGCCTGCAGTTTGTCTATTCTATTCTGCGAGGCAAGGACCTCGAAACAGGTGAGTTTTCTGAAGAAAGACGGGACTCACAGTTTGACGTTTTGAAAAAGGCCCAAGCACAGGTCCTTGACTTGACCAACTGGCATGAGTTTTTGAAAGTACTCATCCGGGCAGGCTACCGTAGTAAAAGCATGATATCCTCTGATACGGGCCTGTTATATGCATATGTTATATTTCTAATTGGCAGGCATGAGCTTAAAGTGGACCCTTATCAATTAAGGGATGTCATGGCCCGCTGGTTCTTTATGACAGCTTTAACTGGGAGGTATAGCTATTCGCCAGAGACATCGATGGAGGCTGATCTGACTCGCTTACGTCCTATCCGTGAAGCAAAAGATTTTATAAAGAGCTTGGATCAAGTCATCAAGGATACTCTTTCTGAAGATTTTTGGAATATTACTCTTGTCAATAACCTGGAATCCTCTGCGGCTCGGACTCCGGTACTATTTGCTTATTACGCGGCGTTAAACCTACTTGATGCGAAGGTGCTTTTTTCAAAAATGAAAGTTTCAGAATTACTGGACCCAGCTTTAAAAACGAAAAAGTCGGCCACAGAACGACACCATCTTTTCCCGAAAGGTTTCCTGCATAAGCTAGGTATTACCGAGGTGCGGGACACAAACCAGATTGCCAATTATGCCCTAGTAGAATGGGATGATAATATCGGCATCTCAGACAAGTCCCCGGCAGAATACTTTCCTATCTACGCCCAGCGCTTTAAGCCGGAAGAGCTGGCGCAGATGATGGAGTGGTATGCGCTGCCGCAAGGTTGGGATAGGATGGAATATACGGAGTTTCTAACGGAACGGCGCAAGCTCATTGCCCAGGTTATCCGAAAGGGTTTTGAAAAGCTTATTGGACAGGGGGTTGAGTGAGAAAAAAGGAAGCGAAATTAATTTTTGAGATTAGGTGACATACTAACAATCTCCTATAATAAATTGATGCAAAATATATCTTCCTTTCCAACATAAGGATTCTACATGTGATGTTAGAATCCTTTATTATAAAAAATTATTTAATACCCATTGTGTATTCGATGCGCCTGGCGATTGCTGCAGTTCGCTATTTCAGTGTATAGCGTTACATTTACCACACATGATTTAAAAACAAAAAGGCTGTGGGTTTTCCCACAGCCTTTAGTTGACATGAAATGGTGTCGGAGGCGGGACTTGAACCCGCACGGTCTCCCACACGCCCCTCAAACGTGCGCGTCTGCCGATTCCGCCACTCCGACGTAAGTATTGATGTAAGTAATAATATTAAACCCACATTCATCATCTCAATTTTAAAACCGTCTATATCAAGGCTTTCAGGATTCGTACCAAAAATGTAAAAACCTTGGAAGGTGCTTTTCTGTAGTGCCCATTTTTTGACATGGAGAATGTGGGATTAAATATAGATTTCAGATAAACCGTGTAGCTATTAATGTGTGTTTCAACTGTCCGGTCACATCTGACGTATTCTAGTATACTGACTTAACCCCAAAAAGTCAAGAATATTAACCGTAGATATGATTATAGACAATAGGATAAGATCATGGAACTGAGTTAAGGATAATGCTAGAAGCAACGACAAAGCTAAAACTTGAGGTTGATTTAATGGACCGATTAACTAGACAAGAAATGAATCAAAAACCCGTTGTCACAGATTTACTATTGATAGTAACGGGTTCCTTTCTGTCCGCCGTAGCGTTTAATTCCTTGCTAATTCCGAATCAACTGTTAAGTGGCGGGCTCGGCGGGGTTGCGGTATTGTTTCACTATCTTAGCGGTTGGCGAACTTCAGTTATTTATTTCGTGCTGAATATTCCTATATTTCTGCTTGGGATGCGGTATATTGGCAGACGGTTTATCACTTACAGCTTGGTAGGGGCTATTTCTTTCGCTGTTTTATTAGCGGTTACCCGGATTTTTCCAGCCCCAATTGATGATCCGCTGCTGGGTGGGATCTTAGGCGGATTTCTGCATGGCCTGGGGGCCGGGATCGTCTTTCGGGCTAGAGGTTCGACCGGCGGTATTGATGTGATCGCCGTGGGCATTAAAAAGTGGCGGGGGTATAGCTTAGGCCAGGTTACTTTAGCCTTTAACGTGCTTTTAATGATCATTTTTGGCATGATCTTCAACCTCACCTTAGCCGCTTATACGCTGATCTCAATGTACATCACAACCCGGGTTATCGATGCCATGGAGACGGGCTTGGATGAAGCCCGGTCAGTCACCATTGTTTCCGCTAAAGCCGATTTAATTAGCCGTTTGATTATCGACCAAGTGCACCGTGGGGTGACCTATTTGGAGGGGGCCGGTGCCTATTCCGGGGAACACCGCCAAATCATCCTGTGTGTGGTCAATCCCACGGAGCTGCCCAATTTGAAGGACATCGTGTTTCGGGCAGATAGTCAGGCTTTTATAATTGTAGCTGATGTCCGGGAAGTAGTTGGTCGAGGTTTCAAGGTCGAGCCATTTGAATATTAGCGATCTATCTCGCAGTTAGGGCTTCAATTCGGGTTAACCGCTCATGCCCGCTAGGCACAACCATTTTCTTATTTAAGGCGTTGGGATCATTGCTGAGCGCAGTCGTTCTCCATTATAGTAATAATCAAAGCGTCCTCCAGCAACCCGGCCTCTAAGTGTCGTTAACAAAGTAGCTGCATGGTAAGTAATCTCGCGGGTGGGGCGGACCCAAAAATCAATTCGAACATGATTGCTCGTCCCGCGCGAATCAATGATGACCCGGCCGACTTTGTGGGTTTCTTCACCAAAATTATAGACCAAGTGACCTAGTTTCAGGTTTTGGCTGGTTTTATCTATCTCCACATCGTGAACCTCAGCTTCTTCCTGAAACCGGTTGAGGATATTTTCCGTTACCTCAGGTAACTCTCTTGAGTCATCCCGGATCTCTAATTGCTCATTTTCTTTCCAAGTACCAAGACAGTGTTTTACCTGAATTACTTTTTTATCAGCCGCAACCGCCTGATTCCGGATATAATTAGTGATGAAATCCTCAAACTCCGGATTGAAGTCTTCTATTGGAACAAAGAATTCTTCAGATAGCTCGTCAATACTGTCTTGATCTAACGAGTTTTCCGGTTCGTCTTGACGCAGAAGTTGGGATAATAATTCTTTATTAACCTGGGAGAAGCCTTTTAAGGCATCGGGAGAATAAACAAGAAATATACTCCCAATTATTTCACCATCACATAAAACCTCGCTGATTTCTACCTCTGCTGTTCTGGTTCGAGTTACGATTTCCAACTGCATGCAAAAAACCTCCATACTTGGATTGATTTAGGCAAATCATCACGACGACCTTATTGATTTCCTTAAATTATAGTCTATCCGGCTGAGCTTATGAAGCGGTTTTGATAATTGACTCCGGTTGGGATATTAGTTATTCTGTTCACTAACTGATAGAACTATTTAGCTGAATCAAAGGGCTTTTGCTTCTTAATCGGGCTACCTTGCTTTAAACTTCAGGGTGGAGTAGGTTTTCTTCTGAAGCCTTGATGTTCAGCGAACCTGAACGTGGTCACTGTTTTGAAAAAACGAATGGTTGTCATCTTTTGGATATAATTATATTATAAAAGTGTAGGGGGAGAATGGTTTTGAATAACAAGCGAATAACTATTTTTACTGGATACTTCGGCAGTGGAAAAACAGAGATTGCCCTTAATTACGCAGTTGATTTATATGCTAAGTATTGCCAAACGGCTGGTGTATTGCCAGATCCTGAGGTAACGCTGATTGATTTAGACCTGGTTAACCCTTATTTTCGTTCTCAAGAGGCAAAAGATATTTTAGAAGAAAAAGGGATAAAGGTGATTGCCCCTCCCGAGGCCATGCGGGGAAGCGATCTGCCAGTGATGGTAAGCGAGGCGTTTGAAGCCTTTGCGCGGCAGAAAGGACTTCTGGTCGTCGATGTCGGGGGGGATGACCAGGGAGCACTGGCCTTGGGGCAGTTTCGGCAGTGGTTAAAAGAAGGCGGCTATGAGTTTTGGTTGGTTGTTAATCCATATCGGCCTTTTAACGAAGATGTTGCCGGGATCGCAGCGACCTGTCAACGAATTGAAGCAGCTAGCCGACTCCGTTTAACTGGCCTGGTTAGCAATCCTAATCTAGGCCGAGAAACCACTCCGGAGGTTATTGTTGAAGGACATCAGGTAGTTTTAAGGGCCTCTGAAGAGCTTGGCCTACCTGTAAAGGCTCTGGTTGTTCATGAAACAGTAGCTTCACGCTGGTGTGAGGCTGAATTTTCTTCAGAAGGAGTTCCAGTACTATCGATCAAGACATTTTTATATCCTGAATGGTTGGACGATTAGCCGGTTTTGTATGTTTTTTTCATATAATGTAATACCGGGATCAAAGGCAATATCAGCTTGGAAATGATTTAGTACTTGGAATAGCCATAATTCAGGATTTACGGTAAGGCCGTAGACCCTAGATAACACCAAAATTATTTAAAGTCGTTCGTGGTCCCACCGATGCGGTTTGCTAGAGGTTTTCTATCCTTACCCAATCAGGTAAGGAGAAGGGAGGTGGGGATCTATGAAGGATTTTGAAGGGATGATGAAGAATGTCCTGGAAAGAATCAAAGATTTAGATTTTAATTCCGAAGACGGAAGGCTCCTGGTTGAACTTTTGGAGAAGAATGTATCTAGAATTGCATTTATTAGTGATATAGATTATTTAAAAAGTACGATTTCTGAAACTCAGTCATTAGGTGTTATCCTTACCTTTAACAAAAGTGTTGGCGGGAATTATGGTTTAGTTGTTCAACCCGCAGAAGAATTCCTTCAGTTATTAATAGATTTTTTTGAACAGACCGATAAAATGCTCTATATCCATTTCGTTTTAAAAGATAGGGAACTGGAAAAGTTTTTTAAAACAGCTTGTATAGACGGTCCTCTATATTAAGAAGTAGTGCAGCATAATGCAATAATGTTTACTTCACGCTAATTAATTGTGAGGGGCAACTATTTTATAGACATTTTCTGACAGGAATGAAGGAGATTGTAGGTATATGTCGAATTAGATGATTTAACTCGTAGTAAAACTCAAGCACTTTCAGATTTGTAATATATATAAGGGGTTAGGGGCTTTGCTAAAAGACAGTTATCATGAAACGTTTTCCGAAAGTAATACTATTTTTGCGCTGGATATCGGAACGCGGACAGTCATCGGGATTGTCTGCCGAGTAGAAGATAACAAGATTCGAATAATCGCCCAGGAGATAGTCGAGCACGATAGTCGCGCAATGGTTGATGGGCAGATTAACGATATCCCCAAAGTAGCAGCAGCGGTAATTCGGGTCAAGGAAAGTTTAGAAGAGCAAGTAGGGTTTGCTTTAACTAGAGTCGCTGTTGCCGCTGCCGGTCGGTCATTGGTAACCCGTTGTTGCTTTGTGGAAAAAGAAATTGACGAAAACCTGGAGATTGACAATGAATTAGTAAACACCTTGGAGTTAGACGGGCTAAGACTTGCTTACGAAGATCTAGAGAAGGAAATGCGGGACGGATCAGTCCAGCAATTCTATTGTGTGGGTTATACTGTGGTTGCTTACTATCTTGATAAATGGCTTACTCCCAATCTAGTGGGTCACCGGGGAAAAATAATTGGCGCGGAGGTGCTGGCCACTTTTCTGCCTCATACTGTGGTTAATAGCCTTTACTCAGTCCTGAAGCGGGCAAATCTAGAGTCAATCAGTTTAACTTTAGAACCAATCGCTGCGATTGACGTCGCTATTCCGGATAATTTTAGATTATTAAATTTGGCCCTGGTAGATATTGGTGCCGGCACCTCGGATATTGCAATTACTCGTAAGGGCTCAGTTGTTGCTTATGGAATGGTACCGGTAGCTGGAGATGAGCTGACTGAGGCACTGGTAGAGCGGTGTTTGGTGGATTTTGCTTGGGCGGAAAAGATAAAACGAAGTATTGCCAGCAACCAACTTATTACTTATCAAAACGTTTTGGGTTTGGAGGACGTTATTGACAGTGAAGAGGCGATAGCGGTAATTACACCAGGCCTCGAAAAACTGAGCGATGAAATTGCTTCCACCATCCAAACTCTGAACGGCGGGCAGAGTCCTAGTGCTGTTTTCTGTGTCGGTGGCGGAGCGCAAACTCCGGGCTTGCCTGAAAAATTAGCCAATAAACTCGGTCTGCCGGTAGAACGGGTGGCAATTAGGGGACGCCAGGCAATCGTTAATTTGTTGGCTGATCAACCGGCAATCAATGGTCCGGAAGGTGTAACTGTTGTCGGAATCGCCTCTGTGGCGATCAAAAAGTTTGGTCACGATTTTATTACGATTAGTGTGAATGGACGAGAGTTTAAGCTGTTTAATTCTGAGGAATTAGACGTGGCTAATGCGATTGCCCTGGTAGGCTATAACTCGCGCCAGCTAATCGGCCGAAATGGACAAAATCTTGAATTTAAGCTTAACGGCTGCCGAGAAATCGTTTTCGGTGAGATTATGAAGCCGGCTGAAATATTTGTTAATGACCAACCGGCTAGTTTACAAACTCCGATTTATAATGGAGATAAGATTACCGTAATAAGTGCGGAAGATGGTCAAGATGCAGAGGCGACAGTCAAAGACTTTTTACATAACCATCCAGGGATTAGTGTTGTTTACCAGGATCAGGTTCGGACCCTGGAGCCATGCTGTTTTCTAAACGGTGTTCCAGCTTCTTATAACGATAGGATCAGCTCAGGTGACCAATTAGACATATTTTGCATTAGAAAAATTGAAGATTTTTTCAGGGACGAAGGGCTGGATTTAAAGTATTATAAGGTTTTGGTTAATAATAATCTGGTGAGCAAGGATTACGTTTTAAGAGATGGTGACCGGGTGGAGCTGGTTTTAAAGAATAGTGATTATATTAGCCACCATGACTCGGTTTTATCTGAGAATCAACTGAAAGAAGTTTTGACTGGAATCAAAATTATGGTTAATGACGAAGAGATTTTCCTTGAGGGCAGCCGCGAACACATCTTTGTGGAAGTGTTTAATCATATTGATTTTGATTTGACTCGCCCGCAAGGAATGATTAACCTGCAACTGAATGGCCGGGCGGCCAGTTTTACCGATGTTTTAAGAGAGGGAGACCGAGTTGTGATATCCTGGGGCAAAAAGGAATAGACTCTCTCTGCGTTTCACTATTTTCGTATAAGGAGAAATGAAATCATGGATAGGCCGCTTGTCGATAATCAAATTTTAATTAAAGTTCTCAAACTGCACCCGGAAGCCGTTTTGCCGACTCGAGCCACTCCAGGAAGTGCCGGTTTTGATCTTTATGCCATAGAATCTGCTGAATTAAAGCCGCTTCCAGGTGGAACCAGCCTCCGCACCGGAATAGCAGCCGAGCTTCCACCTGGATATGAGCTGCAGGTCCGAGGCCGAAGTGGACTAGCTTTTAAAAATGATATATTGGTGCATGTTGGAACTATTGACCAGGATTATCGGGGAGAGATTCTGGTGCGTGCCTGGAATCTAGGGGCAGCACCGTTGATAATTAAGAAGGGGGACCGGATAGCTCAGGTTGTCATCCAAAAGATAATACCTGGACAAATGCTTGAAGTTAATGAACTTGGTCAATCAGAGCGAGGAACTGGCGGGTTTGGACACACTGGCCAATGAGTTCTCAAATAAAGATATGTAAGTGCTAGATATATATATATTAGATACGAATTAACCGCATGCAAACTGCCATGCGGTTAAAATATTTTTAAGAACAAAAAATTTCGTAAAATAAATAAAGTAGAATTTTTCGAATAAATTGTTAAACTCGTAAAGTGTATATAAATATATAAATCCGACAATATTTGTCGAAGAACTACCTACATTATTCTATGTTTTTCAGTGGCGGATAGTCCAAATTTTATATACAATTTTTAAAATAGATAACATTTTGACTATGCTGTAAGCAGTAAGGTGTAACAGAGAGGGGGGAGGTCAATGAAACAAATTGACGCTTATCTGGTTCCCAGATTTAGCCCCGAGGGGTGTCCCCGATGTCTTAGTCGGTTTAAGGGTCCTACAGATTTTCAACCTGTTTCTGTTTTAATGGATACGGATAATTTGCCAAGTAACACGGTTAATCAAGCTCAAGGCAGCTTGGCAGCTTGGGATGGAGATAGTTTAATTCAGTTTTTAAGTTGTCAGCACTGTAATAATATTACCATGGTTGTAAATTTGGATCAGCGATATGTCCTTACCCGAGAAGAGGCTGAAGAAGCGGTTAGGGATGGCTTTACTGCTATCTTGCCAGTATCAATTAAACAGATTGATGCTGAAGTAAATGGAAATTTATCTTTTTGGTTTCGGTCGACCTATGATCGCCTGTTCAATAAAGCTTCAAATCTACGGAATTCCTTAAGCTCGCTTGAAAATCATGAACAGCGGGCGAGTGATTTTGAGCGGATCATGTCTCCTGTTCTGGCGGACATTATCCGTGAAATAAAAAAAGAAACGGACCTAGAGAATACCTTCTGCGAAGCCAGAAATGTTTTGAAGTCTAACTGGAATCAATTTAACCGGGATACTAAGGAATTATTGATTGCAGCTCATTTGATTAAAAAGGATTTATTAACCTATGCAGAGGTGGAAGCCGACATCGATTATGTAGCACCGGTTCTTTTATATGCCCGGGCATTAGAAAATGAGCTGTATTATAAACTGTTTAAACCTTTTTCGGAAGTCTGTAACGATTTTAATTATGAGTATGATGAAAGCAGTCCATTGCTTAAGAAGTCGATTCAAGTTATCCGTAAAATGTGCAAAAATGGACGTAAGCCGAACCTGAGTGAAATGGCTTACTGTTTACAAACATTGGCTGGTCCTCGAGTTTTGGGGAATTGGTTCAAGACCTTTGTTCGAAGTATGGTTCGGGATTATGAACTTTTATTTATCGAGCGTGTCTTTCCCCAGAGAGTAGTTGGATTTGTTAATGCCTATCGGAACCGCTGGGGCATAATCGGACCAATTACGCTTAGAGAATGTCAAAGATGTGAGGAGTATCTTTTGTATGAACCGATAAGGTTATTGCCGATGTTAGCTGACGCGGTTTAAGTGAACTCGTTCGGCTTCACTGAACATCGGGGCTTCAGGTGGAGACTCTACTCCACCTGAAGTTTGAACGAGGTAACCCCACATCTAGAAGTAGAGGTCCTTTGACTATTGCATCTGGTTGCTACTCTGACCTTGATTCTGCACTTGATTCTGATTTTGTCTATGACCTGGTTCTTCCCCTTGGTCTTGAGTTTGACCTTGTTCCTGTCCAGTTTGTTTTTTTCCAATCTGGGATTCCAAGTTATCGATGTTATTGAGCACAATAGTAGACTCTATCTCTACTAATGCTTTATTCTTTTGCTGGAGGGCGGTTTCTAAATCCGATAGACCAAATTCAAACTGGCTTAACTGAAGCGGATCGACTCCTTCTAATCTAGGTTTGAAGCGACTCCATTCTTCTTTCAACTTTGTTAAATCAGATTGAGCGGCAGAAAGGCTGCCGGTTTTGGACTGGAATAGAATAGAGTTTGTATGGTATCGCAAGCGGTATAGCTCTGGCGGAGAATTGGCTTGAAACAGGTTAAAAAAGTCAGGCATAAACCGATAAGCTTCATTGACCGCGATTAGAGTAGGCATAGCCTGTCGGGCCGTGATTTTATCAGTAAGTATGGTTAACTGGTTTTCGAAGTTGGTGATTAATTCAGGTCCACCCCCAGCTTGAACTACTTGAGGCTCCAGAGAATTCCATCGCTGGTGGAGATCTTGCATGGTCTGTTCGAGACTCTGCCATAATTGACCAGGGTCAGTAGCTTCGGTCTGGCGAGTGATATTAGCTTGCCTCTGGTTATGTCCCGTTTGAGGGCTTGTTCTATCAGCTTGTTGTGAATCGGATTCCTCTGTCCTTTCAACTGTTTTGTTATCAGATGTTCTTGATCGTTCGTTATTACTGGGTTGCTCCCTTTGATTAGACTGGTTATTCTGTTCCTCGCTTGTTCGGTCTGACTGCTGTTCTGGCTGTTGCCTGGTTTGAGCTGTTTTGTTGCCCGGTTGCTTCTGCCCTTCAGTTGTGGAACCCTGATTAATTCCAGCTTGACTCAGAGGCCCTAAAAATACTGGAGGATTATCGGCCATATTTACTTGAGTTACTAGACTCTGAGCAATTGTATTCAGATTCGACAGGAGGGTAGTCAGATCTTCCGGGGTTTTTTGCTGCTGATTATTCCCCGTTTGTTTTCCTGGAGCTGGAGACCTCTGATGATCAGGTCTACATCCAGTGCCAAGCATATTAATGGTTAAAAGGAAGAGCAAGAAAACGGTCGTGGATAGTAAAAGAGGTCTTTCAGAGCTTAACTTTTTATTCATCAGTGGCATCACCTCTGTTTAGTAATGCCCCGAATAATACCGGTTTAGTACCTCGACGAATCGGACAACTAATGATAATTTTTATAATTTCCGATAGATATAAACATACAGAATACTTGGTTAACAAGTGTATCATTTTGCTGAATGATACTCTATAATGGATTAGAAGGGGAAAGATGGTGCACCATCCTTACCCTAGGGGCACCTGCTCTTGGCGCTGAGAGTAGGTGCCCTGCGTATTTGTTCGAACGATTATTCTAAACTCACCAGCTGTATAACTTACATTTATCATCTTTATCTTAAGCCACTCATATCAAGGCTTTCGGGGATTCGCCAGCAAAATGTTAATTTCCGAAGAGTGCTTTTAGGCTGCCTGTTTTATAAAATAGCGAATATGCGGTATCAACGTTGTCGTAATCTTAGAGAGATGTCGAAGGTCGAAGGATACTTCGATCTTTTACTGTGACCAGCCCGTTTCGCGTCAGACGGATTTCCGGCAAATGGGTTGAGGAAAGGAAAAGTAAACTGTAAACCGGATCATAATGCGGGTACTGCGCTTGATTCAATGCCTCTTCCATTCTTAACGTCTCCCGAATTAAATCCGGCATTTCTTGACCAGACATTAATCCTTTAAGCGGGAGAGTTAATTCCACTATAATCTCGTTTTTTTGAATTATAACTATGCCGCCGCCCAACTCACCTATCCGGCGGAGAGCTAGGTTCATCGCCGTTGGGTTCTGGCCAAGAACTAATAAATCCATTGATCCATTATAAGAAGAAGCTAAAGCATCCAGATTCCGGGCAAAACCGCGAATAATCCCGTGGGTTATTCGAGTGAATTCTCGCGTAAGCAATACTCCATAACAGAGTCCGCTCCCGGCTTCTACTTGCAATCGGCCGTCCTGTCGAGTCAGACCTTCGGTACCGATTAGGATATCTCTTTTCCGGGTAATAACCGGGTTAACTAGATCCATTACCGGAAAGGTGTCTTGGCCGTCATCTGCCGGCAGCATCTGGATCGAATAAGGACGATGACTAGTTAGCTTTAGCGGGCTTAGGCCATACTCAGTCCAGTTTATTGGACAGGCCGGCAGATAGTGTTTAACTTGATTCCCGGACCGATCAACCACCAGCTGCCCATCGGCATAGACTTGTTCTGGGGTTGGCTCTTCAAGGCTCGGGAGAACCAGGATGTCAGCCAGACGGCCAGGGGCAATGCCCCCGATTTCCGGGTCAAGTCCGTAGTAAACGGCCGGGTTTCGGGTTACCAGTTGGTAGGCCGTGACTGGATTGACGTTATTTTGCAGAGCGATACGAATCAGATAGTCAGCCGCTCCTCGTTTCATGTAACCCGGGGTCGGACAATCCGTGGTCATCATCATCCGTTCCCAGCTAACATGTTCTTGACTAAGCAGTCCGCGCAGGATGTCCGGCAGGTCGGGACGGAGAGAGGAATGACGAAGCGTGCTGTAGATTCCGACTTCCACCCGACGTAGCACTTCATCCGCTGTAACTGCCTCATGGCAAGCAGTGACGCCGGCAGCTGCAAGGGAGTTCAGCGTGTCCCGGGAAGCTCCCGGAGCATGACCTTCCGCTTTTTTCCCGAGGTTAAGTGTTTCGACCATCCAGTGCTGCATATTCTCATCCCCGGCCAAGAGGGAGGGCCAATCCGTAAGTTCGCCAACCTGGAGGAATAAAGGGTGGTTAATCAGACGACTGATATTTGGCCTAGTATATTTAGCCTTTTCTTCATGGGTAAAGTTCTGGGGGTCAAGACGGGCACTCCAAAGCATTTTTATCGGCAATTCAGCTAGGTTTTCAACTAACTTTATCAGCTCATCTATTTCCATGACTCCTAGCAGAAGAAGATTGTCGTTAATCGAACAGGTTGTCCCATGGCTCAGGACGTGTTTGGCATAACTTACCGGGTTGTAAAGCTGAAAAGGGTGCCCGTGCGGTTCGATATATCCCGGAGCCAGAATTTTACCGGAGACATCAATGAACTTGGTTTGTGGTCCTAACATTTTATCTGATGATCCGACATAAGCAATCCGTTGACCGCTGATCGCTACATTGGCTGGACGCACCACTCCGCGATAAACATCAATAATATTTGCTCCGGCTAGATATAAGTCAGCCGGCTTTTTACCCTGGGATACATCGATTAAGTTAGCCATTATTTGGTTGGTCCAGGGTCTGATCCTTCCTCGACTCATGTTGCTTAGCCTCACCTTACCAAGATTTTTTAATCAAGGATACTACTGGTTATAGGATAAAGCAATATCTATATAACCCGCATTTGATATCATTAATTTTTAAATCGCCTATATCAGGGTTTTCAGGATTTGGACAAAAAAGTAAAAACCCCGAAAGGTGCTTTTCTGTAATGCTTTTTTTATTTACCTCAGAGAACATAGCCCTGCACTTATGATATTTTGGACTTTCAATGGGACTAAAAAGAGACTAAAAAACTTAGTTGAGGGAAACTTACAGAATGAGAAGTATAAAAGACAAGGACAACCCTCGTGACGGTTGAAGGAGGTAAGACATTGTCAGACATAGAATTCCGTTTTTCCCCTCGACCCAACCGGGCCGCTGAAATAAACTGGCGTGAGTGGGGAGCCGAGGCTTTTGCCGAAGCTGAACGCGACGCTAAGCCAGTTTTACTGGCAATTAGTGGCGTTTGGTGTCACTGGTGCCATGTGATGGATGAAACCAGTTATTCTGATCCGGAAATTATAGATTATTTAAACCAAAACTATATCCCCATCCGGGTGGATACGGATAGGCGGCCCGATATTAATGAACGGTATAACCTTGGTGGTTGGCCGACAACAGCAATCCTGAATGCTCGCGGTGATTTACTGACCGGGGGGACCTATATCCCGGCGAAGGATATGAAGCTGTTCCTGCGCAAGGTTCTTCGGGCTTATCAGGATAATCGGGCTTTTCTCGAGTCCCCGGAAACGATGGCTGATACAATTGAGGACCAAAAAGATGAACCAATCGGAGAACTCTCAAAGGAAATCTGGGATGAAGTTGCTCAAATGACTTTGCAGGATTACGATGAATTGCACGGAGGGTTTGGGACGCAGCCCAAGTTTCCTATGCCGGACGCACTGGAACTGGCGATAAACGCCTATCACTTCACCATGGATGAGCGGTGGAAGAAGGTATTCTCGTATTCTTTGCATCGGATGGCCAGCGGGGGAATGTATGATCAGGTGGAAGGGGGATTCTTTCGTTATTCAACTACCCGGGACTGGTCTATCCCGCATTTTGAAAAAATGTTAGAGGATAACGCTCTGTTACTATTGATATTAACCGAGGCCTTTCAAGTTACTCGGGATCCTTGCTTTGAGCAGGTCGCCCGGGATGTAATCCGCTTTTTGGAGAACAACTTATATCTGCCGGAATGGCCGGGTTGGGCTGGTACTCAGGATGCCGATGAAGAGTATTATCAGCATGACTTTGAGGGACGAAAAAAATTAACCCCGCCCTTTGTGGATCGGACTATTTACGTTAATTGGAACGGCCTGCTCTGTCGCAGTTTAATTCTTGCTGCGGCAGTTTGGCAGGAATCTTCCTGGCTGCATAAAGCCCTGCAGACTTTGCAAATGTTGAAACAAAGATGCTATCTTCCGGATAAAGGAATGTGCCATTACTATGATGGTCATCCCCACCTGTGGGGTTTACTGACTGATCAGACCGCAGTTGGTTCGGCCTTGAATCTCGCCTACCAGCAGACGGGGGAACTCTGGTCCCTGGAAATGAGTCGATCATTAGCTGAGTTTTGCTTAAATGCGCTGTTAGCCCCCAGAGGCGGGTTTTATGATTCCGTCCCCGATCCAACCGCTCCTGGTGCCCTGGCCGTGCCTCATCTGGATTTTTCACATAATGTAAGAGCCGCTCGCTGGTTATTAGAGTTGACTGCTCTCACTCGGGATAATCGGTTTGCCGAAGCAGCGACCGGGGCATTAAGGCGGAATTTGGATCGTTATCCCCGTTACGGCAGCATGGCTGCCGGCTTTGCTTTGGCGGTCCGTGAGGCAATTGAGCCCTGGACAACTCTTACTCTGGTGGGTCAACGAGGTCAGGCCCAGGCTCAAGCCATGCACCAGGCAGCCATGACTACCTATCATCTGCCTAAAGTGGTTCGCTGGTTAGATCCGGTCAGTCAACCGGATTTGGTCAAAACCGAAGGTTACGAGCTTGATGGACCACCGCGGCTGTATCCTTGTTACGGCTCCCAATGCCATCCGCCCATAGATTCAGTTGATCGGTTGCCTGAGGTAATGAAAAAGACGACCAATAACGTTAAACCGGAACTTAACCCTGAAATGGAGCGGACGCTATGGCAGACATAGATTATTCAGAGATTGAGCAGGAAGCTTGGCGCGGGTGGCTGGAAAAAAGCGGGATGGAGAAGGCGATTTCCTTAGGTATTCTGGGGGAACCAGAACTGCGCAAAGACGAAAAAAATAGGTTTTTAGGTGAGTTTGAGGAAAGAGTGCTCTTGGCTTTAACTATGGCGGAATTGGGTGATCAGGAGGCCCTAGAAAAGGTAGAAGATGCCTTGCGTGACCCGCGGGCTAAGACCATAATTATCCACAGCGAGGTGCCTTTTCAATTGGTTAGTAAATATATGAAGTTAGCCCGGCGTTATCAGCATAATTGTACAGTAAGGCATAACCCTGAGTTTAAGGGAAAAGTGGCACTGGTTGTGATCAGCGATCAAGCAGTGCATTAGAGCGAAAAATTGATGACTCCCGGCTTATCTTGGTATATACTTTATTTATCATTTACAAATGGAGAATGAGCCGATGTCATTAATTGGGTGTCTGAAAAAATTAAATGAGCCGGAGGAATATTTAAACAAACTGGTATCTCCGGAGGAGGCCGTTAGCCATATTTGCTCCAACTCACATATTGTGTTTTCCATCGGACCAGCCGAACCGTACGCGCTGATTGAGTCACTTTATCGAAGGAAGAAAGATTTGTCCGAAGTGACTTTACACCATAATCTGCCAATGCGGCCTTATTCTTATTTAACGCACGACTGCTCCCCTCATTTTAGAGTTAATATTGTGTTTAATAGCCAACACTCAAGACAGGGAGTAAACGAAGGCCGGTGTAATTATACTCCTAATCATTTTCATGAACTGCCGGTTTTTCTATCTGAGTTTGTCCAGCCAGATGTTTTTATGGCCACGGTTAGCCCAATGGACGATGAGGGATATTTTTCTTTTGGGGCAGCGGTTGGCTATAATTATGAGGTGATGGAAAAGGCCCGGTTGATCATCGTTGAAGAGAATCAGCATATGCCCTATACATTTGGTCGGTCCCGGCTCCACATCTCAGAAGTTGATTATGTGGTTAAGAATAACTGCTTACTGCCGGAAGTAGCCTTTGGCAGCAGCACCCCGGAAGCAGAAGTGATAGGCCAGTTAGTAGCCGAGCAGATTCCAGATGGAGCCACCATTCAACTGGGAATTGGCGATATCCCTAACTCAGTCGCCAAACATTTGCGGCAGAAAAATGATCTCGGGATACATTCAGAGATGATTAGCGACAATGTCATCGAATTAATCGAAAAGGGGGTAATTAATAACCGGTTTAAGCCATTAAACCCTGGCAAAGTTGTTACTTCAATTGTCCTGGGCACGAGACAGGTTTACGAATTTGTTAATCATAATCCGCTTGTGGAATTGCACCCTTTATCATACACGAATAACCCAGTGGTGATCAGTCATAATCCAAACTTTGTCGCCGTTAATGCTACCCTTGAGGTTGATTTATTTGGCCAATGCGCCTCCGAGAGTATTGGTTATCAATATTACAGCGGGACCGGGGGACAGGTTGATTTCTGTCGGGGGGCGATGCATTCTCGGGGAGGCAAAAGTTTCCTGGTTCTTCCTTCAACTTATAATCAGGGACGCTGTTCGCGGATTGTCCCTTATCTCAAGCCGGGTTCTATTGTCTCAGTGACAAAAAATGATACTGATTATGTGGTTACCGAATATGGGATTGCGCATTTAAGGGGTAAAAATTTGCGGCAGCGGGCTCAAGAATTAATCGCCATCGCCCATCCTGACTTCCGGATGGAGTTAAGGCAAGAAGCTAAGAAAATGGCCCTAATTTAAATAACGCTCAGGATGACATATGGCAAGCTATTTTCATTAGTGATTGTGCCTGGCGAGCCTGGGTGCTTAGTATGACTTTGTGTTTTGAAAGGCTTTTTTGGGGGAATAATATGGAAGGCAAGGAAATCTTCAACGTGGTAATCTAGTTGGTCTAACAATTAGTCGTGGATAATCATTTATCAGACCGGTATTGAGCCGGTCTTCCTAGTGCCAGGAGGACTGTATGAAAAAACTTTTTAGTTATTTTATTCAGGGTATTTTAACTTTTTTGCCTATCGCGCTGACGGTTTACATCGTGGTCGCCGTGTTTAAAATAACCGATGGGATTATCGGTAAGTATTTTATCGCTTGGGGAGTGGACATACCCGGCCTTGGCCTGTTAACTTCGTTGATTTTGATCACTCTGGTCGGAGTCTTAAGTAGTTGGTTCTTAAGCCGAAAGGTCTTTGTGTTTATTGACCGGATTTTTGGCAATATGCCTTTAGTTAAAATGGTTTATTCTATTATTAAGGATACCGTCAACGCTCTTTTGGGCAAGAAGGACTATTTTGGTAAAGTGGCCTTGATTAATTTACCCGGGGATGACCAGATTAAAATCCTTGGTTTTGTAACAGCGGAAGAAGCGGAGTGCTTTGGCCTAAAGGATCACGTGGCTGTTTACATTATGCAAAGCATGCAGTGGGCTGGTTTTACGGTCTTAATCCCAAAGGAACGGGTTGAACTGATAGATGTAAAAACTGAACAGGCTTTACAGTTCATTGTCTCAGCCGGGATTACCGGCAAGGATTAGAGGCTAGTAAATAACTGAAAACGATAGATTTTAATTAGATAGCCGTCTTAAAATCGGTTATTTTTTTTGCTATAATTTAACTGAAGTGATTTTTCCGAATATTAAGGACACAATTAATTTTTTGTTATTTGTCACGAGACTAAAGGAAATGTAGCAAATAAATATAATATATAAACTATCCTACAGTCTATTATTTAGTTAGGTGCGAATTAAATGAGGGGGTTGGGTTGGCCATGGTTATGAGCCGCGATGAGGCACTGCGGGTAATTCACAAACGCTTTATTTCACCCAGTCAGGCGGCCAATCAATACTTGAGGTGGAAAAGTGAATGCGAACGGAAGGCCAAAGACCCACGAAGTCCCTGGAATAATCAGCTTTGTACTCAGGAAGAGAGACAGTGGTTTAGAGAATACGATTTACAAAAGTTAGAAGCATTGTGGGTGTTAAGTGAAGGTACTTTATCAGGGGAAAGTTTACCAAGAGAGATGGGGTTTGAAGAAGGGACCGGTGAATGTCCGCTGATTCCGGTATTGCGTCGGCTGTATGGTCAAGAAGTAGGAAGCGACTTTGGATCTGGTATAACGCTTTGTGGTGTCGTCTGCCCAAAGGTTTTAGGCACCCGTCAAGTGGCTAAGGATGGGGCCTGTCAAATTCGACTACGATTGCTTGGGATTGAGAAGGTATCATTTTAAGAGGATAATTACAATTTTATATTGGTTAAAAGGCGGGTGTAAAGATGTGCAATCTTAATACTGGCGAAGGGCTATCTGCAATCCAAGAGATTGTGAAAAAAATAGCTAAGCGAAGAAGTGAGTCACTCCGACGTGCGCGCGAACAAAAGCTGGACTGTGTTGAACGGGCATACTTTATGGCAGAAGCGAACGCTTATAATGTTGTGTTAGACATAATTGCTAATGAATTCGGTGATGAGGCGGTTTGGCGTTATACAGCTGAAACCAGGGACTAGAGCGGATTTATCCTGATTACAAAAAAGCCTCCTGCTTCTATAAGGGGGGTACATTGTTCAAACTTTAGGTGGAATAGAGTCTCCGCCTGAAGCCCCGATGTTCAGCGAAGCTGGACGAGTTCACTATGCTTCGAGTTCACTATGCTTAAGGAAGTGAAAATGATGAAGTTACACTGGCCGGCTCAAATTGAGGAAAAGATCTTCCTCTTAGGGACACATCATTTTAATAGCTACCTAATTCTAGGGGAACGATATGCCTTAATTGAGGCGGGAGTAAGTTGTTCCGCACCTTATATTATTAAACAATTTGAAGAATTAGGTCTGGATCCTCAGCGTCTGGCGTATATTATGGTTATGCATGCCCATCCTGACCACGTCACTGGGGTTCCCTCTTTACTGGAGGCCTTTCCCCGGGCGAGGGTGGTTGGATCTGCGCTAGCCAAGAAAATTCTTAGCAAGGAGAAAGCGGTCCGATCTTTTTATGATGAGGACTTCGCTCTCACTGCAGCTTTGGTTGCCCGGGGAGAAGTAACCAGACCCCCAGCCAGGCCGGCAGGCAACACTATTCCGATTCATCTGACGGTTAAAGAGGGGGATGAACTAGAACTAGGAAACGGGGTGTGCTTGAAAGTGTTAGAAACACCCGGTCATAGTCTTTGCAGCATTAGTGTGTTTTGCCAACCAGCTAGCGCGTTGTTTATTTCCGACGCTGGCGGGTTTCAGTCTTCCCCGGATTGTATCTTTCCTTGTTTCTTTTCTGGATACCAGTTGTACCTGGAATCGCTCCAACGCCTTGAACAATTGAAGGCTCGAATTTTAGCACCAGCCCACGATGCTATCCTGACTGAAGAGGGACAGATTCATAAATTTTTTCAAAGCACTACAAAGGTAACAAAAGAACTAAAGCAATATATTAATGATCAACTGATGTTTGGTCAGGATACTTCGGAGATTATCGACCGACTCGTCCAGCATTATTATCGGGATAACCTTTCTATTTACTCAAGGCAAAATATTCAAGGCTGTGTCGCCGCCCTGGTTAAGATGGCTAGAGAGGAAAATTGCAGTGATTAACAATGCGGGTCCGGTCAATCAGCTATATTATTAGGGATACAAATTATTAGGGATACAAACCATGTTTTTGGGCTAAGGTGATTCCTTTATCAATTGCTTCATCCTTGGAAATCGCCTGGTAAGTCTCTAGTTGGGAGAAATTAATCTGACCAGGTTTCAAAAGCGCGTATTCGGGCAAGGCGTTATTTTTCTCTGTTGGGAACTTACATAGAGCGATCCAAAATTTCTCGTGGACGTAAACTCGATTACTATAGATATTAGTCATATTTTTCACTCCCCGGAGGAGATAGTACTCACAATCACATTATAAACCAAGAAACAGTTTTACGGAAGTGGGTTACCCTAATTGAATATCTAATTTTTCCGAATTATTTTAATATTAATCGGTATATCAGCTTTGATCACAGAAATTTAGGGCGATGTTTAAATAACGAAATAAATCACTAATAGAAATGGTGTCACTATAGTAAAAGACCCGGTGCAAAACCGGGTCCTCTTATTATGACATCCTTTTAATACTATCCTGATTGACTTCATCGGAACCTTTGGTAACGTATGTTTTGCAAGCGGTGGCCATTGAAGAACCTGCGGCAGCGGAGTTAAGTTGATTAGCCATTGTTGCGTCGATTTCAGCGGGCTGGTTTTCAGCAAAACTGTCAGGAGAGACAAGGATTTCGTTGGCCTGGCATTTATTTCCCTGGCCCCAGTAGTGGCAGTCATTCACTAAACAGTGGATGTGTTGATTCATTGTATCAAACCTTTCCTCAGAATTTAGCTGGATAGCATTATTTGATTATTGTTATTTTTCCCTGACAATTTAATTTTTATGATACCTTTAGCGAGTTTTCCATTTTTCAAAAGGCTGTTTCTCTGGACCGAATTTTTGTTGATTACGCTCCTCTTTTTTACTATCATCCTCGGGTAAAGCTTGATCATTTAGACCGGTTAAATTGATTGGCGGCAGATAGCCGGTTTCCAGGTCTGTATGATCAGGCGTTTCCTGACTGTCTTTGGCTTGGCTAGGTTCTGAGAAAGGCTGATTATAAAATCTATAAGGCCTTCTTAGATTTGCTTGTCGTGGTTTTATAATTATCACCTCCAGTGATAGAATCACCTAAGATGATAATGAATATTCTAGCGGACAACCTAATTCTAAAAATACTATCTAAAAAATTTATTTTGTCTGAATACCAAAAGCAAACATTCCCTCGTACGATTCCGGTTCTTCTTCACGTTCGGTAACAATGAAACCGTTTGATTCATAAAACTCCTTCAAGATATCATGACGTACATCATCTACTGGAGTGATATAGACTTCTATGTCTGGCGAGTTATATTGAGATTCGCATAATTTTTTCAGTTGTCCGATTAGTCGAGAGCCAATGCCTCGGCGTCGATATTCTCTTTCAACTTTTAAATAATGAATTTCTGCAAATCCAGCACGATTATTCGGTTCAAAATATAGTACACCTATGCACCTGCCATTATTGTTTAATCTTATTTTTCCAGACTCACTTTGATCAAATTCAAGCAAATGTGTAGTATTTTCAATACTAGTAGCTTTGTATAACATAGGCTCACCTTCTTTCCTGGTGGCTTAAGTATAGCATAAGTTTTTTAAATTTTCACTAAATTAATCGTAAAAATTTTTCAAATTTTCGCCAAATAGCAAAGTCAAATTTAAACATAGAAAAACAAAAACCTTTGAGTAAAACCCAAAGGTTACGTTTTTCTGGCTGCGGGACTAGGGCTCGAACCTAGGCAACATGATCCAGAGTCATGTGTGCTACCGCTACACCATCCCGCAATTCATTTATAACAAGTGTTATTATAACATAACCAAAAAAACCAGTCAACTTCAGGAAATGTTCAGCTCCGCAACGCTGTTAATTGTGCTTGACATGAAGAAGATAATCAGGTATTATACAAGATATTAATTAAATAGTGATTAAGACTGTGATGGGAATTAGTTGCGTATTACGGAAGTGGTCTCAGAGAGCTGGGGAGGCTGTGATCCCAGTACCATGGTAATATGTGATATCCTCCCGGAGTTACCAACTGAACGGGATTAACCAAGTAAGTCAGGTCGGCGTGCGTCCGTTAAAATGCGATGTGATGATGGTCACATGTCAAGGTGGTCACTGTTATTGAGTGGCAATTTGGGTGGTAACGCGGGAGTAATACCTCTCGTCCCTTGTTAGGGATGAGAGGTTTTTTATTTCGCAAGTATAGTTTTTGTTGATTCTTAAGCAAAATTAAATGATCTATTCATTAACTTTTTAGAATAGATGAGGGGGATAACCAGATGGTTCAAATGATAATCCGGGATCAATCTTGCAAGGGGTGTGGTTTATGTGCGGCAGCCTGTCCTAAAGGTCTTTTGATAGTTGGGAGTAAGGTGAATGCTTTAGGGTATAACTCGGTTGTCCTTAATGATTCCTCAAAGTGTACCGGTTGCGCGCTGTGTGCTCGGATGTGTCCCGATCTGGTCATAGAAATCTTTAAAGAAACAGCCTAGACCTCCATGCTGCTTGACACACTATCAGAGCATGAAGGATTATGATTACGCAGTGCATCAACGAAGGATAGCGATTGGCAGCTTACATCATTTATTCACGTTCCCTGTCTAACCTGCGGACCGAGTTAAAACACGAATGCAAGTGTTTTGAGTAGTAGTCGACTACCCGGGGCAGTAAACCTGTCCCCGTGTCCCACAGAACAGTTATTGTTATAACGGGGGGTTATAATATGACTCGCAAAGTCTTAATGAAGGGGAATGAAGCTATCGGCGAAGCAGCCATCCGGGCCGGGTGCCGTTGCTTTTTCGGTTATCCCATTACTCCCCAGAGCGAATTGCCTGAATACTTAGCTAGGCGAATGCCCGAGGTAGGAGGAGTCTTCTTACAGGCTGAAAGTGAGGTTGCCGCCATTAATATGGTTTATGGTGCAGCCGGTGCTGGAGCCCGCGTTATGACTTCCTCCTCTAGTCCTGGAATAAGTCTAAAACAGGAGGGAATCTCCTATTTAGCTTGCGCGGAACTGCCAGCGGTAATTATTAATATGATGCGAGGCGGCCCGGGTCTAGGTAGTATCCAGCCCGGTCAGTCAGATTATTTTCAATCTACCCGAGGTGGAGGGCATGGCGACTATCGGTTACTGGTCCTGGCCCCAGCTTCGGTTCAGGAGATTATTAATTTAACCTGGGAGGCCTTTGCTTTAGCCGACCGGTATCGTAATCCAGTAATGATTTTAGGTGATGGAATGCTGGGTCAGATGATGGAAGCTGTTTCATTCCCCAGCTGTCCTCATCCAGAGGTCGAGAAACTTTGGGCCACAACGGGTGCCCGTGGTCGAGAACATAACGAGATTTTTTCATTTTATATGCGTGGGGAAGATTTAGAAAAGCATAACCGACAACTGGCCAAAAAATGGGAGCAAATGGCGACTGAGCAGAAACGGTATGCTAGTTATTTGATTGAAGACGCAGAGATCGTCGTGGTTGCTTACGGAATTTCGGCTAGGGTATGCCGAAGGGCAATTCGTTTGGCTAGAGAAGCCGGGATTAAGGCGGGGCTGTTAAGACCAATTAGCTTATGGCCATTTCCGGTTGAAGCGGTTGTTAAGGCGGCGCAAAACGCTCGAGCCTTTCTGGTAGTAGAAATGAGTCTAGGCCAAATGATAGAAGATGTTCGGCTAGCGATTGGTAATGAACTGCCAGTGGAGTTTTACGGACGAATATCTGTAGTGCCGAATCCATTTGAGATATATGAAACATTGATGGATCTTGCTCGACGAAGTGGCTGTGCCAAGCATGAAGAAGCTCTGGCTGAAGTTGCGAACGCCTAAATCAGGAGGAAAAAGGATATGGTGACGGTTTTTAGCCGACCTAAGGCTTTAACTGAAAAATCACTTCATTTTTGTCCCGGCTGTGGTCACGGCATCATTCACCGTCTAGTAGCAGAAGTAATTGATGAATTGAATATCCGGGAAGACACAGTGGGAGTATGTCCGGTTGGCTGTTCGGTCGTATCTCACCAATATTTTAATGTCGATATGCAGCAGGCAGCTCACGGCCGGGCACCCGCAGTAGCTACTGGTATTAAACGGGCACTGCCTGATCGGGTGGTTTTCACTTACCAAGGAGATGGAGATTTGGCCTCGATCGGAACTGCCGAGATAGTCCATGCCGCTACGCGGGGAGAGCTAATTACCACTATTTTTGTAAATAACGCGGTTTATGGCATGACCGGCGGACAAATGGCTCCAACAAGTCTCCTGGGCCAAGTAACCACTACTTCACCACAAGGTCGAAGAGTTGAGACTCATGGTCACCCTCTTCGAGTAGCGGAGATGCTGGCTACTTTAGATGGCGCAGCCTATATTGCCCGGGTTTCGGTTCATGACGCTCCTCACGTCATCAAAGCGAAAAGAGCAATTAAGCGGGCATTTACTGCCCAGTTAGAGGGTAGAGGCTTTTCCCTGGTTGAATTTTTATCCACCTGCCCTACTAACTGGGGGATGAGTCCGGTGGAGTCGACTAAATGGTTGGCGCAAAAGATGATTGCCTATTTTCCTCTCGGCGATATAAAAAATTAACAATAGTTGTATAAATCTGTTCAAGAATTACGAAAGGAGCAGGAGCTATGGTCAAGTTAAGGGAATTTAAGACAATTCTCCTGGCTGGATTTGGCGGGCAGGGAGTTTTATCAATGGGTCAGTTTTTAGCTAGTGCGGGAATGGTCGAAGAAAATGAGGTTTCGTGGATACCTTCATATGGCCCGGAAATGAGAGGAGGAACAGCTAATTGTCTGGTTACCATCAGCCAGGAAGAGATTGATTCTCCAGTATTCGAATTTCCGGATGCAGCAATTATTATGAATCGGCCTTCTTTAGAGCGATTTGAAAAACAGGTCAGGGCAGGCGGGGTATTAATAGTTAATGCATCTCTTGTAGATTTGGCACCACAACGAAAGGATGTACAAGCTTTTTTAGTCCCAGCGAATGAACTATCTAGTCAATTGGGTAATTCTAAAGTTGCTAATATGGTTATGCTGGGAGCACTAATAGAAGTTACAAAAGTGGTGAAGATTGACTCAGTGATTGAGTGTCTGAAAAGTGTTTTGCCGGATGCCAAACACCACCTGCTTCCCTTAAATCGAAATGCTTTAGAGGTGGGAGCAGAGTACGTTCGATATCAAGCCAATGAGCAGGTAGCAGTCTAACACCAATGTGATCTAGTACTTAATAAGTCGGCCGTTAATAAGCGGTTGACTTTTCCTTTGTCCAGGGTCCACAGTATACTTTTGAGCTTCCAATAATTTATGGTTGTATTATTGAAGCCTTTGGGTTATATTTCCTATGGGGTTATTCCAGGAAGCCTGCGTAAAGATGAAGTTATAGTTAGACGTAGGAGGGAACAAATTTTGCAGAAGTTACCGGATTACCTGGGCGTGGTCGCCTTTGGGATTAAGATGGGAGTTATCCTGCCAGGTAGCGATTTAGTAGACATGGTTTATGACTCATTACAACAGGTTGATCGGGATGGGTTGCTAGATGATGGCGATGTTATTTGTGTAACTGAATCAGTAGTTGCTCGGTCCCAAGGAAACTTTGTCTCGGTGAAGGATATCGCCAATCAGGTTAGAGATAAATTAAACCTGAATTTATCTAGCCGGGTTGGTGTCTTATTTCCTATTCTTAGTCGTAATCGTTTTTCTTTGATCTTAAAGGGAATTGCCGCAGCTGTACCCCAAGGTGAAGTAATTGTTCAACTTTCTTATCCTACCGATGAAGTGGGCAACCGGCTTTTGCCCGATGATTATTGTGATTCTCTTGGTAAAAGATTTGGTGATGTTATAACCCAAGAGGAAGCTTTAGCTGCAAATTACCGTCATCCAATTACCGGAGTTGATTATATTCAGCTTTACAGCGAAATTATTAAGGGTGAGGGTGCGCGATCTGAGATTTTTTTATGCAATGACCCGATTAGGATCGGTGAGTTTGAGGTAGAAGGGGTCATTGTTGCGGATATCCATAAGCGTGATCGGACTAGATCAAAGATAGAATCCGTCGTGCCAAATTCAATAACCCTGCAGGAAATTTGTTCAACAGGCCCAGTTTGGTCTGAATGGGGGGTTTTAGGCAGTAATCTTTCGGCCGGCGATCATCTTAAACTTGCCCCACGCCAAGCGGATCTGGTGGCAGAGGAAATACAACAGAGAGTCGTTAAGGGATTGAATAAGCAAGTGGAAGTTATAATTTACGGTGATGGGGCTTATCGAGATCCCTCAACCGGGATCTATGAATTGGCTGATCCTTTAACGGCGTTTGGGGTGACTTCAAAACTGCGTGGATTTTATAGGGATGGTTTTAAATATAAGTATGTTGTTGACAGTTGCTTTGCCGAGGGAAAATCCTTGCAAGAAATTGAGGAAAATTTACAAGCGAAGATGGGCGTCGAGTTTGCCCGGGACAGTTTAGAGACCGAAGGGACTACACCGCGCCGGGTAGAAGATATAATCGCCAGTTTGGCGGATTTGGTCAGCGGTTCTGCAGATGCGGCTACTCCGATGGTTATCTGTAAAGGCTTTCTAGGTAGTGTCCGACGACGTAAGTGATTATTAGCCTATCCGCTATTTTCATTAGTGGTTGTGACTTGCGGGCATAAGCGATTAACATGGAAGAAACCCTCCCAGAGACTTTGGCATGTCCATCGGGAGGGTTTCAATTTACATTTGCCGGAAACTATAAACTGTTTAAGGCTTAACCAAAAGATGCTATCTAAGCAATCTTATTGCTGCGGCGCCAGATATTCATCTTATCCGCTTCTTTAATTAGTTCGTCGCGGAGATCTGGGTGAGCAATGTTGATTAGTCTTTCTGCCCGCTCCCAAGTAGACCGGCCGGCTACTTCTGCCATACCATACTCAGTAACGTAGATATGGCCGAGGGTCCGAGGCACAGTAACTATTGAATTGACGGGTAGACTCGGGACAATTCGGGATTTGAGATTGCCCTCTTTATCTTTAAAGCTGGAGGTACAGCAGATAAAGCCTTTGCCGCCCTTAGACATATAGGCACCGGTGTGGAAGTCAAGCTGTCCGCCAGTACCACTGATATGACGGGTTCCGGAAGACTCAGAGGATACCTGACCATAAAGGTCAATCTCTAAACAATTGTTGATAGACATCATATTGTCATTGGCCGCCATTACATAAGGATCGTTGGTATAGCCTACCGAATAAGTAACGACGGATGGGTTGCAGTCGATCCAGTCATAAAGGAATTGACTGCCGGCAGCAAAACCGAAGGTAGCCTTGCCTTTGTCGACTCCTTTATATTTATTGGTTAATTTACCAGCTTGATACATATGGTAATAAGCATCGACCATCATTTCAGTCTGGCAGCCGAGGTCTTTCAGATCAGACTCGGCAATTAACGTACCTACAACGTTGGGCATGCCGCCGATTCCGAGCTGAATGCAAGCACCATTCGGAATTTGTTCCACAATCAGTGCAGCAATCTTTTTATCAACTTCAGTCGGAGTTGCCGCCCCGATGGTTTCTACCGGGGATTCATGTTCGATGATGTAGTCAACTTCGGAGATGTGAACACATTCTTCTGCGCCGCCATAACACCACGGAAGCTTTGGATTTACTTCAACAATAATCTTTTTGGCGACATCGCAAATAGCCCGGCTGGACGCATTAGCCAAATGGAAGTTGAAGAAACCAGCTTTATTCATCGGGGGTACTCTTAATACTGCTACATCGACTTCATTGGCCAGTTGTTTACGATAAAAATGGGGCTGGTTGCGAAAGACCATGGGGTGATAGTAGGTTAAACCCTGGTCACTCATTTTACGGTCGTAGCCGGTAAAATGCCAGTTGGAAACGGTAAAGACCGCACCTTCTGGATCTGCTTCAAGTAAAGCAGAAGGGCGTAGAGTAAGGACCCCGCGGACTTTGATGTCTTTTAATTCTTCTTTACGGGCAGCCAGGGCTTTGTCAAAAGCATAAGGTTGGCAATGACCAAAACTGTAATCTACCCAGTCTCCAGATTTAACGACTTTTGCTGCTACTTCAGCACTGACTAATTTAGATTTGTACTCACTTGTGTAAGCCAATTTTTTGCACCTCCGTAAATTTTGGGTAAGTTATGCAGTCGTATTATGATGTTGCTGCAATTAAAGGAAATAAAAAACCCTGACTCGCGCACCTCCTTTTTCATATTTTTGGATCGTTTTATGTTTGTAACACCACCGACTATTTGAATAAGGAATGCATTGTGAGAAAAGAAAAGATGATTATCAAAAAGCACTATGTTTAGGGACAAATAAAACTATATTCATTTTAGCTTTTTACATTGGAGCTATTTTAGAATGCTTGTATATTAAATATTAAACTGGATTGGTTATTGAAAGATGAGTCTTCATTAATCTAATAATCTAATCACTTAAGTGATACTAAAATATAAAGGAATGTTTCGACAATATTCGACCCAATAAACCTTAATTAGATAGAACCTTTCAGAATTCATTTTACCAGAATTCACTGGAGTGTGTAAAGTACTCGGAAGAACTCTATATTTATTATTTCTGATCACTTATATAAAATTAGTTGTAGTTAACTAGCATTTAATCAACGGATGTCTTATTTTAATGAATAGTGCAATCATAAAAAAGACCTTAGCGTTAACGCCAAGGTCTTTTTTATGAAATATTGTAATAAACTATTTACATTCAGCCAAAAATATGTTCTATTAACTCATTAAACATAAATTAAACTACTAAATTTTATTGGACTTTTTCCAAATACCTAATTTCTCCGCTGCCTGAACCAGTTCATCCCGTAGATCCGGGTGTGCGATGTTAATCAGGCGCTCTGCCCGCTCCCAGGTGTTCCGACCAGCCAGATCAGCGATACCATACTCAGTCACAATGAGGTGGGCTTGGGTTCGGGGAACTGTGACGATTGAACCCTGCGGTAACATGGGAACGATTCGAGATTTCAGGTTGCCTTGTTTATCCGTAAAGCTGGAAGTACAACAGATGAAGGCTTTGCCGCCTTTAGACATATAGGCCCCAGTGGTAAAGTCTAATTGACCGCCAGTACCGCTAATGTGCCGCGGTCCGGAAGATTCGGAGGAGATTTGGCCATAGAGATCAACCTCGACGCAGTTATTGATCGCGATGGCATTGTCATTAGCAGCTATGTTATAAGGGTTATTGGTGTAGTTAACTGCATAAGTAGCCAAAGAAGGATTGTTGTCCATCCAGTCATACAGGAACTGACTACCGGCGGCAAAAGCATAAGTTGCTTTGCCGGTATCAATCCCTTTATGCTTATTAGTCAATTTGCCAGCCTGGTACATATGGTAATAGGCATCAACCAGCATTTCAGTTTGACAGCCAAGGTCTTTCAGATCAGATTCGGCGAGTAGGGTGCCGACTACGTTGGGCATTCCGCCGATCCCGAGTTGAATGCAGGCACCGTTCGGGATTTGCTCCACTATATACTGGGCTATCTTTTTGTCAATTTCTGTAGGGGTTGCCGGCGGGATAACCTCAATTGGGGATTCAGCTTCGACGATATAATCTACCTCGGAAATATGAATGCACTCTTCGCGGCCGCCCAATGCCCATGGAAGTCCCGGTGTTTTAGTATTTACTTCGAGAATGACCTTTTTAGCATTCTCAATAGTTGCCCGACCAGCAGCTACTCCGCAATGTAGGTTGAAGTAGCCATGCTTATTCATGGGAGTAACCCGGAACATAGCTACATCTACATCCATATAGATACTTTTGCGATAAAACAGAGGCTTATTGCGGAAAATCATGGGAATGTAGTTCATTAAACCTTGATCATGCAGTTTACGGTCAGCCCCACTGAAATGCCAGTTAGAGAAGAAAAAGGTCTCGCGGTTCGGGTCCACTTTACATACTTCCGGCACCCGAAGGCTCAAGCAGTGTCTGAATTTGATATCTTTAAGTTCGTCTTTCCGGGCTGCTAATGCCTTGTCCAAAGCATAGGGGTTGGTATGGCCAAAACCATAGTCTATCCAGTCACCATCTTTAACAATTTTTACTGCCTCTTCAGCGGTAACCAGTTTAGAACGATACTCGTCATAAAATGACATACAAACACCTCCATAAAATAATTATTTAGGGTTACCTTTGGAATAGATAAGGCCTAGTCATTGCGGAAAGGATTACAGTCGCATCATCTCCTTTCGCTGATTTTAGATGGATATTTAGATGGATATATCAAAGTAGTTGATTAATCAGAAGATTATTTTGAGTAAATCTGGCTAGTAAGTAAATTTGACTAATATAGAAGCATCGTAAGCTGAGGAAATGCCAGAAGTAGTGTTTCAAACATGAATCTTTTGAATATTCATCCGTGTCAAGATTAGGTGTTAAAATAGCCTAAACAATTTCAAGAATGAAATATGGAGTCAATTATTGATATTTCCAGGCTATGCAAAGTGCATATTCTTTAGAATTAAGTTTTTAGCAAAAAATAATGTGAATATTTCTATAATGTGAATATTTCTATATAGATGGGATTTAAGTAGTGGTTTAAAGTAGTTGAAAAAGAGAGCGTTTATTTTATAGAAGTAAATATAGAAGTAAGATTGGTTAGGAATATCTTTAAAGCTTGTCCCGTAATAGTTGCCTTCATTTTAACAAATCTAAAAGCGTCTGTAAAGTAGAAAATTTGATATTTGCTATACAACTTTGAACATTCATAAGTTTTTCAACAATAAACGACAAATGTATATTTATTTCGCCTTTTAAAGTTGATTTTATGACATTAGCATAATTGTTATTAAAATAAATTTTGCAATTATATTTTTTGTAATTTACTAAAGCATTACACAAGTTAGATAATTTCGACAATACCCTCAGAGGTTGACAAGTTCAGTCAAAATGCTATAGTTATATAAGATACCAAAAATGGATAATCACATCAGTATATTCTATGGGGTCTACCAATTTTAATGATTTTTGTTAATTAAGTTTTTAAGGTACAAAGTAACACATGACTTATTTGTAACTTATTGTTTGTCTATTATAGAACTGAAAATAATTTAAATAATCCCCTTATATAACCCGCTATATATCCGCTAATGAATTATTGATCCCAAAGGCGGCCGGTCTCAAAATCAGGTTAGAGAACACCCGAGGAAAAAGCCGGTGAAGATTAGATTATTTATAATTTTCATTGTGCTCAGGCCAGGAAAGGAGGTGTGGGTACTTAGTTGAAGGGAAGGTTCTACCGTAAGGATAAGGCAAGAACCGGATATCCAACACACCGACACAGTTAATGAGGAATACCTCTATGCCTGATAACGAGCGGAAAATCAGCTGGACATTCATATTAGCAACAGACAAGATGCTGGTTTTCTAACGATATTTGGTAACACGGAACAATACCTGTTACTAAACGGTATAGCCAATCTGGCGGTCACCTGCAGTATTTAAGGATTGCCTTTGAGCAAACCTCAATTTCTACATACCTTCGACTAATGTAGGCCAAAGCCTTGACGTTGTTACAACCTGAATCTTTTGGGCGTGATTTATCTTTGCTAAGATAACTGACCCAATAACCCCCTGCATAAATTTGTGCCGGCCATGTTGAAAAACATAAAGATAACTATGGTAAGGATTAAGAGGCGACCCCTCTTTTCCAAACAGACATCCTGTTTTAGGAGTCATGTTAGCTCAATAGCGTCACTAAACGCATTGGGCGGCTACAATTAGTGAGTCCATTAAAGGTATTACTTGATGGAGCGTACTTGTCTTGAATAAGACAAGCTTATAGCCCTCAAAGAAGTATACTTTAAAAAAATTAAAATTAAAGGGGGAAATAATTAATGGCTATCGATTTCACCTTCACCGATGAACAGAAAATGTTAGCGGATACTATATATAAATGGGCAAGCACTTGGCTTGATCCTCAAATGGAAGAACTGGATGAGAAGGACGAGTTTCCAAAAGATTTCTTTAAACAACTAGGCAACTTGGGCATGGTCGGCATCACTATTCCTGAACAGTACGGCGGAGCCGGTCTGGGCTACACTGAGGCCTGCATCTGCACCGAGAACTTAGCTCGGATCTCCAATGCTCTATCCATGACATGGGGTGCCCACCTGATCCTTTGCGCTGACAATATTAAGCGGAATGCTAACGAAGAACTTAAGCAAAAATACCTCCCGCCGCTGTGCGATGGTACTGCGATGGGTGCTCTGGGGATCACCGAGCCCAACGCTGGTTCTGACGCTATGTCCATGAAAACCACTGCTAAACTAGATGGGGACAGCTGGGTTATCAACGGCAGCAAGATCTTCATCACCAACGCTCCTGGCGGACAAACCCTGTTATTCTACGCTAAGACTGCTCCGGAACTTGGCCCCAAAGGCATTAGTGCTTTCATCCTTGACATTGATCCACTACCAAAGGGCTACACCTGCGAAAAGATTCGGAAGTTTGGGATGCGGACATCCCCAACCGGTCTGCTCAGCTTTGACGATGTAAGACTTCCAAAAGAGAACCTCGTTGGCGAAGTGAATAAGGGTGTTGCAATCCTGACCGGTGGTCTGACCACTGAGCGGATTACACTTTCCGGCTGTGCTCTTGGCTCTGCTCGCGCTTCCTTGGAACTCAGCCTCAAGTATGCTCAAGAGCGGACTCAGTTTGGCAAACCGATCGCTGCAAATCAAATGATTCAAGAAAAACTGGCTAACATGTACGTTGGATACGAAACTGGCCGGTTACTAATGTACTCCGCAGCTGCTTATGTTGATGGCTTAACTGACAAGCGGGGCGGCAAAGGAACCTTCCTAGATATGAAAGCTGCTGCTTCCTTACTGTATGCTGGCGAAGTCAGCACCAAGATCTGCATGGACGGCGTTCAAATCCACGGTGGTTACGGCTACTGCCTAGAGTACCCGATTCAAAGGCATTATCGGGACGTCAAGCTTTGGGATATTGGGGCTGGCACTTCCGAAGTAAGAAGAATGATCATTGCTCGCGAATTGCTGAGCGGCACCAAGTGGGTTTAAGGCATAGAAGTTTCCATAGAATGGCAATTGCCTAGAAATGTCGTTATACCGGACGATATGAAAATTATATTTGTTTGGTGTTCGACAGACGTTTTCCAGGGTGACCCGGTAACTAATTGGTAGTTGCCGGGCAGCCTGGATCAATTATTACCAATGCCGTAAGTTGAAGAGGTTCAAAAATAAAGATACACGGGGTGCATATTATGGCTAAAGTTATTACAGCAGATGAAGCTGCGGCCTTAATCAATGACGGCGATACAATTATGGTGGGCGGCTTCCTGGGAATTGGTTCCCCTGGAACCATTATTGATGCTCTAATTCAACGCAATGTTAAGGATCTTACCTTGATTAGCAACGATACCGCTTTTCCGGACAAGATGCACGGTAAAATGATCGTTAATAAACAGTTCAAGAAGATCATCGTTTCCCATATCGGAACTAACAAAGAAACCGGCCGGCAGATGACCGCCGGCGAACTAGAAGTAGAACTTAACCCGCAGGGAACTCTGGCTGAGCGGATTCGCTGCGGCGGAATAGGTTTGGGTGGCTTCTATACACCTACTGGCGTGGGAACTCCAGTTGAAGAAGGCAAAGAAGTACGAGTAATTGATGGCCGGGAAATGCTGTTTGAAACCCCTCTGAAGGCAAAAGTTGCTTATTTGAAAGCAGCTAAGGGCGACAAGTTCGGTAATTTGCGCTACCATGCTACTGGTCAAAACTTTAATCCAATTATGGCCTTTGCCGGAGAAACGGTCGTGGCTGAAGTTGATGAATTGGTCGACTTTTTAGATCCGGACGATGTGCATACTGTTGGCGTCCTCGTAGATTACATCGTAAGGAGGGGTAGGTAATGGAACTTAGAGAAAAGATTGCTCGACGTGGAGCTAAGCTTTTTAAAGACGGCGATCTAGTCAACTTGGGTATAGGTATGCCTACCCTCTTGTCAAATTATATTCCCGAAGGTGTTAATCTAACCTTCCAAACAGAGAATGGTGCGGTTAACTTTGGACCGGCACCGGCACCAGGGTACGAGGATCCTTACTTGACTAATGCTGGCGCAAACCCCCTGACAATAATGCCAGGAGGAGCTTATTTTGACAGTGCTACCTCTTTTGCTCTGATTCGCGGTGGTCATGTGGATGCCACTGTTTTAGGGGTTTTAGAAGTAGATGAACAAGGTAATTTGGCTAACTATATGGTTCCCGGCAAGCTTGTCCCCGGTATGGGAGGGGCAATGGACCTGGTAACTGGGGCGAAGTTAGTCGTAGCGGTTACCGAGCATTGTGACAAATCCGGCAAGCCCAAGATTCGCAAGCAATGTAGCTTGCCGTTGACTGGAAAACAAGTAGTTGACATTATTCTTTCTGAATTAGCCCTTATCAGGGTAACTCCAGAGGGGTTAGTTCTTGAAGAAATTGCTCCGGACACTACCATAGAAGAGGTTGTATCTAAAACCGAAGCTACTTTGATTATTCCGGAGGGTGGCCCCGAAGACTATCGAGTACTTCTAGTCATTGTAATTGTAAGTTAAGAGCATTAAGGAAGATTTTTGGCCTGGCGGAGAAAAAGTCAACAATAAGAAGGACATGCCTCTGCCAGGCAAATGCTCAATCTAAGTCTAACGTGAACATTATTTAAGAAATAATTGGTACGGAACAATTTGCCGGTAATGTTTCAAAACATCTGCATCAGGCAAGTTAAAAACGTACCTTTTGTATAGTCTCTAAATAATTTAAATTTTATGATTATTTTATCCTTAATTGTTTGAGAATGTGAACATTTGGATTAGATCTTAGTTAGACTTAAAAGTTGATATAATTCTAAGGGATATGTATTTATTAATACGCGGAATGGAGGGACTTTAGAATGGAATGGGATACCTTAACGCTAGAAAAAGATGCCGAGCGGCATTTTGCGGTAATTACCCTCAATCGACCCGCGAATTTTAACGCGATTAGCACTCAATTAGCTCGCGATCTTTTGGCAGCTCTGAGTTATATTGAGGAAGAAGATGATATTTGGGCAGCAATTATTACCGGGACCGGAGAAAAGGCTTTCTGTTCCGGGGCAGACCTGAAAGAACGGAAAAATATGACCAAGCCGCAGATGATTGCGCAACGGAAACTGTTTGTGAAGATGTTTACAGCTGTTTCCGTATTTCCGAAACCACTTATCGCGGCAGTTAATGGTGTCGCCTTTGGTGGCGGCTTAGAGATTGCCTTGGCTTGTGACTGGATTGTCGCAGCTGAGAACGCGATTGTCTCGCTGAGTGAGACCAGTATCGGCGTTATTCCGGCTGGTGGTGGCACCCAGAACATGTCCCGGGTAATTGGCAAGCAAAAAGCGAAACAGTTGATCCTCACTGCCAGAAGGTTAACCGCAGCGGAAGCGAAAGAGTGGGGCTTTGTGGCTCGGGTCGTTCCTCAAGCCGAACTGATGAACGCGGCGATCGAAGAAGTCGCCTCAATCACCAAGAATTCACCGATCGCTGTTTATCAAGCGAAGAAGTCTATTAACTTCGGGGTTGATTTGGATCTCTACACCGGTCTGGTCCTTGAAGCTGAAGCCTATAACGCTGCCTTGTACAGCGAAGATAGGGATGAGGGTCTGGCGGCTTTCAATGAAAAGCGGAAGCCAGTCTATAAAGGACGCTAAAAGGGGGGGTGCAGCTAGCGGCGACAGCTAGCGTCATCGCAATTATTGGTTAATCGACAAGTGCCGCCACGATTTGAAACCAGAAAACATTTATTTTTAGAAGGAGGAACAGCTTAGATGTATACCCCTAAATTTACTCTAGGCAATATACCGAAAAAAGTTAAGTTAGGTGACATTACTATCCGTGACGGATTCCAACACGAAGAGTATTTTGTTTCTACGGAAGCTAAACTATGGTTTGTTGAACAAGCTATAAAAGCCGGCTTTAAAGAAATCGAATTGACTAATTTTGGCAACCCGAGAGCAATCCCGCAATTTACAGATGCTTGGGAAGTGACCGAGGGAGCTTGCAAACTACGTAAACGGGCTGTTGAAAAAGGCTGGATTAAAAGCGAGGACGAAGTAGTTTTCACCGGAGTAGCAATTGACCGGCGTCGTAATTATCCAATTATCGAAGCCAAAAAAGCCGGCAAGGCTGTTCCAGACCGCGTCCTCTGCATGGCTTCCACCAGCCACGCCCACATGGTTAAGAATGCTGGTAAAGATCATCCGACCTACCTGGCAGACAGCGAAATTGTTATCGGCGAACTGCGGGATGCAGGTTTTCAAGTCTGCGGAACGGTCAGTACTATTTGGGGCTGCCCGGTAACTCAATCTGCCACTGACCTGGAGTGGGCTGTTGATTTGACGGAAATCTTCCTGCGGATGGGTGCGACTGATATTGAGCACGCGGACCATGACGGTCAAGGCAATCCCGTTGCCGTATATGATTATTATGCTCGGATTATGGATAAATTCCCGAATCCGGATCTGCACGTTGCTCACTTCCACGTCACCCGGGGATATGGCTTGGCAAACGTTTTAGCAGCGATGCAAGCGGGGATTACCAGGATAGAAGCCACTTTTGGCGGTATCGGTGGACAACCGACCAACTTCATTGACCGAACCCCAGTTAAAGGGACTGGTGAGTATTATTACTCCAACCCCGATGCTGTTGGATTGGTGACTATGGAAGACCTGCTGGTTATGCTTAATGGAATGGGCGTCGAGCACGGTATTGATATGGAAATCGCCTTCAAGATGGGTCGCATGATGGAAAAGATCGCTCAACGTACTCTCCGTTCCGCTTCGCTCCACTTTGGCGATCTGCCGAATTATGGCGAAATTAAAACTTATAAGAACTTTGACGTAAACGAATGGAAAGCCAAGTATCCGACTCCTCGGTACCCGATCGCTGGTGTGCCGGAAGAAAACTGGAAATAGTTTTAGGGGGTTTTGTTAAGGGCTTGTAATTCTTGCAAGCCCTTAATCTATGCCCTTCAATCCTTCAATTAAGTCTAGTCCTTAGAAATCAGTTTCAAACTACGAAGATGCAGCCCTAGTTAGCGTTTGAGCAAAACAAGCGAAAGCCAATTATTTATGAAACTAGAATTGTTTTTACCCAACTTATAAGAGTACCTAATTAAATAAAAGTTAAAAATAACATAAACATATTAGTTGTATAAGGCAGAGATGCCTTTTTTTGTTTCTCACAGCTTACATAATTTGATGATCGTATAAGAATTATCTTATTTTTTGATATTCAAATTGACTAGGATGAATGTTCCGCGCATTTCCGAGTGATACTAAGATAGTGCTTGTTATCCGTTGCCTTTATTTATTGAAAGAAACAAATAATACTGCGAAAGGATGACTGAAATGGCTATTGATTTTACCTTCACCGATGAACAAAAAATGCTAGCTGATACCATTTACAAATGGGCAAGTACCTGGCTTGAGCCACAGATGGAGCAATTGGACGAGGAAGATAAATTTCCGCCGGATTTCTTCAAACAATTAGGTAACCTAGGGATGATTGGTATTACTGTTCCTGAACAGTATGGCGGAGCCGGCTTAGGATATATAGAGGCTTGTATTTGCACCGAAAACCTAGCCCGAGTCTCAAATGCTCTATCTATGACCTGGGGTGCTCATTTAATTCTATGCTGCGATAATATTAAGCGAAACGCAAATGAAGAATTGAAGATGAAGTATCTGCCACCGATGATGGATGGAAGAGCAATGGGGTGTTTGGGGATTACTGAGCCTAACGCCGGATCTGACGCCATGTCAATGCGAACTACCGCTAAACTAGATGGAGACAGTTGGGTAATAAACGGTAGTAAAATATTTATCACTAATGCACCAGGCGGCCAAACTCTCTTGTTCTACGCCAAAACTGCTCCAGAACTTGGCCCTAAAGGAATCAGTGCTTTTATTATGGATATCGATCCTTGGCCGAAAGGATATACCTGCGAAAAAATTCGCAAGTTTGGCATGCGGACATCCCCGACTGGCCTGCTAAGCTTTGATGAGGTCAGAATTCCCAAGGAGAATCTAGTCGGTGAAATAAATAAAGGGGTTGCAATTCTTACCGGCGGGCTAACCACTGAGCGGATTACTCTTTCCGGTTGTGCTATTGGTTCTATGCGGGCTGCTCTTGAATTAAGTCTCAAATATTCACAGGAACGGGTTCAGTTTGGTAAACCAATCGCGGCCAACCAGATGATTCAAGAAAGATTAGCCAATATGTATGTAGGCTATGAGACCGCTCGATTATTAATGTACTCAGCAGCGGCTTATGTTGACTCTCTCACCGATAAACGAGGTGGAAAAGGAACTGTTTTGGATATGAAGGCTGCCGCATCTCTACTGTATGCAGGTGAAATGAGTGTAATAGTTTGTAACCATGGATTACAGATCCATGGCGGCTACGGCTACTGCCTAGAGTACCCGATTCAAAGGCACTATCGGGATACTAAACTTTGGGATATTGGTGCCGGTACATCCGAAGTAAGAAGAATGATCATTGCCCGTGAATTGCTAAGCGGTACCAAGTGGGTTTAGTGGATATTTACTAATTTCAACCCGGGAATCATCTAGCAATTGGTTATGATTGCTATATTCCCGGGTTACTAATATAAGGGTTACTAATAATAATGGTATATGTGGGGTGCTTATAATGGCAAAAGTAATAACTGCTGATGAAGCAGCTTCCTTAATTGGCGACGGTGATACGATTATGATAGGCGGTTTCTTGGGAATTGGTTCCCCTGGAACCATTATTGATGCTCTAATTCAACGCAATGTTAAGGATCTTACCCTGATTAGTAACGATACCGCTTTTCCGGACAAGATGCACGGTAAGATGATCGTAAATAAACAGTTCAAGAAGATCATCGTTTCCCATATTGGAACTAACAAAGAAACCGGCCGACAGATGACCGCTGGTGAACTAGAAGTAGAACTTAACCCTCAGGGAACTTTGGCTGAGCGGATTCGCTGCGGCGGAATAGGCTTGGGCGGCTTCTATACACCTACTGGCGTAGGTACTCCAGTTGAAGAGGGCAAAGAAGTACGGGTGCTTGAGGGCCGGGAAATGCTGTTTGAAACCCCTCTGAAGGCAAAAGTGGCTTATTTAAAAGCAGCTAAGGGCGACAAATACGGCAATTTGCGCTATCATGCAACCGGTATGAACTTTAACCCACTAATGGCCTTTGCCGGTGAAACGGTCGTGGCTGAAGTTGATGAATTGGTCGACTTTTTAGATCCGGACGATGTGCATACTGTTGGCGTCCTCGTAGATTACATTGTAAGGAGGGGTAGGTAATGGAACTTAGAGAAAAGATTGCTCGACGTGGAGCTAAGCTTTTTAAAAACGGCGATCTAGTCAACTTGGGTATAGGGATGCCTACCCTCTTAGCCAATTATATTCCGGAAGGCATTAATCTAACCTTCCAAACAGAGAATGGTGCGGTTAATTTTGGATCAGCACCGGCACCAGGGTACGAAGATCCTTACCTGACTAATGCTGGCGCAAACCCCCTGACAATAATGCCAGGAGGAGCGTATTTTGATAGTGCTACTTCCTTTGCTTTAATTCGCGGTGGTCATGTAGATGCCACTGTTTTAGGGGTTTTGGAAGTCGATGAAAAGGGTAACCTCGCTAATTATATGGTACCGGGTAAACTCGTACCCGGCATGGGTGGAGCAATGGATCTAGTTACCGGTGCCAAGCTCGTGGTCGCAGTATCGGAACACGTTGATAAGTCTGGCAAACCTAAGATTCGTAAGGCTTGTACCCTGCCGCTAACTGGTAAAGAGTGCGTAGATATAATCCTGACCGAATTGGCGATGATCCGAGTAACTCCTGAGGGTTTGGTTCTTGAAGAAATCGCGCCAGACACTACCATAGAAGATGTTATATCTAAAACTGAGGCCAACTTGATTATTCCGCCGGGTGGGCCAAAAACCATGGAGTATTAGCTTCAATCAGCCTGGTGGAGGGATGCAAGCTGAGGTTGGCTCTGCCAGGCTATATTTATCTGAATTGAAAATTTAATTAACTAGAAACAATGTAATTGATAATAGAGCAGAACGGAGTGACCTAAAAATGGAATGGGATACCTTAACGCTAGAAAAAGATGCTGAGCGGCATTTTGCGGTAATTACCCTCAATCGACCCGCGAATTTTAACGCGATTAGCACTCAATTAGCCCGCGATCTTTTGGCAGCTCTGAGTTATATTGAGGAAGAAGATGATATTTGGGCAGCAATTATCACCGGGACCGGAGAAAAGGCTTTCTGTTCCGGGGCAGACCTGAAAGAACGGAAAAATATGACCAAGCCGCAGATGATTGCGCAACGGAAACTGTTTGTGAAGATGTTTACGGCTGTTTCCGTATTTCCGAAACCACTTATCGCGGCAGTTAATGGTGTCGCCTTTGGTGGCGGCTTAGAGATTGCTTTGGCTTGTGACTGGATTGTCGCGGCTGAGAACGCGATTGTCTCGTTGAGTGAAACCAGTATCGGCGTTATTCCGGCTGGTGGTGGCACCCAGAATATGTCCCGGGTAATTGGCAAGCAAAAAGCGAAACAGTTGATCCTCACTGCCAGAAGGTTAACCGCAGCGGAAGCAAAAGAGTGGGGCTTTGTGGCTCGGGTCGTTCCTCAAGCCGAACTGATGAATGCGGCGATTGAAGAAGTCGCCTCAATCACCAAGAATTCACCGATCGCTGTTTATCAAGCGAAGAAGTCTATTAACTTCGGGGTTGATTTGGATCTCTACACCGGTCTGGTCCTTGAAGCTGAAGCCTATAACGCTGCCTTGTACAGCGAAGATAGGGATGAGGGTCTGGCGGCTTTCAATGAAAAACGAAAACCGGTTTATAAAGGTCGATAAAGAGAAGGAGGTAAGTATTGATGTATACCCCTAAATTTACTCTAGGCAATATACCGAAAAGAGTTAAGTTAGGTGATATTACTGTCCGTGACGGATTCCAACACGAAGAGTATTGGATTCCGACTGACACCAAATTGTGGTTTGTTGAACAATCTATCAAAGCTGGTTTCAAAGAAATCGAATTGACTAACTTTGGTAATCCGAGAGCAATTCCGCAATTTAAAGATGCTTGGGAAGTGACCGAGGGAGCTTGCAAACTACGTCAGAAAGCGGTAGAAAAAGGCTGGATTAAAAGCGAGGATGAGGTAGTTTTCACCGGAGTAGCAATTGACCGGCGTCGTAATTATCCAATTATCGAAGCCAAAAAAGCTGGCAAAGCTGTACCGGACCGCGTCCTCTGCATGGCTTCCACCAGCCACGCCCACATGGTAAAGAATGCTGGTAAAGATCATCCGACTTACCTGGCAGATAGCGAAATCGTTATCGGTGAACTGCGGGATGCAGGTTTCGAAGTCTGCGGAACGGTCAGTACCATTTGGGGCTGCCCAGTAACTCAATCCGCCACTGACCTGGAGTGGGCTGTTGATCTAACTGACATCTTCCTGCGGATGGGTGCGACTGATATTGAGCACGCGGACCATGACGGTCAAGGCAATCCCATTGCTGTATATGACTATTTTGCTCGGATTATGGATAAATTCCCGAATCCGGATCTGCACGTTGCTCACTTCCACGTCACCCGGGGATATGGCTTGGCAAACGTCTACGCTGCGATGCAAGCTGGTATTACTCGGATAGAAGCTACTTTTGGCGGTATTGGCGGACAACCAGCAAACTTTATGGATCGCACACCAATTAAAGGTACAGGCGAATACTACTACACCAACCCAGATGCTGTTGGTCTGGTCACAATGGAAGACCTGCTGGTTATGCTTAACGGGATGGGTGTCGAGCACGGCATCAATATGGAAATCGCCTTCAAGATGGGTCACATGATGGAGAAAGTTGGTCGTCGTACTCTCCGTTCGGCTGCCCTGCACTTTGGTGATCTGCCGAAGTATGGTGAAATCAAGACCTACAAGAATTATGACGTAAATGAGTGGAAAGCGAAGTACCCGACACCCCGGTATCCGATTGCTGGTGTTCCAGAAGAAAAATGGCGGTAGTCTTGGGCTTGCCCGGTTTTTCAGTTAAAAGATGATGACTAATATAAAAGGTCTTAATTGACTAGGGACCTGTAGTTTAGGTACAGGTCCTTTAATTGTTTTGAGTATGATCAGTGAAGCTAACAAGTTCGCTTAAGTTTAAAAAAGGCACTTACCTGTTATTTGATTTTTCTGTTATTATATAATATTAATAGTTTAAAATTTCAACATGGCAAACCAAAAATTCAACAATTACCCAATAGCAGTCAATAGGAGGCAAAAAATGAATCTACCCGCCAGAATCGAAATCCGTGAAGTAGGACCGAGAGACGGACTGCAGGCGGAAAGCATATTTATTCCGACTGAAAAAAAGATTGAATTAATCAATCATATTATCCGCAGCGGAATTAAATTGATTGAATCAACCTCATTTGTAAATCCCAAAGCGATCCCTCAATTGCGTGATGCGGAGATGGTAGTGGCGGGCATTGATCGATCACCGGATTTAACCATTAGTGCTTTAGTGGGAAATAGTCGAGGAGTGCAAAGAGCAGTGAAGGCCCGGGTGGATGAGGTTCAGGTAGTGGTTTCCGCTAGTGAAGAACATAATAAGCGTAATGTGAATATGAGTATTAGCCAATCACTGAAACAACTAGAAGAAGTGGTGCCGCATGCTGCTCAATCAGACTTAGTTGTTCGAGCTGCCATTGCCACAGCGTTCGGCTGCCCCTTTGAGGGGAAGATTCCCCTAAAACAGATTCTCTGGTTAGTTAGCGTTTTTCAGGAATTAGGCATTAAACAGATCACTTTAGCTGATACAGCGGGTCTGGGTGACCCGTTATTGGTTACCCGAGTAGTTGAGCAGGTCCGAGCAAATTATCCTCAGGTAGAACTAGCTCTCCATTTTCATGATACACGGGGTCTGGGATTAGCCAACTCACTCGCTGGGATGCAAAGCGGCATAACCATCTTGGAAGCTTCTCTAGGAGGCTTAGGAGGTTGCCCATTTATCCCCAAGGCAACTGGGAATATAGCCACCGAGGACTTAATATATTTATGCGAAAGAATGGGCGTAGAAACCGGCGTTAACCTGACAAGCCTATTAAAGGCGGCCCAGTGGTTAGAGAGGTTGATCGGTCGGGAGTTGCCGGGACGAGTGATGAAGGCGGGGATATCCGGTGCTTGTGAGTATTAGTAACCGCAAAAAATAGTTTTGGTAATACGGAAGGGTGGGTCTGAAATGAATGCTAACGGTGTTATGTACCGGGGATTAGTCGAGGAAACGGGTGTAATTAATTCTATTGAAGCCGGACCCGAAGGTTCCGGGGTTAATACATTGATTATTGAAGCTAAGCAAGTATTAACGACTTTAAAAGTTGGAGATCAAATAGCAGTAAATGGAGTATGTCTGACAGTAGTTGATTTAACTGAACGTTTTTTTGTAATCCGTCTCTGGCCACGTACCCTGAGCCGAACCAATCTGGCTGATTTAAAACCGGGTGATAAAGTAAATTTAGAGCGGAATCGAAACTCAGTATCTGCGGAGCCGTTGCCAGAGTATAAATTCTAAACAAAAAAACACCCTATTCTTGGCTAGGGTTGTTCTCTTCTTTGTCTTCTAATTTTTCATCAAGGGCTTCTAGTCCAATTTCGGATAGAATAGCATCAATTAATTCGCGAGTCATAGAATTCCTCCTTTCAAAAAATAGATTTATTGAATTATTCACGCAGTAAAATGATTTGGCCTACATGTGGGCTATATTAATCTTAACACATCATCTCTATTATGTAAAGACAGGATAATTCAAAATTGTATAGTATATTTTATACTCCGGTGGGTGGACTGTGCCACCCTTTTCTTTTTGGATAGATTGAGAAGATCTAAACAATAATAAAGACGGGCACAATAGAGCGATTTTGATGCCTGACCGAAGCCGACGAGGTTTGCAAGTCTAGCCTGCTGAACCGGGTTAATGCACAAGAGTTTGATTTCTTTTTCACTGCCTAACCGGGACAGTTTATCTGTCCCATGTCCATAGTAAAGCTGCTAAAGGAGGAAAAATATGAAAAGTAACACTTATGACTTATTGGTCTTGGGAGCTGGACCAGCCGGATTGGCCGCCGGAATCTATGGAGCCCGTTCTCTCTTGAAAGTAGGTATTGTTGATAAAGGAACCCCGGGAGGTCAAATAGCTACGACAAATGAAGTGGAAAACTTTCCGGGTTTTGGCCGGGGTACAACTGGCCCCCAAATTGTACTTGCTTTATACAACCATGCCGAGCAGATGGGGGCTGTATTCATCCGTGACGAGGTTAAAGCAATTAATTTAGATGGAACAATGAAAGAATTAATTGGTAATTCTAGTCAATATACAGCTAAATCCATTATTTTAGCACCCGGGGCAGAACCGAAACTGTTAGGGGTACCCGGTGAGCTGGAATTACGCGGTAAAGGCGTAAGCTATTGTGCTACTTGCGACGCTGAGTTTTTTCGAGGTATGGAAGTATTAGTGGTTGGCAGCGGGGACGCAGCAATTGAAGAAGCCAATTATTTAACTCGATTTGCTTCCAAGGTGACCGTAGTAGTTAAGCATGAGGAAGGTCAAGTTGATGCAAATGCCATTGCCTTTGAAAAGGCCAAAGCCAATAAAAAAATTAACTGGATTTGGCATACAGTAGTTGATACAATTAATGGTCAGCATAAAGTTGAATCAGTTACGCTGCGTAATTTAAAATCAGGAGCAACTCGGAAGTTATCGACCAGTGCGGTTTTTATTTTAATCGGCACCGATCCTAAGACCAGTTTGTTCAAGGGATTATTACAATTAGACGAAAAAGGATATATTGTAACCGATGAGAAAATGCAGACATCAATTGAGGGCGTTTATGCTTGTGGTGACGCTCGTACTAAGTACCTAAGACAGGTCGTTACAGCTGTTTCTGACGGGGCTATTGCGGCTGTAGCCGCGGGTCATTACTTAAATGAAAGCGAATTTTTTAATCGGGAAGTTTTACAGATTAAAGACATGGTCGTAGTTGGCTATTACCGACCAGATAATGAGGAAAGTCTGACTGTATTAAGCGAGGTTGAACATTGGCTGAATGAACATAGCCAAGTAAGACTAGTTCGCATTGATGCTTCCAGAAATGAACTTCTTACTCGACGCTACCAGATTAAATCAGTGCCGATGTTTCATGTTTTTTGGCGTGGACAACTAATCAAAACCATTGTTGGACATATTAATCAGTCTGAACTTGATCAGTTATTGAAGTCGAGAACGACTGATGCTCTGGCAGCTAAGTGAGGCTGACAAATTTCTAATCGGCTTAGGGAAGGTTAACGGACATTTTGCCTTCATTGGTGCGAAACTTATCGGACTATGGTAAACTCGACTTAGTAAACTCGACTTAGTGAACTCGTTCAGCTTCGCTGAATATCGAGGTTCAAATGGATATTCTGCTTCACCTGAAGTTCCATTTAAAAAAGGTAACCCCGCTTATAGAAGGGGCGGTCTTTTGATTATAGAATGATTAGCAAATTCATTGAAAGCCCTTCGAAAATATTTGTTTCTTGAAAGATTAGGGGAAAAACTGTGTTCGAATACCTTTTGTTAACGCTAACGGGGATTGTGGCCGGGTCTTTAGGAGCACTGATTGGAGTTGGTGGTGGATTTATTGCAGTGCCGCTGATGATTCTTGGATTGGGCATGTCGCCTTTGGCAGTTGTAGGAACTTCAATCACGATGGTCTTTTTTAATGCTATTTCCGGTTCATTGGCTTACTGGCGTCAACAAAGAATAGATTTAGCTTCCGGCTGGCGGTTTGCCTTAGCCACCTTTCCAGGAGCGATTATCGGGTCACGACTAACGGAGTTTTTTACTGGCCGTTCATTTAGCATTGCTTTTGGTATCCTTCTAATTATTTTGGCAGTAACTATGTTTGGTAATGGCCGATTCATCAAACATAGATTAAATGACTCAGAAAAACACGCCATAAATAATTGTCAGAATCGTTCTCTTCCCTTTGGTTGGGTAGAAAGAGCATTTCGGGATATCGAAGGGAATGAGTATTGTTACCGATTTAATGAGTATTTAGGCATAGTCTTAAGCTTTGGCATTGGTTTTATTTCTAGTGCCATAGGCATTGGCGGAGGTATTATTCATGTCCCGTTATTGGTTTTGGTTCTGAAATTTCCTCCCCGTGTAGCGACTGCTACTTCGCTTTTCATTTTAACTTGGTCAGCCTTAGTCGGATCAATGACTCATTTGACTTTGGGACACTTTCAATGGTCATTGGCGATCTTTTTATCTGTAGGAGGAATTCTGGGGGCTCAATTAGGGGCAGCTTTCTCGAGAAGGATTTCCGGCGATAGCTTGGTTAAGACCTTTGCCCTAATTCTAGTCATTGTCGGCGTAAAAATGATCTTTGATTAGTCAATAGGGAGGGATTTTTTGAAAGAAAATAATAACTCAAATTTTGCCTGGAGAGCTCGCATTATTTTTAAAGTTTTTTTTAGCATCGTACTAGAATTTGTCTTCGATAGATTTCAAAGGATCTTCCGCGGAATCGAAAGTATGGATCGATTGCGGCCGGAACTTTATCGCCGCCAGGCAGTTCGACTTCGTGAAACTGCTATTATGCTCGGCGGGGTTTGGATCAAGCTGGGCCAGTTTTTTAGTACCAGAGTTGACCTGTTGCCCCGGGAGTATACGGAAGAGCTATCTAAATTGCAAAATGAGGTCACCTTCGAAGACGCATCAGGGATCATCCAGGTAATCGAACAGGAATTTGGTAAATCTATCAATGATATTTATACAAGTTTTAATAAACAGGCGTTAGCCGCAGCTTCATTAGGCCAGGTGCATCTAGCAAGGATACCCACAGGCGAGTTAGTAGCCGTTAAGGTATTAAGGCCAGGCATAGAAAAAGTTGTCGAGAGTGATCTAAAAACCCTGCAGCGGATTATTATCCTGCTTGAGCTTTTAACCGATTGGGGTCGCCGGTTTGATATGTCCGCCCTTTATCGTGAGTTTTCCAATACCCTTGTATCAGAGCTTGATTACATTCAAGAAGGAAAAAATTGCGAACGGTTCCAAAACAATTTTACTGCAGAAAATCGCGTTAAAATTCCTCAAGTCTATTGGGATTACACAACTCGTCGAGTTTTGACCCTGGAATATCTTCAAGGCTATAAAATAACTAATGTTCAACAATGGGAGCCAATAATAGCTCCCTCCAGTCTAGTGGCTTTATTGGTCGAAACATATATTCAACAAATCCTGGAACAGGGCTTTTTTCATGCAGACCCGCATCCCGGCAACCTGATCGTTTTGCCTGATGGCCGTTTGGGCTTAATCGACTTTGGTATGGTTGGACAAGTCACGGCACTCGACAAGGATGGATTAAGAAAACTAATCTTAGCCATGGCGACTAAGAATTCTCCCGGCATGGTTAAGGCATTTTTGGAATTAGGATTTTTACGGCCGGAAACCGACGCAGTAGTGGTTCGGCGGGCATTGGATCAAATCCTGGAACGTGTTTATGATATGCCATTGGGGAGATTTACAAATGAGCAATGGATAGAAATCATGCATCAGTTTGAAGAGGTAGTTCGGGCGGAACCTTTTCAGATACCGTCTGCTTTTATCTTTCTTGGTCGAACATTGGGGACCCTGTTTGGTTTATGTGTAGAACTACAGCCCGATACTCAGTTTATCAGTTTGTTAGAGCCTCATTTGAAGAGGTTAGCCTTAACAGACGATTCCGGGGAAACCTGGGAACAATACCATAAGAAAGCAGTTGCCTTTTTAGGTACTTTGGGGGAACTGCCCGGGTTAATGCAGCGAACCCTTAGTCTAGCTGAGCAAGGAAATCTTCACATCAAAATTGATAGTTATATTATAGCCCGGATTTTGCGCAGCCAAGAGAGAGCAATTCGCTTTTTAGGTCGTTCGATAGTTTTTGCTGCGTTTTTAATAACTGCGGTAATTATGTATATTAATGAAAAAACTTTTGAATCACATGTTTATCTGGGAGTAGCAGGGATTGTTGGCCTTTTCTTAATTTTCGGGTGGTCCGATCGAAACCGATCTTCAGGACCTGGATTATAAAAGTCGAGCTCCGGGTTAGGCCCGACTCGACTTTGCGCCTAATTTGTAATATTCTAATTTTCGTTTATCTAATTATTATAGTTTTGAACAGTTCCTTTTAACTGATCAGCCAATTGTTGAAAGTGTGGGGACTTAATTATTTCCATAAGCGCTTCGAGTGAAAAGCCGCTCGCATTTTCATTTTGCTGGGCATCTGTCCCTCCTGAATGATAGGCTGAGTTATTGACGGACGGGTTGTTAACCTGCTGCTGAATGGTACTGGCTGTTCTAAGCAAATGCTGCTGGAGTTCACCGCCGCTTTGCTCCATGAGTTCCAGAACTAGAACCATTGTATCAATATATGTTAAGGACTGAGAAATGCCTTCACCTAGTAAACTGAACTTTTCGCGGGCTTCCCCAAGGACTCTAACGGCATTGGCTTTTGCTTTAGCTCCCAGAGTTTTGGATCTGGGTGGAGTGTTAAAACGAAATGGGTGATCATTATACCCCTGACCCTTTTCATCGGCTATTCTTTTACGATCGCTAAAGTCAGCCGTCGAAAACCTCCTTGAGGGTTCGGGATGCCCGGGGATTTTTTCCTGCTGTTCGTCGAGTCTGGATCGAAGCTCTTTTTGACGTCTTTCTAACTCATTTATTTTTTGATAATAAAGGGGTAGCTGCTTCTCTACCATCCGTAATTCTTCGTGGATACGCCGCCTTGATCTGTTCATTCAAAGATCACCTCCCCAACCCCCATCGGGTATATTAACCGAGTGTCGATGTATTATATGTGCGTCTACTTTAAAGTGTTACAATTAGCTCTTTATCCCAAGGAGCATTTGCAGCGCTTTTTGTTGTTCGGGAGATAATCTTGACAACTGGTCCAAGATGGGAGCCAGGTTTTTGAGGTGCGCCGGGTTAGTTCGCGCGATCAGGTCCTGAATTACCTGGTTTAAGGATTGTGTTGAATCTTTGTGGGATTGGGGGTTTGATAATTGTCGGTAAAATTGGCGAATAACTTCTTTTTCCTCTCTGCTAAGTGGTGCCTGCTCTAAGAAAGAGTAAAAAGCATTCGGATTTGATAGGACGGGCATGATTTGAGCCAATAAAGCCTCCAGATTATTCGGGTTCACAAAATCACCTCATGTTTTTATTGTTTGGATATATCATCATATTCCTTACATGTGAAATTGGTTAGAAAAGAATCATGGTAACTAGTGGATGTTATTTAGAGGGATTAGAGTAGGACAATATCGAGCCGTTTCCAAAGTCCTGGCGGTTGCATAAAATAGTTTAGCAACCAGTAGTTCCCTGAAAGGAGGGTGCTTTATGAGACGGCCGATTCGAGGTAGAGAGGAACAAATGCAAAGGAAAATAGTGAGCATTAAACAGGGAGTTCCTTATTCAAAATATGAGAGGGAGATTCAACAACAGGGGGGAAAGATAATTGAGCGCCTACCCCTTATCAATGCGCTGCTTTGTGAGTTTCCAGTTAATCGGTGTGGAGAGGTAGCTGGTGTCCTTTCAAATAATCCCCATATTAGTCGGATAGATGATGATTTGCCAATAAAAATTATCAATTTTTTTAACCCTAACTTTTTCTTTCCTATTCGCAAAAAGGAAACTCCTAAACAGATGAAGCAACAAATCGGTTGGGGCGTTAAACGGATTAATTGCGAAGACTTTTTGAGTGTTAATCCCAAACGGCGTGTCCGGGTAGCGGTTATTGATACTGGTATTCAAGCTGATCATCCAGACCTCCGGGATAATATTAAGGGGGGAATCAATATAACTGGGAATCCCGCCGATTTTTCCGATCCCAATGGGCATGGAACCCATGTCGCGGGAATCATTGGGGCGTTAAACAATGAGATCGGCATAGTCGGGGTTATGCCTAAGGCTGATCTATACGCAGTTAAGGTGTTTAATTCTAAGGGAGAAGGTTCTTTAACTGATATCATCAGAGGCCTGCAATGGTGTATCAACAACCGAATTAAACTGATCAATATGAGTTTTGGCTCACCTACTGATAATCCTACTTTTAAAGAGGTCTTTAGAAAGGCCTATCAGTCTGGATTAATTATGGTGGCAGCGGCCGGCAATGATTCTATTCAACACAAAATGCAGTATCCCGCAATCTATCCGGAAACAATTGCTATCACTTCTTTAAATGAAAGAAATAGTATCAGCAATTTCAGCAGCTTTGGGCAGGGCGTTGATTTTATCGCTCCCGGTGATCAAATTCTGTCTACCTGGAATAATGGAGGTTATAAATCGCAAAGCGGTACCTCGATGGCTGCCCCGCATGTGACTGGAGCGATTGCTCAAATTCTAAATAAATGGGGAGACCTTACCCCGGATCAAGTAAAACAACACCTAAAACTAACCGCCCAGCAGCTCTCGCTCCGGCCTGAATACCAGGGAGCTGGGCTGATTGATGTGGCCAAAGCTCTGAAGACTGACCCGAAGGTAAGTCGATACTACAGTATGGTAGCTTCTTACTATGGGTTATCCTAGGAAAGGTTTTGGCAGGAGTTTTGGTCGTAAGAGTAAATTAAATAATGATTCTTTATACCCGGCTACCCGGGTTTTTTTATGTGGGCATTCTGCCCACACAACTATATTTTGATAAATAGCAATTGTTATAGTTAATATCTGGAACGCTGGGCGGGTAAATGATATAATGTTAAGGTGGAGCATTGTTGGAGGAAAAACTCGCAATTTTTATCAAGAAAAGAAGGGATTTTGAAAATACTGTCGAAATCTATGAATAGGGAGGGAGGCCTTTTGCAGAAAGAGGGTCTGGAAAACAAAGTTAAGCTGGAAGATACCTCACGTGAACTCTTATTTATTACGGGATATGGCAAATTGCCACTTACCTCCGCTGCCTCGAAGGTATATGAGGCCATCGTTATAGCCGTCACTATTGACCCTACAACCTCGATTATTGTCGAGGCGGATACGAATCTAGTTACTGGTTTAGGACGAAGTTTCCTTAGAGGTTTAATTGAGGGATACTGTTTTGAATTAGGTGTGGAAGGCCTCGAAGAGAGACTGGAAAAACGGTATCACGGCAGTGCCCGTCGCGCTTTGATTACCGCTTTATACAATATTTATAACCGTTATGTGGCCTACCAAAAACAGGCATCGGTCGAAGATTTAGATTAATATTATTATTTTAGTCAGTTTTAGTTTGTTTTTGTGGTTTTTGCTTGTTTTAAAAATAATATCATAAAATGTTGTTATTTTTTAGAAAGGGGGGCATCTACGGCCTTCATTTCGGCAAAACGATTTTGTTGTATTTGCAGGAAGAAGGATTAATAAATTTTAGTATCAGGTTACCCAGTTCCTGGGATGTTTTGACTGGTTGTTGTACTAAGTTGTCTTAATCGATGAGAACTAAATCGGTTCAGGAGTGACAAACCCGGTCATATTAGGCATTTAATGGCCGTAGAAATAGCCGGGTGTTTTTGCGACGTGACAGGAGGGTAAGTGATTTTTGACTGCATTTCCTCAAGGGATTGATTAAAATCAATCTCCTTTATGAATTGGGTGCAGTGAATGCTAGAGGATATACGAAAGGGGAGTAATTAAAAGAATGGCTGATTTTTTAACTACTGCTGAAAAGCTGGAAAACTTTAGACAAAGAAGTGCGACAATTGATGCCATGGGCGGTCCCAAGATGGTGGAAAAGCAAAAAGGCATGGGGAAAATGACCGCTCGGGAAAGAATCGACTTTTTCTTTGATGAGGGCACTTTTGTAGAAATTGATAAGTTTGTTACTCACCACAGCACCTTTTTTGGGATGGATAAAAAAGAAGTACCGGCTGATGCAGTAGTTTGCGGTTATGGTAAAGTTAATGGCCGGACCGTATTTGTTTTTTCGCAGGACTTCACCTCTATGGGTGGATCCATGGGCGAATGGCAAGCTAATAAAATCTGCAAAATGCAGGAAATGGCGATGGCCATGGGTGCGCCAATTGTTGGGTTCAACGATTCCGGTGGAGCTCGGATTCAGGAAGGTATGTACTCCCTCAGTGGATACGGTAAGATCTTCTTCCGTAACACCCGGGCTTCCGGAGTTGTGCCGCAAATCACCTGTATTATGGGGCCGACCGCTGGCGGAGCTGTTTATTCCCCGGCGATCATGGACTTCATTCTGATGGTTAAAGGTACTGGCCAGATGTACATCACTGGGCCAGAGGTTATTAAAGCTGCCACCGGCGAAATTATTACTGCCGAAGAACTGGGCGGGGCCGTAACCCACACTAAGATTTCCGGTAACGCTCACTGGGCAGTAGAAAATGATGAAGAATGTATCACTAAGGTTAAGGAACTGCTATCCTACTTGCCGCAGAGCAATCGCGAAAAAGCTCCGGTTGTTGAATGCAACGATCCCATTGATCGAATGGAAGAAAAACTGAACACCTTTATTCCGGACTCTTCCAATCGTGTTTTCAATATGCGGAACTTGATCAAGTTGGTTGTGGATAACGGCGAAATTTTAGAAGTCATGAAAGACTATGCCCAGAATATGCTGACCCTGTTTGCCCGGATGAACGGACAAACTGTTGGGATTATTGCTAACCAACCGCAAATGATGTCTGGCTGCCTGGACGTTAACTGTTCTGATAAAGCTGCCCGGCACATTCGTTTCTGTGACTGCTTCAACATTCCGATTCTTACTTTTGTAGACGTCCCTGGTTTCTTACCTGGCAAAGGCCAAGAATGGAGTGGAATCATCCGCCACGGTGCCAAAATGCTCTATGCTTATTCCGAAGCCACAGTACCGAAAATCACGATTATTACTCGTAAAGCTTATGGCGGTTCCTACATGGCCATGTGCAGTAAGGACATGGGGCCAGATATGGTTATTGCCTGGCCGACTGCTCAAATTGCTGTTATGGGTGCAGAAGGGGCAGCGAACATTGTCTTCCGAAAAGAGATTGCTGCTGCCGAGGATCCAGATGCCAAACGGGCTGAGCTTATTAAGCAATATGATACTACGTTCAATAATCCTTATATTGCAGCGGCCAAAGGGCACATTGACTGTGTTATCGAGCCGAAGCAAACCCGGCCGACCATTATCAGTGCCCTGGAAGCCTTCAAGGACAAGGTTGACAAGCTTCCCTGGAAGAAGCACGGTAATATTCCTCTCTAAGATTAGGCTTTACACGACCCGGTCAGCAACAACCAGGAAACCAGGTATCGAGTTCCACGTCGCATCCCCCCTAAAATCAACCCTTCCGAAATCTCGGAAGGGTTTTCTTATCATTTGTTGTATATAGATAATAGCCTAACAGCAACAAAGAAGAGAAAAACCTTGCTTACACCTTATTATAAGGTCACAAGTTGGTATTGCATGGCGTCTGCTAATTCCAATCTTTACCTAATGACTACATTAATCCAAGCGCATAGTATTTAGGAGGTGATTACCTTACAAGGTGACCAAAAGATTAAAGGCATGATTCATGTATATATGGGTACCGGCAAAGGGAAAACTACAGCGGCTCTAGGCTTGGGATTGCGGGCGATTGGCCGTGGTCTGCGAGTTATTATGGTACAGTTTTTAAAAGGCATGGATACCGGAGAACTTCATTCGGTCCGGACATTGGAGCCTCAGTTTCAAATACTGCGTTTTGAACGACCACATGGATTTGTTTGGATGTTATCGAAAGAAGACAGACAGCGGTTGGAGAAAGAGATTCAGATTGCCTGGGAATATGTACAGAAGTTAATCCTTGGGGGCGAATGCGAGGTGTTGATCCTGGATGAGTTACTAGATGCTATTGAAAACAAACTGATCGATCTAGACGAGGTTATTCGTGTTCTAAAGAATCGTTCTGAATACCTGGAAATAGTTTTAACCGGTCGGAGTTTACCGCGGCCACTAATGGAAATGGCAGATCTAGTGACCGAAATGAACGAGATCAAGCACTATTTTCATAGTGGTGTACCGGCTCGGTTAGGAATAGAATACTAGGGAAACCGGCTGACTAAGTAAAACATAAGCGTTAGCCATATCAGATTATAGGAGTAAGATAATGTTAAGGTTATTTCTAATCAGACATGGGGAAACAATTTGGAATCAAAATTATCGTTATCAGGGCCATACTGACGTTCCGTTAAGCAAAACAGGAGAATGGCAGGCCGGTTTAGTGGCTAAGCGGCTGAAGGATGAACCATTAGATGCTGTTTTTTCTAGTGATTTATCTCGGGCTAGAGTAACCGCAGAGATAATTGCTCGTGAGCATGGTTTGACGGTTACGTCTTTGCCAGCCTTGCGGGAAATCGACTATGGCTTATGGGAAGGCCTAACTTTGGCTGAGATTAACGCCCAATATCCTGGAACGCGAGATATGTGGTTGGCTGACCCCGAAAAGAATAGGGTACCCGGGGGTGAGAGCCTAGCTGAGGTACGCGATCGAGCCCTGACTTGTCTTGAAGAAATAAAAGAAAAGTATCCCAATGGAACAATTGCCTTGGTTGGCCATGGCGGTCTAATCGCTATTTTGCTGTTAACTTTTTTACAAGAGGATGCCCCTTTCTTGAAAAGGTATTTTGCCCGAAACACTAACGTAAGTCTGGTCGAATTTGAGGGTCCGGTTACCCGGGTCGTATTTTGGGGTGATTCCAGTCATCTTGATGATTAGAAACCTTGTGATTTGCTTTTGTTATTATTTTTATAACGAAAATTTATTAATACATAGGGTTTCCTAGTTTGGTCTGAGGCAGGCTTTATCGGCTTGTTTCTATCATGATCCACCGGATCATGATGATTAGAGTCACTTTCCTGAAAAGGTTGGCTAGTTGATGATCGCTGGGGAGAATCAACTAGGGTGATGCTGTTTAAGAGCATCTCTTTGGAATAGTTTATATATTTTCCGATTCTTAGACTAGAGCGGATTTCTGCTCTTGGAATTACCACGGTTGTTTCGTGTGGTTTAGCGGGTTCGTGCATCCGTTTAAAAAAAAGACGAAGCTCCCCTAGTGAAAGGCATATTTGACTAGTTAAGGATGAATCCGAGTTTAATTTATTATTTTTTATTACTTGTTTAAATCCCCACTTGGAAGGGGGATTTCTTTTTTTGTCTTTCGGTTCAAGGATCAATATGGCTCAGCCCTCTCTTTGTGAAAATTAGATCTAGAAAATTCATGTATACTTGTCGCGTAAGATGAAATAGGTAGGAACCAGTTGGGCTCTGTCGAATATTATATAATAGTAAAAATACTGTTAGCCTTAAATGATACTGTAGTATATTCATGAGGAAGGGTAGTGGGTGAATTGGCAATTAACCTGGCAGACCGCGCTCGGAGCATCAGTGCTTCACCAACTATGGCAATCGATGCCCAGGCGAAAAAGATGGTCAAAGAAGGAATTCATATTATTAGTTTTGGAGTCGGAGAGCCGGATTTCGATACTCCAAAGCACATTAAATCAGCTGCTGCTCAGGCCCTGGCCAAGGGTTTTACGAAGTATACTCCGGTAGCCGGGATAGATGATTTAAAAGAAGCGATTAAAGATAAATTAAGCAATGAGAATGGTTTGGATTACCAAACTAGTCAGATAGTAGTGTCTAATGGTGCCAAACATTCTCTTTTTAATGCCATTCAAGTCTTGATTAATCCGGGGGATGAGGTTGTTTTACCGGCTCCTTATTGGGTGAGTTACGCAGAAATGGTTAAGTTAGCCGGTGGGATCCCGCGGGTGGTTATCACTCGTGAGGAAAATGACTTTAAACTAACCCCTGCGGAACTTGAAGCGGTCATTAACCCTAGTACCAAGCTGCTAATTCTAAATAGTCCCAGCAACCCGACTGGCTCGGTCTATAACCGAGACGAATTGCAGGCATTAGCTGATTGCTTGGTGAGACATCAACTAATAGTCATTTCTGATGAAATCTATGAGAAATTGGTCTACGATGAATTGGAGCACGTTAGTTTAGCTTCTTTAGGCCCGGAGATTAAAGAATTGACTATCGTGGTAAATGGAGTTTCCAAGTCATATTCAATGACTGGGTGGCGAATTGGGTATGCGGCCGCACCAGCCTCAGTGGCTAAAGCCATGGCGGATTTGCAGAGCCACGCGACCTCTAATCCTAATTCCTTTGCGCAATGGGGGGCCGTAGAAGCAATTCGCGGTTCTCAGACCCCGGTAAAAGAAATGGTGGCTGAGTTTAAAAAGCGTCGGGATTATATCCTGGAACGATTATCTGCTATTCCAGGGATAACTTGCCGTAAACCAGGTGGGGCCTTTTATGCTTTTCCCAATATTTCCGCTGCCTTTGGCCATAGCTATCAAGGAGAAGAAATTCGAGATTCGGCTGATCTCGCTCGGATCATGTTGAGTCATGGACGGATCGCCGTTGTTCCGGGGATTGCTTTTGGGGTTAACGATTACCTGCGTCTTAGTTATGCAACCAGTCAGGAGAATATAGAAGAAGGGTTAAATCGTTTTGAGCAAGTTTGGCAAACTTTGTTAAACAATTTGACGTAAGCGCATTTAAAAATTTCTATAGTTTTGTTAATTTAATGAATAGCGGGGTGATCCCGCTTTTATTTTTTATAAAAGCAGAACATTTTACATACATCGAACTTTTTCAACGTTATTCCAGGAGGAATCTGACGATTTATGGCGAAAATAAACCAATTGAAAGAAATAGATAGAGAGCCTCTTGTTTTGAGTTGCCTAAATATTCCTTAAATATTTTTAAAGATTTAGCAAGACTTAGCCAAGTATCGGAGGTGATGGGAGCAACGGCTTGTTTCTTTAAGGTTATAAGGTGATAGTGTAAACTGCAATAGTTACTTAGCTCAGGGTAACGGTGGAGGTGTTTGTCTCTTTTTCCAGTTTGCGGTGCTTCCTGGGAGGACAAAAACGTGGAGAGAGAAGACCGAAAAAGCAGCAACTCAGGTTAATAAGGAGGCAGTGTTATATGAATTTTGAATTCACCGCGGAACAGGAGTTATTAAAAAAGGCAGCCCGTGAGTTAGCTGAAGAAGTGATTGCTCCTCAGGTGGAAGAGATGGAAAAAACCAAGGAACTGCCCGAAGATTTTTATCCGATATTGGCGGAAGCTGGTTTTACAGGGATTCTAGTGCCAGAGGAATACGGCGGAAGCAATTTGGGGACTCTGGCCGCCATCCTGGTAGTAGAAGAAATCTCTCGTATTTCGGCAGCCCTTGGCACTTCTTTTCAGGTGCACTGTTTGGGTTATGTACCGTTAGTTCGTCTCGGTTCGCCAGAATTGAAAGCCAAATATCTGCCCGGCGTGGCCGCTGGAGAATATATTGCTACCGGAGCGATTACTGAAGCCAGCGGTGGATCAGATCCTACGGGCGGGATGACTACGACTGCGGTTCGGGATGGGGATGACTGGATAATTAACGGCCGGAAGTGTTTTATCAGCAACAACAAAACAGCTAATTGTACTTGGCTAACCGCTGTCACCAATGATCAACCGAAAAAAGAATTTACCACCTTCTTTGTTGATAAGTCAATGGAAGGTTATAAGACCGGCCGAATGGAAAGTAAAACTGGTTTTCATGGTCTGGACAACGGTGATCTGATTTTCCAGAATTGTCGAGTGCCGCACAGCCACATCATCTTAGGTGAGGGTAAAGGGATTACAGTGGCTATGACCTCCATCGGCCGTATGGGTCGAATGGGCATGGCCGCGGTCGGCCTAGGCGTCATTAAGGCTTCATTAGACGCTGCCGTTAAGTTTGCTAATGAGCGAGTTTTGTATGGTAAACCAATCGCCCATCTTCAGGGTGTTCAGTTTAAGATCGCGGAAATGACTTATCTCCTTGAAGCCAGCCGTCTGCTAGTCTATCGGGCCGCCTGGATGACAGATCAAAATGTGCCGGATAAAGATTTGGCCCCTTATGTGGCCATGGCTAAATCTTATGCTACGGATGCAGCGATCAAGGCTTCGGACCTGGCGGTTGAAATCCTGGGCGGTTATGGGGTAGTTGAAGAATATCATGTCGAACGTTATCTGCGTGACGCTAGAATGATCTGGGCAGCAGCCGGAACGGGTGACATTATGAGGTTAACTGTTGCTCGGATGTCTTTAAACGGATAATAGGGGGGTGAACTTTTGCGTCCATTACGTATCGCTGTCTGTGTTAAACCGGTACCAGATCCTAAAGAGAGCAACCGGTTACAGGTTGACCCAGTAACCAAGACCCTGGTACGCAAGGGTATTCCGCTGGTGATTAACCCTTTAGATCGACATGCCCTAGAAGCCGGTATTAAATTGAAAGAGGAAGCTGAAGGAAAGGCAACTGTATTTTCAATGGCCCCGCCGGCTGCTGAACAGACCCTAACCGAAACTTTAGCGATGGGGGCGGATGAGGCTGTTTTGCTGTCGGATTTGCGCTTTGCCGGTGGAGACACGTTGGCTACCGCCCGAGTGTTAGCCGTTGGCCTGAAAAAAATGGGCGAGTGGGACCTGATTATTTGTGGAGCGGAAAGTTTTGATGGCGGAACAGCTCAGGTAGGAGCTCAACTGGCTGTATTATTAGGTATTCCCTGGCTAACCCGGGTTTGTCAACTAAAGAGAGAGGATGATAACCACCTGCTGGTTACGGTGGAGGATGAAACTGAACAGCGGGATTTGTTGGGTCAATTACCGTTGCTCATCACGGTAGATTCTGCCGTTAATCAGCCGCGGCGGCTTTCTATGCTTGGAATTTTAGCCGCGCGGAAAAGAAAAGTCATTACGTTTACTGCTGATGATCTGCCGATCGATTTAGCCGGGATTGGTTTAAATGGCTCACCAACTCAGACCCGGGATTTGTTTACCCACGAATCAACCAAAAAAGTAGAACTGCTGACCGGTTCCCCCCAACAGGTAGCAATTCAATTGTTAAATAAACTAGGCTTGACCGAAAAGGGGGCGGGACAATGAAAGCAGTGTGGGTTTTTGCCGAACACCAGCTGGGTCAGTGGACCAGCGTAACCCGGGAATTGCTAACGACTGCCAGAAGCCTAGCTGATGAATTAGGTGGAGAATTAATCGCTATTGTCTGCGGCGATGAAGTTGAGAATCTAGCCTCTTCATTGAGCAACTGGCAAGTTAATCGGGTTTATTTGACCCAACACAAGGGACTGACTTATTACCATCCCTTGATTTATACAGAAGTAATCACCGGACTGGTTGAGAAGTTTGGTTGCCCTGAAATGATTCTATTTGGGGCTACCTATCTCGGACGAGATCTGGCACCAGCCGTAGCGGCCCGATTGGGGACCGGTTGTGCGGCCGACTGCTGTGAATTGAAATTGGACCACGACGGGAATTTACTGCAAATAGTACCCGGGCTGGGAGGCACGATTTTCGCGACAATTGTAACACCACAGCACCGTCCTCAAGTGGCTACGGTAAAACCAGGAATGCTGGAGACCGGAGAACCGACTGAGATTAAAGCCGGGGCAACCGGAGAAGTACCTTTAGAAGTGGTAAGGTTTGAAGCACCGATTCCAAAAGATTCTCCAGCTATTCAACTGCGTGAAGTAAGGCGTAAACCACCGAAAGAAGCCAAGCTGGAAGCTGCCGCCCGGGTTGTCGCCGGGGGAGCAGGTATTGGCGGCCCGGAGGGATGGGCATTGGTGGAGGATTTGGCCGAGGCTTTAGGGGCAGTCGTTGGGTGTACTCGTCCAGCCGTTGATGAGGGCTGGGCCGAGCACGAGCTGATGATTGGCCAAAGCGGTAAGACGATTCGACCAGAGTTGTATATTGGGATAGGGATTTCCGGTGACATGATGCATACGGTTGGGATCAAAGGTAAAGGGACCTTGGTCGCGATCAATCAGGATCCCAAAGCAGCGATCTTTAAACAGGTTGACTACGGTATCGTCGGAGATTATCGGCAAATCGTGCCGGCCCTGATTCAGGAACTGAAGAGCCGGGCGTGATTATTGGCGTGTATTAAGGTGTTTTAGAAATTGCCCGTGTCAATAGTCTCAGTTTCCAGCGGCTTCCCGAGCTTGATAATTAACTGAAGTTGTTTTATGACTTAGGCATGATGCACGAAGAGAAAACTAAATTAAAATTATTAGCCCTTTCCATTATCAATGGAAAGGGCTTAATTTGTTCTTACCTACTCTTGCTGTCTTCATACAAAGCCGCTGTCATTCCGAGCGGAGCGAAGAATCTTGATGCAGTATTAATTACAATGGGATATTACAGTGTTTTTTCCAGGGGAGGTTTTCTTTCTTTTTCAATAAGCTATCCAAAACTCTAATCAGGGTTGGCCGAGTTTGTCTCGGTTCACAGACTATATCCACGAGACCTCGGCTCGCCGCGACGTAAGGGTTATTAAAGAGGGTTTCATATTCGGCTATTTTTTCCTGACGCAAGGCTTCCGGATCCGCAGCAGCGGCAATTTCTTTGCGGAAAATAATATTTGCTGCCCCCTGCGCACCCATGACCGCTATTTGGGCGGTAGGCCAGGCAATAACCTGATCAGCGGCCAAGTCTTTGCCGCACATCGCCATATAGGCTCCGCCATAGGCTTTACGGATGATAACCGTTATTTTGGGAACTGTCGCCTCACCATAAGCAAAAAGCATCTTCGCGCCATGTCGAATAATGCCGGTAAATTCTTGATTTTTGCCAGGTAAAAAACCTGGGGTGTCGGTAAAGGTGAGGAGGGGGATGTTAAAGGCATCACAAAAACGAATAAATCGAGCCCCTTTATCAGAAGCATTGACATCCAGACAGCCCGACAATTGGATGGGTTGATTGGCAATAATTCCAACGACTTGTCCGTTTAATCGGGCAAACAGAGTCAGCAGGTTGGGGGAGTATAAAGGCTGTACCTCAAAATACTCGCCATTGTCCACCAGCATTTTGATAAGTTGTTTCATATTGTAGACCCGGTTAGCCGCATCCGGTACAATGGTATTTAGTTTATCCTCAACGCGGTTCGCTGGGTCATGGCACTCGGTGACCGGGGGAGCTTCTTGATTGCTGGAAGGTAGATAGGATAGAAGTTTTTTAATCTGGTCAATACAATCGGCATCACTATCGCAGACAAAATGAGCATTGCCGGAAATCTTATTATGTGTAATTGCTCCCCCCAGTTCTTCGGGAGAAATTGTTTCACCAATCGCTGCTTTAATTACTTCTGGTCCAGTAATGAACATTTGACCGGTTCCTTTGACCATAAAAATAAAGTCCATCATCGCCGGTGAATAGACAGCACCGCCGGCAGTTGGTCCCATTATCGCCGTAATCTGCGGGATAACGCCGGAATAACGGATATTCCGCAGAAACATCTTGCCGTAGCCACTTAAAGAATTAATTCCTTCTTGAATCCGTGCCCCTCCCGAGTCGTTTAAACCCACTACCGGAGCACCGACGCTAGCAGCGATATCCATAATTTTACAAATCTTTTCCGCCTGAGCCAATCCCATTGCCCCACCTACAGAGGTAAAGTCTTGCGCAAAAACATAGACTAAGCGACCATTAACCTTGCCGTATCCAGTAATTACTCCATCAGCCGGGATCTCTACTTTATCCATATTGAAGTAAGTACACTGATGGGTTACGAATTTGTCGGTTTCTTGAAAGGTATCCGGATCAAATAGAAGATTAACTCTTTCTCTGGCAGTTAATTTTCCCAGGCTATGTTGCTTGGCGATTTGTTTTTCTCCGCCCATTGCGTTAATCCTAGACTCTTTTTGATAAAATAGTTCAATTTTTTTGGCGGTCGTTTTAATCACTTTTTTAACCCCTTTTCCAAGCCATATTCAGTGTTCAAGAACATTAATTCTTATGTTTAGAGTGATCTGTTTTTTTCAATGAGGTTTTCTTTGACCATTTGCTAATAATGGTGAAAACGAGACAACCATTGACTTAGGAAAACAGGATTTATTTTTGCAGATTAATTTGGGGTGTATTTGAAAATATGGAACTATATGTATTTTGGAGAGAAGGAAAGAATATGTTAATCAGGTTTGGAACTGCTTAGGGAAGGTGATGCTTTGGGAAAACTATCAGTCTGCCTGAATATAGCTGGTAGTGCTAAGGATTAAGCGGTTAGTCTATCTTTGGTCCCGGAATTATTTAAGGCTTCCCAAATCTGTTCTACATATTGCCAATACTTTTGCTTTCGAAAAATTTCTTCCTCGGTAAGAGATCTAACGGACTTGGCTGGTGAACCTTCAACTACGACATGGGGCGGTATACACTGACCTTGATAAATGATGGTACCAGATTTGATCACTGCACCTTCACCTATTTCCGCGCCTTCTAAAATGCTGACTTGGTCACCAATAATCGCACCATCTCCTACCCTACAACCAGTAAGGATCGAATTATGGCCAATACTAACGCGGTTACCAATAATTACACCAAACGTTACCTTTGTTTCAATAAAACTGTCCTCTTGAATACTAGTCAATGAACCAATCGTAATTCGATTTAAGTCACCCCGTAGAACTGAATTAGGTCCGATGCATGTTTGAGTGCCGATTTCTACTCCGCCAATAATAACGGTGGTCGGGGCGATCCAGACCTTTCCCTCTGTTGTGAGGAGATTGGTCAGGTTTGGCAGCCTGAGAACCATTACCCTTCGACTCCTTTGAGTATATTACGACATTTTTGGAGTAATATACTCAAAATTATTGTGTGAATAGTAGTATTCTACAAATACCGGCAAAGTCCTTTTTTTGTCGAACGAAATCTTTAATACTTGAACCGTGATATCACCTGCCTACATAATTTAACATTTTGCATCAAGCCTAGTTAAATGTGTTACAATTAAGAGTATAATTGGTTAAATAGAGTTATCTAGTAAATTTATTTTGCTATTCCTCATATAGCTTGATTAATTGGAAGCGACAGGTAATAAATTTTGTTCTTTACAGGAGGGATTATGGTTTGCGATACACAGGCGGGAGTATTGGGCGTGTCTTTATAGTAAAAATTGAGCATGGAGATAACTTATTAGATCAATTACAAAACCTGGCCTGCCAAGAAGAACTAAAGGCAGCTGTAATATTTTTATTGGGAGCAATAAAAAAAGCTTCAATTGTGGCTGGTCCCAAGGAATGCACCGTTCCCCCTGAGCAAGTGTGGCAAGAATTTGAGGATGGCCGGGAAATATTAGGGATTGGAACGATCTTTTCAAACCAGGATCAGCCGGAATTACATATCCATGCAACTTTTGGTAAAGGGGATATAAGCTTAACCGGCTGTGTGAGGAAGGATGCTGAGGTTTATTTAGTAGTGGAAGCGATAGTTTTGGAACTGACTGGCGTTGCCGTCAATCGACAATTGGATCCAGAGCTTGGTTTGAAAATGCTAACCCTTCACTAAGAGGGCAGCTGAGGAGTCAGTTCCTAGTGAGCTCATTCAGCTTCGCTGAACATCGGGGTTTCAGGTGGAGAAGTTACTCTACCTGGAGTTTAAACAAGATAACCCCCATTGTAGAAGGTCTTTTGAACTCAGATAAAAATCACTACGCATCCCCCGGTCCGAGATCTTGCTTAGTGATTTTTATCTCAAAACTAATTTACAAATAGGTTAATAGGTTGTGCTAGTATTCTAAGTCGATCAGCAGACGAGGCAGGAAGCATATAAAGATATACAAATCGACAATCGCTAACCTCCATTAAAACACTGCATGATCATGATTATTTAAGCACAGCCACTCCGGGCAAGGTCCTGCCTTCGAGAAATTCCAGGGAGGCCCCTCCGCCAGTGGAAACATGGGTAAACCGATTTAGGCATTCTTGCACCGCGTTGGCCGTATCTCCACCCCCGATTACCGTAGTTCCCGTATTTTGAGCGATCGCTTCTCGAATACTGATCGTACCTCGGGAGAAATCCGGGATTTCAAAAGCACCTAATGGTCCATTCCAAAAGACGGTTCGGGCAGTACCGATTAACTGAGAAAAAAGATCGATCGTTTCTGGCCCAATGTCAAGGCCCATTTGATCTGCCGGTATCTCATTAGAACTAACAACTCTTTGAGCGATCCCTGTTTTTAACGCTTCAGCGACTACTACGTCCACCGGCAGCTTAATCTTACCTCCCGCCTTTAGTAATAATTCCTTGGCGTATTCAATTTTCTCAGGTTCTACTAAAGACCGGCCAATTTCAATTCCCTGAGCTTTCAAGAATGTAAAAGCCATTCCTCCACCAATCAATAAATAGTCAGCTTTGTCAATCAAGTTATTAATGACACCAATCTTGTCACTTACCTTTGCCCCACCTAGGATTACGACAAAAGGATGACGCGGTTTGGTTTCTAACTGACCCAAAGCTGAAATCTCTTTCTCCATGAGCAAGCCGGCCGCGCTCGGTAGTAAGTGGGCAATCGCGTGGGTCGAGGCATGAGCTCGGTGAGCGGCACTAAAAGCATCATTTATGTAGCAGTCAGCCAGACCGGCTAACTTTCGAGCAAAATCTTCATCATTTTTTTCTTCTTCTGGATAAAAACGCAGATTTTCCAGGAGTAAGACATGGCCGTTTCGGAGTGAAGCCGCTGCTTGCTCAACCTCAGGACCGATACAGTCCCGAACATAATCAACCGGCTGTTCAAGAAGTTCGGCTAGTCTGAAGGCTACCGGTTCTAGTCGAAGTTTTTCAACGACTTTTCCGTTAGGCCGACCAAGATGGCTCATTAAGATCACCCGAGCCTGACGTTCTAAAAGGTAGCGAATAGTAGGCAGGGCGGTTACTATCCGGTAATCATCACTAATTCTACCGTCTTCAATTGGAATGTTGAAATCTACCCTCACCAGGACCCGTTTGCCGTTTACTTCAAGGTCTTGAAGCTTTCTCATTAGCAGAGCACTCCTTTAAATCTAAAGTGATTATAGAAGAGTTATTGATACCAGTTGACTTAGGCTTGACTCGTGGCTCATGATAATTCACTTGCCTCTTACGTGTCCAGGTTTTTACACCTTTTCTATAGTAGCAGAAAGCAGCGAATCAGTGAAGAGGAAATAAGAGAATTATTATCGGAAGATGTCATGGTTAAAATTAGACAAAATGACAAATCATTAATATCTTTTGACTAGCGCGTATTATCAATGGACCAGGATAAACTAATACAATAAACCGGCATGGTGCTACTTTTTTTGGTTTGGCTTCAATGTTTGTCGTTGTTGTTTGGCTTCCCAGCCTTGATCAGAAGGATGGTAGTAGCAGCTGCCCTTTAGTGATTCAGGCAGGTATTCTTGTTTGACCACATGACCGGGATAATCATGTGGGTACCGATACCCGGCTCCATGACCGAACTGACAGGCACCCGGGTAATGAGAATCTCTCAGATGGGCCGGTACTGGACCAATTGGTTTGGTCTCAACATCATGTAACGCTCGTTCAATTGCTAAATAAGCACTGTTGCTTTTTGGAGCTAGGCTGAGATAGATAGTCGCCTCAGCCAGAGGAATGCGGGCTTCAGGCAAGCCAACCCATTCCAGGGCACTGGCGGCTGCTTGGGCGATCAGCATGGCCTGGGGGTCTGCCAAACCAATGTCTTCTGAAGCTAGGATAATCAGACGCCGGATGATAAAACGGGGATCCTCCCCGCCATAGAGCATCAAAGCCAGCCAGTATAGGGCCGCATCTGGATCTGAACCACGGACACTTTTTATAAAAGCCGAAATCACATCATAATGCTGATCGCCATGTCGATCGTATTGAACAGCTCGGCGTTGCATGGCGTCTTCTGCTACCGTTAGATTGATGTGTCGTACCCCTTGCTGGGGAGAGGTGGTCATAACCGCCATTTCTAGAGCCGAAAGGGCATTTCGGATATCGCCGTTGGCGATATTCGCTAGGTGATCAAGTGCTTCTTCCGTAATTTCGACCGAATACTGACCAAGTCCCCGTTCTTCGTCCTGAAGGGCCCGCTGCAAAGCTAATTTAATTTCTTCCGTGGTTAGGCGGCGGAGACGAAAGACTCGCGAACGGGATAACAAGGCTGAGTTTACTTCAAAGTATGGGTTTTCGGTTGTTGCTCCAATCAGGATAATTATTCCGTCCTCTACTGCTGGTAGGAGAACATCCTGCTGACTTTTATTCAGGTGATGGATCTCGTCAATAAATAAGATGGTTTTTTGGCGGTGGTAAAGGCGGCGTTCCCGGGCTTGTTGGATAGTTTCTCTTAATTCTTTTATTCCGGAAGTAACGGAGTTTAGTTTGATAAATTCGGCTTGGGACATGCGAGAAATTACCTGGGCTAAACTGGTTTTGCCGCTTCCAGGCGGACCATACAAGATCAAAGAACTCAGGGTATCGGTTTCAATGGCTCGGCGAAGAAGTTTTCCAGGGCCAAGGATTTCTTCCTGGCCGATAAATTCATCTAAATTTTGTGGCCGCATCCTAGCCGCTAGCGGTAATTCGGAATCATAATGATCGGATAATCCGGGGTAGTCAAACAAATTCATCTTGCTCACTCCCGTATTCCTATAGTAGATCCCCATGCCGTCTTTGTTCTCGTTCCCAGTTTAGCCGGCTGACCGTGTTAGAATACTAGCTTTAGTATTTTGGAGTAGCAGATTGCCCGGGACAGTAAACCTGTCCCCGTCTCCTATAAGGCTTCGCAACTTATGAAGTTATTTATATAAGGATATATTATACTATATCGGGACACTATGCCAAGTAAGGAGAGGATTAGACAGATGGTGAGATCAGTTTACCTGGACCACAGCGCAACGACGCCGGTTCGTCTGGAGGTTAGCGAGTTGATGCAGCAATATCTGAGGAATAAGTTTGGCAATCCTTCTAGTTTACATAGTTATGGGCGACAAGCTCGCCAAGGTTTAAATTGGGCTCGGGAACAGGCAGCCGAGGCGATTGGGGCTAATCCGACCGAAATTCTTTTTACGAGTGGGGGAACAGAAGCAGATAACCTGGCGATTCTGGGTACTGCCTATGCTTATCAGGACCGGGGAAGGCATATAATCACTTCCTGTATTGAACATCATGCCGTATTGGATTCTTGCAAATACCTGGAAAAACGTGGTTTTCGGGTAACCTATTTGCCGGTCAATGAATATGGAGAAGTTGATCTAACCGAACTAGATCGAGTTTTAGACGACGATACTATCCTAATTTCGATAATGCACGCCAACAACGAAATAGGAACAATCCAACCAATTGCGGAAATTGGTCGACGGGCTCAGGAACGAAGCATTCCTTTTCATACAGATGCTGTTCAATCTTTAGGGAAAGTACCGATAGACGTTAAGCAACTTGGAGTTAGTCTGCTTTCAGCTTCCGCGCATAAGATTTATGGCCCCAAAGGTGCCGGGATGTTATATATTCGCGAGGGGAGTCGGCTTGACCCTCTATGGCATGGCGGAAGCCAGGAACAAAAAATCAGGCCGGGAACAGAGAATGTGGCTGGAATCGTTGGCTTTGGTCGAGCCGTGGAACTGGCTATCGCCGAAATGGAATCGGTCGCGGGTCGGATTAATCGACTTCGCGATCGACTATGGGAGGAAATCCAAACCCGGATTTCCGCGGTTAAACTTAACGGCCACCCCAGCCAGAGGATACCCGGACACCTGAATATAAGTTTTGTCGGACTGGAAGGACAAAGCTTACTAACCGCTCTGGACGAAAAAGGCATTGCTGCTTCCAGCGGATCTGCCTGTATGGCTGGCGCAATTGAGCCGTCCCATGTTCTACAGGCGATTGGACTATCGGCTGATCAGGTCCAGGGCTCAATCCGTTTAACTCTAGGCCGCGACAATACTCATCAAGAACTGGATTATGTCTTAGAGGAATTGCCTCGTTTGGTTGAGCAGCTTCGCGGCCCCAGCTGGAACGGGCCGACCTGCCCTTGTGAGAGGTGAAGAGGGAGGCGTGCGGGGTAAAACGTAGAGCATAAGATGTTTAAACGTGAAAAGTAAGACGTAAATTGTGGAGTATAAGACGTATGCAATGAAGCGTAAAACGTGTAACGTAGATAATGCAACTTAGAGAAAAGAATGACGTGGAACGTAAAAGTAGGACCTAACGCTTTACACCCCACGTCTAACATCCAATATCTAACATCTAACATCCAGAAAGGGTGGTTGGAAATGGCAAAAGTGGCGGTGGCAATGAGTGGGGGCGTTGATAGTTCTGTCGCCGCGTATCTGCTCCAGGAAGCCGGTCATCAGGTCATTGGCTTAACTATGCAGTTATGGTCGGATCAAGGGAAAGAAAAAGAGAGGCCTGGTTTCCAGACGGCAGTTAAAGATGCCCGGCAAGTAGCGGATCGCCTGGGCTTTCCCCACTATACGCTTAATCTTCAAGAGTCTTTTGAACAAGAAGTAGTTCAATATTTTATAACTGAGTACTTGCAAGGACGAACGCCAAATCCCTGTGTTGTCTGCAACCGTTGGATTAAGTTTGGGTTGCTGATTGAGCACGCCCGGTCACTGGGAGCCAAGTTTATCGCTACCGGCCACTACGCCCGGGTTGAACAGGATAAGGAGACCAGTCGATATGTCTTGTTACGCGGAATAGATCCCCGCAAGGACCAAAGCTATTTTTTATACGATTTATCGCAGGAACAGCTACGCTACATAATTTTTCCGTTAGGACAGTATTCAAAAACAGATATTCGCCAATTAGCGGAAAGGCTGAAGCTAAAAGTAGCGGACAAGCCCGATAGTCAAGAAGTATGTTTTATTGATAATAATAATTATCGAGAGTTTTTAAAGCAGCGAGTCGCTTCCCAAATCAGGCCCGGCCCTTTTCTCGATCAACAGGGACGCTGCCTTGGCCAGCACCAGGGGCTTCCTTTTTATACCGTGGGACAACGCAAAGGCTTAGGTTTAGCACTGGGTCGTCCAATGTACGTGGTGCAGATCATTCCAGAAGAGAATGCGGTGGTGTTAGGTGACAACAAGGAACTATATAGTCGCCGGGTTTGGGCAGCAAACAATAATTTTATCCCATTTGCCGATCTTAATGCTGCCTTAAAAGTGGAAGCCAAAATTCGTTACGCGGCTGCACCAGCGACAGCCGTGATTCAACCGGCAGCCGGTAACCAGGTTCTTATTGAATTTGATTTACCCCAAAGGGCGGTTACTCCAGGACAGGCAGTGGTTTACTATCAGGATAATCTGGTCGTCGGCGGCGGAACAATTGTTCGATCTGAAGAATAATGCATTGATTCACTGTTTAAGGGAGATAATAGGAAATGAGAGGAGGCCGGTTATGCGTAAAGGCCGGGAGTTGATTGGCCTGCCAGTTATCGATTGGAAAACGGGGAAAGAAACTGGTTCGGTTGAGGATTTAATTGTGGATCTCAGCCAGGACAAGGTTACAGCTCTTTCAGTTAGGTCAGATGGATGGCTCACCAACCGGCGGTTGGTTCCTCTTAAACAGATTCAGCAAATTAATAAACAGGCAGTTATTGTTGATGAGGAAAATACGGATGATGAGTTGGCGGTAGATCCAGGAACAGAGTTTGGGATTAAGTCCTTGAAGGGAATCAGTGTTTTTGGTTGCGAGGGTAGGGATTTGGGCACTGTCGAGGATTTGGTTCTTAGTCTGCCAGATGGTCGAATCACTGGTTGGGAGATTTCTGATGGACTGGTGCAGGATCTGGTGGATGGTCGGCGAGTTCTCCCAGTCGATTCGGTTGTAGCAAGTAGTACAGATCGGTTTGTCGCACAGGAAGGGGGTTGGTAGGGGTGAAATGCCCTATTTGCAATGGCGTTCAAACAGGGAAAATTGGGGTGGATCAATTTTACTGTTGGAATTGCTTTGTCGAATTCAGCGTTAATCAGGATGGATTTGAGGTTTACGAGGTAGCTGAAGATGGCAGCCTTTTGGCTTATGATTCGCCGATGGAGCAATCTTATTCATTCTAAGGGGGTGAGCTTTATTTATATGAGAAGTCGGTTTTGGAATGGACTACTGGCAGGCAGTGTGTTAGGGGTAGTGGCAGCATGGTTGATCGCACCGCAAAGGAAACCTAGCCGGGCTCGTAAGGTTATGGGCAGGTCGCGGCAGATGCAAAGTCAAGCCCGGCGGATAATGCGGAAAGTTCGAGAAGGGGTTAGCGACCTGATGGATTAACTCATTATTAACATTAACGAAGAAGCTGCAGCTTGAGATATTTGGGGCACGCATCAAGTTCGATGCGTGTTTTATTTTCACTTTCGGTTAACCTATAAAAAACAAATCAGGCTGTGGCCGGTATAAACCTTTTCTGAAGAAACAATCAAGGTTTGGGAGGAAATTGTGTGCAGATCCCAGCTAAATGGCTCCGCGGCCGGGTAATTGGGTTTATCGTCCTTTTCGTGGGCAGTATCTTTTTCTTACTAAAAGTTAAGGAGGTCTTGGTCCCTTTTATTTGGGCCGCGTTTCTCGCCTATTTGCTAGTCCGGCCAGTTCGATTTCTGGAAGAACGAGGCTATCCTAGAACCATCTCCATCTTACTCGTCTACTTTACCCTAGGTGCTGGGGTAACGGTCGTATTAGGTCTTGCGCTTCCGGCTCTTTTGAGAGAACTAACTATCTTGGCTGACACTATTCCAAAATACGTTGGCTTTTATCAGAACTGGCTTCAAGAATTACACACACGCTACCAGTATTCCGTAATGCCGGAAGCAGTTCGTTTGGGGGTTAATCAAGCCTTTATCCGGACCGAAGAAGAAGCAGTTAGAATGATCGGCAGTATTTTGGAAGGTTTAATTCGGGGTTATAGTTCGTTAATCATTGTCGTCTTGGCCCCAATCCTCTCGTTTTATTTTCTGAAGGACGTCGAATTGATTAAACGAAGATTTATTTCGGCTTTACCTACTCAATGGCGAGGAGATATATTGACCTTGCTATCGGAAATTGACCGAATCTTACTCGGTTTTATTCGCGGTAATCTATTAGTTTGCCTGATTGTGGGGGTTTTAACTGCCGGGATCCTGGCTGTTCTAGGGGTTAATTTTGCCCTCACCCTGGGAATAGTGGCCGGTGTGGCTGAATTAATTCCTTACTTTGGCCCCCTTATTGGTGCTCTCCCAGCCGTTGGGGTGGCAATGCTGGAATCGACCCGTTTGGCAGTATACACGGGAGTAGCCCTGTTGTTGATTCAACAATTAGAAAGTAGCGTGATTGCCCCTAAGATTTTGGGAGATAGAGTAGGCTTACACCCCCTGGTGATCGTCTTTGCTCTGTTGGCCGGCGGCAAGCTCTGGGGAATTATTGGGTTACTGTTGGCTGTTCCCTTAGCGGCGACTATTCGCGTGGTGATCAATTATATCTATCTGAAATGTTTAGAGGACTAGCCGGTTACAGCTTTTGATCAGTTTCGGCATATATGGCCAGATTTCTCCTTGCATTGACAAAGCTGGAGGGCTTGGTTATAATTCAAATGATCAGGTTAGTTTTGGAAAATGAACCTCATTAACCTCTGAGGTGAAGGAGGATGTTATATTGCTGTCGGGAAATGAAGTCCGTCAAATGTTTCTAAAGTATTTTGCCAGTAAGGGACATACTATTGTACCTAGCTCTTCGCTTGTACCCCACAACGATCCAACCTTATTGTTTACTAATGCTGGGATGAATCAGTTCAAAAACGTTTTCCTTGGCTTAGACCAGCGTCCCTACCGTCGGGCAGTCACGGCTCAGAAGTGTGTTCGAGCGGGGGGCAAACATAATGACCTGGAAACAGTCGGCCGGACCGCCCGACACCACACTTTTTTCGAAATGCTCGGCAATTTTTCTTTTGGTGAGTACTTTAAGCAGGAGGCTATTACTTATGCTTGGGAATTTTTAACTGAGATTGTTAAGCTGCCAAAAGAAAAGCTCTGGGCAACTGTTTACCTGGATGATGATGAGGCATTTGATCTCTGGCAGAAAATCGCCGGTTTGCCGCCTGAAAGGATAGTCCGCCTTGGCGAAAAGGATAATTTTTGGTCTATGGGAGAGACTGGACCTTGCGGTCCATGCAGTGAGATTATTATTGACCGCGGGGAAGCTTACCGATGTACGGCACCCCAGTGTGCGTTAGGAGTGTGCGATTGCGATCGTTGGTTAGAACTCTGGAATCTGGTCTTTATGCAGTACAATCGGGACGATAATGGTGTTTTGACCCCCCTGCCCCGGCCCAGTATTGATACCGGATTGGGTCTGGAGCGAATCACCTCGGTTCTGCAAGAGGTGAGCAGTAATTATGATACTGATTTACTGCGTCGATTAATCAGTTTTGTTGAGGAGATGACTAGGCAGGTTTATTATCCCGACCGGCGGGGATTTCCCTTTCGCGTGATTGCTGACCATTCTCGGTCCTGTTCTTTTTTAATCAGTGATGGGGTTTTACCCAGCAATGAGGGTCGAGGTTATGTGTTGCGCCGTATTTTGCGTCGAGCGGTTCGTTTTGGGAAGGCGTTAGGTTTAAACGAGCCTTTCCTCTACCGGATGGTGCCAGAGGTTGGCGAATTGATGGGCGGAGCCTACCCCGAGCTCTTGGAAAAGCAAGAGTACGTTCAGAAGGTTATTCGGCTCGAAGAAGAGAGATTCCATGAGACCTTGCATGACGGAATAAGAGTTGTCGGGGAGATTATTAAAAAGGTTAAAGAAGAAAAGCGATCGGAGATTTCCGGGGCGGAGGCTTTCCTCTTATATGATACATTCGGTTTTCCGTTCGATCTGACGGAGGATATTGCGGAAGAGAACGGACTGGGGGTTGACCGGACCGGGTTTGACCAAGCTATGGAAGCCCAAAGAGAGAGGGCCCGGAGTGCGCGTCAGGAGCAGCGGGCCTGGGAACAAACGGTTAGTCTAACCGGAATCCTTGAGGGATTACCAGCGACTATTTTTAAAGGCTGGGAATCCACCCAGGCTGAGGCTCAAGTGCTGGCCTTAATTAAAGACGGACAGCGAGTTCCAGAGGCCTCTGTTGGCGAAGAGGTTTTAGTTTTACTTAACCAGACTCCCTTTTACGGTGAAAGTGGGGGTCAGGTCGGGGATCAAGGCAACCTTCTCGCAGATAGTTTGCGTTTAAGAGTTGAAGATACCAACCGATTCCCGGATGGGAAGATTATGCACCGGGGGTTGGTTGAGTTGGGAATGATCAAAGAAGGGGATACTGTCTTTGCTCAGGTAGATGAAGGACGAAGATGGAGTATTGCCCGCAACCATTCCGCAACTCACCTGTTGCACCGGGCTTTAAAGGAAGTACTGGGCGGTCATGTTAATCAGGCCGGTTCATTAGTTGAACCGGGGCGTTTACGCTTTGACTTTTCTCATTTCTCTGCTTTGAGTCCGGAAGAGATTAAAGCAGTTGAGGAGAAGGTTAACCAACAGGTTTGGCAAGATTTACCGGTTGAAGCTTTAGAGTCTTCTTTTGAGGAAGCCCGAGAAATGGGGGCCATGGCCTTATTTGGCGAGAAATATGGCGAGAGGGTTCGAATAGTCCGTATAGGTGACTACAGTTTAGAACTGTGTGGTGGAACTCACGTTTTGCATACCGGGACGATTGGTCTGTTTAAAATTATTAGTGAAGCCGCAGTAGGAGCGGGATTGCGTCGGATTGAAGCGGTAACCGGGGCCGGTGCTTATCAATACTTTAATGAAAGGCTAGATGTTTTACAAAACGTGGCGGCAGTTATTAAGGCTCCGCCAGTGGAGGTAGCTCGACGGGTAGAGGCATTGCAACAAGCTTTGCGGGAGCGGGAAAAAGAGATCGGAGTTTTACAGGGGCGATTAGCGCATTATGAAGTTGAGCAGCTATTGGAGCGGGTTCAGGAAGTCCAGACAATAAAGGTGCTGGCCACCGCGGTCGGGAGCGGAGATGCCGAGTCTTTGCGCGAAATGGCTGATCTTATCCGGGATAAGTTAGGTTCAGGAGTAGTTATTCTAGGTAGTGCTTGGGCTGAACGAGTTGGCTTTGTGGCCATGGTGACTAAGGATCTACTGGGACGAGGCCTGCATGCCGGAAAAATCATTAAAGAAGTAGCCTCAATTACCGGAGGAGGCGGCGGCGGCCGACCCGATATGGCTCAAGCTGGCGGCAAAGATCCTTCTCGCTTGAACGAAGCTCTTGAACACGGAATCAAGGTCGTTAAGCAGATGATTAAACCACTTAATTAAGCGAGAGGCTGCTGACTATTAAGGACCATTTTCAATTTGGATCCAAAAGCCTCCTGCTTCTATAAATGGGGGTACCTTATTTTAAAAACTTCAGGTAAAGTAGGGCTTGCATCTGAAGCGTTGATGTTTAGCGAAGCTGAATGATTCACTTGGTATCTCCTTTAAATTTTTAGGAGTAACTTGGAGGAACCGGCCTATTTACAGCGAATATGATAAATTAAGGAATAAACCAAACGGGGGGTGAGATAGAATGTCGCGTGACACCCAGCAGGAGACTATGACCTTTAAAGTAAAGTCTGAGGACGTAGAGAGTGCGAGGGAGATATTACAGCACGTTTTTTTCGCTCTCCGGGAGAAAGGGTACAACCCGATTAATCAGCTGGTTGGGTTTTTACTATCTGGAGATCCAGCCTATATTACCAGCCATGGTAATGCTCGGACCTTGATTCGTAAGTTGGAACGGGATGAACTATTAGAGGAATTGTTGCGTAGTTATCTGGTTAACCACGTGGCGGATCAGGTGGAGGATTAGACATCCAAGTTAAAGCTCAGAGGACTAGGCAATGGTGATGAAATTCAGTAATTATGCTAACTTGGCATAGATGACCTCACGACCTTATGTCGATGAGGTCTTTCTATCAGAATATAATACATGCAAGCAGCAGCATAGGAGTACGGAAATGGAATACAACCGGCTGGGCAACACGAACTTGAAGGTCTCCAAATTATGTTTCGGTGCTCTAACCATTGGTCCTTTACAGGCTTGTTTGCCGATACCCCAGGGGGGCCGCAGTAATCAGACGGGCTTTAGAATTAGGAGTAAATTTTATTGACACGGCAGAACTTTATGGAACTTACCCCTACATCAGAGAAGCTTTACGTGGCTTTTCCGGTGAGGTCGTAGTTGCCTCAAAATCATATGCTTACACAGCAGAAGGGATGCAGGAAAGCTTGGAGAAGGCCCGGCGGGAACTTGGCCGGGATGTGGTTGATATCTTCCTTCTCCATGAACAAGAAAGTGCCTTGACTCTTCAAGGGCATCGTCCAGCTTTAGAATACCTTCTCGAAGCAAAGGTAAAAGGTTTAGTGAGAGCCGTCGGTATTTCAACTCATGCGGTGGCAGCGGTACGAGCAGCGGGAGAGATGCCAGAGGTTGAGGTTATTCATCCTTTAATCAATCTGGCGGGTATTGGGATTCTTGACGGGACCAAGGAGGAGATGCTGGAAGCGATTCGCTTGGCTCATCAAAAAGGCAAAGGTATTTATGGGATGAAGCCAATTGGTGGCGGAAACTTGATGGCGCGAGCTGGAGAAGCACTGCGATACGCTTTAAGTCTGCCAGAGTTACATGCTGTAGCGGTCGGCATGAAATCTAATTTGGAGGTTGAAGTCAACGTTGCCTTAGCCGAAGGAAGGCAACCAGATCCGCTGGCGGAGATCGCCCTGAGCAAGCAAAAACGTCGCCTCCATATTGATGACTGGTGCCAGGGTTGTGGTCGGTGTGTTGATTCCTGTCCTCAAAATGCCTTGAGTTTGTTAGACGTTCCTTTGCCCACACAATTAACCCAATTAGAAGAACAGATGGTGGCACGAAAAGTGCGGGTTAACGTCAATAAGTGCCTTTTATGTGGTTATTGCGGAGCCAGTTGTCCAGAATTTTGCATTAAAATAGTATAGAAAGAGGTATATATGCGCACGCTGGGACTTGATTATGGATCCCGAACTATCGGAATCGCAGTAAGCGATCCAATGGGTTTAACCGCTCAGGGTTTAACTACTTGGCACCGAAGTAAGGAACCAATTGATGATCTGAATGAAATCAAACGATTGATTCAGCAGTACGAAGTTGATCGAATTATTCTGGGTTTACCGAAAAACCTTAATGGCAGTCTGGGGCCGGCAGCAGCTAGTGTTCAAGATTTTGCCGACTTTTTAACTAAAGAACTAGAAATAGAAGTGATCCTTTGGGATGAACGTTTGACGACTGTGGAAGCAGAAAAACTATTGTTGTCCGGTGATGTATCACGACGTAAACGGAAAAAAGTTATCGATAAAATGGCGGCAACCATAATACTCCAGAGTTATCTTGACTGGCTATATGCCCAGAAACGTCAATCAGCTCGTCCAGCTTCGCTGAACACCGAGGATTCAGGTGGAGACTCTACTCCACTTGAGGTCTGAACCAGGTAACTCCCGCTTATCCAAGCCGGTGCCCTTTTGAACTCAGATAAAGCTTCAGGCAATATCAGGTATGACTCAGGTTGACATGCTCTATTCGACTGGTATACAATGCTAATAATTTAGCAAATGAGGTGAGTTTATGGTTGACCGAATTATAGAGGAAGAAGAATTAGTAGTTCTTGTTGACGATGATGGCGGAGAACACGAGTTTTATCTCATTGATACAATTGAGGTGGGTGAAGGTCGGTACGCGGTCCTGCTACCAGCCGAAGAGGATGACGAAGAAGAAAGTGAAGTTATTATCTTAAAAATAGGTGAAGATGAGGAAGGTAACGAGGTTTTCTATGAGATTGAAGATGACGAAGAATGGGAACAGGTGGCTGATGCTTGGGAAGAGGTAGACAAGGATGAGGGAAACATAGAATTAGCCGAGGAAGAATTACAAAAGATTGTTCCAGTAACAGTCACGGAAGAAATAGCCAATACTAATTGTCCTTATTGTCGTACTCCGCTTAAGCCAGGAGGCAAAGCGGTTTCTTGCCCCAGTTGTAAGACCTTGCATCATGAGGAATGCTGGAGAGAAAGCAGAGGTTGTGCCCATTCAGAATGTGATAAATAGTGGGATAAGTTTTTTTGCCGTATTTGACCGTTTTCGGGCTGAAAAAGGCACTCTTACCAGATAAGGAAGAGTGCTTTGTTTTACTTGATATTAATCTTGATTGTGGAACTTTAACGTTAACTTTAGTGTCTATTGCTAAGGTATATACTTTCTATATTAATGTAAGTCTAATTAATAAGTTATCTCGCGATGGGAGGGGCTAGAGGCATGTCTGGATCAAGAAAGCACTTATTAATTATTACTCTAGTGGTAATTGTTTTATTAGGAACTGCTACCGGTTATGCCTCTGGTTATTTTAATTACCTGTCTGCGCCCTTTCTTGAGATTGTTGAAGGGGTTAGTGTTGGTCCAGTTTATGTTGGAGGGATGAATAAAGAAGAGGCCCTGAAGAAGATTAAGGTCTGGTCTGATAAGGCGTTATCTCAAGTTATTAGTTTAAGCTATGGCGATCGAAGATGGGAGATGACCCTTGCTGACCTTGGCGTAGAGTTAGACTTAGAAAAGGCAATCGATGAAGCCGCGATGGTGGGTCATCAGGGTAATCCATGGGAACGGTTTCAGGAGTACACGAACGTTAAAGAAGAAGGCCGACAAATTACTCTTCATTATCGGATAGATGTAGCCCGGATCGCTTCGATTATAGCGGAACGTACTCGTGAATTAACCACCGGGCCCGTTAATGCTGCTTTAACAATAAACGAACGGGATGAGTTAATAATTACCCATGATCAACCAGGATCAAAAGTCGATAGCCAAGCCGCTGCTCAAGAAATAAAGTCAATCCTGGAGAAGGGAGTTAAAGAGCCGCTTGACCAAACCTGGACGGTTAGGCTGACGAAAGTCGATATGCCGGCTGAAATAACCGAGGCTGATGTGCAAAGCTGGCGGATTAACGGTTTGCTTTCAAGTTATTCCACCAAGTTTAATGCCTCAAATATTAACCGGACGTATAACGTAAAGGTAGCGGCTGAGGCTCTAAATCATCAGCGAATTAAACCTGGTGAAATATTTTCGTTTAATCAAGTAGTAGGACCACGGAGTGAAGAGGCTGGCTACAAAGAAGCCCTGATCATTGTAAAAAATGAGTTTGTTCCCGGTTTGGGTGGCGGGGTATGTCAGGTATCATCAACCCTGTATAATGCAGTTCTTCTCGCTGATCTTCCGGTAGTTGAACGGAGCAATCATTCCTTACCCGTTGATTATGTTCCCCCTGGTCGTGATGCTACCGTTACTTATGGGGGTAAAAACCTTCGTTTTTCTAATCCTACTGAGGGGGACCTCTTACTTCAGACCAAAGTTCAAGGAAATACCTTAACTATTCAAATATTTGGGGATAAGCAGTTTCGTAAGGACGTTAGTCTTACCCATAAAGTAATAAGCTTTATTGAACCCGGGGTGATCAAAAAGCCCAATCCGGAACTGCCTGAAGGGGAAGAAGTTATTGAGCAGGCCGGGACAGCCGGGCTAAGAGTTCAGGTATACCGAACAGTAAAGGAACAAGGGAAAGTAGTGCGTAATGAATTAATATCTACGGATGTCTATAATCCAGTCGCTCGAATTGTCCAAGTTGGGACCAAAAAAGAAGGGGAAGAACCCAGTAGCCCAGTCCAGCAGAATCCGCCTGGAATAGAGCCGGGAACTGACCCACAAGCTGAAACAAAACCCGGAGCTGATTCAGAAACAGAACCCGGAACTGATTCAGAAACAAAACCCGGAGCTGATCCAGAAACAGAACCCGGAGCTGATCCAGAAACAGAACCCGGAACTGATTCAGAAACAAAACCCGGAGCTGATCCAGAGACAAAACCGGGAGTCGACCCAGAAACAGAACCGGGAGCTGACCCAGAAACAACAGACCCGGGAATACAATCTGAGGTAACTCCAGAAACGACACCAGAGAAAGCTCCTGAAGACAATCTAAATTTAGGGACGAATTCGGAAACTAGTTCAGGGGTTACTTCGTAAATGACGGCGGATAATGATAGATTTAGCGCATTATTCCAAGGAGGATCAGGACCAGCAGCAGAAGAATAAAGACATCTAAAGAGTTTGGAAAAATGAGGGCTTTTAAAAAAGTAACCAAGGTTACAATCAAGATTAACAGTTGAAGGTGTCGCTGAATTTGCATGATTATTTTTCGGTGCACAATTTTCACCTCCCTATTCAATTGAATTAAAAGACTCCTACTTTTATAAGTAGGGTATCCTGTATAAAACTTCAGGTGGGGCAAAGTCTTCATCTCAAGCCCCGTTTTTCAGCGAAGCTGAACAAGTTCACTTAAGTCCTGCAAAACCGGCTAGGCCGGTTTTTCTTTTTCAGATAACAGAAGTGTTAGGCACTTTTGTGACATTAATTTATAAATTTGCCATAAATATAATCATGAAGTAAGTTCAGGCACTGATCTATAGTGACCCATCGAGGAGGTGCCTATTTTGGGGAAGCGAGATAAGAAAAAAGGGAAACCGACTCAGCTATTAGACTGGGAGCAAAACAACTTAAATCAGGACTGGCTAGTCCCCTGGGGTTTAAAAGTAGAAGCAATAGAGCAAATTGACAGTAACCGCTGGAAATTGTTAACAGAACGTGGCTTTAAACAACTGAACCGAGTTTATTGGAAGCCAGAGCAACTTATATTCGTTCAGACTTTACTGGATCATCTAGGGCAAAACGGTTTTAAAACAATTCCTAGATTTATCAGGACCATTGATGGATGGGCTTGGGTTTCCAGGGATAAGGCTTTTTTATTTTTGTGTGATTGGGTAGAGGGGATCAACCCTAATCTACTAAATAGAAGTCACTTAGTTTGCGCGACAACGACTTTAGCCCAGCTTCATTATCATTTGAAAGGTTATTTGCCTTCGGGGCATGTATCCGGTCGGGATAATCGGGGCCAATGGCCAGGACAGTGGCAACAGGTTTATCGTCTAATAATTGACCAGGTTAAACGGTTAGGAAATCATCGAGAGTTCAAGGCATTTGATAATGTTTTTCTAAATTTTTATAACCAAATCCTAAACCAAATAGAGTATGCCTTGTCTCTCTTGCTAAATAGTGAATATGATTCGTTAATTGCCGGCTTGTTAAAGCAGCCTTTTGTTTGTCATAATTCTTATCGCGAAGTCAACCTGACGCTGACCCGACAGGGTAAGCTGTATGTATTTGGTTTCGAAAACTGTATATTTGATTTGCGTATATATGAATTAGGGAGATATTTGCAAAGGGTTTTATGTCTTTATGATTGGGATCTAGCCGTTGGTCAAGAAGTCCTCGAAACTTATGAGGCGGTTTGGCCTTTAGAACCGGCAGAACGAAAGATTTTACTGGCTCAACTGTGGTTTCCCTATCCAAGTTGTTCCTATATTCAGGCGTACTATCAGAACGGTTCGGGATTGTCTGAAAAAACCTTTACCTTTGCCCTGCAGAAAGAAATTAACCTTCAAAGTGCTCGGGAACAGTGTCTGGAATGGTTTTATAATTGGGCTTGTTAGCAGGGTATGCAAAAAAGGGCCAAATGGTTACAGATAGGAATAATCTATTGGTCTCATTTTTTTTCTCTAAGTGGCATATCTTTGAAAAGAAGAGGATCTTGAGACAAGAGGGTGGTGGTCAGGGTGGAAAAGAAATGTGACATATTGCCAGTTGAGTTAAAAGAGCAGTTAAATGACACCGTCCTCTGGGAGTATGACTTACCGGCTGTGAAGGTTCAAGTAGTTCAGGGGGGGTATAAAATAGAAACCCGCTCCGGACCCCGATTCTTAAAAGTAACCCAATCCGACCCAGAGGCTATTATGTTAGCTGATGCTGGTATGAGGTACTTAATTAAGCAGGGATTCTCTCAGGTCTCGCCATTCATTCTCACTAAATATGGCGATGCTTTTGTCCGGCTGAACGATCATACGTATTACTTGACCAAATGGATAAAAGGCAAGGAATTACAGCTTGGCAGATGGTCTCATCTGGAGGAAGCAGTAGCTACCTTAGCTAGGATGCAGGCGTCGGCTAAAGGTTTTATGCCGCCAATGGTGCCAACTCGGGAATCTTGGGGTCTTTGGCCAGATTTTTTCAGCTTACGCTTGTTAGAATTGGAAGAATGTCTTAAGTTGGCTGAGACTAAGGATCGACCATCGGAATTTGATATTCTATTTTTATCCGAAGCCGATCAGGTTCTAGAGCAGGCCCGCATCACCTTAGAAATGATTGTTGATTCTCCATATCAAGAATTGGTAGAGGAAGCCCGAGCGGAGGGTAGTCTTTGCCATCATGACTATACCGGCCGTAACCTGATTCGAACTCGAGGCAAGGGTGTGTATGTTGTCAATTTTGACAACTGTCTATTGGATATCCATCTGTTTGATTTGGCAGAGTTATTCGCCCGCGTGCTTCCGTGTTACGGTTGGGATTTGGATCTGACAAGAAATCTCCTCAAAACATATAATAAGGAATTATATTTAGATCCCCGTCATTTAGAGGTGCTTATGGCTTATTTAAGTTTTCCCCAACGTTTTTGGCAAATCAGTCGGGCTTATTATCTTGAAGGCGAGCCAAATTCTCAAGAGCATATCCATAGTCTCCGGCAGGCATTGTTAGAACTGCCTCTCCACCAAGATTTTATCCAGCAGTGTTTATGATTTGAGCTGTAGTGCCTTGTTGTAGTTCCTTAGTAGTCCAATAATTTTTCTTGGATTTCCCCATATCCACGGTGGAGTTCTTTAACCAGTGACCAGGAGGCCTGGAGCTGATTAGCAATATAATAATAAGCCTCATCGGGATTAATCCGTTGACTGAAAGTATAGATATCTAGCGAAGCATATCTCAGGTCCGCGAAAGTGTGAATTGCTAGATGGGATTCAGAAATGATCATTACCCCGCAGAGTCTAGACGGTGACAACTTTTTGAAGGCAAAATCACGGACTTCTGCCCCAGCCTGTACTGCTGCCTCAATTAGAATTCCTTGAATACTGGATAAATCGTTAAGAATTAAGGGATTGCATTGATAAAGTTCTGCAATAATATGACGGCCGCAGGGATAAGACAAAGCTTACTCCTCCTCTCGAAATCCCTTGGTTTTAGCTACTTTATTATACGGAACAGCAGGGCATTGTGTTAATAAAGTTGGGTGGTTTTCATACGTTGACCAGGAAGTTTAGATAAACTGGGTGGAAGGGAGAGAGGCGTTTTGACGGGATTTGAGGAACATATAAATCAGATTAGATCTAACGGTATTGCGGAAAATGGAAAGCAGCCGGGATGGCAGGGGACTGGACAGGGTTCAATTAAAGTTAGAATCCGGGTGCCCTATGAGATGCCAGCTCCCAGGACCGTTACTGGAGTAGTGCTTACTCCAGAAATCTCAAGCAGTGAACGGAATGGGGAAGTTTTTGGAGTTTTTGGTTTTTTGGAAGCTCTTATCTATTATGACCCAATTCAATTTGAAGGAGAAATAACAGGTTTTAATAATGAAACGGAAACAGAAAACAAGGCAGTCCTTGATGACTATTTTTTAGATCTAGCCGAGCTAGTAATCCAAGAATCAAGTATTGAAGCAATTGAGGATAAGGAAGATGATTCGGCAGATTCATCGGTTTTGGAAGTTTTAGGAGAGCCTAGGGAGACCTCGGCTGGGGCTCAGTGTATTCGGCATCGAATTCCTTTTTATCTGACTATTAGTAATGTTCATCCAGGAGAGGAAGACGTTATTCACTTGATTCCTAAGGTGGAAAACGTCGAGTGTCGAATCATTGGTTCTCGGGTGCTCAATCTACAAGTTGAAATACTCATTAATAGCCTCAGATCAACCGGTATTTAATGAACTGGCTGAGGAGGGCTCGGTCAGGGCTCCAGGCTCAATTGTTGCAGACTATGGAAGCCGAGGCGCCAACAATTTCGGCCGCCGTAGAATGGTCCGAGCCGGAATTTTCAACGGCAAATGTACTAAATGTTGAGGAACCAGAAAACAGTTTTGCGGTTCAGGAATGGGAAGAACTTCAAGTTGAGGGTTTTGATGAGGGAGCCTTTGAAGATATGGTTGAGGAAAAATTTGAGGAAACCCTTGAAGATACGTCTGAACAAATAATTGAAAGTGCGGTTGATAAAAGATCTGCGGAAACGAATGAAGACATGGCAGTCAATCGAGAAGCTGAATTAGAGCTGACCGTGGACTCAGCTCAAACCCCGGAGACCTTTATCCGGGAAATCCCGGTGGAGCTGGCGGATGCAATTGATCTTGACAAGTTTTATACAGCAGATGCTGCTCAAGACAATACTTTGGATAATATTTCAGACGAAACAGAAATAGATTGGCCAAACCAGCCGTCATTTGAGCAGACACCTGAGCTAATAGAACAGCCTGAGTTTATAAAACAAAGTGAAAGTGAAGTGCCGACAGAGGAAAAAGTAGAGGAAATACCCGAATTAGTCGAGACTGTTGATGAATTGCTGTCTGTTGATGAATTGCTAGATGAAACCCATGAAACTGCAGAAACTAAGACCTTGGCAGAGGTAGTAGTCATCGAAGAGGCGGTAGATGGAGAGGCGGTAGTTGAAGAGGCGGTAAATGGAGAGGCGGTAGAAACGCCGGAGTCTGTTGTTTTTGAGCAAGACCAAGATACCGACAATGCTCTGACTGCTCAAGTCGATTATGGTCCAGTTGGTATAAGCTATCGAACCGGCTCCCTTGCTCGTCGTCGGCCCGGCCGGGCAGAACGAGAAGCACATTTAGCCAGAAAAAGAGGGGAAATTAGTGGGGTTGAGCCGGGTATTCTTTTAACTCCCCAGTTAAACCGACCGAGGCCACTGGGCCGACCGAAAGCGACGGAAACACCAACCCAAAAGACGATTGCTAGTTTAGATTCGGAGGTTATAGAGTCTATTCAAGGGATTGATCCTGTTCCTGGAAGAAAGTTAGCTGGACCTTCAAGACCAGCCAGGGGTCATGCAGGGAGACGGCAAACTAATATGGCCCGCTATTACCTTATTCAACCCGACGATACCTGGCCAAAGATTGCGGCCGCTTATCAAATCACGGTAGCGGAAATAATGGAAGCAAACCCTGGTCTGGATGGCGAACTGTTAGCTGGAAAACGGTTAAAGATTCCTACGATTAAAGCATACTAATTATAAAATAACAATTAAAACATTGACTTTAATGCTTAAACCCCGTGCCAATGGAACACGGGGTTTAGTGGGTCTTTTTCTGGTTTTTTCTTAAATGTCTTAGGGTTTATCCTCGTGTTATATAGCGGTAACCTCCTAAAACTATTGAATTATCTATTGATACAATCGATTGAACAGCTATGGAGTACTCCCCCTTTGGATTAGTGGTAAAGACCGAAGGTACCGACGACATAATGAAGTTTGTGGGCAAGGAGATGGACTCCTCGGGGCTGTACTACTTCGGGGCCAGGTATTACGACCCGCAAACTGGGCACTTTGCCCCGTACCCCGTTTGATGTTCAGTATACTATACGTTTTTACTGTCCATTAAACGGGGTACGGGACATCGGGCTGGGGTTTCGGTGTCATTAAATTTGGCACTTACAAATAAAAAGCCAGATTTTTATCAATCATCATCCTCATCGTTTTCCGGGACAAGCACCCGAACGGTAATTTTAGTCTCGCCAACTACTTCAACATAAATCCCCAATTCAAGGACTAACTTAATTCGGTTATCTTTAGTGATTACTGATTCAAGCACCCGAGGACTCTTGATCACTGTTGTTCGAATATCAAATAAGCCAGTGCTCTGGTGGTCGTAATAGTCCATCTGAATCGAGTCTTTAAAATCAATCGGACAACGTAAGACATCAGTTGTTTTGCCATTGTTCAGGGCGTACCAGATGTGAACTTCATAAGAGCCTCCAATCTCAATCGCCCTGTCAACCAGATTTTTTTCCTGGACCTTTGGCTGCTGTAAGCGTAACTGCGTTACCGAGCATCCCAATATTTGGTCTGGAACAATGTCTTTAGGTAAATCAATATAGTGGGTATGACGAAAATCTTTTTTGGCTGTTCCGCAGATGGCCTTGGTGATTATTTCTCTATTTTTTTCTGATCCCGCGGTTCTCTTCACCTTAACTCCTCCTATCTTACAAAGCTTATCTTCCGGTTAGTTCCGGCCCGCTCATTTCACCCTCCGTTAATAACTCTCGCGTTAATATAATACGTTTTGTCTGTCAAAAGTGTGCATAAAAAGGTGACGTGGCAAATATACTTTTCATTTTTCAGCCAGCAGTGTCCCGCTGATGCTGGATAAGACCGTTAGAACTGGAACCCTACTGCAGTTAATAACATAGAATGTGGTAGTCATATGAGAGAGGTGTGTTATGAGTAAATGTCTGATTACCGGAGTAGCCGGTTTTATCGGTTCTCATTTAGCTGAAAAACTGATTGCTGATGGAATAATGGTGGTTGGTATTGATTCGTTTACTAGCTACTATGATCCAGCACTAAAGAAGCAAAACCTTGCCAAGTTATTGAATGAGCCAAACTTTACTTTCTGGGAAGTCGATTTACTCGAGGTGAATCTGTCTTTATTACTGAAGGATATAGATTTTTGTTTTCATTTAGCTGGTGAGCCGGGGGTGAGACTAAGCTGGGGACATAGCTTTCAGGACTACCTTGATCGTAATGTATTAACCACTCAGGTGCTGTTAGAGGCTCTAAAGGAAAGTGGTATTCAAAAATTTGTTTATGCTTCAAGCTCATCAGTTTACGGAACTTGTGCCTTACCGATGAGCGAAGCGGTCTTGCCCCGGCCAATTTCTCCCTATGGCGTAACCAAGTTAGCGGCTGAACAGATCTGTCAGGCCTACCGGGAAAACTATCAAATACCATATGTTGCTTTGCGTTATTTTACTGTTTATGGACCTCGCCAAAGGCCAGATATGGCCTTTTCGAAAATAATTCACTGCCTTATGGAAGAAGCAGAATTCGCTATCTACGGTGACGGGCAACAAACAAGGGACTTTACTTACGTAGACGACATAGTGGAGGCAACCATAGCGGCCGCCAAATCCAATGCTAGTGGTGAGGTTATCAATGTCGGCGGGGGATGTCAGGCTACTCTTTTTGAGGCAATATCAATTTTACAGAAAATTACCGGCAAAGAATTGAAAATTCAATACCTTGAAGGACAAAAGGGTGACCCGATCAATACCCGGGCAGATTTAACGAAAGCCAGCAGATTATTGAATTATCAACCTAAAGTATTACTGGAACAGGGGCTAAACAACCAAGTGAAATGGTTTTTGAGAAGATTTTCACAATGATTAGCTTAAAGCGGGGACTAATTGAATAGGGTCGGAACAGAGTATCAACAGGGTAGGTGTTACAGGGTGCAAATTTGTGTAATTGGCGCCGGCTATGTGGGCCTTGTAGCCGGCACATGTTTAGCTAATTTTGGACACAAGGTGGTCCTGGTCGACCGGGACCAGGAAAAAGTCACCTGTTTAAAAAGTGGTGGAATCCCCATTTTTGAACCAGGATTAGCGGAAGCGGTTGCTCAGGCCAAGCTTGCTGAAAAAATTGGATTTACTAGCCGCCTGGAAGAGGGGATGAATGGTGCGGAACTAGTTTTTGTCGCCGTAGATACTCCCAATCGGGCAGACGGTTCGGCAGATTTGTCCCGGGTTTTACAGGTAGCTAGGGAGATTAGCCAATACCTTAACAACTTTAAAACAATAATCTTAAAAAGTACCGTTCCAGTTGGCGGTACCCGTTTATTTAAAGAGACCTTGCTCGGGCAACAAAAGGGGCATAACTTCGCCTTGCTGACAAATCCCGAGTTTTTGCGAGAGGGTAGTGCTATTTACGACTTTTTATATCCGGATCGAGTTATTATCGGGACTGAACGAACCTCAGAGGCAAGAATACTTGCTGATATCTATGAACCTATTTCCAAAAGAATAGTGATTACGACCTGGGAGAATGCGGAGTTAATTAAATATGCTTCCAATGCTTTTCTGGCGACTAAAATATCCTTTATTAACGAAATAGCCGGTATCTGTGAGAAGGTCGGGGGTGATATCAATAAGGTAGCCGAGGGAATTGGCTATGATTCTAGAATAGGGCCGCAGTTTTTAAAGGCTGGTGTTGGGTACGGGGGTTCCTGCCTGCCTAAAGATATTAAATCCCTTATTGCAACGGGGAAGCAGTTGGGTTGTGAAATGAATTTGCTTCAATCAGTAGTCCGGGTAAACCTCAAGCAGCGGCACAATTTACTGCAAAAACTATTTGAGCTATTACCAGTCAAGCCCGGACTGACAATTGGCATCTGGGGTCTGTCCTTTAAACCGGATACAGATGATATCAGGGAAAGCCCCGCCCTAGACATAGTCCAATGCCTCAAAGAGGTTGGTTGTCGAATAAAAGCTTTCGATCCGGTGGCGATGCCTAATTTTAAAAGAATTCACCCAGATCTAGATTATGGCCAGGACCCATATGAAACAGTCCAGGGGGTCGAGGCCTTACTCATCTTAACCGAATGGAAAGAATTCATGAACATTAACTTGAATCAAGTGAAAAACCTGATGACCGGTCAGATCATTATTGATGGCAGAAATATCTTTGATCCCCAGTTAATGAAGCAGCAAGGTTTTACTTACTGTTCGGTTGGACGGTAACGATCAGGTGCCAAAAAAGTCTAAGATGGGTATGGTGATGTCATGAAGGTTGCTTTAGTCTGCAGTGAAAAACTACCAGTTCCCCCAATTCAGGGAGGGGCAATTCAACTTTACATTGAGGGAATAGTGCCATTTTTGGCCAAGAAGCACCAGGTTACCGTTTTTTCAATTGCCCACCCCAAATTGAAAGATCAGGAAGTTGTGAATCAGGTGGAATACTTTCGAATTCCCGTGAGCAGTAAAAGTAAGCAAAAATATGTAGCCCTCGTTGCAGAAGAATTAACTAGAAGAAAGTTTGATCTGGTGCACATTTTTAATCGACCCAAATCGTTTCGTACATTCTACCAAGCCTCCCCAGAAAGTAAATTTATCTTAAGCCTGCATAATGAGATGTTTGCGGCCAATAAAATTACCCAGGAAGAAGCTTGCTTTTGTCTGGAAACAGTGGACCAGGTAATTACCGTTAGTAATTTTATCAAAAACACCGTCGAGATTAAATATCCGGTAGCTGTTGGTAAAGTACGGACCATTTATTCCGGGGTAAACCCGGCTGATTTTTACCCGGTTTGGACGGAAGAAGCCAGGGAAATTAGAGATAGAATAAAACGTCAATTTGGCATCGGAAACGGAAAAGTAGTCTTGTTGGTTACCAGATTTTCTAAGAAGAAGGGAGTCCACCTGGTTATTGAAGCGATGCAAGAGGTCCTGCGTCAGCATCCTCAAACAATCTTATTGGTAGTAGGCAGCAAGTGGTACGGGAGTAATAAGGTAGATGAGTATGTTGCTTATGTCCATCGTTTGGCTAAAGAACTACCGGAAAAACAGGTTATCTTTACCGGTTTTATCCCCCCCAAACAAGTGGTTGAGTTCTATGCCTGCGGTGATGTTTTTGTTTGTGCCTCACAGTGGCAGGAACCACTGGCCAGAATCCACTACGAGGGGATGGCGGCTGGGTTACCGATAATCACCACCGCCCGGGGCGGCAACCCGGAAGTGATTGAGGGTTACGGTAACGGGATGGTTATTAAGGAATATAAAAACGGTCAGGAGTTCGCGGCAGCGATCAATTATCTCCTGGAGAACTCCGAAACTGCTCTCGCCATGGGGCACCGGGGGAGAAAGCTAGCAGAAGAAAAATACCATTGGGGACGGGTCGCTCAAGAAATAATGGAAGTCTATGATATGTTAAACCAGCAAGTAGAAGAAAAAGAAACAGGCAGCAGCGAACCTGAGGAGCAAGTGGAGTAGCCAATTAAACAAAAGGACTTTGCCGGTCGATTGATCAGCAAGGTCCTTTTTTTGTTTCCAGCCACTGGGACTCACCAAAGTGATCTTAAGAGCAGAAAGGGACAGTTAACCTGTCCCCCTGTCCCTTATGTCGCACTGTCCCTTAATCATCATCTTCATCGGATTGATAAGTATAGACCGCGACTTTGGTTTCCCCAACTATTTCCGCGTATACCCCAATTTCTACTTCCACCTTAATTTTATTCTCTTTCGTTATTGAGGTCTCCAGACATTCCGGACTCTTCATCACTTCGACTTTCGCGTCTAGTAGGTTTAAGATATTATGATCGAAATCTGTTACTGGGATAGTTTCCGTAAATTGGACGATTTGTCTTACTATTTCAGTGGCTTTACCATTCTTATGGGCATACCAGACATGTATTTCAAATGAGCCGCCGATTTGAATACCCGGTTCTGGTTTATACATTGTGTCACTGAGGCTGGTTTCGGTTGCTAGCTGAAGTTTAGTAATGGTTGTTCCCAGTATCTGGGTGGGGTAATGTCCCTCTGGGACGGGAATTAGCTGGTTAATTCGAAACACTTTTTTGGCATCGCCACAGGTTGCTTTGGTGATAATTTCTCTATATGGTTTCAGACTTGATTTAAGTTTTGTTCCTCCAATGGAACGCATAACAGCAAACCCTCCTTGATAGTACTGACTTGAAAAGCGGTAAACTCGAAAAGCAATTCACAATAATCACGCTCATCAGCAATTAGCAATTCAACATTTTTGTTTTACGGCTGATATATATTATGTTCGATGCATTAAGGATGTGTCTAAACCGGTGGTATCTACATTAGCTTCGGCAAGCCTATTGTCTCCTTATGCTCTTCAGTGCGAATTGCCTGCTTGAGTGTTTTCAGATGCTTTCCGAAATCCCAGTCAGGAGCTCGGTGGCGATAATACTTATCGACAATACCAAAAAATAGGTGCGGAAATAGGAGATCCGCCACCACGACTTCCCATTGACTACTGGTAAGCGGATTGCAGGCTTGATATGAATCTACCATCCGCTTGATTAACCGTTCCTTGCCGGTTCCTTCTTTTTTTAAGACCTTGTTGAATATTTTTCTTAAATCGCGAGCGGGGAGATCAACGGTTATTGAATCAAGATCAAAGACAGTAATATCCCCATTCGAACTTAGACGAAGATTTTTGGGGGTAAAGTCCTGGTGACACAGCGAACCATTCTGATCCACGTCTTTAACCCATTCTTGATAGTCCGATTTCTCAAGTAATTCAATCGCTTGATCAATTCTTTGGACAGCCAGTTTGAGGTGCTGTAAGAAAAGTTCGGTAAATGCATCTTTACCTTTTTCCTTATTAGCCTGCTCAGCATAGGCTAGTAAATAGTTTTTCTTTTGTTGATAACTCTTCAGCCAAGTGCCGAGATGAGTTCGCCGATTAGCCTCTCCGGCTGGGATGAAACCCCGAGACCCTCGATGGAATAAGGCCATTGATGATAAGATGCCTTCTAGATTGCGCTGATAATCCGGTTGCTTACCGTCAATCCAATTCATTAAGATATAGGCATCACTACCAGCAACTACAAATTTTTCCTGGTTATTATTTTTGATTATCTTGGGAACCCGGACATTGTTGTTGAGCAGGAACTCTGTGGCCTCGACGATAAATTCGGTTCGAGTAACAGAGGTAGGCATTTTCTTTAAGACCATTTTTTTACCATTTTTATTTATTTGCCAGACTGTTTTTTTTCCTTTGTCTCTTAATTCGATTATTTGGGCTTCAGCTAAGTTGTACTGCCCCAAAACTTCAGTTAAGATCTTTGACCTTTTGGTATCTGATGAACTCATGATTTTATCACCCACTCCTAGATTAACCCTGACAGTATCTCGCTTTTTTTTCGCACTAAGGCACTTGCCCTAGTTATGGCACTAGCATTTATTGATTTGTTTTTCTTGAAATAGTTTTTAGCGGTATCATGCAATTCGTGGGGGAACAGTAAATCAATATATAATACCCGGCGTTTATCTTCATTCAGCGGGTTTATTTTTTCGTACCAGTTCAGCATATCTTTCAGCAGCTTTATATCCCAGCTGTTACGGTTGGACATCATTTTAATAATGACTTTACGTAAGTCACGACTAGGCAGATCAAAAGTAACCCCATCCAGGTCCAGAACATATACTCCTTTCGGGGTAAGGATAGCATTTCCATCACCGTAGTCCTGATGACACAGGTTACCCCGCTGCTTTATTTCTTCAACCCAGGAGGGGTAAGCAGACTTTTCCAATAGATCAATGCATTCTAAACCAAGTCTGGACATCCCGGGTACTTCTTTTAAAAATGCTTGGCACAAGGGATTCTGCCGGTTGCTTTGCGCTGTTTTTTCCCATTCACTAAAACGTTTGATGACTGATGCATAATAATGACCCAGTCGACCAAGTTTGGAAGAAACTCGACAATCCGGGGGTGGAACATAACCAGCAGAGTCGAGGTGAAATTGGGCTAATCCCTCCAGCGCGCTTGATAAATCACGGGACAAAGTCAAGTTGCGCCCTTCTATCCATTCATAAAGGACAAAAAGATAACCCTGATACTCAACGTAATCTTCATTATTAAGGCTAGGAAAGATCTGGGGAACTCTGGCACCTTGAGCAGCCATGTGTTTTTGGGCATAGATTGAGAACATCGCCCGTTCTTTGTTATGACGAAGCCTTTTAAGGCAAAAGGTTTCACCTTTGGCTAGTATTTTCCAAACCGTCTTAATCCCACCACTTTGGATTAGACTAACTTGGTCAGGTCTTTTGCCATACTCCTGAAGCACAGAAGAAGCAAGATCAAGTAAAGCTGAAGTCACTTGCGATCCTCCTATAACTAGTGATTTACTCTTATACTCTTATATCCTATGAACTGATTATCTGGATGGTGTAGCCAAAACAGAATTTTGTGGCCAATGGTCGGCACCTGGTATCTACTTGAAAAAACATTGATTCTACTAGCAATAGCCCATTAACGATTGAAAATATAAATGTCTATCATGCCGTCGTTTTATCCGAATAGATTTGCACACTTTTTAGTGATGAATCATACATTAAATCAGGATTGAAACTACAAATCTTAAGTGGAGGGATTTTGATGGCCTACGTCGAGGAATATGTTGGCTCAAGGTCGGAGTTTCTGAGGTTCATGCAAGAAGTGTGGAAGAGTTTGAATTCCGGAGGTATAAATATCGAAGGCAAAACTTTAAGGCTTCCCAAAGATACTGAACTCGAATACAAGATTAAGTATGACTATGATGATGAAGAATATGTGCTAGCCCTTAAAGTAAGCTGGCCAAACCCCTCATGGGTTGAACCGGAAGACGTGGAAGAAGAAGAAGAGTAAGCTAAAATATTAACTAACAATAACAGATAAAGGCGTGGGATGGTGGAAAGCAGAGAATTGATACTGTCCGCAGTATCAATTCTCTGTTTTTTATTTAAATCTAAAGACGACAATTCTATCATTAAGTGGGAGTTTGCCTTGTTTAAACCTTAAAAAATAACGGTGCCATTTTTTAATACTCATGAGTGTGGTTGCATCATCCTAAGGCGGAGTAGTATAATTTGGTTATCGTTGTAAAGGTCGAACAAACAATACTATGGAGAACAGACATGTCAAATCCTACCGACCAACGTAGAATAAAAGAAATAACTCCTTTAGGCACTAATGTTGATTCAAGCAATAAACGATCGTTTATAAGAGGCATATTGGCAAAGCTGATGATGCTAACCCTATTATGTCTCCTGGGCTCTTTATTTCTTCTTCGATTTTATTGGCAACCAATTGGTACTGAGCAAGCACCAATAACCAAGTCTTTCCAAGTACTGCCGAATACGTCGTCGAGTCAGATTGCTCAAGCGTTATATCAGGAAGGGCTTATCCGAAATCCTACTGCTTTTCTTATTTATTTACGTTATAGCGGGTCTGACCGCAGTTTAAAAGCCGGTGAATATAATTTATCTGACACCATGAGTATCCAGGAGATAGTTCAGGAATTGTGCCAGGGCGTAGTTAACTATACTAAGGTTACTATCCCCGAGGGTTATACTCTGGATCAGATAGAAAGCGTCCTGCTGGAAAAAGGCCTGATAGATCAGGAGAGGTTCCGGAAGGTAATTCGGGAAAGCCAATTTGCCTTCGATTTTCTCCAAGATTCACTGCCTGGTGAAAACCGTTTGGAAGGTTTTTTATTCCCGGCCACCTATAATATTACTAAGGGAATGACGGAATTAGAGATTGTCGAGATGATGCTCAAGTGTTTCGAACGCAATGTGAATCCAGATATCAGGCAGAAGGCAGCATTACAGGGACTTAGCGTCCTAGATTTGGTTACCTTGGCTTCGATCGTGGAAAAAGAGGCACGACTAGCGGAAGAAAGACCGGTCATTGCTGGCGTACTTTTTAATCGTTTGCGCATTAATATGCCTCTGCAGGTTGATGCGACAATTCAATACGCCCTTGGACAGCATCGTGACCGTATTTATTACCAGGACCTAGAGGTTGAATCGCCATATAACACCTATCGTAACCTGGGATTACCGCCGGGTCCAATCGCCAGTCCCGGGATGAGTTCGATTGAGGCAGTGCTAAATCCAGCAGTGCATGATTATTATTACTATGTCGCTAAGCCCGATGGCTCACACGTTTTTTCCCGCACGCTTGACGAACATAATCAGGCTAAGAGACGGTTGAGGTAAGTTAGGCATAGGGGGAATCTCAGCCGCAAATCGGGCATTGATAATGATGATAACATAACGCTCCGTTTTAATGCGAGTCTCTGATCAAGTTAAAGAAAAGGGTAAGGATAGAAATGACCGGTTTAACAACAATGGATATCAATCGGCCTAAGCCAGAGTTATTAGCCCCAGCCGGAGATCTGGAGAAACTGCGCATGGCGGTTCTTTATGGGGCGGATGCAGTCTATCTAGGCGGGAAGGGTTTAAGTCTCCGAGCCGGGGCTGGCAATTTTAGTCTTGAAGAAATGGCCGAGGCCATTGCTTTTGCCCACGCCCGAGGGGTTCGGGTTTACGTGGCCGTGAATATTTTTGCCCATAACCGTGACCTGGAAAGTATTCCTGGCTATCTTCGTCAATTAAAAGAACTTGGAGCTGACGGCTTGATCGTCTCAGACCCCGGAGTGATTGCCCTAGCTCAAGCGGCGGTGCCGGATCTTCCTCTTCATCTAAGTACCCAGGCTAATACTGTCAATTGGGCCAGCGTTCGCTTTTGGGCAGATCAGGGGATTAAACGGGTAGTTCTGGGACGGGAGCTAACCTTAGATGAGATTCGGACAATTCGGGACAAAGTTGATATCAAGAACAAATCAGTCGAGTTGGAGATTTTCATCCACGGGGCCATGTGCCTCTCCTATTCAGGCCGCTGTTATTTGAGCCGGTATTTTAACCGCCGGGATGCCAACCAAGGAGATTGTTCGCAACCTTGTCGGTGGCGGTATGCCCTGATGGAGGAAAAAAGACCCGGTCACTATTTGCCGGTTGAGCAGGATGAGCGGGGCACCTATTTGCTCAGCTCAAAAGACCTGTGTCTGCTCCCATATCTACCGGAATTAGTCGCCAGCGGCATTAATAGCCTGAAGATCGAAGGCCGGATGAAAAGTGTCCATTATGTAGCCACCGTAGTGCGGGCTTACCGTCAGGCCCTGGATGCCTTTTGGGCGGATCCAGCGGGCTACGTTTTGGACCCAAATTTGCTAGCTGAGTTGGATAAGGTTAGTCACCGTGAATACACTTCCGCTTTCTATATTGACCAGGATAAAGCCCGGCAAGAAGCGGACCAGACCATCAGTCTGGATAAAGGGTATATGCGATCCTATGATTTTGTGGGTTTGGTGCTTGACTATGAACCGGCTACTAGAGTGATTCGTGTGGAGCAGAGGGGTCTCTTTCGAGTGGGCGATACCCTGGAAATTATTGGGCCTAAAAGTCCGCCCTTTCTTCATACGGTTGAGGCAATGTGGAATGAAGCCGGCGAGATGATCCAGGTGGCCCGACACCCGCAAGAAAAAGTTACTTTTCAGATAAGCCAGCCGGTTGAACCTTGGTCGTTAGTGAGACGGCCTAAGCACTATTCTTAAAAGCGCGTAGTTGTTTTCAAGGTAGTAGACTACCCGGGACCGTAAACCTGTCCCCGTGTCCCGTGTCCCACGTTAATAGCTTCTTGGAAAGGTGAGCGGAATGGCCAAAATATTGCCGCCTGAGCAGGCCGAGGGCTTTCAGATTGTCCTGAAAGTTGCCCCGGCTGATATTGATTTTTTAACCCGAGTTGTTGAAGGAATGGATGGTATGGGAATGGTGAGCACGGTTGACCCGTCCTTAGGCTTGGTAGTGATCTGGGTTACCCCGGATACCCGGGATGAGGTCCTGGCTGTTTTAGCTTCCTTTCCTAGACCGGTTGAGGTCTTGCGACGATAATAATGAGCATAATGAAGCGCGTTGTTCTCTGAGACTAAGGGCTAGACGCGAGGGCACCTCATGGGGGTGCCCTTTCCGATTTTTGGTTGTTGGAGGAAGGGATGCAAAGGATTATTTTTCCTTAAGAGGGATTATAAGACACGTTTGCCTTATAAATGGCATATGATGTTATGGGTTTTATTCCCAATTCCCGTTTTTCCGAAACCAGTTTAAGGTAAGTTCAATTCCTTTTTCTAAGGGATTGCGCGGAATAATCTGTAAATCTCGTCTTAGTCTTTCAATACTTAAAACTCGGCGGCGAATATTATCAATATCGCGTGATTCGACATAATTGATAGTTGATGAACTCCCAACTGCCTCAATTATCATTTTAGCCAATTGATTGATACTGGTTTCTTGACCAGTGCCGATATTGTAGGTTTTGCCGGTTGAATTGGGATTAAAGGCAGCAGCGATCGTCGCCTCGATTGCGTCATCAATAAAGGTAAAATCCCTGGTCTGTTCTCCATCGCCATGAATCAGGAGCGGCTCATTTCTCAAAGCCCACAACATAAATTTACCGATAACCCCACAGTACGGGTTGGCCGGGGTCTGATAGTAGCCATAAATATTAGAGTATCTGACTATAACCACTGGCAGATTATATAACTCATAAAAAACATTACAGTATCCTTCACCGGCGTACTTGGAGACGTACATGGAGGTCTTTAAGCCGGACCTTGTCATTACTGTAGGCTGGATTGAGGAATATGTCCCTGAAAAACGGGAGATTATTAGAGAAATAGTTCGTCAATATAATTGTCTGCATGTTTATTGGGCCGTGGAGGATATTCAGCACCTACAGACTTGGTCTCTGCCTATGGTCAAAGCAGTTCAGCCGGATGCAGTGTTTACTATCAACGCTGACTGTATACCATTTTACGAGAATCTTGGAATCCCAGCCTTTCATTTAGAATTTGGTTATAACCCGTCCGTGGAAGCATATGTTGAGCATTCCGCTAATTCTCGCTATTGCCATGATATTGCCGTAGTTGCCAATACCTACGATATATGGGAAAACACCAGCACTTATCGCTGGCAAAGTGTCGATATTTTAATCAGGCCTTTAATTGAAAAAGGAGGATATGACCTTGTTTTATGGGGTAAGGGTTGGGAGCAAGCCCCATGGCAACTAAGCGGTCATAAGACCATTACAGATTACTGCGGCGGGTCGATTTCTTTCCTAGAAACTTTTTCCGTTTACCAAAGATCTAAAATAATCCTCAATTTACAAAATGAAAATCGATTCACCACCCAGCTAACTTCCCGCACTTTTGAAATCATGGGTTGTGGAGGGGTTCAATTAACGACCCGTGTTCCAGCGGTTCAGCAGCTATTTGTTGACCGACAGCATCTCATCCTGACCAATTCGCCTAGTGAAACCCTGGAGTTAGTTGACTATTACCTGGTTCAGGAGCAAGAACGTCATTATATTTCTCAAAATGGTCGAGCTGAAATTTTAGCTAAACACACTTATAAACATCGAGCTGATTACATGTTGTCATGTCTAGGATTAAAGAAGCAACGGACAGGGGGCAAAACTATTTCAACCGGCAGGAATCTACGATTACTTCAGATTCAGCCGCCTTCTGTTGATGCATGTGTAATGAGTGGCAGACCTGAGGAACCTTCTCCCGAATCAGCGGTCCTGGTTATTGGCCGAGAGTGGCACCAATCAGGAAGATGGTCATCCGCTCGGGCGTATTTAGCCTTTCATCTGCCAGAACTACCGGCTGGCTGTGAAATAGATTCAGCCTTTTTGTATCTTTGGCTTAATTGGAAGGCCCCGGTTTTTGACCTTATCGGGTGTTACCCGGTTTTAGAAGCCTGGAATGAAGAAACTCTAACTTGGTCCAATCAACCGGTTCAGGCAAATCAACCAGTTGATCGGGTAGCGGTCGAGGGAAATGCGGCCAGTTCCTGGCTCGCTTGGAATATTACGCAGATAGTGAAACAGTGGATCAAAAGTGAACGGGCAAATTACGGACTCTGCTTGCGGTCTATTGACGAGGACGTTTTAGCGGGATCCCTGCAGACCCCGGCGTCCCGGAACTGGACCGGCAGCAAAGAGTTTAAGCCTTATCTGGCTATTTTGTATTGGATTTAGTATTACAATTAAATTGGCTTGGGAGCAATCACTAAAAGTAATAGACATAATTAGCATATCCCATCTAACCCCCCGCATAATTTTGGTTAGGGGGTGATGTCATGACCCGGGAGGAGTTTGCCAATGCTTCCCGGTCATTGACCGGAACAATGTATTTATCCAAAGTGCTTTACTCTCTAGATAATTTGTATCAGGCCCAGCCAGACAAAAAGATGCCGGTCATTTGGCTTGAGGTTAGCGGTTGCGGCGGCAATACTATTTCAATGCTTAATGCCGTTGGCCCAAATCTTAACCAAATCTTACAGGGCTTGATTGATTTAAGGTTTCAGAATACCTTGATGTGGGCGGAAGACAATGAGGCCTGGACAATATTAGATAGAACCATAGAGGATCCAAATGGTTTTTTACTGATAATCGAAGGAGCGATTTCGACGCTAGGTCAAGGAAAGCTTTGTATCGTGGCCGTCAAAGATAATACAATAATTACTGGCTCTCAATTAATAACTAGAATTGCTCCCCGCGCCCGCTACGTCATGGCTGTTGGGACCTGCGCTTGCTTTGGAGGACCATCAGCCGCTAAACCTAATCCTTCGAAAAGCGTCGGAGTGGGAGAATTTTTGCAAAGAACAGTGATTAACGTTTCCGGTTGTCCAGCCCACCCAGATTGGATTATTGGTACTCTGGCTCATCTATTATTATTTGGTGAGCCGGAAGTAGACCAATATGGACGACCTGTAATTTTTTATGGCGAAACGGTTCACCGACGCTGTACCAGAAGATCCTTTTTTGATCAGCGAATTTTTGCTAAAGAGTTAGGTGACCCTGAGTGTATGTTTGAATTGGGATGCAAAGGACCGTTAACCCATGCGGGATTGTCCTGAACGCCAATGGAACAGTTACTTAAACTGGCCAGTTAAGGCAAACACCCCCTGTATTGGCTGCACCGAACCAACCTATCCGGACGGCATGGAGCCCTTCTTTGAACCTCCCTTCCCGCTTGATAACTAATCGCCTTAAATTAGTTTTCCAAAATATTGAAGATGAGGGCCGAAAATAGTATACGGGAAATGGTATAAACAACGGTAGATACTAAAAATACAGGAAGGGAGGGAGGGAGGGAAACCAAGATGGAGCAGCCGAGAATCAACCAGTCCGATAATATGAAAAATCGTCCAAAAAGAATAACTGTTAGCCCAATTACCCGGAGCAGCGGTCAATTAAGTATTCAAGCTATAGTCAAACAAGGCCGCGTGGTTAACGCTCGCGTTATCGGTGGGGTATACCGGGGCTACGAAACAATCATGGTCGGACGTGATCCATTTGATGCTGCTTACTTAACCGAAAAAATATGCGGTATCTGCTCAACCGCCCACGCAATGGTCTCTAGTCTGATGTTGGAGCAGATATACTTAACTGAGGTGCCGCCCAACGGTTGGCTGTTACGCAATCTGATGCTTGGAGCCGAATTTCTGCAGAATCACCTCCGACATTTTTATTTTTTGGAACTTCCCGATTATCTCAAAGCACCACCAAATTTCCCTTTTTTTAATCCAACAGGACGGGATTATCGCTTTACCAAAGAAGAAAACGATGTGCTTTGGTCCCACTATCAGGAAGCAGTGTCCGCTAGTCGGATGTGCCATGACATGTTAACCCTGTTTGGGGCGAAGGTTCCACATCCTCATGGGTTAGTGCCAGGGGGATCCACTGTAGGGCCTCGTGCAGATACCTTGAACAAATTTGCCGCAAAATTAGCTGCGGTTCAGCAATTTATTGAGACCAGACTGTTGCCGGATACTCATTTACTGGCTGACACTTACCCAGATTATTTTAAAATTGGTCAAGGACCGGAAAATTTTCTCTCATATGGTGGTTTTCTTAACAGTAAGGGTCAATACGCGATACCACCTGGAGTAATAATTCAAGAAAGGAAACAAACGTTAGATATTCGCCAAATAACTGAAGCAAACAAATACACTTGGTTGTCTGAGCAACAAACCTCAGAAGGAATAAACCAACCTGAAGGGCGTAAGCAGCCAGAACCGTACAAACCGGGTGCTTATACCTGGGTGGAAGCACCTCGATACGCTAATGAACCTATGGAAGTTGGTCCGCTGGCCCGGGCAATAATCCGGGGAGAAACCTTTGGTTCTTCTACCATGGACCGAGTCCTCGCTCGAAGTTATGAGGCGGATCTAATCAGTCGTTTAATGTCGCAGTGGTTAGGTGAGATAGAGCCAGAAAAACTAGCCTATCGACCACCTGACAAGCAAGTTGCAAAGCAGGCATTTGGTGCCTTAGAGGTACCTCGGGGAAGTTTGCTGCATAGAATTCGGGTCGAATCGAACCAAGTAGCGCATTATCAAATCATAACCCCATCAGAATGGAACTTTTCACCAAGAGATGATTTTGATAAACTGGGTCCGGTTGAACATTGCCTGATCGGGATTCCCATTGAAGATCCAAAAATACCTATCGAAGTTGGACGAGTAGTACGATCATTTGATCCCTGTCTCTATTGCGCCACTCATATTATTCAGCTTTAGAATCAAACCAGGGTCTAAACAAAGATTGATTGGCTCAGCCCCATGCCGGGGTTTTTGTTTTTAATAACGTATATTACAGATAAATTAACGTATTACAGATAATTTAAGTGTTAGCATTAGTAAATGGGTTATAGTGAATGCTATTTTTAGCTCAACAGACAACCTGGCTAAAAATAGGAGTTGTTTACTATATACTGATTATGGTAAGCTGAAACAGACAACTTTATTGTATATCAAAGTTGCCTATTGTGTATAAAATAACTGATTTAGTATTTTTACACAAAGAGTGTTTACGTAACCATTTCGAGGTACTAATTAATGCTTTCATAAAAAATAAGTAAAAAAGCAGGGAGTAAAGGAGTATTAGAAACGATGGAAAATGATGTGACCGAAAAACTCCGGTTGCGAAGTCCTCAGGAAGAAGATGCTAAAACAATTTGGGAACTGATTAAAAATACAAAAGTGTTAGATCTAAATTCTGCGTACAGCTATCTGTTATTAAGTAAATATTTTAGTGAAACTTGTGTAGTAGCAGAAATAGAAAACAAGGTAATAGGCTTTATTTCTGCATTTAGTCCGCCACATAAACCAGAGGTTCTTTTTGTCTGGCAGGTAGCGGTAGATGAAGCATTTCGTCGGCGTAAATTAGGATTAAAGATGTTGAAGCATTTGCTTAATCGTGGATCATGCAGAAAAACCCAATTTTTGGAGATAACTATCACGCCTTCTAATAAAGCTGCTGAATCACTATACCGAAAGCTTGCGGCAGAATTAAAAACCAACTGTGAATTATTTGCGTGTTTTCCAGCCCAACTATTTCCCGGTGGACAACACGAAGATGAATTAATGCTTCGTATTGGTCCTATTAAAAAATGAAAAGTAAGAACCTAGAAAGTGAGGGGATGGATTTGAATATTGAGTTAAATGATCTAAAAATTTTTGACGACTTAGAATCTAATGTCCGTAGTTATTGCCGAAGCTTTCCAACCGTTTTTACATGGGCAAGTGGATACCAACTATACGATAACAACAAAAGGAAATACATTGATTTTTTCTCAGGTGCAGGTGCCTTAAATTATGGTCACAATCACCCGGTGATGAAAGAAAAACTGTTACATTATATTGCCAATAATGGAATTGTTCATAGTCTAGATATGGCAACAGAGGCCAAAAAGGTTTTTTTAAGGAAATTTAAAGAGATAATCTTAACACCAAGGAAAATGGATTATAAAGTCATGTTTCCTGGCCCTACTGGCACAAATGCAGTAGAAAGTGCTCTTAAACTAGCGCGCAAAGTTACCGGGCGGGACACGATTATCAGTTTTACCAATGCCTTTCACGGAATGACCCTTGGTTCTCTTTCGATCACCGGCAATTCTTTTAAACGTCAGGGGGCAGGCATTTCACTTAATAACGGAGTTTTTATGCCTTATGATAAATACTTCGGCGAAGGTGTTGACACAGTAAAATGTATTGAAAGATACCTTGATGACAGTTCTAGCGGGGGTACCAACACCGGCTGCAATTATTTTAGAAACAGTCCAGGGAGAAGGGGGTATCAACACTGCAAGCTACGAATGGTTGAGACGAATTAATGAAATGTGCCGACAGCGAGAAATTTTGCTTATTATTGATGATATCCAAGCAGGCTGCGGACGTACCGGCACATTTTTTAGTTTTGAACCTGTGGGTATTACCCCAGACATTGTATGTTTGTCCAAATCACTCAGCGGTTATGGTTTGCCTCTCTCAATCAATTTAATTAAACCTGAACTAGATATCTGGTCGCCGGGCGAGCATAACGGCACTTTCCGAGGAAATAATCTGGCTTTTATTACCGCTACCGAAGCACTAAATTACTGGAGAAACGATAATTTTTCCCGTGAAATTAAAGCTAAGGAAAAGATAATAGATACTTATTTGATCAGGTTAGTCCAGAAATACCCAAGCATAAAGGGTGAGGTAAGGGGTAGAGGATTGATAAAGGGTTTAGCCTGTGGAGTGAAAGGATTAGCCAAAAAGATATGCTCTGTAGCTTTTGAACGCGGCCTAATAATGGAAACGTCTGGAGCAAATGATGAAGTAATCAAGCTAATGCCGCCGCTTATTATAGATGAGATTGGGCCTCATAGAAGGTTTATCAATTTTGGAAGATAGTATAGATGATATTAGAGTACAATCGTTTATCAAAATCAGTCCAAAAAAAATAGATGAATCAAGAAAGAAGGACTTGCTCGCAAGTTCGGGTTGATATTGCTTAATATTCTCCCTAATGTTTTTAGAATTACAATCTTTTTGGGGGTTAAAAGCAAAGAACGGAAAGGAGTCTATAACATTGATTGTTAAACACCTCGATAGTATAATTGGCACGGAGCATGATGTTGATACGAAAACCTGGAGAAGTTACCGATTGCTATTGAAAAAAGACGGCATGGGATTTTCATTTAATCACACTATAATTAAAGCCGGAACAGAAACGTATATCTGGTACAAAAACCACCTGGAGGCTGTTTACTGCATACAGGGAGAGGGAGAAATTGAGGTAATTGATAGTGGCGATATCTATCAAATCAAAACTGGCACCCTATATGCTCTGAACGGACATGAAAAGCATTTTCTACGAGCAGTTACTGATATGCATATGATGTGCGTTTTCGTTCCACCGCTTACAGGGACTGAGGTGCATGATGACGAAGGATCTTATCCAATAATTGACAATTAAATTTTAAAACGATTATTGAGAAAGAGAAGGATAGAGCCGGCCTTCTCTTTTTAACCTTTAAACAAACTTTATATAATTTGTTATTTATTATTGATTTTATTGGCATTTTGTGGTAATGATAAAAGAAAATCTTGAATTTTTTCTCTGTTTTTTTTCTTCTCTCGGTACATTTCATTATCTGCTTCCACAAATACTTCAGTCATAGTTTTTGAGCTATCGTTCCTAGTCGCCCAGCCCACTGAAAGGCTTATAGGGGTAATAGGATTGGTAGAAATATACTCAATTACTGCTTGACGGATTCTATTACTGGGGCCCTCCTCAACTATTAGGTCAGGCGTATTGGGTAACAAAACAGCAAATTCATCACCACCAATTCGAGCTACTACATCAGATCTCCGAAAACATTTCTTGATTAATCTACTTGTCGCAACTAATAAAAAATCACCGGCCTTATGTCCTAAACTATCATTTTGAAATTTTAAACCATCTATATCGCAGATAATTATTCCTGCGGGGATATATGCAATTTATCTCCAATCGCTTCATTTCAAGTTCAAAATAAGCGCGGTTATAAAGCCCGGTAAGAGAATCATGTAAACTAAGATATTTCAGTTTTTCTTCATATTGTTTGCGTTCTGTTATGTCTGTTAATACTCCTATGAGACAGCACGATTTATTGTTTTCTTGATACAATCGACTTGAAGTACGGACATATCGAACAACTCCATCTTTCCTAAAGATTCTGAACTCAAAGGGTTCAATTTCACCGGCAAAAGAACGTTTCATGCTGGCAAGTAACCCGGGGTAGGTCTTCAGGATGAACATATTTCATGAAAGATTTTCCCAAAAGTTCATTTTCGTTATAGCCGATTACTTTTTTAAGGACCGGACTGATATAAGTCATATTGCCTTCGTCGTCTAAAATAAATATAACATCGTTAATATTTTCTACCATTAAACGGTACATGCCTTCAGATAAGGCAGGCATTCCTGAAGTTATTAGTTCTCTTTCAGTTCTGTTTCTTTCTAAAGGTTTAATATCAAAAGGTTCAGTATAACAATCCGGCCGTGGCTCTTCTTGAGCATTGACCTTTTTTTGGTCGTTCAATCCTTGTTGGTCGCTTTCAGTTATCGTCACAGTTTTCCCTCTTTTCATAGTGTTTCTAAGCCATCTTGCCTAAAGGGAAAATACCCGTAATAATCTTAGCTAAATGTAATACATGGATTCTTTACTGCAAACATATGTATGTTATTATATATTCTATCAGCTTTTAAATTTTCCTGCAAATACCATTTCTTTTCAAAGATATACCAACAAAGTTATTTAAATAAATTTCTAAATAATTTTCCAATATTAGTTTACATAATACTTCTTATAGGAAGTTGCAAAGACTGTTTTTTTATTATTTACTTACTATTTATAATACTATATTATTAATGCATTTAATATTAGATAGCTAATTTTTTTCTTCCCTTTCGAGCACCAATTTCAGATCCAATAGAACTTTGCCTGCTTTTTCTTGAATAACCAAATCAGCCTGACGGTCAAAACTTGTTGTCTCAAGATTAATGATTGCTACCTGTTTGGCTATGCTGGCTAAACTGTTAGCTGGAGAAACAGTCAGGCTACTGCCTACCACCAACAAAAAAATCTGATTGTTCGACCTCAGCGGTTGCACTCCAGAAGTCACGTGGCATTGGATCGCCAAAAAGAGTAACATCTGGGCGTAAAAGACCACCGCAGCTACACATTGGCGGAATTTTTCCCGACTCTAGGAGATGACGGATATTTAACATTTTATACTTCTTTTTACAACGCATGCAGTGACCAGTCCGGAGATGACCATGTACCTCTAAGACTTTTTGGGAACCGGCCTTTTGGTGCAAACCATCGATATTTTGGGTGATTACACCGGCCAAAAATTTCTTCTGTTCTAACCACCCTAAAACTTCATGAGCTGGGTTTGGCTTAGCTGATTCTAGATTTAAAAAATGAACAAATCCATCCTGATAAAAACGTTGCGGATTACGCTTCAAAGCCTTAACGGAAAGAATTGCCATGGGGTCAACCTTTTCCCATAACCCGGTCCCCTTACTTCGGAAGTCGGGAATACCGCTTTCTGTACTAATGCCGGCACCTGTAAAAGCAACTACGCGTTTGGCAGACCGTATTAGCTTAGCTAGTTGAATAATCCGCTGGGTATAATTCATTTCAATCCCTCCTATCTTTGTGTTTGTCTATCGCTCAAAATATCATTCAACCGGATTATGTGTTGGGATCTTTGTTGCCCAAAGATATTGAGAATAAAGCTAATAAGAGTTTACTAAATTGATTGGCGGTTTCTTCCAAAGTCAAGCCATTAGTTAAGAGAAAATCAGGGGTCATTACTTTATTTATCGAAGCCACAATGACAGCAGTCAGTATTCTTGAGTCTATCTCCTGGACGGCCGATTTGTTCCCGCTTTTTTCCATCATTAACCGAATGAGGTTTTGAATCTTTTCTTCCCGTATTTTTTTAATTCTTTGCCATAAATCGGGGTAGTGTAGTCTTAAATCATTAAGTCCCTGAAGATTAAAAATAAATTGACCATGAGTTAAGATGTAATTAAATATATAAGAAACAACGTTTTCTACGCTATCTTCTTTGGTGGCTACTTGAATAAACTCTTGTTCTGTTTCTTGAATAAAGGAATCTATGGTTGTCTCAATAATCTCTTCTTTACTTCTGAAGTAGCGATAAATTGTTCTTTTACTTAGGCAGGCTTGATTTGCTAACTTATCCATGGTTAGATTGTAAAATCCACGGGTCCTGGCCAACTCCCTACAGGCTAAAACGATTCTTTTTTTTACATCCAATACGTCACACCAACTTGTCAAAATTTTTTTAGAGGTTCCTTATTCTTAAGTTCTTGTGTTAAGTTTTTGTGCGAAAAGCTACTTGCCGAATATCAAGAATTTATGCTAGACAATTTTTTTCTTAAACTTAAGCGTACTAACGATTAATAGAACAATTGAAAAGACTAGCAGCGCAGTAACCTGGCCAACCAAATATTGAAACCCGATACCCTTGAGGATGATACCCCGGATAATGTCCAGGTAATAGGTTAGGGGAATCAATGCACTTAGATAATAGATAAACTGGGGCATCGCGTCACGAGGAAACATAAAGCCGGATAACAGGATACTGGGCAGCATAACAAAAAAAGACATCTGAAAGGCCCTGCATCTGAGTTTTCGCGATATTTGATATTAAAATGCCTAGTCCAAGTGAGGCGGTTATGAAAAAACAGCGTTAATAGGTAGAGTTCAAGCAAACTGCCTTTAATCGGAACATCAAAAACAGTTACTGCGACCACAAGGGCGACCGATATCTGAATGTAACCTAGCGCAATATAGGGCAGAATCTTGCCGATCATTAGTTCATATGGTTTGATTGGCGTAACTAGCAACTGCTCTAGAGTACCCCTTTCTCTCTCTCGGACAATGGCGACAGCAGTAATGATCACCATGGTCATGGTTACAATAATGCCCAAAATTAGCCGGTACCATGAAATAGGCCGTAATCCCATCGGGATTATACCATGGCCGAACCCGAATATCATAAGGCGGTGCTTGGAACTGCACCTTTTGGGCCAATGTTTCCTGGGATTTGAGCAAACCAATCGAATTAGCAACCGCAATGGCCTGATTGGCGACCATATTATCACTGGCATCTACAATAACTTGGACCTGGGCCGACTTTCCTCGGTGGATATTTTCTGCAAAGTCAGGGGGAAAGACAAGACCAACTTTTGTTTGGCCACTATCAATTGCTTGATTAACCTCAGCATAATTCTTGGCAGTTTTAGTCACATCAAAATAACCTGAGGCGGAAAAAGATGCCAATAGTTCTCGACTTTCATTGGTTAAGGATTGGTCAAAGACTATGGTCGGAATATGTTTTACCTCGGTTTGAATGGCATAGCCAAATAATAATAATTGGATTAGCGGCATCATAAAGACCAAGGCTAGAGTTAAACGATCACGGCGCATCTGAATAAGTTTCTTTTTTTAAAACGGAAAGAATTCGACTCACCGGACCACCTACTTTCGTTTCTTTTTAGCAAGTGCGATAAAAAACATCTTCCAGAGTCGGAGTAATTGGTCTGGCTGATTTGCCAACTAACTCCTCCAGCTCTTTAACATTTGATTCATTGTTCAGGAGAACATGCAGAAGCGGACCGTGCAGACTGCACTCTCTAACATAAAGCTGCTGTTCGATTCTATCTATCTGCTCAATCGCCTGCGGCAAGTCAAGCTCGACCATAAACCCTTCGACCGCACTCTGCTTTAGGTTACCAGGTGTATCCATGGCCAGTAGTTGTCCGGCTGAAATGAAGGCAATTTGGTTACAGCGTTCAGCCTCATCCATAAAATGAGTAGTCACTATTACTGTGGTTCCTTGATTAGCCATTTTTTGAATAATCGCAAAAAAGTCTCTTCTACTAGTTGGGCTGACCCCGCTAGTTGGTTCATCTAAAAAAACAATTGCTGGTCGACCGATGATGGCACATCCCAGGGCTAGTCTTTGTTTCCAGCCACCGCTTAAATTAGCAACCAATTCATGCTCTCTGCCAGTTAGTTGAGCCATAGTTAGCATTTCTTTGATACGATTTTTTCTATCGTCATTTGGAAGGCTGTACAGTCCGGCATAAAAACTAAGATTTTCCTCGACAGTCAGATCATCATACAGACTAAACTTTTGGGACATATACCCAATATGCGGTTTTATCTTTTCACTTTCTTTGATTAGGTCGTAACCAAGTATCTGACCGAAACCCGAGGTTGGTGCTAATACACCGCAAAGCATCCGGATTGCGGTGGTTTTTCCGGCTCCATTTGGCCCAAGAAATCCGCAGATTTCTCCTGGTTTGATGTTTAAGGTCAAGCGGTCAACCGCGGTAAAGCTGCCAAAAATCTTGGTCAGATCTTGGACACTGATGGCATAATCCATTAGACCACCTCTTTTTCGGCCAAAGATACAAAAACATCTTCCATGGTAGGTGAATTTTAGTAATCTTTATATTAGTTATATTTTGGCTGATAAGGTAGGATTTAATAACATTTTCAGCAGCTGTGACATCCTCGACTGCCAGATGGTATTTGTCGCCATAGAAAGAGGATTTAATGATTAAACTGAGTTCATTGAAAAGGTCGGGGTCTTTTGATTCGGTTTTGATTTCTAGCAAACTATGGGGAAAGCCATTCTTGAGATTTGCTGGTGAATCTACCGCCACTATTTTTCCCTGGTTGATAAAAGCTACCGTAGTACAGAGTTCAGCTTCATCCATATAGGGTGTTGAAACCAGGATGGTTATCCCTTCTTTGTTTAAATGATACAAAATCTTCCAAAATTCTTTACGGGACTCCGGATCAACCCCGTACGTTGGTTCATCTAACACTAGAATACTAGGGCGAGTAATCAAGGCACAGGTAAGGGCTAATTTTTGTTTCATCCCCCCGGACAGGTTATCCGCTAAACGATCCTTAAACTCAAGCAGGTTGGTTAACTCGAGAATTTCCATGGCCCGCTCGTTAATTGTTCGGCGTTTGATTTGGTACATAGAACCAAAAAAGTGGATATTCTCCATAATTGTCAGATCGCCATACAAGCTAAAACGTTGGGGCATATAGCCTAAATGTTTTTTAACTTGCTCTATTTGCTCCCATGGATACCCAATTAGACTAACCTTTCCCTCAGTCGGGGTAATCAAGCCACAAATCATCCGCATCAGGGTTGTTTTTCCGGCACCATCAGGGGCCCACGAGGCCAAAGATATCCTGCTTTGCCACATGAAGGGTTACCCCGGCTACAGCAATATTATTACCGAAAGACTTGGTTAGGCCAGTGGTTTTAATCATTGGGCTACCTCCGGTTTAAAGACAACGTCCGCGGGCATCCCCGGTTTAAGAATGCCTTGACCATTGTTAATTCTTATCTTCACCCCAAAGACAATATTGGTCCTTTCTTCTTTGGTTTGAATAGTCTTGGGGGTGAATTCGCCCCAAGAAGCAATCTCACAAACAATCCCTTCAAAAGTAGTTGACTCGCCGCTGACGGTAAATGTAACCGGTTGACCCAGCTTAACTACTGGCAAATCATCAGTCGGAATATAAACCCTTAATCCAAAGATCATTTAAATCAGCGATAGTGGCCAAGGCTGCCCCTGTTTGGGCATATTCGCCTACTTCAAAGTTTTTAGTCAGGATTACTCCGTTAATTGGCGAGTAAATCTTTAAAATCCTCTAGCATGGCTTCGGTTGCTTTAAGAATTGCTTCGCTACGTTCTACTTCTGCCTTAGCGGCGGCAATTAACTGAGGCCGACTACCTGACTCAATTAAACTTAATCTAGCTTCAGCAGCTTGTAACCGGTTTCTTTCTAATTCCTCGTTCAGTTTAGAGCGGTCAAACTCTTCCTGAGAGATAACCCCTTCATTGAAGAGGGTTTCATTGCGGGTTAAATCAGTTTGAGCCTTATCATAATTAGCTCTGGCTATTTCGACGTTAGCTGAGGCCTCCACTTTCTCTGTTCCCGGGAACCGGAGGTTAGATCAGCGAGCTGTGCCTTCGCTTTCATTAAGGCCATAGCATCGCGTTCCTTTTGAGCTACCAGATCCTTACGGCTGAGTTCAGCTACTAACTCACCCTTGGTTAGCTTATCTCCTTCTCTGAATGAAAAAGTTTCAATAATTCCTGAGGCTTTGGCACTTAAATCTACTTGAGTTGCCTCAATGGTGCCGGTTGCTTGAATAGCGGTAGATTTAGGCTCAGCATAGTATTCACGATAGACCCAGTACGACCCGGCTGTTGCCAATAAAGCAACTAAAGTAACTACTAATACTTTTAATTTCAAGTATTAACCCTCCCCTGCCAATTTGCTAGTAACTTGGTTCGTCTGGAATAATACAAAACTGTAAACAAATGAATAAAAAATTAAGTTAAAGTGAATTTCGGTATACTGATGTCCCTATTTTAGTTTACTTGGTTTAAATTATTATAACAGACTTCCTTAGCTTCTGAATATAAAAGACTTAATAATTTATTGAAAAAGTCTTGGTTCCAAAATTTTTATTTCATAACCAACAATATCTGGGATTAAAAATATTATGGGGGTGAAATTATGTGCTTTACAAAATATGGTCGATTCTCTCTGGTAATTATAATAGTTATAGGATCTATATTATTGGGGGATTATTAAATGGTACAATTATCCTGTCCAAATAGACGAATCCTGTCAGGGACAAACTATTAAACTGCGGAAAGGTCAAAAACTAGAATTAACTCTAACTAGCAACCCTACTACCGGTTACTCCTGGCAGTACTCATCTCCTTTAGACACAGGGAACATCAAAGAAATTAAGCATTACTTTGAGAGTAGTTCCTCAGTCATCGGTGCAGGGGTGAAGAACACTGGGTTTATCAAGCAATTAAGCCCGGTTCATTAACGATTAATCTAGAATACCGGCGACCCTGGGAAAATGCACCACCAGAAAAAACTTTTACCGTTGACATTATTATTCTTCTCTAGTCTAATTTGATTAAATTAAAAAATGCCCCCAATCGCTTGATGAGGGCATTTTTATGTAACTGCGTTTCAAGATTAGCACCTTTGGCTTTTTCCAGAGCCTCGTTTTCCGAACCGGTAATACGATAGACCGCGGAAAATCGTTCACCCGAAATCATTACAGTGCCTCCGCTTTGGCTTCGCTGTGTTCCGGAGCCAGATATATTTCTGATAGTTCCGTCTCTTTGATACCAAAACTAGTGTTAAGCAGTTTTTCAACTTCTTTAATCAGCGACATTGCTTCCAAACCGTACTCTTTCATGAGGTAATGAAGGCTTGCTCCATGGGCAAAGGTATCCTTCAAGCCAATTCTAACCAGCTTACGAGCAATCCCATTCTCTGCCATTTGTTCGGCCAAAATAGTCCCCAAACCGCCGATAATTGAATGATTTTCCATAGTAATAACCCCATACCGGGCTTGGGCTACTGCCTCAAGGACTGCTGAATCAGTAAAGGGTTTTAGGGTTGAGATATGCAGGTGGTGGATAGATACCCCTTTTTTCTGTAATGCCTGAATAGCCCGCATCGCTTCTTCGGTACAGATACCGCTGGACAAAACAACTAGATCACTCCCGGTGGTTAAGGTTCGGGCTTGCCCTAAACGCATCGGTTGAGATTGGTCAAAGATACGTGGAATTTCTCCTCGTATCATTCTAACGTACACCGGCCCTGGAATCGAATAAGCCACATCGAGGACCGATTCTACCTCCGTGGCGTCACCGCACTCCAGAATCGTCATGTTCGGCAGGGAACGCAAAACTGAAATATCCTCAATTGCTTGGTGGGTTGCACCCCCTGGCGTGGTAATTCCCGGTAAAAAGCCAAACATTTTTACGGGTAAGTTAGGATAGGCGACAGACATAGCTACCTGATCATAAGCCCGGCGATAAATAAATACTGCAAAAGTATGAATAAAGGGGATAAATCCCTCACGAGCCAAACCGCCGGCAAAACTAAGCATATTCTGTTCCGCTATTCCTAGAGAGATAAAGCGATTGGGATAGGTATCGCGAAAAAGATCTGCCTCCGAAGAACTGGTCAGGTCCGCAGAAAGGACGAGTACCTCCGGCTTTGACTTAGCCCACTCGACCAAGTTTCGGGCGTGTACTTTTGATAGAATTTCCATTACATATATCCTCTCAGCTTGAAATGTAGTTTTCTTCGTAGCTAAATTAATTATAATTGCATTGCTTGCTTAAACAACAAATCTTATTATTCAATTCTTACAGTTGCATAACGTTGTCTTTCTTCTTCACTCGAAAACCTGACATAGTGCAATTTGGGGGCTCTACTTTTGAGAAGTTCAATTCCTTGCCAGGGATTAGTTTCAGCTAAGATGACCAGAGGTTTTCCGTCCGGCTTTTTTTGAACTGCGCTAATTAAAGTTTCAATACTGTGCCCGTCAACACGGTAAACATGAGCCCCAAAGGCTTCTAATCGTCGGTCGAATGGTTCAATGCTCATGACGCTGGCTATATCCCCATCACATTGTTGTTTATTAAAATCAATGAAAATACCGATATTATCGAGTTTATGAAAGGAAATCGTCTGCAGGGCCTCCCAGTTTTGACCGGACTGCCACTCGCCATCAGACATAAAAACCCAAACTTTTCCCGTTTCACCTTTGAGCTTGCGAGCCATGGCAATGCCGGCGGCCTGACTCAAGCCTTGACCTAAGGAACCGGTCATAACCTCCATGCCTGGTGAATGTTCAGCACCAATCATTTCGACTGCGCTGCCGTCTTGATTAAACTGATGCAGTCCCTCCGGAGCCATTCGGCCTACCTCGACCAGCGTCGCGTATAGAACAAGGGCGTATTGAGAGGGAGATAGAATGAAACGATCCAGATTAGCCGACTTAGGACCATTATACCCAGCCCCGGTTTGGTAATCCGGGTTTTTTGGTCCGGGGACACCCTGAAATGGAAGTGGAATCAATGGGGCTTGTGATGGTCCGAGATTCATAATTTTAGCGTATAAAGCAGCAAAAATCTCGGCCGAGGAACAGGCTTGGCTGAGGTAACCTCCGTTATTATTGACGGTATGTTCCAGAACCCGACGCCGAATACCGGAGGCAATTTCTTTAATCCGGGTAAGCCCCTGTTCGCTATTAGACCGCATATTTATGGCCATACTTAATAACTCCCTGTCGTATAATATTTTAATACTAGTTATATTCAATCCAATCAATGATTGATTATGGTTATTATTAATTCTAGGAAAAATATAAAACGTCCGGATTCTTCTTATACGCCTTCTTGTTGTAAGAAAGTCAATGACATGTCTACTTAAGATGCTCCGGATTTAAGGCTTGAAGTTCTGGAAGGATAAATCTCCCGTCTTTTCTTACTAGTACTCCATCAAAGTAAATTTCTCCACCACCGTATTCGGGTGTTTGGATGCAGACTAAATCCCAATGGATCGCTGATTGATTGCCGTTGGGGCATTCATCATAAGAATTCCCTGGAGTAAGATGAAAGGAACCAGCAATTTTCTCGTCAAACAAGGTATCTTTTATAGCTTTGTTTATGTAGGGATTTAGACCAAGGGCAAATTCCCCAGTGAACCGAGCTCCTTCATCTGTATCTAATACTTTGTTTATTTTTTCAGTATCATTAGCTGTAGCCTCTACTATTTGACCATTTACAAACTTAAATCTTATATTTTCGTAAGTAAATCCCTGGTAAATGGTAGGGGTGTTATAGCTGATATATCCATTAACGGAATCCTTAATCGGAGCTGTATAAACCTCGCCATCAGGTATATTTCGTTCCCCATCACATTTAATCGTCGGTATCCCTTTAATCGAAAAAGTTAAATTAGTCCCGGGTCCAACAATTTTGACTTGATCAGTCTTATTCATTAATTCGACTAAGGGGTTCATGGCCCTTGACATTTTGGAGTAATCCAGATTACACACGTTGAAGTAAAAATCCTCAAAAGCTTCGGTACTCATATTGGCAGACTGGGCCATTGCCGGTGTCGGATACCTTAATACCACCCATTTGGTATTCCGAACCCGGATCTTTGTGTGAACTTCATTTGAAAATAGCCTAGCGTAAAGCTCCATTTTTTCCGCTGGTACATCAGATAACTCAGCTGCATTATTACCTGACCTAACTCCGATATATGCCTGCATATCATTCATTCTAATTGTTTCGTATTTTGCCATCAGCTTCAGTTGTTCTTCAGTTACTTCCATTAAAAGGGTCCGGTCAATGGAGCGATCTTTAATCGTAACAAAAGGTATTCCCCCAGCCCGATAAGCTTCTTTAATTATTTCTTTAATTAAAGGTGATTCCAATCCTATTGCCTCTATCAAAATTTTTTCACCGGGCTGAACCTGGCAAGAATAATTTATTAAGTTTTTCGCTAGAACACTAATTCTAGGATCAGTCATTATCAATGCCTCCATAAAATGTGATATTCATTGCTTTAAGAATAGTATGTCTAATATCTTATCTTCATCATAACTATATTTAATTAATATGATCAAACTGTGTACTTTAAAGTTCATCTGATCAAAAGACTCCAAACTTTCATAAGTAGGGGTCACCCTGTTTGAACTTCAGGTTGAGTAGAGTCTCCATCTGAAGCTTTGATGTTCAGGCGAAGCTGAACTGGTTCACTTAGTAGAGTTAGGCTTTAATTCGGCCACCAGGCAATCGATAAACTGTCGTGCAGTTCGACCCGACCTTCCATTATGCCATTTTTCCCCACTCCAAAGCACGGGCTTGTAATTCAGAAGCATTTAGTGTTATATTGCGCTGCTTTGCTAATCCATTTATAATTTTCAAAAAAACCTGGTGTGAGGGAGAAGGAAAATATATTGTCAGCCCGAAACGGTCTGCCAGAGATAACTTTTCTTGAACCGTGTCATCATAATGGATCTCCTCTCCCTGGCTCCGATCGCTGAATAACTCTTTCACTAAGTGTCGTCGATTCGAAGTGGCATAGATCAGGACATTTGCCGGGGTGGTTTCTAATTTACCATCTAGGATCCCTTTTAGGTCTTTATAAGCTACTTCATAATCTTCAAAAGAAAGATCGTCAATGAAAATAATAAAACGGAAAGCCCGATGTTTTAGCTGGTGTAAGATATGGGGTAGTTTGTGAAGGCTGTCTTTAGAAAGCTCTATCAAACGTAAACCCTGATGGTGGTACTGGTTAAGCAGTGCCTTAACCATGGATGATTTACCGGTACCTCTTTTACCATATAAAAGAACATGACTGGCTGGGAGGCCCGCCAAAAAATGTTCTGTATTTTTGATTAATTGCTCCCGTTGGGATTGGTAATCAATCAAGTCATGAAAAGTAATTGGGTCCGGGTCTGTTATACCTTTTAGGCTTCCGACTGTATTTGAATCATCCCAGCGATAAGCTCTGAATCTGGCAAAAACCCCGGTCCCATTACGGTGGTAATACTCCGCCAGAGCAAGGACATCTTGACTCCAATTTGTTGATTTTGCTAAGTTTTGAATAAAAACTGTTTCGTCAGGATTAGAATCAGCAGTAGAAAACGTAAGATTGCTCCAATCCGCGAGTTCCAGTTTAGATGACTCATGATTGACAATTGTGATCTTTTCTACTATTTGTTTTATCTGAACAGTGTTAACCTGAAATAGTTTTTGTAGACACCGCAAATCATGTTTGGCCACCTCTATCAGAGATTCGTCAATCTCTTCAGGTAATAGCCATTCCGCTTGTCTGCTAAAAGGGTTTTCGTCTTGTAAAATAATCCTGGCCAGATACCTCTGCCAGGCATCTGGCCAGAAACCGGGTGTCTGGATTTGAACCAATAAATAAAAAAAATCATGGTAAGAGTCTAGTAATTTATCCTGAATGCTTCCCTGCAAAATATTTTGCAAGGCTGTGTCCGATTTGTGAATGAAGGCAAGTAAATCCAATAAGCTCAGAAAAGCATTTATCACCTTATCTTTTAGCAAACCTCGGTACAAAATAAGTTGCCGGGCTGCTTGGCGAGCTTCCGCAAATTGTTTGGTTAGGGATTGATAGAATCTAGAGCTGTTTTCTATAGATAATTCATACATAACATACCACCAGCTAAATTATTATTTAATAATGCATGATTGTCATCAAGTATATAAATATATGTTGTTAATGTCAATTACTCTCCTTTAACTCAGTTATTTGATAAAAAAGTGTATGGGAATAAATTTACATATTGCTATTATTGTGTATGTGCAGCTATAGTGTTTTATCAATTTTTGGAGGATTACTTCATAGTTGTATTTATTGCCCTTTATTATCGTCAATATAATAATGGCGGCGGTTTCAGTAGGCATCATTTTAAAAAGCCCCAGGCAAAAACCTGAGGCTTTAAAATATCCTGGCAACGACCTACTCTCCCAGGGCGTCTCCACCCAAGTACCATCAGCACTGGAGGGCTTAACTGCCGTGTTCGGGATGGGAACGGGTGTTTCCCCTCCGCTATCGTCACCAGAAAATCTAATTCTTAGATTTTAGATATTGGATTTTAGATTGAACCCTCAAAACTTCACAGCGAATTATTTGGTTCTGTCAATCCTTAGCTCAGCCAAATCTGGCAGGGTTTAGCGAATCATGTCTTCACGTCTTCACTTCTTACGTTTAACGTTTAACCGTTTAACGTTTAACGCCTCACCCCTCACACCTCACGCCTTACTTTTAGAAAATTAGGTCAAGCCCTCGACCGATTAGTACCAGTCAGCTGAAAACATTGCTGTTCTTACACTCCTGGCCTATCTACCAGCTAGTCTTGCTGGGGTCTTACTGGATTGACTCCATGGGAAACCTCATCTTGAGGCCGGTTTCGCGCTTAGATGCTTTCAGCGCTTATCCGTCCCGAACATAGCTACTCAGCGTTGCCCCTGGCGGAACAACTGATACACCAGCGGTTCGTCCATCCCGGTCCTCTCGTACTAGGGACAGATCCTCTCAAGTTTCCTGCGCCTGCGACGGATAGGGACCGAACTGTCTCACGACGTTCTGAACCCAGCTCACGTACCGCTTTAATGGGCGAACAGCCCAACCCTTGGGACCTACTTCAGCCCCAGGATGCGATGAGCCGACATCGAGGTGCCAAACCTCGCCGTCGATATGAACTCTTGGGCGAGATAAGCCTGTTATCCCCGGGGTAGCTTTTATCCGTTGAGCGATGGCCCTTCCACTCGGAACCACCGGATCACTAAGCCCGACTTTCGTCCCTGCTCGAGATGTCTCTCTCGCAGTCAAGCTCCCTTCTGCCTTTACACTCTCCGAATGATTTCCAACCATTCTGAGGGAACCTTTGGGCGCCTCCGTTACGCTTTGGGAGGCGACCGCCCCAGTCAAACTGCCCGCCTGACAATGTCCTCACCCTGGTTTACAGGGCCGAGTTAGAACTTCAGTACACAAAGAGTGGTATCCCACCGTTGGCTCCACAAATCCTGGCGGACTTGCTTCTCTGCCTCCCACCTATCCTGTACATTGCCTACCAAAATCCAATATCAGGTTGCAGTAAAGCTCCACGGGGTCTTTCTGTCCTGTCGCAGGTAACCGGCATCTTTACCGGTAGTACAATTTCACCGAGCCCCTCGTTGAGACAGTGCCCAGATCGTTACGCCTTTCGTGCGGGTCGGAACTTACCCGACAAGGAATTTCGCTACCTTAGGACCGTTATAGTTACGGCCGCCGTTTACTGGGGCTTCGGTTCAGAGCTTCTCCAGCACTCAACCCTATATATCTCCTTTGTGGTATATCTCTATTGATATACAAGATTGATATACAAGGTTGAGTGCTGGATAACCCCTCCCCTTAACCTTCCAGCACCGGGCAGGCGTCAGCCCCTATACTTCAGCTTTCGCTTTGGCAGGGACCTGTGTTTTTGGTAAACAGTCGCCTGGGCCTCTTCACTGCGACCCCCTCACGCTCTTTTGTGTTCACAATGTCACGCTACACGGGGTACCCCTTCTCCCGAAGTTACGGGGTCATTTTGCCGAGTTCCTTAACGAGGGTTCTCTCGCGCGCCTTAGGATTCTCTCCTCGCCTACCTGTGTCGGTTTGCGGTACGGGCACCCTTTTGCCTTGCTAGAGGCTTTTCTTGGCAGTTTGGGTTCAGCGACTTCGGTACTTAGTTTTCCCTCGGCGTCACCTCTCAGGGTTTTGTAAGACTCCACCATCCCTTCCAGGATGACTTCGACGCTGTGGGAACGCTCCCCTACCATCGTCTAGATGTTAGATCTTAGATTTTAGACGTTAGATGGGTTTCGATTTTGGCTCTTCAAGGAAGCAAGGGGACGGTCCTCTTGCTTCCTTTATTATCTGGTTAAATCTATACTGAACGAAGAAAACATTGGTTTATTAGTTCCCTGTTTATAAAATTGACATTTTAGCGCCTCCGGTACTTCATCACAGGGATGATAAAAAGCATAATAGGATATAACCTGGCGGTCATTGTCGAAACTACCTCCACCCGTAAACCCAGACAATTCTACTTTATTTCCCTGATTATCCTGCATTTCTAGATATAAATTTGGATTAATAAAATTAATTAAGCCTATTGGTTTCAGTAAATCGCACTCTATATAAGTAGCTGCCGGGGTAAATAAAAGCCTTTTTACAAATACCTCCGAATGTCAACGAATATTTGAGCCGGTTGATCATGAATTTTTGAGCCACGGTGATCACTAATAAGTGAGCCACCTGTCAGTCATTAGTTTACTGTTCTTTGAAGAAGAAAAAGAAGAAATACGTTCGTCGTAGAAGTTGTTAAGATGTGGTCAATGCGCAGCATTGTCCAAGCAGTTGTGGAGTTTGTGGGTAACTCCGAAGGAGTTATCCATCATAATCCACATCTGCGGCATCTTAACAACCCACTAACCATGATCCATCCGATAGGACGGATTGTTCATGTTCAAAATGTGAGACCGAAAAGTGAGCCGGTCCACCAGTGCTGCGATGAGCGTGGTATTTTCAAATAACTCTGTCCAGCGCGAGAATTCCAAATTGGTACTGATGATTACACTGCTTTTTTCCGCCCGGTCAGATATGATTTTAAAGAGTAGTTCAGACTGATGGCGGTTAAAGCTGAGGTATGAGAGTTCATCAATTATAAGTAGTTCTGCCTTCTGCAGCTGACGTTCCAATTTTAGGAGTTCTTTGGTTTCCTTGGCCTCCACCAGCATGGTGGCTAGAGTGGCGGCGGTGATGAATTTCACTCGAAATCCTGCCTGGCAGGCTCGAAGGCCTAGGGCAATGCTTAAATGAGATTTGCCACTACCGGGGTTTCCGATCATCAATATGTTTTGCCGGTTACGAATATAGTCACAACTAGCCAACTGGTGAATATAGGCTTCTTCGATGTGTTTGAGCCGTTTAAAATCGAATTCTTCCAGGGTCTTCTCGCTAGGAAAGCCAGCCTGCTTAATTCGTCGTTTTTGCTGATTGACACTGCGAGAAGCCAATTCCTGCTTCATCATCGCAATGAGAAAGTCTTCATACCCTAGCTGCCCTTGCTGGCGCAGCACTTCTTCGTAACGAGTAAAGCTGGGGACCCGGAGCTGTTTGGCATAAAAGGCTATTATCTCGCTTTTTAGGTTCATTGGGCCACCACCCGGTACTTGCGATCATAGCTTGCCAGGTCAATCGGGCTGACCGGAATATCTTTGATGGTGGTCAGTTTTACTCGCTTTGGAGGGGCCAGTTCATTTTGCACTAGCTCGATGGTAGGGGTAATCCCTGCTGGCAACTGGTCTCTAACCGCCAGGATCCGGTCAAGACCATATTCGACGCTGAGTTTCAGCAGTTTAACCGTATCTTTGGCACCGCCAGGGAATGTCTTGCCCCAGTTTAACAGTTCATTGGCCGCTGATCGACGGACCGGTTTGGCGTGAAACACTGACCGCGGTTTTTGCTCCAGAAGTGGTAGGTAGTGTTCCAACTCAAAGGATGTTTCGCCTTGGCCATAGCAACGAGGATGCCAAGCAACCTGGTCTCCTTGGTGATAACAGACCAAGTGGTTACCGTAGGCTTTAAGGCTGACCATTTTACCGACTAGATTGACGGGGACGGAGTATTGGTTCCGTTCAAACCGGATCAGGCTGTCATCCCCGACCCGAACCGTCAGGCTTTTACTGGTATCGAAGACAAAGGCGGGCAACGGGTTCAAACAGTGCTTGTCCGTCAAGAACTGCTCACCTACAGTCTGATTTCGGCCTTGGATCTTATGGCTGCGGTATTTCAGGCAGGAGAGCCTTAATATTTCATTCAGTTCATCCAGGCTGTCCACTCGGGGCACAGGCACCAGCACATTTCGTCTGCACCAGCCAACCAGGTTTTCAACTAGACCTTTTTCGTTACCGCTGTTGATGTTGGTAAAGTGTATTTCAAAAGCGTAGTGGGCACTTAGTGCCTGATAGGTATTCTGAGGTTTGGCATGAAGCCCAAACCCTTCTTTTACAGCTACTCTGGCATTATCAAAAATCACCTTCCGAGGGACACCGCCGCAATGGGTAAAAGCAGCCAGGTGGCCCTCCAGAAAAGATTCCTGGTTTTGACGAAAGAAGGCTTTAACAAAGATGTCCGCACTGTAGCAGAGTCTAAAACAAAATAACTGAACCTTAGTCTTAACGTCCTTAAGATAAACCGAGGCTTCACCCCAGTCAACTTGGGCCGCCTCACCGGGATCAAACTCCAGTGGGACAAAAGCCTCTTTAACCGGTTGTTTCATCTCCCGAACGACGCGTCGAATGGTGGATTCTGCGCCGGTAAAGCCTTTTTCGTCTCTCAACCGTTCGTAGATGCGTCTAGCAGTATGGCGTTGCTTTGGTAAGTTCTCGGCTTGATCTTGGGCGAAACACTGACGAATAAAGTCTTTGACTTCTTGAGTGACAACAGATGACTCCCGTTCATAGGTCTGTCGTTCCCAGGGGACGCGATCACCTCCACAGTACTTTTTGACAGTGTTACGTGAGATGCCCAGTTCTCGGGCAATAGCTCGTTGTGATTTGTTCTGGTTGACATACATATGCCGGATACGGCCATAAAGATCCACGTCGATGATCACACCTTTCGTCCTCCCTGTACATCGCTTCTGATTTATCAATTGTACAGGGGATTGGTTTGAGTGGCTCACTTATTCGTGATCATTATTGATCACTTAGGTTGATAAGTGGCTCATTTATTCGTGATCACTAAGGACCTTTTTGGCTCACTTTTAGATTATCATTCACAAATACCTCTGTGTTATCTGCTATTTGATATGTTTTATTGATAAAAAAATCGCTTGTTAAAGCATTTAATGCCGTACGGTCCAGGTGGACAGTAAATTCAAATTCCCGTTTTAAATCAACTTGTTCTTTAATTATTATGTCAAAGTCAAATTTATCTGGCAAATTCCCTATAAAGCTATAGCGGATCACTTTATAGTGCAAGTCATCAGACACCGGGAAATTCGTCCCGCTCGCACTTTTTGGAATTATTTCTATATCATTTTGAAAAAAAGCAAAATAAAAGCTGTTATAATCGCTAAATCCTTTAAATTCCAAACCTAAGGCAATTTGTGATTTATCGTAGTATACTTCCTTTAAGGTAACAGTTGCTCCTTCTTGGGTTGCGGATAATTCAGGAACCGTAGTTAATCCCATATTACTAACCTTGGCTAAACCCATGATGTTTGAATTATTTAAACCGGCAAACAGGTTTCCATTTACTTTAATTTGACGCTCTGGGTAATCTGCTATATCATACTGGCTCACTGAATTATCTATATTAGCGACGTCCAGTTTAATTGCTTGTATGATGAATAAACAAAAAATTGCAAACAACATAATAAACCATTTAATTGCAATTCTTATGTTCTTTTTCTGACTCTCTCCCTTATTTTTTGATTTCGCTGTTTCTGTTGTATTTTGGAACTGGTTATTATCCATAACATAATATCTCCTTCTTTCTTCCTTTTTGAATAGTGTTCCTGGATAGTTAAACTCCTGTTTAATCCTTATTATAATATCTAAACTACTATACTACAAAAGAGACAAATCTCTTAACCGTTAAGGGATTTGCCTCTTTCTTTTTTGACCGAAAATACACGAAATGAAATTCTAGTATTTTCTAAATTTAATTATTTCGACAAAGTACAGTTACTTACAAAAGCCTCCAATTGCTATTATTCTTTGTTCGAATTATCTAATTCCATCTCTTAATTCATGTTTTTCCAAGAAGTATACGTAGTGTAAGTACCACTTGGTGGAGAATATCCTGGAGGGCTTCCGTATAAATAATACCCGACTGATCTATAAACACCAGGGCCGCCATTATAAATACCCGATGCTACATCCATAACGCAGTCAGCACTATAAGAATATGCATAGGTTTCTTGGGTTATTGTCCCATTATTATCTTTTTCTACCGTCGCAGTAGTACTCATATAAGAGCATAGAGCAGTAGGAAAAACCAATTGTTGAGTAGCAGAGTATCCAATCTCTCTAGCTGTACCGCCAATATTTGACACAAAATATATCCAGTTTGGATATGATAGATTAGTAACATTTTGTTCAAGCTGGCTGTTATCCTTATCTTCCCAGGGGAATGGTTTACTATCCATGTCTTGCATATGCTCTGGCTTGATATAGTTAACTGCTTCTGGGAAAACTCTTCTGACAAACTCCCCATAGCTAATTTTTTCACCATGTAGTTGCTGTGCGATTTCAGTTTGTTTTGTACCTGCTTGTATAAAAATCCCATCAGGTTTCACTTCAACCAGATTTTCTTTAATTATTATATCATCTTTCGCATCATCAATTTCGGTACTTCCAAAGCCATATAAAGGTAATATCATTATAATACAAAAAGCAGCAAGTAAAACTAAGGATATTTTTTTGTTTAATATCATTTCTACACCCGCTTTCTTATTATTATTCGAGTATTGTCGCCAGGACTAAGCTGGGCCAGAAAACATAATTCTCAAATAACTTTCATTTTCACCTCCTCAAAATATTGATTTACTAAATTTCACCTCCCTTAAACGTATTTTTAGGAATCTATACTTATAAGAGTCCTTAAAACTAAAAAAGGTTGGCATGTTTTATAAAAAAATAAATTTTGTGCAAACCTTTTTTGTGTTTAAAGAGTCTTATATATAGAATTTTAAAGAAAGGCGGTTTTTTAAATGGCAAAAAAAATCAAATTGCTGGCCTCTTTATTAACCCTGGTGGTACTCATTATGTCTTTTCCTGGTTTAGCTAACGCCGTACCTCTTACCGGTCCTCCTCCCGATCATCAGATTTCCAATGATCCTAGTAAAAGCATAAAAATTAATACCAAGACGAATATTTCACCCCAAGGAACTACATTAATCAGGCAGTGGAGTTGTGGGATTGAGGATAATAATGATGGAACCGTAACGATAATTGGGGAAACAATTACTTATGGAACAGTAGATTACCTTGATGCCAAGGTCTATTTGCAACAATGGAACGGTTCCGGTTGGACAAATGTAACCAACCGGACCTACAGTGACAGTAATACGTATACGATTTATGGTTCTTCCTACATCTCGGTAGCCAGAGGCTATTACTATAGAACCATAAGCACCCATAACGCCAGAAATGGAGGTATTATCGATGCCCAGGGTTCAGCTTCAGATGCTATTTTTATCCAGTAATACTATTATCTAACTATAAAAAGAGTGAGGTCACTTCAAATACAAGTGATACCACTCTTTTGTTTTTTGTTATTGCATTAGGGTGGCCATTTCCAGCACTTGCTCTGGTTCTAAGTCTCCAAATATTGAGTATTCGACATTATCATCCGATATCCAAATCAGTTCACACTTACCATCGAAAAAAGTTATTAATAATCCCGTGCATTTTCCAAACTGAACTTCTTCGACTTTTCCCCTGTCTGCATCAATATTGATGGTAAGGCTCCTATTGTCGGTTGCTATAGCCTGATTAATCGTTACAAACGAGTCTTGATCTGTAAAGTTCATGGTTATCCTTGGTTTTTGGCTGCCAGGAATTTTTTCAATCCCTTTATACTCGAAACCTTGAGGAACATATTTAGGAACAGCTATCTTAAAATTAAAAGATACATCCGACTGTATTTTAGCAATGTCCGCTTCCAGTTTATCAGGAGGTTGGGGGGTGTAGCCTGAAAACTTAAACTGAAGTTATTACTAACTCAACTTTCGCAGTTAACAAATCACTCTTTTATGCAGCATTAAGCCTTAACCGATTTTTAATAAAACTGGGCAGCTTATCCATGAAAGAAGATAAGATCTGATTAACCATAGCGTCAGACAGAAAAAGATTTTCTCGGAGTGTCTTTGTAAACAAATCTAAGATATACAAAAAAGCCTGAGTAAAATCAAGATCTGCTACCTCATCGCAAAACAGGTAAAAAAGTTCCCCGTTAGCTCGGCTATCTTTGCCTTCGCGGTTCTCAATGGCTAATATCATGTAGCACTTCAATTTTTTGATCATATAGCGGATTTCCTTGCCCGTTTCAGAGCAAATATTACAATTTCCTTATATACCCAAAAAAATTTTTCAAAAAAATATCTCAAAATCAGTTCCCCAGTAGCAAGTCATCACTGGCGATAAATTTGAGATATTTCTATAGGGTTCCTTTTTATTTAAACACGACTACTTTTCTAACACCTTAAAAATATCTTCCTGCGTAGTTTCTTTGGTTATTTCTATACCCTTTGGTTTACTGATTTTAAATTCGCCTATAATAGTTTTTCCATCAACATCATATAGTGGAATTGTTTTAGGGCCTTCCTTTAGTCTACTGTTTTGTAAAGCTATAGCTTCTTCTGGTGTTCTTGGTTGTTTTCCATTCAAGTCAACATATTTAACATATCCACGAGTCCCATCCACCCCTATTGCCATAACTAAATCTGGTTCTTGTCCGGGAGAATTAACCTTAGCGAGGGAACCATATGTCTCTCCATTTTTATTAACTGGAAATACCGGAACAGACACAATATCTTGGCTAGATTGGCTAAAAGCTACTACAGGTATGAAATAAAGTGTCCCTACTAAAAAACCAGCAACAAGAGCAATTACGACAGATAATGTTTTCACTTTATAAAACTTTTTAAACATCACCTTTTTACCTCCCTCGTATAATAGTGATCAGGCCAAGGGACTTTTAATCAGCCCCTTAGCGTAGGAACCGGTTCCAAACATGGAGCCATGACCATCGGAAATCGATTTGGCAACCTCTCAATGTACATATGGATATCCACACATTGCGCAACGGATGTACGAGAGGAAGCTGAAGGTTATGGATGGTGGTCTTAAGCTTCATTAAATTATGAGGTGATGCGTTCGAAATATAATCCTGATCTGTCATTTGATGATAGTTGGCTTATGGGGAAACCTGAGGGATATAAATCACAGAAAAGTGATTCACCCTAATTCAGGCGGGTTACGCTACCCCTTATTCCAACATTGATCAACATGGTTGCTCGTTCTTCTTGCAGTTGAAGGGTAGGACGTCATGCCTTTCATACTACTTACCTTACAAATCAAAAATTGCTAATTCTGGTATTACCATTTCTCTTAAAAATCGATAGAACTCAAGAATATTAATTCTATAGTGTAGCTGACAGGCTGCTCGTAGTCGGGGGTGGCGTTAATTCTCCCTGCAACCTGATTGCTCTTTAAGTGTGCGTTCCCCGGTCTATCTGGCGTAATACTAACTCTTAGCTTGTTCGTTAAGTTCTAATTGTTATGCGAGGCTGTTTGCGCTGGTAGACATGTTGGCTTTTATAGGTTATTAGCCCGTTTCGACGGGCTTTTTTCTTCCATCGCTTTCTTGGGGGTAATAAGCTTAATACTTTACCAGACATGCCTTTGTCTTTATAATTGATAAGTTAGTAAGCCAGATAAATTCTCAAGCCATTAGCTCCTGCAGCACTGACTGCTTAATAAAGTCTGTCTCTTCGTCCAACGGTGTAAAGGCTCTAACCCTAGCCTGTTCCGCTTGTGGTTGACCAGGGTGGCAGCAGGTCCTGGCCGTCTCCCGCCTCAAGATGTGTTCTAATACAGCGAGGCTGTTCTGCTTGCACCGGATCGGAGCGAAGAAAATCTGCTTACTGAGAGGTGCTTCGTTTGTCTTGGGATACCTTGTTTGTTGGTATTGATGTCAGCAAATCGTCCAATGTCGCTTGTTTTGTAATCTCGGATGAGCATATCCCGTTACCTAAATTTGTTTTCGAAAATTCCCAGGGTGGGGCCGAAAGACTAGTGAATAAAATTCTTGAGGTTATGGCTGAAGTTAAGGTGATAAAGTTACGTATCGGTATGGAGGCTACCGCGTTCTTTCACTATCACCTGCTGAATTTTCTAGTCCAGTCCACAGTTTTACAGCCATATAAGCCTCAGGTTTATGCAATTAATCCGCGTATTATCAAGAATTTCAAGAAGTCTTATCCCTTGCGGGGAAAAAACGACACCTATGATGCCTTGATGATCGCAGAACGCTTGCGACTGGGCCGAGGCCTTCCCCCACCATACGAGGTCGATGATATGTATCAACCCCTACAACGTCTGACCCGTTATCGATTTCATCTAATCGGATCTCTGATTCGAGAAAAGAACTACTTTTTGAACATGCTCTTTTTGAAATTCAGTACTTATCATAATTCGGATTTTAGCAATCCATTTGGTACCGCTAGCCTTTCTTTGATCAATGATTTTTTCTCCACTGATGAGATTGCCGCTATGCCCCTGGAGGAATTAGCGGTGTTTCTGGCAGAGAAGGGCCGCTATAAGTTTGAGTCGCCTATTGACCTGGCAGTACAGATTCAAAAGATTGCTCGCGATGCTTACCGGTTGAAACCAAATATGGCTAGTTCGGTTAATACTATTCTCGAACTAAGTATGAACAACATTCGTTTTTTTGAACAATCTGTGAATAAGATTAACAACACTATTGAACGAGAAATGAGGCCGATCTTTAACCCATTGATCTCAATACCTGGTATTGGCCCGGTTCTTTCGGCCGGAATTATTTCTGAGATAGGAGATATCTCCCGCTTTGCCGATCAGTCTAAATTAGCTAAATTCGCAGGGCTAACCTGGAATGAACATCAGTCAGGTGACTTCACAGCGGATGAGACGCCGTTGAATCGCAGCGGTAATAGTTATTTACGTTACTACTTGATCCAATCGGCTGATCAACTCCGTAGACACACTTCAGAATATCAGGCTTTTTATGCTAAAAAATACAACGAGGCGAGAACTCATGCGCACAAACGAGCTTTGGTACTGACGGCTCGTAAATTTGTACGTTTGATTTATACGCTCTTATCGACTAATAAGATCTACCAACCACCACGCACTTGATTGAGTTTTATATCACGATTACTTTACTGTTAATGTCCACCATCCGCCGCTGTCTGCTGTTCTGCTGCCGGTTTGATACGTCTGTTGACCCATTGGCGGTAAGGCCCAGGAGGGATGAAATATCGCTTTTTGAAGGTTGAGTTTTGGCCTCATGAGCTTAGCCTTTTGTGTCTAATTTGAGGCCCGCAAGCACTTCCAGGTTAACTGAAGTGCATTAAAACCATATATAAGGAGGCATCTTGATTTGGCGGACAAATGTGCGCTTTTCAGGTGGCCTTGATTTTGTATACCTTTCATACGGGAAAAATATTTGTTCTATTAGGGGGTTGACATATTACCCTAGCACTTAATAAACTAAGTACTTTTAAAAACACTGTAAGCGGTTAATATTCAGGTGCATTGACAAAAGCGAACCCCAGCACAACTCATCTACATCGTGCTGGGGTTTTGTGTCAACATCTTTTCTTTAATGTCTTGTGTTGCGGCAGTAATTCGGCAGCTTGGGTGACCAGGGCATCAAGTCCTCAAGGAGTGATGGGTCAGTCTTAAAGTCAAGTGCCGGCATTTTACTAAAAATATGTACCAGGTACATGTATACATTAAGTCCGTTTGCCTTGGCCGTTTCTACAATGCTGTAGGCGATTGCGCTCGCTTGGGCTCCCTTTTTCGTATCCGCGAATAACCAGCCTTTTCTTCCTAGAACAAAGGGTCGGATCGCATTCTCCGCTCGATTATTAGACAATTCAATGCGACCGTCTTCTAAAAACGTACACAATGAAGCTTTTTGATTAACTGAATAGGTTATGGCTTCGCCAAGTTTGGAGCCTTGGAGAGGGTTTACAGTTTCAAGCCATGACCAATAAGCCTCAAGAACTGGTTTAGATTGTTCCTGACGCTGTATTTTTCGTTTCTCTGGAGAGAGTTGTTCCAAATCTTTCTCAATGGCAAACAGCTTATTACAGTATTCAAATCCTACTGTGGCAGCGGAGTCTTTAAGACTGCCACTTTTGGGCATGGCCTCTTGATATTTCCGACGCAGGTGGCTCCAGCATCCACATCGGGTTACCTCTGGGACTTTATTGTAGCCACTATAGCCGTCGGTTTGAAGAAATCCATGAAAACCTTCCAGGAATCGCCGTGCATGCTCGCCTGATCGTGTGGGTTGGTATTCAAACAGCACCACTGGTGCCTCCCCGGTATTACCTGAACAATATACCCACATCCGCGACTCGGAGGATGGCTTCTTTCCCTCTTCCTTCAATACCTGGATAACGCTCTCATCCGCATGAATCACAGCCTGCTTCAGGAGATGGAATTTCATGGTTTCCCATAGCGGTAGCAGCCAGTCGATTGCTGAGCGGATGATCCAGTTAGCCAAGGTCGCTCTGGAAAGGATTATTCCCTGATTGGCCCAGTCTTTTTCTTGCCGGTACAGCGGCATACCGTTGACATACTTTTGGTATATAACATGGGCCACACTAGACGCTGAAGCAAGACTCCGCTTTATAACCGGTGCGGGAGTGGGTGCTTTAATTATCGTAGCTTCTCCCGTTTCCTTCTCGCAGATTTCGCAAACATAGCTGTATCGGATATACCGAAGGAGCCTTGCCTGGGCCGGGATGAATTCTAATTCTTCCCGGACCGGTTCTTTGCCCAGAACCCGCATTTTGCCGCCGCATTCTTCACAGACTTGCTTTTCTTCATCTAGATCGCAGATGATTTCCACTACGGGAGCGTTCGCGGCTAATTCTTCCTTGGTACGTTTGGCTTTCCTGGTATGCCCGGCAACCGAGACTTTGTCAGGCTCCGGGGCTTTGTGGTTTGACTCGGCCTCCGCTTCGTTGAACAAGGAAAGCTGATTATCTTCCTCGCCAAGTACGTACTTTCTTTTTTCGCTGGATTGGCCATACATGGCCTTTTGTAAATTGGCCAGCAGCTCCATGAGCCGGTCAATACGAACTTTCTGTGATTCTACTGTTTTGGTCTGTTCTTTAAGCTGCGTTTCGAGGCTTGAGATATATGCAGTTACTTCGGGCGAAAGGCCCGTCAAATCGACTTTTTCCATGCTTTAATTATACCATAAAAATAACCGAATATCCAGCAATATCAAGGGTTTCAGGCATTTTATGCATGAAATTTAGGCACCGAAAACGGAGGATTTCTGGATCTCAAGAGGGTATTTTTGCCTTAGCAGAAATCCCTAGCTCTGACTTCACCAAATCCTTTTGGTGGGTCTATGGACAGACCTTCCATAAGCAGGCGAAGCTGCCTGACCGTTACGTTTCTTACATTGGCCGGCTCTTTGGGCCATATAAACCGGGCTCCTGCGCCGTCCAGCCTCTTGTAGTACATGGCAAAACCGTTGCGATCCCAGCTTAGGGCCTTCAGCCGATTGCGGTTTCGGTTACAAAACAGGAAAAGATAGTTCCCAAACGGGTCCATATTGAATTGCTGTTTCACAATGGTGGCTAAACCGTCTACTGAACGCCTAAGGTCTGTAACTCCGCACGCTAAATAGATTCCATCGTAACTTGTGATGTCTTTCAGCATAAATCATCAACAACCCGAAGGACATCTGCAAGGAGTGCAGGACTGAACCCACTCTCTACACAAATTGTCCATTTGCCACAGTTAAGCCTAATTTCGCCTGGAATGTATTTCTCTTTTTTAATCATCACCTCTGCCCATTGCTGTGATCCATGTTGTTTTTCTCGATTAACTTTGGTTGCCCAAGTTAGATATCGCCGGTAATTAATGTCTTTGGCTTCGCACCAAGCTTTTGCTGTCATCCCACTGGCCCGGCATTCTGCTACCAATGACCGTTGTTCGTTTATGTCCATCTAATACCCCCATGTCTTATTTTCTTAGTTTCATGGAGATATTTTCTCACGGCTAGGGCATGTTGACCATGCACCTGAATATTGAGCGCTTACAAAACACTCATTTTCACAGCTAATTAATAGTATACATTTGGAGTATAATTCGTATACACATAATCATATCCGTTACCGTTATACACTGCACTTTGGCCTCTGCAATAATAATATGTGCCCGCAACATCGCAATAACCCGAATATTCCGATATTCCAGAACAAGAATGGGGGTTGTATGTCCAAGTAGAGTACGCTACACACCACCCATCTGTATTGTACAGGTAAGAACTTATCCCCATATATCCTGTTGGTACATTACCATCTCCACAATTTGTCCAACTATGGGCCCAGAGCTCCATTATCAGTACTATAAACAAATGACTAGTTATTGTAATTATATCCCAAAACTGGGCCGAAGTACTTTGTTGTACTTTCTGCTGCCATCACAATAGTCGCAAATGAAAGAAGGAGCCCGATAGTAAATGTTATAAAAGTAACCCTAAAGTTTTTTAAACATATATTTCTCCTTTCTGGGAATTAACGCCTGTTAATTATAGGGGGATAACAGTTTGAAAGAAAAATAATCACCTATAAATGACAATCGTTTTGGGCCTAAAAAATCGGGTCTAATCCTTCTTTCAATGAATCTAAAACTTCACTCCATTTGATCTTATCTAGTTTTCCGTTTTTTGCATTAATGTTCAAAGTAAAATTACTTCAGCACCCCCTTTGTACTAAGTAAGTTCTCTGGAACTCCTTTTTGCTAACAGTTTAGGCTAGATATTAACAGTTCTTTCCCAGTAATCCTTTAGCTACTACATCCTGTTAAGTACTAAGTTTCCAGATCTTACTTTGATTTTTTATCCCTACAAGTTAGATAATTAACAACCCTAAAAGGTTGACAAGATTTTATAATAATTTTTGTCAACCTTTCTGTCCTCTAAATTGTCTTATATATAGAATTGATAGAAGGGATGGTGTTCTATGAAAAAAAGGTGTAGGGTGTCTTTGTTGTTTATGTCCTTGTTGGTGTTTCTTTTTTGTATATCGGGGGTAGTGAGTGCCGCTCCCCTACCACCGCCTGATACAGAAATATCTACCGACCAAAACAAAAGCATAGTCATTCACACTAGAGAGGTAACAACCGACGGAATAACCCTAATCTCGGATTGGGGGTGCGGTATTCGAGATGTAGGTAACAGAAAGGTAAATATTTCAGGGTTAACAGGAACAGCGGGTTACGGTATGGTCGATTACTGTGATGCAACTGTATACCTACAACAATGGAATGGATCATCTTGGGTTAACGTTACTTCTCGCACTTATTCGGCCTATAATAGTATTGAGGCTTCTGGGTTTTCAAACATTTCAGTTACCGGTGGATACTATTACAGAAGTTGTTCGACTCACAGTGCTCGTGACGGATCACTCTTAGATTACCAGACCACGATTTCTCAAGCGGTATTTATCCAATAACGAGCAACAAAAAAGCAATGTTTTCTACAAGACGGGAGGAGTTTTAAACTCCTCCCGTCTTGTTACGTGTATGTCAACTAATTGTCAATTTCATTTCTCCATCTAGGCTAACATTTCCCCATTTACGCCGACATCCAGATGAGCCAGTTAGTCGTTTAGGCTACAGAAACTTAAATCTTAGAACCGAGGGCCAAGCGGAGAATAAGAATTGAGTGAAATCAGTAGCTTGACCAGTTTCCCAAACACTTCGATAACTACCTTTTATGGAATCGTTCATATTTATGACCATTCCTTTCTACGAAAGGCACAAAACGTAATGAAACGTCGGCCTTCACGTAAAGTTTGTTATACAATATCAGCGAGGATGCCGTCACACTACAGATCACGCGGAGGTGAGTGGGCCCAGCGTTTCGCTGACCGAATATTTATGTGTGTCGACCGCTCATTGAAGCACAAATAAGTGGGACATTGAACCCGTAAACTTATCTTTGTAAAGACGCTACTCGTTTTTTATGCGAGCGGTCAGTCACTGTCGGTATCCTCGCATTCTTTTACGAGGAGGTCGAATATGGCACTCAAAATCGTTTATCCAGTCTGCTGTGGAATCGACGTCCACAAGTCCTTCGTCGTAGCTTGTATCGCGGCAACCGACGACCAGGGTGTTACGACTTACCAACGGCGCAGATTTTCCACTTTTACAGGTGACCTCCGCCGGCTGGGTCAATGGCTTGCGGAGCATGGTTGCCGGGATGTTTGTATGGAGTCTACGGGGAAATACTGGATCCCCGTCTACAACATGCTCGAATCCACCTGTAAAGTGGTTCTCGCTCATCCTAAATACGTCAAAGCCATCCGTGGCAAGAAAACCGACACCAAGGACGCCAAATGGATCGCCGACATCTTCAAGCACGATTTGGTCTCAGGCAGCTTTATCCCGCCCTTTGCCATCCGGCAACTCCGCGACCTCATGCGCTACCGTGTCAAGTTGACCAACTTCTCTGTCGGAGAGAAGAACCGCGCTCAAAATTGCCTTACCGTTTCCAATATCAAATTGGACGATGTTTTCTCTGATGTTTTTGGTAAAAGTGCTTCCGCTATTACTGAACAGTTGCTTGCGCATCCCGACGGGGACTTTGACGCTACTCCGTTTATTGATCGTCGCTGCAAAGCATCACCGGACAAAATCCAAGCTGCTATTGACGGCTTGATGTGCCCCGAGCAGGTTGAAAAGTTAAAGATTATCCGTTCCCACATGGATAGTCTGAAGTTCTGCAAGGCTAGTCTTGAATCTGCCATTCTCTCGCTTGCCGAGCAGTTTCGTTCTCAATTTGAGCTGGTTATGACCGTACCGGGTATCCAACTGTTTTCCTCCATCGCTATTATTTCGGAAATCGGCGTGGATATGTCCGTGTTCCCTACGGCCAAGCACCTTTGCTCTTGGGCGGGACTTACACCGCAAAACAACGAGAGTGCCGGTAAGAAAAAGTCTACCCGTATCAACCGTGCCGGAGCTTACATCAAGCCACTTTTGGTTCAGTGCGCTCTTACCGTCTGCAATTCAGACAAGCACCCTGAAATCAAAAGCCGTTATCTTGCGCTCAAAAAGCGTCGTGGGCACAAGAAAGCCATCATTGCCATTTGCAGGATGTTGTTGACCGCGATCTACGCCATCCTCAAAAAATCCGAAGCCTACAACCCCAATCTCTATAGAAACGTGGTGTCCATTCCTGCTAACCGTGCTTTTACTGTGGAGCAAGCAGTCGCTTTCATTCAGCGTCACGGTTTTCTGGTCGTAGATTCCGACGGTGTTATCGCTTCTTAGTCCTATTCCATTTGCCTTTTTTCAATGTACTGTAACTTCGTTACGGTTCCTTTTTGTGTCCATTATCCACTTCCGTTAGGTTCTGGTTTCAAACTTAAACACCTTAATTAAATTTTATGAAACAATTTGACTATTAAACAACCTTATTTAATCTTATCAAAATATTTAGCCCTTGTAATTTAATATTTCGGCATTAAATGGTATAATAATGCAACAAAACTTAGGGGGAGCCAAAATGCCTCGACTTCCAGAAAACGGTTATTCTCTTTGGGATTTAGTCATTGAAAAATATTATAATAAAATAATGAACGCGATATTTTTCTATACTAAGGATCAATATTTAGCCAAGGATGTCACTCAAGAAGCGTTTGCCCAAGCTATAGAAAAAATAACTCAATTAAAAAATCCGGATCGTTTTGGGGCGTGGCTAATGTCTATCGCATTTAATATAGCCAAAAACAATTTAAAACGAAATAAACGGATATTCGTATCCTCAAACGTTAATACCCTTAATCAATTGCCTTCAGATTTTGATTTCCCTCAAGAATTCGTTGAACGCAAGGAAACACAGGAAATTGTAAAAAAGGCCTTAATGAAGCTGACAATCAAGGAACGTGAGGCTGTTATTCTCCGATATCATTTAGATATGACGGAAAAAAATATAGCGTACGCGATGGGTGTATCTACTGGAACAGTAAAAAAATTGCTTTCTAGAGCCAAGGTTAAACTTTTTGACCACCTACAAAGTCAATTAGTTAAAGAAGGTGATGAATCTTGACCAAAGACAATTTTGACCAATTCTTAAGCCAGGTTCTTAAGTCAAGTGAAATGGAGTTGGATGAGTCACTTAATGCGATAAAACGGGAAATTCATGAAAGGGTGACTCAAAATCGCGAATTAAGAAGAAGAAAGCGAATGCGTTTCCTCCAAATCGCGGTTATTTTAATCGCTTTGTTGACTACTACCTGGACAGTGTTCTTTCCTGAATCAGTCTATGCCTTCAGAGAAAAATTATCCCGGACCATAATAAACTGGGGTCAGAGCATCCAACTCTTATTCTCCGAAAACCCCTCAAGCCAACAACCTCTTGACCGTCTCGTAACCGAAATTAATTCAGTACAACCTAACGTACCGTATCAAATTCTTATACCAGCTTTTATTCCCGAGGGATTTCAACTTGAGGAAGTACAAACCACTTCAGAAGGTCCACTTTACCTGATTAAAGTCTGTTCTGAATAATTATTTCTTTTCGATGTATCTTGGCTTTAATCATTTGCCCGACAGGACCTTTTGGTAGATCCGGATCGCGACTAATGATTCTTTAGCCTCAGAACTTCTCAGAGACCCTATCCGTCTTTTAATCTAACCACCTGAGTTTTAGCAATGATATCATGAAGTGCCTTTTTTTCTTTAGTTAATGCTAGTAGATAAGTTAGATACCACGGATTTGGATAAAAGCCAAGAAGCGAAACTAACGTAAAGACGGCTGGTCCCCTGGCAATTAGTTCTCTTATTAATAAGTGGCCCTAAGGAAAGAGGCTGACCTGATACCCCTACTATTTTTAGTTTGTTCCACTTTTTACCGATTGTTTGCCCATTGTTTTTATAAGCATAAACCGCAAAGTAAGTCAGGACTATGAGTAGCATAATAAAAAGGACTAGATAAGTATGTCGATAAAGATTCGGTAAAAAATAAGTTATAAATACCTGAAATCCTTTTATAATTATCGCTACAATGATAAAATCCACTATTATCGCAAAAAAACGATCACTGAATTCAGCCTTTTCTAGTATATACTGGTTATCCGTGGATGGTACAAATTGAGAATTATGTGAATTCATAAATCCTCCTCAATTCTATTTCGATTTCTCCCTCTTTTAGTTAAGTTAGTTATATAGTACTAATCTTACCCAGTTTGATTGAGCAAACTATTTTTGGCCTCTTGCGCAGCCCTTTACACGGGTGGTCTTGTTAGCCTATCAGGGCGAGACAATGCGTAGCCGGTCTCGCCCTGCCTTACGGAAACATGAGTCTAGCGACTCCATGTCAAGGGCGGCCAAAAACTTTAAATTAAGGATTAAGCTCACCGCCATTTGGTGTGTCTATTTTAACGGGGCAAGCTCAAATTCCAAAATATTAAGGTATATTAAGTTTAGCACCCCCTTTTTACTAAATTTATTTTTTATCCCTATAATTAAGACAATTAACAAACAAAAAGGTTGACAAGATTAAATAAGTATGTTATGACCTTTTGAATCTCCTAAATTTGGGCTTGCTAGCCAAACCCCTGATTTTTCCAACCAACTAAAATCGGGCTGTCTTTGAGCCAATGGTATCTTCTTTTTCAGCATTGGTTTCAACCGGCTTGACCGAGTCCACACAACCGGACCCGTTTTGATGATCGTCGTGATGATTGTTATCGTTGTGGTTCTCTTTTTCGTTTTATGTGGCCTTTTGGGCTGTTTCGGCTGAAACGATACGTTCATTAATCTTAACCAACCGTTTGGCATTAAAGCGTTTACGAAACTTGACCATCGCGACCGGGGTAAAGGGTTTCGTCAACTGATACTCTTTAAGGCCGATGAAGTATTGGAGATAGGGGTTTTCGGTAATCTGCTGTACGATTTGACGGTCAGCGAAACCGCACCGTGCTTGTATAATCAATGTGCCTAGGGCCATGCGAACCGGTTTGGCTACATTACCTCGATCACTCAGAAACATAAATGCGTATTCTTCTTCGATTTCATCCCAAGTAATAAGTTGGGCCAATTTGACCTAGCGATTTTCGGGATCAAACTTACCAGAAAAAGGGGAGATGAAATCATCGATAGTTAACTGTGGTTTGGGTCTTCGGTACATCTTTTTGTCCTCCATGTGCACGGTTTTTAAATTGAATATTTTCTAAAAATTAATTGTTTAACCTTTCTTATTTTTCATGCTTTTCCTCGTTAAGCCCCTCTAGGAACTTTTCTCCAATCAGAATTCCCCATCCATATGCAAAAATTAAAAATCCAACAATTTTCAAAGAATCAATTTTCATCCATTCTTCAATTACAGGACTTAACCAGATGATAGCACCTATTACAAGTAAGTCAATTATGCGTTTTTTTTGACTATTAACGGTATTAGCAATATAAAAATAGTAACAAATACCAACTATAAAGAGTAGCGCTATAACTATTGCTAACGAATCACTATTTTGCACCATTTTTCATCCCTTAAAAAGAGTATTTCGACCTTTTTATCTTGGTGTTACAGAGAATGAATACCATCCAATTTCACGTTGAGTACCGTCAAATTCCTGTGAGTAAAAATCACTCATAGTTGCGGAAACGGTTGCTGATGCACTTGTTTCTGTAACAAAAGTTATTGCGTATGTATGTCCAGCAGTCAAATAAAAATTCTTTGTATGAGATTTATAAACATTGTCAAAATATTGACTAGTCGAGGTGTTATACAAAGTTTGTTCATATTCTGATCCGGTATTAGTATCAATAAGCAAAAGTTTAGTTGTAAAGTTACCGCCAATAATTCTTCCAGTTAGATAATAACTAGCAAACACATCGTAATTACCAGATGTTGCTGGGGTATAATATACCCATCCTCTGCCTTCAGCCCAATAAGAACCAGCTATTTCTGCCCTTGAACCGTTAAAGTTTGCATTCCAAGTAGTATTCCAATTACTGCCACTCCAACCAACACCCGAGCCACCGTCATCACTATCGAATCCGATTAAATTTGTCCAAGTATATGTCGATTTAACACTTAATGGCTCAATGAAAGATTTCGGTACAATTCCAGCTTCATTTGCTTGAGATATTACTTTTTTTATAAAAGCATCTCTCGATTGTTGTTTTTGTTCTTTTGCTTTTTCAATATTTACCGCTAATTCTGCCTGATTAACATTATCCTGTATTAAGGAGTTTTGAATGGCTATGTCCCATGAACTGAGATTGTCTTCCTGGGAAATATCATAAGCATATAAGAGTGGGCAAGTCAATATGACTGCTAAAAAAGTTAATATAAGTAACAAACTTATCCTTCTATACATAACGTTATTATTCCTCCCCTTAAAATTTTTCTCGATTCCTGCAAACTTAAAAATCGGCTAAAGTTCTCTCTGTTTAAACTTGTAATTAATCGAAAAATAGTATAGATTAAATCATTGATTAACACCCCCTATTTTTGTTTGTAAGTTCTCGGAAAACCCTAACTCTGTCAAGATAACTTGTTAAAGGCCCGATATATTTGGTTCATCTCCCTTACCATTTACAACTATACCCGGTTAAGTAACTGAGTTTCCGAGATCCTACCTTTAATTTTTTATCCCTATAATTAAGACAAACAACAAAACAAAAAGGTTGACAAGATTTAATAATAATTTTGCCAACTCATCTCACCCAAATGATGGACACGCCAAAAGGCTGGTACAATAAAACCAGCGGAGGTATCCAGCATGAAACAATATGACAAACAAGGCGCCGGATTTTTCGGTAGAGTTCAAGTCCAATGGCCATGAGGATTACCCTCCCTTAATTGAAGTTTTCCTGGGGAAAAAGCAATCGGTTCCGTAAAAGCGTTTTTGACCAGTTGAACAAACCGGCAAAGCACCTCCGCGCACTGCCTGAGCATCGGTTCTAAGGCCTTACGGTCGTCTAGTTTAAGACCATCCGCTCACATTCGCCGGCTAGTATCTGATAATGCTCTGGAGCACATCGGCGGACTACTACCGAATTGATAAGCCCATATTCCTGGATGGCTTTCTCGTAGCGTTCTAGTTCGCGGCTACTCACGGAAATGGCCAGGATATTATTGTCTTGAATTGCCCTAAGGGGTATTTCTTCAATCCTGCTGCGCTTTTAAGAAATCGGGTAGGAGGCTGATCATTATTTGGTCAGCCGACTCCGGGTAGAAGGGCTACGCAATTCGTAGCCCATACCCCCACAGAACCAGCCGTGCGGATTTCCCGCAGCTAGCTCTTCAGAAATTGATTCACAGCATTGCGTAAGATTTCATGCTCCCAAACGGGATTCTTATCTTGGGTCGCAATATCGGGAACGTTTTCTTAATTTCCTTGTATTTGTCCCAAGTTATATAACCCTTCCAGCTTCGGCTACTTAACATTTTCCGCCAGTAATCTTCGACTCTGTAGTATACCCTGAGCAATGATTTAAGGTTACCACCCATTCCATAGTAGTTGTAATGTCCTCTGAGCATTTCGTTAATTTTATCTGCCTGGTCTTTTATTGCCCAGTGCCTGATTTCCCTCATTTTGTCGGTGATTTTTTGTATGCTTCTCTTAAGTCTGCTCTTCTCTGTCTTCCTGCCTACCATGAAATTACCTTTTCTATTTCTTGTACAAAAGTGCGTAAAGCCAAGGAAGTAAATTGTCTCCATCTTCTTTCCTTTTTCCTTGGCGTGCTTTGATGAGAACCTGCCGAACTCGACAAACCTTGTTTTATTCGTTTCAATGCTCAGTGAAAACTTACTTAGTCTATTCTCCAATGCCTCACAAAACTTGATTGCGTCTGCTCGGTACTGGAAACATACCACAAAGTCATCAATATAACGGATTAAGTAACTCTCTCCTTTAAGCCTTGGTTTTACTACTTTTTCGAACCATGGGTCCAATACGTAGTGAAGATATATGTTGCTTAAGAGTACACTAACGGGGCCGCCTTATGCAAAGAAAGTAATTATGCAAAGTAAACAGTGGGAAAGCCTGTCTTTAGTAGGTATAGATCAAATTTACTTTGCATAATCAAGTAGCGTGATAATCAAATAAATCGAGAAAATATACCGAAATCGCTTTTATCTACACTAAATGGACTGCTTTTTCCGCATTTTTAAGGGGTAATGTCGACTATTTATCGAGATTATTATGCAAAGTAATTCTAGAACAAATGCTCTAAAACCTTGCTTTTAATGCGTTTGCTTTGCATTACAATTTACTTTCCTGCGGGACACCCTCAGGGCTCTCTTCGAATAGTCCATTCATCATGACCCCTGCTTTGAGGAATTTGTGGATTAAGGATATGACTCGTCCGTCCTTTATTGTTTCCGATAGGATTTGGATGAGCTTGGGCTTCAACTTGTTGTGCAGTCTTACCCCACGTTTTGCGCCTAATATTGTTCGTGTTCCTCGGGTCGGAATTTTGCCGCTGGCTTCCTTTAGATTCCACCTTTCGATGGACACCCTTGCCTTAGGCTAATGGTTGGTCGCTACATACCCCCATAACGGACTTTCACCGTCTAGTTAATCGCCATGCGTGGCGCACATAAACCAAAGCCTCAGGCAAAACCTGAGGCTTTAAAATATCCTGGCAACGACCTACTCTCCCAGGGCGTCACCACCCAAGTACCATCGGCGCTGGAGAGCTTAACTGCCGTGTTCGGGATGGGAACGGGTGTTTCTTCTCCGCTATCGTCACCAGAAAGCTTTATTCAATTAGTTTAGGGTTCTGTATTATGTCATCTATTAGGTCATTGTCTTATCCCTAATTTTGAACCCTCAAAACTTCACAGCGAATTTTTATGTTCTATCAAAACCTCAGTTTAAACTCTAAACGCCTTTCGTTTAGAAGACTAGGTCAAGCCCTCGACCGATTAGTACCAGTCAGCTGAAAACATTGCTGTTCTTACACTCCTGGCCTATCTACCAGCTAGTCTTGCTGGGGTCTTACTGGATTGACTCCATGGGAAACCTCATCTTGAGGCCGGTTTCGCGCTTAGATGCTTTCAGCGCTTATCCGTTCCGAACATAGCTACTCAGCGTTGCCCCTGGCGGAACAACTGATACACCAGCGGTTCGTCCATCCCGGTCCTCTCGTACTAGGGACAGATCCTCTCAAGTTTCCTGCGCCTGCGACGGATAGGGACCGAACTGTCTCACGACGTTCTGAACCCAGCTCACGTACCGCTTTAATGGGCGAACAGCCCAACCCTTGGGACCTACTTCAGCCCCAGGATGCGATGAGCCGACATCGAGGTGCCAAACCTCGCCGTCGATATGGACTCTTGGGCGAGATAAGCCTGTTATCCCCGGGGTAGCTTTTATCCGTTGAGCGATGGCCCTTCCACTCGGGACCACCGGATCACTAAGCCCGACTTTCGTCCCTGCTCGAGATGTCTCTCTTACAGTCAAGCTCCCTTCTGCCTTTACACTCTGCGAATGATTTCCAACCATTCTGAGGGAACCTTTGGGCGCCTCCGTTACTCTTTGGGAGGCGACCGCCCCAGTCAAACTGCCCACCTGACAATGTCCTCACCCTGGATCACAGGGCCGAGTTAGAACTTCAGTACACAAAGAGTGGTATCCCACCGTTGGCTCCACAAATCCTGGCGGACTTGCTTCTCTGCCTCCCACCTATCCTGTACATTGCCTACCAAAATCCAATATCAGGCTACAGTAAAGCTCCACGGGGTCTTTCTGTCCTGTCGCAGGTAACCGGCATCTTTACCGGTAGTACAATTTCACCGAGCCCCTCGTTGAGACAGTGCCCAGATCGTTACGCCTTTCGTGCGGGTCGGAACTTACCCGACAAGGAATTTCGCTACCTTAGGACCGTTATAGTTACGGCCGCCGTTTACTGGGGCTTCGGTTCAAAGCTTCGCTTGCGCTAACCTCTCCCCTTAACCTTCCAGCACCGGGCAGGCGTCAGCCCCTATACTTCAGCTTTCGCTTTGGCAGGGACCTGTGTTTTTGGTAAACAGTCGCCTGGGCCTCTTCACTGCGACCCCCTCACGCTTCTATATGTTCACATAGTCACGCTACGCGGGGTACCCCTTCTCCCGAAGTTACGGGGTCATTTTGCCGAGTTCCTTAACGAGGGTTCTCTCGCGCGCCTTAGGATTCTCTCCTCGCCTACCTGTGTCGGTTTGCGGTACGGGCACCCTTTTGCCTTGCTAGAGGCTTTTCTTGGCAGTTTGGGTTCAGCGACTTCGGTACTTTATTTCCCTCGGCGTCACTTCTCAGGGTTTGTGTAAGACGGATTTGCCTGTCTTACCCCCTACCAGCTTGCGCGTACTCAACCAACGGTACGCTTCGCTTACCCTCCTGCGTCCCCCCTTCGCTCGAGCGGCTTGGGGTGGTACCGGAATTTCCACCGGTTGTCCATCGCCTACGCCTTTCGGCCTCAGCTTAGGTCCCGACTTACCCTGGGCGGACGAGCCTTCCCCAGGAAACCTTAGGCTTTCGGCGGGCAGGATTCTCACCTGCCTTTTCGCTTACTCATACCGGCATTATCTCTTCCCACTGCTCCACCATCCCTTCCAGGATGACTTCGTTGCTGTGGGAACGCTCCCCTACCATCGTCTAGATGTTAGATCTTAGATTTTAGACGTTAGATGGGTTTCGATTTTGGCTCTTTGATGATTTTAGTTTCTGGTGAAATACATTAATCTGTTTACCCAGTTCTTGATACCGGGTTAGATAATCTGCTGCCTTCTCTTCCACCAGATACCCTAAGTCTCTAGCCAGGTTTAATAATACGGTTGTTTCATTGCAAGATCCTAAAGCTATGGCTATAAAGTGTGCAAAATCTGCTTGAGACTGCTTTCTTGCATAGCCTTCCGCTATGTTTAACGGTATGGATATAGCCGCTCTTCTCATTTGACTGCCTAATTCATATCTTTCTTCTTTCGGTAATTCTTGCGTCTCTCTATGAATCAAGACTGCCATTTCGTATGAGATTTGGTATATCCTAAGTCTTTCATAACCTTGCTTCATGTCTTCCGTTATCCCTATCTAATATCCAACATCCAACATCTAACATCTAGACGATCCGTGATTTCGGTGGTGGACTTGAGCCCCGGGAATTTTCGGCGCAGGGTCACTTGACCAGTGAGCTATTACGCACTCTTTGAATGGTGGCTGCTTCTAAGCCAACATCCTGGTTGTCTGGGCAACCCCACATCCTTTTCCACTTAGTCCACACTTGGGGACCTTAATCGACGGTCTGGGCTGTTTCCCTCTCGACTACGGATCTTATCATTCGCAGTCTGACTCCCAAGGTCCGATTGATGGTATTCGGAGTTTGAGAAGGTTCGGTAACCGGGTAAGGCCCCTAGCCTATTCAGTGCTCTACCCCCATCAATTATCCCTTGAGGCTAGCCCTAAAGCTATTTCGGGGAGAACCAGCTATCTCCGGGTTCGATTGGCATTTCACCCCTACCCACAGCTCATCCACCGCTGTTTCAACAACGGTTGGTTCGAGCCTCCACGATGTCTTACCATCGCTTCACTCTGGCCATGGGTAGATCACCCGGTTTCGGGTCTACAGCAACTAACTTTCGCCCTTTTAAGACTTGCTTTCGCTTCGGCTCCGTTTCCTTAACCTTGCTAGTTACTGTAACTCGCCGGTCCGTTCTACAAAAAGTACGCCGTCACTCTTTCCGAAGAAATAGCTCCGACTGGTTGTAGGCATACGGTTTCAGGTTCTTTTTCACTCCCCTCCCGGGGTGCTTTTCACCTTTCCCTCACGGTACTGGTTCACTATCGGTCGCTAAGGAGTATTTAGCCTTAGGAGGTGGTCCTCCCTGATTCCCACGGGGTTCCACGTGTCCCGCAGTACTTGGGATCCCATCCAGGAGCCATGCTTCTTTCGGTTACGAGGCTGTTGCTCTCTGTGGCGGGTCTTTCCAGACCGCTTCACCTAGAAGTATGGTTTCTTACTCCTTTGGGCTGCTGCCGCTGCCCAGGATGGTCCCGCTACCCCTCAAAAGCAACGCCGGCAGGCTTTGACACTCTTGAGGTTTGGGCTCTTCCCGGTTCGCTCGCCGCTACTTGGGGAATCACTGTTGTTTTCTTTTCCTCAGGGTACTAAGATGTTTCAGTTCCCCTGGTTGTCTCGACTAACCTATGGATTCAGTTAGCCGTAACTGGACATTACTCCAGTTGGGTTGCCCCATTCGGAGATCCCCGGATCTAGGCCTGCTTGCGGCTCCCCGAGGCTTTTCGCAGCTTACCGCGTCCTTCTTCGTCTCTTAGCGCCTAGGCATCCTCCGTACGCCCTTAGTAGCTTGACCTTTGTCTTTCTACTTTAAGGTCTACTTTAAGGTTTTTTGGTTTAATCCTTTGGCTTGCGCTTGACAGAACTTTTTTATAATTCGCTGTGCAGTTTTCAGGGTTCGGTTTCGACTAGCTTTCGGTTTTTTCTTAGTTAGTCGAGTTTGGCTTCCCTCTGGTTTGGCCTGGCTCTTTTGAGTTTGGCTAAATTTATGGGAAGTCTTTTTTACCGCGGCTTCTTTGGTTAGAAGCTTTTGGTTTTTTATTTTTCTTTGAGTTGCCAGTTGCCTGGTCCCTCAAAACTAAACAGTTGTTATGCGAAGTCTGACGACCGACCTGGTTTCGCATCCTTTCGGATGTTACTCCTTAGAAAGGAGGTGATCCAGCCGCACCTTCCGATACGGCTACCTTGTTACGACTTCACCCCAATCACTAACCCCACCTTCGGCGGCTGCCTCCGGTCTAGATGTTAGATTTTAGATTTTGGACTTTGGACTCTGGTGGTGGGAATCAGCTTCGCTGATTCCTTCCTTCCGTTATCTAACGTCTACTGTCTAACGTCTAACATCTAAACCGGTTAGCTCACCGACTTCGGGTGTTGCCAGCTTTCGTGGTGTGACGGGCGGTGTGTACAAGGCCCGGGAACGTATTCACCGCAGTATGCTGACCTGCGATTACTAGCGATTCCGACTTCATGCAGGCGAGTTGCAGCCTGCAATCCGAACTGAGACCGGCTTTTTGGGATTCGCTCTACCTCGCGGTTTTGCCGCCCTTTGTACCGGCCATTGTAGCACGTGTGTAGCCCAGGACATAAAGGGCATGATGATTTGACGTCATCCCCACCTTCCTCCGGTTTGTCACCGGCAGTCCTGTTAGAGTGCTCGGCTTTACGTTAGCAACTAACCGTAGGGGTTGCGCTCGTTGCGGGACTTAACCCAACATCTCACGACACGAGCTGACGACAACCATGCACCACCTGTCTCTTCGCTCCCCCAAGGGGGCACTCTCCAATTTCTTAAAGATTCGAAGGATGTCAAGCCCTGGTAAGGTTCTTCGCGTTGCGTCGAATTAAACCACATGCTCCACCGCTTGTGCGGGCCCCCGTCAATTCCTTTGAGTTTCAACCTTGCGGCCGTACTCCCCAGGCGGGGTACTTAATGCGTTAGCTGCGGCACAGAAGGGGTCGATACCTCCTACACCTAGTACCCATCGTTTACGGCGTGGACTACCAGGGTATCTAATCCTGTTTGCTCCCCACGCTTTCGCGTCTCAGCGTCAGGTATGGTCCAGAAAGCCGCCTTCGCCACTGGTGTTCCTCCTAATATCTACGCATTTCACCGCTACACTAGGAATTCCACTTTCCTCTCCCATCCTCAAGAAACCCAGTTTCAGATGCCGGCTCGGGGTTGAGCCCCGAGTTTTCACACCTGACTTAAGTTTCCGCCTACACGCGCTTTACGCCCAGTAATTCCGGACAACGCTCGCCCCCTACGTTTTACCGCGGCTGCTGGCACGTAGTTAGCCGGGGCTTCCTCTTCCGGTACCGTCATCTCTTGGGCTATTAACCCTAAAGCCTTCGTCCCGGAAGACAGAGCTTTACAACCCGAAGGCCTTCGTCACTCACGCGGCGTTGCTGCGTCAGGCTTTCGCCCATTGCGCAATATTCCCCACTGCTGCCTCCCGTAGGAGTCTGGGCCGTGTCTCAGTCCCAGTGTGGCCGGCCACCCTCTCAGGCCGGCTACTGATCGTCGCCTTGGTAGGCCATTACCCTACCAACTAGCTAATCAGACGCGGGTCCGTCCATCACCGGCAGCATATTCAGAGGCCACCTTTCTTCTTCTGCAGATGCCTGCTTAAGAAGGTATCCGGTATTAGCCCCAGTTTCCCAGGGTTGTCCCGGTGTTATGGGTTGGTTACCCACGCGTTACTCACCCGTCCGCCACTAAGATATAAATTCGCAAGCTTCCTTTATATCTCCGTTCGACTTGCATGTGTTAAGCACGCCGCCAGCGTTCGTCCTGAGCCAGGATCAAACTCTCCGTTAAAATATCGAAGAGCTTATCTGCTCTTATTTACTATTTCGCTAGCTTGTCGCTACCTTGCTTTGTCTTGAAACTCTCGTTGATCGAGGTCCTTGACTTTTGCATCAGGCTTCGCACATTTTGACAACTGTTCAGTTTTCAGGGATCAGGGTCCGACTCGCGTCGGTCGCTTTGGGCTTTTGCCTTCAGCGGAACTTTATTGTAGCAAGGGCCGCTGTGTCTGTCAACAACCTTTTGTTGCCAGCTAGTTCAGCTTAACTCTAGGTAATACTGGTTAGTCTTACCTGTAGTTTTATGCCCGTCAACGAATCAAAAGTATACCAGGGACTGAATTGACTGTCAATACCTTTTTTCGCTAAAACAGCAATTGAATTTAAATATTAGACTAAAAAAGTGAAGTTATCAATACAGAAAATAGGGTGACTTTGTTTGCTTACATCAAACGAGGTCGCCAATATCATTGAACGACCTCGCCTAATTTTAGTCTTTACAGTTATTATCATGGGTTAATTATCACGAGTAAATTATCGCGGGTTAATAGATAAACAGCTAAAACATTAAGCCCCTATTTTGTTGAGAAGATCTTGTTTCATCATCTCGCAATACTGCAGAACCTGGTAATAGATATCCCCCAAATTAGTGCTAGTTAGATCCATACTAGCTTCAGAGGCTAAAGCTTTTATTTCATCGCTAAGCTTAATCAATGCTTCGATATTGCCGGTAGCAGTTATTGTAAGGTTATCAGTATAGTTGCTCGATATACTGATCGTTTTGTTAAACTCTTCATCAAAAATTATTTTGTATTGGTTAACTGATTCGGCTATTGCTTCGCCAGTTAATGTCCATTCTTGTGGATCAAGGTTAGCAATTACATCTCGCTTGAACTTTTGATAAATAAACTCCGCAAAGTGAATCGCCTTAGGGCCATAGAAGTCAATAAGTAGTGCCCACGCTAAGTCTGCCGGGCCGGACCCTCCGTGACCCCAATCAAACCCTGACGGGGTATGCTTGACAAAATGTCGGAGGGGCCTGAGTGCCGCATTGGAGTCATCCTGCACTGTTACGTATGGCTTGCCATTTTTACGAGAACCGTGATAAATTTTCACTTTAATATCTCCTTTCTAATCAGGACATCATGGAGGATAGTAAACCGTTTCCGTTGTAAAAGGCTTTACATTGTAAAAGGTTTCTACATTATTGTAAAAATACCTGCTAAATCAACTGTTTTGAAAAATGAATGTCGAAAACCAATCAATTATTGTCTATCTTCCTCTGTCTTCTGAGTCATATCGTTGCCTTTTTCAAACAATTTAAACATATAATATAGCACTTGATTATCAGTTTTAATGTCGTGAAATCATCGGTTTTCATGTAGCTAACACTGAATCTGAAAGCAGTTGGGGTGAACTCTTTGGTTCTCTTGAAGAACGAGGACTAAAAAGTGTCCACCTGATCACTTCTGATAATCATAAAGGACTGGTAAATGCTATACAGAAACATTTTCAGGGAGCCACCTGGCAGCGGTGTCAAACCCATTTTTCCAGAAATATGTTGGACCAGACACCCAAGTCACACCAGCCGGAAATCAAAGAAGATTTACGACAACTCTATGAAGCAGTTGACATTGAAAGTGCCCGAGATACCCGGGATAAGATTATCAACAAATACGAATCCAAAGCACCGAAAGCTGTATGTCTTTTGGATGAAGCATTTGATGACATTACCGCCGTTTTAATCCTGCCACTAAAGTACCGAAAAAGACTACGCACCACTAACGGAGTGGAACGGCTCAACCAGGAAATACGGCGTCGTGAGCGGGTTATTCGCATCTTTCCTAATGAACAGTCTGGTTTTACTATTCAACATTAGGTAAGTAATAAATATTATACATTAAACATTAGACCTCAATCTGCGAAATGAGCTTCTTGATTGCTTCGTTCTTCCGATATTCAGAATCGGGCTGATTTACCCTAACGCCCTGTATTTTCGAAGGAGAGGTGAGTTTGATGGATAACAAATTAACGGAAAATATAGATCAGCTAAACAAACAAATCTTTATATCCGTTGGTTTTTCAGTGGGGATAATATCCGGACCAAATGATACAGATCCTTTTAATCCAAATGAAAGACTTTATTGGATTCGCTGCGGAGATAAATTTCATGGAATACCTTGGCCAGCCGTGGATATCTGGTTAAGGGCCACGGTTCCGGCCAGTGGTGCAGAAATAAAAAAGCACCTATTCGAGAATAAGTCTATTGAATCTCCGGATATTTGGATTAAGCATCTCACAGAACTTCTGGAAGGTAAACTAATCATTCCTTTTGAACAAAACAAATTATCCAGCGAATTATTATCCTTAAAGATAATTGCTCAAGGAGTTGGTTTAGGAGTAAATTTAGAAGACCCCCGCGAATATTTAATTGCTCATATTGATGGTAGTCCGGTGGCCGGATTAGACTTTGTGGCTTATATTCTGTGGATGTATTTTGATGGAGTGCGAACCTTGAAACAGGCAATTAAGGATGCCGCGATATTCCTTCAAATTTCTGAGCATACTCTAACTGAACGTGTCCCTTCTTTATTGGAAGTGCTACTAATCACCAGAACTGCATATCTAGATATCCCCACCAAAGAAAACTCAATCAACCCTAAAGTCTCGGCTAAAAAGTTTTTTCAAAATACGCCTCCTGGTTGGGCCTAGTCCTTGATACTGTTATAGATCTTATTTGCCAAATTATAAACAAAATTATAAAAAGGAGTCTTTGGACTGACTCCTTTTTATAATCCACTAATATAAAGTATTAAGGTATTATATATTAAAGTATTATTTCAATACCAACCAGTTGGAACATGGACTGGTTAAATTTAAAAATCACCAATTATACAAACCCACTTATCTTTGAACTATCAAGCATAACGTTTATGACGCACTCTGAAGAGCTCTTGATCCTTGAGGGTATTTTTTCGGCTTAGCTCCTTCCTGCGAATAAGGGTTTCGAGTTCATAAAGTTGAAAATTGGCTAGTCGTTGCTTTTTCTCACGCAGTGCCCGTTTCTCAATAGCCTTGGTTACTAAGTAGATTCCAGTAAAGAGACAGATCTTGGCAATTACATAAAAAGCTACTATAATCCAGAATGAAGTGATTGTTACCATAAACCACACCCCCTAATAAATTTATTGTCATTCAAGTGATTGCTAGCAAAGTTTAGTTGCAATTTATATGCCAAATATCCAAGCATCTTGGTGGGTGGTTTATTCCCGGTTGATTTTTGATCCATGTTTCCTTAACCCGAAGTAATAAAGTCATTATTTTTAAAGGTTTTTCGCCTTGTTCCAAACCAGAGCACATACTATTTGGCTTGAAAACCAAGAAAATAAACGTGTCTAACTACTTATTAAAACCAACGGTTGTTCTCGTAAACACTTTCTTAAGTGGTGCAAATAGGTACCGATTATTAAGAGCGATCGAGTAGGCGAACCCCGAGAAGCTTAATTAATCAGATGCGGAGGATTGGTTCAAAAAAGTTCCGCTGGAATAAAAGGGAACCGCTTTGGTTTATATTTAAACCGGCTACTATTGAATAGTGATATATATTGATAGCTTGTTAAGTTAGGCAATAAATTTTCCGTGGCGAACCCCATAAACTTGTTTGTCTTTTTTAAATGCTTTTTCTTTATTTTCATACATTTCAACCAAGGATTCTAATTCAGCCAGGCGGTTGTGTTCTTGCCGTTTAGCCTTTTCTGCCAGAGCCTTACGTTCAATTTGCTTAGTAATGAAGTAAACACCGATAAAAAAGCAAAGTTTAACTGTGGCATAAAACCCTACAAAGATAAAGAAGATCGTTTTCAGACTCATGAATCATCCCTCCCCTTAATATTATTAAGTACTCTATTTGATCTTTTCTATTTTTCTATAATTCTGGCAATATGCAAAAGTAATGCCCGGATAAAGGCTGTTAGCTAATTAATTTAAAATAAATTCCGTAATATTTGATTATTTTTCATTTATAGCCATGTGCTTAGTTTTTCTAAACGTTTGGTACTGCTGGAGTTAAAGCACTTCCTTAGGTTAAAACAACCGTCTCTATCATGAATAGAAATAAAAAGAAAAAATAAAAAGAGTCTCCCCTTTATCGATCAGGAAGACTCCTTGCTCAAATACTAACGTTCTCAGTTGGAACATGAATGTTCCGTTATAGATTTGTCGGCCTTGGATATCTTGGATATTCTAAGGTTTCAAGAACATCTTTATCTTAAGTTGAGTGATGCAATTCTGTTCCATTCTGGTGCTATTCCGGTCCAACCTGAATACCGTATTGTTTTATCTTACGGACAATCGTGGAATGAGTAACCCCCAAAATTTCTGCAGCCCGCCGAGTGCTTTTCCCTACACGGAGAGCTCGCGTTACTAATTCCTTTTGCACCGTTTCCTCTGCCTCTTTTAGGGTTGTTAAACCGAAGACTTGTACGGCTTGGGGGCTGGCCAGGGTTCTTCTTGATAAAGATGGCGGCAAATGCTTCTCGGTGATTATCTCTGTATTACTAGTAACCACCAGACGCTCTACCAAATTCTGCAACTCGCGAACATTGCCCGCCCAACTATAACTCTCAAAAATTTGATAGACTTCCGGAGCCAGGCGACGTTTAAATCCGTACTTGTCGTTACATAGTTTCAGGAAATGATTCGTCAGGGGTAAGATATCTTCTCTTCGCTTACGGAGTGGCGGAATTTCCATTGGCACGACATTGAGGCGATAATAAAGATCCTCACGGAATTGCCGGCTTTGGACCATTTGCCAAAGATTTTTATTGGTTGCGGTGATTATTCGAACATTCAGCTTAATGGGGTGAGTACCCCCAACTCGATATATTTCTTGTTCCTGCAGGGCTCTCAGCAGTTTTACCTGAAGGTTTAGGGGAATCTCGGCTATTTCATCCAATAAAAGGGTTCCGTTATTCGCCAATTCAAAGATACCGGTTCGGCCTTCCCGAGCAGCCCCCGTAAATGCCCCTCGTTCATAACCGAACAACTCTGATTCCAGTAACGTTTCCGGGATAGCTCCACAATTTATCTCAATAAAGGGTCCGTCCCTCCTCGGACTCACCCGGTGAATCATTTTGGCAATAACTTCTTTGCCGACTCCTGACTCTCCAGTAATTAATACTGTAGAATCAACCTTGGCTACGTGAAGAGCCATTTCAATAACCCGTTGCATGGCCAGGCTAGAAGCTACTACCTCAGAGGTCGCGACAAACCTTGCCCGCCATTCCTCCAATTCTTGGAGATACCGACGGCTAAGTTCATTAGTTTGTTGTACTTGTTCCCTTAAATCATTCAATTCAGTCATGTCACGCAGATTAGTTACTATTCGGACAAGTTGGCCTTTCTCATCAAATACTGGAATACTGGTAGCTAGAATCTGCTGGCCCCCGGGTGTATTTTGCGTCATTGAAATCGGCACTCGTTGTTCCATAACGGCATGAATGACCGGCAAAATCAACTGAGCAATTCCAGATAGGTTGAAAATTGAGCGTCCGGTCAGTTCCTCTACCGGTATGCCCAACAATTTGCCGAAACTAGGACTAACTCGTAAAAAGCAGCCTTCATCATCACAGATAGCTAAACCATCATGGGAAAATTCGAGAATGCTTTCTAATTCGTGATTAAGTGCCTGAACAGTACGAAGCTCATTTTGGGCTGCCTCAACTTCAGATAAATCTTGAAAAACAGCAACGACGCCCACGACCTCTGCATTAACCAGGATTGGACGCCGATTTGTCAAAACTAACGCCCGAGGCAATTGCCTTTTTTGCGTCATCTGAGCTTGACCTGATTGAACCACATCCATCAACGTGCTTTCCGGGTCAACCTCACTGATATGCCGGCCGATGGCCTGATCCCTAGGATATCCAAACATAACTTCCGCAGCTGTATTGTAATGGGTGATGAAACCATTATTATCTAACGCGATGATTCCATTATGGGCCGAATCCATCACCGTATATAAGCGGTTTAAAGTTGTTTCAAACACTTCAACTACTGCATCTACCACTTTGATTTTTGATAAAACACCTAACGGCAAACCATTATCATCGACCGCAATGATCCAGGAATTTGGAACCTTTAAGGCCATTTCCAAGGTATCGTTTAAAGATACTGAACTCCAACCGCGATTAATTAATGAAGAAATAGATTCGTCTGGTTTAACCCATTCGGCTTGCAGCAATTCTTCCTGGACAATGACTCCTTCAATTTGCTGGCTAGAATTAATGACTGCTGCCGCAATAGCTTGTGTATTCTTTAATCTGTTTTGAGCTTCCTCTACTGTTTGGCTGTCGGATAAAACAACTTGACCGGTGGGAAGAATATCCCCCAGTCTTTTTTTCATAACCCCCCACCCCCCCTTTATGCATGGAAATCTAATATTCAAAATTTGCTAAATTTAATAACTATTGAGTTTATTAATATGGTAACACGGATCCCCCAAGCAGACAATGACTGGAGTCCTTACCAAGGAGAGTACCCTGCAGGATATGCTCTTTAGTTATTTAAAATGACCCTATTAGTGGCTTAATTTACCTAAAGGAATCCTACTGGTAAGGTAGAATTTAAATCCCAAACTTCGACTATATTCCCATTCAAGGGAACTCTCGGGAAGAATGTAGAATATTTCTTGGAATTTGATCAATTATAATCATTTATTTAGGAGGGGGATTATGTCGCGTAAGGGTATAAAATCGGGTGGTTGCCGATTTATATCAGTCGGTCTAAGTTTAATAGTAACAACATTCGGAAGTTTTTGCATACCGGAAAAACCGGTTATAGCCTCACCCTTAACTACTGCCGAAGTCGGCTATCTTTATTACTCTGTTAAAGCAGGAGATACTCTGTATATTTTATCAACCAAATACGGGACCACGATCAAAACATTAATAGAACTAAACGGTTTAGTTTCCACAGAGATTAGAATCGGACAGGTATTGAAGATTCCAGATCCCGCCAGTAATAAAGGGACAACCTATCAAGTGCAGCCTGGAGATACTTTATATCTCATTTCATTAAAATACGGAACCAACGTCGCGGATTTAATGTCCGTTAATAGTTTGACCTCATCAGAGCTTAGAGTTGGCCAGTTGCTTAAGATTCCAGTGACGTGCAACCGCTACCTAGTTCAGCCGGGTGATACTCTTTATTTGCTAGCTCAACGGTTTGGAACAACCGTGGATAAGCTTAAAACTTTAAATCACCTAACTTCTGATCTGATTTATGTGGGTCAACTATTAACCCTACCGAGTGAAGATTGGGTTAATCATACTGTTCGCTCCGGAGATACCCTTTATTTAATTTCCCAGCGGTACCACACAACCATCGCTCAGCTCATGACCAAGAATAACTTAAAGTCAACGATGCTACAAGTCGGACAAGTTTTATCTGTCCCGATTTCTGCGAATTCACCAGGAAATCCTGCGGGCCCACCTACACCACCCCCGCATTCTCCTTCTTCTGTTAACTGGATAATTCCCGATGGAGCGGTCCTGGTGCAGGTTAAACCAGGGCAAGATCTATGGGGCTTGTCTCAGCAATATAATACGACCATTGATGCAATCAAAACCACTAATCACCTGCATGTCGATTGGGTTGGGATTAAGCAGCCTTTGTTTATCCCAGTTAATTCCAGTAAGGCGGTCTCGGTTGTTGCTCCTCAAGTTCCGGCTAAAGCGGGTTATGGAGAATGGTTAGATTGGGAGTTTGTCTACTGGATTTTTGATATTGGCAATCAGGCGGTTATCCGCGATTTGGAAACCGGAAAGCGTTTTACAGTCCAACGAATTGGAGGATCTAATCATGCGGACTGCGAACCGCTAACTAAACAAGATACTCAGATAATGAAAGAAATCTTCGGGGGATACTGGGGTTGGCGTTATCGCCCGGTCCTGGTGGAGGTTGATGGTCGAGTACTAGCGGCGTCGATGGCCGGTATGCCCCATGATATTGATACCATTTCCGGGAATAATTTTGCAGGCCATTTTGATCTGCATTTTTTAAACAGCCGTCAGCATAACACCAATCAAATTAACTCGACGCATCAAGCTAATGTACAAAAAGCAGCCGGCTATTAAATAACTCCATAAGCATAAAGCTAGTTTACCCTTGGCACCCCAGTCCACCGGTGGTCAAGGGTAAACTTGGTTGACTTTTCAAAGTGAAGTGGTATAATTATCATCGTTCAAGACCTAATTAGGATTATCTGGGGGTATAGCTCAGTCGGGAGAGCGTCTGGTTCGCATTCAGAAGGCCGGGGGTTCGAATCCCCCTATCTCCACCATCGGATTAATACCGTTTCAGTATTTATTACTGAAGCGGTTTTATTTTTTCAGATTATCTTCGCCAGATTATCATCGTCCATGCCTTTTATTGAGTAACTATAACCATTTATGATTGAGATGGCAGATAATAAAAATAATATGAGAATCAGATTCCGATTAGATCTGCTTTGCCAATATTTCTAATTTATGTAACCCAATCTACCTGACAGTCATATACTGGTAGCAAATGAAGCTGCTTAATGGGGGGATGGCTGTGTTGCCTTGTTGTTATAATCGATTAATGCTGCAACATAAATTAGCCCAAAGGAATAAGGCTTCGCAAACTGAAACGCGCCTAGACCTCCTCGAGAAGTTAATCGGGGAACTTGTTCGGGCAATAAACAAACCCTTTAGTTCCACCGGGAGAACCAATGAAAAAGGCGACATCGAGACTAAGTTGGGATCAGCTTTCGAAGAATCGGAAGTCTTAAGTTTTAATCGAAGCTTAACCTGGTTTATTGTTGCTCTAGTCATCTATTGGTTCTTATTGTTTATTCCCGGATCCAACACAGGTAAATAAACTTTAAAAGTTATTTTGCAGTCCAGGTAATAATTAAATCTGGGCTGCGTTTTTATTCTTCGCCGATTATTTTTATTTCCGGAACCAGTTCAACACCAAATCTTTCTTTGACCAGTTCCTGGATGATTTTAATCAAGGTTATAACATCTTCGGCGGTAGCCTGGCCTTGATTAACTATAAAGCCAGCGTGCATTTCTGATACTTGAGCCTGGTTTACCTGAAAGCCTTTTAAACCTAATTCTTCAATCATCGGTCCCACAAAGTAACCGGTCGGACGCCGGAAGACACTCCCGGCACTGGGTAGGTTAAGCGGTTGTCGTGATTCACGACGTTTAGTATAGTCATCCATTCGCGCCTGAATTTCGTCAGGATTGCCCGGGGTTAAATCTATCGTTGCTTCAAGGACGATTAGATCACTCCCTTGAAGGATACTGTGCCGGTAGCCAAATTTAAGCTGATCAGCTAAGAGGGTAAAACACCTCCCCTTCTCATCCAAAACTCGGACACTGGTAACAACATCCTTCATTTCGCCATCATAGGCCCCGGCATTCATTACCAATGCACCCCCGAGCGAGCCGGGTATTCCTATTGCAAATTCCAGGCCGGAAAGCCCTCGCTCGGCAACCTTACGAGAAAGTTCACCCAGCGACAAACCAGCCCCGGCCTTGACCTGATGGCCCGAGAATTCTAAATGACCTAGGGGCTGATCTATTTTGATCACGGCCCCGCGAATCCCTTTATCACGAATTAGAAGATTACTGCCCTTCCCAATTATGTAATAGGGTAGTTTTTTTTCCCGGCAAAACAATATAATCCGTTGTAATTCTTCTTCACTAGTTGGGATAACCAGGGCATCTGCCGGACCCCCGATCTGGAAGGTAGTATGCCGGGACATTGGCTCATCCCAGGCTATTCGTTGGGCCGGGATTACTTGGGTTAACTGACGTAAAACGGGTTGCCACTCGGATTCTTTTACAGGCTTCATTTTCATAACCGATACCTCCCAGGGTGTGTTATAATCGTGATCGGGGATTAAAGATGGAGTTTGCTGCTTTTTGACGATTCACCTTCCATGATTAGACTTTTATTCTATCATTTGAGGAATTGAACAGCAAGTTGGCCATTCTGCATGCCCACTTCTTAAGAACCGACTTGCTGTTCTCATTTTTTAGATTCTTATGTTTGTGAACATAGTTGAGAACTATTCAGACCAAAAGGAACATATATGGAGGTGTTCAATAAAAAATGGATCGTTCACTTCTAGTTAAGGAATTGGAAAACCGGTTGGGGAAAGATAAGGTAATCTCTGACCCAGTGGATCTCATGTATTATTCTTATGATAGTTCTTTTCTAGCTAGACTAAACCGTTTTATTCCGGATGCAGTAGTAACGCCCCGCTCGACTGAAGAGGTATCCGCAGTAATGCAGATAGCCTACGCTAATGATGTACCGGTAACCCCTCGCGGAGCTGGTACTGGAGAGACTTGTGGTTCGGTTGCGATTAAGGGTGGTATAGTGATGGATCTTTCCCCCTGGGATACAATCGAGGAAATTGATGTGGCTAATATGCAGGTGTTTGTGCGTCCCGGTGTGATCCACGCCAAGTTAAATGAGCGTTTAGCTGAATATGGACTTTTTTTCCCGCCCGACCCAGGCAGTTCGATTATGTGTACAGTCGGGGGGATGGTCGCTAATAATGCCAGCGGACTCCGAGCCGTCAAATATGGCTGCACTGAGCAGTATATTCTGGGTCTGGAAGTTGTCCTGCCCAATGGGGAGGTAATCGTAACTGGCGGTATGCAGGCTCGGTCAATTAAAAATGTTTCCGGGCTGAATCTAACGAAACTTTTTGTTGGTTCTGAAGGGGTTTTGGGAGTTATTACTAAAGTTAGACTTCGAGTATGGCCTAAACCAAAAGGGCGGGGGATCGTCATGGCGGTTTATCCTTCACTCGATGATGCTCCAGCCTCTGTTTTAGAGGTTTATCAAGCTGGTATTCTGCCTTCTGGAATTGAAATTCTCGACCAATCAGCAATTAATGCGGTAAATATGTATCGGCCGGAGATTAATCTGCCTCAGGGGGAAGCGATCCTTCTTTTTGAAGTGGATGGCAACCCATCCAGCGTCGAATGGGAAGGCCTGAAAATTAAAGAAATAGCCGCACGACGAGCAACCCAGGTAGAGTGGGCCACCGAGCCAAAAAGAATGGCCGATCTCTGGGAAGGCCGCAGCGTAGTAGCGACGGCCGCGGCTCGGGTTCGACCTGATGGCAGCCGGGTGTTTGCCGGAGAAGATATTAGTGTCCCCTTGGCCAAGGTGGCTGAGACCTTGCGCAGTATTCGAGCCTTGGGGAAAAAACATGGGGTTCAAGTGGTCAATTATGGTCATATTGGTGATGGCAATGTTCACACCGCCCCGGTGATTGATCCGGAAAAACCAGAAGAAGTCGAAATGGCCAATCGATTGGTCGATGACATTCATCGACTGGCGATTACCCTTGGCGGCTCCACAACCGGTGAGCATGGTGTGGGTGCGGTAAGAGCCATGTATGCCGAATTAGAGCATGGACCAGCCGTTAAGGTTATGCAGGCGATCAAGAAAGCTCTGGATCCCAAGGGAATCATGAATCCTGGGAAAGTCTTTCTTCCAGAGGGGGAATAACCAATGTTTAAGGATACACCAGCAGTTCGAGATCAACTTAAAAAGTGCGTCCGCTGCGGCAAGTGCCGCAGTGTTTGCCCCATCTTTAATGAGTATCGAACCGAAAACTACTCCCCCCGTGGTCAGGTATTCATGGTTCAAATGCTCCGTGACGGTGTGCTTTCTGTTTCGGATAAGGTAGCCGCCAAATTGGGCGACTGCTTGATGTGTGAATCATGTTCCAGTAATTGTCCTTCGGCGATTCCGGTCCCAGAACTGGTCGCTGAAGCTCGGGCATTTATCACCGAACAACGGCCTTCAACCAGTAAAAAACTAATCTTTGAGAAGTTGTGGACCAACCCGGGCCTTCTCCGTAATTCAGTGGCCGCTGCCGGTTTAGCTGATAGCCTGGGGTTGCGGAGTTTGGCACGTTCCCTAGGACTAACCGGTATCCTCCCGGGAGATTTACCCCGGGCCGAAAAGATCCTGGGTAAAATTCCGCGTCGATCCGCTCGGTCTCAGTTAGCCGCAGTAATGCCGGCCAGAGGCACCCGCAAAACCAGGGTGGCTTATTTCCTTGGTTGTGGAACTGACCTGTTGCAGCCGGAAATAGCACTAGCTACGGCAGAGGTGCTAACCCATTGTGGGTGTGAGGTAATTATTCCTCCGGACCTTAAGTGTTGTGGCGTACCTCATCTGGCTAATGGAGCAAAGACTGTAGCCGAAGAACTGGTAATCCACAATCTAAATATCCTGTCCAAACTCGGGGTTGACGCCATAATAAGTGATTGTGCTTCCTGTACCTCGACTTTAAATGGGCACCTCTATCGGCCGGCTACCGTCATTGATAAACTTAGGAATAGCTCAAATTCTGCGCCAACCTTAGCCGAGAAAACCATAGAAGCCGCCAATTGGCTAAAAGGTAAGGTGTTTGACCTTACTGTATTCTTGGTGGATGAATTAGGTTTACCTACGGAAATTGGCAGATTGATGAATTCAGTCGTGGTGACCTATCATGATCCTTGTCACCTAGTTAAAGCCCAGAAAATAAAGAATCAGCCGCGCAAGATTTTACAAAGTATTCCGGGAGTTGATTTTCAAGAAATGGTCGGAGCAGATACTTGCTGTGGTGGGTCCGGGACATTTGGTTTGACCCATTATGATCTTTCTATGAAAATCTTAAAAAGAAAGATTGAAAACATCCAAAATAGTGGAGCCGAAATATTGGCTACCAGTTGCCCTAGTTGCACAACTCAGATTAGCTATGGATTACGTGAGGCCGGTTTAGATATAAAAGTCCTACATCCAGTTCAGCTCCTACAAAAAGCATTAATTCAGCATTGAGATTATACTATCTAATAATCCTTGTTTGTTGGCGCCTGTCCTATTACTGCTTGTAAAAAGTTGGTGATAGGTCGGGCGTTTGTCTTTAAGTCTTCTAAATCTTGACATTTTTATTAATTAACTTTAAGTAATATAAATCATGGTTAAATTTAACTAAAGGTAACCACTTAAATATGTCGAACGTAGTTATCTGAATTTTATTTTACTTTTAAAGGGGGAATGTTGACTTTGGGGTTAGAACCTCGGGATATAGTAGGGACTATGCTTATCTTAGTTGTTTTATGTTTTACTCTTTGTTTTCTGGCACCATTGGGCAGCTTTTTAGGTTATGAAGAAAATGAGCTTATAGCACAAAATAAGATAGAACCACTGAGTATTGCAGATCAGGCTACAATTGATATTAAGAATACCCCAAATTATAATCCTACATATAATCAGGAAACCGTAGGTGTTAATAATAATATAGATTTATTGGATAATTCTCCTACAGATAATTCTAAGGACCTTCAAGCAGCTCATTCTGTAAACTCTAATCAGTCAACTAGTCGGAGTAGAGACAGTCGCTCTGATAATAAAACAACTGTTGAAAAAGATAATAGTAATGTAAAAGTAGCTCCAGGGGATAAGAAAAGTTCTTCAGTTCCTAGAACTGGAAGCCGAATGGGCGATCTTATCCCTTGGAATGAGGCTAGTCGCATTTTGGCTGTAGGAGATAGGGCCCTTATTACTGATGTTGAAACGGGTCTTAGTTTTAGAGTGCAACGACGAGGGGGATCCAAGCATGCTGACTGTCAGCCCCTTACGGCTGAGGATACTGCTGTTATGCGGAAAATATACGGTGGTCAATGGAGTTGGGCTAGGAGAGCGATAGTTGTTAGTCTTGATGGAAAACATATGGCTGCATCGATGAATGGTATGCCTCATGGTGCCGGAGCAATTAAGAATAACGATTTCGATGGCCATTTCTGCATCCACTTTTTGAATAGCCGCACACATGAAAGCAATAAACTCGACTCTGCTCACCAAGCGATGGTAAAAAAAGCAGCAGGAAAGTAGGCGAAGTGTAGAAAAAAACTAGATTAATAATCAATAGCCAAGAGAAATCCTATTATGTTTATCTTATTAACCGTCCATGCCGGTTAGACACGACCACCCGGTGAAAATAGTGAATGTATGTTATCCTGAGCGTTAGCGAAGAATCTTACTTCTTAGCTTGGGAAGGATTCTTCGCTTCGCCCAGAGAATTATCATGCGTTGCCCGCACCACGATAAACGAATAAATGGTTATATTTATCGTAATGACAACCGGAGTTAATATCTTATTTACTTACAAAATTATATTCCAAAGCCGAGTACAAATACTGAGATAGTGATAAAAAACAGATTAATAAATATCCCCAGACCCCACATCATATAGCCAGCACTCGCTGCATTTTGGTAAAGTTTCGAGGCAGACCCTAAGTTAATTAGAAAGACAGCCGCAGCAATTACTGCTAAAAGAACAAGCTCACGTGGGGGGCCAGGAATACCTGCAGCCACAGCTGCTTGTACGGCACTAGGGAAAAAAGCTGCTAAATAGGTGATAAAGGCCAGGAGGCAGATCAAGTTTAGTCCAGCTAATCCCAGATAAACATTATCTTCGCTAGGTACGTTTTGGAGTAGCGACTCTTTGTTTTCATCAAGATTAATTATTTGGGCAATCAGGTTAGTTTTTCGTTGAATGACGTCCATGAAACAATTTCCGTGTACCGGAGTGATGCCAAAGACACCTTTTTCAGTTCGCAGTACAACCAAATTGTCTTCAAGTTGTGTTCCGATGATGGTCATAACCCCTAATCCTGTTATATTAAAGGCACCTACATGATAACCAGGCCATCGCGCTCCAAAAACCCCCCAAACCTTAGGCATTCCAATTACTTTTTCGATTGTTTTTACCGAAGACCAGGGGATCACTTTCCGAGTTAAACCCCAGGAGATTTCAAGGGCAGAATCGGATATAACGTATTTAATATTAAAAAAAGATAATACAACATAAAGACTAATTAACGCGAACAAAGAAAAAGGGATAAAAAGCATTGCCTTAATTAAATTACTTGATTCAGCCAGAGCATAGGTGAGCCCTCCAACTAGGCCAGTTGTGACAATTACATAAATCCCAAACCCCATAATTCCTCCGAGAGTAGGTATTGGTTTGAATTGCTCCATAAATTTCGGCTGACCAACTTTACCATTAAAGAGCCAGCCTGCCTCCTTTCTTTCCTATAGTTAAGTTAATACTTAAAACAATGCCCGTAAAAATTGTTTGTTACAGAAAAATTGGAATTCTGTAGTATTCTATATTATTCGGAATTTACCTTCTTTATTATCAAAATACTTGTTAGAGGTGAGGTTAATCTGCGGTATAAAAGGAAATAAACAACCTGGCTAAGCCAGGTCATATTTGTGCCTTAATGCTGCAAAGTAGTAAGATATAATTAATAGGGTTTAATTAGGGTTGCTCGCCCAGGGTAACTGTTACTTTATGTGTTTGCTTTTCGCGGTATATCTCTAAGACAGCCTTATCTCCTGCTTGATGATTCTTTAGTTTTTGTCGTAGATCTTCGGGGTTGGTGACAACCTGATCGTCAATCCTCCGAATAACATCGCGTGATCGTAGACCAGCCTTGTGCGCTGGACTATTCGGAATAACCTCGCTGATGAAGGCACCTTGGAGATCCGGTAAATCAAGGTAATAAGCAATTTCAGAAGTAACCTGCTGCATGTAAACTCCTAAATAGGGTCGAATAACCTTACCTTTATTTATCAGATCATCAAGTACTTCTTTAGCGGTATTAATCGGAATAGCAAATCCGATTCCTTGCGCCTCAGCATTAACTGCGGTATTAATACCGATTACTTCTCCGGCTAAATTTAGTAAAGGTCCACCACTGTTTCCAGGATTAATCGCTGCATCAGTCTGGATAAGGTTTCGGTAGAAACGATCTTCAATTTGAACAGGTCGACCAAGGGCACTGATTACCCCAGCAGTTACAGTGTGATCAAGACCGTATGGATTGCCGATGGCAATTACCCATTCGCCAGCTCGAATTGAATTGGAATCTCCGAGAGCAATATATGGCATTTCTTGATTAGTTTCCAGTTTCAAAACTGCCAGATCAAGTTCGTGGTCTGCTCCGACAACCTTCGCTGGGATAGGGTCATTAAAACCAATCGCTGTAACACTGATTTCAGTCGCATCACTAACCACGTGTTCATTAGTTATAACATAACCATCTTGAGAAATAATAAATCCGCTACCAATTCCGTGTTTTACCTGAGTACTTTCCCTTCTTAGAGAGTTACCAAAAAAATGCTGAAAAAACGGGTCATTAAAAAAAGGATCATTCAAGGATACGCTTGTTGTAAATGTAGTATTAATATTAACTACTGCCGGGCTGATCGTGGATACGGTATCAGCAATAGTTGTCGGGCCAATACGAATATCTGTTGGTGTCGTAGCGTTAGCTTTCTTTGCTGAATTATTGTCTGACCGTAACTCGCCACTTGATTTAGATAAAATTTGGTTTAATCCTGGTATATCAAAAGGCAACCCACCGGCTACCAGCGTTCCGCCAAGAAAAAATGCAACTAAGATAAGAGCAAGATAAATTGTTTTCTTAGCTAAATTGCGCATAGTATGTCCTCCTCTCCATGTTTTATTCTAGCATGAGAGCAAAAAATTGTCTATACAACTGAAATCATCAAATATTTTGTGTCCTAGGGTTAATTCATGAAATAAAGGGTTTTCGATTCCTTCTTTCTATTTTACGACGACGGTAATAAAGTCGCTGAGGTCGTTCCAATAAGTGCCAGCAGATGCCGGTGGCAACCATCAACCCACCAGCAATGAATAATAGAGGCCTCTTTGAATATGCTGGAACTTCTTCCGCTAAAATTAGCGGTATCGATTCCAATTGTTGTTCTTCCACGATGTAAGTAAGTTGACCAACGACCTCTCCCACAGCTAAAGGTGGTTCTAGGTCGGGTTTCACCCAGATTTGGGATTGGGGGTTGACCGTTTTATCCCGAGGTAAAGAAACTCTAAGTGAACGGGAGGCTAATAAACCTACCTGGTGTTCCTTGGGAAAAGTAATAGTAGTTACTTCTTCACCTTTGTTTACCAGGGTTTGCGCAACGTAACGTTTAAAACCGTAGTCTAGAAGTTCGGCTGTTTGCTGCCATATATTATTACCTCCTCCTAAAATAACGGAGATTAATTCGCGTCCATCTTTTTCCGCCGAGGCGACTAGACAATTTTTAGCAGCCCGTGTATAACCAGTTTTAATGCCAGTTATCCCAGGATAGCTCCATAATAGTCGATTTAGGTTAACCAAGTTAGTCTGGTATTTTTCTCCAACCCATGGCCGGGTACGAGTTGCGGCTATCTCTCTGAATTTAGGATTAATCATCGCTTCTCGTGCGATCAAGGCTATATCGTATGCGGTAGAGTAATGATTTATATCACTTAGACCAGTTGGGTTTACAAAATTAGTATTAATAGCCCCTATTTCTAAGGCTCGTTGATTCATCATGATCGAAAAGGATTCAAGTGAACCACTACCAAGGTATTCCCCGAGAGCTATAGCCGCATCATTAGCTGAGTTCAACATGGCAGCGTAAAGTAAATTTTCAATGTTTTGGGTTTCTCCCATCTCAAGGTAAACCCTGGTACCCTCGACTCGCACTGCATTTTCCGAAATAACTACTGGGGTATCTAGCGGTGCCTGTTCTAATGCCAATAAACAGGTCATTATTTTAGTCGTACTTGCTATCGGCAACTGGGTATCTGGGTTGAAGGCAAATAGAATTTGACCGGAATTAGCATCCATAAGCACAGCTGCCGAAACCTCGTTTTTTATGTTTGGTTCGGGTATTGCAGTAGACATATCCTTCTCGACGGGAATAGTATCCGCCCTAGTGGAAAGAACCGAGAAAAATGGGATAATTAATGTCAAGATCAGGGTAATAAAGACAAGTATGAAAATTTTAGAATAAAACATGTAAGTTCTTTGTAACATTTGATCACCCTAAAGTCGAGAACCCAACGGCATCCGTTCTAAAAAAAATGCAGATTCGGGCCATCATTATGAATTTGATGTTCTATTTCGGCACAAGATTACCAATTTCCTTCCTCGAAGTTGTATAATTTACTTGTTTAATCCTGGGAGGTGGACTATGATTTTGGTTAGTGCCTGTTTAGTAGGTGTAAACTGTCGTTATGATGGAAGTAATAATATCCAGCCGGAGTTGGTTAAAAAACTAGCAACTGGTTGCTTCCTGCCAGTGTGCCCGGAACAGTTAGGGGGGCTTCCGACTCCTAGAATTCCGGCCGAAATTTTAGGCGGGACAGGTGAAGACTTATTGAGAAGTTATGATCTATCCTTAGATGCAGTTGAAACTGCTCATAAACTTGATGGCGGCATTGGCCCGTTGGGTTTTTGTGAAGATACCTTCCAATCCTCTAGTACCCAGGTAATCAACCAGGCGGGAAAAAATTTAACCACGCAGTTTCTACGAGGAGCACTCGAAGTAGTTCGGTTGGCTAGGAGTACCGGCGTACGTTATGCAATCTTAAAAGCCAGCAGCCCTTCCTGTGGGTGTGGATTAATTTATGATGGCAGCTTTAATCGATGTCTAATAAATGGCGATGGGGTTACTACCGCTCTTCTAAAGAAAATAGGAATTAAAGTTCTGACTGAAGAACAGGTTACTCCAGAGCTGCTAGATAAGCTAATAAGCAAATAACACGTTTATTGTTGTTTGTGTTATTATCATCCGTGGTTGTGCCTCCGGGCATGGGCGGTTAATAAACAAAAGCAATTAAATCGCGAAAGACTGGAGGAAAGGTACATGACCAAAGCTGTAGCCCTTCTCTCTGGTGGTCTGGATAGTCAATTAGCCATCCGTTTGATTCAGGACCAGGGAATAGAAGTTGTTGGGGTTAATTTTAGCAGTCCTTTTTTTGGCGAATCCTTATGGGTTGAAAAAGCAGCCCAAAACCTGGGGATTAAAGTGCATACAATTCACTTTGGGGAAGAATATTTGGATCTTCTGAAAAATCCTCGTTACGGTTTTGGCAAGAACCTGAATCCCTGCATTGATTGCCACGGTTTAATGTTGAAACTAGCCGGACAATATATGGAAGAGATCGGGGCCGATTTTATAATCACTGGCGAAGTACTTAAACAGCGACCTAAATCTCAGAAGGCAGATGCCATGCGGGCTGTAGAAAAAATTTCCGGTTATTCTGGACTGATTCTGCGGCCGCTTTCGGCTCGACTATTACCTCCTACCTTGCCCGAGATTCGGGGAGTAGTTGATCGAGAACGACTTTTGGATATTTCTGGTCGTTCTCGGAAAACACAAATTAAACTGGCTCAAGAGTACGGAATCCATGAGTATCCTTCACCAGCCGGGGGCTGTCTGCTAACGGTACCCAATTTCGCTGAGCGTCTAAAATCGCTTCTGGAACGATATCCTGAGGCGGGCAATGATGATTTTGAACTGCTTAAAGTAGGGAGACATTTCTTTGGCCCTAACTGGTTTTACTTAATTGTTGGTCGAAAAGAGAGTGAAAACCAGATTTTATACGATAAAGCGGGTGCCCAAGATATTCTATTTAAGGTTGCTTCGCACCCTGGGCCACTGTCAATACTGCATTTTCCAAAAACAAACCAAGTAACCCAATTGGAAACTATACCCGGAGAAAACATTAAACTGGCAGCTGCTATTACTGCTCGTTACAGTGATGCGAAAAATCTACCACTAGCGTTAATCAAGTACTGGACCGCTAATGACGAACCCAGGTTTATTGAAGTTGCTTCTCTAGATCCTTCTGAGGTCGATGATTTGCTGCAGAAGTAGATTGACAATAATTTGTTATTCCTGGGTCAGGAGACCGAGAGCTTTTGCGTCAAACTGATCTGCCATTGCTACATAGCCTTCGGTAGTTGGATGTGATCCATCCAGCATTAATTTCCAACGGATTTGAAGTTCCCCATCGTCTTGTTGCCAGTAAAAGCCTCGGGAAAAATCAATCAGATAAAGGTTGGATTCAATGACAAAATTCACTATCCAGTCGCGGACCCGAGCTAAACGGGATTCAGCTTCCTTCCAACCTAGAGGAATGGGCAGTCCCAAAATTGGCTGTATATTATGCTGCTTAGCCGTATCGATAATATTCTTTAGGTTGCAAGTAATTCGAGGAATAGATTCCCGGCAAATAATATCGTTAGTCCCACCCATGATGATTACATGGGTGGGATTTGCTTTTACTACTTGGGGTATAAAACGGTGTAACATATCTTCTGTAGTATTCCCATTAATTCCCATGTTGATCAGGTTTAGTCCAGTCCGTTGCCCAACCAGGTAAACCCAGGAGTATTTTGGGCCATAGGGAAATCCCCAGGTCAAGCTATCGCCGAGACAGGCTATTTTAGGTGCTGTAGACATACTAGTATTTATCCACCCCTCTTGAATAGTATTTATTCATAGTCTCATAGCGGCTCCCATTGATCTAATCTATGACAGATGGAGTAACAACCGGTTGGGGATCTAGGCCGCCTTCTCCAGCGGGTGCTGGAAGCGGTTCGGTCAAGGGGTCGACATTACCCGAAACCTTTTGCAATTCCAGCAGAATTGCTTCCAATTCCTTAATACTCTCCCCATAACCAGACCAGTCGCCCTCCCGTAATCGGCGTTGAGCCTCCTGGAAGGTTTGATAGGCCTTGTTCGATAAATCAGACGTTGAAAGAGACTCAGCTGGATCACTTGTTACCGGTGTCTGGGCTTCTGATTCAACTGGCGGGGAGGCTCCTGATCCTAATATCTTCTTTAAAGCCTCATCCAAATTCCGTTCCATAACCACCCGGTCACCATATACCGCGACAACTCGACGGAGTTCGGGCATTTTGCTCTGTTCCGCCTGAAGGTACAGGGGCTCAATATATAATAATGAGTCTTTGATTGGGATAACTAAGAGATTGCCGCGAATAATCGTTGAACCTCGCTGGTTCCAGAGAGTTAACTCCTTCGAAATCTCACCATCTTGATCAATCCGAGATTCAATTTGCATTGGGCCGTAGATTAATTTTTGTTTAGGGAAATTGTAGACAAGTAGTTGACCATAATTTTCACCATCGGAGCGCGCAGCCATCCAGGCAACCATATTAGGCCGTTTTTCCGGGGTGAAAGGAATCATCAGCAAAAATTCGGGTTTCTCTTCATCTGGCAAGCGCATAATAGTGTAGTAAGGCTTGACGGTTTCTTTTTGGACATTAAAAAGCTCTTCTGGTAGACCCCATTTATCTTCTTTATAGTAGAAGATACGGGTGTTTTGCATATGATAGGTGGCGTACATTTTAGCTTGGACTAAAAACAAATCTTCCGGGTAACGCAAGTGTTGTTTTAAATCCGCTGGCATTACCTCTAATGGCCGAAATAGTTGGGGAAAAATAAGTTGGTAACTTCGGATAATTGGGTCCTCATTGTCTGTAACGTAAAAACTCATACTGCCATCATAGGCGTCAATTACTACTTTAACCGAATTACGAACATAGTTCCCCCACCCTTCAGTCGGTTCGGAATAGGGATACAGGCTACTAACTGTATAGGCGTCTTGAATCCAGTAAACCCTTCCCCCACTAACTACTGGGTATGGGTCATAATCGTATCGCAAAAATGGTGCCACTTTCCGAACCCGTTCGTGAATGTTGCGGTTATATAGGATTTGGCTAGTCGGGGTTAAATCATGAGATAACAAAAGTTTATAATCCCCGAAAGCCATCGCAAACATTACCCGCCGGAAAATAGATGAAAGCTGCACCCCGCTAACTGCTTGGTACACAGACTCTACGTTATGCTCGCCCATTGGGTAATTAAACTCAGAAGTTTTTGTATTGACAATCACATAGTCGTTAGTCTCTTCCCCATAATAAATCTCAGGGTGTACTAAGGTTAAACTCTCAATTGATGATTCAGGAGGGATATTTTTAATAAAGAACGTAGGCAGTCCTTCTGCGGTAACTTCATTAACTGGACTCATAGCTACTCCGTATCCGTGGGTATACTTCAATTTCTGGTTAACCCAGGTCTGAGCTTGGGGCGGAAGCTTAGATTGGACCATTTCTCGCACACTCAGCATTACCTGTCGATAGTTGCCCTCTATCATATATCGGTCAATGTCCATATCTTTAAAGGTATAATAAGGCCATAATTCTTGGAGCTGAGAATATGTTTGCTGCAGCGGCTGCCAGTCCCATAGACGGATGCTATTAATGGTAGCCTCGTTTTCTTTCAAGTCAGTGGGCGTCAAAGTATTCTCCACCGGGAAATTTTGCCGCTTAATTTTATCCAGTCCATATGCTTTCTGAGTATAGGCAATGTTATAGGCAATATAGGGTTCTTCAACAGTAAATTGATTGGGAATTACTCTGAATTTTTGAATCATGGCCGGATAAAACACACCCAGCAGCAGGGAAGTAGTGATAAGTAGGGCAATACTGATTCCAACCCATTTAAGCCGGCGAAAGTAAAGGTTGCCAATGATAACTAAAGCACAAAGCAAGGCGACTATACACAATGTCTGATAGGCTAAGAGACGAGCGTGGATATCTGTATAGCCTGCTCCATACATAATCTCATTGGCTGAGTAAAGCAGGCCATAAGAATCAAGCTTATAGCCCCAGGCCTTGATGATGAAAAATGTGGCAACTAGAACAGATAAATGGACTTTTGCACGTGTAAATTCGGTAAAGGGCTTTTTAAAAATAGCTTTCGGACTACTCAAAAGATAAATAATGGTAACAGCAATTGCTGAAATAATAATTCCAGCAATCAGATAATTATAAATAAGCTGATAGAATGGCAATTTAAAAATGTAAAATCCTACATCTTGTTGGAAGATAGGATCAATAATTCCAAATGAACTCGCGTGAAGATACTGCTGAACTACTATCCAATTATCAGAAGCTACCGCACTAAAAATATAAGCCAGCAGCAAACTACAAACGATAAAAAAAATGATTAAACCCCGGCCTTCCAAAAACTTTTCCCAAAAAGGCTTTTGGAGCCGAATTATATTGTCGGGTGCTTTGTTTAAGGTTAAGTTGATTAAAGTTTGGCGAGTAGCCAAAAAATTAATCAAAAAAATTGTAAAAAATCCAAGACCAACTATCAACCGCAAGAGTACTTTTGTGAATAGAGTCGTTAAGAACACAGATTGAAAATTGATAGATTTAAACCACATCCAGTCCACATACAGATCGGTAGTGAGGGCACCCAGTGCGATTAGTAAGATTACCCCTAAAAAAACCACAATTTTCCGTTTTGGGTTTATTTCCATCACTTGTCTCCTTTCTGTGAATGTTTATGGACCTGAACTGAATTTATTTTATATTAAGTTCGTATTTTATAAGTAGTTACAGCATCAATCAAATCTTCTCAGTATTGTATATTCAGTATTTCTCTGGGCTGGAATTCTTCCTGCCCCTCGAATCAACCGAATGATTTCATCTTTGTCTAATCGATTCTCACAACCAGCGGCTCGCACGACATTTTCTTCGAGCATAATGCTCCCCAAATCATCTGCTCCAAAAATAAGTGATAATTGACCAACCTCTGGCCCCTGGGTCAACCATGATCCTTGAATGTGGGGGAAATTGTCTAGATATAAGCGAGCGATGGCCAGAGTTCTTAAATATTCAATTGACGATAGATGAGTTCCTCCCAGTCTAGTGTTGTCAGGGCGAAAGGTCCAAGGAATAAAACCTCTAAATCCGTTGGTCCTATCTTGTAAATCTCTTATCTTGTCCAGGTGGCTTATTCTTTCTGCTCTAGTTTCTGTTACACCCATCATCATCGTGGCCGTTGATGCCAGACCAATACCATGCGCAGTTTCCATTACCTCCAACCATTGACTGGAGGAGATTTTATGAGGACTGATGATATTCCTTACTCTATCGACTAAAATTTCTGCCCCACCACCGGGTAAGGAATCTAAACCGGCTTCAGCCAGTTTTAATAGGACCGTACGAATCGAAACATTCGATACCATAGCCATATGGTAGATCTCTGGAGGTGAGAAGGAATGGACCGTAATGTTAAAGTGAGATTTGATGTCTTTGACCAAATTGATAAAAAAGTCCAAGTCTAAGTCTGGGTGAAGGCCTCCTTGCAGCATTATCTGTGTTGCCCCTTGAGCTAGGGCATCCTCAATTTTTTCGAATATCTCTCTTTCAGTTAGAACGTAAGCTTCAGAATGGTGCCTATCTCGGTAGAAAGCACAAAATTGACAGCGGCTGATACAAATATTAGTATAATTGATATTCCGATCAATAATAAAAGTCGCCGTGTTATCAGGGTACCGCTGACGATAAATTTCGCTTGCAGCCTGTCCTAAGTCTAAAAAATCTGCTTCTTCTAAAAGAACCAAAGCCTCTGCAGGTTTCAGACGCCGTCCATTAACTACTTCTCTTAATAATCTTGGTATTGTGTTCATATAATCTTTCCGCCTTCCAACTCATTCGAAGTTAAGCTAACGAACGAGGTATATTTAAAAACTGTAACGAGGGCACCTTTGGTAAGAAATTGTGCTTATGAGCACTTGTGTAAAACGTTATTAATCCCTCTTGCTTTTTCTGCCCGAAATCAAATCGCAGACAGGCGAAGTACTGCTCCAGAAGATGAGCCTCTAGCGTTTCCCAACGGGCAGCATTACTGGCAATTTGAGATAGATTCTCCAAACTGTATTGCATGGATTGGAAAAATGAATGATATACCTCCTGGGCAAGTTCCGGGTGCTTTTCGGCAAACTCGCGCCGAATTGCCCAAACAGCAAAAACCATCGGCAACCCCGTCAACTCTTTCCATAATTTTCCTAAATCATAACTAAACAAGTCTGGTCGGGGCTGAAAATAAGCCCGTAAGGCCGGATCGCCAATTAATAGGGCAGCATCAGCTTCTAACAGCATTGAACCTAATTCTGGGGGACAAATAAAAAAGTTACAGTTCAAGCCGTATTTTTCCTTTAGTAAAATTTTGAGCAAAGCATGAGAAGTAGCCGAGGTATTGGTCAATGCAATGGTTCGGCCTTCGAGTTCTTCAATTGGCACCTTGCTTAAGAGTAAGATACTGAGTACCTCTTCCTCCGCGCTAACGGTCAGGTCAGGCATCAGTAAAAGCAATTCTGCGTGTCGCCCATATTCTATAGACGAAATGGGGCTAATATCTAATTCACCTTGAATAAGCATCCGGTTTAACTCGGTTGGAGTACCTTTGGTTAACTCGACATCCAACAAAACACCTTTTTTAACTAAACCATAGTATAAAGGTAAGCAGTTAATAAATTGAATGTGTCCAACACGGGGACGCATAAACAACCCCCCTATTATATGTTTAATCAAATACTTGAAGAATATTATATAAAGTATCGCGTTCAACTGGAGTATAGCCGGCTTCCCGAATAAGTCGGATAAGCTCTTCTTTAGTTATACCTTCATTAGTTCTAGCCCCAGCTGCATGAGTAATTTTTTCTTTGACCACGGTGCCATCAAGATCATCCGCTCCGAAATTAAGCGATATCTGGGCCAATGGTATTCCTTGCATAATCCAATAAGCCTTAATATGGTCAAAGTTGTCCAGGATTAGACGAGACAAGGCGATCATTTTGAGGTTTTCATGAGCCGTTGTCCTTTGGATACTTGCTATCTGAGTATTTTGCGGATGAAAAGGTAACGGGATGAACGATTGGAAGCCGCCAGTTTCATCCTGCAAGTTACGTAAAGCCAATAGATGATCTACTCTTTCTTCTAATGTTTCAATATGACCATAAAGCATCGTTGCGTTACTCTTGAGGCCTAAACTGTGCGCTGTCCGCATTACTTCCAGCCAGCGTTCACTGTTGGCTTTATTTGGACATAGCTTGTCTCGTACCCGGGGACTAAAAACCTCAGCCCCTCCTCCCGGTAATGAATCCAGACCGGCTTCTTTTAGAGTTTGCAATACCTGATGCAAAGAAAGCTGAGAAATCTTGGTAAAGTAGTCTATCTCAACTGCCGTAAAGGCCTTTAGGTGAATCGTGGGAAACCTTTCCCGACAAAGACGAATAACCTCGACGTAATAATCAAAAGGCAGGTCCGGGTGGAGAGCACTAACAATATGAAGCTCCTTGGCGCCACCTTCAACCCCATACTCGGCTTGTTGCAATACCTCATCCAGAGTCATTGCATAGGCTCCGGCATCATCTCGGTCACGACCAAAGGCACAAAATTTACACCGGGATACGCAGATATTAGTCAAATTAATATGGAAATTCGAGTTAAAGTAGACATATTGCCCGGTTTTGTGTTTTTTAATTCTTCTGGCTAACCGGCCTAACCCTATCAGGTCCTGGCAATCCATCAGAGCTAGTCCGTCTTGCCGAGTAAGTCGCTTCCCTTGATCTAGCTTGTTTTGAATATCCTTTAATAACCGGTCCGACACTTTGTCCTGTTTCTCCCTTCTGGGTTTCATCCGTTCTTTTTGCTTAAGCTGATAAATACAAATATTTATCTATTTCGAGATAATTCCGCCATTTCCTCCTCGTATAGTTAACCTTTGTCGAAAATGACTTTAGGATCTAACATACATCCGCAGCCATTATTTGATTTCTAGTGCGCGAAACAATTAATGGCCACCACGTATTTATTAGTATCCTGTTCGAGCCATTTCCACTATTTGGCGAACAAGCTCAGGGAACTCAATTCCAGCATGGCGTGCGGCATCCGGAAATAGGCTGGTGGCAGTTAAACCCGGGGCGGTGTTTATCTCCAAAACAAAAGGTTGGCCGTTGGTATCAATTATGCAATCAACCCGAGCGTATCCTCGACAACCAATTGATTGATAGGTGCGAAGGCAGACCTCGCTTGCTAATTTCTGGGTGGTTTCGGGTAAGTTAGGTGGTATAAGATGCTGACTCATTCCCGGGGTATACTTAGATTGGTAATCGTAGATGCCAGTTACTGAGGTTATTTCAATCAAGGGCAGGACGACTGGCGGATTGTCACCCATAATGGCCGCTGTTACCTCGGTTCCTCTAATCATCTTTTCCACCAAAATTTCAGAGTCAAAAGACAAAGCATCCTTAACTGCTGCTATTATGTCTTCTTCCCGATGAACAAAAAACACTCCAATGGTTGATCCTTGAGTTATTGCTTTCACCACCAAAGGTAAAGGATACAGTTGTTTAATCTTGTTCAGTACTGATGTCCAGCCTAATGTGTCGACTTCTTTTCGATTGAGACTAATAAAAGGTGGGGTAGGTATTCCTTCATAGCTTAATAATTTCTTGGTAATTAACTTATTCATGCCTATGGCACTGGCCAGAACCCCAGGACCAGTATAAGGTATCCCCATTATGTCTAGTAACCCCTGGAGGGTTCCATCTTCCCCTAGCTTACCATGAAGAGCAATAAAAGCCGCATCGGGTCGTTCTTGGAGTAGTCGTTCTATGATCGATGTATTGGCATCAATTTTAACAGCCGAATAGCCTGTTGCCAGCAGAGCTTGATATACGGCTTCCCCACTTCTAAGAGACACTTCTCGTTCCGAAGAGGTCCCTCCACAGAAAACCGCAATTTTTTTCATCCTTAATGGCGCTTAATCTCAAGATAGTTAGGACAAGGATACAAAGACCATTGTCAAATCTAACTGGATAGCGCGCCTCCCTCCTTTTCAACCTATTATTTACTAGCATGACTGCTTTCTTTATATTTGTATTCTTGATCTTTCGATTTTTGCCTTCTAAAAATAACTACCGTTTATAAGACTTTTAGGTAATACTTTAGCAATGAGACACAAACAACAAATCGAAAGTAATTAGCCTTCGAGAAAATTCCCGAAGGCTAGAAATTTTGGCAGGGGCGGCAGGACTCGAACCCGCAACCAATGGATTTGGAGTCCACTACTCTACCAATTGAGCTACACCCCTGCAAAAAATTATACTTTCTCTAATTGACGTTATTTATTTTATCAGGATCCGATGTTAAATGCAAGGGTAAAATTACATCCAGAAAACTAAATAATATTTGGAACGGTTTACAGTTATTACCTTATTAATGGCGAAATTTTTCCATATCTATTTGTAAAGGGTATGCGTTAGTATTATAACATTAATATTTATTAGTGATGGGGGTGGGGGTTGTGAAAAATATTATTCGTTGTTTATCAACCGCTATTTTAACTGGCCTTTTATTAATAACTGTTGGGTTTATTGACTTAACCCCTACTCAGTTTAGCAAGTATATTTTCCTTATGGGACCTGAAGATATAGTGAAGTCAGAGAAGTCTCTAATTAACGGGGAGTTAAACTCGGATATAAATACTTTGACTAATCCTGACTTGGGTATTGATAAGAATACTTCAACTCCAGAGGATACTTCAATAAGTGAGACTCCACCCTTATCTTTCAGTCCTAGCGAAGCGCAAGCTTCGGAATCAGAAGATCAATTTTCTGAAAAGCCGAGTAAGGTTGCCTATCTGACTTTTGATGATGGTCCATCAAGAGAGGTTACCCTCCCAATACTGGATATCGCCAATCATTACCAGATAAAGGTTACCTTTTTTGTAATTGGCAAACAAGCCGAGAAGCATCCTGAAATTGTTCAGCGAGCATTTATTGAGGGTCATACGATTGGCAATCACAGTTATTCTCATCAGTATAGTGAAGTCTACCGTACTGCTGATACTTTAATAAACGAGATCAATATTTGCACTAATATTTTGGGTGAAATAATTGGTGATAATCCCAAGATATTTCGCCCTCCTGGTGGATCAATCCCCTTTCTCAAAGAACATCATATTGATCGTTTGATAGAAAAAGGATATATATACTATGATTGGAATGTTTGTCCTGGCGATGCGGCAGGCAGTCCCAAAACGCCCGAGATGCTTATAAACAATACTATTAAACAGGCGCAGGGAAAGGATCGCATCATTATTTTATTGCATGATTCCTCTAGAATGACTAGTACGGTAAAGGCTCTCCCCTCAATTATTGAGGGTTTAAAAGAAATGGGTTTTATTTTTGAAGTCATCACTCCGGCAACTGAACCTATTCAGTTTAAACGAAAACATAATATTGAATGAGCAAGAGCTTAACATAACCGTCTGCTAGTCATAGCCGGTTATACTTATGGTCATACTATTAATGGATAAATCAACAATACTAGCCTGTAATTTGAAAGAGGTGTTGTTTAAATGGTTGAACCGCAAATTCATTTTCCTCAAGAGTTAGCTGAAAACATCCGCGATGGTCTTAAGCATGGTGTTAGTAACGACCAAATGGTCAAAGGGATGGTAAGCATTGGAAACCTGATGAGCCGATTTGTTAAACCGGATACTCCCGAGGAAGCTCTACTAAGCGAAATCTGGAAAATAGCCACTGATGAGGAAAAAAGGATGATGGCCGAAATCGTATTACGCCTTGGCAAGAAATACGTTCATTAATAATAATGTCACAATAAAGATCTGATAAACAACTGGACAAACTATTTCCTGGCTTGGCGATTAATTCTAAAGGAGGTTCCAGGAAATTGAAGGTTTCTGTTGATCCTGATTTGTGCATTGAATGTGGGGCCTGTATAGATACATGCCCGGAAGTATTTGATTGGGATGATGAAGGAAAAGCCCAGGCAATTGTCGATGAAGTACCACATGAGCTTGAAAGTACTTGTAAAGAAGCTGTGGAAGGCTGTCCAACTGAGGCAATAAAAGAGGCCTAAGCCGTAAAATGTGAGAAAGGGATCACCTGAGGGAGTATCCCTTTCTTTTTATCTGTTGGGAGATTGTTTATCTACGGCTGCCGATCACCCTGAATAATATCCCAAGTCTTCTGTAATGCATTGTAGGTATCCGGGCCAACTACTCCGTCCGGTTCTAGTCCCTGGTCTCTTTGAAAAGCACGAACTGCTTGTTCAGTAATCGGTCCAAAAACACCATCAATATCGCCTTGATAGTAACCAAGTATCTTCAATCTTTGCTGCACCTCTCGGACATCACCACCTTGGCTGCCTACCCGAAGAATTCTACCGGTTATAACTGAACCGATTATTTTTACAAGAGTACCCAATGGAACCATATCATAAAGTTCAATCACATCTTGATTATGCAAACGAATACAGCCATGACTGGCTGCCTGGCCAATTGAGCTCGGATTATCAGTTCCATGAATGCCGTAGCCTCCCCAGGGCACACTCAGTCTCATCCAACGTGCTCCAAAAGGACCGCCAGGGTTAAGAGTCTTCTGAACAATAGTCCAGTCACCTATTGGTGTGGGGGTCTCCGGTTTACCAACTGCCACTGGATAAGTCTTGACAGTTTGACCATTTCTTTTTAATTCAAGAATTCGGCTTGTCACATCAATAGTTATCGAGAGCTGTCCCTTGCCGCCCGGATAACCGGGAAATAAGGCCTGGTAAGCATTGGGGCCAACGATTCCATCAATCGCTAAACCATTTTGTCTTTGAAACTCGCGAACTGCCGTCTCAGTATCCGGGCCGTAAATCCCGTCAACTGCCCCTCTAAATATTCCGAGCTCGGTGAGTCTTTGTTGAACATCCCTAACATCAGGTCCACTCATGTATGGTGACATCAGCCGCAAATAACGACTGGCGTAGACCATGAGATCTCCTCCTTCCATAACCGGCACTACTAAATAATATTAAAAAAAGTAGCTAAAGGTTACTCTGAGGAAAGAAGATATGGATCCATATTTATTAGGCTCAGAATAGGCAAAGCATAATTTGGGGATACTAGATTCAAAGTCAGAACGGTAATTGATGTAATCAACCACAGGCAAGATTTAGATGTAAACATGGTCAATCGTTCTGTACTATAATAAGAAAGGAGTCTCCGATCAGAGACTCCTTTCAGCTTAATACCCTTATAATTGATATTATTCTTCTTTTTCTGCTTTACGGGCAGCAATAATCTTTTCCGCTAAATTACTTGGTACTTCTTCGTAGCCGGTAATTTCCATATTGAACGAACCCCGACCTTGAGTGATTGACTTTAAATCAATCGAGTAACGTTGCATTTCTGAAGCAGGTACCTGAGCTTTAATTACTTGGTATTTTCCTTGCGGCTCCATTCCCAGGATTCGGCCCCTCTTGGTATTAAGGTCACCAATTATGTCGCCCATGAACTGTTCCGGCACTGTTACTTCGACCGATGCAATCGGTTCCAATAAGACCGGCTTGGCTTGCTCCAAACCCTTGCGCAAAGCTAAGATAGCAGCCATTTTAAAGGACAGTTCGTTGGAGTCAACGGTGTGATAAGAGCCATCGTAAAGATTAACTTTAAGCCCGGTTACCGGGAACCCAGCTAGGACTCCCTCTTGTATTCCCTCCCGAATGCCTTTTTCAACTGCCGGCACATATTGTTTTGGCACTGAACCACCAAAAAGACTTTCGCTAAATTCTAATTCCGAGTCATAACTAGGGCCTATCTCCAGCCAAACATGACCATATTGGCCATGGCCCCCGGTCTGTTTCTTGTGTTTTCCTTCCACCTTAACGGTACCCCGAATAGTTTCCCGGTAGGCAACTTTCGGTTCTTTTGTCGTAACCTCGACACCAAATTTGCGTTGAAGCCTTTCAAGCACAATATCCAGATGGGTTTCACCCATACCGGTTAACAAGGTTTGTCTGGTCTCGACATTCTTAGACCACTGGAGAGAAGGATCTTCTTCCATTAAACGAGCAATTGCGGTTCCTAGTTTATCTTCGTCACCTTTACTCTTTGGTTCAATGGCAATTGATAGTCTTGGTTCAGGAAATTCTACACCTTCAAGCTCAATTGGGTTTGCTTTTTGGCAGAAGGTATCACCGGTTGTGGTTTCACTGAGTTTGGCTACTGCTGCAATATCACCCGCTTGAAGTTCTGGGACTGATTCCTGATTTTTCCCCCGCATAATTAAAATTTGGCTGATTTTCTCTTCTTTTTCTTTATTGACATTGTAGACAAAGGTATCCCCCTTAAAGGTGCCGCTAAAGACTCGGAAAAAGTTTAGTTTACCAACATAGGGGTCAGCCAAAGTCTTAAACACAAGGGCAGTTAGCGGTTCAGCGGCCAGGTCTTTTCCTTCGGCTTCCGCCGTTTCGCTTGGAGAAGGCAACCCTTCAATGATCAGGTCAAGCACTGGTTGGATACCGATATTTTTTGTGGCTGAACCGCAGAGTACCGGTATGACCATCCCTTTACGTATTGCAACCTTAAAACCGGTGTAGATCTCCTCTGCTGAAAGCTCTTCCCCTTCTAAAAATTTATTAAGTAGGTCATCATCTGCCTCAGCTGCAGCTTCCGCAAGTTGCTCACGATAGGCTGCGGCATCATCCGCTAATTCGGCAGGAATCGCTACCTCTTTAAACTTCCCATTACCTTCCCACTGATAAGCTTTCATTTTCAGTAGATCAACTACTCCGGAAAAGGCTGCTTCTGAACCAATTGGTAATTGGATTGGCACAATATTGCCGGATAAGGACTCTTTCATTTGGTCAATAACTCGAAAGAAATTAGCATTTTCTCTTTCTATTTTATTAACATAGGCTATTCGAGGCAGATTGCGTTTTTCAGCATCTTCCCAGACAACCTCGGTCTGGACTTCAACCCCGCCTACTCCATCTAGAACCACTATTAGGCTATCAACCGCTCGCATGGCTCCTTTTACTTCAGCATAAAAATCAGCAAACCCCGGAGCATCAATCAAGTTTATCTTATGGTCTTTCCATTCAATAGGGGCCAGGGTTGCATTAATCGTTATTTTCCGTTTTGTTTCTTCTGGATGGAAGTCAGTTGTCGTGGTTCCATCATCCACTTTCCCTAAACGTGTAGTATGTCCGGCATTAAACAGCATTGCTTCGGTTAAAGAAGTTTTACCGGAGCCAACGTGTCCTACTAAAGCCACATTTCGAATCTTACTGGTTGGATATACCTTCAACAAATATCTCCTCCTTTTATCTAGAACAGTAAAATTAGACTATTTCCTCAATATCTGAGCTGGTTTGCTGGAAATGGTCGTTTACTTTAGAAAACCAAATAAATCCTATAATACTTTACCAGATAGTAAAAGAGCTAGTCAAGGGCATGCCTTGATTTTGCCAGACAGTCCTTTCCTTTCTAACCTAGTCTAACCAGCTTGCCTAAATCATATTAATTGGCAAGGAGGCACAAATTACATATGTCTGATCGGCATTTAATTAAAGGTACGCTAGTGTTAACTACGGCCAACCTAGTTAATCGATTACTGGGGTTAGTCAACCAGGTTCTAGTATTACGTTTGATAGGTTCCGAAGGGTATGGCTTATTTCAGTTAGCAATTCCCATTTACATGTTAGCCTTAGTATTTACGACAGCCGGCATCCCTGTGGCAGTATCCAAATTAGTGGCTGAAGAATTAGCTGGTAAGAATTCGCGGTCCGCCCACCAAATCTTACGCTGGTCAGTCATAAGATTAGGAATAACTGGCATGGGCCTGGCCATAGTTTTAGCCTTGCTTCTGCCTAGCATAGGGAGCAAGATAATGGCTGATCCCCGGGCAATTTGGTGTGTTTTGGTCCTCATCCCCACTTTGCCAATAACCGCTGTTTCCTCAGCCTTCAGGGGCTACTTTCAAGGAATTCAACGCATGGCAATCCCCGCAGTAGCTCAGGTTATCGAACAAGCTGTGCGAGTGGTGGTTGGCCTGTATTTAGCTAAGCAAATGACACCATGGGGAGTATCTTGGGCCGCTACAGGCTATACAGCCGGGGTCTTTGTTGGTGAAACAGCAGGCTGCCTGTTACTTATTAGTTTTTACATAGGTGGATTATCGTTTTTTAAGCGCAATAAGTATCTTCCCCCCAAAAATCATATTAAAAGCTCGCAGACAAATTTTGCTAGCACTAACCTATCGACTACTAATAATGAAACCTCGGTCTTTAGAGAGAGAATCTGGCCGATAGCCGGACCGGTTACTTTAACCAGGATAGCAGCTGTACTTCTGCTCAACGCTGAGGCAATTTTGATTCCTAGCCGGATAGAAAATTTAGGTTACTCCCAATCAGAGGCCACCGCCCTATATGGTCTGTTTACGGGAGTCGTCTTGACTTTGGTATCGATTCCAAATATTTTTACCACGGCCATCAGTACAAACCTACTACCAGCTGTATCCGCGGCCCAGGTTAGAAAAGACCATGCCTGGCTTAAAAAAAGGTTAACGCAGAGTATTTACTATACAATAATTATTAGTTTTCCGTTATTGGTTATCCTTTGGGTGGTGCCCGAAAAAGTATCCAGCCTTATTTTCGGCGTTACTGGAGCCGGCGTCCCTCTCCGTGTTTTAGCCACGGGGGGATTATTTCTCTATGTAATCCAAATAACTAACGGGGTTTTAAATGGTTTAGGAAGGGTAAATCTGGTGTTAGGTAATAGTTTAATTATGGCAATAGTTCGGATTGGTGCGATATATATTTTTACCTCAAGGATACTGGTTAATTATTATTTCTATGGATCAAGCTTCGCGGCCATTCTTGAGAGTGGTGTGGGGGCAGTGGCGTTGGCCTATATCTTGAGTTATGTCGTGGGGGTTGCTTTAAATCTAACCCCTCTTAATCAAATAATTACTCTCGATATCAAACAGGACTTAATCATACCACTAGTTGCCGGTTTTGGAATGGGAGTAATTCTGCATCAAATAGTATATAGAATTCAATTACCTATTCTAGAAGAGATCCCATTATTAATCTTGGCCTCTCTAATCGGCTTGACAGCTTATTTAGCAATTCTCATTTGGGGAGACTCACTTAAGATTTCGGAAGCTCGCGCTATATTATTTAAGTAGGCAACAAGCCACTAGATAGCACCATCAGAACAGAAATCTTGCTTGCTCCGTGTTTCACGAAAATTAAAAAACCTGATTACCATCGGTCTTTTTTTGTTTTATAAGTCAACCAATAGAGCAGACCACCAGTTACTACCAGAATTATTAACTGATAAACAAAATAAAGTCGGAGACTATCGACAACTGTGAGAGCTAAGGCTAGAGTCAGGGGCAGAAACACGGTTAACACCGGATTTCCAAACTTCCAGGTCCGAGTTTGAAACCAGGTTACTATTCTTGAGAGATTAAATACCATAATAAACACAATCGAGTTCAAAACCCAATTTAACCAAAACAACTAAATCAACCTCTACCTTTCCCTAGCTACCATAAGACATGGTTTAGTTTATCCTTAAGTTCCTGTATCAGCTTAAAATTGGTTAAGTCAAAATGAATGGGAGTAATTGAGATGATATTTTTTCTGATTACCATAACATCAGCATCTTGATCTTGGTCATCGTCAACAATATCTCCGGCCAACCAAAAGTAGGTTCTGCCGCGGGGATCCTGACGTTCTTGAAAAACATCTTCATAACGGCGAATACCTAATTTGGTAATTTGCGTTCCTTTAATTTCAGCTTCAGTAACTGCCGGGACATTGACATTAAGCATGGTATCGGTAGTTAAACCTACCTTCTTTATTTCCAGACATAGTTTACAAGCAACGCTAGCTGCATAGCTGTAGTCGGCCTGAAAATCAAAGCTATTCAAAGAAACAGCTATAGATGGTATTCCTTGGATGATACCTTCAATAGCTGCTGATACGGTTCCTGAATACAGGACATCTGTCCCCAGATTTCCACCCCGATTAATCCCGGAAACAACGAGATCTGGAGGATGAGATAATAGAGCACAGATGGCTAATTTTACGCAGTCAGCCGGAGTGCCATCAATAATCCATCCCGGAGTTGATGAATGCGAGAATTGATATTTGCTGACCCGGATAGGATAATCTACAGTTATCCCATGACCAGTTGCACTTCTCTCGCGGTCCGGAGCCGCGACTATAACTTCAGCAATATCTTCCAAAGCTAGCCGGAGGGCGTCCAGTCCACGAGCATGTATGCCATCATCATTGGTTAAGAGAATCCGCATGGTTACCTCCTATTTCATAACTCCCATCCGATCCAGGGGCCAATAAGTATAAAAAGCTTTTCCTTTGACCTTATCCAGGCTCAACCAACCGCTCCAAAGGTGACTGTCAAAACTTCGATTTCTATTATCTCCCATCACGAAAAGGCTATTTGCCGGAACTACTACCGGTCCAAAACTATAATTTGGTTCTTCCTGAATGTAATCTTCTATTAGTACCTCTCCGTCTATATAGACTTTGCCATCTTTCACCTCTACGGTTTCTCCAGGCAAACCGATTACCCGCTTAATAAAATCCTCATGGTGGCCAGTCTCTAGTGGAGGTTCAAACACAATTACCTCAAAACGCTCTGGCAACTGAAATCGATAAATAAACTTGTTAACCAGCACCCGGTCTTGTTCCTGAATTGTTGGCAGCATCGAACCGCTTGGTATTAACCGGGCTTCTACTACATAGGCTTTTAATACCATTGAGAGTAAAAAAGCTATTATCAGTATACTTAAAGTCTCTTTGATTAATCCCACTAATCCTTTAGTAGTAAACTTCCCATTAAGATCCGTTGATTCCCCCTTGTCTTCGATCATGCTTTTGAATCACCTCGAACAAGTATTTTCTCTTTGGAAATTTTAAACTTCGTAGATGGAAATAGTCATCGTATTATCTCTGGTGTTTTTTGTCAGGCCGAACATTAAATGATGTTCTTTAAGAGTTTTATTTAGAAAGTCTACTACTTTATACAATTCATCGTGGGAACTTAATGTTTTAATAGCTAACAGTTGTAATTTTCCTTCTGTTCTAATACTTTCATCTGAAGTGCGGGTGTTGGAAATATTCTCAGGTTTCAAGAGCATATCTACTCCCCTCATAAACAAAGGTTAATCATCCCCGAATCAAAGCGAACGCCTCAGCCCTGGTTGCCTCATTGGTTTGAAAAACACCTCTGACTGCAGAGGTAAGGGTTTTAGTACCGGGTTTTTGCACTCCCCTCATGGTCATACACATATGCTCTGCTTCAATTACTACCACTACTCCTCTAGGCTTCATGACCTCCATAATGGAATCGGCAATTTGAGATGTTAATCTTTCTTGAAGTTGTGGACGTTTAGCATAGCCTTCTACAACGCGGGCTAACTTGCTTAGTCCAGTAATTTTTCCCTTACGAGGGATATAGGCAACATGAGCCTTGCCATAAAACGGCAGGAGGTGATGTTCACACATTGAATAAATAGGAATATCTTTAAGCATTACAATTTCTTCATGAGGTTCGCTAAAGAAAACTTCTAAATGATTTCGTGGATCTTCCTTAAGTCCACGGAAAATTTCGGTATACATATGGGCTACCCTATCTGGGGTTGCCCGAAGGCCCTCCCGTTCAACATCTTCTCCTATTGCTTCAAGTAATAATTTGACTGCTGCTTTAATCTTGTCTTGATCCAAGGGTTACCCGGAAATCCGGGTTCACCTACCTTCCCGCTAAAAATGAGTTAACTTATTTCAACACACTTTGAATTGTACCACAATGAGTAAAGGTATCCAAGATACCCTTAGCAAGTGAAAAACCAAGGGTTACCGGTGAAAGCCTTACCCTCGGTTCCGAAAAAGCAGTTAATTATATAAACTCTAATGGTTAAGCTTGTTTATGCTCCGATACCTCGGTCAAGATGCGGCGGTTTAGGAACAAACAAGTCTTCTTTTGGCAGATAACATAAACCCAGGGCTAAATTATAACAATCAACAGCTAGATCTTGTCTACCCTGACGCAAATAAAGGGCCCCTTTGTAATCCCAGGCTGCTCTATTTAATGGTTCTTCCTGTAGGATTTGATCTAGACATTCCATGGCTTCATTTTGACGTTGGAGCTTGTCCAGGCAGACAGCCTTGTTTTGGAGAAATATAGGGTTGCGGGGCTGAATTTCCAAGGCCAGGTTATAATGATACAGTGCTTCGTTTAACTGGTCTAGAGCTTCTAAGGCCATTGCATAATTATTTAGCAAAGCTGGATCTTGGGGGTTATTTCTCAAGGCTGTTAAATAGCATTTTAAGGCTTCTTCATGAAAACCGGTTTTGCAAAAAACACTGCCTAAGTTTGATAAAACCTCAGTATTCTCTGTGTCTAGCTTAGATAGAACCTCTCGGTAGAATTGGGCAGCCTCTTGATACTGTCCGAGTTCAGCGAGGCAAACTCCAAAATTATTTAACACAATAGGATCGCGCGATCCATATTTAAAAGCTTTACGCAAAAATTCCACAGCTTTATAATAATCTCCAATCCGGCTTAAAGCAAGGCCAGCGTTACCTAGAAAAATGGGATCCCGAGGGTACTCATCCAGAATCATTTGAAAGCAACGCCAAGCATCACCCGGTCTTCCCTGAACCATTAGACAAATTCCCAAATTGTTCAGTGTCGTAGAATCATTTGGTTTCAGGTTTAAAGCTCGACTAAAACAGTTCTCTGCCTCTTTGAAACGCCCTAGATTAAGTAAGGCCTTTCCTTTATAATTCCAGTTTTCCAGGGAACGACAATCCGTTTTTAATAGTTCCTGCCATACTGTCAAGCTCTCTTCCCAACGAGTAGTTTTGTCGTAAGCTAATCCTAACCATCTTAAACATTCGTTTTTATTAAATGTAGGAGTTAACGCCGGTGTTATATCTAGGGCGGATTTAAAATGTTCAATAGCCTCTTCAAACTGATTCTGTAAAAATAGTTTTTTACCTAATTGCAGAAGTAGCCTGGAATCTTTTTCGGTTGCATTGTAATTATTTTTTGTATCTTGTTTTATGCTTATTTGCCAGGTTTTCAGACAGGTTAAAAAGTACTCCCAGATTAACGCCCAATTACTATTAATGATCCAGCGCACTGTTTGCCGCCAACCTTGGGCTAGACTTGACATAACTTAACCACTCCTCTCAAATGCTTATCATTATTTTTAAAATTCTTGGGAGTTAAGTAAAGTCCTTCCTAAGGCTTCTAAAATCGTACAACAAATATCTTATGATTTAGACAAAAAATATTCTGCTTAAAGCAGAAAGATATTTTCAATTTTCACTAGTTTAACTTAAATCGTTAACAACTAAATTAACGCAGTAATAATTTAGCACCTACTCCAAGGAAAGCAATTCCTAGTAGGTCCCACCACTTACAGGGAACTTTAGTCATACCAAAAAGGCCAAAATGATCAATTGCCACAGCACTAAGGATCTGGAGAACAATAATCATCGTTGTGGCATCCCCAACGCCCACTTTTGGGATGCTAGAAACAACGCCAAAAATTATTAAAACATTAAGCAGACCCCCGAGATAGGTATACCAAGGAGCTTGACCAAGAAGGCTCCAATCTCCGTCGCCTTGTTTAAAACCAAACAGGATAACAATTACTACAATCATACCGACAAGATGCACAAGAAATGTTGATTCCCATAAGCCGATTATCTTTCCTAAGGCTGCATTGAGGGTTCCCTGTACGGCCATAGCCGCTCCAGCAACCCCGGCTACTACTAAATAAATAAGTTTTCCAGTCATCCTTTTACTCCCTCAATTCATAATCAATATTTAATAAAACCGAGCAAGAAATCGGTTTATTATTTTCGTAGATATGTTTAAGATATAATTAATGAATTGATCCAAGGTTAGGATGACCGATAAAGCAAGCAATTATCCTCGAAAGCATTTATCTAAAATGCTTACACCAATAATTAGGCTGATTCCCAAAAAAAATCCTAAATAAGCAATCTTTGGATGGTGGCGGCGAGATTCGGGGAGCAGTTCAACAATAACTAAGTAAAGCATACACCCAGCGGCAAAGGCTAGCATTAGGGAAATATTTTGAGGAATAAGTTGAGTTAACAAGATGCCAAGAGCGGTACCCAGAGGAGTAATTAAACTAACGACTAGAGTGAGTAGAATTATCCGAGAAGGTTTTATTCCCCCGACAAATAAAGGAGCAGCAGTCGCCATTCCTTCTGGAATATTGTGTAAACCAATTGCCATAGCAATAACCGGTCCCAGCCGTTCGGCGGTTGCATAACCCAAAGCAATTGCTATCCCTTCGGGTAAATCATGCATCGCAATACCCAAGGCAATTAAATAACCGAGTCGTCTAAAGGTCTGAGTACCATTATTAGAAATGCCGATTTTTAATGACAAAAGATGGTCAGTCAGCCAAAGCAGGCTGCCCCCGGTGATTAATCCCCATAAAACGTTCCAGCAAGTACCTAATTGAAAGGCTGAGGGCAGGAGATCGAAAACAACGACCGCCAACATAACCCCGGCAGCTAAACCAAGAAAAAAAGAGATGCCTCGGCGGTCTGGTAATCCAAAAAGCAGGACCACTACCGCACCCATAGTTGTCGTTAATCCTGCTAATGCACCATAGCTTAAAATAGATAACAATTCGTTCCCCTCCTTTACCAACGGGAAAACTTTTTCGGTCTAAGCTATGATGCATTAACTATCTCCATTCCTTATTTATTTTTTTCGTGGTCAAATAGTACGGTAAATCCAGCTTCTTCGATAGCATTAACCATCTGAGTAAGGTTAACTAGCACCGGATCATAGTCTACGTTTACTTTTCCAGACAACAGGTCAACGTCTACCGCATTTACCCCTTTTAAGTTGACCAATGTCTTTTCAACAGCCATCTGACAATGAGAACAAGACATCCCTTGAACCTTAAGCATACTGACTGTATTTTCCATATTTCAAACCTCCTTTCTTTTTTATAGATACATAGACTTGAGTTAAGATCGTATTTTCTTGTTGATAGCAATATGCAAGAGTCTTAATTCTAGAAAAAGTCTCGGGTATATTTAAGGGCCGTCAGCATATGGTTTTAATATAAAATATGATAATTGTCTTCTAAATTATCTGTGGAGGCGATGGTTAATGATTAAATTAAGCAGCCCATTGGTCCGTGGTTTTACTAGTGGTGTCATTTTGCTTGGGATATTAGGAATTATCGTTGGTTTATTAATGTATTTTACTAATCTCCCCGAGTCAGTTTCCCCCCTCCTAACTTTATCAATCTTCATCTTTAGTGTATTTGTAGGTGGTTTTCTAGCGGCTCGTCGGCAAGGGTCAAAGGGCTTGTTATTAGGTTTCGAAATGGCCCTTGCGTTTATTATCCTAGTTCTAGTTATTAATCTGGTTTTTAATCCGGGACATTTCTCCTGGACCACCTCATTGATTAAGTTTTTATTGGCTGCTTTGGCTGGCATCCTTGGTGGAATTATGGGTGTAGCTTTTCACCAAAAGTGATCATACAATCACATCGCTTACATCAATTATAATCGTTCCCGGTCCAGCTTGCTGACTGGAACGCAATCCTTTCATAGCGGTGTGCCTAAGGTAACCCTATAGCTTAAGTGCCTTAGGCTTATTTTTTGTTTCACAGATAAACAAAAAATAAGCCGAGATATCTCGGCTGACAAATGTGTTAGTATTTAACTCACTTAATAATCCGTAGTAACAGCCTCCGCAAGAACCCTGGCAGGGGGATGAAAACTATCTTCAATTTAATCTCACCCCTTTTCATATTACCTCTTCTAATAATATATTAGAGCTAGTAAGAAAAGGTTCCTCCGCTCAAGAGATTGTTAAACTAGACTGAAATTATCAAGCCATATAGTGCAATTGATGATTATTCCTAGCGTTTCTTTACTTTAATCTTACTGACCATTAATCCAGACAGAGAAACCATAAAAATGGCTACGGCCCAGAATGGCAGATGATTGATTAGAAGTAATGATAAAGCCATTAGCCCACCAGCAATAGTAATCGGGACACCGACAAAATGATCGGAAACATTAATGACATTAAATCTGGCCAATCGAATTGCCCCGCAGCTTATGAAAATAAGGGCAATAACTAACCCAGCGTGGCCCATAAATTCATCAAGAACCGAGGCATAAGCGAGGATGGCCGGTGCAACTCCAAATGATACCAAATCAGCCAATGAATCAAGCTCTTTCCCAAAATCGGAACTAACTCCAAGCCGCCTAGCCAGATTGCCATCCATTCGGTCAAGCACCGTTGATCCCAGGATAGCCGCCGCTGCTAGCGTATATCGACCGTTCAGAGTATAGACTAGTGACATGATGCCCAGCAATAAATTACTCAAGGTAAACAGATTGGGCACTATGGGTTTGACAACCGGTCTCACCTGATCACCCTCCCTATGATTGTTTCTCCCCCTTTAACCCGATCTCCTTTCTTTACCTCAACCTGTACATTACTGGGAAGATAGACTTCAGTACAGGACCCAAACTTAATCAGACCAAACCTTTCTCCTCTTTGAAGAGTATCTCCCGGTTTGACCCAAGATACGACTCTTCGGGCTATCAAGCCGGCAATCTGACTCACCAACACCCTAAAATCTCCGTCTTGAAACCCAACCAGATTTTGTTCATTTAGCTGAGCAGCTTCGTTTTTGTAGGCAGCTAGAAATTTTCCAGGCCGATACTCCTGAAATCCTACCGTCCCGGCCACTGGAGCCCGGTTTACGTGAACGTTAAAAATATTAAGAAATATCCTAATCCGGATTGCCTCTGCCTGGATATAACGATTTTCGATCACTTTTTCCACACTCATGACAACCCCGTCCGCTGGCGATACTACCAAATCTGGCTGAAGTGGTATGTCACGTTTTGGATTGCGAAAAAAGAAGCCAACAAAAATAAACAGAATAAATGGGATGAGAGCTGCGTAAGATTTCCAAAAAAATATAAGTAGTGTTATAAAACCCAAACCAATCAGATATATCCATCCATCAGGGACAATGGGAAAATTCCGCAATTCGGGTTCCTCCGTCTAGCTAATTCAACATATTAATTCTATCATTTTTAAAGAACCGGTGGAAGGCCTAAATTAAACTAATAAAAATGTAATAATTTTGGATTTTAATTCAGTTTATTTAACCATGCATTGATTGTCTCTTTAAGATCAGAACAGTTAATCCTAACATGAGTCTTTAAGGGAAACGATTTTAAAAACTCTTGACCATATTTTTTTTCAATAATTCGATTGTCTAGAATAACCACTACTCCTCGATCAGACTTAGACCGAATCAATCTTCCAAAACCCTGCCTCATTCTTAAAATGGCTTCCGGTAATGTATAGTGATAGAATCCTTTGCGATTTCGCCTTGTTATTGCCTCTATGCGGGCCTCGACTATCGGTAAGTTAGGGGGTAAAAAAGGCAACTTCACTAATACAACACAACTCAGTTCCTCTCCTTGAATATCAACCCCTTCCCACAAGGTACTCGCCCCAAACAACACGGAACGAGGCGTGGTTCGAAACTCTTCTACTAAACGAGCATAGCCACCGTCAATATTATGACCGAGTAAGTTTATCCCTTTAGCTTCTAAAGCATTTTTGATTCGGGAATAGGTTTGTCGCAACAGATTATGAGAAGTGAATAAAACCATCGTTCTTCCAGCAGTAGCTTCGATTACTTCCTCTAGAATTGGCGAAATAGCTTCGGAAAAAGTCCGGTCACCTACCACAGCCGGGTTAGGAAGCTCGCGAGGGATACAAAGCAAAGCCTGCTTTTCATAAGCAAAAGGGGAGTCCAAATGGAGCAGCTCGATTTTGTCCGCTTCTGTTAACGCCAACCCAACTCTTTCGATGAAATGATTAAAACTGTCACTAACCCTCAGGGTGGCTGAAGTCAAAATGACTGTCTTTTTGACAGCAAATAGGTACTTGTTTAATAATTCAGCTACCTCAATAGGTGCAGCTCTTAAGACAGTGTTATGGTTTTCTCGCCTTTCTTCAATTTCAGCCCAATAAACCCAATGCTCCTCTTCGATAGCCGTAATAAACTGGAGGTCATTCATAAACTGGTTGAAAAACTGGCGTCTAGCTTGTAAATCTTTTCTTTCACCAATCCAGGTCCCAACTGCTAACTCAATATATTCTAGCCAGTCCTCCAGTAATTTTAGGTTTTTATGCAGAGAATTAAGCTGAAAAATCAAATTGTCTCGTGTGCCAATCCAGCTGGTCCACCATTTTGATTCGGTATTTTTTTTCCTAAAACGAAAAGACCTCTTATTATAGTATGCTGAGTCTGTAGAGGATTGATTAACTATTGCCATAATAATTCCAAAAAAAGTCTCTGCCTGTTCCTTAACTGTCAACAGATCTCGAAGTACAGATTCAATTACTTGTTCTCCGGATTCCAGGTCAAGGGAACCATATTGCCATTTTAGACGATTTAACTGTTTCTTAAGATTAATGAGCAAACCGGCCGAGCCATATCGAGTCTGACGATGCAAACCCTGACACGCACCAATTAAACTCTGGAAACTGATCTGTAACCCTAGATGTTCGGTTGCGGCATCTTCCAGATGATGCGCTTCGTCTATGATGACCCGGCTATAGGCAGGCAGTACCTGATTATCAGTTTTAAAATCAGCCAGGAGTAAGGAATGATTGATTACTAAGAGATGGGCTTCTTCACACTGCCTTCGCGCCCGCATAATAAAACATTGATTCTTAAACCAGGGGCATTTTCCACCAGAACAAGACTCACTGTCTGCCGCCACCAGAAACCAAAGCTCGGCCTCATGATGGTTAAGGTTTAATTCCGAACGGTCACCAGTACTAGTTTTACTTAACCAGGAGTACAGACGGATAAAAAATCTCTTTTCTTCAGCCGTATAAGAATCAAGGTTTTGTTCAATGGAAAACCACTTGCGCAGGCACAAGTAATTACCCCGTCCTTTAACTAAAGCAACTCTAAAATTTTCCAGATTATGACTGGTCTCTTTGTTAATTTGGCCTTTGTCTATTGAAGTTAGACTTTTCAATGCTTCTCTTAATTGGGGTATATCTTTGAACCAGAGTTGTTCTTGTAAGGCTATAGTATGGGTAGAAATGACAACCTTGTCCTGATTCTGGATGGCAAGGAGTACGGCTGGCAGCAAATACGCCAAAGATTTACCGGTACCGGTCCCAGCTTCTATTAGTAAATGATGTTCTTTATTGAAGGCTTCAGCGATCTTATTAAGCATGGTAATCTGTTGGGGTCGATATTCGTATAGCCCGAAACTCTGGGCAAATGTTCCATTTGGGCCGAACAGAGACTCCAACCATTGAAAATCTACTGGGACATAGGGTTGAATAGGCTTATTAGTTTTTTCCCATTCTTTAGCAAATATTCCACTAGCCTCAGCTGGTACTGGTGCCAGGTAGTTAGATAAGCTTCCGACGGGTTGAAACTTCAGATGACGGGTAAGGAATTTTTCAATGTACTGGAAATATCCAGCCAGAGGCCAAGAAAAGGTGGCAGCCATTTGATTTATTTGATGAACAAGGGCAAAGGGCCAGCTTTTAATAATCTCATCAATTTTTAGAAACAGCAAAGCTGTCGCCTCGGCATCAGCCAAAGCCCGATGCGCATCAATCAGGGTAAGCTCTAATTCTCGGGCTAGGCTAACTAATCGATGGTTAGCCGCCATTGGGAAGGCTAAACGGGCTAGTTCTACGGTATCTAAAACCTCGTTGGAGAGTCTTTGTCCCAAACTAGTTTCTAAAAAGTTTAGATCAAAAGAGGCCTGATGGGCAACTAAAGGATAATTACTCAAAAAATTCAAAAAACTGGGCAGTACCTCTCCTAAGGGAGGGGCCTTATCCAGCATATCCTGGGTGATTCCAGTTAAACGACTTATTCTCGGTGGAATCCGGGTTCTAGGGCATACCAAGGTTTGGTATCTTTCCGTGATTATTCCTTCTTCAATTCGAACTGCCCCAAGTTCTATTATTTCATCCTGACCAGGAGACAATCCAGTGGTTTCTAAATCAAAGGCAATTATAACCGGTCGGTAGTTCATTAAATAAGACATATTTCACCCCGAATAATCCACTATATTCTACTGGATTACCTTAATCAGGACAAGACTCTCAAAAAATAATTATCCAAAAATTTTAGCCCACAATAATTTTATAATAAAGTGCCAGGTATTCTAAGGCTGAGTTTTTCCAGGAAAAATCCAATTTCATACCTCTGTTAATCAGTTGCTTCCATTTTGCCGGCTGAACAAAAACCTCTAAGGCGCGTCGGATCGCCCCGGCTAAAGCTTCGCCGCTATACTCATGAAACAGAAAACCGTTTCCTTTTTCACTAGAGGAGTAATCAATTACTGTATCAACTAATCCGCCAGTGGCCCGGGCGACCGGGATGGTCCCGTAACGGAAACTGATCATTTGCGAAAGACCGCTAGGCTCATATTGTGACGGAATAAGAAAAATATCTGCCCCGGCATAAATCCGATGAGCCAGAGGATCGTTAAAATTAAACTCAGCGGCAACCTGCCTGGGATATTTACAGATTAACTGTTTTATTAGTTCCTCATAACGCTTTTCTCCAGTACCCAGCACAACGAACTGCATATTAGTATCCTGTAAAAGACAAGGCAAAGCTTCGCCTAAGAGGTCACAACCCTTCTGTTCAGCCAAACGAGCGACCATCCCGACTAATGGAATATCAGAAGACTCTTCGAGCCCTAACTCTCTTTGTAACGCCTGCTTGTTTTTGGTTTTTCGATCAATAGAATTTATTGAAAAAGGGCTAATTAAGTTAGGGTCAATAACCGGGTTCCAATCTTGGTAGTCAATTCCATTTAGGATGCCAAAAAGCTGATCTCGTCGTAAATTCAAAATTTTATCCAGTCCACAGCCATGTTCCGGTGTTTGAATTTCTTTAGCGTAATTTGGACTAACCGTGTTTATTAGATCGGCGAGAATAACCCCACCCTTCATGAAGTTTACTTCGCCATAATACTCATAGGCTTCAGCTATAGATGGCCAAGGATCCAATCCAAGCGACTCGAAATCATTTAAAGGAAATGTGCCTTGGTAACCAAGGTTATGGACAGTATATAGTGTCCGAATCGATTGAAAAAAAGGATCTTGAGCATATAGCGTTTTCAATAAACCGGGAATCAAGGCAGTATGCCAATCATTACAGTGGATAACCTCGACTGGAAAAGGAATCGTTTTTATCGCTTCAAGTACTGCCCCGCAAAAAAAGGCAAATCTTTGGAGGTTATCCGGAAATCCCCCTCCTTCAGGAGGACCATAGATACCTGGCCGGTCAAATAATTCATCACACTTAATTAAATATACCGGAACATCGCCTGATTGTCCTTCCAGTATTTCCCCTAGATGTTGCAGTTGTCCTATTTTGACCTTGACCGTTTTACCGATAGGAACAAATTTCTGGACCTTTGGGTTTATTTCCTGGTAAGCCGGTAAGATTATCCGGATGTCATGTCCTAAGGCTCTAAGTGCTTTAGGCAGTGATCCAGCTACATCGGCCAGACCTCCCGTTTTAGCAAATGGTGACACCTCGGCGGCTACCAGTAAAATCTTCATGAGTTTTGCTCCTCTCTAGCTTTCTCTAAACACGCGATAGTCGATTTTAGGGAATAAATTGTTTTTCGCTTCTAAACTAGTTAATAGTGTATCCACTTCAATGGGAAGTGTTTCGGTCAATTGGCTTGAACAAGCATAAAGGTATAACTGTCGGAAATTATGCAAATGTTCTTTTGTTCGACGCTCAGCGTATTCAGCTGCTGTTTGATTGTTTATGATAAAGGCCCAGTCACTGCTTTGGGCTAATAAAAGCTCACGCAAGGCTTGGTTTAATACTCTTTGTAGCGATCCTGCAGCATTTGGATAACGTCGAACCATCTCCGACATTTGTTCTCCAGCTGCATAAAGATGCGGATAAATCCAGTCGTTTGTGTTGTTTAACCAGGTGCTGTAGTATCCTTGATCTCCCCAGGAAGACACTGCTGGTCGGCCTATTGGATTATCCGGGTACTGACTGAGGTATTCGGGTCCGGTAGCCGTTTCTACCTTTCCTTCTTTATCCAGGGTTCGCAGCAGGTGTTCCAACCAGTTCGGTCCCTCAAACCACCAATGGCCGAGTAGTTCAGCGTCATAGGCTGATACGATCAATGGCTGCCTATTCATTTGAAGCTTCAACTGCCTGGCCCGATTGACCAGACTTTCGGCGAAGTGTTCCGCATGATGTCGCGCGCGCTCCAAAGCGATTTGAGGATTGTAGGGTTGTTTCTGATCTGTTTTTCCAGTCACTTGATAGTACTTAAATCCGGTGAAAATCCGGATCCCGGCTGGATCGACATAGGGGCCTATATAATCCATATCCAGATCGAAACCCAGGTCACGGTAGAAATCACGATAGACGGGATCTCCTGGATAGCCAGTTTGAGCGCACCATACTTGCCGAGATGTTTCTGCTTCGCGACCAAAAGCGGCGATTTGGTTATCCGTCATCAGAGGTGTAAAAACTCCCCAAGGAGGAGTTGGACTGGCTTCGGTTACTCCCTTCGTATCTAGGAAAAAGTAACGCAGACCAACTTGGTGCAATATCTTTTCCAATCCCGGGTAGTAGGCACACTCGGGGAGCCAAATACCCTGAGGTGATCGGCCCATAAAGTCACGATAGGTATCTACTCCTACCTGTAATTGTGCTCGAACCGCTTGTGGCTGTCCCTGCAGTAAAGGAAGAAAGCCGTGAGTTGCGGCACAAGTAAGAATTTCTAATTTGCCCATCTCGCTAAATTTACGAAAGGCATTTAATAAATCTCCCCGGTATAAATTATGGTAATAATGCTCAATCTCTTGAAGTCGGGCCCGGTACCAGCGGGCTACACAGTGAAAACCAGGTTGACCCCAGGTGCGAATCTTTTCTTTATTAGCGAGTTCCAAACGAGAAGATAAATACTTCCGAAATCGTTCCTGAAGGAAATCGTCCTTCAGCATACTCATCAGGGTAGGAGTCATGGTTAGGGTGATTTTAAAATTAACATTATCCTCAACCAGCTGTTCAAAGATCATTAATAGAGGTATATAAGTCTCTGTAATAGCTTCGAAAAACCAATTCTCTTCGAGACAGTAATTTAATTCCGGATGGCGAACATACGGAAGATGGGCGTGAAAAACCAGCATAACCAGTCCATCGGGCAAAGTTGTCACCCTCCTGATATCTACTTTAATTTAAACTTTTTTAAAATTATGCAAGGGATAATCAAATACAACTTAATTTGATTATTATCAGTTAGCTCAGGTCTAATTCCCTTACATTCTGGGAGCAATATGGTATTGCTTATAATATGAGAATCAAAGTTCCCTTCTTTCCATACCCCTAATTCCAACCTTAAGCAATTACCCGATGGAACCTCCAGATAGATACGACCCATCTGATGATTCTCAGTTAGATTATCAAGGATTAGCAACTCGTCAGATGAGTTCCGGTCAATTGGTCGTCGGCGTAAAGCTAAAGATAATCCAGGCACACTTGATTCCCAGAAAACAAAAACTTTATTTGGATTACACATCAAAACTACCAGGTAGTCTCTTCCGTAACTCTCTGGTAGTTCTGGACCTAGATTTTCCGATAGGCTAGTGGAAAACATCTTCAAAACCCCCGCATAATCCTCAATTATTGAATGTTCCAGTTTAGCCCGAATCATCAACAATAGTTCCTTTTCGAATAAACACAACACCTGAATCACTTATTGTAAATCGCTTGGCGTCTTGCTCGGGATTATAACCAATGACTGAATTGGGGGGGATCCGTACATTTTTGTCAATTACAGCTCTTTGAATTCGGCTGTTTCTACCAATCTGAACCCCCGACATAATCACTGAATCCCGAACATCCGCGTAGCTATTGACCCGAACATTCGGGGAAAGAACGGAATGAACTACCTTTCCGCCGCTGATAATACAACCATCGCACACAATTGAATCAATCGCGGTCCCCGATTCGACCAGTATCTGATTCACTAAATAAAAATTTAGCCGGCGGTACCTGTTCCTGAAAAGTCCGAAATGGCCACTCCGGATCGTAAAGGTTTAAGGATGGCAACACGGAAACCAGGTCCATATTTGCCTCATAGTAAGCATCTAAGGTCCCTACATCTCTCCAATAAGGCGGTTGATCACTGTTCGGTTGCCGAAACTGGTAAGCAAATACTCTTCTGCCGGCTTCCAGCATTTGAGGGATAACGTTTTTGCCAAAGTCGTGGTCAGATTGCAGGTTGGCTGCATCTTTTTCTACCCATTCAATCAAGCTATTGATATGAAATACATAGATGCCCATTGAAACCAATACCTTTTGTGGTAATTGGTCCAATATCGCCGGATCTTTGGGCTTCTCCAGAAAGCCAGTAATGCCGCTGTTGGAGTCTATTTTAACTACTCCAAAATTTGGTGCTTCTGACTTATCTACTTCGATCGTCCCGATGGTAATCTCCGCTCCAGATCTAATATGATAATTAAGCATATGCCGATAGTCCATTTTATAAACGTGATCTCCGGCCAGAATGATCACATAGCTAGGATTCGCCATTCGGATAGAATATAGGTTTTGGAAAATCGCATCAGCAGTGCCTAAATACCAATTTTTGTTAACCCTTTGTTGCGGTGGAATAGGATAAATATATTCTCCAAGACATCCACTCAAAAATCCCCAGGAATAACGAATATGTCTTTCTAAAGAGTGAGACTTGTACTGAGTTAAGACCATTACTCTTCGAAGTCCAGAGTTTATACAGTTACTTAGAGTAAAGTCTATAATACGGTATTTACCTCCAAACGGAACGGCCGGTTTGGCTCGTTGTTCGGTCAGAGGAAATAACCGACTACCTTCGCCACCAGCTAGTACCACCGCTAATACTTTGGTTAGGTCGACCAAACAATAACCTCCTCCTTTCACTGCATAAGCATAGGAAATTTTGATTAGGAGCCGGAGCCTAGCGACTTCACTATTCTATTCGCTCTTAAGCTTTAAATTTCCTTCCAAAAATAAGAAAAGAAAAAATCGACTGTTGTTTATGTTAAAATATAATGAAATAGTATTAGGGACAAGTTTAAGAAAAGTTATGTCTGGAAAGAAAGGCAGGTAATAAAACAGCCAATGAAGCATGAAACAATTAGCCAACAATCACTTATTCGAGATCTTGGTCTTGCGCCCGAAGGTTTACTAAAGATTGAATGGGTTAAAATGCATATGCCGATTTTGAACGAGTTGTATCGTCGGTTTTCTCAGGAGAAGCCCCTTGCTGGTCGACGCATTTTGCTTTGTCTCCATCTTGAGGCCAAAACAGCTTACCTTGCTTTGACCCTGTTAGCCGCCGGGGCTGATGTTACTGTAGTAGCCAGCAACCCTCTTTCCACTCAAGATGATGTAGTGGCCGGGCTTGTAGCCAGTGGTGTACGAGCTTTTGCCTGGCATGGTTCTACTACTGAAGAGTACTTCGCTAATATTCACCGGGCCCTGGATTATCACCCCGAAATCATCATTGATGACGGGGGTGATGTCGTAACTCTATTACACACCGAAAGACCCGAGCAGGTTACAGAGGTAGTTGGCGGTTGTGAAGAAACTACTACAGGCCTAGTCAGACTTCGGTCAATGGAAAGAGACGGACTGCTTCGGTTTCCGATGATCGCAGTTAATGATGCTTTAATGAAATATCTTTTTGACAATCGTTACGGAACTGGACAGTCTGTCTGGGATGGGATAATGCGAACCACTAATCTGGTGATAGCCGGTAAGACCGTGGTCGTTGTCGGTTATGGCTGGTGTGGTAAAGGAGTAGCGATGCGGGCGAATGGGTTTGGGAGCCCGGATTATCGTGACGGAAATTGATCCGATTAAAGCGAACGAAGCCTTGATGGATGGTTTTGAAGTTATGCCCCTTTTAGCAGCCGCTCCGCAGGGTGACTTTTTCATAACTGTAACCGGTAATGTTAGCGTAATCCGGCGGGAACACCTGGAAGTAATCAAGGACAAAGCAATTCTGGCCAATGCCGGTCATTTTGATGTGGAAATAAATAAGTCAGACCTGGCATCTTTAGCTATATCTACCAGAACTGTTCGGAACAATATTGAGGAATTTGTGTTTCCCGATGGTCGTCGAGTTTATCTTCTAGCTCAGGGTCGGCTGGTTAACCTAGCCGCGGGTGACGGCCATCCAGCGGAAGTGATGGACACTAGCTTCTCACTACAGGCCCTTTCCGCTCGTTATCTGGCTGAAAATGCTGGTCGGTTAGAACCTCGAATCATCAAGGTGCCAGCCGAAATAGATCAACTGGTGGCTCACCTCCGTCTACAGAGTCGCGGGATACAAATTGACCGTCTAACCCCAGAACAGGAAAAATATCTGGCTAGTTGGCAGTAGTCACTAATTGGCAGGGCCCCATAGCTAAAGTAATACCGATGATGAGAAACCCAGGAACGTTAACCGGGTTTCTCTTTTTACTTAACAGATCCTATGCCTTATTTTGCTCGGGCACACCCTAGACAGGAACGCACCGCGTCGGCTTCAGGCTGACCTCTCCTTGCCCTGCGGGCTTAAAAAAGTGGAGGCGCCGATAAATCGGGACAAGGCTTGTTGACTTTTACCTCGATTCTAAGTTTAGACTTACCAGATGCTAGCTGGTCTGCTAAACTAAAGTAGGAATTCCTCTTGCCAAATATCCAAAAGTACTGGAGGTAAGCCCGTGAATTATGAATCAGCAAGGCTAAGCCAGTCACCAAAAACTGAACCCTACGCCAACAAATGGATGGTTTTAATGGTAGTTTCCGTTGGTATTTTTATCTCCTGTATGGATGGAAGCATGGTAAACATCGCTACTCCTTCGATTGCTGTGACGATGGGGAATCCTTCCCCAGACTGCTCAATGGGTAGTTACTGCCTATTTATTATGCATTACAGCGACCCTACTCTTATTTGGCCGCATCGGTGATTTGATTGGGGGCAAGCCGGTATATTCCACCGGTTTTCTGATATTTGCTATTGGTTCTGGCCTTTGCAGTCAGGCTGGAAATGTGTGGCTCCTGGCCTTGTGTCGGGCTTTTCAGGCAATAGGAGCTTCGATGTTGATGTCGACCGGCATGGGGATTGTAACAGCCTCTTTTCCTCCCAGTCAACGTGGTCAGGCTCTGAGGGACCACCGGGACAGTCGTGGCCTTAGGCACCCTTACCGGGCCGATCCTCGGCGGCTTTATTGTCGGAACGTGGGATTGGTCAAAAATTTTTTACCTCAACGTTTTTTTGGGGGTCATTGGCTTCTACTTAGCTTACCGTTACCTGCCGAATCATTCACTTGGTCAAACTAACCAGTTTATAATGGATCAAGAAACCGGTCCTACCGGCCGGATTCAGAGACTCATATCTCAAGTCATTCAACTACGTCATCAGCTTGATCTGCTTGGCTTTGCCTTATTTGCCTCAGGTATTATCTTATTCCTGCTTAGTTTAGGGCAGGGCCCGACCTGGGGTTGGCAAAATCCGCTGACGCTTATCTCTGGCATTGCGGGTCTCAACTTGCTTTTTTTATTCATCTATCGAGAAAAAAGGGTTAAATTGCCCCTGCTAGATTTAAATCTATTTCAAAATTGGACCTTCGCCAGCGGTATTTCAGCCTCTGTCTTGGCTTATATGGTGTCTTTCTTTGTCTCCTTCTGGATCCCCTTTTACCTGGGGCAGGTTCCCTTTTGTTAACCCCGCAGCAAATGGGTCTGATTATGACCGCCATTCCTTTGACTATGGCAGTTGTCTCACCTACTGCCGGCTGGTTATCTGATCGAATTGGTTATCAAACACTTACCTGCCTTGGTCTCATTATCACCACCTTTGCTCTGATCAATTTATCATTGTTAGGCTCGTCAGCCTTAATTGCTAAAGTTGTTGTGGGGTTAGGTATCTATGGATTAGGAATGTCATTGTTTAATGCCCCAAATAATAGTTCAGTCATGGGTTCAGTTCCTCTATTTAAGCTAGGGATCGCTGGCGGAGTTGTCGCTACTGGACGCAATTTAGGCATGGTTCTGGGAGTAACCCTGTCTTCCGCTGTCTTTGCGTACTTTTCCTTAGTCCTATTCCCTTTCGACTCCTACCTGCACTACCGTGGAATTAAGCCGAGAAGTTTATGCGGCTTCAATTGCTCGGGTGTTTCAAGTAGCCGCTGTCATTAGTACAATTGCGGCCGGCATCTCCATCCTACGTGCCAACTCAAAAAAATCAAACTAACCCTTTGACTTTAGATTATTCATATGCTATAATTCACTTGCGTTTGCGGGTGTAGCTCAATGGTAGAGCCCTAGCCTTCCAAGCTAGTTGCGTGGGTTCGATTCCCATCACCCGCTCCAAGCGCCCGTAGCTCAGGGGATAGAGCACTGGCCTCCGGAGCCAGGAGCACAGGTTCGATTCCTGTCGGGCGCACCATAAGAGCGAACAACAGCCTCCAGCATGGAGGTTTTTTATTTTTTTCCCTCCCATTCACAAATTTTATGGTATTATGATAATTGTCAGCCGAAGGATGATGACAATAGTAGTTATAACAAATAATGTGGCGAAGGGAGAGAAGTTAGTTGGCACACACAGTAACCTTGATTCCTGGTGATGGAACAGGACCTGAATTAATCGCAGCAGCCAAAAGAGTGATTGATGCAACGGGGGTTAATATAGACTGGGAAATCCAGGAGGCTGGGGTAGATATTATGGAAAAATACGGCACCCCCCTGCCTGATCAAGTCCTGGAAAGTGTTCGTCGCAACCGCGTCGCCTTAAAGGGACCCATAACCACCCCGATTGGCACGGGATTTCGTAGTGTTAATGTTGCTTTGCGACATGCCCTTAACCTCTACGCCTGTGTCCGTCCCTGTAAAAGCTACCCTGGAGTGAGGTCTCGCTACTCAGACATTGACCTAGTTATTGTCCGGGAAAACAGCGAAGATCTTTATGCCGGTGTTGAATTTGACCTGGGAAGCGCGGAAGCCCGTCAGATTATGGCCATGAGTAATGGCAAAATTAAAAACGATTCCGCGATCTCCATCAAACCTATTTCATTGGAAGCATCCAAAAAGATCGTTCGCTACGCTTTTGACTATGCAGTCCGCAATGGCCGGAAAAAAGTGACCGCGGTGGCTAAGGCCAATATTATGAAATTCACGGACGGTCTTTTCTATCGGGCAGCTCAAGAAGTAGCCCGAGACTATGCAGGACAGATTGAGTACGAAGAATGGCTGGTCGATGCCATGTGCATGCAATTAGTGCAGCGGCCGGAGGCCTTTGATGTCCTGGTTATGGAGAATCTCTACGGCGATATTTTATCTGACCTTTGTGCCGGGTTGGTCGGCGGGCTGGGTGTCGCTCCGGGAGCCAACATCGGTGACGAGGCTGCTGTCTTTGAAGCCACCCATGGCTCAGCCCCCAAATATAAAGGCCTCAACAAGGTTAACCCGACTGCCGTTATTTTGTCCGGGATGCTTATGTTGCGCCATTTGGGCGAAGCCGAGGCAGCTGATAAACTGGAACAAGCAGTAATGGCGGTTATTGCCGAAGGGAAAGATGTCACCTATGATCTTAAACTAGATCGCAATGACCCCACTGCTGTCGGGACAGCGGAAATGGCTGATGCCATAATCAGAAAAATGAATGAGTTATAATGATAGTCTGTTAACGATAAACGAACAATCTGTCTTGAAAGGCAGCACTGGTTATATCGCCGGTGGTGCCTTTTTTGTTCTTCCTTGCTTGGTCATTTTTTGGATACTGATTCACTCTTTGGGAAACAACTAAAGTAAACTTTTATCCCGAGGGGGGATAATCTTTGGGTTTTTGGCAAACGTTGGCTAAAATTCTTACTTTTCAAGAACCGGATCAAGCCCAGCCTTTTGAGTTGCTGGAATCTGTTGATGACCAACCAGAAGGAAACAAAGAAACCGCCGAGCAAACCGCAGACCAGAAACAACCGCCAATAACAAATACAACTCAATCAAATAGCGGTTCAACTCAAGATAGTCAACCAGCCAAAACTCATGCGGAGACTGGTGGTTCGAATCAACAAAACCCTAATCAACCGCCGCCTGGTCAGCAGAAACAAGACCATGATACTCAAGCGGCTTCTACATCGGTCCGTCAACCAGGGCCCGGCTATCGGTTGGCACGTCGGCCGACCCGGGCTGCCAAAATTGGCGACCCAATTACCGTGGAGCTAGTGAAAAAAGTATCCGACCAGCTTAAGCAAAAACAAGCTGCCGGTGAATCTCGAGCTAGTTCGGGAGACTCCAAATCCGGACAAAAAAGCACCGAATCACCAAGCAGTTCCAAAGGAGACCAACCCGGTTCGGGTTCGCGTAGTCGTCGACAACACCGTCAGCACCGGCAGTCCAATCAAGGCACGACATCTAAACAGTCAAATAGTATTAATTCGGAAAACAAAAATACTAGTAGCAATAATAAGGGCAATCATTCAATTAAAAGGGCCTCTGCTCCAGAAGGGAACAAAACAACCGGTCCTAACTCTAATGATAACACCGCTCAAGACCTTCAAGTATATGCCGATCTGGAGCAAAATTTATTCTATATTGGGGAAGCTTTTCACTGGCCGACAGATACGGGTTTAATTGTCCGGGAGTTTGTGGTAGGCACTGAGCCGCCGACTAAAGCAATTGTGGTCTATGTCGAGGGTCTAGCTGATCCCGGTCGATTAGCGCAATCTATTTTTGAGCCGCTAATGCTAATGTCTGAGCTAAGTTCGGCTCAGAGTGGAGCCCCCTTGCTCGGTTTGATTAAACAGCGCTTGTTACCAGTAGCTGCGGTGAAAACAAGGGAAAAGTTCTCCGATATCATCGAATCCATAAATTCCGGGGCTGCAGCCCTCTTCATCCAGGGAGTTCCTCAGGCCCTGGTGATTGAAACCAGCGGTTGGCCCCGCCGGGGAGTGGAACAAGCTGTCTCCGAACGGGTTATCCGGGGACCGCAGAATGCCTTCAACGAGGACCTGGCTACCAATATCTCCTTGATCCGCAGCATCCTGCGCGACCCACTCTTGATTAAGGAGGATATTACGGTCGGACTGCGGGCGCGAAATAAGTTAGCCCTTCTGTATATCCAAGACCTGGTTAACCCTAATCTGGTCCAAGAAATCAAACGTCGGATTCAATCACTGCGGGTTGATACTGTTCTCAGCACCGGAGCCCTGGAGCAATATATTGAGGATAACTCCTGGGGAATATACCCTTTGAGTATGGCTACGGAACGACCGGATCGGGCTGCAGCCACCTTGCTGGATGGAAAAGTCGTAGTTCTCCTGGAAGGCGACCCCTTTGCTCTGGTTTTTCCCTCATCCTTGTGGAGTCTGATGCAAACTGCGGAGGACCACAGTATACGAGGATTAGGAGCGACCATGTTGAAGGCAGTACGCCTGATGGCCGCGCTTATTTTACTTTTTTTGCCCGGGTTATACATGGCCATTGTTGGGTTTCATCAGGAAATGATCCCCACTGATTTACTACTGTCCATCGCGGCTAACCGGGAACGGGTTCCTTTTCCCTCAGTAGTTGAGGTTATCTTGATGGAGCTTGCTTTTGAGTTGATTCGGGAGGCGGGTGTCCGCATCCCGGGTATCATTGGCCCGACTCTCGGAATCGTCGGGGGAATTATCCTGGGTCAAGCGGCAGTAGCCGCCAACTTGGTCAATCCTATCGTTATCATTGTTGTTGCCATCACCGGAATCAGTTCTTTTTCCATTCCATCCTACTCCCTGTCCATTACGCTCCGTCTCTACCGGTTTGCTTACGTTTTTTTGGGAGCAACCATGGGTTTATTCGGCATCGCGGTCGGAGTAGTCGTGCATGTAGCCGTAATCAGTAACCTTAAATCAATGGGTGTGCCTTATTTAGCCCCCGTCGCACCTTTCACTAGGGGCAACAAGGATATTCTGGTGCAAAGCATGATCTGGAATCAAGAGTGCCGGCTAGATGCTCCAAGCGCGCAGGATCGCTACCGTCAAGCACCGATCGCTCGACAGTGGATTCTAAACCCGGATAATCAAGAGGGAGAGAAAAGACAATGATCCAGCAAGGTAAAATAGGCCCTCGTGAGGCCATGAGTATAATTACCATTATGATATCCTTAAATGCCTTGTTTTCCGGAGCGATAGCGGCTGATTACGCTTTGAGTGCCGGCTGGTTAGCCATTATCGTCGCCGGGGGACTAGCCGCACTTGGGACCCTATTCCCCGCTCGTTTAATGGTTCATTATCCGGATAAGGGGCTGATAGGGGTGGGTCAAGAAGTCTTGGGGCCGACGGGGGGCTTCTGCGTCGGATTACTCTACTTTAACACGTTTCTCCTGGCCAGTGCCCTGTTTTTACGGGTTGAGGCGGACCGAATCGCGCTGGTTTATCTACCGGATACCCCGGCACCGGTGATCGCTCTTTTTATGACTCTAGCCGGTCTAGGAGTAGCTTATCTCGGTCTCGAAGCTCTGGGGCGAATGTCTCTGGTTTTTAGTTCTGTGGTGATCGGGGGACTATTATTACCGTTATTTTTGAGTGCTAATTTTTGGAACTGGAATAATCTATTCCCGCTACTAGGTACAGGCATCAGCGATATCCTGAAAGGTGGTTTATCGCTCCACGGATTATTCAGTGAGATTATTATTTTAGCAGTTTTTTACTCATCCATTAAGGTTTCCAGTTCCCCGATGAGCTTCTGGTATCAACCCCTGCTAATGGGGCTATTAGTTAATGTGATAGCGGCTTTAATCACCTTGCTGGTCTTTTCCGTTCCCGCGATTACCGAAAATATTTTCCCGGTGGTCCAAACATCCCGGTTAATTTCTTTAGGAAGATTCTTCCAGCGCATCGATGCTTTTTTTGCTTTTTTCTGGATGATTGCGATCTGTCTCAAATTTATCGCTCTTTTTTTTACATCAAGTGTTGTTCTGGCTGAGTTATTGAAACTGCCCTATTACAAACCATTCATTGTCCCCTTGGGGATAATTGTCTTTTCTCTGGCCTTTTGGCCCAGTGATCTTGATCAGGCGACGCATTTAGCAACGCATGTGGCTTGGCGGTGGAGCGGGATAATTGCTTTTCTGCTGCCAGCAGTTATGTTAATCATCTGCCAGCTGAAACAACCGAAAAAACAGACAAAGCAATCAGGAAAGGGAAAGGGGAAACAGGATGAGTAAACTTAAGGCAAAAAAGAAGCGGACCGTGGCTCTATTGTTACTGATCTGCGTTTTTCCTACTTTCTTTTCAGGATGTTGGAGCTATCAGGAGGTAGATGAAACCGGTTTTATCCTTTTCCTGGGTTTAGACCGTGGGGTAGAAAACAAGCTGACCTGGAGTGCTCAGATCGCAAAGCCTAGAGCAATTGTCGGGGCCGCTGGCGGAGATGGCGGAATGGGCTCACCGCAAAACGATGGGCAATCGATCGCGAACGTCTCGGTGGAAGCCCCGACCTTTACCGCTGCCATGACCATGATGAATATTTTTCTGGACCGACGTTTATCTTTAAAACACCTCAAGGTGATTGTCTTTTCCGAAGAATTAGCCCGGGAAGGAATGATGACTTACCTGGGGGTCATGGGCCGCTACCCGGAGTTTCGCCGTTCGGTCTTAATCGCGGTCTGTCGAGGCATCACTGCTCGAGAGTTGCTAGAAAACAACAATCGAGTATTAGAGGTGAACCCGGCCAAGCACGCGGAAATGGTGACCGCTTTTTCCCAGTTTACCGGTTTTATTCCCGCTCAACCACAGTTTCACTATTTTTACAACGATGCCAAGGCTGATGATGCTGACCCAGTTTGTCTGATGGTTGGTTTGCGCCGGGAAACACCTCAAGGGGAAGGGCCCCCAGTGACCGGTGAAGAATGGGTTAGTGAAGGGGCCTATTACGCCGGGGAGCTTCCCCGCAGTGGGGGCAATAACGTAGAATTAATTGGGGCTGCGGTCTTTCAGAATGACCGCTACGTGGGTGACATCAATGGGGATCAAATGACCGGGCTGATGCTGATTCGCGGTACTTTTAATGAAACCAATCTTTCAGCCGAAGACCCTTTTGATCCAAGCAAAATGTTAGCCTTTAACCTGACTGCTTACCGGTCACCCCAGTTCCAAGTCGACTTAAGCGGGCCGGTACCGAGAATTCATATCATTGTTCGCCTCCATGGCACTTTGCTGGGCAACCAGAATTTGTCTGTTGATTTCGAAGAGGAGTCAAACCGGTTGATTTTAGAAGCCATAATTAATCAACAACTAGAAGGCTTTATGGCCGATATAATTGACCGGGCACAAAACGAGTTTCAGGCGGATATTCTGCATTTGGGAAAAATTGTAAAACATAAGTTTTTAACTATCCAGCAGTGGCGCGAATATGATTGGTTAGGAACCCAGTTTCCCCAAGCAATTATTACGGCAGAGGCCAGAACGCGGATTCGCTATTTTGGGTTGTTGCATGAAACAGCTCCCTTAGCAACGCGATAATCAAGTTGCAGCTGCCTTAATTAATTACGGGCAATGGAGGGATGATGATTGGTTTTCTGGATGATTTTTGGTGGATTAGTAACGGTTAGCTCAGCCATATATTTGGTTAGTTTCGGGATCTGGGCGGCCCGGCAAAAAAACTGGCTGGGAGCAGTCGGAATTTGGACTGTAGCCCTACTTACTTTGACTGCTCCCTTGATGGTGTTTTTGGTTGTACCTGGGTATCGATGGTAGTTAGGCTTATACAAGAATTAGTTAAAATGATTATAGCTTTAGTAATACTTTTTACTGTTTACATATTCGTAGACTAACTCCAAGGTTTCGCCAAACCGCTGGAAATGAACGACCTCTCTTTGCCGCAAGTAGCGTAAAACATCAGTTACGCAGGGATCATCGGACAGGTTGATTAACCACTCATAAGTTGAGCGGGCCTTTTCTTCGGCCGCCAAATTCTCATACAAATCGGTTATTGGGTCTCCTTTGGACTGGATATAGGCAGCGGTCCAGGGCACCCCATCACCATTGACAAAATACAAGGCTTTGTCGTGATCAGCATAGTACCCTTCCATCCCGGCCGCTTTTATCTCCTCAATCGAGGCATCTTTCGTCAGATTATAAACTAAGGCGGCCACTATCTCCATATGGGCTAGTTCTTCGGTGCCAATATCCGTGAGAATTGCCTTGCCTTGAGGTATTGGCATGGTGTACCGCTGCGTTAGGTAGCGCAAAGAAGCAGCTAGTTCTCCATCCGGTCCTCCATATTGCGTGATAATGGTTTTGGCCAGTTTGGGGTTAGGACCGCTAACTCTAACCGGGTATTGTAATTTTTTTTCATACACCCACATTAGTTGAGTCTCCCTTCTCTTTAGAACATAATCTCCCAAGGCCAAGGTTCATTGATCCATTGCCAAGGAAACTGACTGGGAGCGTAACCAAAATTGGTTAATGGACCGTAACGGGCTTCATATTCACGTTTTAAACTCAGAAATTGACGGCTAGCGGCATTGTAATCGGACAAGGCCTTTTTATCATCTGGATGAGTATCCAGGTATAGATTTAATTCTAAGGCCGTGAATTCAATCGCCTGAATAGATAGCAACAGTCTTTTTTGGGCTTCGCTTATCATTTTATTCCCTCCCCCACTTCTGCTTTGGGTGTTCGGGCAAGTATTGTTCCGGCAACTGTTCATGTTTGTGGTGCCGTTTATCCTGGTATTTATTTCTTTGCTTAATGTATGGATGGTAGAGTTCTGGGAAGATAGTTCCTTTTTTTAGCCCCTCTAGCGGTCCCCACCGCGTTGAGTAAACCTGAAATGGCACATAAGCCCGGGCCAGTTTTTTATCCGGGTGCGATATCTTATCCATTCTCGGATAAACCCTCCTTTTATCCTGGGTTAAGATTAATCCATTATATTCATTTACTGGCTAGACTGTGACCTTTTTGACTTTGTTATTAACAGACCAAAAATAAATAAAAAAAGACAGCCGATTTACTGTCTCTAAGTATAAACAATGTATAATAATCAATGCTTGTGTTTGATTTGGCTGAATAAGGCCGGGAAGATAACATGATGTTGCAGATGGTCAATTGCAGACGGCACGTCTCGTGCCTTACAACAACTGGAGGAGTCCTAAAACTATCTCCAGGATAATCAATAAAACAATTGCCAATTCCAAAAGGGCTCCCCGCTCATTCACGATTTCGTTATTTAAAAGGCTGTAGTTCTGTTGAATGAGAGATACTTTACGGTCAAGACTTTCCATCCAAATCTTTGAGCGAAAGGCATCCAGGGCTGCGCGATAAACACGGGCGTAATAGATATCTCCGGTAACCTTTAAGGAATTTTGAATCCGTTCCGTAATATCATTTATATCAATTACCAGTTCCATCATTTGTTTCATAATTCGTCGATACTGGCCATACCGTCGATAGGGAGTAACCTGTTGGGCTTCCTCAATGGCGTCATACATTTTGGCAATTTCCTCATTTAGGCGGTGGTCATAATAACGCAATTCCAACAATTGACACACAGCAAACTCAAGCAAATAAGGAATGTCCTGACTGCCGGCAGTATCGTAGACTAAAGCGGAATCCCAGGTAATGATCGTTAGATCATCTGGACTATAACTTAAAGAGTAGCGCCGGGTATCCTCACGGAGTTGAGGACTAAAAGGCCCATCTTCTCCTAAAAGCAGCGGTAACGGGTCCCACTCCTCTTGCCAAGCGGTGCAAAAGAACACAGTGTAGTCCTCGACAAAGAAACGTTGACTAGGTTTAATTAAAGCCGGAGCCAGGATTTCGCAGACCGAACCGATCTGATTAAAAAAAAGAGCCTCAACCTGGCCATCTTCTACCTTACTAAGCTGACCCGAAGAGTAATGGGAAGAGTCATGGATTGAAGAAAACACCGGTGCCGTTATTTCGTTAACGTAATCCGAATCCCCATCAGTTTTTATCTTTTCCTGGGCTTCTAGCAAAAAAGCTAATTCTTTAATTGACTCATAATCCTCTGCTGGAAGGTCAATTTTTAAGATTAGAGAAATGACTCCTAAAGCATAGACCTTACCTGAGAAATGACCTTGAAAAGTAGCCGAACCTAACCTAACTTTAACTTGATCTAAGACCATGGCTACTGGCGGGTTATGAAAGTAGATGGACTGACTGGGAAATCGGTACAAACGGACCCGTGAAGCCGAACGAGTATCGGCTAGAATATGTTCGACGAGGTTTAAGTTGATTTCTTCAGCTACATCATACAAGCGATATAACCAGATTGAGTTAGGCATGTCTCTCATCCCTTGTTTAATAATCAGCATCATTATTGTACCCTTTTACCGGCCAAATGTGTCATATTAAATAATTCTTAAAATTTATCATAGTAGATTTATGAAAAGCCAGAAAAAACCCCCTGCTCACCGGAGTGACACAGGGGAGGGGGTAATTTGCTTACATTTTTTTATAGCATAACCTGTTGCTTATCGACGGATACACGTGTGTCTTGAGTATCCTCAGCGTCCGACCATCGCCCGAAGAATCGGACAATTGCCATTGCACCTCGAACCAACCAATTATTTAGTTGCCCTTCAAGATTGGACTTTTGACGATTAGCCTTCTCCAGCTTTCTTTGTAAGGAAGCATTATTTGAGGTTAACATCTCAGCTTTTAGTTCAATGCCATCGATAAGCCTTTCTAGATCCTCCCTTTCTCTTTTTAATTCTTGTAATTCACGAAGAAGTTTACTGCACTCACCTTGGCGAATTCTAACTTCAGCCTTAAGGTTATCAAGAGTTTTAGTATATCGGCTTTCCATTTCTTCTCGGAGCCGTTTTAAATCTTGTACCTGCCGGTCCAAACCGGTATTTTGAGCTAATAAAACATCAAATGACTCTTGTAATTCATGATAAGCTTTTTTTTGTTCCTTCAACTCTTTACTGATTAGAGCTGAGTCCTGGACCTTTTGTTTAAGTTCAGTCCTCAGACCGCCAATCTCTTTTTCGGCCATCGCTAATTTATTCTGAACTTTGGTTAATTCCGTCGCAAGTTGAGATTTTTCTTCCTCCGTTAATTGTTTTTCCTTTTGAACATCTTCGATTTGTTGGCAAATTTCCTCAACACTAGCCTCCAATGCTTTAATTTGACTTTGTCGATCTTCCAGATCCTTGCTGAATTGAATTAATTCAGCTTGGTAACTAGCGATGGTTCGGTTGCGATTACGCGCTTCTTCCTCTAGGCGAGTTATCCGTTGCTTTAGAGATTGGATCTTCTTCTGCTGTTGCTGCAGCAGGTTATCTTTTCTTTTGAGACGGGTTTCCAGAGTATGTACTTGGTCAACTTCAAAAAATAATTCTTCAACACTGTGATTTAATTTACCTGCTGATGTTGACAATAAAGGCATGGGTGCTGGGACCGTAATAGGTGCTGGCTGGAGTATTTTTTTCTCGGCAACCTCTTTTCGTTCTGCCGGCAATTGTTGTTTACGAGGCTTAGCCTTACCCATGATAAAGTACCCCCCTATCAAAGTTACAGTTTATACCAATTTATTTTCTATAAATAATTTATGTTTCCTTCATCCAATTTTGTAATATATTAACATTATTTTTGATTTATTGTATTATTATTCTAGAGAGAATCGACATAAAAATAGAGTCCTCAATTAATAAAGAGGACTCTTGTCATAAATTAATGGACTTATTTTTAATTAACTTAAATTAATTACTTGTTACAACAAACCCAATGTGTTAATTTGCTTATCCGCGACCGGATAATACTGATCAAGCCATTCAAACAGCAGACGCCAGACCTGTTCCCAAGTTTGCAGAAACTGATGATCTCCCTTGGGAATGATGTGAATTGACTTAGGTTGCGAAGCTAAGGCATAAGTCTGTTTGGCCTGTTGAACATCAACTACTTCATCATTTTCACCATGAATAATCAGGACCGGACGTGGACTAAGCCGGCTCAGCACTTGTTCCACTTTGAAATGATAGAGGCCGTGGACAAAATCAGGTTTTAGGCTGAATACTCCCTTCTCATCACATAGTTCGACTATTGTTTCTCCTAACTCCAGCCGGGTGAAGTATTCTCCTAAAATCCGCCTAAATGTTTGGGGGAGGTCGAAAGGCGTTGACCACAAGCAAACCCCGGCAATTCTTGATTCCTTGGCAGTTGCCGCAAGCAAAGTACTTCCTCCGAAACTGCGCCCAAGTCCTACTAAGGGTATCCTGGGACCGGTACCAAAATTAAGGACCCAATTCACTGCCGCCAGCAAGTCATCAACCTGACGGGCCAGGGTGATTTCTGAAAAATCTCCTTCACTTTCCCCAACACCACTAAAATCAAACCGGAATACGCCATAACCCCGCTTTACCAATTCTTCACCCAAGAGGACCGCCCGACCGCCTCCCTCTTTACTACCGCGAAACCCATGGGTTATGATCAGGGTGGCTCCTGGTGTACACTCTGGCTGTTGAAATACTGCAGCGAGTCTCTCTCCCCGTGAATTAGTAAACCATACTTTTTCCAACGGTAATCCCTTCGTTCCTTTAAACTTACATCGGTTTTTTGGGTTTTAATGATTCATCAGCATCATAACGCGCCTTGTTATTACAATGATTACAAATATATACAACTTTTACATTTAACCTAATTTTTTCATAGTCTTTATGACCGGCTGGTATGTCCTCTTTACGACCACAAAAGGCGCACCGGGTTTGAACAAACTTCTCCTGTTCTTGAACGGACACGCTAATCCCCCCTTATAAATCACAACCTGCAATACCAGTTGATATTCCTATATCTTTAATTCGCTATTGTTATTGTTTTTCCTGGTTGGCTTTGTTCTTTTTCTTCGGTAATTCGAGGCTCTTGGGGAAAGAATAGCCTCATCGTCGTAGAGCTTCCCATAAATGGTCGGTGCATAAATCTCTCAGTTTAACTTTTGACCAGCTTTCGGCCCCGGTAAAAGGGGTAGCCGACCAATCTTTCAGGGACAAACATACTTCTTTACCCTGGTTCACTGGCGGGGAGTTTTGAATGTCTACTTCTGATTGAATTAACTCTTGTAACCATAATCGGACCAGCTCATCTTCCCCTATATTGACTATTGCTTCGCGTAAGGACTGAGCTCTCTGACTGCTGGGACAACAAATATAAGTTTGACAAACGAAGGGACGATGTGCATATATTCGGCAAAGCGAGGTGCTCGGATCAAGAAATGTACAGGTTCCACTAATCATTCGCCGGAGCGTAATATCAACGACTGGACCTTTTGCCCAAACATATCCCCATTTTTGTACTCCTCCGACAATTGTATTGTCGGCCTCGACTCCGGGCTCGTTAGCTTGTTTAAGGTTTATAATATCTATTATCGTTAGAGGAATGCGTTCCTGACAACAGCAATTACAGCCGGCACAATTAATCACTGATGGATTTCGTAAACGATCCCATTTCTTATGATCTATCCATTCATTAAGTGCCCGGCGGTAGTCTTCAACTGTTGCCTGGTCAGAGTTTATTCGAACGTCAAAGCCTAATCGCTTACGAACTACAAAATCAAGAATTTGCACCATGTAATTGTCTCCATCATTATAATAATTAAGTCTATTTAAAATTGTAAATTAGGAAGTCAAAAGTAACAAACCCAGATCTACTTAATCATAATTCGGATCCGGGTTTATTGCTATAAATTGCTAGAAATTGCTAGAAATAAATTTTCCTTTGAGATTAGATTTAAAGAGACTAGATTTTAAACTGTTGTACAGCTTCTTTTAAATCCTGAGAAATACGGGCCAAGGCAATAGCGGAGTTAGCAACCTGCTGGGTAGCTGACAATTGTTTTTCAGCCGTTGCGGAAACTTCTCTAGCACCGGCAGAACAATTTAGAGCTAGATTACGAATTCCACCAGCCGCTCGCGCCACTTCCTCGGAGTTGGCCGCAATTTCTTGATTAGAAGCACTTACTGCTTCAATTTCCCGATTCACTTTCTGAATAGCCTGGACGATGTCAGCAAAGGACTTGCCCGCGCAAGAGACAGCTTCCAGGCCGTTCTTAACCTCTATTGTCCCCTGGTTCATCGCCTGAACTGCAATTTGGGTCTCTTGCTGGATCTCATTAATTAACTGGGCGATTCTTTTAGCTGCTTCCGCGGACTGTTCGGCTAGCTGCCGCACTTCCTCAGCCACAACTGCAAATCCACGTCCTTGTTCTCCTGCCCGTGCTGCCTCAATGGCTGCATTAAGGGCTAATAAGTTTGTTTGTCCAGCGATGCTGGTAATAACATCAACAATCTGTCCTATTTCCAGGGATTTTTCTCCCAAGGATTGAACTTTTAAGGCTGAATCCGTAACTGTCTTGTCGATTACCGTCATTTGACCAACTGCCCGCTTGATCAGGTCGCCCCCTTCTTCAGCCACTCCGGCCGCTTCTAGGGAGGCAGTTGAAGCTTGGGCTGAGTTACGGGCTACTTGTTGAACACCTTCGGACATTCGTTCTACCATAGTAGCTGTCTTATCAACATTGTTAGACTGAGTCATTGTATTTACAGTAACTTCCTGAAGGCTATTGGTCATCACTCCGATAGCCTCTGCAGTTTCTTCAGCTCCGGCACTTAATTCTTCGGCGGAACTATTAATCTGCAGACCAACCTCATCAATCTTATGAATGAGACCTTGCAAGTTAGCCATCATTTGGTTGAAACTACAGGCTAATTGTCCCAGTTCGTCATTAACCTTAAGCTGAACGGTGGTTGTCAAATCCCCAGCTTCTGCCTTTTTCATAGCCTCGGCTACCAGCAAAATTCTTTTTGATATTTTTGAAGAGAATATTCCGGCTGCGCTCATGGTTAGTAGATACCCGAATATACCAAATAAAACCAAACTATTGCGGAATTTATCCACCATCTGCTCATATGGAGTCACTGGTACTCCCACGAACCACATCCCAATTACTTCATTCTGTGAATTGAGAATTGGTTCATAAGCGGTTAGGTTACGAATTCCTACGACATCAGCTTCTCCTAGGAAAGTTTTGCCTTGACGCAGTACTGTTTCTTGAACCTGTGGTGCGGCTTGGGTATTAACTTGCCGTACTCCATCAATAGAAACATTAGTAGCGACTCGTGTATTGCCCCTAAAGATGGTAACCGAGTCGGAAGTTAGGTTTCCGATCTCGTCTATTATACTTAGATCACCTTCCATTAAGGTATCCCCTTTGTAGAGTTGACCCTGTTTAATAGACCAATCCCCTGGGTAACGAGTTTCTAATAACTTCCTACCTAACTGCAAGTCAGATTCTAATTTTTCTTGAGCAGATTCAATTACTTTGTCCTTCATGGTTACGTAGGCATAAGTTCCCATACTTAGTGCCAGAAGAATTACTACTGCAGCAAAAACAATGCCTAGTTTTAGCCTAACCCCAATCCGTATTTTCTTCATCCGCTCCCTCCTGTTAGCCGGAAAATAGAGTATGTCTGTAGCTATATTCCCAAGGATTTAAATTAGTAGAAGAAGCTTAAGTCCCTCCCTTCATTGCTAAAATACTTATTGTTAGATTTTTCTACATAAGGTCAGAAAATCCTTCTTTTAAATAATTTTAATGTATTCAACACGAGCATAATTAAAAACAGCTATTAAATTACCATTCTGATCATATAGCCGGGCGATTGAAGAACCGCCTTGATACACAGTTCCATCATTAGCTACATCTAAATCTTTAACATATCCGACAAGAGGTTCTGAATTCCCGGTAAAATGCACCTCAACTTTGGTTAAAACCGGAGTTGACTCAGGAGTTTTTGTCTGAGATCCCGGTAATTGACACCCAGCTAACATAGTTAATAAGAAAAAAAATAGTAACCCCGACCCTAAACCTAACCGTTTACCTTTGCTGCTTTTTTTTATCAATAACAACACCTCCAATAAATCGAATCAAGTACTCCTAATCTTTATCTCGAGAATTACTGGTTAATCTAGGACGATTTTTGCGTGCCCAAGCTTTTAATTGTTTATCAACTAAATAATGAACGGTCCCAGCCGGAAACTTCCCATCTTTACGCTTTATGCCAGCCGGTACTCCAGTCAAGATTTCTATCCCCTGATCAACGTGATTGATTGCCCAAATATTAAATTTCCCTTCGCTTATTGCTTGAACAACCTCATCCTCAAGCATCAAGTTTCTCAGGTTTTGTTTAGGGATAATTACTCCCTGTTGGCCGTTTAACCCACGTTCCTGACAAACCCGAAAGAACCCTTCAATCTTATAATTTATCCCGCCAACTGGTTGAATCTCACCCCGTTGGTTGACTGAACCAGTAACTGCAATCCCCTGATCAATAGGCAGACCAGAAAGACTGGAAAGAAGGGCAAATAATTCGGCACTCGAAGCACTGTCCCCTTCTATCCCGCCGTATAACTGTTCAAAAGTAAGACTAGCGGAGAGGGTCAAGGGTTTATCCTGAGCATACTGACCACCTAGATAGCCGCTTAAGATCAAAATCCCTTTATCATGGATTTGCCCGCTCATTCTGGATTCACGTTCAATGTTGATTACGCCCCTTCCCCCCATAAAGGTCTTGGCCGTAATTCGACTTGGTTTCCCAAAGGTATGGTCTCCTAGACTATAAACAGCCAACCCGTTTACCTGTCCAACAATCTTTCCTTCAATATCGATCATCAGAGTGCCTTCTTTAATCAATTCCTGAATTTTCAATTCAAGGCGATTAGAACGATAATTCTTTTCCTTTATCGCCATATCCACATGTTCCGCAGTAACAAACTCAGAATCTTTAATAGTGGCCCAGGTTGCCGCTTCAATTACTATTTCTCCAATTTGATTAAATAATGTTGAAAGTTTATTTTGATCTTCTGCTAAACGCGAACTATACTCAATTACTCGAGCCACCGCAGTCCGATCAAAATGTTTAAGATTATCTCGGTAGCAAGCTTGACTGATAAAACTAGCATACTTCTCCATATATTCTCGGGTCCGATCTATTTCAGTATCAAAATCTGCTTTAATCTTAAATAATTTACGAAAATCTTCATCATAAGTGTAAAGCAAATGATAGAGATATGGCTCACCAATTAGAATAACTTTAAGATTGATCGGGATTGGCTGGGGATCGAGAGTAACTGCCCCGCCTAAATTAAGATTACGAAAAACACTCTCAATAACAACTTCCCGATTACGCAAGATTCTTTTTAAAGTATCCCAAATAATACCACTCTTTAAAACATCCGCTGCTTGTAAAATTAAGTAGCCTCCATTAGCCTGATGAATAGCCCCTTTTTTTATTTTCGTAAAATCGGTTGAGAGAACCCCGAATTCTCCTTCATATTCAATAGTTCCAAAAAGGTTGCCAAAAGTAGGATTTTTTTCTTCGATCACTGGTGCTCCTCTTAGCTCCGAGTTATCAACGAGTAGATTAATCTGGTATCGATAAAAAATGTTTTGGCGAGCTAACCGTTTAAATAGAGCAGCCGGATTTTGAGATTCTTCTTTCTCAATAAAGATGTCAAGATTTTCAACTAAATCATTTTCGACTTCTTCTAGATACTCAATCACCTCGGGGAAATGTTCGAATTCTGACTTTATCTCATTGATAAACGGGCCAATTGTCTCATGAGCCACCTCTTGTTCAAGCTTGCTTATTCGGTTTTTAGTATGCCGTTCTAACTCTTTATACCGCCACATTGATTCATTCATTTTTTCTTGAACTCGACGGTTACGTTCCTTAATACTCTCTTTGATTTCATCTGGCTGGTTTTCATATTCTTCTTCACTTACCGGCTGTCCATTAATTAGAGGAACACTAGCTAACCCATTGCCTGTCTTAGTGATGGCAAAATCTTCACCTCGGGCAAATTGTTCTAATTCTTGATAGATTTCATTTGTTTGGGCATAAAACTTTTCCAGTATCTTTCCTTTAAGCTTTTCATACTCTTCCCCACCAAAAACGCGGGGTATTTCTTTTTTTAGTTCTTCAATGAAGTCTAACATGCTGTTTTTTAATTTTGACCCCCAGCCGGGAGGAAGACATAGAGCTCTTGGTTTTTCCCGTTGTTTAAAATGATACACATATAGCCAGTCATTAGGTTGTGCTTTGTTAGCTGCGAACTCGTTTATTACTTTACGGGCAAATGAGGTTTTTCCGCTTCCTCCAGGGCCAGTCATAAAAATATTGTAGCCATGGCTCTCAATTTGTAAACCAAATTCGATGGCTCGTTTAGCTCTTTCCTGACCCATAAAACCGTGGAGGGGTAATACCTGTTCAGTAGTTTCAAACTCAAACTGGGTATAATCACAGCGATGTCTTGTCTGATCTAAAGATACTTGCAGCTTTTTTTTCATTCATGTCATCCTTTCCTGAAGAGTTTTAACCTCTAATCGGCCCCGTACTCCAGAAGTATTATGAGCTCAGCATAAGATATATAATTGCAAAAAAGAGTGTGTTTGATCTGGCACCTTGTTTATATTATATGTTATATGCTAGGAGGTTTTTGACGATTAGTCTCCAGGTTTTAAACATAGCCTAAACAGATAAACCCTTAAATCATGAACCCTACTTCGACATTATCCAGAATATTTCCTGCCGTCAAGACTGATTATAAAGGAAAAGCGAACTAGTAATAAAACAAAAAAAGAACCCCCTGTAAAGGAGGCAATGTAGTGAAGGAGGGTATATAAATTAAAAAATTTTTACTTACGGATCTATGTATATAATATTAGACACAATTCCGAAAATTCCTGCTACGCAAAAAATTTTTAACAAAATTTTTTGCCATAAACTATCTGGAAAAAGCTTTATAAATACTTAAATCCCCTAAACTAAACGCGAGGAAAAATCCTCGCGTTTACAAGCTTATAATAATAAATTAGTACTGGACTTAAGCCTCATCGGAAGCATAACGTTCCAGCCAACGGATAATTTTTGAAGCCCCCATTAAGGCGAACATCAAAATTAAAAGGACTAAGACAACTGCGCCAAATCCTTGAACAACAACAGAAAAAACCAACCCCCAATCAGTTTCCAAAAGTTCACCCCCTGCCAGCTACTAACAACTTGTATCCGCCAACTCGCCACTCGTTCATTCGTTGTCTTCGACAAGGAAGCTAAAATTCCTGCTCCTAACTAGAAAAAACAACGTAATGTTTCTGCCTTATTCCCACCCATCTGAGTTGTTGTACGCTAAGGGAAAAGACCAAGGTTTGGCAGGGGTACCGTCTGGTTTTCGAAAGTAGGGTGAATCGAACAATCAATAAGCGGTTCGGTTCCCTCTCGAAAGGCGGCTGAAAGACGCCGGGGACAGTGAAAGGTTGCTTTAGCACCACTGTCAGCACATATTTCGGACATAACTATGCCTGGGGGACGGGTAAAATAACGGACCGGTTTTGTTTTTAGGGCCTCCCGGGTGAAGTTAGCCCAAATAGGGCCAGCAACTCTCCCCCCTACCCCAACTGGACGATCCGGCTGATCATACCCTACATAGACAGCAGTTACTAGTTCTGGCGTATAGCCGACAAACCAGGCATCTCGGCGGTCCTGGGTTGTGCCGGTCTTGCCGGCAGTTGGTCGACCGACTAGAGGAGCGAGATGATCTGCGGTCCCACCTGGCTGTAATACACCCTGCAGCATATCAGTCACGATATAGGCAGTTCGCGCGTCTAAAACTGCTCGGGACTTAGTTTCGGTTTGTTCAAGAACCTGGCCGGCGCGATTTATTATGCGCAGGATGAGAGTGGGTTCGGCGTAGTAACCTCCACTGGCCAATGGACTAAAAGCAGCGGCCATTTCTAAAGGGGTAACCTCTGAGGTACCCAAGGCTAGAGAAAGATAGGGCCCCAGTTCACTTTGGATTCCCATCCGTTCGGCATATTTTATTGTAGTTGAAGGACCAATTTCTTGATTTAGGCGAACGGCAATGACGTTATCAGACACCATCAGGGCTTCTTTCAAGGTTAGGCCGCGGTAGTGATATAGCGGTTCACTAAAGTCTTTTGGTGCATAAACGGTCCCATCTGGTTGTGGGTAAGCCACTGGCTCACACTGGACCATTCTGGCCGGAGTATAACCCCAATCAATAACAGCGGTATAGACAAAAGGTTTAAAAGCCGAACCCGGTTGGCGCTTTGCCTGGGAAGCCCGATTAAATTTGCTTTGACGATAATTACGCCCCCCTAACATGGCTTTAATGTGTCCGGTCATCGGCTCAATGGCAACTAAGGCCCCGTTTAACTCGCTATCTAAATGAGCAAGTCCGTTAGTAAAGGCTTTTTCAGCCGCCTCCTGCATTTGTAAATCAATAGTCGTATAAATAGCCAGTCCATCATTATCAAGCATCGATGCCCCATCAGGATAATTGGTAATGATGTACTCTCTTATTTCATCAATTATATACGCAGCCCTAGGGGAAGGCCGTTCCTGATTGACCACCTGAACCGGTTCTTTTTTGATTTGTTCAGCCTCTTTGGCTGATAACTTGCCCAATTCCACCATTCGATTAAGGACCACATTCCGTCGCTCCCGGGCTGACTCTAGATTGAGAAAAGGTGAATAGTTTCGCGGCGAGCGGGTAAGTCCAGCCAGCAGAGCCGACTCTGCTGCTGTGAGATTGTTGGCTGATTTATTAAAAAAAGTTCTCGCCGCCATTTGCACGCCATAAGCACCATGGCCAAAATATATTTGGTTGATATAAAGCTGCAAAATTTCCTGTTTTGTTAGTTGACCTTCTAATCGCATTGCATAATATAATTCTTTGATTTTTCGATTCCAAGTTCGTTCAGGTGTAAGGTAGAGATTTTTGGCCGTTTGCTGGGTAATCGTACTTCCGCCTTCGACTATCCGTCCTTTTTTGAGATTAGTTAACAGAGCTCTTATCACCGCCCGAAAGTCGATGCCGTTATGCTCGTAAAACCGAGAGTCTTCAATGGCGACAATTGCTTCCAGAAAGAAGGGGGCTACTTCTTCCAAAGCTACTTCTTCTCTATTCTCTTCATATATAGAACCAATTAACTGGCCATTTACATCAAATATTTGGGCGGGAAAAGGAAGTCGTGGAGCCGGAAGAACACCCCAACTACAACCAGGAATATTTAATAATACAATATTGAGTATGCCTATAAGAAAAAAGATTATAAAGATTCGACTGATCCACTTACAGACCTTAAACATGATTACTCCTTATTATTCTGAGGTTATATATTGCAGTTTTTAACTAACCTACTAACTATTCTTGCCTTTTTTACATAAATCCAAAGGTCCTTTGGTTGTTGAAGATTATAGTGTTATAATACTAACGTACCATTAGTAAAGGGGGTGGTTGAAATCGATCCGATACCCGATTATCAAGGACAACATAGCTTTGAAACTTTAACAGAAAGCCTGTGGAGGGTTGATTTTAACCACCGAGTTGCCAACCCTCGCTAAGGGGGGCGCAAATTTTTATGATCAAGACATATTTCTACGAGGATTCAGAAAGAAAAATCTACCCCGATGTAGATTTAGGCCGCAAAGACGAATACCTCGCCTCTCCAGAAAACTTACTCTGGGTAGATGTCTTTAATTGTGATGATTTAGAGCTAAATTATATCGGAAAGGTCTTCGATTTTCACCCCCTGGCCATTGAAGACTGTCTTCAGTTGAGTCCTCGGGCCAAGGTGGATAAATATGACGGATACTTTTTTTTCGTCTTTCACGCCCTTCATTATGATGAAGAAGGCGAAGACGAGATCACTACTTCCGAATTAGATGTTTTTCTAGGACAGAATTATATTGTCACTATTCATAAACGTCCATTAGCTGCCGTTGGAAAAGTGGTCAAGCAGTGCTTAAAGCACCATGCTTTAATGGATCGGGGACCGGACTATCTGATTTACTCAATTGTCGACGCGATCGTTGATGACTACTTTCCCATTATTGATCGAATTGGGGAACGGATTGATGAATTGGAGGATGAATTATATATAAATCCGGCGCAGGAAATTACTGATGAAATTTTGTCCTTAAAACGGACAACCTTGCTGTTGCGCAAGGTCGTTTTGCCGCAAAGACGGATATTCGCCAGTGTGGGAGGGCGCTATTCCTTTACAGTTCGACCAGAGAATCAACCTTTTTATATGGATCTGGCTGATCACTTGGAACGAATAATTGATGCTACAGATACCTATAGAGATCTAGTCAATAACGCCCTGGACTCCTTCTTTTCGGTGCTTTCAGGTCGAACTAATGAAGTAATTCGGGTTTTAACAATTATTTCGACGATTATGATGCCGTTAACTTTTATCACCGGGCTGTTTGGGATGAACGTACCCTTGCCGTTGCCTGAGCATGTAAGCTCATTTTGGGTAATAGTTTTAGGCAGTGGAATTATTTCTGCCGGTATGCTTTGGTTTTTTACTAAAAAGCTATGGATTTAAAATAAGATTAACTCAAATGGTTTGCTTAAAAATAATTTTAATCAGCAATAATTTTCTTAATAATTTCTTATCCAAAAACTATTATCTAAGTTAGGAGGCTGCAGCTATTGCTTATTGATTTTCTTGCACCACCTCGCGTTTTGTTTGGGCCCGGCAGCTGTTATCGGCTGGGAGAAGAGGCGCGGCGATTAGGGACACGCGCTCTAGTGATTACCGGTCTGAGGAGCCTGTTGGTTTCTGGCAATCTAGATAGAATCACTAACCCTCTTAAACAGGCAGACATTGATACCATATTTTATAATGAGGTCGGTCCTGAACCTACGATTGAAAAAGTCGATCAGGTTAGATCTCTAGCCAGAGAACAGGCCTGTGAAATGATCATCGGGGTTGGAGGCGGCAGTGTTTTGGATGTAGCCAAAGCAGCAGCCGGTCTTTTTTACGAAGAGTCTAGGACCAAGGATTTTTACGACGGCCGTAGTATAACCACCCAGCCCTTACCTTGGATCGCGGTTCCAACTACGGCTGGGAGTGGTTCAGAAGCGACGACTAACGCGGTCCTAGTTGATCCACAGACCGGCAAAAAATGCAGTCTTCGGCATGAGCTTTGGACCGCTCAAGTTGCTATCGTCGATCCGATTTTTTCTATGTCAATGCCTAAAAAACTAACTGCTCTGACCGGGATAGATGCCTTGACCCACGCTATCGAAGCCTATACCTCCCGCTGGACTAACCCTTATTCGGAGGCAATTAGTGAAAAGGCGGCCCTACTCATTATGCGCAATATTTATACCGCTTATAATCTAGGTCGTTCTCGAGAGGCTCGAGAAAAAATGATGCTCGGCAGCTTCTTAGCCGGTTCAGCGATCGCTCAAGTTCGTTGCGGGGCGGTCCATGCCTTGAGCCACAGTGTGGGAGTACGCTACGGTCTGCCCCATGGCTTGGTCTGTGGGGTTTTACTTCCTTACGTTATGGAATTTAACCTTCCCCGAACTCTGGATAAGTATGCCCGACTAGCCCACTTGGCTGGTATCGCCGCGCCCTCGTTATCTGAAGAAGAAGCGGCCAATCGTTTAATCCATTATGTTTACCGTTTGCGTGCCAAACTAGGATTTCCGAATAAATTGAATGAGCTAGGTCTACAAAGGGAACACCTATCTGAACTGGTTGAAGCGGCCCTTCCCTCCTCATCCTTGGAAGCTAATCCAAGGATGGCTAAGCGAGAAGATTTGCAGGATATTTTAGAGAAAAACTTGTAGGTAACCAGATAAATAATTTGAATGCTGACTGAGTTAGAACACAAGCGCAGAGACAGCTGGATAAACAGGCAGCACTGTTCGGTGAGTGTGTATGCTTTAACGAAACAGACGGTTCGTTCCCTGTGTACCCAGCCTAGTCTGCTGGATCATGAGCGACAGAGAACATATCCCCCGGTTCCAGTGCCTGCTGGATACTATCAGCGATCAGCTTGGAAAGCATCTCAGCCCAACGCTCGGGCTTGATGCGGCAGTTATTAACCAGTTGGCATAATGGATTATAACGTCGTGGTTTAACCACGGCCGTAATTGAAACATCCCCAACCGGTGGCAAAGCAATTCCCAGACCAATCCCCGGGATTAGCGGCCCTTTTCGCACTGAAACCTGACCTACTGTCAGCCATGATCCTACTGCGGCATCTACCGCTAGGTGCAGAGCACCTGGATATTCTTTATTAAGCTGCTCCAACTTCGAGTGAAGGTTAGTCGAATCTAGCGGTTCCAGTTGAGTGCCATACACTGGGTATTGCGGGAGGGTCTGTTCTAACTGGCTACCAACTCGAGGCCCTAGGGAGTCTCCTGGTACTTCCATTGATCCAAGGCAAAGCACTACTACTGGAGATTTTTTCTGTTCTTGAGCCGGACCTGCTTCCAAGCGGATAACTCCAGCCGTTTCCCTCAAGGTCTGTTGAACCTTTTTAGCTAAAGCTAGTGTTTGGTTAGGCCAAGGATAGATTTCACGGAAAACAACTCTGTTTATCGAAACCGCCCTCCTACTCATTTGATACCAATAAGCCCCCTGTCTGAACTCACAGCCAGGAGGCTTTCTTGTGCTAACCTTATGTTATTATATATCCTATTCTATCCCTATGCTTTTAGGAAACCTTTTGCTGGAGCTAACCCTTTAGTTCCGTTAGAACCTGGCGAAGAACTTTGATAAAGCGTTCATTTTGCTCTTTGGTTCCAATAGTTACCCGAATATACTCCGGATAGCCAAAGATGTTGCCTGGTCGAACGATGACACCGGCCTGCATCATTCGCTGACCAACTTCTACACCGGCGGTCTTGACGTTAATAAACATGAAATTTCCTTGGGTTGGTGCATAATCCAAATCCATAGCGGCCAACTCACGATACAGATAATCTCGGCCTTGGGCATTAACTTCCTTGGCTTGTTTAATCCAATCCTGATCAGCTAAGCCGGCCAAGGCACCGGCCTGGGCGATAGAGTTAACGTTAAACGGTTCCCGAACCCGCATTAAGCAATCAATAATATCCGGGGTGGCTATCCCGTAACCAACTCTCAGACCAGCTAAACCATAGATCTTGGAAAAGGTACGCAAGACGATGACCCGACGTCCTTGGCGAATGTATTTCAGGCTATCTGGAAACTTCGGATCAGTAACATATTCATAGTAGGCCTCATCAAAGATTACCAAAACATCATCCGGCACTCGCTGCATAAATTCTTCAACTTCTTGGCAAGTAACCATTGTGCCAGTAGGATTGTTGGGATTGCAAATAAAAATGAGTTTGGTGGATGGAGTGATTCTGTCAGCTATTGACCGCAGGTCATAGGTTAAATTCTGAAGCGGAACCTGAATCATCTTTCCCGCCATAATCTGAGTAACAAAATCATATTCCGAAAATGAAGGGTTGCCACAAATTACTTCTTCCCCTTCGTTTAAGAAGGCTTCAGCAATAAGCTTCAACAGTTCGTCCGAACCATTCCCAATGATTAACATTCCAGGGTCTATTCCCAGGTATTTAGCCAAGTTTTCTTTCAAGTAAAAACAGTTGCTATCCGGATAGAAATTTACTTTTTCAGCTGCTTTTTTTATCGCGGCAACAGCCTGAGGGGAAGGTCCTAACGGGTTTTCATTAGATGCTAATTTAATAACGTCAGTTAAGCCCAGTTCCCGCTCAACTTCCTCAATAGGTTTACCCGGGAAGTATGGTTTGATCTCCAGAATGCTGGGACGAGCCAATTCATTTATCGGCCTGGACATTTTTGCGCACCTCCCTAACTTAACCTTTTCTTACCGTATTCAAAGATCAAAAAATCTAAAAATAACTAACACTTGTGTTTAACTCGTCAGATATCTACTTTTTTACCAAAGCTAAACCCTGTTGGAAAGCATCCCGGTTAAGGGCTAAAACCTTGGTTGGAACCGCTTTTTCCAAAGCCTTATCCCAAACCGTTAACGGTAGATCTAAAAAACCGGCTAAAATACCCAGTAAGACTATATTAGTCGCTTTAACATTTCCCAATTCTGAAGCAATCCTCGCTGCGTCGACAATAATCGATTTTTCAACCACTGCCTGAATCTTCTGGGAAATGTCTGCCGGGTATTTAGCGGTACCAGTTAGGACCGGCAGAGGATCAATCGATTGGTCATTAACAATCAACCCGCCACCTGACTTAAGATAGGGCAGCCAACGCAAGGCTTCCAGCTTTTCAAAAGCCAAAATATAATCAGCCTGGCCAATCTGAATCAGCGGAGAATATACTTTTGAGCCAAACCGCACCTCAGTTACAACACTGCCGCCCCGCTGCGCCATTCCATGAATCTCAGAAACCTTAACATCAAATCCGCCGGCAACAGCTGCTTGAGCTAGGACCCGGCTGGCTAGCAAGGTTCCCTGTCCGCCTACTCCTACGATCAATACATTAGTTAAAGGGGTTTTCACCTCATGCATGGGAGTCACCTGCCTTTTCAATCGCCTCAAATGCACATACCTGGGCACATAAACCACAGCCGCTACACTGCAGAGAATTGACTATTACCTTCTCTTCCCGGAACTCTAAGCCGGGACAGCCGGTCCGTAGACATACCCGGCAACCAGTACACTTATCCTTATCTACCTGGTATAACTCTCCGCTCGGTTTATCCCTTAAAACACACAGCCGGCGGGAAATTATTACCGAAGGTGCTTCAACGGCCAGTTCTTCTTTCAGAACCTGCCGGGTTTGTTTTAAATCTAATGGATCAACTACGCGAACCCGTTCAATTCCGATTGCTCGGACCAAGGCTTCCAAGTCAATTTTTGGTGCTGGCTGTCCGCAGACATTATACCCAGTAGCTGGATGGTCCTGGTGGCCGGTCATGGCCGTAGTCCCATTATCTAGAATTATGACCGTGGTTGTACCTTGATTGTATACTATATCAATCAGTGGGGTAATCCCGGAATGAATAAAAGTAGAATCGCCAATAACAGCCACTGTTTTGCGGGCAAATTCCCGGCCCCGGGCTTTTTCCATGCCTAAAGCCATTCCGATACTGGCTCCCATGCACACGCAGCAATCCATCCCTGATAAAGGCGGCAATGCCCCTAGGGTGTAGCAGCCGATATCACCGCAAACGGTAAGCTTCATGCGGTTTAGTTGAAAAAACATTCCCCGATGCGGGCAACCAGGACACATGACCGGCGGCCGGCCGGGAATGATCTCGGCGATACTATAACCTGAGGTTGCTTTACAATCCAAAATTTTTTCTGCAATTAATTCCGGGCTAATTTCCCCTACTCTAGGGAATATCTCCTTACCGATAACCGAAAGTCCCCAGGAGCGGATTTGTTCTTCCATAATTGGCTCTAATTCCTCGATTACGTAAGCCTTTTCCACTCCATTAACAAATTCCTCGATCATTCTGCGCGGAAGAGGGTTTGTCATCCCTAGTTTCAAGAATGAGGCTTCCGGCAAAACCTCCCGGGCATATTGGTAGACTACTCCGCTGGCAATAATCCCTATCTGCCGATTTCCCCACTCGATCCGGTTCAACTGGCTAACTTCGGAGTATTCCCTCAAGGCAGACATTCGTTCTTCAACCTTGATGTGCCGGGCTCGCGCATGACCCGGTAACATAACGTACTTGGGCGCATCTTTGATATATGGCCGTACCGCTAAATCTACCCGATTTTTGGAGGAGTCTACTAAACTCATAGAATGGGCCAATCGAGTAGTTAGACGCAAAATAACTGGTGTGTCATAGGTCTCGCTTATTTCAAAAGCTATCGGCACCAGATCTCTGATTTCCTGGCTATCAGATGGTTCAAGCATTGGTATCTTAGCCATCCGGGCGTATCCCCGGTTATCTTGCTCGTTTTGGGAGCTGTGCATCCCAGGATCATCGGCTGTCACCAGGACTAACCCACCATTTACCCCGACGTAGGAAAAGGTAAAAAGTGGATCGGCCGCGACATTAACTCCAACATGTTTCATAGCCACCAGGGTTCGCGCGCCTCCGATTGAAGAACCAACAGCTACCTCGAAAGCTACCTTTTCATTTGGTGACCATTCCGTATAAATCTCAGGATATCGAGAACAGTTCTCAATGATTTCTGTACTTGGGGTACCCGGATAAGCAGTCGCAACCCTGACTCCGGCTTCATAAGCCCCCAAAGCAAGAGCCTCATTTCCTAAAAGCAGGTCAACCATGGATGTCCCCCTTCTATCATTTATTTCAAATCAGTAAATAGTTTATATTCAACAAAGTTGCTTCATTTCCTCTTTTTCTGTCGCATTACACCGTAATTTGATATTTGGGTAATATTTACCGGGTACTTTTTCCCCCATCCAATACTTCCTGAACAAAACGCGGCAAAACAAAGGCAGCCTGATGTACAGCCGGTGTATAATATCGTAAATCCATACCTGACAAACCCTTAGAGGAAACATCTGGTTGAAGAGGGTCGTACTTTTTAGAGGCCAACGAGAAAGTCCAGAATCCCGCTATATAAGTAGGGATACAGGTCAAGTAGACTCGGGAAAGCGGAAATATTTCAGATAGGTTTTGATAAACGCCGGCCAAAAGTTCCTTGTTGAAAAGCGGTGATTCAGTTTGAGCCACCATCAAACCATCATCATTCAGCACTCGGTAGACATCTTGATAAAACTCTCGACCAAACAAACCAGTAGCTGGTCCGATAGGGTCGGATGAGTCAATCAGAATAACATCATATTTTTTATCAGTTTGTTTGACATATTTAATTCCATCGTCAATCAGAATCCTGACTCGGGGATCATCCATTGCTTTGCCTATCTCAGGTAAATATTGACGACTCGCATTAATAACCCGTTCATCAATTTCAACTAAATCAACGTTGGTTTGAGGGTGTTTCAAAATTTCCCGTACGGTTGCCCCGTCTCCGCCACCGATTACTAAAACATCCCTGGGATTCGGATGAGTAAATAGTGGCACATGAGTTATCATCTCATGATAAATAAATTCATCATCCAAGGTAACCTGAACGATACCGTCTAAAATCAAGGCCCGACCAAAATCTACGGTCTCGACTATCGCTAACTCCTGGTAGGGTGTCTTTTCAGTATAAATCGTTCGTCGCAGTTTCCAATTTACACTGTATCCAGGGGTGTGTTGTTCAACCAACCATAATTCCATTAATAACTCCTCCTTCAGTATTGATAGTTTTGATATGCGCTTCATGGTAAAGCTTCAATAAAAAAGAGTGCAGTCTCCTCCCGACGATATTCTTAATAAAAATAGAATAATTAGCGTCGGTATCTGCCCTCCCTCTCCTGACTCTTTATGTGCCGGATGTCTTTTTCTACCATCAAACGGAAGGAACGGCATAAATAGATAATCCGAGAGGTTGTTCTTTCGCCAAGGAATCCGTCTAATTCATTTAAACCCAAATTGGTGGTAATAACTACCGGTAAACGATAGTTCATCCGATAGTTAAGTAAACTATAGATCGTATTACGGGTCCAGTCAGTATAATTATGTGCCCCTAAATCGTCTAATACCAGCAGGGGGACTTTTAATACTCGTTCTATCAATGGTTCGTTTCCCCAATCTTCAGACCGGTTCTCATCTCGATTTGAAACCCAATAGGGCCGACGATAACTTGCCCTAAGTTCGTCTAATAAATCTGGAACAACAACAAACTGGACCTTTACTCCGACATCTATTAATGCATTGCAGATGGCTGCTGCTAGAAAAGTTTTTCCACTACCAATCGGACCAACAAACATAAGGCCGCTGGTGTGCGCATCCTTCAGGAATTCCTGCACAAAAGCCTCAGCGGCCTGAACTGCTTGTCTAGCTCCTTGGTAATAAGAAATATATTTATCCGGGTGACAGAGTTGTTTGGAATAATAATCAAGAGAAAAATTTCGGAAGGTGAATTCTTCCATCCCAGGAGTAAGGCCCGCTTTCTGTCGAAGGCGCATTCTATTACGTTCTTGGATACACAGACATGGAACCGCTCCCGTTTCCAACAACCTCAGACCTCGATCGTGGCATATAGGGCACTGACTCGACTTAACCATCAAGGTCACTCCTAAGTAACGTAAAGATCCCGATATTTATCTTCTCGAGCTGGAGATTGATTCTTGGATTCATTACGGATGCTCCGGTTGCGTGTTCTCCCGGCATAAACCCTTTTCTCCGCGAAGCTTTCTTCCAATTTCCTGACCTCATTTAAAGTACGAACATTCTTTTGTCGCCAATCCTGTAAAATACGTTCGATGTAGCGCAAATTGAAGGTCCCCTGAATAACTGAAATTCTAAGAGCTTCAATTACTAGTTCAGCCGGTAATTGATCACACCAACTGATAATTGATTCGCCTTCCATTGGTGTTAGGGGCCGTCCAAACTCACTTTCAAAGACTTTATAAACTCGTGCTACTGTTTCTGAGATAGTGTTGGCGGCTGATACCGGGAGCTGTTTAATTCCCCTAACATTAACCGCTCTTTGATTCCTCTCTCGTCTAGTTTGCAACAATTGTTGCTGCTCTATATATTCTTTGTTCTTTTCGATCGCCCATACTTCAGCCAGCTTATCAAACAAACCTTCTAGGTTATAGACTGGTTGATACTCCAAGGTTACCGGATCTAAATATTGGTCAATTGCTAGGACTTTTTTCTCCAAAAGTTGGTTCAAACAATCTTCTATGGTAGAAGGTGGCGCACTCATTAGCGACTCAAAGTGCTCCACCGTTGGATATCGATTGTTTTCAGCTGATTGAAGATAAATTATGTGCAGTAATAACACTAATTCTTGATCGTTAATGCCCATACTCTGATAAGAACGAAGAAGTAAATTAGGAATACTGGTATAGCCTTGGGCAAGCAAATCCCGGCCAAATTCTGCTATCAAATTGGTCCTGTTTGCCAAACCCGACCAGTCCTTTCACCTGATTAGAATAGCACTGGCTCATTATATCACCCGACTGGGTTTTTTCCTAGTAAGCTAAAAGACCTTTTAAGTCCTTGCCATGAAAGCATCCTCAATATTCAACAGGATTATTAATTTTTGAACAGTATACGCATAGACTGCTAGGCAGGAGTCAAAAAAGTCGAAAAACAAAAACTAAGCTCTATTCTTATACCAGGTCAATCCTTCTAAGCTCCGACAAGTGAGCAGGTATGAACCTGCTTCTCCAACTCCCTCAATTGCTTAAGAACTAAATCGTAGTTTTGGTCATCAATTCCTTTTTCCACCAATTCTCTGATTTTTAAACGCAGTTTGAAGTACTCCCGCTCAACCCGAAGACACAGATCTTCTTCAATAGAAACTGGTTTTTCAATCTCCGGCACAGCGATTCTTTCAGTAATAGGAGGAAGTTCAGCTATCTCCAGCCAGTAGGGGATCCGGGTCCGCAGACCAGTCTCCTGGGTAATTCTTTGCGCTAAATTCTCACAAGAAGCCTCCTCGCCATGGACCAGGAAGATACAGCCCGGACCAACTCGGAATCGTTTTATCCAACGTAAAAGGTTTTCTTGATCCGAATGACCGGAAAATCCATCTAAGTTATAAATTTCCGCCCGAGTCATAATCTCTTCACCATGAATACGAACCAGTTTCTCTCCGTTAAGCAGGCGGCGGCCTAAAGTTCCTTCCGCTTGGTAGCCCACAAAGATGACTGATGATTCTGGACGCCACAGATTATGTTTCAAATGATGTTTGATTCGGCCGGCGTCGGCCATGCCGCTAGCCGAAATAATTATTGCCCCGCCTTTTAGAGTGTTTAAAGCCCGCGATTCATCCGCGGTCATTGAGTATCTTAAACCAGGGATTTCAAATGGGTTATGCCCGTCTTTCAGCAAATCCTGGGTTTCTGAATCCATATCCTTCAGATGTCGCCGAAAAATTTCAGTCGTGCGGATGGCCAGTGGACTATCAATGATAATCGGCACCGGAGGAATCGCCTTTTCTCGAACCAGCAAACCCAGGGTATAGATCAGATCTTGGGTTCGTTCAACGGCGAAAGCCGGGATAATCACATTGCCTTTACGACCAATAGTCCGTACAATAATATCCCGGAATTGTTCTTTGGTATTGGCAATCGTTTGGTGCTGCCGGTCACCGTAAGTTGACTCTAGAAACAGGTAGTCAGCACTTTCAATTATTGTTGGGTCCTTCATTAATGGTCGGTTATAATTACCCACATCACCACTAAAGACTAGTTTAGTCTCTTGACCGTCCTCGTTGATCCAGATTTCGATTAAGGATGAACCTAGAATGTGTCCCGCATCCTGAAAGCGCACCGTAATTTCGGGAGATATTGTTAGGGTCTCACCATAACTGGCCCGGCTAAACAATTTGACACATCCCTCAGCATCTTCAGTTGTATAGATGGGTGTGATCAGTGGTTTACCGGCGCGACTAAATTTGCGATTTTTCCGTTCAACCTCCATCTCCTGAATATGGGCACTGTCCGGCAACATGACTTCACATAAATCGGCTGTAGCCGCTGTACTATAAATTGGTCCTCGAAATCCGTGACGGTATAGTTTGGGGATCATCCCGGAATGATCAATGTGAGCATGACTCAAAAGCACGAAATCTATTTGGGTTGGGTCGAACGTGAAACTACCATAATTTCGTTCTTTTAAGGCTTTAGAACCCTGAAACATCCCGCAATCTACTAAAAACTTTGACTGCTTAGTTTCCAACAAAAAGCAAGACCCAGTAACGGTCCGAGCAGCTCCCAAGAACTGAATTTTCACAATTGTACCCCCTTAAATTTGCCCCAGTTTGTCCCCGTTAATTTCAGATAGCCCGAACTCTGGTCTTCGGATGGCTCCGGGTTAAGGTTTTATGAACTTCTATAAGATCAATGATTTCTTTCCGGGTTCGTTCTGAATTCCCAGAACAGGCGGCCTCAGTGATGTTATTCAGTCCGATAAGAATCCAGTCTAAAACACCGTCAAAAACCGCACAACTATTTAAAACCGGTGAATATTTATCAAAGAGGTGTTCGAAAACCCCCTGACAAATACTCCTAATCCGGTGCACCCTGTCCATCACTTCATGGCAATAGTTATCTGAGGTTTCCGAAAGACGTTGAAGACCTAATAGATTATTATAAAACCATTGATTATGCAGCAGTTGATTTGACAACTCGCGCTGACATTGTTGAACGACTAGAAATTCTAAATAAGATTGAAGTTGCTTTCGGGCTTCAGGAGTTAATAGGACATACTGATTAATAACCTGCATTTCTGATAAAGTAAAACCACCCATTTGTTTCTCCTCCTCATGGGAAGCATTTGTTTCCAAGCGTTTGTTATAATTACTTTTACTGGATGTATTTTGTTAAAACCAAAAATGGCGGTTTTCCGCCATTCTAAGTTTATTCGGTATTCTAGTACTTCGACGTTTGGAAACATAAATCCTGCCCCCAAAAAAGAGGATTGCTTAGAATTTTCTTCTAGTTTTCAAAGCTATTCGACTTTTTTCTCCATTTTTTATATTTGACATTACCTTTAAAGTCGATTGATAAAACGGTCTATTCTTTGAAGTGCTTGTTCAATATCCTGGGCCGAAGCAGCATAGCAGCAACGAATATACCCCTCTCCGCATTGGCCAAAGGCATTCCCTGGAACTACGGCTACTTTTTCTTCCATTAGCAATCTTTCTGAAAATTCCTCACTAGAAAGACCGGTCTTTTTTATCGAAGGAAATACATAAAAAGCACCTTGTGGCTCAAAACATTCTAAGCCTAAATTCTGTAAGCCGCGATACATCATCCGACGCCGTTGATCGTATGATCGGATCATTCGCTGCATCTCGGGTTCACCGTTGCGCAAGGCCTCAATACCGGCTCGTTGAGCTTGGGTGGGTGCACACATGATCGTATACTGGTGAATTTTACACATTGCTTCGATAATTGGTGCCGGTCCAGCAGCATAGCCCAAACGCCAGCCAGTCATCGCAAATGCCTTAGAAAATCCATTCATCACAATCACTCGATCTGCCATACCTTCCAAACCAGCGATCGAAACATGTTTGCCTTCATAGGTAAGTTCGGCGTAAATCTCATCAGAAATAACAAGTAGATTATGCTTCCTTACTACCTCCGCTATTGCTTCCAGGTGTTCCCGCCGCATAACTGCGCCAGTAGGATTACTGGGAAACGCAAGTACCAGTACTTTGCTTCTGGGAGTAAGGGCAGCCCGAAGAGCTTCTGCGGTGAGCCTAAATTCATCCTCAGCTTTGGTCGGTACTCCCACGGGGATACCGCCAGCCAATTCAACACATGGTCGATAAGAAACAAAGCACGGCTCTGGAATTAATACCTCGTCGCCACGACAGATTACCGTTCTCAGGGCTAAATCGACTGCCTCACTTACGCCCACAGTGGCTAGGATTTGATTATTAGGTTGATAGTTAAGTCCAAAACGACGGTAAAGGTAACGTACAATCTCTTCTCTTAGTTCGGGCATTCCCCAGTTAGAAGTATAACTGGTGTGTCCTTTTTCCAGGTAATATACCGAAGCTTCTCGAACATGCCAGGGAGTAACAAAGTCCGGTTCGCCTACTCCTAAAGAGATAACTCCTTTGGTCTGTGAGACGAGGTCAAAAAACTTTCGAATGCCAGAAGGGGGAATATCCCGCACGATCTGAGAAACACAGTTTGCCGGATCCCACTTGCCCGGGGTATCAGCCGGAATGGATCTAACTGAGTCGCCAGAAATTCGGTCTTCAAGTTTTAAGTTTGAACTCAAAGCAGTCATGGCGTCACCACCAATCTAAAGTCTTTTTCGCTTTCTTCAAAGACAACCCCGTCTTGTTTATACTTTTTTAAAACGAAATGAGTCGTCGTCCCCTGAACGAACTCCAAAGTAGCTAATTTTTCGGCAACGAAAAAAGCTACTTCTTTCATGGTTTTTCCTTCAATAACAACTGAGAGGTCATAGGCACCGGACATCAGGTAAACACTTCGGACCTGGGGAAACCGATAAATACGCTCGGCCACTTTATCAAAGCCGACTTCTCTTTCTGGGGTAACTTTCACGTCAATTATCGCGGTAACCCCATTACCTCCTACCCGATCCCAATTGACTAAAGCTTTATATCCCAGGATCACCTTCTCTTCTTCTAATTGACGGAGAGTACTGATTACCCAGTCAACGTCGCGACCTAATCGAACAGCGATTTCCTCCGGCCGCATTCGACCATCTTCTTCCAATAATTCAAGTACCTCACGCAAATCTGTCAACCTCCTCCTTGCGCTTTACTGCATGTAAAATAAAGCAAAGGTCTCTCCCCTAAGGGACGAGAGACCTTTTCTCGCGGTACCACCCTAATTGGCTAATGCCCACCTCAAATTCCCCTTAACGGAGGGACCGGTTGGACCTACTCAGACAATGATAGATTCATATCCTTTCGACCAACAGCTACCGGGCGGCTTTCCCTGGGACCTCCGGCCGGTATCCCACCCTCACCGACTCTCTAAACGAAGGTTTCCAGCTACTTTTCCGGTCATCGCCTAATCAGTATAAACAATAACAGTATAATCTTAATAGCCGTTAATCTAAAATGTATGTTGAATGTAATTTTAACATTCCCGAAAGCGTGCGTCAATCATCTAGTCCCAACTGCCATAGCTGACTGTTTTTGCCGACGAATCTGCCGGCGGACAGCTTGATGATTCTGCATTTCAGCTTCTGTCAGGAGGATTAAAGATATTCCCCTTTGTTGCCAAAACTTTCTGTCATTTGTTGCACTACTGTCCTTATCAAGCCTTCGGGCGACCGCCAGCTTTTGTTCCGGCAAATACCACTGAACCGACCTTCCTCCCTCAGTATAGTTGGGAATTAAGGGACTTTCCGGATATAACAAAGTCAGGGACCACTCTAGTGGTTCCAAAGTCCGAGATCCTCCTATTGGAACGCAATTCAGGGGTTGATCGATTTTTTTGATCATCGGGGACAATTCCGACTGATTTTGGTCAATAAGGCCGTGTTTCGTCTCCGACCATTCATTCAATTCTAAGGGTTTAGCTAGTTTTGTGATTTCACCAAGCAAACCAAGCTGATTTGGTTCAGGTTCAAACGGTAGTAGGTTATTCAATCTAAATAGCCTGATTCCCTCTTTAACTATCCGGTCCAGACTAGCCGAGAGATCTAAGTTTTGCAGCAGCAAATCTGGTTCTGTAAGCTTTTGATTTACTAGTTGGTTTAAGGCAATATCCAAATATGGTTCTGCCTGAGGAAATCTATCTAAAAAAAGTTCGATTATTTCTTGCACAATCTCAATTGCATGAGGTTCTAATTCCTGGTTTCGTTGGGTTTGATTCGCCAGTTCACTGGCTGTAAGATAAGCAATGAGCCAATCAACTTTTTCGAGAATTTCAGCTTCAGTCTGATTCTTGGTTATTGACTCTTCAATTAACCAATTCATATTTTCACCACCTGTTCAATTAATTGCTATTCAACAGGCGGTAAAAAAATGACACTAATGGTTAGAATTTAAAAAATCCACTATTTGACCCGCTATACTTTTACCCTGAATTATCGTTGTCCAAATATCAGCCGCTCCACTGCAGGTGCCAGCGCAGAAAACTCCAGCTAGCAAGTCGCCTTGAGGCCTTTCCCGACAGTTGCTCCCCGGCAAGAGAAATCCTCCTTTATCAATCGGAAAGTTTAACTGCTGGTTGAGCTTATAATTAAAATCACTAGCCACAATCCCAACAGACAGAACTACCAGGTCAAATTCCGCTTGGGCTTTTTGTCCCGACTCAGTTGCTTCCCAATCTAACACTACCTTTTGTCCGGGAAGTTGATAAGCCCGTGAAGGAATGCTTCTAACCAAGGATATCTTTTTATTATTTAAACGTCGTGGGTTTAAATCCGAGAGGAAATCACATCTGCTCCCTTGGAAATCCATATAAAAAATATTAATCTCAACCTCTGGATAATCCCATTGCATCCGCCGGGCCATTCGCCAACTATAACCGCAGCAAACCTTTGAACAGTAAGGATTGCCCGTTCTGCGATCCCGACTACCAATACACTGAATAAAAGCTACTTGGCTTAAATGACCATATGCCGACTTAAGATTTCCATGTTTTCGCCAAACCTGTTCAAGGTCTAAGCTAGTAACAACCCGAAGATAGCGACCATAGCCGTATTCTCCCCGGACTTCAGCAGAAAACGGCTGGTAACCAGAAGCAATTAAAACTACTTCTGTCCTAAAGACAACTATCGATGTCCTGGAATTATCCGGCTTGCCCGTAACTAGTTGCATTTTAACCAAGTACTGGGTTGACGAGCTTTTCCGATCTGATTTTTCAACTGTAGGAGCGTTAACCGCAACCTCAATCACTTCATAACTAGTCATTACTTTTATTTTTGGTTGGGTTGCCACTTCAGCCTTTAATTGAAGAGCGAAACAAGCACCACACTTTTGACATTGATTCGTCGCCATGCAGGCAAAGGCCGCGGCTTGGCCTCCCAATGATTCATTTTTTTCAATAAGTAACACTTCTAGGCCGGCTTTGGCTATTTCCAGAGCAGCGGCCATGCCCGCTATTCCTCCGCCAATAATAATTATCGGGTATTTCATTGGTCACGGCTACGCCTCGCCACCTCTTTTCTGTGGGTTGTCATTAACTGATTTATTAAAATCATAAAGATGGCCGAGGGTATAAGCCAGCCTGCTCCACAATTGCCGGAATAATTTCTTCCCAGGCTACAGCCATTAGATGAACCCCAGCCACTCCTTCAATCTGTCGGATCTGTTCGATCTGTTCCACTACTAGCTTGACAGCCTCAGCCTTGACATCTTCGGCTCTTTCTAAACGCTGGCAGATTTCTTCTGAGACCATCATCCCAGCAACATTCTTTTGCATGTATCTGGCCATCCGCGCCGATTTGATTGGCATTAAACCAGCCAGGATAAATACCTGTTCATGTAAGCCAACCTCTCTAACTTTTTTCATGAATCGTTCAAATCTTGGCATATCTAGAATAGCCTGAGTTTGAACAAAGTCGGCCCCGGCCGCAATTTTTTTGGCTAACCGGGTTACTCTAAATTCAAAAGGATCGGCAAACGGATTAACCACACCGCCAATAAACAGACGGGGCTTAACCTTCATTTCTTCGCCGCACAAAAATTGCCCCTTATCCCGCATCAGGCGAACAGTATGAATTAACTGAATGGAATCCAAGTCAAAGACATTTTTGGAGTCGGGGTGATTGCCGAAACTCTGGTGGTCACCGGTTAAACACAGTACGTTGCGGATTCCCAAGGCCGCTGCGCCTAACAGATCCGATTGCAGGGCAATCCGATTTCGATCTCGGCAAGTCATTTGCAGCACTGGTTCAAGCCCCATTCCAGTTAAAATGGCACAGGCAGCCACACTTGACAAACGCACAATAGCGGTTTGGTTATCGGTTACATTATAGGCATCAGCATAGCCACGTAAAGTTTCACCGTGCCGGCGAACCACCTCAGCATCACAGCTTTTAGGAGGCCCAATTTCGGTCGTAACAGCAAAATGACCTGCCCGCAAGACCTTTTCCAGATTACTCTCTGACTTCATCTGTGAAATGATCCTCCTCCCAGTCTTCTCTACATAATCGACGCGGTCCACCATCCCGATCCTTTGACCAATCTTTTGGAAGAGCAATTTCCTTGAGGCGGTCTAGTTGGTTTAGTCGAGATAATTTGTCATAGATTAATTGCCAGGCGCAGTCTGTCCCGCCTCCTATTTCACACTTTCCTTCTTGCGAACCGCCACAGGGTCCGTTTAGCAGGTTTTTCGCACAACGGGCGATGGGACAAATCCCCCCGGTTTTATCCAGTAGGCATTGACCACAAGCATGACAGCGTTCGACCCAGCGGCCAGATCGTTCTGGCATCCCCAAAAAGCTGGTATTCAGCCCTGGGTATACTGGTATGTCAGGCAAACATTCGGCAACTGCCTGGACCCCAATACCACAACCCAACGAGACTACTGCTTCGATCGGACAATCTTCTTGACCATACGCAGCCAAGGGCTGAACAAACTCATACTCGCATTGCCTCTCGACCGTGTGTTGCAGAATTGTCATCGGATATCCATGCTCACGCGCTGCTAGATGTAATAAGTTGGCAAGATTAGCAACCTCCCTCGCTCCGCCAGCCAAACAGACTGTCACACAACCCCGGCATCCAACCACTAATATTTGACGATAAGACTCAATCAACCGCCAGATCTCAGTTAAAGGTTTCCTTTCGGCGATAATCAATTACCCCAACTCCTTGGCATGACTTAAGGATACTTAAGTATTTTTAATGACTACCGGTTTCGGCAGCTTCAACCGATCAACCATTTTCGTTATACTGTCTAAAAGCAGACTCTGACTCAAGCCGGACAGTGGAGCCACCGCTATTCGTTCAGATAAACCGATTTCCTCTAATCTTCGCTCAGTTAGCCTAAGCCGGTGCCGAGCCCGTAGATTACCATACTGGTGATGACACGCTTCAGGGTAACAAGGCCAGACTAAAACAGCATCAACTTTGGCGGACAGTGCCTGAAGAACCATTAGTTCATCGATTTGTCCGGCACAGGGAACTGCTTGGACCCGAACCTCTGCCAACAGTTGATTGCTGTTTGAGGCATCATCCGCTAGCAGGGGAAGACTGCTGGCGGCCAAAAATCCTGACTGAGAACAGGCCAAGCCAAGTAAAGAGAATACTGGCTTCTTAAGGCCTCTCTCTATTGAATCCTGGTTTTGTTTGCCTTGACGATAAAGCTGACCGTTTTCATATAATAACAAAATCAAATCTTCGTTAGCTGTCTGGGCAGAAAGATCAACCCAATTGATCGCTTGCGCCGGACACTCGGCTAAACATATTCCGCAGCCCAGACAGCCCAGAGGATGAATCCAAGCAGTTTGCCGATAGAGTTGACCGCGGTCGATCCGTTCTGGACACTCGTTTAATTCTATGGCTCGATGTGGACATAGTCGCAGACAGGTTAAACATAAGGCGCAGCGAGAAGGATCGACCTGAGCCACGAGACCTAATGCTTTTCCTGCAGTTACGTTTTGTGGCGTAAATAGTGGGATTTTAGCCGAATCTCTTGAGGCTTTAATAGACATATCCTTAACGAGCAAATCTATTCTAACCGCTTCGATCTCATCCCATAGTTCTAGAATTCGCGCTGGACCATGGGCCATTCCTACACAATAAATACCCGGCCGGTTTGTTTGTCCTGAACTGCCAGGTAATCCTTCAAGTGATAAGAAACCGTCTGACCCGACCATCAGACCAGTCAGGGCAACAATTTTTCTAATCTCCAATGGTGGTAAGAAATCCTCAGCTATAACTACTTGATCAACTTTAATGTCCAAAGGCGGAAAATGTTTGGGCAAGAAAGGATCACGATAGACTACCCTCTTATGCCCGCCCTGATCATCAATAAGTAGCGGCTCTTGATAGCGGTAGAACTCCACCCCGGCCGATCGTCCGGCCTGATATAATTCTTCCAGGCGGTCAGCCGCTAACGGCAACTCTCCGTGGAAAATGCAAACCGAGTAAGCGTCCTGTACTCTTAGTTTATAGGCATAATCTAAAGCTAGATAAGTTGGGGCTACCGCTTCCAAACCGCCGGAACCCAAGATGAAAGCAATTACTGAATGGTCTTTTATTGAACCCAATATAGACAAGCTTTCTGAAGGGTTGCTCCAGCCAGTCTTTGGAGGATTAGGATTTGAAGGATTAGGATTTGAAGGATTAACAAACGAATGCAAGGAATCGCCTAATCCTTTAGAAAATCGGGCTAATTCAACTGGGCCAGATGGACAATCTAGCGCGATCACAACCGCTTGACCCCAAAAAGTCTTAATGGACCCATCATCAAGTTTGATCCGTAATTGAAATTCTCCGATTTGACCCGACCAATCCAGTAACGCAGCCGCTTTTACCCTATTCCATTTTAGATGTCGTTGAATGTTCTTAATTCGTTTGTCACTTAACACATTAAACAAGGGGAAGTCTGAAACTGTTCCCCATTCAACTTGTAGAACCGGGAAATTCTCAGCCAAATGTTGAGCAACCAGGGCTGCCGTTGTTCCAGCCCCCAGAATTATTACCGGATTATCCGAATCATCATTTTTCGCCTCAACGCACCCGGTTTCAATTGTCCCACCCATTAAATTCCTCCCAAAACAATCATACATCTTGAAAACCCAATCGTACCATGTTTTTAACACCGGTTAGCGATTGGCGGTATACAACATATTATTTATCACTAGAATCTGCCTGAGCGAATTATTGACACAACTAGCCAGAAACCCATAGCTGCCGCAAAAACGTAACCAACCTCAGCAATCGGCAAATTGCTGAGAAACGTACCCTGAGTCCGATTAACAATCAATGAAGAGCCAACAATTAGACTGGCGATTAAGATACTAAGCGTAATTCGATTCGCGATCATATTCAGTCGTAGGGAAAACCGCTGCAGATTTTGATGTTCAAGCTGTATTTTAAACTCCCCTTCCTCCATTAGGCCGAGGATATTTTCCACTTGCCTAGGTAAACGACGGGCAAATTCAGAAAACTCTAGGGCTGAGCGCACAAGAGTACGCTTAATCTCCGTCGGGGCCATTCGTTGTCGGACAATCCGTCTGGCAAAGGGCTCGGCCAATTCAAGGAGACTAATTTGAGGATCTAACTGCTGCAAAACCCCCTCGCTAGTAACTAAACACTTGATGGCCAAGGCAAATTCAGGCGGAATTCGAATTTTATAACGAAAAGAAATATCGACAAGCTCTCGCAAGGCCTCACCTACAGAAATCTCCGAAAAAGGTAATCCGTAATATTTTTGCTGCAACCGACTAATATCCCGCCGGAGATGGGCCCAGTTAATTTTACGTTGGACCACTCCTATGTCAAGCAGACCTCGCATGACAGCATCTACATCATAGCGGACCATGGCTAGAACCAAATTGACGGCCTTTTGCTTAGTTGGTTCATCGATTCGACCTACCTGGCCAAAATCCATAAATACGACGCGTTCACCCGAAAGAACAGACAGATTCCCGGGATGGGGGTCAGAGTGAAAAAAACCAAATATATAAATCTGCTTCATTATCGCATTAACAAAATTTTGGCCAATTAGCCGCAGGTCATACCCAGCCTCGCGTAACCGGTTCGTCGCCGACATTTTGATGCCGTCAATATATTCCATAACTAGCACATGACGGGTTGAGTATTCCCAATAAACCCGAGGGATTACCACGGTTGGATCATCTTTGAATAAATTGACAAAACGCTCACCATTACGTCCTTCGGCAGTAAAATCAAGTTCCGCTCTTAATGATTGAGCAAACTCTTCGACAATATCTACTAATCCATAGTGTTTTCCCCAGACCGTTTTTGTCTCCAGGAGACGGGCGAGATCAAAAAGGATTTCTAAATCAATTTCAATTGTGCGTTGGATATCTGGTCTCTGGACCTTGACCACAACTGCTTCGCCGGTTATTAAAAAGGCTCTATGCACCTGGGCAATAGAAGCGGAGGCAATAGGTTCAGGCTCAAATTTTATAAAAACATCGTCAAGTGTCTTGTCCTGTTCTTGGTAAAAAACCTCCTGAACCTGAGCAAAAGAAAACGGTTGAACCATATCTTGAAGTTTTTCCAGTTGTTCAAGATAGGACCAGGGGATAATATCAGGCCGTGTACTTAAGATTTGACCCATCTTCACAAAGGTAGGGCCTAATTCGTTTAAAGCATGGAACACTCGCTCAGGTGCTGTCAGGTGCCCCTTGCGTTTAACCCCTTCTGCCATACTTTTGCGTTGAAGAAGATCACGTAAGCCGGCCTGGTCAAAAAGAAAGCCGAACCCGTGGCGAGCCAGGACATTAGCAATCTCACGGTATCGAGTCAGATGGCGATAACGTCTAACTAGAGGCACATTTACCTCCCCTAATCAACGCTTGTATTCAACTCAGTCAGCCGGCTAGACCAGGAGCGAAAATAATAAAATGCTGTCAATCGCCAATCACTGACCTCGTTAAAATAATGCGCGACCATAATTTCATTTCTCCAAAGTACTTGTTTAGTAGTATAGCAGTCTAATCTGAAAATGCCCCTAGCCAGACTAGCTAGGGGCTTAAAATCCTGGTATGTTATCTCCCGTTTTTACTCAAATAATTAATACTATGCTAGTGAGGGTTTGCTCCAACCTTATTCTCAAGGATCTGTATCCGTTCCTCGATTACTCGTAAGCGATCTTCGATTTGACTGATCTCGGAGTGGGTCACTAATCCCAATTCGGAACGGAGTTGGCCAACCTCTTTACGAATGAAACCAATCATAGCTTCTCGTTCCTGTTCGCCTTTTTCGACTAATTCCTTAACCAACCCGCTAGCCTCAGTCGGATTAAGGTTCTTCTTCTTTATTAATTCATCTATCAGTTTCTCTGTCTTTTCTCGTGTAACAGAAAACCCACCCAGACCGAGGTAAAAAGCCTTTCGCATTACTCCTAATATAACCACTCACCTCCAGCCTTGATAAGTACATCATAAGTGAGGGGTTCCCGATTGTCAAGTAAGGGGGATGACCAGGCTGGCTGGTGTCTTATTAGACTAATTAGACTAATTCATGGATTTACGGTACTCGCAGTTATTACAATCCTTATCTTCATTACAGCAGGGCTCCATATGAATGACGATAGAGGTATTGGCTAGCTTTTCTTTAATGTCTTTTTCAATTGAGTCACTTAGACTGTGGACCGTAGAAAGATTTAAGTTTCCCGGCAACTGGACATGTAAATCAACATGACGTTCTGCTCCAGCTTGCCGGGTTCTCAGTTTGTGGTAGCCAATGATTGATCCCGAAACTTGGTAGTCTCCCAAGATATCAGTAATTACAGCTTCATCAGCGTTTGGCAGAGCCACATCTACTAACGGCATAAAGGCCCTTCGAGTAAGTTCCCAAGAAGCCTTAATAATGAGCAATGCAACACCAAAGGCCGCTAGAGGATCAAAAATTGTAAAGCCAGTAAGCTCAATTAGACCCAAGCCAGCAAAAACCCCCAACGAAGTATAGACATCGGTTCTTAGGTGAAGAGCATCTGCTTCCAAAGCAATAGAATCAGTCTGTTTAGCTACTTTAAACAGAATACTGGAAACGCCAAGGTTCACTAAAGCTGATACTCCCATAACCACCAGACCAGGTCCTACGGCCTCGATTTCAACATTCCCGATAATTTTTTTGCCGGCCTCTACAATAATCCAAATGGCCGCAACAAAGATTAAGAGTGCTTCAATAGTACCCGACACATTTTCGATTTTACCATGACCGTAACGGTGTTCCTGGTCAGGAGGTAAAGACGAAGTGCGGACGGAGAAGAAAGCAATCATCGCTGCCACTAAATCTAAGCCAGAATGAATCGCTTCGGATACCACGCTGACTGAGCCAATCATTAGACCAACGACTAATTTCAGAATAACCAGCAAGGTATTTGAGACTACTGAAAGGGCAGCAACTTTGGTTTTAATTTCCATTGCTCATTCTCCTTTGTCAAAATCTTACGAATAAAAAAGGACTTCGTAAAAAATATACGAAGTCCCACGGGTTCTTAATTCTCCCCGTTGCCTAAGGCCCGGCTCTATTAAAAAATAGAACTTGACTTTCTAAATAACATTATAACTAAGAAAAAGATATTTAACAAGACTATAACCCTTTATTTTCTATATTATTGCAGTATTATTGCAGTTTAATCGCCGGTACTGTGGTTTCATAAGGCCTCCCATCAGGGTAGTGACCGGTTATATAATAGCCAGGAACAGCCAGAATGTCATTAGGTCCATTAAACTGTAAAGATTGGATTAATTCAACTTGTTGGATATCTATATCTTTTCTGTTTTCAAATAAACCTGTGACTGCTTGATCTATGGTTAGAAGCGGGTATTCAGCCACGGTTTCGAATTGATGAATCGGGCCCTTAATTTCGATTATAGTTCCGGATTCCCCATCAACTCTGACCCGGACACCGTCACTTAATAGTCTTAGACCGTCAATTTGTTGCCAAAATGTGATTACGTAATCATCCTCAACTAGGGTGATCGGGCTAACTAGATCCGGTACTATTTTAAAGCAAGGAAGAGTGGTTAAGGCCTCTCTGGCTTTTTGCACGGCTTGATCCTTATTAAGTTGTCTTGGGTGCTTATCACTAGGGCCTTTTTTTTGGTAGTGGATCTTTATTGGCATTTTATTATACGATAAAGTTAAAGTTTGGTCATCCTGGACAAATCGATATTCCAGATCATTCTCGTATAATAATCCTTCTTTGAGTAAGCCGAACCTTTGCGCTAAGTTCCAGGCTTCCGTGGTCTCTATGAAAACATTCTTATCTCTATATACCCTGACTTTATCTTGCCTATAATCTATCCCATGAGATAGTATCTCAGTTTGTTCATTACGATTGATCCCAGCCCGGGTCGCCGATCCACCCGATGCACCCAATGCACCCGATTCACCCGATGGACTCATTGAAAGTGACTCCGCAAAAACGTCTTCCTTGTTCCGAGATGCTGCTGAATCATCAGTATAATTTTCTGGAGTAATTACCTTTTCTTGATTGTCAAGCTGATCAGGCTGACTAAGGGCTCTTTTCATACTCGATTCTACGGCGATTTCCTGGGCATTTGAGTTGGTTTTACTATCAGTGTTACTTTCACTATTGATATTGTTTTCAACAATACTACTTTTGCTTACATCCTGACCTTTTACGTCCTGACTTTTTACTTCCTGGCTTTCCGGCAAAACTGCATCGTCCTTTAAGCTAACTAATATTGCCCCGTTGTCAGGACTTTGGAAACTTGGCCAATGCTTTTTCCAGACCTGTGAATTGACAAATGATAGTACCATTATTACTGCTACTGCAGCAGCGGTTGCGACCGGCCAAAATCTATAAAAAGAATCCTTAAGTCCGCGTATTTTTGCCCTCCTAGTTACCCCCGCCTCTTTTAATAGAAACTGCTTTAATTGGTGGCGAAAGTCTTCTGAAGGTTGACTTTTGAAATATTCATTCAATTCCTGCTCAATGGTTAAGAAATCAATCTTTTTTTGTTCATCCATAATTTCATCTTCCAATAATTGGCGGATTTCTCTATGCTCCATAAGTCACCTCTTCTTTCACCATTACCGATCGAAGCCGACCAATAGCCCGTAAGGCCATGGCCTTAACTGCACCCTCAGTACGATTGGTAACTTTTGCAATATCTTTAAACTTCATGTCTTGTATGTAGTGAAGTCGGAGGATGACTCGTTGGTCCTCAGTCAAATGTTTCATTGCCTGGTCCAACCAATCGCGATACTCTATCTGTTCAAGTTGAGCTTCCTCAGCCATTAATTCCAACCAATCTACCTCAACTTCCCGGTTAGCCCGCCGAAAATAATCAATAGTTGTATTTCGGGCAATCCGGTACAGCCATACGATAAATGGCTTACCAGTGGGAGTATAAGATTCGATCGCCCTCAAGGCCTTCAGAAAGGTATCCGATACAATGTCTTGAGTTTCCGGATGACTTCTCACCTGACTATAAACGTACCGATATATCTGGCGAAAGTGCATCTCGTAAAGCTCTCCAAAAGCATCGGGATCATCCTTGGCTCGTCTGATTAAGTCGTCTTCTTTAGAAAACGTTTGCACTAACTCACGTCCTTTATCTAGCCAAAAAACCCCCTCTTACATTTTAACGATAAAATAATTGACTTAGATACAGGAGATTTTTGCCGGATCACTAATAATGGCTTAACCCTTCCCGAAGGAAGGGTTTTAATTAATGATGTAAATCGCTAATCACTGAACTTAGTTAAAACACTGCGCCTCTAAAACATAAATTTAGCGGCAGTATTAGCAATTTTGGCTAATGCATCAGGATAAACCCCCAAAATAATGCTCAGAATCATACACCCGTACAAAAGCAACTTCATTGAACCATTTACCTTAATCGCACTATAGTCAGTTACTTGACCAAGGTACATCACCCGGGCAACGGATAAGTAATAATAAACTGAAATCATACTCATAACTAGGCCAATAATCGCCAGCCATAAAAATCCTTGGTCAATAACGGCTGAAAACAAGTAAAATTTGCCGGCGAACCCGGCTAGGGGAGGAATCCCGGCCATTGATAACATACATATTAATAATGTGGCAGCCAATAGTGGTGAACGCTGGGCTAAGCCAGAATAATCAGCAATATCATCACTCTCTGAAACATTGTTGAAAACAATCGTCACGGCAAACGCACCGACATTGGCGAAGACATAGATCATCGTATAAAACAGAATGCCTTTAACGCCTAACTGGTTTGCAGCCACAAGACCGACTAGCAGATAACCAGCCTGGGCAATACTAGAATAAGCCAGCATTCGTTTAATATTCTGTTGAGGTATAGCCGCTAGATTGCCTAAAATCATGGTAATTGCTGCCAAAAAAGCAATTATTGGTACCCAGTGATCGGCATGGTACGGAAAAGCGGTCAGAAAAACGCGCACAAAAACAGCAAACCCGGCAGCCTTGGAGGCAACAGCTAGAAAAATAGTAACTGGGGTTGGAGCACCCTCATAAATATCGGGAGCCCACATATGAAAGGGTACCATGGCTACTTTAAAGCCGAAACCGGAAAGAGCAAAAACTACTCCCAACCAGAAGGCCGGACTGCTGTCGCTATGCAACGCAATCTGATGAATAAGGGTAGTGCCGGTTACTCCATATAGTAAAGTAAAACCATAAAGCATGACGGCCGAAGATATGGCCCCGAGAATCAAGTATTTCAGCCCGGCTTCCGACGATCGCGCATCCTCACCGGCTAAATTGGCGGTAAGGATATAGAAAGAAATTGTCATTAATTCCATGCCAACGTACAGCGTAATGAGTTCGCCAGCAGAAACCAAAACCATCATCCCTAAGGTAGCAAACAGCATGATGGCATAAGCTTCGCTACCTTCACCGGCCAAAGGTTTATAATAACTGGTCGTGGTAAGACAGACCAACAAGGCAGAAACTAAGAATAGTACCTTGAAATAGCTGGCGTAAGAATCAACCAGGTACATCCGCCCCAGAAAACCATCGAACATATTGAAGTGCGCCGCTACAACCACGATGGAAGCAATTATGCCCACAATCGCAAATAACACTAGGCCTCGTTTTTCACCCTTCGGCGCAATTAAACCTAGGACGAGCAATAAGCAGGCTAAAGAAGCGACGAAAATTTCCGGAACAAGCAAAGTATAATCCACTAGAAGCCACCTCCTACGATCGCGCTAAGTCCAAGTCTGGCAAACAGAGAGGTAACTCCACTATTAACCATATCCATCAGCAGAGATGGGAAAATACCGAAAACAACCAAGACCGAGCCAAGTACTATCAAAGGCACCCACTCTGGCCCTTTGATATCCGTTAATTTATCCCATTCGGGTTTCCTTGGCCCAAACAAGATATTCCCAAGCATTCGCAAAATATAGACTGCTGTAAAAATTATCCCACTGATCGCCAGGATAGTGAATACCTTATAAACGTTGAAGGCACCGACAAAAATCGTGAACTCAGCTGGAAAACTGGCCAGTCCGGGCAAACCAAGGGAAGCGAAGCCGGCTAGCATAAACCCGACCGCCAGAATTGGCACCTGATTAGCCAAACCTCCGAAATCCGAAATATTTCGGGTATGGCTTTTTTCATACAGATTACCGATCATCGCAAAGAACAAGGCAGCCATGACCCCATGGGCAAACATCTGGGCCACTGCTCCGTTGATACTGACTATATTTAGAGCGGCAAAACCGATTAAGACATAGCCCATGTGACTAACACTTGAATACCCAACGACATATTTTAGGTCCTTCTGTACCAAGCAAATCAAGGCCGCATAAACAACATTACCCACAGCCAATAAGGCGATTACAGGGGCCCAAAATTTAGCCCCGGCCGGTAAAATGAATAGACCGATCCGAATAAGTCCATATCCGCCTATTTTCTTTAAAACCCCGGCGTGAATCATACTCACCGCTGTCGGAGCACCGGCATAACCATCGGGCGACCAAGAATGGAAAGGCCACATGGAGATTAAGGTACAGAAACCAATTGCCATTAGCAAAAACCCGATAATCTGAAATTGTTCAGGAAAAGACACTAACATTAAGGATTCGATGTCCATTGTCCGAACCCCGGTTAGTTGATAGGCATTAACATACAACGCAATCATGCCGGCTAGCAGAAAGGCACTTCCAATCAAAAGGTAAATCGTCAGCTTCATCCCGGCATATTCTTTGGTCACGCGTTTGGTACTACCCCAGATAATCACCATAATGTAAATGGGTATGACTACTACCTCATAGAACAAAAGAAAGATAAACAGATCACGGGCTAAGAAAGTACCCATAACCCCGGTAATTAAGATAAGTAATAAAACAAAGAATTCTTTAACCCGTTCTTTAACGTTCCAGGAAGCGTAAACGGCTGAGAAACCGATCAGGTTCGTTAAGAGGAGTAAGGGCAAGGAAATCCCATCAACCCCAAGCGAGTAACTGACTCCTAGGTCACGAATCCAAAGAATATCTTCCTTAAATTGCATCCCGCCAACTACTGGATCATAGGCAATATAGATCAGCACACTTAGCGCTAGTGATACCAAAGTTGATATAGCAGCTACCGCCTTAATCGTCCAAACCTCTTCACGCGGGACAAAAATCGTGGCTAATGCGCCGACAAGCGGAGCGAGCAGGATGACTGATAGATAGGGGAAGCTAGGTTCAGTTAAAAAATTCATTATTTAGCACCTCCCCCGGCAAAAATCCCCATTGAAGGGTCAATTAAACCTAATAGGATAACAATTACTACTACGGCGGCAATCAGGACCATCCCATAATGCTGAGTTTGTCCAGTTTGCAGGTAACGAACCAAATAGCCTCCCCATTTGGTTCCGTTGGCAAGACCATTAACAACTCCATCAACTACGTATAGATCAACCCAGTAGGCTACCCGGCCGGCTCCATCCACCACCCGGTTAATAAACCATTGATAGATTTCATCAATATAGTATTTGTTATAGAGCAGTTTGTAGATCGGCTGAAATCGATGAGCAATTGCCGAGGCTGAGATAGTTTTTTTATAGTACATTAAGTAGGCTAGATAGATTCCCGCTAAAGCCACTAACGTTGAAGTAAGCATAATGCTTAAGCTATAACCATGATGCGCTTCGCCAAAATAAATGTAACTGCCAAAATTAGTTTCCAACCAAGGCATACCAACTAATCCGCCCACTACCGACAAACACGCAAGAACTATTAAAGGAACAGTCATTACCTTTGGTGATTCATGCGGCTGGTTTTCTGGATTAGGCTTGCCATAAAAGGCAACAAATACTAACCGGAACATATAAAAGGCTGTGAGAAAGGCAACAAATGTGCCGACTAAATAAAGACCGGTATAACCATTACTCAAGGTAGCTAGTAAAATCTCATCTTTACTCCAAAACCCTGCTAGAGGGAAAATACCGGCTAAAGCCAAAGCGGCGATAACAAAGGTTTTGGTGGTTACGGGCATTTTCGGGGCCAGACCCCCCATTTCCCAAATATCCTGTTTATTATGCAGGGCGTGGATAACACTGCCAGCACCCAAAAATAATAAGGCCTTGAAAAAAGCATGGGTCATCAAGTGAAACATACTGGCGGTTAAGCCGCCTACTCCCAAGGCCATCACCATATAGCCCAGCTGACTTAAAGTAGAGTAAGCTAAAATGCGTTTAATATCGTCTTGGGTGATCGCAATTGTGGCGGCAAAGAAAGCTGTAAAGCCACCTACATAAGCAATAACCATCAGGGCATCCGGAACAGCAACAAATAAAAAGAAGGCTCGCGCAATTAAGTAAACCCCGGCTACGACCATGGTTGCCGCATGGATAAGCGCACTAACTGGCGTAGGTCCTTCCATAGCATCAGGCAGCCATACATGTAGAGGAAATTGGCCGGACTTGCCAATCGGCCCGGCAAAAACTAATAATGCAACTACAGTCAAGAGACCGATATTTGAATACGTAGGAATAATATCGGCTAAATCGGTAAAATTAAGGGTACCAAAAAGAATTTGTAATAACAGAATTCCCAACAAGAAACCAAAATCACCGACCCGATTAGTGATAAAAGCCTTCTTGGCGGCTTCGCGAGCTGAGTGTTTAAAAAACCAGAAACCAATTAACAAATAGGAACATAGACCAACTAGTTCCCAAAAAACAAACATCTGCAAAAAATTATTGGCCACAACTAGTCCCAGCATAGACATTGCAAACAATGATTGATAGGCAAAATAAGTTGAGTAACCGGGATCATTTTCCATATAGCCAATTGAATATACCTGGACTAGCATAGCGATTAAGGTCACTACAAAGACCATCATACCAGAGATCGGGTCAATCAGAGTTCCCATCTCCAACGATATCCCTGGCATACTAAACCAAGATAGGCTATGTTCCGTGGTGGTCGGGTTCGCCAGGATTCCGCCCACTACGCCCAAAGCCAGAACAAAAGAGGTAAAAATACAAGCTATCGAAAACAGGGCACTAGCCTGGGGTGCTTTACGAAGGAAAAAAACAATCATAATAAAGGCCAAGGCCGGCATAAAGGGGATTAACCAGGAATTGTCTATTGCAAATTGAGTCATTCTAGCAAAATTCACCTGCCTTATTCTGAAAAAAGCCTACCATTTCAACCAGTTAAAATCATCTATATTGACTGATAGTAAGTCTCGGTATACGGTCAGGACCAAAGCTAGACCGACGGCAACCTCCGCCGCAGCCAAGGCAATGACAAAGACGCCGAAAACATGTCCAACTACCATGTCTGGAGCCATAAATCGGTTAAATGCCACCAGATTAATGATACAGGCATTAAGCATCAACTCAATACCCATTAAAATAGATATGGCATTCTTTTTAGCTAGGGCCGCATATAAACCAATACAAAAAAGCATTGCCGCCAGAAGCAGGTAGTGATTGAGGGTAATGGTCATGGCAATCTCCTCGCTCCTTTCGTCAGGATAATCGCTCCGAGTACGGCTACTAGCAATAAAATGCCTACGATTTCAAAAGGTATCACAAATCTAGTTAGCATCAACTCGCCTATTAGACCGACCGTTGATTCAGGGGCTGCTTGATCAATTACCTGCCAAGGTGTCCGAGTAACCGCATAGGCTAAAATTACCATTAGAGCCGTGACTAGAATCCCGGTTACCCATTTATGGCTAGATGAAACATTCGTTTCTTCCATACCTTTTCTTTGGGTCAGCATCACTCCAAAAACCATCAAAACAGCGATAGCTCCAACATAAATTAATATTTGAACCACTGCCAAGAAGTCTGCTTCAAGTAAAACATATAAGCCTGAGACGCCGAAGAAGGTGAGCACCATAAATAGGGCTGCATGTACCAGATTCTGAGCAGTGACGACAGATATCGCTGATCCTAAAATTACCGCCGCAATAATCCAAAATACTATGGTTGATACGCTCATTCTTCCACCTTCTTCCTGTGCATTACCTGGCTTATTTCATCTGCGTGATACGTTGCTTTTTCAAACTCATGAGTAAATTTTAAGCAACCTTTTGGGCATGCCTCAATACACAAGCCACAAAACATACAATAGCGAAAGTCCATCACATACTCGGTAAGTATTCTTTTCTTGCCGTCCTCCCCACCTTTTTCTGACTTTAAAGAAATAACGCGGTTAGGACAGGCAGTCTGACAAAGTCCACAGACAATACAATTCTCCGGGTCAAATGCAAGAAAGCCATGAAACCGAGGAGGGAGAATTGGTCGTTCTTCCGGATAATACTGGGTAAGATGCGGGCCAAAAAAGTGTTTTAAGGTTACCCTTAATCCCTTTATAAGACCTTCTCCATACATTTGCTCACCCCCTCATAACCCGATAAATCTCAATCCCTACTCCGGTTAGCAGTAGATTAGCCAAAGACAAAGGAATCAAAAATTTCCACCCAAAGTGCATTAAATGGTCCACTCTAATGCGGGGATAAGTCCATTTAATGACCATAAAAAAGAAGATAATAAGATAGACTTTTAGGAAAAACCACATCCAAGAAGGTAACCAGGGTCCGTGCCAACCGCCAAAGAACAGGGTAACGGCGATGGCTGCCGTAGCAACCATGTTAGTATACTCGGCCAGGAAGAAAAGAGCCCAGCGCATCCCACTAAATTCAGTATAGACTCCGGCTACTAGTTCCTGTTCTCCCTCGGGGAGGTCAAATGGCCCTCTGTTCAGCTCAGCTGTTGCGGCGATTAAGTAGATTACAAATGCAACCGGTTGAATTATGATAAACCAAACATTTTTTTGGGCCGCGACAATATCTGAAAGGTTTAGTGAACCAACAATCATCACTACCCCAAGCACAGAGAGCAGAAGCGGGATCTCATAACTGATCATCTGGGCAACGGTTCGCATTCCGCCGAGGAGAGAGTATTTATTATGGGAACCCCACCCGGCCATCAAAAATGACATGGTACCCAAAGAGGCGATCGAAAAACAATAGAAAAGGCCCACATTAAGATCAACTGGTACCATATCTTTGCCAAAAGGAATAACCGCATAGAGCATTATCGCCGGGACAAAGACCAAAGGGGCGGCCAGCCTAAAGACCCAACGGTCTGCAGAACGCGGAATCACATCTTCTTTCCCTAATAACTTAAAGGTATCAGCTATCGTTTGAAAGAATCCAGCCGGTCCTAGCCGATTCGGTCCCGGACGTTCTTGAATAAATCCGGCTACTTTTCGTTCCAACCAAACTAAAATTATAGCATCAACAATAATCAAGCCAATTATGGCGATAATCCCTAAGATTAACACCACTAATTCAATGACGCTATTCGGTATTGACCACCCGGCCATAAGCGTTCGGGCTAATCCAGCAATATTTACAAAAAGGCGTTCGAGTAGTTCCATGCCCACTGCTCCTTACCTATCCACCTCACCCAGAACGGGATCAAGGGAAGCTAGTATTGATATAACATCCTGTATTTTCCAACCTTTGGCCAATTCCGGAAAGACCCCCATATTGACAAATGATGGGCCGCGAACATGTAATCGATATGGCTTATTGGAACCGTCACTAACCAAGAAAAAACCCAATGCTCCTTTGGATGACTCTACCTGATGGTAAACCTCGCCTGGCGGGACTTTAATCATCTTGGGTACTTTACCCTTTATCTCTCCTTCTGGCAAGCTATCTAAAGCTTGTTCAATAATTCGGCAGCTCTGTTCCATTTCATCAAAACGAAGAAGGTACCGATCAAAACAATCGCCGTTAAAACGGACGGGCAGTTTAAAATCAAATCGTTCATAAATACTATAAGGTTGATTCTTACGGACATCATAAGGAACACCACTGGCGCGCAAGTTCGGCCCAGTAATACCGTAAGCCACAGCCATGTCCGGGGGCAAAACACCTATCCCTTTGGTCCGGGCCTGAAAAATCTCGTTACCCGTCAATAATTCGTGAACTTCATTCATCTTTTCCGGAAACTCGTTAATAAATTTTCTACAAGCCGGAATAAACTCTTCGGGAAGATCCTCAGACACTCCACCGAATCGCATATAACTAAAGGTCATCCGCGACCCACAAGTCATTTCAAAAAGATCCAAGATCTTCTCTCTTTCCCGGAAGCAATACATCCAGTTAGAGGTACCGGCTAAGTCAATAGCCATAGTGGCCACCATGACTAGATGGGAAGCGATCCGAGACAGTTCCGCCATGATTACCCGAATGTACTCTGCTCGCTCAGGTACCTCAATACCCAGCATTTGTTCAATGGTTTCTACATAGCCCTGGTTATAAACCATCGAGCAAAGATAGTCCATTCGATCAGTGTACGGAATAAATTGAGGATAGGTTTTTGATTCGGCGATTTTTTCTATTCCCCGGTGCAGATAGCCAATATGGTTTTCCACCCTGGTAACTGTCTCTCCATCGAGGGTTATGACACATCGAAAAACACCATGAGTACTAGGATGTTGTGGTCCCATATTCAAATTCAATTCCTGAGTTCTTGGCACAGACTCACCTCCAATCAGGTATTATTAATTTAATTTTTAAAATCCTTTCTTAAAGGATATCCCTCAAAATCTTCTGAAAGTAATATCCGTCGCAAATTGGGATGACTAATAAATTCTATTCCCATAAGATCATAAACCTCACACTCTAACACCTCGGCAGCTGGGTAAAGATCGGAAATGGTTACGATTGAGGGGTTTTCATGTCCAATCCGACACATTACCATAATTTTATGGCCGTGTTTTAATGAAAAGAGATTATAAACAATCATATAATGGTCTTTATAATCAACCGCAGTAATGTCAAGCAACAGTTCAAAATGTAGTTCTGGAGCATTTTTTAATTGCTCCATCAGATATACCATATCGTTTTCTTCAACCTGAATCTTCGTAGTATGTTGATCGGGAATTATTGTGAGACTAAAGTATCGTGAGGCCAGTTTACTAATTGTTTCAGGATGCATTAAATTATTGCTCATCTTGACTCACCTTCACCGCTCTTTCGGGATGCATAATTTTTTCTCTAAGTTTCAATACACCGTAGATTAAAGCCTCCGGTCGCGGGGGGCAGCCAGGTATATAGACATCTACTGGAAGAAAGGTATTTACCCCAGGTAAAACTACATATGAATCGCGGTATGGCCCGCCACTAATGGCGCAATTGCCCATAGCTATAACATACTTTGGATCAGCCATTTGGTTGTATACCCTTTCAACCAAAGGCTGAAGTTTTTTGTTAACTGATCCGGGAATTATAATTAAATCTGCATGTCGCGGTGATGGTCTAAATAATTCGGAACCAAAACGGGAAAGATCATAGCGTGAATTTGTCGTCGACATCATTTCTATCGCACAACAGGCTATTCCAAATGTCAACGGCCATAAAGAATGAGCTCTACCCCAGTCTAATACTTTCTCAATTGAGGTTAAAATAATGTTGTGCTTAAGTAACTGCTTGGCATCTGCCGGTTGCTCGGCATTTATACCCATTCTAAAGCACCCTCCTTCCAAGCGTACCACAGGCCTAATAATAAAATCGCGATAAAAATGATCATTTCTATAAAAGCAAATAAGCCAAGGCTTTGAAATTTGACTGCCCATGGATACAGAAATACACATTCAACGTCAAAGGCCACAAACACCAGACCATATAAGAAATATTGTGAACGAAACTGAACCCAAGTCTCTCCTTCGGTTTTCAAACCGCATTCATAAGTATCCTGTTTAATAGGGTTTGGTCGTTTTGGATTAATCAGCCGAGCAGTCGCAATCGCTAAAATTCCAAAAATTAGTGCTACTAAAAAAAAGACACCTATACCCGCAAATTCATTAGTCATTCCCTATATCCCTCCTTTCTATAACATGCATTGTGCCACAAACCCTAACCAGATGTCAATAATTGTCGGTTTTTGCACAAGCACGTATACATTATATGTATACATTGTTGTATATACTAACCGAAATGATTACCAAACTGGACATTAATACTATAATAATAACTTAGAGTCAAAAAGAAAATACTTTTTTACTCAGATATAAGTACATATTTTTGATTAAAATAAAAACCGAAGTCTAATGTTTAATTGACTTCGGTTTACATTCAATTGGTGCGGCAGAAGGGACTTGAACCCCCACGACCCCAAGAGCCACTAGACCCTGAATCTAGCGCGTCTGCCAATTCCGCCACTGCCGCATTTCCTAGCTCACGATATGTAGTATAATCCCTTCGCAGATAGTTGTCAAGCTATCGCATTAGAAAAAATGGTTTAAGTAAGCTAATATAATCTTGCCATAACCTGATTAGGCCTTCATTGTTAAGCCCTCCGGTTACTCTGAATTAAAAAGACTCTCACTTCTATAATTGGGGGTTACCCTTGTTAAATTTTAGGAGAGGTAGATTCTCCATCTGAAGCCTCGATGTTCAACAAAGCAACATGTTCACTTAAAAAACTATTACTTATGCCTTTTAAATTTGTGAAAAAAAACACATCTTTAGCGTAAATTAATGCATAATAATATTTTTAATATCTTTGTTAACATTAGAACTTATTAGTATTACGTATTTTATCGATTAGTTTTTGTTCCACATGCTTAGGAACCAAACCATTGATTGATCCACCTAATATAGCCACTTCTTTAATTTTAGTCGAGCTCAAATAAATATACTGGGGACATGAGATAATAAAAATCGTCTCGACTGATGGACAAAGTTTATTATTCATCAGAGCCATTTGCATTTCGTAATCAAAGTCGCTAACCGCTCTTAAACCCCGAATAACTGCTTGTGCCTTTTTACTAACCACATAGTCCATCAACAACCCGGTAAAAGAGTCCACTATTACCCTCGGAATATGCCGGGTCACTTCTTCTAAAAGTGCTACTCTTTCTTCAATTGAAAAAAAACCGTTTTTTTGTGGATTATGAATTACCGCCACAATGACTTGATCAAATAGCTTCGACGCCCGCTCCAGTATATCCAGATGTCCATTTGTAACTGGATCGAAGCTCCCCGGGTAGACGCCGATTTTCAATGTTTTGCATCCCCCTTTTTGGCATTCCGACATTCGCATATACACAGGCTGCCCGGGTAAGACCCCAGACAAACCATATTTTCGAACTTGTTTCAGTTAATTATTAACCTTATTAGCTATTTATATAAAGTATTTTTTCCGAAATTAATGAATTGTATAAATGCCATTACAATTATGTAAACAAAGCGGGTGTCCCGGTTGGATTACGGTGCTTGAACAGCCCTACAGGTTGTCCGATGGCCCCGGCTCCAAGGGGACACCCTATCATACATCTACTTTACAATTATCTTGTCCTGGTTCTTCGACGGTCGGTAAACCCGTGGTACCATCTTGGTTTTACATTAACCGTCTAGATGAAGGCTCGATAACTCTTACATGACTGACAAATACTAACCTACATTTCGACTGCTAGCGCAGTTCCCATGCCGCCGCCGATGCAGAGGGTAGCCAGACCTTTCTTCGCTCCCCGACGTTTCATTTCATAAAGCAGGGTTACTAAAATCCGGGCACCGGATGCCCCAATTGGGTGACCGATGGCCGTTGCGCCACCATTAACGTTGACCTTACTGAGGTCAAAGCCTAGCTCTCGGCCTACAGCGATCCATTGAGCCATAAAAGCTTCGTTGGCTTCAATCAGATCGAAGTCTTCAACTTTCAGGCCGGTTTTAGCCATAAGATTCCGTACAGCTGGAATCGGGCCAAGACCCATAACCTTCGGATCAACACCGCCGGAAGCCCAGCCAATAATTTTAGCAAGTGGGGTCAATCCTAATTCTTTTGCTTTTTCTTCAGACATAACAACGATTGCTGCAGCACCGTCATTAACCCCAGAAGCATTACCGGCTGTTACAACGCCGCCATCTTTAAAAGCTGGTTTTAGCTTGCTAAGGGCTTCTTTGGTGGCCCCAAAACGGACAAACTCATCGGTATCAAATACGACTGTGCCTTTTTTGGTCTTGATTTCTACCGGAACGATTTCATCTTTAAATTTACCAGCTTTAATCGCTGCTTCCGCTTTATTCTGACTGGCAACCCCGCCCTCATCTAACTCATCCCTTGTCAGGCCATACTGGGCAGCCACATTCTCAGCTGTATTGCCCATGTGGTACTGGTTGTATACATCCCAGATCCCATCATAAATCATCATGTCTTTTACTTTGCCAAAACCAGTTTTCGGACTGGCCATCCGGAAGCCCCAACGAGCATCATCCAGAACAAAGGGAGCATCGGACATGTTTTCGGTACCACCGGCGACGATGATATCAGCGTCGCCGTTTTGAATGAACTGAGCAGCAATAGATACACTTCGTAGGCCAGAGCCACAAACTTTATTAATCGTCATTGCCGGTACTTCCACTGGGATCCCTGCAGCAAGTGAACATTGACGAGCAATATTCTGACCTAATCCACCCTGGAGAACACAACCAAATATTACTTCTTCGACTTTTGCCGGATCCAGATTAATCCGATTTAAAGCTTCCTTAATCGCAATAGCCCCTATTTTGCATGCGCCAAGTCCCTTTAAACTACCGCCAAAACTTCCAACCGGTGTCCGAACTGCACTAACGATTACAGCGTTTGCCATGATTTCTAACCTCCATTTTTTAATTTCTCAGGGTCTTAATACATCTTTGTTAAAACTCGAAACCCTCCTCCACGAGGTGCAGCCACCCTTCACCTCCTTCGTTCTTGTCTAATCTTAGCCTTTTACTTCTGGACTCTGAGAAGAGAAGGCAGTATCCTTGTATAAACTTTGCCTTAAGGTGTATTTATTCTACAAGGTTCTCCAAAATTCCTGCTGCTTCCAGCATTTTCTGTCAAATCTTTGAGTTAGATTCTAATGTTTTGGAACACATTGATGGTGTTAGTGACAGCCTTTATGGGGCTGTCACTAAATATCTTATTTGACACGTTCGTCTCAAGCAATATCCTGAATTAAGTTTTCTCTAAACCCTACATCGCCTCTACGACCAATTCGGCCAGATCTCGGACCGGGAATTCTTCGAGATCTTTAGATTTCACACCATCTTCAAACATCTGGATACAGAAAGGACAATTAGCGGCAATGATTTCAGGATTTTTGTCCAAAGCTTGCTCCGTCCGAGCAATATTGATCCGTTTTTGTCCTTCGTGAACGTGTTCTTCCAGCCACATCCGGCCACCACCGGCACCGCAACAGAAGCCTTTTTCACGGTTCCGATCCATTTCTTCAAGTTTAACTCCTGGAATAGCTGCTAGAATTTGTCTGGGGGCATCATACTCATCATTGTGACGGCCTAGGAAACAAGAGTCATGATAGGTTAAGGTTTTGTTCAACGGCTTGGTTAAACGAATCTTACCGCTCTTGATTAAATCAGCAATTAATTGGGTATGGTGAATTACCTCATAATTGCCTCCAAACTGTGGATACTCATTTTTCAGGGTATTCAGACAGTGCGGACAAGCAGCAATGATCTTTTGGACACCATAGCCATTCATTGTTTCAACGGCTTCGGTGACTAACTGATAATACAGGTACTCATTCCCCAAGCGTCGAGCTGAGTCGCCACAGCATTTTTCTTCGGTACCCAGAATAGCAAATTTAATGCCAGCTTTATTCAGAATCTGGACGACAGCTTTAGCGACTTTCTTATTGCGATCGTCAAACGCACCGGAACAACCGACATAGTAGAGATAATAATTGTGTCGTTCGTTTTCCGGAATCTCAGACCACAACGGGACATCTAAGCCTTCAGCCCACTTATCTCGGTCAGCCCAACCCACGTTCCAGGGGTTACTATTATTTTCCATACCCCGGAAGACCAGTTGTGCTTCACTCGGGAAGGAACTCTGCCACATAACCAAATTCCGGCGCATTTCAATAGTTTTCGGAATATGCTCAATGAACATCGGGCACATTTCCATACAAGCCCGGCAGTTAGTGCAATCCCAAATCGCTGTTTCTGAGATCACATCGCCGATCAAGGCCTTTTCCATCACGTCTACAGCACCCTCATCAGACATAGCCCCTACTGCTTCTCCGGCATCGGCGGCCGCAGCTTTCTTCTGAGCCAGTAAATACGGGGCCTTTTCTAGCCAGTGCTCCTTAAGATCTTGAATTAACATTTTCGGGTTCAAAGCCTTACCAGTTAGGTAAGCTGGGCAGTTATCCTGACAACGTCCACAACGGATACAGGTATCAAAATCCAGCATATCCTTCCAAGTAAACTCTTCAATTGCTTCTACCCCAAAAGTTTCCGCTTCTTCAATATTTGGAATTGGTTTAACTGCACCTTTGGGTCCGAGGTTGCGGAAGAAATAGTTTAGCATACCGGCCATGATGTGCCATAATTTGGTTTGAGGGATCAAGCCAATAAACAGGAAGGCGATAAACATATGGAACCACCATAGCATCCGGTGCCAGATGGTAACAGTGTCAAAAGGTAAATTATAGAAGAGAGTTGCGATGGTCCAACCAATTGGATGAGCAGCTTTATCTATCGGTGCTAGTTGGGCTAATGCTGTAGCAGTAACTACTCCGCCACCCATAGCCATCAACTGACCAGTGATCCGGAGAGCTTCTATAAAATATCCGGTTAGCATAATTACCAAAACAAGTGCGAGTATCCAACCGTCTTCCTCTCGCGTATCATTGAGCCGATCAGGCTTGATGACATAACGTCGATAAATCAAATACAAAACACCGATAATCGCGACAATACCAGCAATTTCCCCAATTAAATGGAAACCAATAAAGAAGTTACCGGTCATTTTCGGTATATGAATACCAAATAACATTTCACTTACTTCACGTACGGTTGAGGTAATAGCAACTGTTCCAGTTAGGGCAAACATCAGTACCCAGCCCCAGAATAGTGCAAAATGGCTCCAGCCAGGTAAAGCTTCCCGGGTAATTCGACCATGTCCAAAGGTATACTTTAACCAGGAGCCGATACGTGTTCCCACCTCGTCTGTCCGCATCTCAGGTTTTCCTACGCCATACATCCGGCACCGGATATAAAAACCGTAAAGGAAAGCAAGCAGCGGAATCCACATGATTAACAGATACATATGGGCCCAGGGAATGTTGGTGGGGGAAACACGAGTGATCAGCCTTACAGCCTCCTCGGATGCTTCTGCAAAACTAGCTGAGTAGCTAAAAAAATGCAACAGACCCTCCATTTTATACCCCCCTTGGCATTTTTTGTACATGAATACTGGATATGCGAGGCAGGTTATAGGGTGCGTGGCGCATATCCAGCATCATTTTCTAATTAGGACCTAGAGTACTCGAAATACCCTTTATCTCTAAACCCTGATTACTTCTTTAGTTGCTTAATCATCTCTGGAATAACGGCATGCATATCCCCAACAATACCGAAGTCAGCAATACTGAAAATCGGTGCTTCGGGGTCTTTATTAATAGCAACAATGTTCTTGGAAGAAGACATGCCGGCTACGTGCTGAATTGCACCAGAGATACCAGCCGCTACGTAGAGTACAGGGTTAACCACTTTACCAGTTTGGCCAACCTGGTACTGATTATCAATCCAGCCAGAGTCGACAGCTGCCCGGGAAGCACCAACTGCAGCCCCAAAGATGTCCGCCAGCTCTTCAAGCATTTTGAAGCCTTCTGGTCCTTTAGCTCCACGGCCGCCGGATACAACGAAGTTTGCTTCAGAAAGCTCTGGTCGGCTGGAAACAGTCGCGATAAATTCTTTGACAGTCTGATATAGGTCTGCATCGCTTACAGCTACGTCAGCCTTGATTACTTCAGGAGATTTTCCAGCATCGGCTACGTCAAAAATGTTTGCCCGAATAGTAGCCATAACTGGGGTGGAATCAACATTAACCTTTGCAAAGGCCTTACCGGCATAGATTGGGCGGACAAAGGTCAGCTTGCCGCCATCTACTTCTATGTCAGTGCAGTCTGTTACCAGACCAGCATCTAACTTTTGAGCGGTCCGAGGAGCCAGATCCTTACCCATTGCAGTATGCCCAAAGATAATAGTTGCCGGGTCATACTTTTTCGCCATAGCGGCTAGTTGAGCAGCGTAAGCACCCGTATTGTACTGTGCAAATTTTGCATCGTCTACAATGTAAACCTTATCTGCCCCAGCTTTACCAGCTTCAGCAGCTAGACCTTCGATACCTTGACCCATAATAACAGCGGCAACCTCATCGCCGAAGTCACGAGCCTTGCTAATCAATTCGAGCGAGACTTTACGGATTTTGCCGTCACGTTGGTCAACAACAACCCATGTACCTTTTGCCATTAGACTATTCTCCTCCTTTGTTCGTGAATTCCATTCAGATTAGCCGACTACCCGAACTTCGTTCTTTAACCAGTTAACTACTTGAGCTGCAGCATCAGCCGGTTCTGCCTCGATTTTCTTACCAGCAGCTTTTGGAGGTGGAATGAATACGGAAGCTATAGAAGTTTTAGAAGCAATTGCCTCGCCAGCAACTTTGTCGATCGGTTTCTTCTTAGCTTGCATAATACCTTTCATGGAAGGATACCGGGGTTCGTTCATTCCAACCTGGCAGGTAATGATCGCTGGTAATTTTACCTCGATAATTTCTGTTCCACCGTCAGTTTCACGAGTACAGACAGCAGTATTACCGTTCAGTTCAAGTTTACGTACTACGTTAACGTGGGGAAGGTTCAGGATTTCAGCCAACCGAGTCGGAACCTGGGAGGAACCATCATCAGCGGCAACGTGTCCACACAGAATTAGTTCAGCACCTAGGCCGCTTATTACTTTAGCCAGAATACCAGCGCGAGCGTATTCGTCAGCTTCTGTATCAGCACTGATTAGAACTCCTTTATCTGCTCCCATGGCTAATGCTTGACGAATTGCATCCTGGGCTTTATCAGAACCAGCAGATACGACTAAAACTTCTCCACCTTGCTTCTCCTTAATTTGGAGAGCTTCTTCCACGGCTACTTCATCGTAAGGGTTAATAATCAGGTTAATCCCATCATCGCTGACTTTTCCGTTTTTGAGGACGATTTTAGCTTCGGTGTCAAAAGTTTGCTTAACACATACAGCTATTTTCAAAGCTCTTTCCTCCTTTGAGAATGGTTTGCATTTTTTCAATCCTAAATCCCGACTGTTTTACACTATAATCCGACTACTAAATACCTAAAAACGTGAACGAACCCTCTTTCACCACCCCCAACCGAGTTTTCTGAGTTAGTGGGACCCTTCAGTTATCTTTGGCCCGGTCTTCACTCTGCAACTATTTAAACTCTGCTTCATGTTTGCAGAAGAAGCCTTTAACCCTTTTCAGATCCAGGATGACCAGAAACTGTCAAAGCTATTAAGACTAATCATGGACATCCCTTTTCTTCTTTAGAAGGGCCCTCCTTTTTCAGCCGATTCATTCCTCGACTGACAAGATTATCAGTCCTCCAGTGTCTTAATCTCGAAGGACTTTGCTTTAATTTACCCAGAATAAACCGGGCCAAATTTTTCTTTCTTATAGCCACAAAAAAAGCCCGTCTCCATGACTGAAGCATTAATTAGACACAGAACTTTTTTCATTCTATTTCTACATAAAGCGAACAAATTCCTGCCTAGGTTTTAAAATTTTATCTACTTTAAATCTTTTGATAGAAAAACGTAGCAATGGATCGCAGGCCTAATTCGCGCGCCTGAAAGATTTGTTCAGTACTGCCAATAAATAAAACCCCACCTTTTTTTAATGCTTGTTGAAATCGCTGGTACAATCGGGTTTTCGCCTCTTCGGTAAAATAAATAACAACATTTCGACATAAGATAAGGTCGCAATTACTCGGATAGTTATCTTTTAGTAAGTCATGTTGTTGAAAGCTAATCCACTTCTTGACCTCATCCTTAATAATAAAGTTACCTTCGTTTTGCAGAAAATATTTTTTTAGCCAAGGTTCTGGAACAGAGCTTACTGCTTTTGAGCCGTATATTCCCTTTTGTGCTCTCTCTATAACTTGACGATCAATATCGGTCGCAATGACTTTATGAAAACGGCTAGCTGCTTTTTCTAACAGAGTTATGGTCAATGAATATGGTTCCTCCCCAGTAGAACAGCCAGCACTCCATATCTTCAGGGTGCTGCTACGGCTTAATAAATCGGGTAAAACTTGATTTTGTAAAACCTCCCAATGCGAAAAGTTTCGAAAAAATTCAGAGACATTTATGGTTATATGCTCTAAAAATTTTCGATATTGGGCAGGGTCCTTAGTTAGAAGTTGAACATATTCTTCATAATTCCCTACATTTTGGGAACGCATCAGACTATTAATGCGACGTTCCATTTGGGGTCTTTTGTAACTAGCGAGGTCAATGCCGGTCCGTTCCTGTACCTTTTTAATAAACCATTGGTATTTATCATGCATACTCGACCGGTTTCCCTCCCCTCTGACCGTTACCTAATTCGCCGTTATTGAAGAAATTCCTCCAGAACGTAAGTTCCCGGTTTCTTTTACATAGTTGACATTTTATTAACTGTCATCTAACTTAAAAGAAAAACACAATAATTCGGATAGAAGCAATTTACCTAATAGTGTTCAAGCCGATACTGATGCACCAAAATATACAAAAGAGGAGAAGACACCTTCTATGCATAAACCTCAAGAAACTAAATCAATAAAAAACTTTGGTCTTGATGAGGAATTATTTAATGCGGTTGTAAACATTTCTAATAGAATCCCGGCGCATCAAAATTTGCAGATAACCCTACTTTTATTAGCTCAGGGTCGGGCTGAATTGGAGATGCCAATTGGTCCCGAGTTTACTAATTCTTATGGAATGGCACACGGTGGAATCATTACCACCTTAGTTGATTCGGCAATGGGAGTCGTTTTTCGTACATTAAATATGCGGGTAGTCACCTTAGAGATGAATATTAATTTTCTCGGACGCGTTTGTGTTGGGGAAATACTTCGGGCTTGTTCCGACGCAGTCCATATTGGCAGTCAGGTGGTAATTGCTCAAACTGAGGTATATAATCTTCAGAACCAATTAATCGCTATCAGTCGAGGAACCTTCTTTAGAGTCGGGTCACTATTAACTGAGGAATAAATTGTTTTTTTGTTTTTTCCCTTCACAATTTGTGCTTCCTAGCTGCATGCGATTTGTGATGTATTTTGAAAATGATAATAAGTTAACCCCTTGCAGCGACAAACGCTCGCTCGCTGGCCTCAATAATCCGATCTAAATCATTATAGGTATGGGCTGACGATACAAAAGACGCCTCAAACTGAGCTGGGGCCAGATAGACCCCCTCCTGCAACATTGTCCAGAAATAACGAGAATACTGATCAGTATTCGCCGTAGAAGCTGATTGATAATCAGTTACTGGTTTGTGAGTAAAAAAGGTACAAAGCATGGAGCCGATACGAGTCAGACAGACTGCGTCCGCATCATTAGATTTCGGCAAATATATTCTTTTTAAGTTCAATTTATTATCGCTACTTGAAATTTCCATAATTTTAGTTGATAAACCGCTACGTACTGCCGCCTCTGCCAAGCCCTGGCTTAAGTAAGCTGATTTTTTTTCTAACTCTTCATAAAACCCTGGCTGTTTCAGGACCTCGAGAGTGGCAATACCGGCTGCCATAGCTAGTGGATTGCCGGAAAGAGTGCCGGCCTGATATACTGGTCCATTCGGCGCAATGCTTTCCATTATTTCACGTCGGCCGCCATAGGCCCCAACAGGCAAACCACCGCCAATAATTTTGCCGAGACAAGTTAAATCCGGTTCAATACCAAACCGGGTCTGGGCTCCACCATAGGCTACCCGAAACCCAGTGATTACTTCATCGAAAATAAGCAGCGTACCATATTCTTTAGTCAGTGCTCTTAATCCTGCCAAAAACCCGGGCTCAGGCAGCACTACTCCCATATTCCCAGCGACTGGCTCAACAATAACCGCCGCAATTTCGTTTCCAATGGCGGCAAATAGTTCTTTCAGATTATCTAAATCGTTATAGGGAGCCACAACCGTCGAGGCAGCTAAATCAGCAGGTACTCCAGGACTGGTCGGGACACCGAGGGTTAATAAACCAGAGCCAGCCTTTATCAAAAGGGAATCCGCATGACCATGGTAGCAACCCTCAAACTTGACGATCTTATCTCGGCCGGTATATCCACGGGCGAGTCGCAAGGCACTCATCGTCGCCTCGGTTCCGGAACTAACCATCCGCACCATTTCCATCGCCGGCAAGGCTTCAATTATTAAAGTGGCCATGCGGGTTTCTAATTCCGTTGGCGCACCAAAACTGGTGCCAATTTCTAGCGTTTGCTGAATCGCTGCCATCACCTGTGGATGCCGGTGCCCGAGAATGAGCGGCCCCCAAGATGACAATAAATCAATAAACTGATTCCCGTCAACATCCCAAAGATAAGCCCCTTCTCCTTTTTGCATATACACTGGTGTACCGCCAACGGCTCGAAAAGCGCGAACTGGACTGTTGACCCCCCCGGGCATATAATGGCCGGCTTCCGCAAAAAGCGATGCTGACTTATCCTGGCGTAATTGTCGACTGTGCTGCTGTGACATCTCTATCTGCCTCCGCTCGACTTAAACTATCTATTATATTTAATAATTAATTATAATAGAATTAGTAGATGAACGCCAATGCTAAACAAGCCTGGAACATTCATCCAGAACAATTAAATCTATCAAATATTATTCTTATTTAAAATACTGCATACTAGTCTTTTTATATTCCTTAATCCCATATAGCAGTTGGTATTCTTTTACATCAGCTATCTGCGCTAGTTTCTGCACAACTTCTTCGCACTCCACGGTTGATCGACCATGGATCATAGTGTAAAGGTTGTAAGGCCAATCTGGGCCGGTTGGTCGCTCATAGCAATGAGTAACGGCTGGTGATTGAGCCATTATGGTTCCGACCCGTTCGATATCTTCAGCTGGCACTCGCCATACTACCATGGCGTTGGCGGTTATTCCGGCTTGACGGTGACGCAGGATAGCCCCAAAACGCCGAATAACGCCTTTATTTTGCATCTCATTAATCTTCTGCAGCAAGTCAGCTTCACCGATACCCAATTGATTAGCAATTTGAATAAAAGGTCGGGCTACTAGCGGAATATCTCCCTGTAATGCTCGAACAATAGCAATGTCTTGATCAGTTTGCATTTGCTCCCCCCAAAAAAATCCTTCTAAAAGGAAAATTGGGCCTTAATTTTAAACACCCGTCGGGCCGGTAGATTTAGATAAGGCAAATCGCCGATCTTTGCTTGAATCTCCTTTAAAGTATTCACCAGTTCAGCCGAGGATGGAGCGATTAGAGTAAACCAGAGGTTATAAGCGTGATTTCGTTGATAATTATGAGTCACTCCTGGATAACTATTAACGACAGAAGCGACTGTGGCTAATTGTGCCTCTGGCACCTTTAGGGCTATCAGACTACTGACATAACCCAATCCATTTGAATTAAAACTAGCCCCGATGCGACGAATAATCCCCTGCTCCTTAAGCCGACTAATACGTTCCAAAACCTCGGCTTCATTTAGACCTAGCTCCTCCCCCAGAAGTTGATAGGGAGCAGAAGTCAACGGAAAATCACTTTGTAATCGATTAAGGAGTTGTCTATCTAAATCGTCCATGAAAATATCCCACTCCCTGCCAATAAGACTGTAATACCTTTATTTTTTAAGTGATTGAAATATTTTAAACCTACCCCGCTGTTCCAACGTCAATAGACTACTGAGGTTGCGATGATGAAGGCATTACTCTACCGGTAATCTTCCCCCCGGATAACGACACCATTCATCTTCCGCCATATAGTCCCCTTCATGATAAAAAGCAGCTCTCGCCCGACAACCGCCACAGGCGGAAATATACTGACATCCACCGCATTTACCACCATAGTCCTGAGTTCTCAGACGTTGGAGAACCGGACTGGTTTGCCAAATTTCATCGAAAGGCTGCTCTCGAACATTGCCCACCGGCAGGTCAAGATAGGCGCACGGTTGAACTAACCCCCTTGGGCTAATAATACAATAGGAGATACCGGCCAGACAGCCTCTTTGAAAACGGAGATTCATCCCTCGTTGCTTGGCCATTCGCACAAATTGCGGCGCACAGGTTGGTTTGAGCTCAATCTTTACCTGCTGCTGTTTGGTTAAAATCCGCTGCAACAGACGTTCATATTTATCTACTCGCAGTGCTTCTTCCTCAATCTCAACCGCTCGACCGGTGGGAACCAGGAAAAAGATATGGTGAGCCACGGCCCCGAGTTCAACCGCGAAATCGGTAATTGCCTCAATCTCGCCTTCATTCCACTCCATGGCCGTGGTATGGATCTGAAAAGGCAAACCAACGGCGCGGCAATTGTTCATTCCCTGAACCGCCTGCTGCCAGGCACCTTGATATTTACGCAGCCGATCATGTTTCTCTGCATCCAGACTATCCAGGCTAATGCCCATGCCCATGGCCCCAGCCTGTTTGAGACGCTCGGCCATTTCCAGGGTGATTAAAGTACCGTTCGTGCCAAAAACCGGCCGCAGGCCCAAGGAAGCAGCGTATGTCACTAATTCAACAATATCCGTCCGCATTAAAGGTTCGCCACCACTAAAAATCATGATCTTAAAGCCAGCTCGGGCGATCTGCTCAAGGAGGCGTTTCCCCTCCTCGGTATTCAGCTCTTCATCTGCCTTGGCACCAGCTTCCCGATAGCAATGCTCACAAAACATGTTGCAATGGTTAGTGGTGTTCCAAGAAACGATCAAGCTCTTCCCTCCCTCTCTCCGGCCATTTTCCCTCATTTATCCACCGGGCTACCTGCGGAGCAAAGTAGGTTAAGATCACATCAGCCCCGGCCCGTTTGATCCCGGTCAGCATCTCCCAGACTGCCCGTTTTTCATCCAGCCAGCCGCGTTCAACGGCTGCCTTAATCATTGAGTATTCTCCGGAAACATTATAGGCAGCCACTGGGCAATTAAAGCTATCCTTAACCCTCCGCACAATATCCAGATAGGGAAGAGCCGGTTTAACCATGACGATATCGGCCCCTTCCTCTATATCCAGGGCCACCTCCCGCAAGGCCTCATCTGAATTCGGTGGATGCATCTGATAACTGCGCCGATCGCCAAACTGGGGAGCAGAACCAGCTGCCTCGCGAAACGGTCCATAAAAAGCGGAAGCATACTTAGCCGAATAGGCCATAATCGGCAAATCAGTGAAGCCATTTTGGTCTAAGGCTTTTCTGATGGCGGCAACCCGTCCGTCCATCATGTCCGAAGGGGCGACCATATCTGCCCCGGCTTCAGCGTGAGAGACCGCCATTTGAGCTAAAAGTTCCAGAGTAGGATCATTTAAGATTCGTCCATCTTGCACAACGCCACAGTGGCCGTGATCGGTGTATTCGCACAAACAAACGTCAGTGATTACAACCAGATTAGGATACCGATTTTTTAGAACCCCAACGGCCTCCTGAACCACGCCATGGGGCTGATAGCCGCTAGAACCGACCGCATCCTTATACTCAGGAATCCCAAAGAGGATCACGGACCGAATGCCCATTTCGATCAACTCACGGGTCTCCTTCATTAAGTAATCAACTGATAGTTGATAAATCCCCGGCATAGCGGCCACCGGGTTTTTAATCTTGCGTCCCTGGATCACAAACAACGGGTAGATTAAATCCTTGAGCAATACCGTGGTTTCGCTAAACAACTCCCTAATATTACTCTTTTCCCGTAGACGTCGCGGCCGCATAACTGGAAAACCCATATTCACCCCCCCTTAAGATAAGCCAATTTCTTGATCAGTCAAGTAACAGGCCGGGTCCTCCGCCCAGATATCGCCAGTCACCGCTTCGGCCCGGATGCGACAGCCGCCGCAGTAGGCCTTATACCGGCAGTCTCCACAACGACCTTTGACCAGATCCTGCTTCTTACGCAAAGCAACCAACAAAGGCTCTTCTTTATCTAACCAGATCTCGCTAAATTTACGTTCTTTGACGTTACCCAGGGTATAATGCTGCCAAAACTGGCAGGGATGCACGTTGCCTTGAGGATCGACATTGGCAAACTTGGTCCCGGCTGAACAACCACCATGCATTTCCAGCAGAGTTAAAATTTCCTTCGCTCTTTCCGGCTGATGAGTTAAGACATAATTATAGAGAAAAACCCCATCTGCGTGGTTATCAGTGGTTAAGATCTCTACCTCAACCCCACGCTTATACAAATCAAGCGTTCGGCTGACTATGTTCTCCATAATCTGCCGCTTTTCTTCTTTCGAGGTATCCAGGTTAGCTAACTCCCGACCCCGGCCTGAATACACCAGATGATACATACAAAAACGAGGGATTCCTTCCCGTTCCACAACCTCCAAGACTTCATTCAGATCTTCTTGATTCAGGCGGTTAACCGTAAAACGGATGCCGGTCTTAAGTCCCACCTTCGCCGCATTACTAATCCCCTGGAGAGCCTGCGCAAACGCCCCTTCTTTTGCCCGGAAACGGTCATGAATGACTTGACCCCCGTCGATACTCACCCCTACATATTGAAAACCAGCATCAAGGATTTTTTGAGCCTTTTCTATGGTAATTAAGGTTCCATTGGTCGACAGCACCGGTCTTAGGCCCAGATCAGCCGCTAATCGGCCTAGTTCAAAAAGGTCCCGGCGCAGAAGCGGCTCTCCACCAGAAAACAATAAAACCGGAGCTTTAAGATCCGCGAGATCATAGATAAACTCCCGGGCCTGCTCATTAGTTAATTCACCACTATAATCTCGATCTTCCGCATCTAGATAACAATGTTGACAACGCAAATTGCACCGATTAGTAGTATTCCAAACGACCAACGGCCTCTCGTCTGTGGAAAACTGAAGCATTTGCGGACGCAACTGCCGTGAATCACGCTGATATTTTAAAGCCTCAGACACGGTTGCAGTTCCACACAAAAGCTTAGTGCATCCTATCATTAGAATTGGCTCCCCCTTTTATATATTTACTTAGCGTTTATTTAAGGTTGATGGACGCTGACTTTAATACAGGTGGCATGTTAAAAAAATGGGTGCTACAGCAAAGCGGCTTCCCGGGCTATTTACATTTTTCGGGCATATCCTGAAAGCCTTGATACCGGCGTTTTATAATAAAGTGACGAACCTGGGATTAAAATATCGGACTGTAAAGATGTCGAGGCTAGTACACACCTTGATGTCAACAAGCTAATTGCTAATAAGGTAAACATTTAGGGCCTGTGGGTTATTAAATAATTGGTCAAGGCTTCCACCAGTCCATCTATAGTATACTGTTCGGCAACAACGTCAACCTTTAAGCCTAAATTTTGGGCAGTCTGCGCGGTGATTGGACCAATACAGGCGATTACTACGCCCTCCAATTCGGGTATGACTAAAGGTTTCCCCGATTCAATCGGTTGCTCAGTTTCCAAGAGCAGAGACAGAAAATTGCGGACCGTCGACGAACTGGTAAAGGTAACAGCAGTGATTTGTTTATGCTTCAGCAATTGCCGCAGCTTTTGAGCATTGCCGGTCCCGGCCACTGTTTCATAGGCTACTACTTCATCAACCAGTGCCCCTAGCTTCCGCAGCATCTCAGGCAGGACCGATCTAGCTTCCCGGGCACGCGGCAACAATATTTTATCCCCCGGTTTAACCCTCTTCGTCAAGCCATCCGCTATGGCCTCCGCCCTAAATTCATCGGGGATATAATTCACTCGAAGTCCTCGATCCTCCAAGGACTTCCCGGTCGCCGGGCCAATCGCCGCTAACTGAACTCCTTGCAGTTCCCTAATATCTCCTCCGATAGCCCAAAGGCACCGAAAGAAAGATTCCACCCCGTTCACGCTGGTAAAAATGACCCATTGATAATCACTCAACTGCTTTAGACGTTGTTCGAGGGGCAACAGATCAGCCGGCGGCACAATTTCAATAGTCGGAAACTCCCAAACCTCTGTTCCCAAGTCTTCCAAACGACGAGTAAGAACACTAGCCTGAGCCCGCGAACGGGTGACTACGACACGTCGGCCAAACAATGGCCGTTTTTCGATCCACTGTAGTTTTTGCCGCATGGTGACAACTTCTCCGACTACGATCACGACCGGTGAGGTTAACCCGGCCTTCCTGGCTTTGTCAACAATATTCTCCAGAATCCCGGTCACTACTAATTGGTCCGGCCTAGTTCCCCAGCGAATGAGGGCGACGGGAGTATCTCCTTTACGACCATATTTCATTAATTGCTGCACGATTTGCGGCAAATTCTCCATTCCCATTAGAAAAACAATGGTCCCGGCTGACTGAGCTAAGTGCTCCCAGGCTATGCTGGAGCTTTCTTTGAGCGGGTCCTCGTGTCCCGTGACAATTGCCAAGGTGGAAGTAAAGTCTCGATGGGTCACCGGAATTCCGGCATAAGCCGGCACCGCCACGGCTGAAGTAACCCCGGGTACAATCTCAAATCTAATCCCCGCTTCAACTAAGGCTTCCGCTTCTTCTCCGCCTCGCCCGAAGACAAAGGGGTCCCCGCCTTTGAGCCGCGCGACGACCTTTCCCTCCCGGGCCTTCTTCACCAATAATTGATTAATTTCTTCTTGCCGGAGGGTGTGGCGGTCTGGCCCTTTACCAACATAAATCCGCTCTGCTTCAGGATGTACCCAACTCAATAAATGCGGGCTGGCTAATCGGTCATAAACCAGGACATCTGCCTTTTGTAAACATTCAAGTCCTCTCAACGTTATTAACTTCGGATCCCCGGGCCCAGCTCCAATCAGAAATACCACTCCGGAACGATTGCTCATCTTAACCCGGCCATCAACCGCTACGGATCAGCACAGATTGGCCGGTTCCCTCCTTTATCAATTATCAATTATCAATGCTTGTAGTGATGATTTTTCATCTTGTTCACTAGGAACAGGCTCTAATTGTCTCAAGAATTGATCTAGCTCCTTGATCAAGGAGTTCTTCCGCCAGCTCCCGGCCTATTTGCTCGACAATGGCTTGGTAAGACCATTCAAAGTTAGAATCGTTATCGTCTATCACTGCCGAGTTTGCTTGAATTATTGGCCTGATCGGCCAATCAATTTCTCTGGTCCCCATAACCATCTGACTGCCGTCGATACTGGCAACGCGAGCGTCCAGGATGAGCCGACCATTGTCCCGGCGGCCTAGGGCGGCAATCGGAATCTGGCATCCGCCCTCAAGTCGTCGCAGCAAGGCTCGTTCGGCCAAGGTAGTGACTGCACTTTCTTCATCATGAAGGGGTGCGATCAATCGCCTAACTTGATGATCCCCGGTTCTTTGTTCCAGGGCAATAGCCCCCTGACCAACCGCCGGAAGACATATCTCATACGGCAGATACTCAGCAATCCTTTCCCTCAGGCCAAGACGCTCAACTCCAGCTGCCGCTATCACAATCGCATCTAAGTCAGCTTGCTCTAATTTTTGTAATCTGGTCGGTATATTACCCCGGAGGTCTTTAATTTGCAAATCTGGTCGATAGTATAAGATTTGGGCCTTTCGACGCAGACTGCTCGTGCCGATCCGGGAACTTGGCGGTAATTCTTTTAAGGTTCGCCCCACTTTAGAGATAAGTACATCTCCCGGCTCAGTTCGACGACAAATAGCCCCTAAAGAACAGCCAATAGGCAGTTCAGTTGGCAAATCCTTCAAACTATGGACCGCTAGATCGATCTGCCCTCCCAGCAAGCTGGTCTCCAGCTCTTTGGTAAAAAGTCCTTTATCGCCTATCTTGGACAGAGAGACATCCAAGATCTTATCTCCCTTGGTCTTAACCGCGATAACCTGACAGTCTAGATTAGGCCAAACCTTCTTTAATTCATTAACCACCCATTTGGTTTGCCATAGGGCCAGCACACTATCGCGTGTTCCGATTTTCAAAGTTGGCAACAATTTTTAACCTCCTCTATAGGAGCACAGATATTTAACAGAAACGCGTTTTTTTATAAAACCTTTTTCTTATATTCAGCCTGATTTTCATTTAGTTCTAAACGAAAAAGATTCTGAAGGACCTCCGTGTAAAGATGTCCTTGTTGATCTGAAGCATAGACCTTAAGCTGAATAATTGGGTCATGTAACAATTGGTTAACAATCGAATTCGCTAAGGAAGTAATCACTTTCTCCTCACGGGCGTTAATACTTCCTAAACGGTTAAAGGCTCTGGTTAATTCAGTCTGCTTAATCTTTTCTGCTTTTTCCTTTAACGCGACAATCGTTGGCACGACAAATAAAGTATTTAACCAATTATTAAACTCCGCCAATTCCTCGCGAACAATCCGTTCCGCCTTGATCGCTTCAAGTTGTCGCTCCTTAAAATTAACATCAACCACATTTTTTAGGTCATCAATATCAAAAAGATGGACCCCCTTTAACTTAGAGACAAGTGGATCAACATCTCGGGGAACCGCAATGTCAATAATCATCAGGGGGCGCTCAGAACGGACAGCCATAGCTTTTTGCACTTGGTCTAACTGAAGAACATAATGACAAGCCGCCGTACAGCTAATGACAATATCCGCCTCTGCAAGCGACTCCTCTAATTGCTCGAATCGTTTAGCTTGACCCTTAAATTCTTGAGCTAATTCCAAGGCCCGGTCAAAGGAACGATTGGAAACCATAACGGAATTAGCTCCGTTAGCAACCAGGTGACGAGCGGTTAATTCGCCGGTCGCTCCAGCCCCAATAATGAGTACAGTATGTCCCTTAAGCTGACCAATTACTTGTTTAGCCAGTTCGACTGCCGCATAACTGATAGATACCGCACTCCGGTCAATTGCTGTTTCCGTCCTTACTCTTTTACCGACCGTAATTGCCTGTTGAAAGAGGGTGTTGATAACTCCATTGGTGACTTCCTGGTTGAGAGCTAACTCATAGGCATCACGTACCTGACCTAAGACCTGGCTTTCTCCAATCACCATCGAATCTAGTCCGGCGGCTACCCGAAATAGATGGCTAATCGCGTCATGACAGGTAGGAGCATATAAGTACTGATCAAAACCAGCTGATTCAGTGTTCAGAACGGCAAGTTGGCTAGATATAAAATCTTTGACTGTTTTCAATCCCTGTTCAATTTCTCGAACAGCACAATAAATCTCAAACCGATTGCAAGTAGAAAGAATAACGCACCCTTCGATTCCAGGCATCTCTTTTAGCTCACAGAGAGCCTTATTCAAGGTTGTCCCGGTTAAAGCCAGTTTTTCCCGTACATCAATTGGTGCTGTTCGGTGATTTAATCCAACCACAATGATAAACATTGGGATACCCGCTCCTTCACCAGATCAGTTTTTTTCTCTCTAATCAGTTCCAACAAATCCATATCAAGCAATTGTTCAAATAACTTTCGGCGCTGGCGTTCATCTGATACTCGGTGTAAAATCTTCTGCCGGCATTCCCCTAAAATATTTAGAAATTCCTCATACTCAGGGCCAAACTCCTTTTCCAGTTTTTCCCTCATTCTTCGAGCTAACAGTGGACTTTTACCCTCTGTTGAAATGGCCAAACATAAGGAACCGCGCCTAACTATGGCTGGGACGAAAAAAGAACAATGCACCGGATCATCTACTACATTTACCAATATTCCCCTAGCTTGACACTCCCGAAATACTTGATGATTAACCTCGGGTTGATTAGTAGCGACAAAAACTAAGGACCGACCGGCTTCTAAATAATCAAGATCACCGCTCTGGTATGCCCTTGACCAATATGCGATTTCTCCGCGTAAAACCCTTTCTTCTAAACCAATTGTGATCTCCGGAGCAATTACTAGTACTCTCGCTCCATACTGTAATAACGTAGTGACTTTACGTTCAGCTACCGACCCGCCACCAATTACCAGGCACTTTACCTGATTAAGCTTTAAATAAATTGGATACAGATGGTCCATAATGATTGATTCATCCTTTTATCTATTCTAACCTCCCATGTCCCAAGGCCACAACCGCTAATGATAGTGGCACATATGTCATCCTGAGCGTTAGCGAGGGATATTACTTCTCAGCGTGGGAAGGATTCTTCGCTTCGCTCAGAATGACACGATACTAACCTTATTTTTTCTTATTTAAGTCATTAAATATATCATAATTTCATGTCCTTATTGGCCCCTTGTTTATAGATGGTCCATTTTCTTATATTTGGTAAACTGATATAAGTAGTAGTACAGGCCAACCTTATTGGTTGGCCCGAGTTATCTATAGGTATCCTGTAAACCTGGGTTTCAAGCAGTAGATTATCTTTTGGCTGCTCCGGCTTTTTCCTCTATTGATTCGTTTTCGTCTGTTTCATTTCGTGATTTGCGAAATTCATTTATTGCCTTACCTATGGATTTCCCTACTGAAGGCAGTTTTCCAGGACCAACGATTATTAATACTATGACTAAAACAAGAACTAGTTCCCAGGGCCCAACAGTAAACGGTAATAAACCAAACATAAACTCACCCCCACCACCACAAATAACATAAACTCTTTTATTAACCTAACAGTAATTTAGCTTTAATCTTCAATTTAGTTTGGTTCGATCATCTAAAGGCTGAGAGAATCCCTCTCGCTCCGCTAACAGGTCGAGAAAAAAGGTCCGGGCACTCTCAACCAGCATATTGCGTGATAGGCCTCCCTGTTTATCGTTAATGGTTTTTAAGTAACCTTTACACTTATCACAGGTATAAATCTGATCAACTTCATCACCTTCAATGGTGATAATGTTCAAAGACATCGGGTCCTCATTCTCACAGTGTGGACAAAACAGGTGTCGGTATTGCCATTCAGTAAAACAGTGAGTACAAAACATTAACCGACTACCATCTCCCGGTCGGAGACGTGAAATTCGGGCTTTGTGGCCACAGATTGGGCAAATTGGTTTTAGCCAATTATCCTCATCTAAATATTTAATTAGTTCCTGGCCCCAGGCACGCAAATATGGACGCAAGGCATTTTCGACCAAAAATACGATAAGTCCGGCGGACAATCCCTTTTCATGGGCCAATCTATCAAAATACTGAGTATCCAACCAAACTGTTCGATCTAAGATTTCAGTCAAATCTTCGTTTTCGATAGCTTCCATTATCTGATTGATTTGCTCCGCAATCTGAGGTCGGTTATTTTTCGTAAATTCCGCCATCACCCGTATATTCTCACGAAAACCTTTCAGCACCTCCGGGAACTTTAGGATTTGCAACCAGAACTTCCGCTCTGTACGGTGTTGTCTTATTTCTTCTTCTTCTACTTTCTGTTCCGGAATCAGGGCACTTTCGAGCAACTTATCTTGGATAACAGCTAATTCGTTATAAAAACTAAGCAACTCCTCAGGAACTTCAATCGGATTTCCTTTGGCTCCGCTCAAAATATTACCTCCTATTGCCCTCGATCAGCATTTTTTATTTTATTGTAAATTGACTATGTCTATTATCCCAGAATCTTGTCGAAGTGTAAAGTCAGAAAGTTAAGTAATTAACCTAGAAGTTAACAAGGGGAGCCCCTTTCTGGGACCCCCCTCTTCTTTCCGGCCTCTCTGTCCGTGCTCGTGATAAGCGATCCATTGAAGCCCAAGAAAGAGTCTTTTCGCTGAAATTAAATTTTGCAGCAACTAAGTTTTAGTGATCGTTTTAGTGATCGATCTTCTCTCCAGTAACCTTTTCCAACCACTTCGCGTGATGATGGGCGGCCCAATCTTTACGGACTGTCCCTTTCCACATTCCCCAGAAGGATTCCCCTGAACCAGGATGGAATGAACCCAGGTAAGAGTGCATGCACACCATCGTGGTTGCCAAGATCATAGTGATATCATGCAGCGGAGGCATCCATCGAACCAAGCCAAGCGGAAAGAACTCCGGAAACCACATGATGTATCCACTAATCGCCAGCAACACACAAGAAGTGGTTGTAATTACCGAGTTCATTTTTTCCCCGCCGTTAAATTGAGTTTGCGGTGGTATTTTGACCGGGAAACCGAAGAACTCCAAAGGAAACACCATGAGAAACTTAATATCATTCATGCCAAAGGAAAAGACATCCTTCCACCAGCCAATAAAGCCCTTAGGGTTGGCAAACAAGCAAGCTAGGGGGATTATGGTATAGAAAACGGCCATAACCCGGTGAACAGTACCAGCACTGTTGGCACCCAGGAAAGCCGGTCCGACCCAGCCGAATACTTTAGGAGCAAATAATAGCAAACCGGTTAGCAATAAAATCAGAAAAGTAACGGTATGACCCCAGTGCGCTATCCGGGCTGCCTTGCTAAAACGCACAACTCTTGGAGGACCACTTCTCCTTACAGCTTGGGCACTATGCGTCATGTGTCTTCCCCCCTTCATGCTCCCCAATCCTCATCGCTTTAATTATCCGGGTACTGAAGAAACTGCCGACTGCACCCAACGCTGCCAGCCCGATCAGGATCCCGCCGTAAGGCTTAATCCATGGCTGCCAGACATTGATGTAAGACGGAATGGTCGGGTTGCTGGGGAGTCCATACTTTTCAGGCGCATCTGCCAAGACATAGACCTTGTGAACCCCGCCGACACCAGACGGATTGTAGATGTTGGCATTGGGAGAACCATTAGCCTTTAGAAAGGCTACTCGGGCCTCTGCTTCTTTGAGCAATTGATCTTTTGGCCCAAATTTGATCGACCCAGTCACACAGGTTTTGGCACAAGCCGGAACATAGTTGTACTTATCCCTTTGTTTAGCCGGGTCGGTACTATCTGGCTTCTCCATAAAGACCTTCATCCGATCAACACACATCTCACATTTGGTTACTTTATCTATTTCCCCATCATACTTGGGAATCTCGAAGGGGCAAGCTGCGACACAGTACTTACAACCCACACACTTGTCATAGTCCTTAGCAACTGCGCCAAAGTCTGTTATGAAAATGGCTTCCCGTGGACAAACCTTCATACAGGCTGGGTCACCACAGTGCAAACACTGGTGTTTCCGGAACCGCCAAGTTACCTTGCCGTTAGCATCTTCTTCTTCAAAGTACTTGATAATCGTAAAAGTTTTAGCATCAGTGTCTTCTTTTGTACTATAGCCACCGGAGAAAGGCACGATATTGGCCGGTAGTTGATTCCACTGCTTGCAGGCAACCTGACATCCCCGACAGCCCGTACATTTGGTAACGTCATAGAGGTTAATATATTCCATTCTTACGCCCTCCTTATGTTACACAGCCAGGCTTTGTACTCAGGAATCATCGTATTCCCGTCGCCTATGTGCGGAGTAAGTCGGTTAGCTGGTTCACCTACCGCAAATCCCGAGTGCCCAAAGTGCCAGAGAACTCCGATTTGATGATATTTTTCACCGTTGATAATAAAGGGTTTAATCCGTTTGGTCACCATGGCGTAGGCCGTGATTGAACCCCGGGCCGACTCAATGATCACCTGGTCGCCACCCTTAATCCCTTTTTCTTTGGCTAGGTCCTCACTCATTTCTACATAGACATTGGGAACTAGTTCAGCTAGCCATGGTAAATTCCGGGTCATGGCTCCAGCCTGCCAGTGTTCAGTCACCCGATAAGTGGTACCAATAATCGGATATTGATCTTTTTTACCCTGTTTATCAGGTTCCCATACCATGACCACTGGATTGAAAGGTTGACTATTCAACAGATTTACGACTGGGCTTTCCCAAGGCTCGTAGTGTTCAGGGAAAGGACCTTCTTTCATCTGAGATCCGGTTGCGAATAAACACCCAACTCCTTCGGCCCGCATAATAAACGGATTCCGGCCGCCTGGGGCACTCGGATTAGTTGTAACCCCGAAGTCCGGGACGTCATAACCCACCCATTTGCCAGCCGTGCCAGTAGCGGCATCAACTGCATTAGGATCCCACCAGATTAACTTGCGGGACTCGTCCCATGGCTTGCCGTTCAAGTCAGCTGAGCAACGATTGTAGAGAATGCGTCGGTTAACCGGCCAACACCAGGACCAATTAGAATACTGTCCTAAGCCCGAGGGATCTTCCAAGCTGCGCCGCTTGGGTAAATAATCTTGACCCTCGGGGTAGCAGCCAGCGAGAATCCAGATACCACAGGCAGTTGTGCCGTCATCCTTCAAAGCACCAAAAGTTCCCACTCTCTTGCCAGTAGTCAGGTCAACCCCATTCATTTCGGTGGCCACCATCATCAAGTCAGGCTCATGACCGTGACCATAATCCCAGGTAAGATCCAATATCGGCCGATCCTTAGGATCGTTACTGCCTTCGTACTGCTTTTTAATCCGCTTCGTCAATTGGTCGATGATCTCAAGATCGGACCTGGACTCGCCCACTGGCTCCGCGCTCTTCCAACGGTACTGCATCCAGCGCCCGCTGTTGGAGATTGTTCCTTCCTTTTCATAGGAACTGCAGGCCGGCAGCAGGAATACTTCCGTATTAATATCCTTAGGTGTCCTGGCCTTTACGCCAGACTTGGCCCAAGCCTCGGGTTTCCAAAATTGTGAGGTTTCGGTTTCCCACAGGTCAATCGCCACCATCCAGTCCAGGTTGCAAAGAGCCTCTTGCTCTTTGTTGGCGTTCGGTCCACCGACTATTGGGTTGGAACCAAAAATGAAGAGTCCCTTAATATCCCCCTTGTGCATTGCTTCGAACAAGGCGATATGGGAGTAGCCGCCTAGACGACCTGGATCCTTCTTGGGCAGATAGTGGTACGCAAAGTCATTTTCTCTGGTTGCTGCGTCGCCCCACCAGGCCTTCAACATACTGACTAAAAATTTAGGCTTGTTCTGCCAGTAGCCGGTGGCCGGGGTTTCGGTCGCGTTATAGGCAGCCAGGTTTTCATGCTGGATCTTGGCATCTGGGGATCCCACGTAACCGGGCAACAGATGGAACAACAGAGCCATGTCCGTAGATCCCTGAACGTTAGACTCACCACGCATGGCGGCTACCCCGCCGCCGGGTACCCCGATATTACCCAGTAAAAGCTGCAGCATAGCAAATGCCCGGACATTTTGCGAACCAACGGTATGCTGGGTAATCCCCATGGCGTATAAGATTACACCAGTTTTATCCGGTTTACCGGTAGCAGCGTAGGTTTCGCAAATTTTCAGGTAGTCTTCTTTATCAGCCCCGGTGATTTTACAGACTGTATCAACATCGTACCTAGAATAATGCTGTTTCATTAATTGCAGAACACAGCGTGGATCTTGCAAGGTCATATCCCGTAGAGGCTGTCCATCTGGCCCTAGTTTGTATGCCCAACTGGCTGGATCATAGGTTCGTTTTTCCTGGTTGTAGCCGGAGAACAAACCATCATTAAAGCTAAACTTATCGTCAATAATAAATGAGGCATTAGTGTAGTTCGCGACGTATTCTTCCCAGTATAATTTGTTGTCCAAAACATACTTGAAGATTCCGCCGATGAAAGCAATGTCCGTACCGGATCGTAACCGACAATAATGATCAGCTTGGGAGGCTGAACGACTCACCCGGGGATCAACTACCAATACCTTGGCTCCCCGCTCTTCCCTGGCTTTCAGCAACCAGCGGAAAGCCATGGGGTGGTTTTCAGCCGGGTTTCCGCCCATAATTAGAGCACAATCGGTATTCTTTAGATCATTCCAGTGATTAGTCATCGCGCCTCGACCAAATGCAGGTGCCAGACCGGCAACCGTGGCCGAGTGTCAGATACGGGCCTGGTGCTCAAGGAAGACCACTCCGAGAGCCCGCAGCATCTTAGTCTGCAGATAGCATTCTTCATTATCAAGAGCAGCCCCACCCAAGCTGGCGATGTTCTCAGTCCGGTAAACAGGAATTTCTTTCTCTATTTCGTTACCGGCTTCATCTTTTGTTTTTACCTTTTGGGTCAGCGTAAACCCTTGATCACGAGTTGTTTTTACCCTTTTACTTATTTCATCTAAAACCCAATCCCAATCCTTTTCTTCCCACTTATCGCTGCCTGGTGCCCGATATAGTGGCTTGGTTAATCTCTTTGGATTAACATCATTAACATAATCAGGACCAATTTGCCGTAATTGGAATAGCGCCGCTCCCTTCGGACAAGCACCACCTTGACTGATCGGATGATCAGGATCACCTTCAACACTCAACAACTGAACAAATTTTTTAGTTGCTGGGTCCTGCACTGAGTAGGCTACCAATCCACAGCCGCAACCGCAGTAAGGACAGATCGTCGGAATGCCTTTTACATTTTTAATCCGGCATTCTCCAATACTAGCGGCTGCTTTGGAGACATTAAAGCCTAGATCAGCAATAGCAAAGGTGGCAGCGGTGGCTCCGGAGATTTTCAAAAAATCTCTACGGGTTACCTTCACTACATCTCTCTCCTTTCCCTCCCAACATCTTGAAAACACAAAAAACAAGGTCGCGCTAGTTGATATATCACCACCCTCCACATCAAGGTTATCGGACTAAACTTGTTTATTCAATTGTCCAAAAGACAGAGTTATACACCATATTATTTATTCAATATAATCCTTTAAAATCCTTCTCGCATAATCGCTTTTTTTCGACAGTTCTTCATTTATTTATTCGCTTTGATCCGCAAACATTTCTTCTGCTTTTTTCTTCTTAACCCTGACTAAATAAGATACGAGAATGCTAACTTCATACAAGACATACATTGGTCCGCCCATTAGCAGTTGCGACAGCGGATCAGGTCCGGGGGTTAACACGGCGGCTAAAATGAAGATAATCAGCAAGGCGTACTTTCTTTTACTGGCCAGCCATTTCGGAGTCACCACACCAATCCGCGTTAAAAACATAGCGATGATCGGCATTTCAAAAACAAGGCCAAAGGGGATTAAAAAAGTCATGCAAAAAGACAGGTACTGTTTGACGGTCAGGATAGGTTCTAATTGACCAGCTATTTGAATTAGGACTTTAATCGCCACCGGCAAAACAAAAAAGTAAGAAAAAACAACGCCGGTGCCAAACAAGAGGACGGAAACTGGTACCAAAATCATGATATATCGTTTTTCATGCGGATAGAGAGCCGGGACAATAAAGCGCCAAATCTGCCAGGCAATAATTGGGAAGGCAACAACAAACCCGGCGTAGAGGGCAAGGTTAATTTTTACAAAAAAACCTTCCCCAACTGCGGTAAAATACAAAGGCAGATTTAAGGAAGCGATTGGTCGCTCCAGCAAGGTTAATAAATAGTTACTGTAAAAAAAACAACCAAAAGTTGCGACTAATAAAGCGATTAGTGAAACTACTAATACCCGTCTCAATTCCTCCAAATGAGCAATCCAGGACATCGACTTTTCTACAGCCACAGTCGAACCCCTCTCCGGTTAGCGTTTTATCAGAATCAAAGACTCCCACTTCTATTAGTGGGGGGTTACCTTGTTAAAACTTCAGGTGAAGTAGAGTTCCATCTGAAGCTTCGATGTTCAGCAATGCTGAACGAGTTCACTGTTAAAACTGACGGTTGCTAATAAAATCAGCAATGTTAGACAGAGTGTCCCGGGTTGGCGTCGGTGGTAACCACCGCAGTTCTTGTTTGGCTTTCTCAACATAACGGTCAACCAAGTTATAGGAAGCCAAAATACCGGGGCCTTTACGGACAATTTCCAGGGCTTCAGCCAAGCCGTCTCCTCCCTGTTCAATGTCCTTGATTAATTCACGTAGCCTTATACCGGGAAACCCCGATCTTAAGGTATAGATTACGGGCAAGGTAATTATGCCCTGACTTAGATCACTGCCGACTGCCTTACCCAGCTCTTTTTCAGTGGAAGTAAAATCCAACAAATCATCTGTAATCTGAAAGGCCATCCCTACATAGTGCCCATAACGTGTTAACCCGCGAACTATTTCCGGCGGGGCTCCGCTGGCAATAGCCCCGAGACCACAACTAGTTGAGATTAAAATCGCGGTCTTACGTTTAATCCGGTATAAATAATCCTTTAAACCCTGTTCAACATCAAACGCAGTAATAATCTGTTGAATCTCACCCTCAACCATTTTAACACTTACATCTGCTAGAATCCTGATAATTCGAGGATCATCGTACTGGGAGACCAATTGTAGGGCCCGAGCAAATAAATAGTCACCGGTATGCATGGAAATCCGATTACCCCAGCAGGCTTTAACCGTCGGAACCCCTCGCCTAGTCATCGAGGCATCTATAACATCATCATGTACCAAACTGGCCATATGAATCAGTTCCAGGGCTACCGCTAAAGGTATCAGCTTATCCCGAGAATCATTGTGAAACTTACCCGCTAGCAAAACAAAGGCTGGACGCAACCGTTTACCACCAGCTCGCAGCAGATGGGCAGATGCATTAGATAAGATCTGAATCTCCGTTTCAACTAAGTTTTGGAGTTCTTCCTCAACCTTCTGGATATCATCGGCTATTTCTTCAAACAGATAAATGGTCTTCATTACTTTTTAATTTGAACCTCCCGGCCAACGTTGGAAAAGATTGTGTTCAATTTCCAGCAGATTAAGGATCCGCCCCACCATAAAATCTATTAAATCCTGGATTTTCTCTGGTCGATGATAAAAGGCCGGCATGGCTGGAACAACATGAACGCCTAATTCTGCCAGAGTTAACAGATTACGCAGGTGAATAGCATTAAGTGGTGTTTCACGAGGGACCACAATTAACGGCCGCCTCTCTTTCAACACTACATCAGCCGCCCGCTCAATCAAATTGGACGAGGCTCCGCAAGCTATGCCAGAGATGGTGCCCATTGAGCAAGGAATGATAATCATTGCTTTTGTCGGTACCGAACCGCTGGCGATTGGTGCCCCGATATTCTGTGGATCGTAGTAAGTTAATTTTCCCGTTATCTTTTTCCCGTTGTGAACATGCGGCAAGGTTGGCAATTCGGCAAATCCCAGATAACGCATCAGTTGCTCTGCAATCTGAACGGGATTACCGGCAACCTTCCATCCCAACTCCTCCTGGAGCACTATTTGTCCGGCATTCGATATAGTAAGCAGAACATCATGCCCCTTTTTGATTAACAACTCTACAAGACGACGAGCGTAGGCTGATCCACTGGCTCCGGTTATCGCAATTATATAATCTCCCAATGAGGAGCTGACCTCCTGACAGTATTTATAAATAAATGAAATTGATTAATCCACTCTAAATCCAAACTAAGTCAATCAAGGTAAAAACAAACAAGATTAAGCTTACATATCGATTCAACTGAAAGGCGGCCGTATGCATCTTACTAAGGTCATTTGGCGTTATCAACCAATGCTCGTAACAGAGAATAGTCGCAGCTATGCCTATTCCAATGTAGTATAGCCAACCCAGCCCCTGGATAACTCCTACGCCTATTAATAGACATATGGTAAGCCCATGTAATATTGTTGAAATCCTGAGGGTGGCCGGGGTTCCGAAGCGCGCCGGTACGGAATACAAACCTTCCTGCCGGTCAAACTCTTCATCCTGGCAGGCATACATCATATCAAAACCAGCTATCCAGAAAGCGACCGCCAGGTAAACTAAAACTGGTGTCCAAGCTATGCTTTCTGTAATGGCTATCCAAGCACCTAATGGCCCTAGCCCAATAGCTAAACCAAGAATCAAATGACAGGTCCAGGTGAACCGTTTAGTATACGAGTAGATTACCAGCACCATCACGGCTAAAGGAGCTAATTTAACACATAACGGGTTAAGCTTAGCTGCAGCCCATAGCATTAAGAAAAACGAAACGAAAATTGAACCCCATACAGCACTTAACGATACCAGTCTCTGGGGCAGTATCCATCCAGCAGTTCGCGGATTTCGAGCATCAATATGCCGGTCAATCATTCGGTTTAAACATAAGGCAGCTGTTCTTGCTCCAACCATCGCCACCGTTATCCACCATAAATCAGTTAGAGTGTGAATTCCGCCGGCAGCTAAAAAAGCACCGAGATAAGCAAAGGGCAAGGCAAATAGTGTATGTCCGATGTCAACCATGCGCAAAAAATAACCTATCCGAGTTAGTAAGCCTATTTCAATCGCTGATTGTGACGGAAACGCCGCATTATTATTCAATTGGGTTGAAGTTAGTTTGCTCATACCTATGCTCCAATTATTACTCTCCGCTAGCTACCGCCAATCTCTCGTGATTAATACCGATTGTCATTTCCCTTACTAACTGTTGAGCTGCTTCGCGCAGCCAGCCTTCAGGCAAAAGGGCTAGACTACGAATAGCTTCTCGACGTCCCAGTTCTACGATAGAATCATCAAAACGTCTTTCGATTGCCCCAATAATAATGCCTAGATGTTTTCCAAAACAGCCTAAATGATTAGCTTCTACGAGAGAACCACCGGCCATTAAGACACCAATCTGACCAGCCTCAAAAAAAAGATGACCAAATTCCTTATCCAGAATTACCACAGTACTCTCACGATCACCTCGGCCGGTTTCTAATATTTCTTTTCTTAGAATTGCGCCTTCATTAATCTGACATATAATATCAGCTAGTTCTGAAACCCGATCAATACAGTCAATCTCACCCAATAACTTCAACAGCTTGCCAAAAATGAAATCACCAAACAACACCGGAAAATGAGGAGTTTCTTCTTTAAACGCAGAGTTAAGGGCGGAACTACCCTCATTGTCTTTAATCTGGTTATGCACCTCGGCCGCCAAATACATTAACTGCAGAATAGTTCCCATCCCAATTACCTGTTGAATCCAAAATTTTTCTTGATGATTCGATATTGAATCCGTCAAATTTGGGTTGATAGGGTTTCCCCGCAACCAAGTAGCCAGACCGTTACCCTCAATCTGTCGACTGCTATAATAATAAGCACCAATAAGTACTAGTGCTGACAGGTAACGTAATGGTAAAGAGTCGAGATCAACCTCTAAATAATCACTAATCTTTCCATTTTTAAATCGTAATAGGCTATCGCAGTTTTGTCTGCCTTTGATCATCGCTGGTCTAAATAATTCCCACACCCCAACACCCACATCCGTTTCCCCTTTCTCGACAAAGCATTATCATATTCTACATGATAACACAAAATTCCTGCTGTTTTCGTATAAAGCATTTGCCAAAAAGGCCATTCTCCTCCGTTGAAAACGGTAAATGGTATCTCAGTAAGTTTACTGTTAATTGAAATTCTTATCAATGGCTACCTCCAATATAATAAGCAATAGCTCTAATTATTACAAGCCCATAAAAAACTAAAGCCCTTGGTAACACTCGTCTCATCGCGTTACAAGGGCTTAGACTAACCTTTATTCTTTTTTTTGCGGGCTAAAATAAATATCCCTCCTATAAATTTACGGCTACCTTTTGCGGAACTAACTGCCCTCTTAATAATTCATTAGCAGTTACATGTCCTGCTTCAAATTGTTCCGTTAGGTAGTTGCAGGCATCCCATGGATTAACCGTGTTTCCGCAGGTAAAGACATCTACGGCTGCATATCCCAATTCTGGCCAGGTATGAATAGCTAGATGGGACTCTGAAATCACCACAACCCCACTTACCCCTTGTGGACTAAACTTATGAAACACATACTCACGCACCTCTGCTCCAGCTTCAAGTGCCGCATTGATCATTATTCTCTCAACTTTGTCAATATCGTTGAGTACATCAAATCGGCATCCATGAAGTTCTGCGAGTACGTGACGGCCCAATGCACTCATAACTATCTCCCCCCTCCACAAAATGAAACTGGAATTTCCTCCTTATTTCTCAAATAAGGGCATCCATTCCAATCACAATAGAATTCTAGCATATTATCATAATTTGTCAACGGATTTTTTTAAAATCCTTCGGTTTTCACCTGATTGGTCAACCGGCCCAATCCTTCAATTTCAACGGTTATCCGGTCCCCGGACTTGACCGAACCCACCCCAAATGGAGTTCCCGTTAGTACAACATCACCTGGGCATAACGTCATGATTCGACTGATATAACTTATTAGAAAATCGACTGGAAAAATCATTTGACTAGTATTCGAATTTTGTTTCAACTCATCATTGACCCATAATTTAATGTCGATTTTCGTTGGATCTAACTCATTATTTATCCAAGGCCCCAACGGACAGAAGGTATCAAACGATTTAGCTCGGGTCCACTGTCCGTCTAGTCGCTGCAAATCTCGCGCCGTAATATCATTGCCGCAAGTATATCCTAAGATTATCTTATGTACTTCTTCGACTGATACATTTTTCGCCTTTTCCCGTATTACTACGGCCAGTTCTCCTTCATAGTCCAACTGTTGACAGGCGTTTGGACAGATAATAAAATCGCCCGGGCCAATAACGGCACTTGGAGGTTTTAAAAATAAAAGTGGCTCCTTTGATAAGTTTAGGTTCAGTTCTTCAGCATGGTCGGCATAGTTCAAGCCAACACAAACAACCTTACTTGGTTGACACGGGGATAGAAGAATTACCTCCGACAGCTTTAGTTTTTCGCCAGTACGAACCAACTCCCCAAAAGGATCTCCTTGGATGGGAGATATCATATCTTCCTCTACTATTCCGTAGCGCACTGCATCGTTAACTATAAAACGGCTTAACAGCACGTAAATCCCTCCTAGTTTTTATTCCCCAGCAACAGCTAGTCTATTCTCATTATTAGAAAATATATAATTTATGCTTAATCAAGCTACCCTTAGAGATATTAAATCTGTTATCATAATAGCAGTATATTATGGGTTGCGCTACGATGTTAATATTTGTAATGCTAATTGCAGTACCCAGTTATTACTGAAAAAGATAACACTCGAGATATTGGTACATGAAAGGAAGGCACATTTTAATGACAGCCACCAATCAAATTATTTTACGTAAAGCCACCCTATCAGATGTTCCGGAGATTTTTAATTTGGTGAACTCCTATGCACAACAAGAATTATTGCTACCCCGCTCTTTAGGTGTTTTGTATGAAACAATCCGCGATTTTGTGGTTGCCTTTGATGGTGACCGCCTAGTAGGCACCGGAGCTCTTCATATAATTTGGGATAATTTAGGCGAAGTGCGATCCCTCGCGGTCGAACCCGGGGTAACCAAAAAAGGTATTGGGCGCCAGCTTTTAGAATTTTTGAAAAAGGAAGCTATTCAACTAGAAGTAAAGGATATCTTTGCTCTAACTTATAAACCGGAATTTTTTATAAAATGCGGGTTTATGGTTGTCTCCAAAGATATATTTCCGCAAAAAGTGTGGGTCGACTGCGTCAACTGTATTAAATTTCCTAATTGTGACGAAGTGGCCGTTAAACTAATCTTATCAGAACACTCGGTAAATAAATGTGATAAAAATAAAATGTGATAATAAGAACCAAAATAAAGGACAGATGCATCAGACAATATAAGACCGCCCTGTATTCTACCCGCTTGGAGGGCTACCTGCTTCCTTGTGAGTTCTGGAAGCAAAATCAACAGGACGGTCTTTCGTATTCTGCGTTATACTCTTTTTGTTCTACCACTAACACTAATCGCCTGAGGATACCGACTTGCTTTTGCTTGATACCTCGTTTCTCTTAATTTTGGAACTGCAACGGACCTGTTTAGGATTGTTCGCAACTTGATTCAACCAATCTCCCGTTGACATCCTTAGACAAGATATTCCGCACTGCAACTTGCCGGTAACCCCTCCTCCCTTCTCTTTATTTGGTTCCTTTCGGAACCCGTCTTATCATCTTATCCCTGCCTTCGTTACTATTATACCACGATTCCTCCTATATATGAAGTATCTTCTATAGCATTTTTTGGTAAGAATTTACTTAAATATTTTATTGAGCCATAGCATATCGATCGTTTTCGTATTCTTTCTTTTGTAATAAAAAAACCATAGCCTTGGGGAAGCGAGAACTTGTTGGATCAAGTGCCTTAAATCCTACACGAAGCCAAAAAGGCACACTACTTTCTTGAGCTTCAAGTTTTATGCAAGTATAGCCCAGCATTCTAGTGATCTCAATTATTTTATCCATGATTCTTTTCCCTTTACCCTGACCCTTCTGAGCATCTGGGATACACAAAAAGTCAATATAAACAGTTTTTAACCCAATATCAAACTCTACTTGCAACTGGACATAGTTAAAAGATCGTTGTCCCCTAAAGACTGGATTAGTTGTATCGGTTCTCCACCAATAAGTTCGGGATAAAAAGTCCACCTGTTCTTTTTTATTAACGGGATTCATGGCAATCGGCGTATCCAAAGTCTGCCGCAGGACGTTAGAGATTTCTTCCAAGTGAGTCGTCATGGGTAGCAGGGCATCATTGACACTTGACATACGACCCCCTCCTTTCGGACTCCTACTTTGAAATAGTTACATTTTCTTACTAACCTTATTATACCACAAGCAAAAGAAATACACATGTATTTAACCAGACTATTCTGACATTAATTATTTTGGTCGTCTGGCTTAACATAACCTTTGTCGCCAGGCAATAAAAATAATATAATGTTATTATGTGGTTCACTAATATGGATTATCCTGAATCCTATCAAAAAATATTTGGTTTCGGGAGGGTATATAATGAGCGTGGCAGTTACCTATCACGAAGAATTTGGACTTTTTGGTGACCCGGTTTTAAAAAAAAGAATAATTCCGTCATTCAATTCTCTCAAAAAGGTTATTGAAGAAAAAAATATTAAAGTTTTTACTCCTCAGATTTCATCAGAGCTTGTAGAATCCGTTAATCAAGTACATACCCCTGTATACCTGCAAAAAGTTATCCAGACTGGATTCTACAACAACGCGCTATTATCTGCGGCAAGCGTTCTGCAAGGAGCCCAGCTCGTTGCTTCCAAAACCTTTAAATCTGTTTTTTCTTATACTGGTTGTGCCGGCCATCATGCCGGTCGATCTAAATTTTGGGGATACTGCTATTTGAATGATGCGGCAATAGCTATTAATAAGCTCCGTCAAGAAGGAATGCAGCGTTTTCTCATCCTTGATGTTGATCCGCATTTTGGCGACGGAACCAGAGAGTTTTTTCACGATGATCCGGATGTTATTCACATTAATTTTTGCCAGGAGATGACCTCCCATCTGGATTCGAAACTGAACAATTACGACTATGCCCTTAGGATGGGCTGGGATGAGGAATTTCTAGAGACACTAGAGGTTTCTCTAAAACCAGACTATGACTTCGACCTAATGATTGTGATATTCGGTCATGATTCTCATTACCTGGATTATGGCGGTTTTTGTTTATGGGATCCTACTTATCCGTTGCTGGCGAAAAAGGTGAAAACGTACGCGAATGGTCGGCCTCTGCTTTGGGCCCTCAGCGGCGGAGGCGATCCTGATGTTGCCAAAACAGTTATTCCCGACATTGTCCGAACCCTGGCAGAAGACGAATAAATGCCCTTTCCTCCATTAGATTAAGCCTAGCCACTATTATTTTATAACTTGCTTCTGGGCTAAGGCTCAACTGGGTTTAGCTGACAATTCCGCATTGATTGAACAGCGATACTTATTTGCTGGCATATATTTAGAAGCATCACCCTGTAAGATACTCTTACAGGGTGATTTGTATGGACTGCTTGATTTTAACGATCAATCTCTAGGGCCCTATGCTTTATTTATTAACCATCCATGTCCCCAAGGCACAACCACCAATGCCTTAGCTCAATTAGCTGAATTGGGGCTTTCTTTTTTCTAGGAAGGCCCTAAACCCTTCTCTGGCATCAGCAGTTTGGGCTGCCATAACTAGACCTCGTCGATCCTCTTCTAACTGGGCTTCTAGACAAGTCATCCAGGCTCGATTTAAGTTTTGCTTACCGATCGCGAATGATTGCCTGGGGCTTTCAGACAACTGCTTAGCAAGTTCCCAAGTTGCTTGACTTAATTGTTCTGAAGGCACAACCCAATTGATTAAACCCCATTCTTTGGCTTCTTCTGCCGTTAACACTGGGTTAGTAAAGAACATTTCACAAGCTCGTCCCCAGCCAACAAGCAAAGGTATGGTTAAGGTCCAGGCTCCATCCGGCACCAAGCCGATTCTGGTATACCCTTGACTAAACTTGGCTGAAGAAGCGGCGATTCGCAAATCACAGGCGGCGGCAAGGCTCAGGCCCCCTCCGCCAACACCACCATTAATACTAGCAATGACCGGTTGGGGCATCCTCCTAATCTCGATAACAGCCCGATTCAGGTACTTAGTAATTTCATGACAGCAATAAGGGGCTCCTTTGGGATTGCTATCGAATTCTTGAATGTCTCCGCCTCCACAGAATGCAGCCCCGGAGCCGGTAAGAATAACCACCCGCACCTTTGGATCGCTGGAACAATCTTCCAAAGCTCGTTCGACTTCTTCGGTCAAAGTAACATCCAGCGCGTTAAAGGCCTTTGGTCGGTTAAGGGTAATGGTACAGATTCTTTCTTTTTTGTCCACGAGTACACAGGTATAATCCATTAGCATTCACTCCTTTCATATACTTGCATCAGAAAAGAATAATTGCTTAGCTAATTAGAGATTCTCCAATAGTTTGGATTATCCTGCATAAAATGTCCATAGTTTCCAAAAAAGTTAAGTGTATAAGTATAAGATTTTCATATGACAAGTGATTAGGTCTGTCATTATGTTTACTCAAATTACTAAAGAAGGTGCCGATTACAGCTTGATTGAGGGTGGTACGGCTCTGTCATTTTCTTGGTTGCCTTGACACAAGTGGGATTAGACTGAATCATATTTCATATTTAACTTTGGCTAATAAACTGTTTTCAGGAAATTAATAAACCAGTGCATCAATTAAGCACTGGTTTCACATATCGTTCTCAATTAGTTCAATAAAATCTTTAAACTATATTATACATGGTCGGAGCGAGGTGACTTGAACACCCGGCCTCTTGCACCCCAAGCAAGCGCTCTAGCCAAACTGAGCTACGCCCCGACGCACTTGATATTTTATCAAGATAACCCAGGAAAGTCAAGGCACTTCCGCTTGTTTCTGACGACTTGTTTACTCAAGCTTACTTCTTTTCTTAGGTTTATCTGAATTAAAAGATGCTATTATCTATAAGTGGGGGTGCTTTGTTGAAACTTCGGGTGGATTAGAATCTTTATTTGAAGTCCCCAATGGGACCTCCTTTCAGTTCAACTAAGCCGGCGAAAAAGAAGATATGAGTAAACCATTGGTAGCACAACCAGGATAACAATGACAGTGAAGAATAGATAAACTCCCCAGAGTGCTTGAACTGGAGCCAATAACAAGGTTATCAAACCGCCGATTACCCATAACTTGCCGGAGAAACGGTGGGTCGCCTGCCAGACCTCCTCGTTGGCCAGGGTCCAGGGGTTTTTAATGCCTACAAAATAGTTGTGCCGCATCTGCCCCATAAAGTTACCGATCAACATAAACAGCAAGGCGACAAAAGCCTTAACTACCAAACCGGTATTAATTTGATAGCCAAGAGCACTCAGGATGGTAATGGCATAGATAGCAGTCATGAAGATAGCCAAGGCGCAACGTAAAAAACGGTAGGCACCGGCAAAACGGGCGTAATTATCTCGTTTCGGGTCAATCAACGGTAGGAAGAGCATCATTAAATACATCCCAATGTTTATCAAAGGAAGCATAAAAGCTCCGAACTCCCGTGAACTATAGGCATCAACTTCACCCTTAAAATTCCAGTGACTGGGGACCTGATCTGGTAAATGGGGATAGGTAATTATTCCGGCAATTAAAGCGCCCAGAAGTAACAACCAAATCGGCCATTCTTGACGCAGGGTAGACCAACTTAATTGATACCCGTTCCTTTCATTATCTCTATTTATTTTTCTTAGCATAATGCTCATCCCCTTTCTTATTCTAAAAGGATCTCAAGTTAGGCTGTAATGGATCATCCTTTTATTATTGCCTGCTGATATATTATTTCCTTCCTGACTTCAATCTTGACTATCCTGACCTCTATTGCCCATTACGCCAATAAACCAACCGAGCACCTCTTGAAAGACAGTGGTGTTGAGAGAGTAATGGATGTTCTGTCCCTTCCTGAGATCCTGAACCAGATCCGCTTGCTTTAAGACATTAAGATGATGAGAGATACTGGGCTTAGTCAAATTGAACTGATTAGCAATCTCCCCGGCAGTTAGGTCTCCTTTTTGCAGCATGTGCAAGATTTCTCGTCGAGTACCGTCTGACAGGGCTTTGAAAACAAGACTCAAGGACATCTTCACCACCCCATTCAAAACAATGTTTAACTAATACCTTTTGTTTACCTGGCTATTCGTTAGACAATTAGTTAAACATCTAAACATCTATTAATATTGTATGCCTAGGGACATCAAAACGCAACCCCTAAAGTACTTAGTATGTGTTTATCTGAATTAAAATACTCCCACTTCTATAAGTGGGGGTTACTTTGTTTAAACTTTGGGTGGAGTAGAGTCTCCATCTGAAGCCTCGATATTCAGCGAAGCTGAACGAGTTCACTCTATGATAATGTTACCTTGAAGGATAGTTCTTATCTATTAAGTTTATAATGATTTAGATATCAAAGTTTGATCCCTTTATATATTCTTTTTCACTAGTGATGCATAAAATTTAACCCATTTCTTCTAAGTGCATTTTACACTGGCTTATATATAGGGCTAAATAGACTAAGATTGAATATTCTGAACAGGATTTTTTCCCGTAAATGTTAAAAGCAAGTGATCAATTAAAGATAGCCCTGTACCACATTTCGTTGCCTAATTTTGTTAAATGAGATCTAAGGTTGTTTCATCTAGAATACTAGTCCCATAAAGCAATGTTTGTTCGTTTAGCTGCCAGAATTCCTGTTCCCATGTATTCTTTCGTCTTCCATTAGATTTACGAGCTGGTGGGCCTAAACAACTTGTCGAGGAAAAGTTCTAAAGAATCATATCCACAAGATTGTAGAAGACGTTGAAGACTCAAGAGCTCTCCCGAGAACTTTACCTTTGATTGGAGTAATGTCATCAAACAAAAGGATATGAGGGCTAGCCAAATCTGATTCTTTACGGCATTCTCGCTATTACCATAAAACTTTTTGACCTTGAGATGTTGCTTCACCCATTTAAAAAATAGTTCAATTGCCCACCGGTTCCGATAAATATCACTGATTTCTTGAGCAGTTAGTTCAAAGTCATTGGTTACAATCGTGACGGCATTTCCTTGAGTATCCCGGGTTTCAATTAACCGTAGAGGATGTTTCATTTGGTTAACTCCCGGTGTGCCTAGACGAACAATTCGCTCCAGTGCCCATTCATTATCAACCAGGATCTTTTGCTCTAGGATTAACTCCTTGACCGCATTTGATTTTAAACGGCTGACAAACCGGATCTGGTTGTTATTATCACAATAGCTGTCGAACTTCTCGTAATCAATGTAACCTCGGTCAAAAACGTAAAGCGCATCTCCAGATTCTTCAACGACCAAGTTATCCATTTGAGTCCGATCGTTACCTTTAGCAGTTGTGATAATTGCCGTATAAGGATAAACCCCGACTTCAGGATAAAAGGCTAGTTTTAGGTGAAGCTTGACTCCCGGCCTTAGTTTTCCGGTAGGTTGCCCAAAGGTGATTGGAGAGACAAAAGCTAATCACCGAGGCATCCACCAAGAAAATCCTTTTAAGACGATGACTCATTGCTTTATGACCAATTGTTGCTTCTAGCTCCTTTACGAGTTCAGTAAACAATTTTTCAAGAACTTCGGTTGACATTTCTCTGAGTTTTCTGGATAGCTGTGATGCACTTATAGAAGTTATTCCAATAAGTTCCTGAAGTTTTTCACTATCCTTCAATATCTGACTCGTATGGCGCAAACTGTCAAGGCAATCAATCTGGGCGTAAAGCATTAAAAGGATAAAGTTATTAGCGAACAGCTTTTTGACGTACTTGTCAATGTCCCAGGTTTTAAGTAGCTTTTGAAAACTAGATACAAATATAGGCTTAAGGCATTCACGAAATGCAGATTTTCTGGTATCCTTGTCCATAAGCAGATCTCCTTATTTTAGAGATTATGGACAGGACTACCTGTACATCTCTATTATAAGGAGTTTTTTCTTATAGGACCAGTTATATTATGGTAATCCGCATGTATAATCGTTAAACATCTATGATGAATGAACAACTTAGTATTTTGTTAAAAAGTTAATGCAACACTAATGAAGTAATATGCTAAAATAAAAAGCAAGGAGTTTGCCGCTTGGCGGTCAAGGTCACTTTCCCGCGAGGGGGTGATGCCTATAGTTACATATGGCAATTTTGCTTAGTAACCATAGGAGTTATTTTTCTATACATTATGTTTAGAAAATAACACGACCGCCTTAGTTAAGGCGGTCTAACCGTTTATTCCGGACCTGCCGCCACGCAAAAAGCGGCAACTCCTCTTATTAGCTATATGATAACATGCATTAAAATATTCGTCAATGAAGGCCCGATATACTGCATCTCCTGCTGAGGGTAGCTTGTTCCAGCAAGCTATCTTTTTTAATTATATTCCCAAATAATTGGGAAATCAAATTGCGAAGCACGCGCGTATCATTTTGCCCCCAAAAGCCTGTTTGAATACTGAGAAAGAAATAATGTAAAAATAATATTACATAATTGCGTGATATTTGCTATAAACAACAATATTATGTGGTATAATTATTACAATAGGCATTTCTGTTTAGAATTTTAGTTAGGGGGGCAAATAATGGACAGCGTGATTTTGGGACATCGAATCCGCCAGCATCGTGAAAAGAAGGGTTTTACTCAGGAGCAGATTGCTGATATCCTTGGTATCTCAAGACAGGCCTATATTCGTTTAGAAAAGGGAGCAAGGGAAGTTACTTTTATAGAGATAAAAAAAATAGCTGATTATTTAGGAATCCATTACAGTCTAATCACAAATGTTGACGATGATGAATCATTATCCCTAAAAGCACTTTGTCGGGATGAGTTTTGCACGCCAGATGCAGAAAGGGCCTTTGAAATTGCAGAAAACATTCTAGATGTATTTTCTGCTCAAGAAAGGTTGTATTTTCGCATGAAGGAAAAGAAGGGAGTATTGTCGCGTGGCTAAAGAGGCGGCTTTGACAGCTGAAGAAATCAAAAAACTGGCTGAGCGAGAAGCTGTTGAACTCAGAAGGCGTTATGCATTAGGGATTAGGGGGCTTGGAGATATTTTCAGGTTTGTTGAGCAAACCCTGAAATATTTGTTGGTGCGCTATCCCCTGGGCAAAGAATCGCTTCAGGGTTTTTCGGCAGTTTATCGTGGCGAGCGTCTGATATTTTCTAACTCCTCATTGATTTTATCAAGAGAAATATTTACGGTTGCCCATGAAATTGGCCATCATGTTTTTGATATTCAACTTACTACTCCTACCCTGATTCGGGATCAGGAAACAGGTGAATTTACTCCCAACAATGCCCTTGAATATCGGGCAGATTGCTTTGCTGCTGAATTACTTATGCCGCGCGAGGGAATTGAAGAGGTAGCCAGTGAACTTAAATTTAAAGACAATGGAATAAGTTACTCGGATATAGTAAGGCTCCAAGTTGAATTTGGAGTTAGTTACAGAGCGATGGTCCGAAGATTAACAGAGCTTGGGTGGATAAATAAAGATAAGGCACAATATTTTTATCACTACTTTGAGAATACTGGCTATAACCTGCAGGGATTATTCCGTCGGGTTCATGGTGGATCATTAACGTTGTTGGTTCCTTCTAATCAGATATGGGTCCCATCGAGATATTTCCGTTGTCTGGAACAAAATTATGAAAATGGTTATGTTTCGTATCCGGTACTTAAAGAGATACTTCGGGTAATGGGGGTTACGCCGGATGAATTAGGGTTCGAAGAAAAAGAGCCAGTTTTGCCCGAAGAGATTGATTTTGACGAGTTATTAAAGGATCTTGATGAAGATTAATTTAGCTTCAACTGATGCAAATATTTTGGGTCATTTGTACCGGAGTGGCACTAAGTATTTGATCAGTAATCTTTTTAATGTTGTATATTTAGATGAATTTGTATACGGAGAGGTGAATCGAAGGCTTAGGGACATTGCTCACGAGCTTGACCAGGATTTGGCAAATGTCTCATTCATATCGTTAGTCAAAAAAAGCGATTTAAAGAGGGCTGTCTTGTTTTCCCTTTATGAAGCTAACCGAAAGGACATGAATAGTTTATTCCTTCCAAAAGATGAAGGAGAAAAACGGGCTATAGCTTTAGCTCAGGCAGTTGGAGCAGAATTTGTGCTAACGGATGATGAAAATTATTCTGAGGGGCCATATTTTGCTATTGAAAGAGGTATCATCCCAGGGTTAGAAGCACTGGCGTTTTGGGATTTAATTTATCTGAAGGGCGAGTTACAATAGCGGGTCATCCTAACGACGACTTGGCTCCGGGAACTCTTAACAGTATTTTTAAACAAGCTCAATTGAAAAGGGGGCGAGAGAATTGAAATACTTAATTGTCATTGAAAAGGCCAATGGGAATTTTTCTGCTTACATTCCGGACGTTCCCGGTTGCGGGGCTACTGGTAAAACATTAGAGGAAGTTAAACAAGCAATTATGGATGCCGCTGCAATGCACTTCGAGGGTTTGATCGAAGATGGTATTCCGGCTCCTGAACCTATTGCCCAAGCGGATTATATAGCGGTAACTTCATTTTAAAAAACTAATAAAGGAGTGTTTTGGATGAAAAAACGTATTCACCTGATTATTTCGTTAATGCTTGTATTTTTGTTTGCCACCACCCCGGTTATGGCAGATTATAACTACAACGTCGAGGTCTACGTAGATGAAGAACAAATTAATTTCCCCGATCAAGGTCCGTTCATCAATGCCGAAACCAACCGGACCATGGTACCCCTGCGGTTCGTGTCTGATGCCTTGGGTGCAAAAGACGTGAGGTGGAATCAGGAACAGCAAAAAGCGTCGATCTATAAAGATAACGTTTGGATTTATATGCCGATTAACTCTAATGTCGTGACGCTTAATAAGCCAAACCCGAATAACCCCCGGGAGTTTATTGATGAAGAGGTCACTCTGGATGCCCCGGCTATACTAGTTAACGGTCGGACCATGGTGCCCCTTAGATTCATCTCTGAAGTATTCAAATGTGACGTAAAATGGATTGCCCCGACTGGTGAGAGCAAAGGCAAGGCCATGATCACTTCGCCAGTGGAAGAACCGAAGGAAGATCCGAAACCTAATGAAGATGGCGAGTATGAACACTGGTGGCAGGATCCGAGATATATAGATGCTGACATGGAATATGGTGGCGGGGGAGTTGTTGGCAAGGCCCCTGGTTATATAGAAACTGACTTAAGATAAAGGGAGGAAGAGCCAGTGAAAACAAAATTAAGCCGGGTTTTGGCGGTGCTTTTGTGCATCGTCTTTATTTTTCCACAAATTACATTCGCTTCTGATTGGACTGAATTCGGCGGCAGTCCGTACCGCCATCGGCTAGCGACTGATCCCATCGGTCCGCCGGTGCAGTTGAATTGGATGCACAGCACTGGAAGGAGCATGAGGCAACCTCTGCTAATTGGCGATATAATTTATCATTTGGGCGGAAACAAGCTCTGGACGTTAGATGCCAAGGCTGAAGGGGAAGCGATAGTTTTAAATTCTATACGGGCCAGTGATGAGCCTTCCCATAGTGACCCTACCTGGGATGGCCGGGGTGTATATTATGGTACCGGGGCCGATACCGATGGCACTTACTTTCTAGCATATTATAATCCCGCCACCGGAGATGCCTTTAAGGTTCCTTTGTCTGACGAAATAGTCACCGCCCCCTTGGTATTGGAAAATGACACTGTAATCGTTGCAACCGCTGACGGCAATATTCATGTTGTTCGAGGGCTTAGTGTCGATGAAGGGACGAAACGATCTTTTAAAGAAGGAACCGGCCGAATTTCTTCTTCAGCCGGCAAGTTAGGACCGAATAGCTTTGTTATTGGTTTTGACACGAATTGCCGGGTTTCAGCCTACCAAGTGAGAACCGATGCAGAGGGCAACCCGATTCTTGAAAAAATTTGGGCAGACCCAACCCCAACCGGCGTTCCTGCCTCGATCACGGTCGATGGCAACCGAATTTTCTTCTCCGATAAGAACGGGAGTTTTTACTGCGTTAACAGCACCAACGGCGACCTGATCTGGGAGAACACCGATTTTCGCGGTAATTTCATCAACGATTCTCCGGCCATTTCTTCCACCGGCGTCTTTTTCTCGATCCGCAACTACGGCGGGAAAGGACTTCTGGTTAGATTGAACAAAGAAACCGGAGTTACCGAATGGTCAACTAAACTTCAAGCTATGGGAGCCAACTCCCCCTTGGTCTGGCAGAAAGCCGGAGCGGTCCTGATCGGCGACCAGGACGGACGGGTATGTGCCTTTAATGGGGCAACCGGTAAGCCTTTGGAATTTGCGGCATACCAAGCCCCCACACCAGACGGTGGTTTTGAATTGCAACGAGCCACGACCTTTAAGCCGCTTAATTCTAATATCGCTGGACCGGTACAGGTTAATGTAACATTGACTGGTTCAGGGTATAATCGGTACCATCCATATTTCTAGCGTTACTAGCTGGGGATAAAGAATGTTATAAGCATTTTACGGCTATTCCATTTATCTTTATTCGAAACCTGCCCAGACCCGCTATTTTCACAATCTCTCACCTCTTTCATTAAACAACATGGCTCCCGGTTAATTGACAGGGAGCCATTAGGATTGGAATACGGACTAACTACCGAAATATCCGTACAGGGATTTTCGACGATTAAGGTATCGTTTGCGTAGTTATCACCCCGGCCGGCTTTATTTATTTTATAGCCCCGTTTCTTGTTTTTGGTTTTATTGTCGGGGATTGGGTAATGAATTATGGCTGGGATTTAGCTTTGTTTAAAACAATGGAGTCGATTGGGATGCTAATAATAGTGTTATTTCTTCTTTATATTGGGACAGTTATCGCTGTGATTATTGAAAATGGTATAAGAACAATTTGGAAAGAGAGGAAGGAAGAACGGACCATTACAGGGAAAGAGATAAAAGATAAGGAGTTTGACTTTGAAGGGTGGGGCAGATGATGAGTTTTTCTTTACAAGTGGTCTTATTTTTAATGCTTATCGTGGTCCCAGGATATATTTTTGTGCGTTTTGCAAATGATGATAGTAAAACGAAAAGTTTGACTCTAGGGAAAACCATCATATTTGGTGCCCTTGTATTCACCCTTTATTATATTGTTTTAGATATAGGCTTTTCTTTAGGAAAAATCACTAGTGATGCATAAAATTTAACCCATTTCTTCTTTTGTTTAGAGAGCCAAATCTTGTAAATCAGCAAAAACTATTATACAATGAATATATTAGTGAATTGCTATAAAACTAAACCCAAATTATATGTTTAGGTGGTGAAACACTTCATGTCATCACTTACAACAACTGAACAAAAAGTTTTAAACCAGTTCGTGGAATACCTAAATCAAGTAGCCAATAATGAAATAATCAAAGTAATCCTCTATGGTTCAAAAGCGCGAGGCGATAATCGGCCAGATTCTGACATGGATGTCCTTATCCTGGTGCAAGACAAAAAGAGAATTGATCGTGATAAAATTTACGATTTTATTATTGATGTAGAATTAGAATATGGTATTGATATTTCTTTGAACATATATGATAATGATCGATTTAATCAGCTTGCTTCAATAAAAGCACCTTTTGTAATGAATGTTATAAAGGAAGGGGAAAATCTTTGGACGATATAACTGTCAAAGATCTGGCTTTGTATCGACTTAAAGTAGCTGAAGAACGTCTAAATGCTGCACAAATATTATTTGAGCGCAGGATGTATGCAGATACTGTATCCCGAGCTTATTATGCCATTTTTCAGGCGGCCCCGCGCAGCACTGGCATTAAAAAGGCTTGACTCACGAAAACATTCTGGCATTATTAGCCTGTTTAATCAACAATTTGTTAAAACAAATATACTACCGAAAGACCATGGTAAAATCCTAAAAAGGACAAGAGATTTAAGAGAGGCAAGTGATTATGATGACTTTTATCTGGTTAGTCGCGAAGAGGCACAAGTAGCTATAGAAGATGCTTGCAAATTTATTTCTGATCTTACTTTGTTAATCAAGAATTTTAAGGAATATTAGATATTTGTTTTGGCCTTATTGTCTAGTTGCCAAGCTTCCGAAACAAAACATAGTGCTGCTGCCAAGGGTGTCAAAGCAGCAGGAAAGGGACGTTGAACGGATCTTGAAGGAAAGTAACCCCCCAGGAAGTGGTGCAGATGATCTTGAACCTGGAAGTGACCCTGGACGAGATGCAGTAACAGGCTAGACGGGAAGGCAAAAATGAGGGTAAACAGGAAAGGGAAAGAGAGATAGCTAGAGCAGCCTTGCGCGAAGGGGCAGACGAAGACTTTATAGCCAAGATAACCGACCGGCCTTACTAAATAAGAAATCCAGAAATTAAAGGAAGAGCTGAATTGATGTTTTTCTAAGTTAGAATTTAATGCGTGATTCACCGTGACCCGGTAGAGTATTGCAACTCTTATCGGGTTATTTTATTTAATGAATTCATCAGTGTGAACCTGCCGGACTTTACGTTAATTAGAATTAATGAATTATGTATCTTTTGACATTATACTATATTACCAAAATTAGAGAGGATCTCTTAACCAACAATAGGAGGGGCTTTTTTGTTTGTTAGAGAAGAAATAACAAGTCGATTAGGTTATTAGATAAGTATTTTCGAGATTGACAGAAATGTATTATATAAGTAATATCACTAGTGATGCATAAAATTTAACCCATTTCTTCTAAGTGCATTTTACACTGGCTTATATATAGGGCTAAATAGACGAAGATTGAATATTCTGAACAGGAGTTTTTCCCGTAAATGTTAAAAGCAAGTGATCAATTAAAGATAGCCCTGTACCACATTTCGTTGCCTAATTTTGTTAAATGAGATCTAAGGTTGTTTCATCTAGAATACTAGTCCCATAAAGCAATGTTTGTTCGTTTAGCTGCCAGAATTCCTGTTCCCATGTATTCTTTCGTCTTCCATTAGATTTACGGGCTGGTGGTCTAAACAGCTTTTCAAGGAAAAGTTCTAAAGAATCATATCCACAGGATTGTAGCGAACGTTGAAGACCCAAGAGCTTTCCCGAGAACTTTACCTTTGATTGGAGTAATGTCATCAAACAAAAGGATATGAGTGCTAGCCAAATCTGATTCTTTACGGCATTCTCGCTATTACCATAAAACTTTTTGACCTTGAGATGTTGCTTCACCCATTTAAAAAATAGTTCAACTGCCCACCGGTTCCGGTAAATATCACTGATTTCTTGGGCAGTTAGTTCAAAGTCATTGGTTACAATCGTGACGGCATTTCCTTGAGTATCCCGGGTTTCAATTAACCGTAGAGGATGTTTCATTTGGTTAACTCCCAGTGTGCCTAGACGAACAATTCGCTCCAGTGCCCATTCATTATCAACCAGGATCTTTTGCTCTAGGATTAACTCCTTGACCGCATTTGATTTTAAACGGCTGACAAACCGGATCTGGTTGCTATTATCACAATAGCTGTCGAACTTCTCGTAATCAATGTAACCTCGGTCAAAAACGTAAAGCGCATCTCCAGATTCTTCAACGACCAAGTTATCCATTTGAGTCCGGTCGTTACCTTTAGCGGTTGTGATGATTGCCGTATGAGGATAAACCCCAACTTCGGGATAAAAGGCTAGTTTTAGATGAAGCTTAACTCCACCCTTAGTTTTCCGGTAGGTTGCCCAAAGGTGATTGGAGAGACAAAGGCTAATCACCGAGGCATCCACCAAGAAAATCCTTTTAAGACGATGACTCGTTGCTTTTTTGGCCAATTGTTGCTTCCAGCTCTTTTACGAGTTCAGTAAATAATTGCTCAAGAACTTCGGTCGACATTTCTCTGAGTTTTCTGGATAGCTGCGACGCACTTATAGAACCTAATCCAATAAGTTCCTGAAGTTTCTCACTATCCTTTAATATCTGACTCGTATGGCGCAAACTGTCAAGGCAATCAATCTGGGCGTAAAGCATTAAAAGGATAAAGTTATTAACAAACAGCTTTTTGGTGTATTTGTCAATGTCCCAGCTTTTAAGTAGTTTTTGAAAACCAGATGCAAATATAGGCTTAAGGCATTCACGAAATGCAGATTTTCTGGTATCCTTGTCCATAAGCGGATCTCCTTATTTTAGAGATTATGGACAGGACTACCTGTACATCTCTATTATAAGGAGTTTTTTCTTATAGGACCAGTTATATTATGGTAATCCGCATGTATAATCGTTAAACATCTATGATGAATGAACAACTTAGTATTTTGTTAAAAAGTTAATGCAACACTAATGAAGTGGGGGTTACTTTGTTTAAACTTTGGGTGGAGTAGAGTCTCCATCTGAAGCCTCGATGTTCAGCGAAGCTGAACGAGTTCACTCTATGATAATGTTACCTTGAAGGATAGTTCTTATCTATTAAGTTTATAATGATTTAGATATCAAAGTTTGATCCCTTTATATATTCTTTTTATCAATAAGTAGAGTCTATCGTATCCGTTGAGCTATAATAAGAATGTCTTAAGGAAATAGGGGGAAGTGCTTTGTCTTTCTTCAAATTTTGCGATATTCAATACCAGTTTGGTGATCAGCCTCGACGGCTCCCAGTCTCGGCGGAGCTTGCGCCGGGTTCGGTCCTGGCTATTCAAGGGCCTTCCGGCTCTGGTAAAACTACCTTATTAAAAATATTAGCCCGTCTGCAAAGATGCAATGGAGGAACGGTCTGGCTTGAAGGTACAGACTGGCAAGCGATATCGCCGGCTCTATGGCGCAGACAAATTCATTATGTCGCCCAAAGGCCGGTGCTTTTCCAGGGAACTTTTCTGGAAAACCTAAAAATACCGTTTCAACTTGGGTGGTTGAAGAAATATAGATCGTTTCCCCTGACCACTGTGAAACAAGGGATGGATCAATTGCTCTTAACTTCGGAAATGTTGGATCAGGATGTCCGAACCTTATCCGGGGGTGAATGTGCCCGAATGGCTCTCTTACGGGCCGTTCTTTTTAATCCCACGATTCTCCTCCTTGATGAACCAACAGCGGCTCTTGATGCTCGGTCTAGACAGACAGCTTTAACCTTCATTAAAGAATGGCTGCAGGCTAATCCCCACCACGGACTTGTTCTGGTATCGCACAATGATGACTTAGAGGGGTTTAACCACCTTAACATACTATATTTATCCGATTCAAGGAGCTAGAAAAATCATGGATATCAATAGCGGGCAAATTCCAATTAATAATTTGCAACTAACTTTAGCCATCGGCTTGATTCTAATTCCTGGTCTAATTTCCACCTTCCTCCGGCTGGGGCTGCTTAAATCACTCCTCTGGGGGACCGTCAGGACCTTTGTTCAGTTATCATTGATCGGGTATGTCCTGAGTTATGTTTTTCAGTTGAATAATCCGGGCTTAATCGTTTTAATTGTTTCCTTGATGTGCCTAATCGCTGCCCAAACAGCAGGCAAAAGAGTTGCTCAAGTTCCCTACTATTCAAATGTTTTAAGTTTTATTTCCTTATGGGTTAGTACTTTTTTTATCGGGAGTATTGTGGTGGTCTTAATCATTTCACCCCAGCCATTTTATTCCGCTCAGATTGTTATTCCTATCTTTGGAATGATACTCGGCAATTCAATGAACGCTATTTCGCTCGCTTTAGATCGACTTGATCGCGAGGTAAGATCCCGGATCAACGAGGTTGAAGCCCTGCTCAGTTTTGGGGGCCACTCCCTGGGAGGCGATCCGGGATTGTGTTAAAGAGGCCATCCGCGCTGGCATGACCCCCACCATTAATTCGCTAATGGTGGTAGGATTGGTCAGCCTGCCTGGGATGATGACTGGACAAATTCTTGGAGGAGTTGATCCAAAGCAAGCAGTCCGATACCAAATTGTGGTCATGCTAATGATCGCCGCGGCCGTGGCCATTGGATGCTTGATTTTAGTTGGACTTTCTTACAAGAAGATATTTACCTCGGACGAGGCAATCCGATCGGAGTTATATTTCAGTCCCCATAAAAACAGATAAATAAACACCCTTCTGCTTATAAAATAAGCAGAATGTTTAAACACACAGTTCTTGTTTAAATCCCGATCGCTTTCAGGGGTCCCACGAACAAGAGCTTCTTTCAAGGTCTGAGCCAATCCGACCACTGGGGTTACTGGATCGGCTGGGTGCTGCTCGACTAAAGAAACAAAGGCACTGCCAACGACAGCCGCATCCGCGATTGAAGCGATTAAGGGCATTTGTTCTGGTTTGGACAAACCAAAACCGACCGCCAACGGTTGATCTGTCTGCGCTTTAACTTTTTGGATAAACTGAGGCAGTTCGTTTGGCAGGGTCGTTCTCTCCCCAGTGACCCCAGTGAGAGAAACGCAGTAAATAAACCCTTTCGCCTTTTCGGTCACCATCTTTATCCGTTGTTCCCCACTGGTTGGAGCCAGCAGATGAACCAGCGACAATCCTTTCTCCCCAAGTAACTGGTTTAGTTCTTCACTTTCCTCAAAGGGAAGATCCGGCACAATCAGTCCATCCACGCCAGCTCTGGCAATCGATTCGGCGGCCCTTCCTTAGTCCACGGTGAAAAATTGGGTTATAGTAGGTCATTAGCAGCAAGGGCACGGTCATCCCCCGCTCCCCGTAACCGACGAACTGACTGACTCCAGGATCCGTTCGAGGTTTGTGCCATTCTGTAAAGCCCTTTGGCCGGCCCTCTGGATCACCGCTCCATCAGCCACTGGATCGGAAAAAGGAACTCCCAACTCAACCAGATCAACCCCGGCATGAACTAAACCCTCGACTAATTGTTCCGTAACTGTTAAGTCCGGATCACCAGCCATCAGGTAAGCAATCAGGCCAGCCTGCCGCTGATCTCTAAGTTTGGCAAAGGTCTGCTTACTTCTCATTGGCTTCCCCCCCCTATCAAGGTCGCTACCTGTTCGACATCTTTATCTCCCCGACCAGAAAGATTAATAATGACAATCTGGTCCTTCTTGAATCGAGCCGCATTACGGATAACCCAGGCCAAGGCATGAGAACTTTCCAGAGCGGGAATAATCCCCTCGACTTGGGAGAGAAGAGCAAAGGCGGCTAAGGCCTCCTGGTCCGTAACTGACTCATAAGCGGCTCGTCCCCGGTCTTTTAAATAACTATGTTCTGGTCCGACCCCGGGGTAATCTAGTCCGGCGGAAACCGAGTAGGGCCCTCCAGAATCTGCCCATCATTATCCTGAAGTAAATAGCTTAAGGAACCATGCAAAACACCCAGGGAGCCCTGACCTAAAGAAGCGGCGTGACGACCAGTTTCTACTCCGTCCCCGGCCGCTTCAACTCCAACCAAGGAGACCGACGGCTCTTCCAGGAAGGGATAAAAGATACCCATTGCGTTACTGCCCCCACCGACACAGGCGATCAAATAATCCGGCAGGCGTCCCTCGATTGCCAGGATCTGTTCCCGCGTTTCATCCCCAATCACCCGCTGAAAGTCACGGACCAGCATGGGGTATGGATGAGGTCCAACTACCGAAACCAATGATGTAATGGGTATCCTTAACTGAGGCCACCCAATCGCGCATCGCCTCATTGGTGGCATCTTTTAAGGTCCGGGAGCCACTGGTTAACCGAGCGGACCTCCGCGCCAAGCAGCCGCATGCGAAACACATTCAGTGACTGCCGGGTTATATCTTCCTCGCCCATGTAAACAACGCAGGAGAGGCCAAATCGTGCGGCGACCGTGGCCGTGGCTACCCCGTGCTGACCGGCCCCGGTTTCGGCGATCACCCTAGTTTTACCCATTCTAACTGCCAATAAGGCCTGACCCAGGGCATTATTGATTTTGTGTGAACCGGTATGGTTTAGGTCTTCCCGTTTTAAATAGATCTTCGGCCCACCTAAGTACCGGGTTAAATTTTGGGCGAGGTATAAATTAGAGGGCCGCCCGGCATATTGAACCAGATAGCGTCTGAATTCCTCAATAAATTCGGGGTCTTCCTTGGCCCGCTGGTACTCGTTTTCTAATTCTTGGACCGCATTCATCAGGGTCTCGGGGACAAACCGGCCCCCAAATTGACCATAACGGCCTCGCTTATCTGGATAAGTCATGTCTCAGTTCATCTCCTCTCTACAAATAAAAAAGCGCCAGACCCGCAAGTCTGAACGCAAAACTACGCTCACTTCTCGGCTCGTCTCTCCTCCACCCCCAAATAGGGGTTCCTATCCTCATCATGCTCAACTAAGCTCTTAACTGTCAACTAAAAGTATTAAATTAATTCTGTTAAATCCCGGTCTACGTTAATTAAATTCTCAGCTAATCTAAACTCATTTTAACTCTTAGTTAAATCAGGAGTCAAGTACTTTATGAGCTACTCTTTACACCACTTACACACTGAGGTCGATGTACAGATATACTTCCAATCATTCTGATATAGTTTGTGGTTATTGCTCGTTATAATAGTTTTCTTTATAGCTAAATAACTCCGTTTAGAAGTATTTCACAGGAAATCAATCTACTCCTGTTTAACCCGTTCCACCATAATCCTTCCCTCGGGATTAATTTTTAGTTTACCAGCAAAGGTTTCGCCAGGCCGGTTAACAAATCCCTTGAGGATCATGCTTTCACCTTTTTTCAAGATCCTTTTAGCCTGCGCTGGGGTTATTTGTTTACCCCAAATCACTTTCCAAATCACAAAACGGCAGCTATCTGGGCTACCCAGGCAGGTGTAACTCTTCGGCAATTCCCTAACCGGCTGACCACAAAGCGGGCAGTTGCCTAAAGACTCTTCACCTGGCCGCAAGGTCGCTCGCCGGCTCGCCTTAAGCCCCTCGGCCACCAGACGCCGGGTAAAACTTTTAATCTCCGTTAAAAACTCCTGGGTCTCCTTTTGGCCGGCTTCAATCTCCCGCAAATCATTCTCCCACTTCACGGTCAGGTCCGGCACTTTCAGCTCTGGCACATTGAGGACATCCAACAGGGTCATCCCCTTATGGGTCGGATATAAAGTCTTGCCTTTAACCTCAACATACCCAACTTGTTTCAATCGCTCGACAATCGCCGCCCGGGTTGCCGGTGTGCCCAGCCCCACATCACCCCCGGGAAGCTCTGGGTCCTCGACTCGGCGGCCAGCGTTCTTCATCGCGGAAAGCAAGGCTGATTCAGAATAACGCCGCGGTGGTTTGGTTTTTTCCTGCCGTAACTCAACCTGATCGATTACTCCAGCATCTCCGACTAGAAGCTGGGGAATTAAGACTACGGGGTCTTCCTCTTCAGTCGGGTCCTGAATACCAGCCTTAACCGAGGCCGCATCAACGGTATCTGAGACAGCAACTGTTGCTCCCGAGCCGCTGGCGACTGAGCCCTTAATCGTCTTATTACTAAACAAATGCAGCGACTTCCAACCCGGCTCCTCTAATTGTCGAGACTTAGCAGCAAAGGGATGGCCGGCACACTCGACCACTAGCGAACGTTCGGCCCAGCGAGCCGGCGCAAGAAATAAGGCCAAAAAAGAACTGGCGACCAATCGATAAAGCTGGCCTTCGTCTCCTGACAAACCAGGGGGAGGGATTGATTCCGTCGGCAGGATCGCATGATGATCCGTGACCTTTTGTTCATTAATAATGTTGCGGTTGGTTGGCGGCAGTGATGCAAAACGGGGGAAAGCCAGGCAGGCCTTGCACTAGCTGGCTAAACGCTGGCATACAGCCAATCGCCTGCAAGCGCCGGCTAAAGGTTTTGGCCAAGTCCGGTGTCACATAGCGGCTGGAGGTTCGGGGATAGGTGATCAGCTTTCGCTTCTCGTATAAACTCTGAGCCACTTCCAGGGTATGGGAGGCGGTCCAGCCCCAGCGTTCGTTGCCCTCCTGCTGCAAGGCGGTCAGATCAAAGGGCAAGGCCGGGGGGCTCCACGGTTTCTTTGTCCTCAAACTCGATACGACCACGGCCGGTTTGCCGGCCACCTGCTCCCGAAGCCCTTTTGCTGCTGCTTCGACTAAGATCTTACCCTCTTCGCCCCCGATATACTTGACCGGAACCGGCCCCGGCTTACTCTCAAAGACCGCTCGGGCAACCCAGTAGCTCTGGGCCTTAAAATTTCGAATCTCTTTTTCTCTCTGGACCAACAAAGCCAAGGTGGGTGTCTGGACCCGACCCACACTGAATAGGGTTCGTTGCACGATGGTAAAAGTTCGGGTGGCGTTAATCCCCACTACCCAGTCCGCCTCGTTGCGGGATTTCCCAGCCAGGTACAGATTGTCAAAGTCCTTGCCGTTCAATAAATTTTGGAAACCGGCGCGAATAGATTCCGCGGTCAGGCTGGAAATCCAAAGCCGCTGAACCGGTTTCTGGCAGCCCGCCGCCAGGCAGAGATACCGAAAAATAAGTTCTCCCTCGCGCCCGGCATCACAGGCGTTGACTCAAGGATTCCGCTTGGTGCATCAGGCCTTTTAGACACGGCAAACTGTTCCTGCCCCCGCTCCATCACCCGCAGGATGAACTGGGGAAATAGGGGGAGTTGCTCTGGTGTCCACTTGCCGCCCTCTATTTCCGGGGCAGCGATCTCGACCAGGTGACCATATGACCAGGAGAGCAAAAAAGTATCCGATTCATAATACCCTTGCTTTGACGAAAAGCCCCCCAGGCACCGAGAAATGTCCCGGGCAACGGAGGGTTTCTCAGTAATAATTAAAGTTTTACCCAAGAATCTAAGCCTCCAAAAGAATTGTTAACTTGCATTGTTCGAATGAAGATCAACACGATCGTTATTTTCTTGTTAAGGCTTTTACGGAGTCTTTAAAATCCGAATATAAAAACTCCTTTAACTCTCTAGGGAAAATTGATCCGTTTGGTTCCACATGACCGGGTGGTCGCCGCCGCGAAAAATCTTAACTTTGGCGTTTTGAATAATCTCCCCCATTTCCCGGGTCTGACGATTTAGTCCGTAAATATCACCTGTACAAGCAGCTAAAAAAGTAGGACACTTGATTTCCGCTAACCGGCCCTGGAAAAGATCAATCTTGTTTTCCGCTAAGCCGGCCGAGCAGTTCTGCGACGGGCTGCCTGTAATTCAGCGGCATAACCTTCACCATGCACCTCATTCAGCAGACACTGCCACGGTTCGGGCCAGGCGTTGTCTGGATCCTCCTCGACGGCCAGCATTTCTTCTTTTTTTTTTTTTTTTTCGCAACATAATAACTGCCACTGTCAGCCACCACCAATTCTACGCGCTCCGGGTAACGGATGGCCAGGTTCAGAGCCACGTTGTCGCCCCCTCACTCACCCCAATAACCCCAAAGCTCTTGATCTTGAGGTGGTCAAGCAGTCGCTTACGGCATCCTCGGCGCTTTTATCGAAGTAATCCAGCGGCGAAGTCACTCTAAATGCGTAGATCGGCCAGAGCCATGCTGATCAAAGGCCACAGCACGAAACCCTTGGTCAACCAACCACTTTCCCAGCTCCCACGTGGCGGAGTGATTCATAAATTGTAAACAGGTGTTTGCCCCGTGCAGTAAAAGAATAGGGAAACCCGCACCATAGGTCTGATAATAAAGACGGTAGTTACCCAGGTCGACATAGCCTTCCTGACTCCGCATAGCCCACCGATCCTTTCTGGTTAGAATTATCGCTCCTATAAATCTGGGTCAATGACGGAATTGCTAACCCTTTCTCGGACAATTGTTAACCGTCAGCCAATCCTTCGGCTAACAGGAACTGCATTAGTATTTTCGCGGTATTGCCGGTGATCTTCAAACACGTCCGAGCATGCTCTGGGGTATCGAACGAGTAGGGATTCAGCACTCGACAACAGGTGGCCCCGAACTCTTCTTCAAAACAGTCATGAAAGCGGTTGGCTAGGTCGTAAATGACATCTCTTTTTTCCTCACTGGTTCTTCCGGCCCCTGAAGTAGCCTAGAATGGCGATGGAGGCGCTGAGGGCCCCGCACATACATCCCGCATGGCCCAATCCGCCGCCATAACCGGAAAACATCTTCACTACATTTCTGGATCAATCTTTAAGTCCAGGACCTGGTTAAAACCATGAATTATTGACTCCGCGCAATTGTAGTTCGCTCGGTAGTAACCCCCGGCTGCATTTCGAGCCTCAGTTACCAAGTCCCTGGTCAAAAGACCCATCTCCCCTTCCGCCAGATAATGAATCCTCGCCGGGCTAGTAATCATTCAAATGTAATGCCAGAACATAACGAATCCATAGAATCTATTAGATCTTTTCTCCATATTCCCTCGATTTCCTGCCTATTTATGACATCAATTTATTTTAAAAGATCCCATGCGTCTGACATTAGCACAACAATATAAAACTTGGCTTGCACCAAGCCTTAGGTGCAGGCGGAAGCCCTAGCTGCACTTACTTCTATACAGAAAGTCCACTGATTCTTTCTGATTATGAAACAAAACCTCACCCCATCGGGCAGGCCTTAATCCAAGGATTGATTTCAGCAGCCGGCCACTAACCGGCATTAATCGAAAACATGATTTCTCCTTCACCCGCCAGTTCATCATCAACCTGGGCAACAGCTCGCCCCTTGCCTATTCCGCGACGAATCCAAAGCAATTGTACTTCTAAACGAAGCTGATCGCCGGGACGAACTACCCGGCGGAATCGAAAATTTTCGATTCCGCCAAATAGAGCCAGCTTTCCCTGGTGCTCCTCTTGGGTTAATAAGGCAATGGCCCCAACTTGGGCCAGAGCTTCCACTATCAGCACGCCCGGCATAATCGGGTTGCCGGGAAAATGGCCTTGAAAAAAAGGTTCATTCACCGTTACGTTTTTAATTCCTATCGCTTTAACCCCGGGTTCTACCTCAATGACTCGGTCAACCAATAAAAAAGGTGGTCGATGCGGTATTATCTTCTGAATCTGTTGAATATCAAGCACAAAAATACCGTTCCTTTCTTTATAGATCCTTATGCCGTCTAAACAGCACCATTGAAAAATGACATAATCAATCGATCTAAGCTTTGTATCTTTAGGGTATTGATTACTATCAGAGATCAAATAAACCTTAGAATCCTCTAATATTCCAAAACCCCCGACTTTTTGTTTTAACACCTAAAACCTCGTCTGGAATCAATAGTTTATCACAAACGACATTAACCTCACGGACCTCCAGACCTGATAAATCGGTTACTTGTTCATAAACTCGGCGCTGGATATTTAACAGTATCGGTTGCAATTGTATCCCATAAGGCAATACCACAGACACCTCAAGGAACAAGGCCCCCCCGATCATTTGAACCGTCACTCGTAGTACCTTTATAACCTCAGCCGCTTCAGTCGCTGCCCGGGCAGCTAGTGCCCGGACCACTGTATCGGCTATCGAAAGCCGCCCCAAAATACTGTAGCGCGGCCGAACCACTGAATTTTCCCCTAGCACCCGCCGATCATTGCGCCGTCGAAAAAAGACCGTAAAAGAATCCACCAGGTAACCCACTGAATCCCGGGTAACATCAACGGAAACCACTGGGACAGCATGCTTTTTTTCTGTCATCCGCAGGCGTCGGGCCGTGAGAATTTCCGATTTAGAAGCAAGTTGTTCGATATGAATTAACTCCTGAGGGGCTGGCAGTCCCAGATTATGCGCAATTCGAAAAGCCATGTTTTCAGAAATACCCAAGATTAACAACCGAGAGGGTTGTTCGATCTCCAGCCGGTCCCGCACTTCCCGAGCATGCTCCGGGTCCATGAATAAAGCCCTTCGGGTAGCGGTAATGACTAGTCTTTCTCCCTTAGCCGATCGGCCGGCCAAAATACGACTTCCTTTAATTAAAAGTCCGTCATCAATGATCAAATTGGCGTCTTTTTCATGTGCTAAAACCAAGGCCCGGTGGCTTTTGCCGGTTCCAGCCGGACCCACCAGGGCGATGACTTCAACCGATTCTAGGTTTCCTCCCACCTTCGAATCACCACCGTTGCATTGTGGCCACCAAACCCAAAGGAGTTTGATAAAGCATAACGAATCCTGGATGGACGGCCTTGATTTGGCACATAATCCAGATCGCAAGCCGGATCTGGGTTTTCGTAATTAATTGTTGGCGGTAACCATTGATGAACTACGGCCAGGGTTGACGCAATCAACTCGACAGCCCCGGAAGCACCTAAAAGATGCCCGGTCATTGATTTGGTAGAACTTACAGCCAATTTACGGGCCTGCTCGCCAAACACCTGCTTAATTGCCTCTGTTTCCATCTGGTCATTCAAGTCAGTACTAGTCCCATGGGCATTAATATAATCCACTTCTGTCAATTGGCAATCACTGTCTTCAATTGCTTCTCGCATGGCCCGGGCCGCCCCCAACCCTTTGGGATCAGGCTGAACGACATGAAATGCATCACAATTTGTGGCGTAACCGACTAATTCAGCATAAATGCGCGCGTTTCGTTTTTGGGCATGCTCCAAGGTTTCTAAAACGAGCACCCCGGCTCCTTCTCCCATCACAAAACCGTCCCGGTCTCGATCAAAAGGGCGAGAAGCCTTTTGCGGTTCTTCATTACGGGTAGACATGGCCCGCATTGCACAAAAACCAGCAAAAGCCAGTTCCGTGATCGAGGCTTCGGTTCCCCCAGCCAGCATCACCTCAGCCTCTCCCCGTTGTAAAATGCGCAACGACTCACCAATAGCGTTCGTGGCCGTAGCACAGGCCGATACAATGCAGGAATTGGAAGCGCGAAGTCCAAATTCAATGGCAATTTGACTGCCAGCCATGTTGCTGATGAGCATCGGAATAAAAAAAGGATTAACTCGGGCTGGTCCCCTCTCTAGCAGGATCCGATGCTGTTGATCATAAGTCTCTATTCCCCCGATTCCGGAACCGACCCACACCCCAATCCGCTGGCGGTCCTCCTCCTCCAATTTGAGTTGGGCGTCTTCTATCGCCATTCGAGCCGCCGCTACTCCAAAATGGGTAAAACGATCCATTCGACGGGCTGTTTTGCGATCCAAAAAATCGGTTGCCTCAAAATTTTTGACCTCAGCAGCAATACGGGTTGACAACCTACTAGCGTCAAACCGGGTGACTGGGCCTACGCCACCTTCACCCCGTTGGGTAGCCTCCCAAAAAGCCTGCTTTCCTGAACCGATTGGGGTAATCAACCCCAATCCGGTAATCACTACCCGGCACTTCATTGAACTATTACTCCTATTCATTTCCCTTATCCCTGAAGTTTTGTTTCCAGGTAGGTCAAAACATCCTGGACCTTAACCAATTTTTCTGCATCCTCATCTGGAATAGAAATGCCAAATTCCTCTTCAAAGGCCATAACCATTTCAACCAGGTCCATTGAATCCGCCTTTAGGTCATCCATTAGCCGAGTTTCCGGGGTAACTTTTTCTGGCTCAACATCAAGCTGTTCAGAAATAATCTTTATTATCTTGTCTAACATCGTCTATTACCTCCAAATTCTTTCTCTATTTTTTTGTAATTTAATGCTTATGTTTTAACTCGGTCAGCAGACTAAGCGAGGAATGAACCTCGCCAGTTCCGGACAAGCTCAAACTCGCTCGGACTGACTTAGACAGTAATGCCTGCTAATCCACAGCTGTCTTTGTTCTATGATGCATGCACGCTGTCAATCGCTGACGTTCGTTAACACTACGCAATCATAATTATAATGTTCTGATAAGGCCGCGGAGTGACATGAGGGTCACGGCATCCAACTTCTAACGTCCAATATCCAACATTTAGATTGCCATACCACCATCGACCGCAAAAACTTGCCCGGTAATATAACTAGCCATTGGTGAAGCCAGGAAGGTGACCATGGCAGCAATATCTTCCGGCTGACCCAAACGTCTAAGCGGAATCTGCTCCATTAATTTAGCCTCGGCTTCCTCGGTCAAATGGGCCTTGATCTGAGTATCGACCAGACCGGGAGCCACCACGTTCACGGTTATTCCCCTTGAAGCAACTTCCCGGGCGAGCGACTTGGAGAAACCGATTAAACCGGCTTTAGAAGCCGCATAATTCGTTTGACCGGCATTTCCGACTATCCCCGTGACTGAACTGATACTTATTATTCGGCCGCCTTTAGCTTTAATCATTGGCCGAATTACTGCCTTACAACCATTAAAGGCACCCTTTAAATTAACCGCTAGAACTAAATCCCAGTCTTCTTCGGACATGGTAGCTAGGAGTCCATCCCGACAAATTCCCGCATTATTCACTAAAATATCCAGCCGACCAAACTTGGCGATTATTTCTTTCACCATTTGATCAAACTCAGCCCGGTCTGCCACATTTGCCATCAAGGCAATAGCTGCACCGCCTTTTTGCGTGATGGCCTCAACTACTTCGGCTGCAGCCGCCTCTTGACCCAAATCATTAATCACCACCTTAGCCCCGGCAGCGGCCAGACTCATTGCGATCGCTCGCCCAATCCCTCGTGCCGCCCCAGTGACCAACGCGACCTGTCCGGTTAGCATTGTCTCATTAAATCCAAACATTAACTTGCTTTTTCACCACCTTTCGCGTCATCTAACCAGTTTAAAACCTCTTTGAAAGTCACTTCATCCTCTACATTATTTACCTTAATCAGTCGAGTAGTTTTCCGGACAAAACCAGCCAAGGTATGCCCCGGTCCTACTTCAATCAGGTGGGTAACTCCCATTTTTTCCATTTGCCAAACAACATCTTCCCATAAAACCGCCTGGCAAAGCTGCTGAGCAAGCTTGTGGCGAAGCATCTTAGCTGACTGCTCAGGACGAGCATCAACATTGGACACTACCGGAATTCGAGCATCCTGCCAAGTCACCCCAACCAAGCTAGGGACAAAACGCTGGGCCGCTGGTTGCAGCAGACTGCAGTGAGAGGGTGAATTCATGGCAACTCGAACTGCTTTCCTGGCCCCTCGTTTCACTGCTATTTCCTCCAAGGCCGCGATCGCTGGCAGGGTTCCCCCAACCACAATCTGACCAGGGCAGTTATAATTGCAGGGTTCAACCACGCCTAGTGGAGCCACCTCCTGGCAAAGATTATTGACTAGATCACGAGTGACCCCAATCAAGGCCAGCATAGCTCCTTGCCCCGGCGGCAGGGCTTCTCGCATAATCAAGCCGCGTTTCCGAACCAGGTGCAAGGCGTCTGAAAAGCTTAAAGCACCAGCGGTAACCAAGGCCGTGTACTCGCCCACGCTTAACCCGGCCACTACCTCGGGATGGACCCCGGCCTCTTTCAGGACCGCCCGCACTGCCAGACTTGTGACCAGAATTGCCGGCTGAACAATATCGTTCTGCACCAGTTCTTCGGCTGGCCCCTCAAAACAAAGCCGGGATAGAGGAAAACCTAATTCTTGATCCGCTTGAGCAAACACCTCAGCCGCCACCGGATAGTTTTGGGCCAGCTCACACCCCATTCCGATATACTGTGACCCCTGGCCGGGAAAAATAAAGCCTATTTTCACGCTAGTTGCCTCCCTAGTCCTTCCATGACCTGCACCGCCTCTTTCATTATTGATTCCAGAATAACCGCCGCCGGCTCTATCTGCCGAACTAATCCCGCGACCTGGCCGGCCATCGGTGAACCACCTTCAACATCTCCATGAATAGCAGCAGCCGGGTATTTTCCCTGTCCAAACTTTTCCAGTTCTTCTTTGGAGATACCCGCTTTCTCCAACTCTTGTAATTGCCTGGCAAATCGATTTCGAAGAATTCGGACCGGGTGGCCGGTTGATTGACCAGTCACCACTGTATCCCGGTCGCCGGCCTTGATAACTGCTTCTTTATAAGCCATATGCGCTGGACATTCCACAGCAGTTATAAATCGGGTGCCGATTTGGACACCGCTGGCTCCTAAAGCCATAGCGGCCACTATGCCCCGTCCATCCGCAATCCCTCCGGCGGCTACCACCGGAATATCTACCGCATCAACTACTTGCGGTACCAGAGCCATGGTCGTAGTTTCACCAATATGCCCGCCGGATTCCATCCCTTCGGCGATCAGCCCATCTACTCCCAAGCGTTCAAGACGGCGAGCCAAGGCTACTGAAGATACCACTGGAAAAACCCGAGTCCCTCTGGTTTTTAAGGCCTCTATATATTTACCGGGATTGCCGGCCCCGGTCGTGATTAAAGGTACTCTTTCTTCCAAAACAACCTGCATAATCTCATCAACGTGTACGGATAGAAGCATGACATTAACGCCATAGGGCTGGGTTGTCAAAGTTTTTACTTTCTGAATCTGTTCCCGAACCCATTTGGCATCCGCATGACCGGCCCCAATAATGCCAAGACCGCCCCCTTCAGATACGGCCGCCGCTAGTTCCGCTGTTGAAATCCAGGCCATGCCGCCCTGAAATACCGGATATCGAATATTAAGTAAATCGCATAGCCTCTTGCCAAGCACAAGTCTATCCCTCCCAACTAACTTGCTTGCTTGATCTCCAGTCAGTAATTAACACCTGCTTTCATCATTTTTAGTCTTCTTGGGACAGGGGGACAGGTTTACTTAAACTAGAGCCTTAAGACGGCACTCCCCCAGGTTAAACCAGCACCAAAACCGGTTAGGAGAATTATCTGATCTTTTTGGAGATCTCCTCGCTCTATTCCCTCAGCTAGGGCCAAAGGAATTGAGGCTGCCGAGGTGTTGCCATGGTGATCCAAGGTAATCACGACCTTAGAGCGGTCTACGCCAAGCCGCTGGGTCATAGCCCAAATAATCCTCAAGTTGGCTTGATGCGGTACCACCCAGTCAACATCGGCCCGCGTTAAACCGGCTTCAGCTAACGCTTGGTCGGCTGAACTAACCATGGCCCTAACCGCCAGTTTAAAAATTTCATTACCTTTCATTTGAATAAAATGCAACCCTTCAGCAACAGTCTGGTGAGAGGCCGGCAGCCTTGATCCCCCAGCCGGTACTTGAAGTAAATCCTCCCCACTGCCGTCAGATCTCATGTAAAAAGAAAGCAAACCTTCCTTTTCCTTGGCCGGACCTAAGACCGCTGCTCCAGCACCATCACCGAATAAAATACAGGTATTGCGATCGGACCAGTCGATAATCCGGGAGAGAGTTTCCGCCCCAATCACCAGAATATAGCGGCTGCTCCGAGAATTGATAAACTGACTACCAACAGCCAGACCATACAGAAAACCGGAGCAGGCAGCATTTAGATCAAAAGCAAAAGCGTTCTTGGCCCCTAAGCGATGCTGCACCAGGCAAGCCGCTGGCGGGACAAAACGGTCGGGGGTAGCTGTGGCCAGGATAATTAAATCCAGATCCTCAGCCCTTACCCCGGCCCGTTCCAAGGCCTGTCGAGCGGCCCGCTCGGCTAAATCCACAGTTGCCTCTTCAGCGGCCGCAATTCGTCGTTCCTTGATTCCGGTTCGTTCGGTGATCCACTCGTCATTTGTCTCCACCATCTGTTCCAGGTCCTGATTACTGAGGATACGGGTTGGTAGACAGATCCCGGTTCCGATAATTGCTGCTCTTTGTAATACACTCATGCCTTATTCTCCTGTGTCGGATTCATATAGATATGAAACGTGGCCCGAAATACTATTTCTTGACCAACCCGAGTAATCACTTTGATCCGATGTCGGTTTTCCTTAGACTCAACTAATTCAGCACTAGCCAGCAACTTTTCCCCTACCCGGACGGGCCGCGAAAATTTAACGTTGGCCGAGGAGGTAAAAACTTCATCCGGTTCAGGAAAAATCTGCAAGGCAGCGGTATGCGCCTGAGCGACCATAAAGTAAGGCCGAGCTACCCCGGTCCGAGAAACTACCATCTCAGGACTAATGGTTAATAAAGAATAGGTGTGCTTGCCCGGTTCCGCTTCCACAAGCTCACCCAGCACTCGGTAACCCTGAATAAACTGCTCCCCGTGCAATAAACTTGACGCTAGAGTTTTCATCCGCTCTCGCAACTCGGCAATATCTAGCTCCATCCGATCCAGACGAATAGTTTGAATGCTGACCCCCAGGCACTTAGCCAGTTCTTCATCAGTTAAAAAAGGATTGGCCCTTAGTTCTTCTAATAATCTTTTGTGTCGCTGCAATTTCCCTGGTCTGGCCAAGTTCATTCCTCTCCTTATCTAACTACATTACAGCTCACTCAATTAATTATATTGTCCACATTATCTTATTTTAGTACTACCTACTAATATAACCAACTACTCAAAAGAATTCAAGGGTTATTTAGGGATTTTTTGGGATTTGTTGCAAAGTATTTTCCAAACTATAACTAAATATCCTTAAGCTCAACCGTTCTGCCAGCTGTAACCAACTAACATTGCCGGACATAAAATATATAAATAATTCCAGAAAAAAGGAGTGATAAAAAATGTATCATAAACCGGAGCTTCTGCTTGAAGAAGATATTATGGGTGGGCCGATAGACTATGGCTTAGATGAAGATATTGTGAGCGGGCCGATAGATGATGATTTAGAAGAATATTGGGCCCAATTACCGGCCCAAGACGATCCTAATGTTTCGCAGTATCCGCTAGTCCCTCCGGGCTTTCGACGGCATTACCACCAGTACCGGAACCGGACTGATGTAGTCCGACGGCACGACCACCAGATGGGAGGCAATACCGGCTTTGCCGTTAATTTTTTGGGCAGTCATGTCCATCGCTATATGGGAGTAACCTCCTATGATCGTGGGCACCGCCACCGTTACGCTGGTTGGACCGGGCGAGCAATCGGACCAGCCGCTAATCACGTTCATAGATACAATGGATTAACCTCGGTTGACGCTGATCATTCGCACAGCTACCGGGGACGGACCGGGCGACCCCGACGACCCTCCCTAGGTGAACAGCCACAACCCAGACCATAAAGGAACCCATTCAGCTTCACCGAACATCAAGGCTTCAGACGGAGTCTCTACAATAAATCTCAAGCAAAAGACCCCAACTTAATAGCAGTTGGGGTCTTTTGTTGGCGGTCATAGGGCTGAGGATAAATCAAAACTGTCCTTTCTCGTTTACGTAGCTGACGATCGGCCTTAATTGTTATTTTTGGCCCAGTTCAAAAGCCCGATGCAAGGCCTGAACCGCCTTCGGTGCTTCGTCAGCTTTGATAATGCAGGAAACCTTAATCTCTGAGGTGCTGATCATCTCAATATTAATATTTTCAGCAGCCAAGGCAGAAAACATGGTAGCTGCGACCCCGGGATTAGTGATCATGCCGGCACCAACGATCGAAACCTTAGCCACTTCTTTTCCAAAAGCAATCCCCCCGGCCCCAATCTCATCGCGGACCTTTTCGACAATTAATAAAGCTTTATCCAGATCATCCCGACAAATAGTGAAGGAAATATTATTCCGCTCGCTGCGCATTGTACTTTGAATAATCATATCGACATTGATCCGTTCATTGGCTAGGGCTTTAAATAAATGGGAAGCTACACCGGGCCGATCAGGGACATCTAAAAGACTTATTTTAGCCACTTTAAGATCACTGGCTACCCCACTAACGACAATTTCCTTCTCCATCTTTGCTACCTCCCGAACCAGAGTGCCTTCATTGTAATTAAAACTCGAACGAACATGAACTGTAACCCCATGCTGTTTAGCCACCTCAACCGAACGCGGCTGCAGGACCAGAGCCCCCAGGCTGGCTAACTCTAACATTTCGTCATGACTGATGACTGATAACTTTCTGGCGTCCGGCACGATCCGTGGATCAGCCGTGTAAACCCCATCAACGTCAGTGTAAATCTCACATACATCCGCTTTAAGAGCCGCAGCAATAGCAACGGCCGTGGTGTCTGATCCACCCCGTCCAAGGGTAGTAATATCATTGTTCGAGTTACAGCCTTGAAAACCGGCCACAATCACAATCCTATTATGGATCAGCTCTTCTCTTAAACGGTTTGCACTAATATCTAATATCTTAGCCTTGGTGTGTACATCATCGGTCGTGATCCCAACCTGAGTTCCAGTTAAAGAAATAACCGGATAGCCGAGAGCATCTACCGCCATCGCTAATAGTGAACTAGATACCTGTTCCCCGGTTGCTAAAAGCATGTCTAACTCCCGCTCTGGTGGACGACTGGTAATCTGTCTGGCTAAATCTAAAAGATCATCAGTTGTATCGCCCATAGCTGAAACGACAACAACTACGTCATTTCCTGCCTGACGACATTCAGTAATCCGTTTGGCTACTCGTTTAATCCGTTCTGGGTTGGCGACTGAGCTACCCCCATATTTTTGTACTACTAGTGCCAGAAAGACCCCCCCTAAATATTGATTCTTAGTAATGTTTACTGAATAAAAATGATGAGGCTAATCTGTTATTTAATTGATTCAAGACTTAATATTGCTGCAAGCGATTAGTTCAGCTCCCTGACTCCATGGTTTTAAAATCCGAATGATTGAGTCTACCCCATGCTGCCAAAAAGCAGCTTGCATCGTCTTCCCAATTTGCTGGCTTCTGTTTACTGTTTTAACTCCTTCTGGTTTAGCATTGTTAGCATTAGTCTGATCCTGATCATCAAGGGCTAAGGCTAAAACGGTTGGGCCCGCCCCACTTAAAGCAGCCCCTAAGGCACCCGCGGCCCGGGCAGCTTCCATAACGGCCGACAAACCAGGAACGAGCCGCTGTCGATAGGACTGATGAATTCGATCACCCATAGCCTGACCGATTAATGACCAATCTTGGGTTAAGATTGCGGTTATAAACAGACAAGCCTGCCCAATATTAAACACTGCATCCTCCAGAGGGATTTTCGATGGTAAAGCCTGTACTGCATCATGGGTTGACAATTCGAAACCCGGGATAGCTAGGATCACGGTCAACCTTTCTGGAACCGTCAACTGACGGTAAACTAATTCTTGATCCGACTGGCAAGCGACTACCAGACCACCGAGCAAGGCTGGTGCAACATTATCAGGGTGACCCTCCAGGCGAACGGCCAGTTGCAGCAATTGTTCCCGGTTAAGGGGTTCTCCGATCAAGTAATTAGCCGCTAATAGACCACCTACCCTAGCCGCAGCACTGCTCCCCAATCCCCGAGCCGAAGGAATCTTATTCTTTAGCTGTAGCAACAGGCCGGCTGGATAGCGACCGGCTATTTGAAATACCTCCCGAGCCGCTAACCAAGTAACATTGCTCTGATCGCGGGCAATCGACGAGGCCCCCTCACCTTCCACCTCAATCAAAAGTTCATCGGCTGACCCAGTCTCTACCATCTCAATGTAGTTGAATAGAGATAGGGCCATTCCTAAGGTATCAAAGCCCGGCCCTAAATTGGCACTAGATGCCGGTACCTTAATGCAAACCACTGACCCCACCTCGTTTCTTAAGTCTATTCTGCTTCTCCCTCAACCCGAATGACGTTGTTGATAGCCCCAACGATCGACATCCCCCCGATTATTTTCAGGGCATCCTGTAAACTGCCTTCCTTAACTCGATGCGTTACAAATACCAGTTCTGCCAAATCTCCCTCGGTTCGTTTTTGAATAACCGAAGCCAGACTAACCTCTTGATTGCCAAAAACTCCGGCAATACTGGCCAAAACCCCTGGTCTATCCTTGAGCATCAACCGGATATAGTAACGACTCTCAATCTCGCTTATCGGTTTAATCCGCTTCTGTTCAAAACAGGTACAGGAGATTCGCCCGCTACTGCCACTTTGCACGTTGCGAGCCACCTCCATGATGTCACCAACCACGGCACTGGCCGTTGGTCGCTGTCCAGCTCCCCGGCCATAGTGCATCACATCACCAACAAAATCTCCCCGAATAAAGATGGCATTAAATACATCATTAACTGAAGCCAAAGGATGGTTAACCGGGATAAAAGCTGGATGGACGCGGACATCAATTTCGCCAGCCTCTTCCTTAGCAATCGCCAACAGCTTCAAGGCGTAACCCAGTTCTTTGCCGTATTCGAGGTCCAATGTCGAAATACGGGTAATTCCTTCAACATACACATCTGGAAAAGTAACCCGAGTGCCAAAGGCAATTGAAGCCAAAATCGCGATTTTCCGCGCCGCATCATAACCCTCGACATCAGAAGTTGGGTCAGATTCCGCATACCCTAAAGATTTGGCTTCCTGCAGCACTTCTGTGTAAGCTCGTCCCTCACGGGCCATTTTGGTCAAAATATAGTTAGTTGTGCCATTAACAATACCCATCACAACCTGAATTTGATTAGCCGCCAAACTCTGTTTCAGAGGTATAATTATCGGAATCCCGCCACCGACACTGGCCTCAAAATAGAAATCGCGACCCATTGCCTGCGCTGTCTCTAGTATTTCGCGTCCATGGAGAGCAATCAGGTCCTTATTCGCTGTAACCACATTTTTTCCAGCACGCAAAGCCTCCAGAACAAAGGTCCGAGCCGGTTCAATGCCGCCCATTAATTCAACCACTATGTCAATTTCCGGGTCAGTCTGGATATCCTTAAAATCATTGGTAACCACGCTTTCCGCCAAACCTAAAGCTATCACTTTAGTGGGATCCAACTCTAATACCCGCTTAATTACCAAAGGCCGGCCCAATCGCTGCGCAATATGCTCCCCATTCTCTAAAATTACTTTAATTACCCCTGACCCGACAGTACCGCAACCCATAAGACCAATCTTAACCGCTTCACTGGACAACACTATTCTCCTCCCTGCCTCTTAACCGGATAAAAAACCAATGAAAAAAACATTTAGAACCACAAGTAAGGTATGATGCAAAAATCCATTTTATTATAACACAACGAATTATCTGAAAACTAGGCAAAGTGTTGTTTTTAAAGATACTTACTAAGCCTCAGCTTTTTCCACTAGAACAAGCTGTAGGATCTTTGTTTCTACAGGTTAATTTATCCGGCATATAACCACAAAGATAAATAAGAAATATGAATATGTTTCAATTTATATACTAATTATTACAAAACAGGAGTCATTGTTCTCCAATCCACCTCAGGAACTAGCCCAGCTTGAGCAGCGCGGCTAAGCAGAGTAGTTACCGCCTGATAGCCTATCTCACCTAGATTTTCTGTATAATCATTGACATAAAGGTCGATATGCGCTTTAACTACTTCTGGAGATAACTCCTGGGCATGACTTAACACGTAATCCTGGGAAGCTTTTGGGTGGGCCCAGGCATATTTAACGGAAGCGCGAATCCAACTGACAATTGCTGGTAGGTCAAGAGAACGCCGGGCAATGATCGCTCCTAGTGGTAAGGGCAAGTTAGTCTGGCCCTCCCACCAAGTGCCTAAGTCAGCCACTTGCGTAAGTCCATAGGCTGGATAAGTGAAACGAGCCTCGTGGATTACTAGCCCAGCATCAACAAGCCCATCACGCACAGCCGGCATGATCTCGTGAAACGGTAAAATCACTATTTCACCCACCCCTCCCGGTACCTGGGCAGCGGCCCACAGCCGAAATAGCAAGTAGGCAGTTGATCGCTCACTTGGCACCGCTACCCGACGGCCCGCTAAGACCGCCGGACTTAGGTTGCGACTAGTTTTGTTTAATGTCAGGACTAGCGGTCCGCAGCCTCTACCCAAGGCCCCTCCGCAGGGTAAGAGGGTGTAGTCAGGTAACACCCAAGGCAGGGCGGCATACGAAATTTTGAGCACATCCGGCCCGCCGCCGCTAGCAGCCAAACTGTTCGTGATATCAATATCAGCATAAGTGACAATAAGCTTCGGAGCACCGGGGATTAGTCCATGTACCCAAGCATGAAAAACAAATGTATCGTTAGGACAAGAAGAGAAGGCAATATTCATCATTTTAATTCCCCCAATAGAACTGAGCTGGCGGCGGTCAACATATCCAAAGCTTCTTTGATCCGCCAAGCAGACCGATCACGTGGACCAACCAGATTTGAGATAGCCCGAAGCTCCAGCACCGGTAGTCCATATTCGACTGCAGCGAAAGCCGCGCCATATCCCTCCATCGCCTCCGCGACAGCTCCCGGCACCCGGGCGGTCAATTGGGCTGATCTCGCGGCTGAACCCGTTACTGTGGATACTGTAAGCACGGGGCCAGTTTGCACCGGCAACTTGGCTGCGAGCAGTACGTTAGTTACGTCATTGACTAAGCTAACCTCGACCGGGATTCGGCTAGTACCTAAACCTAACTCATCTAAACTTTGGAAACCCTCGGACGTTTCCGCGCCCAAATCGACGGCGACAATCTCGTTAGCCACCACAATAGAGCCAATCTCTGCCCGGCTGGGGAAACCTCCCCCAATTCCAGCGCAGATGACTAAACCGTAATCTGCCTTGGCTAAGACCTTCGTTGTGTGGACAGCGGCGGAAACTGCCCCAACGCCGGCTAAAATAACATCAATATTTCGCTCATTGCCCAACCCACGCAACACTGCTTCTCGTTCAGCCGAGACCGCCGTCATCACGAGAACACGTTTTGGGGGTTGTTGTCGATTATAATTGTCGCAATACGCTCTTTTGAGGGAGCTCATTTGTTTATGACCCCTTTGCTTGTTAGTAAATTCTAATTAAGTTTTCTAGGGACATTTTCTTTTTTTTTGCTCGTAACCTAAGCCACGTCTGCTAGAATACAGTAACAATCAAAACGCGTAATATGCTCCTAAATTTGATTAAAGCAGGGCCATATTTTATCCCCGAATAAAACAATCCATCAGCTTAAACCCGTCTTTCAACCTTAGGCCGGATGCCCGGGCTGTTTCTTCATTATATCCGTTGACCGGGGTATCCTGGTGTTGGCTACGCTGATAGATTAAAAATGGCACCTCATCCGCCGCATGGGTTCGAATGCTCAAAGGAGTAGGGTGATCTGGGAGAATGAGCAAGCGATAATCCTCCATCCCAGGCAGATGACGACTTTCCTCTAACCCCTGCCGGATCTCACCAACTACTAGCTCATCAATCGCCTCAATCGCCTGAACCTTGGTCTCTAATTCTCCCCGGTGGCCGGCCTCATCAGGAGCTTCGATGTGGATATAGACAAAGTCTTTGCCCTTACGCAGCTCCGCCAAGGCTGCCTGGGCCTTGCCCCGGTAATTGGTCACGGTCCCGCCAGTCGCTCCGGGGACCTTAACCGTCTCCAGATCAGCACAGATCCCTAATCCCTTGATTAAATCGACCGCACAAACGACAGATCCGCTTAAGCCATATTTATCGGCAAACGATGGGAGGACCGGCTTTTTACCCTGACCCCAAAACCAGATCGAATTTGCCGGGCAGTGTCCCTTGGCTAACCGAGCCAAGTTGACCGGGTGGTTAGTTAAGATCTTATTGCTTTCAACCATTAATTCTAGTAACACTTGGCTATGATCACCCTTGGGAAGATAATCCCCGATCTGACGATCCGAGATGTCATGGGGCGGGGTTAAATCAAGTTCTTCAAGTGGTCCGTTTCTCCAGACCAGAATGTGTCGATAACTAATCCCGGCGTAAAAATTTAAACGGTCGGTCCCTAATTGTCGATTTATTTCGCTTATCAGTTGAGCGGACTCCGGGGTGCTTATCTCGTCCGAACTATAATCAAGCATGGTTTTCTCAGCGTAAACCGGTTCATCTGACAGGGTAACTAGATTGCAACGGAAAGCAATGTCTGATGGTTCAAGATGAATCCCCAGGCTGGCGGCTTCCAGCGGGGAGCGCCCAGTATAATAGAGGCGTGGGTCATAACCCATAACCGATAAATTCGCTACATCGCTCCCGGGTGGCATCCCGGGTGGTACGGTTCGGACTAATCCCAGCGTGCTTAAACGAGCAAGGTGATCCAAATTTGGGGTTTGGGCGTATTGCAGTGGGGTTTTATCGCCCAATTCCTTAATCGGATAATCAGACATCCCATCGCCCAGAATAACTACGTATTTCATGTCATGCTACTCCTTATCAAAATTTTTGGCCTCCCTGCTACCTTCGACGGTACTATCAGAGAATGAAATTTACAATATAGCTTAAAAAACTATTTGACATGTTTCGTCAATATCCTTCCCTGCACTTGAATTCACATGCTAAAAAAGCAAAAAACCCGGTTAAATCCGGGTTTAGCTCAAAACTTATCCGTTTTCGCCTCACCATTTACTTTCATGCGTTGCCCACACCACAATAAACCAATACTAATAACAAGAAAAATACTATCAGATAATTATACAGATTAGCCCACCATGACCATCATTGACAATCCGCTGCACTGTATCTGATAATTTAACTTGAGCGTTTTCCGGCATCCGGTATAGTTTGCTTTGGATCCCTTCCCTAACTAAATCATATAAGGTCTTGCCAAAGATATTCGTTTCCCAGATTTTCATCGGATTTTCCTGGAAATCATCCAGCAGGAAGCGGACCATATCCTGACACTGCTTCTCCGTGCCAATTATCGGGGTAACCTCAGTGGCAATATCTGCCCTGATTATATGCAGCGAGGGAGCCTTGGCCCTCAAGCGCACCCCGTATTGACCACCCTGTCTAATCATTTCGGGATCTTCTAGCTGCATCTCATCAAGTTGAGGTGTAACAATGCCGTAGCCGGTTTCCCGAACCTCCCGCAAAGCCTGGGCGATCTTGTCATATTCTTTCTTAGCAAAACTCAAATCCTTCACTAAGCGGAATAGATCGTGGTCGCCTTCTAAACGGAAGCCGCTAACTTCCTCCAATACCTGGAAGAAGAGATCTTCTTGCTCCATAATATCGATGGTGGCAACACCGGTTCCCAGATTCATTTCCTGAAGGCTGACATCAAGGACAATATCCTTGGCTGCCATCAGTTCGATAGCCCCATCGATATCCCGCAACCTTCGAACATCTTCTAACGATTCACGAACTGCATCTTCAAATTGAACCCTTAGCCAATGCTGTGCCTCTAGTTCCTCAATCCAGCGCGGCAAATTAACGTTTACCTCCCGGACCGGGAATTCATACAAGACTTCTTCCATAATGCGCATAACGTCTTCGTAGGCTAGGTTCAGGCAATTGATCGGCAACACTGGTACGTTGTAAGTGGACTCAAGCTCGAGGACCAGTTCTGCAGTCTCCCGAGCATAAGGCTGAGTCGAATTAAGTAGTACAATAAAAGGCTTGTTTAATTCTTTCAACTCTTGAATGACTCGCTCTTCTGAAGCCAGATAATTCTCTCGCGGAATTTCAGTAATACTTCCATCCGTGGTTACAACTAGGCCGACGGTTGAATGATCCGTTATCACTTTACGGGTCCCAAATTCAGCTGCTTCCTGAAAGGCAACAGCCTCTTCAAACCATGGCGTCATCACCATTCGGGGGCCATCGTCTTCTTCGTAGCCTAAGGCCCCGTCAACGGTGTACCCAACGCAGTCAACCATTCGTACCTTGGCCTTTAGGCCCTCCCGGATAGAAATTTCCACAGCCTCAGCCGGGACAAACTTGGGTTCAGCCGTCATGATCGTCCGTCCGGCAGCCCCTTGCGGCAGTTCGTCGCGTGACCGATCCTGATCGGCAGCACTCTCAATGTTGGGAATTACCATGAGTTCCATAAACTTACGAATAAAAGTTGATTTGCCGGTCCGAACTGGCCCGACTACTCCTAGATAGATATCGCCTCCGGTCCGCTCAGCAATATCTTGAAAGATATCTACTCTCTCCACAATCCTGTCCCCTCCTTTTAGAAAGGTAATTACCATGCTTTAACAATACAAATATATTTTTAGAGGAACATGATTATACCTGAAAAAAGAAAAAGGAGGGAAAAAGAATTTTATCTGTCTAACCGGTGGCTACCACGTTGTCTCAACCACATCTTCTATTTCATGGGTTCGCTGCCGCAGCATTAAATTATTGACTGCTTCACGGGGTGACAGGCCTTCAAAAAGCACCTGATAAATTTGATTAGTAATCGGCATTTCAACTCCTAGGCGGGCAGCCAGATGATAAGCGGCCCCGCGTAGTCTCGACCCCTTCAACCACCATTCCAATTGTTGCTAAGACTTCCGCCAAAGGATATCCCTGACCGAGCATAATCCCAGCGCGCCGATTCCGGCTATGCATACTATTGCAGGTAACGATCAAGTCTCCGAGGCCGGATAAACCAGAAAAAGTCATTGAATTTGCTCCCAGCGCAATTCCCAACCGTTTTATTTCCGTGAGACCGCGAGTAATCAAAGCTGAACGGGTGTTATCTCCATAACCCATACCGTCGCTCATTCCTGCACCTAGAGCAATTATATTCTTCAGGGCTCCACCTAATTCTACTCCAATTAAATCCGGGTTAGTATAAACTCGGAATCGCGGTGTCAAAAACAAATCCTGAACCTGTTCCGCCACCCATCGGGATTCAGCCGCTGCCACAACTGTCGTAGGCAAACTCCGCGCCACCTCTTCGGCGTGACTCGGACCCGACAAAACAGCCATCCGACTGGTAAGGGTAGTTGGCAATTCCGCCTTAAGCACCTCAGATAAACGCAACTGACTCGAGGTATCGATCCCTTTAGCCGTGTTGACTAAAATGACATTTGAAGATAAATGAGGACAAAACCGGCGGATTACCTGACGGAGTGCTTGAGCCGGCACTGAAAGAATAACTGCCTCAGCCCCTTCACTTGCTCTAGTTTCACTATCCGTTACTTCGATTAGATCAGGCAACCGCACCCCCGGCAAAAAAAGCCGGTTCTCCCGGCTTTTCTGAACGTCCAGGACTCCATCTTCAGTTCTCCCCCATAGACGAACAGAAAAACCTTTATCCGCTAACAAAATCGCCAGAGCGGTCCCCCAGCTTCCTGCTCCCAGCACCGCCACCCTTCTGCTCACCAAGTCCCACCATCCTTAATAATTTCTTTCGCAGTGAAAATAGCGGACAAATGTTATCCTGAGCTAGCAAAGGATCATACTTCCCAGCGTGGAAAGGATTCTTCGCCTCGCTCAGAATTATCATGCGTTACCGCACCACGATAAACGAATAACGGTTATAATCATAGCAATAACACGATCTTATATTCTTAGTTTTACCATGACATTCAAAATGACAAATCCAAGCTAGTTACCAAAACCGCCGAGTATCACCGATCCGAGGCTCCACCCCTAAGCGGAGACGCTGCAAATTAGGAAGATGACGGTAGAAGACAAATCCTCCAGCCAGGAGACCAAATAAAGCTAGTCCCCAAGAATGGCCTATCCAGCCCATGACGATCGGGGCGAGGACCGCAACAGTCATAGAGCCTACGGAAACGTAACGCGTGATTAGAATAGTTAATCCCCAAATTACCAGTAATACGAGCACAGCCAACGGAACCAAAGCCAAAATAACTCCGCTACCGGTCGCCACTCCCCGGCCACCGCGAAAACCTAGATAGATCGGCCAATTATGTCCAGCTATGGCTGCCAAACCGGCTAGAACCGGAATAATGTTTCCGCCAACCAGCCATTTAGCTAGGAGGACTGGAATGACTCCCTTTAAAAAATCACCTAAAAAGACGAGCATTCCCCATTGAGGTCCTAAGATCCTAAAGGCGTTAGTGGTCCCGATATTCCCGCTGCCATAAAGACGGATATCAATTCTTCGTCCATAACGACCAATCAAGTAGCCGCACGGAATAGCTCCCACCAGATAACCAATAATGACTGCAAAAACTCCCATAAAAACCCCCTGCCCCAATACTTAGATACATCGGCGGATTCCCCAGGACTACCTCTCTTCGCGCTGTCGAATTATCAAGCGCAGAGGGGAACCCTCAAACCCAAAATTTTTACGAATCTGGTTTTCCAGGTAACGCCGGTAAGAAAAATGAAGCAACTCAGGATCATTAACAAATATCACAAAAGTCGGCGGCTTGACTTGAACTTGGGTCCCATAAAGAACCCTTAATCGCTTGCCTTTATCTCCCGGTGGCGGGTTTAATTGGGTTGCCTCATTCAAAACTTCGTTTAACGTCGAAGTAGTAACCCGAGTGGAATGTTGCTCCGCGACAAAATCCACCAGTTCTAAAACCTTGCCTAGCCGTTGGCGGGTCTTGACTGAAACATAAATAGTGGGGGCGTACTGTAAAAACAGCAAGTCATTCCGCACTTCTTTATCGTATTTATTCATCGTCCGTTCATCCTTGATCACTAGATCCCACTTATTAATTACCAAAATTGTAGCTTTCCCGGCTTCATGAGCATAACCAGCGATCTTTTTATCCTGTTCAGTTACTCCCTCTGTTGCGTCTATGACCATTAAGACGACATCGCAACGGTCAATGGCTCTTAGAGTCCGAATCACACTATAACGCTCAGTCCCTATGCCGATTCTAGCTTTGCGGCGTAATCCCGCGGTATCAATTAAAACGTACCGCTGGCCGTCCCTCTCAAAAGGAGTATCAATCGCATCTCGGGTTGTCCCTGGAATTTCGCTCACAATCACCCGTTCCTCCCCGAGAAAAGCGTTTACTAAAGATGACTTACCGACATTAGGTCGACCAATTACGGCAATATGAATAACGTCCTCATCTATTTCTTCTACGTCTGCCTTAGGTAATCGCTCAACGATCATATCGAGCAGGTCGCCCACATTAAGGCCTTGGGCCGCGGAAACCGGTACCGGTTCCCCTAAGCCAAGACCCATTAACTCGTAATAATTTGGTGGTTTGTTAAAATCGTCTACCTTATTGGCTACCACCAGGACCGGCTTCGGGGTCCGGCGCAACACCGAAGCAATAGCCTCGTCTTCAGTAGTAATGCCAGCTCGGGCATCCAGGACCAGCAAAATCAAATCTGCTTCTTCGATCGCTATTTCAGCCTGCTTCCTGGTCTGAGTCAGGATGACGCTCTCTCCAGGATCTGGAACAATCCCTCCCGTATCAATTAGAACAAACTTCTGTCCTCTCCATTCTCCTGGACGGTAGAGACGGTCTCTAGTGACTCCCGGGGTATCCTCAACAATCGCGGTCATCCCCCCGGTTATCCGGTTAAAAAGGGTTGATTTACCAACATTCGGGCGTCCTACAATCGCGACAACTGGCCGTGCCATTTGATTCCTCCAGAATACGATTTGATTATTGAGTAAACCCTATTTATACCTCGATCGCAACGAACGTCTGCGGGGAAGTCTAGTAAGTTTCCTATTGATTACTGCTTCAATTAGTCCCCGAGCGTTGTTCGAGGCAACCTGAACCGAAACCCCTAGACGTTCTTCAAGGTCATTGACCGTCCAATCATCCAGGAACAAAGTGGTTCCCGTTTTTACCATTACCTCTGAAATAATAACCCGGTCTGGTCGGTTAGTCAAAGACTTAGTTAACGAGTGGTAGATATCCTGACCGGTTAATAGGCCGGTAACGGTAATCCCTGGTCCGAAAAAGAGGTTGTCCACTGTGTGCAGCTTAACCTTAAGCTGGTCAATCTCTTCGAAAGCCGGCAGTACTTGTTTTAAAACCAAATAGCCAAGTTGACCGGTTATCACTAATACTTCTTGGGCATGATCAAGACTTTTGGGTAATTGAGCCGCTAATTTGTTGAATTCGTCTAAGAATAACCGGGATAGCCCTACTCCATTTTCTAGCTGGGGAAAATCTTCATAAAACTCTCGAGCCGGAAAGTTAACTCCGGCTAATAGATAAAACTCATCAGACAGGAAAACAAATCGCTCGCCACGCTGACGTTTAAATTTAAGCTGGAGTTGCTGAATCAGCTCAATACAATCCCGAGCTTCCTCGGCTGTAAAACTGCGTAAGTTTGTTAGATTTTCTCGATAGCGAGTCAGGCCAACTGGAACCACGCCTACTGAAGCAATATTGGGCCCCAATCTAGCCAGATCAAGAATGGTCTGTTGCAAATAAGCCCGATCATTAAGACCCGGACAAAGAACAATTTGGGCATGAATAGTTATCCCGCCGGCACTTAAACGTTTCAGATGTTCCATAATCCGACCAGCGTGCCGGTTGCCCATCAGCCGAGGCCGCAGTTCTGGGTCGGTGGTGTGAACTGATACATAGAGCGGGCTTAAATGCCACTTCAGGATCCGCTCCAGATCATCTTCCCGCAGGTTATTCAGGGTGACGAAATTACCATGTAAAAATGACAAACGATAGTCATCATCTTTTAGATATAGACTGGAACGTAAACCCGAAGGAAGCTGATCAACGAAACAGAAACAGCAGCGGTTCTGGCAATGGCGAATCCCATCAAAAACCGCCGCTTCAAAACGAATCCCTAGATCCTCATCTTCTTCCTTAATAATCAATAATGATTCTCGATTTCCATCAGGGTGGAGAACATCCAGCTTTATTTTTTCTTCAGCCATCAAATATTGATAATCAATTAAATCCCTAACTTCATTACCGTTTATCGACAATATGATGTCCTGGGGCTGAAGACCTATTTTATCTGCCAGGCTCCCCGGTTGTATCTGAAAAACCAAAGCCCCTTTAGGCACCTTTTTGGCCTGACCCACTCTTCATCACCCCGCTGGATTAAACTTCACTCCATTATGTACCAGAAACCGGGTGACGTCAAGCAGTTCACCCCTTGTCCCTAAGCTGTTATATGGTGAGAGGTGAGGCGTGAGGGGTGAAACTTAATGTCCGACAATAATATATACCCCGTTTTCCAGATCATGAATCGCTCCGTTTAAAACTCGGCTAAGGTATAAAGATATCTTTTCTTGCTGCTCCTGATCTTCAACGATAAAAACCGGGGCTCCGCCACCAGCCACCTTTCCGTGACCCAAAGCCACAATCGCTAATACAGTTTCTTTAGGTTGAGTAGACATGACATAAGCCAGCCTTTTTCGTTATTTCGGTGGTGTTTTTTATAACTTTATATTTTCGTGATGCTGCTGTTGTTATTCGAACCTAATAATTGAACTGGCTAATCCGCAGCTTGGCGGCCAACCCGCGAAGACAGGGGACGTCGCTTAGAGCTTTCCAATACTGGCACCCGATTAATGGCCTCAATCAAACACTCCATATCGGGCTCAATCGGCAACAGAAAGATGGCGAGCACTCCAGTATTAATATCCTTGCGGACCAAGGGTGCAAACTCCCACTCGCCGATTTCTCTTTTTGACCCTAATAAGGCTGCCGCGACATGCAGGATAGCTTGACGTTGACCAAGGTTGTCCAAAGTCGCCCGGGCATTGTCATCTTTGGGTTTTATCAAAGCACCCAAACCTTCTTTTAATACTTTTTCCCGGTGCTCGGGCAGGCCAATGTTCATTATGACAACCCCGCCGACGGTTAACAAAGCCCCATTAAAAACTGGCCGGCTCGGAATAACCTCAGCAATGTCTCCAACTACCTCGCCACTCATTAATTCTAGTGCAATTATTTGCGCGATTGCTCCGGCCGCTACCCCGAAGGTCCAATCTACCAAATAAGTAACCAGACTGCTAACCATGGCTACAGCCATCACTAGATAATTACGGGCTTCAAAAACCCGGGCAATTCCTTCAATGTAGTCATTACCCCGCGGGACCAGTTCTGACTCGTCCAACTTGCCTAAAGTTTCGCGTTCCATTTGGCGGACTTCCCGAAACTGAGTGGCTGCTAAAGCCAGAAAGGTTACTGCCGTAAAATCTGGTTTCATAATGGCCGGGATGGCTACCGCCCCGATGGCGGAGGCGATAAAACCAAAGGAAATATGGGTTACATAACCGTGAGGGTAGCTCGGGTACTGGCGGTAATCAACCTTTAACAGGTAGAGGCGTGCCAGAAAACCCACTGTTACCCCCACTAAAATACTTGCCTGATACTGTTCCAATCGTCTTCAACCCTAACCCGATTTAGTTAAGCTGTCCACCATCCGTGCTTTCATTGTGACTTTGATTTTGTTTTTGATTCTCATTCTTGTTTAAGCCCCGCTCTATTGGCTCATTTGGAGTCAACTCAACGCTTGGCTCCCAAATATACTCCCTTTGAGTTTGGGTCTCAGTTTGGCTAGTTACGCCGGAGGCAGTTGAATGATTTTGATTATTTCGATGATCATTATCCTCGTGTAAAAAAGGTTGTTCTGCATTGTTCCGAGGCCGATCCTGATTCTGTCGATCATTCTTTGAAGAATCAGCTTGCAGCGAATCACTAGAATCAATTGAATCAGATATTGAAGCTAAGGGACCGGAAATCTCTTCCTTCTTAATTACCTCCCGGGTGCGCCGGCGACCAAAAAAATTGGTCCACTCTGAGCCGCCAAAATGTTTCATTTTATTAATCGCTCCTTTAAAACTACCAGTACTAATTAGCAGGTATCCAGCTCCTCCGATAATAACTGCCGCGATCAACCAACCCAGGGACCTCCAGTTACTGCCTTCATCGGCGGTTTGACTAACCTGTCGCGCTCCGGTTTGAGAGTTGATGCCGGTTATTTTGGGCAGCGTGTCAGCAAATAAACCTACGGCCGCTTTAGCTTCTCCCAGGGTGGTTTGATTGGATCCGACTTCTAGCAGGATACAGGTGGGCCGAAGATCTTGGTTGTAAACACCCCGGCCGACAAAGATTCCCTTAGCTAAACCGGGAAAGTTTTGATCCAGGAAAGCTTTGACTTTTTTGGCATAACCCAAATTTGCTGAACTATTCGGGTTGCGGCGGCCAACCACTAATTTAACCCGGGCCACTTGTTGGCCATTGATCTCGGTTCGGTAAGCTTGGGCCGGCGCTGAATCCCGGTGAACATCTATCAAAACCTGAGCCCCTTGTTTCATCAGCGCGCTAGCGGTGCGACGAGATCGGTGATAAGCACCGCTATCATGAGGGGCATGGAGAGCATCATTGTAAGCTGTTGGGATACCAATTGATTCAAGTTTATCCTTTAAAGCAACAGCCACTTCAGTAACCCCACCTTTTTTTCCGGCAGCCACCGAGGACACTCCCTGTGACGGCAGGTAAGACTCATCCCCATGGGTATGATAAATTCCCACTAAAGGCTTACTTGTTGCCACCGGTATCGCTAGTTCATTATTTGGGGATAATTCGGTTTCCTCCCAGGCCAGGCTTGCTATACCAAGATACTCGCAATGGGCAATGTCACCGACTACTTTGGTTACTCGGTAGTGTTTGTTATCCGCATCAATGAATTCGTCACCCTCATAAACCCGCCTTGCTGTTTGATCTAGAACTTGACCTTGTTCGTTAACCAACGCATAGTGCCCACCATCCGTCCGTTCCTCTCCTTCGGAACTAAACCAGGAAAGCGGATTTAATACGGGAACTGTTATTTCCGATAAATGCAAATTGGCAATACTCATTCCAGCTGCTACCCCGGCCGTGGCTAGAAAAACCGAGATTAGAATTAAACCGGTTAGCTTTTTAAACACCCGAATCCCTCCTGTCGTTGGGATTATCATTTTGGGCCAAGGTTGATCGGCCCTTTTGATCTTGGTCGTTATCTTTTCCGACCGGTTTGTTCACCGATTCTGTCGTCGAAAACATTGGTTTCTTTTCTGGAACCGGCTTAAGTTTGGCCCTTAGACTAGAACCGCGAAGGTTTTCCAGGAGTGCTCGGGGTCGTCCTGTTTCGGCTGGTCCACCCTGCAGTCTTTCCCGGGTCTCGCCAATTAATTCTGCCAACAGAACCGCAATTACTCCGGCCAGTACAATGGTGTCAAATGCCCCGGCTCCACCGAGGGCAACGGTTCCCGGTGTACCAGTACGCGTCTGCCAGACCAGCAAGCCGATATCAAGGAGCACAACGCCTAAAGTAGCGGCAACAAAAGCGGTCCGGCGTGAACGACCAATCAGATAAGCCACAAGACCGGCAATCAACGGGTAAACATATAACGGATCAATCGCCATGGTCTCCGGATCTGGTCCAATTAACCGATTGGCCCCGTATAAGGCTCCGGCCGTAACCACGGCAGCAAATACCCCCCTCCCCCACTCTCGGCTTGTTCCGGCTCGGCTCAGGACGTAGATAGCCAGACCAATCGGAATTAAACCTCCCCCGACATTCAGGCTGGCCCTGGCTCCTAGCGGAATGTCAATAAAACTGCCTACCGCCATGGCCACAATTATGACTAGAGCTGTCTTATCAGAAAGATGTAAACGATCCAGGACCCGATGTGCCAAACCAAAAAAGATAAGAACGGAGATGATTATTAAGACAGTTAAACCTATCGGAAATCCGGTCATGGTTTTGACTCCTTTCACCAGTATTAGTAATAATAGATTACCCCGCTGTCTTTTATCCTATTCTCTTACCTAATCCCTGCCGCTTTGACCAAACGATCTATACTCTGCTTAATAGACAGGACCGGGGCAAATAAATCACCTCTTTGCTGGAGTTGGCTCGGCGCAGTTTTAAGAGTAAAGTAGGTCGGATCAAGGTTAACTTTTGTTTGGGTTAGTTCCTCCCAAGTTACCGGCATGGATACTGGGCTGCCGGGTATTGGACGCAAGCAGTACACAGAAGCCAGGGTCTTACCCCGACCGTTCTGCAAATAATCAAGATAAACGCGACCTCCTCGGTTGCGGACCATTCGCTCAACAGTGGCCTGCCGGGGGTAAGCCTCGGCGACTAAGCTTGCCAGAAAACCAGCAGCCTGGGTAATTACTGAATAAGGGTATTGCGGCATGATCGGAACGTAAAGATGCAGACCAGTTGCTCCAGAGGTTTTAACGAAACCCTGCAGATCGAATTCTGCCAAGGCTTCTTTTAAAACCAGGGCTAAAGGAATAGTGTCTGGGAAAGCAGATGGTGGATCCGGATCCAAATCGAAGACTAAAAAATCGGGATAATTGTCACTCTGATAACGGGATAGCCAGGGGTGAAGCTCAATTGCGCCTTGATTTACCAGCCAAAGCAGGGTTTCCAGGTTATTGCACAGGCAGTAATGGATCCGTTTCCCCCCGCTGTGTTCGAGGCTAATGGTCCGCACCCAGTCCGGGGCATAATCCGGACACTCCTTCTGATAAAAATGGTGGCCGGTAATCCCATTGGGATAACGAACCATGACCATTGGCCTGTCCCGCAGGTGGGGTAATAGAAAAGGAGCCACCTGAGTGTAGTAGTTTAAGACATCCAGCTTGGTATACCCCTCTTCCGGCCAGAATACTTTTTCCAAGTTAGTAAACTGGACACTATTGTCATTGATTTGAACCTGCACCGTTTCCCTCCTAGTCATTATCTGAGAGTAGTTGGCTTGCGGTATAAGCAATATAAGTATGTGTATAAATAATTAAGGTCATAAATGCTGTTACAACGTACATGATTCAGGGGAATCTGTTGAAAAACCAATAATTTTCGGGTGTCTTACTTTCAGGTCATCGGTCCATTCCAGAAACTCAACTACGGCAACCAAACAGGGCGGCAACCACTGCACCTCAGTCTCTCCGGGAGGCAGACGAGGGATATCTCGAAAAGGTGAAGGAACAGATGGATCCGGAGGAAAATGGTCGCGGATCAGATTTAAGTGTGCCGCAGAAAGACCAGAACTAACCCGACCCACGTATATCAAATCATTTTCTACATAAGCACCTAATAATAAAGAATTTGGTCGGCCTTCTTTGATTAAATAACCTCCGACAATAAAGGATTGTTGTTTAACGTTCTTGATCTTGCGCCACAAGTCTGATTTCTGTCCCAGGAGGTAGGTGCTGGTTAACCGCTTGGCCACTATTCCTTCCAGATTACGGTTCACTACAGCAGTAAAGATTGATCGACCGGTTCCCAGCACTGTTTCTACCGGATAGATAATTGATCCCGGGGCAACTAACTGCTGGAGGTATTCCTGGCGTTGACAAAAGGAAAGATTGGTTAAGTCGACACCATCAAGATGCAACAGATCAAAAACCATATAAGCGATTGGCAATTGTTGAACCAAACTGCGGATCGTCCTCGGGTTAGTCGCCCAGTCCCGCTGCAGGACCCGCGCAAAATGAGGCCTTCCTTCAGCCAGAACGACTACCTCCCCATCCAGCACTGCCTCCTGACAGCCCAGGACTGCCAGGCATTCCTCAATCAGGTCCGGGTATTGATTGGTTCGTTCGTGGAGTTTCTTATTATATAAAACTACCTTCTGGCCCAGCTTATGGACTAGGATACGAACGCCATCCCACTTAACCTGAAATCCCCATTCCGGCGAATCAAAAGGTTCCGCATAACGAACCGGCTCCATGGGCCGGAAGGGCTTCCCTAGCAACATCGCATCACCTCAATCATTCTTCGCCATGACAGGCGATTATCCAAATAGCTAAGAAAAATCGAGATAAAGAAGGTTTTACTTGGCTGCCAGTTCTGCTCCTTTCTTCCGTTTCCGGGTACGAGGTTTCGTTTCCTTCGTGGTTTTGGTTGGCTCTTCTTGGTTATCTTTATTTAACGGTTCTTTGCCCTGCTTTTCTTCAGCCAGCCGAATGCTGGCCCGCAGGGCTTCCATCAGGTCGACCACCTTGCCAGGCTGCGGTTTAGTTGGAATGATCACCTCTTCCCCCTGAACCTTGGCTTCAATCATTTGTCGGACCGCCTGACGGTATTCGCTTTGGTATTTCTGGGGGTTGAAAGGAATAGTCAAACTAGCAATCAACGATTGGGCCATGGCGACTTCTTTTTCCTGAACCGTAAAATCTTGCTGCAATTCGGTGAGCAGCTCGACGGAACGGATTTCCTCCGGGTAATACATGGTTTCCATCATCAAGGCCTTTTGGTAAATCCGGATCGCTGCCAGGGATTCTTTTGCCCGCAGGACAACCCGGGCAATAGCAATTTGCCCTGATTCCGCCATCGCCTGGTGCAATAAGGCGTAAGCCTTCATCCCTCCCTCAGCCGGAGCTAGAAAATAGGATTTTGCAAAATAGATGGGGTCAATCTCCTTCAGGTCCACAAAATCAAGAATATCTATGGTTCGACCCTTTTGAGCCGACATTTCCTCCATATCTTCATCCGAGATGATGACATAACGTCCCTTTTCATACTCAAAACCCCGTACAATTTCTCCCTGGCTGACCTCTCGCTCACAACTAGGGCAACGCCGTTGGTATTTTATGGGGGTCTGACAGACAGAATGGAGAAGGTTAAAATGTATATCTCGGTCTTCAGTCGCCGGATAGACCTTTATAGGGATGTTGACTAACCCAAAACTGATGGAACCTTTCCAGATATTTCTCAGGGCTTGACCCGCCTTTCTAGGAAAATCTCTTTATGATAGTTTCTCAATTCTAATGAAAAAGATAAGAAAAACGGCCAGATATTTTCTGACCGTCACTTATTGTTAACTATTCTTATTTTTGATACTCTTCATCGTAAAACCTTCATAAAATAATGGATATTTGCAAAACCCTGGTCGCGGCTAAGCAATTAATTAGATCGGTGACTAGCGTTGTGCATAATGGGCTGTTTCTATTCCCCGCTGCGCTAACCACTCTCTTGTTTTTCCGGTAATCACCACTGGTTTGCGCTGCAGGTCTTGAAGATTCTTGGCTCCGGTCATCAGAAAGATACATCTTAGTTCATAAAGCATTTTAGTCAAAGCCATCCGGAGGGCGGCCGGTGATTCTTGGATTAATAAACGCAAGATCGGACCAGCCATGCCGGCCAGGTCAGCCCCAACCGCCAGTACTTTAGCCACATCTAAAGCACTGCGGATTCCTCCAGTGGCAACTACTCTAAAAGAATGGTTTTGCGCTAGGGTTTCTAAAAGGCTAATCGCTGTGGGTATTCCCCAGGTTTCAAGACTGTCGCTAACCAAGGACTCTCCTCGCTGGTTTTCAATGGCAATAAAGTTGGTTCCTCCTAGCCCCCCAATATCCACCCATTGGACACCGATTTTCGCTAAACGAGTGACCGTTTCCCGGGAAAGGCCAAACCCCACTTCCTTAACCATAACCGGTACCGGGCAGGCCTCAACGATCCGGCTGAGATTGGCCAGCACTCCGGCAAACGTGCGGTCACCTTCGTCCATGGCTAACTCCTGTGGAACATTCAAATGAACCTGCAAGGCATCGGCCTGAATCATCTCTACGGCCCGTAGTGCCTGTTCTGGAGCAATCAAAGCCCCGATATTGGCCAGGAGAACCCCGGCCGGGTTCTCCTGGCGGGCTACTTGATAAGTCTCTCGGACTGCTGGGTTTTCCAGAGCTGCCGTTTGGGAACCAACCGCCATAGCAAGGTTAAATTCTCGCGCTACCTGAGCCAAGGCACGATTGATGAAAAGCACTTCTTGATTACCCCCGGTTATAGCGTTGATGATAATCGGGGCATCCAGCCTTTTCCCCATGAATTCTACCGACAGGTCAATTTCCTCGAAATTAAGTTCGGGTAGGGCTTGATGAATTAGATTAAGATCTTCAAGACCGCTGGCAAATGGGCCATCTTCTAGGGCTAAAAAGCACCGAATATGCTCAATTTTCCGGTTACGCCGGAAACTATTTTCATCATGCATAAATACTGGCCACTCCTATATATTAAATCAGTCGTTCTGCCCCCTGCCAATCTTCCGGGGTATTCACGTTATAAAAGACCTTTTCAGGGTCAACCAGGCTACGCACAATCTCTTCGTTAATCATCAAAATGTTAATGTCTTGGTAAAAGGCCGTCATCTTACGGATGTTCGAGTTTAGACAGCGTTCGATCGGCTGTATGCAATTCTTCGAGTAAACGGCAAAAAGGGGCTGAGCAAGACCGTCGATTTGAGGCACCACGGCATCAAAACCAGGAGCTTTGGCTAATAAATGCTCCGCTAAAACCCGGTGAATAAAGGGCATATCACAAGCCACCACTAGATTATAGTTGTAGTTCGAGGTAACCAGACCAGCATGCACCCCACTTAGCGGACCTTGCCTGGGAATCAGATCAACGATCACTTGAACTCCCAGATGCGTGTACTCTTCCGGGGAATTGGTGACAATTAATGGGTCTAATCCTGCCTCTTTAAGCTCAATTAGGATACGTTCGATGATTCGTAATTGACCCACTTCTAGAAAGGCCTTATTTTTTTTCATTCGACTACTCTTTCCACCAGCTAAGATAATTCCGCCCGCTTTAAGTTTTGCCAAAAAATCTCCTCCAACCCATATCTGCTATGTCAAAAGTAAAGGTCTCTTTTGCCAAGCGGTTCCTGAAATATCTTTCACAAACCCTAAGAATACACAAATATGTAAACTATAAAATATCATAACAAATAGGAGTTCAAATAAAAAGGAAAACCAATAGCCTCTCAAATGCTACCGGTTTTCCTCTGATTCATTGCTTTCCAGCCCCCGACCGGAATTGCGATAGTTGATCCTTTGCTGGGTTAGTGCAGATCCGTCGTGCATTACTCATAGAGAGACCAACACCGCATTTAGAGGCCTCAACCACCGGTAGAACAGTCTGCACAGGGCGGTTCAGAACCAGGCCCACCTCGAGGGCCCGTTGAACCACCGTATTTACCAGCCTTAACAAACAACCCGAAGTGTTTATAGATTCGTTTTAATTGTTTTCCCTCACACCCGGGGCACTGAACCTTATCCAGGTCGTGAGGGGATGTCTTTATTTCGAATTGATTACCGCAACTTAGACATTGAAAGTCATAATAAGCCATTGATTTGCCCCCCTTACCTATATAAACTGTCCAGTTATAACCCTAGTTTAATTTTGAAAACTAGAACTCAGCCGCGACTTTATCTTCCCCAGCATCCGTGGCCTTGTATTCATCAACAATTTGTTGCTGTTCAGCAGCTTCTAATTCCTCTCTGGCCTTGCTCAAGCTCAGACTCATTCGTTGTTCCTGTGGTTTAAAATCAAGAATCTTCACGGGAATCTCATCTCCGGCATTAACCACGTCTTCTGCTCGACCAACCCGATAAGGAGCTAATTGAGAGATGTGGATCAAGCCTTCGACTCCCGGCTCAACCTGGACAAAGGCTCCAAAGGGTACGGTTCGGACTACCTTGCCGGTAATAATTTGACCGATTTGATACTTATCGGCCGCTAATTCCCAGGGACTGCGGATTATTTGCTTTAATCCTAGAGAAATCCTTTGTTTGTCTTTATCAACGGCTAAAACATATACTTCAATTTCATCATTTTCCTGAACTACTTCTGAAGGATGATTAATGTGAGTCCATGACATTTCCGAAATGTGCAGGAGACCATCCGCTCCGCCTACATCGACAAAGGCCCCAAAATTAGTTAGGCGTCGAACAATCCCACGGCAGCGCTGCCCAGCCTCAATCGTCTCCCATAGTTTCTGTCGAGCAGCTTCATATTCTTCTTCCAGAATTGCCTTTTGGGATAAAACTACTTTATTTTTATTACGGTCCAGGTCAATTACCCTCAACCGTAACGTCTTACCCAGATAGTTCTCCAAATTGCTGACATAACCCCGTTCGATTAACGATGCCGGGACAAATCCGCGTGCCCCAACATCAACTAACAGGCCACCCTTCACTACTTGAACAACTTCACCAGACAGTTCTCGTTTAGTTTCGAAGGCTTCCTCTAAATCAGCCCAAGCTTTCATCTGATCAGCCCGTCGTTTGGATAAGATCATTGTCCCTTCATCATTTTCCGCTCGAACAACTAAAACTTCTATTTCGTCTCCGGCCTGAACTAGTTCTCGAGCCGAAGTAATATTACGGATTGATAACTCTTTTAATGGGATAATACCTTCCGATTTACCCCCAACATCTACCAGCACTTCGTCGTCCCGAACCTGAACCACTTTACCTTTAATAATGTTGCCTGAACGGAGATCGGGCATATCCCGGGTAAGCTGGTCCTCCATCATTTCTGACGCTTCTCTTTCATCCATCTGAGCTCCGAGTTCCGGTGCTGGTGCAGATTCTTGATTAATATCACCCGTAGACTCATTTGGAATAGTTGTCAAACCATCTTTCTCTTGCTCATTTTCCAACAAACTTTCTTGTGCAATTTCCGACATCTTAACCATTACCTCCTCAATAATCCATTCTGGAGTAGAAGCTCCAGCGGTAACCCCTACCCTGTGTACCCCTTGAAACCAGGCCTTTTCAAGTTGAGAAGCATTCTCTACCTGATACACTGGTATCTCGGCCATCTGACACACCTTGACCAACTTACGGGTGTTAGCACTAGAAAAACTGCCAATTACCACCATTAATTGAACTGCTTGGGCGAGGTTTCTGGCAGCCTCTTGTCTCTCACGCGTCGCCGGGCAGATGGTATTGTAAGCTCTTACCTCACGTCCCTTTTCTAAAAGCACTCGAACTACCTCACGATAATTGCTCTCAGTTTGGGTCGTTTGGCTGACTACCCCAATCCTTGAGGATTGAGGTATCGCCCGAGCCTCTTCCGGATCAGCCACCACAATCCCTTGTCCCATGGTCCAGTCTAAAATCCCAGTCACCTCAGGATGGTATTTATCGCCAACTATGACGACAACGTATCCTTCTGTGGCCAGAGATTGGGCAAATTGCTGAACCCGCCTGACTAAAGGGCAAGTGGCATCGATTATCTGAAGACCATGCTGCTCAGCCTTACGCAAGATACCAGGACCTACGCCGTGTGAACGAATAATTAATTGACAATCAGCATCTGGGGGAAGCTCCTCTACCGCTTCAACCACCCCAATTCCCTTTTTGGCCAAGTGCTCGACAACCGATTGATTATGGACAATAGGGCCCAGAGTATAGACCTTAGGTTGTTTTCCTGCTAGGGTTAGTTGGTGCTCCGATTCCACCAGTGCTTTTTCGGCAGTCTCTAGAGCCCTTCTAACCCCAGAACAGAAACCGGCCGCATTAGCACGGACAACTTTCAAAACACTATCCCCTCGTTAAGATTACTTCAGTCTAAGAAAGTTGGACTAAAAACGAATGGTTAGTCGTTCATTTATTGGTGCTGTTTGGCAATGCTTGGGGCCAGCTTTGGACCTATTCTTTAAGTAGTAACAGAGCTATCTGTTCCATAATATCTTGGCTAATTATTTCGAGATTTTTCGTACTGAGCCTTTGCTCATAGTATTCGATATATTCAATTGGTTTACCAATTCGAATTTCAAAAGACCGAAAGAATGATCCTTTCTTTCCCATCTTATCGGTCCCTACACAAGCTACAGGCAAAACCGGTACTTTGGCTTTCAAAGCGATCATTGCTACTCCTGGCTGTGGTTTGAGCAGTTCCCCGGTTTTACTGCGTGAACCCTCTGGGAACAAGCCTAGCACTCCTCCGGTCCCAAGGATTTCCAGGGCTCGTCGAATTGCCGATCGATCCGGTTGTCCTCGCTTAACTGGAAAAGCATTTAACCTAATAAGCAGATTGCCAAATAAAGGATAGCGAAAAAGCTCTTCCTTAGCCATAAAATGCACTGGACGAGGAAGAGCTGTGCCAATTACAATAGGGTCCCAGTTACTAACGTGATTGGAAACGACAACGACTGGTCCTTTTACCGGAAAATTATCTAATCCGCTAATCTTCCACCGCCACAAAACCCGAAAAATGCCTCGAAATAATCCCCGGGCAAACGGGTATAGCATTATTTTTCTCCCCCGTTAATGATCTCCAGCATTTTACAAACAACCTCTTCGATGGTCATCGTGGTAGTATCAATTACCACCGCATCTGGTACCTGGACAAGAGGCCCTACCTCTCGCTGGCTATCTAAAAGATCTCTTTCGATCATCTCCTTTTCCAATTCAATTAAATCTGTCTGAAAACCTTTGGCCGCCAATTCTTGTTGTCGACGCAAAGCCCTCTCACGGTTAGAGGCCGTAAGAAAAAACTTGAACTCTGCATCAGGCAACACATAACTGCCAATATCGCGGCCATCTAATACTGCTCCCCCATTAAGGCTCATCTCTCTTTGAATCCGAACTAAATTAGCCCGTACTCCTGGGACTCGGGCAACGATCGGAACATACCGTGAGACCTCAGGGGTCCGTATCAAGTAAGTAACATCTTCATCATCACAAAACACCCGTTGGGCCGCACCATTTTCCGCCAATAGTATAATATTGGTGTTAGCCGCTAGGTCAGACAGGGCTTCCTCGTTCCTGAGATCAATTCCTTTTTGTAGAGCCTTATAAGTCAAAGCCCGATACAAAGCCCCGGTATCTATATAAATATAATTTAATCGTTCAGCAACTAAACGAGCAACCGTACTTTTACCGGCTCCGGCTGGCCCATCAATGGCAATAACCGGCAGACAGTTTGAATTTAACCTACGTTTATATTTATTCATAATAGTTATTTTAACACAATCGACTCTGATTGTCAGGTTTTTCTTTATCCAACTAATACGCCGGCAATACTCGACCTACTGCCTCGGCAACCAAGCGCAGTTCATCAATCATGTGGGAAAAACAGGTCGGCGTTAAAGACTGAAATCCGTCAGATAAGGCTTCCGTTGGATTTTGGTGGACCTCAACGACAATGCCATCGGCACCAGCGGCGATCGCCGCCCGGGCGATTGGTCCCACCATACTGGCTCGTCCGGTCCCATGGCTGGGGTCAACAATAACCGGTAGATGAGATAATTCTTTTACGGCTACTACCGCCCCTAGGTCAATAGTATTCCGGGTATAGGTTTCAAAGGTGCGGATTCCTCTTTCACATAAGATAACTTGAGGATTGCCGGCAGCTAGGATGTATTCAGCGGCCAGCAACCACTCCAAAATAGTCGCTGCAAAACCCCTTTTCAACAGGACCGGCTTGTTAGTTTTACCCACCTCTTTAAGTAAGGTATAGTTCTGCATGTTCCGACTCCCTACCTGCAAAACATCGGCATACTGACAAACCAGGGGCAGCTCACGGGCATCCATCACCTCGGTCACAATTGGCAACCCGGTATTTCTGCTCGCCTCCCCTAAAATCTCTAAACCTTCTTGAGCCAGCCCGGCAAAGGAATATGGGGAAGTACGAGGTTTATAAGCTCCTCCTCGGAGCATATGGGCTCCCCCAGCTTTCACTAATTCAGCTGCTTCCAGGTAAAGCTCCCGCCCCTCAACCGCACATGGTCCAGCAATCACCAGCAGCTCGCGACCGCCTACCGTCAGCCGCTCGCCTATCTTTACTATGGTATCGTCTGGATGTTCTTCTCTAGAAGCCAGCCGGTAAGTTTTCACCAATAACTCCTCCAATAGTGCTGCTTCTTGTTCTCCTGCTTTTCTAACCAATTATACCACTTGTTATTGATTTTTTCAGAATGATTGTCCCTGAAAGAACTCTATAGATGCTATTCTTTAAATGCTACCTAGATATAATCGCGATATATAATCGCGATGGCTCACTGAGCTAGGTCTTGACGAAGATCAATAGCATTACGCAAGTAAATATGTTTTAACTCGCCCGGACTCTTTTGGGTATTGATATGCATCAATACCCGAATACAGCGAGGCAGACTTCCTGGTACTTCTACCTCGTTGCAACACAGCAAGGGAATTTGATTCCATCCCAAAGACCGAGCCGCGGCGGCTGGAAAAACCGCATCTAAATCACGAGTTAAAGTAAAGATAATGCTCGCTATTTCATCGATATCCACATCGTTTTCCCTAACCATTTTCAACAACAGTTCCTCGGTTGCCTGGCAAATACTTTCAGCCGTGTTTTCCTCAATAGTGATTGCCCCCCGCAGAGCTCTGCACCTGAAGGACATATTACCCAGTGTCCCCTTTCTGATAAATGAGTTATGGTACGGCTCGGTGTCCGAGCCCAACAGCTACCTCATCCAAGTGCAACAAGCCAATACCGAAAAAGATGGCAACACTAACGTGATCATGACAACGGGCAATACCAATCTTTCCCCCAACATTCAGGCCAATAGCTTTAGGCATAATCTGAGATAAAGCTTCCCGCGCCGCCCCAGCTACTGCTCCTTCATCCGGGTGGGTATCTTTGATTACTCCCTCTCGTTTGGCAGCAACCACGGCTCTTTCCACTATTTTGCTAACAGAACTGACAAATTCCCCGCCAAAATCAACCGCAACTGCTTTTATCCCATTTTCACCAAGAGATCTTTTGACACTGCTTTCTTCGGTCCGACTGGCTGTTATGGCCATGCGCAAAGCCGCATTGGCTACTTGCTTACTACTCATTCCCGCACCCCCGAACCCAAATTAACCAGGGATCTAGGTAAGAAATTATCCGATCTTACATATTAATCTATTATATTATATCCTTCAGACAAAAAACAAGGAAGGATCCGGATTGCTTAATCTTAATTCCTTAAAGCTTTAAAATTTTATCCTGGAATAAATTAACCATTATGATTTTTTGGTCATAATGGCTTTTAATAGCTATTAATAATTAAACTAATTGGTTAGCAATGTCACCTGACCGATCCGGGCTAAAGACTGGTTGACCTTAATCTCCTGCTTCTCTTTCGGATAGCGAACATTTTCCGAGACATCCAGGATCAAAACAGTAAGGGAATGCTGATAATAAGAACCATTTATCTCTAAGATATCATCAGTGCGAACGGGAATGGTGACACGCTTTTCTCTAAAATCTGCCACTTCCTGTCCATTAACCAAAACAGTCGCCTTGGGCATGGAGGAAAAGTTAATCAGTTCCAAGGTGATCGTTCCGATTGTCTCACTGATAGCCGGTTGCAAGCCAATTAAGTCGTTTGAGTTGAACTCCTCGGTCAGCCCAGAGTTAATTTGATTTTCTCCGTCTTCAGGATTTGTCGGAACAAGGGTGGGCTGAATTTGTTTGGATTCTGGCAACTCATCTAAACCCATCCTTTGGGCTTCCAAGCGTTCGGCGAAACTTAAATAGAATCGGAAAGGGTCCTGAGTCATTAAGGTTTGCGTTACTACCAATGCTACCAGACCGAATATCACAAAACGCACCAGCCACTTTTCCAGTTTTTCTCCCCAGGCTAAGAAAGAATACTCCCGAGAGTATTTCGGCTTCTTTTCCATCTCGACCCGCCTCCGCTTAATAAATGTCTCTGGTACAAGCTATGCCGGAGAGATGGTAAATATACTCTTACTTTGCAGTTCCTCTGGGCAGAAAAGATCTTACGTCTAAGTAGCGGGATTGCATCATGCAAATAGGTGAAGCAGGGACTCCATCAATAGCTGCGATATTCAGCGAGGCTGAAGGAGTTTAATTATTAATTAAAGCTAATCGGGTAAATTAGGTACTCTGTTGAACTTTCTTCCCGGCCGCTCGGCCGGCAACATACCCGGTCGAAAAGGCTGCCTGCAAGTTAAATCCGCCGGTATATCCATCTACGTCGAGCATCTCCCCCGCAAAGTACAATCCATCAGCTAAACGAGAAGCCATCGTGCGCGGATCTACTTCTCTGGTTGAAACCCCCCCAGCGGTTACGATCGCTTCTTCAATTGGCCGGGTGCCAGTGACTGTTAACCGTAAATCAGTTAACAAAGAGGCTAGCTTCATTCGTTCCTCTCGGGTAATTTGATGTGTAAACTTGTCTTCCGGAATCCCGCTTAGTCCAATAATCACCGGAATCATGGCCTTGGGCAATAAATTACCCAAAGAATTCTTAAAAAGTTTTCGCGAATTGGCGGCTAAATCGCGCTGCAGCCGACGGTCTAATTGCTCAGGGATTAAAGCTGGTTTAAGATTAATACTCAAAGTAATCCTGGCCTCTGCTCGGGTGTCATCGTTCTTTTTTTTAAATAAACACTGGGCTATGGAGCTGCTTAAAGATAAAATAATTGGGCCAGAAACACCAAAATGGGTAAACAGCATTTCACCAAACTCCTCGCCCAGAACCCGGGATGATCCCTGAGCACCAGGCTGATTCACTCGAGCGGTTACCCGAATATTTTTCAACGATAGACCCTGGACATCTTTCACCCACTTTTCCTCGACTTCAAGCGGGACCAGCCCAGGCCAAGGAGAAATTACCGTATGACCAGCCGCAACCGCCCACCGGTAACCATCGCCGGTACTTCCGGTAGCTGGGTAGGAGAGGCCGCCGGTTGCTAGAATAACTGCCCCGCCACGATATTCACTGCTTTCCGTGACCACTCCTAACACTTGGCTACTCAGGGTGTCTTTTTTTTCGATCAAGAGGCCAATAACTGGCTGATTGGTCAGTACCCTTACTCCAGCGGTTCTAATGAAGCGTTCAAGTGCCCGGAGTACATCGGCTGACCGATCACTGACGGGAAATACTCGCCCCCCTCTCTCCACCTTAGTTGCCAATCCTTGATCAGCTAAGAAGTCAATCAAGTCTTGGTTACTGAAAGCATTTAACGGTCCGTATAAAAAAGCCCCGTTCCCCGGGAAATTTTCCACAAATTCCGGTAACGGTGCCATATTAGTAATATTACACCTTCCCTTACCTGTCAGCAGCAGCTTCCGCCCAATCCGAGGGTTTTTTTCCAATAATAAGACCTTGGCCCCTTCCTTGGCGGCCATACCCGCTGCCATCATGCCAGCTGGCCCGCCTCCGACCACAATAACCTTTTGGGCATTATCTTCCGGCAATCTTTTCACCAAACTTTCGCCTCGAAATCTCAGGATTCATTATACACTTGACGGATAATCGCCGCGGCTAGGGTCGCAGCCCCAAAGCCATTGTCAATGTTGACTACTCCGATGCCGGCAGCGCAAGAATTCAACATGGCCAGTAAAGCGGCCAATCCGCCGAAACTAGCCCCATAGCCAACACTGGTCGGCACGGCAATGACTGGTTTATCCACCAGACCGCCCACGACACTGGCTAAGGCACCTTCCATGCCAGCGACGACAATGATCACCTGAGCTTGATACAAGCGTTCCCTTTCCTCTAATAACCGATGCAGCCCAGCGACCCCAACATCATACAGGCGCTCTACCCCACAACCTATGAGTTCCAGGACAACCGCCGCCTCCTCGGCCACCGGCAAGTCGGCCGTTCCAGCACTTACTACTAAAACCAGCCCCCTGGAGTCAACCTTTTGCTGGCGAACCGCAATTACCCGGGCCAGTTCATAGTATTCGGCCTCTGGACACACCGCCTGCACGGCTTTAAAGACCTCTGGAGTAGCCCGGGTGGCTAAAACGTTGCCCCCTTCGGCGGCCAAGTGTTTGATAATCGCGACTATCTGCTCCACCTGTTTCCCTGGACAAAAGACTACTTCAGGATAGCCGCTACGTATAGCCCGGTGGTGATCCAACCGGGCAAAATGAAGGTTTTCGTATGGCAGGTTTTTTAATTTGTCGAAGGCCTCATCAATTTGAATCCGCCCAAGCTTGACTTCTTCCAAGAGACAACGCAGTGCTTTCTGGTCCATACCGCTGCCTTCGGCTAACCTTCCTTTCGTAGACTATTCTAGACTGCCATGACAGTGACCTCGCCACCCTCGGAAAAAATCCCCCCTTACGCGCGCATCATTCGCCGCCGATTCTCATTAATGATTGATGGATTAACACCTCACACCTCACTACTGTTTTCTCCCAGGGAATTCCGGATCTTTTCCAAGCCAGTCTCAACATTATTCAAGTGCTCCAACATACACCGGCGTGCGTCTTCTGGCTGCCTATTTTTAATCGCCTTTAGGATTGAGTAGTGTTCTTGTATGATCTGCTCGGCCATCCCAGGGCTGTCGTATAAACGCTGACGGCCATCACGAAAGGTTTTGTGCATAATATCCGCGACTGTATTCATTATCCGTAATAAAACAGTATTCTGCGTCGCCCGGGCAATCGCGTAATGAAACTTTAAATCGTAGTCCACGGCCAGTTCTTTTTTTTCAGCTGCTTCTTTCATACTCTTGAGAGCTTCTTCAATATCTGCCAGTTGACGTTCAGTGACCCGCAGCGCGGCAAATCCAGCTGCTTCAACCTCTAGTACTCGCCGAACCTCCATCAATTGAGCGACTGGATTCCTTTCTACCGCCAGGACCCAGGCTAATGGTTCAATGGTTGAACTCTGGCTGGTTTGCCGGACAAAAGTACCTTCACCAGGCCTTATGTCCAAGATCCCCATGGCTTCAAGAGCAGTCAAAGCTTCCCGCACGGAAGCCCGACTGACTCCCAGACGTTCCGACAATTCCCTTTCAGCCGGGAGTTTATCTCCCGGCTTAAGATTCCCCTTAAAAATCAGTGCCTTAAGTTGATCAACTATTTCTTCATAAATTTTTCGCGTCTTTATGGGTTTGAACTGCAATGGCTCTTCACCCTTTCTATGACGTACTCCCACCACTACACTAACTATACTATTGATTATAGCCTGACGGTATTATTCGAACAAGAAAAAACAAAAGCGGCAATTAATCTCCAAGAAAAAAACAGGAGCCTCATTGCCGCTACAGGTTAAATTAAGAAAAAAGAGTTGTTGATAAGTTAACTTTACGCCTTCTCAACTCCGGTCAGTTATCCTTAAGCTGTCGCCTTCTTTTTGCTTACTCCTTCTTTTTGCAAACCACGAATATATTCCAAGCCGCGCCGGACTACCGCCATATTGGCGGGCATTTTGTCCAGGTATTTACCCTTAAAGGTTTTTACCAGAGCATCTTGGACTACCTCTAGACTAACCACCCCGGTTGCGCCTATCAAGGCCCCCAGCATAACCATATTCGCCGCTCTCGCCATACCGGCCTCGGTCGCCAATTCCAGGGTAGGGATTTCGTATACCTGAACATCTTTGCGGCAGACTGGTCGGTCAATCAGGCTAGAATTAACCAGGATAATCCCCCCTGGCTTGACTCGGGATTCAAACTTATCTAATGAAGGCCGGTTCATGATAATGGCTACTCCCGGATTAGCGACTACCGGAGAGCTTATTTCTTTATCGGAAATAGTCACCATACAGTTGGCTGTGCCGCCCCGCATTTCCGGCCCATATGAAGGAACATAAGCGACTTTTTTTCCTTCCGCCATGCCGGCGTAAGCCAGAGAAATACCAATGGTTAACATTCCTTGTCCGCCAAACCCAGCTAGTAATAATTCATGGATCATTTATTTCACTCCTTCCGGAACTTTAAATTCACCCAGGGGATACACTGGAGTGAGATTGTTTTCCACATGTTTACAGGCCTCCAAAGGTGCCATTCCCCAATTGGTTGGGCAGGCCGATAGAATCTCGATCATACTGAATCCTAATCCCTGCATTTGCGTCTCAAAAGCCCGACGAATTGATTTTTTGGCTTTGGCAACCTGCGCTGGGTTAAATAAGGCTACTCTAGCGACATAGGCTGCTCCTTCCAGCGTAGAGATCATTTCACAGACCCGCATCGGGAAACCAGCCTGTTTCGCTTCTCGGCCAAAAGGAGAGGTCGTGGTGACCTGACCCATCAGAGTGGTTGGAGCCAATTGACCCCCGGTCATTCCATAAAGGGTGTTATTAATAAAAACAATAGTGATCTTTTCTCCCCGAACCGCGGCATGAACCATTTCGGTTGTTCCAATCGCCGCCAAGTCACCATCGCCTTGATAAGTAAAGACGAGCCGGTCCGGCAAAACCCGTTTGACCCCGGTGGCCACTGCCGGCGATCGTCCATGCGAAGGGCCGATACCGTCAAAATTAAAATACTCATAGGAAAAAACCCCACAGCCAACTGAGCCAACGCCAATAGTTTTCTCCTGCAGTCCCATTTCTTCAATTACTTCAGCACATAGGCGATGGGCAATACCATGATGGCAACCCGGACAAAAATGCCAGGGGCGATCAATCAGGGTTTTGGGTCGAGAGTATACTTTTACTGTTTCCGTCATCTAGGCCACCTCCGCGATCATTTGCGAAATCCTGTTGAAAATCTCACCGGGAGTTGGCACCTGACCAATCCGACCATAGAACTCGACCGGCAGCCGGCCGTTGATGCTCAGCCGGACATCTTCAACCATCTGACCCATACTCACTTCAACTACCAGCACCTTCCGGGCTTTTTGGGCAGCATTGACCAAAGCCTCGTCCGGGAAAGGCCATAAAGTAACGGGACGGAAGAGACCCGCTTTAATCCCAGCCTCGCGCGCCTGCTCCACCGCTGCTCTCGCCACCCGACTAACGATGCCGTAGGCAACGACTAAAATCTCGGCATCTTCGGTGGAGTAGGCTAAGCTCCGCTTTTCATTTGCTTCAATTTGCTGATACTTAGCAAATAGGTTATGGCAGTGCTGTTCTAATTCGTCTGGTGGTAAGTGTAAGGTGTGAATTATATTGGGTCCTCGCCCTTGCATCCCAGTAGTTGCCCAGGGCTTCTCCGAAGGAACGGGTTCCACCTCTGGCAAGACGACTGGTTCCATCATTTGTCCCATCATGCCGTCAGCAAAAACCACCACTGGTGTACAGTACTTTTCCGCTAATTCAAAAGCCAAAATAGTATGGTCAATCATTTCTTGAACTGTGGAGGGAGCTAACACCAATAGCCGGTAATCTCCATGTCCCCCACCTTTAGTCGACTGAAAGTAGTCTGCCTGAGAAGGCTGAATACCACCTAAGCCGGGAGAACCCCGCATTATATTAACGATAACGGCCGGTAATTGGGCTGAGGCAATATAAGAGATACCCTCTTGCATCAAGGAGATACCGGGACTAGACGAGGCTGTCATTACCCTAGCCCCGGCCGCGGCAGCCCCAAACACCATGTTTATCGCCGAAACTTCGCTTTCTGCCTGGACATAAGCACCGCCCACTTCCGGCAAGCGACGAGCCAAGTATTCAAGCACTTCGCTCTGCGGGGTAATGGGGTAGCCAAAAAAATACCGACAGCCGCCCCGAACCGCCGCCTCGCCAATTGCTTCATTCCCTTTCATTAACAGAAGCTCCGAATTCTTCACCTTCTGGCCTCCTTTTCCACCTCAATTACTACATCTGGGCACATCCGGGCACAAATGGCACAGGAAATACAATTTTCCCCATCAACTAGCGTAGCTGGATGATACCCCTGCGTGTTCAAATGTCCGCCTAAAGCCAGGCAATTCTTAGGACAAAACGCAATACACAAGCCACAACCTTTACATCTTTCCTCCAAAAAACTGACCTTTGCCACCCTCCTTAACACCCTCCTTGCTTCGTCTCTTTGTTATGTTTAATGAAAAAGCTATTATGGTATTATCTTTTTAAAATTATAATAATTTTTTATCAAATTATCGGCCGGCCTTTGAGGATGTAGAGTCGATGACTTCACTGTAATCGTCAAATCGCTGACCTTTGTTAAAACACGACGTGATCATGATTTTTTATTGTTTAATGGTCCGGCTTAGGGGCAGGAAGGTCTACTTTTTAACCATTCCGGCAACAAATAGATATGAATTGGAATTAACGGCAGCGGCTGCATCAGGTCAAAGTGTTTAACGGTATTAGTAATCGTCTCTGTTAACTGACTGCGCCATTGCTCTAATCTATTGGCCAATACTCCTAATCCCAAAATTGGCAAACTGAGTTTTTCTGCGGCTTGGACCACAATCTCATGCCCCCAGAGTACGTGATTCAATTCAGTCACCTGACCTAGATTAGGATTGCTAATAATTCCATTCATCTTTAGACGAGAGGTTCGTTCGATCTCCCGGCACATAACCGCAATACTATCAGGATTACGGGTATAGGGACGAAAGGGATTAACCACCATGAGCAGGTGATGCTCTATTTTATTTAAATCCGCCTGGTATACCCCCAGGGCAGTCGCCCCGATCTCATCGCCGCCAACATCTAACACAACCCGGCCACTGTTATCCAAGAGCAGACTGCGCAGGCCGGGACCAAGAATAGGCAGGTCCGCATCTAACCATTCCTCTCGCGGCACTATCGCCTTTACTCCTTGCTCGGCTAAAAAATGCCTCACCTCACGAGAACGAAAATAGGGGTTGGCAATATCCAAGTCAACCAAAGCGGTCTTTTCCTTGACTGCTAAACTCAGGGCCAGGTTAATCGCAATCTCGCTTTTACCGCTGCCAAATCCGCCGGTCAGTACTATAACGCGCCGCATATCCAACCTGCCTTCTAGTATTAATTAGTTAGTAAATAGTATTAATATCGTGTCATTGCAATAAATATAACATTATTCGTTTATCGTGGTGCGGTTTACGCATGTAATTCTGATTAAAGCGAAGAAGCCTTCCTACGTTGAGATGCAAGATCCTCGCTAACCGCTCAGGATGACATATGTCCGCTATTTTCATTAGTGGTTATGCTCTGCGGGCAGGGGTGGTTTACAAAAATCACCTATCTCATAAGCTGGGGTCAATAATCACCTAACCGACTGTTCTAGTGGTCAGACCACTATATAATCATATAAGCTTTTTATATTCTACCTTTCGTTGTAAATTCCTCTTTTCAACAATCATCTTTTCCTCTTTTTTATCTGCGAACTCATCCCGCTTCGCCGACATCGAGGCTTTAGGTGGAGACTCTACTCTACCTGAAGTTTGCACAAGGTACCCCCCAACTTATAAGAGTAGGGGGCTTTTGAACTCAGATAAAAAACCGGAAGAACATCATCCGGCTCGGTAAATAAATGGGCCCTTTCTTACGTGTATTTATTAAAGTATTTAATCAAGCCAGTATAGAATTACTGTCTACCAAAGCATCGGCTAAACGAGACATTATGAGTTCTATATCCGTTGTGTTCAATTTTAATAGTTCAACCGCTTGACTGTCTAATGGGTAGTACATTCCGTCAATACCTAATCCTATACCCATAGTCATACAGATTGCATCAGAAAGATGAACGATACTGGCCAAAGTCGAATTATCAGCCATTTGTAAGGGTCGGTGGTGATAGGCAATACAATCTACTAACTCTGGCGGCAGGTTCCACTCCTCAACCACTCTAGCTCCTACGGCTGCATGGTCAAAACCGAGGATTTCGACCTCTACCTCGGTAAATGAAATCTGCTCCTGAACGACTCGATCAATCACCTGCTGATAAACTTCTTTTAAATATTCGCTGAGAATGACTTTTCCAATGTCATGAAGCAGTCCACCAATATAAGCCTGATCGAGGTAACGGTATTTAACTCTTTGAGCAATCAAGCGCGAGCCCATTGCACAGGCCTGCGAATGACGCCAAAGCTCACCCGGAGCTAGGGCATAACCCTGCACCGGTTTTTCCAATATATCGTAAACAGAAGCAGCCATTACCAAACTCCTAATAACCCCAAACCCAAGTAAGACAACGGCATCGGCAACGGTGTTTATGCGTCGGGGAAATCCATAATAGGCTGAGTTGGCCAATCGCAACACCTTGGCCGTTAGGCTTTGATCATGACTTAGCATTTCACTTAAATCTTTGGCTGTTGAATTAGGATCTTCTGTCAGTTGGATAACCCTAGTTACAATGGCTGGTAAGGCTGGGAGATCCTTGACCCGGGATACTATTTTCTCCAGCATCAGCACCCTCCCGCTATCGCAAATTTGCTCTTCGTTCCAGAGCGATCTGAAAGGCTCGAAGCTCTTCATTCATTTTGAATAAAAGCCTTTCAATATCATGCTTGCCAAGTACAACTTGATCCGGTTCTAATAATTCCACCTTGCGGAATTCTTCTTGCATGATAAATCTAACCACATCCTCAATGACCTCAGCTTGAATTGTCACCTGAATCGGGGCATATGCCACCGGTGCTCCCAAGGCCTCGTCAAACACCGTATAGACTTCACTACTGGTATCAATATCTTCAATTTGGATTCCTTGTACTGGAACATTTCTCAACAAGGCTGCTTTATGATCCCTGGTTTCTTCAGCCACTTGATCTATGTTTTTACTGCCAAAAAATAAACCCTTCGGTTTGCTAACTCCCCGATAATCAAAGCGAACACGCAGCCTCAGGGGTATATTTACTATCTCATCCCCAATCTTGGCCTTAACCAATATAAAGCCCTCCCTTATCTAGTCTTGTGAAACATGGATAAAAATGCTATATCTTCTATATTTATAGATATTGAGCAAGTTATATTTCTAGTGTCGAATACTTCGCCAATAAAGCGGATTTTCCTGCTAATTACCCATAAATATGGTGTTTTTTCTAAACTGCTCCTAAATGTTAGTGGGGAGTTTGATCTTAAATAAATCAAACCGGAAGTCTAAACAAGTGACTTCCGGCTGTTTTGCCAGTGAACTCGTTCCGCTCCGCTGAACATCGAGGCTTCAGATGGAACTCTACTCCACCTGAAGTTTAAACAAGGTAACCCTCACTTATAGAAGTGGGGTCTTTTGATTCAGATAAAGTTTGCGGTTTTGTTGGTCTTTAGGTCAGGCCTGTCGACGGACCAAACTATTACTTCTGGCTTTTCCACCCTGTTTTTTAGGGTTGTTGCGTTGGGTTTTAGGTGAGTATCGGTGCTTAGAGACTAACTTTCTTAATTGAGTAATTTCTTCGAGAGTTAAATAGCGATATTCACCTGTTTTTAAAGAATCCAAACTCAGAAAACCGACATGGGTCCGTTGAAGCCTCATAACTGGATGTCCAATAGCTTGACACATTCGCCGCACTTGACGTTTTCGCCCTTCATGGATCTTTATTTCCAGCAAGGCATTCCCATCCATCCGGCTAATAAGGCGTACCTGAGCCGGTGCGGTCTGACCGTCCTCTAGCATTATTCCGTCTCGCAGAAGCTTAAGTTTATGGGGCTGCGGAATTCCAAACACCTTGACCATGTAAGTTTTTTCCACCCCAAACCTTGGATGAGTTAAGGCTTGAGCTAATTCCCCATCGTTTGTCATCAGGAGCAGACCCTCTGTATCATAATCCAATCGACCAACCGGGTAGATTCGCTGTGGTAGATTCTTAACTAAATCTACTACTTTCTTTCGCCCCTGAGGGTCTCGCAGGGTGGTTACATAACCAACCGGTTTATTTAGCATTATATAGACTGGTTCCTCGATCCGTTTTAATTGTTGCCCGTCTACCTCAATAACATCGTGCTCCCAATCAACCTTTGTCCCCATTTCGGTAACGACCATACCATTAACCCGAACTCGGCCATCAGCAATTATATCCTCACTCCGTCGCCGAGACGCAACCCCGGCCTTAGCTAATACTTTCTGCAAACGTTCCATATATCTAGCCCAAACTGCCTCCTTTCATAATCTGGCTCTTCGGATTACTTCCACTACTACCATTATTATTCCACAGGCTTGCTCTATAGTATATCCCCAAGGCCTTAAGAAAATGGAAAACGTTTGGTCACTCCTAACCAAACATTTGCTTACAAATAATAATTGAGGCAATTAAAGTGGTCAGATCGGCCAATAACCCGGCTACAACGGCATGGCGATAATATTTAATTCCCACTGATCCAAAGTAAATGGTTAAAACGAAAAAGGTAGTATCAGTGGTCCCTTGCATCGTTGAAGCTAACCGGCCAATAAAAGAATCCGGCCCGTAGGTATTAATTATTTCTGCGGCTAACCCCAAGGCCGCACTACCTGAGAGCGGGCGCATAATAGCTAAAGGAAGGATATCCGGTGGCAACTGTAATAAATCCAGAATAGGTCCCAATAACCCGGCTAGTACCTCCATGGCCCCGGAGGCTCGAAAAACTCCAATCGAAATCATCATCCCCACCAAGTAAGGAATAATGCGAACCGCCGTGTGAAATCCCTCAACTGCTCCTTCAATAAAAGTCTGATAGACCGGCAACCGGCGAAGCATCCCATAGGCCGGCACAAAAAACAGCAAGGTAGGAATAGCCCACTTGGAAACAACAGCTAACCCTTCTACTAGCACCTACTTACCCCCTCCTCCGGTTTCAGTTGGGCTTTAGTAGCGGCGACGGCGATGGTAAAAATGACGCAAGATTGCGTCAGCCGTAATGGCCACCACCATCGCACAGGCAGTGGCAAAAATAGTTGGCCCCACAATCTCCGTTGGGTTAGTTGAGTTAGCTCCTACGCGGACCCCAATAATTGTCGCTGGGATTAAGGTGATACAGGAGGTGTTAATGGCTAAAAAAGTACACATCGCATCGGAGGCTGTTTCCGAACGCCGGTTTAAGGCCTGCATTTCCTCCATTGCCTTGAGACCAAAAGGAGTGGCGGCATTGCCTAATCCCAGAATATTCGCACTGATATTCATAATAATCGCCCCTAAAGCCGGATGACCCGACGGTATACTAGGAAAAAGCAAATTGGTAATCGGCTTGACTGCCCGGGCTAAAAGTTCTACTAAGCCTGATTTTTCAGCTATCTTTAACAAACCAAGCCACATCGTCATTATCCCGACTAATTCTAAACAAATCGTTACCGCCACCTGTGACGAATTTAAAGCAGCCTGGGAAACAACCTCGACCCGCCCATTAACTGCGGCGACTGCAATACCAATCAGAAGCATTCCTAGCCAGACCACATTAAGCAAAAAAGATCACCTCCAACTCTTCCCTCACTGAAATGGTATGAATATCCTATATAGGTTAGAACCACCATGGAAATATAAAAGCTCACCTCGCTGTTAAAGCTGGTGAGCTTAATAACTCTTAGTTGTTATAAATTTAATATAATAATAAGATGTCAATTCTGAGCAGAGTGGATAATTCTTCTACACTGAGAAGCAAGATCCTTCACTAACGCTCAGGATGACATATGTCCGCTTTTTTCATCGGTAGTTGTGTCCTTAGAGCATGAGTGGTTCAGCAGATTTCAAACAAGCATGGCTCAGGCCTCCACCTCGGTCACTCTCGTAACTTCTGAGGTCCGGCGCTGAGTCAACATTTCCCTAAGGTTGCTTAAAACTTGGGGGGCCATGTCTATTAAGCGATCAACCGCATTATTAGCATCCACCGGCATTAAACGAACCTGGTTTTGCCCAACAACCAGAAAGCCAACCGGTTGGACAGACACCCCGGCCCCACTTCCTCCGCCGAATGGCAGATGGCCTTCCGGTAAATCGCCACTGGTATCGTACTCTCCCCCACCAGCCGCAAATCCACAGGATACCCGAGAAACCGGAATAATCACGGTCCCCTCGGGAGTTTCAACCGGATCCCCCACAACTGTATTTACATCGACCATTTCTTTTATACTTTCCATGGCTGTTTTCATCAATGTTTCAATAGGATGATTTGTCACTTAAGCTTCCCCCTCTGCATTAAACCTGGCTGTCAGCCTATGCAAGCTGATTTTTTACCTAAGCATTTAAAAACCGGGTTAAACTCCATCCTGGCAATCATAATATGACCCAATCGACCCTCAAATATGCAAAACAATTCCATACCTTAAATATTTTTTACTGTATTTTTATCAATGGTTAAGCTTTAACGATGTCTAAATAAGCGAACCCCTACTCTAACCTTCCGGTACCTTTTGATCAAATAAAACTGAAGCATTTTGAACGCAACTAGGAGTATATACCCTAGCTGACTTTCAAATTGCCAAAATAGTTCAATCCGCAAACCTTGCCGTTGAAAGTTTGGGATTACTTTAACCCGATATGATTTAAAGTTTTGCTTAAAACGACGTTTAATACTACTTATTAACCAGCCTTTTACTCCCCAGAGCACCCCGGTCGCTAAAGCAGTTTCCATCGGATTAACCAATCCCAATTCCGTTACCCAACAAAACTGTTTTATTTTAGTCCGGCCAACGAGTTCGGTTCCCCGTTTGGTATATTCACTAACTTGCTGCATAATCAACCGAATTTCCGGTAAATCAATCGGTGATCCATATTTTGACCCATCCTTCGGCGTCATCGCTTGATCTACTTTCGCAGAAACTTCCTCTTTTTCTGAAATCCAGTGCCAGGTAAAGGATTTAGACCCTAGCCGTTTCGACCGTTTGACTAATCCCATCGTCACCGTTACCTCAGTCCGATTCCAGTCCTTCCAATAGGTAACCTGACACTCAAGCGGAAAAAGCCACACTATTCCGGCCAAGGTCAAGAAGCCCAGGGATAGATATATAAAACTGGTGCCCATGCCCGTGTACCACCTTTTACCAGTGCCATCAATCAATTTCGTCTTTCTATTACTGTTTGAACATAATTAACGCTTGTGTTTTACTCGGTCTTGATTGTTCATATTCTGATCGTGCTCCTTAGCGGCATGGAGGTTTATATCGAACACATTTAGCTGAAGGCGTTTTTAACTTGGCACTAGTAAGTAAGTTAAAACTTACAGTTTTACCAACTTGGTTATAATCTAGTAATCCCCATTATTAACTCTAAGTATTCCCAATTGGACATGGTCCTTGAGCCTCTTTTAGGTTGTATTTATTTTTGGTTATGATTGTAAACGCTTAGAATTAGAGCGGATTTATAGCAGAAATGAGCAAAAAGCTTAATCAGCAAAGGATTCTGATTTGAATGTGGGGAAATCATTTAAGTGCGGCAGTTCAGACAGGCTGTTAAGGCCAAATACGCGGAGGAATTCGTTGGTCGTCCCATACAAAATTGGCCGACCGATTGTCTCCTTTCGGCCAACTTCTTGAATAAGTTGACGTTCGAGCAGGGTTGAAACAACGCGGTCCGCCTTAACCCCCCGAATCTGCTCAATCTCTGCTCGAGTAACTGGTTGCTGATAAGCAATAATTGCCAAACACTCTAAGGCAGCCTTGGAGAGCCGGCCATATGAGGGTCGAAGGAGTCTTTCAACGTACTGATGATACTCCGGCCGGGTACACATCTGATAACCCTGAGCTACTTTGACAATTTGCAACCCACGCCTTTCACCGTTATAAACTGTCTGTAGCTCGTCCAATAACTCCTGAGTATCTTCCTCGTTTAAACCGATTAAGTTGCTTAACGTTTCTAGGGAAAGCGGTTCAGAAGCCACAAATAGTATAGCTTCTAAAGCTGCCTGTCCTTCTTCCCGGAAAAAAGCCAGAACCAATAGAACCTCTCCCTTATTACTCTGCTAAATTTCAGATCAGACCTTATATTCCACCGAGAATGAAAATTATGATCGCAGTTGACATCCGTTCCCGACCTAGTTTGTGTCCGAAATAAATACAAGCCTCAACTGTTCTCAGACCAGAGTTCAATTAGAATAGGATCTAAGGCTCGGTGTTGCGTAACTCGAATCTGTCGACAGCGGATAAGTTCCAGCAAAGCCAAGAAAGCGATGATAATCTCTTCTAATCTTCTCATCTCAGAGAATAACTCAATAAAGGTCAGGGGTTTTTCTGATTCACCCGCCCGCTGCAGGATGTATTGCATTTGATCTATTACTGTCACCTGATCCTCTGGTAATTCCATAACCGGTTCGGTTGCTTCCCGAGCAGCCAATAACTTATTAAGGGCTTCCCATAGAGCAGACAAAGAAATAGAGCTAGGAGGCAGGGACGCAGAAAAGCCCTCTATGAGGGCTTCATTCATTGCCGTCCGGGTATACACCTTACCCCAAGCAGCCTCTCTTTCTCCCAGAGTTTCAGCCAGTTCCCTAAATCGTCGATACTCATTTAAGCGGCCCTCCGAATCAGGCCGGGTTACTAAATCTTCTACCGCATCTGTTTCTTTACCTGTTTGCTCACTTTTAGGGATAGTTCGCGGCAACACCATCTGCGTCTTAATCTGTAAAACAGTTGCGGCTAATAGCAAAAAATGACTGGTCTGGTCTAAATCAAGCTCAGAGTAATTGGCAATAGATTCCAGATAATGAAATATGATCTCAGACACATTTAGCTGGCTAATATCCACTTCTGCTTTTCGAATAGACTGTAACAGCAACTCCAGGGACCCCTCAAAACCATCCAGTTTGAGCAAATAGTTCACTACACTCGCATTGCCTCCCGAACCTCACCCATCATTTTTTCTGCCTCAAGCCTCGCCTTTCGGGCTCCTTCCGCCAAGATATCTTCGACTTGTCCCGGTTGACTTTCTAGGCTGCGGCGTTTCTCTCGAAACGGGGAAAGGTAAGCATCTAGTCTTGACGCCAGGCGTTTTTTACACGCTACACATCCAATTTGACCACGACGGCAGTCTTCAGCTATTTGCCCGTGTTCTTGAGCATTATATAGTTTTTGATAAGTATTGACGATACAGACCTCGGGATGTCCCGGGTCGGTTTTATGAATTCGAGCCGGGTCCGTAACCATCAGTTTAACCTTATTCTGTATTTCTTCTGAGCTAGCTGAGATCGAAATATAGTTATTATAACTTTTGCTCATTTTCCGGCCATCTACACCGGGCAGCAAAGGTACCTCTGCTAGATAAGCCTGGGGTTCAGTAAAAACCTTTTTCTCATACAAGTAGTTAAACCGGCGAGCAATTTCCCGACTTAATTCCAGATGCGGCAGTTGATCCTCGCCTACCGGTACCAAATCTGCCCGATACAAAAGGATGTCAGCAGCCATCAACACCGGGTAACCAAGAAATCCATGAGTTGAAATATCCTTGCCCTGACTACCCAACTGAATTATTTGATCCTTATAAGTCGGACAACGTTCCAACCAGCCCAGTGGTGTAACCATAGACAATAAGAGGTAAAGTTCGGCGTGCTCTTTTACTTCCGATTGAATAAAAACAGTACTTTTCTCTGGATTTATCCCAACACTGAACCAATCCAAAGCCATTTCCCGAATACTGTCTCGAATAGATTCGGTCTCTTCAAAAGCGGTGGTTAATGCATGCCAATTGGCGACAAAGAAAAAACATTCGTACTGTTCCTGCATTCGCACCCAGTTTTCCAGAACACTTAAATGGCCAATATGCAGTTTGCCGGTAGGACGCATACCGCTTAAAGATCTTTTCCGGGTATCAGCTTGTTGCATTGGTTCATCTACCTTTCTAAAAAAATATTATACGTCATTCTGAGCGTTAGTGAAGAGATCTTAATGCTCAGCGTGAGAAGGATTCTTCGCTTCACTCGAATGAAACGATACTAAAACTATTACTAACTAAAAAAGTTTAAGAACTGCTCCAGCGATCAAACCAGCACTGTTAAACACTACCCCCAGCACTAAGGTTACCAGAGGCAAAAGAAGTTTACCAATGACACCCAAAAAAATCAAAGCAATTAAAATCAGGGGACCGTATCTTTCGAGCTGCAGAAAAGCGTTACCACTCTGAGGCGGCAGGATGCTGGCTAGTATTTTAGATCCATCCAGAGGAGGCACTGGAATTAGGTTAAAGACAGCTAGGACCACATTAATCTGGATCAAACCTAGTAACATCTGAACCCCTATGTTCCCGCCAGTCTGACCGATAAAGGTTCCCCCGGGGAAACTCAAATAAAAAATAAGTGCTCCGGTAAAGGCCATTAACAGATTAGCCAAGGGACCAGCTATTGAAACCAAGGCTATACCGGTTCGCATATTACCCTGAAACCTCAAAGGGTTTATCGGTACTGGTTTCGCCCAGCCAAACCCGGCTAACATGAGCATCAGGAAGCCCATCAGGTCAAGATGGGCCAAAGGATTAAGGGTCAACCTTCCAGCATAGGCCGAAGTGGAATCTCCCAGATAATCAGCAACCCGCGCATGGGCATATTCGTGAACAGTTAATCCCAAGATGATTCCGGGTAACACTAAAAGCCAGTGAGTTGGGTCAAAATTCATTTTACTGCCTCCTCTTGGCCGGCTACAATAGCTTTTACTAGATTCAGTTCTTCCGCCTTGGTTTCAATTAAGCCATCCAACCGGGCTGTCCGGATCTGATCAAGGATTGATTTAAACTGAGGGCCCGGCTTTAAACCTAGATTGATTAAATCATTACCCGTTAATTCGGGTCGGGCTTGACTCTTGAGCTTAAGGTAAGACAGCAACTGATTCTGCCAGGCTCTTGAGGAAGTAAGAACTGATAAAAAGATAAAAACTTCGGCTGGGCAAACCTGCAAAATAGGATCAATAGTACTCATTTTGACCTTACCCGGCCGCCCCCCTAATTTTGTCAATTGATCTTGGGCTTGATAAGCCAGCAACATCAAGTTAGTTACGGCTCGGTTTAGACGATACTTACTGCTTACCTCATTTAATTTATCTACGCCGATCTGATGAAATAAAACCATCCAATAGATAGCTTCTTTATTTAAGATCCTGTTTGAAGCTGGTTCCTTTGTTTCTATCTCTTCGCTCAAAAGTAAACGAACTTTATCCTGGATTCGAGGAATACGTCCGAGCATCCGCCATATTCGATGATCAAATTTTACTTCCGGCAATACCTGAGCGGCTACCCCTAGGTCGACGAGACGACGCAAACCGGGAATTGGGTCTGCCTCGCTCAATAGAATAGAAACTTCTTCTCTTATTCTAGCTCCCGAAAGACCTTTAAGAAACCCACGATAAATGGAGTCTTCGATAAGCTGAAGAGTCTGAGTTTCGATTTGGAAGCCTAATCTTTGTTCAAATCTGATGGCGCGAATAATCCGCGTTGGATCCTCAACAAAGCTTAAATTATAGAGGACTCGGACCAACCGCCTTTCCAGGTCCATTCGTCCGCCAAAAAAGTCAATTAAATCGCCAAAATGATCCGAGTTTAATTGGATAGCCATCGCATTAATGGTAAAGTCGCGTCGATATAAATCATGTCTCAAATTCGATCGTTCTACGGTCGGTAAAGCAGCCGGATATTCATAGTATTCCATGCGCGCAGTGGCTACGTCAATCCTAGAGCCGTCTGGTCCAATAACCATGGCGGTCCCGAAACGTTCATGAACCCGCACTTTCCCCCCTAGATTACTAGCCAGTGCTCGGGCAAAATCCGGGCCATGGCCCTCGACTACTAGATCCATATCTAAATTTGGTTGTCCTAACAATAAGTCACGAACAAAACCGCCCACCACATAAACCGCCATGCCCAGCTCATCCGCCAGACTGCCGGCTACCTTTAATATATTAAAAATCTGGACCGGAAGTTCCTTGAGCATTTGATCTCGCCAATTCTTCCCCAACCAACTCAGTGATTCACTCGTCGCTGCCTGATTATTATAAAGAAGGATATGGTCTTCTGGGTAATCCTGACCATGAAATGTTCTTAATATATCCGTCCGAGAGACAATTCCAATGAGTTGACCATTTTCCATCACTGGCAGTCGCCCAATGTCGTGCTTGACCAATAAGTATTGAAGTTCTGAAACTGGCGTTTCCGGCGAAACAGAAACAACGTTCCGGCTCATGTAACCCTTTACCGGTGAATGTCCGAGGCCATGTATCCTTCCCTTATCCACATCACGACGGGAGATTACCCCGACCACCCGACCGTCCTCCAGGACCGGCAAGCCGGTATGGCCATAGCGCAACATAATTTTACCGGCTTCTTCTAAAGAAAGATGCATCGGAATTGTTTTAACTGGGCTGGACATAATATCACGCGCCACAATTGGCGGATGGGTTTTTTCCGCCAATACCCGCTCCAATTCTTCCAGAACCGATTCAAGGCTACGACCCTTTATGGTCGCAGAGGAAGCCTTGGGATGGCCACCACCGCCAAAAATGGCGCACACCTCGCCCACGTCCAATGAATCTGTTCGACTACGGGCCACTATATATACGCGGTTGCTCATTTCTACAACCGTAAAAAAAGCGTCAAAAGTTTCAATGTCTCCAAGTTTATGAGTTAAAAAATCTAGATTACCAATTTGTTTATCGCTTCTGGCTGAGGCGAGGACCACATCAATTCCGTTGATGGTTTTATGTTGGACCGAGGACAGAAGACGATTGAAAAGAAACTTCTGCTCATCGGTAAAAGATAATTCAATAAAATTAGCGACAATCCCTAGATTGGCCCCCTGCTCCAACAAGTAAGCCACCGCCCGCACATCCCGGACCGTGGTTGTTGTAAAGGTAAGGCTGCCGGTATCTTCATAGATTCCTAAAGCTAATAAAGTTGCTTCAAAGCGGCTCAGTCTTAAGCCACTTTTTCGAATCTTTTCTACCAGCAGGGTTGTAGCGGCTCCAATAGTGTCGGTCACCTTTACTGTCGCTTTCAAGGGTTCTACCGGCTCCGGATGGTGATCATACAGATGAATCTCCGCTGAACTCTTTCTAAGCCAACTGCCTAAATCACCTAGACGTCGAGGGCTATTGGTATCGACAACCACAACCCGGCGCACTCGGTCGAGCGGAATTTCTTTAACCCGTTTAATCATTAGGGAGTCTTTGTGTAAAGACATGAAACGCTGCACATTGCCGGACAATCCACCAACAAAAACCATCTCTGCCCGGGGATATAATCGTTGGGCAGCCACCATTGAAGCCAAGCCATCAAAATCTAAATGATTATGGGATACAATTATCTCCATGCTGTTCCCCCGCAACCAATTCTGTCCTATCTCGCCATTCCTGTATTATAACATAACTATTATTAGAAAAAAAGGAAATACCCTAATGAGCCAGTCAACTCTACGGTAAAACCGAACTGATCATAAAAATTGAGAGCTTATAATGAAAAGGCCCCTAGGGGCCTACTTAAGACAGATCTTACGGTGCTTATTCCACATCCAGCATTGTGAGGATTTCCGAAGCCATTTGTCCATATTTTGGATTAGCTCGATCACGAGGTCTAGGAATATTAACTTTGATCACCTCTTTAATTCTACCCAGATGAGGTGACATAACCACAATAGAGTCAGCCAAGTAAATGGCTTCATCTACACTGTGAGTTACAAAGACTATGGTTTTGCGGTTTATTTCCCAAATCCGCAGCAGTTCTTTTTGTAATAGGATTCTCGTATGCGCGTCTAGCGCGCCAAATGGTTCATCCATTAATAGAACCTGAGGATTATTGGCTAAGGCCCGGGCAATGGCTACCCGCTGTTGCATGCCGCCGGATAACTCATAGGGATACGCCCCAGCAAAATCTTGAAGGCCAACCAATTGCAGAAATTGCTCGGCCACGGCGAGACGTTCTTGTTTGGGCTGTTTATCAAATTCTAAGCCGAGCGAGATGTTATCAATCACGGTTCGCCATGGCAGGAGTGAATACTCCTGAAAAACCAGGCCAATATCTCGGCTGGGTTTGATTATCGGCACTCCCTGAAAACAAGCTGATCCGGAACTCGGGGCCTCAAGCCCGGCTAAGATTTTTAGCAGGGTTGATTTCCCACAGCCAGAAGGTCCGACAATACAGATAAAATCGTTAGGATAAATATCCAGGTTTATATCCTCCAGGGCATGTACCTTTTTTCCCTGTTCCATGGTGTAGATCTTACTCAAATGTTGAACTTGAATAATTCCGTCCATACCCGCCTCACTTATCTATCTGGCTAAACGCTGCCACTTAAATTTTCTGTCTTCCAACAATCGGAATAACCAATCAAGCAGTGCTCCTACCACTCCAATACTAATCATCCCGGCGATAACAATATCGGTTCGAGCGACGGTATAGGCATGGGTAATCAGGTAACCAATCCCGGACAAACTTCCGGGCAACATTTCGGCGGACACCAGGCACATCCAAGCCACACCTAACCCGATCCGCATACCATTGACAATGGAAGGGGCGGCTGAGGGAATTAATATTTTTAGGAATATATCAGACTCGCTAGCCCCTAGGACCCGGGCCGAATCAATCAAAGTCTTTCTGACGGTCTTCACACCGTAAATCGAACTGGTTAGCACTGGATAAAAAGCCCCAATGAAGATGATAAAAACCATGGAGATTTTTAAATTGTTGAGATAGATATATAATTCCCCTTGCTCCACCCCCAGAAGGGTGGCAAAACTACTGATGCCAAACCAGGCGAGCACTAAAGGCACCCAGGCCAATGGAGGGATTGGCCTGAACAGACCTAAGAAGGTGTTAAACAGCTTGAACATCAGGCCATAATAACCCATCAGAATACCCAGCGGTATAGCTAGGCAGACGGCTAATAAATATCCGACCAACACCCTAATTATGCTTACCAAAATGTTATTCAGCAGCGAACCCATACTAATTAAATTATCCAAAGGGTGCAATACCAGTTGAAAGACCTGGTTGGCCGTGGGAAGAATAACTGCATTATTAATTTTTGCTGCCATAAAAATCCACAGAAAAACAAATGATATTGGAACAATCAGTGATACCCAAAAACTTTTATAATTACGATTACGGTTCATTTTTTCACACCCAATAAAAATAAGAGAGGTTCCCGTTAGCTAGAGCGAATAGGAACCTCATTTTGGTTATTGGCTTGCTTTTTCAATAAAGCTGAAATCCATTAGTGAGGTCTCGATTTCACTGTATTTCTTTCCTTTAAAACTACCATTGAATTTATCCATATCATTTAAAATATCGATATAAGTTGCGGCTCCTTCTCTCCATTTGGCAGTAGGATTGGTCGTGTAAACAATATTTGAAACTTTGGCCGCTTCTACCGCTATGCCAATCCATTCAGCAGTGATGGTCGCTGCTTCTTCCTTGTTAGCATTACACCAATCACTGGCCTTATGGGTTAATTCTACAATGGCTTGGGTTACCTCAGGATTATTATCAATAATCTCCTGGCGCGCTCCCACTACGCAGCAAGGAAAATCATGCCAATAACCTTCAGGAGGCAGGTCCCTTAATTCAAAGGCGATCTTGCCAATTCCCTCAGTAACGGCCACTTCCGGGTAAGGGGAAGGCCCTACCCAACCATCCACTTGCTTGCTGGTTAGAGCTGGGTTTAGGTTAGAGGTAGATTTTAAATCAACCAGCAAGACTTCGGCTTGCATGTTGTTTGGGTCCTGGGTAACACTTATGTCTGCCTTTTTCAGGGCCCCTTCAAAAACAATTTTAGGCCCACTGGTCGGCGAATGATAACCAATTTTAACTGGCTGCTTGGTTGCCTTAAGATAAGCCACAAAAGTATCCCAATCTTGGATATTGCTGTCTTGGGGCACTACCAGTCCCATCCCTTCAGTCTGGATAGGGCTCAGTACTTTCATGGGCGTCTGCTGGTCTACTCCATGCATGAAAGCGGTGACAGATCCCAGAGCAATATCGATGTGTTTTTGCGCCAATAAAGTGGTGACTTCGGAGCCGCTTTTGGTTACCACCAGGTTTATGTTGGCCAGTGTTTTACCGTCAGAAATCAATTCATATTTTTCTTTGGCAACGACCGGCTTAAGGTAGACTCCCATATCCTTAAATGCTTCACCTTTAACGGCACTAACCAAGAGAGGGGTTTGGTGGTTCGTAAAAATGTAACCAAGATTAATTGTCGGAAGGTTTTGCTGGGTAGTCGATGGCCCAGTAGTTTCATTAGTTTGTCCACAACCGACTAATACGAGACAAAGCATGAGGACTAGACTAAATAGCAGAGTAATTCTTTTCATTACAAAGTTTCCCCTCCTTAATTCTACAATAGCTAGCAACAATCGACCTATGGCCACCGGTACGCCACAGGTATTATAGCATAATTATTGTTATATAATATATAAATTATAGTTATAGCAAAAGCATCGCTTATTAAGTAATTTTATGCTCTGGTCGGAAAAGGCCTATGGAGAAAACAGGTAATAAAATGCTCTATTTTAGCATCATCTAGGGCAAGAACGTCTCTGTAATATACTTTATTTATATAGAGAAGAGTATTAGGTATATAGAAAAGAGTATTAGGGTAAAATAGAAACGATTAAACTTTATAGCAAGGAGTGATTTAAAAAGCAATGGAGGCAGGGGTTCGAAATCAACTGCGCGGTAGTGTTTGAAAAATAAAAGCAGACGGTGTCATGGCCCAAGTCACTATGTGAATAGGTGATACCGAAATCGCGTCCGTGATGACGCGAGAGTCTTTAGAAGAAGTCGGCTTTGTCGAGGGTGACCAAGTGACTGCCTTAATCAAAGCAATCAATGTAGTTTTTGTGAAATAAACGTAATTAAGCCGCCCAAAATTAATAAGGGCGGCTTTACATTCCCTCATTCCGGGCTACTCCACCGGTAAAGGTAACTAGGCCTTCTACCCCGATTCTTTTCGCCATCGCGGCCTAAAAAATATGAGCAATTAACTATTCCCCGCCATCTCCAGCAAGGCCTCAATTCGAACCTTTAGACTTTCTAAATCCGCCGAAGAGTAGTCGCTCTCCAGATGCAGGTACGGCAACCCTTTCTGCTGTACTAGCTGTTCTACCTGATATGCTTCAATGTTATAAGTATGGCAAGCTTGCCAGGTAAGGTCAATAACCGCATCTATTCGAAAATCATGAATCATCCGTTCTAGCAGCTCCAACCGATAGGGATTGGGACTCATGCAGGAACAGGGTATTTGGAGATACTTATCGGCCAAGGCGACAATTGGGTCTGAATATTCAGTATTAGTTTGTAATTCTAAAGTTTTGTACCCGGAACAATTCTCCAAGGCGACGACGGCACCTCCTAGTTCCTCGGTCAGGCGAATTACCTTTTCGGTACCCAGGCCGACCGGGCAGCCAGTCAGCAAAATCCGTTGTTTAACGGAAACCTGGTCAGGTTGATGGACAGCTAGTCTTTCCTTCAAATCCCGAAGCATCCGGATTGTTTCTGCTTTATCACTATTAAAAGATCTCGACCAGGAAACAGTTAGCAAACTTAGTCCACTTAAGGGCGGCGGATCAATTTGGTTTAAATCACTGATTGCTTTGATTAATGATCGCTCCTGATTAACAATCTCAATGGCTTGCCAGATCGCCTCATCCGTGATTTTAACCGACAAGTTCTCTTCTAACCAGACCCGCAATCTCCTGATTTCTTCTACCCACAATTGAAAAGACGCCTCACTCTTCTTTATTGTCGGCAGTTCCATCACATGGACCGGCTTCAACTGTTGCATCTGTTCAAACATTTTCTTTTTCCCATCACAGGTCGTTTCCCCGACAATCAAATCTGAAAAATAAAAAAACGGACAAGTATCGGTAACTGCAAAACCATATGAGGATTTGATCAGCGGACATAAATTCCGAGGAAGGGTCCGTTCTGCGGCACTAATCGGGTCATCCTTTGTTCCGCACAGACTTACTGGAATCGCTCCGGCAGCTAGAATTAGTTCCGTCGGACAGTAGGTGCAGTAACTACCGACCACCTTAATCCCTTTATCTTTCATTTCTTTGATTTTTAAAATATTTACTTCCCTTAAACTTAAAAAATCTTCTATTGGGCTACTTGTCACTGGTATACTACTCCCTCCCGAAAATTAGTGTATTGGACCATTACAGAACATTAAATAATATTCGAGTTTGCTTGCGAACAATCCTTTATATTATATATAACATTAAATTATAGTTGTGCTTCTCATAATAATATGCTTTGTAATAGTAGTTTTTCTTGATCTCTCCATAACTCAAGTGGGAACTAACACCTTTTTGATGTCAAAAAAGGGGAACAATAGTTGGTTCCCCATACTTTGGAAACTCATGAGCATTTGAAAGACGTGATTAAGGCAAGGTTCTGCCTGAAAGTAAAAACATAAAAAGCACTAAAATATAATTATTAAATAAATTATATAATAAAAAGAGACCGTTTTAACGTTTAACGGCCTCTAAGCATTTTTTATCTTATAATAATTCTATTGAATAAAAGGCAACTAAAAAATCACTGCAAAACCAAATTTTACAGTACCAGCTTAATTTTATTTCCCACTCTTAGTCGCTCCGGCAGGCGATCGTTCCGCAACAAGTCCTCATAACTTTCCCGCTCCACGATCACATCGGCTCGCCCGTCATTGACCAAGACCACCGCTGGACGGCCAAGACGGTTATAATTCATTGACATGGTGTAGTTATAAGCCCCGGTACAAAAAACAGCTAAAATGTCACCCGATTTAACCTGAGGCAGATTAATATCCCAAATCAGCATATCGCCCGACTCACAACACTTACCGGTAATGGAAACAGTCTCTGCGGCTGGTTCGGCGGCGCGGTTGGCGACTACCGCCTCATAACGAGCCTGGTAAAGAGCCGGTCGAGGGTTATCCGCCATTCCACCATCAACTGCGACATACTTCCGAATTCCCGGAATCTCCTTGATTGATCCTACTGTATACAGAGTAGTGCCGGCTTCGCCAACAATCGACCGGCCTGGTTCAATCATAATTTTAGGGACATTGAGTTGGTACTTCGCTGCCGTTTCTTTAACCGCGCCGGTAACCGCTTGAGCATATTCAGCAATAGTGGCCGGCTGGTCGCCTTCAACATAGTAAATGCCAAAACCTCCGCCTAGATTTAGTTCCTCAACAGCTATTCCCGCCTGCTCCCGAATATCTTTAATTACCTCCATCATTACTTTAGCGGCATGATTAAAAGAACTCATGTCAAATACCTGGGAACCGATATGGCAATGAATCCCCTTGAATTCAAGGTGAGGAAGGGTAAGACATAATTTAACTGCTTCCAAGGCCTGACCATTCGGCACCGTAAAGCCAAACTTGGAATCAATCTGACCAGTCCGGATATATTCATGCGTATGCGCTTCGACGCCTGGGGTTAATCTAAGCAGGACCTGAGCGCACACTCCCATCTGCCCAGCTAAATCATTCAAGAAAGTCATTTCTTGAAAATTATCAACTACTATCCGCCCAACCCGATATTCCAGGGCCATCCGCAGTTCTTGCGGCTGCTTGTTGTTGCCGTGAAAATAGATACGCGAGGCTGGGAACCGAGCCTTGATGGCGGTGTACAGCTCACCCCCGGAGACTACATCTAAACTCAAGCCTTCTTCCTCAATCACCCGACACATTGCCAGATTCATGAAGGCCTTACTGGCATAAATCACCTCACCGCCAAACCCATCTGTAAAAGCGGCCCGGTATTCCCGGCAAACCCGACGGATTTCCGCTTCATCCATAACATACAAAGGAGTCCCAAAATTGCGAGCTAGTTCGACTGTATCATACCCGCCGATTTCTAAGTGCCCCAGTTCATTAATTCGCATTGTTCCGTGTAATTTCACCGTAAAACCCCTCTCCTCCGTGCTAACCAAAAGCTGACTGCAAATTTAGATCATTCAAAAACATAAAAAAGCCTCGAGTATTTCCTCGAAGCCGTCTGCTACCTGCAGAAATACTTAGCTAATTAAATTTTTGGGATTATTTTACCGCAAATGCTATCTAGTGTCAATTAAGTCGAAAGGGCGACAAATAACAATACTGAAAATAAATCATTAGTTTAATTTAATTGGTTGCCAAGGTACTTCTTAAAAGCAGACTGAAATAAAACCTCAACTGTTTCTCGAGTAACTTCAATTCCTGGTTGGAGCCGGTCACTTTCGCCTTTTTCAATATCATTTGGCTGGGCATCACCATAAACCCAAATAAAATTATCCCCTTTGCTCCAAAGATACATCTCATTAAAAAGAAGCTTATTGGTGGATTTTACAGTGATTTTTCCCCATCCTCGAGAACAGAGAGGGTAGGGTCGGGCTTTCACGCGAATCATTTCGGTCCCGATATTAACCGTAAGAGTGTCTTCATCCTCAACGATCAACACTGATCTAGGGTTTCGAGAGCTGTTTTGGATTTCTTCGGCCATACTCTTAATCCAGCCAAAGATCAGGTTCCGATAATGGTGATAGGCCGAACGGGCACGTTCACTGTTACTAAAACCTCGCGCCTCTAATTCTCGGTCAAGGTTTCTGGCCATCATCTTTTTCCACTCTTCTACCATTTATCTTCCCCCGTCCTTAAACTATTTGTCCATAGGCATTATAGACCAAATCAACTAAAAAGTAAGCCGGTAGTATCTGGCATAAACAGATAGGGGAACGTGGGAGAGAATTTATGAGACCTTGTTTGTTAGCACCCTAGTCGCTTGATCAGTCCTTCGCCGTAATAGATCAACGAAGGCTTCGAGCCGGGTAACTAAACCGGCTTCACCTGAGTGTTCATCAAAATACAAGGTTAGGGACGGTATGCGTTGTTCATTGCTTACCTGCGGCAGGACCGATTGAGCCACAATTTCGGGCATACAGGTCAATGGACCGATTTGAATAACTCCGTCGTATCCCTGTTGGGCAAAATAGACTGCTCCGCCGATTGTCTCCCGACCATGACCACCAACCCAATAATTGATATAAGGGACTGATAATTTCCAGTATTTCTTAGTACTCGGGATGCGGAAGAGCAACCCGCCAAAAAGATGGTCATTAACCCATTGACTTAGATAAATCGATCGAGTGACCTCCACGCCCAAACGACCTAAATGCCGTTCGATATGCAGGTTAGTAAAAGGTTCGAGGACGGTATAGATTTCACCGAGCAGCCCAATCCGCAGCACTGGTTTCTGCCAATCTAAATCCAAAGCTAATAATTGCTTTTTCCCTTCGGTCAATGCTTCTCTTATTTGAGAATGATTACTGGCTCGTTCAATACCCTTCAATACCTGACGGTAAACAGCCTCTACTTGCCCGGCATTAACCTCCCGCGGTCGCAGTTTTTGCACAAGTATCTCCAGGGCATCCAGTGCCTTGACCTTTTCCCACCCCAGTCGTACCGCCTGGGCTATTTGCCGCCAGGAACAACCCCCGGCTAGGTCTTTCACCTGACTCAGGAGATCCGACAGCCGACTATCCGGTGCCTCTAAAACGACTAGTTCAAAATCATATCCCAAATCACGCAGAATTTCGCGTTGCACCTGGGCATAATACCCAAATCTACAAGGTCCCCATCCTCCGGCCATAATAATGGTATTAGCCCCCAGTTCAAACGCTTCCAAAAAATTACCCAGATTAATCTTTAGTGGCAGACAGGCACACTCTGGTGAATGCTGAATCCCCAGATTTAATGTTCGTTTAGTAATTGGCGGCGGAACAATAACCTCTAGTCCCACCGCCTCTAACATTGCCTTGATGGCGATAGCTTGATTTCCCATATGCGGAAAAGTAACTCGTCGATGTCTCACGGTCTTTTTCATCTCACTTCCTTTGTCACCATTAAACCCCGATCCCAGCGAGGGATTGTTTTCGCTGGCGTAAAATCATATCCACAAAGGCTTCTAGTCGAGTTATCATCCCGGCTTCACCAGTATGCTCATCAACGGTTAAAAGCATAAAAGGCAGATTTTTTCGCCGATAGGCTTCAATTTCAACCAGTTCTGCTATTAAAGAATCCGGTCCACAGCCGAAACAGGCTAAGTGCACAATCCCATCTACCTGATGGTTATTAAAATAATGAAAAGCACCACCCAAAATCTTTTTGCCGAGGCTCCAAAACATTCGTTTCGGTAGTTGGCGGGCCTGCTCTTCAATAGTTGCTTCCGGTAAGATATCTGGCGTAACCACCTTTGCCCCTAATTCCCTTAATCGACGAATCACCTGTTGACTAATGAAATCATCATAAATAGTATAACCGTGACCCAGCAAGCCGATTGTCAAGGGAAAATTCGTGTTACTATTCTGTTTCTCCATTAAACCAACCTGTTCCAGGTCTGCCATCTGGGCCAGGGCTTCCGTCGGCAAATAGCCCTGGCTCAGGAGTGACCGGTACTCCTTTAAGCTCCTCAGGCTCTCTTTTTCGGCCTGGCGGATCTTCCAAGGATTGCGGGTAAACAGCTGACCGACCCGGTATAAATCCCGCCGGTACTGGCGATCATCATGGCTGACATCCACACAAAGATCTATTATGGAAGGTAAGCCGGCTATATTTGATTTAATCATATCCGGTAAACCCATAAATTTTGGACAAATGTAGCTTTTGCGTTCAACACTAACCAGACGAGGCAAGAAAAGGTAATCTACTTGAGGAGCCAGTTCAAGGACGTGACCGTAAAAAATTTTCACTGGCAGGCAAGCTTCCTCAACCGCTAGGCGTACCCCGGCTTCCAAGATCCCTTTATGGGTGGGAGATGACAAAACCACCTCCGCTCCTAGCTTCCGAAAGTACGTTTCCCATTGAGGATAAAAATAGTAATAAAACAAGGCCCTAGGAATTCCCACACGCGGTGCCACCACCATACACCCCTTGCGTTAAAATATCTATTCTTTGGTATTATTAACACAATTTTACCCATCTATTCTTTTGTTCTCCGACCTGACTTTGAAGCCGGACTTTTATCTTTATCCGGTTTAACCTGATGGATTCTGGGTTTGCGGGCCGCTACTGGTGTTTGCCGAACCGGATCTAAGGTTCTTAGAATACTAGGCCGGACATTTTGAATTGGCACCGGCGATCGGACCAAAATTGTTCTTAACCCCTGCCAGTTGAAGGGAACAAGGGGCCACAAATAAGGTATTCCGAAACTACGTGTAGAGGCAAGAAGGATAAAGGATACCGTTAGGCCTACCCACCAACCAGTTACGCCAAAGAAACCGACCATTAACATCAGAAACAAGCGGATCAAACGATTGGCCATCGCTACCTCAAAGCTGGGCGTCGCAAAAGTACCTACTGCAGCAATCGCGGTATAAAGAATAACTTCATTAGTCAGCAGACCCATTTCAACTGCTACTTCCCCTACCAGTACCGCGGCAATGATTCCTAAGGCGGTTCCTAAAGGTGTTGGAGTATGGATTGCGGCCATGCGCATCATATCAATCGCCCCTTCAGCGATTAAAAACTGGATTAATAAAGGGATTGGGCCTACTTTTTGTGGTCCAACAAACTGTAAGCTTGGCGGCAAAATCTCCGGGTGTAAAGCACCCAGCAACCATAAAGGACCCAAGAAAAGAGAAGTCAGGATCGCGGCAAAACGCACCCAGCGAATGTAGATTCCCGGAGTCGGACTTTGCCGGTACTCTTCTGCGTGCTGCAGATGGTGAAAATAGGTAGCTGGAGCAATGATTACACTAGGTGAAGAGTCAACCATGACCACGACATGACCTTCCAAAATATGGACTGCCGCCACATCGGGTCGCTCCGTATAGCGAACCCGCGGCAAGGGATTCCAATAACTTCCCGGGGTGATCAATTCCTCAACTGATTTTTCCGCCATGGGTAACCCGTCAATCTTTATCTCTTCTAAACGGTGCTTAACCATTTCTACTAGCTCCGGGTTAGCGACATCCTTGAGGTAACAAAGGCAGATATCAGATTTACTCCGTTTGCCAACCTGAATCATTTCGGTCCGGAGTTTCGGGTCACGAATTCGGCGCCGGAGTAAAGCCGTATTCACTAACAGGGTTTCACTAAAACCGTCTCGTGAACCCCGGATTACCCGTTCAATGTCTGGCTCTTCTGGTTGTCGAGCTGGATATTGCCGGACATCAATGATGATCGCTCGCGGTATTCCTTCGACCACTAAGGCCATGGGACCAGACAAGATGTTGCCGATGGCCTCATCAAAGGTTTCCACAGCTTGAACCTGAAAATGCGGCAAGCCCTCTTCGAGCAGTTTATCTAGAGTGTTGGGCAGGATATCCTCCCGATTCAGCAATAATAACCGCTTCATTACCTCGGTCGCTGGCCCGTCCTTAGCCAAACCATTAATGAAGAAAAGAGCTGCCGGCTTACCGGCAATCCGAAACTCACGACAAACCGCATCAAAGTTTTCTCCTACGCCCAGTTCCTCTTTGAGAAAACTGACGTTATCTTCATACCGGTGTCCAAATTTTATATTAGCTTCTGATACCGTAAATACCCCTCCTTTACCGGCAGAATCAGCCTGTTTCGTTGGTTTAAGAATTTCTAACAGTGCCCGGGTAGTTACCGGTGCCCCCCGCCCTGGATCATCACGTTTATGCATTTTCCCTGGGTCACCAATTCCGACCACATTGGCAACAGCCAGCTGAGCCAAAATCTCAACGGTGTCTCCTTCCAGATATTGATGACCGGTCTTCTCCGGCAGCCCATTTTTATCCACTGGCCCTGAGATAAGGCGACTCTGATTATCTATTGAACAACGAACCAGTGTCCCTTGGGTTCCAGACGTATTCGCCGCTACGGCCAGTACCCCTAATACCTGGATGTCCGGGTGCTTAATTAAATAATTTAAGGCCCTTTCCCCCGGGCCAACCCCTCGCTTCCCCCCATCATCCAGCATGACCACAACTGGGTCGGCCACTGCCTGCTGAATAAGCTTGACTAATTGCTCAGGTTCTAATGGGGTGGGCTGACCGGCAGAACGAGAAATACACCGCAAACCGAGATTATTTGCCGCTGTTTCTACTGCTTTACGGGCTGTCTCATCACCATCCGTGATCAGAATTACCCGTATCGGACGGTTGTGGTTGCTCAACCTTAAACCCTCCAATATAGTCTCCATGCTGCTTAACAGCACTAGCAGACCATGAAAAATTTGATCGGTTTTTATCCTTTGGGATTAAATAAAACAGCCATCGTAAAGCCAAAAACTACGGCAGCCACAATGCCTACGGCAGTGGCCTGGATTCCGCCGCCAAAGGCACCCAGTAAGCCGTCCGCCTGCACACTAGCAATTGTCCCCTGGGCTAGACTATGGCCGAAGCCGGATAGAGGGATCGTTGCTCCAGCCCCGCCTAATTCAACCAAAGGTTGATATAAACCAAGCGCACTTAGTAAAGCTCCAACAGTAACATAACCGACTAAAATATGCCCTGGAGTAATACTCGGTCGGGTTAGGTCCATGATTAATTGTCCAAAAGCGCATAAGGCACCGCCCACTACGAAGGCAGCCACCAAGGACATCATTATTAATACCCCCTGCTTAGCACTTAGTTTTTCAGTGTAAACGTCCATGCTGCTTGACCGCACTATCAGACCATGCTTGATCGCGCCGCGTGTTAAACGAAGGTCAGTGATTATGCGGTTTACATCAGAGAACGGAAATGGCTGAGGATCAGCGTTTAAGGCCGAGCCTCAATAACCACCGCATGGGCGATTGCTGGAACACTTTCACCTTGATTTACGGTAAGGGGACTTAATAACGCTCCAGTACCAACGATTAGGATTCGTCGATAAATTCCTTCAGCCATTCGCCTCAGAATGGGACCGCAAACCATTGCCGCTGAGCAACCGCACCCACTCCCTCCAGCATGGGTATCTTGTTCTGGAGCATAGATCATTACCCCACAGTCTGTAAAATTGTTTTCTGCTACGAATCCCTCTATTTCCAGCAGTTCCCTGGTAATATTCAAGCCTACGGAACCTAGGTCCCCAGAAATAATTAGATCATAATCGGCCGGCTGCCGCCCTAAATCCTGAAAATGACGAATAATTGTATCCGCAGCCGCCGGGGCCATACAAGTACCCATATCATTGGCATCCTTAGCCCCTAGATCAATCACTTGGCCCACCGTCAGGTGGGTTATTACCGGCCCGGAGCCCTCCTTAACCAGCAAGGCACCGCCGGCCCCGGTCACCGTCCACTGAGCCCACAACGGACGCTGGACTCCCTGCTCAGTGGGAAATCGATATTGACGCTCAGCTGTGTTGTGGTGACTAGAAGCCCCAACCACTACTCGGTGGGCAAACCCACCGTCAATCAGGATAGAAGCTACCCCAAGACCTTCTACCATGGTCGAGCAAGCACCATATAAACCAAGAAAGGGTATGGTAATCTCGCGGGCGGCGAAGTTCGCTGCCACTATTTGATTGAGCAGGTCGCCGGCTAACATGAAATCAATATCCGCTGGAGCCAGATTTACTTTTTGCATTGAAAGTTTGATCGCTTCTCGCAGCATCTTACTTTCAGCCTTCTCCCAGGTTTTCTCACCGAACAGCGTGTCTTCCAAGACATAATCAAAAGCCTTGCCATAAGGACCTTTTCCTTCCATTGGTCCCACAATACACGAAAAAGAGAGTATCACCGGGGGTTGAGCAAACTGAAGAGTCTGTTTGCCTAGCTTTTTAACTGGTTGCGGCAGCATTTCAGCCCTCCCTTCAAGAAAAGTAATAGTAAAACAATCCGATTAATACTGAAATAATAAAGCCAAAGACAAGGACCGGCCCAGCTACTGTAAAAAGACGGGCTCCTAATCCGTAAACGTAACCCTCTCTTTTAAACTCCATGGCTGAGGCAACAATGGAATTAGCAAACCCCGTGATCGGAATAATTGATCCGGCACCACCGTACTTGCCAATTTTGTCGTATACACCCAAACCGGTCAAAAAAGCCCCTAGAAATACCATCACAAAGACGGTCGCTGCACCGGCCTCCTTAAGACTCAAGCCAAAGCTTTTAAAGTAGTTAAGGATTATCTGTCCCAGGGTACAAATCAATCCCCCGACTAAAAAAGCGAGGACCGTATTGCGCATCCAAGGGGCCTTAGGTTTATGTTGTTCGGTCAGCCACCGGTAGGCTTCCTCATTAATTTGCTTTTGATACTCCTGTTCCTCTACTGGATTCATTGATCGAGGCTTTTGCGGTTGGGCGAGTTCTGGTTCGGCTTGACTCTGCTTCACCTTTAGTTTTTGGATGACGTTAAAAAGGGCATTGTATTTATCTTTCAAGTTGTTAGCCAATTCTAACACCCCCTTGCCTTGCCAAAAGGTTAAACAGGCACCTATTTGGTGCCCGATATCCAATAGTCAATTAGCGAATTAAATATGCCTTTATTCTGTATAGGCAATCTTCACATTGGCTTTATATTCAACTATTTTGCCTCCGTCAACATTAGCGGTTAAATTGTAAACCTCTACCCCGCTGATATTACGGATCGAACGTGATGCTTCTCTTATCGCTGACTGAACCGCATCATTCCAACTATGTGGTGATTCCCCAACTAATTCCGCTACTTTTACAAACATAATAAACCTCCTTCACTACCTAAAATAAATGTTGGTTATTCTCGACTCATAGTATTTCCCTGGTGTCAGGCATGTATGCAATTCAAGTCAATTGGCTGACATAACAAAAAAACCGAGCTTTATGCCCGGTTATTCACTGGTTAATGTAAATATAGATCTAACTCATTAACTCCCGGATATGATTAATTGCTTGACGTTCAATTCGAGAAATCTGAACTTGAGATAAGCCTAAGACCTCGGCGACCTGAGTCTGAGTCTTATCCTCAAAAAAACGCAGTCGAATAACTTCTCGCTCCCGTTCGGGCAGCTTGGCTAGCACCTCTTTGAGAGCTAGGTTTTCCATCCACGTCGATTCCAGTCCAGTCTCCGCTTTTAACTGATCCAGCAAATAGATTGGATCGCCATCATCCTGGTAGAGAGTCTCATGAATTGAAGCCGGTTGCTGTAAAGCTTCCAGAGCACCAACCACTTCTTCTCTGGGCAATCCAAGAGCCTCAGCCACTTCGGTAATTGTCGGTTCCCTTCCTTTGGCTTTAATCAATTCTTCCTTAACTCGTGGTACCCGAAAGGCTATCTCTTTTAAAGAGCGGGCAACTTTAACCGAATGATCGTCTCTTAAAAAGCGACGAATTTCACCGATGATCATGGGAACAGCATAGGTAGAAAACTTGACATTAAAGCTCGTGTCAAATTTATCGATGGCCTTAATCAAGCCAATCGTCCCAATTTGGAATAAATCTTCCTCCTCATAACCCCGATGATGAAAACGCTGGACCATGTTAAATACCAAGCGCAGGTTGCAGTTTATTAACTTCTCCCTAGCCTCCCGATCACCCGCCTGAGCCCGAGGCAGCAATTCAGATACTTCTTCATCGGTTAAACGAGGGAACCGGGGTAGATTCATTTCTGAAAGGCGGGTACTCATCATTCACCCCCGCCTAGTGTTCTTTCATTAGATGAGCGTTATTAACTTTAACTAATTTTCTTAAAGTAATGCGCGTACCACGGTTGACTGTCGATTCCACCTTCACTTCATCCATAAATGATTGCATAAAAGAGAATCCTAAACCCATTCTCTCACTGCAAGTCGTATAGGCGGGCTGCATCGCTTGCTCAATATTAGCAATCCCTACCCCATCATCCTCAATCTTAATTTCTAACCAGTCATTCCCAAGACATGACTCAAGGCGGACCACCCCTCCTGGTTGATTCTGGTAACCATGGATTATCGCATTGGATACCGCTTCAGAGGTTGCCACCTTGATTTCCTCTAGATCATCCAGGGTAAAACCGAGTTGAGACGCAAAGGTGGCCACAACCACCCGAGAAAAAGAAACGTTCTCCGGCAGACCGAGAAACTCAAGTTTCATGCGGTTGTGTAAAGTCACTGCTTTTCACCCTGGCTGGTTTCTCACCTGTTAGCCCCCCATATTATTAGGAAAGTGGTCTTTCAGACCGCTAACACCAGGGCTCCACCCCTTTCTATTTAATCGGAGATAGTACTGTAAAAGTTTATCTAATCAAAACACTCCCACTTCTCTTAATCTTTTTCTTAATCTTTTAATGATTGGCACCGGTAAGCAACCTAAGACATTCTCCCTCATTCTCGCAAATAGGAATTAACTTTTGGAGCCCGGCAGTTTCCAATACTCTTTTTACCACAACTTGAGGTTTAATAATCGCTGTTTTCCCTCCGGTACGGTTGAGATTACGGTAACGCCCAAGAATCACACCAATTCCCGAACTATCAATAAACGTCACTCCCGACAGATCTAGTAGCAGGTAACGAATTTTTTCTTGTTGAAGACGATTGTCAATGGATTGGCGGATTTGTCCAGCGGTTGCCATATCCATTTCTCCCTTGACCCTGACCAGGAGGATCTCCCGGGCTGAGCTAAATTCCAGAATCACCCCGCCGCCTCCCCACTTTTATTGTCAGCCACTTGTTTATTTATCAATGTATTCGCCAATCATAAGCCAAATCCTTCCAAAATAGATAGGTTTTCTTGTCGCTTTCTTAGACATTTTTGTTATTAACCGCCCATGCCCGCTAGGCACGACCACGGATGAAATAACACGAGCTATAAAAAACGTGTCATTTTCTTAAGTGAGCAAATTGCATAACTGAAAACCCTTGATTTTATTGCTTACTAGCCCCTGAAACAAAGGAAATCACCCCTATGGATGTAGAAATATTAGGTAAGCCCACCATAAACTCTACAACGCAAAGAGGTGAATTCCTTTAGGATATTTCAGTTTGAGAATCATCCTATTATATTATTCTATTGTCCATAAAATAGGTTTTTTAGAACACCCGTTTGTCAAGCTGAATAATATCGTTAAATGTTTTACCGATCTGACTGCTCAAGGAACCTTTGGCGACATCCTGTTTTGCCAGCAAATCAAATCGTGATAGCTCCTCTTCTCCCTGGCAGATAACCAATTCTCCCAGTTTTTGACCCTGACTAATCGGTGCGGTTATTGATTCTGGGAGCTCTACCCGTGAAGTTATCCCTTTATCCTGTCCTTTGGTAATCAGTGCCCCGGCCGGCTCACTGACAACAACCTCCACTGTTTCGGCTGCTCCTTTACCGACATTGACTACTCCACAAGTCTGGCCAGCCTCAGCTACAGTTTTAAAGGCATATTGAGCAAACCCATAGTTTAATAACTTCATACAGTCTCGAAAATTTCCGTGCCGCTGTGGTGAACCAAAAACCACCGCGATCAACCGCAACCCATCTCTCTCCGCTGTAGAGGCCAGACAGTAACGAGCTTCATTGGTCCAACCGGTTTTAAACCCATCGGCTCCTTTATACCACCATAATAGCTTGTTTGTATTATATAAATGGAACTCTCCCCCCCGCAGATCATACTCTTTAATAGAGGTCATCTCCAATAACTTCGGGAAGCGCAACGCATATCGGCTGATCTGAGCCATGTCGTACGGAGAGGAATAATGCCCTTCTGCCGGCAGACCATAGCTGTTCACAAAATGAGTGTTTTTCAAGCCTAATTCCCGGGCCTTCTCGTTCATCACCTCAACAAATTCCTCGTGTGTCCCGAAAAGATGCTCCGCTACTGCGACACAGGCATCATTAGCAGAGCCGACGGCGATGGCAATCAGGAGCTCTTCAAGGGTCATTTCCTCACCCGGTTCCAAATAAATCTGCGACCCGCCCAATCGCCAGGCATTCTCACTGGTTACGACCTTATCAGATAATTCCCCCTTGCCGTTTTCTATGGCCTCAAAGGCGACTACCAGGGTCATTAATTTAGTCACACTAGCCGGTGCTTGAGCCTGATGGCTGTTCTTATCGTACAAAACCTGTCCGGTACTGGCCTCTATCAGAATGGCTGAATCAGCCTCAAGAGGCACCTCAGCAGCCATAATCGGCGGGGTCCATAAACTAAATGCCAGAACTGCAACCACCAACCAGGTAATCGTGATAAGCTTCTTATTAGCTTTCTGGTGGATCATACTTTTTCCTCCTTTCAGTTCTGGCCTTATTTTGGCATAATTCCTTATTATCTATACCCCGGACCGTTTAAAGATATCGTTCTTCACCTTTACTAGTGACTATTCCGTAAATCAGGGGTGGGGCGGTTACTTGTTCCTCGCTTATTTGAAAGGCGTTCTTAACTTTCCGGCTTACAATTTCCAGCCGCGTAGAATCGTTGATATGCAGCAGGGCTAATGGCTCGCCAGCCTCTACCGGATCGCCGATCTTCTTTTTTAGAACAATCCCGACAGCCGGGTCAATCCGAGATTCTTTAGTTTCTCGTCCGGCTCCAAGCAAGGTTGCGGCTATCCCAATCTCTTCAGCGAGAATCCGGTGGACAAATCCGGTCATTGAGCTAGATACTTCCACAGTCGTTTGCGCCTGAGGAAGACGACACCAGTCTCGCAGAGAAGCTGGATCTCCCTTCTGGGCCTTAACCATCTCTTCGAGTTTGGTTAAAGCCCTCCCGGAACGCAAGACTTCTTCGCACCGGGATCTTCCCTCGTTCAAGGTTTGGACAACCTTACCGATAACCAACAGGTGGGCTCCTAAGACCAGGCAAATTTCCCGCAGATCAGGTGGTCCATTGCCTTGCAGGGTTTCAACTGCTTCGATAACTTCCAGGGCATTACCGACCGCAAAGCCAAGCGGTTGATCCATACCCGTGACAATGGCTACCGTCTCACGATTCATCTGATCCCCGATTTCCACCAGGGTCCGGGCCAGAACAAATGCCTCATCAATTTCTTTAACTAAAGCTCCATGGCCGGCCTTAACATCCAAGACGATGGCCTCGGCCCCGGCCGCAATTTTTTTACTCATTACACTACTAGCGATTAACGGGATACTATCCACGGTCGCCGTAACATCCCGCAGCGCATATAGTTTTTTATCAGCCGGCACCAGATTCCCAGTCTGTCCAACTACGGCGGCACCGACCCGTCCCACAATCTCTATAAACTCAGGTTGAGTCAATTCTACCTGAAAACCGGGGATGGCCTCAAATTTATCCAGGGTCCCGCCAGTATGCCCCAGCCCTCGACCAGACATTTTAGCCATCCGTCCGCCAGCCGCGGCAATCAGGGGAGCCAACACCAGGGTTGTTGTGTCCCCAACCCCTCCGGTACTGTGCTTGTCCAGCTTGACTCCCGGAATCGAAGACAGATCAATCATCTCTCCAGAAGCCACCATCGTCCGAGTGAGATTGACTATTTCTTCAGCGGTCATTCCCTGGAAATATACAGCCATTGCCCAAGCCGCAATTTGATAATCGGGCACGCGATTTTGGACATAGCCATTTATTAAAAATTCCATTTCTGGCAAGGTTAGTGCTTTTCCTTCTTTTTTTCGACAAATGATATCATAGACGCGCATTTCCCGTTTTGCCCCCTATAGCGTTCTCATTATTCTCTAACACTGCTCACCGCAGATTCCTATGACCAACGGGCAGTCAGTTAACTGACCCTAGAGTTTATTATTATTTTGGCCAGACTAGTGCCGGTGGGCAAAGGTTCCAGACCGAGCAGTTCGGCCACTGTGGCTCCCACGTCAGCAAAGGTAGGTCGGGTACCCAAGTTTTGACCGGCTCGAATCAGTTTTCCATATATTAACAAAGGGACATATTCCCGAGAATGATCGGTGCTGGCGGTAGTTGGATCACATCCATGGTCAGCCGTAATCAGCAAAACATCTTCTTCCCTCAAAGCCTGAATAATTGAAGGTAAAAACCGGTCAAACTCCGCTAAACCTTGGGCATACCCATCAACGTCATTTCGATGTCCCCAGAGCATATCAAAATCAACCAGATTGGCCCATAAGAGTCCTCGCCATTCGCAATTTTCTTGCAAACTCAGGATTCGATTAATCCCTTCGAGGTTATTCCCAGTCGGGAAGGTTTGGGTGATTCCTTGGCCAGCAAAAATATCATAAATTTTACCCACCCCAATAACCTGCTGCCCGGCATTCTTAATTTGATCAAGAACCGTTGGACCAATTGGCTTAATCGAATAGTCATGACGCCGGACGGTCCGCTGATAATTACCGGGTTTTCCCTCAAAGGGTCGGGCGATCACCCGCCCGACACCATAAGGCCCGGTCAACATGTCCCGAGCAATTTCGCACATTCGGTATAATTCCGGTACCGGGATAACTTGCTCATGAGCCGCAATCTGAAAGACACTGTCCGCTGAGGTATAAACAATCGGATAGCCAGTTTCTTGGTGCAGCGGGCCCAGTTGTTTGATAATTTCTGTGCCGGAGGCCACCACATTACCGAGAGTTTTTCGCCCGATTTTTTTCTCAAATTGCTGAATCAAATCTGCGGGAAATCCCTTGGGAAAAACCGGAAATGGTTCAGAAAGAATAATACCAGCCAATTCCCAATGGCCGGTAGTTGTATCTTTGCCCGGAGATTGTTCGGCTAATCGCCCATAAGCGGCAGTTGGTGCCTGGACCGGGCCTACTCCCTGAACGGGGATGATATTTCCCAAACCCATCTTTTCCAGATTAGGTAAAGATAATCTGCCATATTGCCTAGCTAAATTTCCCAGGGTATTGCTTCCAACGTCTCCATATAGGTCCGCATCCGGCAAAGCTCCAATCCCCAGTCCATCCAAAACAATTAGTAGAACACGTTGTATCAATAGTTTCACTTCCTTAATTGAGATACATAAAAGGTTAAACGCAAGACGTAGAATAGGTTACGAACACTGAATAACTTGATAAGTATGATCAAACGCGGATAGAAGACGACCGGCTCGTTCAAGTTTCCCTGCTATTGAATATAACTTCAGGCCCGAGGATGGGTGCTATCGTAAACTTGCTTTAAACGACTTTTTGTCAGGTGGGTATAGATCTGCGTGGTCGCGATATCGGCATGCCCCAGCATTTCTTGAACAGAACGGAGATCAGCTCCATTTTCTAATAAGTGGGTCGCAAATGAATGCCTTAAGATGTGTGGAGTAATCGGTTTTTCAATCCGGGCTCGTTTAGCATACTGTTTCACAATCTTCCAAAATCCTTGACGGGTCATTGTCTTCCCATGATAGTTGACAAAAAGGCTTTGTTCTGAACGGCCTTGAGTTAGTTTTCCTCGCGATTTTACCAGGTATTCTTCAAGACAATACCTGGCCACTTTCCCCAGCGGAACAATCCTCTCTTTAGACCCTTTGCCAAAACATCTTAGGTAACCTCCGGCCAGGTTAATATCCTCCAATTTTAAAGAAACCATCTCCGACACTCGAAGGCCAGTAGCATACAGTAATTCTAACATGGCTTTGTCTCTTATTCCAGCTGGGTTATCCAGTTTTGGCTGACTTAAAAGAAGGTCAACCTCTGAAACCGATAGGACCTGAGGCAATTTTTTATGTAAACGAGGTAACTCTAGAGTCTTTGTTGGATTTTTGGCGACCTCTCCCTCGGAAAACAAAAAATGATAAAAAGATTTTAAAGCTGCCAAATGACGGGAGATGGTTGTCGAGGCTCGTCCTTTTTTTTGCAAGGAGTAAACGTAACCTAAAATATCTCCCTGGGAAACCTCTTGCCACGAATCGACTTTTACACCCTGAAGATATTTATAAAACTGCTGAAGATCCTGCTGGTATGAATCCAAGGTGTTGGGCGAGAGTCCTCGTTCCACTGCCAGGTAATGAATAAAGTTCTCCATCGTTTTATGCATAACGCCGCACCCCCGTCTGCTTTCCCTCTGACTACTTCTATGCAATCCATAAAAATCCTGCTCACAAAAACCCTAATAATATCAAGAACTGATTACTGGAATTAATAACCGTAAAAAAGCTGGCGCGACCAGACCTTCAATTAATCCGGCGATGATCAAGCCGATAATAATTAAGAACATTGACAACGAGTAACTAAAGAATCTAGTCCACATGGTCCGGGCAACCGAAATCCTTCCCCGAATTAAGTACAGAGAAAAAGATATAGACAGAACTCCGCCAAGTAATAAAAAAGGAATATAAATAAGGTTTTGCGGGATAATGCCTAAAATGATTAAAACCGCTCCCTGGAGACTTTTTTGTTGAATTAAAAAACCAGTGGTAAAGCCAAGGATAAAGCCACGAACAAGGATAATTAGCCCGATTAGGGGAAGTCCAATTACTGTCAAACCTAAGAACCATAGGCTAATTCCTATTTTAAGGTTGCCTAGAACAGTTTGCCCCACAACGGTAATCCGGTTAACCGGCTGGTCAGCTAAAAGTTGGAAATTCTGGTCAAGATAGTTTTTTAAGGCGGTTTGTTGTTCCTGATGTAAATGAGTAACACTTATTCCGCCAAGAATAGATCCGACAATAAAAAAGAGCAGGACCAACACTGCCAGCTGGAAATGCTCTCGTAGGAACCCTTTGACTACTTCACTTAGTTTAGTCATGGCCCCCTCTCCTCGCTCCTTCTAATTCTATAAAATAGTATGCGAGAAAAAATTTTTTATTCTTAACCTTATTTGGTAATTTTGCTGGGTACAATCTAGAGACTTTTATGCTGCTAAGCAACTCGTCAATAATAAGGAAAAATCAATGATAGTAACCATTAAGTCAAAAGCTATTCAAAGCTAAAATCCCAATAATCGTCTTAGCATCCTGAATCTCTCCTGTTAAAACCATCTGTTGAGCTGTTGCTAAAGGTACTCGAGTCATTTCAATAAATTCATCTTCATCTGGGGATTGTTCCAATTCGATTAATTTCCTCGCCAGGTAAAGGTACATCACTTCATCACTGAATCCGGGCGTGGTATAGTACCGAGCGATTAAAGACAATTGACCCGCCTGATACCCGGTTTCTTCCAATAATTCACGCTGAGCACATATTTCAGGATCCTCGTTATGATTTAATTTGCCAGCCGGTATTTCGAGAATCACTTTATCTATTGGTTTACGATACTGTCTAACCATAACTAATTCTCGATTGTTAGTTAAAGCAACAACGGCAACTGCTCCCGGATGCTCAACAATTTCTCTTTGGGCCGACTTACCATCAGGCAACTCAACTTGATCAACTCGGAGATTGATCATCCTCCCTTGATAAACATACTCTGAACTTAAGGTTTTCTCAGCTAGATTCAATTCATTTGCCTCCAATTCGCCTAAATATAATGTGCAAAAGCTAATCAAGTGATCTTGAAAGGCATAAAACCGCAGCTAATAAAATAAAATAGGTCTAGATGGTTAATAATACCAAAGAATACTGCTAATAATCCAACCAATAAGGATGGTGATTAATCAATGCTGATGATTACTGGTCGAAATTCAGTCATCTGGAGGGGCTCAGTGCGTGAGGTAACTGCTGAAATCCGGGAATTAGCCAGGACTTATACGTTGTTATCCGATCTAATCAGGGTTTCTTTAAACTAACTCATGATGTTCTCATTCAGCTTCGCTGAACATTGAGGCTCCAGATGGAGACGCTGCTCTTAAACAAGTTAACCCCTACAGAAGTCGGAGTTGTCTGATTCAGTTTAAAACTACTTGCTTTATTTGTTACAAGAAACTGCTTGACAGATCTTTACTAGATACAAGGGCAATAAGTTCAGATCCTTTAGAAAGACATGCTCTTCCCGAGTATGGACCTGACGCATACCTACTCCCAGATTAGCTGTTGGCAGGCCCCGGCTATTTAAGATATTCGCATCACTTCCTCCACCGCTTTTCACCAGTGAGGCCTTTCGTCCGAGTCGGCTAGCAGCCTCTTGAGCAATGCGAACTACTAAGTCAGATTCTTGGAGGCAGAATTCGGGGTAAAGCAATTCTACCTCTGTCTGTACTTTGGCACCAAACTCCTTGGCTGCTTTTTCCAGGCAATCCTGCATATATCGAGTCTCTTCTTCTAGCCTAGGTCGTTTCAAACTGCGTGTTTCACCCTTTAGATATACTTTTTCCGGCACAATATTCCGAGCTTCGCCTCCCTGAATGATGCCAATATTAGCTGTTGTTTCCTCGTCTATCCGACCTAAACGCATGGCATTAATCGCTCTGGCTGCCACCTGAATCGCATTTATTCCCTCCTCGGGATTCATCCCGGCGTGGGCTGCTTTGCCAATAATGGTCGCTTCAAGCTGATTTTGGCAAGGACCTTGGATAATAATCGAACCAATTTCTCCGTCACTGTCCAAAACAAACCCCATCTTGGCTTTTAACAGACTAAAATCAAGATTTTTGACCCCTTTTAATCCGATTTCTTCGGCAACTGTGAAAAGCAATTCAATTGGCCCATGGTCTAGGTCATTTTCTTTCATTATTTGTATTGCTTCTAGAATCGCTGCTATCCCTACTTTATCATCGGCCCCTAAAATAGTGTTGCCATCAGAATAAACAGCATTATCTCTGATAACCGGGACAATTCCCCGGCCTGGGACCGTATCCATATGGGCACCGATAAAAATCGTCGGTAAGGTCTGGTTTCCTGGAACCCGAGCAATCAGGTTGCCGGTTGCCGTACCCATAACCTGACCGGCATTGTCTTCAATAACCTCTAAACTTAAGGCAGTGAGGTGCTTTTTTAAATAATCAGCCAGTTTTCGTTCTTCACCAGAGGGTGAATCAATCTTCACCAGATTAACAAATTCATTCAGTAACCGATTTGAGTTAACCACTCCATTCGCCATCCCTTCTACCTATATACATTATTAACCCAGAGTTTGAGGCCGGCTCCAAACCGATGATGTTGGTTCCCAGCCTAGTTTGCTGACTGATTTAAACACAAGTCTCCTTATTTTCTGCGTAGGTCAACATCTTCTCTCGAATAGGTAACGGAATAGGGATTATCTTACCATCTTTCAGAAAAGCTCCGGATGTCCGGGCAACAGCAATTAATTCCCCTGTTTGGTTATTGAATATTTCTTGCCGCCACCTTAGCTTAACTCTTTTAACCTCCTCATACCACCCATAAATATCTAACTGATCGCCTAATAATGCTTGCTTTTTAAATTGGACTGAAATATCCGCCAAGAAAATAGTAATCCCTTGAATAAGCAGATCCTTAATTGAAATACCCATTTCTTCTAAAAAAGCCGTTCGAGCGTCCTCTAAATAATGTAAATAGTTAGCACTATTTACATGTCCATATGAATCTATATCATAGTTCTTTACTTTCAAACTATATTTATGTTTTATTGACATTATTGCTTATGAAGCCTCCTCAACTCTTTCTTGTCTAATATTGTTAACAGTTTCCTGCAAAATAATTGGCTATTAGTATTTGTTATTTACTATAAACAATCTCTCTTTAATTAAGTATCTTTAATTAAATAAAATGTACCGTAGTTTCCCACGGTACAAAACTCTACTTATTCATCCTCTTCTTCTTCATCATCCCAGGAATCCTCTTCTCGGTCTCGTCTTCTTAAATAGAAAGTATACTCACCTCTGTTAATAATATTTTATCGCCTGTGTTAAATATACGTCCCTAATAGAATATTATGCTTTTATTCTTAAGAAGTCAAAAATAGAAAAGGTGCAAAAATATCCGGTATTCTACTATTAATCGATTTATTAATGGTACAATCACTTGTCTCTCCAAATACATAAAAATACAATCATTTTGAGAATATAATTATCATTACTGAAAGTTTTTAAAAAATAAGCTCGATCTAATTTGGATTCTGGAATTATGTTCAAGGTATCCTGTTAGAAATTGAGGCGAAAAATATCTTAGGAGGTGATATTAAATGAATCCTGGAAAATTTAATTTGGTTGAAGCTCTAAACCGGAAAGAGCTGCATAAGGGTTATCCTGGTGATAATTCCTCCTTGATGCGTATCAATGATATTTTTAGGTCTGAAAAAGCTCATGAAGATCCGACAAAGTATCCCGCTTGGTAACACCTGGAAAGGGCTTGTGAAGTACAAGCCCTTTTTATATCCTTAACTCTACTTAACTTAACCTAAATTAACTTAAATTAAATATGTATAATTAATTGGCTGGATATTATTATAAATATGTGAATGCACGGCACTTAATAAATAATGTTGTTTAATTAAGCTTAGTTCCAATTCGCAGTTTATCGGCAATCATGGCAATAAATTCAGAATTAGTTGGTTTGCCTCGTTCAACATTAATCGTATATCCAAAAAATTTATTCATCATGTCAATATTACCGCGATCCCAGGCTAATTCAATCGCATGACGAATGGCCCGTTCAACCCGACTAGGCGTGGTGCCATATTTTTGGGCAATCATTGGGTATAATTCTTTAGTTACCGCTCCTAATAGATTAATTTCTCCAATAACCAAGATAATCGCATCCCGCAGATATTGGTAGCCTTTAATGTGCGCCGGAACTCCCATTTGATGTATAATATTGGTTACTTCAACATCTAAATTTCTTGTTTTAACTGGAGTTGGTGGAACAGACGACTGGCCGTCAGCTAACTGTCGTAATCGATTACCCATTACTTCGATATCGAATGGTTTTAATATATAGTAGTCTGCTCCTAATTCAACTGCCCGTTGGGTCATGTTTTCTTGTCCAAAAGCAGTTAACATCACAATTCTTGGTCGATTACCGTAATTACCCGTAGCCAACCTTTCCAGAACACCAATACCATCCAGATGAGGCATAATTATATCCAATACCACAATATCCGGTTGTTTTTCACGAATAATTTCCAGAGCCTCATTTCCATTATTTGCCATGCCTACTAATTCAAAATCATCCTGGCTTTCTAAATACTCTTTTAAAATCTCACAAAATTCACGATTATCATCAGCTATCACCACTTTTACTGTTTTTGGCATTTTCCGTTTTCGCCTCCTCAAAAGTATACAATTAATTTAGAAATCAAATAAATATTTAACAATGTATACTAGCAATTTTAGCAGGAAATAGAATCATGTAATATTTGCTCTAAAAATTCCTACAAACCTAACAGTTACACTGATTCTTCCCTACCCTGTCACATCTCAGAAATCTCTGCTTATCAATTCGACGCTAGCCCTCAATATCCTGCCAGGGTCTGTAAAGAAAAAATCTCTCTATATCACGTTAAAGTGACATATATGACAAGCAGAATTTCAAGGTAAGACAATACTTGGCACATATTTACGAAAAAATTAGTAAAAATATGGTTAAATTTTACTAAATAAAGAAAAAATCGGTCAGGTAAAAATTCCTGACCGACGATATCTTCTGGGGGATTTGTAATGTTTCTGTCAACATGTACTCCGCTAGTAAAGCATAGCCACGCGCTGGGTCATTAACAAAAACATGGGTGACGGCCCCGATTAATCGACCATCTTGAATCAAAGGGCTTCCACTCATTCCCTGAATTATCCCACCCGTTAATTCTAAAAGACGGGGATCAACTACTCTAATCACCATTCCTTTACCGTTAGATTGGTTAGTCAAAATCTTTTCAACCTCAACGGTAAAAGATTCGATTTCTTTACCGTTAATCACTGTTAACATTTCTGCTTGACCTTTATGCACCTGGTTTTGCCAGGCAACTGGAATTGGCTCTGGATACAAAGAGTTTGCTATATCCTTACTGAGGATCCCAAAGATGCCAAACTTGCTATTCTTATCAATGGTCCCATAGAGACTCTCGCTTTCTATGACTCCGATCTTTTCTCCCGGCTGCCCCTTCCGACCAGGTTGAATTCCTCGAACTGAAGCGGAAACTACCCGACCATTTTTGATTTTTATTTCCTGGTTTGAACGGGCATCTACAATAACATGACCAAGAGCACCATAAACCCGAGACTCCGGATTGTAAAAGGTTAAGGTTCCGACACCGGCCGAACCATCTTTCACTAATAGACCAATGCGATAACGTTTTGTATCAAGACAAAAAATTGGTTCAATTGCCAGTTCCGATTGTTCGCTTCCTCTTTCAATCAACAGCTTAACTGCTTTTCCTTCCTGACCCGCCTGATTCACCGCCCGGGCAAGGTCAAGTTCATCCATAATTGCAACATTATTAACACTCAGAAGTACATCACCAGTTTGAAGACCAGCATTTTTTCCTGGGCAGTGTTCCTGACCGGTCTCATCCCGAATGGGTGCTAAGTCGATAATTTGTACACCCTGTCTCAGAAACACGCCAATTGAATGACCACCGGGCACTACTTTTACTGGACTAGCAACGGTAACTACCATCTTTTTTAAAGGGATGAAGCCAAAAAGCCGCAGTTCCAGATCGACGGTCCCGGGACATTCAGCAACTGGCAGTCCTCTTAAGTCAAAACCCTGTTTAACTTCATTACCTTCAAGTATTAATACTCCTTTAGTTCCATCAACAGATTTTATTTTCAAACTAAAAAAGTCCGTTAACACCTGAGGTAAGAACAATGGAATCTGTAACGGCTCACCCACACTGACTTTAACTTGAGGGGGGAAGAAAAAAAAGCCGATGAATTGGGTACTTGCCCCAAAAACTAAAACAGTAATGAGAATCAGTCCGATGATCTGGCGATATTGGATGGAACGGGGTTTTTTGGTGCCGATCCACCTTTTTATCGCCATATGTTACCAGCCACTCCTGTCGCTATTTTTTAGAGAAAATTCTTTATTACAACCTCCTTCTAAATTTTTTTATTAGCCAACCTTAATTTTCCCCGATTTATATCATTTATGTTGATGAAAATCTGTATTTTGTGGCTGATATTCTCCAGCTCGCGATTTTATGTAATATCTCCACTTCCCTAAGCCATGCCAGTTATTGGGAATAATAAAAATTAATAGTTTAGCAGAGAATAATTTTTATAATATTATTTCCGTCCACGAGCTCGTTTCAACATTTCGATTGCATGTTTGCGGCTAACCGGACTATCTGTGTTTCCACCCAACATTCGTGAAATCTCCGTAATTCGCTCTTCTGCCGATAAGCGGGAGGTCTGGGTATGGGTCCGCCCTTCCGATACTTTTTTTTCTATAAACAAATGGGCATCGGCCCGACTAGCAATTTGCGCCGCATGAGTAACACAAATAACCTGATGGGAAATGGCTACTTCACTCAAACGAATCGCTACTGCTTCCAACGTCCGGCCACCGATACCAGTGTCGATTTCATCAAAAATCAATGTTGGTATCCGATCAGCTTGAGCTAATAAAGTTTTTAAGACAAGCATAATTCGCGATAGCTCTCCACCGGAGGCGATCCGCGCCAGTGGTTTGAGGGGTTCCCCTGGATTCGGGGATAATAGGAATTCTATTTCGTCCTGTCCGTTTACCGCCGGCTGCTCTCGCCATTGAAAATCAATAGTAAATTGAGCACTGGACATGCCCAAAAAACCCAGCCCTTGATTTATCCCCTCTGCCAAGACCGTCGCTACTTGCTTCCGTCGTTCGGAAAGGCTACGGGCTAGTGTCCGATACTCCTCTTCAAGGTGAACCTGCTTTTGCTGAAACTCATCAATCCGGTTGCCATAACCGGTTACTTCTTCAAGCTCTTTAGCGATCTCCTGACCATACTGCCTAATTTCTTCAATTGAATTACCGTATTTTCGTTTTAATTGACGGATTAAGTTTAATCTCTCGTTAATTATTTCCAGACGGTCAGGGTCTGCTTCAATCCGATCCAAGTATCGTCGTAATTCATGAGCCGCCTCTTCCGCCTGATAAAGAGCAGTTTCCAGGTTATATATGATCGGTAGCAGCGTTGGATCAAGATTACCCAGTGATCTGAGTTCGTTTATTGCTTGACTAAGGAGGTCAAAAGCTGAGGTCTGCTGAGAAGTGCCCCCATAAGTACACTGATAAGCCTTAGCTACACCGTTTACTAATTTTTCGGCATTCTGCAGAATAGTTTTTTCTTGCTGCAGTTCATCTTCTTCCCCAGCTGCTAAATTAGCTGATTCAATTTCTTGCACTTGAAACATCAATAAATCCTGACGTTGGTCAATCTCTTGCTTCTTTTTTTGCCAGTGATTGAGGTCTCTGAGCACGGTCTGAAGTTCCCGATACCGAGCTTGAACTTGTTCTCGAAGAGTAAGCAGTTCTTCTCCAGCAAAACTATCCAGAAGCTCCAAATGCCGTTCTGGGTTAAGTAAAGATTGATGTTCATGCTGGCCGTGCAAATCAATCAAATACTGACCAACACGGCGATAATTGCTTAGAGTCATCGTCCGACCATTAATCCGGCAAAGATTTCGCCCGTTGCGTGATATCTCCCTGGACATCACTAGGGTTTTATCTTCACCAACCTCAACACCTAATTCTTCTAGGGTGTGCCCAAGAGTCTCAACTAACGGTAGTTCGAATACACCCTCTATCCGGGCCTTTTCTGCCGGTTCGCGAATAAAATCGGTCGAAGCCCTCCCCCCTAATACCAGGCTTACTGCATCAACAATGATTGATTTGCCAGCCCCAGTCTCTCCAGTCAGAACGTTAAGTCCTGGACCAAATTCTATTGTCAGATCTTCAATTAAAGCAAAATTGTGGATGCTCAATTCCCAAAGCATAGACACACCCTCTCATGGCTCTAGTACACAATAATACACAATTAAAGATCTACCCGCTGAACTACCAGCAGATAGGGGGGATCATTAATTCGATTGGGGTAATCACATCTGATAACATCCCACTTGTCCTGCGGGAGGGAAGCAGCCCATTCCTCCACGGCTTTTTGTTCTTCTAGGGCTCCCGGATGCCCAACATAGATTACGACCGTCAGGATTCCTCCGGGAGTTAATAATTCTACTGCCTGCTGTAACGCCGGGACGGTGGTTTCCGGTCGGGTCGCAAACTGCTTCCCGGCTCCCGGTAGATAACCGAGATTAAACATTACTGCCTGAAATAAACCGTGGACATAATCCTTCATTTTTTCATGTCCGGCGTTTATCAGGTAAACTCGTGTCTCTATGCCGGCTTGTTTAAGCCGCTCCGCGGTCCGATGAATGGCCAGAGGCTGGGTATCAAAGGCAAACACTTCCCCGTCATTCCCCACTACACTAGCCAAAAAAACGGTATCCTGCCCATTGCCAGCAGTGGCATCAATCGCTCTTCCTCCAGGTCTAAGAATCTCGCGGAGTAGATGCTGAGCTAAAATAACTGGATTTTTCAAAAACCGCATTAATCCACCCCAATTTTCTGTGTAACTACAGTAGATTAGTAAGTCCCATTTTTTCTCTAATCACATCAAAAAAATGCCGACCTCTTACCTTAATTAGTCGTGTCCGACAGGTGGAACGAGAGACAATAATTTCATCATTAGCCTGAAGACTAAAACCGTGTTGACCATCAACAGTAAATGATACCACATCAAAACGAGGCCTGATAATAATCCTTATTCGCTGCGTCGGCGCGATCACTACTGGACGTGAATAAAAAGTATGAGGACAAATAGGGGTTAACAGAATCATCTCCACCGCTGGACTGACAATCGGTCCGCCGGCTGAGAGGGAGTAAGCGGTGGAACCGGTAGGGGTGGAAATAATCAGACCATCACCGCTAAATGTTGCAAAATAATGCTCATCAATATAGGTATCAAGAGTAATAATTCGGGATAATGGTCCTTTACCTACTACGACATCATTTAAGGGCCCGCGAGGTATCAACAATCCGTCCCTGATGAACCACCTGGGATTCCAGCATCATTCTTTCTTCAATCTCATAGTCTCCGGTTACTAATCTTTCAAGATAAGGGTAAATATCTGATAGTTCGACCTCGGTTAAAAAACCCAAATTACCTAAATTAACCCCAAGAATTGGAATGCTCAGATCATCCATCGCTCGAGCAGCCCTTAATAAAGTTCCATCTCCTCCCATGACCACCAGGCAATCTAGTCCAACATAAAAATCCCCATTACTGAATGTTGGATACACCAGCTCAGGTTCTTGGCTAGAATTTGCCGGTATACGGACTTCTACACCACGAGAGTTAAACCAAGCCTGAAGTTCCCGGGCTAACGCTTGTCCGCCCGGCTTCTGGTGGTTATGAATTATTCCGACCTTTTTTACGGGTTTTTCTTTTTTTATTTTTAAACTATTGTTATTGTTCATACTGTTTGCTAAGTCCCTCTTCCTAGCGACCTGGAGTTCTCTTTTTTTATTAATCGCTCATGCCTGTTAGGCACAACCACCAACGAAAAAAACACAAACATCAATATACGTGTTATTTACTTTCTAAAAGATATAATCTGAAAGACTAATCGCGAAGCTTCACAAAAACACAACGCGCATCATTGTTTAATTTTACTTTATTAAGCTGCTATGTGCCTGATGGACAACTTTTTTAACCTCTTCCTCAAGAAACAGATAATTCTCCTCGTTACTGTCCGTTGGTTGCTTTACTGCTAACCAGATCAGATACTCAATATTTCCTTCCGGCCCCAACAGAGGTGAGAAACTTAAACCTTTCACAGTAAACCCTTGTTCCTGGGCGGTGCTGATGACTCTCAAGATTACTTCTTGGTGGATTACCGGGTCTTTTACTACCCCTTTTTTACCTACTTTATCTGGGCCTGCCTCAAACTGGGGCTTAATCAGGGCAATTACCTGACCCTCAGTTTTTAACAACCGCTTCACACTGGGTAAGACTTTGTTTAATGAAATAAAGGAGACGTCAATCGTCCCGATGTCTCCTTTAAGTGCTAGTCGATCCGGCATTAGGTAGCGGATATTTGTCCTTTCCAGACACACCACTCGGGGATCTTGGCGTAAGGACCAAGCTAATTGCCCATAACCCACATCAATCGCCACCACACAGGCCGCCCCATTTTGCAGGGCACAATCGGTAAACCCACCGGTTGAAGCCCCAATATCTAGAACCACCTTATCCTTCAAGCTAACCGGGAATACAGCTAAAGCTTTAGCCAATTTTAGTCCGCCTCGACTAACAAAAGGTGGATCTTCACCTCGAAGACGGATTAAAGCATCATTAGGAAACTGGGCCCCCGCCTTATTGGCCGGCTGACCATTAACTAAAACCCGGCCAGCCATAATTGCCGCCCGGGCTTTTTCTCTACTCTCAAATAATCCCTGCTCAACCAAAATTATATCTAATCTCTTTTTTTCTTTTTTCATCTTCATCACTCAAAAATTAAAGTCATGATCGAATAGCTCCGGCAGCTCTTAAACGCCGACGTTCAGGCCACCGTTCGTTTATCGCCTGGACTATTCCAGAAGGAGTTAAACCATATATCTCACGTAAGCTGTCGGGCGAACCATGTTCAACAAACTCATCCGGAATTCCCAAATGTAACAGCTCTGGAGAATATTCCGGTTTCCAGGTTCTGCTTTGGCGATTAATCAGTTCCGCAACCGCACTGCCAAAACCGCCGGCTAAACAGTGCTCCTCCAGGGTTATCAGGCGTTGAGTCTTGAGAGCATAATGTAGAATAAGTGCTTCGTCAAGCGGCTTAACAAATCGGGCATTAATCACCGCGACGCTCCGTCCCTGCTCTTCTAAGATCATCGCGGCGTTTACTGCGGTATAGACCATTGGCCCGACAGCAATAATCACCAAATCCTGGCCATCTCTAATTACCTCAGCCTGGCCGATGGTCAAAGACTGAAATTCAGAGTCTAACTGGATGCCTCGACCGGCTCCCCGTGGATAACGTACCGCAACTGGCCCGTTTATCCCCCTAGCTGTTTCTAAACAATGTTGTAGTTCATTCTCATCCTTGGGAGCCATAATGGTCAAATTTGGAATATGGCGCAGAAAAGCAATATCGAAAATACCTTGATGGGTAGCACCATCTTCGCCCACCAAGCCAGCGCGATCAATGGCTAACACGACTGGTAAATTTTGCAGGCAAACATCGTGCATCACTTGGTCATAAGCGCGTTGGAGGAAAGTCGAATAAACCGCCACCACTGGTCGAAATCCCTGACAAGCTAAGCCGGCCGCCAAGGTAACAGCATGTTGTTCGGCTATACCAACATCAAAAAAGCGCTCTGGAAACCGACGGGCAAACTCTTCCAGGCCAGTTCCACTCGGCATAGCTGCAGTTATCGCCAAAACCCGCTTATCCTGTTCGGCCTGCCGGACTAAAGTCTGACCAAAAATCTCGGTATAAGAAGGCTTGTTTGCACCTGCTTGAGGCTGTCCGTTGGCAATATTAAACGGCCCGATCCCATGATACTTATCCGGGTTTCGTTCAGCCGGGCCATAGCCCTTACCTTTTTTAGTCAACAAATGAACAAGGACTGGTCCCTCGACCTGTTTAGCATTTTTCAGTATATCCCGGACCGCCGGCAGATTGTGCCCGTCAATCGGCCCTAGGTAAGTAAACCCTAATTCCTCAAATAAAACACCTGGTACTACTAGGTACTTGACGGCATCCTTGAATCGATCAACCGCGGATAGGACTCGGGTCCCAATTTTGGGAATCCGCCTGAGCAGGGACTCTACCTCTTCCTTGCTTCGAAAATATACTGGTTCAGTCCGCAAGCGATTAAGGTAGCGAGACAGAGCACCAACATTATTGGCGATAGACATTTCATTATCATTTAGAACAACGATTAAATTTGTTCGGAGATGACCAGCGTGGTTTAAGGCTTCAAAAGCCATTCCACCAGTTAAAGCTCCATCGCCAATAACCGCAATGACATGGTGTTGTTCGTATTTTAGATCCCTAGCTAAAGCTAATCCCAGGGCAGCTGAAATCGAGGTGCTGCTGTGGCCAGTGCCGAAAGCATCGTGGACACTCTCGGTCCGCTTGGGAAAACCGCTAAGCCCCCCCAGTTGCCGCAAGGTGGCAAACTGTGTTCGCCGTCCGGTGAGCAGCTTATGAACATAACTTTGGTGACCCACATCCCAAACTATTTGATCCCGTGGTGTATTAAAAACCTGATGCAGAGCCAAGGTTAACTCGACCACCCCTAAATTGGGGGCTAAATGTCCTCCGGTTTTAGAAACTGTAGCCACTAGTTCTTCGCGGATTTCATTCGCTAGCTGGGTTAACTGATTTGTATTCAAGGATTTTAATTCCTCGGGGTGATTGATTGTGTCTAGTAATCTCACTTTTTTCACCTGGTTCTTTTTTTACCTCTTTTCCCGCCAATAGCCCTTGACCAGCCAGTAATCCTTTTAAACCAAGATATGGTTTGCCCTACCCGAAAAATAATATCATTGGCTTGGTTAATCGCAAATGTTTTTCCGGCTGCTTTACCCCCGACGGTTAACGCGGCGATCAAACCGGTCATGACAACCGTGACCGCCATTTCGCCCATGGTTGGTTTTATGTATAAAAGACGCAGGGCGATCATTGCTCCGATTGCACCACTAATGGTTCCGCAGACATCGCCCACTACATCATTACAGAAACTAGATACCCGATCAGCACGCCGAACTAATTGGACCGCTTCCGAAGCTCCCCGAATCCGGTCAGCTGCTTTAGCGTGAAAAGGAGGTTCCTGAGCAGCAGCGGCAGCTACCCCGATTGCATCAAACACGACGCCAATTAAGATAATTGTTAATAAAATTAGAAAAGCCAGAAGGAGTGAAGTAACGCTCCGCAAAAAAAACTCTGAGGCTAAACTGACAATAATGGCTAAAATAAAAGTGCCTCCAGAAATAAGCATAACTCCACGGAGCCAATTAAGTACTTGGGTTCTGCTTGATCGGGAGTTGGGGTAATTGGAACTAATTCGATTCCTTCCCAATACTATTCACTCCGAAAATTTACTGCTTCGGTCCTAATATTAAAGTATATATTGCCCATGAATAAGGACAATATAATCAATAGCAGGTAATAATAAATTTGGGTGGGTGGTCGTTGCCTGGGTAAACGCTGTGACATAGGTCCAGCAGGATTTCCCAGCTCGACTCCAGAATGTCGCCATTCTGGCGGTTTCCCATTAAGTCAGCTTTGATTCGTCACCGAGATCAAGGCTGGATTACCACTTAGTACACACTTTAATCCCCAGGAAACTGTACTGAGTACACAGTCTAGGAGTTTTCCTCGACAGACCAAGCCAATCTCTAGCCTCTTTTGCAATGCCGGTTTCAACCCCGGGCCATTCAACCTAGGCCTCGGTTAAATGGTCCGGTCTCCTGGTATCCACCGTCATCACTCAAGGCAGGCTACACTGCACGCAGCTACCACACCACGAGCAGGTTCAACACCAAGCCATAGCTCTGCCTTTCGACAGTCACCACATACTTGGGCCTCCACGGAGGCGGGGTCAACGCCTACATGCCCTTGTAGATCGCCCCATCCCCCTTATTTCCCAGTACCAGCCCCTGACTGGGCGTCACAAGCCAGCACCAGGAACTTCATCGATGTGCCCTTGACGGATTTTTAGGCCCGCCTTCAAGATTGGATGGCTGACTAGAATACTGCACCACCCACATTATCGTTTGGTCCAATTATAGCATACAGTTTGATAATGATTCAAAGGTTACCTGGAATGATTCAAGGGTACTCTGAGTTTAATTGCGCATTAAATATGAAACCTCAACAACGCCCTTTTCCAAACGCATTAGTGCTTCAATATACTCGTTCTTTCAGTAACATCAGGTTGAGATTAGATGCTTATGCCTATAAATTTAAATCAGCAGTGAATAACGTGACTGACCGCTTTATACTCATTATCTGCCAATTTAATCTCATATTCTTATTATCTCGATTTAATTATCCCGTTCGATTACATGTTCCACTAACTCTTTTAGGAATCTAGCCCGACCGCCAAACCGCACTAACCTAGCAACCGCTCGTGTTACACTGTCTTGAGCTATTTTACGAGATTGTTCTAAACCATAAAGAGATGGAAAAGTAGACTTTTTATTCCGCAGATCACTGCCAATTGGTTTGCCTAGCTTACGCTCATCACCAACCACATCCAATATATCGTCCGCAATTTGAAATGCCAGTCCGAAATCCTCAGCATATTCGGTTAAGTCAGCCAGATCATCTGAATTTGCTCCGCTAAATAAAGCCCCAGCCCGGACCGAGGCTCGGATCAGGGCACCGGTCTTATGGCGATGGATATACTCCAAAGTAGCCTCATCAATTGGTTGACCCTCAGACTCTAAATCAACCACCTGACCTCCGATCATTCCTAAAGTGCCAGCAGCCTGAGCCACTTCTTGAATGACCTGCAGAATAACCGATGGAGGGGGGCTGCCAAAAGTACTAGCACTTTTGGCCAGCACCTCAAAAGCCAGGGTAAGCAAGGCATCTCCGGCCAGGATAGCCGCAGCTTCGCCAAAAATCTTATGGCAGGTCGGCTTCCCCCGGCGGAAATCATCGTTATCCATTGCGGGAAGATCATCGTGAATCAATGAATAAGTATGAATAAATTCTAACGCGACGGCAACTGGTTGTACTGAACGTAAGTTACCGCCAACCGCTTCCGCCGCTGCCATAACCAGAATCGGCCGCAGTCTTTTTCCTCCCGCCAATACACTATAACGCATGGCCTGATGAATCACTGGCGGATATCCATTCTCCGAGGGTAAAAACTCTGTTAACATTTGATCGATTTCCCGGGCTCGCCTCACTAATTCCTGCTCAATCCATTTCATCTGTATTGCCTTCTTCCCCAGATTCGCCTTCTAGTTGTTGCATTAAAATCTCGACTTGTCCTTCAACAGACCGGAGTTGGTTATTACATAATCGTACCAGGCCGACTCCTTCCTGGAAACACCCCAGAGCTTCATCTAAGGACAGCTCCCCCTGCTCCAACTGTTTTACTATTTCTTCCAGGCGGGTCATTGCCCCTTCAAAACTCAAGTTTTCCGGCGTTTTTACCAATTAATCCCCGACCTCACTCTCGAAAAGACTACTCTAAAAGACTACTCTAAAAGACTACTCTAAATAATGTTTAATCCCTCAAAAATCAAAGAACAGCTACTCGGACACTAACGGTCGCCAATTGTGATGATGGCCGCTAATCGACCTTGCGGTACCGCTCTGCTTGTCCTCAACTTGACAGATCAGCCAACCCTGATTCAAGCAAACCTCAACCGTATCCCCGAGCTCAACCTGAGTGCTACATCGAACCAACTCCCGGGTTGGCTGTTTTCGGCAAATAGCATACCCTCGCCCCAAGACGCCTAAAGGACTCAGGGCCATAAGTTGATCAGTTGCCGCCGCTAACCTAGTTCGCTTATTCTGTAGCAGTTGATTTAAGAAAAACTTTAATTCTCTTTGTTTTCGGTTAAGCTCAGTTTTACGTAATTCTGTAAAAACGCGCGGATTGGTCAACACTCTTCGGTTTGCTAACTGCTGTACTTGTTCCCGTTGTCTTCGTAGATATCTGGTCATCGCGAGACCTAAATGATTCTGCAAGGTGCTCAGTCGGGTGGTTAATTCTGTTAATACCGGCACCACTATTTCGGCCGCGGCTGATGGGGTAGCGGCCCGATAATCAGCCACCCAATCGGTGATTGAGTAATCAGTCTCGTGTCCCACGGCGGAAATTACCGGTACTCGCGAAGCAAAAACAGCCCGGGCCACGATCTCAGTATTAAAAGCCCACAGCTCCTCCAGGGAGCCGCCTCCTCGGCCAATGATAATGACCTCTATCTCCGGCCGCTGATTCAACCAAGACAAAGCAGCCGCGATCTCCTGGGGAGCTTCCTGACCTTGAACTGAAGCTGGAGCCAGAACAATCTTCGCTATGGGGCAACGGCGATGAATAATTGTGCGCAAATCCTGGAAAGCAGCCCCGGTCGGAGAAGTAACAATCCCGATCACCTTGGGGAATCCTGGTAGAGTTCGCTTTCTAGCCGGTGCGAATAGCCCTTCTTCCGCCAATTTCTCCTTCAACTGTTGAAAAGCTAGCCAAAGCGCGCCAAGGCCATCCGCCTGCAATTCCTCAACATATATTTGCAGGGTCCCATCCCGTTCATACAGAGAAACATAGCCGCGAATAATGACTCTTAGTCCATCCTGCGGTAGAAAAGCAGTTCGGTTCGCCCGGGAACGAAACATTACACAACGTAATGAACTGACAGAATCTTTTAAAGTAAAATACCAATGTCCAGAACGAGGTGCCCGAAAATTAGAAATCTCCCCGCGCAACCATAAATTATTCAAGATTTTGTCTTCTGACAGTAACCCCTGGATCCGGCCTACTGCTTCGCTGACCGAAAGGATTCTCAGCCCATGCACTGGTTTTTTGCCGCCTCCACCGTATTTTTCATCAGCATCGCGATTGTCATCGGACCTACCCCGCCTGGTACCGGCGTAATCCAGGCAGCTACCTGGCTGGCACTGGCTAGATCAACATCCCCCACTACTTTGCCGCTGGGTAAGCGATTTGTACCGACATCAATAACCACGGCCCCTGGCTTAAGCATTTCCCCAGTAATCAGTTGCGGCTGACCGACTGCTGCGACAACTATATCCGCTTGACGAAGTTCAGCCGCTAGATCCTTCGTCCGCGAATGACAAATGGTTACTGTGGCGTTTCGGTGCAGCAGCATGGTTGCGACTGGTTTACCAACAATGTTGCTGCGACCCACAACCACCGCTTTCTTCCCTTCTATCTCAAGCCCATAGCGATCCAGCAAGGTCAGGCAGCCTAGAGGTGTACAAGGTTTTACCCCCGCTTCTCCGACTAATAAACGCCCGACATTGTAGGGATGAAAGCAATCAACATCCTTATCAGGATGAATAGCTTCGAGCACTTCCTTCTCACGAAGCGGTTTCGGCAAAGGAAGCTGTACCATAAACCCGTGGATGTTAGAATCCCGATTCATCTCGCCAATCACCTGAAGTAACTGTTCCTGCGTCGTACCAACCGGCATTAACCGTAAAACCGAATGCAGCCCAATCTCCTGAGACGCCTTTTCTTTCATTTTCACGTACATCTGGGAGGCTGGGTCATCCCCGACCATAATAACCGCTATTCCCGGACAGATGCCCCCACGCTTAAGTTCCTCGACCTCAGCTTTTAATTCCATCCTTATTTGAGCTGCTACCGACTTTCCATCGATGATTTTGGCCGTCATTTTCTCACTCCTTCTAAAGCATCGTCTAATTGATTCATCTCTGAAATATTTCTAAGCACGTGTTTATATTCGATCAGCAGACTGGTTTGGGAACGAAAATAATAATCCAAACCATCAATCGCCGACCTTCGTAATAACCCTGTGCAATCATCCTATGCGATTTGTTGCTGTTGCCACTCATCAAAAGCTAATAAAGCAACACCAACCGCGTTGTCAGAACTCAAGTGAGGGGCCGCAAAACACAGTTTAGCCTGAATAGCTGGATGTTCCAGTCTTTGTTTTAACCGCTGGCGCAAATATTGGTTGGCCATTACCCCACCAACGAAAAGAATATCCTTAATGCCGGTATCCCGAATCGCCTGCCGCAGTACCTTCTCAAGAGTTTTAGCGATACAGGCTTCTACAGCCCGAGCAACATTTATCGGTGACCCGCCAGTCTCTATCCAAGATCGGGCTTTGGTTTCTGCTCCCGAGAAGCTGAAATTGCAGCCCTTCACGGCTGAAGGTAGATAAAAAGGAGATTCTTCAGGAGTTTGGCTTTTATTGGCCAAAGCCTCCAAAGCCGGACCGGCCGGAAACGGCAAGCCCAGCCGAACTCCAACTCGGTCAACCAATTGACCCGCATGGAGATCAGTCGTGGCTCCTAAAATGTTGATGGCAAACCCTCCGGTTAGGCGATCGACCCTTAAGATTTCAGAAGTTCCCCCAGAAAAATGAACCGCTAAAAACCTATCGGCGGTCGGCCCACCGGCGGAAAAAAGACCGGCTCGCAAATGACCCTCCTGGTGGGAAACTCTCTTTAAAAAAACCCGACTCATGGTTGAAAAACTTTCGGCTAGGCTCAAACCTACTCGAAACACCGGCATATAAGAACCTTTCACTGGCCGCGGCTGCTGACTTACCGCTACGCCAGTCAAGTCACCCAAGCTCAGATCAGAACAACGTCCGAATAATCGGGTTATTATCATAGGGAGGTTCTGGATATGTTGAAAGACAGCTTGCGACTGCTGCAACCCCCGCTCCCCGGGCAAAACAGTCAACAACTGTCTTTCCTCATCTACTAGATTACCATTATTGTCTATAACCGCAGCCGATGTTGTATAAGCACTGGTATCTAACCCTAAAAAACAAGCCATAATCTATACTCCCCCGCCCGTCTGAGGTGAAGAGGAATCATTCTTAATCAGACTGCCCAGAATCCCATTTACAAATTTACCTGATTCAGGTCCGCCAAACCGTTTAGCTAATTCGACTGCTTCATTAATGGCTACCCGATCTGGTACTTCATTCAGAATAAACATCTCATAGACCGCTAAACGCAAAATATTGCGATCAACTACGGCCATCCTTGGTACTTCCCATTCGGTGCTTTCCCGCTGAATTAAGGCATCCAGGTTTTCGCGATATCCCCACACTCCGCTAGCCAATTCGCGAGCATAATCAATCGCCGAAGGCTGAACGGCAAACTCTTGTAACACAAAATCGAGAGCGTCTTGCAACTCTGCTTTGACCAAATCCATTTGAAAAATCACCATTAACGCGGTCTCGCGTGCTTTTCTTCTACTCATTCACTATCTCAGCCGATATAAGGCTTAGGCCTACTCTATTATGACCAATTGCCACCTTCCGGCCAGACCTCCTCAATCGCCAAAGTTCTTTTAGTTAGCGTTCCGGAAACATTCGGTTGTAAAAGTCCCGCCAACCACCCTTTTCGTCAATTCGCTTACCTATAAAATATCCCAGGACAGCACAAAGAACAACAAAGAGCGATCGCCAGAACCCAAAGGCAAGTATACAACAACTAAACCCTACGCCGGCAGCGACACCTAAAATTTTCCCTCGATGTTGTGCCCAAAGCTCGGTCAGAATCTCATTCATCACTATACGATCCCCTCCAATAGAAAAACCCTATTCCACCCGGGCCGCCGCGTCGTAGCCGATATTATCTACCTTGACCCGCACTTCGACCACTTCTGTCCCTATGGTGTCGTTAATTTGAGTCTTGACGTTTTGTTGGATTTGTTCGGCTATCTCGGGTACTTTCACTTCTGGTGAAAGGACAACGCGCACCACAACAATTAAGCCAGCTGCCTCGACTCGGATCAGGGGTTTCACTTCCCTGACTCCGCGCACCTGACGAACCGCCCGGTGCACGACACTTTCCAGGGCTTGAACCGTGGTTACTACTCGGCCCAATTTTAGTTCTCTGATAACTCCCTGGGGAACGGGAGCAGTCCTAAAATTATCAAAGAAGAGGATTAACCCTAGCAGAAGCAGAACAGCTCCCACCAGACCGACTAACCATTTTCCCTGGGTCTGATTCAGGACACTCAATAATTGGTCAATGGGCACCATCCATCCCAAGCCAATTGCTATGGCAAGCACACCCAACCCGATCAATAAAAGGGATAACAGCGACACCAATAGCCTCGCCTTTACCTTCATGGTACCACAACTCCTCGTATAACTTAAACCCCCTGTTTAGCGCAGGGGGTTTGACTCTCGCTTTTCTTATTTTACTCGGGGCTCTTCTTCCTTAGTCTCCCCTGGATGAAGGGCAACGCCCTGAACGTGAACATTAGCTTCAACTACCGTTAGGCCAGTCATGCTTTCAATTGCCCGTTTCACTGCTTCCTGGATTCGTAAGGCTACCTCCGGTATCCTCACCCCATACTCAACAATAATATACAGATCAACCGCTGCTTCTTTTTCTCCTACCTCAACTTTAACTCCCTTGGTCAGATTCTTGCGACCTAACATTTCCGCGATACCGCCAACAATCCCGCCGCTCATACCGGCTACCCCGGGAACCTCTGTGGCTGCTAAACCGGCAACGATTGACACGACCTCATCAGCAATCCGAATTGAGCCAAGATCACCCCGTTCAACCTTTTCCATTCTCACACCTCCATCCCTGGGTAGTTTTACTTATTGTACCAAATATTAATCATTGCGTCCAGTTTTTTATTAATTATCCTCATTTTGTGCCGGTTTGTTAGCTTTTTCCTCCAGAAATTTTTTGGCGACCATGGGGAAAAGAGCATAACTTAGGAGATCTTCTTCAGTTTGGGCCAAGCTCCCAATTTCCTCGCGGCACTGCTGGAGTCGGGGCTCAATTAAATCAGCCGGTCGACATTCGATGGCTTGAGTTTTACCGAGTATCTTTTTCCTGATGTCTGGTTTGATCTCGCCCGGAACTTTACCATAATAACCCTGGACATACTTGCGAACCTCGCCAGGGACCATGCCGTATCGTTTGCCAGTAAGCACATTAACCGCAGCCTGGGTCCCGACAATCTGACTGGTTGGAGTAACCAGCGGAGGATAACCCAGTTCCTCACGCACCCGGGCAATCTCCACCAGGACTTCAGGTAGCCGGTTCAAGGCTTGCTGTTCCTCTAATTGGGCGACCAAGTTGGAAATCATGCCGCCCGGCACTTGATGTTCGAATACCCGCAGGTGAGAGATTCTAGTAATCCCCCGTTCATGTCCTCGTTTAATCCGGACGTCTTCAAAGTAATCAGAAATCTCAAATAGTTGGCTTAAATCCAGCCCAGTCTGCCGCGGACTTTCCTGCATCACCCGGACCATGGTTTCAACTGGTGGTTGGGAGGAACCAAAAGCGAGCGGGCCCGTAGCGGTATCTACCACATCGACGCCGGCTTCGGCTGCTTTAAGATAGGTCGCCACCGCCATACCTCCAGTATAATGGGTATGTAATTGAACTGGTATTCGCAAACGTGCTTTCAGGGCGGAGATGAGTTCAAAAGCCCGGTAAGGAGAAAGTAGTCCGGCCATATCCTTGATGCAGATAGAATCCGCGGCGCGATCCTCTAGCTTCAGGGCAGTTTCCACGTAGTGCTCCAGAGTGTGTACCGGACTAATTGTATAAACCACTGAAGCCTGAACATGCTTACCAGTTTCTTTGGCCACTTGCATGGCTTTTTCTAAATTTCTGATGTCATTGAGGGCGTCAAAAATTCGAAAAATATCAATTCCATTTTCCGCTGCTTTAACGACAAATCTTTCCACAACATCATCTGGATAGTGGCTATAGCCTACCAAAGACTGTCCCCGCAGCAGCATCTGCAATTTGGTTTTCTTCACCTTCTGGCGAATAACCCGCAGCCGCTCCCAAGGATCCTCATTCAAAAAGCGGAGACAAACATCAAAGGTCGCTCCACCCCAAACCTCTAGGGAATGATAACCAATTTGATCAATCCGCTCTAAAATCGGCAGCATGTCTTCTAGCCGCATCCGAGTCGCCCACAAGCTCTGATGCCCATCACGCAAGGTGGTATCCGTAATTTTTAGTCTTTCCATTAAATATCCTCCTGTCTCCCGACAATATAATACGGCTTAGAAATTCTGTATACAACCTACCTTAACAAATTGAAACTCAGGTACCCACTGGTTACCTGAGTTTATAAAACTCCATCTTTAATTATAGTTGGTCAGGATAAGGTTTGGCAATAAGCATTTATCTCCTATTCTCGAGTTATAACCGAAACCATATTTTCTTTATAGCCCAGAGCGTTGCTAACCAGCTTGATTACTGCTTGCTTCTGTTCCTCTGTAAACCCCGGGCTTAAAACAACTACGCTTACTGTTTGCGGCTGCAAAAAAACCACTGCCTCAGAATAACCTCGGGCAGTTAGTAAATTTTCTATTTTCATTTCTTTGTCAATTTCTTGCGTTAAATTTAACAATTTTTGCTGGGCTTCCTGACGAATTTCCGTGGTTGAACCAGGATTGTTGATAATTTCTCGGCAAAGCTCAACCTGCTGACTGCGAACTCGGTCCCGCTCCATCCGAAACTCCGCAAAAAATTGCCGGCTATTCTCCTTGGCTTGCGCCCCCACCGCGGTTACTGGAATTAATTCATTTTCCATTTCAGAAATAGCCTGATTTTCCAACGCACTTAACGGTTCGGAGCTATTGCTTATCCTGATTTCTTCGACCGGAACAAGCAACGGATTGGCTTCGGCCAAAGTTGCTTTAACCAAACCGATATAATGCCAGCAGAAATAAATTAACAGAACCAGGATGGCTAAGGCACCTAATCCCAGCCAAAGCTTACGACGTTGAAACACCAAGGTAATCATCTTCTCACCTGCCTTCTCGTTTTTCACCGGGCATCACTTTGATTTTGTGCGCTGGTACATCTAGAGCAATCTGCACTGTCCGGGTTAGTTCCTCCCTGACCCGAGCATCCTCAGCTCCTTCGGCGACGACAAGGACACCCTTAATACTTGGTCTAATTTCCTGGACCAGTAACAATTGACTGGAAGACTGTTGGCTGTTTGGCATAAGCACTAGTTCTTGATCCTGGATTTTTTCTACAGTGCTCCGCACTCCTCCCCGGTCATCCCTTTCCGTAACTTCGCGTTGATTAGTATTTAGATTGGTAGCGTACTCATAACGGGTTCCAGAATCCAATGAAATAGCCACCTTAACCTGGCCAATCCCGACAATTGGCTGTAACGCTGATTCCAATCGACGCTCCAAAACCTCTTCCTCAGAACCAGCTACAGAAGCATTCTGGGTGGAGCTAATTATTTCATTGGAAGAGGAAGTAGAGACTAACATACCTTGTTCGGGCAAGGGAGAAACATCTGAACTAAAGTCTGACCGCATGCTCGAAATCAGCATTAAGCAGATTCCTAAGCCGCCCAAGATGATAAGAGGTTTGCTCCAATTTTGCATCGGGGACTTGATTAACTCCCTAATTCCCTTCATATCCAACACCTCGCTTGTTGGCCTAGCCTTAGAAAAATTCAATCTGAATTTTTTCCCGAGAGACTCCGTAAAAATTAGCAACTGTATCCCGAATCTGCTCCTCAATCCGTTCCCGGTTTAATGAATTGATTAATTGGTCTGATTCTCCCGGCCCAATCTGATCCGTTATCCCCCCTTCATCCAGTTTGACCGGCTCTGTTCCGTCACTCGGTTTAATTATCTCTACTGGCGCAACTGGTTTAACCGGATTTACTGCTTCAGCCTCAATCTCTGTTTTTTCTGACGCATCCCTATCCTCAGGTCCGATCCTCTCCCGGGTAGTTGGCTTTGCCGTGGTTAAACCGACGTCAAGCCAGACGCTGTCTAAAGCGGCCCAAGGATCCTCGCTGCTTGATTTCATTTGCACCCTAGCTTCAACCCACTTTACGCCAGGAACTAGAGCAACCATTGCGGCGACCTGACGACTCAATTTTTTTTCGTACTCTCCAACTGCGATGCCTGTCAGTTCTTCATTTATCTGCTGACCATTAGATAAAACGCTAGCCACCTCCCCGGATGCATCACTGGAATGCAACCAGGAACTAATGGCTAAGGATTCGCCTTGCCCGATAACAGAAACCACTGGTACCAGTAAGGTCACAATAATAAACAGGCCCATAATCACCTTAACAAACCGACGCAGACTGTTTCCGGGCAGAAGCATTTCCAGTAATCCAGCCAGGAGAACTATGACAATAACCTCGCGAATTATATTGCGAATTGCCTCCAGAGAACATCACCGCCTCTGTCTAAGTTAAACATTAATGTTTAACGTAACACTGTCGTCAAGCTGCTGACCCCCAAAATAATGGCAATAGTCATAAAAAACATCAAACCAATACTGGCCACAGTCACCATTATCAACCCTAGGCTGCTGCTTAAGTCTTGCAGAGCTTCAGCGGTTCCTTCATCGCCCAGAGGCTGTACTAAGACAGCGGCGATTTTATAAGCGATTGTAATCGCCAAAATCTTTAATACTGGAAATACGCATAAGCCAAAGAGAATAATCAGCCCGAGAATACCGATCGAATTTTTCAGTAACAGGGAATAACCAATTACTGCATCAATGGCATCAGCAAAGGCTCCTCCCACGACTGGGACAAAAGTACCCGCAGCAAACTTGGCAGTCCGCAGGGTGATCCCGTCGGCGACTGCTCCCATCGCTCCTTGAATTGAAAGCACCCCAATAAACAGGGTCATGACTAAACCGAGGCACCAGGTGCTAGCTTGCCGCAACAAACCGGCTAACCGCGACACCCGAAACCGATCCGATAGTTGGTTGACAATGCTTAGTACCGCTGCTAGAAAAATCAACGGAAATATCACATAATTAACCAAGGTACTAAAAATTCCTAACGAAGCAATAATATACGGATGCATAATTGCTGCTGAAGTGAACCCGCCTAAAGCAACCATCATGGTTAGCAGGATAGGCAATAAGGTCTGAACAAAAGTGACCATTCGAGTGGTTGCTTCCCGTCCCACTTCAACTGCCATGGCAAATGACCCTAGCGCAATAGTCAGCAGGGCTAGATAACAAACAGCGTGGGCTAACTTACCGACCGTACCTTCCTCAAATGCGCCTTGAAGATTTTGTAATACCGCACAGACAACTGCCAGAATTACTAATTGGGCCAATAAGGCTGAATTAGCAATCACTTCCCGAAAAATGTAACGTCCAATCCCACCCAGAATCGACTTTAGGTCCCAGTTAACCTCGCCCCGTCGAATATCTTGAAGGAATTGCTGCCAATCTATAGCTGGAAGATAATCTCGCAATTCCTGGTTCATCTGTTCTACGGTCTTTTCAACTTCCCGAAAGTCCAGTTTTTGAATTTGCTGATTAATTAATTCATCCGGGTCAGGTATACTTGGTGTTATTATTTGAGAAGATTCAGGATCCCCAGATTGGGCTGAAGCCCAACTGGCCGGTACTATCAGCAATAATAATAAACCCATGAAAAGAATGAGGGTCAGTATGCGGAATTTATCCATAAAACACCTCCAAAAACCGCCTGACCCTTAAGCCAGTTTAATCAGCGAATCGAGAATTGCGACAATAATTGGTACAGCCATAACCATGATAATGACCTTGGCGGCTAATTCTACTTTGGCAGCTATCGAACCTTCACCAGCATCCCGACAGACTTGGGCACCAAACTCGGCAATATAGGCTACCCCAATTATCTTTAAGATAGTTGAAAGATAGAATTGATTGATATTAGCTCTCTGGCTTAATTCTTCAAGGACATGGATAACCCCGGAAATTTTACCTAAAATGAGGAGGAATACCAGGACTCCAAAAACCAGGCTGACCTGAAGGGCTAACTCTGGCCTCTGCGGCTTAATAACCAAGATCAAGACAGTAACTACCAGACCGGCACCGACAATTTGTAAAATTTCCACCCAGCCTTCACTCCTTGTCTGGTGTATTAAAACTTACTAAAGTTGAAACACTGTCTTGACCATGACGAAAAGATCACTGATCAACTCGATCACCATTACCAGCACGACGATAACCCCGGCCAAAGTCACAATTTGGGCAATATCTTCCTTCCCCGCCTGTTTAAGCACAATATGCAGGACCGAAACCACAATCCCGACAATGGCAATTTTAAAAACCAAGTCTATACTCATTTTTCTCCCCCCTCACTTAAAGTTGTTAGTAAGATGGTTTAATATCGTGTTATTCCGAGCGAAGCAAAGAATCCTTCCCACTTCGAGATGCAAGTTCCTTCGCTAACGCTCGGGATGACGTATGTCCGCTATTTTCATGGATGGTTGCGCCTAACGGGCATGGATGGTTAACCAGACAATAACACGTTCCTTGTAGATTGTGTTATTTTCATCCTTGATTGTGCCTAGCAGGCATGGGCGGTTAATATAAAATAATTACAATTAATAGGCTAGTTAAAACGCCGGTGTATTTCCATAAAGTTTCATTCTTATTTCTTTCCTGTTCTGCCTTAATCTCTTCCTGACGCAGTTGTTCCCGGGCCAACAGGAGATGTTTTTCCTGTTCTTCCCGACTTGAAGTTCCTAAAACACTACCTAAGTTTCGTAAAATATTGACGTCGCTAGGGATAAGGGCGACTCTTAACTGCCAATCTTTTAGCGTCATATTCCAGGCTTCAGCCGCCGTAAACCCTTGTCGGGTCATTAATTTTTGGGCTGTTCCTTTAAAGAGTTCTCGCACCGACAAGTCACAACGTTCAGCTACCTGGGACAAAGCTTCCGGCAATGGGGTAGCTGTGTAGCTTATTTCAGTTTGCAGCATCAATAAACCAGACTGCAGAGATCGTAGTTGAACTGGCCGCAAACGATATTTTTCGGCTATCGAAAAACCAATAAACCAGCCGGCCAATACTATCAGTAAAGCACCGCTTAATTTTAGGGCACTCATTTTTCCCTCCTGATTGATTCGGTTAATAATAGATGTTTAACGCTATTCAAGCCCGATGCTTACACAGCATGAGGCGTGGGGGTCACGGGGAGGCCTTCTATGGAACCTTCCCCATCAGGGTTCGACCGCTCCGGCCATCGACTATGGCTTCAATGGTCCCGGCTCCCCGGGAACGACCTAATAAGATAAGACGCTCAAATATCTTTTGTCCCATCAGATCTCGGATCACGGGTCGCTGTTCGATATCAATTAATGAGGAACCATGAACGGTCGTAAGCACAGTTACTCCAGCATTAAGTAAATCTTCAATTGCTGCGGCATCTTCCCGTCGTCCAATCTCGTCAGTCGCGACTACCTGAGGTGACATAGAACGCAACAGCATTAACATCCCCTCTGCTTTGGGGCACCGATCTAAAACATCGGTCCGCCTACCCACCGCTTTCTGAGGTTTTCCCGCATAGCAACCAGCAATTTCCGAACGTTCATCTACCACGCCGACATTAATCCCGGGAAAGCCTAGTCCGGGTATTCCATCACTCAATTGACGAATTATATCTCGCAAGAGAGTGGTTTTTCCTCCTTGAGGAGCTGAGATTAGTAATGTATGGTAAACCCGATTGTTACGGTTATCGATTATGTAAGGGATTACTCGATCGGCTACTCCCAAAACCTGTCTGCCAATGCGAAAGTTTAGACCAGATATATGTTTTAGGGTTTTGATTCGACCCCGTTCAATTACGGCTTGCCCCACCATGCCGACTCGATGTCCGCCCGGCAGGGTTAAAAAACCGTTCCGCAGTTCTTCTTCCAGGGCGTAAATAGAACTCTGACTAATTATCTGGAGGGTCTTGAGTAGGTCATCGGCCCTAATCGTCACCCCTTCCTCTGACCGATCAGTTAATATCCCTTCCTCAGTTATGCCAAATTCTTTTGTCCCTACCCGCAGTAACAGTGTTTGTCCCTGCCTCATCCGGATTTCTTCCAGTTCACTTAAAATACCGGCCCCTAGTTTGGCTAATAAGTGCTGTAACCAGGGTACTAGATAAGAAATAACCTCACCGCCGGCTGACGGGTCCATTGAAGGCCGGAGTATGATTCCCTCTGATGGCGGTCGAAAGTTAACCGTTGTCATGTTCTTTCTCCTCCCCTATATAGATACGGCTAATCCGACCTCTTTATTCCAGGGACAAACAATAAAAGGAAGGATTGTAAAAACAACCCCTCCTGATAATAAAACAGATGGTGGATGGTTAATGGTTGTACCAGAAACCGATACCTAACCGAAGAGCTTTATAGTTATGGCTTAATTTTTAGATTCACCTGAATCCGTGGCACGAAAACTTAAAAGCACTCGATAATTGAAGCATAATAGAGTATAATAAAGATTAGATGAGATAAACATATTCCGAATAATTCACCCGAGGTGTCTGTGATGCGATTCATTATCGAGCGTTCTGATGAGATACTTACCCCGATTGCAGGACTTAGTTTGGTTGGTCACTTGATGAACAAAACTTCACTTAAAAAACGACTATCCAATACGAATGTACCCGGATGCATAAAACCTGAAATCAGTCATTTCAATATAGTGTCTTCCTATGTGGGACTGTTATGCCACGGGAAAAATGACTTTGACCATATTGAAGCGTATCGTGATGATGATTTCTTTGCTTATGCCATGGGCATTGATACTGTACCTTCCAGCCCTACCTTAAGGCAACGTTTGGACCAGGCAGCTCCAACATCAGGATGGGATAAAATTATTATGGAAGAATCTGTGGATTTACTCAATAAAGTTGGGGCTCCCCTCACTCCTATTACACTTGGAAATGGTCAAAACAAGCGTTGTTATTTGCCGTTGGATGTTGACGTTTCACCATTTGACAACTCAAAAACCAAGAAAGAGGGATCCTCACGAACCTACAAGGGCTTTGATGGTTTTGCTCCGATTTTCGCCTACCTAGGTCAGGAAGGTTATTTAGTCAATCTTGAATTCCGAGAAGGGAAGGATCACTGTCAAAACGGTACAGCTGTCTTTTTAAAAAATAGCATTCAGTACGCCAATAGGGTGAGTTCCCTTCCTCTTTTAGTCAGAATGGATTCGGGTAATGATAGCATCGAAAATATAATGATGTTCGAAAATTCACAGACTAAAACCGACTACATAATCAAACGGAATCTCCGAAAAGAAAAACCCGAAGAATGGCTTAAAACTGCTCAAAAACATGGCGATAAACAGACCCCACGCGAAGGAAAAACCGTGTATACTGGCAGCATTTACCGAAAGAATAGTATGCTTGATAAAGAAATCCGTATAGTTTTTCAAGTAGTTGAAAGAACCATCTTGAGTAATGGGCAGACACTCTTACTACCCGAAATTGAAGTAGATACCTACTGGACATCATTGCCGGATCCCGAAAAAGATATCATAAGGCTCTACCATGAACATGGAACTTCCGAACAGTTTCATAGTGAACTGAAGACAGATCTTGACCTGGAACGGTTACCTAGTGGTAAGTTTGCTACCAATAACCTAGTACTGCATCTAGCTGCTTTAGCCTATAACATATTGCGAATTCTGGGTCAAATGACAGTTAAGTTGCCTGATCAGATGGTTCCACTACGGAAAAAAGCTCAAAGACGTAGAATCAGAACGGTTATCCAAAACCTAATAACAATGGCTGCCCATATAGTAAAACATTCCCGCCAGGTGAAACTACGTTTTGGAAAACAGTGCGCATGGTGGTCGGTTTTTAATAACATAAATGCTGCTTTAACTTAGGCAGATACTCACAACCGTATATCGTATATATAGGCTAACGTATAGCACTTGAAAAAAATCAGGGGTTTAAATATTTATTGCTTTTTTAGGGAAAATTATTTGGGTCAAGTGATAGTGAAAAAAACTTGTAAAATTATAATTGTTATGTTTGAAACTAAAAGTCATATATTAGCGAATTGATCGCATGAATATCTGATTTGGGGAAAATTTAAACAAGTTTTTTTCGTGTGCCACGGATTCAGGATTCAGTCAACCGGTCATCATCTAAAGGTAAAGAGAAATAAAAAGTGCTACCACAACCGGGTTCACTTTCAACCCAGATATGTCCGCCGTGTTCCCGGACAATGTTGGCACTAATAAACAAGCCTAAACCGAGACCGCTTTTTTCAAGCCGATCAACGTTACTGGCCCGAAAAAAACGTTGGAATAAACAGGATTGATCTTGTTTGGAGATCCCGATTCCAAAATCTTTAACTGACACAACTGCCCATTTATCGCTGGTTTCGACTCTCACCAAAATAGCCTTACCCGGCGGTGAATATTTGATAGCATTAGTTAATAAATTTACTAGCACCTGTTCCAGGCGTAAATAGTCCCCAAAAACCCAGCACTCATGGTTAACAAATTGGTTAAGATCCGTGATATTTTGCAATTGATGCTTCGTGTTGGTCGCCTGTATCCTTCGGGTTACCTCTTCCGTCAACTCGATAAGATTTATCGGCTGATTGTTTATTTGCAGGTGTCCGGTCTCGATCTTAGTGACATCCATCAAATCCGAAATCACTCGACTCATCTGGTTGATATTGTGCAAAACACTATCTAATTGCTTAAGGTCCTTACGGTAGTCAAACAACTCCGAATGTTGGACAGATATTTGATCCGGCCCCGGCTCACCCAACTGTTCGGCAATCTCCGCTCGTCGCTTAAACCGCATCTTGATTAACTGAATCAATCCCTGCGCCACTGCGAGAGGGTTGCGCAGTTCATGACTAGCGACTGAAAGAAATTCATCCTTCGCCCGGTCAAAACAGACCCGTTCTGTTATATCGCGAATTACTAAGATAGCACAGACGATCTCGCCCTGCTCGTCTCGAACCGGGGCAGCACTCATTTCTACTACAGTTGAAGCTTGTTTGGCAAGCTTAAGAGCCAGTTGGACACATGACAGCGTTTCTCCTTGTAAAGCTCTGTTTACGGGCATTTCTGCAAGTTGCTGCTGATTCGATTCAGGGGAAACCTGCCTGATTAAATCTGAATAACTGATTGGCGGCAATGGATAAGTTTGCGGAAGATCAAAAAAGTCAATTGCCGCAGAATTAGCCATAGTTACTTGTCTATTTTGAGTTACTAAAAGAATCGGCTCAGACATACTATCAATTACACTACTAACCGGTAGGTTATTCGCAATCGTATAAAAAAAATTATCCTTGCCTTGATCAATCTTATCTTTTATTGGGAGAGCGTACAACTTACCGGACTTGAATTCTCTGGTTTCAACCGCTCGGTCTACCGCCATTTCAAAGTCAGACATTCTTTGTTCGCTCCTTCTCTTTAATCTATACCCTTTAATTATTCACTTAAGACTGAGCTTAACATAAATTCATTGCGATTACCCAATATTTCTGTCGATAGGCAAGGTATTTTTTAAACATTTGGATAATTTAGGGAGAATAGTCCCAAAATTAATCCTCCATGGGTCCCTGGCTTACCGTGCTTATTATACTTTATTCTAAGACTGTCGAAAACTTTCCTTAAGGGATAAAAAATAAAGGATAAAAAACTATTCTTGTTTAGTGCAGATTATCGGGCTTAATGCCCGATAGGTAATATCCTACCACACCATGATAAACTAATAAAACCAATAATGGTTATATTCATAGCAATGGCAAGCCGTAATATAAAATCTTATTTACTAATTAAGATTGCAATCAATTTGGTGTTTATAGCTCTATCATACAACAAAATGGACGTTTCAGAAGGCCGACTAAGCTGGAGTAATCGAATAGAACGGTAGTTTGGCGGAGAATTGGCAAAAAAACTCCTGATTGATTGACCGAAAATTCATTAAGTTGATTATTCTCCAACCAATTTATCAATTTTATCACATCCACGTCAAACACTTCGATATGTACCTTTTTATTAATATCCCGGGCTGACCGGCCTCGAAAATGAGGCAATAGTCGAGTTATTTTTTCTTCTGATCCCAGGAAAGCATGTACCCGCTGTTTTTGGTTTTTCAAGAAACGCCGGGGAAACCAGCTAAGAGGTTGGACACCTCGCGATTGGAGAAGATAGTCAAATTTTAATAACTCCAAAAAAATCGAGAACAATTCTTTGTTTAAAAATAGGGTGCCACTAGCAACTACATACTGATGAAAAATCTCAAATAAGCCATTGGTACTATGCGCCTGCCGATGCAGGCCTCTTTCTACCCAATATAGAGCCATGGATTGAAAAAGGTCAAAGGGAGTCAGAGAAGTACAAGCTAATAAAAAACGCAGGGAGTATTGAAACCGGTGAGAATTATAATATTTTTCTACTATATCCTCAATTGCCCGTAATTGAAGAATTTCGTCAAAGCTAAGAACATCTGTAGACAGGACCTCATAAGGCGGCTGATCCGAAAAAACACAGCCAAAACTATCTGTCCTGGCTCTAAGGCCTGATCCTTTAAGAAGCTTTAAAAATCCTAATTGAAGGAGGTGAGGTTGCAGCGCATAAACCAGATTAAAAGACTGTCTGAATGACTGGTAGGATTCCTCAGGCAATCCGGCAATCAGATCCAGATGCAGATGGATATTTTGGTTTTTGGTCAAGCGTTGCACTACTGGGGCTAGCACCGACCAGTCATTCTTTCGTTTGACGTATTGCAGGGTCCGGGGATTAGTCGATTGAATACCTATCTCAAACTCAAACAAGCCTACTGGAGCAGTTTCCAGGAGGTCTAAAGTAGCTTCATCTAAAAGGGAGGCCCCGATCTCAAAATGAAAGCTGGTTTTACCGTCCCGACCTATCTCCTCAATTAAAAACCGAAAGATCTCGCGCGCTCGTTCCCGATGGCAATTAAAAGTACGATCCACAAACTTGATATGCTCCACGCCAGCTCTAATTAAAGCCAACAATTCTGCCTTAACTCTTTCTAGAGAAAAATAGCGGACGCCAGGCTGAGTGGAAGAAAGGCAGTACTGGCACTCGAAAGGGCAACCCCGGGAGCTTTCATAATAAACAACGCGGTTTTTTAATTCGGACAACTCAGCAGGGGGAACCTCTGGTAACCCATAGGCGGGTGGAATCTGATCCAGATTCCGCATTAATGGTCGGGCTGGATTAACAACCGCCTGTCCTTCGGCGCGATAAGCTAACCCCAAGATATTAAATTTGGATGGGTTAAATTCAGGAATAATAGATTGATTTGCCCTTACCTCAAGACTGATAAGCAATTCCTTAAATGTTTCTTCGCCTTCTCCCATCACCACATAGTCCACATATTGATGAGCATTTATTATTTCCGCTGGGTCAAAAGATACCTCCGGCCCTCCGAGAACGATAATAGTCTCCGGGGCGACCTTTTTCAGCTTGCCGCAGATCTCTAGGGTCTGTGCAATGTTCCAGATATAACAGGAAAAGCCAACAACACGAGCCCGGTAACGATATATTTCTCCAAAGACTGAGTCCAGGTGGTCATTAATCGTGAATTCTACTAGATCCAGCTCAGGAAACACCGGCCGGCAATAACTACGCAGATACCGCAAAGCAAGAGACGAGTGGCTAAATCGAGCATTTAAAGTAGTGAGCAGGATTCTCATTCAGTTAATCCCCCAATTATCCTATTCGTATTTGACCGGAATAATTAATCTGGAAATATTATAGGAGATTATTAGGCCAATAGCAAAAGCCACGTCTTTTCAAAGTCGCGAAACTATAAAAAACCGTGAGTAAAACCCACGGTAATCTTTGGTGAACAGTTTATATGTTAGGAAACCGAATTGAACTGTATTAAATATCAACTATATTAGTACGACTTGATTCTCCATTGTTAACATCTGGCTCTATTACCTCCGGTTGAAAGTCGAAAGAGCCGTCATTAACAAAAACCACCTCATTGCAGGTAGGGCAGGTTACTTCAACGACACTATCTTCCTCAAGCACATCCGGCGTGAAAAAAACCGGCTCATTACACTTCGGACACATCACTTCAACTACAGCTTCTTCATCTAGATCCCCATATTCACCATCATACATGTCCCCCTCTAATTCGTAGAGGTCTTCATCAATTGCTTCCATGTAAGTCTCAAGTTCTCGATGGGCATCCCACAAATCATCCAAACTGTTGACCATGTCACCTAAAACTTCTATCAGACCGTTAATAATTCGGCCTTCTCGGGTATTGTTCTGAACATCTAATCCTTCAGACAGTCCCTGCAAATAAGAAACTCTTTCCTTCAGTTCCTTCATCAATAAAGAACCCCCTTTTTAAACTAAAGGTTTCGGGCAGGGTGCACCAGGTATATTATTCCTCTAGGCGGCAATTTTATACCTCAATCCTATAACGCTAAGCGAAAAATAGTCATCATTGAGCCAAAACAATCCCGCAAAAAAAATTACCCAGTTGGGTTATTTATCCAACTAAGTAATGCCGCACTTGCAGATGATTTCTATATTAATTTGACTTATTAATTAGAGCTAGGCCCGTTCTAAATAATTCCCACTCCGCGTATCGACCCGAATTATATCGCCAACATTGATAAACAGAGGCACGTTAACTATTGCCCCGGTCTCTAATTTAGCTGGTTTGCCGCCGCCGGAAGCAGTATCACCCCGAATCCCGGGATCAGTCTCGACTACTTCTAGTTCGACAAAGTTAGGCGGTTCCACATTAATGGCTGTCCCCTGAAAAAACAGAACAGATAGAATCATATTCTCCTTAAGCCATTTCAGTGCATCAGCCATCTGCTCCTTACTTAAGGTTATTTGATCATAGTTCTCGGTATCCATGACTACAAAATTATCTTCTTCCTGGTAAAGATACTGCATCTGTCGACGGTCCAACCGACCCCGGGGGACTTTTTCCCCAGCTCGAAAAGTTCGTTCAATAATTGCTCCAGTTCTAACGTTCTTCAACTTCGACCGAACAAAAGCCGAACCCTTCCCTGGTTTGACGTGTTGGAATTCTACAACTGACCACACATCACCTTCCAACTCAATCGTTAGACCAGTTCTAAAATCATTGGTTGAAATCATCCCGTTTTCTGCCCCCTTTTACTACATACCTCGGTTCTTATCTCGTTACACCGTTTAATTTTAACCCATGTTACCGCGTTTTTCCATAGGATATGCTATTCTGATAATAAATTAATGGGTGATGCAGAGCACTAATCGCTGCCCTTTGTTAAAACGCGGCGTGATCAATTTTTCATGTTCCGATAACTACTAGGCATATGTTTTAACTTGCAGCGGGCCAAACTGGTACGAATTAACCTAGGTTATCGATAGGCCTTTAATGCAATGCGTTAAAACTTCACAGCCAGAGGAAGTCACGACTACCAGGTCCTCAATCCGCACACCACCCCAGCCAGGCAAATAAACCCCCGGCTCCACCGTAACCACCATACCCGGTTGTAAAATAGTTTGATCTCGGTTTATCAGCGTTGGTTCCTCATGCACCACTCGACCGACACCATGCCCGAGAGAGTGGCCAAAGGTTTCCCCATAACCCTGTTCATTAATAATCTGGCGCGCCACTGCATCCACCCTCGATGCTGGGACTCCTGGACTAATCGCCTTTAAGGCAGCGTCCTGGGCCCTTTGGACCAGGTCATATATCTCTCTTTGTTTCGGAGTGGGGGAGCCAATACTCACGGTCCGGGTACAGTCTGAACAATAACCCTGACACTTTGCCCCAAAATCAATAATGACCAGATCACCGGCTTGAAGTACCCTTTCGGTTGGTGCTCCGTGCGGCAAAGATGAACGAGGCCCGGAAGCAACAATCGTTTCAAAAGCCATCGCCTGAGCTCCCCGCCGGCGCATAGCATATTCCAGTTCAACCGCTAACTCTCGTTCTTGAAAGCCCGGTCTAATCAGGGGAAGAATATCTAAGAAGGCTGAATCAGCAATCGCCACCGCTGCCATGATTGACTTGAGTTCTTCTGACCCCTTAACCATGCGCAGTTTTTGAGTTAGATCCGGTAAAGGGATAAACTCTACCAGGTCGCCTAACCGGGTGGTCCATATTTCATATTGTTCCCAAGTTACATAATCCCGTTCAAAACCGACCATTTCCAGATTGAGTTCTTGAAAAACCCGACGCAATGTCTCACTAAGGGGCTGCCGATACTGAATAATCTCAAAATGAGGGGCCTGGTTTTTCGCCTGCTCTAGATAACGGAAATCAACTAGCAATAATGCCTGATTTTTGGTTATTAACAGCATCCCGGCCGATCCCTCAAAACCGCTCAGATAAGCCCGGTTTTCCGGTTTTAAAATTATCAAAGCCTCGGCACCAGCCTCTTCCATTCGCTGTCGAAACTGGTCGAGACGATTTTTATAGACATCCTTTAGCTCAGGCACAGCAAACTCCTTGATTATTGGGTTTACTATACCCTGGTCACTCCTTGAGGGGAGATTACCTTTCAAATGTTGTTCTTTGAGACAAACAGTTTGATTGTGATTACGATGATGACAATTCTTAAAGCCTAACATAGGTGCTGACCAGCCATAAGGTTAGCTGGAATTATCCCCCTCTCCCTGGAATCCAAAAATATATTTAATATAGTATACTCCCATGGTGCTGAATCGCTACCTAAGTAGTATGTAGGACTAAGACATTTCACTCGTATCAGGATATGCTTTGGTGCCATTATTTGATTCATGGGTTTTTAACCAATTCCGAGCTGCCTCCAGGGCTAGCAGATAACCAGCCGGGCCAAGACCCGAAATCTGTCCTAATACTACTGGGGCAATTACGGAATGATGTCGGAATTTCTCTCTGGCATAAATATTGGACAGATGAATCTCAATCGCCGGCAGGTTTACGGCCTTTAAGGCATCTCGCAGCGCGAAACTATAATGACTCAAAGCCCCCGGATTAATTAAAATAAAATCTACTCGTCCCAAGGCCTGGTGGACGGCATCAATTAGATCTCCTTCATGATTTGACTGAAGGATCTCGATTTCCAAGCCAGCCCTTTTAGCCGCCTCTTCAAGGGACCGGTTAATCTCTTGAAGTGAGGTTGTTCCGTAAACACTCGGCTCACGAAGACCAAGCAGATTTAAATTAGGTCCATGCAGAACCAGAATCTTAGGCACAAGCAACCCCCCTTCATCAGAGAAAGAGTATTATATAATTGCGTAGTGTTTTAACGAAGGGCAGCGATTGGGCGATTTATCATAATTAGATCACTACTTTCTGGCCAAAAAAGCTAAGCCCCGCTAACCGTCATCCGACCAATTCTAATGGTGGGTGACCCTTTGCCGCCAAAAAAGGTCAGGTTATCCGCTACTCCTTCAACTGCCTGAAGCAGTTCAGCCAAATTGCCAGCGATCGCCACTCCCCGAACCGGCGTGGTTAATTCGCCGTTTTTAATCCAAAGACCAGCCGCTCCAACCGAGAAATCACCAGAGATGGGATTTGCTGTATGCATCCCCATAACTTCAGTGATGTAAAGCCCTTCACTTATATCGCTGATTAATTTTTCCGGCGAAATAGATCCGGGCTGAATAAAAAAGTTAGTGGTGCCAACTTCGGGAGTAGATTTAAATGAACCCCGCACCCCGTTGCCGGTAGAGACCACTCCATCTCGGGCTGCTGTATAGGTGTTATATAAAAATGTTTGCAAATTCCCTCGATCGATCAGGACCGTCCGACTCGATGGGAACCCTTCGCCATCAAAAGGGGAAGAAGCAATACCGTTGGCCAAGGTACCATCGTCAATGATGGTTATGGCTTCTGAACCAACTGACTGTCCCAGCCGGGACGCAAAAAGAGATTTGCCTTTTTGCATCGCCTCCGCTGTCAATGCTGGTGCCAGCACCCCCAAAAAGCTGGTCGCGACATACGGATCCAGGACCACCGGTACGCGACAGGTCTCTATTTTCCTGGCCCCTAGCATGCGAACCGCTTTTTCAGCTGCCTCACGACCAACCTTATTTGGCTCTAACTCATCATATCGCAAACGATACTGGACAGCAAATCCGGTTTGGTTATCATCTTGCTCTTGACCCACCACTACTAGATACAATCCACAATAGGCTCCACTATAGGAAGCGTTTAACCCCAACGAGTTAGCTACAGTTATCTGATACTCGCTGTCTTCATAACCAGCAGATTCCGTAATCTTGATTCGTGGATCATATTCGCGGCCGACACGTTCTACTTCTTTAGCTAGTTCTATTTTTGCTTCGACCTCCGCTTGACGAATTCTTGGGTCATACAAGTCTAATTCTGGGTAACCGGCAACCGGTGAGGGGAGGCAGTTTCCTTCGTCAACTGTTGTTTGCCGACTATTAGCTAAGGCCGCCAGGATGACTTCTTCCACAGCTTCCGGGCTTAAATCTGCAGAATAGGCAAAACCCATCCGGCCATCCCTAAACACTCGCAGACCTAAGCCTCGTTCCTCGGCCAGCTTCAGATTCTCGACCGTTTGTTCACGAACCTCGATTGTTAACACCTTGGAATTAACAAAAAACACCTCTGACATGGCCGCGCCTAATTGTTGAGCTCTGTGCACCACTTCAACAGCTCTCTGGGAAAGCTGACTTTGCATTGAACCTTACTCCTTCCTGTGCCCTTTACATCACTCTAGAGTTGACCTTCATGCCACCAGACGGGACAAATAGAGAATGAAAACGACAAAGACATCTACCAGTCCCAACTCGATCGATTTGCTTCTTTAAGCTCCAAACGACAAATCTCACCATTAGGCGATATCGGCACCTCCACTCCACCAACGACCAGTTCGCGAATCGCCAACGTTGGCTGCGCGTCAGAAACGGGGACTCCCTGACCATCTTTACCGCAAGTACCGATCCCAAAACCGAGATCTTTGCCGACCCGCTCGACAATGCGTAACGTCTCCGGGCCATTGCCGGTAAGGGTGGCCCCGCGTACCGGGGGGCCAATCTCCCCATCTTGAATCAAGTAACCCTCGGAAACGTCAAAAACAAAATCACCATTAACCGTATTCACCTGGCCCCCACCCATCTTCTTAACCAGCAGTCCTCGCCGCGTGTCACGGATTATTTTCTCCGGAGCCTCCTGGCCAGCCTTGATATAAGTATTCGTCATGCGGGGAATTGGTCGGTAATGAAAGGATTCGCGCCGACCATTGCCCGTTGAAGGCCGCCCCTCTTTGCGAGCGGTCAGTCCATCATACATATAGTCTTGGAGAATGCCGTTTTTTATCAAAACCTTCCGCTGTCCCGGAACCCCTTCATCATCAAAACGATAGGATCCGTACTTACCCGGCAAAGTCGCATCATCAATTACGGAAATTAATTCTGAAGCCACCGGCTGTCCAACTTTACCCGCGTAAACAGACAACTGCTTCTGGATATGATCCGCCTCCAGGCCATGGCCGCAGGCCTCGTGCACCATCGTGCCGCCAGCTTCCCCGGCCATCACGACCGGCATCCGACCGGCCGGAGCCGGTCTGGCCCCTAACATCAGGATTGCCCGGCGGGCAGCCTCCTTAGCGACTGCTTCCGGCGACATGCCTTTCTCCTTAAACAACTCATAACCAACGTGGCCCCCAACAGCCTCATAGCCGGTTTGAATCAAGGATCCCTCCGCTGCAACCGCATTGACCACAAAACGGGTCCGAATCCGTTCGTCCTCGACGTAGCTTCCTTCGGAATTAGCCACAACCACGTTCTGCACCACGTCGCCATAAGATACAGCCACTTGCTTGATCCGCGGATCGACGGCTCGGGCGGTGCGGTTGGCCCGCTCTACTTCCTCAACTTTACGGTCAATGGCCACTGAATCGGGCCTTTCCTCAATTATTAGTTCAACTGGCGACGTGACAGTCCTTAAATCAATAGTTAAATCCCGGTTCTCACCCTGCACCGCATGACTAGCGATCCGGGCCGCCTCATTCAGGCCGGTCAGGGACAGATCATTGGTATAGGCATAAGCAGTGTTGTCCCCTTGAATGACCCTGATTCCGGCTCCAACATCCAAACCGGTATTCACTCGCTCAATCCGATTATCTTCGCAGAAAACCATACTTGTCCGGCGCCGCTCCAAAAAGATATCGGCAAAGTCTCCGCCGTTGATCAAAGCGATTGATAGTATTTCTTTTAATCCATCTTTTCCGATCAATACTTTTCACCTCGAACCATATTTCCAGGCCCTTCCTTCATACCTGTTGATTACCATAATATCGCTTCCTGAAATTATTGTCCACTAGTTGTCTAAACGCTATGCATACGATTAGTAAACCTCAGCCTTTTCTATTGAATACCTTTTCAATTGAATAATAGTACTTCTATCGCATATCATATTATTACCAAAAAACAGTATTTTACGTAATAATGGCCAACCCGGCGGCTGACCATTGCTTGCTTAGTTCTATAGGAGACCCTCATGCTGCTTGACAGCACTATCAGAACAGAAAAATTTAATTTCCGATTAACCTTCATCGCTAATTCTTGTAATAAACCGTTCAAACTTTTACCGATGTCAAACAATTCTCACCCGCTTAACACCTTATTCATATTTCGAACAGCACACATTTTGCCGCACATCGTACATGTATCCTGGTGTTCGGGAAGTGATTCCGCCCGATACCGCTTAGCTTTTTCCGGATCAATCGCCAATTGGAACATCCGCTCCCAATCCAGATTTTTACGAGCCTCACTCATGGCGTCATCCCATTGCCGGACTCCAGGTAAACCTTTGGCGATATCCGCGGCATGAGCCGCAATGCGGGAGGCAATGATCCCCTCTTTCATATCTTCCAGGTCAGGTAGCCGCAAGTGCTCCGCTGGCGTAACATAACAAAGAAAATCAGCCCCGTGGGCCGCGGCTAGTGCCCCGCCAATTGCACTAGTAATATGATCATACCCGGGCGCCACATCCGTCACCAGCGGACCAAGCACATAAAAAGGAGCCCCATGGCACAGCTTCTTTTCCAATTGTACATTGGAAATGATTTCATTTAACGGCATGTGCCCTGGTCCCTCAATCATGACCTGAACGTTTCGTTCCCAGGCCCGTTGGGTCAATTCACCGAGAATAATCAGTTCTTGAATTTGCGCAGCATCTGTCGCGTCCTTGATACTGCCCGGGCGGCAGGCATCCCCCAGACTGATGGTCACATCATAACGGGCACAAATCTCCAACAGGCGGTCATAATGTTCATAAAATGGGTTTTCCTGTCCATTAAGCTCCATCCAGGTAAAGAGCAGCGACCCACCCCGGGATACGATATTGGTTAACCGGGGATTTTTCTTGAACCGGGCGGCTGTTTCCCGATTGATTCCAGCATGAATGGTCATAAAGTCGACCCCGTCCTGGGCATGCTTTTCCACCACCCTCAAGAACTCTTCAGCGGTAATGTCCGCTAACTCTTTATCATAGAACCCAACCGCATCATAGACCGGCACGGTACCGATCATGACTGGCGACATGCCCACCAGCTTTCGTCTGAATTCTTCGGTCTTCCCGTAACAACTCAGGTCCATAATGGCGTCAGCCTTTAAATCAATGGCCTGGCGGGCCTTTTCTAGTTCAAGTTCGATATTACAGCAGTCCGGCGAAACACCAAGATTAACATTAATTTTGGTTTTCAACCCTTCACCAATGCCTTCTGGATCTAATGACCGGTGGTTTTTATTGGCCGGGATAACTACTCGGCCATCTGCCATTAATTGACGAAGCCGCTCGACCGCTATGTTCTCTTTACTGGCTACCTTCTCCATTTCCCCAGTGATAATCCCCTTGCGCGCAGCATCCATCTGCGTCGTATAATTCATCAATCCGTCTCCCTTCAATCCTGTTAGATTCTAAAACATAACAAGCATAACCGTATTAGCTTTAACATTTAACATCATGGGCCAAAAAGTCTCTCGCCTCTAAGCTGCCTGGCTCACGAAGTGAAAGTGAAGGCGGGAGATGAATAAGCATTATTTCTGTCAGAGTCGATTGCTGCGGTTAAGGCAGGCCCTCAGGTTACGAATCTTAGCTTCGATATCTGTGGCCCCCACAATTTCCGTGACTAAAGCAATGCATATGGCTCCCCGCCGGGCAACTTCAGCGATGTTATGTTCCTTAATACCGCCAATCGCGACAAAAGGAAGAGGGATATGCTTGACTACATAGTCTAGATATTCCAAACCGACTGGAGCACAAACATCCTTTTTGGTCTGCGTGCTAAAGATCGGCCCCACCCCGATATAATCAACGCCCATTTCCAGGGCGGATTGAGCCTGAGCCGGCGAATGGGTAGATAACCCAATCAGCATATCCTTACCGACCAATTCTCTCACCCGATTAACTGGGAGGTCATCCTGGCCCAGATGGATCCCATCAGCGCCAACCAAAAGAGCTAAGTCTACATGATCATTGACGATAAAAGTAACCCCAGCCTGCCGGGTTATCTCCCGTAATTTCAAACATTCTTGATACTTTTCCCGCATCTTTTTATCTTTCTCTCGATACTGAATCACTTTAAGTCCGGCTTTGATCATTTGGGAAACTACTTCGACATTATTTCGGCCTAGCGAATACTCTTCCGCCGTTAAACCATACAGATCAGCCGCCAATAAATTAGCCATGGCGGTTTTTTTCATCATTCTGTCCACCTTCCGCAAGACAATTTAACACATAAGCAAGGATCACATCCGCTTCCTTGGCCGCGGCAATACTCACTCGCGGGGCCATGGGTGGATCAGCCGGCCCCACTTCGCGAATCAGATCCCCCACTAAGTAAAAGTTTTCTTTGAGCCGGTTGATGACAATATCATCACTCTTACCCCAACCAGCCAAGCCAGAAGTACAGACCAGCAGCTTGCCTGAATTCAGATATGTTTCAACCATTAGTTTTTTGCTCTCGACCTGATCTAGGGCTTCAACGACAATCTGACAGTCCGCAAACAAACTATCTGCATTATCCCGGGTTATTTTTTGATCTAATAACTCAAGATCCAGGTCCGGGTTGATGCGCAGCAGATTCTGCCGCAAGGCTTCAACTTTCTTGGATCCCACCTGATCCGCAAAGTAAAACTGGCGGTTAAGATTGGTCCAGTCAACCACGTCGAAATCAACGATCTTTAGTTTCTTAAACCCGCTTCTAACCAGAAATTGGGCACAATTTGAGCCTAAGCCACCAGCCCCGGCAATCCCAACCTGAATACTTTGGATGATCGTCAAACGGTCCCGCCCGATACAAGCAACTAGAGCCCGTTCAAAGTCATTCATTAGTTTCCTCCGGATAGCAATGGATATATAGTAAAATCAAGTCAGCGAAGCTGAACGAGTTCACTATTACGGTTAAAACTGATGCCAGTCTTTGAAAACTGGCTGATATCCCTGGGCGTAAACCATTTTCTTCATCTCTTCCACCCCACGTTGATCAGATATGTCAAACTGGCCAATTACCTCATTGTCGCTAGCCCGGCCCCCGACCGCCGTACATGACCCAGCCGACATTTTGGTTACACCCAACCGAAGCAAATTATCCCGAAACTCAGCCCGTTCCCGGGTGGAAATAGTGATCCCGGCGCGGGGAATAAATAGTCTAAAGGCCAGCATGTATTGCACCAAGTTTTTATCACTAATTATACAGCGAGGTTGGTAACCACCCAAGTGCGGCCGCAGGCGGGGCAAGGAAATGGCGACATCTACTCCCGGGTAGTTCTTCTGCAAGTAATGAGCGTGTAATCCGGTCAGGAAGGCATCGGGCTGCCATTGGTCCAGACCCAATAAAGCTCCCAGGTTAGCGGACCTGATGCCAGCCTGACAGGCTCGCTCCGGAGCTTCTAAACGGTAAAGGTAGTTTCTCTTGGGACCCGCGGGATGCAATTCCAAATACAAATCTTCATTGTATGTTTCCTGGTAGATGGTTAAAGCATCCACGCCCGTCTGAATCAATTCCGCATACTCATGTTCTTCTAAGGGGTAGACCTCAATACAGATGGAAGCAAAATACTTTTTAAGCACTTCGACGCAATCTTTAATGTATGAAACCGGCGACATTTTTCGCGATTCACCAGTCAAGATGATCACATGCTTTAGGCCGGTGGCGGCAATCAGTGCGGCTTCCTTTTCCACCTCGGCCAGACTTAACTTTTTGCGTTTCAGTTTATTGCTCGCCCGAAAACCGCAGTAAACACAAAAATTCGCACAGTAATTAGCCAGGTAAATTGGGGTATATAGCTGAATAACCCGACCAAAGTGTTGGACCGTCAGCCGGTGCGCCTTTTGGGCCATGGGTTCCAAATACTGCTCGGCCGTTTCAGAAAGCAAAGCCAGATAATCTAATTCATTGATCCGTTCTTTACCCAAAATCCTTTCGATATCAGCCTCGTTAATCTGAGCAAAAAATCCCGCATAATCAAAATCTTTATATTGCCGATATTCTTGATAGAAACTCATCTATATCGCCTTCTATCTTAAAGTTAGGTATTCAAGCATTAACTGGATCCATCACCTTTCACCACAATTACTTGTTTGGTAAAAATAAATATTCAACATTAATGCTATAATAATCTAATCTCGCAAAAACCCCGTCAGCGGAGAAGAGGCCTCCGCATATAACCGGATTGCTCCAGGTCCAGCCAAATATGCCATCCGGCCGGCCATTACGGCCAGGCTAAAAGCTTTGGCCATCGCCACTGGATCTCTGGCCGTAGCGATGGCTGTATTGACTAACACAGCCGCTGCTCCCATTTCCATTGCCTCAGCTGCCTCGGAAGGTCGGCCAAGCCCGGCATCGACAATGACTGGGAGAGAAATCTCCTCAATCAAGATTCTAATCAACTCCCTGGTTCTGAGCCCTCGGTTACTGCCAATCGGGGCACCTAGGGGCATTACTGCGGCAGCTCCGGCGGCTTGTAATTGCCTGGCCACCATTAAATCCGGGCTGATGTATGGCAAAACCACAAATCCTTCCCCAGCCAAGATTTCAGTAGCTTTAACCGTCTCATAATTGTCCGGCAGCAAATACTTGGTGTCGGTAATTACTTCGATCTTAACCCAATTCCCGCAACCGGCTGCTCTGGCCAGCCGGGCAATGCGGACTGCTTCCTCGGCGGTTCTGGCCCCCGAAGTATTGGGCATTAGAATGCAGTCCTTGGGGACATAACTAACGATGTTTTCATCCTCACTCTCAAAGTCCACTCTTCTTAAGGCAACAGTTACGACCTGACTCCCTGAGGCCTTTACGATCTCGGGAATGAGTTGGTTAGAGGCTAGCTTCCCGGTCCCTAAAAAAAGCCGGTTATTTACTTCTTGTCCACCGATAATTAATGCATCCGACAAATATTTAACCCCCTCCGACGAATCTGAGTATTTCAACCCGATCACTTTCCTTTAGTTTAATCTGCGGCCATACCTCCTCCTTAACTAGTTCATAATTATACTCAACAATAATTGATTTTGGATTTAACCCGCGCTGTGAGATAAGCTCCACCAAGGTCATTTCCCTAGACAATGTTTCCTCTTTCCCGTTAATCAACAGCTTCAAAACCGGATCCACCCCCAAGTTATATTTGCTCCGCAGTCATCATCCACAGCTAACCACAAAGCCTGATTGATCCAATAAAAAAGCCTACCTCAAGGGTAAGCTCAAATAATGTGTCCAATCCACTCTATAGTTTCGCTTCCCTACGATGGAATTACCCATATCAGGTTCAAAGGGTCGGGATCACTCCCTCTCAGCCTTACGGCACCCCTAGCTGAAATCTGCTTATATTCTATTATCTAACCAATGAAACTAATAATAGCTTAACATAGTTCATCACTTATCGCAACGTGGGACACGAAGACAGGTTTACTATCCCGGGTAGTCTACTACCCCAAAACTCTAACGCGTGTGTTTTAACACGGTCAGCAGCCTAGACTGGGAACGAGAATAAATGAGGTAAATCACCAATCGCTGACCAGTATTAGAACAATGCGCGAGCAATTTTTCATGATGGCTATTACTTAGCGTCCGGAGCAGTATCAATATAAGTAGAAAATCGAATTTCCGCCTTCAGAGAGTTGCTCTTCGCCGATGAAGAAGATTCTAAACCAGAGGCAGTTGCTGGCTCTAGTTGACTAATAGCCGTGCCCAAGCTTGAATCTCCGCTAGTTAGGTTAATTTCTTCAATCCTGATTAACCGTTTTGATTGCTCCAGTCTTCGGACAAACTCGCAAATCTCGGTAAATCCACCATATACCTGAAGGCGATAAGCGGAAGTCTTATACCTTGAATCAGTTGTTTTTTTCTCCAAACCAAACCCGGTTAACGTAGTCCCGGTTTGTCCGGCCCATGTATGTAAATGAATAATTAACTCTGGGACGGCTTCCCGGTAAGGAACCTGTTCGGTTAGTTGCCGCTGCATTTCCGGTAGACTTTGAAAAGTGTCCGTACTATCTAAACCATTATGGTAATTATCAGATTTATTCTGAAAGCGATTTAATTCTGTCTCATATATCTCGATCTGATTAGTCAGCTCACTTAGCTTTAATTGAGTGGGCTGGTACCAGTAATGGTAGATTATTCCTAATATTACAGTTGCTAAAGCGGCTCCAACTAATATCTTCTCGCGTAAGGTCATTGACATATCCGAACCCTTCAAATGCCTTTATGGCTCAACAATCGAATCTATTAATAATTCTTGCTAAATCGGTTGCATTGTAGTTCAAAAGGCACTTCTTTGGCTAATGAGTCGTATTTACTGTTAATCAGGTCCACCTCTGTGAACATCTCTAGCTCTTCAATGGCAGCAATAAACTGAGCTAAATCAGGATAAGACCGGGCTTGTCCGATCAATCTGACTCCAGTCTCATATTGGCGTATTTCCTTCAAATAACAGCCAACCGGAATCGTTTTATATATCTCCGATAGTGTTTTCGACCATTGATCACGGTCAATCTGCCATTGACTGAGTTGAAGTTCTTTTTCCCAAGCGGTGGAGGCAAATAAATCCCGATTGGCCCCCTGACTGACTAGCAGGCCCTTTGCGATTAAGATATCGCGCAATTCCTGGTAGCGACTCTCTTGTTCCTGCACTTTTTGACTTAAACTGTAACATAAGTAGCCCGGCAAAGAGAAAGCGAGCAATAAGCTTAAGGCACCAATTAGGATTAGGTTCTTCTTTGAGGAATCAGGTAGATTGTCTTCCCTAAATAAATTGATCTGGTTAGCGCATAAGTGTCGGTCCAGCCGCCCCGGCCATGAAATCCGTCGGAAAGAGGGAATTCTCTTGCCGTGGGTCAACCGATTGATATAACCAGCTGGCGCATCGATTACACTGGCGGCTAAGCCCAGGGCCACGCCATAACTCGTCCTGAGCTCTTCCGCTTCCGCCTCAGTAACTGATTTCTCAAACCGAATCCTCGCCAACGGATCCAACTTAATTATGGGAATATCCACCTGACCCAACACGGCCGAGAAGCCCCCAAACCGGGTTGCCTCTCCCGTCAGGAGAATCCTCTCCACCTGAGCCTCCGGATATTCCAACTGATAATATTCCAAGGTTCTCCAGACTTCTGTGGAAACCTCCCTAACCACGTTCTGGAAATCAACACTTTCCTGATCAGTAGCTGCATTCAACATTAACGTCCGATTAAATCGGAGCACGCCCTGTTCAAAGATACTGAGTTGGGTGATCGTCCGACCAATACTGACTAGCAAAACCCTTGACGGTGCAGCCGGAACCGGTTCTTTGCTTTGGAGCAAACGATATATGGCTAATGGTTCGATCCCCAAAACAAGCGGAATTGCCCCGGCCCTGACGATGCTCTCTTTTAAACCCTCAATCACGGAGCGTCTGGTTGCCACCACCGTAACTTCGATGAGTCCATCTTCTGATGGTTGAGTATTTAAGTCTGACCGGATAAAGTCATAGCGGATCTCTGCCGACGGAATCCGCAGCAGACCTTGAAGCTGGTATTTAATTGCCTGAACCATCTCCCTATGAGGCATTAACGGGAGAGTAAGGTGACGGAGAAAAATCTGTTGCCCAGAAACGGCAGCGGCAACCCCTGGCTTTCGGACTCCCAGCTGACTGAAAAGAGAACTGATCGCCTCACCCAGTTTTATCGGGTCATTCACCAGGCCTCGATCAATAATCCCGGCTGGTGTATCCACTCTCCCCCATTTGACCAGGCACAATTCACCCCGGTGCTGCCTAAGTTGCACCATTTTAATTGAATGACTGTTTATGTCGAGACTAACTCTATCTACAACTTGACTCCGTTTCCCAAGGCAACAAATGATACCCTCATCAACCTTTCAAAATTATTGCTTCCGCCAATCTACGGGAGGTATATTTCTGAATAAGTACTAATTGCTGCTTCATTAAACGGTGGTTTTAGCTCAACCAGAATTGTCTTTTTTGACCCGTCCGGTAGTCTGGCGGTTGATTGGATTTCCAAGTTATCTCGTAAATTTGGACCACGCAGGCTACTGGATATCTCTGCCTCCCCGAAATTGGTCATCATCCCAAAGATAAACTGAATGTCTTCCAAAGTTGATTCGTTCTCATAATTAACTAAACCTTCATTATGGATTAGTTCAGCCCGCATTTTTTCAATTCCGGCATCAGCTAAATACTGCAAAACTACGGCACGTTCATGGTTTGCCGCTATCCGCGCCTCAAAGGCTGAGTTGATCAGTAAGGCACCATTGATCGCCATTAAAGTGGCAACTATCAACACCACCACAATCAATACTGACCCTGGCTCATTGCGAGTATTATTCCGCCTATTTATTAATGTTATATTTTTAACATTAGACACAATTATCTATTGAACTCCTTGAATTCTCGGCTTTGTCTAAATCTGAAGACTCCCTTCTATGTGGGGATTACCTTGTTTACCGCTTCAGGTGAAGCAGAGTCTCCGTCTGATGCCTCTGTGTTCGACGAAGCTAAACAAGTTCACTCTACCCGTGGGTATACAAAAGTACTTAAATAATACTCTTTATTTTCTTGCCCGGCAGTTAAACAAATCTTAACTCCCCTGGTTTCACTGGCAGTAAAAGTTATGTCTACAATTTGATTCGCTAAAGGGTGGCTTGTACTCCTAATAGTCGAAGTAGGAGTAAGGTAAAAATCTCGCCACAAGGTCCCTCCGCTCATCCGGTATGCTATTTTATTTCCCTCATGATTAATCAGCGTCAATCGGTTTGGTTGAATCTCTACTATTTTCTGGGCCGACCGAATTTCTCTAATCATAAACTGCATAGTAGAACGAACGACTTGCTGCATTTCGACGACACTACCATTTTGATATATTGCCTTTTGACCGGTCAAAAGGACCGTCGAAGCAATCAAAATCACTAAAGAAATTATGGATAATGCTGCCAGCAACTCGATTAACGTAAACCCTTTTTCGCGCCATAACCTGATCCCAAGCAAAAGAGCTCGCATTTTTCTGCCTTCATATTTCTCTAGTTATTAAACCTAGCGTGAAAATAGCAAAGTGGTTAACTCAACCTCTCTGACTTTTCTGAGCTGCCACTGAACTTTGACCGTTACTCGATACAGTCCCAAACTCTGATTCTCCCAAGCAATAATGACCAACGGCACTAACCCAACCGGCGGAGCTTCGGAAATACCCAACTGGTCTAGGTTACTGGCGTCATATTCCCCTTCTGCTACTCCTAAGGAATGTGGATTAGCTTTTAGCCGCTCCATTATCTCCTGAGCATATAACATTGCCTGAGTCTGTCGTCCCGAAGCGGCTATAACCAGAGAGTTATAGGTTAAGACATAATAAATCGGCGTTATTGTCACGGCTATGATCAGGATAGCAGCTAAGACCTCTATTAAGGAAAAACCTTTCTGTTCTGTTTTTAATCTGTCAGGCAGACTTAAAAGCATTGTCATACTTGTTATTAATGGCCATTACACTTTACTTCCGGCATGGTATTTAATCCTCCGGCGGAAAGTGAATAGACCTCTCCATCTACCGGGCAAGTTGGTTTGCCTGCTGATTTATTCTTTACATCAAAATAATCCGGTATCAGTTCATCCCAATCATCTTCACCGATTCCGCGATAATCCGGTTGACCGGTCGTCGCATCAATATGGTCCATTCCATAACGTTCTATGGCCTGGGTAATCAGGTCCAGATTGGCCTCACAGGCTTTAACCTTAGAATTTTGGATAGTTTGACTAACCTTGGGGACCGCAATCCCAGCTATAACACCTAAGATAACCAGAACTGCCAATAGCTCGACAATCGTAAAACCTTTGTTTCCGCGTAAGCTTTGAGGTAATATGCCGATAACCGCACCATACGTCTTCATTTTTCTAGATGAAAATCTTGATCTAGCCAGATGATTAAAGAGAGTTCTCCTGTTGATCATCATCACTCCTCACTTTACAAATAGACTCCCGATTGTTAATAGTGAATACTAAACTACACAAACTCAGACTATTTATAAAGCAATCGTGTTCATGACTTCAAACATAGGCATTACCGTACATAAGACGATAAAGCCAACTAATATGGTAATGAGTATTATCAAAACCGGTTCAATCAGAGGAGTTACGATCGCGACAACATTCTCTACCTCCATTTGGCAATAATCAGCAACATGAGCGAGCATTTTCTCCAGTTCCCCGCTTTCTTCACCCGCTGAAACCAGCTGAATTACCATAGGCTCAAATACTCCGACACTGGCAAGCGGAATCGCCATACTGTCTCCCTCGGTTATTCGCTGTCGAACCTGGGCTATGGCTCTACCGATTACCCGATTAGTCATAATACCCTCAACAATTTCCATCGCTTGAACTAATGGAATTCCGCTAGATACGAGGGCAGATAAGGTACTAGCAAAACGGGCAGTCTCAACCCTCAAAATAAGCTTTCCCATTATCGGTAGGTTAAGCAACAACTGATCTGTCAGTACTCTTCCCCTCTGAGTATGATAAAACCATTTTAGGAACGCGATGATACTAATAAATCCCACTACGATTAACCAGAAACAATCGCGAACTGTTTGGTGAAAAATGATTAAAAACTGAGTTGACGCGGGGAGTTCGGCTCCTAGTTGTATCGAAGCACTTACTAAACTCGGCACGACTCCTAAGACAAAAAAAGCAACTACGATCAGGGCAAATACGATTAATAATCCCGGATAAAAAACTGCGGCTCTAACCCGTCCCTTTAAATCTAATTCCTTCTGGATGATCAGAGCTAGTTTATCGAGTATTACATCTAGAATGCCCCCCATTTCCCCAGCCTTGACCATAGCCACATAAAGGCTATTAAAAACCCCCGGATGCCTGGCTAATGCTGCGAATAACGGCTCTCCCCGGTTTACCTCCTGATGCACCTTGAATACTACTTCGCTTAAAGCCCGATTAGAGGTTTGGTGCTGAAGGGTCCTTAGTATCTGGTCTAACGGAATTCCGGCCTTGAACATAATTGAAAACTGACGGGTAAAGATCGCCAAATCCCATAGCCTAACCGGTTTTCGCGCAATCGACTTCAGGCAAGATTCCCCATAGGCAGAATTCTGAGTGGTCACCCGAATAACAAAAAAACCCTGCTTAAACAGTTGTTCGACTAAAGCTTCTTGGGTTTCGGCTTCCAGGGTCCCCTTCAACTTATTCCCTTTTGCATCCCGGGCTTCATATCCATAAATTGCCATGGATACGAGTACTCCCTCTCACCATAAGGATTGCGTGTTAATGACCGCACCATCCTAATACTGATCAACAGCATTCAAAACCTCTTCAATAGCGGTTTCGCCCAGTAAAGCCTTGTCCAGACCATCCTGCCTGAGGGTTATCATTCCTTGAGCAACCGCAGTCTTTTCCAATATCCCTTCGGGCACTTGCTGCCTGATCAATTCTTGAATTTCAGGGGTTATCACCATAACCTCATGGATCGCCATCCGACCCCAGTAGCCGGTATCACCACACCAAGAGCACCCCTGACCTTGCCTTAATTGGGCATTTTCAGGGTTGATGCCCAACTGGCGGGCTGACTCGACAGTAACTGGAATTGGGGTCCCACACTCAAGACAAACCCTTCTAACCAATCTCTGGGCGATAACTCCTACTAAAGAAGACATTAATAGATATGGTTCAATACCCATATCGATTAAACGAGTCACCGCCCCGGCTGCCCGACGGGTATGAATAGTACTTAGCACCAAATGTCCGGTAATTGCTGCCCGAACTGCTAGCTCAGCCGTTTCTCGATCCCTGATTTCACCGACCATAATTACGTCCGGATCTTGACGTAAAACGGAACGCAACCCAGAGGCAAAACCAAAACAGCTTCGCGAATTAATCTGAACTTGATTAATCCCGGGGATAATACACTCAACCGGGTCTTCCAGAGTGATCATATTCCGCGTCACGCTGTTGAGAAAGGTAAGAAGGGAATACAGTGTTGTTGTCTTACCGCTTCCAGTCGGACCGCAAACTAAAATCAAACCAGCGGATCGAGAAATGATATCTTTAAAATTAATTAGATTTGAACCGCGTAGATCCAGCTTATCAATTGTGGGAACTGTTTCCCGGCGATCCAGAATCCTAAGCATCACCTTCTCGCCAAAAACTGTTGGCAGCGTAGAAATTCGCAAATCCAAGGGGTTGGTTTCACCAGATAGATGAATCCTTCCATCTTGCGGCAAGCGTCTTTCCGCAATATCCAGATTAGCCATTATCTTTACTCGAGATACGATTGATCCGTGGCTCTTCAGGGGCAAGGACATAGCTTCATGCAAAACACCGTCAATGCGGTAGCGGATTCGCAGTTCCTTCTCCTGTGGTTCAATATGAATATCACTCGCTCGGCTTACCACTCCTTGGTTAATAACTCCATTAACTATTTTAACTACTAGTGGTTCAATTGCCGGTTCCTGAGTTCGTAGTTCGGACTGGTTGGCCGCTAAGTAAGATTCCGTGTCCTCTTTAAGGCTTTGGGCGGCTTTTTCCAGATCAACCCGCGCTCTTAAACTGACTAAACGATTAATTATTAATTTAATCTCCCGTGGGCTGATTAAAACTGGGATAACTTCATAACCAGAAGCCATCCGAACATCCTCAATCGCTAAAACATTTAGTGGATCAACCATCGCCAAGATAAGCTGATTGTCTTTTATTTTAACTGGCACAACTTGATGCCTTTGGATTATAGAAAGTGGAATTAATTCAAGTTGATCGCCATTCAAATTTATCTGGCTTAAACCTATTCTGGAGATTCCTAAATGCTGCTCCAAACAGCTGAGTAAAGCCTCTTCGGTGAGATAACCTTTTTCTAACAGAACTTCTCCTAATCGCTTGCCGCTATTCTTTTGTTCCTGAAGGGCCTCTTCAAGCTGAAACTGATTAATAAAGCCCAAATCTCTAATCACTTCACCAAGCAAGTGCCTTTGAGGATACATTTCTCACTCCAAACCAACACAAGAATTGATTAATCTCGTTTATTATCAAAACCTCAAAATAGTAATAACCTATATTCGACTTAAATGTATTATATATTCTATATTCCCCAATCAATTCCTTCTCTGACGCCTTATTTATTACCAATATCTTCTCTAGTTATTATAATTCTCAAGCACTTCAATCTAGCGATCTAAAATTATCCTCCTTAAAGACCTTAACACCAGATCATCGGATAGTTGACTAACCACCCCTGCCTCGCCCAACTTCCGGGGCAACACCCATCTCAGGGTTCCATCCAGCACTTTCTTATCGTGCTGCATCAGTTCCAAAAGTCGATTGGGGTCAACCCCTGGAATTGTCATTGGTAGGCCGGTTCGGGTCAATAGTTGATTTAACCGCTCACAGTCTGACTTTTCCCACCAGCCAAGCTCAACCGCCAGCAAACCGGCTGCCACCATGCCGATGGCGACTGCTTCCCCATGTCGGTACGCTTGATAGCCGGTTATTGCCTCTATGGCATGCCCCACGGTGTGACCCAGATTTAACAGGGTCCGGACCCCATATTCCCGCTCATCCTGCTCGACAATCTTAGCCTTGATCGAACAACAGCGCGTGATCACCCTCGTGGTGACTTCGGTATCCAATTGAAGTGCCCTAGCTATTTCCTCTTCTAGATAAGCAAAGAAATCCCCATCCCAGATTACGCCGTACTTGATCACTTCCGCCATGCCAGCAATATATTCTCTTTGGGATAATGTCCTGAGCAGAACCGGATCAATTAAAACCAGAGCCGGCTGGTGAAAAGCACCGATCAGGTTTTTGCCTCGGGGGTGGTTCACCGCCACCTTTCCTCCGACACTGCTGTCCACTTGGGCCAAAAGAGTGGTCGGGATCTGAATCAAGGGAACGCCTCTAAGATAGGTAGCCGCAACAAAGCCGGCCAAATCGCCGATTACCCCGCCGCCCAAGGCAACCACTGGCGACCGTCGGTCAAGCCTCGCCTCCAAAGCTGCATCATACAGGCGACTAGCCCATTCCAAGCTTTTATACTCCTCCCCATCCGGCACCGTCGCCACGCTGACCCTAAGTCCAGCCGCTTCCAAACTTCTCTGCGCTGGGACTAAATAATAACCCCCCACGGTCGGATTAGTGACCAATAAAACATTGGGCCCCAGTCCCGCCTGTTGCACCAATAAGCCTAGGTGTTCCAATACTCCGGCCTGGATATAAATAGGGTAAGAGTTTGCACCCAAGTTAACCATTAAAGAGTGCTTAACAGTGTTCAACTAAATCCCGTCCTTACTACAATCTTCTAGAGTTCGTTTCGCGCCTTTTCCATAATAATCTTATCATCTATGTTCTTACTGGATGTCTTTACCGAGCTCCCTTGCATTTTTTCCTGTTTGTTCCACCAGTCATAGATTTGTTGCGCCACTTCCTGGCAACTGACCTCAGAGGTATCGATGTACAAATCTGCTCCCTGGTAAAAGGGTTCCCTTTCTTTTAACAGTTCTTGTATTCGGTCTAGTGAACGATCCTTGCGGAGCAAGGGACGAACTCGACGGGCTACTCTAGATTGAATTACTTCCGGGGAAGCAACCAGACACACGATATAAGAAGAGGCCCTCAAGGCCTCCCAATTGACTTTGTTTAAAACTGCTCCCCCGCCAGTCGAGATGACACAGTTTTGCCGTGCAGCTACCTTCTTGATTATCAGTGACTCTTCGGAACGAAAACGCACCTCGCCGAAGCGGGAAAAAATCTCTTCAACTTTTAGGCCAACCACTTTCTCTATTTCGGCATCAGTATCCACAAAGTCTTTTTCTACTAGAGAGGCCAGACTTCGCCCCACCGCTGTTTTGCCGGTTCCCATAAAGCCGATCAAGGTTATATTGGTCTTCAATAACTATTGCCTCACTTTCCGGAGGTAATCAAAGTAATCTGCCCAGTCCTTTTGGAGCTCCTCCATCGTATCTCCTGAAAATCTTTCCAACACCGCTTGGGCTAAAACAAAAGCGACTGCAGCCTCACCAACAACGCTCACGGCCGGCACAGCACAAACATCCGACCGTTCCACTGCTGCGAAGACCGCCTCTCGCGTTTCGAGGTCCACGCTGCGCAATGGATTAATCAGGGTCGGAATTGGTTTCATCGCTGCTCTGACTACCAGCGGCTGTCCGTTAGTGACGCCTCCCTCCAACCCGCCAGCTCGATTAGTCTCCCGGTAAATGCCGGCTTGGGAAGAATAAAATATCTCATCGTGAGCTTTTGAGCCTCGTTCTTGAGCCACTTCAAACCCTTGCCCGATCTCCACTCCCTTAATGCCGGGAATACTCATCACGGCACCGGCTAAACGGCCATCTAACCGACGATCCCAATGGACATAACTGCCCAGCCCAGAAGGTAAACCCCAGGCAGTGATCACAAAAATTCCCCCGAGTGTGTCTCCCTCTTCTCGGGCAGAATCAATCGCTTCGACCATTTTCCGGGAAGCTTCCACATCCGGGCAGTAAACTGGTGATTTCTCGATTCTCTGCCGCCAACTTTGGAGAAATGATTGGTCCGTTGGACCAGAGAAGTTGGACCCTTCGGTAAGCCATTGCTCAAAAACCTCCCGGGAGGCTTCAGTTGACCGGACCGGACCGATTTGTTCAACCCACGCCATAACTGTAACTCCTAGCTGCTCCAGGATGGTTCGGGCGATTGATCCTACGGCCACCCGGGCCGCGGTTTCTCGCGCACTGGCTCGTTCCAGAACATTTCGCAGATCTTGATGGCGATATTTTAACGCCCCTCCCAAATCTGCATGACCAGGCCGTGGTCGGGTTACTTTCCGTTCATTAGTATTTGCTTCTGGTCCTGGCCCCATTATGGTTGACCAGTTTTCCCAATCACGGTTTTGAATAAGCAGGCTAATCGGGCTCCCCAGGGTCACTCCTCCCCGGACCCCTGAAAGCAGGGTAACTCGATCACGCTCGATCTTCATTCGTCCTCCTCGGCCATAACCTCCCTGACGTCGGATCAAATCACGGTTAATTGCCTCGGTTAACAAAAATAGACCCGCGGGTACGCCTTCCAGGATAGCAGTCAAGGCCGGTCCATGGGATTCTCCGGCTGTTAGATATCGTAAAGTACTCATTACGTCACACCACCATAAAAGTTTTATGTCAAATTATTTAAGTAGACCCCCATATTACTTGGCAACACCATCCGAACAGGAAAACCCCTGACTGCGCCGTGTAATAACGAAGGTCCGTGATTGACGATTTGCATCATTTATTTTCGTTCCCAATCTGCCTGCTGACGAGTTCAAACACGAGGATAGTTACTATTAGAGTGGACCTCACTCCGGCGGTTTATCGGAGATTCTGATTCGACCGATTACCGGTGTGATGATTACATATTGCTCCGAACCAAATTCGTTTTTCAAAGCAATCGTCCCCCCAAGATTAGGTCGACCGAGAATGTCAAAATCTAACAAATAGCGGTTCCCTCCCGTTTTAGGGATGGTTATATAATGAAAACGGATTTTTTCGGGCAGGTAAACTCGCCGAAGTTCTGGTTTTAACACATTATAGTAATTACCGTAAAGGGAAAACTCAATTTGGCGTGAGGAACCAAAAGCAATGGCTTCTTGCTGCTGCGCTCGTAATTCCCAAGCCATTTGCTCAGCAGTTTGCCTGAGTTGGTGGTTAGCCAATGTCCGATTAAACACCGGCCAAGCCATTAGAGAAACCATTCCAAGAACCACCAATACTGCTAATAGCTCAACCAGGGTAAACCCAGCTACATGTTTAATTGAACCTTGATTAGCAATCTAGGCCCCACCTCTTCTTTCCCAAGATAAATTGACCAATCGCCTGTTAACAATAGCCAATTAGTTTATTTTCATGCATTTGCTGCCTAATTTAACACTATCTGTATTAAGCTTTCCGGATTCAGATAAACCACTCATACCTATCTGAGCACAACCACTTTATGAAAACAACACAAACGATAACGAATGTGTTATTTGCTTATTCTTACTGCAATCCAAAAACACAGAAACCACTTTTCTGGAGTGCCTATTTTTGGACGCAGGAAAACATGGTAATATTCCTATTTGATTCTACTTTCCTTCAGCCAAGCTGTTTTAACAATGACTGCCGCATTACGTCGACCGGTGCTTCCAAACCCGTCCACCAGGTGAAAGATTGCGCCCCTTGATATAAGAGCATGCCTAACCCGTCTAAGGTACGACATCCTCTTAAAGCAGCCCTCTTTAAAAACTCAGAGGGTCGAGGCCGATAAATGAGATCGCAGACTAACGCAGTTGGCGATAGCCAATCCGGATTAAACCAACTTGGCGATTCACCCTTTGGGTATAAACCAACCGAGGTAGCTTGAATCACCAAATCCGCCTCGGGAACCCAGGGTTTCAGTTCACTTGGTTCTAAGCTTAGCCCCACTGCTTTTAGGCCAGTTCTTGCCTCAACTTCTGTCGCCAGTTCCGTAGCCCGTTTTCGAGTTCGATTGGCTATGCTTATATGCGCCGCCCCAAATCGAGCCAGGGTCAAAGTAACTGCTCTCGCTGCTCCGCCAGCCCCTAGAACCAGAACCTTTTTTCCGGCAGGCGTAAAGCCAGCATCTTGTTCAAGTGACTGCAGAAATCCGGTACCGTCGGTATTATGACCAACCAAACGATCCTGGTCAAAACGCAAGACATTTACCGCCCCAATCAATTGGGCCTCTGGAGAAAGGAGATCGACCTGTCTGGCTACAGCCTCTTTATAGGGCAAGGTGACATTAACCCCGATTACGCCTAAAGCCCTTAAACCATTCAAGGCTTGAGTCAGGCAGTTGGGGGGTACAGCAAAAGCCAAATAAATCTTATCTAATTCATAATAATCAAATGCCTTATTTTGTATGGCCGGAGATAGCGAATGGGCTACCGGATAGCCCATCACCCCAAATATTTCAGTCACACCAGTTATTTCTTTCCTTTTGCTCATAACTTATTCGGCCTCCGAATTAGGTTTAGCACCGCTCGCTCGGGAATCCGCATTAAACGGGTCCCAACAAATTCATATGAACTTAAAGGGTCGACGAGTATCGTGCATAGCCCAAGTCTGTTTCCGCCTAAAACATCAGTAAAAACCTGATCGCCAATTACTGCTGTTTCTTGAGGCTTAGTCCCAATGGCTTTCATTCCCTTTAAGAAAGCCCGTCGCCGGGGTTTAGAGGCCTTGGCCACAAAAGGAATATCCAAGATGCTGGCAATCTTCTTTATTCTTTCGCCCTTATTATTACTAACTAGACAGACTTGAAAACCGTGGCTCTTAATAGTATTGAGCCAACGAATATTATCTGGGGCTAAAAACTCGCTTTGCCATGGAGTAAGGGTATTATCCAGGTCTATGATAATCCCTTTAACCTGAAAAGAATCAAGGATGTCCGGAGTAACATCCGTTATTGATCTGACAAAAAGCTTCGGTCTCAGCAACTGGATGATTTTCTTCTTCAAAACGATACCCTCCATGCAATTCGTTTATCATTATAACATCATCCAAACATTGCCTCAAGTCAACCATAGATTCCAGTTGAGTTTAAGAATCTTTCGTTAGCCTGATTATTAGTGTTGCATTAAACTTTTTAATTAGATGAGTTAAACAAATAATTTACTAGATGGCAACCTGGAAAATTTGACCCTAGTCAATTTTCAAGTAAGTTTACTCCAGAAAGCCCAGAAACAATAATTCGTTTTAAAGACGAGCATACGTTTACCGGAATCGACGGAGAAAAACTATTGTTTTCTTGGCACGTCCGTATAACACCTGGAGGCTTGAGACTTTTTTCATTCCGTGTGACAAATCAGGGGAAAGGTATTATTGGATATATTAGCAATAAATTAAAAACAGTTAAATTTAATAAGTTAAGCTATAATTAGTTAATACTTACAAATTGCACTGGCCTTACTATGAAAAACGCTCCTGTGCCCGCTGGCCTGGGACTTTTTGACCACAGTAAATTGATAGATAACTTAGCAAGCTTAACTCATTACCTTCTTTATCCGTGCCAATAGGATCGTATAGGGATACCTCACCTTTATTTTTCCGTGATGCTCGTAAATGCATTAGGATCTCGTTTTCGATGCAACGGGCAGCATAAGTGGCTAGTTTAGCACCTTTATCTGGATCGAAGGTGTTGATTGCTTTAATCAATCCAATGGTTCCAATAGAAATAAGATCATCGGTATCTTCGCCAGTTCCATCAAATTTTTTTAAAATATGCGCGACGAGCCGAAGATTATGTTCAATAAGTAAATTTCTAGCCTCCTCATCGCCATTGCGAAAACGTCGAAGGCATGATGTTTCTTGATCTTCGGACAGTGGATGCGGGAAAGTTTGATTAGTGATATATCCAACTAAAAGGAGCAATCCAGGAAAACAAAAGGATAACCAGGGTGTCGTAAGATCCAGGTACACATTTAATCCCCCTTTGAAGCGGAGCTTGCTCTACATAATATGGTTGTTATCGTAAACTAGTGCCTGTCCAAATCGAAGGATAAATGTGGAAATCAATTGGAGAAAAAACCCTGGCGTTTAATTACAGTTTATTCCGGATGGGCTTATAAGGTGAAATCAAAAAGAGAGGGTGTTTAAACGTGATTGAGAACACAATTATTAGTTTGATTCTAGGGGGAGTAATTGGTTTTTTGATAGTTTCGGAGCCGGCCAAGTGTCGGTACTGAAGAAGATAATCAGGCTACATTAGTGATGCATAAAATTTAATTCGTAAATTCTTATCTTAGTACAACCTATCTTGTACTCCTCAACTAGTGCCGCTACCCTCTACCCGATTCGTCGACGAACGATAGCAGTCCGCAACGGCAGTGTGCAGTAACTTCATTCGAAACTCTCGCTCTTCAAAACTTAGCTCTGGACGGAATACGCGGATTGTTGTCCGTTCTATTTTCTTTTCGCCGACCAGCTTAATCTCCGGTTTCATGAAGGCATCACCCACTACTGATCTATGCAGTTGTCGGTCAAGGACAAACCGTGTGTTTTGTAAGTGATTACCTCCAATCATGGATATTTTTAGTAAGCAACTTTATTTGTTATTATACTCACAGATCGAAAGCAGTCGGGCCCCATATTCAAATTATTTTCACTTACGTGAGGAGCGTTGTTTTACTTACATTATGTGAGTATAATAAACTGGAAGGTGATGCTATGTTTAGTTATTGCTGACTTTTTTAATGTATCGCCCGATTATCTCCTTGGCCGCGTTAAATTGAGATCCGTATCGGGCACCAGAAAGGAGATTGCTATGGATAACGGGAAATTCCAGGAGCTTGTACTACAACAACTCCAGACATTGGCCGAAGGCCAAAAGTTACTCCAAGCAGATGTAACGTCAATAAAAAATGAACTCCGTTACGTTTGGGAAGATATCAAAAGAATTGACAAACGCTTATCCACCCAGGAAGAGGAAGTCGTTATTCTTAAGCGGTTAAAGTAATACACGATTTCTCTTGACTGACAAGAAAACGAAAAAAACATTAAGACTCGCTTATCTGAACAGGCTCAGAAAGAAGCCAAAAACTCTAACATTGAATTATGGGACCGAAAAAAGTTGATAAAGGCCCTAGCTCTTGTGAATAAGGCAGCGTGAGAAAATGTCATTAAACATTCAGAAATTAACAGGATTAGATAAATTAAATAGATATACGACTGAAAACCTGTGGATAATAAAAAGACAGGTTTTTATATTTATATAGGCACTTCTAATTTGAGATCGATTAAAGTTTAGTAATTAACCTAACATTCTACTTCCAATCTATTTACTAGGGATTCAAGGAATTTATGATGAAAAGGACTGATGTTTTACCTAGCGATCCACGTGTCGAAAGAACACTCGGGCTGGCCAGGTGGTTATCAAACGAGCAAACATTTACTGGCTCCCCGTTGACCCAGTTTCGCTTATGGGAGGAATTGATTAGACTTATGGGGAAATTGCGGTTGGTACTGATTCAGCTACGCTTGGAGTTAAGGAAGTAACTGCAGGAATTCCCCTCTCCTCGACGAATAACAATAGATAAAGATGTTATCGTCAGGGGTGTTTATCTTGCCAGCCGATTTTCCTCGTGATCTTAATAAAGTAGCCATGTATCTTCGTAAATCCCGGGCAGATTTTGAAGCTGAATCTCGGGGTGAAGGTGATACTTTATCTAAGCATCGCAAAGCTCTTACCGAACTGGCCCAGCGCAACCGTCTTAACGTAGTATCCATTTTCGAAGAAATTGTTAGTGGCGAACATATATCAGACCGTCCAGAAATGCAACGCCTCCTCCATGAAGTTGAAGCGGGTGAATATGATGCGGTCCTATGCATGGATCTGGACCGGCTTGGACGGGGCGACATGATTGATCAGGGGACCATTCTGGCGGCGTTTAAAGCCTCCTCTACCCTCATCATTACCCCTCGGAAGGTGTATGACTTGGATGATGAGCTCGATGAAGAATGGAGCGAATTCGAGGCTTTCATGGCTAGACGGGAACTGAAGATTATCAACAAGCGTCTTCAACGGGGTCGGGTAATGGCGGTTAAGGACGGGAAGTATATCGGGACCCGTCCCCCTTTTGGCTACGATCGAGGGCCTGATAAGGTCCTGATCCCCAATAAAGATGCTGAAATTGTTCGTCTAATTTATAACTGGTACGTTAATGGTAACGATGGCAACCCTATTGGCAGTACTAGAATTGCTAATCGATTAAATGAAATGAAGGTTAAAAGCCCGGTTAGAGGAGGTGTTTGGGAACCTTCTGTTGTTCGTTTTATACTTAGCAATGAGGTTTATATCGGACGAATTCAGTGGAAAAAGAAATATCGGGATCGATCCCGTAAAATAGGTTATGCTCGTCCCAGGGAGCAGTGGATTGATGTAGAAGGGAAGCATGAACCTTTAATCGAGAAGGATATTTTTTATGCTGCACAAAACAACCTTAAAAAAAATACTGTTGTGCGCACAAAGACGAAACCTAAAAATCCTTTAGCCGGTCTGATCGTTTGTGGCAAATGCGGACGCCGAATGGTTTTACAATCCAATAAACAAAAGTCCGGACACAAATCTAATATGTGTAAATGCATCCATGCAGGATGTGACAACAAATCGTCCCTTTTCAGTTTTGTTGAAAAAAGGTTGTTGCAAACCTTGGAGGAAGAGTTAGCAAACTTAGAACTGAACCAGGAGCAACTGGCCCGGGAGATAGCGGCCACGGCTGAACCGCTTATACCTAATTCGGTTATCGAGAACTTGACCAGGCAGCTAGAGGAACTGCAAAAGCAAAAGTCACGCCTCCAGGACCTTCTGGAACAGGGTGTCTATGATATACCCACCTACCTTGAACGCAATAAGATTGTTACTGAGAGGATCGAGGCCGCGAGCAAGTCTCTGCAACAGGTTCAGGATGAAATAAATGAAATTGAGGAACGGGAGCGCACCCACCAGCAGATCATCCCGACCATTCGGCATGTCCTGGACGCTTACCAAGCCACCGACGATGTAGTAAAGAAAAATACACTACTTAAAACTATCGTAGATAAAGCCGTGTATTATAAAGAAAAAAGCGCAAGGCTTGATAACTTTACGCTTAATGTTTATCTATTAATATGAATTATAATTTACAGTTATAGTAACTAATTGGTAATATAATTATGTACGCTACTCTCCAGAGACTGGATTAATTGTTGAAGGGGGTAAAACTACCTAAAGTACTGTGGGAAAGGTAGAAAAAATGGGAAAAGCAGAAGGGATGATTTTTAATGAGCTTACCCAAGGAAGAGCTTTACCGCCTAGTTGCTAGGCTTCCGGAGCAAAACATAGAGAGAGCCAAAAAGTATCTTGAAAAACTAGTAGAAAGGGTACAACCAGAAAGTGCGGTCATACCACGGCCTGGGAGCAGCCCCTTCTACATTGACCCGTTTTGTACCACATGCAGCACACCCCTAGTGTTAGCTGATCTACTGGATAATCCAAACACGGATGAAACTAAAACCTGGCATGATGAATTCATCTGCCCTTCCTGCCAAGATACTATTTACTTAGATTGGCCAGAAAATGAAATAGCAGCCTTGAGTAAGGAACAACGTCGGAAAGGTGGCGTTAGCTGGGATGAGCTCAAACGAGAACTTGACCTATGAGGTCAAGCTGTTAGCTCAGCCTCGCAACTATCTTAAACGTGTTGATAGGGCTACCCAAAAACGTATTGCGGCTGCAATTGAAGCCATTTCCGTTGATCCCCTCAGCGGACAAATATTAAGCAGTTACGGGGCTTTAATCAGAAGTACAGGGGTCGCATTGGCGACATACGGATTATTTATGACCTTATAATTGAAGATCAATTAATAATTATTGAGGTCATCGGGCCACGCGGAGACATTTATAAAAAGTAGTCTTTTGTCTCGGGTTAATACAATAGATAACATGGAGAGGTTAACGAAATCACCCTGCTAGATGTTCTAGGCACTGAACCGGAGATAGTTCAAGAGACAGTAGAGGGACGTTTTGAGGAAGACCGATTACGTGAAAGAGTCAAACGACTATCCCCACGCGAAAGAAACGTCCTAGTCTTACGTTTTGGATTGTTTAACAGTTTTCGAAAAACCCAGCGAGAAATAGCTAGGATGTTAGGAATCTCCAGGAGTTATGTTAGTCGGATTGAGAAGCGAGCCATTCAAAAACTGATGCGCGAACTGTCAATGGATTCCCCATCCAATAAATACAAACCATAATTATTCGTTTGATAATATTCGGTCCATTATATTATAAAACTGAATTGCCCTTACTGCTAAATCATAATTTAACCCGCCGGTATAGGCGGGTTATTTGCAATTAACAACTAATTGATACCTGTGTTTTACCCGCTTGATTTTTCAATCTTCTTTGACAACTCTTCCTATCCGCTAGCAGGAAAAAGTGCTTTATTTGTAGAATCAGTAAGCAATAAGCCGGAAAACGCAAACCTAATCAGTTTTACACGAGAGGCTTGAAAGGAGCGAGTTTAATTACATGAACCCATTTGCCAATCTGCCCAAGTTTGTCCATGTTTGTGACATCACCGCCCGCGATGGTTTCCAACACGAAGAGAAGTTTATTCCCACTGATGCCAAGATGTATGTTCTGGATGCCTTGGTTGATGCCGGTTTTAAAAAAATTGAGGTATCAAACTTTGGCAATCCCAAACGGATGCCTCAATTCAAGGATGCCCATGAACTGATGAAGCGAATCAAACGGGTTCCCGGAATGGAATACACCGTCGTAACCATGACTGAACGAGCAGTAATGGACGCAATTAAAGATAAGGAAGCCGGATATGGCCCGGACCGGATTTCAGTGACTATCTCGACGAGTGAGGCTCACAACCTGGTTAATGCGGGAAGGCCGATTACCGAACACTGGGCCAATATCGAAAAGTGGTTGCAACTTTCGCGCGATGCCGGGATTAAATTCTCAGTTACAGTTAGTACCATCTGGGGCTGCCCAATTGCTGGTCCGGTCCCGATGGACTGGGCAGTAGACTTTACCGACCGGCTGTTAAAGATGGGAGTTGACGATGTCTGCCACGCTGACCATGATGGTCAGGCCAGTCCTGATAAGATTTATGAATACTTCGCCAAGGTCCTGGACCGTGACCCGCATCCGGAAAGGCACGTTGCCCACTTTCACGTTACCCGAGGCTGGGGCTTGGCTAATGTCTTAGCCGCAATGCAGGCAGGGATTGCCTGTTTCGACGCTACTTTGGGTGGTATTGGTGGCCAACCGGCTAACTTTATCGATGGAGTTCCGGTATCTGGAACCGGTAAGTACTATTACTCCGATCCTAGCCGAACCGGCCTCGTCTGCACCGAAGACCTGGTGGTAATGCTGGATGGAATGGGCATCGAAACCGGAATAGACGTTGATAAACTCCTTGATCTGGGAGCAATGGTCGAACGGATCGTTGGTCGTCAATTACGGGCCGAATCAGTGACCAGTGGCCGGCTGCCTAAAGCTTATGGTCGAGAATAATTAAAGAGTTTGCTTTGCGATGAAGCAGGTCCTCGAGAATTTATCTGAGTTTAAAAGACCCCTACTTCTATAAGTGGGGGTTTTCTTGTTCAAACGTCAGGTGGAGTAGAGTCTCCACCTGACGCCTCGATGTTCAGCGAAGCTGAACGAGTTCACTCGACAGGGCCTCTTTTTATGCCTATAAGTAAATAATACTTTCCTTATAGTTTGTGTTATTTTCATCCGTGGTTGTGCCTAGCGAGCATGGGTGGTTAACGAAATCATGTACCTACTAGCTCACCAAATTTACTTTCAAGGCATATATTAACAATAGCTAGTTTACGTAATTTACAACGGATTTGTTTTATTCATTCAATAGAGACCTTTGCCCAGAAAGGAGTTAATACTATGGACCCTAACGTTAAACCGTTACTATCTGCCCAGCATCGACTTCCCATTGGGAAAAAAAAATCTAAAAGCTCAAAACCTGGATCAAAACCAACTGAGGAGAAGGTCCATAAATCAATAATTAAAGAGTTCAAGGCTGTAGGGAATTTGGCACTTCCTCAAATAATTGCTATCGAAAAACCCTCATCTTTAATTGACCAAAATATCGAAAATCAACCACTTCTAAATGTAGAATTTGAACCTATTGTTTTTAAACCGCTTAACGAGATAGAACTTGAATCGAAAGCAAAAGTAATTGATACCCGGATTGCAAACTCGTCTAAGGTAAAAAACCGGAAAATCTCCTCCCAGGCAAAAGCTAACCGTTTAAAACCGATAAATCCTAAGCTTCATAATAACAAGAAAAATCAACACGGAGGCAAAAAACATATGAAAAAATCGAAATCAGACCAAGAAGAGATTACAAATCAAATCCCTGATACAAGTGATCCACCTCTAGACATTCCCGAACTTGAACAATTTTTAAATAATGAAAACCTAGTTTACCAAACAGAAGATACTAAAATTTACTTACTACCCGATACAATTAATCTAGATCAAATACAAGGCGTATTAACTGGCGAACAAGCCGAATATGTTAAAAATCGAAGCTGGAACATAGAGCAGGAATTAGAAAACAGGAAAATAAACGAATTACTAAAAAATTTGACATCTCGTCTCCAAGCTTTAGAACAAGAACTAACGGAAATGAACAGAAAAAACGATGAAGGTCTTCTTGATGATATAATCTCTCGCCTTCAAACCCTGGAAATTAAAGCCAGCCTTATTAAACCGTTAGAAGAAATGATTTACCACTTTCAATCTATTGAATTAGTATTTAGCGAGCTTGATAAAAGAGCTAAAGCCGAAGACTTAGTTAGCCTAACCTCTCGCCTCCAGGTTATTGAAAACGACTTGACTGATCTGAATATACAAACTAAATACGATGACTTGCTAGCTAACCTAGTCTCCCGTCTCCAGGTAATTGAAAACGACTTGGCTGATCTGAACATACAAACTAAATACGATGACTTGCTAGCTAACCTAGTCTCCCGTCTCCAAATTATAGAAAATAGTATAGCTGATCTCGTTAAACAAGAAGAGGAAGACCAGACTATACCTTCGGATACTCCTATTATTACTTCTAGGTCGCCAGTTGCTCTTTGGAAGCACAGACCCACGATTATAACTGATAACCAAACTGATTCTATACCAAATAATGCTGCTGCTTATTATTTTGTTCAACAAGACGAGAGACCACAAAGTACAAAAATTATCGAAAACGGTGACACCGGCACTAAACCCTATAATCCTGAGACTGACAACAGTTAACCGGCATAGGCAAAACCACACAGATATCTTTATCTGAGATCCTCCACCCTAAGAAGCAAGATCATTCGCTAGCACTCAGGATGACAAATGTCCGCTATTTTCATCCGTGGTGTGCCTAACGGGCATGGGTGGTTAGTTACTGAATCCCATGTAGATAGATACACGTTAGAAAATGAAAAAGCCTAATGACTCAGAGTAAAAAACGACCGTAATTATCTAGTTTAGTACAAAAGAGCGGGTCATTAAAGGCCCGCTCGCTCTTATTCTCAATTATTACTGTTTATTTTAAAAAATGCTAGATGAACCGGTAAATATCTGTCAATTCTGATCCAGATTCAGATTCCCGGCTAATGTCGATTTAATTAACCTTCTACACCGGACAGGGGCCGATTTCATGCGGCTCCGGGAATTTCTGTGAAACCGTAATTCCACGATATGGCCGTATGGCTTGAACCCACAGGTTTTCTTCCTTCCACAGTTTATCGACCACATTGCCAAAGACCCGCACCCGAGGATTACCAGAATCTAGAACTTCACACTGGAGTTGGACAACAATACAAGAGCCATCAATTTCTCTTAATCTTTCCCTGAGAGCCGCTCCACTGATCGGACCGCCTCCATCCGGGAAAGGAAAAAACTCTGTACACTCAAGGGGAAGGTTTCGCTGAATCATTAAGGTGCCGGTGATTGTGCTCAGGATTATCTGGAACCCGACATTGATAAATACCCGGTCACAGTTTTCCCCTAGTCTCTCATCCGCACAGGTAACCACAATATTGCAACCGCCATCCGGATTCAACGGGATCCTTTCTCCACGGCAACCGGGCCCCAAACCGTCCGCTACGGCTGGAATCGGAATGCTAAAATCAACCGGTTTAGCACAAATGAGACGGACTTCATGGGCACAGATATCCCGGCAGTGACAAAAGGCTTCTTGATTCAGAATTCCAAACTTTGCTCTAAGTTCAGGATTGTTAAATATAGTACAACAATCTCCACAATTACCGGTCGGGTCGAAACAAGTAATAGCCATCTAACGCATCCTCCTTTTTGATAATTCTGCAAAGCGGTTGTGCCAAAGCAAGCCAGTAATATAACCTGTTTGGTTTCATCTGCCTTGATTGTTATTTTTTTAACAGCACTTCCAACTTCTACAATAATTTATTCGATTGCCAGGGGAAGTGTTACATGACACAGCAACAATAACGAATCAATTCTTTACTCTAAAGTCTGAACATATCTGACCGGTTGATAATATCTTAATAAATATAGGAAGCCTAAGCATTACTTGGAAAGGGGGAAATTATCTGGTGATTACTACAGATTGGCGGGTAATTGACGTTGTAAAAAAATATCCTAGGACTTACAACATTTTTAAAAAATACCATATCACTGTCGGTTGTTGAGGTGGTGATGGTCGTAAGACACTAGAGCAGGCTGCTCTAGCTCACAAAGTCAATCCAACTGTTTTGGTAAATGAACTAAATAAAATGATTGAACAATCCTAAGCAATTTTGATAAAAACCCGGGTGTTAACCCCGGGTTTACTAATCCTGCCAAAATAGACAACGCTTATGTTTTAACCTGGCCAGCAGGCTAAACCGGAACAAATCTTATAAAGTTTAAGATTCTTCACCCTGCTCAGAATGCAGCCGCAGTTGAAATCTCCTTTTAGTTAACGAGTTGATCACTTCTAACGCACACTGAATGCCAATACCGCATCATAACTACGCCTGCCTCTGGCTCAACTATTTTAAGTGGTTGACCTAATAAGAGCTTTATCAGTAAGTCGGGAATATTAAAACCGGCCGCAATCGCCAGCGGTAGTCCGCCAGTTGCAAATCTCGGATTAACATCGACTACGCACAACCTGTTTTGGGATTGGTCAACTATTATCTGAACGTTAGATACCCCGGGTAGAGGAAATGTCTCAACGCAAGCCGCAGCCAGTTCAGATAACAATTCATTCTTGACGGTTATTCCTTTGGTGCTGATTCCCTCTCTAACCTCAAGCCGCCTTCGAGGAGAAGTCATGATCACCTTGCCCGACAAATCAGCTAATAGATCAACGGTAAACTCCTCGCCGTCGAGATACTCCTGAATTATTGGTTTCTCTGTAACCCGCAGTAGCTGCTCAAGCTCTTCTGGATTATTGGCTTTGGCTATTTTTTTAGTCCCGATATCAAACCGAGTTTTGACAAATAAGGGATACGGCAAGTTTTCCAGACTATTCGGTTCAGAATATTCAATCTTCGTCTATTTGACCCTATATATAAGCCAGTGTAAAATGCACTTAGAAGAAATGGGTTAAATTTTATGCATCACTAATGACTTACTATGTTAATTTGCGTTTTTATTTCTATTAAACAAGCAATCTATTAATTTGTGATTAATATAATTTGTCATTTCATATCCATAGTATAAATAAATTCCGTTGCCTGAATATCCATCTAGCAACGGATTAACCTAGCTTTTAATGGATAAATTGAGAATCTATTTGGTAAATCTAATTTGTTAAAACCCTGCTTTTAGACAATACAATAATATATTAACACTTATTTGCCCTTCGTATCTTTCGCTAATACTTTAATAATAGCTGGAATAACCCGCGACGCTACTTCTATTTCTGAACCGCCACTTAATACCCAAAGATGTGGCCGCATAGCTGCATATTCCTTAACCTTGTTAGCTAAAATTGGGTAGACTGCGTCGGAAAAAGCAAAACCACCGTAATCCGAGATATGAGAATCGTGCCCAAAAACTATAAACATCAAATCAAAATCAAAAGAATGGGATAAAGCCCGTTCCAAAGTGACCTCAAAATCGTCGTCGTTGGCATTGTATGGCAAACCGTAATCATAATTATTTAGGTTTAAGTCGATTTCATCTTTATTGCCAGTGTAAATATTTATATGTATAACATTCTTATCCTTTTCAAAAAAGGCTCGTGTTCCATCTCCGAAGTGCGGGTCTACATCCAATATTAGAAATCTATCTTTGCCTAAGTCACGCAATCTAGTAATAGCTGCAGCGATATCGTTAAGAAAACAAAATCCCCAAAAACCCATCGGACTAGCGTGATGTCCGGCAGCACCTACATAGGCAAAACCAGAACTATAGGTCCTATCTATTGACAATAACTCTGCTGCCTGAACAACACTAGCCACTGATAACAGGGAAACCTCGTAGTAACCAGAATCCTGAACGTCCCGAATATGTCGCCAATTGTGGATCCGGTCAACGAGATTTATAATATCTTCGGTTACCCTTGGTTCGATAACTTTAACTGGAAGAGTTTTTTCGCTAACTAGTTTTTGAAGTGCCTGAAAAGAAGGTTTGAGCCGGTACTTTAAGAATGGATATCCCTGATTGCTAAAATCCTCATGATAAGTCACAAGAACAGTCATTAGCAAACCCGGTTTTGAAATCTAAATATATCTTATTTATCAAGGACAATTCTGATATATTTAGTTTCTCTCCGCCGACCAACGGAAGGCAGCATCACTGGATTCAGTTATTCCATCCGCTCTCCGCTCTCGCTGATGCTTCGGGTAGTTTATAATCGCGCTGATCCGGTTCAGCCCTAAGGGGGTGTTACCCATTGCTGGTTATCTGTCCGCACCCGATTTTCCCTGCGTGTCTTATTAACGAGGAAGGTTTTACGACATTAACTCTTCTTGTATGCTGCCAAAAACCAGGATGGCACCACCTTTCTTATAATTCTTAGATTACTGCTCTCTTTTTACTCCACTCTTTAACAAGGCTATTTCTTTGGCATAAACAGCTATATCTCCTGGTGTTTCCAGAATTAGGGGCAATTCTTGTACTAAGGGGTGTCGTATAAATTTAATAAAAAAGTCCAGTCCTAAATAACCCTCCCCCAGATTAGCGTGACGGTCTCTTCTACTACCTAATGGATATTTAGAATCATTGATATGGAAAGCCTTGAGATGTTCCAGGCCAACTGCTCGATCAAAACTCTCTAATACCTGATTTAGATTGTTTCTAATATCATATCCCGCTGCGTAAAGATGGCAGGTATCCAGAATAACCCCTACTCGGTCCTGATATTTAATTCCTCGCCGGATGCAGTTTAGCTGTTCAAAAAGATCACCAATTTCTGACCCCTCACCAGCCATTCCTTCTAGTAGTAGCATAACCCCATCTAAAGCAGGTAAATCCAAATCAGAAAAAACTCGATTTAATCCCTCTATAATTCTGGTTAAACCCCGATCAATTCCGTCTCCAACATGACTTCCAGGATGAACTGCAAGATAAGCAGCACCAACACTCTTTACCCGAACTAAATCTTCCTTAAGAGCCATTATGGCAAACTCTCGGGTCCTTTCAGTCGGAGAAGCTAAGTTTATCGTATATGGAGCGTGCCCAATCAAAGGGCCAAACCCATAAGACTGGCAAAGTTTTATTGACTGCTCTACGTCCCGAGAGTCTAATTTTTTTGCTCGCCCCCCTCGGGGATTACGGGTAAAAAACTGGAAGGTATTCCCCCCAATTTCTAAAGCAGATGTTACTGCGCTACGGTAACCCTGAGATATTGACAGATGAGCCCCTAGATACACCCAAACGACCTCTCTTTCTTGCTTGCTATAAGGGTACTTGTCATACGTTTGCGTTTTAGTGTGATCTTCCCCATAATTGATCATCTAAACGTCGACGAAAATTAGCCATCTCAATCTCAGTGTCAATTTTCTTCCTTTGCAACCAGTACATAGGGACAATCATATTGTACTTATCGATTTTTTTATTAATCTCATCAAACTTTTCGCTGCAAGTTTTCAGTACATCCCTTAATCGCAGCTCAAATTCGGGAGTTCTTTTGATATATCCGTAACGGGCCTTACGAAAGGCAAGGTTATCTAGGAACTTTTCAAAAATCATCTGACAGGCGGCTATCTCTGCATCAATCTGTTTACTCATCTCAATCCAATAGGGGGCAAAACCAGCATCCTTCAAAATTTTAAAGGGGAGCCTCAACTCCGGGTTTTCATATGGATTTTCCTCAAATTTTAAGGGTTTGCCTTTTCCCTGAAGATTATTAAACTCTCCTCTTTCCATAGACTTTCGAATCTGTTCTTCTACTAAATTCTCTGTACTACACATATAACGGGCAACTGATCTCGAATTCTGGATCTGTCTTAATATCATTTCTCTTACTTCCACGTTTCGCGGTTCAACCAAATCTACTATGGGTAGTTCTGGGTCCTCTGCAATAGCGGATTTACTAGAAGCGTTTAGATTCTCAGGGTTACTATTCGTAGTTAGAGTAGATTTATCAGAAGTAATACTATCTGAAATATCAGTGTCGTTTTTTCCTAACCAGCCCCTAGTCCAAGCCGGAACTGCTTGATGATTGGTGCTGTTGATGCTAATTGCCCCAACCGTCTTTTCCTTAATCTCTAAAACATCTCCTGCCCTAACATCTTCGGAAGTATCTTCAGACGAGAATTCTTGTGCCTTTATTTGTGGGGCATTGACAGACTCATTAACTAATTGACTCGGCTTTCCCAATATATCGTTAGCCTGTTTTCTGGATCGCGATCTTCTTTTGAAGAAATCCAGTAACATGGTCTTCCCCCCTGGCTCATTATAGCAGACTCTTGTTGACAATCTATAACCATGGCGCAATAGTAATCACCATAGTTGGAACTTGAACCTATGATATTTCGGATAGTCACTGTATTATATTGGCACAGCATGGTACATTGTTAATATACTCGGCTATTTTTCAGAATTTGACCTACCAACCTTAAGGCATCTTCCTGGGTATGGATTTGACCTAGCACCTGAGCTTCCTCAACCCTTTTTAACAATTTCCCGATCGATGGTCCTGGTTTGAGTCCAAAAACGGTCATTATCTCCCGACCGCGAATGATCCGATGCTCTCTAATTGGCTGAAATTCGTCTAAGTACTTTTCAAGTAAAATCTTAATAAAGTGTTGGTAATCTGTTGTTTCCTTAGCATCAGTCCTAACTCTTCCCGCCCGGCGATCAGCTATTGACAGCAAAAGAACGGAAATTGTCTCACAGTCTGCACTAAAAAAGAATCGGCACTCTGCCTTAGCTGTATGATTCTTAGCCCGAAAAAGATGAAAAGGACGCATGTGTTGATCAATTATTGTAGCCAGTATTCTCTTTTCTCGACTTGATAGTTTAATTCGATCGGCTATTTGCCGAACACGACGAGCCCCTGCTTGTTCATGACCATAGAATACTACCTTTCCTCCCGACTTACTGGCCTTAACTTCCGGTTTACCCATATCATGTAACAGAGCAGCTAGCTTTAATAAACTCCACTTTGATCGACCCACCACTACCTCTTCAGTAAGAAACTGGTTAACCCGCGCCTCTATCTTCCGAGTTAGCAAACCTTCCCAGGGTCGTTTTTCCAGCTCTTCCAGGGTAGCCAGACAGTGTCCCCACACATCCAACGAATGGTGTTCGTTTTGTTGAACTCCTTTCAAAGTCATCAACTCAGGCAAGACTTGGTCCAGCAAACCTAGTTCGTCTAGCTGAGTCATCCAGTAATGGGCATCATTTAACGCTAGAATTTTAAATAGTTCATCCCTTACCCGTTCCGGTGAGCTTTGAGAAATTAAACCAGCTTGCTGTTTTATTAAAGCCCAGGTTGACTTTTCAATTAGTAAACCCAGAGTCGCTGATTGTCGGACCGCCCTCAATAAACGTAAAGGATCCCGTTGAAATACCTTCTCCCCGGTTACCCGAAGAATACCAGCCCGTAAATCATCCCGCCCTTTTAAAGGATCAAATAATTGGCCCCAAAAAGGATAGTTATCGACTTTATTATTATTATTATTTATACTCTCAAAATGGATCAGACAATCTGACAGGTTAATGGCCATGGCGTTGATGGTAAAGTCACGTTCCACCAGATTTTCGTGCAGGCTTTTATACCCTGCCCCAACGAGGTCAATATTTAATTGAGATTGCTGATTATGTAAAACTACCCGAGCAGTCTGAGTCTGTTCGTCTAAGACAAACCAAGTCGCCTCTAAGGCTTGAGCCAACTCCGGTGCCAGTTTCCAAACATTGCCAAATATTAAGACATCCAAATCAGTAATTCTTCTTCCCAACAATAAATCCCGTACCGTTCCACCAACGACAAAGACCGGAATATTGCGGATTTCAGCTAAGGAATATAATGTCTTTAAAGCAGCAAACTGTCCTTTCACTTGAAATCCTCCTGTCTTTAAATTGACTCAACCTGGAAATGCTTATTTCTTCCAAAAAGCCGGGGAAATCAGAACCAATACGGTGAATATCTCCAGACGACCGAGCAGCATCATTAGGCTGAGCAGCCACTTGGCAGCATCTGGCAGAGCTTGATAGTTATTAATTGGACCAACTAAACCTAAGCCTGGTCCCACATTCCCTATATTAGCGGCTGCTGCCGTAAATGCGGTTAGTAAATCAATACCCATGCCGGATAAGATTATTGACCCACCGGCAAAAATCATTATGTACAGAGAAAAAAACTGCAAGACATTGATGCTAACTTCATCAGATAAAGTCTTGTCACCAAAGCGAACCGCAAACACTCCGCGGGGATGAATCAATTGTTTTAACCCACTAGCTGTCTGCCCCAGAATTATCCTTAACCTTGCTACTTTTATCGCTCCAGCCGTAGAACCACTGCAGCCCCCAATAAACATAAGAAATAGCAAGATCAATTGAGTAACGGGTGGCCAAATCCCATAATCAGTTGTAGCATAACCCGTCGTAGTCACTAGGCTGACGACTTGAAATAAGGCGGTCCGGATTAATGATTCTCCCAGAGGATACAAATGGCGAATTTGCCAGGACGCAATTAGTGTAGCAACTATAATTATACTCCCATAAAGCTTGAATTCCGGGTCCTTCCAAAAACCCTTTAGAGTCTTGCCTTTTATGGCTTGAATATATAAGGCAAAGTTGGTCCCAGATAAAAACAAAAAGATTAGTGTAATCCATTGAATTAGTGGACTGTAAAACCCGATACTCATATTCCGAGTGGAAAAGCCGCCGGTAGCTGATGTGGAAAAGCCGTGGCACAAGGCATCAAAAGGCGTCATTCCCGCGATCCAATAAAGCAAAGTCACGATGATAGTCATTATTACATAGATCAGCCAGAGAATCCGAGCTGTCTCAGCTACACGCGGCGTTATCTTTTCGGCCACCGGCCCCGGCACCTCGGCCCGAAAAACCTGATTGGCTCCCACTCCTAACTGGGACAACAAAGCTACCAGCAAAACGATAATCCCCATACCGCCCAGCCAGTGGGTGAGACTTCGCCAGAATAGGATGCTTTTTGATACTACCTCTATATCCGTTAAAACACTTGATCCGGTGGTTGTAAACCCGGACATAGTTTCATAAAAAGCATCTGCCAAATTACCTAATGTTCCCGAAAATAGGTACGGGAGAGAACCAAAGCCAGAGGCTAAAATCCAGCTTAAGGTTACGAGAGCGAAGGCTTCCCGATAACGAATACTACCTTTGTTGCTAAATCTCAAAACCATTGCCAACCCAAAGGTCACTGTAATTAAGCCGGAGCTAATCAATGGGACCAGGCTCTCTTGATAATACAAAGCCCAAGGGATCGGCAAGAACATAAAAATACCAATAATTAGTTGAAACCGACCCAAGTAAGATAATAAGAGGTGGTAATTCACTTCACTGCTTACCCCCCGTTGGCCTGGAAGTATTTCTCAACCAAGTGAATGTGTTCCGGCAGGCTAAAAACCATCACCTGGTCTCCTGCTCGGATCACATCAGTGCCTTTGGGAATAAGCACATCATTTTTCCGTTGAATCGCTCCCACAAGGGTTCCCGACGGCAGGTTAATTTGCTTTAATGATCGATTGGTAACCAGTGATTTTTCCGGCACAATGAGTTCTATTACCTCAGCTTTATCTCCGCCCACCAGGGTAACCGAGACAATATTTCCCCGTCGGATAAAACGAAGGATGGCTTCCGCCGTCAATAAACGAGGACTTACGGCTACGTCAATGCCAACCTGTTCCATTAGAGTAGAATAGTCAGAACGTCTAACCTGAGTTATCGTTTTCTTGACGCCTAAGTTTTTAGCCAATAATGAGACTAAAAGGTTCATTTTATCATCATCAGTTACAGCGACAAATACATCGGATTCACCAATATTTTCTTCGCGTAATAACTCCGTATCTGCTCCGTCCCCGTTAATAACCAAAGCTTCAGGCATGCGTTGGGCAAACTGCTTAGCGATTGTCCGGTTTTTCTCAATTACTTTGACTGAAGCCAGCTTCTTTCTCAGCAAGTAAGCGGTAAGGTAATAACTTATTCTGCCGGCTCCCAGGATAGTGACGGTACTCGCCCGACTAATCTGTTTCCCAATGATCTTTTCCACGGTTACTGTGTCCTTGGTGCGGAGAATTATAAAGACCAAGTCACCCGCCTGGATCATATCTTCCCCCCGAGCAACGACCATACCGCTATCCCGAAGGATACAGGCAATCAAACACTGATTAGGAATGTTGAGGTCCTTCAGCTTTTTCCCGACAACTGGGGCTTGGGGACTTATCTTGACCTCAATCATTTGAATGCGACCCTCAGCGTAATAATCTACGTTTAAGGCTTCTGGAACTTCGATCACCTTTGCCACTTCTCTGGCGGTAACCTGCTCCGGATTAATTATAAAGTCAATTCCCATTTCACGATAAGAGACTGAGGGTTGGCCTTCGGTGTATTCAGGATTACGCACCCTGGCCACCGTTCGCGGAACACCGAACTGTTTAGCCATCATGCAGGCAACCATATTAATTTCATCCATTTCGGTAACGGCAATCAGCATGTCTGCTTTCCGAACACCTGCTTCCTGAAGAACAGTCGGACTAGCCCCATTCCCGCCAACTGTCTGGATATCCAGGTGTTCACCAATTATTTGCCGTCTTTCATCGTCCATTTCAATGACCACGACATCGTGCTGTTCATAGGACAACATTTGTGCTAGATTAAAGCCAACTTTACCCGCGCCGACTATGATTACCTGCACGACCCTCCGCCCTCCCTAAGCAGTATCTTTGTTATTACTGATCTTGTTAACTGGTCAATGCCCGCAAGGCACAGTCGCAGACTATCTTAAACATTAAATCGGAAATTTATAATGTCGCCATCCTGAACCAAATAATCCTTGCCTTCCAGTCGAAAAAGGCCCTTTTCCTTTACCTTCACCATTGATCCTAGTTCATGCAAATCATGATACTTAACTACCTCAGCTCGAATGAACCCTCTCTCGATATCTGAGTGTATTTTTCCCGCCGCTGTTTTTGCCGGCGTATTTTTTTCGATAGTCCAGGCCCTTACTTCGTCTTCGCCGACCGTTAAGAATGAGATTAGCCCCAGATTATGATACATCGCTTGAGCAACTCGATGGATACCTGGTTCAGTAATACCCAAATCTTCCAAAAAGGTTTTTTGGTCTTCCTGACTCAGTTCGCTTATTTCCATTTCTGCCCTGCCACAGGCTTCCAGCACGTGTATTCCTTTTTCCAGCGCATAGGCCTCTAGTTGCGACTTTCCAGGGTAATGGCTATTTCTAAGCTGTTCTTCATCTAAATTCACCACGAGGAGCATTGGTTTTTCAGTAAGAAAGGCGAACGATCGGATCTGAAAGGCTTCTTCCTCTGTTAGTCCAAGATTATGGATCGATCGTTCTTCTTCTAAACCAACTTTAATTTTTTTCAATATCTCCAACTCTTTTAATTGCTCGGTTTTTTTCTTACCCGCTTCTATTCGTTGGATCCTTTTTTCTACCATTTCCAAATCAGCTAATAATAATTCCAGATTGATTGTTTCAATATCGCGCACTGGATCTATTGTATTCTCTGGGTGCGGCACCTCAGGATTTTCAAAAACCCGCACAACTTGAATCAACGTATCCGCATTTCTTACGGCAGTTAGAAAGGCATTACCTACTCCCTGCCCCTGACTTGATCCCCGAACCAGTCCAACTACATCAATGACTTCTAACTGAGCGTAAATGGTCCGGCGCGGTCGATATAAATCTGAAAGAAAGTCAATCCTATTATCTGGGATCCGTGCTGTTGCTCGGTTTGTCTCGGTCCGGCCAGAATAGAAATTAGATGTCTCAGCCTTAGCTTGAGTTAATAAATTAAAAAAAGTCGTCTTTCCTACCATTGGTAATCCAATAATTCCACAAGTCAGCAATTTTTTATCCACCTCTGTGATAGCATATTATTTTGATATTATATTTATAAGAACAGCGTCTATGATCAATACTTTAGCCCATTGTACTCTAACCCATTAAGCTATTCAAGCTAGGTATAACAAGATATATCACTCAGTATTCTCAAATGATTTGACGGATAATAACGATTATAAAAGTTTTCAATCAGAACGTGTTGCTGGAGGAAAGATTATGAAACATTCATATCATAATGCACTTAATAAAAAGTTTGGACAGGCAATCGCTGATTATCAAATGATTCAGGAAGGTGACCAAATAGCTGTTGGTTTATCAGGAGGCAAGGATAGCGTCCTTTTGCTTTGGCTTCTTACTCGTCTACAACGGATTGCCCCGGTTGATTTCAAACTCAAGGCAATTACTCTGGATCTAGGTTGGGGTTCAAATTTCACTGGTCTTGTCGAATTTTGCCATCAATTAAGTGTTCCATTTTATATTGAGGCTACAGCAATAGGCCGGATTGTTTTTGAGGAGCGCCAAGAAAGTAATCCCTGTTCCCTATGCGCTCACCTTCGCCGGGGTGCCTTGAACAATTTAGCCAAAAAGCTTAAGTGTAATAAGGTTGCTTTGGCCCATCATGCCGATGATGCCGTAGAAACACTTTTGATGAGCATGTTCTATGAGGGGCGCATCACTACCTTCTTACCTAATACCTATCTTACTCGACAAGATCTTAGGGTAATCCGACCACTAGTCTATATTCGAGAAGCAGTTATTCAAGAAGCAGTGACTAATTTGAATTTACCATTAGTTGAAAATTTTTGTCCTGCTAATGGTCAAACAAAACGCCAGGTTATTAAAGAAATAATCGCTGATCTAGAACAAAAGATTCCGGGGATTTTCGCTCGACTGCAAGGTTCACTTAAAAATATTGATACTAATCAACTTTGGAAAGTTAAGCATAAAATTTAGCTTGAGGTCCAAAAGAACAAATGTTTCCCAATGGACAGACTTATGTTATAATAAAAAAAATAAGGCTGGGAGGGAAAAATATGAAAGATCTGTCACCCCGACAGCAGGCAATTCTAGATTTTATAAAAAAACAAACGCGCACCAAAGGTTATCCCCCTTCTGTCCGCGAAATTGGTGTGGCTGTCGGATTAAGTTCCAGTTCAACGGTCCATGGGCACCTAAGACAGATGGAAGAATACGGTTATATCCGTCGAGATCCGACTAAACCTAGAGCGATCGAAATAATTGAAGATGGCGTGTCCCAAAAAGAAGTAATTAATGTACCAATAGTAGGAAAAGTTACTGCCGGAGATCCCATTCTGGCCGTGGAGAATACGGAAGATGTTTTTCCCTTGCCCTTAGACTTTGTCCGAGAAGACAAGGTGTTTATGCTCAAGGTTAGAGGAGACAGTATGTATGAGGCCGGCATTTATGATGGAGACTATGTCCTGGTTCGTCAGCAGAATTCAGGAACTGACGGAGATATTGTGGTAGCCTTACTCGGAGAAGAGGCTACTGTAAAACGTTTCTTTCGTGAAGAGGGCTATATACGATTACAGCCAGAGAACCCCACTCTGGAACCAATTATTACCAAAGAGGTTTCCATTTTAGGTAAGGTGATTGGACTAATTCGGCGATTTTAGCTTTACATGATTTAATTAATATAGATAATATAATTAACTTTGACCATGCATAACAAATAGAAACATTAAAATTATTCTTTAATTATTGTGTCTATGTTTAATTGTTCTTTTCTTTGAATGATTTTTTAAAAGTTGAATCCTTGTTTTTGCATTATGAGTATAGCGAGGCAAAAGTTTTTTTACCGATCCATTTTATCAGAATACTCTGAACAGAAACGCCACTACCATAATGCAAGCAATAGTTAGACGAGCTACTACCCCAGCTAAAATTCCCAAAAAAGTGCCCCAACCGCTTAGAACAGCCTCCCGCGCCTGTTTACCCGCTAATAATTCTCCCAAAATCACTCCTATCAGCGGACCAAGAAATATGCCGATTGGAGGAAAGAATACAAAACCAACGATGCCACCGACAACAACTCCAATCTTACCCCAAATGGAAGCTCCAAATTTTTGAGCGCCAAAGACACCAGCCAAATAATCAGCCACCAAGCTAAGTACTGTCAAGGCCAGCATCAGCCCTAGAAAATACATGCCGAGAATTTGAAAATCATTAGCCCAATCATAACCGAACATAGCTAAGAAAATCATTGGAATGCCGGGGACTACTGGTAAAACGGTCCCGGCCATTCCCGCCAGCATCACTACTAGAGCTAAAACTGCCTTCCAATCTATTTCGCCCATATTTTCACCTTCTTTCTTATAAAGATATGCTCTCATTTAGAAGGGCTTGAGCGGCACATAGCGTCGCAATTCGGGTATGATCAAAACTAAGGCCCCCTTGCAAAAAAGCTATATAAGGTGAACTTAATGGAGCATCAGCACTGAGTTCCAAGGAGGCTCCTTGGACAAAGGTTCCAGCCGCCATAATAACTTGATGATCATAGCCGGGGAGTTCGTCAAAAACCGGGGTGGCTGTAGAATCGATTGGAGAATACTGTTGTATCACCCGACAGAAACTTTCCAAAGCTTCAGGAGTATTCAGTTTTATCGCCTGAATAATATCTCCCCGAATATCACTTGGTTGGGGCTGAACCTCATAGCCTAATCTTTGAAACAGACGAGAGGCAAATAAGGCCCCGCGCAAGGCTTGACCAACTATTTGAGGAGCCATAAATAGACCTTGATAGAACCAGCGGTTGACTCCTAGAGTTGCCCCTACGTGCATCCCGATCCCAGGAGCAGTCAAACGTCTAGCAGCTGCCTGAACGCAATCTTGTCGCCCAACTATATAGCCGCCACTAGGAGCTAAGCCTCCGCCCGGATTTTTAATCAGGGATCCCACGGTTAGGTCCGACCCGACCATGCCCGGCTCCTGCTCCTCAACAAATTCACCGTAACAGTTGTCAACTAGTACCAAGGTATTAGGATTAATTGATTTGATGGTATCGATCAGCTCTTTAATCTGTCTAATAGTCAAACCGGGTCGCCAAGAGTATCCACTCGATCGTTGAATCAAAGCCATCCTTGTTCTAGGGCCTATTGTGCGGTTAACAGCTTCTAGATCCGGTCGACCCTTTTTCAAAGGTATTTCACGATAGATTACCCCTAATTCGCTTAAGGATCCAGGTGGCGGCGGACCCTGACTAATCCCGATTATTTCCGCTAGGGTGTCATAAGGGGCACCGGTTACTGAGATTAATTCATCTCCGGCCCGGAGGTTGCCAAAAAGTGCCACCGCCAGAGCATGAGTGCCGGAAACCATTTGTAAGCGAACCAATCCCGCTTCCGCCCCGAATACCCGGGCAAATATCTGATCTAGCCCTTCTCGTCCAATATCTCCATAACCGTAACCGGTTGTTTCCTTGAGATGATATTCTGAAATACCTGCCTCCCGAAAGGCTTGCAGCACCCTGAGCTGATTCAAAGTAACGATAAGACGAATTCGGGCTTCTTGAGACTGTATTTCCTCTTCGACCTCTTCAGCCAATTGAATTAGTTTCGGTGACAATTCAAACTCATGATTTAAGACTTGTTGCATTAAACCTTTGAGGAGATCCTCCGGCTTTTCCACAATTAAATCCGATGCGTTAATCATTTCGACTCCAATTTTCTTGAAATATGGACAATATCCAACTTTACTATGACTCACTTTCTTCCTCCAGACTAATTAGGCCAAAACCTAAGTCTTTTTTATCTATCACTATATTCTTTCACGATAAACGACTTTAGCTGGGTTAATAACCGAGGCTCTAACCAAGCGGTTATCAGGATTCGATCACCTTGATATTCCTGACTAAACACTTTTCCCTGCGAATGAATCAAAGATAGAAACCTAATTTCTGCCAGCGGTAATTCCAAAGCCACCTTAGCCCCAGGACGCGGAAGATTTTGGGCTATTTGCTGAAGCAATTCTGGGATCCCTTGGTCTTTTTGGGCTGAAATTAACACCGCGGCAGATTCGCCTAGACCAATCCAATCTCCACCATCCTCGGGCAATAAATCAAGTTTATTGTAAACCAAAAGGGTTGCCTTATTATCGGCTTCAATTTCTCGCAAAACTTGTTCAACGGCCTTTTTTTCAATCTCCATTTCTGGACTGCTAAGATCAATCACATGTAGGATTAAATCGGCCTCTCGTACTTCCTCCAGGGTAGCCCGAAAGGCAGCAACTAAGTGATGCGGTAGTTTACGAACAAAACCAACTGTATCACTGACCAGCACCAAACGACCATCGGGTAGTTTCACCAATCGACTTAGTGTATCTAGAGTGGAAAACAATCGGTCTTCTGCCAAGGTTTCTGTTTTTGACAGTCGATTAAGCAGCGTACTTTTTCCCGCATTTGTGTAACCCACCAAGGCGATAACTGGTAATCCGAGACGTTCTCGTCGCTCACGTTGAAGTTTACGACGTTGTCTAATTTTATCCAGTTCCTGCTCCAAAACCCGAATTCGTCGGCGTATATGACGTCTATCTGTTTCTAGCTTGGTTTCTCCAGGTCCGCGGGTGCCAAGGCCGGCACCCAATCGAGAAAGCTTCATCCCTTGACCTATTAAACGAGGTAAAAGATAACGGAGTTGCGCCAGTTCAACTTGAAGCTTCCCTTCGTTGGTCTGCGCCCGCTGGGCAAAGATATCTAAGATAAGATTAGTCCGATCTAAAACTCGGCAGTTTAGAATTTGTTCCAGGTTTCTCACTTGAACTGGGGTTAACTCATCATTAAAGATGACCAAGTCAGCTTCGAAAACAGCACATCGCTCCCGTAACTCTTCGGCCTTGCCTCGACCTATAAAAAAGCTAGAATCGGGCTGTAAACGTTTTTGTAATATTTGATCAACTACCTGGGCACCGGCTGTATCCGCCAGCCTACCCAATTCCTTCAGTAAAACAAGACCATCCGGATCGTTAGGTGTTTCCAGACCTACCAGAATAACTTTTTCCGTCAATGCCTGGTTTATCTGTTGCGTAAGGCTCTCCCCCATTTCATTAATTGAGCAGATTATACCATACCCGGCATGGGTTTACACGTCACCATTTCTGACCTCAATATCCTGACGACGTATTAAAACCAAATCCTCTCTGGTTATTTCTTTTTGGTGCACCAACCTCACAGCCTGACGACGAATACTCCGTTCGATTAAGTTGCGGACCAAGCGGGCATTACCGTTGTGTCCCATCCCCACCCTTACATGATGCTCCAAGATTCTTTCTAATTCTGCCCGGGCTTCGACAGATAGGCAGTATTGACGTTGACTCAACATTAGATTGGCTATCTGCATTAACTCCTCAACCGTATAATCGGGAAAGTCGATTTGAATTGGGAAACGTGATCGTACTCCCGGATTGGCTCGGATAAACCGATCCATTTCTTCCCGATAACCAGCCAAAATGAGAATTAGATTTTCCTTGTGATCCTCCATTGCCTTGACCAGTGCATCTATACTTTCTTTACCAAAGTCCCTATCACCCCCTCGGGCCAATGAGTAAGCTTCATCAATAAACAAGATTCCTCCCAGGGCCCTTTTTACCTGATCGCGGGTTTTTTGGGCCGTGTGGCCAATATATTCTCCCACCAGATCCGCTCTTTCCACTTCGACTAGGTGCCCCTTTTGCAGGACCCCCATCTCTTTAAACAGCCGGCCGATCAGACGAGCGACCGTGGTTTTTCCTGACCCAGGGTTGCCCTTAAAAATAGTATGCAATACTAAAGGATCCGTGGCCAGTTGTTCTCTGGCTCTTTTATGTTGTATTTCTACAAAGGCCTGAAGCTCCCTTACTAGTTTCTTGACCTTATCCAGACCAATTAGGGAATTTAATTCCCGGTTAATCTCGGCAATTCGACGGGCACGCTCAACCTCATTGTATTTTTGATATCCTCCCCATTCCCCTGATTGGAGGGTGTGTCCTCCAATTGACTCAATACTGTTTTGGATTCCTCCAGTAGGATTAATCTGATGACCATTATTGAATTGTCTGTTTGGACCAACCAGCTTATCCCAAGGTTGAAGAAGATGAACCGCTCCGACTGGAGGAAGTTCGCGTTGATTGACGAAATAATGATGGTTTAGTTCTGAACCTTTCGTATAGCGATATCGAATTTCCATACTTTCACCACCCATTCATATATTCCTGGTGTACCTATTTTACGCTGCCTTCGTTGTAAGTGTTACAATACTATTATGACTACGGAATGACAGCTCACAGTTTAAGTAGTAAAACTAGGAATAAGGGTGGACAATTGTTGCTAATTCTCGTAGACTAATTATAAATAAATCATAGGAGGGTGGAAATGTGTCAAAAGGTGTATGGATTACCATAGGGGTTGTAGTTGTTCTAGCTTTGGTACTTATTTCCGGTTATAACAGCTTAGTTGGCCTAAACGAAAACGTTGATGGGAAATGGAGCCAGGTAGAAAACCAATTGCAACGCAGAGCTGATCTTATTCCTAATCTGGTCAACACAGTTAAAGGCTACGCCGCTCATGAACAGGAGATTTTCACACAACTGGCTGATGCCCGAACTAAAATGGCTGGAGCAGCATCAGTCGCCGAAGCGTTTGAAGCTGATCAGGCAATGAATTCAGCTCTCTCTCGATTATTGGCTGTAGTGGAGAACTATCCGACCCTGAAGGCTGATGCCAACTTTCGACAATTACAAGATGAACTGGCCGGAACAGAGAATCGTTTAGCCACAGCTCGTAAAGATTACAATGATGCAGTACAGAGCTATAATGCCACAATCAAACGATTCCCGACTAACGTTTATGCAGGTATCTTCGGCTTCGATGACCGAGAATATTTTAGAGCTGAGGAAGAAGCCAAGACAGTCCCTAATGTAGATTTTTCGAAGTAAATCTACAGTGTATTGTTAATAGGTTAGTCTGGAGGATAATATGCAAACCAGATTTAAACGCCTGTCCCTGGTTCTTATCTTAATGCTTGGTTTAATTACCTTCTGCCTGGGGACAATTAGTAATGGCTTAAATGCTGCTTCCCCTATCCCAAGCCCCCCGGCTACTTTTTATGTCCTAGATGAGGCCCAGGTTATTAGTTCCCAGGTTGAAGATCTGATAATCAGTGTAAACCAGGACCTGGCCGCAAAAACCAAGGCTCAGATTGTGGTGGTTACCCTAAGGAGTTCTGAGGATAGGCCGCTTGAAGAATTAGGTTTGGGAATTTTACGTGATTGGGGAGTCGGTGATCGGGAATTGAATAACGGTTTGGTAATGCTGGTGATTCCCGAAGAACGAAAATCACGTATTGAAGTGGGCTATGGTCTGGAAGGTGCCCTACCAGACGGCAAGACCGGCCGGATTCAAGATGATTACATGATCCCCTATTTCAAACAGAACGATTACAATCAGGGAATCCTAAACGGTTTTCTTGCTTTAGCCCAGGAAACCGCCAACGAGTATCAGGTGACCCTTAATATGAGTAATCAGCAACCAGAAAGGCTAAACTCTCAACCAACCGGCAATAGTCTTTCTACCTGGCAAATAATACTCATTGTGCTAGGGTTAGTACTCCTTTATTTCCTGGATCGTCAGTTTTTTGACGGCTTTATCTTTGGACTGATTTTATCCATGTTATTCCGCGGTGGTGGCGGCGGCTGGGGAGGCGGCGGTGGTTTCTCTGGCGGCGGCGGTTCTGGTGGGGGTGGCGGTAGTAGCCGGGAATGGTAGGTCTGGTTTAACAAATTATAATACTAATAGGTTGTGACCGCTGGTTCCCGGCGGTCTGACGTTTTCTCTGGAAGTCAAGGAGGTTTTTCTGTATGGAGCCTGTAAAGCAATCAATTAACCGATCCCTGGTTATCGATTTCCACGTCCATCTGGTAGACTACGAATGGTTTAGCCCCTCCACTCTGGCATGGATGAAGAGAATGAACCCGGTATCTTTTGACGAATACCGCGAAACATATAAAAAGCCGGACACATTTATTAAATTCCTAAAAGAATCCGGGGTAGATTACGCTGTTATTTTGGCAGAGATATCGCCGATTACGACTGGAATAGCGACTAATGAGCAAGTCGAAGAATTTTGTCAGGGACACGACTCTCTGATCCCTTTTGCTTGTATTAATCCCTATTTGGAAACTAGTCCAGCTCGTTTGCTTGAAGAGTTAGTGGTTAAACGAGGTTTTAAGGGATTAAAACTATACCCTACTTACCAATACTTCTATCCTAATGATCACAAGCTTTATCCCCTATACTCAATAGCCCAGGAACTAGGCATCCCGATCATGTTTCATACTGGATCCTCTGTGTTTAAAGGGGCGCGGCTCAAATACGGCGAACCGGTATTCTTTGACGATCTAGCGGTAGATTTTCCAGACCTAAATATGCTGATGGTTCACAGCGGACGGGGATTTTGGTATGACCAAGCCTTCTTTTTGGCTCGACTGCATCCAAACCTCTATATGGAAATAGCCGGCTTGCCACCCCAGCGGCTGCTTTCTTACTTCCCCGAGTTCGAACGTAATGCTAATAAAATTATCTATGCTTCTGATTGGCCGGGCGTCCCGGATCTTAAGAATAATATTCAGCAAATCCGTGAATTACCTATATCCGAAGCCAGTAAGGAAAAAATTCTGGGTCAAAATGCTGCCCGGATTCTACATTTAATATAATTTAAACACTATTTTATCTCAATCCATTGGTTGAGTATCAGGTTGTCCCGGGTACCTGAGGCTAAGCAATAATAGACCAGAATCTTGGTGTTACTTGCGATCACCCCAGGTACCAAACTCGTATTAGGCAAAGAAAACCCCTGTTCCAACAGTTTTATGAATTTATCGGCCCGTGGAGGATTAGTCTTGCTAAGGGTCCAGTAAACCAGGAGGACTATTTGGGGTTGGGCACCCAACTGGTGATAACCCAGCAACAGGTCCTCCACCCTGACTCGCAACCGGCTTGTTTGGCCAACCGCCTCTTCATACCGTTCAAACTCACCAACCAAAAAAGGCTGATTGGTTAACTTTTCAAACCAGACCGAGCCCAGTTTAACCTCTCGATAATCCCGCGCATTGTACTTTCCTTGCGGAAAAACTGGGTACTCAGAGACCGCTGTCATCCCCAGCACCCGGCGGCCAATCTCAGTTACGTAGTTTAACCCTAGAGTTCGTACGGTATCCGCATAGTCCCGGATGCCGAACCCGGTTAACATGGGAAATAACTGGTGTCTTAACGTGCCAGTCTTCAACTCGTCCCGAAGATACACTTCTGCTGCTGCTGCCATAGCAGAACCTGAAACGTTGGCCATCCAGTCTCACCTCTTCCCAGAGATATTCCATGTCTGTTGCGATCAGGGAAACCACTTACTAGGACCATCCCCGGGGGCTACGGTCAAAAATCCTTGATAATTTACTACCCGCAGTTCCTTACCGACTATTCTTTGGGCCAGGTCAGGCTGGTTGCAATCAAGGCTGAGATGAGCCAGCATTATCCCTCGAGTATCCTGATTAATAATTTTAGAGAGGGCTCTAGCGGCTTGATGATTGGAAAGATGCCCGTTACTGCCTAATACGCGTTGCACCAATCGATCATCACGACCAGAATTCAATTCCATCTCCTGGTCATGGTTGCTTTCGAAAACCAAGTATTCGGTTCCCCTTAAAAGTTCGATCAAAGAATCTGGAACCCATCCTAAGTCGGTTACCACCGCCGCTTTAACATTATTGGTGCGAATCAAAAAGCTAACCGGGTCTACTGCATCATGTGGCTTGCCAAAGCTAGTTATCGATAACTCACCTACTCTTAAGGTTGCATTTCGGGGTACCCGACGAACCAGGCAACTGTCGAGAGGCCCTATTGTTTTCTTGATAACTGACCACAAGTGGGAGGTAGCATAGACCGGAATTCCATATCTTTGGGGTAAGGGAATCCGTAACTTCAAGGCAGCGATATGGTCATAATGTTCGTGGGTCAAAAATATACCCTGAATGGATAGGGGATCTACTCTTAATTCATCCAAAATTTTTTCCATCCGACGCAGCTTAACTCCACAATCAATTAGGATCCTGGTTCCCTGAGGACCTTCAAAGAGGTAAGCATTCCCGTATCGGCTGCTGGAAGAAAGCGAAATAAAACGAATAGACACGATGGAGTTGACCATCCTTCATTAAGAGAATTCACTGTCCAGTTATTCGCCAGTTATTCTGTTATTCCTGCCGGTCAGCACCAAAATCGGGTTTTGCTAACTGAAATATCCTAACTCCATCGGCTAGGCTGATTCAAACCACGTTTAATCACAATGGCTTTAAGCTTCTCTTCTAAGCTCCGTTTTGGCCAAAAGAATACCCGACCAGCCTCGGCACTGGGACGATGCGGATTGTCTAAGTCATAAAAAGCCTTAATAATTGCATAAGTAGCGAAAAGCTCTTTCTCAGTTGCCCCAAAAGAGAGACCAGCAAACTGGCCGGTATTTTGATAACCAAGCAAACTGGTGCCTAGATACAAAGTAAGCAATTCTTTGCGTTTTTCAGCCGAACCGGCGGCTGCTCTTTCAATCTTAGCCATCCCGATATCCTCAACGGGAATAGGTACCATTTCTTTGACGAAATAATGCACTGCCATGGCTAAGACCGCATCGGAGACTGTGTCCGTATTCGATATGGCCTCATCAAAGGAACGATGATCTAAATCTTGTAGAAATCTGGACGCTGCCGTTAATAGCTGAGCATATTCTTGATCATTCAACTCTGTCAGCAGATTGTTTAAATTGTGATTTGTCATTAAGCTTTCTCCTCCATCTAAAGATACCCCCATTTTATCGATAACCAGGATACTTGACAAGTTCTCTTCAAATTCTGAAGACTATAGTTTGTCGGCTGCTTGCACTACTGGAAAACAAACGACTATAATTACATTATCTCAATCTAAAAAACTTACATAATACCACGAGTCCAGGAGGATTTAATAATGTCTAAAAGACTGAAAAAGAATTACCGCAAAGATAGCAAACAGCAAAAAGACAGCTTTAGTAGTAACCATAGAGCGATATCTAGTCCAACCTCAAAAGACGAATTCCCAGTTTTAACTCAAAGACTGCTGGAAGCTACGCACGCGGAAATGGTTAAAGACCAAGTCAACAGCGAGCAGATCTTCCAAATGATGTCGGGTTTTCCCGATCAAACCATTGCTCGAGTATTGCTCGCTCTAGCCCGGGAAAAGGGGGAAAAATCACTCCCACTACTGGAAAAAGCGGTCCATCATCCTAACCCGCAGGTGGTAATCGCTGCTGTGCAAGCACTCGGTCTGATCCGGTGTCCAGAGGCGGTCCTCATCCTGACCCGCATGGTGGAGCAGAATCAATGGGATCTAGAAAAATCATCGATAACGAAAGAGCTGAAAAAAGAACTAAACCGCTCTCTGCACCACCTGAAAAGTGCTGGAATTACTCCCGTAGCTCCCGTAGCAAAGAGTAACGAATCAAATATCGAGCACTCGGCTCCAGCCAAGCCCGCCTTCAACATTTCTGCTGAGCGGCAATACCAGCAAAGCTATGTTTCCAGCCTGGATGGTAGCGGTAATATTATGGGTATTCTGGTGATGCGTTCTCCCGGAGGCAAACTCGAAACTGCGGTAATCCTGATGAATGACTTGATTGGCCTAAAAGATTGCCGGATCTATAGCTTTAACCAGCGGGAGCTATCTGGTTTTCTAGCGGAATGGGATCTGAAGACAACCGGAATCCGGGTGGTTCCGACTAAACGTGAATACCTTAATTATCTAATAATGGTTCACGAACAAAAAAATAAAGCGAGCAATAGTCCTCTGCCGCTTGATTTTGTCGCCTGGCGACGTTATTTTAAGGTATCTGACGCGGAGCAAGCTCGACTTCAACACCCAGTTTATGAAATCATATCCCTGGATGAAATAAAGGACTCTCGCTCTTATTTACTTCCTCTATCTGAGAATTTGGTCCAAACCCCGGAAATGAGGAACTGGCTTCTTGAGCCATCTATAGTAAGTGACTACGCTCAAAAACTATTAGAACGTCGTCGAAGCCGAATTGTGGTTGCCGGAACCTTTTTACAAGAATTCCAAGCCAAACTGGTCCAGGGGATTATTGAGAACCTCTTTGGAGAAGAACTGAGGCTCAGTTACCAACGACGCCTCGAGCACATGGCAATGATCTTCTTATCCACCGAACAATTAAGCAATGCCCGGCTGGCCTTAGCCGCTGCCTTAGAACTACAAAATGGAAGACAGCCTACCCAACAACCACTGTTAAGGGCTCTAGCCAACTCCAGTTTAGAAGCGATGGTAAAGGTCTTAGAAAACGGTCAGCCACCGGAAGAAATGAAAAACGACCCCAACTATGAAACTTGATAAAAGGACGGACATTTAGATGCCATTAACTAAAGCCGTAATTTTTGACTTTGACGGAGTGATTGTTGACACTCAACAGTTTCACGCTGACGCTTGGGAAAAAACCTTTCAGGAGCATGGTCTTACGGTCTCTCGGGAACAGTGCCTCCCAGCCATCGAACTTGAAGACCACGTATTCGCCGCTGGTCTTCTTAAAAGTCTAGGCTGTGAGGAAGATCCTCGGAAATGGGTTTATCGAAAACAGTTTGTTTTCCGCACTTTATTAAGTCAGATCAAGATTTATCCCGGGGTTATTCAATTAGTTCAGCAACTAGCTCCTCATTTTAAACTGGCCATTGTCTCCAGTGCCTGGATCGAAAACATCGAAACAGTCACGCGGTCCGCCGGGATTATTCATTTGTTTACGATCTTGGTTGGCAAAGAAACCGTCTCGATCCACAAACCGGCCCCGGACGGCTACCTAAAAGCTGCGAAACTTTTGGGAATTGAACCGCAAAACTGTACTGTTATAGAAGACTCACCCTCAGGAATTCGTTCAGCTAAAGCTGCCGGTATGCGGTGTATTGGAGTAGCCCACCGAAATAATCTGGAACAACTAAAAGAAGCTGATTTGGTAGTCCCAAACTTAATTGAAACGGAGGCTGTGTTAAAACTAATCGTTCAATAATTTGAGATTGATTAAACCATTCTACTTTTTAATTTCCGGTTATTTATCCAATATTCAAATCAACCTTTTTCTTATTTTGTTTATATTATTATTAAAAAACAAGAAAATAGAAGAAAAACCAGACCCAAAAGAAGCCTGGTTTCCGAATATAACCGTTTAATTTTTTTCGCAGGTTATTTGACCTCTTTATTCTGCTCCGGGGACAACAAACTTACCTGTCGACTGGGAGTGATAGTAGAAATAGCGTGCTTATAAACCATTTGTTGTTTACCATCAAACTCAATGATGACCGTAAAATTATCAAAGCCACGAATAAAGCCTTTTAGTTGGAAGCCATTTATTAAGTAAATGGTTACCGGAATGCTATCTTTACGAACCTGATTCAACACTAAATCTTGCAAATTAATCTGGCTCTTTGTCATCTTTCCAAACCTCCAGCTCTGTTTTCATTTCTTAATTGAAAATTACTGACTTGAATTCTGTCAGCCTAACCGCTATTCGTTGATGGTTCCTGTTTACCAAATCTATTCTACATTTATGTTGATTGTCCTGCCAACAACTAGACATATTTTTTGTATGAGTTCCGGCAAATCGGGATAACTGGCAACGTCAAACCAATGAATTCGGCTATCCCGACGAAACCAGGTCAACTGTCGTTTGGCAAAGCGCCGGGTATTCCGCTTAATTAAATTCACTGCTGTGGGTAAATCATATTCTCCTTTTAGATACCCGATAATCTCTTTATAACCTAAGGCCTGCATTGAGTTGCTTCCGGGATCTACTCCCTGGGACAGCAACCTCTCCACCTCGTTTACCAGACCGGCTTCGAGCATTTCATCAACACGACGCTCTATCCTTTGGTAAAGCAGCTCTCTGGGTAAATTTAAACCAATCCAAACGGAGTTGTACTTTTGAGCAGTTTTCTTCCCGAGATGATGAAAACTGGAAATAGGCTGACCAGTCAGGTAATAGACCTCTAGAGCTCTAATAACTCGCCGAATATCTCCGGGGTGAATTCGCTCAGCCGCCGGCGGATCAATCTCCCCCAGGCACCGGTGCATCTCGGCTTCACCCACCCGAATCGCTTCTTGCTGCAACGAATGACGTAACGAAAGATCAGTGGCCACTTCGGCAAACTGATATGGATCCACAACAGAACGAATATATAGTCCAGTTCCCCCCACCAAGATCGGCAACTTACCTTTTTGGTGAATCTCTTCAATGGCCTGAGTTGCCCTTTTTTGAAAATCAGCGACGCTAAAAGAATCTTCTGGATTAATAATGTCTATTAAATGATGGGGCGCAAGTTTCCTCTGGGTCAGAGGAACTTTGGCTGTGCCTATATCCAAACCTCGGTAAACCTGAGTTGAGTCGCCGGATACAATCTCTCCGTTTAACTGCCTGGCTAGCTCAATAGCGACTGCGCTTTTTCCCGTGGCGGTAGGGCCCACGAGAATCACCAGAGGCTTTAACATCTTACATCATCACCCAAACCTCTATCCCTGGAAACCTCCAGAACTCCGTAACTTATTCGATTCGCTCCCTGAATTACACGGTTTAGGCCAAGTCTGGCTGACACCTGACTCCCTTTTCTTTCTTTAACAACTACCCGATATCGAGCCACCCTCGCTGCCTCATAGAGGGTATCCGGTTCTAAGGTATTAGGACAGCCTAGGTTTCGAACCACGGCAATCCCTTTAGCCGACCAGACTGACTGTTGAAACATCGGATCAAAATAAACTACATCAAATGATTTGTCATCTAATCGTTTTAAAGCTTGGCAATGATCTAGATTAAATACCCGAATTCTACCAGCTGCTTTCTGTAGTGATTCCCCAATTTGAGGAATACTACTCCATGGATACTCCTTAAAGCCTCGTTGAACTAACACGGAGAGAATCGGCGAAACCTCTAGGCCGGCCGCTAGCCCTAGCTCTCCCACAGCTAGACTGGTGATTAAGGCATCACTTCCCAAGCCTAAGGTACAGTCGAGCACTGTCATTCCTAGTGATAGACCCATCGCTGTCACCATAGGATCAACTCCACCTCTTAACCAGTTCAAGGCCCGGTGCCGGGCCATATTCGGGTGATAAAAGAACTTAGGCCCTACTCTTGATTGAAAAGTAAGGCGGTCAGACTCAACCACCACTATTCCCTGGACAGGCAAATCTTCGATAAACTGGGATAAAGGTCTTTGTCGGCGCCAACAAAATCGGCAGCCAAGCTCTCTGGCTAAAGTCCGACCACGTTCTATCTGGTCTGGTTTGTCCTGACTAGTCGTAATCATTATGGTATCTACAAGGGCTTGGATATCCTGGGTTTGGCGAAAATCGGCTTCCATCTTTCGCAGCCGATCAATCATTGTCTCCATAATAATTCCCATCTTTTCCAGATTTAGTTCGCCTTGCTTAAACGCTCTTTTAGATTTTTCGCCAGACTTTCTTGCTGTTGTTCATTAGGGTTAACGTCTATGGAAACGCCGTCCAAGTTCGGTCCACGACAATTTCAGGATCGTTGGTCGCCCATGGGGACAAGCGTAAGGACTACTCAAACTGGCCATATGCAAAACCAGGGTCTCCATTTCCGCCTGGTTTAACCGTTCCTCGGCTTTGATTGCCTGATGACAGGCCAAGCGGGCTGCCATCTCTTCATATAAACGCCGCTCGTCCAATCGCGGTCGGTCGACTAAGTAATCCAAAAGATCAAGAAAGACCTCTTTACCACTACCTTTAATAAAGGCTGGAATCCCTCGTAACAAAAAGGTATTGCCGCCAAAATGCTCAACGACAAACCCCAAATTGCGAAGGGGAATAATATGTTGGGTAAACCTTTCCCTTTCCTCAGGGGTTAGCTCAACCGTTTCTGGGTAGAGAACGGTCTGACTGAAGTGGCGATCTTCCTCAAGATCAACCAATATTTTTTCGTAAAGGATTCGTTCATGCAACGCATGCTGATCGAGAATATAAAGACCATCTGGCCCTTCCGCCACGATATAAGTACCGGCTACTTGAGCCTTAGGTAGCAAATCAGCTAAGGTATTTTTTATTGTCTGGTCACCCGCAAAGCCCACTGAATCTAATTTTTCATATTTATGCTTCTCTGGCTTATAGATTTTATTGTTGTTAGCAAAAGAATCGTTCATCTCGTCCGGTACTGGTAAAAGTTTTGTTTGTTGCTCTTTTGGGTGCTGAACAGCTTCACCGGCAACTAATAGATTTTCTGCTTGATAAATATCCAGGTTAACTTCAGCAATCGCAACTTCTCCCGGCTGTTGTTCAGAGTATTGGCCAGTATCAGGGTTACTTGTTGAGTCAATCGTTAAATTTCTTGTTGGGTTATTAATCGAGTTGTTTCTTGAATCGTCCGTTAGACCATTTATTAAATCATTGGATGAACTATTAGCCGCATTATCGGACGAATCGGTTGTTGGGTTGTTTTTTATAATACTGGACCGCTCACTATTTATAACACCAGTGGCATTATTTGTTGCGTCATAGGTTGAACATGTTAGGCTTTCAACCATAGATACTTGCCGAGGATTTGATAAGTATTGCTCTTCTACCTTTTTATCTCCGCTGTTTATGCCAAAGCTGTTTTTGCCAAAATCAAACCGCGGAATAACTGAAGCAGGACGGAGAGCCTGTCGCAGCCCCTGGACTACAGCCTGAAAAACAGCCTCTTCCTCCTGAAAACGAACCTGTAGCTTAGCCGGATGGATGTTAACGTCAATCAATTCTGGGTCTACCTCCAGGTGTAGAACGACTAACGGAAATCGCTGAGGGGGAATTACACCGCGATAGGCTTCATTCACGGCTTCCTGCAGCAGTCGGCTTTGGATATAACGACGGTTAACCAAAAAACACTGTTGGTGCCGGTTGCTTCGAGTCAGACCGGGGCCAGATACATAACCCCAAACTCGGACTTTACTCGACTCAGACCTCTGCTGGCAACTCTTTGTTTGAGAAGACAAACTAGGTGCCCCCAATGCAGTAGCCGGGGCATTTTGACCGTTCTCTCCATCACCTACTACTAACATCTGTTGAGCGATCTCTGACCCATAAACAGCGGCGATTGCTTCTAGTAAACGGCTATTCCCGCTGGATTGAATCAAGATTCGATCAGGAACTCGCAACCGAAAAGCCACCTGTGGATTACCCAGAACCAAACGGCTGACTAGGTCAACTGCATACCTCAGTTCGGTCGCTGGACTCTTGAGGAATTTTTTGCGAACTGGCAGATTATAAAATATATCTCGAATCGTGGTACGGGTGCCGATTGGGGTTCCGACTGGCTCAATCCTCTGAACTTCTCCGCCTTCGGTCACGAGCCGAATTCCCTCTAACTGATCAGTCGGCCGGCTGACTAGTTCCAAGCGAGAAACCGCAGCGATGCTGGATAAAGCCTCTCCTCGAAAACCAAAACTGACAATGCGCAACAAATCCTGAGCTGAAGCAATTTTGCTGGTGGCATGCCGTTCAATTGACCAGCGTACCTCTTCCGGATTCATCCCGCAACCATTATCTGTCACCCGAATTAAGCGCAATCCGCTTTCTTCCAGTTCAATATCCAACCGGGTGCTGCCGGCATCCAGTGAATTCTCAATTAATTCTTTAAGTGCGGAAGCCGGGCGTTCTACAACCTCTCCAGCAGCTATTTGATTAATAGTCGCTTCGTCAAGCAGACGAATTCGGTTGGTCATCCCTCTATCATCCTTCATTTCTTTAATATCGTTTTTCTTCTTGGCGCGTTGGATGCCATTGGATAAACTCATCTGCGACCTTATCTTGAAGGTAAACTACATCCGTTTTGTAATCCGCCTTTACCTTAGCCTCCTGATATGTTGCTCGGCCTTCCCGCTGACAGGCTGAGCAGGCATAGAGCGGAATAGAGACACCGGTAATCGCCTGGCTGTTCCACATTCGTTCTGCTCGAGAATGAAGCAAAATGTAACCGGAACAATGATCGCACATTTTAACCGTAATATCCTGACTTTCCTCGATTTGATCGGTATCGTAATAAATCCTCTTTCGTTCCTTGAAGTACGGACCCACCTCTTCTTTGCGCTTTTTCGCCAATTCCTCCCGGTTGGCCCAGATCTTTTGCAGTTGATCCACGACTCCCTCCACCCGTTCTTTAACCGAACTGCTCATGCGCAGGCTGCCCGGCTGCAGTTGCGGTTCCCGTACCCAGGAATAATCCAACCCGGCCATAGCCAAGATAATTCCAGTATTAACATAGGGAAGCGCGGTTTCAATAGCATATCCTCCTTCAAGGACCGCCAAATCTGGGCGTAATTTTTCGTTCAGCAAGGCATAACCAGCCGCGGTCCACTGCATATTAGCTAAAGGATCGGTATAATGGTTATCTTGACCTGCGGAGTTGACCACAATTTCTGGATCAAAATCATTTAAAATTGGTAATACTAAGTTATCCAGAACATAATGGATACCCTCATCAGTCGTTCCCGGCGGTAATGGAATGTTAATGTTTGAGCAATATGCTCCCGGTCCGCCCAGTTCCGGGACAAACCCGGTCCCCGGGTAAAGAGTCCGGCCATCCTGATGAAAAGAAATAAAGAGGACATCTGGATCATGATAGAATATTTCCTGGGTTCCATCGCCGTGATGCACATCCGTATCGACAATCGCTACCCGGCGTAAACCATACTTTCGGCGCAGATACTCAATCATGATCGCTTCATTATTAATGTTACAGAAGCCACGATTACCATGGGCTACCCGCATGGCATGATGACCAGGGGGCCGCACTAGGGCAAAAGAGTTGGTTACCTCACCTTGCATAAAGGCATCGGCCAGGACCATGGCACTTCCAACGGAAATCAGGTGCGCATCCGTAATTTGAGTTCGGACATTAGGGACGCAAAAATGAACTCGGGCAACGTCTTTTTCCGTAGCCACTCCAGCCTTGTATTCAATAATCTGAGGGAGATCCATTAAGCCCTCTTCAAAAATTTGGTCCTTGGTATATAGAAGCCGTTCTTCCCGCTCCGGGTGAGTAGCGGAAATTGCCCAGTCAAAAGCCGGAAAAAAAACTAATCCCGTCCGTCTGTGTTTTTTATCTATGTCATCCCAGCGTCGTTGTTTCCAGGGTTTTATTCTCTGTTGCATGGGCTTTCCTCCTCTCAATCAACCCACTCCGGAATCAGCCCGGCTGGTATCTGAACGACAACATCAATCAGTCGACCAACCCGGCTCCATCCCCGGATCATATTAAACAATTCACTATGCGTCACTTCTGCTTCCTGGCTGTAGCCACTTAGACCCATCTGTTCGGCCCGCTCCTTGAGTAACTGCTTGGCAAGATTCTGAGCTTCTTCAAGGTGATACTTACTTAGTTTGGTTGATTTTTTCTGAGTTCCGTCTTCTGCGATTGAATAAAACGCTTGTTCAGTATCAACCCTCAAGGTTATTCCTAGGGTTGGCCGGGCCACCGCCGCTCCTAGGGCATTGGCAACCGGGGCGTGTTCTGGAATAATTCCCACACAACCCATTCGCTCGGCTACCAGCGGAACCAGGGAAGAGGCTGATCCACCCACGCCTACCACGTTTTGTGGCCGAACTCGTTCTTTTTGCATCATTTCCCAGACTCGATAAGCTGGTTCCTGTTCCCAGGCCAAAAACATCTCCTCAATTTCGCGAATCATTCGATCAACTACGATATTTAAGACCAACCTAGCCGTAGCTTTAACCGGGTCCTCTTCCGAACTGACCAACTCAGAAGACAGCTTGGCCGAAAGCTCCCGAATCGCGGCCCGGGCTAAGGCCTCTTCGCCGATATCGGCCAACCCCAAAACCCGCAGGGCATCTGTCGGCGTTGGAACTGATCCACCCAAACAGCAGGCCGGGCCCCACTCGCTCCGGGCTTACTTCTAAATACCCGTTCTTAACCCGAACAGCACTGTCTCCTCCCAAAGCGACTGATTTCACGGCAAAGGCTCGCACCTGAGTCAAATGCTCTTTAACCCGAGCTCCTTTGGATGACAGCAACGGTTTACCGGACAGGATCAAGGCCAAATCCGTCGTCGTACCCCCAATATCGACAACCACAGAGGTTTGACCGGCCGGTGTCAGTGCCAGTACCCCCATGGTACTAGCGGCCGGTCCGGAAAAAATGGTTTCTACTGGGACGTCGACTGCCTTTTCCAAAGGCAAGGTGCCTCCATCTGCCTTTAAAATGTAGACTGGTGCCTCAATCCGACGTTCCTTAAGAGCTGCCCGTATCTGGTCAATAAAGCACCGATAAGCCGGTCGAGTAGCCGCGGTTAACTGGGTGGTGACGGCTCGGCGTGGAAAGTTAAGTTGACCGGCTGTTTGATGTCCCATTTCAACCTGGATATGTGGGTAATGATCAGCGACATACTTGGCTATTGCCTGCTCATGTTGATTGTTACGGACCGAGAACTTGCCGACAACGGCGACTTTGTTAAATCCCTTTTGGTCTACCTTCCGAATAACCTCTGCCACTTCTGCCTGAACAAGTTTCGCTGTTTCTCTACCCCGATAATCAATTGCCCCACTTAATAAATAGGCATTATCAAAAACTGAAAAACTATGCGGGTTGACCCCCGGCCCGGGAATAGCCAGCAAAGCTACCGGCTCCACTTTATCTTCAGCAATCAAATTCGTAATCAGGGTGGTACTAAGGGATACTCGTTTAACAGTCGATGGGTCTACACCCTCCATAATCTGATCCAGAACTTCTAATAAAGACGAAAGCAATTCTGGTCGAGTTGGAGTCTTAGCCCAGCGTAACACTTGGCGATTCTGGATAAGGGCTGCGTCAGTGTAGGTTCCTCCCACATCAATCCCTATCAACATTGTTTATTTCCACCTCTCTTTAATGTACCGTATGACTCCGGTCAGGATTAATTATTGATTAGCAGCATAGTGAGTCGTCTTCAGACACTTCTTAACCCTTTTGGCGTAATTTCTGTTGGATTTCATTCAATCGATTCAGTGCCTCCAGGGGAGTTAGGTTCATTAAATCCATATTTTTGATTTCCTCGAGGATCGGATGGCTCTCCCATTCCAGTAGACTTAACTGAACCGGTTGACCTAACGAAACACTCGACCCCGGTGCTTCCGAATCAGCTTGAAAGTAACTAGCCGCTGTATCCTGCAGTGCCGTTTTTACAATCTTTTTTGTTAATTTTTCAGACTTAAAATCTGACTTGAACATTGCTTCTGCCCTAAAGCCTGATCTAGTCTTCTGGGCCAATTCAGAACCGCTACTGAAAGGAATAACCTTTTCCGAGGGCTGACTTTTTTCCCGCCCGGCCTCCCTTTGCTCTAGTTCTTGTAGGATCTGCCCTGCCCGTTCAATGAGGTCTTTAGGAAGACCAGCTAGGCGAGCCACTTGAATACCATAACTACGGTCAACCCCGCCGGGAACAACCCGATGTAAAAATACAATCCCTTCCTCTTGTTCCCGAACCGCCACACTATAATTCTTTAGCCCGGGCAACTGTTTTTCTAACTCAGTCAATTCGTGGTAGTGGGTAGCAAATAGAGTCCGGGCCTGGATCTGATTGTGGATAAACTCTGTCAGTGACCAAGCAATGCTCAATCCATCATAAGTACTGGTACCACGTCCGACCTCATCTAGAATCACCAAGCTGCGGGACGTGGCCGTATTAACGATGTTACCTACTTCATTCATTTCAACCATAAAAGTGCTTTGGCCGCTACCTAGATCATCACTAGCCCCGATTCGGGCAAAAATACGATCGACTAGGCCAATCTTGGCTTCTCGGGCAGGCACAAAACTTCCCATTTGCGCCAACAGACAAATCAGGGCAATACTGCGACAGTAGGTGCTTTTCCCGCCCATGTTGGGCCCGGTAATCAACATAAAAAAATTGGTCTGACCATCCATGCTGATATCATTCGGCACATAAACCTGCTCGGTCAGATATTTTTCAACTACTGGGTGTCGAGCCTCTTTGATAATCAATTGATTTGCGGCGTCTACTACTGGCTTACAATAATTATTATTGACAGCTACAACCGCTAACGAACAGAGGACATCTAACTCGGCTAGAGCTCGAGCAGTCCGCTGGATTCGACTGGCGTGCTGTCCAACCTGCTCCCGCACCCGAACAAAAATTTGGTATTCCAGTCCGACTACCCGATCTTCGGCTCCTAGCACCAAAGCCTCGTACTCTTTTAATTCTGGCGTCACAAATCGTTCCGCGTTAGCCAACGTCTGCTTACGCAGATAATCTGCCGGCACTTGTGGTAGATTAGGTTTTGTCACCTCCAGGTAGTAACCAAACACTTTATTAAAGCCGACCTTGAGAGATTTAATCCCGGTGCGGACCCGCTCACGGGCTTCCAGACCAGCAATCCATTGCTTGCCTCCTCCAGCCGCCTCTCGAAGACGATCAACTTCCGGGTCATACCCACTTCGAATCAGACCACCTTCGCGGATTGAGATTGGTGGATCATCTACCAATGCTTTGGTAATTAACTCAACCACTTCGTCTAGCGGATCGAGCTGCTCTAGTAGCTCACTCAAACGATCTGACGCCGGTGATAAAGTATCGACAGGGTTTATTTCTCGTATCCCTGCCTCAACTAAAACCTCTCGGATGGGACCAATTATTGCCAGGGAGGTCCGCAGGGCAACCAAATCCCGGGCGTTAGCGGTACCGTAAGCCACTCTTCCGAGAAGTCGTTCTAAATCATATACCTGTTTTAATAATTCCTTTAGCCGTGTTCTTAAAAAAAAGTTATTAACCATAAACTCAACACTGTTTAATCTTTGGTTAATCGTCGGCAGATCTAATGCAGGTTGATCCAGCCAAGTGCGCAGCAATCTACCACCCATCGCGGTCACTGTCTGGTCTAATACTCCTAATAAGGAACTCTGACGATGACCATGGTGTAGGCTGCTGGTTAGTTCCAGATTACGCCTCGTCGAGAAATCCAAGAGCATAAACTGTTCAGTCGAATAGGGTTTGATTCGTTCAATATGGCTTGGGACCGCCTTCTGAGTTTCCTGAAGAAACTGGAGCAGACCAGCCGCGGCAATTATCCCAGCCGACATTCCGTCACAACCAAAACCAGCTAAAGAAGTCGTCTTAAAGTGAGTCGTCAATCGGTGCTCGGCATCTTTTACATTCAAGTCTTTCAGAAAGGAAAACTTGGTGATAGTTACCGGTCGGTGGTTAATAAATAAGGCTTTCAATTCCGACTCCCATAGCCTCGTGGCTACCAGAATTTCGGATGGTTCAAGCCGGGCCAATTCATCTAGCAGTTGTTGTTTAGCCTGGTTGCCACGAAATTCGGTTGCCAAAAATTCACCAGTGGAAGCATCGACTACGGCTAGGCCAAAACAAGCTTCCGTCAAAACCAAGGCCACCAAATAGTTATTTTTTTTATCGGTTAAAACCTGTCCATCTAAAATGGTCCCCGGGGTAATTGTTCGCACTACTTCCCGCTTGACTATACCCTTGGCAGTCTTGGGATCCTCCATCTGTTCACAGATGGCTACCCGAAAACCCTTTTCAATTAAACGACCTATGTAGTTATCTGCAGCATGATATGGAAAACCACACATCGGTATTTTTCCGGCGGCCCCGGCTTCCCGTCCGGTCAAAACCAGATCCAATTCGCGCGACGCCAACTCGGCATCCGGACCAAACATTTCGTAGAAATCACCTAAGCGAAAAAGGAGAATTGCCTCCGGGTTTTGTTGCTTTATTTCTTCATATTGTCGCATCATTGGCGTCAGACCACTCATAATTGCCCCCATCTAGTTCCCGTGGTTTATATTTCTAATTCTAACACAGGCAATAGCCTAAGCCAAGAAAGTCCAACCGCATCCTGATTTTCTAGGGGTATTTGGGCAAACTAATATCAGTTTTAAGTATAGAGAGGTGGCAAGGCGCATAATGAACTATACGGAATGGCAAGGATTTCAATCCGGAGCCTGGCAGCAGGAAATAGATGTCCGGAATTTTATTCAATGTAATTATACCCCCTACGTGGGAACAGCCGACTTTTTAAAACCGGCGACCGAACGTACTCTTAAGTTATGGGGTAAAGTAACAGATTTAATAAAAGAGGAGCGTCAGGCCGGTGGTGTATTAGATATGGATACTGACGTAGTTTCTTCGCTTACTTCGCACTCCCCAGGCTATATTGACCGGGATCTGGAACTCATCTTTGGCTTACAAACTGATAAGCCGCTGAAACGAGCGATCATGCCCAGTGGTGGTGTGCGTACTGTTAAAGCCTCGCTGGAAGCCTATGGTCGGGAGCTTGACCCGGAAATTGAACGCATCTTTACGCAATATCGAAAAACACATAATGATGCTGTTTTTGATGTTTATACCACAGAAATGAGGCGAGCCCGCAAGGCTGGTATCATTACAGGGCTTCCTGATGCCTACGGTCGAGGTCGAATTATCGGCGACTACCGCCGTGTCGCCCTTTACGGGGTCGATGTTTTAATTGCTGATCGGGTTCAGTATCAAGGATCCCTAGCCGTCGATGTAATGAACGAAGAAATTATCCGACTGCGCGAAGAGATCGCTGACCAGATCAAGGCCTTAAAACAGTTAAAACAAATGGCTGAGGCCTATGGTTTTGATATTTCCAAACCGGCCAGCAATGCCCGGGAGGCAGTCCAATGGACATATTTAGCTTATTTAGGAGTGGTTAAGGAACAGAACGGAGCCGCGATGAGCCTAGGTCGCGTTTCGACCTTCTTGGATATTTACCTGGAACGGGATCTGCAAAAAGGTCTATTAACCGAAGAAGCAGCCCAAGAACTAATTGATCAATTGGTTATTAAACTGCGGATGATCCGTTTCTTGCGCTCGCCAAGTTATGATGAATTATTCAGCGGTGACCCGGTCTGGACCACGGAATCAATTGGCGGGATGGGGGTAGATGGCCGAACTCTAGTCACTAAAACCTCTTATCGTTTTTTGCACACTCTGTCTAATCTTGGGCCGGCCCCGGAACCAAACATGACGATCCTTTGGTCAAAAAATTTGCCTCAACCTTTTAAAGAATATTGTGCTCAAGTAACCATTGAGTCAAGTTCTCTGCAATATGAAAACGATGACTTAATGCGGCCTTACTGGGGTGATGACTATGCCATTGCCTGCTGTGTGTCCGCGATGAAGTTGGGTAAGCAAATGCAGTTCTTTGGGGCTAGGGTAAACTTGGCTAAGGCTCTGCTATACGCTATCAATGGCGGAGTAGATGAAAAATTAGAACTGCCAGTGGCTCTCGGGTTTCGGCCGATTACCAGTGATATTCTGGAATATAATGAGTTGCGAGAGGCATTCGAGCTGATCTTGGACTGGCTGGCTCGGCTTTACGTCAACACCATGAATGTTATTCACTATATGCACGATAAATATGCTCCGGAACGATTGGAATTCGCCCTGCATGACCCCATCATTTTTCGAACCATGGCTTTCGGCATCGCTGGCCTATCAGTGGTTGCTGATTCGCTGTCCGCGGTTAAATACGCTAAAGTTAAGGTTATCCGAAATCCGGCCGGGCTAGCCACTGATTTTGAGATTGAAGGGGATTTTCCCACCTTTGGCAATAATGATCCCCGGGTAGATGAAATAGCCGCAGACATAGTCCGATCGTTTATGACTAAATTGAAAAAAACTCCGGCTTACCGCAACTCTGAGCATACTCTTTCCATCTTAACGATTACTTCAAATGTTGTTTATGGGAAAAAGACCGGTACCACACCAGACGGACGTAAAGCCGGAGAGCCGTTTGCCCCTGGAGCTAACCCGATGCATGGGCGAGACCATCGCGGTGCTCTAGCGTCCATGAACTCAGTTGCTAAGCTACCCTACCGCTACGCATTGGACGGGATTTCCTATACTTTCTCGATCGTCCCTAAAGCCTTGGGTCGAGAATCGGCTGACCGAGTCGCTAACCTAGTCTCCCTGTTGACCGGCTATTTTACGCAAGGCGGTCACCATATCAACGTGAATGTTCTGGAACGAGAGACTTTACTTGAAGCAATGGACCACCCGGAAAAATACCCCCAGTTAACGATACGGGTTTCCGGTTATGCGGTCAATTTTATTAAACTATCACGGGAACAGCAGTTGGACGTGATCAATCGGACATTCCACACGACTTTATAATGCATCTTGACCGTACTGCTTAGCTTTTGTTTTAAAACATAATTTTTTAAATTTTGCTTGCATCGCTAGGGGGAAATGATGAGCAGAAAGGGCTATCTGCATTCTATAGAAAGCTTTGGCACACTAGATGGACCGGGTATCCGTTATGTTCTGTTTATGCAAGGGTGTCCCTTGCGTTGTGCCTACTGTCATAACCCGGATACTTGGCAAATGAGATATGGCCGGGAAGTTACGGTCGAAGAAATAATTGCTGATGTGCAACAATATTTGCCCTACATGACTGCCAGCGGCGGCGGAGTTACTGCTTCTGGAGGTGAACCTCTGCTGCAAGCGGCATTTCTGTCTGAACTTTTTGAAAAACTGCACAAGCTAAAGGTACACACAGCCCTTGATACCAGCGGCTATGCTGATGTAGAAAAGGTGATAACACTGTTACAAGACACAGATTTGATTTTATTGTCAGTGAAGCATACTGATCCTTTAAAACACCAACTTTTAACTGAACACGCCAATTACCGTCCCTTGCGGTTAGCCCGTTATCTGACTCGAATTCATAAGCCGGTGTGGATTAGGTATGTCCTGGTACCTAGTTTAACGGACAGTCAAGAGGACCTGACCGCACTGGCTGATCTAGTTAATACCATGCCCAATGTCCAACGCCTGGAAGTTTTGCCCTACCATAATTTAGGAGTAGCGAAGTGGCAGGCCTTAGGGTTAACTTATCAACTCAGCGAGATCTCTCCCCCAACTGAACAGCATGTGGACATGGCCCGAAACTTCCTTAGAGGCCGACTCCCGGCGTCAGTATCGATTTGTTAGTAAAATTTGTGGCAGTAAAGCTGATGATTAAACTCTATCTAACCGGTAGTTCAACCTTTTTTAACTGTTCAGCAGCTTGTTCAGGCGAAACTGGGTTGACGTAGAAATTAGAGCCCCATTCAAATCCGGCGAAGTAGTGACATCCTCGCTACCGGGACAGAAAGGACACTGCTGCTCCACTCCTAATAGTCCTTCTTTCTTCTCAGGCAGTGCCTGAGGCCTTTTGCCTCTTTCAGCCGCAATAACTACCCACCGGTTGGTTATCGGGTCACGTCGCAATTCCGATATGGTAATCACTCCCTTCTAACTATTAGTTTCGCTTATAGTTATAATATTCCTGCGCATTACTTAAACGTAACCAAATTCAGGAATATAAAAAAGAACCGTTTCCCCAACTACGGTTCTAATGTGGACAACTCTTTTAGCCGGTTAACAGACGCCCTTGCAGGTTCCAAGTTTGAGCTTCCGTTATTTCTATGTTTACTAGTTCTCCAATAATTTCGGGAGGCCCATCAAAGACCACTACTTTATTGGTTCTTGTTCGTCCTGAAAGACGGGATGGATTTGTTTTACTTGGCCCCTCAACTAGAATCTCCATTGATTTGCCAATTGTTTTTTGATTAATTATTAGACTAATCTTGTTTTGTAGATTCATCAGTTCTTTTAGCCGACTTTTCTTGACCTCCAGTGGAACAGTATCCGGCATCTTTGCTGCTGGTGTCCCGGATCGTGGAGAATACAGAAAGGTATAGGCTGCGTCAAACTTAGCCCATTCCATTAGTTCCATAGTATGAGCAAAACAGGACTCAGTCTCTTGGGGAAAACCGACAATAATATCGGTGGTAATACTGCAATTAGGAGATGCCTCTCGAACACGTCTGATCAGTTCTTTATATTCCTCGCGAGTATAACCCCGGTTCATCCACCGTAATACATGATTTCCCCCGGCCTGAACTGGCAAATGAAAATGTTCACATACATGTTTGGAATCAGCAATGGCCCGAATTATTTTATCAGAGAAGTTTTTAGGGTGAGAAGTCATATAGCGAATACGTTCCAATCCCGGTAGTTGATCTACTTCAGTCAGTAGGTCTGCAAAATCAACTTCCTCAGCTAAACTCTTGCCGTAGGAATTGACATTCTGTCCAAGTAACATAATTTCTCGATAACCTTGATTGACTGCTGTTTCTACTTCACGCAAAATATCCTTTAAGCGGCGGCTCCGTTCACGTCCCCTGACGTAGGGGACAATACAGTAACTGCAGAAATTATCGCACCCATACATAATATTAACGTAAGCCCGAATTCCTGGGTTCCGATGAACTGGCAATTCTTCGACTATTTCTCCCTCTCGTTCCCAAACGTCCATCACTGGTCGGCCGGTAGCTAAAGTTCGTTCCAGTAGCTCGGGTAGACGATGCGTGTTGTGCGTTCCAAAAAGCAAATCGATATGAGGAGCCCGGCGATATAGTTTTTCAGCTGCTTCTTTTTGTTGCGCCATACAGCCGCATACTCCAATAATTAGTTGGGGATTCTGTCGTTTTAAGACCTTAAGTTCACCTAATTTTCCGTAAACCTTATTTTCCGCGGTATGACGAACACAGCAAGTATTAATAATGATAACATCAGCTTCATCGATATTTGACGCCGGTTCATAACCGCGACTGTTCAGTAGACCAGCGATGGTTTCAGAATCACGCTCATTAGCTTGACAGCCATAAGTTAGGACCTGATATAACCTGGGTTGATACTCCAACATCTAGAATCACTCCTACACATTGTATCCATAGTGATTATATCCTTAATAATCTTTCCCGGCAAGAAAGGAAAAACACACCCGAAAAGGCCTTTATGAATTCTCACAATTTTTTTCTTATTATATGGCAATAAATACAAAACATAAAATATTTTAAGAAACAATAAAACAAGACCCCATAGGTACAACCGTCCGGGGTCGGATTAGAGCATACTGTAGAAAAACTTTACTAAAGGTTTTTCTTGTGTAATTAATTTTCTTGTGTTTAAGATTTATTTGGCAAATACATGGTTACCAATACGCTTGATTACTGGACGAGTAAAAATCCAAGCCGCACATGGCTTGTCCGGATTATAGAAGTAAAGGGCCCCCTCAGTTGGATCCCAGCCTTTCAACGCATCATTAGCGGCGTTTAAGTTTGTGGTCAGGGGATTTTGCCAAATAGTCCCTTCGTCTACACAAGAAAAGGCTAGTCGCTGGAAGATTACTCCGGAAATTGTATTAGGGAATTCTGAATCTCTGACTCGATTTAAAACGACAGCCCCTACCGCTACTTGTCCTATGTAGGGCTCTCCACCAGCCTCGGCCCGGATCAATTTGGCTAAAAGAATAATGTCCTCTCGAGAATAACCGTTAAGACCACGGCTAGGCGTTGCTGTTGAAGCAACTGTCTTTGAAGTAACAACCGGGATAAGCAGCTTCTCCCCTGGGTAAATCAGATCGTTCCAGCGATTATTTACATACTTGAGTTGATTGACCGAAACGCCAAATTTTTGGGCAATCAAATACCAACTATCTCCTCGGTTAACCTGATAAATGGTGGGTATCTTAATAATCTGGCCAGGATAAATCAAGGTAGAACTCAAGTTATTTACTCGCTGAAGCTGTTGGCTGGTTAGTCCGTATTTTTGACCAATCCTATAGAGGCTGTCTCCAGACTTAACCATGTAGGATACTAAAGCTGATGCCGGGGCAGACGTACTAATCACCATTAGAACAGTAACTACTAAAACTGATGCTAAAAACCTGAATCTTTTACCGACTAGGAAACTCATACCGATGAGATTCATCCTCCTTCCTTAATATAGATGGGTTCAGTTTAATTATAGGTCAATAACAACCCACCCTTCATTATGGAATTGTCGGTATTTCAGGTGATAATCAACCTTTGCAACCAGAAGTTGGATAAGCTAGATTTCTAATTTCAAAACTCAATAACCGTCATTTCTTGAAAAATAAAATACCTAGCTACCTTAGCAGCTAACATGATTTCGTTTAATGATGACTGCTTCATCCCTATTACCTAGAGATTAAAGTACAAATCTTCGGTTGCGAGATAGAATAATATTCTTCGGATTAGAACATACTCATCTTATAGGCCTTAGTAAAGCTTATGTTTTTTGTAACCTTATCCTTATTGGTTTTGATTGATGAGGTTAATCTTCTCCCCCTACAGTCAACCATGAATTTCCAACCTCCACATTATTCTCCCCAAATAGTTGGGGAGATTTTTTTATAAAACTTAAAGAAAATACCACCCGTATTCTATTAACGAGTGGTATCAATTAACTGGATCAACATGTTTATAATAACAAAATAATTCTAGCAGGTGCTTTCGTCATGTTCCTCAAGTTCTTTAGGTGAATTTTCATCGGTCTCGCTTAAACCCTCAGCAGCAACTGCGCTACCAGGTTCTTGTGGAATCGTACTATTTGAACAAACTGAACAAGATAGACTACTTGCCTCTTGCGCGCTAGTATCGCTTGAACAACTTGAACTAGGTGAATTACTCTCCTCTGAGAATTCATAACTACTTGAACAACTCGAATCCAAGCCAATCACTCGAGATCGACTATTGTCTGGATTAACTTCCTTGTCTACTTTAGAATTTTCTTTTTGAATCATCATCAACCACTCCTTTCTGAATTTAGTTTTCCCTATCGCAGGAGTGGTTATGTTTTATTACAATCTTAAGAATATTTAATACAAATACCTCGAATCAGGTTACTAACATCCTCACAGCGATCCAGTGTTGTTTCAATGTGTTCGTAGATTTCCTTCCATTTTATTACTGTCATGGCATCATATTTTCCCTGAAATAAGTCAGCCATTGCCTGTCGGTAGAGCATATCCTGCTGTTTCTCAAGATTTGAGATTTGATCGCAGCATTCCATAATCTGCTTACGCTTATGTTCAAAGTCTGAAAAATACGTAAAAGCCCTTTCCTGTAGTATAATGGCCTTTTCCAACACTTCAACCATATTGCTCACTACTTGATTGGGCTGGGCAGCTTTATAGAGCACTATCCGGTCAACAATTCCGGCAATATAATCTAGAATTGAATCAAGTTTTTGAACTAGAGCGTATGCATCTTCCCGATCAAAGGGGAGGATAAAAGATTGATTCAGTTTCTGCACAAGGGCTTCAATAATTTGATCTCCCTCATCTTCCAGTTTGGTCAACTGGTTCATCCGTTCATCTAAATTATCGTAATTTTCTACCACATCCTTGATTATGGCTCCGGCTCGGACAACAACGTTAGCACTGGCTCCAAAAAGGTCAAACAATTTATAATCTTTACTGCCAAACGGCCACATTACTTTACCCCCTACCGTCTATTACTGTAACAATAAAGCCCGGTTTATTTCGGTTTACCTTGAAAAAAAATAGCCAGGGTTCCATGGCCAACGTGGGTCCCAATAACTGCACCAATCTCACCGATAATTACCTCTTTCGCCCCAAAACGTTCCTTAAAAGTATCTCTAACTCTTTCCGCATCGAGCTGGCAGATAGCGTGACTAATCCCAACTGTCTGACCGGCTAAATCAGTTCCTTGTTCTTCAATCAAGGAGTTTAACCGCCTTAAGGCCGCTCGCCGGCCTCGCACCTTATCCAATTGATCAATTTTGCCCTCCGAATTAATATGGAGTACCGGTTTTATATCCAGCAGGGAACCCACGGTTGCTTGGACCTTATTGATTCGGCCTCCTTTTAACAAATACTTAAGGGTATCAACCATGAAAATACTGCAAAGTTTCTGTCGCATCATTTCTATCTCAGTCACAATCTCTTGTAGCGAGAACCCATTCTCAGCCAATTCGGCTGCCCTGGTAGCCAGCAAACCTTGACCCATTGAAGCGGAAAGTGAATCCAGGATAGCCAGCCGGGTTTTTTCATTTACCATTTCTTGGGCTAAACGAGCGTTTTGTACCGTTCCGCTCAAACCTGAAGAAAGATGAAGGGCGATCACCTCTGAACCGTCCGCTAGAGCTTGTTGATAAGCTTTAGCTAAAAACTGGGGAGAATGCTGCGAGGTATGTGGTAACTCCGAACAATCCGCCAATAACTTATAAAATTCAGGTGGCTTGAGATCAACACCATCACGGTAGTCAATTCCCGAGAAGCTAGTAACCATCGGTAAGACAATTATCCCGTACCGCTTAACCACTTCCAGCGGCAAGTCGGCTGTACTATCAGTTATAACCTTTACTTTAGGCATATTTTTCCTCCCTATTGGCTTTATAAACCCCGCAAGAAGTCAGGCCGAAGATAACGCTCATCTTTTCTTTCTAGAATTGTATTGATTAATTTTAGTATGTCCTTCTTATCATTGGGCAACGTACCTTTAATTGGTAAATAGTTCGAAGCATGATTACTACGAAAAATACATGCCCGATGAACATTTAAGTTCTCTATTAACACCTTAAGCTCTTTCAATATTTCAAAGGAAGTCGGGAGTTGAAATTCGCCGCGCTGCATTTGGCGAAATAGAATCGTACCCGGTTCTAACATTAAAGTAAGTGCTCCTAAATACTGGGGACTAATTCGGTTAATCAGATTAGCGGTCTCCCGGGCATGTCGTTCTGCCCTGTCCCAATCTTGGCCGGCTAAGCCCAAAATTATTGTACAGGACAACAGTATACTGGAATCAACAATCATCTGTCCGGCAATGGCCATATCCTCAACAGACACGCCTTTTTTAATGTCTTGTAATAAGGCAGGGTCTCCAGTCTCCACTCCCAGGTACACCATAGTTAAGCCCTGCTGATAAAGAGCGGCCAACTCGTCAGGCTGTTTTTTTAAAATAGTGCCGGGACTCGCATAGATACCCACGTGCCTCAAGCTGGAAAAAGTTCGATATAGTAAAGCAAGTATCTGAATCAGGCTCTCTGTTTCCATGGCCAGGGCATCACCATCGGCCAAAAACACTTTTTCTACATCACCGTACTGAATTTTGGCCATTCGAACATCAGCTTCAATTTCTGCCAGTTCGCGAACCCGGTATTTTTTTTGCTTATACATGCTGCAAAAAGTACATTTATTATGGGAACAACCAATCGTAACCTGTAAAATCAAGCTATACGCTTCACTGGGTGGACGGTAAACCATTCCTTCGTAACGCATTTTCCCCATTCCTCCCTGGTGATAGTTTCGCATAATTCCGTGAGCCTTTCAACTCCTAAACTTCCAGGAACACCTTTGTTCTCCAGACATATCTTTTATCTGCCGGTTAACAATATTAGTAGGTGCAAAATTTCAAAAGGAGGCTGGACCATGGCGAGAAGGCGTGGAGTTATGTCTGACGCGCTTAAGTACGAGCTGGCCCAAGAACTGGGAGTCGATCAGATTGTCCGAACCGAAGGCTGGGGCGGAGTCCCTTCCCGACAGTGCGGCAACCTGGTAAAAATGGCCATCGAACGAGCCGAAAGAACTCTTCAGGCTTCTAATCCTACTCTCCAATGATAGTTTTGCACCTAGCCGGGGGAGTCGATCCCCTGGCATTTCTACCTCACTTGGATTATAATAGATTTGTAACCAGAAAACTATTTGTTTATCCAAATTATGGACGTGGATGCAAAAGGGGGTGTAGGCTTGATAAGTAAAGATACCATCATTAAGGACGTGGTAGAGAAGTATCCCGAATCGCTTAAGGTTTTTGCTAAGCACGGACTCCGCTGCATCGGCTGAGGGGGAGCACTCTTTGAGAGTATTGAGCAGGGTGCTCAAGTTCATGGAGTCAGTATTGACAAACTTATGGATGATCTCAACAAATTAGATACCTCTAATAAAAAGTAGAACAGGGGTTTTCCTGTTCTACTTTATTGATTCGTCTGACACTACACCCTTACGTTCTCCCACTATTAAGGCCGTCGCTAATATCAGATTGATAAAACCGATAATCGTAAAGTATAGTCCCCATCCTCCATCCCACACCCAGCCAATTCCTACGAAAACTAGACCAGTTAAAACTTGACTGAGCCATCGTCTCGGTCTTTTCTTAACCTGGTCGCCCATTAGCTCAGTTCCAGCTGAATTAGGCTTTAAACGTCGCAGAATCAATCTAGGTCTTCCTTTTTTCAGACTAAGATGAAGGCCAAGAGTTAATCCGATTGCTCCTAGGAGAGCAAAAAGCGGCTTAAACCCAAACTGAAGTAATAATAACAGGCATAACACGAAAAATACAGCTCGGCCGCCAAAGCGATCCAGGTGGTTAGCTAATCGACCCGGTTTTTCTGGGACCGCTCGGGGTTCAGCTTGAAGCAATTTCTGCAACTTGGTGGAACACCAGCTGAAAAACATCCTACGGTTCAATAGATGATTGAATTTTAAACGAAGCATATCTTTCTCCTCCTTATTTCCTTAGTTTTCCACCTGTAAGTTAGAATTATACTATTATGAGATAAGGAGATTATTAATATGCTATACGCTGTAATTTGGAGCTTCCTTTGTAATAGATACATCATGAGGATGACTTTCTCTGAGGGCGGCACTAGTAATTCTAATAAAGGTCGTTTTAGTTCTTAATTCTTCTATATTTCGCACCCCACAATAACCCATACCAGCCCGTATTCCGCCAACTAACTGAAAGATAGTATCCGCCACGGGTCCTTTATAAGGGACGCGGCCTTCGATACCCTCGGGAACTAGTTTAAGGTTTTCTTCTTGGAAGTAGCGATCTGCACTTCCTTCTTTCATCGCGGACAGGGATCCCATTCCTCGGTATACCTTAAAGCTCCGCCCCTGGAAAATTTCTACTTCCCCCGGACTTTCTTCCGTACCAGCCAACAGGTTACCAATCATTACGGTTGATGCTCCGGCCGCCAAGGCCTTAGCAATATCACCCGAATATTTTATGCCGCCATCCGCAATAATCGGTATCCCAGCCTTTGTTGCTTCTTGAGCACAATCATATACGGCTGTAATCTGAGGCACACCAATTCCAGCGATTACCCGGGTTGTACAGATAGAGCCAGGTCCTATCCCTACTTTTACAGCATCAGCTCCGGCTTTAATTAAATCCCGAGTAGCTTCAGCTGTTGCGACATTACCGGCAATCAGGTTTAATTCGGGGAAACGGCTTTTAATTCGTTTAACGATCTCAAGTACACCAATGGAGTGACCATGAGCCGTATCGACCACTATAGCATCTACGCCAGCTTTTTTTAGACCCTCCACTCTATCCATGGTATCGGGTGAGACACCAACCGCCGCCGCTACACGTAATCGGCCCCGTTGATCTTTAGCGGAATTTGGATATTGACGCGCTTTTTCAATATCCTTAATAGTAATCAGCCCTTTAAGCATAAAGTTGTCATCGACAATTGGTAATTTCTCAACTTTATGTTGCTGAAGAATCAATTTGGCTTGATCCAGTGTTGTTCCGACTGGAGCAGTGATTAAATTTTCTTTGGTCATCGCTTCCCTAATTGGGCGGTCAAAATCTCTTTCAAAGCGCAGGTCGCGATTGGTCAAAATACCAACCAACAGTCCATCGACGGTAATTGGAACACCAGAAATATGATAAGTCTCCATTAAACTAAGGGCGTCTCTTATTAAATGATCTGGACTTAAGAATATCGGATCAGTGATAATCCCGTGTTCTGATCTTTTAACCCGGTCAACCTCCAAAACCTGTTTCTCAATTGACATATTTTTATGGATGACGCCAATGCCGCCTTCACGGGCCATTGCTATCGCCATTCGCGAATTGGTAACTGTATCCATACCAGCACTCAAGATTGGAATATTCAATTTAATTTCTTGAGTAAGGTAAGTGGTAACATCGACCTCCCGTGGCAAGACCTCAGACTTACCTGGCAGTAGCAAAACATCATCAAAAGTAAGCCCTTCCTTGGCAAATCGTTCATCCCACATCTGGTTCCCTCTCCTCTCTAACCGATCCCTTATTATTGATTCCAAGTATTATATCACGAACTGAAAAACCAGTCACCTTTCGCCGATATTATTAATTTAATTTTAATCATATAAAATAAAACTAGCAAAAAAAAAGAAGCAGTGCAACTACTTCTTAAATCAACAATTTTCATCATATGATATTCGACCCTAAATTATAAGTAGTTTAACGAAATATCCGACGGATCGTGATTAAACGATTAGCATAGTAACCTTTATTTAACGGAGTAATAGATATCCCGGTATTTTGACTAGCGTGAATAAACTCGTTTCCCCCAAGATAAATACCAACATGACTTATTTCTCTTCCGCTTTGGGTATTAAAGAATAACAAATCTCCCGGACGAATTTCGGAACGGGCTATCTGAACCCCAACCTTAGCCTGCTCTCTAGACGAACGAGGTAACTCAATCCCGTATTCATTAAAAACATACTGGGTAAAACCAGAACAATCAAAGCCTTTGGGGCTCTTACCGCCATAGACATAAGGTGTGCCTAAATACTTCTTAGAGGTAACCAGTAGATTATTAATTCGATCGTTATCCCCACGACTGGGGCTATTTGCTTCCTCTCTAGCCTTAATTAGTTCAGTGTTTGGGGCTTTTTCTTGAACCCTTGTCGCCGGCAACACTTTTTCTTTAGAAGAAGTATTCGCCTTATTATTTATGTTAGTGCCTGTGTTTCCCAGATACAGAACTTGTCCGATCTGTAATAAATCCGAAGAAAGGGAGTTTATCTTTTTTAGGTTTGCTACGGTGGTAGAATTACTACGAGCTATTGCCCAGAGTGTATCCCCTTTTTTCACTACATAACGAGATCCTTGATGGATTGAATTGGTAGCAGCTGCCGCAGTTGTTTGTTCAAGCGAAGCATATTGCATGATCCATGAGGTACTATTTGTTAAATTGTTAGTAGCCTGCCCCCCTCCAGAAAGGGTTAAGGCCATTGAGATTAATAAAACCGAACCAACTTTCCTCATTAATTCATTTCCTTTCGTAAACTTGGGTAACTCCACGGTTAGGAGAAGTTTGTATTATAGGATACTATTACTTGGTTTACTAAATCACTGCTTTACTAAATGATTCTATCTTCGACATTACCAGATAAATTCCTTCCCCTAATTGTCCCAATTTTCAAGGAAGTTGGTCCTATAACCATTAAGCTGATTCTTAACTATTACCCTGTTTTTCAGATATAGTTAGCTCTAAAATTTGCTGGTTTTTTAACCACAAAGTTTGAGCAAATCGGTTATTAGTTCTGCGTAGACGGCGATTTTCTTCTAGAAGTTCAAGTATTTGAACTGCCTTATCCTGCTCTTGACGAGTCACTAAACTCATTAGTACACGACGGCTTATTCGGAGATGTTCAACTTTTTTTTCGAGATCTTTTATTCTACCTAACAATAGTTCATACTGATTATTCTCCCGCAAGAACTGACACCACCTTCATTATTATCAAGTTCACTCATGAATAAGCGAGTTACCTCAATTTTATTATATGAAGGCGTTCCGTTCCTTAAACCTTATATAAACGCTGACACTCCTTCAATTGATCTACTACTCGGTAAGAAACCGTGACGGTTCCTATGTCAGCCCGATAATTTGCTCCATTTCCATGATAATCTGACCCACCAGTGGCAATCAAACCATATTTGTCGGTTAACTTAAGATATTTGCCAACCATCCAAGGTTCATGTTCTGGGTAATAGACTTCTAACCCCTGCAAGCCAACTTTAACAAGTTTTGGTATCAGGTCATCACGATTAACTAATCCCGGGTGAGCTAGTATGGGCACTCCTTTTGCCCCGAGAATCATTTCAACTACCTCTTCTGGACCAATTTTATACCGCGGGACATAAGCGGGGCACCCAAAACCAATAAAACGATGAAAAGCCTCCTGAATAGATTTGACATAACCTCGTTCAATCATCGCCATTCCAATATGAGGGCGTCCGATCGAACCGTTTCCGGCCAATTCTTTAACTCGACTTAGTTCAATGGGTAAGCCTAGCTGCCGTAAAGCGTTAACGATTTTACTAATCCGAATTAGACGAGCATCCTGCAATCTTTTTAATTGAGCCAGTAACTTTGGATCATGGTAATCTATTAAATACCCCAGGATATGCACTTCACGCTGCTCGTACTCTGTATTAATCTCAATCCCCGGAATTACCTCGATCCCAGTCAAACGTCCAGCCAAAAGAGCTGGAGTAATTCCTCCTACTTCATCATGATCGGTAATTGCAATAGCCCTCAGACCATAATGGGCGGCTATTTCTACCACTTCCTGCGGAGTACTGGTTCCATCGGATGCTGTAGTATGAATATGTAAATCTACTTCCAATTAACCTACACCTCAAATTAACCTTCTAAAAATATTCTATTTCAAGACACTTCTAATTACCCGTAAATAATTTTTCCCACAAACATGCTCAATCATGTTCTCAGGAAAACCGCGTTGTTGCATTTTCTGTATTAAAAACGGCCAACAACTTGCATTTTCTAAACCTCTGACCGGTTCATCAACCCCATCAAAATCGGTTCCTATCCCAACATGTTCAAAGCCCATTACTTCTACAGCGTGCTCTATATGGTCAAGAACCGCCTCAACTCCCGGTTTTCCCGGACCAAGAAACTGATTAACCAAGGTTATCCCTAGCACCCCCTTTTTTTGAGCTAAGCCTTTTAGCTGAGCATCTGTTAGATTCCGCGGATGATCCTGTAATTTTCGACAGTTCGCATGGGAAACGATAACTGGACTATCGCTGAGTTCAATGACTTCCCAAAAGCCGGCCTCAGACATGTGAGCAAGATCGATTAACATGCCTAGGCGATTCATTTCCTTAACAACTAAGCGGCCAAACTTAGTCAACCCTCCTTTGGTTCCTTCTTCTCCGACCCCATCTGCTAAAGAGTTACGGTAGTTCCAGGTCAAACCCAGACTCCGCACCCCTAAGCGCCAGTATAACTGTAGTATTCCTAGGTCGCCCTCCAGTGCCTCACCACCTTCAATTGAAAGGAGCACAGCCAAACGTCCGGTTTTTATAGCTTGATCAATATCAGCAGCTCTGCGAACTAGGTGAACAACTCCTTTATATTTTTCAACTTGTTGGAGAAAAAATTCAATTTGGTGTAGATATTGCCTTAAAGCAGGTGGATTTTTCAGATCAACAAAAGAAGCAAAAAACTGAAGATTAACCTTAGCCTCTAACAAGCGAGTGAAATCTACTTGAGCTGGAGGAGGCAGACTGAGTAAATCACCTTGAAGTTTGGTAGCCAAGCTAAGGGTATCACAATGCGCATCAACAATAATATGAGAGATGGCACGTTTATTCGTCAAATGTATTCTAACCGCCTTTCCCAAATTACATTAGTTAAAACAAAGTCCAGGGGCTTATATCACCCCTGGATCAATCCTATTGATGTACCGAAAAGAAATAATAAACAATATTTTAATTTATCTAGGTTTTATCTGGGTTCCACAATTAATTTGATGGCGGTCCTTTCCTGTCCATCAATTTGAATATCTGTGAAAGCCGGAATACAAACGAGGTCCACTCCGCTAGGGGCCACGAAACCTCTGGCAATCGCTACTGCTTTAACAGCCTGATTAAGAGCACCGGCTCCTACGGCTTGTATTTCTGCGGTTCCACGTTCCCGGAGTACCCCAGCCAAGGCACCGGCTACTGAATTTGGACTAGATTTGGCTGAAACCTTTAGTACTTCCATCAAATTTTGACCTCCTTGGACCTTGTTTTTGTGTATTCTAATCTGCAGTTAATAAATTCCTAATTAATCATATTCTATCTGAAACTGAAAAATCCTTCTGCCAAACCTTACAGACTTGATATTTTTTTTAAAAGATTTGGACAATTGCGATTAGATACTTAGTTTATTTCCCGTAATGCTTAACAAAAGTAAATAAAGGAGTCGCCCTTGTTCCTAGAAAACAGCTACTCCCAGACCACTTCTACGCATTTAATAATATTTAATAATATTTAATAAATTGTTAATCTAAAAAACGTTGAACTCTTTTAATTGAGTAAGCCTTTCCATTAGCCAAATTTACCCCAAGCACCACTGCATTTAACTGTGCCGTGCCGCTAGCTATCTCAAAACGGGTTGGAAGATGAGTAAGAAACTTCTTTATAATGATTTCACTTTTAACTCCAAGCACCGAATCTCGAGGTCCGGTCATCCCGACATCGGTAATATAGGCAGTACCTTCAGGAAGCAATCTCTCATCAGCAGTCTGAACATGAGTATGGGTGCCCAAAACCGCTGTAACCCGTCCATCTAGATACCAGCCCATGGCTTGCTTTTCTGAAGTTGCCTCAGCGTGAAAATCAACTAAAATTACTGGTGTGTGGTGCTTAATATCTTCTACTAATGCATCAGCCAAACGAAAAGGACATTCTAAATTATCTAAAAAAACCCGACCAGAAAGATTAATTATCCCCACTTTTACATTGCGGGTTACCGGAAAAATAATTGAACCCTTACCTGGAGTACCCGGAGGATAATTGGCTGGACGAATAATTCTTTTTTCCAACTGAAAATACGGTAATATTTCTTTCTTGTCCCAGACATGGTTGCCCATTGTCAGAACGTCAATCCCTGCTTCGTATAATTCTTCTGCTAAATCCGGGGTTATGCCGTTACCTCCAGCAGCATTTTCGCCATTGGCGATTACTAAATCGATTTGAAATTCGGTAACCAGACTAGGTAATAATTCCTTGATTATTCGCCGTCCTGGACGACCTACGATATCACCGATCATTATAATATTCAACTAATTTTCCTCCGACCTATTTGTTGAATACCAGTACTCGGCCTTCTTCACGAAGTGCTATTAATTTCTTTTCAAGTTGAGCATGTTTTAAGTTCTCTAGGGTATGCCGGATCATCTCATCACGAAACAAAAGATCTTCCCCGGCAAGTCCATAAGAGTCAACTATGGCATCTTGAGCAAAACGATCTTTAAAAAGATTTACTATAATACCAATTTCATTAACACAAAGAGTTTGTACATCACGGCTAATCTCTATCAGGGTTATTTGGTCGCAAGTAGTATTTTCTATCCCTATCTCTGCTATTTTTTTATTTTCCAGGTGATAATAGGCATCAAGTGTTTTTAGCAAAGTATCAGCCCAATTATTACGATCTTGTGCCGATACAACCCCTGATACAATAAATGTAAATTTTACTCGACATCTAGCCGGATCATACTTTATGGTTGCAATTTCTGGGTAGCGTAGCATTATTGAAACAAAAAAGTCGATACTGTCGGGTGAAACCCGAGATTCTTTACGCCTGGCCAACATGTTGTCCATCCTTTCAGCCCTGCACCGATTCATTAAGGTTCAGTCTTTTCTAAGGCTAGTTACACCCAGCAGCCTATTTTGACAATAGGTTAGGCTTGTGTTATAACTCAGATCAGCAGGCTAGACTAAGAATAATTTAAACGCCAATCGCTGACCTTCGTAAAAAACGGCGCGCTCATAATTTTTCATGTTCGTGCTGTCAAGCAGCATGGAGGTCTATTCTGTATAATGTTCGCGACTTCTCTACAAATTCCTTCTTTAATGGTTATATTCCCTATGCATTTTTATACTGGTAAATATCCGTAAATTAATGACCCAGGCAATATTTATGAATGTAATTCACAAGAATCAAAAATACTAATCGAGTAGGCGGTAAAAACCCTGCCTACTCGATCAACTTATCTTCTTTATTTAATGGTTGTTAGGCAGTTGTCATTCTTTAGGCTTTATCATGCTGTTCAAATAAAAACTAGTAGGATTATGATACGTTTTATTATGCCTGTTTGTTATTTTACTTAGCATAATCGACCACGCGGGTCTCTCGAATAACCACAACCTTGATCTGCCCCGGGTATTCTAACTCATTTTCTATTCGCTTAACGATCTCTCGGGTAATTAGAACTGACTTAGCGTCATCTATCTTCTCAGGTTTTACCATAATTCGGATCTCACGACCCGCCTGTATGGCAAAAGATTTTTCCACTCCTTCAAAAGAATCTGCTATTTGTTCTAGTTTTTCCAGACGTTTAATATAGGCCTCTAAGGTTTCCCGTCGAGCCCCCGGTCGTGCTGCCGAAATTGCATCAGCTGCTTGAACCAAAACTGCCTCAATAGTTTGAGGTTCAATATCACCATGGTGGGCCATAATTGCATGAATAACTTCAGGGCTTTCTCGATACTTTTTAGCCAGGTCTCCCCCAATGTTTACGTGAGGACCTGACACTTCATGATCAATTGCTTTACCAATATCATGGAGAAGGCCTGCTCTTTTAGCCAGCTGAACATCCGCTCCAAGTTCAGATGCCATCGCTGCGGCCAGTTGAGCTACTTCAATAGAATGCTTGAACACATTTTGACCATAACTAGTACGGTACTTAAGACGGCCAAGCAGTTTAATTAACTCGGGGTGTAAATTGTGAACCCCTACTTCAAAGCTTGCCTGTTCTCCTTCTTCCCATATTTTCTGTTCTACCTCGCGTTGGGCCTTCTCTACCATTTCTTCAATTCTAGCTGGATGAATGCGACCATCAATAATTAATTTCTCCAAGGCAATTCTGGCAATTTCACGTCGAATGGAATCAAAGCCAGAGAGAATAACTGCCTCAGGAGTATCATCTATGATCAGATCAACCCCAGTCAAAGTCTCCAGCGTCCGGATATTGCGCCCTTCGCGCCCAATAATCCGTCCTTTCATTTCATCATTAGGCAGGGCAACTACTGAAACAGTAGTCTCAGCCACTACATCAGCGGCGCATCGTTGGATCGCCAGACTAATAATCTCTCGCGATTTCTTCTCTGCCTCTTCTCGAGCCTTAGCCTCTAACTCTTTGACCAACATCGCTGTTTCAACTTTAATCTCTTCCTGGACAGTATCTAGAAGCAGCTGACGAGCTTCATCCCAAGACAGCCCGGATAGTCGTTCTAACTCGGCAAATTGTTTTTGTTGAATTCGCTCAATCTCTTCACGGATTGATTCAAGTTCAACTTCTTTTTTTTGTAGAACTTCTTCTTTCCGTTCAATTACTTCTGTCTTTCGATCCAAAGTCTCTTCTTTTTGGAGTAATCTTCTCTCCATTCGCTGTAGCTCATTTCGACGGTCGCGGTTTTCTTTCTCTACCTCATTTCGGAGTTGATGAACTTCCTCCTTCGCCTCGAGCAACGCTTCTCGTTTTCTAGCCTCAGCATCCTTTTCAGCTTCCTCCACGATCCTTTTGGCCTCATGTTCAGCTGAACTAATCTTGGCTTCGGCTATCATTTTACGAGCTAAATAACCGAGTGCTCCACCGACAATCAAGGCTACCAGACCAATCAGGTAAAACTCAGTTTGAGAAATTGTCTTCACCTCCTTGAATAAGATTAAAAAATGAAAAAAGCCATGAGAAAAAGGAAACCGAGCAAACACTCGGTCATCAGAAAACTTATCACTTCACCTGTTAAAAACTAAAACAGGCATAGCAATTACTTACCTTGTTCTTATATTTTACAAATAAAAAACCACTGCTGTTTTTTACTAAATTATAAGAAACCGGCTAAGCGGTGATAGCTTTCCAACCCTCGTAATCTCGAAAAATATTTTAGACTGTATTGTAATATCTGTCAAGCTGAACTTAGTTCTCCTGTACTTGTGCCGGCTCCGCGGTTGTTAATTTTTCATTCTTACCATTTAAGATTTCTCTAATTCGGTCCTCAATTTCTTTAGCTATTTCCGGGTGCTCTCGCAGGAAATCTTTGGCATTTTCTCTTCCTTGGCCTAACCGTTCACCCTTATATGAATACCAAGCTCCACTTTTATTAATTTCGTTTTTCTCAACTCCAATATCTATTAGATCCCCAAACCGAGAGATCCCTTCGCCATACATGATATCAAATTCGGCCTGCTTAAACGGTGGAGCCACCTTATTTTTTACCACTTTGACTCGGGTCCGACTCCCAACCATATCTGAACCTTGCTTAATAGTCTCAATCCGTCTTACTTCCAAACGGACAGAGGCGTAGAACTTCAAAGCCCGACCACCAGGAGTAGTCTCCGGCGAGCCAAACATAATGCCTACTTTTTCTCGCAACTGATTGATAAAAATAGCACAGGTACGTGATTTAGCGATGGCCCCGGTTAGCTTACGTAAAGCCTGGGACATTAATCGCGCCTGAAGACCAACATGAGCATCGCCCATTTCTCCCTCTAATTCCGCCCGGGGAACTAGAGCCGCCACAGAATCCACTACTACGACATCAATCGCTCCACTACGGACTAAAGCTTCCGCTATCTCCAGAGCCTGCTCCCCGGTATCTGGTTGAGAAACAAGCAGGTTTTCAATATCTACACCTAGCCTTTTCGCGTATATCGGATCCAGGGCATGTTCGGCGTCTATAAAAGCAGCTAAACCTCCTGTTTTTTGAGCCTCCGCCACAATATGTAGAGCCACGGTAGTCTTACCCGAGGACTCAGGCCCAAATATTTCAACCACTCGGCCTCGTGGAACCCCGCCTACCCCTAAAGCTTGATCTAATGACAAAGATCCGGTAGAAATAGTCTCAACATTTAATTTTGAGGCTTCGCCCAATTTCATGATTGATCCCTTGCCAAACTGTCGTTCAATAGAAATGAGGGCTACCTCCAGGGCTTTTGTTTTTTCTGACACTTAGATTCCCCCTTTCCTCCTGGAACATTTGTTCTTAAACTAATTTTAGCCTACTTTATTACCAGCTGTCAATCAATCTAATTGTATCTAATCAAAAGACTCCCGCTTCTATAAGCGGGGCTACCTTTTTAAAACTTCAGGTGGAATAGAGTCTCCGTCAAAAGCCTCGATGTTCAGCAAAGCTGAACGAGTCCACTTATTCTCTTTGGTTAACGGCTTTGGCTAAGGGAATGCTAGTCAGCTTCTTGTAAATTGGGCCTTCTCGGGTTAAAATGCTCTGCATTAAATCTATCTGCTTAACCGCGAAGGTAACATCTTTAGGGATAAGTTTTAGATAGTTAGTGACTCCGGCTGAAATCGGTGTTCCTTGTTTTATCCGGCCTAGCGTAAGGTGAGGCTGAAAACGTTTAGGGCCAAGGGAAAACCCTCGATCTAAAAGCTCTTGATGAATACGATTGTGCAGGTCTCTCAGCCGAACAATATCTCCACCCAGCCCAACCCAGATTACTCTTGGATTTCTCCAATTAGGGAAGGCCCCTATTTCTTGCAAATCAAGAAGGAGGGAATCAGAGTTTAAGGTTGCCTTTTTTAATCCTTCTTCAATCTGTGATAACCGTTCTTTCCTTGTCTCTCCTAGGAACTCCAGGGTCAAATGAAAGTTTTCTTTTTTAACCCATTTCACCAAAGATTCGTTTAACGGTAAACTTTGCTGGACCTGCCCCAATAGCTTGCGCACCTCTAAGGGCAAGTTAATGGCAATAAACAAACGTAAACTTGTCATAAATCGACACCTTGCTTTATTATTATTACCAAACATAAACTTATATGGTCGCATGCTGAGCCGGCTAAAAATACGAAACCTAGCTTAACCGATTGGTACTCTCTAAATAAAGCTGAATTAGCTTTAAAGCTTCTAAAGCCGAATTTTGGCGCACCTGGGATCGATCTCCAGAAAATTGCCTTCTGATAACACTGGTCGAATCTTCACTGGCCAAAGCTAGGTACACCAAACCAACCGGCTTATGTTGACTACCTCCTCCGGGTCCAGCGATCCCGGTAATTGCTACGCCTAGCTGAACGTGGCACTGTTTGCGTATTCCTTCCGCCATCTCTTGCGCGGTTAATTCACTTACCGCACCCCATTTAGCCAAAGTGTCGGAATTTACTCCTAGCAGATCCAGTTTAGCCTGATTACTATAACTAATTACCCCGCCGTAAAAGTATTCGGAACTGCCGGGCACTGTGGTCAAAATATAACCAAGCAACCCGCCAGTGCAAGATTCAGCTACTGCAATCTGCCAACCTCTTTCCTTCAGTTGACGACCGACTATACTTGTTAACCGAAAAAGTTCTTTCTTCAAGTGTTCCTCTTTACCCTCTCTCTTAATTATTAATCCACTTACTTCAATTAATTACTTCTTACAAGGTACCATCAATTAACTTTAAAAGTCAATCAGTATCACTACAATAAATTACAAATTACATTACGGCTAAATAAATAAGACCGCCTCAACAAGGACGGTCTATACTTACCATGTTACATTTAGTTATGTCAAATTAAGCTATAATCTGGTTGGGTGGACAGGTACTCTCTCGCAGATATTTCCTCAAGTCGTCCCCAGGAATAGATTCGTTTTCTACCAGTAGTCCGGCAACAGCTTGAATACAATAACGATAGGTATTAATCGCCTGCTTCACCCACCGCTCTTGAATAGCAATAATATCCTTAATCGCTTGATTCAAAGCTTCTTGAGAAAGAGTCTCTTTACACACTATCCCTAAATGGGAAAGGCCAGATAAAACAATCTGGCGAGCCATTCGTGCCGCCTCTTCAAAGTCACTACTGGAACCAGTACTGCGTTCTCCTAACACGATCTCTTCAGCCACTGCTCCACCCAGGCAAATCATAATTTGCTTTTCCATAAAGGATCGGGTATACAGGTATTGGTCTTCTTCTGGAGTTCGACGGACATAACCCAGGGCTGATCCCCGGGGAGTAATAGTTACCCGAGCTACGGAGTTGGGACGTACTAGTTCACTCACTACCGCATGCCCGGCCTCATGAACGGCCACTCTGTTAAGCTCTTCAACCGTTGGGTGCCGATCCAGCTTTTCACCCATAATCACCTTATCAATCGCTTCTCTAAGATGTTCCTGAGATATTATCTCTACTTCCTCCCTTAGAGCTAAGACAGCGGCTTCGTTAACTAAACTCTCCAAATGAGCCCCGGAAAAGCCGAAAGTTTCGCGAGCAATTTGTTCCAAGTCAATAGATTGGTCCAGCGGTTTATTGCGCGAATGAAGGTGCAGTATCTCCAATCTGCCTTCACGATCTGGTAAATCTACGCGAACCTGACGGTCAAAGCGGCCTGGCCGTAATAGTGCTGGGTCAAGTAAATCCATCCGGTTAGTCGCCCCAATAACCAGGACTTTAACCTGTTCTTCGGTAGAAATACCGTCCATTTCTACCAATAACTGGTTTAATGTTTGGTCATATTCAAGGTGACTGCTATGAGTCCCTCGTTTCCCACCCAGAACCTCAATCTCGTCAATAAAAATAATCGCGCTTTTCTTCCCCTGCTTTCGGGCAGTATCCCGAGCTGATCGAAAAAGGCTGCGTACCCGTTGCGCCCCTACTCCGGCATAGACCTCAATAAACTCCGAACCACTAACAGCAGAATAAACAGAATTAGTGTAAGACGCTGCTGCTTTAGCCAGTAAAGTCTTGCCTGTTCCAGGCGGACCGGTTAATAAAATACCCCGCAAGGGACGAATCCCCATCTTTCGAACCTTATCCGCCTGAAGAATAAACTCTAAGGCTTCTTTTAATTCTTGTTTAGCCGTAGCCTGTCCGCCAATGTCTTCAAAAGGCAGTTCTTTACTTATAGTAGTCTGGCCAATTGTCGTTTGCCGCAGAACCCCTTTTTGGTCAAGAAAAAAGAAGATAAGTATCCCAAAACCGCCTAGAATAAGCAAGGGAGTAATATTATATCCCATTATTAGCAAATATCCCAGAATTCCTAAGCCAGCCCCAATAGCAGCCCCTGTCCAATTATTTCTTTTCACGGCGACCCTCCCTCCTAAGATACAACTCCCATTCCAAATAAATCTTAGGTTTTATGTCCTTTTAAAACAAAGCTCACTTTGCGTTTTTAACAGTCCCAGGTGACTCAAAGCCAGTTACCCGTGGAATTATTTCGTACAAATAATCTTCATCGTGGTTAAGATGAACATACAAATTGGCTTCATCAACGTATACCCGACATCCGGTCAATTGAGCCCTTTCCGCCTCTAGCTTGACCGTTTCGGCCATCTCTGTAAAATTCCCCCGAACGAGTGCTTCATAGATGGGATATTGCAGAGTATACATAACCTGCTCCAACTTCTCCGAACGGTGATCCACCAGCCGAATCTCAACGCCCTCAGCCCCTAAGTACTGAATGGATTTGTCCCGAATATAATTGTAGCTCTCTTTTAGGTTAGTCACTGGCCCCAATTCAACTGTTAACACTTTCTTATCTGTTTCTTCTCGTAACGACCAATTAATTACTTCAGATCTCTGCTCCAGGGCATCACCCAGAGGACTTTTAACCAAATATTGCTGATATAGCCAGTTGCCACCAACCAATAAGGCAAAAGCTAAAAGCATACCGACTAACACCGAGGTCCAGTGGACGTCTTTAAAAGACAAAAAAACACCTCCCGGTCATACCTAAAACCATTATACAACAACTCTCGCCAGTTTTCCCTAGGATTCAACTGGAAGGGATGTTACATGATTTCGGTTCCACCGTCTAGGTGTAATTCTTTGCGAAACCGCAAAAAATAATCTATACCTGAATACAGGGTAAAGAAAACAGCAATCCAGAGAGCACATTGATCAAAAGGAAAGTTTATTAATCTAAAGGGAAAGTTATCTAATAAAATGGCCGAAATAGCTACAATCTGGGTAATTGTCTTTATTTTACCTAAAGGACTAGCCGAAATAACTACTCCTTCTGAAGCAGCTAGGGATCGCAGTCCACTAACTGCAAATTCGCGACCAAGAATTATGATGACCGGTAAAGCATGAATTTCATGCAACGCAACCAGGGAAACTAGAGCTGCTGTCACCAATAACTTATCGGCTACCGGGTCCATAAACTTTCCGAAAAGCGTGACCTGTCGTCGTGAACGGGCTAAATACCCATCTAAACCATCGGTCATAGACGCGATAATAAATATTCCAGCTGCTAAATACTTGCCATATGGAATCTTGACAAAAAGTAAAATTAAAAATACCGGTATAAGGATTACTCTACCCAAGGTTAGTTTATTTGGCAGATTCACGTTGAACCTCCCCGATCAGGTCATAATGGTCGGCCTGACAAATTTTTATTTTGACTATATCTCCTGCTGAAAGTCTGGTTGTTAACGGATTTTGTATATAGATTAATCCATCAATACCAGGTGCCTCCCGTTTTGAACGGCCATACGCTTCTACCGTGATCTCGTTATTGTTGTTCATTCCCTGACAGACTGTAAATCCCTCCACCAAAACATCAAGAGATTTGCCCACCCATTCTTGGTTTTTTTCGAGGGAAATCTGCTGCTGGCATTCCATCAAACGATTGTACCGATCAATTCTGATATCCTCTGGTATCAACTCAGGTAATTCGGCAGCTTTCGTTCCTTGCTCTGCTGAGTAGGTGAAAGCACCTACCCGGTCAAATCGAATCTCTTCCAGGAAAGCTAATAACCGGTTAAAAGCCTCCTCTGATTCTCCCGGATACCCAACAATAAATGAAGTTCGTAAGGTCAAGTCCGGTATATTTTTTCGCAGATCGGAAATTAATTCTCTGGCTTGGTCAGGGTCCGCTGGACGATTCATTTGCTGTAAAACCGTCCGGTCAATGTGTTGTAACGGTAGGTCTATATAGGAACAAATTTTGGGAGACTCAGCCATCACTCTGATTAACTCTGGAGTAATGCGGGTGGGATACCCATACATCCATCTGATCCAGGGCAGATTTGAAATTTGGGTTAATTCCTTAAGAAGATCAGCTAATACCGGAGTGCCATAAATATCTTCCCCATAACGCGTAGTGTCCTGGGCAATAAGGATAATTTCCTTTACTCCTGCCTGTACCAAGGCCTCTGCTTCTCGAACAACCGACTCTATAGGTCGACTTCGAAAACGACCGCGAATATCTGGAATTGTGCAGTAGGAACATCGATTATCGCAACCTTCAGATACTTTGATATAGGCATAATGTCCCGGCGTCGATAATTTTCGCGGCCAGGACTCACTATACAAGAAAGACGGAGTCCCCATTGCCTCAACCCGTTCTCCTCCGAGTACTTTCTCGATTACTGGCACGATACGGTGGACTTCTCCAACACCGATCAAAGCATCAATTTCGGGGAGTTCAGCCGCCAGTTCTTTCGCAAAACGTTGGACCAGGCAACCGGCAACAATAAGAGCCCGGCAGCGACCAAGCTCCTTGTACTGACTCATTTCCAAGATGGTATTAATTGCTTCCCGCTGGGCTGACTCGATAAAACCACAGGTATTAATAATTAAAACATCTGCTTCCGCCTCGTCTGTTGTTATCTGACAACCAGCTTGTTCCAAAAGTCCGAGCATCACTTCGGAATCAACCAAGTTTTTGGGGCATCCTAAACTAACCAGACCGACCTTAAGCTCAGCCATAACAGTCAAAGGTCTGCCCATAGTAGTGATCGCCTTCCTTGCTTATAATTATCACAGCAAAATAATTGCTTCTCTAATTTTCTTGATATTAAAAATTAGTTACTTGTTATATAGAGTTATTCGTATCTTTAGTTATCATTTATTAAAAATTCTTGTTTGACTACTGTATTAGAACTGCCAAGATAACCAACAGACTGACCGTTTTTAAAAACCTCAACACTTCTGGCATTACCCAGATGGATAAAAATTTTCTCGTTGGCTGTGAACTTACGATAATCACCCTCAACCAGGGTCCCACTAAACTCTTCTTTGCCGTCAACCACAATACTCATCCAGCACCGATCTTGACGAACGTATAGTTCAAGAATTAAACCAGCGACCGGCCCAACCTCACCCGAATTCACTGACGAGGTGGAAGGAGAATTGTCTTGATTGAACTCTTCTGGGTTAATAGCAGGGGTTACGTCAGTTGGTTTATTAGAATCATCTGTCTCAGCGTTTTCGGCAGTACTGCCGGGTATAAAACTAGTCGGTTCAGTATTCTCTTTATTTCCATACACTTGATAAATGCCGACTATTAAGGCTAGTACCACCGCAATCGCTATAAGTCCGCGGAGCAACCTGGCATTTGGAAGCTGGAACATTGACCGGCCTGGCCGGCCGTTTCTTTTTCTCCCGTTAGCTCCTTTATTTACTGGCACGGGAGTATTTAAAGCATTTTTCAAGGCTTCGGTTAATTCGGCTACCTCCTCATTCTGAAAGCCAAGAAAACGGGCATAGTTTTTTAAAAAACCTATCGAATACACCTGGTCAGGCAACTCCTGATAATCCTCATTTTCTAAAGCTTCCAGGTAGCGCCGGTTTATTTTAGTGATCTCTTCTACTTGGGCCAGCGAGATATTCTTCTTTTCTCTGACCACTCTGAGAGTTGATCCAATCTCGATCACTATTTGCGCCTCCTTTATCCTAGATAGGTTTTATTCACCGTACCTTTCTCTCACAAAAGTCTCTATCTGCTTAGCGGCCGCCATAATATCGCTGGTCTTGACACATAAGTCGTAATCAAGACTGGGTTTGCTGGGATATTTATACAAAGGATCATAATAAGAAAGCAAGAGTTCGCGGGCAACCAGATCAAAATCTTCCTGATTAAGATGCTTAATCAAATCTATCGTCTTAGAAGTACCCAACCGGTTTTTTAGTGACCGTACGGCATTGCTTAAACCGGTTAGGTCTGTTGAATTCAAATCAGTATACTCTCGAACTAGCCGTTGAATTCGATTTTCCAGGGAATCATAAAGAAGGATATGGCGTCCGGCGCGCATTCCTTCCAACAAAGGAGTAGGCAAGGTATTTCGCCCAATCCTTCGGCTTTCACACTCGACCAGAACATAAGAGTGGCCAGCTTGTTCCCAGAGTTTTTGGGCTAGATAAGCTTCAAACATTTTTTGATTGGGTCCTTCTGGTAAGCCAATCCCACCAAACACCGAGCCTCGATTCGAGGCCAAGGCTTCGAGATCAATGACTGCGAGTTGCCGCCTTGCTAATATCTGCAAAATTTCTGTTTTGCCTACCCCGGTTAAACCGTGGAGTACTACCACTTCACGATCTAGCGACTGTTCCCATAGATAATTGCGGACTAGTTGCCGGTAAGATTTATACCCACCAACCAAACGGTATACCGGTATCCCCATTAAATCGCAAATGACTCCCAGTGAACGACTACGCAGGCCGCCCCGCCAGCAAAATAGGATCACTGATCTCTTATGGCTGCATTCATCAAGCTGTCTGATCAAAAACGGCAATTTCGGGCTGACCAATTCTAAAGCCAACTTACGCGCTGACCCTGGCCCTTCCCGGCGGTAAATCGTACCTACTTGTTTTCTTTCTGAATCGTTTAGGACAGGAAGATTAACTGCCCCGGGTATCGAGGCTTCTTTAAACTCACTTTCGGATCGTACATCGATAAATAGTGGATTCTCTAAATTGAGTCCCTCTTCAGCGTTAACATCTATTACCAATTCAAGTTAATGCCTCACAAACTTATTTCTCCTGCTAGTATACCACTCATCACAAGACAGGGGCAATGTTATGTTGTCAAAGACCAGTCGATAGCTTAAAAATTTCCGAATCGGGTTTCATACTGTTCAATGGTCATCAATACTTCGCGAGGCTTACTTCCTTCAAACGGTCCGATTACACCTTTTCTTTCCATCAAATCAATAAGTCGGGCTGCCCGAGTATAACCGATCCGGAATCTTCGCTGCAATAAAGATATTGAGGCTTGACCATTCTCAATAAACAGACGAGCTGCCTCCGGAAATAGTTCATCCTCTTCCTCAGGCTCCTCAGCTGCCTTGGTGTCACCAACCGTAATTCCTTCAACAAATTGAGGCTTTGCTTGCTGTTTAAGAAAATCCACTAATTTTTCTACTTCTCCGTCAGAGATGTATGCTCCTTGGATCCGAACTGGTTTTGAATAGCCAACCGGGAGGTACAGCATATCCCCGCGGCCAACCAACTTCTCTGCTCCCCCAACATCTAAGATGGTGCGAGAGTCAGTTTGAGAGGATACGGCAAACGCTATCCGAGAAGGGATATTGGCCTTGATCAAACCGGTAATAACATCGACTGAAGGTCGCTGGGTCGCGACCACTAGATGCATACCAGCAGCACGAGCCATTTGAGCCAAACGACAGATGGCGTCCTCTACATCCGCCGGGGCGATCATCATTAAGTCTGCTAGTTCATCAATAATTATGACCATATAAGGAAGAAGCTCATCCAGGCAGTTATCTTTAATTTTGGCCTTATTATACCTGACCATATCTTTTACACCTAAAGCGGCAAACTTTTCATAACGTTGCTCCATTTGGTTAACCGCCCAGCGTAAAGCAATAGCGGCTTTTTTGGCATTGGTTACTACTGGTGTAATCAGATGGGGTATTCCATTAAAAGTTGTTAATTCAACCATTTTGGGATCAATCATCAAAAACTTGACTTCTTGAGGGGTACTTTTAAATAAAATGCTAGCAATCAGTGTGTTAAGGCAAACACTTTTACCCATTCCGGTAGCCCCAGCAATCAAAAGATGAGGCATTTTGGTTAAATCCCCGATAATAGCTTGACCGGCAATATCTTTCCCAAAAGCTACCGAGAGACGGGAATTACTCTTTTGAAAACCATCACACTCTAAAACCTCACGCAAATGAACAAGCGCAACTTCTTTATTCGGGACTTCAATCCCGATCGCTGACTTACCGGGGATTGGTGCTTCAATCCTTACCTGTTGGGCCGCCATACTTAACGCAATATCATCCGCCAGCCCAATGATCTTACTTACCTTTATTCCTGGTGCCGGATGAATTTCGTATCGTGTAATCGCCGGACCTTGATTAACCTCAACCACTTGGGCGTTAACCCCAAAATTCTCGAGGGTTTCTTCCAGAATCCGAGTATTATCTATAATATCTTTGTTAGATCGCCCACCCTTACTTCCCGCTGCTGGATTTAGTAGATTGAGGGAAGGTAATATAAACCCTTCTGAAGAAGGAAAGAAAGACTCTTCCTCAAATTCTATATCGAAATCTAAATTTTCATTTGCCCTTCCTAAAATGGTGTTTTCTGATACCCGATCATTATGAAGTTTCGATGCCTCGACTTCTTTTTCTTGATTAATCTTTTTTTGATCATTTCTATTACCTGAAGATGAGGCTTTTCGGATTGCGTGTTTTTCGAACTTTAGTTTTTGTTCCATTTTAGTCTCTAATTGTTCGGCTGCCTCTATAACATCACTACTACCCGGTACATCATGTCCTTCCTTTTTAACCTTAACTGGTTTTAGATCATCTTCCGGTTGTTCCTCTACAGTGACAAATAGAAAATGTTCCAGACTTCCTTCCACTTTTTTCCAAAAAATACAGATTGCTTTGATGAGGCGGCGGTAAAGTTCAAATAAAGATTGATTGGTAATCGCTAATAAAGTAACAATAATAACTGAACAAATAACGATATAACTGCCTAAAACGCCAAAAATCCCAGTTAAAGCCCAGGATAAAGATGCACCTATCAAACCTCCGCCTTCTCCTTGGGAACTAATCATCCAATAACTTTCTCCGACTGGGAGCTGAAGGTGAAGTAAAGTCAGAAAACAAAGATACAGAACTAAGAAACCATACATTTTACGATTCAAGAAAGACCAATGTCTCTCTATTATCATAGCTAATCCCCAAACACCTAGAAGTATCGCCAGAGGATACCGACCGCCTCCAGCTAAACTGGTTAGGCTATGCGCTAATAAATTGCCCAAGACTCCAGTAGTTGAGGGAGTAATATTATTAGCTGGAGCAAAATAAAGACTCACTATACTCAATAAAGCAGTAGCCAACAGCAAAATTCCCGTAAATTCGTACTTACGACTATCCCTCATGGGTGCCGTTTCCGATATTGATCGGTTCGACTTGAGGGTTTTAGCCATCGGTCTCACCTTCCGTTAAAAAATATTTGCTGCTAAAATTAATAATGCAACCACCCAGCAGTAATAAGAAAAAATACTGAGTCTCCCCTTTTTAACCAGATTAATGACAATTTTAGTGGCCATAAATCCAGTTATAGCCGCTACCAGAGGCCCAATTATTAAAGGTAATAGATCTACTTCAATCTGTCCACCGATAAGGTGCCGGCATTCTAGCAGAGCAGCACCTAAAATAGCTGGTATTGAAAGCAAGAAAGAAAACTGGGCGGCCAGTTCACGATCAAGCCCAGTAAACAGCCCAGCCGCAATCGTCGAACCGGATCGAGAAATCCCTGGAGTAATGGCCACTCCCTGAATCGTTCCAATAAATAAAGCATCTACAATTGTCATCTCTCTAACAGTTTTATAACCAAAGGACAAGTGCTCTGCCAGCCAAATCAAAATACCCGTAACCAGAAGTCCAATTGCCACCACTGTTAAAGAAGCGAAAAAGCCCTCAAAAATGGTCTTGAAAGATATTCCAATTAGTCCCGTTGGTATACTAGCCACAAGGATCATTACAACCAACCGTTGTGTAGGCCGGCGAATAATATTTATTATTTCTGTCCAAAATGCCGCTATAACCGCCAAGACTGTTCCAAGGTGTACTAATATATCAAAGGTCAAAGGTGGTTCCTGAAAACCTAAAAAATGCTGCATAATTACCAGATGTCCGCTGCTGCTGACCGGTAAAAACTCAGTCAATCCCTGTATTACACCTAACAGAACTGCTTCGGCCAGGGTCATTTCTTTTTTCCTCCCTTTATATTCCAATTAATGGTATGAAAAATCAATGTATATTATACCATAAAGACCATGCCTCTCCAACAGGCTTGATTTCAGTAAAACGGGACCTATAGAATAATAAAGCAAAAACGGCCGTTATGCCAACCGGCCGTTTCAATATTTAAATAGACAATCCGTAATTATAATTATCGTAATTTAAGGTTTGTAAATACGGCGAAACTTAACAAGTTCATTCAGTCGCTGAATCAGATTGGGCACAAATTGTATATTGAACAGCGTGTCCTGGCTGTAGCTCTGGCCTGAGAAAATCGTCAGGATTGGTACTGATAACCTTGACAACACTCCATAACTGTCCTTCTTCCTGGCGTAAAAGGACTCTCACTCCATTTAAAACTCGCTCCTCCATAATAGGGGCGGCTTCATCTGGAACAGTCCAGATGATCCGCGGATCCAATGGTGTGTAATGGATCATTGAATAGGTGCCCTCCTTGATTCTTTTTGAATATGAATCAATTCCTTTAGTTTTTGCACCGCTTGACCCAATCCGCCAACTTCATTAATCAAACCGCATTCAACTGCATCCCGACCCACCAGGACCGTACCAATATCTCGAGCCAGTTCGCCCGTCCGAAACATCAATTCTCGATATTTCTTATCTGTAACACCTGAATGCCGAGTTACGAAGCGAACCACCCTATCCTGCATTTTATCCAGATACTCATATGTTTGGGGTACCCCGATTACCAGACCAGTAAGACGAATAGGATGTACAGTCATGGTGGCGGTCTCGGCAATAAAAGAATAATCTGAGGCAACAGCGATCGGCACGCCGATCGAATGTCCCCCGCCCAGAACTAAGGAGACTGTGGGTTTAGACATACTGACTATCATTTCCGCAATCGCCAACCCTCCTTCAACATCTCCTCCGACCGTATTCAGGATGACCAGCATCCCTTCAATTTCTGGATTTTGTTCCACCGCCACCAACTGTGGAATCACGTGTTCATACTTAGTAGTTTTATTTTGCGGTGGCATAATGATATGTCCTTCCACCTGTCCTACAATGGTCAAACAGTGGATACTTCCCTTCATCTCTGGAATCTCGGTTTGACCTAGTTCCCGAATAGTTTCTAACTTCTTGCCAACCTGCTTCTTCCGCTCCTTTGGGGCCTGGGCTGGTTGTTTATCCCCCTCATCCTCAACCAAAGGTGATTCTTGCCGCTTTAGTTCTTCCATTACTCTTCTCCTGACTACATTCGTTATGTTTTGGTTATTATTTGCCCGAGAAAAAAGAAAAATACTAAAACCCAAATTTGTAGTCTACAAGGACCAAAAAATGCTGATTGCTGTTCTAATGAAGGTTTATTAGCTCTAACTCTGGAAAAAATTGAATACAATTTTGAGGAATTCAAAGAAGTTGGGGCAAGAAACATCCGGTACTCTGTAAAAAACGACCGAGGATATCTAATCCCCGGTCGTATCAGAAACTCAACCTTTACAACATCGCCCTATAAGCCCTATACATGGAATTTCAATTAACATTAGTATTGGACACTCCAAGACAGCATGTTTAGCAAAGCTAGGCCTCTAATGCCTAAACCTCCATCACAATCGGTAAAATCATTGGACGCCTTCGGGTACGCTCGTAGAGAAATTTCCCTAATACCTCCCGAATGTTTGATTTGATGGTCGCCCATTCCGTTACTTGACGCATTTCACACTTTTCTAAGGCTTGACGCACCCGTTCCCGGGCCTCTTCCATTAGAGCCTCTGATTCACGAACATAAACGAAACCACGGGACACAATGTCCGGCCCAGCCATAACCATACCTGACTCCTTACTGATAGTAACCACGATAATCATGATTCCTTCCTCAGATAACTGTTTACGGTCACGCAGGACAATATTGCCGACATCTCCCACACCCAAGCCATCAACCAAAACGCGACCGGCCGCTACTCGTCCATTCTTATAACCTTTGTCCCGGGTAAACTCCAGAATCTGTCCGTTATCCGCGACAAAAATATTTTCTGCCGGAATGCCGACGCATTGAGCTAATTGAGCGTGTTTTTTTAGATGCCGATATTCTCCATGAACTGGTACAAAAAACCTGGGACGGGTCAGGTTAATCATCAATTTCAGTTCTTCCTGATTGGCGTGACCGGAGACATGCATCCCGGCTGCCGCCTCATAAATCACCTCGGCTCCCTCTTTAAACAACAGGTCGATCGTACGGGCGACTAACTTCTCATTACCGGGAATAGGGATAGCCGAAATAACCACTGTATCACCGGGGACAATCTCCACCCAACGGTGATCAGCCATGGCCATCCGGGTGAGAGCTGACATCGGCTCTCCCTGACTGCCAGTAGTTAAAACAACTAGGCGTTCCGGAGCAATCCGATTAATCTCACCCATTTCGATCAAAATCCCCTCTGGTAAGCGTAAATATCCTAATTCATGAGCGATCCTGACTACGTTTTCCATACTCCGACCTATGACTGCTACCCGACGGCCATACTTTTCCGCCATCGTAATCGCTTGCTGCAATCGATGGACATTGGAGGCAAAAGTAGCTACAATAATCCGTCCCGAGGCATTCCGAAAAGTCTCTTCAAAGGATTCTCCGACAACTCGTTCGGATTTAGTATAGCCAGGCTTCTCCGCGTTTGTACTATCGGATAATAGAACCAGTACACCCTGATTCCCCAATTCGGCCAGTTTATGATAATCCATCACCACTCCGTCAATCGGCGTTTGGTCCATCTTAAAATCACCCGTGTGGACAACTACTCCGATCGGGGTGTGCACCGCAATCCCTACGGCATCGGCAATGCTGTGACTGACCCGGAAAAACTCTACTTTAAAACACCCTAGCCTTACCAGATCGCGGGGTTTAATGACCCGAAGATCGACTTCTGGAAGATCATGTTCAAGCAGTTTCTGCTTCAGGATGCCAATAGTCAACTGCGTACCATATACCGGTACGGATAAGTCCCTGAGAACATAAGGCAACGCTCCGATATGATCCTCATGTCCATGAGTTAGGACAATTGCCCGCACATGTTCCCGGTTTTCCTTGAGATACTGAACGTCGGGTATTACCACATCTATACCCAAAAGTTCATCTTCAGGAAATTTCAATCCACAGTCAACCACAACAATATCCTGCCCGTACCTAATAACAGTCATATTTTTCCCGATCTCTCCAAGGCCTCCAAGCGGGATAATATTTAGTTTTTCACTGGTCGCCAAAAGTCCACCTCCTGCTGGCTTCGCTTCCCGTCCATCTTAAACGAAACCATATACTTTGATTGTTGACTCCCCTCTCTACCAGCCAATCCGGTTTGACACTTTTGAGTCTCTGCTGAAGCTCAAGTAGTAATCTCCGATGCTGTTCCCTAGCAGAGTTAACTCAATATTTCAAAACAGAATTAGTCTTAAGCATTTCCGTCCAAATAAATAATCCCGGAGATTCCGGGATGCTCGATCAGGGTACACCGAACAACCTACTCAAAAATAATTATAACCTCCCAAAAAACAAGATGCAAGTCATTCATCTATTCATAAATCATTGATTTAAAAGAAACACCGCTTTCCTGCCTTGCGGCTTGAAAACGGTGTTTGTCGACAGTCTGGGCCCCCAATTGTTAATTGCGGGCTCGGCCGGACGGCTTGTTTTTAAATGAACTGGCTTAGTATAATTCTTCTCCGGCAACTATAGCAACCCAAATCTCCTTAAGGCATTGCTAATGGTCTCGATTTCTGCGGCTGTGGCTTCAGTCAGGGGCAGACGCGGCCGACCAACCTGATGCCCTTGCAGGTTTAGGGCTGCTTTGACTGGTACAGGATTAGTGGTAATAAACATTGTTTTAAATAAGGGGAAAAGCATTAAATGCATGGTCCTAGCCTTTTGGGTATCCCCACTGACATAGGCCCGAACCATTTCTTGGATTTCGCGACCAGCTACATGCGAAACGACGCTAATAATCCCGTAGGCTCCCAAAGCCAGCATCGGCAAGGTTAAAGAATCATCGCCACTATAAACGATAAAATCGTTAGGTATTTGGCTCATAAGTTCAGAAACTTGGTCGAGACTGCCCGAAGCCTCTTTAACGGCGACCACGTTATCTATCTGGGCCAGTCGAGCAACAGTTGGCGGCAATAAATTAGAAGAAGTCCGCCCGGGCACGTTATATAGAATGACCGGCAGATTTGTTTTTTCAGCGACCGTCCGAAAGTGTTGGTACATTCCCTCTTGAGACGGCTTATTATAATAAGGGGCAACCAGCATTACTCCGTCTACGCCTAGTTTTTCGGCTTCTCTCGTCAGATCTAGCGTTGATGCTGTGTTGTTTGATCCGGTACCAGCAATCACTGAGGCTTTTCCCCCTACAGCCTCCTTGACTGCGGTATACATTTGAAGTTTTTCTTCGTGGGTAAGGGTCGGCGATTCCCCAGTCGTCCCGGTGACCACCAAACCATCAGAGCCGTTCTTCACCAGGTGCTTGGCCAAGGTTTTAGCTCTAGCGAGATCAACCTTACCTTCATCGTCAAAGGGGGTCACCATCGCGGTCAATACCCTGCCAAAATCCTTCATTTGTTTTTCACCACCCCATCATACTTATTGTTTTTTAATTCATCCTTAACTCAACCCAACTGAAAAGCTCGGTGGAGAGCCCGGACTGCTTTTTCCATGTATTGACGTTCAACCAGACACCAAATGGTCGTATGAGAATCAGCCGACTGCAAAATAGGAATATCTTCCTGAGCAAGTGCCTCAACAATTGAGGCCATAACCCCGGGCATCCCGGCCATCCCAGCCCCCACAACCGATACTTTAGCACAACTAGAACGTATCCGGGGTTCAAAATTATGCTGCCGCAGAATCCAAACGGCTTTTTCCGCTACTTCCTCAGCCACCGTAAAAATTACTACGTCTGGGTGAACATTAATAAAATCGACACTAATGCCCGCCTGAGCTAAGCAACCAAATATTCTTGCTGAAGCCTCTAACGGGTTCGCTTGATCCAGGGTTATGCTCAGTTGGGTAACGTTCGGAATCTGAGTTACGCCAGTAATTAATTGATCACTCCGAATATCCGTTCCTAGTTCCATCCTTTTACTTAAACTACTGACTAAGGTTCCCAAACTATCCGAAAAGGTTGAGCGGACTCGAACCGGAATATTTTTTTGCATGGCGATCTCGACCGCGCGTGGGTGAATAACCTTAGCCCCCTGCTGAGCTAGATGGCAGATTTCATTATAGGTTACCATTTCCAAAAGACGTGCATTTTCTACAATTCGAGGATCAGCGGTCATAATCCCCTCGACATCAGTAAAGATATCAATTACCTCAGCCCCCAGGGCGACCCCTAAGGCACAGGCAGAGGTATCGCTTCCGCCTCGTCCCAAGGTGGTAATGTCACCATCTTCAGATACTCCCTGAAAACCAGCCACTACAACAACTTTATTCTTTTTCAAATGCTCTAAGATAATGGTTGGAATAATTCGAATGATCCGGGCGTCACCGAAGTTGCTATCAGTGATAATCCCGGCATCCCGTCCAGTAAGGGCTACCACATCATACCCTAATTGCATCAAGTTAGCGGCTAAGATTGTACAGGAAATTATCTCTCCACACGACATCAGTAGATCCAGTTCCCGCTTTGGGCAGTCTGAAAATACTTCGCGAATTAAATTAATCAGGGTATCAGTGGCATAGGGATCACCGGACCGTCCCATCGCGGAAACAACCACGACGACAGAGTAACCGGCTTGAATCGCTTCACTGATTCGTTGACACACTCTCTGCCTTTGGGCAACCGAAGCCATCGAGGAGCCACCAAACTTCTGAACGATAATTCGCACAAAAACCAGCTCCTATTAAATTTCACGAACCTGCAATCTGCCCAATGCCAAAGATTATCGCGTATTCAGATTTAATTATTAGACCAGATTCTCTCTAACTAAAATTTCCGCAATTTGAATGGTGTTAATAGCTGCTCCTTTACGGATTTGGTCTGCTGCTACCCAAAAGTTCAGTCCATTCTCGATTGACAAGTCTTCCCGAATCCGCCCGACAAAGACCTCATCTGTATGGGCGGTAAAAACCGGCATTGGGTATTTATTTTGACCCGGATCATCCTGCACAATAATCCCAGGGGCACGGCTTAAAATCTGACGAGCTTCCGCTGCGGTCAGTTTTTTCTCGGTTTCAATATTAATTGACTCTGAGTGACTGCGGAAAACGGGTACTCGTACAGCCGTGGCACTTACTTTCATTTCTGGTTCATGCATGATTTTACGGGTTTCATAAAGCATCTTTAACTCTTCCTTGGTATACCCGTTTTCCTCAAAAACATCAATATGGGGTATTAAATTAAAACCGATCTGGTGTTGAAAAACCTCAGGTTTTATTTTTTCCTCAGCCAACAACTGCCTGGTCTGAACATCCAGTTCTTTTAACCCGGCTACCCCGGCCCCGGATACCGCCTGATAGGTAGATACGACTACCCGTTTGATACGAGCTGCATCATGTAAAGGTTTAAGGGCGACCACCATAATAATCGTTGAACAATTAGGATTAGCGATAATTCCCTGGTGATTACGAACATCTTCCGGATTTACCTCCGGGACGATCAACGGTACCGTGGGATCCATGCGAAAGGTATTGCTGTTATCGACCACTACCGCTCCTCGTTTAACTGCCTCTGGTCCGAGCCACCGCACAACCTCTCCAGCGGCAAATAAAGCGATCTGGCAACCCTCAAATGATTCTGGGGCTGCCGCTTCAACCACGTGATCCTCACCCCGAAAACGAACCAGGGTCCCTGCTTCTTCAGGAGCAGCCAATGCTTTCAATTTAGTAATCGGAAAATTACGTTCTTCTAAACCCCTTAACATCTCTTGCCCAACAGCTCCAGTTGCTCCAACTACTGCTACTTTTAACTCCTTCACCATCAGTACCTCCTGCAGTCCAGGCCGCCCGACTAGCCTGATTATTTTTCACCATTTTAGCACAATGCAACTACCATGAGAAAAGAAATTTAAAGAACAAACTTTTGAGGGTTTAGCCGGGTTATTATTTTCCTTTACCGGTTCGGCTTCATTATCTGGATACGATGATTTGAATTAATTAGTAACACCAAAATAAATTTAATCAATTGAAGCAACACAAGATCGAGCGGCTCTGGGACTTAGTAGAACCGGCTGAAGTTGCCTGCCCTCTAAGGCAGCGATTACTGTATCCATTAATAAGTCAAGGTGGGCTACTAAAGAATTCGCCTTTTCCCAAGGATTATCCTGTCCAAAAGGTACCAGATAAATGTTTTTCATATTCATTATTAGGCCGAGATTTTTGGCATTGATCCCCAGACCATCGTTAGTTGATATCGCCAGGACTATCGGGCGTAAATTCCTGAGATGAGCTTTGGCGGCCATCAAGGCTGGCGTATCGGTTATGCCGTTGGCTAATTTAGCCAGTGTATTGCCGGTGCAAGGGGCAATGATGACTAGATCATACCGTTTCTGCGTGCCAATTGGCTCAGCCTCGACGATTGAACTAATAACCCGATGTCCCGTGCGTTTCTCTAATGATTCTTTCCAGTATTCCGCAGTGCCAAAACGGGTATCGGTAGTACTCACTGAATCAGATACTATCGGATAAACCTCAGCACCCTCTTCAATAAGACGAGTGATTTCTGGTAGTACCTCTTCTATGGTGCAGTGGGAACCGGTTACAACGAACCCAATTCTCTTGCCCTCAAGTCGCATCTAATACACCTCTCTTCGGGTCGTTTGTTCTCCCCTGTTATCTACTAGTACTATATGAAAAAAACCCCTGAGAGGTGCTGAAACGACTTCAGTCAAAATACAGTCCTTGTTTGACAGATGATCTATTGTTGATAAAAATAAAATTTGGCCGAACATCAAAGCTTCAGATGAAGACGCTAATTAGCCTAAGGCATTAAAAAGCTAAACCCCCGCTCATAAAGAGCAGGGGCCCTTGCACACAGATAAAGATCATCTATTAGAGGTCTACAATCAAGAATGAAGACACTTTGTGAATTAACCGGAATTATTTTTTCTAACCACCAATTGCCACTCATCACTATTTGCGTAAAAAACAAAAAAACGCTAACCTAAACTAGCACTCAGTTCCTTCTGTTCTTGTTCAATCCACCTCGGACATGTATATACTTGAAAATCAATCAACAGGTCCGCACCAAATTTTACCCCTACTTCATGGTCTCTTAAAAAACCTGCCTCTACTTCTTCCATTCTCTCCCAAAAAACTCTGGATAAATCATTTCCAGCCAGCCTCAACCTTTCCCGAATACAACACCAGCGGTGACTCTCTGATCTAGCACACGTACTACAGGTTCTAATCATGGCCACCACCCCTTTCGGTTGGCATCTTATTATATTATTTCCTTTATTCATTATATTCTAATTTCTTACGTATAACAATAGGCCTACAGCAAAACACAAAAAACCTTAACCCTTTTTATGGCATAAGAAAACAATTCCTTCAACCCATTCGGATTTTGTCGAACAGCCTATTGCATACCAATGTATTCCTTCGATTCCTTCTCTTTCAGCCCGGGTTGTATGCACCACGACCTCCATGAGCTCCGGGGAAAGATCTTCAGGCCCGCGAACAACGATTAAAAGACTATCAAGATCTTGAGCGGGCTCTGTTTTGGTTAACCTCGAACTTGAATGGCTTATTAGTTGGGGCGTCTTACTTTCGCCGGCCATTTGACTAAGCCTTAGTTGATGGTACTCAATCCCTAAATCAGAACCATCGGACCAGATATGCCGGAGATCATACAAACTAAATCGAACCAATCCATATTCATAATAGTTAAATAACCCTACCAACGAGTCTAAGACCAAGCTTAAGCAATCAATCGCTTCTTTAGATTGAGGATCGGCTTGTATCCCCGTAAAAACAGTTTTTTCTGAACCCCATGTTTCTTTAAGGTGAACATAATCATCCCCTTCGTCTAGAGTTATTATCAGATTCATCACCCTTGAACCCCTGGTTATCTCGCGATATTTTAGAATTTGCTCAGTCTGGCCAACTAAAATAAACAAATCACACTCCTCTATACTGACCGGCAGGTAAGGCTGTTCATCTTTAGTGCATAGACCTTCCACAAACTGTCTTTCGCCGTTAACCCAGTAATCAATTCGGCCAAATCGACAAGGACCTCGGTCTTTTATCTGAAACCAGACTTCCTTGCCGATATCTCCTTCCAGGCAAACCACAATGTGTGACAAAAAAACAGTGCAAGACATTGGTGCCACTGATTTAGCCCCGGTAGTCATCTGAATAAGCATCGGCTTACCCCCTTTTCAATGGCCAATTTACTATAATACATTTTGACTTCAATTATGAATAATCCTGCATTGGCAGGAACAATATTTCACAATATATACATTACATTATTGTGAAAACAAGTCCTGAGCGCACAAGTAGTGACCTCTTCAGTTCGCTGAACATCGAGGCCTCAGCTGGAGACTTTACCCACCCGAAGTTTAAACAAGGTAAACCGCACCTTAGAGAAGTAGGAGTCTTTACATTCAGACAAAAAAAGACACCCAGTTGAGTGTCGAAAAAAACGGATTCAAGATAACGAACTTTTTTACCTCTGAAAAACAAATCTTGGAAAACATCAGGTTGCTTCAGATACCGTATGCCTTTCTAATTTTTGTCTAACACCCTCAATTATTAGATCCGGAACTACTTGGGCTAGTATTTTACCGGCTGTTCGGGGAGCTACTTTTCCCGGCAAACCAGGGGCCAAAATCGCTTTAATTCCTAAGTTATCTGCCCACTGAAAGTCAGTTCCGCCAGGCTGCGAAGCCAAATCAACAATTACTACTTCCGGGCTACACTTTAATAGCACTTCCTTGTTTAATACCATAGCTGGCACAGTATTAAAGATAATATCGGCTTTCTCGATTTTTTCCGACATTTGATCAAAAGTAATCCCCCGATAACCCATTTCCCAGATCCGCGCCAAATCAGCTGGGTTTCGAGCACAAACCGTTGTAAATGCTCCTAATCCTTGAAGCATTCGGGCCAATGTCTTTCCTACCCGGCCAAACCCTAATACCCAGGATTGACTACCGTGTATGGTAATCGGTACATTTTCCATAGCAATCTGAATAGCCCCTTCGGCGGACGGAATAGAGTTTAAAATAGCGATATGGTCCATTTCTGCAATCTCTATTAAGTTTAGACGGTACTTAACCGCCCACTCTTTTAAAAAAGATCGGGCCACCCCGATTATTACTGTTGTCTGCGGCGGAAGCCTTCTTACCAATTTTTCTGTTAACTCTAGTTTCTTTTCCGAATAAACAGCTCGAATATTTCCTTTATCATCAGTCCCTGGCATCGGCATAACTACAGCTTGGGCTCCTATCAGAGCCTCCTCCAGTGTGTCTACTAGCTGCGCGCCGGCCAGTTCAGGGCGTTGAGGAAATCCGACTACCATTACTCTAGCTCCCATTTTAACCAATTCCGGTATTAGTATCAATTCGCGGTCATCTCCACCTAAAACCGCTACTTGAATCCCTTTTAGGTTCAAAACGGTTGCCTCCCTTAACTAAAGCCATGTGAATCTAGTAAATGTAATGTTACAACACATTGCGACTGACCCTGGCTATCACTTAGCTAACCAACTCTCATAAGCAGTATATGGCAATCTGACCAAAACGGTGACTCAATTCACAAATAGCCTTCTTAAATATCAATCATCTAACAACTCTTCCAAGCCAACCACTAAACCGTGTAATTGTCCAACCTTATGAACAGCTAACAGTACTCCTGGCATAAAACATTCTCGATTAATTGAGTCATGCCGTAAGGTAAGAATCTGACCAAGACCACCAAAAATAACTTCTTGATGGGCGATAAAACCGGGGAGACGTACACTGTGTACCCGAATTCCGTTGATTTCTCCACCTCGGGCCCCGGCTACCTTTTCATATTCATTGATTGCCCCTTGACGAAAAACCGGTCGTTTTTCTGAGATAAGGTCCACTGTCCGCAAAGAGGTTCCGGATGGAGCATCTACTTTTTGGTCATGATGTAATTCGATTATCTCAACATGAGGGAAATAGCGAGCCGTCTCCCGAGCAAACTTCATCATTAGAACAGCTCCTAAAGCAAAATTAGGTGCGACGAATACGCCCAGAGCTTTCTCTTTGGCTTTATGGTCAATCTCTTGTAATTCTTCAGCAGTCAGTCCGGTAGTTCCCACCACTGAGCATGTTTGATTGTCAAGAGCTGTATGAATATTTCGCAATACAGATTGAGGATTGGTAAAATCAATAAGCACATGAGGGCGGTTCTGTTTTAATAAAATTTCTAATTCTCCGGATATCTCCTGGCCAATCGGAGCTTCCCCTACCAGAGTACCCAAATCAGTTCCTCGACCTTTAACATCAACCGCACCAACCAGTTCTAAAGCTTTGTCGTGTAAAACCGCCTTGACAACTTCTCGACCCATTTTGCCATAGGCACCCGCCACGACTACCCTTATTTTGTCTCCCATGCTTTTTCCTCCTAGATAATCTTCAATTTTTAATTGTCGTATAATTGCTGTATCTTGTCAAATAAAATAAAAAACCCGGTATTTATTCCGGGTTATTAATCCGACTTCAAATCGGTTAATAATACTGAACAGGTTTACAACATATACCGTTTTCCGCGTAAATTGGTCCGGTCAAGTTCAACAATAATCACTTCTGAGCCAATCTTCTTGACCGCTTCCCAGGGAATTATCATTTGCTGCTGGTCGCCCCAAAAACTCAAGATATTAGTTTTACTGGGCAGGACTAAAGACTGAACTCGACCCGACTCTAAATCAATGACTAGATCTGATTCTCCTACTGTACCAAGCCGACCGCCATCATAGAGATTAATTATCTCTTTGCCAATCAACTCACTCATCCTCATTCGACCAACCCCCACCGCAATCTAATATCTTCTTTAGGAAACGGTTCCCTTATGATTAGAGCTTATGAAAACTTGGCCAATATTATTACCGATTTTTACCGATTGTTTGACCCGACTGAAATCGACTTAAACTAATGAGCTGGTCCTCTGGACCAATAGTCACTGCCGCAAAATTTTCTGGTTTAAAAATCTCAGCCGCTAAGGCAAGCACATCTTCTTGTTGGATAGCGTCAACTTTCTCGATAACTTCGTCCGGATCAATGACTCGATCAAGACATAATTCAGTTTTCCCTAGTCGGGTCATGCGATTGCTAACGCTCTCCAGGCTAAGGTACACGCTGCCTTTGATTTGATCCTTAGTTCGTTGAAGTTCATCAAGCTTAATTCCCTGGCTCCGGATTTGGCTGATTTCCCGAATCAACAGATCAAGAACCTGCTCAACATTAGCTGGGCTGGTTCCAGCATAGATTCCCAATAGACCACTATCACGGTAGGCTGAGTGATACGAAAAAACTGAATAGGCTAATCCCCGCTGTTCTCGTATCTCCTGGAAAAGCCGGGAACTTACTCCGCCTCCCAGTACATTATTGAGGACGTGTAAGGTATAAAGCCGTTTATCGTCTTGCCGTAAACCAGGGACTCCCAAACATAAATGGACCTGTTCTGTATCTTTTTTCTGATTAACCAGCCCGGCTTGAGGTCGGGGTGCTTTCTGGTTCACCGGGGTTAAATTTGGCGGATTCCAACTCTCAAATAGAGGTTGAAGTTTCTCAACTAGTGAATCGTGAGTAACTCGTCCAGCCGCCGCAATTACCAAACGATTAGGGGAATAATGATAATTCAAGTGTTCCAGCAAGGTCTCCCGAGTAATAGATTGAACAGTCTTGATTGAGCCTAGAATAGGCCGGCCCAAAGGGTGACCCGCCCAAACCGTCCGAGCGAATAAATCATGGATTAATTCATCAGGAGAATCTTCATACATACTGATTTCTTCCAAAACCACTCGACGTTCTGTGTCGATATCATTAGGATTAAAACGAGAATTAAAAAACATATCACTCAGGACATCAATAGCTAGATCCAGATGCTCGTCCAATACTCGAGCGTAGTAACAAGTATACTCTTTAGTGGTAAAGGCATTTAACTGTCCACCAACCGCTTCTAAAGCTTCTCCAATTTGCCGGGCAGTTCTCTTTTCAGTACCTTTAAACATCATATGCTCAATAAAGTGACTGATGCCGCTCGTCGCCTCGTCTTCATCCCGAGAGCCTGACCGAACCCATAGTCCTAAAGATATTGATCGTACATGCGGAATCTCTTCGGTTAATATCCTGACTCCGTTATTCAGCACATTTTTACGGTAATTCAACATTGAACCTTCCTCCTTCTAACTCTCCTTAATCATAGCGTTAGCCGGGTTCCAGTTCAATCCCATTTTATTACCAAAGCTCCCACCATGGGGCATTTTTCATTACCGTCTGACTGGTTATTAGCGGCACCTTTTGCAATTCTTTTCCTTCACAGGTGAGAATGACTTCCCCCACTTTGGTCCCTGCTTGAAGCGGTGCCCGCAAGTGCTCATCCACATTAATAACTGTTTCTATCTGGCCAGCCTGCTGGTTAGGAACTGTAAGCTCAAGCTGTGCTTGAGCTACCGCCTCTACCGTGCTGGGATTGCCTTTTTCGATCGGGACTATAGCCACAATCTCTCCCGGATTAATTACGCCAACTCGAACGAAGTTTTGAAAGCCATAATCCAGGAGACGGGCGGAATCTCCAAACCGGTCGTGACTCTTAAGTACCACGGCAATCAATTGTCTTCCGTCTCGAGTGGCTGAGGCGACTAAGCATTTACCAGCGGCCTGAGTAGTTCCAGTTTTGACCCCATCTGCTCCGGGATAACTCCAAAGCAGAGCATTAGTGTTTTTAATGGACAACCCACCTTTTTGAACCGAACTACTATCCTCAACCGGCGATACAGTTGCATACTGACTGCTTACGATTCGGGCAAATTCAGAATTGCGCAAAGCGTAACGAGCGATAAGGGCTAAATCATAGGCTGTGCTGTAGTGACCTTTTACCGGCATTCCATTAGTATTTCGAAAATAAGTGTTTCTGGCCCCCAGGGATATTGCCTTTTGGTTCATTAATTGCACAAAGTGGCTTTCATTTTCCCCAATATACTCGCCGATCGCCACACAAGCGTCATTCCCGGAAGGAATTAGGGCTCCTTCTAACAGTTCCCCCAAAGGATACACTTGTCCAGAGCGTAAACCAATAGTCGAACCACCGGCTCGGGGTGCGCGAGGCCCAATCGTTACTAAGTCATTCAGGTTGGCTCTTTCCAGAGCAATTAAGGTGGCCATTATCTTAGTCGTACTGGCTGGTGGACGAGCTTGATAGGCATTCTTTTCAAAGATTACCTGACCACTTGATCCCTCAATCAACACGGCTGCTTCCGCGGTTAAGCGAGGAGCCGGCGGCATTAAGGCCGGCTGTTCTGAAACTGCTGGTTCAGCCAAAACTGGTCCGACCAATACCCAAGTAAATAGATACAAAGAAATAAAAATAAATTTAAAAACCCAACTAAACCAAAATAAGTGGTAACGCCTTAGTACATAATCAAATTTATTGATTGACTCGGCCTCCCTCCACAATAATATCGGATACAGATACCAGATTGTATCCCTGCTCTTTTAAGAAGGTAAGGATATGGGGTAAAGCTTGAACAGTTGGTTCAGTAGGATGCATGAGTATGAGGCAATCTGGCTGAACCCTAGCGGTTACTCGTTCCACAATAGTAGAGGCACTGGGTCGTCGCCAATCAATCGTATCCAAAGTCCACATAATAACCGGGAGACCTAAGGTACTGGCTGTATCTAAGACACGCTGATTATACTCCCCGTAAGGGGGAGCAAATACCTGTGGCAGTTTACCGGTTATCTCACTGATAATGGCCTGGGTTCGTTGAATTTCCTCTTCTAACTCACTGCGGCCCAATTGATTTGGGTGACAGTGTGAATAACTATGGTTACCAATTTCATGCCCTTCGACCGCTATTCTTCGAACGAGATCGGGCTGCAATTTCGCCCAACGCCCGGTAAGCATAAAGGAAGCTACCGCTTGATTTTCCTTAAGTATCTCAAGAATTGATGGTAGGTATTCTTCGCCCCAATCAACATTAAACATCAGCGCAACCACTTTTTGGCCGGTTCGACCATTATAAAACGGCTGAGCTCCACTAGAGGTAGTCATTATTTCTTTCGAAAGCCGGAGCCAGACGAGACTGGAACCAACCAACAGCAGGATGACCGTTAGTAATAAAAAAACAGCTGTTTTCTTTTCTTGCTGGCTTCCCATCAGGCCCCACCTCTCTTACCCAAGTATATGCCATACAGAAAATAAATATAAACCGAGAAACTCGGTTTATTAATAGGGGACCTATTGGTTGTCTGAGTAAGTTAATTGTCGCAGTAAAATGATTTATCCTACGGCTTTTCTTTATCTCTTGCCTTTCGCTGGCCCCGCAAGACTTCTTTACGAGATAGATTCACTCTTCCCTGACGATCGATTTCTGTTACTTTGACCAGTATTTCGTCACCTTCCTTGACCACGTCTCGGACCCGGGCGACTCTTTCTTCCGCCAACTGAGAAATATGCACGAGGCCTTCTTTGCCCTGCATTCCCATAACTCCAGGAATAATCTCCACAAAAGCTCCAAAATCCATTAAACGGACGACTTTGCCCAGATAAACTTTACCAACTTCAACATCCTGAATTAAGTTCTGAATAATTGAAGCTGCTTGACCGGCGGCAACCTGGTTCGGTGAAGCGATAAATACTCGCCCGTCATCCTCAATATCAATCGATACACCCGTTTGTTCGATGATTTTTTTAATCATCTTGCCCCCGGGACCAATCACTTCCCGAATCTTATCTGGGTCAATCGTAAAACTGATAATTCGCGGAGCATAGGTCGACAATTCTGCTCTAGGTTCAGATATTGTTTCTAGCATTTTGCCCATAATGAACATTCGACCGTCCCGCGCCTGACGCAAGGCTGTTTCTAAAATTTCCCGACTAACACCGGCAATCTTGATATCCATTTGGAGAGCGGTAACCCCAGTCTGCGTACCGGCCACCTTGAAATCCATATCACCTAAGGCATCTTCAATTCCCTGAATATCACTTAAAATTGCGTACTCATTTTCTTCTTTAACTAAACCCATCGCAATACCAGCTACCGGGGCTTTTATCGGAACCCCAGCATCCAGTAGAGCCAAGGTACTGCCACAGACACTGCCCATTGAGGTCGAGCCATTTGACTCAATTACCTCTGATACTAGACGGATAGTATAAGGAAACTCATTCTCAGAAGGAATCATTGGTTCAAGGGCTCTTTCGGCCAAAGCACCATGGCCTATTTCCCGACGGCCTGGTCCCCGCATTGGCCGGGTTTCCCCAACGCTGTAAGGCGGCATATTGTAGTGATGCATATACCGTTTGGATTCAATCGCCCCTAAGCCATCTAATATTTGGATATCCCCCAATGCTCCCAAGGTACAAATCGTTAATACCTGGGTTTGTCCACGGGTAAATAAGCCCGATCCATGTGTTCTTGGCAAAATCCCTACTTCGGTAGTTATCTTCCTGATTTCATCCAGCTTACGGCCATCTGGCCGAATCCGCTCCAGGGTAATCATCTTTCGCACCAGTTGTTTTAGGATCTTCTCCAGAACATCCTTAACCAGTTTTTCCTTTTCTGGAAAAACCAAAGAAAAATGCTCTACTGTCTCTTTTTTCACTGCTTGAATTAATTCTTCCCGGAGTAATTTGTCTGAATTACGAACCGCTTGGTTAAGCTTTTCTTCAGCATATTCCCGAACCGCCAAATCAATCTCCTCGGGGATCTCATATAACGGCACTTGTCGTTTGGGCTTGCCAATAGCCATGCCCATTTCTTCTTGAAAAGCAACCAATTCCTTAATAGTTTCGTGGCCAAACATAATGGCATCCAACATAATTTCCTCGGGCACTTCTTTAGCCCCTGCTTCAACCATCATTACCGCGTCTTTGGTACCGGCCACGACCAGGTACATCTCGGATTTAGTAATCTGTTCCTGAGTCGGGTTAATCACAAACTGACCATCAACTCGACCGACCGCAACACCGGCGATAGGGCCCATAAACGGGATATCCGATAGAGTAAGCGCACAAGAAGCCCCAATCATGGCCGTTACATCTGGTGCATTGTCCTGATCAACCGACATTACGGTAGCGACGATATGGACGTCATTCCGAAACCCTTTGGGGAATAAAGGCCGCAGTGGTCGATCTATCAACCTAGCCGAAAGAATGGCTGCCTCTGAAGGTCTTCCTTCACGTTTTATAAATCCACCGGGAATCTTACCAACAGCGTAGAGTCTCTCTTCATAGTCAACTGTCATGGGGAAAAAATCTATTCCTTCTCGAGGTTCAGCAGATGCCGTAGCAGTTACTAGAACCACCGTTTCCCCGTAACGTATCAGAACTGCTCCACTGGCTTGCTTGGCCATTTTTCCCGCTTCAATAATTAGGGGACGTCCCCCTAAAACTGTGGAAAATGTATCCACGGACATTTTCCTCCTTTACCCTATTCTTTTTTCTAACTATCCTGGAAATTTTACAGCGTTTTTAATATGTAGTATTTCCAGCGATTAGTCAATTTAATTAACCTTAATTCTAACCTTTATGCTATCCCTCACCCAGACAATTAAAAAGAGCGGCTGTCCGCCCTTTTTAGAAGGTTATTGTCTGCATAATTTACCGGCGCAACCCAAGTCGGCCAATAAGCGTTCGATATCTCTCAACATCTGAATTCTTTAAATAGTTTAACAAGCCCCGTCTTTGACCAACCATTTTCAAAAGACCTCGCCGTGAATGATGATCCTTGCGATGAATCCTCAGATGATCGGTCAGGCTGTTGATTCGTTGAGTCAAGATAGCAATCTGCACTTCTGGTGACCCGGTATCATTCTCGTGAAGTCTATATGACTCAATCAAGGCTTGTTTTTCTTCGAGACTAAGCGTCATCAGTAAAGTCACCTCCTTCTCTTAAATCGCCAGTGTCCAAGGAAGCCGCCGGAGATTCAGCAACCCTAGATCACGGTTCAGCACCATTGTGAAAAGTCTTCCCAACTTTATGTCTATTTACCAATTATCGTAATCACTAACCTTCCTCCTGGAATGTCCTTGACAACCAAATCAAATAATCGACCTGATCGGGCGATAAACCCTCGAAAACGAGTAGCTGACGGAATATGACCGGGAATCTCTAGTGCCGCGATCATTATGTCTGACTGTAAAATCCGGTCCTGTCGCAGATCGCGTAGCCTTTTTTTGGCATGCTCAGTAATAATAATTCTCACCGGGTATCACCCCCGGTTATTTAAAACGCTTTAACTCGTAAAAAGTCTATTTCTTCCTGAGCTATCAAGGAATAAAGAGCGTCTTGAAAGGCCAAAACAGGGGCCGATTCATTGCCATGCTTAAGATAAAGAGATTCTAGCTCCTTACGCAGTGCCATAAACTCTTCACTCAAACAGATAAGGGCAATTAAACTGACTATCCTTTTGAGTTCCTGATGTCGCTCATCCATTACCGGTAAAGTCACCCGTACTCTCCCTCCCCAGGATTCGGAACCTTTACCGAAGTTCATTTTACCATAGGGTACAGGAAATGTAAACCTTATGCCTGGCTAAACCTAGCACTAGTTCTAAGTGTCCTAGCTGCTTCGATATCCCGTTTAATTTGTGAAACTAGTTCAGTGACACTGGAAAACCTTTTCTCACTCCGTAGTCGATGCAGTAAGGATAACTGCACCCATTCACCATAAATAACCTGGGCAAATTCTAGAATGTGCACCTCGACGGTAGGAGGCAAATCCGGGCCAATAGTTGGTTTAACACCGATATTAACTACTCCATCATAGATTTGATCACCAACCTTAACCTGGGCGACATAAACTCCACGAGCTGGGATTAAAACATCTTGGCTAATATCCAGGTTGGCAGTAGGGAAGCCCATTTTTTTCCCCCCTCTTTGGTCTCCCAGAACCACTCTCCCCTCAAGAGATGGCCAGTAACCGAGGTAACTGCGAGCCCGGCCAATATCACCTTCCTCCAGGGCTTGGCGGACGACAGTACTACTGACAATCGTCTCATCTAACTGGACCGGGGGAAGCACCTCAACTACAAACCCTAGTTCTTTGCCTAATTTTTGGAGGAGAGAAGGTGTACCGGCACCGCGATGGCCAAAAGTAAAGTTAAAACCGACAAATACCCCTTGACTGCCTAATTGTCGGTATAAAACATCATGAACAAAAAACTCGGGTGATAGCTTGGCCATTCTGCGGTCAAAAGGCAACATTAATAAGGCATCAACTCCTAGGCGGGAAATTAGTTCGATCTTTCTTTCATTACTAATTAAAAGACGCGGGGCCTTGTCCGGAAATAAAACTTGCAGAGGATGAGGATGAAAAGTACAGACTACTGCTGCTGCCTCAATTTTCCGGGCATAACTAACCATTTGACGAATGAGCCGCTGATGTCCAATATGAACACCATCAAAATTACCGAGAGCAACTACCACCCGGCCTAATCTGCGACTGATCTCCTGAGGATCCTTCAGGACTTGCATATGATTCTTCTCCTCACCTTTTATCACCTTTTATATGCTTCGACCAACCAGAACCTTCTCCGGATGACAATATCGCTTGCCAGAAGAATCTTCTTTGATCTGGCCAACTGCTAAGAATTTTCCTTCCGGGGATTGTACACAACCTAAGGTGCCCAAACATTTTTCCAAAATACCTGGCTCCAAAAAGTCGTTCTGATACAGAGAAGCCCCGTTTATCAAAGATGTCTTAGCCTCCGGACAGATCGTCCACTTTGGCCAATCGGCAAGCCCGACTTGGGGAGGAATCAAGAAAGATATATCTCCTTGATTATAAGATGATTCTATCTCCATGGTGGTCAAGGCCTCTTTAATAGTAAAAGGCCCACATGCTGTTCGGATCAAAAAGCCCATACAGCCACCACAACCTAACTTGTCCCCTAAATCAGCGCAAAGTGTCCGGATATAGGTTCCTTTAGATACGGTAACATCAAATAGTACTCGAGGACAATACTGAGTTAATTGAATTCGCTGAATCTGAATGTCATGAATTATAATGGAACGCGGTTTTCTAACCACTTGTTTGCCTTCTCGGGCTAATTTATATAATCTTTTCCCACCTTGTTTAACCGCTGAGAACATCGGCGGGATCTGTTCTTGCTGGCCGATCAATTGTTCTAGACCCTTTGCTATTTGATCATCTGTCAATTGACAATTCAAATTATTATTGATTATCTTACCGAAAAAATCTTGACTGTCTGTTTCTACTCCGAGCAGTACCTCGACCCGATATTTTTTAAGCCAATCAGCCATATATTCTGCTAATCGTGTCGCTGGCCCAACACAAATCGGTAAGACGCCGGCTGCCCCAGGGTCTAAGGTTCCCAAATGACCAATTTGACGGATTCCCAATAGTCGGCGAAGCCAGTTTACCATATCGTGCGATGTCGGCCCCGGGGGTTTTAGAAGGTTAATCAATCCTATCATTTTACCACAATCCTACCGGAATACATTAATAAAACATTCGTTTTACAGCTCTTGCTTTAAATCTTGTTTCAAGAGGTCCTCCGCCGCCAAGATTACCCGGTTAACCACCTCAGGCATCCTTTCGTTAATTACGCATCCGGCAGCACTTCTATGTCCGCCACCGCCAAACTGACCCGCCAGTTTATTTACGTCGGCACCACACTTCGAACGAAATCCCACCTTTACTTTTCCAGGGAAAACCTCTCGAAAAAGTATGCCTATTTTTACGCCGGCCACAGAACGTGGATAATTAATCAGTTCTTCACAATGTTCATCCCGCGCCCCGGTACGGTCAAGCATCTCTTGAGTAATCTCCACCCAAGCCAGTCGGCCATCAGGTGAAGTTTTCAACGTCTGCAGCGCTTCGCCCATTAGGCGAAGCATGGCTAGGGGGCGAGTTTCAAACAAATTATCTCTAACTTGATCTAGATTTACTCCCTGTTCCAAAAAATAAGCTGCTAAACGGTGGGTAGCGGCAGTCGTGTTGGAGTAACGAAAACTACCGGTGTCCATCACTAACCCGGTATATAAGGCAGTGGCAATCGATTGATTAAGCTTAATTTTCAACGGACCTAAGAGTCTAGTAACAATCTCAGCCGTAGCCGCTGCCTCCTCATCTACTAAGTTATAGTGACCAAAACGTGAATTGCTCAAATGATGATCAATATTGACTAAAACTGCCGCCTTTTTCAGCCGTTCGGCTAAGCCCGGACCAACTCGCTCCACATCAGTACAATCAACCAGCACAACTGTATCCGGCACTTCTTCTACTTGCTCTGGGCGAAGTATCCGACTTGCTCCATCCAAATAACTATACATAGAGGGGATTCTGTCACTATTTACCAAAATCACTTCTTTACCCAGAGACTCTAACCCCAGACCTAAACCAATCAAGGTACCGATACTATCACCATCCGGATTTACATGAGACGCAATGAGAATTCGGTCAGCAAGACGGAGAACCTCAACTAGAGACTCATGATTCTCCATCCGGCATCCCCCCTGATTTCAAGTCGTCGTTCTTCACTTGATCCAAAATATTAGCAATCCGCACCCCGTGTTCAATTGAGTCATCAATTTTAAAGGTTAATTCTGGGGTAAAACGTAATCTAATCCGGCGAGCCAATTCCGAACGAATAAAACCGCCAGCCCTTTTTAAGGCCCGCGCTACCTCTTGTCGTTCCTCCTGACTGCCCAATACACTGATAAATACTTTGGCATAGCGCAAATCGGAGGATACCTCTACCCGGGTAACACTTACAAAGCCGACCCGAGGATCCTTGATCTCCTCCCTTAGGATTTGGGAAACTTCTTTTTTCATTTCTTCAGCCAGCCGATTAGCCCGGTGAAATCCCATAAAATCAACACCCCCTGATTCACGCAAGTCTAACGCCGAGAGTAATATTCATTGTCTGAGGATTCCTAAAGAGAACGTTCCACTTTCTCCATAATATAAGCCTCAATAGCGTCGCCTTCCTTGAGATCATGAAAATTCTCAAGACCAATGCCGCACTCATATCCCTGAGCTACCTCTTTAACATCGTCCTTGAAACGCCGCAACGAATCGATTTTGCTATCTTGAACTACTATCCCATTGCGAATTACCCTTGCTTCAGCACCCTTAAGAATTTTTCCTTCTAATACATAACTGCCGGCTATTATTCCTACTTTGGGTACTTTAAAAGTAGCCCGAACCTCGGCTCGTCCAAGGACAACTTCTTTCCAATCTGGATCAAGCAATCCGCTCATCGCGGCCCGTATATCATCAACTGCCTCATAGATTACCCGGTAAAGCCGAATATCCACCTGTTCTTGTTCAGCAGCCCGGCGGGTATTCTGATCTGGCCGAACGTTAAACCCGATAATAATTGCATTAGAGGCAGAAGCCAGCATAACATCACTTTCAGTAATGGTCCCGACCCCGGTATGCACCAAGTTTACTCTTACCTCATCCGTACTCAATTTCTCCAATGACTGGCGTAAGGCCTCAATTGACCCCTGGACATCACCCTTAATAATCAGATTTAATTCTTTTATTTGACCCTCTTTAATCTGTTTAAAAAGATCGTCTAGGGTAACCCGGGTCATTTTGTGCATTTCCTCTTCTCGCCGTTGATCCTGCCTGGTTTCAGTAATCTGACGAGCAATCTTCTCCTCTGAAACTACCTGGAAAATATCACCGGCCATCGGCACCTCGTCTAAACCGAGTACTTCAACTGGCGTTGAGGGAGTTGCTTCTTTCAGCCATTCACCCCGATGGTCTACCATAGCCCGAACCTTGCCATAAGTCAGCCCCACTAAGATGGAGTCCCCCACGCGCAAAGTGCCATGCTGCACAAGCATTGTGGCTACTGGGCCACGTCCCTTATCTAACTGAGCCTCAATAACCGTACCCTTGGCATTTCGATCCGGATTGGCTTTAAACTCAGTCATTTCCGCGACTAGTAAAATCATCTCTAACAGGGTATCCAAACCTTCCCGAGTATGGGCAGATACCGGTACACAGATAGTATCTCCACCCCAGTCTTCAGCTAGTAACCCATATTCAGTTAACTGCTGTTTTATTCGATCTGGGTTGGCCGTAGGTTTATCAATTTTATTAATCGCCACAATAATTGGGACATTAGCTGCCTTCGCGTGATTTATTGCTTCAATCGTTTGCGGCATTACTCCATCGTCTGCGGCTACTACCAAAATAGCTATATCGGTTACCTGGGCCCCTCTAGCTCTCATCGCGGTAAAAGCCTCGTGACCGGGCGTGTCAATAAAAGATATCTTTTTCCCATTTACCTCCACTTGGTAAGCACCTATATGTTGGGTAATACCCCCAGCCTCATTTTCCGTGACTTTGGTCCGCCGGATCGCGTCTAATAGTGACGTCTTACCATGGTCAACGTGACCCATGACTGTTACAACTGGCGGTCTCTCTACCTGAGCAGTTGGGTCATCAACAATATCCCGCAGCAACGCCTCTTCCTGAGTAATCTCTGGTTTAGCATCGACGCCTAGTTCACTACAAACTAACGCAGCTGTATCAAAGTCAATCGTCTGAGTTGCCGTAACCATTACCCCCATAGCCATTAACCGCTTGATTATCTCTGCTGCAGTCTTATTTAGCGCACTAGCTAGGTCTTGAACAGTCACCGCCTTGCCAATCGTCACTAATTTTGGCAAACTTGGTGCAGTTATCGACTGGGATGCCTTATTCTTAGCTGCCCCTTTGCCACCATGCCGACCAGTTTTTTTACGGCCCCGACCTAAATCAAGGTGATCATCTTCGATAATCCTGTGGACGTCAAACTTATCTCGGCCAGTCAAAGGACGTACCGGAGCTTTTTTCAGATCTGTTTTTTTGGATGGTATTGATTTTTTAGCCCCTCGCCCGGGTAATGAATCGCCAAGTACTTTAGCCTTGTCGCGGTCTATCGTTCGGCTACTTGGTTTAGCTGATATCGCCGATGATGTAACAATCGGTTTGGACCCGGCTACACCCTGACCAACCGGTCTGCCGGTTGCCCGATCACCCGGTCTTCCGCCACTACGATCACCTGGTCTTCCTCCTGGACGATCACCCTGGGGTCTACCCATTAGTGATCGGTCACCCTGAGGTCTGTTCATTGGTGGCCGGTCCCCTTGGGGTCTATTCATTGCCGGACGATCACCTTGGGGTCTATTTATTGGCGGACGGTCGCCTTGGAGTCTATTCATGGGTCGATCACTCGACGGTCTCCCCTGAATTGGTCTCCGATCAACTGATCCATGTTCTGGACGCCCAAAATTCCGCTCACCGTTACGGGGTCCCGGCACTCGATCTTTCCGGGGTCCAGTATTAGCGACCGGTCGGTGACCTGAGTCTTGGATATGACCATCACTTCTACTCGGTCCATCAAGCTGACTAGGTCTAATTGGCTGACCTTCGGATTTAAACGCCCTCTGATCTGGCCTATGCCCCCTCCGGTCTGTTCCCGAAGGATAACTGGGCTGTGCTCCAGATCGATCAGGCTCACGGCCTCCTGGACGTTCCGATGTTTTTCTAGAACCGTCCGTACGTGAAACTGGTTTACGTTCAAAACCCCGCTTATCTTGGGGCTGAGCTGCTGTATTTTGGTTATCCGGCCGTTTATTATTCTTTTCGCTTTCTGCATTTTTAACGCCCAAAGAGTTTGTCGTCAATAGCCCTTGTTGACTTAATGCCGGATCATTCTTTTTTACAACAGCTTCTGCTTTTTCTAAGACATGAGTTTGCTTCAGGGCATAACTTTTTATCCTAGCTACTTCTGTTTCTTCGAGGGTGCTGAAATGATTCTTAACCTGTATCCCTAGATCCAGGAGCCGGTTTACTAGGTCCCGGCTATTAAGTCCCATTTCTTTTGCCAACTCATGCACCCTAATTTTTGCCATCGAATCACCCCCACAATCTAACCATTAGCGGAACTAAATTCTGGTCGAACTACCCTGAGAACGGCTCTGGCCATCTGTTGATCAGTTATTGCCAACACTGCTCGGGGCGATTGACCGGTACAACTTGCTAAAACTTCTTTTTTGGATAATACAATACAAGGAATTCCAATTTCTTCACAGGCCCTGAGAAACTCCGCCTTGGTACGGACAGATGCATCTTCAGCGACAACTACCAAGTAAGCCCTTTTCTTTTTTAGAACTGACCACACCGCTTCGGTCCCGGTTATCACCTTACCGGCGCGAAAACCTAACCCGATTAAGGATTTCCATTTTTCTGCCGCATGGCAACTCATAAATATTTAAGTCACCACTTTCTCATGAAGCAACTCTAAAACTTCTGCACCAACTGGGTGAGCAAGTGCTTTTTCCAAATGTTTGCCTTTGATGGCTTGGTTTAAACAGTCTAATGATAGACAAACATAAGCTCCGCGACCGGCCTTTTTACCAGTCGGGTCAACAATAATATCTCCCTCAGGTGTACGAACCACTCGGATAAGATCTTTTTTATTCTTCATCTCCTGACAGCCGACACACTTACGCTGAGGGATTTTTTTCACCCGGACCATCTTGCTCACCCCCTATTCTTGGTAATCATTATCACTTTCCGTATTATGCGCTTCTTCTAGAAAGTCTTCTTCCAGGTAATAACCGGCTTGTGATTCGCTCTTTATATCGATCTTCCAACCAGTTAATTTAGCCGCCAGTCGTGCATTTTGACCCTCTTTACCAATCGCTAGCGACAGCTGATAATCCGGAACAATGACCCGAGCAATCTTATCTTTTTCCTGAATCTCTACCGTTAGTACCTTAGCCGGACTCAAAGCATTTGCCACAAATCTTGTCGGGTCTGAATTCCATTTTATAATATCAATTTTTTCTCCCCGCAGCTCATTGACAATTGCCTGAACCCGCATTCCTTTAGGTCCAACACATGCCCCAACCGGGTCCACATTCTCATCCCGGGAATGGACCGCGATCTTGGAACGGGCTCCGGCCTCCCGGGCGACATTTTTTAGTTCGACTACACCTTCAAAAATTTCCGGCACTTCTAATTCGAATAACCGTTTTAGTAACCCTGGGTGAGTCCGGGACACTAAAATCTGGGGCCCTTTAGTCGTCTTTTTTACTTCGACGATGTAAATCTTTATTCGTTCACCTGTCCGGTACTCTTCACCCGGCATTTGTTCCGAAGGAGTAAGAATTGCTTCAGTCTTACCCAAGTCAATCAGAATATTTCTCTGTTCCTGACGCTGGACTAAACCGGTCACAATATCCCCTTCTCGATTGGCAAACTCCTCAAAGATCATTCCCCGTTCCGCCTCACGCAACCGTTGGACGACTACTTGTTTAGCGGTTTGGGCAGCAATCCGGCCAAAATCTCTGGGAGTTACCTCAATTTCCACCACGTCTTCGAGTTCATACCGAGGGTCAAGTCTTTGAGCCTCCGTGATAGAAATCTCGGCTCGGGAATCTTTAACCTCATCAACGACAAGTTTCCGAGCTAGTACTCTAACTTTTCCAGAATCCGGATCAATTTCGACTCGAACATTTTGGAGCGAACCGAAATTTTTACGGTAAGCTGAAACCAAGGCCCCCTCTATAACTTCTAATATGATCTCCGCTCCGATTCCTTTCTCTTTTTCTAGATCACGAAGTGCCTGGAAAAACTCCTGATTCATTGGCAGGTAGTCCTCCTTATTCTGTTTTAAATTGACTCATCTGACCATGGTTAATCGAAATCTACTGCTAGACGGGCAGACGCAATCATATTCAGAGGTACAGAAATGATTCTGTCTTCCCATTCCAACATGATTTGTCCATTCGATAAACCCTTTAAGGTACCTTCCATGACTTTCTTTCCCTCTACCGCCGCATATGTCGTAACCCGAATTTTATTTCCCTGATAACGCTGAAAGTCCGCTTCTTTTTTCAGCGGACGTTCCAATCCAGGGCTGCTTACTTCAAGATAATATGCCTGGCTGATTAAGTCGGCTTCATCCAGGACCGGCTCTATCTTATTGCTCAGAGCCTGACAAATGTCTAGGTCAATACCTTCCGGTCTGTCTATAAAAATGCGCAAGTACCAGTTTGGACCTTCTTTAAGATAATTGACCTCAACCAGTTCCAAACCCATTGCTTCAACCAATGGCTCAACCATTTGAGTCACTATAGTTTCAATTCTATCCTTTGATCCTCCTGCTCCGCCAAAAAATAGCCCCCTCTTGGCCTCTTGTTTTTGAGAATGCGATTTATGGGACCCTTTTGAGCGTTGCTTCATTAAATACTTGGCGCCGGGTACCCCCCTATGCTGAGAGAGTATTATGCGCCGGTCACCTCCTGCTTCGTTTTTAAACGCGGCTCATTATGGCAAACAGAATTCATAAACAAAGAGTGGGCTTTTACCCACTCTTTACCTCCTCCTGTACTATCCGCAAATCTTAATCAATGACAGGGTTATTATAACATAGCTGTTTTAGGTTGACAAGAGCTAGCTTAAATTAAGGCGGCTAATGGCACACGGGGACAGATTGTATTCATAGCCGGGACAGTAAACTGGGTTCAGCTTCGCAGAACACTGAGGCTTCCAGATGGAGACTCGGCTCAATCTGAAATGTTAATCAAAGTATCCCCACTTATAGAAGAGGGAGTCTTTTGATTCAGATAAACTAGTCATTTTCGTATTGGGACGGTTAACGTATCTCTACTTGTCTCTATATTGTCAATAACTAGGACTCAATCAAACAAACTAAGCTGATCTGATTCAGGCAATCGATCCAAACAGCCATGTTCCGAGAGAACATCAATAATATTCTTGCCCAGCCGGGCCCGGTTGCGCAGATCCTCTATCGAGGTAAAAAAGCGTTGCTTACGAGCCTCAACGATACTTGCAGCCGCCGATAAACCTACTCCCTGTAAAGCAACCAACGGCGGCAATAGCCCTTGGGGAGTAATCAGAAACCGTTGGGCATCGGATTTGGCTAAGTCTACTTTGAGCAGTTCGATTCCTCTTTCATACATCTCCAGAGCGACCTCAAGTATTGTCAACAAGTTTTTCTCCTTGGCCGTAGCATCGTTTCCTTTTTGGTCCAACTCCTCAATTTTGGCGCGGACTTTTTGACTGCCACCAACAATTAACTGGGCGTCAAATTCATCAGCCCGGACCGTATAGAAGCTAGCATAAAAAGCCTCGGGATAATAGACTTTGAAATAGGCAATTCGATACGCCATCATTACATAAGCGACAGCGTGGGCCTTAGGAAACATGTATTTTATTTTCTTGCAAGAGTCAATGTACCAATCAGGAATTCCGTTGGCCTTCATTTGTTCCTCAAAATCAGGTTTAACTCCTTTACCTTTTCGAACATCCTCCATAATCTTAAAAGCCAAAGAAGGTTCCATTCCCCGCTGAATTAAGTAGGTCATAATATCATCCCGGGTTGAAATGGCTTCCCCCAGTTTAACACGACCATTTTTTATCAAATCCTGGGCATTATTCAGCCAAACATCTGTGCCGTGAGAAAAACCGCTGATCCGCACTAGATCCGAAAACGTTTTCGGACGGGTGTCCTCTAGCATCTGCCGAACAAATCTTGTTCCAAATTCCGGGACGCCGTAAGTGCCTACGGTAGACCTGATTTGTTCCGCAGTAACCCCCAGAGATTCTACTCCGGAAAAAAGTTGCATCGTTCTTGGTTCATCTAATTTGACAACGCGTGGATCAATACCGGTTAAATCCTGAAGCATCCTGATTACTGTCGGATCATCATGACCCAAGATATCTAGTTTAACTAATCGACTACTGATCGCCTCGTAATCGAAATGGGTCGTAATAACTTCTGATTCCGTATCGTCAGCTGGTCGCTGAACCGGGGTAAACTGATGCACATCATTACCCGTGGGAACAACCATCAAACCTCCCGGGTGCTGGCCGGTAGTTCTTTTCACCCCAGTACATCCTTTGACTAATCGCATTATTTCGGCCTCGCGGGACCGCATCTGGTGTTCGTCCAGGTATTTTTTTACAAAACCATAAGCAGTCCGATCCGCGATTGTGGCAATAGTTCCAGCCCGATAAACATGATCCTTGCCAAACAATTCCTCAACATAGCGATGGGCCCGACTTTGATACTCACCGGAGAAATTAAGATCAATATCCGGTACCTTATCTCCCTTAAAACCAAGAAAAGTTTCAAAAGGAATCTCATGACCATCTTTCGTTAACATAGTCTTACACCTTGGACATTGACGATCCGGCAGGTCCGCACCGCACCCGGCCGTGCCGTCTACTATAAATTCACTGTATCGGCAATGCCCGCACCGATAGTGCGGTGGCAACGGATTCACTTCGGTAATCCCAGTCAAGGTAGCCACCAGAGAAGAACCGACCGATCCCCGAGATCCAACCAGGTAACCATCTTCATTGGATTTACGGACCAATTTATGAGCAATTAAGTATAAGACAGCAAAGCCATTACTAATAATTGAATTTAACTCTTTTTCTACTCTAGCCTGAACCAGTGAGGGCAAGGGATCGCCGTATAGTTCCTTGGCTCGCTGATAAGTCATTTCAGTAATCTGTTCCTCTGCCCCTTCAATTTTTGGGGCGTGCAGATCTTCGGGGACTGGCTGTAGTTCTTCAATCGAAGCAGCAATAAATTGTGGGTTTTCGATCACGACCTGATAAGCTTTTTCTTGTCCCAGGTAACTAAACTCCTCCAGCATTTCTTCGGTAGTTCGTAAATAAAGGGGTGCCTGTAGTTCTGCATCTTCAAAGCCTTTTCCCGCCTGAAGTATTCTTCGGTAACACTCATCTTCCGGGTTTAAAAAATGAACGTCACCCGTTGCCACCACTGGTTTCCCTAATTTTTCGCCGATCGCCAATAAGCTGCGATTCATGTCTTGCAGACCGTCTAAGCTTGGTATCTGACCATTTCGGATAAGAAACTCATTATTGCCGGTCGGTTGAATCTCAATAAAATCATAAAATGAGGCTATCTCTTCAAGAATTGCCCGAGGTTCTCCCCTTAAATATGCCTGAATTAATTCACCAGCTTCACAAGCGGTGCCCAGGATCAATCCATCCCTATACTGCTGAATTTTCTCCCTGGCTAGACGCGGATGCCGGTAAAAATTCTCCAGGTGCGATAAACTAACTAAACGATATAAGTTTTGTAGCCCAGTCTGATTCTTGGCCAGAATAATTATGTGATAAGAACGCGAACGATTTTTATTCTTCCCCGCTTTAGGTTTTATTTCTTCAGTAAGATAACCCTCAACTCCAAAAATCACTTTAATCCCATACTTCGCCGCCACTTCATGAGCATCGGGGAAAGCCTGAACAACTCCATGATCAGTAATGGCCACAGCCGAATGCCCCCATTTAGCGAGTTGCTTCATTAAATCTTTAATATTGACCAGTCCATCCATTGAACTCATCTTCGTGTGCAAGTGTAGTTCCACTCGCTTTTCTTCGGCTAGATCTTTTCGTTCTGGAGCCTTTGCGCCATTTATATCTTGCGCCATCAGGGTAAGTTCCTGAGAAAAACGATCAACCTGTGCCGATCCTCGGACTAATATCCAGGCATCTTCCCGTAAATACTCCAGCACTCGAGCTTTGTCCTTACTTTCTAGAAAAATCTTGACCGTAATCGAATCGGTATTATCTGTAATATTAAAAACCACTAAGGTCCGACCACTTCTTAATTCACGAATTGATAAATCAAATATTCGGCCCTGAACAGTAATCGACTTTTCTTCTTCAATTAAATGTTTAATCGGCACTGCCTCTGATTTAATCTCCCGCCCAAACCAAACCTTGTCTGTTATCCCCGATTTCCCCGATTGTTCTGACTTTAGTACCCGCCCGATCTCCTTATTAGACGTTCCTCCTCGGTTATCTTTAACTAATATCTCTGCTACATAACGCTGATCAGCTTCTGCGGTCTCTCGTAGTTGTTGGACACCGGTCTCATCGACATCCCAGAATACCTGGGGAGACCACCCCAAATGCCGCTGAAACCAATTCGTCAGCAACCCCCGGGCACCTTTACCCTCCAACCACTGATAGGCTAATCGGCTAAACAACACCACTACCAGCCGGTTATTGTCTGTCACATGACAAGAGGAATTTTCCAGCCAACCTTTTAATGAAGGAATATCTTTTATAATCTGATTCACAAAGCCCGGCCAATCTCTGCTTAATAAGTTAACTACCCGGTCCGGCGAATACTGATAATGTATTTTCCACTGAACCTGCTGGAGATCTGGAATTCGCTTCTGCCAGATCTCAACTATCTGTTGCAGATGTCTCGCATCGATCGGTCCCGGTAAGAGCAAGTGTACTGCCCAGCTTCGAGCCCTCCTATCCACCTCAACCTGGTCTACTTCGCTTTTTTCAAGAGCTTCCCGAATTGAAATGGGTAGAGATGAATTGTTAAGCCAGTGACTTTCGTCCCTGGCTTCTGTCTGGGGTTGAGGACCACTTCTGGTCATTAACCAGTCCCTCCCTCATTTTAGGTACTAGTTTTAAACATTAGCTAAGATTTATCTAGTAGGGTTTATAAGTGGTAGAGATTTAACGTCCAAAGTCTAATTGGCAAAATCTAGTCTTGGTGTTCCACTTTAAAAACACCAGGCACACCGTATAGCTTGTCCGCGACTAACTTGGGTTTAATAAAGGGTGGGATACGCAGCATTAAATCCAGTACTAACTGTTCCCCTTCGGCGTGACTTAGGGTAAGGTTTTTAATATGCACCCCATCTTCGCCTAAAGCAGTACCCACTTTTCCAATAGCCCCGGGCCGGTCATGGACTATAACCTTAAAGTGCTTGTATTCCCGCATCCCGCTAAATTTCTCTTCTACTTTAAAAAAGTAGACCAGAACCAGCAGAATGAAACCGGTAGTCGCAACGGCCGCTAAGTACAATCCAGCTCCGCAGGCCAAACCGACACAGGCTACTACCCATAAGCCGGCAGCGGTAGTTAACCCAGTAATGTTGGCTCCTTCGCGCATAATGGTACCGGCTCCAAGAAAACCAATACCGCTTATTACCTGAGCAGCAATTCTTCCTGGATCAGCGGTGACTGTATTATGATATTTAAAATACATCTCCTGAGAGACAATCATCGCTAGGGCTGACCCCATACACACCAAAGTATAGGTTCTTAAACCGGCTGGACGGGCTAAACTCTCTCGTTCTAAGCCAATCAATGCACCCAGGAAACAGGCAAGTGCCAGTCTAATAACCATATCATATTCACTCACAGCCCATCCCCCCTATTCCCCTGCGTTTTACCTTGCAAGTTATCTAGAATAGCACCAATTGTGCCGCAACGCGGCATGAGGGTCTACTCTGAAAATAATCAAATTAAAGTGTGATGCAAATTCGTCAATCGCTGACCTTCTTAAAAACACGGCGCGGTCATAGTTTTCATCTTTTGAATAGTGCTGTCCAGAAGCATGAGAGGCTACTCTAAGAATGGAGTTGTTGGCGAATCTCATTTGCCACCCATTCAGCAGCCTCTTCGACTTTAACCTGGGAACATTGATCAGCGAAACGACAACTAATTTCAATTTGACCTTCCTTTAATGCTTTTGGTCCAATCGTAATGCGATAAGGATAACCAATCAAATCAGCATCTTTAAATTTAACCCCTGCTCGCTCTAGTCGATCGTCAAGAATTACCTCTACTCCTAAGTTGAGTAATTGTTCATATAACATTTCAGCTACTTGCCTTTGTTGGTCATCCTGATAACTCACCGGGACAACAATCACCTGAAAAGGGGCAATAGCCACCGGCCATTTAATCCCGTTAGCGTCATAATTTTGTTCAATGGCTGCCGCCATAGTTCGGCTAACTCCAATACCGTAACAACCCATGACCATTAACTGTTTCTGTCCTTTATCATCTAAATAGTAAGCGTTCATGGCGGAGCTATATTTTGTTCCCAATTTAAAAATATGACCGACTTCAATTCCGTAAGATTCTGCCAAAGGGTGGCCACATTTCGGGCATGGTTCGCCAGCTTCAACTATCCGCAGATCAGCAACGTCATCCAAAGGGAAATCCCGGCCCGGGTTAACTCCCCGATAATGATAATTGTCCTGATTAGCCCCAACTACTCCCTGCACCATCAAGGGTATTTCCGCATCAGCTAATACGCGAATTCCTTGTAAACCTATTGGTCCGACAAAGCCGGGATTTGCCCCAGTCGCTTCCTTAATCCTCGCCTCCGAGGCCATTTCTACCCTTAAGCACCCTAATCGGTTTAATAATTTAACCTCATTAATCGACCGGTCACCCCGGATAACCACCGCTACCAATTCTCGACCGGTCTCGTATTCAACTTCATAAAAAAGGGTTTTAATGATCTCTTTTGGAGTAATCCCAAAAAAAGCAGTTCCATCCTCCACGGTCCGGACCCCTGGCGTGGAAACCAGTTCAAGAACGCTAGGGCCCCAGGTCTTCCTGCGATAACTCTGGCTGAGCCTCAGCTTTTTCCACATTAGCAGCATAACCGCATTCACTGCAGTAGACGACCACCGCTTCACCCGAACCAGCCAACACCATAAACTCGTGACTAGCATTGCCGCCAATGGCTCCCGGGTCAGCCTCAACCGCCCGAAACTTTAACCCACAGCGTTGGAATACCCGCGTATAAGCTTCATACATTTTTTGATAGCTTATTTCTAAGCCAGCTGCATCCCGATCAAAAGAGTATAAGTCCTTCATAATGAATTCTCTGGCCCGCATTAACCCAAAACGTGGTCTTCTTTCATCTCGGTATTTATTTTGGATTTGATACAAAAGCTGAGGAAGTTGCTTGTAGGAATGAACTTCTCCTCTTACTAGATCAGTAATAATCTCCTCATGGGTAGGCCCTAAGCAAAAATCACGGTCATGACGGTCTTGCAGACGAAACAATTCATCCCCATATACCGCCCACCGACCGCTTTCCTGCCAAAGTTCGGCCGGCTGAATAATGGGCAGTGCTACCTCTTGTCCACCAGCTCTATTCATTTCTTCGCGAATAATTGTTGCGATTTTAAACAACACTCTCTGGGCAAGAGGGAGGTAGGTATAGACACCAGAAGTAGTTTTTCGAATCATCCCAGCCCGAAGCATTAAGCGATGACTAATTACTTCGGCTTCTGCTGGTTCTTCCCTCAACGTAGGTGCTAATAATTGAGAGGTTCGCACCGCGTATTCCTCCTTCGAAAGATAATTAACCCATACGATTCATAATATTTCCATCATCAATAATCCAACGCCTAAGGTATAATAACTATGTCTGCAAGTCCATATTTTTTATTTCTGCTAATAAAGCGTCGGCCATTTCGGATTGTTTAATCTTCTTAAGGGGTTTTCCTTCCTTAAAAAGCAAAGCTACCCCCTTGCCGCCGGCTACACCAACATCTGCTTGTCTGGCTTCGCCAGGACCGTTAACCACACAACCCATAATTGCGACCTTGAGAGGGGTTTTAATGCTTGAGACCTCTTGCTCAATTTTTTCCACAACTGGCAACAAGTCAATCTGGCATCGTCCACACGTAGGACAGGAGACTATTTCAACGCCCTTTCTGCGCAAACCCAATGCTTTTAGGATCTCAAAACCAACGCGGACTTCTTCCGTTGGCGGACCAGTCAAAGATACTCTGATGGTGTCGCCTATTCCTTCCGCTAGCAAGGTGCCAATACCAATGGCTGATTTTATCGTCCCGGTATAACGGGTACCGGCCTCTGTTACTCCAAGGTGAAGAGGATAGTTTACGGTTCGAGACAGTTGACGATAAGCTTGCAGCATCAGCGGAACATCAGAAGCCTTGATGGATACTTTGATATCATAAAACCTCAGACTCTCCAAAATCCGAATATGACCCAAAGCACTTTCAACTAAGGCTTCAGCGGTTACCCCGCCATATCGGTCAAGCAAAGGCCTTTCCAGCGAACCAGCATTTACTCCAATCCTAACTGGAATCCTTTTATCTAAAGCTCGTTGGGTAATCATTTCAACCCGACTGCGATCACCGATATTCCCGGGGTTAATCCGCAAGCCATCAATACCGTTTTCGATACACTCTAAGGCTAAACGGTAATCAAAATGAATATCGGCAATTAAGGGAAGCTGAGTGTGCTGTCGAATTTTTTTTATTGCCTCTGCCGCCTCAGTATCGACTACCGCCAGACGAACAATTTCACAGCCCGCCTCTTCTAGCTCACATATTTGTCTAACCGTTGCTTTCACATCTCGGGTATCCGTCTTAGTCATTGATTGAACCGAAATCGGCGAACCACCACCGATGACCACCCTACCAACCTTTAAAGGACGAGTAGAGCAGCGAGGAATAACCGACATTGCCCTGCCTCCAGACAGTTTATAAAAGTTTTGTTTTAGAGTAATTATCCTTTCTGAACAAATATTCTCATAACGTCTTGATAAGTAAGTATCAAGACCAAGGTTATTAATAAAGCAAAACCGATTAAGTTGATGAAACCCTCCCTTTCTGGTTCAACCCCACGGCCACGAACCTTTTCGACAGCCAGAAAAACCAGTTTACTGCCATCTAATGCCGGTATGGGTAAAAGATTTAAGATCGCCAGATTAATACTTAGAATAGCTGCGAAATACAAAAGGTTCGCTAATCCCCCCTGAGACGCTTCGCCAATCATTTGAACTATCCCGACTGGACCAGCCAAATCGCCCGGTTCAACACCCTTAGTAAACATCTGGCCCAGTCCTTGAAGCATTGCCCAAGTTAATTCAACTGTTTGCGAAAATCCCATACCGATACCAGTAATCAAACCAACCCGGTGGTACCCGATTTCCGGTCGAATGCCAACGATCGCTGTCTGTTGGTTGATTTCGGGGACTATGGCAAATTCCAACGACTCACCAGTCCGTACAACCTGAAAATTGAGCGGTCCCTTAGTCGGTTGATAACTCTGAATTATCTTAACCATTTCCTCCCAAGTTTGGACTGGCTGATTATCAATCGCTACTACCTGGTCCCCTGGGAGGAGGTTAGCCGCGGCTGGAGAACCCGGTAAGGTTGATCCAATCACATTTGACCCAGTTGCAAAAGGAATACCGAGGATTGAAAATACTATGATAAACAAAACTACCGCCAGAACAAGATTCATGGTTGACCCGGCCGCTGCCACAATCGCTCGCTGACCGACTGTTTTATTCTGGTAAGCAGCTTCAAGATCAGCTTCTCCCTCGTCGCTGCCGGCCATCCTGACATACCCGCCCAATGGCAATGCTCTTACTGAATAGAGGGTTCCCCCCCGGGTGAAAGCAAACAATTTAGGCCCGAATCCCATACTAAATTCATATACTGCAATACCAACCCGTTTGGCGGCTACCAGATGCCCAGCTTCATGGACCATCACTAGCAGTCCAAAAACAAATACAACCGCGATAAAGGTTATCAAAAAATCTCCCCCTAAATGTGTTCGCGAACCCAACGACGGGCCCAGTGATCAACTGCCTGAAGAGTGTCCAAGTCAGGGTTATCAATCCGATGGTGACTAGCAAGTGCTCCCTCTATGAGGCGGGGTATATCCAAAAAACCTATTTTTTCTTTGAGGAATAAATCAACCGCTTCTTCGTCAGCCCCGCTGAGCACAGTGGGCATGGAACCCCCCTTTTTTCCGGCAAGTAAGGCTAGTTCCAAACAGGGGAAATTTATCAAATCCGGTGCTTGAAAAGTTAACTGCCCGGCCTCAACCAAACTTAGGCGCGGCCAGGGACTTCCCCAGCGTTCCGGATAGGATAAGGCGTATTGAATCGGTACTCGCATATCTGGTTGACCCAAATGAGCCAGGATTGAACCATCCATAAACTCTATTAGAGAATGAACTATGGATTGGGGGTGAACTACCACCTCAATCTGGGAGTAATCAACATTAAATAACCAATGCGCCTCAATTACTTCAAGCCCCTTGTTCATTAAGTTAGCCGAATCAACTGTTATCTTTTGGCCCATTGACCAATTAGGGTGGCGCAGAGCTAACTCAGGGGTGACACTGGACAATCGGTCCTGTGTCCAACCCCGAAAAGGACCGCCTGAAGCAGTTATAATCAACTTACTTAAAAAACGTTTTTCATCGCGTAAGCATTGAAAAATAGCCGAAGGCTCACTATCAATCGGCAGAATTGGTGAACCCCAACGCCGAGACTCTTCCATTATCAGATGTCCGGCTACTACCAATGGCTCCTTATTGGCTATCGCCACTGGAATACCACGCCGAATTGCTTTGATAGTCGGCTCAAGTCCAGCAAAACCGCTCAAGGCGTTGACCACTAGATCAACGTTGGGTAGTTCCACCAAATCGGTTATCCCTTGTAAACCGCTTAATACTTGAACCGTCTCATCTTGGAGATGGCTGGCCGCTATCTGAGCCGCCTCAACATCAGCCAAAGCCGCAAAGCTGGGACAAAACCTCCTGACCTGCTGCTCCAGCAATTGATAATTGCTGCCGGCTCCTAAACCAATTACCTTTAAAGTATCTGAATGGGCTTCAACTACTTCCAAAGTTTGACGGCCAATTGAACCAGTTGAACCTAATATGACAATCCTTTTCACGTTTCGCATTGAAAACTCCTACAACACTAATTGATAAACCTAATACTTCGCTGTCATTTTAAGTGGTGTATAGAATCTTGTCCGAATAGCCCTGCAGTAGAAAAAATTATTACTGTCTGACTAATTAGCAATGATTTTTCGTTGACCAATTGGCAATTATTCCAGCCCGCCGCAAAGCCTGAAAAACAACAAGGGTTACTGGTCCTAGAATCATACCCAAAATACCACCGGCTTTTAGTCCAACAAAAAGGCCGACCAAAGTGGCTAAGGGATGTAACCCAATATTATTCGCGACGATTTTTGGCTCTAATAACTGGCGTACTATCGAAATAATAGCATAAAGAAACATCAGTTTACAACCAAAGCTAACATTTCCTATAGCAATTGTCCAAAGTGACCAAGGAATGAATATAGTTCCGGGACCTATAATCGGCAAGATATCCAGCAGTCCGCCAACTAGACCAATAGTAAGTGCGTACTCAACTCCCAGGATCCTTAAACCAATAACCGTTACAACTCCGGTTATAGAAATTAAGATCAGTTGAGCTCTAAAAAAACCGACTAAAGCACCACCCAAATCTCTAATCACGATTCGTCCACGGTCGAACCAATCCGAGGAAACCCAACCAAAAAGCGTTTGGTAAATTAGTTCCCGATCTCGGCTAATAAAAAAAGTCGAAATCGTGGCAATTAAGAAAATGGTAAAGAAACCGGGCAAGGCCCCCAAAAACCCAATAAGGGCATTCATAATCTCCTGAACCAGGGTTTGAACTCCCTCCACCAAACTTCCCGCGTTTTGTTGCAGGGTTTCTGCAACTTGAGGTGGAATTGGTAGTCGAAGATAAAAGGTTTGCCAATTCTCAACTAGGCTGACGATACTCTGACTCAGACTGGCCGATGAGGAAGATAGTAATCGGTATAACTCAATTAATTCTTGTACCAGGCGACTTACTACACCGGCCAGAACTAAGGCTACGGTACCCCAAACAACCACCAGGGCAAATAAAACAGCAATTCCCCGGGATAATTTAAACTTTAACTGAAGTCTCCTTACTATAGGCTCAATCAATAATGACATGACCAATGCTAAAATAAAGGGTGAAAAATAAACTGGGATCTGAGTTATGAGGTGAAAAATATAAGGTACAACGTAATATAAAGCCAGGTAGCCAGCCACCAGACCAACTGTAATGATGCTAAAACGGACCAGGATTATGACATGTTTTAAGAGGGTTGGGTCCATCTATTTCACCTCTTACCCCCAATTTGCTCAAATTAAGACTATTATAATACTTACGGCCAACAAATTTATCTATTTTCTAAAATTATTGAAAAAACTCATATTTCGCATATATTTGAACAAAGAAGTACACTGTAGGCATGACGAATAATAAACTGTCAAAACGATCGAGAATTCCACCGTGACCGGGAATTAAACAGCCTGAATCTTTAACCCCGGCAGAACGTTTTAAGCCTGATTCAACTAAATCTCCAGCCTGCGCCATTGCGCTAACCACTAAACCTAAGACAATTGAGCCGGTTAACCCCAAATCCGGTCCACCCCATCGAAAAAACCCACTAGTACTAGTTAATGCTAATGAAGTAACAATGCAAAAAAACAACCCGCCTAGAGCACCTTCAAGGGTCTTGCCAGGACTTAAACGTGGCCAAGGCTTCCGTTTTCCCCAGTTCCTGCCAATAAAATAGGCACCGGTATCACTAGCCCAGGTAAGGATTAAGGCCAGTACGATCCAGAAACAGCCCTGGTTTAATTCCCTGACTAGGACCCAAAAACTAAACAACATTCCAAGATATAAAATGCCCCATAAGGTTACAGCTACATCGGCCAATTTCCGCTCCGGATAACTTATAATAAATCCGAATGCAGTTGCTAACAAAATGCCGACCGGTAAATAACTAAAACCGCCAGGGATAAATCCACTACAATCAAGATATGCAACAATTGGAAATAATAGGACTAGCCATCCTAGCCCTCCCCTTGCTCTTAAGCCAACATTTTCTATCAAACCTATAAATTCTTTCCACCCTAAACCTGCCAGAACAACAACGCCGGCGACTAATAGCCAGCCCCCGGTCCAAACTATAAAAAGCAATAAGGGGACGCCAAAAATTGCGCTTAATATCCGTAGTTTCAACATATGAGTTCCCTCTGTCTTTTCAGTTATAAACCGCCATAACGACGATGACGCTTTTGATAATCGACAATGGCTTCGAACAAATGATGTTTTCGAAAATCAGGCCAAAGTACTGAACTGGTCCAAAACTCGGAGTAAGCACTCTGCCATAGCAGGAAATTGCTCAAACGTTGCTCGCCGGATGGTCGAATAACTAGATCTGGGTCAGGTAAGTCCCTGGTATAAAGAAAACAACTTACTAGTTCCTCATTAATCTGTTCTAGTTTAATCTCTCCGGCCAGTACTTGTTGGGCTATCTGGTGGACCGCCTTTAAAATTTCTCGTCGCCCCCCATAGTTCAAGGCAATATTAAATTTCATGCCTTGATTGCCGTGGGTAACATTTTCGGCCTTATTCAAAGCTTGCTGAGCTAACAGCGGTAACTCGGCAAGCTCACCCAAAGCTCGCACCTGTACTCCTTTGTGGTGAAGCTCTGCTAGTTCCCTTTCCATATATTCCACTAACAGATTCATCAAAAAACTAACTTCTTCTGCCGGCCTCTTCCAATTTTCGGTGGAAAAAGCATACACCGTCAGCACTTGAATTCCTAGCTCGCCGCAGATCGTGACTAATTCTTTCAAAGCTGACATGCCAGCTCGATGACCAGCATATCGGGGAAGACCTCGTAAAGTAGCCCAACGACCATTTCCATCCATTATTACAGCAATGTGTTGTGGCAAATGATTATGATCAATTTGTGACTCCCATTTATCTTTTGCTCGTTTTACCCGAAACTTACGATTAAGAAAAGAATCAAAACCCGCCACCTTAACCCCCCTCCAGTTCAGACAGGATTAACCGGACAAAGGAAATATACAGACCAAGGATAAAACCCCCAAATAATTGAGGGGGTTTATGTTGATAATAAATGTACAACCCTAGATTATTATGGCTTAAGACTCTTAAATGGGGCTACAACAAGTTGAAAAACCTCATCAGATAGTCGTTTCTGACGTAAAACTCGCCAGTTATCGAATTCATCCGAATTAGTTTTATCGGGATTAACTTTTATCTGTTGCACCTTAAAGCCACTTTCTTTTAATATTTGTATTGCATCTTCAATTTCCCAGGCCACTATATCCGGTACCAATAAATCGGGTTGATCGCGGTCCATATTATACTTCCATGACTTCCTGTTCTTTGGACTCAGCTAGTTTATCAATGACTTTGATGGTATTATCGGTAACCTTCTGCAGGGAATCCTGTTCTCGGCGCATAATGTCTTCAGAGATCTCTCCCTTTTTTTCCCGCGCCTTTAATTGATCCATCGCATCGCGTCGAATGTTCCGGACTGCTACCCGTGCTTCCTCAGCCCTTTTTTTGATCACTTTGACTAATTCCTTACGTCGTTCCTGGGTTAACTGGGGAATGGCGATCCGGACTACATTACCATCACTGCTCGGAGTAATACCAAGATCGGACTTGAGAATAGCCTTTTCAATAACCGGAATTAGACTGCGGTCCCAGGGCTGGATAACTAGCAATCGAGGCTCAGGAACGCCGATATTTCCTACCTGATTAATTGGAGTGGGTGTACCATAATAATCCACTAACACCCGTTCTAGCAGAGCTGGATTAGCCCTGCCGGCTCTTAGTGAAGCAAATTCCCGCTTGAGGTTTTCGACACTCTTTTGCATTCTATCTTCCGCATCTTTAAGATATTCATCAGCCATTTCTCTACCCTCCTACGTAAGTTCCTACGTCTTTACCCTGGACTACTTTAAGGATGTTTCCTGTTTCGTTAAGATTAAAAACAATAATCGGGATCTGATTATCCATACATAAAGAAGTTGCAGTGGAATCCATAACCCCCAATCTTTGATTAAGAACATCAATATAACTGAGGTCCCGATAAAGTATTGCTTCTGGATTCTTAACCGGGTCGGAATCATACACCCCATCTACCTTTTTAGCCATCAAAATAACATCAGCTTCTATTTCTGCCGCCCGTAAAGCAGCAGTGGTATCCGTAGAAAAATAGGGAGAACCGGTTCCACCCGCAAAAATAACCACCCGCCCCTTTTCTAGGTGACGAATAGCCCGCCGTCGAATATAGGGCTCAGCTATTTGCCGCAACTCTATTGCTGATAAAACACGAGTGACCACATTTAGTTTTTCCATTGCATCCTGCAATGAAAGCGAATTGATTACTGTTGCCAACATTCCCATATAGTCAGCAGTCGCCCGATCCATGCCCTTTGCACTGCCAGCAACCCCACGCCAAATGTTTCCTCCCCCAACCACTATAGCCACTTCAACCCCAGCGTCGTGGACCTCTTTAATCTGCCGAGCAATGGAATTAACCGTATCCTGTTCAATACCAAATCCCTGTTCACCAGCTAATGCCTCTCCACTGAGCTTTAGGACTATTCTTTTATACTTAGGTTCGGCCATAAATCGGGACAACCTCCATTTCTTGAATTCACATGAAACTAGGCATTGTTAACTTGGCTCATAACTTCCTGGGCAAAGTTATCTTGTTTTTTCTCGATTCCCTCACCTAATTCAAATCGAACGAACCGTCGGATTCCTATATTTTCCCCTACCTTACTGATTTTTTCATGCAATAGTTGCTGAACAGTAATATCGGGGTTTTTGATAAAAGGTTGTTCCAATAAACAAAATTCTTTATAGAATTTTTCAATTCGTCCTTCAACCATCCGTTCCACTATTTTTTCTGGTTTACCCTCATTGAGAGCCTGAACGCGCAGGATAGACTTCTCTTTTTCAATAACTTCTGCTGGAACCTCTTCTCGACTGACATATTCCGGTTTAGACGCAGCAATTTGCATCGCCATATCCCGACAAAACTCTCGATACTCATCGGTCTTAGCGACAAAATCAGTTTCACAGTTTACTTCGACTAGTACTCCTATTCTTCCCACACCATGAATATAAGACTCAATTCTGCCTTCCGCAGTGATTCGACCAGCTTTTTTCGCGGCGGCGGCCAAACCTTTTTCGCGTAAACTCTTAACCGCCTCATCCATGTTCCCCTGAGCCGCTACCAGTGCCTTCTTACATTCCATCATCCCTACTCCGGTCCGTTCCCGAAGTTCTTTTACCATTGCGGCCGTAATTTCCATTGAACTATCCACCTCCGGCTTTATCAATAAACGTTTGAAAACGTCGGCTTATACATAAAAGTAGGGATAAGAGTTAGGGAAATCTTTCCCCTCGGTCACCCCTACCCCTACTCATTACCTTATTCAGTTTGCTCCTCCACGGTCATCTGCTGTCCTTGCTTGGACTCGAGAACCGCCTCAGCCATTTTTCCAGTCAGCAGTTTAACTGCCCTGATTGCGTCATCATTACCTGGGATAACGTAATCAATTTCATCTGGATCACAATTAGTATCGACAATTGCCACTATTGGGATGCCCAGCCGACGAGCTTCTGCCACTGCAATCCGTTCTTTTCGCGGATCAATCACAAACATAGCCCCGGGTAATTCTTTCATGTCCTTGATGCCGCCTAAGAATCGGTCGAGTTTTTCCTTTTCCCCCATCAACCGAGACACTTCTTTTTTCGGAAGAACCTCAAAAGTTCCATCTTGCTCCATCCGCTCTAATTCCCTCAGTCGCTGGATTCGCTTCTGAATAGTATGAAAGTTAGTTAGCATACCACCCAACCAACGTTCATTAACATAAAACTGTTCACAACGCTGGGCTTCTTCGCGAACTGCCTCCTGAGCCTGTTTCTTTGTCCCGACAAAAAGGACGGATTTCTTTTGGGCAATTACATCGCGAATAAAAGCGTAGGCCTCATCCACCTTACGAACGGTTTTTTGCAAGTCAATAATGTAAATCCCGTTACGTTCGGTGAAAATAAAGGGGGCCATTTTTGGATTCCAGCGTCTAGTCTGATGGCCAAAGTGTACTCCCGCTTCCAGAAGCTGTTTCATTGAAATAACTGCCATGATGATCACACCTCCTTCCTGGTTTTGCCTCCGTCCCCGCATTTCCCGACTTACTTTTGAAAAACAAAAGCACCAGATCTAGGATTGGGCAACGTGTGTATTTTTGCACCATTTATTAGTTTATCATATGAGATATTTGAAAGCAAACAATTAAAATGCTTATCCATCTTACTAAATCGTAGAAAAACTTTCTGGTATCCCTGCCGGCACTCTATTCTTGCGATATATATCTAAAACCAGTTGAACTTCTCCCAGACCTATCCCAGTTGTTTCCGCAATCCTTAATGCTGAATAACCTTCATTAGCCATTCTACAGATTTGATCATAACTACTGCTCCGACTAGTCTGGGTCTTTGCTGCCGGATAGAGATGGATGACTGAGTTTGCTGGATTTTTTTCTCTCTCCTCAGTTCTCTTTTGCCTCATTCCTTCTAAAGTACCCGGTCTAATCAAATCAGGATCTATCCTTTGGGAACCGGCAATCGTCTTGTTTTCATCCATCTGAGCATAGTCGGTCTCGGGGTTTTCAAAAGGTGCCCATTGAACCGACTTAACCACCACCCGACCTCTGTTAGCTTCCATTGGTTTAAGGCAATTCTGTCCGGGCTCCATGTGACTCTGGCTAGTCCGGTTTCGTTTTGCCCTAGCAACATTTTTGTGTGCGCTATTTTCTTGATCATGTGATTCTGACCATGATAACGGTCTTGTTTCATCAATTGCCAATTGCCGTAGAAATTCAATCTGTCTGGAAAGCTCATTTTGGATCTTACTGGAGACTCTGGTCGCCTCAACCAAAAGTCTCTCCAGGTCTTCCTTAACTAAGACACTTTCTTCAAGCAATTGATCCAAATCTTTAAGTTTCCGACTTTTTAATTCTGGAGACAGAGATTCTGGCGCAGCCGATTTATTCTTATACATCATTGCTAACAAAACCCCGCCTAGGCCTAATACTAATAAAGCCCAAACCATACCAAGCCCCCCTGTAGCCACTCTTAAAATGATATGATAATTGTTAAACCGCATTAATTCATATTATTATATCTACTTTATTACCCAAACGAGGATCTTTAGATGAACTAGCTAGCCGTTGTTTCTCATCTTTCTTTTTCCGGTTTCTTGGCTCATCCCGATTCTTTCGCTCCTTTTCCTGATCAAGAATCTTACTCTCTTCACTTTGGGGAGTTTCTTGAACACTACTTTGCTTATGGGCTGCTTCTTGACGTAACTGAGCCGCTAAGCTCGCTTGCTGGTTCGGTAGCCCCTGCTGCTGGATTTGCTGAGTTTTCGCCACCTCTTGTACTTTCGGTATAAGAACCTGCATATCCACCATTTTAACTGACAAAACCAACACCCCCTTTGAAATACCTAACCAACAAGATTTCGCTACCTTCAAGAATCATTCAATAAGGACGGATTTTGATTTCGTCATTTTCTATTACTAATTGACAATATTGGAGCGGATCATTGATACTCATCGTTATATTTCCAATAACAACGGTTACTCCAGGATAGATTGTTCCCTGAACTTTAATCTTACCGGTTGTGAGCATGGACAGTTTTTCTTCCAACTTTCGTTTACGCTTCTGCCCTTCTGCAATCTCTTGTTCTAACTGCTGTTCGGTGAACTGCAGGCGTTCCAGGGTTTCCCGCTTATCTTTCGGCAGCTCGCCTTTGTTCTTTTTTAATTGAACCAACATATTGGATACTTGTCGACTTTTTTCCAAGTTTTTGGTTTTTGATTTTAATTCTGCCAGTATCTTCTTTAATTCTTCCTTCCATTCAGGCTTAACACCAACTTCAAGCTGAGTCAAAGGCGTTAAGGGTGACCCGATATTTTTCGCTTTTATTTCAAAGGTGGCTCGCGTCTCGCCCCCGACAATTGTTCCTCGCCGGCCCTCCACTTGGATCCGTCCTCCAGCGATGACTGTACTATTTAGTATAGCGTCATTAATTAAAATATCGCCTCTTGCCTGAACCATACCATTTTCGATAAATCGCGCCTTCAGGCTGCCACCAGCCACGACACGGTGCTTTCCTTGCCCTATGATGCCTCCTTTAACCGTAATAGATTCACCAGCTAAAAGTGAACCCCCTTCAACATTGCCAATGACTTCTATATTTTTCTCAGCCCGGACCGCAAAACCGGGTTTTACGCTACCCTGGATTACTACATCACCGATAAATGATATATTGCCAGTAGCCACATCCACATTTCCGTTAACGGTTAAAACAGGCAAAACACTAATTACTCCATCGGCCGTTGTTACCACGTGTCCGTCTCGGGTAGCAATCAACTTTAAACCATTGTTCTCCAAAGATGTGTTTTTGCCCCGACGGAGAGTCGCGTTTTTAACTGGCTTCGGTTTTATAATCTGGCCAGTAACCGTAATTCCTGGACTTCCGGAAACCGATGGTGTTTTGGTCGCCAAAATATCACCGGCCCGAACATTGTTAATCAAGTTTAAATCCCAAAAATTAACAGTTCCATCTTCTCGCTCCTGCGGTCGTCCTGCTTTTTCTTTATCGGATAAGTAATGAAAAGTAATACTCGCATCTTTACCTTCCTCAACGGGTTTGCCCACCGCTACTAGCATCTTTTCTCCACGTCGTACAGAAACCGCATCTCGCACTGCCGCTTCATCAATCCCATACTTTACCCCTTTCTCTTGAAGACGCTCTAAAGCCATTTCGAATAGTTCCTGAATATCACCCTTATAATTATCTTCATCATCGTTCTCAACCTGTAAGTAAGCTGCCATGCTGTCTTGTTCAATTGATACGCCAATATAGGGTTTCTTCATTATGCCCACCTCCTACCGGCAGTTACTTTATCCTTAATAAAAATAGTTAGATACGGTGCTCCTTTTATTTTAATAGTCGCACCTCTTGCTTTTCGCACAGTTTCTGCGGTGCTAAAGTTCTACTTCTGTTTGTACAGTTCTTTCCTGACTTTTAGATACGGTGCTCCTAGAATATCCGTTTTTTTTGTCGGCTTAGGCGGCCGCGTAGTCTTAGGATGGCTTTGGTATGTAGTTGAGATATGCGGGATTCGGATAATCCGAGGACTGCTCCGATTTCTTTGAGGGTTAGGGCTTCGTAGTAGTATAGTGAGATGACTAGTCTCTCTCGGTCTGGCAGTTTATCTATTGCTTCTGCCAGGAGATTTTTTAGCTCCTCATGTTCTAAACGGGCCGTAGGTTCTTCAATAGTTGGATCCTCCAGGGTATCGATAATACGGAGGGAATCATCGTCGCTCGACTCCCCGAGCCACATATCCTCAAGGTAGAATAAGGATGTATGACTCACTTCCACTAATAATCGATCAAATTCTAAATCGTTTAGACCTAAAGCTTGCGCAACTTCCTGGTCACTCGCTGGCCTGGCTAATTCTTGTTCCAGCTTTTGATATGTTTTCTCTAACATTCTGCTTTTCTGGCGCACTGATTGAGGGACCCAATCCATAGCACGCAGACCGTCTAATATTGCTCCCCTAATCCGGGTAACGGCGTAAGTTTCGAATTTTACTCCTCTAGTTGGATCGAACTTTTCGATCGCATCCAATAATCCAAAAACTCCGTTCCCGATTAGATCATCCAGCTCAACCTGGGATGAAAGTCCCATGCTTAACCGACCAGCTACCTGCCTGACCAAATAAACATATTGGGTAATCAGGTTATCTCTTGCCGAAATATCCCCCTGCTGTTTATACCGAAGCCAGGGTTGTTTTATTTTAGGTTCAGCCATAATTACACAACCCTCTCACCATGCTCTATTGTTCGAATAGTGAGTTTACCATTTTCCGTCATAAAATAAATGGTTCGTCCATGACTGCCGCCGGTATCGGAAAACAGGATCTTTATTTTTTCATTTTTCAATACCTGTTGAACAGCCTGTGCATTACGATCGCCGATTCGCATAATATCCGTAGTACCACCGAAATTAAACATCTGGGCTCCGCCAGCGATTTTAGCTACCAAACGAGTTGGGTTAGCTCCCAAACGACTCATCTCCTGGATTACCGCCAGAATGGCTGTATCAGCAAATTTGCCTTTACTATCAGTTCTTCGCGCCTGAACGCTTGAGGGCAGCATTATGTGGGCTAATCCACCAATTCTCGTTACCGGATCCCATAAACATACCCCAACGCAAGAACCTAGCCCGGCAGTCATTAAGGTATTCGGACTAACCGTTACCTTATAATCTGCCATACCTACCTGAACTACTCTAGCCATTAAATATTCACTCCAAGCCGTTCCAGGATTATATCAAGTGACCCTGGTTCGGGTAATAAAAGAAAATGCCCCACAACTTGTTGGTTATCCTCTGTAAACTTAGTTTCGATTAGTAGAGCATGATCAGCAACCTCCCCCAGAGAAAAGACAACCGCACTTAAAATCGCCCCAGACATATCAGTAGCTAATGAAGGGACCGAAGGAAAAAGTTCCAAGTCAGTAAACATGGCCAGCGCATTCAGATAGGCTCCAGCTAAAATATTCCCCAATTCCATTAAAGCAGAATGTTCCATCTCTCCCATTACTTTAATAGAACCAGATGGTTTATCCAATAACATTTCCGCTAATTTTAGGGAACTATCATGAGGAAGTAGAAACAAAATACCGCAAGGAGACATTCCCTGTACCTGTAAATACACTCCGACTACCAGCGTTTCAGGTCCTCCGATTGCGTAAGACAGTTCAGAAAAAGGCAGTACGGTCAATTGAGGTACGCTCATTTCAATCCGACGATTAATCATCATGGATAAAGATGTAGCGGCATTACCGGCACCTATATTGCCAATCTCCCTTAGAGCATCCAGTTGAAAATCGGATAATTGAGTAAACTCATCAATCATTGATTAAGCACCTCATTCGCCCGCTAAGATAATTAATAATCTAAGCCCTCAATCCCTAATACACGGTTAATGTTTAACATGATTAAAAGCCGATTATCTTTTTTGCCGATTCCCTGGATATAATCTGTGTCTACAGCAGTTACCAGCGAAGAAACGGGCTCAACCGCGGCCTGGGGTAAACGGAGTACCTCGGATACTCCGTCGACAACTAAACCAGCAGTAATTTCCTGCACTTTAACCACGATGATCCGGGTCCGCTCACTATTTACTCGTTCTGACAGGCCAAAACGCCGGTGCAAATCAAAAACCGGGATCACATTTCCGCGCAGATTAACCACACCCTCAATATAATGCGGTGCCCTGGGTACCCGGGTAATTCGCAACATGCGGATAATTTCTTGAACCAACAAAATATCGAGAGCATACTCTTCCTGGCCTAAGATAAAGGATACCAGTTGTAGTTCATTACTGAATCCGGCTTGATCATTACTCACCCTAAATCCCTCCTAAAACAAGGTTCCCACGTCGAGTATTAAAGAAACCTCTCCGTTGCCTAGAATAGTTGCTCCAGCTAGTCCAGGTATACCGGTTAATAATTTGCCCAGAGATTTTATGACAATCTCCTGTTGGCCGATCAGCGAGTCAACAATTAAGCCGGCTTGTTTATCACCTTTTCGTACAATAACAACATGAAAGACTCGCTCTCCATTAATACGATCTGCTATATTTAGTAGATTGTGCAGGCGAATAACTGGCAGGACTTTCCCTCGCAGCACGACTACTTCCTGATTTTGGACTTGTTTGATATTCTCTAGGGTAATAGCCACTGTCTCATCAACCGCGCTTAAAGGAATCGCATAGGTTTCTTGCGCAACATTAATTAATAATGCCTGAATAATCGCCAAGGTTAATGGTAAGCGCACCTTAAACTTAGCCCCGGCTCCAAGTTTGCTTTCTACGGTAACTGTTCCACTGAGGGCTTCAATTTTGGAGCGGACCACATCCAACCCGACACCTCGGCCTGATAATTCAGTTATTTGCTCAGCGGTACTAAACCCCGGCTGAAAAATAAAATTAAGAATGGAACTGTCATCCGCTAGATCGGAATCTTTATTAAGTAGTCCTAAAGAGACTGCGCGGGCCCGAACCCGTTCAGGGTCAATCCCTCGACCATCATCTTCTACCTCAATGATTACATTATTACCCTCATGCCGGGCCACCAAGCGAACAAATCCCTCACTACTTTTACCAGCTGCTTTCCGGGCATCGGAACCTTCTATTCCATGGTCGATTGAATTTCTTAATAAATGGACCAGCGGATCGCCAATTTCGTCGATAACGGTCCGATCAAGTTCAGTTTCTTTTCCTTCAATAACAAATCTAATTTCTTTGCCCAGATCTTTAGCCAAGTCTCTAACCATCCGCGGAAATCGATTAAATACCTGCTCTACCGGAACCATGCGAACCTTCATCACTAGACTCTGTAAATCAGTAGATATTCGATCAAACTGTTCCACAGTTTCATTAAGCTCGATCAAATTATTGGCTTGCCCAATCTGTTGCAGGCGGGTTTTGTTGATTACTAATTCCCCAACTAGATTCATTAATTTATCCAGTCGCTCAATATCTACTCTAACTGTCTGACGGACTTTGGCCGGCTGTCGTAACGAATTAGGCTGGTCTTCGGTCAAATCCATATTTTGTCTAGCCTGGTCGGACTGGACGTCATTATTTTCCTGTCCTAGCTCTTCAGGCGGCAATTCAAGTAAAGCACACTTCGCCAGTTTAATCTCAGAAATCGTGTGTACCCGTTCGGTAATTGATGCGGCTCCTTCTTTAGTTATCAGAATAAGATCAAACCCATTTTCAAAATTACCCTCTTCAAGCACTTGCGCTGGAGGGTTGCATTTTATGATTTCCCCCACTTCTTCCAGGTTCCTGAACACCATAAAAGCCCGGACTGATTTCATCAGTGAATCAGAAGCGACCTCAATTCCAATATGATAAGCCCTGAACCCTTTTTGATAGGCCTCGACAATCATATTAACATCATAATCATTGAGCTCCAACTCATGAGCCACCAGTTTAATGGGATTAGCTTCTGTCTCTGGTTGCTCATTTATATTCAGACCATTAGCTGCATCTTGTAATAGCTGAATCAGTTGATTTACCGGAAGGTTGTCATTCTTTCCAGCCTCGATAGACTCAATCATATTTTGTAAGGAATCCAGGCATTGAAACAATAGGTCAATGAGTTGATTGCTTATAGTGACTTCTTGATTGCGCAAACCAGAGAGAACGTTTTCCATCACATGCGTAAGGTCTGCCACATTCTCAAATCCCATAGTGGACGCCATCCCTTTCAGGGTATGGGCTGCTCGAAAAATTTCATCCAAGATTACTTTATTCTGTGGGTTTGATTCCAATTCTAGCAAAGATTGATTAAGGTTCAATAAGTGTTCTTTAGACTCGATCAAGAAAATATCCATATACTGAGATAAATCCATCTTTTCCTACCTCCCTTACCACGTCCGTATAGCGATCAACTTAATATAACATCTTCTTTATTTCAGCAGCCACCCGATGTAATGGGACAACCCGGTCCACTACTCCCGCCTCAATTGCCGATTTAGGCATACCAAACACCACGCAAGTAGACTCATCTTCAGCGATAGTTCGACACTGTTTTAATTTCAACGCTTTCATCCCCTTGGTCCCATCCTGTCCCATCCCGGTTAGAATCACTGCCACCATATGTCCCCAAAAATTTTCGGCAACCGAGGTCAGCATGACATCCACCGAAGGTCGATGCCCTGAGACCTGAGGCTCACGGGTTAACCTTACATAAAGTCGGGGCGATGAGCCAGCCCGACCAACCCTTACCATCAAGTGGTAATCACCTGGGGCAATGTAAGCAGTTCCTCCTACGATTTCTTCTCCATCGACTGCCTCTTTAACGTGCAAAGCAGAAACGCTGTCTAACCGTTCGGCAAGAGATTTAGTAAAGCCGGGTGGCATATGTTGGACAATTAAGACTGCCATCCCCCGATTTAGCGGTAAAGCCGGCACTATTTCATTAAGTGCTTTAGGGCCTCCAGTTGAGGTACCGATTAACACTAAACGATTTAGAGAGCCTTTTGAGTCTGAATTAGCTTCAAAGGGTATTCCAGCAGAATTACTTTTCGTTCCTACATCTGCCTGAATTCGTGCTTCAACTTTTGCTTCATCGAAGTTGGGCATTGATTGGGAAAGCATTAAATTCGCCTTGGTCCCAACAGTTCTTGACCTCTCGGCATCTCTTATCGGCAGAGAGTTTTTGGTGTTAGAGGTCGGCAAGGGAATTCGGGAAATCCGGGCAATAGCGGCTATTTTGATCTTCAGCCTTATCTCGTCCTGTAATTTGGCAAGATCCAAAGAAATAGATCCAGACGGTTTAGCAATAAAATCGACAGCCCCTCGTTGCAAAGCCCCCAATGTAGCCTCCGCCCCGGCTTGAGTTAAACTGGATAACATCACGACTGGGGTCGGCCTTACTTTCATTATTTGTTCCAAAGCAGTAAGTCCATCCATTATCGGCATTTCAATGTCCAGCGTTATCACATCTGGCCTTAATTCCTGAACCTTTTGAATTGCTTCTTGACCATTACGGGCCAACCCGACGACTTTCATTTGGGAGTCGGACGTAATAATATCGGATATAACCTTGCGCATAAATGCCGAATCATCTACAACTAAAACCCGAACTTTTGTCACCCTTTTGCCTCCCTAGTAATACTGAATAACCCCCATAGCCAGCATAACCCAACTTTATAAAAGCCCCTTCTTAATTAACTCACGCTGGCGATCAAAAACAATTTTAACTATCCGGTCCTGGTCATTTTCCCGTAAATCCAAAAATTCTACTCCCACAAAGTATTTTGCTTTAGCTGCCGGGGGAGTCCGGCTAATGCGAGTAATTCGAGACTTTACATTTAGAGGCCCAAAATCGGGAATTTCCAAGGATACGAACAATAAATCCCCTTGTTGCAGTTTCTCATTGGTTGTAAACATCATTCCGCCCCCGCTTATATCAATGGAACTGGTTTCTGTAAAATCGGCGGTACTATCGCTATTCGATTGCAGGCTGTCTCCCAGTTTCCAGCGTCGATACTTGACTGGAATGCTAAGCTCAATCCGCACCCACGCCCGGCGCTGCCGGCGTTCTGCCTCGACTGGCTTTTTCACAATTAGTAGGGGAAGAGGGGTCCGCACTCGTTTAAGAATTGTAGTTTCAAATGAATACACGATTCTCTCTTTGGAAAAACTCACCTTGATATTAAGGCCCGGTCGTAAAGGTACTATTTGTCCTCGATAAAAAGGCATGGCAAGAGTAAGCGTGGTATCGTTTACTTCTTCAATTCGACTAGCATAAACTCCTTTATACCCATCCTCATTAACAATGATTTCTGCTAATTGATTTAACTTGAAATCATCGGGTGTTAAAGGAATAAATTTCTTACCCACCATTCTATATAACAATCCTCCCAAAGGATATATTTCTATCGTCTTAGTAATCTCATTACCCTATTAAAGAAACCGCCCGATGCCTTAGGCTTAAAGCAATTTTGTTGACAAAGCTGAGCAGCTATATGATAGACGCAGGTAGTAGCAGGCGCTTTTGGGTAGGTTAGTAAAAATGGTTGTTGCTTCTTAACCGATTCAACAACTGCGGAATCATTAACTACATAACCTAAAGTATTTATATCGAGATTTAAAAATCTCTGGGTAGCCTGTTTTAGTTTATTAGCGACAAATAAACCTTCCTTTTCATTGTTGACCCGGTTGATAATCAAACTGATTGTCGGATTATTGTTTTCTTGAGCGACAATTTTAATGAGCGCATAGGCATCAGTTAAAGAGGTCGGCTCAGGAGTGGTGACGACAACAACCTCATCTGCTGCCAGGAGGAATTTGATGACATTATCAGAAATCCCTGCGCCGGTATCAATAATCATTAATTCCGTGTTTTGCTCGAATTCCCGCAGTTCTGCCATCAGTTGCTCAAATCGCTGAGTTGATAAATTGGCCAGGTTCCTTATGCCCGAGACGCCGGGTATGATGCGGAGCCCTCTGGGCCCTTCCAGAATTATTTCGTTCAGTTTTCTGCTCCCTTCAGCCACATGAAATAAGTTGTATTGGGGAAAAACGCCGAGAATTACGTCTATGTTCGCCGTGCCCATATCTGCATCCATTAGAACGACTTTCTTGCCATATTCAATCATAGCCAAGGCTAGATTAAGGGATAAGTTTGTTTTCCCAACCCCCCCTTTTCCGCTAGTTACGGCAAAAATCCTTGAGGAAACAGAATTCCCTTTTATCTCAGCATTCACTTGTTCCTTCAGACTCTTAGCTAACCAACGAAGCCTTTCTGCCTGATCATTCATATTTTGTTCTCTCCTATCTCCCCAACAATCATCCTGGCTAGTCTCCGTGGGCTGGGTACTTCAATGTCATCAGGAACATTTTGCCCGGTAGTAACATATGAGAGGTTCTTTCGGGTATAGGTAACCAAACTTAACAAAGGTCCTAAATATTCTGTTTCATCTAGTTTAGTAAATATCAGTTTATCAATCGAAACCACATTACTAAAACTCTTGTAGATATTGAGCATATCCCGGTAACGCGTACCGGCACTGATTACCAAGTAGTTTTCTGAGATATTTTTTTGGTTTAAAAAGATGTTTAATTCTTTCATATGGGTATCATTTTGCGGACTACGACCGGCTGTATCAAGTAAAATCAATTCCTTATCTTTAAATTGCTCGATTGTCTCGCGAAGGATTTCCGGGGTAAAAACAACTTCTACTGGAATATCCATGATTTTACCGTAGGTTTTTAATTGCTCAATCGCGGCAATGCGGTAAGTATCTATAGTGATTAAGGCAAGTCGTTTTTTCTCGATTAAGGAATAACGTGCCGCCAATTTGGCAATTGTCGTGGTCTTTCCAACACCGGTAGGGCCAACTAAAGAAACGACCTGGGGTCTCTCCCGCGAAGATAGTTGAATAGGGAGAGGTTCTTGAAAGAGATCACAAACTAATTTATCCAAGCATTCCTGTATTTTGGGTTTATTGTCAAGGTCACTGGCAAGCAATTGGTTCGCCATTGCCTTTACTAAACGTCTAGCCAATTCTTCTTCTATATCGCGACTGCAAAGATAATCAAAGATCTGCCCAAAGCCGGGAGGGTAATTCTCTAAGCCATTCCGCTGCCTGAACTCTACTCCCTTTAGTACCCGATTCATTAAATGTTTCATATCTCGAAGTTCTTCTCGAACTAAAGATAATTCCTTATAGTCATTGATGTGACCGACTTGATCGTTCACCGATGCCTCGTCCTTCTGTTGTTGCCTAGGTGAACTCGGGTTTGGGGTGGTTATTTCAGGTCTGGATGGTAATTTTGGTTCAATAACTGTGAGTGGTGAATTATCCAAGGCTGCGGTCACTTCCACCATTTCCTTGGAAAAAAAGCCGAAAATTCCTCCCTCTTTAAACTTACGCGTATGTAAAATGACCGCATCTTTACCCATTTCTTTTTTTACTTTTAATATCGCCTCTTGAAGAGTGCTGGCTACAAAACGTTTAACTTGCATATTAGAGCGTCACCATCCCAATAGATTGAACTTCGATTTGAGCGTCCAACTCATTATAGGAAAGTACAGTTAAATTTGGGATAACTCGTTCAATTAGACGACGAAGATACAAACGGATAACCGGGGCGCATAATACTATTGGTTGATGTCCGTGCTGCACAGCCTGTTCAACCTGTTGACTGATCCGCTGGATTAACTTCTGGGCCTGTTGGGGTTCCAAGGCAGCAAAGGTTCCATAATCAGAGGTTTGCAATGAATCGCGAATCAGTTGTTCAATTTCCGGATCCAAGGTGATCACCGACAAGGTATTATCCTCATTCGCAAAAAGCTTACTAATGTGTCTTCCCAGTGCCTGACGAACATACTCAGTTAAAACATCAATATCCTTAGTTATTCGAGCATAGTCAGCCAGAGTCTCTAAGATGGTTACCAAATCTCTAATCGGGACCCGCTCTCGTAATAAATTGGCTAATACTTTTTGAACCTCACCGACTGATAGCATATCTGGAATTAATTCGTTAACCACTGCTGGATAATTCTGCTTCACATTATCCAGTAAAGTTTGAACATCCTGCCGTCCGAGGATCTCGTGAGCATGACTCTTGATCACTTCAGTTAAATGAGTCGCCACCACGGACGGAGGATCTACCACCGTATAGCCGGATAGTTCTGCTTTTTCGCGCATTCCCGAGTTAATCCATTTGGCTGGTAAGCCAAAAGCTGGCTCTTTGGTATTAATCCCTTGAATGCCTGGGTCCTCAATCCCGGGACTCATAGCCAGGTAATGGTCAATCATTATTTCCCCCTGAGCCACCTGAACGCCTTTGATCTTAATAATATAACTATTGGGTCGCAACTGCATATTATCCCTGATTCGAATAGGAGGGACTACCAAACCTAACTCCAGAGCACATTGACGCCGGATCATAACTACTCTATCCAATAAGTCACCGCCTTGATTGGCATCTACCAGAGGAATTAGAGCATAACCCATTTCTAACTCCATTGGATCTACCTGAAGTAAAGAAATTACATTTTCCGGTTTTTTAATCTCTTCGATCTCCTGTTCTTTTTCCTTTGCTGCTTCTTGAACTACCGAGTGCTTAAGCACCCGCTGATAACTTAGCGAGATGACAGTTAAGAAACCAGCCATGACAAACAACGGTAAGGCCGGCAGCCCGATTAACCCCATTAATACCAATACAGCAGCAGCGATAATTAAGACCTGCGGACGGGTTAAGATCTGACCAAGCAATTCCTGTCCCAGATGTGATTCCGAAGTAGCCCGCGTAACGACAATACCGGCAGCAGTTGAAATTAAGAGAGCCGGAATCTGGGTAACCAAGCCATCCCCGACAGTTAAAATGGTATATGTATGCAGAGCCTCCGTCATTTCCATATTTCGTTGCACCACACCAATAACAAAACCGCCCAGGATATTGATTAACAGAATTACGATCCCAGCAATGGCGTCTCCTTTAACAAACTTGGTCGCTCCATCCATTGCCCCATAAAAGTCGGCTTGTTTTTGAATATTTTCTCGCCGTTGCCGAGCCTGTTTATCATCAATTAAACCAGCATTTAAATCCGCATCAATACTCATTTGTTTGCCGGGCATTGCATCCAAGGTAAACCGGGCTGCTACCTCAGAGACCCGTTCAGCACCCTTAGTAATAACAATGAACTGAATAACCACTAAAATACAAAACATGATAAAGCCGACCACTGGATTTCCGCCAATAACAAAACTGCCAAAAGCTTTAATCACTTCACCCGCATTGGCTTCGGACAAAATCAATCGTGTTGAAGCCACATTCAACGACAGACGCAACAAGGTCATAATTAATAGAAGGGACGGGAAAATAGAAAACTCCAAGGGATGCAAAGTCAATAAGGCGACTAGTAAAATTACTAGGGAAAACGAAATATTGAAAACTAGTGAAAAATCCAGAAATACCGGGGGTAACTTAATAACCATTAGCATTACTGCCCCAATGATCACTAGGGCTAATAATAAGTCACTATAACGACCGATCCTTGTCTCAGCCAAGGTCGCACCCTTAGCCGGCATACCTCCAGGCCTCCTTTATAACTAATAAAATTAAAATGCTCTGCGTCTAAGACGATATACATAAGCCAGTACCTCGGCTACTGCCTGATATAACTCGGCGGGAATTTGCTGTCCAATTTCCACTGACCGATAGAGAGTCTGGGCCAGGGGTTTGTTTTCGACAATTACAACCCCATGTTCCTGAGCAATTTCTCGTATTCTTTTCGCAATCAGATCCTGGCCCTTAGCCACCACGATTGGTGAAGTCATCTCAGCTGATTTATAGATTAAGGCGACTGCAAAATGGGTCGGGTTAGTGATCACCACATCCGCTTGCGGAACCTGACTCATCATGCGTCGCATCGCCATCTGTCTTTGCCTTTCTTTAATTCTAGCTCTGACCTGAGGGTCCCCCTCTATTTGTTTGTATTCATCCTTAATTTCTTGTTTACTCATTTTTAAATTTTTTTCATGCTCCCACCACTGGAAACTGTAATCAATAATGGCCAGGACAAATAATAATAGGCCTACTCGCCATGCAATACTAAAAATCAGATTGTTTAAAAAACTGATAACTCCGAATAGTTCAGCGTCAATTAACTGCGGAAAAAGGTTCAGATGATTCGATACCACTGAGTAGGTCACAAACCCAACTGCAGTAACTTTCCAGAGGGATTTAAGCAACTCTACTATTGCTCGTTTTGAAAATATCCTTTTAAATCCTTCTAGTGGATTAAGACGATCAAATTTAATTTTTAAGGTTTCAGTTGTAAATAAAAAGCCTACTTGGATATAATTAGCAGTAATCCCGGCTATCATGGCAACCGCGACAACCGGTAAAACCATCCGGAGGATTAGCAAAATGCACTCAACAATAAGGCTGGATAAGAATTCCGGCGTCAGACTTACCCGGGTATACTCAAAATAGGCTTTCTCGGTAAAATCTATAATTGCCTGCCACATATAAGGCAGGTATAAATACACAGCTAAGAAGGTTAATAAAAGTATCAAGGCTGAGTTAAGTTCAGTACTCTTTAATACTTGACCCTTTTTCCGGGCTTCCTGTCGTTTGCGTGGGGTAGCCTTTTCCGTCTTCTCCCCGGCAAACATCTGTAAATTCAGGGGACGCGAGTTACCCCAAGTCAAAAAATCAGGCATTCTCTTCACCTTAACTGGAATCAGGCATCTTTTAATTGGCCAGGATTCTCAAAAACAGATCTACATTTTCAAAGATTTGGGTAAACAATACTCCTAACATCCAGACATAAAGTGTCATTATTGTAGTTAAAATAGCCAGCCCAACTAATATTTTTAAAGGAAGACCAACAATAAACACATTCATTTGGGGCACGGTTCGCGCTACCAAACCTAAAGCAACGTCAGTCACAAATAAAGTGGTCACCAGCGGAACGGCAATTTTCATCGCTGTAAAAAACATGCCACAAAAAAGAGAGACAATTAAGGCCGTTACTTCTCCTGTATAAACTACACCAAAAATAGGCACAAAATCGTAACTATTAACTAGTGCCGAGAGGATTAAATGATGTCCGTTCATACCCAAAAAGACTAACAAAGCAATTATGTACAAAAAATTACCTAGCAACGGCATCTGAATGCCGCTTTGAGGATCCATAACATTAACAATGCCAAAACCCATCTGCATATCAATGAACTGACCGGCTACCTGCACTGCTACAAAAACCAAATGAATTATGTAACCAATTGCAAAACCTAGAATAAACTCACCAGCCAAGCTAATCACAAAAGAAGGCAAGTCACGTGGGATCTGATCTGAAGCTATGGGCAGGACCATAACTACCAATATAGAGACCAGTGCCGCCAGACCAGCCCGTATAGTAAGAGGGGTCCTCTGTCCTGAAAAAACTGGGGCCATCTGAAATACACCGCTGACTCGGGCCAATACCAATAGAAATAAGTCAAGTTTGCTAAGAAAAAGTCCAATAGCATCCATAGTCAAAGCCTAATGAATAAAAGTGTAGTTATGTAAATTGGCAAACAGATTTGTCGCAAAGATATTTAGTATTTTAAGCATCCACGGCCCAAAAAAAACTATTATGATCATCACCGCAATAATTTTGGGAACAAAGGCCAAGGTCTGCTCTTGAATCTGAGTGGTTGCCTGAAAAATACTAAACAGCAGACCCACCAACAAACTGCCGATAAGGATTGGAGCAGCCAACAATAAGGTGGTGTAAAGGGCTTCTTTGGTTAGATACATGATAAATTCCTCTGCCACTTCGGTTCCCCCTTAATGAAAAACCTTATTGACCAGTCGGATTCTTAAGGCTGCCCGATTAAAAACTAAGAACCAATGATCGTACCAACAGATTCCAGCCATCTACCAGAACAAACAAGAGAATTTTGAAGGGCAGTGATATCATCATGGGCGGAAGCATTAACATCCCCATTGACATCAAGGCACTAGCAACTACCATATCGATTACTAGGAAGGGTATAAAAATAATAAAACCGATTTGGAAAGCAGTTTTGAGTTCGCTAATTATAAAAGCTGGAATAAGGACATGGTTTGGAATATCTGAGTAAGTTTGAGGTCTAGGTAATTGAGCTAGATTAACGAAAAGGGCTAGATCCTTCTCCCTAGTCTGCTTAAACATAAAGCTTCTAACTGGTTCCATGCCTTTCTGCAGAAAATTAGTTTGACTCATGTTGCCGGCTAAATAAGGTTGTAAAGCTTCTTGATTAATCTCTTGCCAGGTAGGGGCCATAACAAACAAAGTTAAAAACAAAGCTAACCCAATCAGTATTTGATTGGGAGGCATCTGCTGAATTCCCAAGGCACTGCGCACAAATGACAATACCACAATAATGCGCGTAAAAGAAGTCATCATCACCAGAATTGCCGGGGCCAAGGAAAGTATGGTCAGTATAAACAGGATCTGGAGACTCTGCGCTACTTCAAGAGGTTCTTCCGCTCCTTCAATCCCCAGACTAATCTGAGGAAAAGGAAACGGTTCAGCCTGAACCGGATGAACTAGCCCAAATAAACTAACAACTGTTACCACAAAGAGCACAAGCACGCAACGTTTCTTAGGTACCTTATTCATGCCGATCATCCTTATAGAGACCCTGCATCCGATTCAACTGTTCTTCGATGGCGGAATGAAAATCGAGTCGTTGTTTAAGCTGATCTTGAGTGTCAATGCTTGGGTGATTGTTAGACGATGAACGAAAACGGTTTATCCGTCGTTTCCATTTCCTAACCGCCGAATCATCTAAGTTGCTCTGGTATAGTCTCATTTCGGCAATTGTTACATCATCTTCGATTTCCATTATCTTTACCATATTATGATCAGTTATCCCCAGCACCAAAACTTTACCCCCAATATCAACCAAATAAATCCCTCGGTTTGGCCCTAATGACACATGATCAAGAATATTAATCCAAGTTCCTCCTTGCAATTTGAAGCCTTTACCAAAAAAACGAATCAAACCATAACTAAGTATGACTATAACTAAGACGCTGACCAGTATTTTAAATAGGAGACCCCCGACACCTGGGGGTTCTTGCACCTGAGGCTCTTGATATTCTGGCAAATTAATTATCTGATTCTCATCAGTTGATGTTGCTTGAGCAGCATTCACCAATCCGATTATTAATGCTCCGGCTAGTATAACGCTAACAAGCAAAAATCTTAGCCAATGAATTCGAATAGAGTTACTGATCATTGGACAGCCTTCCATTAACCCAGTGCCTTACCGATAGCCTCTAAAACCCGTTCGGGTTGAAATGGTTTAACGACAAAATCACGCGCACCCGCTTGGATGGCATCAATAACCATTGCTTGCTGACCCATCGCACTACAGATAATTATTTTGGCTTGGGGATCAATCTTTCTGATCTCACGAACAGCACTAATTCCATCAAGTTCAGGCATGGTGATATCCATTGTTACCAGGTCAGGACGCAGTTCCAGAAAACGTTCTATCGCCACCAGGCCATTCTCTGCTTCCCCGACTATCGTATAACCGTTTTTAGTTAAAATATCTTTAATCATCATTCGCATGAAGGCTGCATCGTCCACGACTAATATTCTTTTTCCCATTCAAGTATCTCTCCTTCAAGTTATTGTAGATTGCCTAACCGTTCAACTCGACTAACAATAGACGTAACTCTGATGCCAAAATTTTCATCTATTACTACAACTTCACCTTTAGCTACTAATTTTCCATTTACCAAAAGATCTACCGGTTCACCAGCTAATCGATCAAGCTGAATTATTGAACCTTGACCTAAATCTAAAATTTGCTTAATTGTTTTGCGGGTCCGGCCCAGTTCCACAGATATCTCTAATGGAACATCCATTAGTAAACTGATATTACCCATTTCCTTACTCTCGATATTCGGAGTTAAGGGAGCAAACTGTACCGGTTGAACTGGTACACTTGGTTTAGACGACACTTGTTCCATAACACTAGGCTGTAAAGAAGGTGGAGCCACTGGAATCTCTTTGGCCGGAGTAACCGGTACAGTAGAAGCCGTCGGCAGAGGGCCGGTTTCAGCAGCTCCGGATGGTTCAGGCCTTTCAGGGATGGGGCCTGGATCAGCTGATACAATTTCTTCATTCATTTTACCAAGTAAGGTTTCAACCATGTCTTTAGCGTAAATCACTGGAATAAGCTGCATTATTTCACTATCGACTAAATCTTCTATCACCATCCGGAAGGATATCTTGATCAGATTGTCAAAGGGCTCGTCCATTTGGCTATTGAAACGAGTATCTGAGAATTGAATAACTTCTAAGCTAGGTGGAGAGATGTCAATTCGTTTATTAAACATGGTCGATAGCGATGTAGTAGTTGAACCCATCATTTGATTCATGGCTTCTCCTACGGCACTGAGCATTATTTCATCCAGTTCAGCGGGTGGATTAGCACCATCATTACCCATCATCAAATCAGCTATAACCGCAGCATCCACAACCTTCATGACTAGGAGATTAGCACCTTCAACCCCCTGAGTGTATCGAACAGTTATGATCACATAGGGAACAACGTGCTCCGTTATCAATTGATGCCGGGTAATCTGCTTTACCCTAGGCGTGGTGATCGACACCCGCTTGCCCAAAAGTGTCGAGAGGGTGGTTGCCGCAGTACCCATCCCAATATTGCTTATTTCCCCAATAGCATCTATTTCCATGTCTGATAATTTTTCATCTAAGTCCTCTGAATCAGATTCTTTATTTATCGATGCTGGTTCGCCTCGTAATAAGGCATCGATCTCTTCTTGAGATAAAATTCCACTACTCATTTTCGTCCTCCCCATCATCATTCCGGACTTGGGACGTTATTTGAACTCCCAGTCTATTACCGATTAAACCGGGACGACCAGTAAACTTGGTCTGAGGGCCAACTACCACCTCCAGTTCCTGATCAACCCGGGTATCCAGAGCAATTACATCGCCTAGCTGTAGTTCTAATAATTCGGCTAAAGTAACTCTGGTACGGCCTAATACTACCTTAACCGGGACAAGAGCTGTTTCTATCCGTTTGCGCAATCCAATAAAATTTTCCGGGGTCTGCTCCTTTCGCGCACTTGAGTACCAGAACTGGACACTCAACTTAGATATAATAGGCTCTAAAGTTATATATGGAATACAGATATTAATCATCCCGACTCTTTCAAAAATCCTCGTTTCGAGAGAAATTAAGACTACCATTTCAGTCGCTGAGGTTATTTGCGCGAACTGCGGGTTATTTTCTATAAACTCAATCCGTGGGGATAAAGAAATAATGGTTGACCAAGCCTCACGAAACAAATTCACCATTTTTTGACCGAGCAATTCCATAACTGTCCGCTCAATTTCCGTTAATGTTCGAAGGCTTTCAAGTCCCTGCCCTATTCCCCCTAATAATCGATCAAGCATAATAAAACTAATATTAGGATTAATCTCCATGATTGCGTTCCCTGGCAGGGGATTTAAGCTAATAATATTAATGATCGATGGATCGGGGATTGAGCGGGTAAATTCATCATAGGTTAACTGTTCGACAGACATAAGATTTACCTGAACTATTGTTCGGAGTAAAGCTGATAAATGTGTATTTAAGGCCCGACAGTAGTTTTCATAGATATTACTTAAGGTATTTAACTGATCTTTAGAAAACTTATTTGGCCGCTTAAAGTCATAAACCCGAACCTTTTTCTTTTTTTCCTCTTCTTTTAGATCTTCTACATTGACCGATCCAGAAGTCAAGGCAGCCAGTAATGCATCTATTTCTGATTGTGATAAGACCTCACTCAACCGCCTACCCCCTCTTATAAACAAAAACGTTAAATTCCTTTTTGCTCGACTGCAAAGAATTTATCAGATACTTTTGTTGTTTTCCTATAAAAATTAATTAAATATAAATCCTTGCCGATAATTAGTTTTGGCAAAACGTTCCTACTAGCATGGTGTGGTATAGATAGGTTTTAAGCCGTATGATTTTACTAAAATTGTATTAAAATTGTTATTGCATGATAAATGTATCAAAATAAATGTTTTGAACTGGTTTTTCTCCCCCCAAAACGCTGTTCACTTGATTGAGTAATTCTTGTTTTAAATTATCCCGATTATAAACTTCGAGATCAGTAATGGTTTTGCTGGATAAAACCGTTAAAATCTTATCCCGAATAATTGGCTTTTTCGGCTCGATTAACTTTTGAACTTCCGCGTTCTTAACTTCCAGATGGATCTCGGTTTTTAAGAAGCGTTTTCCTTCAGGATTCGCAATATTGACGGTAAACTCTCCCACCTCAACCAGAGGTCCATGGATAACCTCTTCAGGCCCTTTATTAGCTAGAGTTGAATCGTCCCCAAAAAGAATAACTGATAGCCCAAAAGTCAGAGCACCACCTAAAATGAATAGCACTAAACCTAATGCTACCAATTTTAGATCAAATAGTCCACTCTTTTTCACCTGCTCCTCGGCCAACCTTTACTCCTCCTCAATTTCCTCAATGTCTTGCCGGTTCCAACCTATCTCGCCAATAGCCATTTTTACCTGAATCAAGACTCCAAATTACCGAATTAACACATGTTTCAAACAAGCCTGCCTAAATTGAACAACCCGATTGATCAACTCGTCAACGCTTTCCTTAACCACCAGCCTATGCCCATTAGTCAAGGTAATCACCGTGTCTGGCGTTTGCTCCATTGACTCAATTAAATCACTATTTATCACCAATTCAGTACCATTCAGCCTAGTTACCTTGATCAAGAATACTCCTCCACTCGTGTGGGGTGATGAGCCATGCCGGTCGAGCTGGACCGCCACGGCTCATCGCCGTTATGCGCTTCCTAGCTTATATGCTTTTAGTTAGATAGAATAAAGACTAAATCAACGTTTTAAATTAACTAATTCCTGCAACATCTCATCTGAGGCCGTAATGATCCGGGAATTGGCTTGGAATCCCCGCTGCGTGGTAATCATGTCGGTAAACTCCTGCGAAAGATCGACATTGGACATCTCTAAAGAACTGGGAATAATCGTCCCGCGCGCTTTTACTCCAGGTTCGCCAATATCCGGGGGGCCTGAGTTAGCTGATTCATCAAATTGGTTTTGCCCTAACGGCAACAGGCCGGCTGGATTTTGAAAAGTGGCTAAGGCTACCTGGCCCAGGGCTTTGGTCTCCCCATTGGAGTAGCTCCCCATGATTGTCCCGGTAATATCGATTGTAAAACTCCGCAGATCTCCCGATGCGTAACCATCCTGAGTCTCCGGCCAGGCGGTCCATTCCGCTTCGTACTGGGTCAGTTGGCTTAAATCAACTGCAATGTTCATATCATCCGCTTTGTTGGCTAAACCAGTGGCCTGCACCGTAATATTTAAGGGATCAATTATTTGGCCTTTGCTGTCAAACTGGATCGGGTTAGAGGATGTCGGGGCTGCCGGGGCAACTCCATCAAAGTACGTCGTAATATTCCAGACCCCCGGGCCATGGTGTTCCGATCCGGTTACGCTACTGGTACCGCCACTGATAGTCTGGGTAAGGTTAGTTGGGTCAAAGGTGACGTTAACCGTCTCACCACTAACTTCAACTGGGAGGCTAAATCGCTCCAGGTTGTTGAAATCAATAGTGATATTTGTTGTCGTTGAGTCAGGATATGTTATAGTTGCGACCCATTGGCTGTCTGATCCCCCCACCAGTGCGAAGTCAATGGTTACGGATTCGTCAACACCCGCAGAATTCCAAACAGGTACAGATACCTGAGCAGGGTCACCGGTTGTTCTATCCAGATTACCCGTTAGATTCACATTATCCTTATCAAAATCAAATTTTAATTCGTGTTCTGCTCCCAGCGAGTCAAAGACCGTTTTGGTGATTGATTTGGGTAACTGGTTGACCGGGTGACTTAAATCGACATTGCCAGTCAGTTCAACATTTGCCGTGGCTTTGGGTGGAACACTTCTATGTCCGGAGATGTCAATCGGCACTAAGGTCGAGTAATTAATCTCCCCGGTTTCCACATCGGCCATGTATCCCATGACCCGCTGACCGTTAGCGGTATTATAATAATTCCCGCTGACGTCAAAATCAAAAGTGCCGGCCCGGGTATAGACATTACGTCCCCCATCATTGGTAATAAAAAAACCCTCGCCCTGGATACACAGATCGGTAATCTTATCGGTCGGCTGCGAACTGCCGCCGGTATGAATGATATCGACGGTCCCCACGTTCATCCCTAACCCGACCTGCATCGAGTTGGTCCCGCCCCGGTTATCCTGCGGCCGGGAGGCACCCCGTATTTGCTGATACAACGCATCCTGAAAAGTGACCCGGCTCCGTTTATAACCCGTGGTATTCACGTTGGCAATATTTGCCCCGATTACGTCCAGCCGGAGTTGGTGATTTCGCAGGCCGGTGACTCCGGCAAACATGGAACGCATCATCTATCAATCGACCTCCTTTATCGCCAAATTCAAGCCGCCTCAGTTGTTCCGCGGCTTAGGGGCCCCCTCCTAGAGGTCCAGCCCATTTCTAACTACTAATACTACTAATACTTCGAAACATCCGCTAAACTTCAGACAATTACCGCACTATCAATATTGGTAAACACATTTTCCTTCAGGCTAGTTTCATCCACCGCCGTGATCACGGTCCGATTTTTGACACTGACTACCAGGGCTAATTTATCCATTAACACCAGAGAGTCTCTTGCTCCTTTCTGGGCCGCTTTGGCTACTCCTTCCTCCAGCCGTTTAAGTTCAGCCCCACTCAGCGAGATTTTACGGGCTTGCAACCGCTGCCGTGCATGATGGGAAAACTTGATTGTCCTGAGTTGATCATTGAGCACATTTTGAAACGAATTACTAGGAGCGGTTCCATGCGTATTCTCATTCTGACCCTTTACCGGCTGGTTAAGCGGCTTCGGTTGGATCGGTTGGATCGGTTGTGGGTAAAGAATCCGATTGTTCATCCTCCGTTGCTCCCTCTTTAATTTCCGCCTGAATTTCCGCCTGTTTAATACCGGCAACCATTTCTAGATATACTTCCTCATCATTAACCACTAATCGGGGAATTCCCCCGTTTACCCTAATTGCCTCAACTGTACCGGTCTTGTATTCCTCACCAGAACGATACTCAATTTCACGGCCAACCAAATCAAGGGCACAACTAATTTGTGAATTCAGAAAGGAGTTTTCCTGCCACAAACTCAAGGTTTGCAAAGCAGCTTCCAGGTTTTTGTTCATATTCTGCATCTGTTCCAAAGAACTAAATTGAGCCATCTGAGCGATAAAATCAGTATCTTTAACTGGCTCTAATGGGTTTTGATACCTTAATTGAGTTAGCAGAATTTTAAGGAAGGCATCTTTTCCCATTACCGCCTGTTCAGTTCCGGTTTTCTCGGTGTTTGCGGTACTTGAATTAGAATTAATCAGCCAAGGCGGCACTCCACTGCCGGTTGCTTCAATGCTCATGCTATTTCCTCCTTACGCCAGGTAATTGATTCCTTCATTTAACCATGTATCCCAATGAGAGGACATTTCACTTGCATATTCCTTAATCTCATCAGCGGCTGATTCCAAGTACGCTCCCCGATTGAACTGACCATAATTAGATTCACCCTGGTTAGGCGAATAATAAGCCTGGTGTTGGCTAAACTGTTGGTTAGTTGAGCCACCGCCGACGGAAACCTCGAGCCGATCAACTTGCAAACCTTGTTCCCCTAGCGATTGTTTAAGCTGATTGAGATTGGACTCGATAATCTGCTTGACCTGAAGATTTTCCGCCATAAACCGCGCGGTAATCAACCCATTTTCAACGGCTAAGTGCAAGTTGAGCCGGCCAAGAAACTCCGGTTTTAACTGAATTTGTAATTCGGACAGGCCTTCTTTAACCATCACCTGAGCCTTCTGAACAAGCTGCTGGAAAAGTTGCTGAGGGCGAATAGTTTTTTGACTTCTGGTCAACGCCGAGGTCTTAGAGTCAATCAGGTCGGCCTTAGTCGGCGACGGTTGCAAGTAAGCTAATTCATCCTCCTCTAAACCAGCGACTCCCTCATCCATACTGGTATTGGGCTTCAAGAATGCAGCCTTAACCTTCGAAAGTAAGCTATCAGGGCCTGTAGTTTCTTCTGCTGAGCTACTTTGGTTTGACTGTGGGTGACCCTCTTTCGGTTGTATTAAATGTAAATGTACCATCCCATCTTTAGTTAAGGCAGGTGGTCCAGCGGATATATCCTCTGGATTGTTTGCTAGGTTAGAACCGGCAACTTGATTGCTGTCTAAGGACTGGATCAATCTCAAGTTGCTTGATAATATCTCTTTATTGATAGAGGCCCCAGATTTTTCCTCTGTAGCTGTGACCTGGCTCAAGTCAACCGGCGAACTTCGAGAAAACTCAACTGGCTTAATCCCTGCCGGCTGCAGTAGTTGCCATTTGGGGTCATTCCCGTTAAACACCTGTTTAAGCTGGTCCGGAGAAAACCCTTCCGGGTTAATACCCACTTGCTTTAATAATTGCTGCCAGGCACTGTTTTCTTTGAGTATCTGTTCCACCGGCTTAACCTGATTGAGCAAAACCCCTCCTTGCTCCTTGAAACCAATGATTTCAGCAATTTGATTATCCATCTGATTATGACCGGAAATTCGCCCAATTAGTGTCCCAAGGAGCAGCAAATCTGTTGGGATATCCGCCCTGATCTCCGGGTCCTTCTTATCTATCTTCTTTGTTTCCTGGCTGTTAGGATTGACTATCGTTTTCTCAGGTTTCAAACTTGCGTCGTGCTTTTCATCTGGCGTTGGAGATGCAGGAGTTTTTGGGGAAACATCATCTGTGGTCATTTTTGCATTCTGTTCCCTAACCGACTCGGGCTTCTTAGCAGATGAATTGAATCTCACTTTTTGCTTATCAGGTAAGGAAACCTTCTTCGGATCACTCGTTTGATCAAGCTGGGATACAAGCATTTGCTTAAAAGATTTTTTATCTATGCCGCCCCAGTTGGTTTTTCTATTTCCCCCGAGAAAACTATTTTTCTTGGTTGAGATAGCTGTTTCTAAATTAAATGGCAGATAATTCACCTTATCACCTCCTTTCAAAAGCCAAGCTTTATGGCGAAGTCTTGGTGGTAAACATGGTTGACAGCCGAGCGGCCCGATCAGGCTGCATTGCGGTTAAAATCTTGGCTACCTGATCGAATTCCATTTCTTTTAAAATACCAAGCACTGTTTCGTCATCCAAATTATCCATAATCGCCACCACTGCTGCTGGTTTCATCTCTGCATAATAATCGGCTAATTGCTGATAATCTACATCCTCCTCCGATGACTGTTCACTGTTCATGAGAGTTACTTTCTTTTCCAAATCTTGAATCTTTTGCTCCAAGGCCAGTTTATTTTCTTCTAAAGCCTGTTTCTCCCCCAAAATTCCCTGCAGCAAGTCTTCTTGTTCCTGGATTTTTCTTTTGAGTTCCAGGTTTTCTTTTTCCATCAGACTGACGCCGGTTACTACCGGAGTCGAGTCGGTTCCGCTTGAACTATTAAACCTTTCTACGCCGGGAATCCGGGCAGCCAATTGACGCAGATCTATCCAACCGGCTAGCTGGGCTCCTACCAACAAACCAGCCGCCACGATCAGCAGTGATAAAACTACGAGCTTAACCGACCATATTGAACGACGTTCCGGCAATATATCCTCTTCAACTTCCTTGTTCGACACACTTGGCGAACTACCCGTTTTCAAGCTGTTATTGGAAGTAGTTTGGGAAGCCTTTGCTCCTGTCAAAACAAACACCCTTTATCTCTAAATAGAATAATAAAATAAATCAAATAAATGTTTTGTTTAACCCGCTTATTGGCCGGGCGTGAAACGTATATATCTATGAGATCAATTTTGACACCGATCCGCCATAGTAAAAAATGAGTGCGCGATGATAATTTGGCATTGTCTGAAAGTGACTTTAGATTAATGTGGGTTAGCTCGAAATCCCGCTAGCAAAACGAATTATGGCCAATTCATCATTTTGCTTTTGTTCTTCACTCATAACCTCGCGCTGATATTTGAACCAGTAACGCTCTTTCAGTTTTTCTAGAACCTTGCGGTTCCTCATCAACCTGAGCAATTTTATCCGACATTGTTCTAATTCTTGATACAATTCATTAACAATTTTGTTCTGCTCTTTAATCATCTGGTCTAAGGTCAGCATAAACTCTTGATATAGTTGAACAGTTTCAATCTGCAGCCGATGGCGTTGAATATTTCGGAGTTCCGACATCAATAGAGCGTATTGTTTCTGTTGTTGCTGCAAGATTGCCAGGCCTTCTTGATAAGCAGTTTGACAACTGTGTAGTTCTTGGCGCTGGATGTCTTCCCGCATTAAGGCCACATTCAGACTTGTTTGCAGACGAAATTTAAACCGACGCATTCTTAGAAACACCTCTTATTTATAAATTTGCATAACATTAGTCCAACTAAGTATTAAATAATCTCAACAGATGTTTAAGAGTTGTCTTATAAGAAGTTCGTTCATGGATATCCTGTTGTAAGAATTCAAGACAAGCATCTATCGAGGCCAAGGCGTAATCTATTTTGGGATTGGAACCAGGGGTGTAGGCCCCGATATTGACTAAATCTCGGGCATCCTGATAAGTGGCCATAACACTCCGCATCTTATTGGCTGCCTGCCGGTGCTCATTATTAACGATCTCTATCATTACCCGACTAACACTATTTAAAATATCGATTGCCGGATAGTGGTTTTGAGCGGCTAATTCGCGGGACAAGACAATGTGCCCATCCAGAATACCCCGTACCGCGTCAGCAATCGGTTCGTTCATATCATCACCATCTACCAGGACCGTATATAAACCGGTAATCGTACCCTTTTCCGAGGTGCCTGACCTTTCCAGTAATTTAGGAAGCAAGGCGAATACAGATGGAGTATACCCTCGGGTAGCCGGTGGTTCACCAACTGTTAAACCAACTTCTCGCTGCGCCATGGCAAAGCGGGTAACCGAATCCATCATCAGCATGACATCAAGACCTTGGTCTCGAAAATACTCAGCAATAGTGGTGGCCACAAATGCCCCTTTTAATCTTACTAAAGCCGGCTGTTCTGAAGTCGCGATCACAACCACTGATCGCTTTTGTCCTTCAGGTCCAAGATCCCGCTCCAAAAACTCCCGAACCTCACGGCCTCGCTCCCCAATCAAGGCAATCACATTAATATCCGCACTGGTATTGCGGGCCACCATCCCCAACAAGGTACTCTTACCAACCCCACTTCCCGCAAAAATCCCGAGTCGTTGGCCTTTGCCACAAGTCAACAGCCCATCAATTGCCCTAACCCCCACTGAGAGCGGCTGTTCAATCCGTTTACGTCGTAATGGATTGGGTGGATTATTCATTACTGGATAATACTCTTTGCATCCCAGAACACCAGCTTCATCTATCGGATTACCCAGACCATCCAGGATTCTCCCAACCAATTCTGGTCCCACCGCTATCTGAAAGCTTTGTCCAGTGGCAGTTACCGCACAACCTGGGCCAAGCCCATCCATCTCTCCTAAAGGCATTAACAGGGTCCGTTCTTCCCGGAATCCAACTACCTCAGCCAGTAGACCGCCGTTTCCCGCTCGGGTCCGGATCTCACACAGTTCTCCTAGGTTGACCTGAGGACCTTCCGATTCAATAGATAAACCGACTACCTGAGCAATCTTACCTTTTTTACTAATCGGGTCAACCTGTCTAAGCGTTTCAAAATAAGGGGCAAGGTTTAACTTACTCATAAAGGATTCACCTGATTGAAGACCCCAACAATTCTATCTAACTGACTGGTTATTTGAGCATCGACATAACCCGCACCGGTATCAACAATACATCCCCCCGGCTCTACCGTATCATCAATTTCTACCCGACAATGCCGTCGCTCCTCTTCCGAAACTATTTCCTTTAGTCCGGCATTCAGGGGTTCGTAGAAATCTTTACTTACTTTAATCACCAGCTCGCCGGTCCTACCGGCACGTGCCAGTGCTTCTCGAGCTATATCACGGATCGTCTCAGGATTAATTGATAGTTCGCGCCAGATCACCTTTCTGGCCAATTCAATCGCCAGTTGTACGACTTGCGGCTCGACTTCAGCCAGCATCTTTTCACGGTCGATTTGGGCCTTTTCCAAGATAGCCTGGGCTTCGCTAATTATCGCCTGGCGTGCCTGCTCAGTTTCCTGAACTGCTTGTTGTTTACCCGTTTGAAATCCGGCCTGATATCCTTCCTCTCGACTTTTTCCCTTTATTATTTCAGCCTCTTCTGCAACCGCTTGCTTAATCTGTTCCGCTTCAGCCCGAGCGGAATCAACTATCTCTTGGGCTTGCAAACGGGCCTGATCAAGCAGTTCCCGAACCTTATCTTTTGTCTCTTTCATGAGTTTATTAGCCATTTCTTCATTAAACGAAGGCTCTCTCATTTCGGCCTCCGCCGATTTGATCTCTTTATTTAGATAAGATACTGCAGCCGGTTTTACTAGGGCCAGCCGAACAGTCTCATTGAAGATCAAACTTGATGCCTTAATAATCCTAGACAATGATCTCATCCCCTCCTCCGCGGGCGATGATGATCTCGCCGGCCTCTTCAAGTCTCCGAATGCTAGCGACAATCCGCTGCTGAGCTTCTTCTACATCTCGCAAACGTACCGGACCCATAAAGTCGATATCTTCCTTTAACATTTCCGAAGCACGTTTAGACATATTCCGCATGATCTTGGCAGCCACCTCTTCACCAGTACCCTTCAGAGCCAAGGCCAAATCGTGACTATCAATTTCGCGTAAAATGCGTTGGATTGACCGATCGTCGAGTTGCACAATATCCTCAAAGACGAACATTAGCTTTTTAATCTCTTCGGCTAGTTCGGGATCCTGGATCTCCAGGGTTTCCATAATTGTTTTCTCGGTACTCCGGTCAACCCGATTCAATACTTGGACGACCGATTGTACTCCACCGGCAGCCATAACTTCTTGAGGAACTACCGAAGATAGTTTGCGTTCTAAAACCCTTTCTACCTCTTTTATTATCTCTGGCGAAGTTCGGTCCATCACAGCAATCCGTCTAGCTACATCTGCCTGCCGATCCTGAGGTAAGGCAGAAAGCACAATCGCTGCCTTCTCCGGATCTAAATAAGCAATAACCAAAGCAATGGTTTGCGGGTGTTCGCCCTGGATAAAGTTTAGTAACTGGGCCGGGTCAGTTTTCCGAACAAAATCAAAGGGTCGAACAGCTAGGGTTGCGGTAATCCGGTGAAGAATCTCCATTGCCTTTTGGTTGCCAAGAGCTCTTTCTAAGACATCTTTGGCGTACTCTATCCCCCCTTGTGAGAGGTACTCTGACGCCAGGCACATCTGATAGAACTCTTCAATAACCGCATCCCTTTTGTCACTAGTAATTTTTCGCAAATTAGCGATTTCCATAGTTAGCTGTTCAATATCGTCTTCTCCTAAATTACGAAAGACCTTCGATGATAGATCTGAGCCAAGGTAGATCATTAATATGGCTGCTTTTTGCCTACCACTCAGGACCTTGCCGGCTACTACTGTCACAATTATCACCTCTGATCTTCGGCCAACCAAACCTGAAGCAACTTGGCTATTTCTTCCGGTTTATCTTTGGCTAGGCTTTCTATCTGTTCCCTCATTTTCAACTTTTCCTGTTCTTCCGGTGAAAGGACTGTTTCTTCAATATCCAGCAACTCCTCAACTAGGATAGGCTCGTCAATCGTTGTATCGAGTACCGGAGCGCGACGGCGGCGGACTGCCATGTAAGCAATGACTCCAATCAAGAGCAATGCTAGGATAATCCCCCCGATTATCCCCCACTTCTGGATGGCTGCCTGCCGAGCATCCGCATCTATCTGGGCTTGTAGTCGTTCCCAATAGGTTGTATCAAACGGCACGGCACTGACTGTTAGCTGATCACCCCGTTGATCCTGAATGCCGGCGGCCATTCGAGCCGCCTGCTCAATCGCGGTCAAACGTTCAGCCGGCAATTGCTCTCCATTGACGACCACAGCCACGGTTAGACGTCGAATGGCCCCTGGAGCAACCACCTGGTGGGTTTCAGTCCGATTTATCTCATTATTGACGATACTAGTTGTCTTTTGCTGCTCAAAATTAGTGTTCTGGTTATTCACCGCTGGGTATTCCGGAATATTTACATCCGTACCGACAACATTCTCCATGGGCGCGTTTTGACCCCGAGTTATTTCTTCAGTATTCTGAGTACTCCGCGGGACCCGGTCGCCCCATTGTTCATCGACAATTTCCTTTTGATCGAAGTCCAGCTCGGCTCGAACCCGGACCACCGCATTGCCATAACCAACAACACGTTCCAGCATTGATTGAATGTTTTGCGAAATGTCTCTTTCAAATTGTTTTTGAATCTCTAGTTGGTTAGCGGTTAATTTATTAGTAAACATTTGTGAATTGGCATTAACAATATCTTCAGATAGGATCCGACCATTAATATCGATTACTGTTACATTTTCGGGTTTTAACCCTTCAACACCTTTAGCCACCATATGTACAATTCCTTTGATCTGCTCAGGCTGCAGCTCTAATCCCGGGTTAATTTTTACCATGACCGAAGCTGTTCGTTCTGCCTGATCTTTGGTAAAAAGAGCTGTCTCCGGGATCGTTAGGTAGACCCAGGCCTGCTCAATCCCCTGTAAATGTCCAATCGTTCTGGCCAATTCACCCTGAAGAGCTAAGTTAAATTTGATTTCTTTATCTCTAGATGTTTCTCCAAATCGGGTCTCTTCCAGGCTTTCAAAACCAACAGTTCCTCGTGGCAACCCAGTGGCCGCTAAATCAAGGCGGGTTTGATATTTTAAGTCAGGTGGCACCAAGATGGTCGTACCGCTGTCCGTTAGTTCATAAGGAATCTTCATCTCTTTTAATTTTTCAGTGATTCCGGCAGCGTCATTAGCTTCTAAACGAGTATACAAAGGTTCCATTTCTTCAGAGCGAGTTAGGGCCCAAGTTGCCATGATCAATGCTAGTACAAAAAAAAGAACTCCCCCAGCTGCCAATACTTTTTGATTCGGTGACCAAGCATTCCAGTAACTTAAAAATTTTTCCTTAAAGTTATTCCAGTATTCTGCCATTTTAGTTAAACCTCAATAAAAACCGACGTTATGTTTCTATAATTGTTATAACTTAAAACTCACTGATTTGATCATAACTAAACCGGCATTCGCATTATCTCTTGATAAGCCTCTAATACTTTACTGCGGATCTGAAGAGCTAATTGCAGAGACAGACTGGCTTTTTCCGCAGCGATTGTCGCTTGATGTATTTCATTAATTTCACCGGTGACCACTTTTAAAGCCGTCTGATCAGCCTCTTTTTGCATGGAATCAACATCTTGTATTGCCTGTCCTAAATACTGAGAAAAACTTATCCCTTCTGGCTGACTCATTTCGGGTTTAGACCATTCAACTAAAGAAGGTGACCGAGGTATGGAAACAAGTTCCAGCTTCACATTAACCACCTCAATAAATTATTTTCTAGAACAATCACTATATTTAATCTTCAAATCAGCTCCGTCCTATTTCTAAAGCGCGGTTTGCCATTGTTTTAGTTGAATTGAGGGCAGTCACATTCGCCTCGTAAGCTCTAGTTGCTGCAATCAGGTCAACCATTTCAGCAACAATATTAACATTTGGCAAATTAACCAAGCCTTGTTGATCAGCATCAGGATGGCTTGGATCATAAACCTGCCTTAACGGTGAGGGATCCTTAACTATTTTAACCGCTCTGACACCGGTTCCGGGTTGAACTTTTCTCTGCAGCAGATCATAAAAGGAAGATGTTTCTCCCTCCCGGGCCTGGAAGATCACCATCTGACGACGGTACGGCCCTCCCTCCTCGGTTCGAGTGGTATTTGCGTTGGCAATATTATTTGAGATTACATCCATGCGGAGACGTTCAGCAGTTAAACCAGAAGCACTTATGCTTATAGCGTCAAACAATCCCATATTTATCGCCCCCCTTCATTAATCGCACTACGCAAGCGGGAAAAGTGACTCCCTAGCTGTTGGATCAAAGTATTGTATTGAATCGTGTTAATCGACAGTTTAGCCATCTCCGCCTCAACATCGACGTTATTACCGTCATTCCGCATTGTCTGGCTTGCATCTGTTTTTATACTGGGAACTATTTGACTGATTGGTTGAATATTAGGTCGGTGTTTAGGATGCGTCCGTACCAGAGGCAGACAGTTTTTCTCTCTTAGTCGATCCTTTAATTCCGCTTCAAAACTAACTTCTGATCGTTTAAAATTAGGAGTTTCCACATTAGCCAGATTATTTGCTAAAACCCGATGTCTTAAGGAAGTTGCATCTAATCCTTTTTCTAACCAAGCTGCAGCCGGAGACTGAAAAAATTTGTCAATCACGTTATCCTCCCCAAATCAAAATGATTAATATAATTCTATATCGCCCCAAAATTTCCTCTTTTATTTGAGGATATTTGTAGGAATAACTTGAAAAATAACTATATACCTAATTATTTCGACAAAATACTTAATAGTTCTACATCGATCGTGATTTTCTGCTAGTATAATGATTCTAAAATTAAACAAATAAAAGAGCTCTCCGAAGAGAACTCTTACATTAATATGTCAGAATTACCTTCTTCGGCAACCCGGCTACCATAACTATCAGCTTTAGGCCCGTGGCTTTGCGTCCCCAGCTTTCACTGGGTTTGCCTTTATCGTTTAATAATCATTCTATTAAAATCAAAAAACAACTTTAAGAAATCTAATTTATTTCACTGGATAACATTGCTTCAAAGTTAAACCTATTCCAACAATATTTTCGCATTTTTTTACATAAAAGTCAAGATGGACTTTTTAGCGGCAACACTAATAAAACAGATAATAATGTTTTCTGGTAAATGATGGCTTGCGAAAAGAATTTAATTGATAATCAACTTTTCAAGGTCTAGTTGGTCTGGCTGAGTTCCTCGAGCAGGTTCTCATTGAGTACCCGAATAAAGGTCCCCTTCATTCCCAGAGATTTAGATTCAATAACACCGGCACTTTCAAACTTACGCAGAGCACTTACAATAACTGACCGAGTAATCCCAACCCGATCGGCAATTTTACTGGCAACTAAGAGACCCTCATTGCCTTCTAGTTCGGCAAAAATGTGTTCTACGGCTTCCCTTTCTGAATAGGATAAGGTACCGAGGGCAATTTGGACCGCTGCTTTACGCCTAGCCACTTCTTCCGCTTTTTCAGCATTGGATCGGACTATTTCGACAGCGACCACAGTTGCCCCATACTCGCCTAATACCATATCCCCATCCGTAAATTCTCCTTCTGTTTTCGCCAATACCAGAGTACCTAAACGTTCACCTCCACCGATAATTGGAATAACTGTAATCATTTTGTAATGTTGAGGGCAAATTATCCCCTGAACGCCAAAGAAGCAGTCATGATTATGCTCACTAATATTGGCTCGAGTTTGGGTTATCGCCAGCATATCTGTATTAAAGTGTCCAGGGAAATCCGCTTTTCCTACCATGTTATCCATGGTAGCACAATAAAAATCTTCCATAAAAGCATGCCCTAAGATTTTGCCGCGTCGACCAATGATGTAGACATTGCAGACTATGTTATCTCTTAGTACCTCCGCCATTTCCCGAAAACTGACTGGTTTACCGGCTGTGGTCTGTAATAACCGGTTGATTGCCCTAGTTTTATCTAACACTGACTTCATAATACTACCCCCTAAATTATAAGATGTACCGACTCAAGTCTTCATTTCGAGCAATACTTTGTAGTTTTGCTTCCACGTACTCCCTATTTATAATAAAACGCTGACCTGACATTTCAGATGCGTTGAAGGAAAGCTCCTCCAATAACTTTTCTAAAATCGTATGGAGCCGTCGAGCCCCAATATTTTCTGTTTGATTATTGACGGTATAGGCAACCTCGGCTAACTCGTCCAGACCATCCTCAGTAAAACTGACCTCAAGGCCTTCTGTACCCAGCAAAGCGGTATACTGTTTAATTAAAGAGTTGCGCGGTTCAGTTAAAATTTGCTTGAATTCAGCCTGAGTAAGGCTGTTTAATTCCACCCTCACAGGAAAACGACCCTGTAATTCAGGAATCAGGTCTGAAGGTTTAACTGTATGGAAAGCTCCGGCGGCGATAAATAGAATAAAGTCAGTCTTAACCGGTCCATATTTGGTCATCACGGTTGAACCTTCGACAATGGGTAAAATATCTCGTTGCACTCCACCCCGAGAAACATCTGGACCATAGGCCCCCTCTTGACCAGCTATCTTATCTATCTCGTCCAGAAAAATTATCCCGGCTTGTTCAGCCCGACTGACCGCCAAGCTAGCGACTTCGTCCATATCAATCAGTTTTTGAGCCTCTTCATTAAGCAGGATCTTGCGAGCTTCAGCAATAGTCACCTTTCGTTTCCGCTTTTTTTTCGGAAATAAACCGCCCAGCATGTCTTGCAGGTTGATCCCCATTTCTTCAACCCCAGAACCAGAAAAAACCTCAACCATCGACGGATTTTGATCGGTTACTTCAATCTCGATAAACCGATCCTCAAACTCTTGTCTTTTTAAGCGTTGGCGAATGATTTCGCGCTGGTCCTGCAATCTTTTCCATTTTTGTTGATCTTCCTGTTCTATATTTGACTCAGCGGCACCTCCAAAAAGCAATTCCAAGGGTTTCGGGCAGTCTTATCCTGACGCGAGGGGATGGGAAGCAATATGTCTAACAAACGGTCTTCTGTCAGTTGTTCTGCCCGATCCCTGACCTCAGCCATCTTTTCTTGGCGGACCATACGAATCGATGTTTCTACCAAATCTCGAACCATCGAATCAACATCCCGGCCAACATAGCCAACCTCAGTAAATTTAGTTGCTTCTACCTTGACGAAGGGGGCTTTGACCAATCGCGCCAATCGCCGAGCAATCTCTGTTTTTCCCACACCAGTTGGCCCGATCATCAGGATATTCTTCGGAATAACCTCATCCTTAAGCTCCTCATTTAATAATTGACGGCGATACCGATTCCTTAAAGCAACGGCGACCGCCCGTTTCGCCTCGGTCTGTCCGACTATATATCGATCCAACTCTTCAACAATCTGACGAGGGGTTAGATTCTCCAAAACAGTATTCCTCCTCACGTCAGGAAATGGGTTTGCCTATTTCCTCCACAATTATATTCTCATTTGTATAAACACAAATCCCAGCGGCTATTTTCATGGCCGCTCGAGCAATTTCCCCGGCGGACAAATCGGTATTTTGACACAAGGCCCGGGCCGCGGCCAAAGCATAAGGGCCCCCGGATCCAATGGTCGCCACGCCATCATCCGGCTCAATAACCTCACCATTACCAGAAATAATAAAAAGGTTGTCGCAATTGGCCACAACCAGCAATGCCTCTAAACGCCGCAGGACCCTATCCATCCGCCACTCCTTGGCCAATTCTACCGCTGCCCTGGATAAGTTCCCTCGATACTGTTCTAATTTTGCTTCAAATTTTTCAAAAAGGGTAAAAGCATCGGCTACTGAGCCGGCAAATCCGGCAATCACTTGACCATGATAGAGGCGGCGGACCTTGCGAGCCTGATGCTTCATGACAATTGAATTGCCAAACGTAACTTGGCCGTCTCCAGCTACAGCAGTTTGCCCAAGCCTTTGAACTGCGACAATAGTCGTACCTCGAATAATCTTGATCACCTCTCTCGGGGATGGCTCTGTAAATATACTTTACGAAGTTGCTCCCTAGTTACATGAGTATATACCTGAGTCGTAGAAAGGCGGGTATGCCCCAATAACTCCTGCACAGATCGCAGATCAGCCCCTCGGTCCAAAAGATGAGTCGCAAAGGAGTGCCGCAACATATGTGGGAAAACTTTCTTACCCAAGGCAGACTGACTGGCATATTTTTTGAGCAGATCTCGGACCCCACGGGCAGATAAACGTGTACCCAAGTGGTTTAAAAAGATTGCCTGATCTTGATCCGATCTTTCCTTTTCTTTAATTGGTGCCTTCCTTTTCTTTAGCAGAACTGGTCTAGCCTTAGTCAGATAGGCTTTAAGAGCTTGAGCGGCTTGAGAACCAAGCGGCACAATCCGCTCTTTTCCTCCTTTTCCCCAAATTCTCAGATAACCAGTATTCAGGTCAACATCAAGCAAATTCAAACCAACCAGTTCACTAACCCGTAATCCTGACCCATAAATTACCTCTAAAAGAGCCCGATCCCTAAGCCCTAAGGGGCCGTCTTCGCTCGGGCTCTCGACCAATTTAGCTGCTTCCATTTCATCCAGAAAATCAGGTAGTCGTTTTTCTTGTCGCGGGGTACTTATTAAATCTAATGGGTTTTTTTCGATTACCCCGGCTCGGAGCAAATACTTAAACAAGGACCGTAAAGCAGCCAGCTTCCGGGCAATTGTTGCCCGGCTGCGTTTCAGATTCTGCAACTGTCCTAGGTATTGGCGAATGATAAGATGTGTTATTTGAACCGGACGAATAGTCTCTGCGGGCTGATTGAATGTTTCCGCCGCAAAGTCCACAAACTGGATAAGGTCAGAGGAATAATTAACCAGAGTAAGCTCCGCTAAGTTTTTTTCCGTCTTTAAGGACATTAAGAAATCATCTATTACCTGGTACAGATTGCTCACAGCAGCCCTCATCAAGACACTGAATTATCGAAAAGATTAATAAGTTTTCTAAAATCCAGTAGCCACAATCTAAAATTCTATCTTTTTTATGTTAACACATAGTGGGATTAGGAACAAGCTATTTTTTTAAAAATTCTCATAATTGTCTACTATTTTCAGGGCTCTTTGGGTCAAGAGTTCGTTACGCTGCCGTCGATCTCGAACCCGTCGAGGCAGGGCTGGCATGAGGCCAAAGGCAATGTTCATTGGTCGAAATGAGGTTGGGATGGCTGAGGTAATGTAGTGACACAAGGCCCCGTGAGCAGTTTCTGGCGCAAATACTACTGGCTCTTGACCCCAAACAAAACGAGCCAAGTTAATTCCAGCCACTAGCCCGCTAGCCGCTGATTCAATATAACCTTCGACTCCGGTTAATTGACCAGCAAAAAACACAGCCGGGTATTGCCGCATCTGGAGAGTCGGCTTTAACAACACTGGGCTATTAATATACGAATTGCGATGGATCACCCCAAATCGAACAAACTCGGCTTCCCGCAAACCAGGAATCAAACGGAAAACTCGGGCTTGCTCCGGCCACTTTAACTGAGTCTGAAAGCCAACCAGATTGAAAAGAGTCCCTTCGCGGTTATCCTGCCGCAATTGAACCACAGCATAAGGAATTCGACCAGTGCGCGGATCGATCAGACCAACTGGTTTCATCGGTCCAAAGCGCAGAGTATCGAATCCCCGATCAGCCATAACCTCGACCGGCATACAGCCCTCAAAAAACCTCAGATCATCACACTCTTTACCCAAATGTCTCTCGGCAGTGACCAATGCTTCGTAAAAAATGCGATATTCCTCTTCGTTAAGCGGACAGTTTAGATAAGCTGGTTCTCCTTTTTCGTATCTGGAGGCCCAAAAAACATGTTCCTCAGCTAAAGATTCCCGGGTCACTATTGGAGCCGCCGCATCATAAAAACTCAAGTAATCTTCACCAGTCAGATTCTGCAGATGTTTAGCTAGAGCCGGTGAGGTAAGGGGGCCAGTCGCTACTAAAACTGGTTCTGTCGGGTTGATTTCAGAGACCTCTTCCCGATAAAGTTCAATCAAAGGATGACCCTCGATTGCTTCGGTCACGGCCTGGCTAAAACCTTCGCGATCAACCGCCAGTGCTCCGCCGGCTGGAACCTGATTGGCATCGGCACAGGCAATAATCAGTGAACCCAGGCGTCGCATTTCCTCCTTTAAAAGGCCAGGGGCACTATTTAATTCATTAGAGCGCAAAGAGTTGCTGCATACCAGTTCTGCCAGCCAGCCGGAGTGATGAACCGGTGTACAAACCGCGGGTCTCATCTCCCAGAGTTTAACCTGAACCCCTCGTTTGGCTAACTGCCAGGCAGCCTCGCACCCGGCCAGACCACCACCAACAACTTTGACTACTTTTTCTCGATCAGGCAAAGCCATCATCCTTTAGTGTGCTTTCTTCTGCGGCGTTTTTTTGGTTTTTCCAGGACTACCGCCACTTTTTGATTTTATCTCTGTCTCAGAGGTTTGAGTTTTTTTCTTCGTCTTTTTATTTGAAGGCTGTTTATCTCTACCTTCTCCATTCGATCGGTAACCGCACTCACGATCGATGCAAAGCAAATATTTTTCCTTATTCCGGGAGGATTTTTCAGCTAAAAGATTGCCGCATTCGGGACATTTCTGATTGGTCGGCAAATCCCAAGCGACAAAATGACACTCCGGGAAACCACTGCAACCATAAAACTTACGTCCCTTTTTGCTGTGCCTAACTACGATCTGTTTTCCACAGCGAGGGCACTCAACCCCAATCTCTTCTAAAATTGGTCGAGTTGTCTTGCATTCTGGGAACCCAGGACAAGCCAAGAATCGACCAAAAGGACCGTGTTTGATGACCATAAACCGACCGCACTGGGGGCATGGTTCTTCAGTTTCTTCATCAGTAAGTTCGACTCGACCAATCTGCTCATCCGCATAATCTAAAGTGTTTTTAAAAGGATGATAGAAGTCGCGAATCACCTGTTTCCAGGAAAGTGAACCTTCTTCAATCTGATCCAATTTTTCTTCAAGAGCCGCGGTAAACTCAACGTCAATAATATCCGGAAAATACTGCTTTAGCATTTCAACTACCAGCATTCCCAGTTCTGTGGGAATAAACTGTTTGTCCTGCCGGGCAACATAACCCCGGGAAACGATTGTTTCAATGGTTGGGGCATAGGTACTTGGCCGACCGATTCCTTTTTCCTCTAGCGTTTTAACCAGACTCGCCTCTCCATAGCGCGGCGGTGGTTGCGTAAAGTGTTGTTTATCCTCGAGTTTATAAGCTTTTAAGTATTCACCTTCCGCTAATTCTGGCAGAATAGTCTCCCCTTCTTTGCCGGACCCATCCCGATCCTCAACATAGACCTGCATGAACCCGGGAAAACGAACGATTGATCCATTAGCTCGAAAGCCATAAGCATGCTGGGAACCGGTCGCTTCTATTTCTACCCGAGTTAATTCTAATAGAGCTGAACTCATCTGGCTAGCCACAAACCGTTCCCAGATCAACCGGTACAGTTTAAACTGCTCTGCGGTGACCAAGTCTTTAATCGTTTCAGGGGTGCGTAAGATATCAGTCGGTCGAATTGCCTCATGGGCATCCTGGGCTTTTTTTCCAGAAGCGTATTGCCTAGGCTCGGTCGGTACAAAATCAGCCCCGAATTTCTGAAGAATGTATGAGCGAGCCTGCTGCTGGATTTCTGGTGAAATCCTGGTAGAGTCTGTTCGAATATAACTGATTAGGCCAACTGTGCCTTCCTTACCTAAAGTTAGTCCTTCATAAAGCTGCTGGGCTACCCGCATTGTCCTTCGGGCAGTAAAATTAAGTTTACGGTATGCTTCTTGCTGCAGTGTACTAGTGGTAAAAGGGGCCGCCGGTTTTCGTTGTGTCTCGCGTTTTTTAATCTGCCGTATCTGGTACTGAGCATTGGCCAGATCCTGCAGAATGTGCTGCATGCTTTTTGCGTCGGAAACCGTTATCTTTTCCCCATCCCGACTAAGCAGTTTAGCGGGAAAGCGAGAACTTTTGCCTTTTACCGTCCCGAATGTACCGGTCAAGGTCCAGTATTCTTCAGGAACAAACGCCTGTATCTCTTGTTCTCGATCGCAGATTAGCCGGACCGCGACTGATTGGACGCGCCCAGCACTTAAACCACGTCGGATCTTTCTCCAGAGTAAAGGACTTAGGTTATAACCCACTACTCGATCCAAAATCCGGCGTGCCTGTTGGGCATCAACTCGGTCATGATCTATCGGCCGAGGTGTTTTGACCGCGTTTTCAATGGCCTTCTTGGTTATTTCATTAAATTCGATGCGACAATTGTCATCCGGTTTTATATTCAACAAATGCTGAAGATGCCAGGCAATTGCCTCTCCTTCCCGATCCGGGTCAGCTGCTAACAAAACTCGTGAAGCTCCCTTGGCTGCATTCCGCAGTTCTTTAATTATATCTCCTTTTCCCCGGATGTTAATATATTTTGGTTCAAAATCCTGTTCTACATCAACCCCAAACTGACTCTTGGGCAGATCCCGTACGTGACCCATTGATGCTTTGACTGCGTAACGTCGGCCCAAAAACTTTTCAATCGTTTTAGCCTTAGCTGGAGACTCCACAATCACCAGCACTTTTGACAATTACCCTCACCCCAATACCTGTTTCATCAAATTAATTATTACCTAGAAATAGGATATTCCTAAATGCCATTAGCTAAACACCAAATTAAAAACTAATTTTTCCCGCCCGAACATACCGTCGACCCGGCAGTTGTCGAACTAAACCTTTCATTTCTAAGAACATAAGTATAGAGTTAACCCGTGACGCCGTCAACCCACTGGCAGTAATCAGATGATCTACGGCGACCGGATCTAGAGACAGGAGTTCGACCAGAACCCCCTCTTCTTCACTGAGCGCAATCAGATTTGTTAAAGGCTCTTCTACAGGCCAACTTAACTGCTCGGTCGGCTTCGATGGCAAGTATTCTCCGACTAACGGATACTCTTCAATAATATCCGCTACGCCCTCGATTAACCTTGCCCCTTCCTTGATCAGCCGGTTAGTTCCCCGGCTATATCGACTAGTTATCGGACCAGGGACCGCAAAAACATCTCTTCCCTGTTCTAAGGCAAAGTCAGCTGTAATTAAGGCTCCGCCATCTTCTGCCGCTTCCACGACCACCACCCCCAGGGATAGTCCGCTAATAATCCGATTTCTGGCCGGAAAATTCCTGGCTTCTGGCGGGGCACCTAAAGGAAACTCACTGATAATAGCCCCACTCTCAATTATTTCCTGAAATATTCCCTTGTTTTCCCGGGGATAGACGATATCCACGCCACATCCCAATACCGCGATGGTTGGTCCTTTCGCTTTCAAAGCCCCTCGATGAGCACAGGTGTCAATCCCTCGAGCTAAGCCACTCACTACCACAAAACCGCTTATCGTTAGATCGTAACCAAGCTGTTCAGCTATGGCCTTACCATAGGGAGTTGCCCGGCGTGACCCAACCACCGCCATGGTCTTGAAATCTGGTCCGGGTAAGGAACCTCGAATATACAAAACTGGCGGAGGATCGTGGATATTTAACAAGTTAACCGGGTAATCTGGATCCTCCAAGGTTAGTACCTGAACCTCATTCTTTTCCAGGTTAATAATTTCTTTGGTTAAATCCAAACTGCCCCTACATTCTAACAGATTTCTAAGGACCGGCGAATGGGCCCCCAATACCTCTGCCAAACTGTTTTCTTTGGCTTTCCAGACTGTCTCCGGATCACCAAACTTTTTCATTAAGAGTTGAAACCTTTTCGGTCCCAGACCATTAACCCGCGTTAAGCCGATCCAGTAAGCCTTCTTATCCAACATAACCTCCTGATTTCAAAGTTGTTTAAACGATTCGATCGATTAATTCTCCTACCAGCGGATACTGAAAGTCTTTACCCATTAACGCCCGCACTGCTCCAACTATTGCGCAAATAGCTACAAGAACAATGGTCAGCCAAAAAAATACCGCCACCCCGACAATCCCAACAACTCCAGGACCTGGCCCAAAAAACAGGCTTCCTAGAGCCACTCCAAAACCACTGAATCCAGCAACTGCTCCCGCGATCACAACTACTAGCTGGAAACCAACTGCTTGTTTGGCGTGGTGGGCAATAAACTTGGACTGCTCCTGTTTTAGTAAATAAATAATGAGAGCCAAAACAATTCCGAGCAGGTTTAAAAAAATCCCCAGGTGACTCACCGCCGCCAAAATCCTATCCTCGCTAGTCGATTCCACTGTTAATCTCACCTGCCTAAAAAATCGTTGATGCCAATTCCTTTAAAGAATGAAAAATATTTTTTAGATGCACTAATTCGCACTACAATAAACTAATAACTCATAGCAATAACACGATGCTAAACTAATTTTTTATTAACCATAGATTGATAGATGTTAAGGATGGACTCCCTTATCCATAGTATATGTATGAGCGGCTTTCAATCTTAACTGATCAAAAAATTATTCCAGAATCGGTCGATCAAGCACACGGTATTGAATAGCTTCTGCCAGGTGAGACGCCATAATATCTGAAGCCCCGGCCAAGTCAGCAATCGTGCGGGCTAATCGCAGAATACGATTATAAGCCCGCGCACTAAGTCCCAACTGCTCAAAGGCCATTTGCAATAGATTTCTCCCCTCAGAATCCAGGTAACAAAACTCCTCTAATTCTTGACTACCCATTTCGGCATTATTGGTGAGACCTCTTCTCGCAAGGCGTTCCCTTTGCCTGCACCGCGCTTCCTCTACCCTTTGTCGGATTATGACCGATGATTCGCCTTTGGCCTCTGTCGCTAACTCGTCAAAGCTTAGCCGAGGAACCTCCACCTGGATATCAAAGCGGTCAAGGAGGGGCCCGGACAATCGTTGTCGATAGCGCTTTATCTGCTGCGGCGTACAAACGCATTCATGCAGGTTGTCACCATAATACCCGCACGGACAAGGATTCATCGAAGACACTAGTACAAAGCGACTAGGAAAAGTAAGAGTCGTATTTAAGCGGGAAACTGTTATCTGACCATCTTCCAATGGTTGACGCAAAGCTTCCAAAACTTCCCGATTAAACTCCAGTAACTCATCTAGGAATAGAACCCCTCGGTGAGCTAGGCTAACTTCTCCCGGTCGAGGTATTCTTCCGCCCCCAACTAACGTAACAGCGGTACAGGTATGATGCGGTGAACGAAATGGGCGTTCAAAAATAACGGGTTGACCCTGGGGCAACAAACCAGCGACACTATAGATCCGAGTAATCTCCAATGATTCATCGAACGTTACCGAAGGTAAGATCGTCGGGAAACGCCGAATCAACATGGTTTTTCCGGCTCCAGGAGGACCTATTAGCAACAGATTATGAGAACCGGCAGCCGCAATTTCTAAAGCCCGTTTAGTTGACTCCTGCCCCTTAACCTGCTCAAAATTGACGCCAGCAGTTTTATTATTCAAATATTCCTGCAATCGTTCGGACCAGGAAGAATTAAACTGAGTTAGCGGCAAATCGTCCCGTAAGGCAGCCACTACTTCAGTAAGGTTTCTCGCTCCAAAAACTTTAATCCCATCGATCAAGGCTGCTTCTTCCGCATTTTCCAGCGGAACAATTAGGGACAGCGAGCAATTGGTCCGAACCGTCTCTTTTTTAACAGTTTCCGCCATCGCTAAGGCACCGGATATTCCCCGGATCCGACCATCTAACGAAAGTTCGCCAGTCCAAAACGATGCCTCTAATCTATCCACTGGAATCTGGCCGGTAGCCGCCAGAATACCTAAAGCAATTGGCAAATCATAAGCCGGGCCATCTTTACGCAGATCAGCCGGAGCCAAGTTCACAGTTATCCTTTGCAGAGGAAAATCAAAGCCGGAGTTGCGGATGGCTGACCGAACCCGTTCCCGACTTTCGCGCACCGCCGCACTTGGTAAACCGACTAGATCAAAGGCCGGTAGCCCGTTTGATACATCAACCTCTACTAATACTGGATAACCATCCAAACCTAAAATGCCTAAACTAGCAACTGATGCCAACACAATAAACAACCCCTTGGCTGGTAATTCCATACCAAAGGGTTATTCGTCGAAAGTCTTGATTTTCCTGCACATAGTGCGAAATTTAGCCCAAAAAAGGGCTTTAAGAAAAAAATTTAACACTTACCCCACCCGGTTAAAATGCGCCTTGAATATGGTTTAGCTTAACCACTTCGTTCTGTAATCCCAGAGCGATGCCAACTACGTCAAAACGTATCGGAACGTCTTTATTTGGATAACCTTTCAAATAGTATTGGGCTACTCGACGTACCCGATCTTGTTTGGTTCGACTAACACTTTCTTCTGGTGATCCATAACGAACACCGTGCCGGGTTCTTACTTCGACAAAGACTAGCGTATCTTGCTGAGCTACGATCAGATCGACTTCTCCTAAAGAACACTGGTAATTACGGGTTAGCAGCCGATATCCCTGATCAAGCAAATAAGCTAAAGCAATCTCTTCGCCCAACTGACCTGTTTGTTTCCGTTTATCTTTCATCTTATCTTTCATCTTCGTGTTAATAATCCTCCGGTTCGCGCCGTATTTTAACAGAGGTCAGCGACTGACGATTTGCATCGGAGAACGGAGACCGCTGATCGGAAGGTAATCTCAATTATTATTTTAGTTTCTTAACCGGGACAGCAAACCGGTCCCCCTGTCCCGGTATCATTTTTTGCTGCCAGCGGTCATCCAGGCGATAAAGAAAAATCAGTAATTCTGCGACAATTTGGTATAACTCTGGCGGGATTTCCGTGTTTAAATCCAGTATTGCTAACCTTTCTACTAAGGCTGCATCTTGATGAATGGGTATATCGCAGTCTTGAGCCAGTTTCAGGATTCGCTGCGCTATCTCCCCTTGACCGACAGCCAGAACCCGGGGAGCTTGGTCCTGCTCCGGATTATAACCTAAAGCCACAGCTTTGGGGGGATTGAAGACCCTGGAGTGTTGTGACCTATTTGAAGGCTGATTCATCAACAATCACCTCAAACTTTTATATCAACTCGCTTGACCTGCTCCAGACTGGTCTTTGGTTCTGGCCGAGGACACAAAGGCTCCGGCTTGCCCACCACACATTCTTGAAGGATACTGCGGTAACCTAACCGCCCCAACCTCTCGCTCAACTCCGGCCAATATTCCTCAACCAACCGGTGCACCCCCTCTTTCTCAACCTGAACCCGAAAATACAATTCTTGACTTCTTCGAAACTGAATATCAAAAAGGTTGCGCCCTAAATGAGGGGTTTCCAGGGAAAAAACTACTCTCAATTCTTCCAGGTTGAGCTGGCGGCGTGAGCGATCCCTTTTATAAACACGTAATTCCCCCTGCGCCTCTTTCCCCAGCGGGGGCATTAACCAAGAAAAATAGTAATAGTCCGGCTGTTGAAGCGTACTCTTATCAACAGTGTGGAGCAGTTGCTGACCGTACAGTCCATTAACCACGGTTTCCGTACTCTGGTTAATAATCTGAGCCAGGGTTCCTAATCGTTTTTGACTAGGTTCGCTGTATTGCAATTCGTACATTATCAACTTAAGCAGATCAGCCATAGCTCTAGAGTTGGCCGGCCATCCTTGGAGATATCGGGTTAAGGCCTCCGGACGATCCGCGATGCCCGGAGGAATAATCTCGGCCAATAATAAGCGCAGCTCTCTCACTAACTGATCCAAGACAACGGTTTTCCCAGTTAAGTTACCCATCTGGGTTTCCTGATTCACCAACAGACCGGCTTCGCTGCGCAAAACCGGCCCGGCCTCTTTCTGAACTAAGTCGAGCAGATTACTATTATTAAGCACTTGGTTAAAAGACAAATTAGGGCTACTTGTCCTGGACTGGGATTGGGTCGGGTTTAAATGCGAAACTGCCGGCGGATTGCTTTCCAAGTGAGGTACTGAACTCTCTTGAACCGTCCCTGCCGGCTGATTCCCACTTTGATTGCTTACTTCATTAAGACGCGTCTCCGAAGAAGATAATCCTCCTTCCCGGGGACTAATCGCCTTTTCTAACAGCTGGAGCAAAAAAACCAGGTGTTGCCCCAGATTGGAATTATTAAAAAAACCTTTGAGTATTCCTATTGCTTCCCGGTGCTGATTAAGACCGGCACTCAGCAAAAAAACGGCCAGATTGAGGTTGTCGCGGCCTGTTTCGCCCAGCAACCCTAAGAGCCGCTGCACCTCAACAACGTTGGCTGCGGTAACTGGCAATTGAAACTCCAAGAGTTTAGCCGCAATAGCCAGAGATTGATCACTGCTCGGGACCCCAACACTTTTTAACAAACCAGCCAGGTCCCGAAGATTGATTGCTTCGACTGCTGGTTGGAGGAGTTTAAAGTGCAGCTTGCCCTCGTACCTACCCTGGACTTGAAGGCTCACTTCTTGATTTAAGGGTAAGTCAATTTGCGAGTATCCTTCAACGAGTTGGCCATTGATATTTAATAACATTAAGCCGTCGGGCTTAACCACAGTCACTCGGGCATTAACTAATTGTCCCTTAACTAAATCTAGCCCTCTAGTCCCCGGACTATTTGATTCAACCGGTGGTTTGGCCAAAGGTAGATTTTGAAGGGTAATTTCCATTTTACTTCACCTCGCCCGCTGCCTTTCGAACCGGGGCAAATGACCAGCGGTGGATCGGACAAGGGCCAAAATGGGCCAGTGCCTTTAAATGTTGCGGTGTGGCGTATCCTTTATGCTGGGAAAACCCATAGGCCGGATATAGTTTATCGTATGAATCCATCAATTCATCACGCCTGACCTTCGCCAAAATAGAGGCAGCGGCAATGGAAGCACTCCGTGAATCCCCGTGGATAATCGCGGCCTGGTCTATCATCAGTTCGGGAATGCTCATCCCATCTACCAATAAAAATTCGGGTAACACTGCCAGACTCCTAACGGCTCGGCGCATTGCTTCTAAAGAGGCTTGCCGAATATTGTACTGATCAATATAATCAACATCGACTACTGCCAAACTCCAAGCGACCGCCTGGTCCTTAATCAGATCGGCTAATTTTTGGCGGCGTCCTGGCGGGACTTTTTTGGAATCGTTTAGGCCTGGCAACCAGATCCCTCCAGGAAGGATAACCGCAGCAGCTACGACGGGCCCAGCCAGAGGGCCTCTTCCCGCCTCATCGATTCCAGCTATTAGCTGACATCCGGTACCCCATAGATCGCGCTCCATATGATATAGACAATGCAAGCGCTCTAACTCTTTATTAAGTAAATCGTCCGGCTCGTCCAGGATCGGCCATTCCAATTTGGTCATTCGGTTACCACTCCTGATATCTCAAAAAACGGTCAACAACACCCTATATAGTTTTAATCGAAGCTTTTGAACAGTTTCTAAAATATTTTCCGTTTACAATTTCTCCTTCAACCTTAAAAACAAAGATCCCAAAGACATGCTCGGGGATCTTTAATTATAAAAATTTGCTTAGTGCTAAAAATTTATCGCCGACTACTGGATGGTACTTCATCAAGTGTTATCCGGCCAATCTTACCATCGCGAAACTCTTGAATAATCATATAAGCCGCTTTAACTGTATTCACCTGGTTGCCAGCTTGAAGAAAGCCCCGACGCCGGCCAATTTCCTTTAAAAGTTCGTAGGCCTCGACCTCATCTCTAGCCACCGGGTTTACCTGATAGCGAGATTGAAGAGCTTCTGGAGCTACCCGGGTAAGTAAACTGATGAGCCGGACCCCTACCTCCTCCAGATCATAAACCAGGTCACTGACTGCCCCGGTCACGGCAAGCTTTAAACCTACTTCTGGGTCCTCAAACTTGGGCCATAAAATCCCAGGGGTATCTAATAATTCAAATTCATTACTGATTCTTATCCACTGCTTACCCCGGGTTACCCCAGGTTTATTGCCCACCAAGGCGACCGAACGTTTAGTCAAACTATTGATAAAGGCTGATTTGCCTACATTAGGAATGCCTACTACCATTGCTCGAATCGCCCTTTCCCGACGGCCTCTGGAACGTAGGTTTTCCATCTTGTCTTCGGCCAGAGCAGAGGCAATGGTAATCACTTGCCCCATACCCTTGCCGATCGCAGAATTCAAAGCAATGGCCGGCGTTCCCTGATCTCGAAAGTACGCACACCAGGCTCTAGTCTTATCTGGTGCCGCCAGATCATCCTTATTCAGGACCAACAATCGAGGTCGGCTGCTTAGTAATGTCTGCATATCCGGATTGCGGCTGCTTAGGGGTATTCGGGCATCAACCAGTTCTATAACCACATCGACTAAACTCAGGTTTTGCCGGATCAACTTCTTGGCTTTCACCATGTGGCCGGGGTACCACTGGATCTCCAACAACCTCACCTACCTTACCGACCAAGCCACCCAAAGCCAAAGGGACTGCCGATCGCCAGTCCCTTCCTCGTGCTATCTCTTTTCTCGAATACGGGCAGCCTTACCCACCCGTTCACGCAAGTAGTAGAGACGAGCGCGTCGGACTCGACCCCTTCTGACTACTTCTATCTTATCCAAACGAGGTGAGTGCAATAAGAACGTTCTCTCAACTGCCACACCATAAGAAACCCGTCGAACGGTAAAGGTTGAACCCAACCCACCGCCTTTTCGCCGGATTACAACGCCTTCAAACACCTGAATTCTTTCCCGGTTTCCCTCCACGACTTTGACATGAACCTTTACGGTATCTCCCGGACGGAAATCAGGCACATCCTGGCGTATTTGCTCTTGTTCAATGGCCTGGATCAAATCCACAGGATATTTTACTCCTTTCTCCTTGCCACAAGATATGCTTGTGCCACAATACTAAAAAATTATATCATATTCAAGTTATGATTACAATGGTTAGCCCACCAATTTTCCCCAAGCAGTCGATCAACGATAATGGCTACCGCACTTCGCACAGAGAGGTGATTATAATCACCCCGGCCAAAAATCGGCTCAAGGACATAATCGGCCTGTTCGATCAGCGATTTCTCTAACCCCCAACCAGTACCAAAGATCAAGAGATAGTTTTCGCTTGTCTCGGTTAATCTTTGACGAAGCAACTGGTAACTGGTGGTATTAGGATGAACCCGTGCATCTGTAACGACGGTCAACGGTTTCCGGCCATAGGTGCTAGTTATATTTTCTATCACCGCTTCTAAAGAAACCGCTAACTGCAGACATTCAAAAGCTTTGCGCCGATCCTGATTATAACCGGCCCCAGCTCCCTGTTGCCAATAGTTGATAATCTCAGTCGCTAATTGCTGCTGAACCGATAAAGGATGGACCACAAAATAGCGTTCGATATTATAGGTAGCCGCGATTCGTGCAATATCATGCAGATCCAAATTGGTTATCGAGGTAGCAATAACCTGGGAATTTCGATTATAGACTGGATGATGAACCAAGGCTAAGAATACCCGGGAATTACCAGTAATTGTACTCTTGAATTTCAAAGTTATCGTTTCATTTCCTCCTGGTTCCCCAACCATTAAACCCCTTCACCTCTCACCAATTTCCCCGGTTAATAAAATAATATCGGGTTAAAATCCCTGCGTTTCTAACCACTCAGCTAGCTATTCCCCATCAACTATCTGGCTGGTTCGCAACAAATCCGGTCTCCGTTCTCGGGTCCGCTGGATCGACTGTTCCTGTCGCCACTGGTTAATTCGGGCATGATGACCAGAGAGCAGCACTTCAGGAACTTCTAGCCCTCGAAAATTTCGAGGTCTAGTATACTGAGGAAACTCCAATAGTCCGGTGTAAAATGACTCCTCCGCTCCACCTTCTGATTCACCTAAAACCCCGGGTAGGAGACGAGTTACAGCATCCACAACCACCATGGCCGGCAACTCCCCACCAGTCAAGATATAGTCACCTATCGAAATCTCTTCCGGCCGTAACAACTCGCGGACTCTTTCGTCAATTCCCTCATAATGGCCGCAAATTAGGACTAAACGGGAATATTTAGCCAATTCCCAGGCTTTTTTCTGGACAAAAGGTCGGCCTTGCGGAGAGAGAAGGATTACTCGCGTCCCCAAGGAGAGGTCATTTGAATAACCCTCCCCCTGACTCAAAACAGCTTCGACTGCTGCGACCACCGGCTCTACCCGAAGAATCATTCCTGGCCCTCCGCCATATGGGTAATCATCTACTGTCTTATGTTTATCTGTTGAATAATGACGGATATTTATCAGGTTAACCTTGAGTGCCCCTTTTTCCTGAGCTCGTTTTAAAATGCTGGCATTTAAAACTCCTGAAAACATCTCTGGAAATAGGGTCAGGATATCCACCTGCATCTGCTGCATCCCCCATTTAAATTTCCAGCATCCCCGGTAAAGGGCGAATGATTACCCTTTGTTGCTCAAGGTCAATTTGTTCGACAACCTCTCGCAGAGCCGGAACCAGGACCTCTTTGCTTTGCTCGCCGACCACCTGATAAACATCATTACTGCCGGTCCGGAATACTTCCTTAATCCGGCCCAAATATCGTCCATCAACTGTATATACAGATAAGCCAACAATTTGAAAAATGTAATAGTGTCCCTCCGGCAGCGGCATCAATTCCGAACTTGGTACCTGAAGCAAAGCATTCTTTAGTTTTATCGCCTGTTCACAATCATTAATGCCGACAAACTTGAGCAAGACAAACTGTTTGAAAGTACGTGCTGACTCAACCTCTAAACTGATTTGCTCTCCATTGAGACTAGCAACAACCTGCTGCAAACGACTAAAACGCTCTGGAAAGTCGGTTAGAGGAAGCACCCGCAACTCACCATAGACTCCATGAGTAGTCGTGACCTGGCCAATGCTAATTAACTTTTCTTTATCGTTTCCCAATTCTTCCGTTCCTCCAGGATTACGTATTGGGAAATTTATTTTAAAATCTCCAAGACCACCCGTTTACCTTCCTTGGCGGCAGCAGCTTTCACAACAGTGCGGATAGCTTTGGCGATTTTTCCCTGTTTGCCAATAACCTTACCCATATCGTCTTCATCAACCCGGAGTTCGAGAATAATTGACTTTTCTCCCTCTACCTGATTAACCTCTACCTTATCCGGCTGGTCAACCAGAGATTGAGCCAAGATTGCGACCAGTTCCTTCATTGTTTTAATAACCCCCTCGGGTAATTCCACTAGAAAGAAACCGTCTGACAGAATACCCGTTTTTTTGAATCTGTTAACCTAAAATTACGCTTGACTTCCCTGCCTAACCTCAGCCAGCTTCTTAATTACCCCTGCCTTATTGAGCAGAGCCTTGGCTGTTTCTGAGGGTTGGGCCCCATTATTCAACCATTTGATGGCTTTTTCTTCGTCCACCTTTAACATAATTGGATCTTTAGTGGGATTGTAGTAACCAATTTCTTCTATAAACCGTCCATCCCGAGGAGAACGAGAATCTGCCACGACAATGCGGTAAAAAGGACTTTTCTTAGCCCCCATTCGTTTCAGTCTAATCTTAGTCGCCAATCAATTCACCTCCTTTCAGCACACTACCATTTAGTTAAAAGTTATTACGCAAGACATGGTTTTCATTGATGGTTGTATCCCGCAGGTATAGCGTTAATACAGCATTGTTAGGCTATTTTATTTAAAGGGAAGAAACGGTAGTTTAAGACCTTTCTTCTTTTTACCAAAACCGGCTTCGGTCAACTGTTTCATCATCCGCCGTATTTCTTCAAACTGTTTTAACAACCGGTTAACATCCTGCACCCGCGTACCGCTTCCTAAAGCAATCCTTTTGCGCCGACTGCCATTAATAATCTCCGGGCGACGCCTTTCCGCCGGGGTCATGGAATTAATGATTGCCTCAACTCGGGATAGTTCTTTGGGATCGATTTCCTGTTGCATTTTTTTTAGTTCCCGGGCCCCTCCCATCCCTGGAATCATCCCTAATATTTGATCTAAAGGGCCCATTGATTTAACCTGAGACAGTTGTTCCAAAAAGTCCTCGAGCGTAAACTCCTGTTTTCTAATCTTTTTTTCTAATTCCCTAGCTTTTTCCGCATCCAGGTTGGATTGAGCCTTTTCAATTAAGCTTAAAACATCGCCCATCCCTAGAATCCGGGAAGCCATACGATCAGGGAAGAATGGTTCCAGGGCATCCAGCTTTTCACCAACACCAGCGAACTTAATGGGACAACCGGTAACTGCTTTGACAGAAAGGGCGGCCCCGCCCCGAGTATCTCCATCTAGCTTAGTCAGGACCACGCCGTCCAGACCTAATTGTTCATGAAAAGATTTAGCCACATTAACGGCATCCTGCCCGGTCATCGAATCAACGACCAGCAAGATTTCGTGGGGATTAACTGCGCTTTTGACCGCCTTTAATTCATCCATTAACTCCTGATTAATGTGGAGTCGACCAGCTGTATCAATGATGACTAAGTCTCGCCCATGTGAAAAAGCATATTCCAGAGCACCCTGAGCAATATCGACCGGATTAACCTGACCCAGCGTAAAGACCGGGATATCCAGTTGAGCCCCTAAGACCTGTAACTGTTTGATGGCCGCCGGTCGATAAATGTCCGCCGCTACTAATAGAGGGCGTCGTCCTTGCTTCCGCATCAAATTAGCCAGTTTACCGCAGGTAGTCGTTTTTCCAGAGCCCTGAAGACCGACCAGCATCACGATGGTTGGTGGTTTAGGCGAAGTATTAAGTCGACTCTGGGCTCCCCCCATCAGGTTCGTCATTTCTTCATAAACAATCTTGACGACATGTTGACCGGGAGTTAGACTCTGCATGACCTCCTGGCCAATCGCCCGTTCCCGAACCCGAGCGACAAAATCTTTCACCACTTTAAAGTTTACATCGGCCTCCAGTAAAGCTAATCGAACCTCGCGCATGGCCGCACTTACATCCGCTTCGGTTAATTTCCCCTTACCCCGCAATTTGCGAAAAGTATCCTGCAGCTTTTCCGCCAATCCTTCAAATACCGTAACCCTCACCTCCAATCTTGTTTGAGGTTATCTCTAATAAAAAAATTAAAGATAAACAATTGAAAACCAACACGAGAAAACCATAACGCATCTGACAACTTCCCGCCATTGCTGAGACCGGGTTAAAACCTAGGCGAGTCATCCTCAACATCCATGACCTCATACAGCAAATTTGAGATTCGGTCTATGGTCTCTACCCCTTGGCCGTCCTGAGGCAGGGTCTTCAACCAATTCAAGGCCTCCTTAATTATACGATGATTTCGTTGAAATTTATCGAGCAGGCCTAACCGCAGCTCATATGACTCCAAAGACTTTTCGGATCTTTTTAAGAGATCATGCACTGCTTGCCGGCTGATCCCACATTCTTCGGCGATTTCTCCCAAAGAAAGATTGTGGTCATAATAAAGTTCAAATACTCGGCGTTGTTTATCCGTCAATAATCCGCCATAGAAGTCCAATAAAAGGGCCATCCGGCTAACCTTTTCCAGCAAGCCGATCCCTCCAGCTGTCAAGGTTTATTACTTTACAGAGTATTTCTTGAATATTTTACGTTAGCCTAGAAAAAAAGTCAAGAAATAAGCACTAAAACAAAATGACCCCGGTAATAGACTTCTAAGACCGGGGTCGGGTTCTACCGCCAAATCGTTTATATTACCAGGACAACATCAAAGCAATCATTTGGCAGTATTAGATTTTTCCGGAAATATTTTCAGTAAGGTTTGACCTAAGGCGGCGAAGAGAATAATAACCCCGAACATAACCGGAAGGCCAATAGCTGCCACATTAAGTGCCTCCATTATCGTCGAATCCACGCTAGACCCCCCTTAAACTCACCCTAACAAACTATATGCCAACCACAATAGCCAAAACCAGACCCCCGGCGATAATTGAACCTAATTGCCCGGATACATTAGCTCCCACCGCATGCATGATGATATAGTTTCGCTTATTCTCAGCCAGAGCCATTTTCGCAATCACCCGGGCGGACATCGGAAAGGCAGAAATACCACAGGCCCCAATCATAGGGTTAATTTTTTCTTTTAACAATAGATTCAACCCTTTAGCAAATAAAACTCCACCGGCAGTATCAAAAACAAACGCAACGATCCCCATGCCTATTACCATAATAGTTTTAACATTTAAAAACTGTTCGGCGGTCATTGTAGCCCCAATGGTTATCCCTAAAAGAAGGGTAACAAGGTTAGCCAGTTCCTCTTGAGAGGCCCGGGAAAGCCGTTCGACAACGCCACATTCCTTGATTAAATTCCCAAACATAAGCATCCCTACTAGGGCAACACTGATTGGAGCAATTATTCCCGCGACTAGAGTTACGACAATAGGAAAGAGAATCTTAACCATCCGGGAGACTGGGATATCTTCTTTAACTGGCATCAATAATGAGCGTTCTTTCTTTGTAGTTAAAGCTTTAATCACCGGCGGCTGGATAATTGGCACCAGTGACATGTAAGAATAAGCCGCGACTGATAAGGGAGCCAATAGATCCGGAGCAAGCTTAGTCGCCACATAAATCGTTGTCGGCCCATCAGCCGCCCCAATTATCCCAATTGAAGCCGCTTCATTAATGTTAAAACCAAGGCAGGCAGCAAATATAATAGTAGCAAAAATGCCAAACTGAGCCGCTGCTCCGAATAACATCAGGACAGGATTTTTTAGCATAGGGGAAAAATCACACATTGCCCCTACCGCGACAAAAATAAGGCAAGGGAAAAGCTCGGTTACTATTCCAGCATGGTGCAAGATAGTCAATGGTCCCTCAGGTCCGACGGCCGAGGAAAACGGTATGTTGCACAATAAAGCTCCAAAACCAATGGGCAAAAGAAGAACCGGTTCATATTCCTTGGCAATCGCCAGGTAAATCAAAAGAAACCCAATCCCAAACATAACAAAGTGTTTCCAGCTTAGCCCCAGAAAGCCTATTAGAAGTTGGTCCATGTGTGACAGCACCCACCCTTTTACGAATTAGTCAACAAGCAACTAGGCCGGCTTTTTATTCTCATGACCTTTCCAATCTGCACAATGGCCCCGGGGCGTTCTGAATTCCTATATACTATATACTTTTAATAATAAAAAGGTTCCGGCTTAAACCGGATGCCGGGATACAACCATTTCTTTTCCGCAGGACTTTCCACTGAATATCCGACCAACATTTTGATCCATGATAAAGATTATAACCATCTCGCCGGTTTTCGTACTTAAGTCGCAGTGACTGCTGATAACCTGAAAAACCGGTACAATCCGTAATAATTCTTTCTTCCTCATCTATGTTTGAATCGCGGAGAACCTGACGCATCTCTTTCACCAATTCACAGCCCCGTTGAGTTCTGACTAATTGCTGCTCTTTTCTAGTGAGGATGCCACGAAAACGGACCAGTACCATATCCTCAATAATATATACTTTTGTCTCCTCTGGTCCCTTCCCTAACATCTCCCGGTAGTATTTAGTCATCGCTCGGGAAATCTCCCCTTCAATCTTCACCCGCAATGACAAGGTTACCCCTCGCTCTCTATCAATCTACCGAAATTCACTTGCGGTAGAACAAAAGTAAAAAATAATATTCACTTTATTTTAGCATAAAAAACCGGTGCTAATACTATTAGCACCGGCCCACCTAGCACCTGAAAACAGGATTTTCGCTCGCTCTGTCTGCTCGGTTCATAAACTCATCGCTGATATACCTCACGACACTGTCACCTAACCTAACTGCCCACACTTCGCCGTTTTAACGTCGTGCCTGCTAGTTTCTCAGGAAAAGCCCTTTTTGCTTGGTTACCTTTCTGTGTTGCCGTTGGTATCATTGCATCTAAATTTTCAGCTAAATCTACCCAGCTCTAATCGTGAGTATATCTTTTGCCACGCAAAAAGCAAAGTGCTGATTATCGTCAGATAACAGTGATATAGTTAATATTCATAAGTTATGTCTATCTGATGCCCCTTTTTGCCTCTTATTGCAAACCAACAAAAAACAATCATGGCTACGATAAAAAACAACCCAGTATTTAGCATCTTAAATACTGGGCTCAACAAACATGATTTTTAATTTTAATGATGGTTTTGTAATGAAGGTTTGCTACATAAATAGTGGAGCAAAAACGAGAGATACAATAGACATTAGTTTTATCAAAATGTTTAACGAAGGGCCAGAGGTATCCTTGAAAGGATCCCCCACCGTGTCTCCCACTACGGCTGCAGCGTGAGTTGGGGTCCCTTTTCCCCCGTAATTGCCACTCTCAATATACTTCTTGGCATTATCCCAGGCCCCACCGGCATTGGCCATCATTACCGCCAATAGAACCCCCGCGACCAACGCTCCGGCTAATAGCCCGCCAAGGGCCTCCTTGCCCAGAACCATCCCGACCAGCAGCGGAATAACTACAGCCATCAGTCCGGGAATAACCATTTCTTTAATGGCTGCGCTGGTACTAATATCGACACAATGGGCATAGTCAGGTTTGGCTTTACCTTCCATTAAGCCTGGGATGGACTTGAATTGGCGCCGAACCTCCTCAATCATCCGATAAGCCGCTCGACCCACGGCACTCATGGTTAAAGCGCAGAACAAGAAGGGCAGCATCCCGCCAATCAATAGACCAACCATGACCTGCGGATCTAGAAGACTAATGCTGGCAAGACCTACTGAACTTGTAAAGGCAGAAAATAGGGCTAGAGCGGTGAGGGCCGCTGAACCAATGGCAAATCCCTTCCCAATCGCCGCTGTTGTATTGCCAACTGCATCCAGCCGGTCGGTTATTTTGCGGACACCGGGATCCATCTCCGCCATTTCGGCAATACCACCGGCATTATCGGCAATTGGTCCGTAGGCATCAACCGAAACCACCATGGCCGTGGTCGATAGCATCCCGACCGCTGCGAGAGCGATTCCATAAAGGCCGGCAAATTTAAAGGCGACTAAAATACCAGCGGCAATAACCAGAATCGGCAAAGCCGTACTCATCATCCCGACCGCCATCCCGGAAATAATCGTTGTAGCCGGTCCAGTTTGTGATTGTTCGGCAATCCCCTTAACCGGCTTATAATCACCGGAGGTATAGTATTCGGTGATTAAACCTACCGCGGTCCCGGTAAGAATCCCGGCTAACACCGCCCAGAAGTAGCTTATCTCACCCATTAATTGCTTAGACGCAAAGTAAGAAAAGAGAATAACTAAAGCGGCACTCCCAAAAGTTCCATAGTTCAAAGCCTTCTGTGGGCTAGACTTTTCATCCGAACGAACAAAGAAGGTTCCCAAAATCGAGGCCAAGGTACCAGCCACCGCAATCATCAAAGGAAACATGACTGCATTAAACTGCTGACCCGCGGAGAAAAGGGTTATCCCCAACACCATCGAGGCAATAATTGAGCCGACAAATGATTCGAAAAGGTCAGCCCCCATGCCAGCCACATCACCGACATTGTCTCCTACGTTGTCGGCAATCACGGCCGGGTTGCGGGGATCGTCTTCCGGAATACCGGCCTCAACCTTACCCACTAGGTCAGCCCCGACATCGGCTGCTTTAGTATATATTCCGCCGCCAACCCGGGCAAACAGAGCGATTGAGCTCCCGCCCAGCGCAAAACCATTCACAATATTCGGGTCCTTATAAATCAGATAAAGAACACCTAAACCGAGCAGACCTAGTCCAGCTACGCACATTCCCATCACGGATCCCCCGGAAAAGGCAATCCCTAAAGCCCGGTTCTGTGAGTGCTGCGCCGCATTAGCGGTCCGCACATTAGCCATAGTCGCAACTGTCATCCCAATAAAGCCCGCAGTCATTGAGCAAAAGGCCCCGACCATAAAGCAAATCGCGGTTCGCAGATCAATTTTTAAGGCTAAGATTAAAAAAAGCACCGCTATAAAGGCAAGCAAAGTCGTATATTCACGACGTAAAAAGGCCATGGCCCCACTGTGAATAGCCCCGGCAATTTCCTGCATGCGGGCATTGCCTGGCTGCTCGCGTTTTACCTTTAGGATTTGCATCCAAGCAAATAATAAAGTAAAAATTCCCACAGCCGGTGCCCCGTACAATAATACCATTTGTAAGTTTTCTGACATAATAACTTCTGCCTCCTGGAATCAATATAATAAAACTACCCAACTAAGCATTGTTTCATTTGACCATTATTTTATTTAGCAGTCCAGGACCTCCTATTTTGAAATTTCATTAGATATTATTGACGATTAAAATATGTAGTACCCTGATATTTAACTATAGCGATAACTTATTTGATATCTATCTCCTCCTTGTAATTTTATTGGGAACATTTATGTTATTTAGTACATGATTAAGCCGGTACTAAAAAATTAGCTTAGTACCGGCAATTCACCAAGCCTCAGTGATTACTACAAACTATATTATATAATAGTAAACACAAAACAGCCAGGAAATTGCGACTAATATTAGTTAAGAGTCAAAAAGTTATTAACCATATATAATCGAGTAAAGAAAAACCGGGAGCAACGGTTTTTCAGTGCTGCCATTCAGATTTCCATTAGGACAACCATTTTGCTTTGCTTTAACCACTCACCGCATTAAAGCCTCTGCGGAGAGTATATATTTTTTGGTTAAGAAATGCAAAAGCTAATAATCTATTATTTACAACTATTGATGCTTGTATTTCTTATTCCTGAACGTATAAACTCCGTATCCTCGATATACCTTAGGATTTCGGCCATCTCCGGTATTTAATATTTACCTTACGATTAAAACCGGGACCGTAGACAGCCGAATGACCCGATCACAAACACTGCCCAACAATAACTCTGCCAGTTTATTCAAACCACGGCTGCCGATAACTATTAGGTCAAACTTGTTTTCTTCGGCGTAACTGATAATAGTTTCAGCCGAATCACCACACAGATGAATAACTTCTACTGGCAAACCGGCTTCTTCAAATGGTCTCTTGGAAATGCGCAATATTCGTTTTCCTTCATCACTTAAAACGCATTGATACCTCAACTCTACATCGGCATTGGCTAAACCATAATACCCCCATCGCTCTTCAATTGCTGGACCAACGTGTAAAAGGGTTATTTTTTCAGCTATTCCTTCCTGCAGCATTTGTCTAGCATAAGTAACCGCTTTGATTGCACTCTTTGAGCCATCAGTTGGCACTAAAATTTTTTTCAGCATTGCTCATTCCCCCTTCTACTTAGAGTGTGAAAAACGGTTCTGTGTTAGGGTTTAGAAAAATAGTACCATAATCAAGAATAAGAAAGGAAGATAATGATAAGCGGATTTTTGATTGAATTTAAAAATTACGACTTGAAGGGCAGTTTTTATCACGATTCCCGCATCCTCTATACAAAAACATTCAAGCCTGCTAATATAGTTAACGGAGTAGAAAAACTGCAAATATGGAAGTGATTGAAGTGAAGCTAACCAACCCCGGTCAAAAACAGGGCCATTATAGAATTATTGGAACCTACCTCCTGATATCGATGCTCTGTATTGTCCTAACGGGATGTAGCGTTCCATCTGACAAGAATTCAGCCCAGCCGGCGACATCTATTCCGCAAGATAAAAAATACCCGGCGGCTGTTCTAATCGGAACCGAAGCTGATCACGCCCGGGCCACGGTACGGACCACTTCCGCTCCACTACCGACCGGCAGCCCGATCTTTTTTTCAGTCAGAAGTTTTGGAGGCTACGGAGTTAATGAGTTGACGGCTGAATTGCACAACTTAACCCAGGATATCCCGAAAGACCAACCGTCACCCATTTTTAGTTGCACTCTACCGGTTGAGGCAGGAAAACAAAATGTTTTAGGTACCATTCCTGGTCTGCCGCCGGGACAATACTTACTCCGAATTTACCGAGCAGACGAAAATATAGCTGCGCGACAATTTCACGTACAATAGGGGGGAGCCTAATGAAGAGCCCGCATACTCAAGAGGTTATTGTAAGCCTTAAAAGAGATTCCCGTTATTATCTGCTTGCCGGTGGAATAACTCTCCTGGCAGTAATTGCGCTTGTATTATTCTGGTTTATTTGGCCTAGCCGGCTCCCTAATTCTTTGATTAATAGCCGGACCACCTGGATTATGAATTTTTCTGGGATTATTTTTAGCATCGTGATCCTTTTAGCTATTTTGACCATCTACCGAGAATCACAGGAAATAGTTATTCTGACAAACAAAAGTCTCCTTATCTGTCCTAGAAAGCAGATGACTCGGACAACAATCCCGCTTGAGCACATTAAGCGAATAGAGCTAGGGCACTCACCCCTTGAAAAATTAAGCCGGTGCGGAAGTTTGTGGTTAACGCTGCAGGGAGAACCGGCAGAAAGTCACTTGATTGGCCCCTTTAAGCAAGAGCAAGTTATTTGTCTCAAACAAATACTGGAGAAAGAACTAGAAAAAACCTAGACAAGGCAAGCCAATAATCGCGAGTAGACCCCATGCCGCTCGACAGCCTTATCAGACCACGAAAAATTATGATCGTGCGGTGTTTGATCAAGTTATTACCCAAGCGCAGCCTAATTTTTAGAGTAGAATTATAAACCTCTAGTATCAATGGATCAATATGAAGGTATTAGCAATAAAAAGCAGGCAGACCCTTACCGGAAAGGACCTTCCTGCTTATTTTATTGCGTTACTTAGCTTAGCCAACTACTTATCAGCTAACATCGCAATAAACATCCCGGCCGCCACAGCGGTTCCAATCACCCCGGCGACATTTGGCCCCATCGCTTGCATCAGAATATAATTCTTTTTGTCCTCTGCCTGAGCGACCCGGTGCATTGTCCTAGCGGCCATCGGTACCGCTGAAACCCCGGCCGCGCCAATTAAGGGGTTGATTTTTTCCTTTAGGAACAGGTTCATGATCTTAGCAAAAATTATCCCCATGGCAGTTGCCGCCGCAAAGGCTACTATTCCCAGGGCAAAGATAAACAGCACCTGAGGATCCAGGAAGGTTTCGGCACTCATCGTTGCGCCAACGGCTACCCCCAAAAAGACGGTTACAATATTCAATAAAGCGTTCTGAGCTACATCATTCAGCCGTTCCACCACTCCAGATTCTCTAAACAGGTTGCCCAGCATAAACAGACCGATTAAAGGAGCAGCTGTGGGCACTAAGATAACGATGACAATCGTGGAGACAATGGGAAAAATAATTTTCTCTGTTTTACTAACCGGCCGTAACATCGGCATCCGAATCAATCGTTCCTTCCTGGTTGTCAGGAGTCGGGCAATCGGGGGCTGAATCAGCGGGACCATCGCCATGTAGGAATAAGCGGCCACCGCACAAGGCCCCATAAGGTATGGTGCCAAATAAGACAGGACATAGATGGTCGTCGGTCCATCGGCTCCCCCAATTATGGCAATCCCGGCTGCTTCTTTGATGGTGAAGCCGGCTAGGATGGCCCCAAAATAAGTAATATAGACTCCCCCCTGAGCAGCTGCTCCTAGAAGCAAATTCTTCGGATTGGAAATCAACGGACCAAAATCAGTTAAAGCCCCGAGTCCTAGAAAGATCAAACAAGGGATTATTTCTGTTTTAATTCCGTAGTTATAAAAAAACCAGAGCAGCATGTTTTCTTCCATAAGATGCGCCTTAGGTAAATTAGCTAATAAGATCCCGAAGCCAATCGGCAGCAATAACAAGGGTTCAAATTCCTTTTTAATAGCTAAATACATGACAATCATAGCAATCAGCCACATAATTACCTGTTTGATTGTCAACACCGATAATCCGCTGGCCTCAAACAACTCCCGAAAAATCTCTAACATCCCTAGCCTCTCCCTATTTTGTATAGTGTATTAATCAATTCAAAATTTGTAATTACAAAATAAAAATTACATAATAAAATTCACTCAGTTATTCGACTAATGATAAATGAAGTGGCATATACAGAAATCATCAATAATGTCAGCACGATAAAAACGCTTAATTGTCCATAAATGCAAACACGCCAAACCAAATCCCACTCTATACCGGAAAACATCATATCCCTCCCTGCCTGGTTATTGTTATAAGAACTAGATTGTTCAAGGAATCCATTAAATTCAGAAAGTTCAACAACCTTCGCCACTCAACAATTTACGGATTAAGTCGAAAATAAATTCCTAGACACAAATAAAACTACTCCCGCCTAATCTACTGCATCACCCTTTCCCAAACTATTAAATTCGACAAAATATCTTTAATTAATTCAAATATATAGTTTTTAAGTATTATTAATCACAGTGAACCATTGACAAACACCGTCTTCAGCTTATCAAATATTAATTAATGTGTATAGACCCTAGACCAAGCTTTTTGTATACAAAATAAAGCCGGAGCTAATACTTTTGGCAGGTATTAGCTCCGGCCTACCTAGCGCAGAATACGACAATTCTCGCGCTCTATCTGCCCGGCTGCAATCCTGTATCTGCTGGTTAGCTAATAAATGTTCCGGTGTTCTCAATAATACCTCAGTTTGCTTATATATCACCCAGGTTGAGTGTATATCCGTCAAACTCCCTATATTTATCCAAAAAATTATTAGCTCTTTAACCTAAGCATAAAATTATTCAGTATTTTAATATAAGAATATCAGATGTTTACCGCGAAACAAATACCTGTAAACCATAAATACTGTATACTTAATTTGGGGCAACCATAATATAACTATTATATTTAGCTTATAATCTATTGGTAAACCCTTAATGGCAAGCAACGACCAAAAAAGAGTATGACCGACAAATAACGACTTTACAGATCAAGCACCAGCCGCTGCGCTCGTTCTTCAACACTGGCCATAATCTCTTTTTCATTGAGCGTCAGTACCTGTTTGCTTTCGACAACTATTCGGCCGTCTACCACCACTAATTCTACGTCCGAAGCGAGGGCTGAATAAACCAGATGGGAGACGATATCGTGGCGCGGACAAAAATGAGGTTTATTCAGATCAATTAAGATTAGATCTGCTTTATAACCAGGGATTAAGCGACCAATCTCTTGCTCTAGTCCTAAAGCCCGAGCCCCGCCCCAAGTAGCCATCTCTAAAGCCTGATAGGCTGGTAAAACAGTTGGATCATTAGTAAAGACTTTGTGCAACAGAGCCGCACTGCGCATCTCTTGCAGCAGATCAAGATTGTTATTACTGGCAGCTCCGTCAGTACCCAGACCAACGGCGATCCCTTTTTGCAGCATTTGCGGTACCGGCGCGACTCCGCTGGCCAACTTCATATTGCTCTCCGGATTGTGGGCGACACCAACGGCACGTTGGTTAAGAATCTTGATATCCTGGTCATTCAGGTGGACGCAATGAGCAGCCAGAACGGGCCGCTGAAAAAGCCCAGTTTGCTCCATTAACTGGACCGGGGTCAGACCGTGCTCATTGACGATATTCTTAACCTCGTCTCGAGTTTCGGCTAGGTGGATGTGGATCCCTACCCCCAGCTCGTCAGATCGGGTGATCACTTTCTTCAAATACTCAACGGGACAGGTATAAGGCGCATGAGGCCCCAACCGGGCAGTAATTCTTCCCTGAGCCTGTCCATCCCAATTCCGAACAAAAGCAGCTCCTTCGGCCAGAGCTTGTTCTGCGTTGGGTCCGACGCCAACCAAGCCACGAGATAACGAAGCCCGGATACCTGAAATATCGACGGCCTTGGCCACCTCATCCATGAAGAAATACATGTCCGCAAAGCAGGTAGTGCCTGATTTCAGCATTTCCAGATTGGCCAGCAACGTTCCCCAGTAAACATCCTCGCCGGTTAAACGGTCTTCCGCCGGGAAAATTTTTTCCTGCAGCCAAGGCATTAAAGCCATATCATCCGCATAACCGCGCAATAAAGTCATAGCCGCATGGGTATGGACATTAACCAAACCGGGCAAGGCCACCTTGCCCCTGGCTTCAATCGTTCGCTCCGGCTGCCAGTCAGCCGGTAGCTGTCCGGATTTAGTTAATTCTCCAGTCGGGGCTACCCCGCGAATCAAACTCCCTTCAATGGCAATATCGCCCTGGGGAAGATAATCACCTTTACCAGTCATGGGCAATATGGCACAGTCGCGAATTAGGATTCTCATTTCTACTTCCCCCTTAAACTGAACCGTCAACAAAATTATTATTTTTATATCTAGGGTTAGAATTTAAGCAAGTTAGCATCTTGACGCTATTGGGCTAATTATCTGTTTGGCCCTGAATACAGGAAACTAGCAATCATTAAAATATAAGAACCTGCGTCTAATCACTTCTGACCGTAATGATATAAATACTCCTCTCGCAGCTGCCTTACTTCCCCTGAACTTAGGACGCGAGGTGAACCTAAAATTCGGGAAAAGATATAGACCTGAGCCCCTTTTTCCACCACCTGACAGATCATGAGGGCTTCACGCACAGTCTTGCCTACCCCAACTAAACCATGATTCGTCAGTAATACAGCCGGTCCCTGGCCGAGAGCTCTGACCGCATTTTCCGCCAGGCCTTCGGTCCCGGCTAGGGCGTATTCACTTACGGGTACTTCTTGGCCTAGCAACTGCGCTAGTTCTTCTAAGATAGGGGGGAGAGGAATTCTCGCTACAGCGAGAGCAGAGGCGAAAACGCTATGCGTATGGACGATGGCCCGGATCTCCGGGCGTTGCCGGTAGATGGCAAGATGAAGAGCCATCTCAGTTGAAGGACGACGGTGTCCCCGGATAATCTGGCCTTCCAAATTAATCGCTACCAGGTCAGTTTTCTGCAGTTGATTATAATCCATTCCGCTCGGGGTAATCAGAATCAGGTTATCGTGGTCAATGTCCGATTGACTGTTTGAAGCCAATGCTCCGGGAGAGGAAGCAGCAGCCAGACCATTTTGCAAAAAGCGTCCGTCACCGCAGCGGGTTGCTAACCGAAGGCTAATGTTTCCCCAGGCACCGACCACTAAACCTCGCTGAAACATTTCGCGAGCTGCCCATAAGATCTGGTCCGCCAGCCGATCAATTGGGTTGTTTCGGCAGTCAGACTGACAACCCTCGTTCATTAAGCGGTCCCCCTTAATCTAATTACGGTCGGCCAATTCCGACAAACTCTCATTATAGGGCGGCCCGATAATTCCTCGATCCGTAATAATCGCTGTAACTAACCGACTGGGGGTTAGATCAAACGCCGGGTTGTATACTGGTACTGCCGGGGGGGCAATGTACTGGCCCGCCACCATTCGAACCTCTTCGGGACTTCTTTCCTCAATCGGAATTTCCGTACCGGAGCTTAACGACAAATCGACCGTAGACCATGGTGCCGCCACATAAAAAGGCAGACCGTGCATCTGAGCCAGAACAGCCAAGGTGTAAGTACCTATCTTATTGGCAACATCGCCGTTGGCCACGATGCGATCAGCCCCCACAATGACTAAGTCTACTTTTCCCTGTTGCATCAGGTAACCGGCCATACTATCGGTAATCAGGGCTACGGGAATGCCGTCTTCCAACAGTTCCCAAGCGGTTAAGCGTGCTCCTTGCAGCAAGGGTCTAGTTTCATCTGCCCACACTGAAATTCGGCGACCCGCCGCATGAGCCGCCCGAATAACCCCCAAAGCGGTCCCGTAACCAGCTGTCGCTAGAGCTCCAGCATTACAATGAGTTAAGATTCTGGCCCCTTCTGGAACTAACGACAGGCCAAACTGGCCAATCCGATGATTCATGGCAATATCTTCTGCCCAAATAGACTGGGCTTCCTTCTCCAGCAGTCGGGTAATCTCCGCTGGAGTTTCGGTGGCAACCTCATTTAATCGCTGCAGCATCCGCTTGACTGCCCAAAAAAGATTAACTGCGGTCGGACGGGTTGCCTGCAGTTCGCTGGCCGCTGTTTGAAGCAGAGCTAAATAATCCGGCCGGTTAACGCTAGGTTGGGCCTCAAGCAATCTTTTCGCCGCCAGGACTATCCCGAAAGCGGCTGCGGCCCCAATGGCCGGGGCCCCTCTAACGCGCATCGTTCGAATTGCCTGGGCTACGGATTGGTAATCTCGACAATCTATATACTCTGTCGTCAAAGGTAATTTCGTTTGATCAATTAGTCTAAGAAAGTCATCTTGCCAGGTAATTGCCTTAACCATTATCCTTCCGTCTCTCCTTCACCGCAATGACATCACGGGTCTAATCTCTACGACCCACCCGTATCGGAGCCTCTTTGATAACCGCTGCGCAATCTGAGCAGCGCTGCGACGACATGTTTTTTAACGATTTCATAATTAGATCCCGCAAGTTGGCTACGTTCTTGGCCATTACTTCCACAACCTCACTGTGGGTCAGCGGATTAGGTGATATGCCCGCGGCATAGTTCGTAACCATGCCAATAGTCGCGTAACAAATCCCCAACTCCCGAGCCAAAACTACCTCAGGGACACTGGTCATGCCGACCACATCTCCGTCCAATTGACGGTACATCCGAATCTCGGCCGCAGTTTCAAAACGGGGTCCCTCGGTACAGACATAAGTTCCGTTAAAATGGACCCGTAATGATAAATCTTTGGCACTGCGAAATAGAGTTTGCCTTAGCTCACGACAGTATGGGTTGGTAACATCAACATGAAAGACGCCATCCTCCCCGCCTTCGTAAAACGATTGTTCTCTGCCCCTGGTAAAATCAAGAAACTGGTCAACCATGACCAGATCTGTGGGCTTCATGTCAGTATTTAATGAGCCAACCGCAGCTGTGGCAATTGCTCGTTCTACCCCCAGTTCTCTTAAGCTCCAAATATTTGCTCGATAGTTAATGCGGTGAGGGGGAACCGAATGTTTCTCCCCATGTCTAGGAACAAAAACAACTTCCCGGCCAGCGTAGTTTCCCAGTTTCACCCGAACCTCGCCAAAAGGCGTCTTCACTATTTCATCCCTAATATCTGTCAGAATTGCTGGATCATAGACCCCGGTTCCCCCAATGATCGCGATTCTTGCGCTCATTATATCCTTCCTTTCATTTGCCGTGTTAAAGTTACAATTAATCAAATAAAGCCTCAATAAATTCTTGAGCTGAGAAATCACGCAGATCATCCATTTGTTCACCGATCCCAATCAGTTTGACAGGGATCTGCAGTTCAGCCGCAATCGCGATGACAATCCCACCTTTAGCGGTCCCATCCAATTTTGTCAGGACAATCCCCGTCACCCCGGTGGCCTCAGTAAACATTTTTGCCTGCTGAATAGCATTCTGTCCGGTTGTCGCATCCAGGACTAAGAGGACTTCATGCGGAGCACCCGGATACTCCCGTTCGACGACTCGACGTACCTTTTTCAGCTCTTCCATTAGATTTACCTTGGTATGTAAACGACCGGCTGTATCGGCAAGCAAAATATCCGCTTGACGGGAGCGAGCTGCTTGTAAAGCATCGAACACAACCGCCGCTGGATCAGCCCCCTCTTTGTGGCTAATTATTTCGACCCCGGCCCGATCACCCCAAATCTCTAACTGGTCAATGGCCGCAGCCCGAAAGGTATCAGCCGCTGCGACGACTACCCGTTTGCCCTCTTGACGATAACGATAAGCTAATTTACCGATCGTCGTTGTCTTGCCGACGCCGTTGACTCCCACTACCAGAAACACAGCTGGTTGTCCGGCCGACAGATTAAGGGCTGCTTGCTCATACTCAAAAACCTGAGCGATCTCCTCTTTCAGCAGGTCTTTCAACTGGCTTGGCTCGGTAATCTTTCGTTCTTTCACTTTTTGGCGCAATCCCTCAATCAGTTGGAGTGTGGTATTAACCCCTACATCGGCTTGAATCAACACCTCTTCCAATTCCTCATAAAGTTCCTCATCGATAGTTTTTCGAAAGGTAATTATCTGTTCAACCTTTTCCACTAACTCCTGGCGGGTCCTCGTCAGACCTTCCTTTAACCGAGCTGCCGACAAGGTGTCCTTGATACTATCCTTGGTCTCCTTTAACGTATCCTTAATGCTTTCTTTCGTTTCCTTTATGGTATCCTTGAGTTTGCTGAACAGCCCCATAACCGAACCCGAACTCCTTTACCCACTTTTGGATACAGCTTACCATAACGGGGCTGTTCGTGCAATTGCCCCGTTTACCAATCAACCCGCAGGCTCAAACTTATCGGCCAGGCCTCGCCGGGATTTAATTCCAAATACCAGATGGGCATGATCATTGAGGACTGATAGGTTTTCTCCCAACCGCTTTCGGACTGCGAGACTGTTTCAACCGGGAATTTCCAGAGGGTAGCTGGTTGATCCCATTCCAGGCTGACAGTTCCTTTGAGTACGTCATCGGTTAATTCTAACCGTTTAACCGCAGCATGCTCACCCCATGAAGCAAAGCTTTCTTCAGAGCCAGGTTGACCATCAATTCGATATTTACCCCCCGGCCCCCCACACGAAGGCATAGCCAAGTTGCACTCTACCCCGAAGCGAAGCGAAACTGATTTATCGGAAGCATTAGAAATTGAGTACTTAACGATCAAGCTTTTCTCCAGGAAGGTAAAAGACTTGACTATTTCGATTGGCATACGAGAATCCCCTTCCCAGACTCCGCCGAGTCGACGTAAAATCAGCTCCCACGAGTGGCCGTTTTCTTTAATTTGATCAGGCTCTGGCGGCGATTGAATCAAATAAGTTTGGTTGACGAAATCACCCTGTTCAGGATAGGTACTACGGGCAAACTCCTTAAGATCAACGTGTTTTCCCAAAAAATGATCGATAAAGGCCGTTCTGGCATACCAGTCATGGTACACTTCGTTACGCAAAGCTTGGTCAGACTCCGTTTCCCGGGAGTGGATGGTTTGTACCCCATTACCATCTGGAGGCTCAGTGGCTTGTTCAACCTGATTTTCGTGATAATGCTCATAGTGTCGACGTAAAGTATTTAACAGATTTACGCCCAGGGGTTTAATACTGAACTCATAAACCTGTCCGCCATTGTGCGGGGTCACCCCACAGGTGTAAAAAGGAGTAGCGACCATGACTTCTTCGCGTCCATCCTTGTCCAGATCTAGAAACTCTGGCTTAACTACGCTGGCGGATCTGATCCCAGATTGGCGATCCTCTCTTAATCTGGCGGCATCTAAGCATCTTTCTGCTATAATCAGGTAGCGGTAAATCGCCTGTCTTAAGTGCGGCAGGTATAAACCGCCAAAAACCCCATGCCAATAAGCATCGTTAGTCTGGGCTTTGTAAATTAATTTTTGGGCTGCCTCTTTTTCCTCCGATTCGGGCAACTGTTTAACCCGGTCGGCTAAGTAAAGCATCTTTTTATGCATTAAATTGCTCTCCGGGTACTTAACCAGGAAGTTTTTCCAAATGCCGCCACGTAAAAAGGGTCGGATTTCTTCCAGACGGCCCTTATCTTCCAGTTCTCGATGGATATTGCCCAAGGCTCTAGCTTTGGGAGCGGACAAAGACCATTGCCCCATTTCAAAATAGGAGGCGGTAGGCAGATAAATTCTGCCTAAAGGCGGAATTGTGTCCAGTACCTCAGAATAAGTCATAGTCTTAATCCAATCTTGATTCTGCTCTAAAGCAGTTAAAAACTGATCTAACCAACCCTGGCGATAGACCCAGTCATAAGTGTCCGGCCAGCTACCGTATTTTTCACCATCATCAGCCACTATCGCACAACGCTGGCCGGTTTCATCAGCAATCTCAGCCAGGTATTCTAAAGACTTCTCCACTGATTGAAAAGGGGTCAAATACCTTAATTTAGCGTCAATCGGGAAGACACCCAACCGATAACCTTCCTCTTCAGTTAAATAGTAACCATAAAGTTCGGTTGGATCTAAGCCAGCACAGATAAAATGAAAATCATCCACCAACACATACTCTATCCCGGACCGAACTATAGCCGGGACAATTGAAGATTCCCACACTCGTTCGGCTAGCCACATTCCCCGGGGCCTTTGGCCAAACTTGTCCATTAAATAGTCAGAAAGGAGGGTAACCTGACTCCGACGATCAGCTTCCGGGATTACGGCTAAGATTGGTTCATAAAACCCTCCACCCAGTAATTCAACCTGATTTGACTCAACCATCGGCCGGACTATTTCAAACCACTCCGGATGACGGTCAGTAATCCACTCCAGCAGGCCACCGGTATAGTGAAGGGTAATCTTTACTTGAGGATGTCTAGCGATAACTTCCACGAAAGGCAGGTAAGCCTGCTGATACACCTGTTCGAAGACAAAATCAAAGTTGCCTGCCGGCTGGTGACAATGAATACCAAAAAGTAGGTTTATTCTTTTCTTCATCTCCGGTCCTTTTCCCATCTTAATTCACTACACCACCCATCTTCTTACATACTATTTATTTCTGGTACAATGATCTGCAGCGGTTCATGACTAGGCCATCGCTCCAGCTCACCCTTTTCGTTTAAAACTACGATTTGTAAATTAAATTTCCGTCCCTGCTCGAGACCTATCTTATTCATCGGTACTGCTATTTCCAGAATTCCGTTCAAGGAACCAGCTTGTAAACGTTCAACACTCTGCCCGTCAGTCCCGGGAATTAGGTCGGTGATAACCCCAGCTTCTCCATTATCCGCGGCAGCTGCCCGAATCACAAAAGAATCTTGGTGGGATACAATAATTTGGATCTGTGGCTGCTCCCCGAAGGTATCTGTCATTCCCGGCTCATCTCCGCGCAACCAGGAACAGCCATTTCCCTCTAACCGCAGATATAAGTAATTTGGATCAAATCCAAAATACAATCTTTCAACCAGATAGCTAGAACGCTGCATCGCTCCGGCCCCCTGATTAAAAACATAAGATCCCGATAGTTTCCATTCATCAAGGTGAGTGATACAACCATCAATGACCGGGTGAATCAACCCCTTCGGTTCCTGGCCGTGATGGTCCTCCGCCCCAGCCACGGAGTGGTTAAGGTAGTCCGGGGGTTGGCGGTCAAGAGCCAAATAGACATTCTTCAGGTGGATCCGAAATAGTTCATCAAACTCAGCGTCCAGGGCACTGGAATGAGTATCACCCAGCCACCAGAACCAGTCACTGCCTTCAGCAATCATCATCTCTTGCCAGGCTAATTCTACCTTGTCATCTGAATGTTGCTCAGGAGAATACTCTTCCAAATCCCGTCTGGTTCGAGCCAAGTATTCCCAAGCCCGGTTTTTGGCCGGCTGGCCGATCCAAGTGCCAAAATCCGCATTAATCCAGGAACCAGGATAAATCCGGGTCGTTCTTTCCCCAATCGGATGCCGCCAAAGATACTCAGAAAAAGTAACCATCTCTAATTCTGGGTGCTCACCCAAGCCGCGATAGATACCAGTCAGAAAGTCATAACCTTGACGGTAGTAGTATTCCCAAGCATTCTCGCCATCTAAGATAATACAAAGCAGATTGGGGCGGTCCTGGGGTAATTCCCGGCTTAGGTTAGATAGACGATATAAAAAATCTCCAATTGCATCTGGCGTAAACCAACGGTGATAGACAAAACCAATTAAATCAGAAATAAGGTGATCCCTAAAGAAGACAGCCAGTTGCCCTCCCTCAGATTCCCACAAATAAGGCCGATAGAGGTAATCCCGTCCGTGTATTTCCCGACCACTTCGGCGCAAAGTATTCATCAGGATGTTTTCATCTGAGGCGGTCCAGACGATCCCGTTTCGCGCAATTAAATCAAGGGCCGCATCGCTGACTGAACCTTCTGATGGCCACATCCCCCGGGGACGTCGCCCAAACATTGCTTCGTGATAGGCGAGGGCACCTCTGATTTGAGCATCTGCATCCTCAGGATAAGCAAAACGTGTTTTGGGCAAAGGAGCCCCGGGCATCGAATTTCGAGCCTCATCCGTATTACAAAGGAGTGGCAGAATTGGATGGTAGTAAGGAGTCGTGGTTAATTCAATTCGACCACTCTCAGTTAACCGACGGTAAAGTGGTACCACCTCCTTGAGGACTTCCCGCTGCTTAACGATAATTCGCTCTTTATCGGCTACAGAATAGCCTCTTCCTTTGCGAATCAGTCCCTGAATCTCCTCATCACGGTCTTTAACCGTTTGACCAAACCAAGTCAGATTAAACCAGACTTGGAGATCAAGGTAATCTTGGCCGGTCCACTGATCCACCCGTTCCCCCACCCGATACGGGTCTCCCCGCATTGCCTCTAATTCCGCATACCGGGGATAAGGCCGAATCATATGATCCGGATGGGCGTGAAAAAAATTGCTAAGTAGGAAAATCTTTTCCTCTCTAGATAAGTCACTTGGGTGCTTTAACGTATGTTCAAGATAGATATCGGTGCCAATGCCATCGGCATAATCCGATAGCTGTTCTAGCAGAGAAGGAACAAAATTAAAAGTAACTCGGGCTGCCTCCACTTCCTCAACAATACGCCCCATGTCATAGTAACCCTTGATTCCGTGCAAACGAACCCAGGGCAGATGATACCGATTGGTATGCAGGTCCTTGTAACAAGGTTGGTGCATGTGCCAGAGAAAGGCAATATTTAACTTTCTAGCCATGAGATCCAATCCATCCTTTCCCCTCCAAGCTTTATCCATATTATCTTCTAAAACACTATATGCGATACCCAGCTTGGCCTACTATCTCATTCTTAGTTAACATAAAATTAGGCCCTGGATTTGGTGGTATCCGACTACTTTTGGTGTGTTATCTGGGCTGCTCAACCTTTTGGGTGATAAATGGATAGTGAGGCTAAACCACCTGCTCGATTGGGTTTACCAAGCGGACCGAGATTAGTTTGGAAACGCCTTTCTCCTCCATGGTTAATCCATACAAAGCATCCGCAACTTCCATAGTTCCTTTCCGGTGGGAAATCACAATAAACTGGGTTTTCTCGGCAAACCTCCTCAAAAACTGGGCAAACCGCTTCACGTTCACCTCGTCAAGGGCGGCCTCGATCTCATCCAGGATGCACAGGGGGCCGGGCTTAACCTGAAGGATGCCAAAGAGCAAAGCGATCGCGGTTAGGGCTCTTTCACCCCCGGATAATAATGAAAGGGGCTGGAGCTTTTTACCTGGGGGTTGGGCGATAATCTCTAATCCAGAATCCAGTGGACTATCCTGATTAGTCAAATACAGCCTGGCCTTGCCACCCCCGAAGATATCCCGAAAAACCAAATCAAAGTTCTGGTTAATTTTATCAAGGCTTGTTTGAAAACGTTCGGCCATTACCCGGTCTAACTCAACAATAATCTGTTCCAATCCGTGACATGCTTTACGCAGGTCTGCTTGCTGGGTTCTTAAGTAATGCTCTCTATGGCTAACTCTTTCGTATTCTTCCACCGCACCCAGATTAACCTCGCCCAAGGCCGTAATTTCCTGTTGCAGTTCTTTTATCCGGTGCCTAGCCTCCCTGGAATTAAAGGCAGTTATTTTTGTCGCTTCTTCATTAATCAAGTATTGAGCTTGATCCCGCGATATTTGGTAAACCTCCCATAATCGCTCAAGCCATCCCTGCCCTTCGGCTTCCAGTTTAGTTATCTGAACTTCCAAACTATGTTTTTGATTAAGGAGCTGGTTTAACTCCAAGCGTTTTTGCTGACAGCTTTGTTCAAGGTGTTGGACGTTATTCTGTTGGACCAGGAAGTGATTCCGAATCGAAATTACCTTGGCTTGGTAAATATTCGCCCTATCCTCAGCCGCGTTTAACTGACTGGCTTCCACGGCTAGCCCATCTCTAAGCTTCCCCAATTGAGCAGTTGTTTCTTGGATTCGCTGCTGATAAGCAGCCAGTTTCTGCTTTAGTCTGTCTTCCTCTCGTTCCAGACGGCTCAGATTATCCTCTAGTCCCAACAAGCGTTGTTTTCCGGCGGCGCGGGCTTCTCGTAGGTTGGAAATATTATTCTCTATAGTTTTTAACTGTCGCCGCTCTTCCTCCCAGGTCAACTGAATTATTTCCAGCTCCTCCCGGGTTACCGTTTCTCTCTGGGTTAAAGAAGATAATTCCTGTTCAAGCAGTTGGATTTCCTGATGCAAACCACTGCCCTGCTCGGTCAAATCTTTTTCTTCGTAGTCAATTATGGTTAAACGTTCTAATAACTTATCCAATTCTTGTTTGAGATGGACTAAATCTTTTTGGCCGGATATTCGCACCAGTTCCAATTGGTATTGTTCCTGTTCTAAGTCAGCCCTACTCTTTTTTAAATCCTGAATTTTTTGCTTCAGGTCTTCCATTTCTTTTTGCTGTAACTGTAAAATCTCCTGTTCCCGAATTGAAGCAGCTTCTAACTCTTTTATTTCTCGACGCCGTCCGAAAATATGTCTTTTTTTATCTGGCAGGCTGCCACCGGTTAATGAACCCCCGGGGTTAAAGACTTCACCGTCCAGGGTAACCACACGTCTGGTAAACCCTTGCTGTCTGGCCCAGTTCGCAGCCGCTTCCATACTTTCGGCTACCCAAACCCGACCAAGCAGAAATTCCATCACCGGCCGATAAATCGGATTATATTTAATCAGGTCAACCGCCCTGCCCAAGATTCCCATGCCGGATTGAATTGCTCGACTATCCTCCAACGACAATGGTCTAATAGTATCAAGCGGGAGAAAGGTGACGCGGCCATGTTTACCGGTTTTAAGAAAATGGATTGCCTCTCGGGCAATCCGCTCCGTATCAGTCACCACATTTTGGACCGCTCCACCTAGGGCTACTTCGATCGCCTTTTCATACTGGGTTGGAAACTCAATTAGTTCGGCTACTACTCCACGAATCCCAGCCCCAAAGCTCTCGGTTTGACGACACCGCATAATCTCTCGTACCGCCTGGGAATACCCTTCATAAGTTTGTTCCATTTCCCGCAGCACTTGCAATCTAGATTCAATGAATCGGGAACGGTCTTCTCGACGCCTGTTTTCCTCAGTCCACTTAATCAGCTTCTGACTTAACCATTGATCTCGGTTGAGGAGCTCATCCTTTAATTGCTTGATTTGAAGTAACCGATTGGCTTGCTCAGCCATTGTTTGCTCAATTCCCCAAATCTGTTTCCTCAGCTCTTCTCTTCGGGTTAAACGGGCTTGCTTCTCTTGCCTGATTTGGACCGCCCGCCGTTCTCTATTGTCTTCCTGGATTCTTAGCCGAGTTATGACATTGCGTTTTTCCGCTGCTAGCTTCAAATTTTCAATTAAATCACTTTTTATCTGCTCAATCTCTTGGCTTTTTGTGGAACAGCTTTTACTTAGGTTAGCTTCCTGACCGGTTAATTGCTCCAGTTTCTCTTGCTGTTCGGCTAATCTGGTTTGCAGTTGCTGTCTTCTCTTTTCTGCTTGAACTCTTTCATCCAGCAACTTATCCAGCACACCCCGGCATTCCAAAGTTTGCCGCTTTGCTTCTGCCTCTTGTTCCTGATAGGCCTCATATTTTTGACGCAACATCTGACCGGTCAGCTTAGCGCGTTCCGCAGCCTGCTGTGCCTCGTGTAACGCTTCTGTTTCCTTTTCTAATTCCTCTCGGGCTTCCTGCCAAACCAACCGCTGTAAGGCTAATTGTTCAGTTGCCAGTTGCAGTTCGCGTTCCTGATCCTCACACTTTTGTTTAATATCTTCCCAGATTAGGCGGTTTTTTTGGTGTCGCCCTTCCAGCTGATACCATTCGCGCAGCCAGAGCTTAGTTTCAAGAGCGGCCAACTCCGCCTGCAGCTTACGGTAACTTTTCGCCCGAACAGCTTGTTCTTCCAGAGGCCCCAACTGCTCGCCCAATTCCTCCAGAACGTCCTCTAAACGGATTAAAGCATTCTTGGTCTCCTCAAGTTTTCTTAACGAATCTTGCTTTCGGGTCAGGTGTCGAGTAATGCCCGCTACCTCTTCGACCAGCCGCCGTCTTTCCTCAGGGCGCGAACTAAGGATGGCATCTACCTTTCCCTGACCAATTATCGAAAAAGACTCATAACCGATACCCGTATCTTGGAGCAGGTTTTGAATATCGCGCAGCCGACAGGGGGCCCGATTGATCAGGAACTCGCTTTCTCCCGAACGGTAAACCCGCCGCGTTATCCGCACTTCATTATAGTCGATGGGCAGTATCTTTAGGGAATTATCCAGGGTTATGGATACCTCAGCCATACCCACCGGCTTTCTTCGATCACTACCAGCAAATATAATATCCTCCATTCGGGTGCCTCTGAGGGTCCGGGCATTAGGTTCGCCCAGGACCCAACGAATCCCATCTACGATATTGCTCTTGCCACAACCATTAGGCCCGACAATAGCGGTAATCTGGCCGACCGGCTCAACGTCCAACCGGTCAGCAAATGTCTTAAAACCCTGAATTTCTAATCTCTTTAAAAACATGGCACTCCTTTATCTGAATCAAAAGACTCCCACATAAGTGAGGGATTACCCAAACAAAACATCGCCCACAATAACCCGATAAATCGTCCCATCACTTAGCCTCAAACGAAGACTGCCGTCTTCCTCTATATCTTCCGCCAAGCCCTCAATTACCCGCTCCAGGTCATTTACCCGAACTGTTTTCCCCAGGGTGTCTGAAAGCTCTCTCCATTCCCGTAAGAGTTCGCTAAACTCTCCCGTCTTCCAGGATTCATAACACCTCTCTAATTCTTCCAAAGATCGCTGCAGGACTGCCAAGCGAGAAACCGGCTGCTGTAATTGAGCCCGGAGCGAGGTAGCTCTATCCCTAAAATCTGGCGGAAAGATGTCTGGATCCATGTTGACATTAATGCCGATTCCAACCACCAAGTAGTTAATCCGATCTATTTCCGAATTCATCTCGGTCAAAATGCCGACTATCTTCTTGCCTTCAATGAGCAGATCATTTGGCCATTTAATCTTAACCTCCAGCCCGGTAAGGGCCCGCAAAGCTTGAGCAACCGCGACGGCCGAAACTAAAGTGGCGCGGGGTGCTTCTTGAGGCAGGAGTTGGGGACGGAGGATGAAAGAAAAAGACAGAGCTTCACCCCGCGGGGTTACCCAAAGCCGCCCCAGCCGACCTTTCCCTTGGGTTTGCCTTTCCGCCACCACTAAAGTTCCTTCTTGAGCCCCCTGTTGAGCCAAGCGTCGAGCGGCATCATTCGTTGACTCGATTTCGTCATAATAGATAACTGCCTGTCCCAGGTACTTAGTTCTCAAGCCAAAGGTAACTTCTTCCGGCAATAGACGATCCGGCCGGCTTAACAGACGATAACCAAGCCGGGGCTGGGCCTCAATCCGATAGCCCTGCTCGCGCAAACTTTGAATCTGCTTCCAAACTGCGGTGCGGGAAACCCCCATTATCTGGCTTAACTGCTCACCGGAAACAAATTCTGAGGAGCGACTCAAAATTAAAAGCAATTCTTTTTTCAACCCAAAATCCCCCCAAGGAGTAAATAGAACTATTTTCTTATTATACCAAAAGCACAAAAAAAAACTGCTTTTAGCAGTATAAGCATCCGTCCTCAGGTGATAAATTCTTATTCTGATCTAACATAATCATCTATTACCTGGGCTCAATAATAAATTTGATTGCTGTCCTGTCTTCCCCTTCAATATTGATTTCCACAAACGCCGGTACTGCGACCAAATCCATACCATTAGGGGCGACAAACCCTCGAGTAATTGCAATCGCTTTAATCGCCTGGTTAACCGCACCGGCTCCGACTGCCTGAACTTCAGCCCTTCCTTTTTCACGCAATACAGCGGTTAGAGCCCCCGCTACCGACTTGGGGTTTGAATGAGCTGATACCTTTAGTACTTCCATTGGTCCGTCCTCCTTAAAATATAAAATAGGTTTAGAAGTGAATTACTAAAACATTAAGTAGTTCATTACCAAATTATATTCGACAATTGGTTAAAAATCCCTCCCACGATAAATAATATTCTCGTTTTTCCGGTTCTGACTTTAGCCTAAGATCACGCAAAGGAAGAAGGCCGTCGCTTTGTAATTTTAAGGATATCTGCCAATTCCTTTCAAGGTAGATTAGATTACTTCGTTTCTGACCGACAATTCGTGACCAGTAGCGGGGATTGAGAAATAAGGTTAGTTTAGGAGGACCGGAAATTGGGGGATTGTTGATTGGTCTAAACTCTAATCTTTCTGAATCAGTCCACATGTTTAATAAGGTCGTTAACTGTTTTTGCGCTGCCGCCGCCTCGACTAACTCCCCAAACGCCGGATGAAAAGGGCCGGCGACTAGGTCACCCGCGGTCAGCAGATTTTCTGTCGGCTGTAACCCGATTCGAATAACCGGGATTTCGTGTCTCGCAAATTGCAAGTACAAAGAAGTAGCCCAGTCAACCGCCTCGGTTAAAGTTAAAGGGCGATAATCTCCGTGCTGCAACATCTTATGCAAATAGGTATCTCGAATTACCACCGTTGGATAAATCCGTACAAAATCCGGACCCAGCTTTGTTAAGGCCTGACCAGTCGCTAGTGTCCGCTCTCGGTTATCTCTAGGTAAGCCAATCATCATTTGTAAACCTAGATTTAAGCCAGCCTCGCGAATAATCTCGACTGCTTGGGCTACCTCGTTAACTCCATGACCTCGCCTCGATGCCCGGAGAACTTCCGGGTCAAGCGACTGCACCCCTAGTTCGATTGTCTTTACGCCGCGGTTGATTAACCGTCTTACTACCAACTGGTCGATCAGGTCTGGCCGGGTGGATACCCTAATTCCATCAATCCAACCTTGTTGATAAGCTTGAAAAGCCGGCCATAACAGTTCCTCCTGGAGTTCAGGCGACACCCCGGTAAAACTTCCGCCATAAAAAGCGACCTCTACCCGACGGTTAGAGGGAATAGTGCGGAGATACTCCCTAATTCGGGAGGCCACCTCAACCCCGGTTGGTTTTAATTCTTGGCCACTGATCTTACGTTGATTGCAAAAAACACAGGCATGCGGACAACCCTGATGGGGAATAAAAAAAGGAATAATACTCCACTGCTTAGTCATTTGCTTCCCCTGCCCGTTGAAAAATCAAATTCCATTGGGTTTTTTCCAGAGCGATCCGGGCTGCTTGCTGTTCAGCTTCTTTTTTGGTCCGGCCTTCACCCTGCCCGAGCAACCGGCCACGATAAAAAACTCCGGCGATGAACCGCTTATTATGGTCCGGACCAAATTCTTGCATTATTTTATACGATACACTTTCACTGCCCCGCTGTTGGACCGTTTCCTGGAGAGTGGTCTTATAGTCACCTAGATGGCCTCCAGGGGGTTGACTCAAACTATCCTTTAAATAGCGTAAGATAAAAGAACGAACTGGCTCAAAGCCCCCGGATAGATAAATAGCACCAATTACTGCTTCCAGGGCATCGGCCAGGATTGAGGGCCGTTCTCGACCGCCGCTTAGCTCCTCGCCTTTCCCCAAACAAAGATAATCCCCTAAGCCGATCAACCGGGCGACGGCGGCCAGAGTTGATTCGCAAACTGCGGAAGCCCGTATTTTAGTTAAATCTCCTTCTGAAAGATCAGGGAAAGATTGATAAAGGTATTCAGCGGCAATTAACCCAAGTACGGCATCGCCCAAAAACTCCAACCGTTGATTGTGCTCAATTGTCCGTCCTTGATTTTCAAAAGCATAAGAAGGGTGGATTAAGGCTCGATTTAGTAATTCTAGATTGATCTCTGGCAACTGCCAGGTTTCGGACATTTTTTTTAATTCAGCGAGACGGTTTTTGTCCATAATTGCCCACACTCCAAACTAAGTGAACTCCGTTCAGCTTCGCTGAACATCAAGGCTTCAGATGGAGACTCTACTCCATCCGAAGTTAAACGAGGCAACCCCCACTCATAGCAGCTGAATTGAATAAATAGAGCCCCGCAGACAATCACGGGGACCCCTTTCATTCCCCAGTATCGTCTATTTCAGTACCCCATAAATGTAGTCTACGATTTGTCTGACATCCTTGTCCTTGATATTTTCTATCTGCTCATCCGGAATCTCAATATCAAATTCATCTTCAAGGGTCATGACCATTTCCACCACATCCAGCGAATCAGCTTCTAATTCCTGAAAGGTGGTGTCCAGAGTAATTGTTTGAGGATCAATATTAAGATGCTCCGCCATGATGACTTTAACCTTTTCCAAAATATTTTCCATTTGATAAATTCCTCCCCTCAGGATCTAATTAGTTTGATAATACGACTGCATCAGCTTTCATTGTTATAATGCCAGACTATTTGTCGACTAGGACACTTGACAATTGGTCAACTAGTCTGTTTTCAATACTCTCTTTCGCCACCCGAATCGCATTATAAATCGCCCTGGCCTGAGAACTGCCATGACAAATAATACTGATACCCTTAACCCCCAGCAGTGGTGCTCCCCCATATTCAGCATAATCAAGCCGCTGTTTCAAATTCTTTAACCCGGGGAGGATTAACGCCGCCCCAGCCCGTGCCCGAGCATTACGGCTTAATTCTTCCTTAATCATTTCGAACAGGGTCTTAGCTAATCCTTCGGTTAGCTTGAGGACCACATTACCAATAAATCCATCACAGACAATAATATCCGCTTCACCGGTGAGCAGTTCCCGACCTTCAATATTACCGATAAAGCGGACCGGAGCCTCTTTAAGCAACTGATAGGTCTGCTTAGTTAATTCATTCCCCTTACCTTCCTCTTCGCCAATATTCAGCAGGCCTACTCCCGGATTTTTCAGACCAAGAACCGTAGATGCATATATACTGCCCATCAAGCTGAACTGTTCAAGGTGTTTAGGCCGGCAATCCACGTTAGCCCCAGCATCCAGCAGTAACTTGGGGCCATTTTTCCCTGGTAAAACGGTCACAATCGCCGGTCGTTCGACACCAGCCATCCTTCCCAAAATCAATAGTGCCGCCGCCATTTGAGCCCCAGTACTCCCGGCTGAAACCACTGCCTCGGCCAGACCATCCTTCACCAGCCGAGTAGCGACGACAATTGAGGCATCTTTCTTCTTTCTTAGAGCCATCACCGGCTCCTCATCCATTCCTATTACCTGGCTGGCTGGAATTATTGTCAATCTTTTCTCAAGCAGGCTACGTTCAATTCTTTTTTGTTCGACTAAAAAGGAAATCTCTTCCTGCAATAGCTCTTCTTGACCGACCAGCAGAATCCTCAGTTCCAGATTATTAATTGCCTCTACCGCGCCAGCGACTAGTTCCCGGGGAGCAAAATCCCCTCCCATGGCATCTAAAGCCACCCTCATTCTTTATACCAGCCCTCCAATCCCATAATCCTGATATGGAAAAGTGCTGCTTGTTAGGGCAGCACTTTGTACCATTAATTAACCGACTTTATGCCTGACTCTGGACTTCTCGACCCTGATAGTAGCCACACTTGGGACAAATCCGATGTGGCAACTTTAACTCATGGCACTGTGGACACTCATTCAATCCGGGGGCGCTGATTTTTTGCATTGCCCTTCTCCGGTTGGTCCTGGTTTTAGACCTTCTCCTGGCTGGAACTCCCATCCTTTGCACCCCCTTCAACGAAGACCTTGATTACTATTCTTGCTTGAATTTTAATAATTCTTGCAGCACCGCTAGTCGAGGATCAATCTGCTCTGGTTGACAGTCGCACTCTGCTTGATTCAGGTCCTGACCACACTGAACACACAAACCGCGACAATCTGGGTGACAGAGAAAACTCATCGGAATAGCCATGATAATGTTTTCCGTAATAATATCCCGCAGGTTAATTGGCTGTTCCCCAAATATTTCATAGTTGTCAGGATCTTCACCCGGCTCAACCTGAATCCCAATCTCATTAAGATCATCCTGGTGAACATAGGGGATCTCAAATTCTATTTGAATCGGATAATCCACTAACTTAAGACACCGGCCGCAAGCCAGAAGAGCCCGGGTCCTTATTGACCCCTTCATTTGCAAAACCATGCCAGTGTTGTGCACGGTAACGTCCGCCAGGACCGGGGTGGAAAACGTTATCTCCTCACCCATTAATGATAATGGCGGAAACTGTTCTTCAAAATGATAGTTCCTAGTCAAGCCAAAATTTTTTCTAATTTCCGCCAAGTTAACCAGCACAGGAATCACCTGCCTTTTACCACGGTTAATTATACCGAGGCATTATACCACTTGTCAAGAATAGGACCAGTGAACTCGTTCGTCTTCACTGAATATCGAGACTTCTTGATGGAGACTCTACTTCACCTGAAAAAGTTCAAAAAATTAACCCCCACTTAATATAGAAGTGGGGGTCTTTGGAATCGGATTAAATATCCCCAATGGGCCAAATCGTTTATCCAAAATCCAGGATTAAGCGGTGACCTTTGTTTACTTCTGTTTCATCGCAATATTATAGGTATCCGTAGCAATAACTAATTCTTCGTTGGTTGGGATAACGAAAATCCGAATCTTGGAGTCTTCAGTTGCTACATCAATCTCTTTACCCCGGACCTTATTCTTTTCAGCATCCATCTTAATTCCCAAGAAGTCCATATTGTCACAGATCATTTGCCGGATCGGAATGCCATTTTCGCCCAAACCAGCGGTAAAGACAATGGCATCACAGCCGTTTAACTTCGCCATGTAGCCACCGATATAATTCTTAACCCGGTTGACGTAAACTTGCAGAGTTAACTGAGCTCGCTTATTACCAGCATCAGCGGCATCCCCGATATCCCGGAAATCATTACTGACCCCGGAAAGGCCTAAGGCCCCGGCCTTCTTGTTTAGGTAATTATTAATTTCAGCGGGTCCCATGTTAAGTTTCTCCATAATGAAGAAAACGATTGCCGGATCGATGTCCCCGCTGCGAGTGCCCATGACCAGACCCTCCAATGGTGTAAAGCCCATCGAGGTATCAATAACCTTGCCGCCATCCACGGCAGCTACGCTGGCACCATTGCCGAGATGCAGGGTAATAATTTTAGTTTGCTCAACCGGTTTTCCCAAAAGGGCGGCGGCTCGGTGGGTGACATAGTAATGAGAAGTGCCATGAAAACCATAACGGCGAACTTTATAATTTTCGTATAACTCAAAGGGCAGAGCATACATAAAGTTTTCCGGGGGCATAGTTTGATGGAAAGCGGTATCAAAAACGGCAACATGAGGTACGTTTGGCATGAGTGTCTGACAAGCCTCAATCCCCATAAGGTTAGGTGGATTATGCAAAGGTGCAATATCAAAACAATCACGAATCACTTTTTTAACATCGTCAGTAATCAAAACTGACTCAGCAAAGTTCTCTCCTCCATGCACGACGCGGTGACCGACTGCTTTGATTTCTGCTAAATCTTTGACTACCCCATATTCCGGATGAACCAAAGTTTCCAGCACTAATTGCATACCGGCAGTATGATCCGGTAAATCTCTTTCAATAACTGCTTTATCCTTGCCTTCAGGCTTATGGGTAAGCACTGTTCCGGGAATACCGACGCGGTCTACTAGACCGCTAGCCATTTCCTGCTTAGAATCCATATCAATGACCTGATACTTAATTGATGAACTGCCACAGTTGACAACCAATACGTTAAAACTCATTTTACACAAGACCCTCCCTCAAGTATTTATCGTATGGGAAATTAATTATTGAGCCTTGACTGCAGTTATGGCCACCACATTGACTACGTCCTCGACGCTGCATCCACGAGATAAATCATTGACTGGTTTATTCATACCCTGGAGAATTGGCCCAATCGCTTCCGCCTTCGCTAAACGCTGCGTCAGCTTGTAGCCGATGTTGCCAGCATCCAGGTCAGGGAAGATAAGTATATTTGCTTTTCCGGCTGCCGCACTGCCGGGAGCCTTAGAGGCACCAACTTTCGGAACTAGAGCCGCATCAGCCTGGAATTCACCATCCAGGGCCAATTCCGGCCAGCGTTGCTTCGCAATTTCGGTTGCCTTGACTACTTTATCGACAAACTCGTGACTGGCACTACCCTTAGTGGAGAAAGACATCATGCCGATGACTGGGTTTTCGATACCAGCCACAGCTTTTGCTGTCTGGCTTGATTGGAAAGCAAATTCAGCCAACTGTTCTGCGGACGGGTTCGGTGTTACCGCACAGTCAGCAAAAATGAAAAGACCGTTGTCTCCAAATTCACAATCAGGGACAATCATAATGAAAGCACCGGAGACTGAAGTCATCCCGGGAGCAGTCCGAATAATCTGTAAGGCTGGTCGGAGCACGTCGCCGGTTGTATTGCGCGCCCCTGCAACTTGGCCATCCGCCACTCCTTTATGGACTAACATAGAACCAAAATACAGCGGATCACTCATTAAAGCTTGGGCTTTATCCAGAGTCATGCCTTTGCTCTTGCGCATCTCGAAGAACTGTTCTACACATTCGTTGTAAAGCTCAGATTTCCGGGGATCCATAATTGTTGCTCCGTCAATGTTAGAGCCAACCTTCTTGGCTACTGCGGAAATCTCGCTGGGATCCCCCAGAAGAATCACGTTAGCCAACTGATCCTTAATAATTGTTTCGACCGCTTTAACTGTTCTTTCTTCGGTCCCTTCTGGTAAAACGATAGTCTTTTTGTTGCTCGCAGCTTTTTGTCTAATTTGCTCGAGCAAAGTCATAGTAAGCCCTCCTTCATTATATGTTATTTGTCGAACAACCAAGAAGCTTATCAGAATTAATTATAACTTACCGTGGTACATAATGGAACCCTATTTTATTAGGATTAAGAAAGTAAGAACTTCCATTCAAGCTCAGTCTAAAAAAGGATTAAAAACTCAATCTAACTTAACAACTCTTTGATCAAGGGTAAAAACGGTTTGGTTGCTTCCCTCCCGGCTTGTACTGCCTCCTCAACCAAATCGAATCGTTTCATCCCCAGATTCCCCACTTCCGGCTGAATCAAAATATCAATCTCTTGAATCCGGCTATCGTGGATCTGTCTTTCCAGGAGGGAAATCGACTGGAGAAAAATATCCAAAATTGAGTTTATCTTCATCTCATGATTACCAAAGGTTACATCGACTGCAATAATAACCTCGGCACCTAGTTCTCTGGCGATGTTTGCCGGTAACCGTTCAGTTACTGCCCCATCAACTAATAGACGATTATTTAGCTCTACGGGTTGAAAGATGCCGGGAATAGAGATACTGGCCCTCACCGCCTGGTAAACCGGTCCATCTTGGAAGACGACTCTTTTTCCAGCTTCAAGATCCGTGGCTAATACAGCCAGGGGAATTGATAATTGATCAAAATTTTTCCCGTGGGTTAATAATTTAATTAATTCCTGTATTTTATTGCCGGCGATAAAGCCTTTCCGCGGGATCTGCATGTCAATTAGCTGGTTAATATTCATCTCGGCAACCAGTTGCGGTAAAAGGTACATATCTGTTCCGGCCGCATAACAAGCACCGATGACTGCCCCCATACTACTACCAACCACCAAATTGATCGGAATTGCTTCCTCTTGCAGGACCTGAATTACCCCAATGTGCGCCAGTCCCCGGGCACTACCTGCCCCTAATACTAAGCCCAACTTCTTGCAACCCATCATCTCACCCCCCTTCTCCTTTTCCTTCCTAAATAGTTATATTAAGACAGAAACAACCGTATACTTTAGTGTTCCCAATAAAAACCTAAAAAGATCTTCATCGCAGATTTATAAGAGAATTGTTTTTGGAGGTCAGATATGAAAATACAATTCGCCGCAAAAAAATCACTGATTTCTGATCTGCTAATTGTCTTAGCCGCTAGTGTGTTTGTTTTTTTAGTGTTAATTATGATATTTAACCCGGCCGAAATTTTGGCCGCCTCAACCGAGGGATTACTTCTTTGGTTTCAGATTGTTCTCCCCTCAATCCTCCCATTTTTAATTGCTTCTGAACTAATGATGGGTTTAGGAGTAGTCCACTTTCTGGGAAAACTACTGGAACCCCTGATGCGTCCAATCTTTAATATCCCTGGTCCAGGTGCTTTTGTCGCCGCAATGGGGTATACTTCCGGATTCCCGGTCGGCGCAATTCTGACTGGTCGTTTGCGACGGGAAGGTCTTTGTACCCGGATTGAAGCAGAACGTCTGATTAGTTTTACGAATAATGCTAGTCCTTTGTTTATGTTAGTTGCCATACCGGTAGGTATGTTCGGTCTGCCCTCTATTGGAATGAGTCTAGCCGCAATTCATTATGGTACTAACTTGATAATAGGTTGGGCCATGCGCTTTTATTGTCGGCGTGACCCTGAGCGAAAATCTTTTTCGCCGCAAACAAACTCGAGAACTAGTCCCTGGCGTGCTCTAATCGAGGCGCGCCACCAGGATGGACGTCCGATTGGCCAATTATTGGGGGATGCCGTGCGTCAAGCTATGTCCAATCTGCTGACTATTGGCGGGTTTATTATTTTCTTTTCTGTTTTGATGAAAATACTAAGTCTTCTCGGAGTACTAAATTGGTTGGCTGCTTTAATAACTAGACTGTTCCCTGGAATCGATTCGTTAATGTGTCATTCCCTCGCCATTGGTTTCTGGGAAATAACTCTGGGAACAAAGTCTGCCAGTCAATTACCCCTTTCCTTAGAAACCCGGTTGACCTTAGTAAGTGCTATCTTAGGCTGGAGCGGTCTTGCAATTCATGCTCAAATCGCCAGTTTTATTGCCGATACTGATATTCGCCTCGGTCCCTTTATCGTAGCCCGCTTAACCCACGCCGTCTTATCCAGCCTGATTTTTATTGGGGCTTTTCGCTGGGAAATTCTTAAGCTATCTGAACCAGCGTGGTCAACTGTCATAACTGAACATCTATCTTTCAGCGTTGCAATCTGGCATTCCGGGAAATTCTTGCTTTACTCCCTAGGCATCCTGCTAATAGTTGGATTAATTACCACAATAACTAATCAATCCGCACGTAGTCTTCATCGTCTAAAGTTCAAGAGTTAACCTTTGTTCGGTTTAATTCCTCTCGATCACGGTGCACTGAACTAGCAGTCTTTTCAATAGTTTCTAAAACTTGATCCAAAACTGATTCAATACTTTTTAGGACCTCATCAGCATATTCGTTAGCCCCTAGCCGAATCTCCTTGGCCACTTGCTGAGCATCTGATACTACTTTTTCTGCTACATCTTGAGCATGACGGCTTACTTCGTGGTCATCTACCATCCGGGTCATATGCAGCCGGGTATCCTCTACCATCTGCTCCGCTTCCCGTTTGGCTTCTTTTAACATTCTTTCCCTGTCTCTGGCAATACGTTGCGCTTCCGCGACTTCGTCCGGGAGAGCCTCCCGGATCTGATCAATATAGTCCAGTAATTGATCCCCATCCACTATCAGTTTACCCGTCATTGGTATCCGGCGGCTGTTTTCAATATACTGTTCAAACTCCTCTAATAATGTCATAAGCTTCAAATTTATCCCCCCATTTAACTCATCCATCGAAAATATCGTAATCTGGTATCTCCATAATGCTTATCCTTAAAAGTCTCTAATCTTCCCTGAATTACAGACGGCAATGGTTCTTTGGCCGCTGATTCAACAACCACCCATCCCTCTGGGGTCACTAAATTAAGATGCACCAGATTGGCTAAGGTATTTTCAGTCATCTGTTTCCAATAAGGAGGATCTAAAAATATTATATCAAATTTAAGACCTTGAGCGGCTACTGCTGCCAATCCCTCAGGCAATTTTCGACGTAATACTTCTGCTTGTTCCTGCTTCTCCACTATTGTCAGGTTATCCTGAATAATCCGAACAGCTGCCGGGTTGCTTTCGATAAAAATCACCCGCTCTGCTCCCCGACTAAGGGCCTCAATACCGATTGCGCCGGTTCCCGCAAATAAATCTAGGAATTGACAGCCAATTATCCGGGTACTCAAAACATTAAACAATGCTTCTCGCACCCGGTCTGCCGTCGGCCTGGTATCTCGACCCCTTAAAGTTTTTAATTTCTGCCCACCGTTAATTCCAGCAATAACTCTTAACATCCAGTCATCCTTATGGTATTAGGTATTAAACGAAATTAGTTATCCTTAAGCATCATCCAAAATTATAGCATAAATACAGTAGTAACTCGACTTAATGTTATATGATTAACAGTTTATTGGATAAAAAATATTCTTTAAACTAGAATAATTACGCGAAACAAGGGGAAATTACGAGTAAGAAGTCGAATTGGCAGACTGTGTAATTCCTAGCAAAAAAGTATCCTTTGCTTACTAGGAGGAAACGATGAATAATCCTAGCTTGTATCAACAATTGGGCATTAATCTTGATCTAGCTCTGGAAGCCCACGAACTTCTGCGCGGTGCCACTGGCCAAGAAATCCCTGGGGTTAGGGAAGATAAAGAAGAACTATCAAATGCCACGGTAACCACAGTGACCATCCTCTCTCCTGAGGGTGCTCGAATGATGAATAAACCATTAGGTAAATATATTACAATTGAAGCTCCAAATTTAAGGATTATTGACCCAGAAATTCAAACTGAAATCAGTAATGTGCTAGCCAGAAAATTACAGGAGCTTATTCCGACCAGTGAACAACTAAACATTTTATTGGTCGGCCTGGGAAACTGGAACGCCACCCCGGATGCCTTGGGGCCAAAAGTAATCGATCAAAGCGTGGTTACTCGACACCTATATAACTATGCACCCGAGGCTTTAACACCCGGCCTGCGTTCTGTCTGTGCTTTAGCACCAGGGGTGTTAGGTATAACCGGAATTGAAACAGCGGAGATACTTCGCGGAGTAGTCGAAAAAGTTCAACCCAATATCATGGTCGTGGTTGACGCCCTTGCGGCTAAAAGTATTGATCGAATTGGCAGTACGATTCAAATTGCTGATACGGGAATCTCACCGGGTTCTGGAGTTGGTAATCAACGAGCGGGAATTAACCAAGAAACCATGGGGATACCCGTTATTGCCATCGGGTGTCCAACCGTGGTCCACGCCGCGATTATTATGGAAGAAGTAATCCTTAAGTTGTTTCAAGAATTAAATATGTATCAAGGTCTACGTCCACCGATAATAAACGATGTTATTAGCAACGTCCTGTCTCCATTTGGCGGTAGTTTAACCGTAACGCCTAAAGAAATTGATTCGATGGTTGAGAATCTGGCTAAAACCATCGCCAGGGGAATTAACCAGGCTCTTCATCCAAGCGTTACTCCGTCAAATCTAAGTTTCTATTTACAATAGAAAAAGAGGTCTGAGAATAAACCCAGACCTCCCGAACCTTAGTTCTATAACCACGAAAGAAGTAATTTGGGCTAGCTAGCTTTACCGACCAGATTGTAAAGTTGCACCTTGTCGATGATCTTGCCCTGCCGAACTTGCTAGTTGCTGGGTGAAGTTCGGGTCATTAGCCAGTTGCTGTTCTGCCAACTGGATCATCTTCTTGGTCATATATCCCCCCACGGCACCATTCTGTCGTGAGGTAAGATTTCCCAAATCACCGGACTGGTATGCTTGGCCCAGGCCAATTTCATTGGCTACTTCGAATTTAAATTTATCCAAAGCTGCACGGGCCTGCGGGACAACCGCATTATTCCGATTACGTGGCATTTTCGCACCTCCTTTCAAAGTTCCGATTACTCGGTTTTCTTGTTTAATCCTGTCTCGCCAGTTAGTCACCGGACTGAATTTGGAGAGGAGAAAGCAAGGTTTTGAACCATCCGAAGCCCAGTTGCCTTTGCCTCATCGGTAACACCTTGCTTTCTTGATCTTATTATGTCTCTGAATTTTATTTATATTCGAGTAAGTATTTGCTTTAATTGATGCTGATTACCTTGGAATAATAAAGTTGCATAAAAATAAGATACAACAAATTTATGACTAGTTTCGAGGGATATCCAAGCCGCCAAGGCTTTCCCGAGCCAGGAGATATAATTTTTGATAGTCACTTCGCTCTAAATCGGGATCTGTCTTAATTAGTGCTTGGGCTTCTGCTCTGGCAATTTCCAAGAGCTTATAATCTCGAACCAGGTTAGCCAGCTTGAGATTAGGTAAACCGTGCTGTTTCAGGCCAAAAAACTCGCCCGGCCCTCTGATCTTAAGGTCTTCCTCCGCGATAACAAAACCGTTGTTAGTCCCAGCCATAACTGCCAGCCGTTGTCGAGCCTCTGGGTAAGTGTTCTGGCTGACTAAAATGCAATAAGCCTGATGTTCACTCCGACCTACTCTACCCCGCAGCTGATGAAGTTGAGCCAGCCCAAACCGTTCGGCTCCCTCAATTACCATTACTGTCGCATTAGGGACGTTAACTCCTACCTCAACTACGGTAGTTGATACCAGGATATCTATCTCCCCCAGTCGAAAAGCTTTCATTACTTGTTCTTTTTCATCAGGCCGTAAGCGACCATGGACCAAACCAATCCTCAGATCGGGAAAAGCCTTTTCTTGCAAATCTACGGCCAAACTACTGGCTGCTTCTAAATCCAGGCTTTCTGATTCTTCAACCAGGGGACACACGTAATAAGCCTGCCGGCCCAACTGGACCTGCTCTCGGACAAACCGGTTCAATCTCAGCCGGTAGCTTTCATTAACCACATAGGTCCGCACTGGTTTTCGGCCGGGAGGCGATTCATCGAGGATTGATAGATCAAGATCACCGTACAGAGTTAAGGCCAGTGTTCTCGGAATTGGTGTAGCCGTCATCACCAAGAGATCCGGTGCTTTGCCTTTTTGCTGCAGCTTGACTCGCTGCCTAACGCCAAAACGGTGCTGCTCATCAATCACTACCAACCCTAATTGCTGAAACTCTATTCCCTCCTGAATAAGGGCTTGGGTCCCAACCACCACTGGAATTGTGCCCGCTTTGAGACCGGCCTCAATTGATCTTCTCTCAGCTCGGGGTTGACCGCCTTTAAGGAGAACTACCGGAATTTGCAGCGGGGCCAGCATTTGAGCCAGGGTTTGCTGGTGTTGTTCGGCCAGAATTTCCGTCGGAACCATCAGAGCTCCCTGTAAACCATTGGATACAGTTACTACTAACGCGGCGGCGGCTATAACTGTCTTACCCGAGCCGACATCGCCTTGTAAAAGTCGGCTCATGGCCACCGGCCGATGCATATCCGCGAGAATCTCAGACAGTACTCTTTGCTGAGCCGGTGTTAAACAAAAACCTAGGGAACGAGAAAACAAATGCAACCTTTCGGGATCTACCCGGTGCGCGTAACCAGCTTGAGTCCGTCTTCCTTTGCCAAGTAGTGCTAAGCCTAATTGAAAGAAAAACAACTCCTCAAAACAGAGGCGGCGTCGGGCCGCCTCAAGCATCTGACAGTTCGAGGGAAAATGAATTTGGCTTAACGCTTCTGTCAATGGTAACAGTCCATGACGGTTTAGTATCTCCTCTGGTAAGGTTTCCGGTAATCTGTTTAAAAAATCTGGTAGGGCTCGTTGCACTAAGCTGCGCAGGATGCGACTAGGCAGTCCGTCTGTGGCGGTATAAACAGGGACAATTTGACTGTTAGATTGAGCAGCAGTTTCATCAAACTGCTCATACTCCCGAACTTGGATTTCCCAGCCACCCTTAAGAGCCGGCACTATCTTACCAGTAACTAGTAATTTTTGGCCTGGTTTTATATTTCTCATTAAATAAGGCTGATTAAACCAAACAGCGTTAAGACTCCCGCTCTGGTCAACCAGAAGAACCTTGATAACCACAACCTTCGAAGAAGTCTGAATTCTGCTAACCGCCTGTACTGTGCCGATTACTGTAACTGGTCTTTCACCCGGACGGACATCTTTAAGAAGTGGCACCTGAGTGCGATCCTCATAATCGCGCGGATAATACCGCAATAAATCAAAGACTGTCTTGATCCCCAGTCGATTCAGCAATTTTCCCCGCTGCGGACCAACTCCCCGCAGAAATTGAATATTAGTACCAGAGGGGTCATGGTATGAATTAACCTGGTCGGGGTAATTTTTTTTAGGCGGAAGCAACTCAGACAAATACCCTGCTTGGAATCCGACAGTCTGGTTTGATGGATTCTCACCTGAATTGACCCTTGTTTCGTTACCTGGGCTGCTCATTTGGATTAAGCCTACTATTCTTTCCATCTCTTCCAACTTTGTCAGCCGATGAGCCGGCGGCACTTCTAGATAAACCTGAGCCAGCTCGATTAATCGCTGCCAGTATGGTCGAGTATCAATAATAGGCGGAGTAATAGACTGTTCATCAAATTGCGCCAGCCATTGCCGGGCTTCTCTTTCGATAAAATTCGTAAAACCACCGTAAACTGAGGAATTAGTACAATTAAGCCGTTTTTCTGTTATTAATATGTTCTTTAATCGATCAACTAATTCCGTATTCATTACTTCTCCCTTAATTTTTGCGCAAGAGAAATAGGGACTTCCGGCATAAAAACGGGTGCCTTGCGGCACCTAAAGTTCTAATAATAAATTAAAAGTTCTACTTCTATTTAATGCAGTTTTTTCCTGTAGACTTAGATACGGCACTCCTATTTCTATTTAACTAGTCGCGCCTCTTTCCTTTTATGCAGTTTCTGCGGTGCTAAAGTTCTGCTTCTTTATCATTCAGTTTTTTCCTGTAGGCTTAGATACGGTGCTCCTATTCTACAGCTATATAATAATGGTATAATGGCTGGCCGCCTTGGTGGAGTTCTATTTCACAATTGGGAAAGTCTTGGCTTAATGCGGCGGCTAGTTCTTCGGCCTGGTTGGCTTCTACGTCTTCCCCATAGAATATGGTGATGATTTCGTCTTCTTCCTCAACCATTTGCTGGAGCAGATCCTTTACGACTTGGGCAGGATCTTCGCCGGCTACCTTTATTGTTCCGTTAGCAATTCCGATTATCTGATTGGCTTTAATATCCAAGTCATCCAGCTGACAATCACGAACCGCGCAGGTGACTTCTCCTGATTTTGCCCGTTTGCTTCCGGCCAACATACTCTGATAATTATCTTCAAGGGAGGCATCTAAGTCAAAAGCAACGAGGGCACTAATTGACTGGGCTAAACTCCGGGTCGGTACTACCTTAACCTCTTTTTCTACCAAGTTAGCGGCCTGTTCAGCGGCCAAAATTATATTACTGTTATTTGGCAAAATAATTACCTGAGAGGTCGAGATTCGATTAATTGCCTGTACTAGGTCTTCAATACTTGGATTCATGGTTTGGCCACCTTCAACCACCTCATCTACTCCTAAACTACGTAAGATCTCCCCGATCCCTTGACCGACAGCCACAGCGACCAGACCGACCTTCTTGTCAACCTGTTCTGAAATAATTGCGGATGGAGATTCTATCTGCCGGTGTGAAAATTGATCTTGAGCAGAATCATTGGTTACAACTGGTTTTGCAGCAACATCGATGGTTTCCGCGCTTATTGACTCTGACTGGGCTAGATCACGGACCAACCCTGACTCACCTAATACCCGATGCTGTTCCTGCATGTTATCAACTTTAATCTGATGTAAAGAACCAAACTTTAGACAATTTTCCAGAACCAATCCGGGGTTGTTTGAATGCAGATGCACCTTGGCTAGCTGTTCGGTCCCTACAACCAGCAAACAATCCCCTAATAAAGCTAAATCCTGCCGCAGTTGTTCTAACGGTAGTTGCTGCCCCTTGACGATTACCTCAGTACAGTACTGGAATTCAATGACAGAATCAGACTCAGCAGCCGGCTGGCTCTGAGTTAATCGAGCTATGTCCATTTTAATTTCTGGCCGGACAGAATCCGTTGGTTGACCCTCCAGGTCTTTATCTTCACCCGCGTTATCCGCTGCTTCGCGCAGTCCACGTAAGATAAAAATAAATCCCTTTCCGCCAGCATCAACCACCCCGGCCCGTTTTAAAACCGGCAAAAGGTCGGGAGTATGTAATAAGGCCTCTTCTCCGTTAGTCACAGCAGCATCCAGGACTGCTAGAATATCATTCGACTTTTTGGCAATCTCCAAGGCTCCTTGGGCGGCTTCCCGGGAGACAGTCAGAATGGTCCCTTCTACCGGTTTCATCACTGCCTTGTAGGCAGTATTAACCCCGATTTGCATGGCCTGGGCAAATTCTAGAGCGTTAACCTCGGTCTTACCTTCTAGGCCTTTAGCAAATCCCCGTAATAGCTGAGACAAGATGACTCCGGAATTACCGCGTGCCCCCATTAATGAACCAAGAGAGGCAGCCTGAACCAACTCCGGGAGGTTATTGGATTCAGCCTTTTCCATTTCTTTAAGGGCAGACCGCATTGTCAAAACCATATTTGTTCCGGTGTCACCATCTGGGACCGGAAACACATTTAAAATATCAACCGCTTCCCGATTTTCTTCTAGTACCATTAACCCCCGGCGAAACATATTATACAATATGGCCCCATTTAACTTAATTAGCACTACCTGCTCCCCCATTCAACCACGTTTGCCATTCATTACTCTGACCCCTCGAACCATAACATTTACCTGGCCTACTGATAAGCCCGTAATGTGTTCAACAGAGTAATGAACCTGTCTAATTACGTTATTTGCCACTTCAGAAATCCGGGTGCCATAACCAACTGTGATAAATACCTTAATAAACAGCTTCCCGTCTTTCCACTCTACCTCGACTCCACGGCCCAGGGAATCCCGTTTCAAGATATCACCCAGATCTTCCGTCATCCGGCGCGGAGCCATTCCTACTACTCCGTAACACTCAGAAGCAGCCAGACCAACAATACTAGTCACTACTTCTTCGGCCAAAGTTATCATGCCGTAGTCATTTTTTATACTGGGAATTTTTTCGGATTTATTCCCTCTCACTTGAGCACCCCCTTATTGGTGGTAGTGGAGTAGTCTAATCTGATAACATTTACTTTTTAAATAAATAATTCCACACTAAACCAGTTGATTCCTCCTAGTATTATAATTTTATCGGTTATACCCGGTCTCTGGTTGCCAAAGCCTGTTTCGACGGTTATAATAATAAAGTGATTGTCCGGAAGGAGGTGTTAAGCATGGCCAAGTGTGCTGTATGTGGTAAAGGAGTTGTTAGTGGTTTTCAAGTAAGTCACTCCCATATTCGCACCAAACGCACCTGGTCCCCTAATATTCAGACGGTTAAGGCTATCATTGATGGGTCTCCTCGGAGAATCAAAGTTTGTACCCGCTGTCTGAAGTCTGGCAAGGTAACCCGGGCTGTCTAGGGGCAACTTTAAACTTAGGCTAAAACAACCGTTTTTACTATATCCGTAAAATGGAGCTAGCAGAAAATAAGTTTTGAGTCACTTAAAGCTTTGGATAAATCCAAAGCTTTATTTTTTCCTCTAATGACAACGACTAACTAGGGTCATTGCTATGAATACAACCAGCATGCAGCTAATTACCTGATTCCTCAATGAGTTGTTCGAGCAGAGGTCCAGCAAACGAATAGACTTCGTTGCAGAAGTGACAGCGCACCTCCACCTGACCCTCTTCCTGCCGAATGTTCGCTAGCTCCTCCCGTCCCAAGCTAACCAGCAAGGTCATCAGCTTTTCCCGAGAGCACTGACATCGGAAAGATACTGCTTGACTCCCTAGAATCTTTATCTCCGTAGATTCCCCCAGAACTTCCCGAAGGATATCGGCTGGTGAAAGCCCACGGGCCAGCATTGTTGAAACTGGTTCTAAATTCACCAGACGCCCTTCCAACCAAGAAATCGTCGATTCTGTGGCTCCCGGCATCAGCTGAAGGATAAATCCGCCGGCTGCTATTACCCGACCATCAGTATTCACCAATACCCCCAGGGCTGTGACCGACGGGATCTGCTCTGAGGCTGCCAAATAGTAAGTTAAATCCTCAGCAATCTCCCCCGAAACCAGCGGAACACTTCCGACGTAGGGCTCCTTCATCCCCAGGTCCTTACTAACGTGCAACGTGCCGTTTTTACCTACGGCTCCACCGACATCGAGTTTTCCTTCTCGCGACGGCAAATACACCTCCGGTTCTTGAACGTAACCCCTCACTCCACCAGCAGCATCGGCGGTTACAATTATACCCCCAAGCGGACCATCCCCCATAACCCGAATTGTCAAAGTATTATCCCCTTTTAGATCTTGAGCCAAAAGCAACCCGGCGGTTAAGGTTCGTCCAAGTGCAGCGGTAGCTATAGGAGATGTATGGTGTTTTTGCCGGGCTTCTTCGACTAACTCTTTAGTCTGCCCGACCAAAGCCCGAATTTGTCCATCTAAGGCTGTTGCCCGAACCACGTAATCACCAGTTATTTCAGTTGGTCCTAAATTAGACAAACTATTTCCCTCACTTTGTAAATCATCATATTAATCCAAATTATCAAGTTCTAGATTACCATATTTATGGTATTGACGCAAAATCGTTTGTCAAATCACCGATTATCCGATGATTTATTAAAAAGCCACTACTTAACTAATGTTCAGTAGTGGCGTTGTATCTAAATATTTAGTTGCTGATGATCAAGTCTATCGATCCAGTTCGCGTAAGAGGTTAGCCATTTCGATCGCCGTCACCGCTGCATCCCAACCTTTATTCCCCGCTTTGGTACCAGCCCGTTCGATGGCTTGTTCGATTGTGTCCGCTGTAATCACGCCATAAACTACCGGTTTAGCTGATTGTAAAGACACCTGAGCGATCCCTTTGGTTACCTCGGCAGCAACATACTCAAAATGAGGCGTGGCCCCTCGAATGACCGCCCCCAAGCAGATAACCGCGTCATAATCTTTACTAGCCAATTTCTGGGCTGCTAGCGGTATCTCAAACGCTCCCGGAACCCAGATCATTTCAATCTGATCTTCCTCAACTCCATGTCGCTGCAAGGCATCCATACAACCACTTAATAGTTTGCTAGTAATAAATTCATTAAAACGTGCAACCACCAGACCAAACCTTAACCCTTCTGCCACTAACTTACCTTCGAAAACCTTTGTCAACGTGAAAACCTCCTGTAATTGTAGATCTTATAAATTCTGATACCGGCATATCCGTGGCTGTCCCCGTTATTGATGAAACTACCAATCACCGACTTTATTGCAAAACTGCGCAATTATCATTTATTATTTCCAGTTAGTGTATGGCAGCATAAAGGGGTCTAGTGAAATAGCTGAAGTATCCTAAAAAGTATCTTAAATAGACGCTAGCATGTGTCCCAACTTTATTTTCTTGGTGCGCAGGTAACGCTGATTATCTTTTTGCGGCCGTATTTCTATCGGCACCCGCTCTACTATCTCCAGGTTATGGCCTTCTAACCCGGCTACTTTGCGGGGGTTATTGGTCATCAAGCGCATCTTGCGCACCCCGAGGTCAACCAAAATCTGAGCACCAATTCCATAATCCCGTAGGTCTGCCGGGAAGCCCAGGGCTTCATTGGCCTCAACGGTATCTTTTCCCTGCTCCTGCAACTTGTAAGCCTTTATCTTATTCAGCAAACCAATGCCACGGCCTTCTTGGCGCATGTAAAGTAAAACACCGGCTCCTTCCGACTCAATCATCGCTAAGGCCTGAGCAAGTTGGTCGCCACAGTCACAACGCCGAGACCGAAAGACATCGCCGGTCAAACATTCGGAATGGACTCGGACTAACACTGGTTCTTTCTCAGAAATATTTCCTTTTACCATCGCAATATGACACTGCTTGTCTAACAAACTCTCATAAGCGACCGCCGAAAAGTTTCCATACATACTAGGCATCATGACGGCTTCTACCCGGCGGATTAGTTTTTCATTCCGGCGTCGGTATTCAATCAAGTCAGCAATTGTAATAATCTTCAAGCCGTGTGCTTTGGCAAAAACCCGCAGTTGAGGCAACCGAGCCATGGTTCCGTCCTCATTCATTATCTCACAAATCACCCCAGCCGGATAAAACCCGGCTAGCTTGGCCAGATCAACACAAGCCTCGGTATGACCCGCCCGACGCAAAACTCCTCCTTCCTTATAACGCAACGGAAAAACATGGCCGGGCCGTCGAATATCCTCAGGTCGAGTCTGTTTATCCAACACTTTCTTAACGGTGTGGGCTCGTTCAAAGGCAGAAATCCCAGTAGTCGTGTCCATGGCATCAATAGAAACAGTAAAAGCTGTTCCAAGGTAATCACTATTCTGGGTTACCATGTCATGGATTTCTAGTTCATCTAAACGCTCACCGCAAATCGGCATGCAGATTAACCCTCGGCCATAGGTGGCCATAAAATTAATCGCCTCTGGGGTCACCATTTCAGCAGCCATTAATAGGTCGCCCTCGTTCTCGCGGTCCTCGTCGTCAACAACAATGACCATTTTGCCTTCTCGAATATCCTGGATAGCCTCCTCAATGGTATTTAATTTCACGAAACCCCCTCCTATTCCACTTGTCTTACTATTTTGACCTACATGGAAAAACAACTGACAATTAACGTGATGTTGATTCTTCATTTACTGATGGCACTGCTTAGGTGAGATTAAGCCTATTCAAGAAAGCCTGACTTAACTAACATTTCCAGCGTTAAACCGCCACCGGCCACAGTACTTCCAGTGGCATCAGGGAAATGGGAATCGGTTTGAGCCTCATTGATTTCGCCAAATTCTCCCAGTCTTCCACGACCAAGCAGTCTTTCAACGTATTTTCCGATAATATCAGCTTCCAAATTAACCGTATCACCAACTCCCTTAAAACCCAGCGTAGTCATATTGGCGGTATGAGGAATCAGAGACAAAGTAAAACTGTGGTCAGTTACGCTGACTATCGTCAAACTAATCCCATCCACAGTTATCGAACCTTTTTCAATCGTGTAGCGGGCAACTCCGGGTGGCGCACTTATTTCAATTATCCTGGCAATGTCCTGCTTCTCTTCACGCAGGATACTGCCCACTCCATCTATATGGCCACTTACAATATGCCCTCCGAGCCGATCCCCAACTCGTAGTGCCCGTTCCAGGTTAACTCGATCACCCGGAACCAAGCGACCTAGATTGGTCCGTTTTAAGGTTTCCGCCATTACATCCACTACAAAAGTAGAGGCATTAAACTCAGTAACCGTTAAACAGACCCCATTGACCGCGATACTATCTCCTAGTTTAACTCCCGGTAGTACCACGTCAGCCTTAATTATCAACCGGGCTGAACGCGATCCGTGCCGTATACTATGCACTCGGCCCATTTCTTCAACTAATCCGGTGAACAGTTTAAATCACATCCTTATCCTTTTGTATATAACCGGAAAGCATGAGATCCTCACCAAAATGGGCAACCTTAATTCTTTCCAGCAAGTAAGCGTCGTCCATTCGTGCCTGACCTAAGCCACCCACCATACCGGGGGCCTCTTTGCCCCCGATAATCTTGGGAGCAATAAAAGTAATTAGTTTATCCACCACTCCAGCCTCTAAAGCCGAAGCATTTAAGGTAGCTCCACCCTCGAGGAGAACCGATGTAATTTCTCGACTGCCCAGTAAGGCCATCAGATTTTTTAGATTAACTCGATCACCTTCACCATCAACCACGACTACTTCAACCCCTCGTGCCTCTAGCATCCGTCTCCGTTCCCGGGGAGCTTGATGCGTAGTAGCCACTATCGTTGGGGCACTAGAAAGATGGTTTATTACTCGTGCCGTTTTTGGCAAACGAAGGGAACTATCAACCACCACTCGGATCGGATCTTTCCCTGGTTGCCCATTAGACAACCGCGTAGTCAGTTGGGGATCATCAGCCAATACTGTACCAATACCGACCATAATGGCATCATAGCGATCACGCAGGCGGTGAACCTCTTCCCTTGCTTCAGTTCCGGTTACCCAAAAAGCATGTCCGGTTCGCGTCGCTGTCTTACCATCCAGAGTCATGGCACTCTTCAGCACGACAAACGGTAACCGAGTAGTGATATACTTGATAAAGACTTCATTTAATTGTCTGGCTTCTTCCTCCATAACTCCGCTGACTACTTCAATCCCCGCGTTCGCCAGTTGTTGCAAACCCCGACCGGATACCTCTGGATTAGGATCAACCATGGCCACAACCACCCGTTTAATCCCGGCTTGAATAACTGCCTGGCTGCAAGGTGGAGTTCGACCATAATGAGAACAGGGCTCCAGAGTAACGTATAACGTTGCCCCTCGGGCTGCTTCTCCAGCCTGATGCAGAGCATGAATCTCCGCATGTGGGGTGCCCGCTTTTTGATGGTATCCTTCCCCTCGAATCTGCCCCTCCTTAACCACTACCGCACCAACCATCGGATTGGGGCTGGTGCGGCCTATGGCCCGGGCTGCCAGCTTCAACGAGTATTTAATAAAAAACTGATCATAATCAAGTTGGCTGAGCAACAATCAAGCCCCCTTAAATTTAAGCTTAACTAACTCTCTAGTCGAAAATTTTTCAGTCAACTTAAAGAAAACTTGGCTTACGTCAAGCCTTTGGCGCAGGAAGAAGCTTAGTTGCACTTACTTATAATCAGAAAGGCCACTGATACTTTTTGATTATGAAATAAAAAAACCCGAGAGTCTCGGGGAAATGAAAAAAGAAATATAAAACATGACAAAAGAGTTTTCAAGACATACCTCAATAAGCGTTAATCCTTAAAATCACGCCCTGTTAAATGGCCAACACTGCATGCCCTTGCAGATAGCCATACTAAAACTCAGACCTTTTGCCCTGCTTTTTATCCTTCTCCCATCCAGACTATCACTGTCGGCTCTGGAATTTCACCAGATCAGCCCACCACTAATCATAATCGTAGGCTCGCGGGCTCGCTGAATCAGCTCACCGCCGGTACGGAATTTCACCAGTCCCCGAAGGAAACGCAATATTTGATTTGGAATATATTATAACACTTATTGAAACAAGCCGTCAACATCAGTGTCTCAGGCGATAGGGCGTTATCCCACAAAACATATTATGTAAAAACATTGCCCTGTAAAGCAATTCTAGAAGGATTCCGAGGGAATTCGGAGAATTTAAACTACAATAGTGTTAGCTTAGAAAACAATTTCTAAATGCGAGGTGGTCAGAATAGCGGTGACTATTGCCTTTAGTCTGCTATTATTAGTTATCATTTTTTTCATTATCGCCGGTGCGTCCGGGATAAAAAGGATTAATGAAGAAAATGTGGAAAGGGGTCACGAGATGATCAAAACCGTCTATGTTTACTTGGTTCTTTTTGCAACCTTAATGATGACGATCGGCGGCACGGTGGCTGCCTTTATGTCGATTGCGGACCTTATTTCTCCAACCGGTTATTATCAGAGTTTTGAAGACTATAAGCTCAGGCAGTTAAAACAAGAACAAACTTTGCCCGATGCCGAACTTAAAAGTCAATATGACCAAATGGTAGCTAATGAAAAAACACGAATCAAAGAAAGAGCCATCAATAGCCTCATAAAAAGCTTTGGTTGGATCGTGATCCCCTTCCCGGTATTTCTATATTTTCAACGCAGAGTAAAAGACCAGCCCGTTTAGTGAACTCGTTCAGCTTCGCTGAACCTCGAGGCTTCAGATGGAGACTCTACTCCACCTGAAGTTTAAACAAGGTAACCCCCACTTATAGAAGCGGGAGTCTATTGATTCAGATAAAACCAGAGAAATACATTAAGCATTATAAGAATAAGACTTCATGACAAGTGTATCCACACCAATATCTAAGTATTCATGACAAGTCATTGATGAAAGGAACGTTTTAATTGCCGCAGAAAAATGCAGTTGCCGAGGGAATAAAAGACGCCGTCCCGGTTGTACTTGGATATGTACCCTTAGGGTTTGCCTTTGGGGTACTAGCTAGCGAAACTGGCCTTACGGTTGCAGAGGCTACCTTTATGTCCATAATGTGTTTCACCGGGGCTGGACAATACATCGCTTTAGGTCTCCTGGCGGCCGGAGCATCACCTATTACAATTATCTTAGCGAATCTATTGGTTAATCTGCGTTATGCCTTGTTTTCCACTTCACTGATTCCTTACCTTAAAATACTCCCTACCAGAAGTGCTGCCGCCTTAATGCTAGGGTTAACTGATGAGACTTATGCAGTGTCGATGGTTTATTACGCGAAGAAACCGGCTAGTGTTCCCTATATCGCTAGTCTAAACCTCACTTCTTACGCTTCCTGGGTCATCAGCGGCTTTTCCGGGGCCACCTTTGGCTATCTAATAACCGATCCTTCCCGGTTCGGTCTGGATTTTGCATTACCGGGTATGTATGCAATTCTGCTGGTTTTAGTGATTACCAGCCAACGTCACCTAATTACCGCGTTAATTGCCGTTGCTGTTTGTTTAATCATGGCTTATGTTTTTCCAGTCACTCTGAGTAATCTTTCTAATATAATTGTGGCTGCCGTGGTGGCTGCAACTGCAGGAGTGTTATTTAAGCGATGAAGACTGATCTATTCTGGTTAATTATTGGTATGTCCTTAGCGACAGCAATTCCTAGAGTTTTACCGGTAATAATATTTTCCCGGTTTGAATTTCCTGAGAAATTGAAAGAGTGGTTGTCCTATATTGCTCCCGCTGTGCTTGGTGCTTTGCTGGCTGTCAGTATTTTAGCCCCTCATGGCACCCTGGATATCAGTGTCAGCAACCGCTATATCTGGGTCTTTATTCCCACTATGTTGGTCGCCATTTATACCCGGAGCCTTTTTTACACGCTCGTCGTTGGAATAGGGATTATGGCTCTTAGCAACTGGATAGCCCAAATAATATAAACCAACATCGATTTGACATTTTTTAGCCTTAACCTAAAACAAAAAATTATAATATTGCAACATTGCATTAAATGCAATTACCTTAATTGCATTATTGAAGCAACAGATTGGATAATTTTTGTTATTTACTCAGGCTGTCGTAGTCGCTAGATGCGGCAAACAATATATAAGGGAGGGTTACAAAAATGACAGAAGAAATCCGTTGGGTGAAAACACACTGTGCCCGAATGGACCATGGGGGGTGTGCTCTGTTAGTAGGAGTTAAGAACAACCGAATCGAAAAAATCAAAGGTGACCCTGATGGCTATTTGAACCATGGATATACCTGCTTCAAAGGACGAGCCTCGGCCGATCGACTAACTCACCCAGATCGTCTCCAGCATCCACTCAAACGAGCGGGTAAACGAGGCGGGGGGAAATGGCAACGCATTTCCTGGGATGAGGCACTTGAGGAGACAGCTAATAATCTATTAGAAATCAAGGAGAAATACGGGGCCAAGGCCGTAGGCTTTGGGGTGGGAATGCCTAAAGGACTCGAGCATTTCGTACTGATTAGGCTGGCTAATATATTTGGTTCCCCAAACGTTATTGCCTCTCAAGATGTCTGTCATGCCCCTAGAGAAATGACAGGGGTGCATACCTGTGGTTTTTACCCAGTGGCTGACCTTCACAACCCGACCAACCTAATTTTGGCCTGGGGGACAAATTCACTGGCCACCAACGAGGAAGGACAGATAGGTGTTCTCGTCCTGGACCAAGTTAAAAAAGGGGCCAAGCTGATTGTGGTCGATCCCCGCAAGACTGACTTGGCCGCTAGGGCAGATCTCTGGCTGCAGCTCAAGCCTGGGACTGGACCAGCCTTGGCCTTAGGGTTCTTAAATGTAATTATTAAGGAATCTTTATACGATCATGAATTTGTTGACCAGTACACTTATGGATTTGAGGAACTAGCCCAGCATGTCGAAAACTACAGTCCAGAAAAGGTGGCAGAGATCACCGGTGTGCCAGCAGATCTTATTCGTCAAGCGGCTCGAATGTATGCCGAAGCAAAACCGGCTACTATCATGTGGGGCAATGCGATCGAACATTCGATTCACACTTTCGACTATACCCGGGCCTTGGTTTGTCTGATGGGCATTACCGCCAATCTGGAAGTGCCAGGGGGCAATATCCATGCTCACGATCCCAAGATCATGGGCTTAGGACAATTCGTTCGCGCCGATCTTATTCCTACCAAAGCAAAAGAGATGATTAGTGCCTACCACCGGGTTATTCCGAGATTAATGACCATTGCTCCGGCCTATTTCCGAAAGGCAGTGCTCGAAGGAATTCCCTATCCGGTTCGCGGATACTACGGCATGTGTACGAATCCCCTAGTGAATTGGGCTGACAGCCAGGTAACCTATGAAGCTTTTAAGAGTCTTGATTTTATCGCGATTGCCGACATGTTTATGACCCCGAGTGCTGCGTTGGCAGATATTGTTTTCCCGGTGGCTCACCAGTATGAGATGAATGATATTGGTCACTACGGTATCGGACATGGTATGATCTTTGCCCGACCAAAGATTGTCGACCCGCCGGGAGAGTGCTGGCCGGACATGAAGATTATGAATGAGCTGGGCAAACGAGTATCCTCCCCAGAATTATGGCACGAGGATCATGAGGAATTCCTGGAGGATCTGCTGCGACCAGCCGGGTTAAGCTATAAAGAGTTCGTGGCCAAAGGCTATTTAAAAGGGCCAGATCGTTTTCGGTCTTATCTGGAAAAAGGTTTTCGAACACCAACCGGAAAGGTAGAATTAAAACTGAGTACCGCGGAAAAATTTAAACTAAAACCACTGCCGGAATTCACCGGGTTGCCCGAGGAGCAAGATCCCGAGTATCCTTTGACTTTAATCAGTGCCAAAAGTCGTTATTTCCTCCATTCTTCCTATCGGTGGGTGGATAGACTCCGACAACAAGAACCTCACCCCTTTGTGGAAATCCACCCTGAGACGGCGGCCGCCAATGGGATCAACAACGGGGATAATGTCCTTATCGAAACTAAGAAAGGCAAGATCGTCCAGGTAGCCCGAGTTACGGACACTATCCTGCCCCAAGTTATTTGTGCGGCGATTGGGTGGTGGTATCCGGAAGGAGACCCGACCGAACAGTACGAGTGGCGTAAATCAAACCTGAATATGCTTACCTCGATCGATAAGTTAGGTAAGGAATTTGGGACGCCGAATCTAAAACATCTCCCTTGTCGGATCCAAAAACAGTAACGCTTGTGATTTCTCATTGATTAACAAAGACCCTGTCGACGTGAGCGACAGGGTCTTTGTTTGAGAAAGCATTATAAACTCCGGCCGGTTATTGCTGAGAAATCGGCACATAAGACATCGTCGGCAGACTAAGAGTAGGATAAGATTCATCAGTTGACAGCATATTTTTAAAGGCAACTGATAGCATGAGTTTCAGACGATTCAACTGATTAACCTCACTGGCACCCGGATCATAGTCGATGGCCGTTATATTGGCTTGCGGATAATTGGCTTTTATTTTTTTGATCATCCCTTTTCCAGTGACATGGTTAGGCAGACAACCAAAAGGTTGCACACACACGATGTTTGACACTCCGTGCTTGATTAAATCAATCATTTCCGCAGTTAGAAACCAACCCTCACCACAATGATGTCCCAACGACATAATCTGGCTGGCTAGACTGGCCTTATGATAGATTGAGCTGGGTGCACTAAACCGATGACTTTGATCCAAACATAAATTCATGAATTTTCGACTGCTTTGCAAATAATGGACAAACAATTTACCCGCTAATAAATCGCTGATCTTTCCTGATAAAACCTTTGAGATAAAGATTTTATCGTAAGCAGAGTACAAGAAAAAATCCAACAAGTCGGGCAGCAGTACTTCCGCTCCTTCTTCTTCCAAAAGCCGCACGATATTATTATTAGCCGCCGGATGGTATTTAACCAGGATTTCCCCGACCACACCCACCCGCGGTTTTGCGACATTTGATATTTCCAACTGGTCAAATTCTTCAACAATGCCCCTTAAGTTTTCTTTAAAGCCCTTTTTATCGCCAATTATAAGCTGCTCTTTACAGCGTTCGGCCCATTTCTTATAGAGCAAATCTGCCGAACCCGGAATCTTTTCGTAAGGCCTCACCCGGTGCAAGACCCGCATCAATAAGTCCCCATAAACAACCCCGTTCACTGCCTTCCGTAGCAGTTTGCGGGTAATTTTGAATCCGGGATTGTCTTCGGCTCCATAAAGGTTAGCTGATAAGACCGGAATATTGGGAAATCCTGCCTCTTTGAGGGCTTTCCGTAATAAGCCGATATAGTTAGTCGCGCGGCACCCCCCGCCAGTCTGACTGATAACGACGGTGGTCTTATTCAGATCATATTTGCCCGACTGCAGAGCGGTTAACAGCTGCCCAATAACCACAATCGCCGGGTAGCAAGCGTCATTGTTGACATATTTAACCCCTTCATCTATGGCCTGCTTGTCTACGGTGGGCAGTAATTCAATATTAAATCCTTCACTATTAAAAACAGTTTCTAAAAAATCAAAATGAATCGGGGCCATCTGGGGACACAGAATAGTATGCTGCTGCCTCATTTCTTCGGTGAAAACGATCCGTTTAAGCACAGAAGACGCCGCTTCTTTGGGCCGGCTGACCGGTACCCGATCCCTAATCACTGCCAGGAGGGAACGCAGTCTAATTTTGGCGGCCCCGAGATTCGCTCCTTCATCAATTTTCAGAGCGGTATAAATCTTCCCGTGCGCACTTAAAATCTCTTGAACCTGATCGGTTGTAATCGCGTCGAGTCCGCAGCCAAAGGAATTAAGTTGGACTAGTTCCAAATTAGCCTGGTGGCTCACGAAACTCGCAGCAGCATAAAGCCGAGAATGATACATCCATTGGTCAATCACCCGAATCGGGCGTTCAACCTTCCCCAAATGGGCTACAGCGTCTTCAGTCAGAACTGCTACGCCCAGCGAAGTAATAATCTCAGGGATACCATGATTAATCTCCGGGTCTATGTGGTAAGGTCGACCAGCCAAGACAATGCCCTGCTGCCCGGTTTCTTCAAGGTAAGCCAAAATTTCCGCTCCCTTTTGCCGGATGTCCTCTTTGAAACGCAAATCTTCCTGCCAGGCTTTGTTAACAGCGCGCGCCACTTCCTTTTTGGAAATCTGCCAGGCAGAGAGTTCCTGGTGCAGCCGTTTTACTAGCTGCTTTTGATTATTGTAAGGTAAAAAAGGGTTCATTAAGTGCACATCGTTTTCCAAGATCATGTCCATGTTGTTTTTGATTACTTCCGGATAAGAAATAACCATGGGACAATTAAAGTTGTTGTTAGCCTCTAACTGCTCTTGACGTTCGTGAATAATTGAAGGATACCAAATCGTCTTTACCCCTTGCTGGATCAGAGAAGCAATATGGCCGTGCACTAGCTTGGCCGGAAAACAGGCTGTATCTGAAGGAATAGTATCTGTACCTAGCTCATAAAGAGCCCGGGAAGACCGAGGAGAAAGCTGCACCCGGAAACCCAGCTCTGTAAAAAACGTAAACCAGAAAGGATAGTTTTCATACATATTCAGGACCATGGGAAGGCCAATAACCCCTCGCGGGGCTTCCTCTTCCGGTAGTGCTTCGTAGCTCAGAAGTCGTTTATATTTATAATCATACAGATTGGGGATAGAACGGTTGCTTTCTTTGCCCAAGCTTTTTTCGCAACGATTACCGGAAATAAATCGGCCGCCGTCCTTGAATCTGTTTATGGTAAGTAAACAATTGTTGCCACAGCCGCTACAACGATTTAATCGGGTTTGAATAGAAAACTGCTCTAGCTGTTCAGGGGATAACAGGGTACTTTGCTGCCCTTTTTGGTGACGATTGCGGGCAATCAGGGCTGCTCCAAAAGCTCCCATTAAAGGCGCAATATTGGGTCGAACTACTTCTTTGCCGGTAATAAGCTCCAGGCTGCGGAGAACCGCATCATTTTTAAAGGTTCCGCCCTGAACTACGATTTTTTCCCCTAAGTCCTCGGCCTTTCTAAGCTTCATTACCTTAAACAAAGCATTTTTAATCACCGAATAAGCTATCCCGGCCGAAATATCCCCAACCGTTGCTCCTTCTTTCTGGGCTTGTTTCACCATTGAGTTCATGAAGACCGTACATCTAGTTCCTAAATCAACTGGTTTGTCCGCGCTTAACGCTAACTCGGCAAAATCTTGAACTGGTATATTTAGGGAATGGCCAAAAGTTTCAATAAAGGAACCGCACCCGGATGAGCAGGCCTCATTGAGCATAACATTTTCAATGACTCCGTCTTTAATCTTAAGACACTTCATGTCCTGGCCGCCAATATCTAAGATTAAATCAACCCCGGGATTAAAAAACTGCGCGGCTGTATAGTGGGCGATGGTTTCCACTTCTCCCACATCAAAGCGCAAGGCGGCTTTTAATAGCCCTTCACCATAGCCAGTTACAACTGCTTTCGCAATTTTAGCCGCACTTGGTAGCTGACGGTACAAATCCTGTAAAATATTTAAGGCTGAGCTCAAGGGACTGCCGGTATTATTACCATAGAAAGAATAAAGCAATGATCCTTCTTCATCAATCAAAACCGCCTTTGTCGTTGTTGAACCGGCATCCAGACCCAAAAAACAATCCCCGGCAAAGGTGGCCAAATCCCTTCTGGTTACCTGATGGGCCTCATGTCTTTGACGAAAACTAACCAACTCGTCTACATTATTAAATAAAGGCTGTAACCGAGAGAGCTCATGGTGGTCAGATATGTCTAATTCCTCTAACCGTCTAATCAAGGCGGGCAGATTAATGGCACTGCTGCCTCTGGAGGCTAGAGCAGCCCCGATGGCGACAAAGAACTGTGCCCGGTCCGGAAACAAGGCCTGGTGGTCGTTAAGCTTTAAGGTATCTTTAAACCGTTGCCGTAGCTCAGACAAGAAATGCAAAGGGCCTCCGAGAAAGGCAACTTGACCAGTGATTGACTTACCACAGGCCAAACCACTGATTGTCTGATAGACAACCGCTTGAAACACAGAAGCGGCAACGTCTTCTTTCCGTGCCCCTTCATTTAAAAGGACCTGAATATCTGTTTTGGCAAAAACGCCGCAGCGGGCGGCCACTGGGTAGATAGTAGAATAACGTTTAGCCAATTCGTTTAAGCCAAGAGAATCGGTCCCGAGCAAGGTAGCCATTTGATCAATAAAAGCCCCGGTTCCCCCGGCACAGATCCCATTCATTCGCTGGTCCAAACCGCCCCGGAAAAAAGTAATTTTCGCATCTTCGCCTCCCAGTTCAATCGCCACATCGGTCTGAGGAATGAATCTTTCAATGGCCTGATTACAGGCAATTACTTCTTGAACGTGTTTAATGCCCAACCAGGAGGAGATAGCGAGCCCAGCCGAACCAGTAATCATCACCGTTAGTGGTCGGTTGCCAATCTGCTTAAAGGCATTAATCAAAAGCTCCTTGGTATGTTTAATGGTTTCTGCATAGTGCCGCTGATAGTTTTGATAAATTATGGCTCCGTTATCGTCCATTATTACTAACTTGACCGTAGTCGATCCCACATCTAATCCCATACGCAGCATATGCTTCCCGTTCCCCCTCCCCGCTCAAGCCACATATTATACGCACTTTGAAGGTGATGCCGCAGAGATCGTCAATGCGATTTATCATTATTATTGTTATGGTACATTATACACTATTAGGCTCAAATATTTGTAGTGAAACATCAGGAGACAACTTCCAACAATTGTCGTTACACTTGCCAAATCATCAATGCTATACTAGGTATAATTAGCAAATTCATACTTTAAAGTAAATTGCAGATCTAGATTACCAACAAAATTAAAGAAAAATATAGGCAAAGGTATGCTGTTATGAAAAAACTTTTACTTCCAATTCTCGTCATAAGTCTACTCCTAGCTGGTTATAGCTCGATAAAGACTGCCCGGACAAGCCTTGATTTAACTGGGCCCCAAAAGGAAGCCGAAGTGATTATGGATCACCAAGATATTGCGCTAGCTGATACTCAAACAAACACAAACTTAACCGATGAGCATGAACTATCGATCGCGAATGAAGGTCTCAATGAAGAGCCTAACGAAAAACCTGATGAAATAAATAATGCTAATGCTCAATCTATTAACAAACCAATAAAAAACATTTCCGACAAACCAGCTAGGACTAATTCACCGCAAAGTCAAAACTTAAATAAATATGTTTTAAATGTTATAAATACATATAAAATCGGGAATTACCCTTATTTAATGAATAATGATTATAATAACTACAATGGAGTAACTTCTACCCTGGTTTATCAGGGTAGAATTATCGCCAAAGCTCACCCCAGCGGGAACAGAGCGTCCCACTGCTCGGGGATAACCTTTGAAGTGTTTTTCAAAGCGATGCAGCAGAGAAATCGAGATTTAGGGGTTTCAATTAATAATTTTAATGGAATGACCTGGGAAGAGTTGCATGACTTTATGTTAACCTGGTATGTCGCAAAAGGCAAGAAATCAGTTAGTAATATTGCCGTTGCCGTGGAGAAATATGGCATCGGCAAGCGAATAACCAATTTGGAAGAGGCTAAAGCGGGAGATTTTATCGATTTCTCCAGAGAAAACAATACCGGGCATACAGCTGTCTTTATTAATTGGATTAGAGATAATGGAAAAATCATCGGGCTTAAATACTGGTCAAGTCAAGAATCGACCAATGGCATTAATTATAAAACTGAATATTTCAATGTATTAAATAGCAATTCAAAAAAGTATGGCAGTGTCAATATAAATAACGTATACATTGCCAGAATTAATTAGTTTGGCCATCATTCACAGCCACAGATCCAGCCATAAATCCCTGGTTCTATTTGCGTTTTGATCATGGCTTGATGGCAATCTGGGCAAGTTACTTTGTTTTCCCTCGCTGGATTTGAGTTTTTCTCCACTGTATTTTCCGTTAGTGCTCGCTTTTCATCTAATTCCCATAAATGAAAACAATTTTCGTAAGTGTTCACATAATCGGCTCTGGATAGCAAGAACATCACCATCGTTACATGATCCGGAACAAATCGATCCCTGGCATCTCGTATTTCGTCCCAGGTTGGGTAGCGGTTTGGATGGCTAATGCTTAAATGCCATTGATAATTGCCGGACCCGATATCTTCCCGCCCGACCATGACAAAGCACTCCCCGAATTCATAGGCGCGAGTTCCCATTATTGAGCTTTTAACCTTCCGGATCTTGTATTCTCTTTGCACGTTTGGGCCTCTCTTTCCTTACCGTTCTAAAAACGAAGATTTCATCCAATATTGCTATGGTTACTACCACTCGTTGCCTGGGGACTGGCACGGAAAGTTTGTATATTGTATTTCGCCGCATTTTATTTCTATATTTAGCCTTAGTGACTCGCCTTGATCAGCATTCGCCCAGATGTTATAACAACTTATGAATCTACGTGGAAGCCGCATTGTGTCTAGCGTATTTTCGCTCCAAAAGGGATGAGCCCAAGTTTGGCAAATTTAAAATGCTGAATTCCAAATGGTATACCGACAATTGTTATACAAAAGATAGCACCTATAATCAGATGAGCTATGGCAAACTCCCAACCAAAAAAGATAAGCCAGATAATATTAAAAATCAATCCCCCTGCTCCAAAATGACCAAGTTCTATCTCTTTTCCAAAAGGCCATAATACAAATTGAGCAATCTTGAAACATTGCACTCCGAAGGGTATACCAATAACTGTTACACACAAAATCAAACCAGCTAATACCCAGCCAACAAAAGCAATGATGCCACCAATTAACAGCCAAATGATATTACCAATAAAATTCATTCTGTTCAACACCTTTTTTCTGCTCGTATACATTATAATACTAGATAATTTGCAAACAGATCAGGAATTTTGATAGATTTCTTTAACCGATCACGTAAATGTGAACAGCATTGAATGAAAAAAACCGCCTCTTGCTAAATCTAACAGGAGACGACTTTAGATATATGATTTATTTCCTTCTATCATTTTTATTCCAGCATTTCTATTCCAACGCAAATTCCTCAACAATAAAGTTATCAAACACCGACTTCACTCTTTCATATTCTTCCACACTTTTTACGGTCCAACCCAAAACTGGCACATCCAGTTTTCTTAAGCTATTCAGTTTGTCAATATCATTGTTATTAATCTCATAGGCGATAAAATTGGGTCTGCTTTCAAAATTCAGCAACAAGTTTGAAAGGAGTATTTTCTGATACCAGGGTAGGCGTGTTGTTCCCGCGTACTCAACCTCATAATCACTGACCTCAAAACTCCCGGAAAGCTGTCCCCGAAGCACCTCTGGGGCATTTTTTCGGTACCAAGCCACGGAATATGGATTAAAGGATTGAATTGCGTACTGCCCAGAATAGCTCTTTAATTGATCGTAAAGCTGGCTCTCTAATTCCCCCACGGCACCCTCATTCTTAATCTCGATCAACAGGGGAACTTGCCCGTTCACTAAAGCCAGGACTTCCTCAAATAAGGGTATCTTTTCTGTAGAATTAGCAAATCGTAATTCGGCTAACTCACTATAATCCATTTCACTTATATACGCTTCCAGGCCAAACAAGCGCTTCAATTTCTTATCGTGATAGACTACTAGTTTCTTGTCTTTGGTCATGGCTACATCAAGCTCAATAATGTAACCGTTTTCAATAGCCCTGGCAAATGCCAGCAGGGTATTCTCCGGGATATTTTCGCTCTCGCTATGCATTCCTCGATGGGCGATTAAGGTGCTGGTCAGCCATTTGGTTTGATCGGCACTTACCCGCTCTGCTTTTTTAGCGCAGTTGAACATAATGAAACCACAAGCGACTAATAGGGTAAAGATAATTGCAAATAAGACTGGTTTGTTTAACCACATTATCGATCACCCCCCAACTCAAACTCTCCACTTTGGAACTATGGAAGGAAAAATGGAAAAGTTTAACCTCTAATGCCTTATTTTATGCTGTGAGCAGGGTCCCGGGTGCAGATAGTCGCAAGAACATTCGGTTGGTTTTTGATCGACAAACTTCACTCGATCCAGGGTGTCAGTAACCCGGGCTTTGATGGCATCCAGATACTGCCGCCTAACCTGGGCCTGCTCTTCTTTTTCTTCGGGGGTGAGGCCCTCGGTTTTACTTTTGCGAGCTAAATAATTAATCCGTTCAATCAATTCTTTACTAATCATGGTTGGATTTCTCCCTTTCCTTTCATTAATAACCCCTTCTCCCGCAAATCCCTGACAGCTTGCGGAATGTCTGGGGCCTTAAACACTGCTGACCCAGCCACCAGCACGTCGGCTCCGGCCTCAACGACCGCCTGGACTGTTTCCAGGTTAACGCCGCCATCTACCTCTAGTTCGGTAGTTAATCCACGTTCATTAATCATCTGCCTAAGCTGGCGAATTTTCGGCAAAACAGCTGGGATAAAGTTCTGCCCACCAAAGCCCGGGTTTACTGTCATTAAGAGAACCAGATCCAGTTCCTCCAGGATGTATTCTAAACCCGTCAGAGGAGTTGCCGGGTTGAGGGCTACGCCTACCTTAACGCCCAAATCTTTAATCTGCTGCACGGACCGGTGCAAATGCGGACAAACCTCCGCGTGGATCGTGATTAGATCTGCCCCGACACTAACAAAGTCTTCAGCATACCGCTCCGGGTTCTCAATCATCAGATGGGTGTCAAAAAAAAGTCCCGAAACCGAACGCAAGGCACTTACGACCAAAGGACCAAAGGTAATATTGGGGACAAAATGACCGTCCATCACATCCAGGTGTAGATAGTCAGCCTTAGCTTCTTCAACTAGTTTTACCTGTTCAGCAAGTCGGCTAAAATCTGCAGATAAAATCGATGGAGCAATCTTGAGCATAATTATTGTAACCTTTCTGATTGAATATATTTGTTAATTACCTAATATATCTTTATTACAAAATTACAAAAAATGTCATGCTTCGTTTGTGACTTTGAGTGGTGCAAGGTGAAGCAAGCGTAAAATCCTCCACTGTGTAAAAATTATCATAAATATTTAATACCGCTGCTCATTTTCGATCACTTCTTGAAGCAGGGTCAGGTAGCTTTCGTAGCGTCGTTCATCAATCAAGCCTTCTTCGAGAGCCTGTTTTACCTGGCAGCTTGGTTCGCTGCGGTGCAGGCAAGAATTAAAGCGGCAGCGGCCAGTAAACTCGGCTAGTTCCCGAAAGTAGCCACTCAATTCTTCTCGCTTCATTCGCGGCAAGGAAAGAACGCTAAAGCCAGGAGAATCAGCCACTAACCCACCATCCTCCAGCGAAAGCAACTCCACAAAACGAGTGGTATGCCGACCCCGGCCGATCTTTCGGCTAACCTCGCTCGTCCGCAGAGTCAAGCCAGGCTGAACCTGGTTAAGCAAAGACGATTTGCCGACACCGGAGGGGCCGGCTAAAACCGATATCTTTTCCTTTAAGCAGTCTTTAAGTTCAGCGATGCCCTGGCCGGTAAACGCACTAGTCAACAGGACCGGATAGCCGGCTCGGCTGTACAGCTGAACTAAATCCGCGCGTCTCTCGGGGGTGGCAAGGTCTGCCTTATTAAAAACAATTACTGGTTCCAGCGACTCCTCTTCGGTTAGGACCAGCAGTCGATCCAGCAAACCCAGATTCGGGTCCGGACTGGTTAAGGCCATCACAATGACGACCTGATGCACGTTAGCCACTGGCGGCCGAATTAACTCTCGATCACGCGGGAGAACCTTTTCAATTACTCCACGTCCCGACGCAATCGCTTGCACGAGCACCCGGTCACCGGTTAATACCCGCTCCTTGGTCTGTCGAAATTTACCTCTGAGCTTGCATTCCCAAATTTCCTGGTCTACCTTAACGTAGTAGAAGCTGGAGTAAGCTCGGACAATAATCCCTTCCTGCATATTCCCCTCATTATAAATTTTTCTCTTCAACTTGTTTTCCATCCAGTAATACCCGGATTCTAGCTTGACCGTAATAACGAACCATGGTCTTAACCCGATCCCCCGGCTCATGGAGCCGGCTGTATTCTTCTCGGGTACCTTTCAAATCCTCAACTACTATCACGACTTCATGTTTCGTACCCGTCTTAGGTACATCTAGCTCGATCTCCTCCGATAACGGAAAAGGACCTGGTCCTTTACTGACCTTCAAGTTAACCACACCGCCTGGCGGTACCGGCTTATTCACGGCCGGGTCCTGATTGACCACTTGCCCGACAAAATACTGGTTACTCGCTTCTTCCGTCACCGAACCCAGGGTTAGTCCCATTTGAGTTAGCTTGGCCTGCGCCTCTTCCAATTTTTTACCAACTAAATCAGGCATATAAATGTCCTGAGGTTCAGGCCCGAGACTGACATACAAGTGAACCGTTGTGCCGATAGGCTGCTGGGAGTCCGCGGCTGGCGTTTGGCTGATTACTAAGCCTTTAGCGGTCAGGGAGTCATAAACCTCTTCCACTTCAGACTTAAATCCCCGGTTGCTTAACAAAATCCCGGCTTCCGTTGCGTTGCGGCCCTTAACATTAGGTACCACATCTAATTGGGCCCCTTGACTAACTATCAGTTCAACCTGTCTTCCCTTTTTCGCTAGTTCATTGGGCAGCGGTTTTTGTGAGATCACCCGATCTTTTTCAATTTCGTTATTAAAAGGTTTGCTAACCACCACGCCTTCCAGACCGGCAATCCGCAGTTCTCGAATCGCCTCCTCGGCTAGTTTGCCCTGAACGTTGGGTACGGTGACATCTGGCACCATCACCAACTTACTGCCAGCATAAACCAGACCGATAAATAAGCCTAAAATCAACAAGGATAGCAAAACCCAGGTTATTGGTCGCGGCTTTTTTTTCGTTTTGTTTACCTGGCCGGCCGGTCGTTCAAAAGAACGAGTTTCATCCTGCCAGGTTGGGTTATTATTGTCTGGAAGCGGCTGCCTGCCTTCTGCCGTACCTTCATCATATGGCTCCAGGAGAAAATCAATTGTTTCGCCGCGGCCGGCAGCTTTAAGAGCCTTCAACATTTCCCGGGCCGAGCTGAAACGTTTTTTGGGATCTTTATTGAGAGCCCGCAAAATGACCTGTTCTACTGGCTCAGGTATGGTGGGGTCAAGCTCACGCGGGGGAATAATCGGGTCCTGCAAATGTTTCAGAGCCACGGAAATCGGGCTTTCACCCTCAAAAGGAACTCGCCCGGTTAGCATTTCGTATAGGACTGCGCCAGCTGAATACAAATCCGAGGAAATACCCACCACTTCACCCCGAGCCTGTTCCGGGGACAGGTAGTGGACCGACCCCATAATTTTTCCAGGATGCGTGACCGTGGTCTCGGCGGCAGCCCGGGCAATGCCAAAATCAGCTACCTTAACCTTGCCCCGGGAGGTCATCAGGATATTATGTGGTTTAATATCTCGGTGGATAATATTGTTTTCGTGAGCGTGTTCCAAGGCCGAACAAATCTGCGAGGTAAGGTCAATGGCCTTTTCCGGCGACAGCTTTCCCTTTTCCTTGATCATCTCTTTCAGGGTTTGCCCATCGATGTATTCCATGACGATATAATACGTACCGTCCTCTTGTCCAACGTCATAAACACTAACAATATTCGGATGAGAAAGTCGGGCCACTGCCTGAGCCTCTTGTCTAAACCGACGAACAAATTCCTCATCATTAACTAACTCGTCACGGAGGACCTTAACGGTAACAATCCGGTCTAACCAGGTGCACCGGGCCTTATAAACTACGGCCATACCCCCGGATCCTAGTTTTTCCTTGATCTCGTACCGGCCTCCTAAGATCTTCCCAATCAACTAATCTCACCTCGATATTCCAATTGCCCTAAGGCCACAGTGATATTATCGTGGCCTCCTCTAGCCAGGGCCAATCCAACCAGTTGATCCAAAGCAGTCTCTAGACTCGTCGCGCGCTCGATAATATCGTATATTTCTTGATCTGAGACTAAATTGGTTAAACCATCGGTACATAACAACAAGTAATCACCGGTCAGAAAAACTTCTTCCACTAAATCAATTCTAATGTTCGCCTCGGTCCCCAGAGCTCGGGTCAAAACACTCCGGTATGGATGATGGGTTGCCTCAGCTTCGGAAATAGCTCCCCACCTAAGCAGTTCTTCCACTACCGAATGATCAAGGGTTAAGCGACGAATCAGACCAGGCCGAATCAGGTAGGCCCGACTATCTCCAACATGCGCTAAGTAAACCCGGTCTCGGTAGATCAGGGCCGCGGTCAAGGTCGTGCCCATCCCCTGACAGCTTGAATGACGAAGAGCATGCCCCAGGATTTCCCGATTAGCTTCTTCCGTTATCTCCTTTAGCAAGGTCAGAGGATTTACCTGACCATCGATAACGCCGACCCGGCGATCAAAGATCTGCACCGCGATTTTACTGGCGACTTCCCCAGCTAGGTGACCGCCCATCCCATCGGCGACGACTAATAAACTTCTCTTGGGACAGATTAGAACACTATCTTCGTTTTTTTCCCTGACTAATCCTATCTCAGTTCTTGCCCGAATCTCCATCAGTGGTCCCCCTTGGATCGTTTAGATATCGGGTGTCAGATATTTAACATTGGACTGCTCAACCTGTTTCCTTCGATGCCGCTTTTAAACGCAAGTTCTGGTGTAGATCATTACCCTCAGGCTCGCTAGGCACAACTACTGATGAATATGACTATCTTTTCGTCATTGCTCTGAATATAACCATTATTCGTTTATCGTGGTGCGGTTAACGCATGATCATTCTGAACGAAGCGAAGTATCTTTCGCCCTGAGCTGACCACAGGCGGCAGCGATATTCCCGCCGCGTCCTTCTCGAAGCGTAACCTCTAATCCCCGGGTTTTTAGAATCCGGATAAATGACCTGATTCTTTCTGGAAAAGGACGCTGGTCCGCCCCGTTGGTCGGATTAGCCGGGATCAAGTTGACTAGAGCTGGCAGGCCCTTTAGTCTGAGGGCTAATTCTTCGGCCAGGTCTTCGGTATCATTTACTTGATTAAGTAAAATATATTCAAAAGTCACCCGTCGCTTGCTTGACTCAAAATACTTGCGGCAAGCCGGGATCAATTCTTCCAAGGGGTACCGACGGTTAAGGGGCACCAATTGATTGCGCAAATCATTATTCGGGGCGTGTAGGGATACTGCGAGATTAATCGGTAACTCTTCCCGGGCTAACTGATAGATCCGCGGCACCACGCCGGCAGTCGAAAGGGTAATTCGACGCAGGCTAATATTCAGGCCCTTGGGATCATGCAACAAGTAAATGCTTTTCAACACTTCAGCATAATTCAGCAATGGCTCGCCCATGCCCATAAAAACAATATTTAGGCCCTCAATCAATGTATCCTCTGATTTTAGGGCTTCCTGCCGCAAGGCAATAACCTGCCCCACAATCTCTCCGGCTTCTAGATTACGAATAAATCCTCCTTGTCCCGTGGCACAAAAAGGGCAACCAATCGGGCACCCCACTTGGGACGAGATGCAGCCAGTCAAGCGATCCCGACTGAAATCGAGGTTGCTGTATGGCATGAGGACCGCTTCAACCCTCTGCTTATCTTTTAATTCTAGCAACAGCTTAACGGTTAAATCTTCAGGATCAAGCTGCTGTTTTATGACCGCAGGCAGTCCTACCTGAGCGGTTTCCTGAAGCAGAGCTCGCAGGCGCTTGGGCAAATCGGTCATCTGGGCAAAATCATTGGCCCCTCGTTGATAAACCCATTGATAAATCTGGTGTGCCCGGTATCGCGGCTCACCTAATTGGGCAAGCCAGTCCTCCATTTCTATTAAGGTTTTGACCACAAAGTCGTTTTTTCACCATATTTCCTTCCCAACATGGAATATTCGCGAAAAAGTCAATTATTCCTGCTTTATATTATTTCCCGCGCCGCAATCTGGCCAGAAAAAAGCCATCGGTCCCATGGATATGGGGTAATAGGGTTAGATATCCCTTTTCTATCTGGTTACGATCTTCCCCCCGCCAGGGAATGAAGGGTAAGAACTGACTCAGGTCCTCCAGACAATATTTTCCTGGTTTATTCAGACTGCTTAAATTGTCAGTGCCTGCGGCCAGGAAGTGCCGGACTACTCCCTCATTTTCTTCCGGTTCTAGAGTACAGGTGCTATAAAGTAAGGTTCCGCCAGGACGAAGACACTGACTGGCTGCGGTCAAAATTTGGCTCTGCAGACTGGCCAACTCGCGGATCTGTCCGGGGTTTTTGTGCCACCGGGCATCAGGCCGCCGCCGTAAAACGCCGAGACCGGAGCAGGGGGCATCGACCAAAACGAAATCTGCCCAGCCCGACCAGAGGCCTGGCAGTTCTCGGGCATCCATTACTGAAGTTCGAACGATATTTACCCCTAACCGGCGACAGTTCTCCTGAACCAAACCGATCTTGTGGCCATGCAGATCAAATGCTAATATTTCTCCTTGATTTTTCATCAACTGAGCCAGGTGAGTTGTTTTACCGCCGGGTGCGGCGCAGGCGTCAATGACCCGGGTACCGGGCAACGGCCCTAAGCCGTAGCCGGCGAGCATGGAACTCTCATCCTGCACCTGAAATAATCCCTGGCCAAAGGCCGCTAGGCTGGTATAAGCGGATAACCGCTTTAATCTTAAACCTTCCGGGATCAGCCGGCTTGCCTCTACTTCCACCCCTTCTGTTTGTAAACGTTGAATCAGTTCCTCAACACTAAGGCGTAGCGTATTAGTTCTGATCGAATTAGCGGCCGGCTGGTTGTTGGCTAAGCATAGGGCAATCGTTTCTTCTTGGCCGTAACGTTTTAGCCATCGTTCCACCATCCACTCTGGGTGAGAATAACGCGCAGCAATATGCTCGACCGGTTTTTCCTGCGGATCTGGGTATTCCCAGTCTTGACCACGACGAGCGATGCTGCGCAATACCCCATTAACTAAACGAGCCACCCCTTGGTGTCCGTAACGTTTGGCTAGATTTGTCCCTTCGTTGCACACGGCTGAAGGGGGAATCTTGTTCATGAAGAGCAACTGATAAACCCCTAGGCGCAAAATATTGCGAATCCAGGGGGTTAATCGATCCAAGCCGGACCGGACTACTTGATTTAGTATCCAGTCTACGGTCCCACGCCAACGTAACGTCCCATAGACCAGCTCGGTCAGGAAAGAGCGGTCCGACTTGGCAAAAGGGACTTCCCGCAACAACTGGTCAAGGACCAGATTGGCGTAAGCCCCTTCAACTTCAACGGCATATAGAACGTGCAAAGCTCCGGCCCGAGCTGAACCGGGGTTAGCCCGGCGATACTGCTTCTTATTGAGCATTAACTATTACTCATCTCCTCCGCTTAGAAAACCGGTCAGGATTAGTAGTCGAACCAGATTAAGGAAAGCCATCAAGGCCGCCGCCACATAGGTCAAAGCAGCGGCATTAAGCACTGCTCGGGTCGGACCAACCTCTTCCTGAGTGATATAGCCACCTTCAGCCAACAAGCGAATAGCCCGGTTGCTGGCGTTAAACTCTACCGGTAAAGTAACCACTTGAAACAGGACAACGGCAGTAAAAGCAAAGACTCCTAGCTGAGCCAACATCGGTGAACCCATAAAAATGCCAATAAGCAGGAGGGGAAAAGACAGGGTTGAGCCAAAGTTGGCCACCGGTACGAGACTGTTTCGAAAACCCAGGGGAAAGTAGCCGTCTTCGTGTTGCATCGCGTGACCAGCCTCATGGGCTGCCACTCCCAGGGCCGCCAGTGAATGGCTATCATGTACTGGACCTGAAAGGCGCAAGACCTGAGAACGGGGATCGTAATGGTCCGTTAATTCACCGGGAGTTCGCTCAACGCTAACCGGCACTCCGTTTCGGCGCAGCAGATCGCGCGCTACTTGGGCCCCAGTCAACCCGCTGCGCGCCGCAATGCTTGAATATTTATTAAAAGTTGATTTAACTTTCATTTGAGCGTACAAAGTAAGAAGAATCGCTGGGACAAGCAAAATCATGGTCCAATCTAAGATCGGGAAAAACATTTTATCTTCCTCCTTCGCCAATTCAACTTTCCTATGGATTATTATGGCCAAATTGTGCTGCTACCCAGTTAGAGCTAGCTCGAATTGACTGATCAGGATCAGTTATAGCTGCAGCTTCCGGGTCTGAAGCTGGTACCGGATAACCAACAAAGTAAATCAACGCTTCTTCCACCTTGGCCAAATCAACTTCAGTATTAATGCAAGGACCCTGGGGCCGTCTATTCAGCACCCCCAACACCGGCAGGGGATTAGTGTCCATGATCCCACTGGATAAATCGCGTTCGCAAGCGATCGCCACAATCGCTCGCGGTCGATATTGTTCAACAAACCGCCTGGCAAATGTGCCGCCGGTGGCTACGGCTAATTTTGCCCCATACCGTTCGGCAATCTCTAATAGACCACTGATTGAACACAGGCCACAGCGTTTACAGTTCTGGACATTTATCGTAATCTTATGCGGACATTCCATTCGTTGCAAACAATGAGGGGTCAATAACAGGACCTTGTCCGGGGGTATCTTAAGAGCCTTAGCCAGAACCATCTGATTATTAACTTCAATAAACGAACCTTGAATTACTGACTGTTTAATGCCAATCAACTTGCCTACCCCGATCGCCACTGGAAACATCAGGTTAATCGCCACCCGGCTTAATCCTTGCAGCGGGGGAATGGTTCGGGCTGACCACAAGGTTAAAACAATTCCTCCGATCCCAAAGGCAACCGCTGATAATACGACGGCCAGCAGGGTTCCAATCATCACCAACAACACCTGATTGAAGAGGTTTTCTCGATTAGCAAACAAATAAAAGACTAAGACGAATAGGCCGAGCACCACTAGCATACTGACCGATATCAACCCGACAAACAGACGCTTTTTGGTGGGCACCACTTAACCCCCCTGCCAGATACTTTGCTTAAGTCATAGCTCTTTAATCTGAGATCTTAGATAAACAATTTATATGCCTCACACCTAATTTAACCAAACACGGTCCCGGTCCCAATCTGATACCCTCGACAAAAGGCATCAGCTGGCATCCGCTTTTTACCGGTCGGCTGTACCTCAGTGAGCAACAAGCAACCGGCACCAGTCTGCACTAGTAGACCTTCATCCTTTACTACCCTGATAACCTCGCCCGGTCGTCTGGTATTGCTTATCTCTTTATTGGAGTCTGGATCCCCCCCTAATTGCCACCTTCTGGAACGCCATACTTTGAGAACCTTACCGTCAAATTCAGTGTAAGCTCCGGGCCAGGGATTTAAGCCCCGGATCTGGTTGCGTAATACTTCGGCCGGCTTTGACCAGTCAATCTTCTCATGTTCGCGTTTCAGGACCGGAGCATAGGTGGCGCGGGAACTGTCCTGAGGCACCCGAATGACCTTCCCCAGACTCAACAAAGTCAAAGTTTTCAATAGGAGTTCGGCCCCCTCCTTGGCTAACCGGGGGTACAGATCACCGGTCGTTGCTTCATCAGGGATCGGTACCGGCTGCTGCAACACAACATCCCCAGTATCCATCCCGGCATCCATAAACATGGTACTGACCCCGGTCAATTTTTCGCCGCTCATAATCGCCCAGTGAATTGGCGCGGCACCCCGATAGGCCGGCAACAATGAGGCGTGGACATTAATGCACCCCTGTGGGGGAATCCTCAGGACCTCAGGCGGTAATATTTGCCCGTAGGCGACCACAACTACCACTTCTGGAGCTTGCTGGCGCAACCAAGCTGCAAATTCGGGGGCTCGGGCACTATTTGGTTGGTAAATGGAAAGGCCTAGCTTCAAGGCTAGTTCTTTTACTGGAGTAACCGCTAGTTTTTGTCCCCTTCCCCGTGGTCGGTCCGGTTGAGTAACCACTGTCAGTAGTTCATGACCGGCCGCTGCCAAAGCCTCCAGGCTGGTGACAGCAAAGTCAGCACTACCCATAAATACAATTCGCATACCTACTCCTGAGATTTATATATTTTTTCGGCTCGATCTATAAAAAGTATTCCCTCAAGGTGGTCGATTTCATGTTGTAAGGCGCGAGCCAGAAAACCCTTACCCTCGATTTCAAAACGATGCCCCTGCCGATCAAGAGCTTGAACGCGAACCTTTTCCCAGCGTTTCACTTTCCCGGTCATTCCCGGAATACTGAGACATCCTTCTGAGTCCACAGAGGATCCTTCGCCGGCCAGGATTTCCGGGTTGATCAATTCCAAAAGACCCTCCCCAATATCTATTACTACCACTCTTTTCGAGATGCCGATCTGAGGTGCCGCAAGGCCAACGCCAATCTTGGCATTATACATCGTATCAGCCATATTATTCAGTAGTTTAATAATATTTGGGGTGATATTTTTAACTGGTTTAGCCCTTTCCCGCAGGACCGGGTCACCAATTTTCACTATTTCATAAACAGCCATTTACTGACCCCTCTCCGACAACAAGTAGCCGTCTGATTAAGTTGTTTTCTACCGGAACTATAGCATACTTAACGGGTCAACGTCTACCGTTATATTGACATCGCCGTTCTTGTTTTGCTGTCTGAATTCTGCTATTCCTTGTCGGACGATTTTCCGCAAAATAGACTTTTCTTCTCCCCTAAGCACCATCTGCCACCGATATTGACCACGGATACGGGTCATCGGGGCCGGGCTAGGCCCTAATAATTCTAGAGCAGACTGACTTTGTTTACGCCCTTGTTGAATCAACCGGTCCAGATACCTTCCCAGCATCTCTGCTGTTAGCCGGACTCTATTTTCGACCAAACCGCTAACCAGCAACCGAATTAGTGCCTGAAAGGGAGGATACCGCCACTGCGAACGATATTGGCTTTCCACCCGGTAGAAGACATCAAAATCATGATGCTCTGCCGCCAAAATACTATAATGCTCCGGTGTATAGGTTTGAATAATCACTTTGCCTGGCCGATCCCCCCGACCGGCCCGACCAGCAACTTGAGTTAACAATTGAAAGGTCCGCTCCGATGCTCGAAAATCTGGCAGGTTAAGACCCGTATCCGCTGTCACAACCCCGACTAAAGTGACTCCCGGAAAATCAAATCCCTTAGCGATCAACTGGGTTCCCACCAAAATGTCAACTTCGCCCCGGCGGAATGTTTGATCAAATTCCGTATAAAAACTGCGTCCGGCTGCCGTATCCACGTCCACCCGCAAAACTCGGGCTTGCGGGAAAAGGTGACGGATCTCCTCTTCGACTCGTTGAGTACCAATCCCAAAATAACGCAAGTAGTTGCTGCCACATCCGGGACATCGACCCGGTATCGCTCGCTGGTAATCGCAATAATGGCAGCGCAGGCGATGGTCTACCTGGTGATAGGTTAGAGACACCTCACAGTTGGGGCAACGTAAAACCAGACCGCACTGACGACAATTTACAAAAGTGGAAAATCCTCGGCGGTTTAAAAAGAGAATACTTTGCTCACTTCTATGGAGTCGCTCCGCCAGTTCAGCCTGCAGGGCCTGACTAAAGATGCTGCGGTTGCCCTCTTTTAACTCCTGACGTAAGTCAACGATCTCAATCTCCGGCAAAGGCCGGGATCTGACCCGTTCAGTTAACTTTAAGAGTTGAAAATTCCCCTGTTCCACCTGCCAATAGGTCTCTAGCGTCGGGGTTGCCGAACCGAGCAGGACCACTGCTCCGGTTAACTCCGCCCGTTTAATTGCCACCTCCCGAGTGTGGTAGCGGGGGGCCCGGTCCTGCTTATAGGAATTCTCGTGTTCTTCATCCAGAACGATTAGGCCCAGTCTTTCTAGCGGGGCAAAAAGAGCCGATCTGGCCCCTGCAACGATGTCTACTTTTCCTTCTTTAAGCCGCTTCCACTCTCGCTGTCGTTCTGCCGGGGTTAAGCGGCTGTGCATGACCGCTACCCGAGTACCAAAACGTCGACGAAAACGTTGCGCGGTCTGCGGCGTCAGGGATATCTCCGGCACCAGAACGATTGCTTTACGGCCCTGGGCTAAAACATACTGAATCGCTTGTAAATAAACCTCAGTCTTACCGCTGCCGGTCACTCCGTGTAAGACGATAGGCGAAGCCGGAATACCGGCGTCTGACTGCAATAGAGCCTTACAAATTTTTTCCAGTGCCAGAGCCTGTTCCGGGTTTGGCTGCCAGACTAGTTCCTGTTCCGGTGAGTCATCCTGTTCCGGCTCAGTATCCACCAGGGCAACCTGGCTATTGGCTCCTCCGCCACTCGTTTCCTCAATGCGAATTAACCCCTTTTCCTGCAGGGCTCGGATAGTATACCGCCGAACCTCGGCCTTATTGATTAGATTGGCCAGCGGCAGGGAACCTTCCTTGACCAGTATTCCCAGCAGCTTAGCCTGGCGGGGAGCCCGATGCCGCATTTTCTCCAGAACAGCCAATGCCTCCTGGGCACTCACCGCTAGCTGCACCATCTGTTCCTTAGTGGTGTTGCTCCTGGTCATTGGCCGAGTTTCCCGCAAAACCAAACCTTGACTCTCCAACTGACTTAAGATTTCTTTCCAATCGGCAATCCCCAGACGGGACAACTGACTAACTGGCGTTTCTCCCCGATCCGCCAAGTAATGGAGGAGCTGAGCTGCTGGTGGATGCATCTTTTCCCAATACGCCATAACCTCAAGTAATTCTTCCTCAACCAGAGGACTTAAACTAACTGTCGGTTTCCCTCGGGACGGCGGAGTTGGCGGAAGCATTGCCTTGATTGCCCTAATCAACGGACACATATAATAATCTGCCATCCACCGGGCTAATTCTATCTGTTCCGGACTAAAAACAGGCCCCTCTCCCAGGACCTGCGCTATCTTCTTGACCTCAGCAACCTCCGCTTTTTCCGTAAAGTCAACCACATACCCTTCCAGGTATTCCCGGCCAAAAGGCACCCAGACTCGAGACCCCACCTCTGGTTTAGGGACTAAAGAATCTGGAACGGCGTAACTAAAGACGCGGTTCAGACGTTCGTGTTCCCGTGTCAGAACAACCTGAGCAAACCTCCGAACCACATTTAATCCCCCCTTATAAATATTATAGCAGACACTGGCCGTAAAAACCATTATCCGGCAAGGGGTGAGGAGTGAGGGAGGTATGAGGCGTCAAGGTTTAACGTGTGAGGGGTTAAACGCTGGGCAGGGCATAGGCTAGTTGTGTGTGAGGTTGTGAGGGAGAGTAGCGGGCGCGGTTATCGTGTCGTTGCTATGAATATAACCTTTATTCGTTTATTGTGGCGCGGTAACGCACGATAATTCTGAGTAAAGCGAAGAATCCCTCCTATGCTAGGAGCAAGATTCTTCGCTAAGCTCAGGATGACATATGTCTGCTATTACCCTATAATCCGGCATCCTGCCTCAAAACCTCGGCCATATCCAGCCTTTCCCACGGAAGGTCAAGATCAGTCCGGCCAAAATGACCGTAGGCGGCTACTTTACGATATATGGGTCGACGCAGATCAAGTCGTTGAATAATTGCCGCCGGCCGTAGGTCAAAGTGCTTAAAGATTAACTCGACTAAACGTTCCTCGGGGATTTTAGCCGTACCAAATGTGTCTACCATAATCGAAACCGGATGAGCCACCCCGATGGCGTACGCGACCTGGACTTCACACCGATCGGCCAAACCCGCGGCCACAATATTCTTAGCCACGTGACGAATGGCATAAGCAGCTGAGCGGTCAACTTTGGTCGGATCTTTGCCAGAAAAGGCTCCTCCTCCATGGCGGCCGATACCACCATAGGTATCGACAATTATCTTCCGACCGGTTAATCCACAGTCACCTTGCGGACCACCCACGACAAATCGTCCAGTTGGGTTGATGAGATACCGGGTCTGTCCGTCCCGCAGGTGCGGTGGAATAATTGGTCTGATTACTTTAGCAATCAAATCCTCCCGAATGGTGGCAAGATCTTCCTCTGGGCTGTGCTGTGCCGAGATTACAACTGTATCGACTCTTATCGGCTTATCCCCATCATACTCAACCGTGACCTGGGTCTTACCATCTGGTCGCAAATACGGCACTTCACCATTCTTTCTAACAGTAGCTAAACGACGTGATAGCTTATGAGCCAAAGCAATCGGCATCGGCAGGTATTCAGGGGTCTCGTTGGTGGCATAACCAAACATCATTCCCTGATCGCCCGCTCCAATCATTTCCAGGTGTTGATCAGTCATTTCACCGGATTTGGCCTCTAGGGCCTGATTTACTCCCAGAGCAATATCTGGAGATTGTTCATCAATCGAAGTGATAACTGCACAGGTATCACAGTCAAATCCGAATTTCGCCCGGGTGTACCCTATTTCCCGGATCGTCTCCCGCACCAGCTTCGGGATATCTACATAACAATCAGTGGTTATCTCACCGGCCACCAGCACTAAGCCGGTGGTTACTAGAGTCTCACAAGCTACTCGAGCCAGGGGATCTTGTTCCAAGAGTGCATCCAGGACCGCATCAGAAATCTGATCCGCAATTTTATCCGGGTGTCCTTCGGTTACTGATTCAGAAGTTAATAGTCTTCGACTCACCAGCAATTCCTCCTTAATCGACCTCTATGCCTACCGATTCGCGTTAACTTCGGCTGTCATTTGAGTAAATAGAGAATGACAAACATACTAGCTATTTTCATCGGTGATTGTGCCCTCCGGGCATGGGTGGTTAGTTGACCAAACCACAGTAAATGAAGACCTGCTGTATTCATAGCAATGACCAAAGCTAGCGTTTACCTGCGTTTAAATCTCCCGTTGCCAGGCTGGCAAGGCTATGACCTCATCTAAAATGCGGTCAGCTATTTCCGCCTTAGACATCTGCGGCAATGGTAACACACGGCCATCTGGGAAGATAAGCGAAACAATGTTGGTATCGGTCCCAAAACCGGCCCCTTCCCGGGTTACGTCATTAGCCACGATAAAATCCAGGTTTTTCTTCTCAATTTTTTCCCGGGCATACTCGGTCAGATCCTGGGTTTCGGCCGCAAAACCAACCAGTACCTGTCGGTTTTTTCGCTGGCCAAGCTCGTACAGGATATCCGGGTTTCTCTCTAATTCTATAACCAGTGGACCGTCACTTTTTTTAATCTTTTGCTCCGCCGGTACCCGAGGCCGATAATCGGCCACAGCCGCGGTCTTAATGACGGCATCACAGTCAGGAAAATGTTCCATTACTGCCGCGTGCATCTCCCGAGCACTGGTTACCGAAATTACCTGCACCCCGGCCGGTAGTGGTAAAAAGGTCGGTGCTGAAATCAAGACTACTTCGGCCCCTCTATTTCGCGCTGCCTCAGCGACCGCATAACCCATTTTGCCAGTACTCCGATTTGAGATAAATCTAACCGGATCCAAGGCTTCCCGGGTACCCCCGGCGGTCACGATGATTCGACGACCAGTAAGATCTGGTTTACGAGTTAAAAAGTCCACTACCTCCTGGACAATCACTTCGACCTCTGGCAGTCTTCCCTTGCCGGTGTCACCACAAGCTAAATGCCCGGAGGCCGGTTCAATTATTCGATAACCATGACCGCGCAGTTTCCTTAAGTTTTCTTGGAATATCGGATTTTCATACATATGCACGTTCATCGAGGGAACGAGCATTAAGGGCACAGTAGCAGCCATCACGGTTGTCGAAAGCAGATTATCTGCGATACCATTGGCGATTTTGCCTACTATATTCGCTGTAGCCGGGGCAATCAGTATCAAATCAGCTCGCTGCGCTAACTCAATATGGTGAATATGCGGGTCACCTGTCTGCCAAAACATATCCACAGCCACAGCGTTTTGAGATAAGGTGCCCAGGGTTAAAGGAGTTATAAACTCAGTCGCAGATTGAGTCATGATCACATGGACTTCAGCTTGTAATTTTTTTAATCGACTAACCACATCCGCAATCTTATAAGCAGCGATACCTCCGCAGACTCCGACAACAATTACTTTTCCCTGTAGCACCGTTATTCCCCCTTATGTTGAGCATAAAACAGAAAGGGTACTGTTTTAGACAGTCCCCCCTTACCGACAGGCAAGCCCTTATCAGGTTTACTTAATTCCACCTGCAGTCCCTTGCCACTTAACCTTACCGGCCTCTATCTCCCGGAGGGCAATTAACACCGGTTTGTTTGACTTATGAGTTACCTGGGGTGATTGGCCTTCCGTCAATTGACGGGCTCTTTTGGCTGCAGCCACGACTAGGGTATACTTGCTTCCTCCAACTTTAGCCATCAACTTCTCTGTCGTATGTCTTTTATCCACGAAACCTCCCCCTTTATCAGAACCCCGGAATATCCACTCGGTTACGTGCCACCCGACACCTTTCCGCCACCAAAATTGATTTTAGTATCTGCACCGCTTTTTCCAGATCGGCATTGGGTACTATATAGTCATAATCGGCGGCATTCTCTAGTTCCTGACCAGCTAAATTAATCCTTCGCTCAATTTCTTCCTTTGAATCTGCTCCGCGTTGAGCTAAGCGATTGGCTAGTTCATCCCGAGAGGGCGGAACGATAAATATAAACACACCCTGAGGAAATCTTTTCTTTATTTGGCGGGCTCCCTGGATATCTATTTCTAGAACTATATCTTTCCCTTGACTAAGGACATCCATGACATATTGTCTAGGTGTTCCGTAAAGATTGTCATAAACAACTGCCCACTCCAAAAATTCGTCGCGTTTAATCATCGCCTCGAATTCTGAGCGGGAATAAAAAAAATAATTTTTTCCATGGACTTCCCCCGGCCGCGGGGAACGAGTAGTCGCTGAAATCGAAAAACTTAATTCTGGCATGTCCTTTTGCAAGGCAGCACATAATGTTCCTTTGCCAACCCCGGAGGGGCCGGAAATGATCAATAGAATTCCTTCCCGGGTCATTAATAATTCCTTTCCTTAAATAAAAGAAAAGTTGCCTTACTCGGAATCATCTACTGAATGAGATGCTTCCTTAACAGATAACCGGTTGGCGACTGTTTCCGGTTGCACGGCTGATAAAATAACATGATCACTATCCGAGATGATAACCGCTCTGGTTCGCCGTCCATAAGTAGCATCGACCAGCATCCCACGTTCTCTAGCTTCTTGGATAATTCGTTTTATTGGTGCTGATTCAGGGCTAACAATCGCAACAATCCGATTTGCAGAGACGATATTGCCGAATCCGATATTGATTAATTTAATCTCCACCCCAATTCCTGGCAGTTGTCTATACCAGGATTCACCTCCTCGCTGAATTATTATCTAATCTACGGGTTATCGCTTAATTCTTCAAAAGGCTCCCCCTTATATAAGTGCGGCCGCTTTGTTTATAACCTCAGGTGGAGTGAAGTCTCCATCTGAAGTCTTGATGTTCCGCGAACTGGAGGAGTTCACTCTACATTTTGAATTTGTTCTCTGATTTTTTCTAATTCACTTTTAATTTCGACTACTAAATGGGAAATCTCGGCGTCATTCGCTTTGGAACCGATTGTATTAGCCTCTCGGTGCAGTTCCTGAACCAGAAAGTCCAGCTTGCGACCAATTGAATCATCGGAATTAATAAGCTGCCGAAACTGCGTTAGATGGCTGTTTAGGCGAACTAGTTCTTCGGTTATATTACAACGTTCCGCAAACACAGCTACCTCGGTAGCCAGTCGGCTCTCATCAACTACTAGTTGGTCACTAATCAGCTCCCGGACCCGGTTGCTTAATCGTTCCCGATAATTATTAACTACCTTCGGTTCTTGAACACTAATTTCATTTATAAATTGCTCAATTTTGCCTATTCTATGTATAATATCGTAGTTAAGGCGGTTTCCTTCGATTTCCCTCATTTCTACTAAACTGTCCATCGCCAAAATAATCGCCTCTTCCAGGCCGGACCATAAGATATCCAGATCATCTTCCTCTTCCTGAAGCACTAAGACTCCAGGAAAATGTGAAAGCTGTTCAGCGGTGATTTCGGGCGAAATCTGCAGCAGTTCGCCCAATTCTCTTAGAGAATTATAATAAGCCATGGCTAATCCCTTGTCAACCTTTACCAGAGCAGTTTTTTCTCCCTCTTGGACAACATTCACAAAAACGTCCAGGCGTCCCCGAGAAACCCGCGCCTGGACAGTCCGTCTTATTTTTTCTTCTAGGGCTGAGTAAATTCGGGGCAAACGAGTCGCAACCTCACAGTAACGATGATTAACCGACTTTATTTCCACAGTTATTCGTTTGCCTGTAATTACTGCTTCTCCCCGGCCAAAACCGGTCATACTTCTTAACAAACAATATCCTCCTTATAACAGTTCATTCTTTGTCTACAGCCTTTAAGTCCCTAACTTGCCGGCGTTATATAATATTATACCAAATAAATCAAAATCCCTCCCGGGTGTTTTTCATTTAAATTACGATATTTTAATTTTCCAAAACATAAGCTTTCGGCCAAAAGTACGGCTACCAATATAACTTGACAAACTGATTAGTTGACGCAAGCCGGGGATTAACAGGACTAACAGCCATTGTTCGGCCGCCAAAGGAACAGTCCCAAATACTGAAGACAGCAGCGGAACATAGACTACTGCTAGTTGCATCGCGGTCGAAACCGCAACCGCTAAAATCAAGTAAGGGTTGCCCAGAAAGCCGATCTCAAATACTGAATGAGTTTCTGAACGACACTGAAATACGAAAAATAATTGAAAGAAAACAAGTGAACAAAAGGCAGTTGTTTGGGCCAGCTTTAAAGCCTCGGCACTCCCATCACCCCAATAGTACAAAGAAAACAGGAAAACCAACAGTGTCCCCAAAGCAATTTCTATCCCCCGGCAGATTATTCCCTTGCCCAATCCCCGGGCAAAAATACTTTCCCGCGGATGACGGGGCGGACGTTCCATAATATCCGGATCGCCTTTATCAACCCCTAAGGCCAAAGCTGGCAGACCATCGGTCACTAAGTTGACCCAAAGAATCTGAATCGGCAACAAGGGCAGGGGGAATCCCATCAGCGGAGCTAAAAACATAGTCAGAACCTCGCCAATGTTACAACCTAATAGATAACGAATAAATTTACGAATATTATCATAAATGCTGCGGCCTTCTTCTATCGCCGAGACAATTGTCGCAAAGTTATCATCCGCCAGAACCATAGCTGAGGCTTCCTTGGTTACATCCGTCCCGGTTTTGCCCATCGCTATGCCAATGTCTGCTTCCTTAACCGCTGGGGCATCATTAACCCCATCCCCAGTCATCGCGACAATGTGGCCTTTCTGTTTTAAGGCTCGAACGATCCGGACTTTGTGGGCCGGAGAAACTCGAGCAAAAACAGTTACCTCATCAATCCGCTTGGCCAAATCGTCATCGGTTAGACGATCCAAAGCTAGGCCGGTCAAAACTTGACTGTCTGCTTTGGCTATGCTCATTTCTTGAGCAATCGCCAAAGCTGTTGCCGGGTGATCGCCAGTAATCATTACCGAACGGATACCAGCTTGCCGGGCATCTTGAACAGCTTTGATAGCCGCCGGGCGGGGAGGATCAATCATGCCGGCTAGACCAACAAAAATCAGATCCTGTTCCACCTTTTCTGGGCGCAAACTCTCCCCTTCGGCCAATGGCCGGTAGGCTAGAGCCAGGACCCGTAAAGCTTCGGCAGCGAGTTGACTATTCAATTGGTCAATGCGCTTTCTTTCGCCGGTCTCCAGTGGTCGGATTTGGCCACGAATGTAAATCCGGTTACACTTTTCCAGAATTATGTCCGGGGCTCCTTTCACGTAACAAAAAAGCTGACCCTTACCCTTTCGATAAACTACACTCATCCGCTTCCGTTCTGATTCAAATGGATTTTCGGCGACCCGTTGCTCATGCTTGGCCAATTCCCGCTGCCACAAACCACCCTTGGCTGCTAAAGTGACCAGTGATCCCTCAGTCGGATCGCCAATGATCGACCAAGCGTCTTCGGCCGGTGCCTTCTGCCACAGTTTGCGAAACGTTTTTAATTGGCCATTATGACTGCTCGATCCCGGCTCTAGACGAGCATTGTTACACAACGTGCCTATTTTTAGCAACTGCTGGAGAGTTGGGTTGCTTTTTACGTCCAAAGACTGATTGCCAAACTGAAATTTACCATACGGCGCATAGCCATCCCCGGTTACTTCGACAACGCGGCCATCCAAATAAAGCTTTCGGACTGTCATCTCGTTTTTCGTTAAGGTACCGGTCTTATCCGAACAGATAACCGTCGCACAACCCAGCGTTTCTACTGCGGGCAGTTTACGAACTATGGCTCGACGCCGGATCATCCTTTGGACCCCGACGGCTAAAACGACTGTGACAATGGCCGGCAGCCCTTCAGGAATAGCGGCTACCGCTAAACTAACCCCAACCATGAACATATGGTACAGGTTTTCGCCCCGCCACATGCCTACTCCCACAACTAAGGCACAGATCAACAGACAACCAATAACTAGTATCTTACCCATTTGGGCTAGTCTTCGCTGCAGGGGGGTATCTTCCTCTTCTGCTTGTTGAATCATCCCGGCAACTTTCCCTAATTCAGTCTGCATCCCGGTCGAAACCACAACTCCCTGACCCCGGCCACGAGTAACCGAGGTGCCCACATAGGCCATATTTCGCCGGTCACCTAATGGTACCTGATCGGCAGTTAGAGGCTCAATGTTTTTCCGAACTGGTACTGATTCGCCGGTCAGTGCCGCTTCTTCCACTTCCAAATTAACCGCTTTGAGGAGCCGTAAATCAGCCGGTATTCGAGTACCGGCTTCTAAATTAACTAAATCACCGGGCACTAGGGCCTCAGCGGGAATCTTAACTTCCCGGCCATCTCTGATCACTCGAGCTTCAAGGGCAGACAGTTTTTTTAAAGCCGCAATTGATTTTTCGGCCCGGTATTCCTGAATGAAGCCGAGAATCGCATTCAAGGCAACAATCGCCATAATCGTGATGGTATCCGTCACGCCGCCTAAGAAGCCGGAAATGATCGCTGCCACCAGTAAGGTCAGCACCATAAAATCTTTAAACTGCGCTAAAAGCATTTGCCAGGCCGGTTTCCTTTTTTCCTCAATCATTTTATTGGGACCATGGCTGGCCAGCCGCTGGTTAACCTCCTCAGACGTCAGGCCATAGTCGAGCTTAACCTGTAGGCTTTGAACTGCATTTTCAACGCTCATCTGATACCATTGTTTAGCATCCATGGCATCCCCCTCCTAATTCAAATAGGTTCTTCCAAGTACAACCTATTCCGTTCTCAGGAGAGTTATGTCAGTTGCGTTGTAAAATCTTAAGTGACAATGTGAAAAAAAGAGTACTTTATCTGCGGGGTCCAGGCAGGAGAATCCTCATACCGCCACAGCCGGTGGTAGCTGTTTTCCGTGTGCGCATTGACCAAGGGCTGACCCTGCGCATCAAAAGCGGTGACTACGGTATTATGCTGCCAGCGGCCATCACCATCAAAGTCATAGCATATCACATCTCCAAGCTCCAGCTCCCGGGCGTCGGTGATCTCTACCACAATAAGCCCAGACTTGCTTCTTGACAAATACCAGCGTAAACTGTGAGCCACGGACCAGCTGTAACTCCAGCGATCATTGGCTCCACCATGACCAAGATACCACCAGCCTTGATCGACCTGCCCTATCCGGCTCATAGGGGCCCCTCCCGCTCGGAGAACCTGGGAAACATAATTAGTGCAATCATTATTGTCAAACCGCCGGTAAGCGGGATTATAGTCATTCCACCACCGATCTGCATAGGCCACTGCCTTTTCCCGGTCATACGGTTGTTTAGTTTTACCCATCAAAAATCCCTCCTTCTACGAAGTAAAAGAGCGGTCCCCTTGTTTCAATTATAAAATTTTTCGGTCCGCTCAGAATTATCATGCGTTGACCGCACCACAATAAACGAATAAATGGTTATATTCAGAGCAATGACCGCAGGGTACCCTCCGTCAACCTCACAAGTCCTTATTATTTAATTATGCAATTTACCACTGAATTGACAGGTTTTTCTGAGGAATGCTAGAATGAAGGATGTTGCCTAAGTGATTTTAGGGTGAGGGGGAGTTTAAGGTGGCTTTTGACGGGCTAGTCTTGGCAGCAGTAACTCATGAGTTAACCAAAAACCTTTTGAATGCTCGGGTTGACCGGGTGTTCCAACCGGAACGTGAAGAAATCCATTTGATCCTGCGTCAACCCGGCCAGAACTATCGGCTGTTGCTTTCGGCTCAGGCTGAAAGAGCCCGCGTTCACCTGACCAATGAAAATAAACCCAATCCAACTCAACCTCCGCTTTTTTGCATGGTCCTCCGTAAACATTTGGAAGGTGGCCGAATAGTGCAAATTGAACAGCCAAATCTGGAGCGCATTCTTCGGTTGACCGTTGAATCCGTCGATGAAATAGGAGACCTAACCAAAAAGGTGCTGGTCTGTGAAATAATGGGCAAACACAGTAATATTATTCTCTATGATGAAAAGTCTGGACTGATCTTAGATGGAATCAAAAGATACTCCCATGCCTTGAGCCGGCACCGCGAGGTACTCCCGGGGAAACCCTACTTGGCCCCCCCTCCTCAGGATAAAAAAGATCCTCAGGAGATTAAACCGGAGGAACTACGCCACCTGATTTTGACCGGGGACTGGAGCCAACCAGTATTTCGGGTCCTCTTCCAAAAGCTATCAGGGATTAGTGCAGTTCTGGCTCGAGAGATGGTTTACCGGGCTGGGCTCAATGAACACACGCTGCTTGAAGAGTGTGGCGAATATGAGCTTTCCCGGCTGGAACAGTCGTTTAGCCAAATTCAAAGGTCTTTAATCGATCGGGAATTTCAACCCACTTTGGTAATTAGCAGTCAGATGGAAAATTCCACCCAAACCGGATTATCGACTAATCCGAAAGAGATTGCTGCAAATCAAGCAAATCTTAGCGTACTCATTAAACAATGGCTGGCCTTTCCCCGGTCCATAGACTTGGTTGAATTTGCCGCGGTCTCGCTGCACCATCTGGCAAGCCAATCCCGGCAAGCTTACCAGTTCCCGAAGATGAACGAATTGCTAGACACCTTTTTTCAATTAAAACAGCGTCAGCTTCGTTGGTCTAGTTTAAAGCAGTCGCTTATGCGAAATCTAGAGTCGGAGTTAGGACGGGCCTATCGCAAACTTTCCTTGCGCGAGGAAAGCTTGTCTGATGTCCAGGAGGCCGAACGCTACCGCCTTTCTGGCCAGCTCCTGATGACCTATCTTTATCAAATATCTCGGGGAATGGAAGAAATCACGCTAAAAAACATCACTGAACCGGGTGATGCCTTTGTAACTATTAGCCTATTCCCCCAACTGACACCGGCGGAAAATGCCCAGCACTATTTTAAGTTATATAATAAAGCCCGGCGCAGTCTAGAAGTGGTCCAAGATCAGTTGCGCCTCAGCCGAGAGGAAGTTGCCTACCTGGAATCAGTTAAACAATCGCTTGAATTAGCAACCACTCTAGAAGACTTAGAAGAAATTAGTCTGGAGTTGATTGAGCAAGGTTACCGGCGACCCCAGCCAGTTGAGGAAAAGCTACTAATGACAACTGGGCGATTTAGAGGAAAAAACGGTTCAGCTCCCAAGAAGCCGGACAGCTCAAATGAGCAAAGCCCGCGTTACGGAGAGAAGAAATCAGCGGCCAAGAAGACGGTTGGGGCAAGAAGTAAGAACAATAAAACTAGACAGTCTAATTCAAAAACAAAGTCCGGTCAGCTAGCGAAACTCCAAGACAGTGAAGTGAGCTTTATGTCCTTCCGGTCCTCCGATGGTTATGAAATCCTGGTTGGAAAGAACAATAAGCAAAATGATCTCTTGACGATGAGATTGGCCCGAAAAAATGATGTCTGGCTGCACGTAAAAGAAATACCTGGTTCTCATGTAATTATTCGAACCAATAAGATGGTAACCGAAGCCAACGGGGTACACGGCAGGGTAGACGACGGCTCTCCAACCCCTGTCTGGCTGCCTGATCTAGGCGTAAGCAGTCAAACAATCCGTGAGGCAGCCCTTTTAGCAGCTTACTTCAGCCAGGCTCGCCACTCCAGTTCCGTTCCGGTCGACTTTGTTTTGCGTCGTCATGTCCGAAAACCGGCCGGAGCTAAACCAGGCTATGTTATTTATGATCATCAACAAACCATTTATGTAACACCGAGTCAAGAGAATTTACAAATGCTACTTCGAAAATAGACATGGTTTTTCATTTTGGTTGATGCCGCTAAGCTGCACAAAGTCTACTTTGCGGCCTCTTGTAACTGAGCAATCTGCCAACGTAATAGCTTGCGTTCTTCCTCCAAATTTTGGGTATGTAAGCGATGCTGTTTTACTTCAACCTCCAGTTCTGTAACATGCTCTTCCTGGTTACGCATTTTAAGTCGTGCTTCCTGAAGGGCTTCCTGTAATTCGTTGATTCTCTCCAATAAGACTTTATGTTCATTTTGCAACTCAACTGTTTTATTACGCGCCATATCCCTTTCCACAATAAACCTTTGCACAATCCATTTTTCCGCTGATATTTTTTCTAATTCATCTCTGGTTGCTTTTAGTTTTTCATTATAAGTTTCAAAAATATTGATTACGTTGTCGGAAAAACTTAGCTCATCTCGCCAAGAAAAACCGCAATCTTCCAAGTACCTTCTGATGATTCGGCTCTCTTCTTCAAATAATCCTTGTTCATCGTTAGAACGTTTAAACCTATTACCTTTAGCAACTATCTTGTCTGATTCCGTATTATACTTATGCGTTTCTTTATTCTTATAAATGACCATCGACTTTCACCCCCAACTATACTATCGTAACAAATCTATCTCGGCATAAGCGATAACGGAAATGCAAGCAGGAAAATAGATGAATTTGTCGAATAGTCCAGATAAAAGAAATCGTCCAAAAAAGAGATTAAATAAAAATTTTCACATATGTAAGATTGTATCAAACAGTGACGAAAGTTATAGATATCAGCCTCCTCAAAACGATATCTACACCACCACTTAGACTTATCTAATTCTTAGGTTAATACTTCTATAACTATTAGATTTAATCTATATTGATTCATCTAACTCACCTGCTTAGGTATAGAGAGGAGAGCAGTATCATTGTGAAAAGACCAAAAATACTTATTGTTGACGATCAGCAGATTAATCGTCTTCTGTTACGAAAACTCCTCAAGGAATACACTATTATCGAAGCCAGTAACGGTGAGGCTGCCCTCAGGCTAGCCATAGCAAAGAAGCCTGATCTAATAATTCTAGATATTATTATGCCTAAGCCAGATGGGTATTCGGTTCTGTCCACTCTGAAAAACAATCCAGCTACCTGGTTAATCCCGGTCATTTTAGTTTCGACACTACAGGGAATGGATGAAAAAATAAAATCCTTAGAAAAAGGAGCAGATGATTTTATTTCTAAACCGTTTAATCCTTTAGAATTGAAGGCTCGAGTCAAATCTTTACTGCGGATTAAGAAGCTGCAGGAGGAACTAGTAATGGTCCAACACATTGTTGTATCTCTGGCAACTGCCATGGAAGCTAAAGATGACTACAGTGCCAACCATTCTCTGCGGACGTCTTATTATGCTGGGAAACTAGCCAAACGATTGATGCTGTCTGATTCTGAACAAAAACATATCAAGGTAGCCGGATTTCTTCACGATCTTGGTAAGATTGGGATAAAGGATCGCATCCTTTGTAAACCAGAGGCATTAAGCCCGGATGAATTTGAAGTGATTAAATCACATCCCTTAATTGGGGAAAAAATCTGTTCATCAATATCCGCCTTTGAACCGATTCTCCCTATCATTCGTCATCACCATGAACGTTTTGACGGAAAGGGATACCCGGATGGTTTAAAGGGAACGACCATCCCCCTTGGGGCTCGGATTATGGCCATTGCTGATGCTTACGACGCTTTAACTACGGACCGGTCATACCGTAAGGCCTACAGTAAAAGTGCCGCCTGGAAAATTTTGCATAAAAATGAAGGACCTCAATGGGATCCAGAATTAGTTGAAATATTTTGTCAGATGCTAGAAAAGGAAGATTTTCTTATTCACCATGATTTCGCATCACCAACGTTACTCTTGCTGGCGGAGGGCTAACTAAAACAGGGTTTAATTACTGGAACGATCATACTCATTAGGGCAATTCTCATATCCAGAAAAGAAATTAGCGGAATAATAGCGAATTACACTGCTTTCTATTGACCTTACCTTTTGTTCCAAATCCGGTATGCGCTGTGCTACTTCTCTTAAATTACCCTTATTGTATAAGTTTTCCATCTCAAGTAATAGTTCGGCCAGTTCCGTCATCCGCAAATTTAAAGCAGAACCTTTTATTGAATGAAATATACCAGGCAAGGTGTCATGATTAGCTGTAGCGAGGGCCTTGTGGCAGTTAACCAGATTTTGCCTGGTTTCCCGAAAAAAAGATTGATAGACTTCGAGTAATTCTTCCGGTTCCAGCATAAGTTCGGCTACGACCCTTGATAAGTCATAACTCATCCCGACAACTCCTTCTCAAAACAATTAACGATTATATTTAGGAAGACATTAACCTAGGTTAAAATTTGAGAAACAGAGATTTTTCCATGGCAGATGTTTATCAGGCCACCTTTCATCTCCCATTGTAACGGGGAGGACTCTCGGCGGTTGCCCTAATAGCATTAGTTAAAGGTTGGTTTATGGTTAAGCTTAAAATCCTTTGTATCCAGTCCTGTTAGGATCGGCAAGGTCGATCCGCCTACCGGCATCAGGATAATCCCTGCCTCTTTACCTAATTCCTCAAAAGCCTGATTCAGGGCCAAACTTACGGTCCTAAAAGGTTTCATAAACAAGCGTCGAACAAAAGCTGATTCCATCTCTGAGACCAGAAATACCGGGCCTTTCTCCAGGATCATCCCAATCGCCGCAGCCTTATGACCGCCCAATTCGAAGTTGCATTGGATATTATGCACCATCTGACCGGGGTCGGCCGCGTTAAGCATCCACCTTTCAAAAACCTTCTCCCCCAAGCCCTCACTACAGGCAGCGACTAGGATAATTATCCCCCCTGGTCGAACGGCATGCTGGGCATTATCCAGGGCCTTCTGGGCCTGGTAGAGATTTATGTCTTTGGGCTGTCCTCCAGGGGTGGTTACCACAATATCGGCTAGAGAAGGAATCTCGATCTTATACAATTTGTCCAAGAAACGACAGCCTTCCCGGTGCGCCAACTGATAATGCCCGGCCACTGCCTTAACGATTCGTTTATGATCATCAAGAACCACGTTAAGAATAAAATCAATCGGGATCAGTTGAACCGCTTCTTCAATGTCCTGGCGGACCGGGTTATTGTCCAATACCCCAGTCCGGGCCGTTGGTTGAACCATCATCTGATGATTGCTTTGAATCGCCCGCCGGGTTGAGACTCCGGGCATGATCGCTTTGGCCCCACCGCTATAGCCGGCAAAGTAATGGTACTCAATGTTGCCCAGACACACCCGACGGTCCGCTTCCGCCACCGGCCGGTATATTTCAACTGGGGTCCCCTGGCCGGTAGTACCGAGGAGAACGCAGTCCTTAGGATCGCTATCCATAACCTCTACCCGTTGATAGATTTCCTCTCCAACTAGGTAAATCTTCTCTTCCTCAGTATGGTGACGATGACTGCCCAAAGCCAGCACAATTCTAATATCCGTCTCTTTTACGCCGGCGATTGCCAGTTCCTTTAAAACATAGGGCAACACTCGCCGTGATGGCATTGGCCGGGTAATATCACTGGTAATGACCACGATCTTTTCGCCTGGTTTCACAATTTCCCTGAGGCGCGCTGAACCAATCGGATTGTTTAAGGCATAACGGATCTCGTCTGCCTCATCTCTTCCCTTTGGGATTGGATTCGTTCTTAATTCTTTGATTAGATTATCTTCGCTTATTTCAAATTCTTGCCAACCAGAACCATAACCAAATTTAATTTTCATCGCTACTCAGCCGTAACCGGCACCCTCACGATATCTAAGGGACACGGGTCCGGCTTACCATCCTTTCAGCACTTGGATTATATTCCTAATCGATTTACTCCGTTTATAGAGTCTCATTTATAGTTTTATTAATTCTTTTATTATACATCAATCCGGCAATCCATAAAATGTATACAGACCGATAAAAATCTGCATACTATATTAATAGTTTTGCGTTAATAGGTCCAAAATAGGATAATGAATAGTCCAGTTCGAAAGGAGCAGGATGCAGCTTGCGAGCCTATCTCGGAATAGATGTAGGGTCAGTCACCACCAAAATGGTGCTGCTCGATCAGCACCGACAGGTATTAGAATCGATCTACTTACGAACCCAGGGGCAACCATCCACAATTGTCCAAAAGGGTCTGCAGATAATAGAACAACGTCTTGATCCAACAATTAAGGTAGTCGGCGTCGGTACCACCGGCAGTGGTCGACACCTAGCCGGAGCCGTGGCCGGGGCAGATGTGGTCAAAAATGAAATAACCGCCCACGCAGTGGCAGCCAGTGCTTTGGTTCCGGGGGTGAGGACGATTCTGGAGATTGGGGGACAGGACTCAAAGATTATCATCCTCCGAGAAGGGGTAGCCGTCGACTTTGCCATGAATACAGTGTGTGCTGCTGGCACTGGTTCTTTTCTTGATCATCAGGCGACCCGTTTGAATCTGCCCATCGAAAAATTTGGGCCAACTGCTCTGCAGTCCAGAAATCCAGTCCGGATTGCTGGCCGCTGCGCGGTTTTTGCTGAATCCGACCTGATCCACAAACAACAGATCGGTCATAATCTGCCCGATCTCTTGGCCGGCTTATGTGAGGCCCTGGTTCGCAATTATTTAAACAACGTCGGCAAAGGCAAAGAGATTATGTCCCCCGTTGTCTTTCAAGGAGGAGTCGCGGCTAATCAAGCCATGCACCGTGCCTTTGAAAAAGCACTTAAAATGGAGGTTATTGTTCCGCCGCATTATGAGGTAATGGGGGCAATTGGCGCAGCTTTACTGGCTCAAGAGGAAATAGAAATAAGTCGTTCAGCCACCCGTTTTCGTGGCTTCAATATTGCTGAACAGACCTTTGTCTCTTCCAACCGGGAATGCAACGGTTGTCCTAATGCCTGTGAAATAGTCACTTTAAAACTTAACAGTGTTGTTATTGCCCGCTGGGGAGACCGATGCGGCAAATGGCAGGCCACCGTGGGGCGCAAGGAACCGGTTGCGGATCGGGCTGTTAGTTAACATGTTTAAGATTAGCGGATTAATTTGGAAACGACCTTGTTCAAATTATTGAGTTCAAACAAAGAGCCCCCTCTGGGAAAGTCACATAATATAATTTTTAGTTGTTTTTGCCCCGGTACATTGCTTCATCTGCTCTTTTGTTACTAAGGGCTAGCTTTGAAATCCCAACATAAAAGGCACTGGTCCAATGCCAGTGCCTATTTTATGTCTTATTATTAAATCTTTTCTTTAGTCTATCAATGTTTTTGAGTCTATCAATGTTTTTGAGTCTATCATGTTTTTGAGTCTATCAATGTTTTTGTTTATCTTCCTGGATGGCGTATTAACGCCCATGGCCACCAGGCACAACCACCAATGAAAATTGGGCCTTAGCACGGTGAGCCGGTTATTTAACCTAACAGTAGTTACAGGAAGATGAGGAACTTGATCTTAACGTTACTCAGGCGGCTATACGCACTATCTAAAGAAGTTGAAGGAAGTCGGGCAGCCTAACTAGACTGAACGACTGCCCGGCTTAACCACTGGCAAGCCCTGGTCGCATAAAGGACAAGCTTCCGGCGGATATGACACAATCTCCAGCGTCAAGACTGCTTCCTTAGGCACCGCAAAACTAACCTGACCCCCGCTGCGGTCTACCAGGACTCCGACGCCGACTACCTCGCCATCCAGGTTTTTGACCAGTTCAATTACCTCCTGAACTGATCCTCCGGTCGTGATTACATCTTCCACCACCAGCACCCGTACTCCTGGTTCCAAGGAAAATCCGCGTCGGAGACTCATAACACCGTTTTCGCGCTCGGCAAAAAGACTCCTGACCTGACCGCCCAAGGCCCGGGCCACCTCCTGGGCCAGCACAATCCCGCCCATCGCTGGTCCAATCACGACCTGCACCTCGGCCTCTCGAAAACGACGGGCCAGTTCTGCCCCCAACCGGCTGGCGTAAGCCGGGTACTGCAGCACCCGGGCACACTGCATATACTGGTTGCTGTGCCGACCGGAAGTTAACCGGAAGTGCCCCTCTAAAAGGGCCTGGGAATCCTTAAACATAAATAGAGCCTCTTCCTCGGTCAAGGGTTGCAACTGGCAAGCTGATTGATTCCTCACTCAATATATCCTGGTTTCTGATAACTAAATATATCTAGTTGATACAGGATTGTTCAGATATATTTAGATTTCTCTCCCGCCGACCGACGGGAGGCAGCATTACCGGATTCAGCTACTTAGACACCAACTCTCGCTGATGCTTCGGGTAGTTTATAACCGGCGGTCCATGCGTTCGGCACGAAAAGGGTTACCCACCGCCTGTTTATATCTATCCGCGTCCAACTTTCGGTGCGTATTTAGCAACGCAGTAGGGTTTACGCTTGGTGCTCCTTGCGGTAATGCTGCCAGAAACCAGGCTGACACCACCTTTCTTTTCGATTATTTATCCCGACACATTTTATTATGATTGTTTTTTACTTTACCCCTCGCTCCTCACCCCTTACTCCTCCCTAACAATTATTATCTACCAGCCTTGTCCATCTCCTGAACAATCGCCTGAGCAGCGGCGGCCGGGTCAGCTGCTCCGGTAATTGGCCGGCCCACTACTAAATAAGAGGCCCCGGCAGCAATAGCCTCACCGGGAGTCATTACCCGTTTCTGGTCATTCAACTGGGACCCCGCTGGTCGAACCCCCGGGGTAACGATCAGAAACTCCGGTCCGCAGGCCTGGCGAATGGCCTGAATCTCCTGAGGGGAAGCCACTACCCCATCCAGACCGGCTTCCTGAGCCAATTTAGCCCATTTCACTACCTGTTCAGTCAGGTCACGGTCAACGCCGATTTCTTCGCGTAACTGCTGAGGGGTGATGCTGGTTAAGACAGTCACGCCTAAGACCAGGGGAGGATTAACCCCAGCAGCTTTGGCCTCCTCATGGGTGGCGGCTACTGTTTGCCGCATCATTTCTTGACCACCGGCGACGTGGAGATTATACATAAAAACGCCCAACCGGGTCATGACCCGGCCAGCCTGCACAACGGTGTTAGGGATATCGTGAAACTTAAGGTCCACAAAAACCTTACCGCCTCGTTGCATCAGGCTGCGCACGATCTCCGGCCCCTCACTGTTATATAACTGCATTCCAACCTTAAACGCCCCGGCCTGTCCCTCTAATGCTTCCACCAGTCTTTCGGCCTCGGTTCGTGTATCCACATCCAAAGCCACAATTAAGCGTTGTTTGACATCTAAAGACAATCAGCTCAACTCCGTTCTTATATCTAGTCTCTAAAAAACCGTTCCTTCTCTTTCGTTCCTTCTCTTTATAGACAAATATTATTGGGTGTTTACTTTTAATCCCTGTTGTCCCAAGGTGTAGCAGGCTAACAAGTTACATTTTCCAGGCCCAGCCAACCAAATCATTAATATCTTTAATTCCGTTTGCCTCACAGTAGGCGGCCAGACCCGCGACTACCTCCAAAGTCGCCCGGGGATTAATAAAATTCGCGGTTCCGACCGCGACGGCGGTAGCTCCGGCCAGGATGAACTCTAAGGCATCTTCGGCGGTGGTTATCCCGCCCATGCCAATAATCGGCAAGTCAACGGCCTGAGCGACCTGCCAGACCATCCGGACCGCTACCGGCTTAATCGCAGGGCCGGACAGCCCGCCCACCACATTGGCCAGCACTGGTTTTCGCGCCTGGACATCAATCGCCATTCCCAGCAAAGTATTAATCAAGGAAAGGGCATCGGCCCCCGCCTGGGCCACGCTTTCCGCCATGGCGACAATATTGGTGACGTTGGGGGATAATTTAGCAATAACCGGTAGTTTGGTCGAAGCTCGGACCGCGCCGATAACCTCAGCGGCCATAACCGGATCGGTCCCAAACTGCAGTCCGCCTTTTTTGACGTTGGGGCAGGAAATATTGACCTCCAGACCAGCCACGCCGGGGGCCTGATCCAGCCGTTCAGCCACTGCCGCGTAATCTTCCACAGTGTTGCCCGCAATGTTCACGATTACCGGCACACCCACTTCCCGCAAGTAAGGAAGATGGTCACGGATAAAGGCCTCAACTCCCGGATTTTGCAATCCAATTGCATTGAGCATGCCGGCTGGTGTCTCAACTATCCGCGGCACTGGGTTGCCCAGACGAGGTTCCAGGGTAGTCCCCTTAACGGTAATTGCTCCAAGCTGACGCAGGTCAAGATATGGGGCATATTCCGGTCCGAAGCCGAAGGTGCCTGAACCGGTGGTGACTGGATTAATCATCTGGATCCCGCCAACATTAACCGCCAGATTAACCAGGGACTGTTTATTGTCAACTTGGTCCCGGCGATTCTGGACCTCGCGCTCCTTATAATCACTCATCTGCAACTTACACGAACCATATGAATTGGCTGGTTTTGCTCCGGGGAAGCTAGCTGTACTATTCATCAAGCAACACCTCCTCTCCCCAGAATACCGGTCCTTCTACGCAGACTCGGGCGTACTTCCAGTCTAATTCAGCTGCTTGGACTAAAGAAGATTTAATATAATTATCATCCGATATTTCCTTATTCTTGCCTTCATCAGTTCTTGTTACTCGACAGACACACGCTAGACAGGCTCCAACGCCACAGCCCATCCGCTCTTCCAGCGACACCTGCAAAGGGACCTGCTGAGCAGCGCACATTTGCCAAATGGTCCTTAGCATTGGGACCGGACCGCAAGCATAGACACAGCTCGACCCAGCCGGAAGAACCGTCCCTCTGGTTGTGAGCAGATCAGCGACGTTTCCTTTGACCCCCAGGCTGCCATCATCGGTGGCTACCTCAACCCGAGCCCCAGTCTGCTCAAAGGCCTTTAATCTTAGTAAACCATCAGCCGAGCGGGCGCCCAACAGAACCGTTACCTGGGAACCTTGATTCAATAAAGCCTCGATCAGGGGAAGCAAGGGGGCAACACCGATTCCGCCGCCGACAACCACGGCCTCATTTACCACCTTACCAAAAGGCAAAGAAAGACTAAATCCCCGACCAAGAGGGCCCATTACGTCCAGGGCTTCACCCGGCTGCATTCGACTGAGTCTGGCAGTTCCCTTCCCGACTACCCGATACAAAAGGGTTAGCGTTCCCGTAGTCCGGTCTATGCCATGCAAACTCAAGGGACGGCGTAATAGTGGATCTAGAGTATCTCCACAATGAACATGAACAAACTGCCCGGGTTGAGCAACTTTGGCCATTGCCGGAGCCCGAAAGGTTAACAGAAAATGTCTGGGAGCAATCTCGTGCTGCGTTAAAATGGGGGCTAGACAAAGCAAAGACATCCAATCGACCTCACAATACTAATTTGATTAATTCCTATCCGGTATATTATAGGAGAAATAAGAATAACTTAACAGTGAAAGGCCATAATTGATTAATAAATACGATATCCATTAAATTTAATTATTGATATTAAATGGAAAGATGAGTCATTGTTGACAATCATTGTCTTTTCTGTTAGATTAATATTAAAGGCATCCCGCTAAAGCAAGCGGGGTGCCTCCCGTATTTTTTAAAAACATTACCATTAAATGGTCTTAGGAGGATACATTTATGATTTCTACTTTAACCAAAGAAACCCACGAAAAACTAATCAACCATCTAGTAGATATCGAAGACAAAAAGGACCAATTAATCGAAGAATATTTTCCGAATCCGTCTAAAGAACGTTCAGAGTTTAAAGAATTACTGAGCAACTACCTTAATAAAATTAATCTTTTCATTAAAAATGTCTCAATTGTCGAGGCAACCGAAAACGATTTTCCTTTTGTTATTGTCGGAAGTGAAGTTGAAGTTCAAGATCTGGAAAACGACGATGCCTTTAGCTTTCGGATCGTTCCGCCTTTTCAAGATACTTTGGGAAGCAATGATGTATCATTCTTATCACCGGTTGGCAGGACCTTATTATTAAAAAAGGTGGATGATCAGGTTATAATTAAGGCACCAGCCGGAGAATTCCGGTATCAGATTAAATCGATTAAGCTGATTGTCTGAAAGACGTGATAACCATTAAAGGTTTTTTGCTGGTCTTTGATGATTTTAAGGTCTCTTGTTTAAACACCTTGTGTCTGGAGGTGTTTTAAATTAAGAAAAAAAGTATTAAAACCTGGCAACGTCTTGTTATTTTTGCGGGTGGGGGTTTATTTGCTTTTTTACTCCTGGGATTATTTGCCGATAATTGGAACTGGGGTTTTCTAATAGGTTGGCTAACCGGCTCTGCACTGGGAACTCTTGCTTTAAATGGATTTAATAACCTATAGCTTTGGTACTGTTACAAGTAAACTAGTTCAGCTTCGCTGAACATCGAGGCTTGAGATGGAGACTCAACTCCACCTGAAATTTAACAAGGTAACCCCCACTTTTAGAAGTGGGAGTCTTTTGATTCAAATCAAGAATTAGCTATTACATGATTGCTGCATCAATCAAATCGCTGAAAATCATTCAGCAACTTAATGAACAGATTTCAAAATTACCCAAAAATAAGTCTTGCCTAATTAAGCGATGGCGATCAGAGGGACAGCGAACCTGTCCCTAAACTTGACCATTTTTCATTACCACCCGACCCTTGACAATTGTGGCTACCGGCCACCCTTTTAATTGCCAGCCGTCGAAAGGAGAGTTTTTACCTTGAGAAATAAAACCATCCACTCTCACCGCCTGCTCCAAATCTGGGTCAATAATTGTGAGATCAGCTTCTGCCCCGATCCCCAAACTCCCCTTGGCCAAACCTAGAATCCGGGCAGGATTGACCGTTAGACAGGCTATTAGTTTTTCAAGGCTTATTACCTTTTTTTCAATCAACTCTGACCAAACCAGGGGGACCGCGGTTTCCAACCCGGAAATACCAAATGGCGCATAGTTATACTCACAATCTTTCTCTTCCAGGGTATGGGGAGCATGATCAGTGGCGATTACCTCAATCGTTCCGTCAGCCAGTCCTTCAAGCAAAGCCAGCCGGTCCTTCTCCGACCTTAACGGCGGGTTGACTTTGGTGGAAGTGCTGAAGCTGGCCACCGCTTCATCCGTTAAAACCAGATGATGAGGGGTAACCTCCGCACTAACTCTGATCCCCCGCTTTTCTCGCCTCGCGAATCAACTGAACCGAACCGGCGGTACTGACATGGGCAATGTGCACCCGCGAGCCAGTCATTTCCGCCAGCATTAGATCCCGGGCAATCATCGCCTCTTCAGCCACGGCCGGAATGCCCTTTAATCCCAGAAGCATTGACCAGTAGCCTTCATTCATCTGTCCTTCCGCGGACAAGTTTAAATCTTCACAATGCGGGATAATCAGCCAGTCACCAATCTTAGCATATTCCAGGGCTAGGCGCATTATCTGAGCATTCATTACCGGCCGACCATCATCGGAAAAAGCAATCGCTCCACCGGCAGCCAGATCCGCCATTTCCGAGAGCTCTTCTCCTCGCGAACCTTTAGTAATCGCTCCGATTGGATAGACATTAACCACCCCAGTCGATCGGGCTTGATTGATAATAAACTCAATTATTGAGCGATTGTCTGCCACTGGTTGGGTATTTGGCATACAAACAACCGAGGTGAAGCCCCCCTTAGCCGCTGCTCGAGTCCCTGAGGCAATTGTTTCCTTTCTTTCAAAGCCTGGCTCGCGCAGGTGAACGTGCATATCAATGAGCCCGGGAACGATAAGTTTACCGGCTGCCTCTATCACAACTGCATCCGCGCTTTGATTCTTGTCCGCCTGTTTAGCTAGGTCGGCTTGATTTTGGCCGACAGGGATAATCGCGGCAATTTTTCCCCGGTTAATTATGACATCAGCTACTCCGTCTAAGCCGTTAGCCGGATCTATTACTCGACCACCTTTAATTAATACCTTCACTAGATGATCCCCCTTCCATTAACAGGTACAGTAAGGCCATCCGGATGGCTACGCCATTCGCCACTTGTTCCACAATTGTCGACTGTGGACTGTCCGCCACCTCCGGTGCTATCTCCACCCCTCGGTTCATTGGTCCAGGATGCAGAACCAGGGCGTCTGGATGGGCTAATTTCAATCTAGCCGGAGTAAGGCCATAAAGCTGATGATATTCACGCACCGTGGGGAAAAGGCCTTTCTGCTGCCGTTCTAATTGCAACCTCAACACATTAATTACATCTGCACCTTCTAAAGCGTCCTCGGCCTGGTAATATACCTTGACCCCCAGCTTGTCGATCTCCGGCGGCATTAGGGTTGGCGGCCCTACGACTCTAACCTCAGCCCCCATTTTCGTTAACCCCCAAATATTAGAACGGGCAACTCGACTGTGCAGAATATCTCCCAGAATAACCACCTTCATGCCCGCAAAACTGCCTCTTTTCTCCCGAATGGTGAACATGTCCAATAGGGCCTGGGTCGGATGCTCTCGCGTCCCATCACCACCATTAATCACTGAGGCTTTAATTGTCTTAGCCAGGTACTGGGCTGAACCGGATACTGAATGCCGCAGAATAACCGTATCGACTCCCATAATCTCGATTGTTTGGGCGGTATCGCGAAAACTCTCACCTTTTTGGACACTGCTGGTTGCTACTGCCAGGCTCATCGTATCCGCCCCCATATACTTGGCCGCCAGCTCAAAAGACGTCCGAGTTCGGGTACTGGGCTCGTAAAACAAAGTCGCCACCACTTTACCCCGCAGAGTAGGCACCTTCTTGATCTCCCGACTTAAAATATCCTTCATTGGTACGGCGGTATCCAAAATAAGCTGGATTTCCTCCGCAGTCAGCTCCTGCAACCCTAAAACATCTTTGCGGTTTAGGCCCATATAGTGACCTTCCTTTCTTTAAATAGATTAAACAAATGCGCCATATTATTAAATTTGATAAACCCTAAAATAAAAAACTCTCTACCAGTCTGGACACTGGTAGAGAGATGCAGGCAAAAATGGCCGGATCAGCATCAATTCCCTTACCAGTCTCACAGAACTAGTTTAAAGGGGCCTTGGATCAGTAATGGCTGAGGTCCGCCTCAATTATATGGCTGATTAAATAGACGATTAGTTTCCTCGATTATTACTCGATCTTCGCCATCAATTTCTTTTAGCTTTACATGAATGATTTCCCGTTTGGAGGTTGGTACGTTTCGTCCCACAAAGTCGGCTCGAATCGGCAGTTCCCGGTGGCCTCGATCAATTAGGACAGCCAGCAGAATTTTTTTGGGTCTGCCTAGATCCATCAGGGCATCTAAAGCGGCTCGCACGGTCCGGCCGGTATACAAAACGTCATCCACTAAGACGATCGTTTTCCCGGTAATATCCACCGGTAGTTTAGTCTGTTGTACCATGGGCTGCGGACCAATCGTTGTCAGGTCATCTCGGTATAACGTAATATCCAATATGCCAATTGGAACCCGCTCACCTTCAATCTCCTGAATTCCCCGGCCAATCCGTTCAGCCAACGGTACTCCCCGTCGTCTGATTCCGACTAATACCAGATCTTTGACTCCCCGGTTCCGTTCAATAAGCTCATGGGCAATGCGGATAATAGTTCGCCGAATCCGATCCTCGTCCATTATCTCGGCTTTAGTCTTAGTGACCATAACAACCTCCTCACTGGATAATCATTCCTTCAGCAAACTAAAAACCTGCTCCTTATCGGCAGCAGGCACTTCCGGGTGTAACAGATTCCTTACGCTATTACACTATTACACTAAATATATTGGTACCTTGCCAGCCTCTCGGGACTGTATTAAAGGTGTTTTTGACTATAGCAATTTTAGGCTATTGTCAAACCTTTGTCAACAAAAAGTTTAGTCTTGAGTAATCGACCTGGTGCCGCTAAGTATAGCTATCTATTCTCCTTTGTATCTCAGTTTTTCAAGGATTTCCATAAATTGTGGGGGTGCTGGCACCGTGAACTCTAACTCTTCGCCGGATCGCGGATGTTTAAAACCTAGAACCCCGGCGTGCAGCCACTGACCACTTAAACCCAAATGCTGCCGACGCGGCCCGTAAACCGGATCCCCGACCACTGGATGTCCAAGATAAGCCAAGTGGACCCTAATCTGATGCGTCCGGCCGGTTTCTAATCGAGCTTCTATCAGCGTGTAAACGCCCAAATGCTCCAGCACCCGGTAGTGGGTTATCGCCGGCTTCCCTCGGTTGATATTGACTGCCATCTTCTTGCGATCGCGCGGATCCCGACCAATCGGGGCTTCAATTCGGCCGGTCAATGCTTGAATTCGGCCATGAACCAAGGCCAGGTAACGCCGAATGACTTGTCTCTCTTTGATTTGTTCGGATAATCTTTGATGCGCCAAATCGTTTTTTGCCACCATCAACAGGCCCGAAGTATCCTTGTCCAGCCGGTGCACGATCCCCGGACGATTAACGCCGCCAATCCCGGAAAGGTCATGGCAATGTGCCAACAAGGCATTGACCAAGGTTCCTTCATAGTTACCGTGGGCTGGATGCACCACCATTCCCGGTGGTTTATTAATGACTAGCACATCCTGATCCTCATAGATTATTTCAAGCGGGATAGCCTGGGGTTTAACTTCCAGGTCTGTCGCTGTTGGAATTTCAACCTCCAGATAATCTCCAGCAGATACCCGGTAGTTTGCCCGAACCTTCTCGCCATTAACCTTAACCTGGCCCTCTTCTATTAACTTCTGCACAAAGGTCCGCGATAACTCCTTCAGTTGAGCAACTATCCAGGTATCTACTCGCTGGCCTTCGTCAGCCAGTGGTACAACTAGGGCATGGTAGGCTGAAGCAACTAGATCGGGACTGCTTGTTTGCATGATCTCATCCAGTTTATCATTAATCATCTTAGTCCTCATTTGAAAAATCTACGACGCGGTGTTTATACGCAGATATCCGCCTGCTGACCGAGCTTAAGCACAAACGGAAAACTATCAGATACTTTCGTCTGCCGGCTGTTTCAAGATGGTATAAGCTAATAAAACTGCTCCGGTCACAATGGCCATGTCGGCAATATTAAAAACTGGCCAGATACGAAAATCTATAAAGTCAATTACTACGCCAAACCGCAGCCGGTCAATTAGGTTTCCAGTTGCTCCCCCCGCCTCTAAAGCCAGGGCTAATTGAAACAAACGGCCTTGGTTAGCGATCCGCGGGTATAAAAACACAAGCAAACCAATCACCGCTAAGCTAACCAAGACGAACACCCAGGTCCAATTGGCGAACATGCCAAAGGCGGCCCCAGGATTTCGGACATAAGTAAGATGTAGAATACCCGGAATGATGGGGAGTGATTCCCAGGGAATCAAATGGGTTTGCACCAAATATTTTATGATCTGGTCAGCTGCTAAAGCAGCTGCCGCAATTGTCCAAAAAAACATCAGTCCACCTCATGACTATTCCTGCTAATAAATCCCGCTTGGATCCCGGCCGATAAGCAGTTTTCGCATTGACGGTCATCAATCCCACAAAGGAAAATAATCTTTCCAGCAAACCAATTATAGCCCGAACATGCTCAAAGTATCAAGTTATCGAAGACCACTCATTGCATCAGCATCTAAAAGGCAGTTGCATTTGTCGTGTTATATGCTCTGACAAAAAACGGCTAACCAGCCATTCATTCTCTACCCTGCATTCACTATAGATAAGGTATAATCGAGTCTGGGCAGTCATCGATTCCCGTTAAGGATTTATTCTTACTAAAGGAGGTGCTAAGCAAGCAACAAATGAAGATTAGATTCAGCATCATGTTACTGCTGCCGATCTTTTTGCTGTTTAGTTTCTTTCACGCCCCGTCCGGGGTCAATGCCCAGGACCATTATGTGGTCGTTCCCGGTGATACCTTATATAAGATTGCCCAAGAACAGCAAACCACAGTAGAACAGATTAAACAAATTAACGGACTCAAGAGTGACCTCATTTACGTGGGACAAGTTTTGGCGGTTCCCTTTTCGGCGCAGACCCATACGGTAACTAAGGGAGAAAGCTTGTATCTGATCGCTAAAAAATACGCGACAACAATCAATGAAATAAAGCGGTTAAACTACCTAGCCAGTGATTTAATCTATGTGGGACAAGTTCTCAAAATAGATACCAGAGAAAAATCCCGTCCAATGGTTTCCATTACTGGCTATTATACAGAAGAGGAAAGCAATTTGCCCTCTTCTTCCTGGTCAACCTTGGCCCATATGGACAACTTAACGCAGTTGGCTCCCTTTTGGTTTCGCCTTAATCAGTATGACTGTACTGATATAGAGGCAAGTGAACCGCTGAAAACATCCGAGGTCCGTCGCTTGGTCGCTACTGCCCACCAACAGAATGTTCCGGTCATCCCGGTAATCCACAACTTTTTATACCCGAACAAATCCTTAACTAAAAACTTGGTCACGCAGATGTTGTCTACACCGGAATCCAGAAGTCAATGTATTGCCAACATCATTCGTTTGATTGAGTTCTATGGATTTGATGGCGTTAATATGGATTTTGAGGGTATTCGAGTCAGTGATCGAGAAAAGCTATCGCTTTTCTACCAAGAGCTGGGGGATCAACTAAGGGCCAGAGGTTACCTTTTTACCGTGGCTATTCCAGCCAAGGAGCGAGAAAGCTGGCATATTTCCTGGACCGCTCCTTATGATTACGCCGCCATCGGCCAAGCGGCTGATCAGGTAATGCTGATGATGTATAATGAGCATGGCTTTCCGGGAAGCGGACCGGGGCCGGTTTCTTCGATTGGTTTTAATCAGTCAGTGATCAACTACGCGATCACTCAGATTCCGAGGCATAAGATAGTTCTAGCCGAACCGGTTTTCGGCTTTGATTTTAACCTGAATACTGATCAGCATACCTACCTGACTCATGAAATGGCGATGCGGCGAGTTCGGGATTATAACGCATCCCCCGTCTTTGATGAAGCTACCCAGACCCCGTATTTCTCCTACGTTGACCCGGTTAACCAGCACTACCATGAGGTTTGGTATGAGAATGCTTATAGTCTGAAAAGCAAACTTAACCTGGTTAGTGAATATAATTTGGCTGGGGTAGCCCTCTGGCGGCTAGGTATGGAGGATCCAGCAATCTGGCAAACTATTCAGGAAAATCGCTAATTAGTCACACTCTAAAACAGGAGGGGCAGCTTTGGCAGCTGAAATCCCTCCTGTTTTATATTGGTGACTTTTAGAAATCGCCAGGTACTACCGCTTAAACTTTTTCAAAAACCATTACTCATCACTCTCCCGAATTATAGATTATACTTATCGCAACATTTACAATATTATTATCCCCTCTATTGATGCGCACTATTTATGCGTGTTATAATTATAACAGGAAGGGGGGCACGATTTGGGAAAGCAAATCACAGTTAGAGAAATACTACGAACCCTAAAGCAAGAGGGTTTCATTAAATCCCCAAGCCACGGAAGCGGTAGTAGCCACCAACGATACATACATAAAGATGATCCAACGAGGTACGCTGATATCAGTTACCACAATAGTGGTCAGGTAGTCCCCAAAGGTACACTTAAAAGTATAGAACGCACGTCAGGAGTTAAATTCTAATCTCCTGATAAATCCTAAGATAATTACGCAATGCACAGAAGGAGTGAATTTCATGTCTTACAAAAACCATTTAATATACCCGATCGTAGTTGAGAAAGCAGAAGATGGCGGAATAGGTATGTATTTCCCCGATTTCCCTGGTACCGCCATTCTCAGTACCGATCTTACCGATGGTATCCGACGGGCAAAAGAAATGCTCGCTAACCTTGCCTTAGAATTGGAGGAGCAAGGGCGACAGCTCCCCACCCCATCTGACCCTGAAAACATTGAATTACTTGAGTCGAGTGACCGAATTGTGTTTGTAGAGATTTATTTACCACCATATCGCAATGAATCTTTAAACAAAGCGGTAACTAAAAACTGCACATTACCCAAATGGTTGCGTGATGCTGGGGAAGAAGCGGGGCTTAATTTCTCGCAGCTCCTTCAAACTTCTATCAAAGAAGCCCTTGGCATAAAGTCAATAGAAAAGCAGCCATAAACCGGCTGCTTTCTCTATTCTTAACCGTTAGACATTAAATATCAAATTATCTACAATGCCGATGATTTTGAAATTATTCTCATTGATCACTCTTGCTACTAACAAAGAAATAGGCTAATACCAAAATATTAGCCATGCACTAAATATAGCAAATTTCGCGCTGAACTTGGTTAATGACCACTACCAGTCCGGTAAGCGGTTCCGGTTGCCACCGCAATCTTCTCTCCCGCTTCGTTTTCGACCACTATTCGGTAGATACCGGTCCGGTTCGTCAAGTTTTCTTCCGTAGCCGTAGCGTATAGTTGATCCCCGGGATGGGTTGCCTTCATAAAATGAATGCTAACGTTTTGCGCAACCGCCACCTTATCCCGCGAGTTGCTGGCAGCCGCCAAAGCCATGTCCACCAGGGCAAAAACCGTACTGCCATGGGTCATGCCTAGAGCGTTAACCAGATTTGAATTAACCTCAAGATGAGTGCGGGCGTAGCCGGGTTGAATATCAATAATTTGGATCCCTAGCAGTTTCGCCAAGGCATCCTTCTCAAACTGCTGATAAAGCTTATCTGCCTGAACCACCCTACTGCATACCCTCCCAGTTTGATTATTTTTCCGTTTAACCTCGCTTCGCTCAGAATTAGTCACGCGTTGCTTGCACCACGATGGCTGTATTCATAGCAATGACAAAGATTATACAAATTGTTGTTCTAACTTGTGATCCTTCGGTCAAGACCCCACCTATTTTGAAGGACATTCTGGTAGGCTTCTTCTAACCGCACAGCCATCCTAGCCGAGGATAAATCAAACGCTTTATTAAGGGCGGCTGTAACCATTGACTCCAGTTTCTTTTCATCCCCGAGTAATTGGCAAACTCCATTGGCAAAGGATTCTATTGAATATTGGGTCAGGATGCCGTCTACCCCGGGACTTATCATGTCCGATACCCCATTGGCATCAACAGCAGCGACTGGAAGGCCGGCTGCCATCGCTTCTAGAATAACTAAGCCCTGGGTTTCTGTCACCGAGGGGAAAACAAAGATGTCCGCGCCATGATAAGCATTAACCAAATCCGCCCCCGTTAATCGACCGGTAAAAATTACCTGTTTTTCTAATCGTAAATTTTGAACCAGCGTTTTCAGATTGTTCTCCTCTGGTCCACCGGCGACTATAACCAGAACAGTTCGAGGATACTGTTTTTGTATCTGGGCAAAAGCCTGGATTAGGAAGTCCACATTTTTTTCTTTAGTCAAACGTCCAACAAAAAGTAAGACCTTATCTAATGGATCCAGTTCAAACCGACGCCGCAGCCATTGCGCATCTCCCTGACTGAAACGGTTCAGGTCAATCCCGGTTGGAATAACCTGGATCGGTTTCCGGACGCCGTAATTAACCAACAGGTCTTTGACTTTACCGGTAGGGGTAATTACCAAGTCACAATGATTACAAAAATGACGACTGTACCGAACCACAACCTCCCGAGTAAAGTTTTGGTTAATTGGTACATAGTGGACATACTGTTCATAGAGGGTGTGGTACGTAAAGACCAAGGGGAGGTTTAACCGGCGAGCCTGAATCGCCCCCACCTGCCCCAGAATAAAGGGAGTATGGACATGAATCAAATCCAGATTTAATGCCTTTAAAGCAGGCCCAAACTTAAAGGAGAAGGGTATCGCTAGGCTATAATCACGATTGGTTGGGGCTGGTACGGAATGAAAGCGAAAAATCCCAAACTCTTCAACGGGTCTCGCCTGTAAATTGGGATAATTAGGGGCGAAAATATAGACTTCATGACCTAAAGAACGGAGTTCCTGAGTAAATGTCTCAATGGAATTAACGACCCCGCTAACATAAGGTTTGTAGCTATCGCTGAATACGCCTATTCTCACGATGCTCCCTCCTGAATCTCAATCACATTTTATGATAATTAGTTATTTAACTTGTCCGGCCGCTCATCACCGATTAACCGTTCTCTCGGCGAATTTTCATCGTCATGGCCATAAAAGTCTTCATAGAACAGTCCATCTGCTCCCTTAATGTAGGGGATTTCTTCTACTGCTTCAACCGATCCCCTGGTTTCATCCAGATCCAGGTCTCCATAATAAGCCCCAGCCCCTGATCCCTGGGCGTGTTCCCCAAAACGGGCCACTTCCTGCCAGGCATCCTCACCATCAAAACCGACTCCACTCTGTTTAGCCTCATCCTCCAAGTCGTAACCATGTTTCCCAAAGGGCAGTTCGATAACCTCCTCCTCAACCGGACGAGGATGCTGATCCAACAATTCTTCTTTTGCTTTGCACTCAAGACACAACGTCGTTGAAGGCATGGCAGTTAGTCGTTCTTCGGAGATTGGATTGCCGCATTCTGAGCAATTGCCATATGTTCCAGCGTCTATTGCTTGCAAGGCACCGTTTATTTTAACCAGTTGAATTCGCAAATTATCCCGTAAGGCCAGATCCTTACTCCGCTCAAACATTTCACTGCCAAGATCAGCCGGATGATTATCATAGCTAGATAGTTCCTCAACTGAATCAGCCATTGATTCACCCAGGCCGGCTTCAGTCAGGTTGCTTAAGCTTTTTTCAATTTCCTGTTTTTGCGTCAACAATTGCTCTTTCTGTTTCTGCCAGTCCAAGTTAACTACACCTGCTCTTATATATAATAATACTCTTAAATACGCCGGTTTTGAATCTGTGCCTGAACCATTTCCACAATATCGGCGATAAAATCACCGATCAAGGGAAGATTTAAAAACATTAGCTTTTGTAATAGATAGACCAGAACCGCCCCAAGCAGAGCAAAACCGACAGCAATACCAAAACCTCGAGCCACTCCGGCAATAAAATTAATATACAACAGACGTCCGGGGCGATTTAGCAAATGAATATACTCTGCTAAATTCATTTTTTCCATTGCTAAGGTTAAGTCTGTCATTTTTTCGATTAGCCAGTGAATTAGCCCCGGCAAGTTCTCCTCACCAGACTGAGCTAGCGGAAAAAAAGACCCCTTTTTGAAAAAAGGAGGTTGTCCCTTTTCCCCAGATTTTTTGATATCAGATGGTTCCAAGGCTACACCCTCCTCTCCTTAATATTTTACCCCGATTTGCGGCTTTATATCTATTTCTCTAGCTTGTTCGGCCAATCTATTTCGCCAATGAGTAATCCGCGTCTGAATTAATCGCTTCGGATCTGGTATCAAACCGGATGAAGCACAGAATATTACCGAAAGATCTAGATTGGCTACTTTTCTTAATGAATCCAGCAACACCTTCTGATCCCAAATCGGTTGAAATCCTCGTGTTGAACCAGTGCACAACAGATCCCCGGCAAATAACCAACCCTGCTTTTCTTCGTACAAACAAATGTGATCGGGACTGTGACCGGGAGTCGGTAATACTCGGAAGAAATGAGACGGAGTACGGATGTGACTTCCAATACGACGAGCTTTGGCCATAGTCGGCCAACCCCAAAGCAACCGTTGATAAGGATTTAATTTAAGGTTTTCCCGAGGCTGCCGGATAGCTGGCAGGGCATCCCGATGCGCTCGAATCGGCAAACTGAACTCTCTTTGCAACACTGCATTGTTTCCAATATGATCCTCGTGGTGGTGCGTATTAACAATCTGTTCCAGCCGCAATTGCTTGCCAGCTTTAATCATTTCCCGCGACATCGTTGACGGCCCGGTATCTATTAGTAAACCGTCAACCAGGAAGGCATTAACCTGGGCCAGGCGGTAACCGAAAATTTTTCTGGTAAAGCAAAATTGAATCACCTGACCGTGCTCTACTAACGCAAGCACCGATTTCTCCTTTCCTCTTGCTTAAAAAAAATGAAACTAAGGGCGATCCACATCCTCGTTAATTTTTCACGCAACGTCTTGCGGCTCACCTCTTAAAGCCTCTTTTTCAAGCCTCACCTCTCTCGCCTTACACCTTAATTAGTCAAAGCCTGAATGGGGGCCGGAATACGGCCACCTCGTCTGGCAAAGCCAGCAGCCTTAAATTGGTGTACTGCCATGATTGGCGAACTTCCCAGCAAACCACCAAACTCGACTTTATCGCCGACTTTTTTCCCAGGGACTGGAATCAACCGGGCGGCCGTAGTCTTTCGGTTGATCATTCCGATCGCTGCTTCATCAGCAATTATCGCCGCAATGGTCTCGGCTGGGGTATCGCCCGGAAGGGCAATCATATCTAAACCGACTGAGCAAACACAGGTCATTGCTTCTAGTTTATCAAAAGTAAGGGCCCCGGCCTCTAAGGCCGCCACCATCCCAGCATCTTCACTGACCGGGATAAAGGCCCCACTCAACCCTCCCACATAGGACGAGGCCATAGCCCCGCCTTTCTTGACCGCGTCATTTAGGAGGGCTAAAGCGGCTGTGGTCCCATGGGTTCCGCATCTTTCCAAACCCATCGCTTCCAGAATGTCGGCCACGCTATCCCCGATGGCCGGCGTTGGGGCCAACGAAAGATCAACGATCCCGAAAGGTACTCCTAGTTTTTCTGATGCCCTCCGGCCAATTAGTTCTCCCATTCTGGTGACCTTAAAGGCGGTGTGTTTGATGGCGGTAGATAAAGTGCCAAAATCTGCTCCCTGAAAACGGCGCACCGTATCCAGTACCACCCCGGGACCGCTAACCCCGATATTGATCGTACACTCTGGCTCGCCTACGCCATGGAAAGCTCCAGCCATAAACGGATTATCTTCTGGTACATTGCAAAAAACCACCAATTTAGCACACCCGAGGCCGTCACGGTCCGCAGTTAACTCTGCTGTTTCTTTGATAACCTCGCCCATCCGCATTACCGCATCCATATTAATTCCGGCCTTAGTCGTCGCTACATTAACCGATGAGCAGACTCGCTCAGTCAAGGCTAAAGCCCGTGGGATACTGCTGATTAATTTGGCATCTCCCTGAGTCAAGCCTTTGTGTACGAGTGCAGAAAAACCGCCGATAAAATTTACCCCCACTTCAACAGCAGCTTTTTCCAGGGTTTCCGCCAAAGGAACAAAATCCTCCGCCGCACAACCCTCAGCTACTAATGAAATAGGGGTCACTGAAATCCTTTTATTAATAATCGGTATCCCATAATCGCGCGATAATTCCTCCCCGACCTGAACCAGGTTGTGGGCCAGACAGACAATCTTATTATAAATCCGTTGACTTAGTCGCTTAAGATCCGAATCAACACAATCTCGTAAGCTTATACCCAGGGTAATGGTCCTGATATCCAAATTCTGGACATCTACCATCCTGATAGTTTCGATAATCTCTTCCGGACTAAGTGAGACAGGCACAATACTCTCTCCTTCTCCCTTTATATTCGGTGCATAAAGCGAAAGATATCTTCATGCTGAGCCGTCACCTTAAGCCCTAGCTCTTTTCCCTTTTCATCCAGCCGCTGCTGTAACTCCGCCAGATCAATTGTGGCCTGACCAAGATCCACCACCGCAATCATAACAAAAAATTCCTGCAAAATAGTCTGACTGATATCAAGGATATTGATATTAGCTTCAGCTAATACCGTTGCAATGCCGGCAATTATGCCAACTCGATCCTGACCCAACACAGTAACGATTACCCGATTATTAATGGTCTCACCCCCTGTCTAGACATTAAACATTAGACGTTAGACGTTAGACGCTAGGCGTTAGACGTTGGATGTCGGACATTAGAGGCAGCTAATCCTGGTTAGAATTAGCTACCTCTGCCAGCTAACATCTCATCATGTTCAATTATTTAGTCATTCCAAAAACGAAGTGAAGAATAACCTCGCTGTCATGTGAGTCTAGAATTAAAGTCCAGATCTGCCTTATGCCCAATTTCTAAAATAACCTGGGAACACCGAGGGCAGAGGGCCGCCTCCTGAGCATCCTTACTTGTTTCTTCACTAAACTTCCAGCAGCGCACGCACTTTTCGCCGGCTGCTGTTGTTACCAATACCCTCAATCCCGGTAGTTCATCAGAAGCATAGGCTTCGGTTGGAATATCTTCACCCGGTTTTGCTAAAGAAACCTGAGACACTATAAATATATCCGCTAAATCCGGTAAAAATGAAAGCAAGAATCCGTATAACTGCCGGTCCGGGTAAATGCTTACGGCAGCACCCAAGGAGTGGCCAATCTTTTTCTCTTGTCGTGCCAGTTCCAGGGCTTTGGAGACCACTTCCCGTACATCCAGCAAGCGATCCCAGCGTCGTTCTAATTCTGGGTCCAAATAGGCTTCATTTACCTCGGGCCAACTCACCAGTTGAACTGATATTGCTTTACCCGGTTCAGCCGGCAAGTGCTGCCAGATCTCCTCCGCGGTAAAAGCCAGCACCGGTGAAATTAACCGAACCAGGGCTTGAATCACCTCGTAAAGCACGGTCTGAGCCGCACGTCGGGCTGGGGCCTCGGGTTGAGAGGTATACAGGCGATCCTTGATGATATCCAGATAAAAAGCACTCATGTCTACAGTACAGAAGTTATGCACACTGTGGTAAACTAGATGGAACTCATAATTATCATAAGCTTCAGTTACCCGGCGAATCAGTTTATGCAATTTAAGCAGGGCCCAGCGGTCCAGCTCGCTCATTTGCTCGACCGGCACCCGGTCCTGCTGGGGATTAAAGTCCGCCAAGTTACCTAGAATATAGCGGCAGGTGTTACGGATCTTACGATAAGCTTCCGTCATCTGCTTTAGAATACTCTGGGAAACCGCAATATCATTTTTATAATCCGAGGAAGACACCCAAAGTCGCAGGATATCGGCCCCCATCTGTTTGATTACTTCCAATGGGCTGATCACGTTGCCCAACGATTTGGACATTTTGCGGCCCTTTTCATCCACAACATAACCATGGGTTAAGACGGCCCGATAAGGAGCCAGCCCACGGACCGCAACTGAGGTAGACAGCGAGGAGTTAAACCAACCGCGATGCTGGTCGCTTCCCTCCAAATAAAGATCAGCCGGCCAGGACAATTCCGGCCGCAGTTCGAGGACCCCAAAATGACTGGTACCGGAATCAAACCACACGTCCATGATATCTTTTTCTTTGCGGAACTCGGAATGTCCGCATTCTGGGCACTGGTAACCGGCTGGTAAAAGCTCAGCCGCTTCCCGGATAAACCAGGCATCTGAACCCTCTCGCCGGAAGATCTCCTGGAGATGAGTAATCGTGGTATCGTTAATAACTGTGTTGCCACATCCTTGACAGTAAAAGATAGGAATGGGTACGCCCCAGGTTCGCTGGCGTGAAATGCACCAGTCACCTCGGTCCGCCACCATATTATAAATGCGATCTCGGCCCCAAGCCGGAATCCAGCGAACCTGATCAATTTGCTTCAAGGTTTCTTCCCGAAATCCATCGATTGAGGCAAACCACTGTTCCGTGGCTCGGAAAATAACCGGATGTTTGCAGCGCCAACAGTAAGGGTACTGATGTTCAACCGTACTGTGGCGGACCATATTGCCGGCTTCAATCAGGTCAGCCACGATAGCTTTGTTAGCCTTTTCGTAAAACATGCCGGCATAGGGACCGCCTTCTTCGGTAAACTTACCCTGATCGTTGACCGGCGAAATCACTCCCAGCTCATAAACGCGGCCAATGGCGAAGTCTTCCTGGCCATGACCGGGAGCAGTGTGGACACAGCCGGTGCCCTGGTCTAAGGTAACATGTTCCCCTAAAATCACGAGTGAATCCCGGTCCATAAAGGGGTGTCGGCAAACTATTCTCTCTAGTTCGGTTCCTTTGAAAGACTGCAGTACCTGGTAATCCTGAAGGTTAGCCTCCGTCATAAACCTAGGTAGTAATTCTTCCGCAACCACATATTTCTCTTGTTCGACCTGGACTAGGACATACTTATACTCTGGATGAACAGCAATCCCCAGATTAGCGGGCAGGGTCCAGGGGGTGGTGGTCCAGATAACTACCCAGGTATTATCGATAGAAAATAATCCCCGGGCATCTTTTACCGGGAACTTGACATAAATCGAAGGTGATCGTTTATCCTGATACTCGATTTCAGCTTCGGCCAGAGCGGTTTCGCAATCAATACACCAGTAGACTGGCTTAAGCCCCTTATATATATAACCCTTTTTGGCCATTTCTCCAAAAGCCCCTATTTGTTCGGCCTCAAATAGAGGATTGAGCGTCAGATATGGGTTGTCCCAATCTCCTCTAACCCCCAGACGTTTAAACTCCTCCCGTTGAATATCGACATACTTCAGGGCATAGTCACGACAATGCCGACGAAACTCAGCGACATCTGTTTCCTTCCGGTTAATTCCCAAATCTTTAATCGCTTGCTGCTCAATTGGTAAACCGTGCGTATCCCAACCAGGCACATAAGGACAGTCATATCCGCGGTGGGTTCGGTATTTGATCACGATATCTTTTAAAACCTTGTTTAAAGCAGTTCCCAGGTGGATATGCCCGTTAGCGTAGGGAGGTCCGTCGTGCAAGATAAACTGGGGCTTTCCTTTACTGGCCGCTTGAACCTGCTCGTACAGGTTGATTTCAGCCCAGAATCGCAGCATTTCCGGTTCCCGCTTGGGCAGGTTTGCCCGCATGGGAAAATCAGTTCGGGGTAAGTTTAACGTTTTGTCATAATCCATTTTTTCACCTCTTCTGGTTCAGTAACCGGATCTTGTCAAGTCTTAGTATCATGTAAAAAACCTCCCATCCGCACCTGGCACCGATGGGAGGTTATCTCTCCCTTAAATTCATTTTATTATAAGGCAAATTTCGGCTGAGTGTCAAGAATTCACCCGCTGGTTAACCTGGTCCGCCGAGATTCCTTTAAGTTGAACTACTTTTTGCCGGGAAGTTGTCCCGGTCACTAGGCTAACATTCTGGCGGGATAGGTTAAAATATTCAGCTAAGAAGCGAACCAGGGCGGCATTCGCTTCTCCCTCCACCGGTGGGGCGGTCAGACGAACCTTAAGGGAATCTCCCATCCAGCCAACGATTTGGTTTTTGGCAGCTCGAGGCTGAACCCGCACCTTTATCTGAACCCCATTGACTATTTCCTTGATCCGATTCACGAAGAACCCTCGCTTCACCTTAATCTTTAGCACTTAAACGATTAGTCCAAAGCTAGATAAAGAAAACTTGGCTTACGCCAAGCCTTTGGCGCAGGCGGAAGCCTTCGCCGCACCTACTTATAATCAGAAAGACTACTTATACTATCTGATTATGAAACAGCAACCACAAGCTGCTCATTATAATTATTAAGGCATGGCCTAGTTATCCTCGTGCTCACCTGCTTTATCTCCTAACGGGAGCTTTTCAATCATATCTAACTGGGCTTTAAGAAAGGCGCGAATCTGCGATTTGAATCCCACTAGAGACTGAATCAGTTCCGCCTGTTCATTTTCCAGGGTTTCCTTCTTCAGCATCGCTTGATGAATTATCTCTTCTGCCTCTGCCTGCGCTTCTCGCAGCAGCAACTGGGCTTCCCTGGTTGCATTTTGCTTTACTTCCTCTGCTGTTTTTTGGGCCATGACCAGAGTATTATTAAGGGTCTCCTCCAGGTTACGGTACTGGAGAAGCTGGTCTTCCCGCCGCTGCAGTTTTTCCTCTACCTCTATTTTATCTCGCAAAAGGGTTTCATAATCACGGGCAACCTGGTCCAGAAAACTATCCACTTCGCTTTCATTGTAACCGCGCATGGCTCGCCGAAATTCTTTCTTATTGATATCCACTGGAGTTAACATCAAGGCCACTCCTCTGCTACTCTGATAATATAATTCGCCAATCGCTGACCCTTCATTCTCTATACTCCTAAAGCACCCATGGTATATCCATCGGGATTTAGCTTCTGCAGGTCTTTCCAGTCCTCCAGAGAAACAGTATACAGCTCCGGCTGGCTTAAGGCCAATTCCAGATATTTACGGTATAGCTGAACCACTCTGGCTAAAGCCGGTCCCTCGTAATGCTGACCCTCAATCCGGAGACTGCATGGTCGTAATTGCAGCAGCCAGGGCAAAATAGGCAGTAAACACAATTGGTAGGGAAACTGCAGATGGGTCCGGCAGAACTGGTCAACCCTAACCTGATACTTTTGGCCGCATTCATCCATTAGGGCTAAGCTCCGTCTCAGCACAAGGCCTTGGACAAATCTCTGGCTGGCCGATCGTCCCCTTTAAGACCCTGGGCAAACAGCGTTCCAGAATCATGGCGGTTAAATGGCCATGACTTACTACTTCCAAGGGCAAATGCGTATTTTCCATAATCCTCTGCAATGAATCAGCAGACAGTTCTAAAGAAACCGTTCCTTGGCGTATTCCTATTTTTAAGGCTAAATCAGTGGCTAAGCTGTTTGTTAGGTTTAGTGAGGTATCACCATATACCGGCAGATCAGTTAGCTCCCTGACTAACCGCCCGGTTCCCCAGTTACCCACCATTACCCCATCTACTTGGAGTTGATCAAGTTCTTTAAACCATCGAGCCAATTCCTGCATTTCCGTTCGTTTAGTTATTTTAGGCGTCAGCACTACCAGCTTGGCTTTGGCTGAGTGCGCTTCCCTAAGTGCTTCCCGCACTTCTCGGTGACCCCAGACCGGAGCATTTAAACCGGCAACTTCTCCTCCCACATATACGGTCCGGGAGCCGGCAGCCAACGCTGCACGTAAGGCAGCTAGTGAACCAACCCGGACTGATAGTTCGGGTAGAGTAACGGGCCTTTTTTCTGGTTCCTTGTCAACCCCAAGGTCATTGGGTCTCTCGCGCAGCTCAACCTCCGTTAAAGTCGGGAGCGTAATGGCGTCGAGTCGGAAAATGAGGCTCTCGCTCGCCGGAAAAACCAATACTAGCTGGTCTCGCTAAGCCAAAAGCCTGCCCGGTAGTATAATCACGCACCCGCTGGTCAACCAGACTATTCCAGACGGTTTGGTCCAGTCGGTATGCCTGAGGGTCCTCCCAGTAACGATCCACCGCCTCTCGATAAGCTTGCACCAAGGGTTTGAGAAAACTCCCCTCCCGCATCCTGCCTTCTATTTTAAAGGAGATTATCCCGGCTTGAATCAATTGCGGAATATAGGGATAAAGGCACAAATCATTACTGGCCAAGACATGGGGGCCCGGCACTGACCATTCGATGGGTGAGCCATCTTTAGTTTGGACTACCCGATAACGCCAACGACACGGCTTTAAGCAGCGGCCTCGATTGCTGCTCTCCCCAAAAACTAAGGCACTGGTCAGACACTGACCGGTGTGGGCGATACAGAGATCTCCGTGGACAAAATACTCCAGTTCCATCCCGGTCGCCTGACCCAGATAATAAACCTCTTCTAGACTTAAATCCTTGGAGACAATCGCCCGGGAAAAACCCATTTCTTGAAAAGCCTGCAGAGTCTGGAGATTATGAATATTCACCTGAACACTGGCATGGAGCGGACGAGTTAGACCAATTCTTTGGGCCAGAGCGACCACTGCCAGGTCCTGCACGATTAAGGCATCAACCTTAATCTCTTCTAAAAACTGCAGATAGGACTGTAATTCAGGCACATCTTCTTCATAGTAGAGATTGTTCAGGGTAACGTAAAGCTTAACTCCTCGTTGATGAGTATACTCAACCGCTTGCCGTAATTCCTCATCTGAAAAGTTAAACTCTGACCGCCACATCCGCATATTTAATTTTTTCCCGCCTAGGTAAACAGCATCGGCCCCGGCCGCGACAACTGCTTCCAGAGCCTCCCACCGGCCAGCCGGAGCCAGCACCTCAGGCTTGATCATTTTTGGATAATGCTGACTCAAACTGCTTGTTGCATTGTTTTTCAATTTATAACCCCTGTCTATCCCGAACCTTGATCCTGGATATGTCCTTCTCTGATTAAACATAAGCTGTTATTTAGGATAATAACCCAATCTGTTGTCATTTGGGTTATTTTCATCCGTGGTTATACGCAGCAGGCATAGTCATTTCCAAAGAATTAAGGTTTGGGAAATGATTTTAGATAATAATCAACAGTATTCGGACGACCAAACTATTAACCACCATTATAACCAACAAAGCCACCAGTGGTGAAAAATCAATCCCACTAGTCGCCGGGATTAGTTGACGAAAAGGTTTTAAAACTGGATCAGTAATCCGATAAACCCATTGAATTACTGGATGATAAGGGTCATGTTGAACGAACGAGAGAATACACCGGCCAATAATCAACCAACTTAATAAGTCAAATAATAAATCTACCAGACTAATTAACCCCATACTTCCTCCCTTAGATGATTAATAAAATAGATATATTACAAAATAATAAAAAATAATATAATAATCAACAGTAGCAACAGCGGCTCTGTTCTCTGTCAACGATATGACTCACCAACTAAACTATCTTTATTTAACGGCGCAACTCTTGCGAACGAGCGGTTGCAGCCATCACTGCGTTGATCAGAGTGCCGCGGAGGCAGCCGAGCTCTAAAGCATGTAGGCCGGCAATAGTCGTACCGCCGGGAGATGTTACCTGATCCTTTAAGACTCCGGGATGCAAGCCGGTCTCTTGGATCATATGGGCTGCTCCGGCAACAGTCTGCGCTGCTAAGCCCATCGCAATCGGTCGAGGCAAACCGGCTTTAACCCCGGCATCAGCTAGAGCTTCAATAATTACATAGCCATACGCTGGTCCACTGCCGCTTAAACCGGTAACGGCGTCCATCTGAGCCTCTGGGACGGTAAACACGATGCCAATGGCCTCAAAAATGGAACGAGCCTGGGCTTCGTGTTCCGGCCGTGCCTGATTCCCTAGAGAAATGGCTGTTGCACCATAACCAATCATTCCCGGTGTGTTAGGCATCGCCCGAATCACCGGAATCGTGGGCGGTAGCCGGTCCTCCAAGAAACTCAATGGGATGCCGGCCGCAATGGATATGACCATTGGCTTGGAGCCAAGATCATGAGGCATTAATTCTTGCAGTACTGGGTCTAAATGTTGCGGCTTAACCGCTAATACTACTACATCAGATTGTTGAAAAACAGCCAGATTCTTATCGGACACTCTAATCCCGTATGTTTTATGCATTATATTAAGCCGTTCTGGCTGGATATCACTAGCGATCAGGTCTTCTGGGTTAGTACCAGCCTTAATTAGTCCGCGTATCAGGGCTTCTGCCATTGCCCCGGCCCCGATAAACCCAATTCTGAGTACCATACCCTGCACTAGGCTTCCCCCCTTAGGTGGAATTAGATTTAAAACACGATTGTCAAAGTAAAATTTCTCTTACTAGCCGCATGATTTCGCCAGTTCTAGCCTCGTTTCTCGCGGCCTAGCCCCAGCCAAGGCAAGGGTGATTGGTTTGAATTTTGTTGTTTCACTTCACTGGTTATATCAACATTATGTGGGGCAAATAGAAAAACACCGTCGCCAATCTTCTGAACATGTCCATCCAAAGCATAGCAGGCCCCACTGATAAAATCGATGATCCGTTGGGCAACATCTTTATCTGTATTCTCCAAGTTTAATACTACCTGTCGCCGCGATTTAAGGTGTTCCGCTAAAGCCTGAGATTCATCAAAGCTAATCGGTTCAGTAACTACTACCCTGAGTTGTTTAGGTGCATGCAGGCTTAGAACATTTCCTTTCCTGAGTGAACTGGGTTCTTCAATTTTAGGTTCGCGTTCGGTATGATATTGATCTCCCGTTGGCCTTTCGTCCTCGTAAGTATCGCCAACACACAAAAAGTCCATTAAACGATCAACTATCTTAGCCATGGTCTCGCCTCCTCTGAGCTGTTTCACGTCTGCCAAAAATCCCAGTCCCTATCCGAACCAAATTAGCTCCTTCTTCGATCGCTATCTCATAGTCATTCGTCATACCCATCGATAAATATTTCATCTCTACCATAGGTAATTCTAAATCTGCTATTCGTTCAAAAAGCTCACGTAACTGCCGAAAGACTGGTCTAGCTTTCTCTGGTTCACCTAAAGGACCAATGGTCATTAGCCCTTTAACTTCTACTCCCCCAATTGTGCTAAGCCACTTAAGAAAAGGAATCACTTCTTCTGGGGCCAAACCCTTTTTAGAAATCTCCCTTGAAACATTGACCTGGACTAGAACCGTTGCCTCACTGCCGGTAAGCCTAGCTTGACGGGACAGCTCTTCCGCCAAAGAACGACGGTCAAGCGAGTGAATTAGTTGAACCTTACCGATCACTTGCTTTACTTTATTAGTTTGCAAGGAACCAACCATATGCCATTGAACCGGTCCCTTTATGACCGGGTATTTAGTTAAGAATTCTTGAACCCGGTTTTCCCCGAAAGTAGTGATGCCGGCACCAAGTGCCTCCTGGATTCGTTCGGGGTCAACAAATTTGGAAACTGCGACAATCTTAATCTGTTTTGGATCACGGCCCGATCTTTCGGCGGCTTGGTCGATTTTTTCCCTGATCAGGGCTATCCGTTCAGCAATATCAAACATAGCATTTTCCTATATGCTCTAAATGATTATTAAACACTTATTAACGCTTGTGTGCTAACTCGTTCTGCAAGATAAAACAGAAATGAACTTGTCGGCACCGGGCAGCAGCTAGCTAAATAATCTAGTGCAACCGCAACCCTTCCCTAACCAGAGAAGGATTTAAGACTACTATTTCTCCTTCATTAAGACCGGTTAGGACTACTTCATTGTTCAATTCCCCGACAACCTCGACGCTCTTCCATCTGGTCCAACCCTTACGCAGAATATAGACACCCGGACCCTCTTGCTGAAATACAAGTACCTCCCGGGGGAGAACAAAACCGGTCCAGCACTGGGTAATCAGTTCTACTGGAACCTGCCGGTGATAAAGCATATCTTCCCTAAATTTCGGCAATTCGACGATTATTCTGATCCGACTGGCATCTCGCTGAACCGAAACAACTTTAACCTTATTCTCCTCAACATCGAGCAACTTAAGCCTAAGGGTATCTCCGGCTTTAATCTGGTCATCTTTCAATTCGAGCGGTAAATCTTGAACGAGTAATTCTAGCCCTAGATTAGTGTTGGCCAAATTGTCTACTATCCGGGCCAAAGGTTTTCCGGCTTCAATCCAATTGCCTTGCTGGACTGAATGCTTCCCTTTTGACTCAACTAGTTGGCCAAGATCAAGCTGTTCCCACTTTTCTCGCGTCAGAAAACCTTCTAATCCATCAAGTTGAAAACTGACCAACCCGGTACATGGGGCAACCACTACTGTTTCCGTTCTTGACATAGCCATTTCAGAACTAACCAACTTGCCTATTATTTCACCCTTCCGGATCCGTTGCCCCTCAACAGCAACTGGGTGAAACAACCCACTAACATTAGCAATTACTAATTCCTCTGCGGTAAGGACAATTGCATCAACTGGGACTGTCTGTTGTAAAAGACCGGTACTTACTACCGTTGTTTTGACCGACTTCTTAATTAAGAATGACCGGCCCCACCCAATAGCCCCCCAAATCAGAAATGCCGTACACGCCAATACAACAAGCGAGAGCAATATCCGCTGTTTTCTCCGGCGGAGAGCCGCTCGACGCTGTCGGATACGCGGAGAAGAGTAAACCATATACACAGCTCCTGTAATCCCATATTAACTCGCTACCGGAGTACTGTCAATCCTCAAAGAAATTACGGCCCCCATTCTGCCGGTTGGCTGACCATTTGCTCCCCGATAGGAAAAAAATAGTTCCGGATGACAACGGGTGCAGATACCGGCTAGCCAAATGTTTTGGGGTAGGATACCGCCTTTGAGAAGAGTCAGTTGGTTGGCCGCCCAGAGATCAAGGTTAGCTCGGTTTTCTCTAAAACCATTATCCAACAGTGCTAATTGAACAGTTGAGTAGTTTCCCACTGCAGCCTCGGTTAGCAATTTATTTGAATCGGGAAAAGCAGCCAGGACCTGCCTGATCACCGGTTGATCTACTTCATAGCAGCAAGGGCCGATCGAAGGACCGATTCCGGCGAGACAATCCTCCGGTTTACTTCCGAAGACCTCCTGCATCCGTTGTAAGGTCCGAGTTCCAATCTTTTGCACTGTTCCCTTCCACCCCGCGTGAGCCAGACCGATCACCCGACGAACCGGATCAAAAAGGAAAATTGGGACACAATCGGCATAAAAAGTACAGAGTGGCAGTTCCGGCTCCTGAGTGATTAGGGCATCCACTCCCGGTACCGCTGTTTCTAAATCATTCGCTCCAAAACCAGCCTGGGCTCGTCCCACTACGCCAACTTGATCGCCATGAACCTGGGCCGGGATAACCAGGTCCCGGGAGGCCACTCCCAGAGCCGAGGCAAACCGACAACGATTTTCTAGAACTAGCCGGGGATCGTCGCCAACATGCAGCCCCAGGTTAAGACTAGAGTAACCCGCCTGACTTACGCCGCCCCGGCGTGCACTAAATCCATGCCGCACCAAACCGGTCTGCTCCAGGGCTTCCAAGACTAAAAAATTAATCCCGGCCCGTTGCCGCCAGGACCAGCCTTTTCCGGGGTTAATCAGCACAGTTTTCACCTGCCTGTTTTACGATGATTTGTCATTAAAATTTATTCTACAATAAGACAGCTAATTCCTGCCAAGTTCCTCGGAAAAATAGCTTTTAGTAATAAATAAAACAGACAGACCTCCAGTCAGAATGAAGACTTGAGTTATCTAGCAAACTATATTACACACTTAATTTACACTATTCTTTTGGGGCTGTTGGCTAGCAAATCCGGCGATCTAAGCAAATAATAGTCGTTTCTGTCACTGGTTCTAAGTCTTCAAGTTCAGAATATAACCCGGCAGATAATAAAAGGGGAGAATAATGCTTAAACGGATATTCAGATTTCTGCGAAGTAAAACCAACAAAAAAACTAGCGACAATGAATCCGCCCGGCAGGCCCGATTAACCCAAACATTCCAGGAAACCGAAACCCTATCCTTAAACCTAGATAAAAACCGAAAGGCTATCCGCCGCATTTTTGATCACTGCGATGACCTGATAATCCATGATTTTGTCATCAGAGTTGGTCAACAATCCACCCGGGCCTTGATCGCTTATTTCGATTCCTTAACCAGCCAAGAACTGCTGGAACGCAGCCTGTTACGAGCTTTAACCAATATTACTCCTAAACACCACCCCAGCAACACTATTGATTGGCTGATGCAAGAGGTTATTCCATCTGGGAAAATAAAGAAACAAAACAAATGGGTAGAGATAACTGATTGGATAAGCCAAGGCTCTGTGGGCTTATTTGTTGACGGTCAGGACCAGGTGCTATTAATTGACCTTTTTGAGGATAACAGCCGACCAATTGGGCCCCCGACGGTAGAAGTGGTGATCAAGGGACCAGCAGAGGGTTTTAATGAGGACCTGCGCACCAATATGGGCCTATTACGCAAACGCCTGCCTACGTCTCGCCTAGCAGTAGATAGTCTGAAAGTGGGAGTAGTAACTAAAACCACGGTTAACCTAGTGTATCTTAAAGGATATGCGAACCCAAAATTGATTGAGGAGATCTACGCCCGGGTTCAACGAATTGATATTGATGGCATTATCAGCACCAACAAAATTACAGAGTTTATTCAAGACAGCCCTTATTCATTTTTCAGCACCATCGAGGCGACTGAGCGACCGGATCGAATCGTCGGCCACCTCTTAGAAGGGGGGGCTGCCTTAATCATTGACGGCACACCATTTGCGATGATGCTGCCGACTACTATGGCCAATCAGCTACAAAGCCCGGATGATTATTATAATCATTACTGGTTTGCTTCTTTTATTCGTCTTTTCCGTTGGATGGGATTGTTTGTAGCCTTATTGGCCCCGTCGGTTTATATTGCAGTAAGCACTTTTCACCAGGAGTTACTGCCTACCCCCTTACTTATCACGGTTCTGGCGGCTCGGGAAGGCGTCCCCTTTCCGGCCTTTATTGAGGCTCTGTTAATGGAATTAACTTTCGAACTACTAAGGGAAGCAGGAATTCGTTTGCCGCGTGCTTTTGGTCAAACCATCAGTATTGTCGGCGCAATTGTTATCGGCCAGGCAGCAGTAGCTGCCGGTCTAGTATCCTCGACCATGGTGGTGATTGTAGCTTTAACTGCTATTGGGTCTTACACCTTGCCTTCCGTAAGCCTAGTTAATAGCATTCGTTTATTGCGCTTTTTATTCATGATAGCTGCTGCTTTCTTAGGAATGTTTGGCGTTATGGCCGCTTTTTCAATGTTGTTATTCTATCTGTGTTCTTTAAGATCCTTTGGAGTGCCTTACTTATCTCCCCTGGCCCCATTAATTTTAGCTGATTTGAAAGATACCTTAATTCGCGCCCCGGCCTGGGCCATGCTTTTTCGGCCACGTTTAATAGGCTATATTGATCGACAGCGACAGAATCCTGGTCAAAAACCGGGTCCGCCGGCTGCCCCAAATGTCCGTCGCTCTCAACGCAAAGGAGGAAAGGGCAATTGTTAGATAAAGGTAGAATCAGTAGCGTTCAATTAATGCTATTACTATTTATGGCAGAAATGGCTACGGTTTTTCTTTTTGTTCCCGGTATTGTTGCCCGGGAGGCCGGTAGAGATGGTTGGTTGTCGATCTTAATCCCGGTTACTCTTTATGGTTTACTGGTAGCCCTGGTATGTGTAGCCCTAGGCCGACGCTATCCCCGGCAGGTGTTTACTGAGTACTTGCCAAAGATACTCGGTATGATACCCGGCAAGCTTTTGGCGGCAGCCTATACGCTGGTGTTTATTCATCTCACGACCGTAATTGTGGCGGAAGGAGTGGGATTTATCCATGTGGCCTTTCTACCGGAAACCCCCTTTTCAGTATTCACTGTGGTTTTAGCCAGCGTAGCTGCCTATGGGGTTTATCTAGGCATTGAAGTTATTGCTCGGCAAAACGGGCTGGTTTTTTCTGTATTTGTCATATCGGTTCTTTTTATCCTAGCTTTAGTAGCGAATGAAACACGTCTGATAAATTTTCGGCCATTTTTAGAAGATGGTTTAATACCAATATTAAAGGGAAGTATGGTTCCTGCGGCCTGGCGCGGAGAGGTATTTTTAATTTTAATGCTTCTGCCCTACCTGAATCGGAAGGAGGAAGCCCTACAAACTGGCTTGGGTACGATATTCATGTCCGGTGTATTCGCTGCAGCGGTTTTTGCTGGTACCATCGGAGTATTTGGTGACCTAGTTACGTCATGTCTGGCTTATCCGGTGCACAGTTTAATAAGGTATATCTCTCTAGCTGATTTTTTGGAACGTGTAGAGCTGCTGCTTGTTATTATCTGGATAGCCGGGACAATTATTAAACTGGCCATCTTCATTCATACCTGCTGTATTGCTGCGGCGACAACTTTAGGGTTAAATAATTACCGCCATACTATAATCCCTATCAGTACCATCATTGTTATTATCGCCACTACCGTATACCAAAGCCATTATCGAATAGTCGAGTTTTTAACCAAGGTCTGGCCATTTTATGCCTACACCATTGAGTTAATCATTCCAGGTTTAGTTTTAATTATCGCATTACTGAGAAAAAAGAGGGATGATAATGAAATTAACGCCAAGCTTAATAAGCTTTAAAGCAACTATCGTAGTATTATTAACCCCCGGCAGAAAGTTCCCCTATCAAGCAACCAGACAATAACACGCAGAATAGGGCCAATAGTGTTACCGAAGGGAGAAGTGAAGAAGGAGGGGTCCCACCACAGCATAAGACCCCTGTTATTGAAGGTTCAGCGATTTTTTCCGGGAATAAAATGGTTGGTTTATTAGATCCTGAGGAAAGTCAAGGGTTTCTATTGATCACTAATCAAGCCGGCAGCGGAGTAATTCCGGTAGCATATGCTGCCACCCAAAAAGACACCAGTTACTTATTTCGCAATGTAAAAACTCAGGTTAAACCAGTAATTAATTACAACGGAATTACTTTTGTAATTAACCTTAAAGGACAGGGTGATTTTAGAGAATCAGACACGGTTATCGAACTGAACGAAGAGAATATTAGAAAGCTGGAGGAATTGATTAATCAAGAGGTAGAATATCGCTGCCTGAAAGCAGTGACCAAGATTCAAGCTATAGGTGCAGACGCCTTGGGCTTTGGAGATATCCTATATCGTTTAAACCCGAAATTTTGGAAAGACATTAAAGATCAGTGGGATGAAATCTTCCCAACTGTCCAGGTTCAGGTCAAGGCGGACTTTCAAATCAAGCATACCGGACTAGTTGAGGATATAATAACAATAAATTAGCAGGGAAGAATGAAAAGTAGGTAAGGCGGTTTTATGCCTCACGCCCGTTTAATTCCGATTCATTACTGCGCCGTACATCGGTAAATGAGGGCAAGTTTACTAAAATAACATCGACTCCAATCTTGATGATGTTATCCCAGGGGATCTCCAGGTCATCATTGCGGCCGAAGAAACCTAGGATTTTTCCTGACCCGGGAAGAAGGACTGACCTTATCCGGCCAACCTCTACATCGAGATCAAAGTCTTTGATCATTCCTAGGCGGCGACCATCGACTACATTTACCACGTCGCGCATTCTTAGATCAGACACTCGAACCATTTATCGATCACCTCCCGACTCCTCTATCTAAATATATGAGCAAGCCGGGAGTTTTTTGTCTATTTTGTGTCTACTTTGAAAATAACTACGCGCGTGTTTTAACTCGGTCAGCAGACTGGGCCGGGAACGAACGTCGACTGCTTCGGGCAGGCATTAAACTCGCCCGGCGGGCTCCGACAGTAATGCCGGCTAATTCTCAGCTATCTTCGTTCTCCGATGCAAACCGTCAATTGCTGACCCCCGTTAAAACACGACGCGAACATGATTATAGCAGCTTATTCACTCCACCACTCCCAAAACTTAAAACGAATTGAGGCCTGACTCGACTCGTCGTCCGATACCGGAGCAAAAACCGGCTGAAGAGACTCCTCTTCTTCGGACCACTGTGAATCGTCGAAAACCAAACCACCCGAACCATTCACGAAACACAAAGGAGGAAACAAAACACACCACCAGTTTTGCCCATCTCCCTCACCTAAGGAAATTCGCAGAGCGTCGTAATCACCAGCCGGAAGAACTAGATGATCATACGGTCGCGCCGGGAAGGTAAAACTGCCCATCTCCGCTGTAACTGGGTACTCTAATCCATAATCAAGAACTTTATCCCGGGCCAATTTTTGAATGTGACTTAGGTTTTCGCTAACAACCTTTTTGGCCTCGAAAACATTGGTCGTTTGGGCAAGCAGGGGTTGAAGAAACTGGAGTACGCGATTTCGGACTTCTAACTTTATCGCTTGGTCAGTTTCAGAATCACTGTTAGCAATTACGTGAAAACGGAGGACACTATCATATTTAAAAGCCGGGACGGATACCGGGGTACTCTGTTTAACGTTAGCAGATCCGATTAACAACAAGATAAAGATCATCCCACCGGCCAAAAGCCATCGACGATTAGGCTTGCTTAACAATCGTTAACCCCTTTCAATTCTAGACATATTTCCGCATATGATTTAAAGCTGCTTTTTCTAAACGAGATACCTGAGCCTGGGATATTCCAATCTCTTCCGCCACTTCCATTTGCGTCTTACCCTCAAAAAAACGCAGGGATAAAATCAACTTCTCTCGATCACTTAATTTTCGAAGTGCTTCTCGCACCGCTATCCCTTCCAACCAGTGAAAATCCTGATTCTTATCATCACTGATTTGATCCATAACAAAGATAGGATCCCCCCCATCGTGATAGATGGGTTCAAATAAAGAAATCGGTTCCTGAATGGCATCAAGGGCAAAAATGATTTCTTCTCGCGGAAGATCTAGTTCCTGCGCAATTTCATTAATGGAAGGCTCACGGGAATTTTTGTTAACCAGGGCGTCTCGTACCTGCAACGCTTTATAAGCCACATCCCGGAGTGACCGACTAACCCGAATTGGATTGTTATCCCGCAAGTAACGTCGTATCTCACCTATTATCATCGGTACAGCGTAAGTAGAAAACTTAACGTTTTGTGACAGATCAAAGTTATCGATTGCTTTAATAAGCCCGATACAACCTACTTGAAAAAGGTCATCCACGTATTCACCCCGATTGGTAAACCGCTGAATCACACTAAGCACCAAGCGAAGGTTTCCATTGACCAGCTTTTCTCTGGCCTCTCGGTCACCACTCTGAACCGCTTTAAACAACTCCCGCATTTTACTGTTTCCGAGGACTGGCAGTTTTGAGGTGTTGACCCCACAGATCTCCACCTTGTTTACCGTCATTCACAAACCCCCTGCTGCCTGCATTATTTAGGTAGTTTAGGATTGCTTAGTCGGAGTGGCTCATTAAGGGTGTTTATTAATTAATTAAATTATCCCCTTGGCTTATAGTTTTTATTCTGAGCAAAAAAAAAGCGAGGCATATATCCTCGCATAAAGAGTCGATCTATTCTATCTGAGTTCAAAAGCCCCTGCTTTTATAAGTGGGGGTTACCTTGTTCAAAAATCAGGTGGAGTAGAGTCTCCATCTGAAGCCTCGATGTTCAGCGAAGCTGAACGAGTTCTCTTAACTGTCTCACTTTATTCCATTTTATAAATCTCTTTTCTTAGTCTTTTAATAATCCGTTTTTCCAGGCGGGAGATGTAGGATTGAGATATGCCCAGCAGGTCAGCGACTTCTTTTTGGGTTTTTTCTTCTCCCCCTTGGAGGCCAAAACGCAGTTCCATAATCTTTTTTTCCCGCGGACTAAGTTTAAGTAAGGCTGCCTGGAGGAGATTGCGATCAACCTCATCCTCTAAGGCCTTGTAAATCACATCGTTTTCTGTTCCCAACACATCAGAAAGAAGCAGTTCATTGCCATCCCAATCAACATTTAATGGCTCATCAAAGGATACTTCGATTCGGTTACGGTTATTTCGGCGCAAATGCATCAGGATCTCATTTTCAATGCAACGGGATGCGTAAGTAGCCAGTTTAATCCGTTTGGCCACATCAAAAGTATTAACTGCTTTAATCAAGCCGATGCTGCCAATGGAGACCAAGTCTTCAATTCCCACGCCAGTGTTTTCAAACTTACGGGCAATATAGACAACTAATCGAAGGTTCCTTTCGATAAGCACACTTTTAACTGCATGATCCCCGGTTTCTAACCGGGTTAGCAGGAAGATTTCTTCGTCAGAACTCAGGGGAGGTGGGAGGGCCTCACTGCTACCGACATAGTGAACTTCAGACCGCCACCCCACTTTTTGGAGAAGGCTCAGGAAAGCCAGTTTAACAGTCCAGCGGACTTTCAGCCACCATTTATCCCATCTAATCAGGAGTAGGTTCGAACCTCTATCGACCAACACAAGTCCCTCCCTCACATAAATCCCACCCTCAAGCGGTCATTGCTGATCCTAATAAATCAGGATGCAATAAAGCCCGGTACGAACCCTCGGGACAAAGAGGTTTATTGTAGATGCCAACCACTACATTCTGGGTGGTTACTTTACGATCATCCACTACAATACTAACCTCATCCGGTCGCAGGCCGAGTAGCATGCCATGATGCTTGCCAATCGAAGAAAAGGGGATTAGTCTAAATCGATTTGACCACTCCGAGCCGGATAATTCTTCGGCCGCTTTTTTCAAATCAAGATCCGGCGATCGCCGAAAAATATCCTTTAAGTCATCCGGCAAAAACGGTTCAACAGCTGAATACTCAGCGATAACTACCGGGGCTTTGGTTAGCGGATCCTTAAGCTGGTTACCGGTGTCCAGCAAAGCCGGCAACGTCAGGTTTTGTCCACCAAAACAAATGGTCAACGGTACGCGAAAAAAAGTCTTGACCAACGCTCGGCGGATTAGGGCTGTGCCCCATTTTCCCAAAACAACTGCTGCCGCGACCCCGACTAATAACCAGCCAAAAGGAATATTTACCAATACCTGTAACAGGCGATTAACTGTTCCAAAAAGTTGCGGATTAGTAGATAAGAGGTAAATTCCGCCTAGAATCGCCCCACCCATAGTAAAAGCGATCAAATAAAAGTAGCCAAACGCTTGTAAAAACTTTCTGAGCGTTAAGGGGGCAAAGGCTACGCCGACAATAACCAGGGAGAGTACTACTCGAAACAGGAGACCATAGAGAAACGTTAAACCAGGAATAAGCAGGGCAATACAGTAAAGAGCTCCAACGAAAGCACCGGCAAGCAATCGTTTGTTACTCGCTGGTATCTGACCAAAACGAGCGGTGGCCCAGAGAATTGTATAATCCATGACCAGGTTAATCAAGAATACTACGTCCAGGTAGACATAGGACTGCCCCATGCTAACCCCTCCATATTCCCTAGGTTTGTGCATCTTTATTATGTATATGGGGCTCTTCCCAGGTCTAGTACTGGAAGATAGTTGATACTGCCTAAACTTAACTCTGCTCTATCCAGAAAACTAATGCCTATATTAGGATTATACTCTAAACTATTAACATAATTTGTCATTAACTGGACTCAATAAAATAAAAGAGCGGGATATTTCCCGCTCTTTCGCGTTAACCAACCATGCCCGCCAGGCACAACCAGAGTGAACTCGTCCAGCTTCGCTGAACACCGGAACTTCAGGTCGAGACTCTACCTCACCTGAAGTATTAAATAAGATAAGCCCACAACTCATTGCCTACCGCCGGCGTAAAAAGGCTGGAATATCGAGATTGCTTCCACTAGCAAAGGGACGCAATTCCATTTCTTTAACTATTTCCTTACGGTCTGCCGGAGCAGCATCAAACCCGGTTGCGATAACGGTAACCCGCACCTCGTCTTGCAGTGTTTGATCAATTACCGCCCCAAAGATAATATTGGCATCTGGGTCAGCCGCTTGGGCAATCACCTCAGCCGCTTCATTTACTTCGAACAAACTAAGGTCAGGCCCACCCGTGATGTTTAAGAGGACCCCTCTGGCACCCTCAATCGATGTCTCTAGTAAAGGACTTGAGATCGCGGCCCGAGCCGCTTCCATCGCCCTGGTTTCACCACAGCCGCTGCCAATGCCCATTAGAGCGGAGCCAGTTTCAGTCATAATCGTTTTAACATCCGCAAAGTCAAGATTAATCAAGCCGGGAACAGCGATTAAATCAGAAATTCCCTGAACACCCTGACGCAAAACATCGTCCGCAATCCGAAAAGCCTCTGCTATTGATGTACTCCGATCAACCACCTGCAGCAGACGATCATTAGGGATCGTAATCAGCGTATCGACCTGACTTTTTAGTTCCTGAATTCCTTTTTCCGCCTGATTAGCTCGTTTCTTTCCTTCGAAAGAAAAAGGCCGAGTTACCACCCCTACTGTTAAAGCACCTACTTCTTTGGCAACAGCCGCTACTACCGGTGCTCCGCCAGTTCCCGTACCTCCGCCCATTCCAGCAGTCACAAATACCATATCAGCACCACGTAAGGCTTGAAGCAATTCATCCCGGCTTTCTTCAGCCGCCTTATAGCCAATTTCCGGGTTAGCCCCGGCTCCTAACCCTTTGGTCAATTTCACTCCTACTTGGATCCGGTGTTCTGCTTGAGAGAGATTTAATGCTTGGGCATCAGTATTAACCGCCAGGAACTCAACTCCTTTAAGTCCAGCTCCAATCATGCGGTTAACAGCGTTGTTTCCTCCTCCGCCGACACCAATAACCTTAATTTTCGCCAATGGGGCTACTTCATTATCAAAATCCAGCACCCTATGACCCTCCTCTTATCACCGCTGTCCTATATTAAGCCATTTCCCGCCACCAAGATCTAATTCTTCCCCAAATCCCACCCAATAAAGGATCTCCTTCGGGAACCAAATCTTCCCGATAATTCCTAGCCGCCTGAAGTACCAGGCCGACAACCGTAGAGTATTGTGGGCTCCGGACCACTTCAGCCAGTCCGCCTATTCCTTCCGGATAACCAAGGCGCACTGGCAGTTGCAACTCTTCCTGGGTTAGTTCTACCATGCCATCAATTAGAACTGATCCGCCGGTCAGGACACATCCGCCGGGAAGTATTCCCCGGTACCCGGATTTTTCAACTTCTTCTCGGATCAGAGCAAATATTTCTTGCACCCTTGGTTGGATAATACTAGCTATTTTTTTGCGTGAAACCTGGTTTATCCCGTTTCCCCCGACTGCTGCCACAGATATTAATTCATGTTCCGGGGCTAACTGAACCAGCACACATCCGTTTTCCTGTTTAATTCTTTCCGCCTCAACCAAAGTAGTACGAAGCCCGACAGCCAAATCACAGGTGATATGATCTCCTCCAATAGGTAAGGCAAAGGTTAACCAAGGACTACCCCCATCGTAAAGGGTCACATCGGTCGTTCCTCCACCGATATCGACTAAAATTGAACCCAATTGCTTTTCGCTAGAATACAAGACCGCTTCTGCCGCGGCAATCGGACTAACCATTAGATTTAAAAGTTTAAGTCCGGTACTTTGGATTATCTTGTAAACGTTTTGTAAATAGGTGGTTGAACCGGTAATAATATGTGCTTCTACCTCAAGCCTGACTCCGGCCATTCCCACCGGGTCACGAACACCGTCATAACCATCAACAATAAACTGTCGGGGTATAACATGGATAATCTTACGTTCAGCCGGAAGTCCCACCATTCGAACATTTCGCAGAACTCGCTGAACATCATCCACAAGAATTTCTCGGTTAGGACCGGTAATCGCAATCACGCCTTGGTTATTAATGGAACTAATATTAGGTCCGGCGACCCCAACAAAAACATCATTTATCTCGACCCCACTCATCCGTTCCGCCTTTTCTATGGCTAAGTCAATTGAACGGACAGTTTCGTCAATATTGACAATGGCTCCTTTACGCAAGCCTCTGGAAGGAGTTTCACCGACTCCAATTATATAAACCTGACCGTTAGTCCCCACTTCGCCTACTAGGGCCGTTATTTTGGTCGTGCCAATATCCAAGCCGACGACAATGTTCCGCCTGGCCATGGCGCACCTCCCGCCAGATTATACTGCGTAAACTATTTCCACATAAAGTATAAATCCCCTCTTTTTAATTCCAAATTTTAGGATTAATTTTTTAGGAAATGCCGACGAATTATTGCTAAATTCTGGAATATGCGAACTCCAAAAGCGACAATAGCTGCCATATAAAGCTCAACCCCTAAATGATCTCCTATATAGGCGAGCAAGGCTGCTAGAAGGGCATTGCTAAAAAAACCAGTTATAAAGACTAGATTATCAAAGGTATCTTCCATTGACGAGCGAAGTCCGCCAAAAACTGAGTCGAGGGCGGCCAGGATAGCCACTGACATATACTTAGAATAAATTGCTGGAATAACCAATGGTGAATTTAAACCGAGCAAAACCCCAGCCAATAAGCCTAATAGCGCCAGAAACCACAGCATAAGCACTCACCCCTCTTTGACCGGACTAGCATATTTAAACTTGATCGTCCCGGAATAACCGGGAACAATCACCTCTTTAGGTTTCTCAATGCTGGTCTGAATCCCCCAAAATTGCAAGCTTTCCAATACTCCCCCCTTGAGGTTTAGAGAACTCTCCAGGGAATTAGGATCGCCAATGGCGGTGACCACAAAAGGCGGGGCAATGCGATTCCCGTTAACCTGGATTATGGGTCCAGCACATCGAATCTCGGTAGTTGCTAAAACGCGCTGGCCATTGACCGAAATCGCCTCGGCTCCGGCTGCTTTAAGCTCATTAACCACCTTTAACAGATCCTCATCGTGAATCAGGTAAAGGTTAGGGTCTTCTCCCGGTTGGAGAACCTTAGTGCTATCGTTCAGGGTAAGGGTTATCCCCGGACCCTTCATTTCCAACAAACCAGCCGACTGTCGGGCTTTATTTAATTCCTCCACTAAAGCCTCGTAACCTTCTTGCTGCCCGGAGATAGCCTTATTCAAGCTAATTCTTAACTCATCAAGTTCAATTTTCAGGTTGTCCCTTTCTTCGGTGACCTGTTTCAGTTCATTAACGACATCTTGAGTTCTTCGAGTACCAAAATCAGCTGGGCTGCCCTGAGTAACCTTAAACTGAACCGCTAACATTAGACCTAAAACCATGGATACTAGGGCAATGGTAAGATAACCGCTACGTGATTTCATTCGGTTCACCTCGTCTTTCCCTGCGCAAACTTGATTACTGGCGACCCCTTAAAACTCATATCGATATACTCAATTGGCTGATCTAACTGTTTGAGTTCTACTGTCAAAATCTGTTGCAGTAAATCCAAATGTTCTACTAGATGATCAATTGTTCCTACCTTGATCTCCACCCCATTTAGCGAATATATCTTGATTCTTTCAGCGGATTCTAAATTAATCTCCGAAATTGATTGTACCGTCTCAAAACTCATCTGGTCGACAACCGGAAGAAACTGCTGCAAAATGACAACATCAATTACTTGCCCTGGCAGAACATCTGACGGAACTACACAGCCCGTCACCACTGGCCGATTAATCTCCACTATACTCCCTACCCGGGTAAGGTAAACTCCTTGATGATCAACTACCACAAAGCCATCAGTCACCGGCAGAAGAAGGCAGGGGACCCTTTCTTGTACTTGAATGATTAGCCTATTGGGTAACCTTCGTTCGATTTTGACTGTCTCAAGAAGAGAATGTAAATGCAACCGGCCCTGAATCTGTTCTTCATCAAGCAGAAAGATGTTGGTACCGGGAACCACCCCGCTCAGCCGAATAATTTCCGCCGAACCCAACGACTGGTTGCCCTCAACCACCACCTCTTTGATCCCAAAGACCGGCGAGTGCAAAAAGAAATACAAAGCCGTAGTTGATAAAAGCAAAAAAGTAAAGCTTAACAGAAGTCGCCACAATACTGAAGTTTCATTTCTTTTGGGATTAATAATAGGGGCAGTCATTCACCACACCCTCCAACAAAGTAATTATATCAGAAATAGATTCCTTGTCCAACGGCTAAACAAAAAAAACACTCCCAAAAGAAATTCTGGGAGAATTACCTTTAACTTCATTTTGTTAGCCGTTGGATATTGGCTCCCAGTTGTTTAAACTTTTCCTCCAACCGTTCATAGCCACGATCAATGTGGACCGTTCCCTCTACCAGAGTCTCACCATCAGCTACCAGACCCGCCAGGATCAGGGCTGCTCCCGCCCGTAAATCACTGGCCTCGACGATTGCTCCAGTCAGTCGAGGAACACCATATATAATAACGCTCCTTCCTTCTAAGCGTACCCTGGCTCCCATCCGACGGAGTTCATCAATATGTTTAAAGCGGTTTTCGAAAATAGTTTCCGTTACCAAACTGGTGCCATTAGCCACAGACAGGAGGGTGACAATCTGGGGCTGCATATCAGTGGGAAAACCGGGATAAGGGAGAGTTTTGACATCAACCGCTTTCAAACAACGACCTCCCCGGACGCGGACCCCTTCTTTCGCCGAGGAGACTTCAGCCCCGGCTTCCTGGAGTTTGGCTAAAATGGATTCTACGTGCCCTTCGATTGCATTAGAAATCAGGACATCCCCTTGGGTAAGCACCCCGGCGACTAGAAAAGTCCCCGTCTCGATTCGATCCGGAATTACCGTATGCTCTCCACTTCCCAGATTAGCCACTCCCTCAATTCTTATCTCGTGCGTTCCGGCCCCCCAAATCCTCGCTCCTAGGCGACGCAGAAAATTCTGCAGGTCAACGATTTCTGGTTCTCGAGCCGCATTGCGGATAACCGTCACTCCTTCGGCCAGGGTTGCGGCCATCATTAGATTCTCGGTTGCTCCAACTGAAGGAAAATCCAATTGGATTGAGGCACCCCTAACGCGTTGCGACTTCCCGGTAATAAAACCATACTCTTGATTTATTTTCGCTCCTAAAGTGTTAAAACCTTTAAGGTGCAGATCCATCGGGCGTGAACCAATGGCGCACCCACCAGGGGTAAAAGCCTTGAAAGTACCGCATCGACCTAATAAGGCACCCATTACCAGATTTGAAGCCCGCATCTGACGCATCAAGGATTCCGGTATTTCCGTCGCTACTACTTCCTGGGCAGAAACAACCAAATCGGAACCCTGCCAAGTAACGCGAGCACCAAGGGAACGCAGAACCTGCAGCATAACCTCCACATCACGCAGACAGGGAATTCCATGTAACACACATTCACCACGAGTTAATAAGCAGGCCGCCAGAATGGGCAGAGAGGCGTTTTTTGCCCCACTGGCTTTAACTTCCCCCTCCAGGCGATTTCCCCCTAAAATCCTTATTCTATCCATAGTTGCAACCTCCCGCACCCCGGAATTGAGCCGGGGCACTTATTGTTACAACTTTCAACTCCTTTCATAACCATAATGCCCCACTAAGGGATAGATGAATTGTGTAATCGCTCCACCAGGTCCCGGCCGACGGTCCAGATATGACCGGCTCCCATCGTGATAACCAGATCTCCCGGTTTTACCTTGTCTACGAGGTAGTCAACAATTTCTTCTCGGGTCGAAAAATAATCCACTGGCTGGATCCCTTGTTTTTTAATCTCTTCAACTAATATTCGAGCGGTAACCCCTTCAATTGGTGCTTCGCCGGCTGAATAAATATCATTAATAATCACCTGGTCCGCTTCTTGGAAGGCATCGCCAAACTCCTCCCGCAGGAAATGCGTTCGGGTAAAACGGTGCGGTTGAAAGACCGCAACCAAACGTTGAACAGACATCTGACGCGCGGCCCTTAGCGTTGCTTTGATCTCAGTCGGGTGATGGGCATAATCGTCGACCACTAATACCCCGTTAATCTCACCCACCACCTCAAAACGACGATGGACCCCATGAAAGTCATAAAGAGAATCGGCTACTGGCTGAAAACTCAGACCTAATTCCTGAGCTACCGCAATAGCCGCCAAAGCGTTCATCAAATTATGAACCCCAGGTACGTTTAAGATTAGGCGACCAAGTCTCTGATTCCGGTAATAAACATCTCCCCAGGTTTCAAAACCGTGACCATCAATGCCGCTGAGCCAATAATCCATACCGGATTTAAGGCCATAGGTCAAGTAACGCCGTGAATTTCGCGCTGCCGCGGATTGTAAAAACGGATCTTCCCCACAGACTACGGCAAATCCATCCGGTTTAACCTGCCCGAGGAAACGGATAAAAGCTTCCCGAATATTGTCCAGACAATGATAATAATCAAGATGATCATTTTCTACATTGGTCACCACAGCACAATACGGGATTAACTTCAGAAAAGAACCATCGCTTTCATCAGCCTCAGCGACTAAATACTCGCTGGTTCCTAATTTAGCATTACCCTGTAATTCTTTAACATGACCACCGACCAAGACTGTTGGATCTAGGCCATTTCTCTCTAAAACCAGCGCAATCATGGCAGAGGTTGTTGTTTTGCCGTGAGCACCGGCTACGGCTATTCCCTTATGCGGATTCATTAAAAAAGCCAGCATATCACTTCGGTGGACCACAGCTAGTCCGCGACGCCGCGCTTCCACAATTTCAGGGTTAGTTAATGGAATCGCTGATGAAACCACAACCCTAGTAATGTCAGGGCCCAGGTTTTCTGCAGTGTGTCCTTGATAAATAGTCGCTCCTTCGGCAGCTAAATGCCGAGTAACTTCTCCAGAATTCAGATCTGAACCGGTTACCCGGTATCCCTGTCGCAGCAGAACCTGAGCAATACCACTCATGCCGACTCCACCAATTCCGATGAAGTGGAATCCGCCGTTCGCCTCTACAGGGATAGTGGCTGATTCCAATTGATATGTTTCTTTCTTCATAGCCTCGCGCTGACATAACCAGGTTATCAAAGTTAATGTCACTCCTTCCGGCCCTGCACTTCTGTCTTAGGTACCCGAGTAGATAGCTAGTAGCGACAAATTGTACCTTCTGGCACTCCATCTTATGCAATATTAGTTATAGTTGTGACTATAGCGTCTTCACTTGACTGGTTGTAGGTAGTTGCTAAGTAAGGATACGATTTCCTTGACCGCCTGAGGCCGGCCGAGTTTATGTGCCGCCACGGCCATCCGGGACAACCTGCCCGGTTCTTCCAAAAGTTCCTGGACCGCAGCTAATAATTTTTCGCCGCTAAGGTCACGATCTTTAATCACTACTGCCGCTCCCTGTGCCTCAAACGCCCGAGCGTTGTGTTCCTGGTGGTTCTCTGAGGCATAAGGATACGGGATTAAAACAGAGGGAATCCCTTTAGCACTAATCTCCGCTAAAGTTGCCGCTCCGGCTCGACAAATCATTAAATCCGCCACTGCCAGAGCGTTCTCTATATCATAAAGATAAGGAACAACTCTAATATTCCCACTTTCCTCCAGATCTAAACCCCGTTCGATAATAGACTTTCTTGTTTCCTCATATCCCAAAGTCCCCGTAACCTGTACGATCTGGATATCTGGCCGATTTTGATAATGCTCAAGAATCGTTAGCATCGCCCGATTAATACTCTGGGCTCCCCGACTACCTCCCACTACCAGGATTGTTAGAAGTTGGGGGTTGAGATTTAAACTCTTGGCACCAGCTAAACGATTAACTTCCATTATTTCAGGCCGGATTGGCAACCCGGTTACCTCCACTCGAGCCGCCCGAGTAAAATGAGGTTTAGATTCTTCAAAAGTAGTCATGACTAAACTTACCAACCGAGATAAAATCCGGTTCGTGATTCCAGGCCAAGCGTTCTGTTCGTGGATTGCGCTCGGTATTCCCAGCCAATGGGCCATCAGAACTACCGGACCACAAACATAGCCCCCGGTCCCCACAACCAGATCGGGGGCAAATTGCTTCAAAATCCTTCTAGATTCCCGCAAACCACGCAAAACGAGCCAACCAGTCTTAATATTTGACCAGCTAAACCTTCGTTTCAATCCCTGTGAGCTGATGGTCAGAAAATTAAAACCCGCTCTGGGAACGATTTCTGCTTCTAGTCCCTGCGCCGTTCCGATAAAAAGAATTTGAATCTTGGGATAAACTTTTTGGAGATACCGCGCTATTGCCAAAGCTGGATAGAGGTGCCCGCCGGTACCCCCACCAGTAAATACAACTCGCACACTTCGCCCGAAAAGGGCTTCACCGTCCTTGTGTACTAAACTTGGATATATTTAACAACATACCGATACCGGTAAGAGTGAATAAAAGGGATGAACCGCCATAACTCAGTAAGGGAAAGGTAATGCCGGTGACCGGTAAGCTGCCAGAAGCGACACCGATGTTGATGATTGCCTGCAAGCCGATCCAGCAGGTAATCCCCACGGCCAGTAAACTACCAAAGGCATCCGGACAGGTTATCGCAGTTCTTAGTCCCCGCCAGATAAAAAGAAATAAAAGGCCAATGACGACCAGCACACCGAGATAACCTAGTTCTTCGCCCAAGATCGAGAAGATAAAGTCAGAGTGCTGTTCCGGCAGGTAAAACATCTTTTGGTGGCTCCGGCCTAAACCAACCCCAAACAGGCCGCCTGATCCCAGGGCATATAAAGACTGGATAGTTTGAAAGCCAGTATCCAAAGGATCCTTCCAAGGGTTTAAAAAAGCAGTAAAGCGCTGCCATCGATATTCTTCCGTAATAATAAGCACTAGTACCCCGGCTACCCCAATCACTGCTAAACCAATCAGATGCCCCCAGCGAGCCCCAGCGGCTAACAGCATAAAATAGACAGTGCCAGCTACAGCCACGGTTGTTCCGAGATCCGGCTGAAGCATGATCAACACCACTACTAAACCTAAAATTCCCAAATGAGGCCCTAACCCCTTTATCAGGTCTTTGATTTTATCGCCGTATTCACTGAGGCTGAAGGCCATAAAAAAAATTAAACAAAGCTTGATCATTTCGGAAGGGGCAAACGAGGCTGAGCCGATCCCAATCCAACGCTGGGCACCCTTAACCTCCTTACCAATACCGGGAGCTAAAACTGCTATCAAACACAATACGCCAATTATTAAAGCTGGCCAGGCCAGTTTCTTGATCCGATAGTAATCAACCGACATAGCCACTACCATAGCGACAATTCCAATTACTGCCCAAGTTAATTGGTTTTTCAAAAAATAAAAAGCATCGCCAAATTTCTGCTCCGCGGTGACGGCACTAGCACTAAAGACCATAACTACGCCGAGTGCCAGCAATAATATGGTAGTTAAAAAGATCAAAAAATCTGGAGCTCGCTTCTTCAGCCGCACTGTTTTTCACCCCCCCACAAGATCACACCCTAATCAAAACCTAGCCTTTTTGCAGCCTGATATTTAGGTCCTGCACTATTCGCTTAAACAGATTCCCTCTTTCTTCATAACTGTTAAACATATCCCAACTGGCACAAGCCGGCGACAAGAGAACCACATATCCTGGTTGAGCTAAACGAGCAGCAGTTAGCACCGCCTCTTCGAAAGTGCTGGCCTGGTAGATATTCCGATAACCAACTCTCTCAACCGCATCTCGAATATCTGGTGCCGCCTGTCCAACTAAAACCAAGGTCCGCACCCTTTCCTTTATTTTAGCCGCTAACTCCGCAAAATCGCTCCCTTTGTTTTTTCCCCCGGCAATTAAAATCAAGGGATTGGGATAGGCTTCTAAGGCCTTGATTGCCGCATCGGGATTGGTCCCTTTGGAATCATTAATGAATTGGACCCCATTAATCTCCGCGACAAACTCCAGCCGGTGAGGAACGCCGGGAAATACCCGCAAGGTATCGCGTATTTTAGCCGGACTAATCCCTAATACCCAGGTGCAAGCTACTGCCGCTAGGGCGTTTTCTAAATTGTGGGCACCAGGAATCCGAATTTCGGCTGTGGGCAAAAGGGGTACCTTCTGGCCATCCAGGTTTACTACCACCTGATTATCCTCAATGTACACCCCCTGGTCTAACTGTCGAAGTCGACTAAAAAACACAACGTTTCCTCGGGCCTGAGTGGCCAGCATTCGCGTCAGCATGTCATCATAGTTTAAGACTGCAAAGTCCTGTTCCTGTTGGTTTTCTAAAATACGGGCCTTAGCCGCCATATAACCTTCCATTGAATAATGACGATCCAAGTGATCCGGGGTTATATTCAAAACTGCGGCTACTTGGGGCCTGAATTTTTCGATACTTTCCAACTGAAAACTGCTTACCTCAGCAACCACAATATGTTCCGGGGTAAGCCGAATTACCTCTTCCACCAGGGGCAAACCAATATTTCCTCCGACAATACAGGGGCACCTGGCTTCTTTAAGAATTTCCCCAACCAAGGCTGTGGTCGTTGTTTTGCCATTCGTGCCGGTTATTCCCACAAAGGGAGCCGGGGAATAACGATAAGCCAGTTCCAGTTCTCCCCAAATTGGTATTCCTTGCTGTTCTGCTTCGACTAGAGGACTTTCGGTCCTTGGTATGCCGGGACTAGTTACCACCAGTTCGGTATTCTCCCGGTTGACTGAAAAATAATCCCCGGCCACTACCTTGACCCCTCGGTCAATCAGTCGCTTCACCGATGGCCCAAGATCCTCTAAACTCCGGATATCACAGGCTGTGACCGAGGCTCCTTTTTCTCTAAGCACCCTAGACGCCGCCAGACCGCTTTTTCCCAAACCAACTACGAGGATTTTCCGGCCGTAAAGATCCATAAAAGTTTGACCACTCAAATCCACAATAGTTCACCACCCTTTAAGATTATTGAATTCGACTAAATCTTCTCAATCTAAAGCCGACGCGGTTCATTCCCAGTCTAGCCTGCTGACTAAGTTAAAATTCAACCCTTGCTCATAACTACTAACCGAAGATAGCTACACCTATAACCGCCAAGATCAGAGCCATGGTCCAAAAAACCCGAACTACTTTGACCTCTGACCAGCCGGCTAATTCAAAATGATGGTGCAAAGGACTCATTAAAAAGATCCGGCGGCCAGTAGTCTGAAAGGAAATAACCTGAATGATTACCGACAATGTCTCGACTACAAATACGCCACCGATTATCAGCAATAACAGCTCAGTTTGCGTGAGGACCGCCAGACCGGCGAGAGCTCCGCCTAAAGCGAGGGACCCAGTATCCCCCATAAAAACCCGAGCCGGGTAACGATTAAAAACCAGAAAGCCTAAACAACCGCCAGCAACCGCTAGCGCAAAAATAGCCAAGCTAATCTTGTCCAATGAATAGGCAATAAAAGTATAGGCCAGCATAGACACCAAAATACTGCCAGCAGCTAATCCATCCAACCCGTCAGTTAGGTTTACGGCATTGCCAAATCCGACCAGCCAGAATAAGGCAAAGAAAATATACCCGTAACTCAAATCCAACGTATATCCGAAATACGGAATACTCAGGGCTGATCCTCGGTCTAAACCCCAGACCGCTGCTCCTCCAAGCAATAAACCTAAAATGATCTGTCCAGCCAGCTTTTCCCTCGCCCTAAGCCCCAGAGGCCGGCGCATAACTACCTTGATAAAATCATCAATAAAGCCAATTAGACCGTATCCCAGAGTTATTCCCAGCAGCACATAAACTTCTGGATTTAATGGTGCCCAGGCCAGGACCGCGGTTAAAATCCCGGCTAAAAAAAGTATACCACCCATCGTTGGGGTGCCGGTCTTAGTCAGGTGTCGCTTAGGCCCATCATCCCTCACCCATTGACCAAACTTTAAGCGGCGAAGAATTGGAATCAATACGGGACCTAAGATCAAGCAAACCCCAGCGGCTGTGCCAAAGGTTAAGGCTCCCCTAACCAGCGGTTCTTCAAACACTTTTGTTATCTCCCCCATCCGGCCCGGCTGGCTGCAAGGCCTTCACTATCTCCTCCATCTTCATCCCACGGGATCCCTTCACCAGGATAACATCTCCTGGTTTCCGGTACTCCCGAACATAATTCACGGCTTCTTTTTTATCTAAAACAGTCACCACCTGATCTAGCGACATTCCGGCACCAAGGGCTCCCCGGGCAATACCCTCGGCTAATTGGCCAACTGTAATTAGCAAGGAAATCCCCAAATGGGCCGCGTCTTCACCAACCCGGCGGTGACCCTCTTCGGTATAGTCGCCTAACTCATACATGTCCCCCATAATCGCGATCGTTCGTTTTCCTTCAGTATTGGCCAGTACCCGCAAGGCTGCCCGCATTGAGTCGGGATTGGCGTTATAAGCATCATTGATCAAAATTGTCCCCTGGTCGCCGGCTCTTACATCTAGCCGCATCGCCGACAGTCGAGCTTCCGCTAAACCATCTGCCATCTCCTCGAGCCGCATTCCCATTAACCAGCCAACTCCGATAGCGGCCAAGGCGTTATATATATTATGTTCACCAGGTATGGGCAAGGAAATATCCCTGACTTCACCTGGCAGATGAACCCGAAAACGACTGCCAGAGGAGCCTAACAGTTGAATGTGACTGGCAAATACTTCGGCTGGCTGTTTCAAGCCATAAAAAATCTTTTTGGCCCTAGTTTCCGAGGCGATCAAGGGCTGCCAGGGATCGTCGGCATTTAAAACTGCCCACCCTGATTCTGAAAGATACTCTAGGAGTTCTCCCTTAGCCCGGGCAATGTTCCCCTGTGAACCTAATAGTTCCTGATGGGTGTGACCGATATTAGTGATGACTCCCCCGGTCGGTTTGGCCAGAGAGCAGAGAGCGGCTATTTCTCCTCGGCGGCGCATGGCCATTTCCACCACAGCGATCTGATGCTGATCAGCAAGCTGTAATAAGGTTAAGGGAACGCCTATTTCATTATTATAGTTTCCCGCTGTTTTCAAGGTGCAAAAATGCTTACTCAGTACCGCCGCAATCAAGTCTTTCGTGCTGGTTTTGCCAGTACTACCAGTTATGCCAATGACTGGTAAAGAAAATTGACTCCGATACCAGGCAGCAAGATCTTGCAAAGCTTTCAGTACATTATCTACCTGAATCAAAGGAGCAGTCAACTCCTCGGTCAAGCTGCCTGAATCTTCTCTCGGCCAATGCTTGACTACTGCTCCAATCGCCCCGGCCGCTAGGGCTTGATTAACAAAATCATGACCATCAACCCGTTCGCCGGGGAACGCAAAAAACAGTTCACCCGGCTTAACTTGACGGCTGTCCAGGCTAACCCCCTTAGTCAGGTCAAGCAACGGCAGCTGACCACGTAAAATCTTGCCGTTAATAACCTTTATTATCTGTTTTAAGCTAACTTCTTTCAAGTGCGACCACCCTATTTCAAATTACCAGCTATTTGGCCTAATATTTCCTTGGCTACCGCTCGGTCGTCAAAAGGCAAAACCTCAGTTCCGACTAACTGATAAGTTTCATGTCCTTTGCCCGCAATAACGACCATATCCCCTGGTTTTGCTATTTGCAAGGCCTGTTGAATTGCCTGTCGACGGTCAGGAATGACAGTAAATTGTTTTGCTCCAACAGCCCGAATACCGGGCAGGATATCTTCAATAATCCGCATCGGATCTTCAGTTCTGGGATTGTCCGAAGTAACCACTGCGTAATCACTTAATCTAGCTACCACTTCGCCCATTCGTGGTCGTTTCGTTCGGTCGCGGTCGCCACCGCAGCCAAAAACCGTGATTACTTGACCATTAGCTACTTCACGTGCCGTACTGAGGACATTTTCCAAGCCATCAGGCGTATGCGCATAATCCACCACGACTGTAAAGTCCTGTCCACTATCGATTAGTTCAAACCGGCCTGGTACCCCCCGAACCGCTCTCAGGGCTGACTGGATCGTTTGGTAGTTAATCCCTTCGCGCCAAGCAACAGTGAGGGCAGCCAGGGCATTATAGATACTGAAGTGCCCGGTCATATTTAACTTAACTGCTAATTCACCGTCGGGCAGCACAGCTCGAAAGGAGGTGCCGCGCGGAGTTATTTCAATGCTATCGGCTCTTACTTGCGCCGGCTTTTCGAGACCATAAGTAATTACTTCAACCGGAGTTGCTTTGATGAATCGTTCCCCGGCTGCATCGTCAGCATTAACCACTGCGTACTGGGGACCCGGTTTGTGGTTATCCTTACCTAATCCTGAAAACAAGCGCAACTTGGTGTCCCGATAATCATCCATATTCTGGTGAAAGTCAAGGTGATCCTGGCTTAAATTGGTAAAAACAGCCACATCAAACTGGCAATTGGCAACTCGATCTAAGGCTAGAGCATGTGAGGAAACTTCCATAATGGCATAATCGCTTCCAAAACTCACCATTTCTCCCAACAAAGCCTGAAGATCCAGTGATTCCGGCGTGGTGTGGACTACTGGCAACTCCTTACCGCCAATCCGATTAGCAATGGTCCCCAACAAGCCAGTTTGATAGCCAGCTTTATTCAGAATAGCTTCGATTAGGTGAGTGGTGGTGGTCTTACCATTAGTTCCAGTCACCCCAACCACCCTGAGCTTGGACGAAGGGTACTTATAATAGGCAGCAGCTAGTTTAGCTAAGGCTCTACGCGAATCAGCAACCCTGACCACGGTCACTTCCGAGGGGACCTCAACCGGTTTTTCCGCCAACAGGACCGAAGCCCCGTTATTTAGGGCAGATGGAATATAAAGATGTCCGTCGGTCCGAAAACCGGTAATAGCAGCAAAAAGAAAACCTGGACGAATTTGCCGAGAGTCATAGTGCAACCCATTAATCTTGATATTGGGGTCACCACTAAGCTCCACCATTTCCAGGTCGACTAATAGCTGCGAAAGTAGAGTCACTGGGTGGTCCCTCCTTAATTATAGTATAAAGCCTGTTACTATTATTAACCAATATTTCCTAATTCAAGCTCAAAGCTACCTTAGTATCTTCATCCTTCCCTAAACAGTATAATTCGGATCCTTTTTCTGTCAAGGGAAAACAAAATTGAGCCTTATTGGTAACCTTATTGAGTAAGTTCAACTAGTTGCCGGTTCAAACTCGACGGTAATTACCGTCCCAGCTTTAACCACGGTCCCCGGCTTGATACTCTGACGCACCGCTACTCCACTACCCACTGTGGTTACTCTTAAGCCGGCATTCCCCAGAGTCTGCCCGGCCTGACGGATCGTCTGTCCGGTCACATCCGGCACGGTAACCTCTTGCTTGCTTTCGTTTGCAGCCTCATTTGGCCCAGTATATAATAATACCCGGGTTTTTGACTTGACCAGGGCCGAACCCTGAGGGGTCTGTCCCCAGACCCTTTCTCCCTCACCCTCAATGACCGGTGTTAAATTGGCTTTGGCAATCGCCCTTTCTGCATCGGCGACGGACAACCCAACTACTTCCGGCACCGTCACCCCTTGCTTGGTCGCAGCTGCTCCGCCGGCCATGTCTGGCGTAGTACTTTCAAGCGGCAACTGATAGGGAACTCCCAGGTAGCGCAGGGTATCTTTGACTACTTCCCGGAAAACCGGGGCCGCAACCCATCCGCCAAAATAGGGATAACCTTGAGGAGCATCGACAATAACTAACACCGCTATTCGAGGTTGATCGGTTGGAGCAAACCCAACAAAAGAGGCCACATACTCATTAGTCAGGTATCCTCCCCCTGGAGCCGCCTTTTGCGCTGTACCGGTTTTACCGCCTACTCGATATCCCTCAACCTGCCCATTTCGTCCGGTCCCATCAGCTACCACGCCTTCTAAGATAACTCTTAATTCTTCGGATGTTTTATTGGAAATAACCCGTCGGACCACTTGAGGTTCTATCTCCTGAATAACCTCTCCCTCGGCGTTCAGGATAGACTTAACCAACTGCGGTTTCATTAAATTGCCGCCATTAATGGCTGCACAAACTGCGGTCAACATTTGGATTGGGGTAACCGCATTAGCCTGACCCATCGCCATGGTGGCCAGGTGAATATCCTTGGCCTGGTTCTGGGGTACCAGAATGCCAACCGCCTCCCCCGGCAGTTCAAGACCAGTTTTCTGGCCGAACCCAAAAGCCCGTAAATAGTTATAAAATGGTTCAACTCCTAGGCGAAGCCCTAGTGAGGCAAAGCCGACGTTGCAGGAATTGGCCACTACTTCCCTAAAACTTTCGGCTCCGTGCGCCCGATGCTGTGAACAGTGAATAGTATGCCGTCCCACTGGCAGCCCGCCAGAGCAGTGAAACGCGGTTTCCGGCCGAACCGCTCCCTCATCTAAAGCGGCGGCGGCTGTGACAATTTTAAAAACCGAACCGGGTTCGTAAGCATTGCAGGCCGCGATATTTCGTCGGTTAGCCGCCGGAAAACTAGCATAATCATTCGGGTTAAAGTCCGGCCGACAGGCTAAAGCCAATATTTCCCCGGTGTTTGGGTCCATAACGATAATGCTCGCACTCTTTGGCTGTCGTTCCTGGTATACCTTATCCAATTCCCGTTCGGCAATATATTGGATGGTTTCGTCAATGGTTAAAACCAGATTTTTTCCGTCAACCGGCGGGATATACATATGCATAGCCTGCGGTATTTCTCGGCCTTTGGCATCATATTCAATAACAATCCGGCCCGGTTCTCCGCCCAGTTCTTTATCATAGTACTTGTCTATTCCCTCTAACCCAGTATTATCAATGCCGGAAATACCTAATACATGGGCCGCTAAATTATCTTTCGGATAAAATCGCTGGCTTTTTTCCGCAAAATCAATGCCCGGGAGTCTGAGTTTTTTTATTTCCGTTACCTGGTCCGGCGGAACCTTTAGTTTTATCCACTCATGTCGAGAATTTTTGGTTATCCGTTCAAGTAAAGAGGCCTCATCCATTTGAAGGATCTGAGCCAGTTGCGCCGCTATTTCTTTGGCCTGACCAGACTGGCGCACCTCTGGAGGAATAGCATATAGAGCATCAGAACTGATACTAAGGGCTAGTTCCTTACGGTTTCGATCGTAAATCGTCCCTCGTTTGGCTTCTACCGGCACATCTCGCATGCGGTTATCCAAGGCCATTTGGGATAATTCATCGCCCCGGACAAACTGTACCCATCCTAGACGCAGGGACAAACCAATTAATATCACTCCCAGAATGAGAAACAAATAATAAATTCTTTTGCGGATACTCACGGTAGTGTGCATTAAGGTGCCACCTCGAAATAAATGCCGCCCAGAGCAGTACTAGCGGCAAAAATAAGTAAAGTCTCAGTGTACAAAAATGGTACTTTGATGTGTCAAAACCGGCACGTTTTTCATTTAAGCTTGATCTAATTTTAATCATTTATGTATTTCGATTTTTTAATATCTGCAATAGCCATTATCTTATCGGAAATAACCTGAGCAGTTGTCAGAATAATCGGGTTAGCTGCCAGACCAGTCTGATCACCGGTCTTTGAATTAACCGCAACTTGCATCTCGTTAGTTCCGTCATGAGCCGAGGCCGCCCCCACAGACATGTTAAAATCATTACCGGCCTCTCCTGAGTATGACGGTGCGGTTGACTCGATTACGCGAACTCCCCCTTCCTTAGCTGGGACCATTGCTAACTGATACCGGGCAATATGCTCAATCCGTTCCGGCGATTGAGCTTGAGCCACTCGGAGCTTTAAAACTTTCTGTTCTTGTTCCAGAGCGGCAATCTCCTGTTCCAAGGTGACAATCTGGTAACCTAATCGGGTAGGATAAATACAACAACAGGCCAGAGCAATCCCCGTCAGGAAAAACAAACCAATAATAATGGTCGACAGAAAAACCTTTGAGCCAAACTTTAATTCAAGGCTCCGGCGGCGTTTAACTCGGGATGGTCGAACAGAATGAGCGGTAACAGTATCCCGAACCTCTGCCATTGATTGTTCATCATAAGGATATTTTTCCTGTGCCAGTACCAAGATTATTCAACCTCTCTTTCCATTAGAACTAACCAGACACTAAATCTTTTCCGCTGATCTTAAACGGGCACTCCGGGAACGAGGGTTAATCCTTAACTCATCCGCTGATGGCAACACCGGTTTACGAGTGATTAAGCGTAAGACTGGTTGCTTCCCGCACCGGCAAACCGGAAAATCAGGCGGACATTCACAGGGATTGGCCTGTTGCCGAAAAGTATCCTTTACCAACCGGTCTTCCAGGGAATGAAAAGAGATGACGACTAACCTTCCACCGGGGGCCAAGCATTCAATGGCCTGGTTTAAAGCCTCTTGCAAGACTTTAAGTTCGTCATTAACGGCGATCCTTAACGCCTGGAAAGTACGCCGCGCCGGATGAGGTCCGGTCCGGCGGGCTGAAGCAGGGATGGCGTCTTTAATAACTTCGACTAGTTCTGTAGTAGTCTTTATTGGTTTCTGATTTCTTTTGGCCACAATAAATTTAGCTATCCGACGGGCCCAGCGCTCCTCCCCATAATCGCGAATGATCTGAGCCAAAGTATCCTCTGAGCTCTGATTTACCAAATCTTTAGCTAAGATCGGGTTTTGGGGATCCATGCGCATGTCTAGCACTGCATCCTGCTGATAGCTGAAGCCCCGTTCACCTTCATCTAACTGAAAGGAGGATACCCCTAGATCAAAAAGGATGCCGTTTACCTGCGCGATCCCTAATTGATTCAGGTACATTTTTAGATATCGGAAATTGCCCTGGACATACTTGACTCTTTCGCTATATCTACTTAACTTGGCTTTGGTAATGGCTAGGGTCCTGGAGTCCTGGTCAATGCCAACTACCAAACCCCGGGGGCCCAACTTTTTTAGAATTTGTTGTGTATGGCCCCCACCTCCTAGGGTGCAGTCAACATAGATTCCATCGTTCTGCAGATTCAAAAGCTCAAGTACTTCTTTGAGTAAAACTGGTATATGTCCGATCATTATGCTCTTACCTTTCAGATCTTCCCTTTAAAGTCCCAAATCTAAACCGACAATGCTTTCGGCAATATTTTCATAAGCCTCTTCTGCTTGCTGATTATAACGATTCCATTCTTCTAAAGACCAAATCTCCACTCGGGAGGATACCCCAATAATCACGACATCCCTTTCAATCCGAGCAAATTGCCTCAGGTTAGACGACAAAAGAATCCGGCCTTGTCGATCTAATTCGCATTCCGCTGCCCCCGAAAAGAATAACCTTACAAAAGCCCGTACATCAGCCCGGGTAAAGGGAAGATTTTTTAATTTTTGTTCTATTGTTTCCCATTCACTCATGGGATAAAGAAATAAGCAGTGATCCAAACCTTTGGTAGCGATAAATTTCTCACCTAATCGCTCGCGAAATTTAGCTGGGATGATCAAGCGCCCTTTAGTATCGATCGAGTGTTGATACTCTCCCATGAACATACCCAGCACCCCACTACCTAGCATTATTGGACCACTTCTCCCCACTTCACTCCACTATAATTCGCTAACCTCAACTTATTTCCTTTCGATCACATGTTCTAATTAGTAAAATGAGGATAATATTTGAAATTCAGTGCTTATGTCCTGGGATGCAATCACGATGGATTCACGAAAAATCCTGAGAAAAAGGACCTATCTCCTGGTAAATTAAGTAAAAGGTCAGCTATCGCCTAAACACAAGGCTATCGAGCAAAAAAAAATGTCCCCGGGGTAATCGGGAACACATGATAGGGTATCTGAAATCTTTTAGCTGTTGATCTTAAATCTGGTAAATTTTTTCACCACTAAGGATCTTAATCCCTTTTTTCAATAAAATACTGATTGCCTCCACAGGGCGTTCTACCCGAAAAACTACCAAAGCATCTTCAGAAGCCCGAGCGAGAAAAGCATACATATACTCAATATTAATTTGAGACTCAGCCATTAGTTGCAGCACTGATGCCAGTCCTCCCGGGACATCCTTAACCTCAACCGCAATAACATCAGTTTCACTGACGGTGAACCGGGCCGCCTTAAGCACTTCATATGCTTTCTTCGGATGATTGACAATTAACCGAAGAATACCAAAATCCGCCGTATCTGCAATCGACAGGGCTCGAATGTTAATGTCGGCATCGCCGAGAACCTTAGTAACCGCCGCTAAACGTCCATACTTATTCTCTAAAAATACAGAAATTTGTTTAACTAGCATTAATAATATCACCTCCATTTATTATTTAAGGGTTCCATATACTTAGCACTAGAGAAATAAGATGTCAACATTATCTGATGGTTAACGCAGATGAGTAATTAAGCTGAATTCAACCTGACCTCGTTTTTTACGCCGCACGCTATATTTTCTACCTGCATCCTACCATAATTTATCAAAAAATGCCAGGAGTTATTTTTCTTTTGGCTTGGTGGCCAATGGATTATCCAGACTATAAAAGTAAGGGGACTTCTGGCTATAATCGTTGACCAACTTCGTTGCCACTACTTCCTTGATCATCGTTCCCGGTCCGCCCACACATCCGCCGGTGCAGGCCATGCCTTCAACCAAATTATTGGTTAATCGTCCGGCTTCGGCGGTCCGTAAAAGCTTATCACAATTCTTTATTCCTTCTACCCGGACCGGGTTAACCTCTTTGGTGGGGTTAATTTTTTTAACCGTACTAATTAAAGCCTCGGTTACTCCTCCAGACCGGGCAAATATTCGGCCGGTCCGTGATGCTTCCCACTCCCCGCGACAGCTTTCCATGGCCGCTAAATTAATCTCCCCGGCTTTAAATATGGCCATCATTTCCTCAAAAGTCAAAACCGCATCAATGGCCTCTCGAGCCGGACTTTGCAGGGCTTCAACTTTTTTCGCCACGCAAGGTCCAATAAAAACGACCCGAGCCCGGGGCAGTTTCTCTTTGATCAACTGACCGGTAAGCACCATCGGTGATTGAGAGTCGAACAAATTACCCTTGATTTTAGAATGATGCTTTTCCACTAGAGTCCGAAAAGATGGACAGCAAGTGGTGATGGCAAAAGGTTTTTGCCCGGGTACCTCGTTAATCAGTTCATGGGCTTCCTCTAAAGCGACTAAATCGGCTCCGATCGCGACCTCAATCATATCCGCAAATCCTAGTTGCCGGAAAGCAGCCCGTAGTTGTTCTGGAACTATCCCGCGCCCAAACTGACCGATAAAAGAAGGAGCAATGGCAGCGTAAACCGGTTCCTCCTTTTTCAGGAGCCCGATTACTTGAACAATCGCCGACTTGTCAGCAATGGCCCCGAAGGGACACGCCCGGGCACAATGACCACAACTAACACACTTGCGATAATCAATAATCGTCTTACGGTCACGGTGTCCTTGAATGGCTCCGATCCCACAAGCCCGCATGCACGGCCGGACCACCTCCGCAATAGCGTTAAACGGACAGGCTTGGGCGCATTTCCCACATTCAATACAGCGCTCCTGGTCAATATAGGCCCGTTGATTAGCAATAACAATCGCCTGCTTGGGGCACACATTTTTACAGGCATGAGCCATACAATTGCGACAGGCATCAGTAACCATAAACCGGTCGATGGGACAGGCATCACAGGCAGACTCAATCACCACGATCATCGGCTCTTCAGGTCTATCCAGGGCTAAAGCCTGATCAACAACCTCTGACAGGCGTTCGGTCTCCCGCCGTTTTCGCCGGTCAAGCCCCATAGCCAACCGAATTCTCTCGGTAACAACCGCCCGTTCGTGATAGACACAACAGCGGCTGGTCGGCTGTTCTCGTTCGACAATCAGAAAGGGTAGTTCGTCAATGCGTTGTCTAAGCTGCTCTTGGAGAGCTAACCGGGCAACTTCTTCATAGACTGCCAGTTTAATCTTATCTATTTCAGTATAGTGTTCCACCCTGGAATCCCCCCTCATTAATACTATTTGTAATAACTATAAACCTTTTGTTAAGAGTATACTACAGATGGGAATCCTGGTGAACTTTACCATCCAGCTAATTCTCCGCCGCTTCCGTTTTCTGATGCCAATCGCCAATCGCCGGCCTGCGCAAAATGATGTGCGGCCAACTTTTTACTCGATCAGCCGGCTCGCCTGAGAAAAGAAATAACGCAAGATCTTGGCAGGGGCCTTGCTAAGCTGGGGTCTTGCCCTGACACTGATCGGCCAATGGACAAAGGTGACATTTTGGCGATCGGTTTAAACAGAGTCGGTTGCCAAGGGCATCAATCAGGGCATGATATTCGTTGTATAATTTTACTTCTACCGGCAGATGATCCATAAAAAATCGTTGCATCTCAGCATAGGTCACCTTCTCGGGCAGTAGCCCCAGTCGGTTAAAGATGCGCCGGGTATAGGCATCGACCACAAAAACCGGTTGATTGCCGGCGTACAACAAAATAGAATCAACGGTCTCTGGTCCCAATCCCCAAAGATTCAGCAGTTCCAAACGCAGCTTCTCTAGAGGTTGATGCCAAAGGTTGCTCAGTTCGCCGGCGTAGTGCTCAGTTAAATAATTAACAAAAACCTTAAGCTTACGGGCCTTGGTGTTATAATAACGAGTCGGTCTGATCCGGGAGGCAATCTCTTCTTCAGTCGCCAGTTGCATCTCCTGGAGGCCTAGAAGGTTCGCCTCTTTTAAATTAGCTATCGCTTGTTCAACATTACGCCAGGCCACATTCTGAGTGAGAATGGCCCCGACTGCTACTTCCCACGGGGTATCCGCCGGCCACCACCCACGGGGCCCAAAATGCTGATATAAACATTCGTAAATATTCAACAAGGTGTCTTTTATTAACATCAATTATTAACTCCCGACTAAATTACTTCCGTCCAGCTTATTCATAACGGAGTGCTTCAATAGGATCTAGTTTGGCGGCCTTATTAGCTGGGTAAATGCCAAAGAAGATACCGATCGCGGCGGAAAAAGTAAACGCTAAAAGCACCGGTGACCAGGATAACATCGGGGGCAGCTTTAAGGCCAAAGCCAGCAAGGCTGACCCGCCCAGGCCCAGGATCATTCCAATAATCCCTCCCACCATACTGATCACCACCGCCTCAATCAAGAACTGAGTTAAGACATCTTTTCGGCGTGCCCCTAAGGCCATCCGCACCCCAATCTCCCGAGTTCGTTCGGTCACTGAGACCAGCATAATATTCATCACGCCGATTCCGCCCACCACCAGGGAAATGCCAGCAATCGCCCCAATGATGGTAGTCATAATTCCCATCGCCTGATTAGCCGCTTCCATCTCCTGTTCCAAACTAAAAGCCCGGTAACGGTCAGTATTCTTATGCCGGCGATGGAGCAGCTTCAGGGTTTTATCCATACTTTCCTTTACTTGATCTTTGCTGACAGCACTGATTTCCAGTTGATCAACGCGGGCCGAATTAAAGAGGTTCTGCCACAGGCTAATTGGAATAAACACCTGGCTCCGGTTGCTGCCAACAAACATTCCTTCCTCGTTTTTCACCACTCCTACCACTAGCAGCGGCACCTTCTTCAACATCATCTTTTGTCCGATAGGATTAGTCCGACCAAAGAGATCCTCTGCCAGACGCTCATCAATTACCACGACCCGCCGGGCTGATCTGCTATCCAGATCACTGAAAAAATGTCCTTGCCCCAAAGGGACATTACGGACCTCTGCGTAATCGTCCGTAGTGCCAATGACCAACACCTGCTTTTTTTCTTTACGGGTTTCCGCCTCCGCATACTCGTAGGCTGAAGGGGCAACCGCCTTAACCGTCGGCACCTGGTCTAAAATCGCCTGAGTATCATCCAGGGTGATTCGCTCATCTGGTCCAATCGTCTCATTGCTGACTGACATCGCATAAACGACAAACAGATTGGAGCCGATCTTTTCCAGCTCCTTGAGAAGCTGCTCCTTCCCCCCCTGGCCAATTGACACCACCAAGATTACCGCTGCTACCCCAATAATGATACCGAGCATAGTTAAGCCAGAGCGGAGTTTGTTGGCCCAGATTGAGCCCAAGGCAACCCTGATACATTCTATTAGGTTCAATTATTAGCGGGACGGACCGCTTAAGTCTACGCAGTCCGGCCCGTTCACCTCCCACCCCAACAACCTGCCATATGATAAACAATGTGACAAGTCGCTTTAAACTGCTGAGATTAGCTTTCCTCCAAGGGCATCTCGGCTAATCGCTTTTCGGCTGAGATCGGGTTAGTGACCGGTTCATCACTGACCAGTCGGCCGTCCCGAAACCGAACAATCCGACTAGCGTGCTGGGCAATTTCCAGTTCGTGCGTAACCAGCACAATTGTTACCCCTCGCTGATTCAATTCCTGAAAAATGGCCATAATCTCTTCACCCGAACGGGTATCCAAATTGCCGGTTGGCTCATCGGCTAGAAGAATGGACGGTTTATTAACTAAAGCCCGAGCAATAGCGACTCTTTGTTTCTGACCGCCGGAGAGTTCATTTGGCCGGTGATTAACTCGCTCGGCTAAGCCTACTTCAGCCAGGGCTTTAAGGGCTCGTTCCCGACGTTCTCCTGGCGGTACCCCGGCGTAAAGCATCGGGAGTTCCGTGTTACGCAGGGCATTTAACCGGGGGAGCAAGTTAAAGGTCTGAAAAACGAACCCAATCTTTTGGTTCCGCACCCGGGCTAATTCCGGCTCCCCTAGGTGGGCAACCTCCTGCCCCTCCAACCGGTAAGAGCCGGCCGTTGGCCGGTCCAAGCAACCAATCAAATTCATGAGCGTTGATTTGCCGGAACCGGACGGACCCATTACGGCCACAAATTCTCCGGCCTGAACATTGAGGTTAATCTTACGCAGGGCTCGAACCTGCTGGGAGCCAACATCATAAATTTTGGTTATTTCTTGGAGGAAGATCAATTTAATTACCTCTTCCTAATACCTTCAAATTATACCTTCAAATTAATCTATCCCAGATGGAGTCGCCTTTACAGCAGTTCCGTCTGCTAAATCATCATCAGGGTTTAACACTACGGTTTCCCCTGGTTGCAAGCCAGTAAGAACCTGGACCCTTTGCTCATCACTCAAGCCAGTAGTCACCGTTCTGTGCTGAATAACCCCTTCTTGAACGACCAGTACTTCAGTATGATCCTCTTGCTCAATTAGCGCGTCATAGGGAACCAGCAGGGCGTTTTCCGCTGTGCCGGTAATAATATCGAGATCAACATTATATCCAGGCCGCAAGGCAGTATCTCCTATTACGGCCACCACTATCGGAACTAAAGTCTGTTCTCCTTGCCCACTAGATCGAGCAATGGCTCGAGGAGAAATTTCCTTGACTTCGCCAAAAAACTTCGCTTTGCTCAAGGCATCGGCGGTAATCTCAACTGTTTGTCCAACCTTGACTTGAGCTGCATCTGCTTCACTTAGCTCAGCTTGAACCTCTAGTTGTTTTATGTCCCCCACGACAGCAACCAATTTCCCCGGCGAGACAAACTGACCCTTTTCCACATCTAACTGGAGTACCTGACCACTTTGTCCAGTAACAATGGTTGCCTGGTTTAACTGATTGCGAGACAAAGCCAGAGCGGTCTCAGATTGAGCTACCTGGGCCTCTAGGGCGCGTAATGAAGACTGGACTCCGTTGCGGGCAGTATCTAACTGCTTGGACGCTGCCTCGTATTGCGCTTGTTTAATCTCTACCTCTAATTGTAAGGCCTCCAACTCCTGGATTGAAACTATTCCCTGCTCATAGAGAATCTGGTTGCGTTCCAGCCGCTGGCGCGCATTTTCCAAGTTAGCCTCGGCCTGGGTCAAAGCGTTTTCCGCTTGGACAATTTCCGCTGGACCAGTAGCCTCTTTAGCCCGAGCCAAGTTAGCCTGGGCGGCAGTTAAGTTAGCTTCCGCTTGCCTTACCGCCAGCGCAAACTCTTCGTCTTTCATTTGAACCAGGGGCTGACCGGCCTCAACCAGATCTCCTAGTTTCACTAAAACTGTTTGAACTATGCCACTAGTAGTGGCATAAACCTCTTCCTGATCACGGACTATGACCTTACCGGAGGTAAAAACCCGCGCCTCAATACGTCCTTCCTCTACCTTATCTACCTTAACCGGCACCTCGTCTCTCTGGGACAGCCGGTACATATTCAGCCCTACAAGCAGACCGATCGCCAGTAAAATACCGGCGACAATCAATATTTGACGGCCACGTCTTCCTTTTTGTTTTGGTGATTGCAAAGATGAATCCGCTGCCTGAAGATTAGTCGTAGATTGCTGCACTACAATCGTCCCTTCTCCCGCTATTTTCATAGGTGGCTGTGTTCTTAGGCTAAATAAAGATATAGACTTTGGATTCCTAAAATTAAAGTTGACCCGCATAGAAGCTGCCCACACTAGCCAACCCTATGGCTAGCAATAACCAAAGAATAAACAGATAGGTTCCCACCTTCCTGGGGCTTTGCTGCAGCACTGCCCCAGCCCCGATAGCTAGTAAAATAAGACTCCAAACAGTAAAGAAATCTATCTGGGACAGAAAGAGGTAGAGAAAACTCTCTGTCTGAGTCTTGGGCAAAAGAAGAGCCAGACTGGTTTGAACATGCACCAAATTCTCGGCCGTAGTCATCATCACCAAGACAGTCTGCACGATTCCGCCGATCAAGGTCGGTATCCCAGCCCAAACGGCAGCGGCAAACAACTGACGGAAGGTGCCGGCACCCAAGGTAAACTGGGCGTACAGCTTAATCAATCCCGCTTCAATCAACCAAAGGATAACCGGTAGAATTACAGCCGCGATTACCGCCTGAATAGGGATCGTTTGCAGGGTAAGCTGCAGCATCTCCGGCGGCATACTCTGACTCTGGCCAGTTTTCTCCAAGGTTATTCTGGTATACTCTTGTAGTTTAGGTGACGTTAACCAGGCCAAAAAACCTCCGATAAGCAGCTGCACCAGCAGGATTCCCCAAAAAGTCGGTTTTTGGGCAATGTCCTGAAAGGCCGTCCCGGGTGAAGCAATTACTCCCCATAAACGCTGCCAAAAGTTTAACCCACGATTTCCTGATTCCGGCGTGTTTCCCGCGTCCCCCATTACCGGCTCATTAATTTGACCCACAAAAAACCCTCCTTGCTTTATTAGACGTCAATCCCACGCCAAACCCTTCAGACAAAACACAACTATAAATAACAAGAAACAAATATATTCTAAAACCTCGAACTCTATTATAAAAACATTTACTTCTAAAATATACCCCTAAATAATAACGTCCTAAGGATTAGAAAGGTATACGATAACGACATATTGTTCCAATTAGTTATTAATTATCTATTATTATTAATGAGGTGATACTGGGAACTAAGCCGCTGTTACGGGTTAATGCTCAAACAGCTAGATCCATAAATTTAGCATAATCCAGCTCAACATACTGGTTCAATTGTCCTGATCAAGACCTAACAATCCCCGGATGACAATCCCAGCTAACATCAGCCCGGCTATTGACGGCACATAAGAGATACTCCCCGGTCCAATTCGCGGTCCGGAGATTAGAGCGGCATTAAAAGCCAAACCTTTAATTGAATCAGACTCTACGCGCGTTATACTTTGGGCTGTTTCTTTGAGCGAGGGTTCAATCGAGAAGACCGTTTGGATCCCGGTCACAATGCCATAACGGCGCAATTCCCGGCGAATCACCCGGGCCAAAGGGCAGACCTGAGTGGCACTAATATCTGCGACTCGCAGGGCTGTTGGGTCCAATTTATTGCCCATTCCCATACTGGAGGCGACCGGCCGGTCTAGCTCCCGAGCGGTCCTAAGCAAGGCCACCTTGGACGCGACAACATCAATCGCATCTACTACATAATCTAGCTGACCACTTAGCAATTCCCGACAGTTATCCGGTCCGCAAAAAATTGGCCAAGCATCGATTTTTACCTGAGGATTGATGTCCAAAGCCCGTTGCCGGGCTACCTCTACCTTGGGCAGTCCCAGGGTGGAATGAAGGGCCAACAGTTGCCGATTGAGGTTAGTCAGTTCAACCACATCGTGGTCCACCAGGACCAAACTGCCAATCCCGGCCCGGACCAGGGCTTCCAGAGCGAATGATCCTACTCCGCCCAAACCGACGACGGCAACCCGGCTGGAGTGCAGTTTTTTCAGACCGTCCCGGCCAACCAGTCGCTCAGTCCGCTCCATTTGTTTAAACAACTCTGGCTGCATCATCAGTGCTTTCCTTATTTGTGTCTTACTCCATATGTAACTTACTCTAAAAATAATCTACGCTCGTGTTGCAACTACAGTCAGCAGACTGGCTCGAAATGAACGCCAACTGCTTCGGGCAGTCATCAAACTCGCCCTGCGGGGCTCGGACAATACCAGGATTCTACGATTATGATTCACTACGTTATCCTTCCAATTTTCGATACCGGGCTACTCCTTTAGTCATCAGTACCATGTATAAGGCTATCGTCGCCAAACCGTAGGCGATAAGCATAAAAATTCCCGCCGAAAGAAAGGTATCAAAGTATTTAATAACCGGATAAATAATACTCCCGCTTAAAAGAAGAGAAAACACTAAGGCGATTAAATAATTCAGATTCTGCTTGACCGCTTTTTGCTCATTATCCCAGTCCAGTTTTGGCCGATAGATATCCACCAGCAGACCAATTTCTAACACGGGCAGAATGGCCACCAAGGTTATTCCCAGAATCATGCTGATCAGATAAAATTTAACTCTGAGCAAAAATCCCATAGCCAGGAAAGTCAGCAGAACACCAATAATGCTAAAGATAAAGCCGGACAGCAGCTTAGCCTGAATCTGTTTTTTATAAGATAGCGGAATGTATTTAGAGATATAAAACTGTTTTCCCTCGCGGGAAAGCGAGGTAGCGGTAATTCCATTCGCCACTGCCATAAACACAGCAATACCGCTGATAATCGCTAGGAGCATTACGGAAAAACGAGGATACTGGGCTAAGCTTTCCCAGGGTATCTGTTGTTCCTCAGCCTGACCTGATTGCAGTATCAGCGGAAGGGCCATAAAGACCGGGACCAGGAAAGTCGCCAAAACACAGTTCATGAAATAGGCCGGGGTCCTAACCAGCAGCCGCAGCTCTTTCAGCAGATAGGCCCACCAAGAAGGCGACACCTTAACTAACCGTTGATAGTCGGACCCGCGCGGAGTTTTTCGCTTCACCGCGGTTTCCCCTGAGCCGACCAAACCCCGGTAATACAATTTCTCTCCCACCCACCAGGTAACAGCGACGGCGATTAAAGAGGAACCGACAAAATATAAGAGATTAAGCAAGCCGGTTAAGGTTGAGCTGTGCACTAAAGCCAAACTTAGATACTGAGTGGTCGGAAAATACCGGCTGATGACATTAATCAAGCTGTCTGGGTTGGTTAATAAATTTTGGAGAAACGCCGGATCCATTGAATTTGGCCCGGCCTTCTGGAAAAAGAACTGGACCCCAACCGCTAAGAAAATAACCAGAATTCCCCCGAGGATACGGAACAAGTCTTTGCGCCGACCCAGGTTGGTAAAACGCATAACCAGCACTGTCAGCAGAGAAGCCAAGGCCAAGGGTACCAGTGGAACCAACAAAAAGCCAATTCCGGCGTAGATCCAGTAACTAAACGGGGCCCCGCTTTTTACCCCAAAAATCAAAAGAGGCGGCAATAGTAATGGTAATACCACTAAGTATTCATATAATAAAACCACCATAAAACGGGCTCCCAGCACCTGCCACGGTCTTAATGGCAAGGCTAACAAAAAATCATTATCGCTGGCATAGTAAAAGGTATTGACCACATAAAACACACCAAAATATAAGATCATGGTACTAACCAGGACAAGGCCCAAAGAAATAATTGCCCCGGATAGACCAAGCGGAGCCGTGAGATCAAAGCCCTGGTTCAACAGCTTAACGTACATGGTCATGGCCGGGGTAAGCCCGACCACAATGACCGCTCCGATTCCCAGGACTTTCAAATACTCAAGCCGATTGTTCCTCGCTCTGGCCTTCAGACTGGAAAAACCAAAACTGCTGATGAGCAGGATCCTAACCAAACTGATAAATCTACTCATTTTTTGTTAGCTCCAAAAACATATTTTCCAGCGACTGATTCTTCCGTAAGTGGGTCTGAACTTCCTCCATGGTCCCACTAAAAATAACCTTGCCTTTATTAATAATGGCGACTCGGTCACAGATCTTTTCCGCGACTTCAAGCACGTGCGTCGAAAAGAAGACTGTTTTCCCGGCATCAGCCTGTTCCCGCATCATTTCTTTTAAGACATAGGATGAGCGAGGGTCCAGGCCGGTCATTGGTTCATCTAAGATCCAAACCGGCGGATTATGCAACAAAGCACCAATGACGATAATCTTTTGTTTCATGCCGTGGGAATAGCTCTGAATACTATCCCGCACGGCTTTATCCATGTCAAATCGCTCCAGCAAAGTTTGCATTCGCGTCAGCCTGACTTTTTTCGGCACGTGATACATGTCTGCCATAAAGTTCAAGTATTCTATCCCGGTCAGACGGGCAAACATGTTGGGGTCATCTGGCACGAATCCTAACTGCAGCTTAGCTTCGACCGGTTCTTTTTGAATATCGCGGCCATTTATTTTGATAGTTCCGGTATCAGGATTCAGGATCCCGGTAATCATCTTAATTAAAGTGGTCTTACCGGCCCCATTGGGTCCTAAGAACCCAAATATTTCGCCATCTTGAATCGTGAGATCAACCTGGTCTACCGCCTTAACTGCTCCCCGGCTATAACTTTTAGAGACCCCGCTCACTTCAATCATCTAAAAAATCTAGCTCCTTTGGTGAATAAAATAACAATCACATGCTTAACAGTATACCTTAATTTTAACACTACCTTCAATATAGTGCTATTGGATGTCGCAATAAGATAAGGTAGTAATAATACCCACTGAGCCAGATACTCTCGCAACAGCAAGTATTATTACCTTATCTGAGCTGTGGATAACGGAAAGCTCACTTACTTCTTAGCTACCCGCTAACAGGAGGAAAATCGGTCTAGTTCTAAATTGCTTTTAGATACAAATCAAATACCTGGGTGGCTCCTCTCCAGGCAGTGTCTATCACCTCAAATCGTTCGCCATCAATCCTGATCCGTGATCCAATCATTTTATAGGTAATGTTGTTATAGCGATAATGAGCCGGATCAATGATATAGATGTAATTAAAGTTTCGCCAACTATCCTCAACATAGATGGTTACATCCTCAAGACCTTGCTGGTAAATTGAGTTATCTAAATAGAAATTGTACTTTACTGGCTGCTGAAAATCACTGCTATAGGCAGAGGTCTCAATAGTGACTAGATCCATTGTTGGGTCGTAATCGATTTCATCAATATTAAAGGTCTGATTATTAATCCGACATTTAAAAGTCGAATCTAATTCGTACTGCCTTCCTTTAATGCGGACTAAATCCCGGTCCACGACGATTACTTCATTTAGATCATAAACATTATCATCCATCAGGATGAGGACACCATTGGCATCCAGGTATTTGTCATTTATTTTTACCCATGTTTGATAGACAGCATCACAATAGATAATAATCTTGCTGTTCGGCAGCTTGACCACCTGGTTAAGCTGATAACAATCACCGTCGATTAGCATAAATACTTGGTCGGGTGAATAGGTTTTTTGGTCAACGATAAAGTTCCCGACCCCATCAATACTGCATTGGTTGAAATAATACTTGCTTCCATTAATAATAAAAAACAAATTATTTATATTATCTAAATCTAAACTACTGCCCCGGGCAATAATGGCTGAAATATTGGTTATGTCTGGCCGTTTTATAACCACTGGCTCGGTTTCTGCCAATTCAAAGTATGTATCCGCGTCGGTCCTTATGATCACCTTTTTAATAAGGTAGAATTTATCATTCACATCAACAGTTAGTTGATCCTGTCTTAAATCATAGGTCCGGTCGCCCAATCTCAGGGTATAAGCATCGATGACTCCAACTTCCGCCAGGTATTCACTTTTCTCGGTCCCAACATATAAATCGATAAAATCCGGGTTATATTTGCGGCCATCAAGATTTAAGGTACTTATCTTCCAGTAGGTTGGGATAACCACTAAATGCTTATTCGCCACTAATAATTTACTTACCCCAAAACGATTATTGTTAATGATTATCTCGAGATTATCGAGGTTGCTGTTCAAAGCAAACCGGTTGGCATAGTTAAGGTAGATGCTTTCATTGACTAGGGAAATAGTGCTCGCTTTGATTTCTCTAGTATCAGTTTTAAAAACTATGGAGTTACTGCCAATTGGGTAAGCCTGGTCATAAACCTGGACCGCCGTTAGGTTGTCTTTTTCCGGGTCTATCGTAATCCCGGACTGATTGGTTGGCGGGGTCCCCACCTGTTGACCGTCCTTTTTGTCTAGAAACAAACATAATAAAGCGCAAGCCTGGGCTCGAGTAAAGGGATCGAATGGTTTAAACTCGCCCGTCTCAAAACCGGTCATTAGCCCTTCATCGTAGGCTGTCTTTATAAACCCTTTATAATCACTTTGTTCAACTTTATCTTTGTCGGGAAAAGAAACGCTTCCGGCAGATGGGCCCATGCCTAAAGCCCGAATAATAGCGGCCGCCACTTCGCTGCGCAGGATCGGTCTATCCGGTTTTAAGCCGTTGGGATACTCGGCAGGCAGCAAGATACCGCTTCTTACTGCTTGTTCAATATAGGCACTAGCCCAATGCTTAACGGTGTCTGAAAAACTGTTCGTTGATGCGGCTGAAGGGATGGATCCTTGAGCCTGGACGAGTAAACAAAAGAACTCCGCTCTGGTTACCGACTGATTAGGTTTAAAGGTATTATCTGAGTAGCCCTTGACGTAACCGCTGTCCACCAGACGCTCAATTTGTTTGGCGGCCCAGTGGCCCTTGATGTCTGTTAAAACCGGGTTTTCCGCTAAGGCACTTCCCGGCGTTAAGGTTGTAATCACGAAACAGCTAAGCAACAAATAAACCATCATTCGTTTCATGCCCTATAACCTCCTTCAGTTCTTTAAATTAAAATACTTCTGGCTATATAGTATAACGTGAAATTTGTCAATTTGGTTCCTAAATTTTACGCTTTTAAACAGATCAAACATTAAGAGCCATAAAACATTAAGAGCCAGGCAATTAAACCCAGCTCTTGGTTGATAATCTGTTAAATTATATCGTACCAACCGCCCATGCCTCAAGGACACAACTACCAATGAATAATAGCGGTCGGCGGCCAGCAGTCGTTCCGAACGCCAAAACCCCACCGATGCCGTGGGGCCGATGTTTTGAACCTGCTCTCGCAGGTTGGTGCCCTCCTGTAAACTTTAAGTGTCCTCTCGCAGAAGGCTTACCAGCGGTTTACAGAGTCAGGCTCCTAATGTTTTGGTGTTGGCTCAAAACACTCTCGGCAGGATCACGAACACAGTAGGGTTTTTTGATCAAGTTTCTTTTGTCGAGTCTTATTCTACCATACCCGTTATCGGTTTTCAAGTTGATGATTGCGTGCGTAAGATTTAGCTTTTCCCACCACGTTGGGCCTTTGCGGAACCGTCTAACCGAATATGTAGTTCTCGCAGCTGCTGCGGCACAACTGCTGCGGGAGCTCCGGTCATTTGGCATACTGCACTGGCAGTTTTTGGAAAAGCGATAACATCCCGAATGGATTCGCGCTGGGCCATGAGCATGATTAAACGATCAAGGCCAAAGGCAATTCCACCGTGGGGAGGTGTACCATATTCGAAGGCTTCCAGCATAAAACCAAATTTATCCATCGACTCTTCCTGGGTAAACCCTAACAATTTAAACATTTGTTCCTGAATCTCCCGACGGTGGATCCGGATACTGCCTCCGCCGACCTCAATTCCGTTCAAGGTAAGGTCGTAGGCTTTGGCGCAAACCCGACCGGGGTCGGTCTCCAGATATTGTTCATCCTCATCCCGGGGCGAGGTAAAGGGATGGTGCATAGCTACCCAGCGTTTCTCTTCAACATCCCACTCTAGTAAGGGGAAATCGATGACCCAGGCAAAATTATACTCCCTCGGATCGATGAGGTTCAGCCGACGACCAAATTCCAGGCGCAGGTGCCCCAAGGCTCCGGCTACTACCGCTGGTTGATCAGCCACAAATAATAATAGATCGCCCGGTTGCGCGCCCATTCTGGCCTGAAGCTGATTCAATTGCTCTTCGGTAAAAAACTTAGCAATGGGGGACTTAATAGTGTTATTGGCCTGGCACAGCATCCAGGCCAAGCCTTTAGCCCCGTAAACACCGGCTAGAGCCGTTAAATCATCCAACTCTTTCCGCGAATAGTTGCCGCAACCGGGAATACATAAGCCTTTGACCTGGCCTCCGGCCGCCAGAGCTCCAGCAAACACCTTGAATTGACAATCATGGACAATATCGCCGACGTCTTTTAGTTCCAGACCAAAACGCAAGTCCGGTTTATCTGAACCGTAACGCTCCATGGCCTCCTGGTAGGTTAGTCGCGGAAAAGGAGTTTTAATGTCTACTCCCAGGCTGTCTTTAAAGATAAAGGCCACCAGTTCCTCCATTAAATCCAGGATTTCATCTCGTTCCATAAAGGACATTTCCAGGTCCAACTGGGTAAACTCGGGTTGCCGGTCAGCCCGCAGGTCTTCGTCCCGGAAGCAACGGACAATCTGGAAGTACCGCTCAAAGCCCGAAACCATCAATAACTGCTTAAAAATCTGCGGTGACTGCGGCAAGGCGTAAAAATTACCCGGATTAACCCGGCTCGGCACCAGGTAATCGCGCGCTCCTTCCGGGGTGCTTTTAGTTAACATCGGGGTCTCAATCTCCAGAAAACCTCGGGCATCAAGGAAATCGCGCATTGCTTTAGCGACTCGGTGCCGCAAGATCAGGGACCGCTGCATTTCTGGCCGGCGCAGATCAAGATACCGGTAACGCAAACGCAACATCTCGTCGACCGCCACATCCTCTTCAATATAGAACGGGGGTGTTTTAGCGCGATTTAATATGCGTAGTTCTCGAGCATAAACCTCAATTTCTCCGGTAGCCAGGTTAGGATTAACCGTGCCTTCTGGTCGCAGTCTAACCTCACCCACGATGGCGACCACAAACTCACTGCGGACTGTTTCTGCCTTATTAAAAGCAATTTGATCAACTTCCGGACTAAAAACAACCTGCACCTGTCCCGAACGATCTCGTAAATCAACAAAAATCAACCCGCCGTGGTCGCGTCTGGTCTGGACCCAACCCATGAGACAAACAAGCTGGCCAGCTTCACTTACGGAAAGATCACCGCAACAGTGCGTCCGTTTTAAACCTAACAATGCTTCTGCCATCTCCATTACACTCCTTAGCTCCTGTTTTAAAATTTGATCTGCTTAGGCAACGTGGGACACGGGGACAGGTTTACGGTCCCGGGCAGTCTGCTGCTCCAAAATACTAACGCTTGTGTTTTCACCCGATCAGCCGATTAGACTGAGAACGAACCTCGTCGGTATTATTTAATTCTTAAGGCCCGGCGTCTAGAGAAAAGCCGGACATGGCCTTCGAGCCTTTCCGCCATGAACTCTCCGATATCAACTAGAGCAACCTCTGTCTGCTGACCGGCAGCCATATCCCGCACCGTAACAGCCTGTCGTTCCAGCTCTTCTCCCCCAACAATAACGACAAACTGGGCCCCGCTTTTGCCAGCCTGCTTCATCTGGGCCTTTAAGCTTCGTCCCAGGTAATCCATATTCACGGCCAAGCCCAGCCGGCGCAGCCGAGTCATCAGATCAAAAGCTGTTTTTCGGGCCTCAGCCCCTAGAGTACTGATAAAAATGTTTAATTGACTTCCCGTTGGTAATTCTACTCCCTGAAGCTCCAAAGCCAGGAGAATTCTCTCCAACCCCAGAGCGAAACCAACCCCTGGAGTTGGCGGACCGCCAATTTCCTCAACCAACCCATCATAGCGACCACCGCCGCCAATTGAATTTTGCGCGCCAATCCCGGGGGCAATTATCTCAAAGGCCGTCTGAGTATAATAATCCAAACCCCGCACCAGTCGTTCATTTACGACATAAGGAATCGCCAACTCGTCCAAGGCCTCTCTGACTATCTGAAAGTGTCCGGCACAATCCGGGCAAAGGTGATGCAGGGTGGCGGGGGCACCAGCACTGGCTTCCTGACACTTTTCGCCCTTGCAATCAAGCACTCGCATCGGGTTGCGTTCCAAACGGCGACGGCAGTTGTCACACAACGCATTCTCCCGAGGAACCAGAAATTCTCGCAGGGCTGAGCGATGCTTTTGACGACAGACGGGACAGCCGACACTGTTTAGATGCAGTTCCAGGTTGCTTAAACCCAGTCGCTGGTAAAGGTCCATGGCCATGATCATTACTTCGGCATCCAGCAACGGATCCTGAGAACCTAAAACCTCTACCCCAAACTGGTGAAACTGCCGAAAACGTCCCGCCTGAGGCCGGTCATAGCGAAACATGGGCCCCAGGTAGTACAGCTTAACTGGCAATGGCTGTCCATACAGGCCATTTTCCACGAAAGCCCGCACGGTTGACGCGGTCCCTTCCGGCCGTAGGGTTAAGCTGGTTTCTCCTTTATCCAGAAAGGTATACATTTCTTTTTCCACTACATCAGTGGTTTCCCCTACTCCCCGTTGAAACAGCTCGGTCTGCTCAAAGATGGGGGTCCGAATCTCGCCAAATCCGTATTCAAAACATATTTGTCGGATTTGCTCCTCCAAATACCGCCATTTTTCCGCTTGGCCGGGCAGAATATCATTTGTTCCGCGGGGTCGATTAACCAGCATCAAATCACCTCCAAAAAAATAAACCCCTCTTCCTCGCACAAAGGATTAGTTCGTGCAGGGACGAAAGGCTTCTCTCGCGGTGCCACCCTGATTGGATAACCAGACAGTTATCCCCCTTATTAAGCTGATAACGGTAGCTATCCGGATCCTACTACTCATTAACCTGGACGGTTATTTTCAAAGGACCAGCTCCCAGGTGTTCTTCAGCGGAAAGCTCTGAGAATGCTTGCAGTCACGGCATTCTCTCCCTGTAAAAGCTTCTGACTCCGGCTTACTGCTCCTGTTCCTGGCTGTTCAAAGGATGTAGCCTAGGTCACTTATTTATAAAAACCTATTTTCATAGGTGGTTAGGTCCTTGAGGCATGGGCGGTTAACTAAGTCAATAACTACCATGTATTCTAACTCAGACCTTGAATTCTGTCAATTTTCTTGCGAATGATCTCATCAATCCGCTGGATATAGTCCAGGGGATCTTTTGAGTTATAGGTATTGGTTAGGGTCCAATCCGCCGGATTAAGCCACTTTGAGCCGGCACCACCCCCCAAACCAATGATTGTCTGCCGCTCTTCCATCACCTGAATATTATAAACGCTCTCCCAACCCGGTCGGCAATAGCCGACGTTCTCTAGATTACCCAAAATATGCTTTTGGCGGTAAAGATAATAAGGCTCCATTCCCTGACTCACCGCTGCTGCCTGGCTGATTTGAACCATGGCTTCAACCTCCTCCACCCCGGGCAGGACCCACTGTTCGCGCTGCTCATTCAAGCGGGAGGCACGCTTGATGGCCAGCGTATGCACGGAAAGATTTTCTGGCCCTAATTGGCCAATCTTCTCCAGGGTAACCGCCACATCGCCGCTCGTTTCTCCCGGCAGGCCTAGTATAACATCCATATTGATAAAGGAAAAACCAAACCGACGCGCTAACTCGAAGGCGTGCTCGGTATCTGCTGCCGAATGTGGCCGGCCAATTAAACGCAGAGTCTTATCCTGCATGGTTTGGGGATTAATACTAAGCCGATTGACCCCGGCTTCTTGCATAGCGGCTAACCGCGCCTGATCTAAAGTATCTGGCCGCCCGGCCTCGACGGTGAACTCACCAATCTTGGCAAGAGGAGGTTCTCCGGTCGGTGTGACCTCATTTTTCCGGCAAATATCGCCTAGGTTTGTTTTGGTTGTTTGCTGCTGCTTGATTCTGGAGAAAGGCAGGTTCTCTCGCAACGCAAATAAAAGCTGCCGCAACTGATCAGCGGTCAGCGAGGTCGGGGTGCCTCCACCCACATAAATCGACTGAACCCCTATTCCCTGATGCTGGAGCTCGGCTCCCACGCACTGAATCTCTTGGAGCAGGGCCTGCAAAAAAGCCCCCACTATCTGGCCGTTTCGGGGCAAAGGATAACCAGGAAAGGAGCAGTACAAGCAGCGGGTAGGACAAAAAGGAATGCCAATGTATACGCTAACCAACCGGCTAGCTGCCGCCCGGGATAGAAGAAATGGCCGCTGCCGTTGGGCTACTTGCACCAGCAATTTGGCCTTGGTTGGTTCAAGCCGGTAGTCCCGGCATAATTCATCCGCCACTTGCTCTGCTTCCCAGCCCTGATCCAGGCGACGATGCACAATCTTAGTGGGTCGGATGCCTGTTAGGATTCCCCAGGGTCCGGCCGACTGGCCGGTGATTTCTTCCAACACCTGTAAAGTAGCGCGCCGGATTAGACGACGGCGGACATTAACCGACTCATCCCCGGGAATTAGTTTCGGAATCGGCACCCGGGCCACTGCCCTTTTACCCGGCATCTGCAGCGAAACGACCAATGTCCGACTGGCTGGATCCAATACCGCGTTCTCCCGCTCCTCATCTGTTTCTCTTCTTTACTCTGTCTGTTTTGATTACTTCTGCAAAACAGAGCAGACCTTCACCCTTGCTGGATTTCTTCTTCCCCCGCCGCTGGAGTAAATAAATCGTCCAGACGTTGGTCAACTAAGCCGATAATTTCTACCCGAGGAAAGAAAAGACGGACTAGGTCCGCCACCACTTTAAGATAGTATTCTTTTGGTGCCTTAACCCGTAGTTTCAAAATTAAACCTCGTTTCTCAAACCAAACACAATTATCTCCCACTCTTCTTTGACTCTAATAAACGCGCCCCATTCCTATTCCTTTTCCTCAACTTCTTTGTCAGCTTTATTAGGAGTGATTTCGTCTTCCTCTTTGAGGTCTTCTTCTGACAAAGAAGCTAAAAACAATTCGATATTCTCAATATCTAACATTTAAGAAAACCCCTTTCTGATTTAATGATTATTTAATATATAATAATATATAATATATGCTTTATTATACCAAGAACGGATTGCTCTTACGCTCAAAGCCAACTTTAGTGCCTGGGCCATGCCCCGGGTAAACCTCGGTCTCATCAGGAAACACCATTATCTTTTGTTGGATTGATTCAATTAATTGCCGGTATGATCCGCCTGGGAAATCAGTGCGGCCGATACTGCCGTTAAAAAGGGTATCACCGACAAATAAGATGTTCTTGCCATCTACTTCTAATTTTAGAGATATACCGCCGGGAGTATGGCCGGGGGTATGAATAACCTCTAACACCACGGTATTGCCAACTTTGATCTTATCGCCTTCTTTAACCGTCCGATCAGCGGCTGGCCCGCTCATGACCATGCCGGAAAAGAGAGACAGATTACGGCCGGCACTAGTAAGCATCGAAGCATCCTCTTCATGAATAATTAACTCAGCTTGCGTTTGCTCTTTTAGGGTTCGGTTACCCCCAATATGATCGATATGACCATGGGTATTGATAATATGGGTTAATTTTAAATTATTACGCTCTAGAAACTTTAATATTTTCAAGGCATCCCCCCCAGGATCAATAACCGCTGCTTCACGACTTTCCTCACAACCAACAATATAGCAATTTGTCCCTAATTGCCCTACTTCCATACCCAACAGAATCATTATTCTTACCTCCGCTGCTTAACCTTATTTTCTTAGCCTTATTGTATCGGATTATTAAATTAGATCATTCGCGAGCTATCCAATAGTAAAGTGACCGGCCCATCATTAAATATCTCAACCAGCATCTGAGCTTGAAACTGACCGGTCTGAACCTTAAGCCCCAACTTCGTTAAGCTTTCTACCAATTGCCGGTATAAAGCATTAGCTTCTGTGGGATCGGCAGCCTCTGTAAAGCTTGGTCGGCGTCCTTTACGACAGTCGCCATAAAGGGTAAACTGAGAAACCACTAGTACCTCTTTCGCTAATTCGAGGGCTGACAGATTCATTTTGCCGTTATCATCTTCGAATACCCTTAAATTGGCTATTTTATCGACCAAGTATTGTACATCGCTAGAATTGTCCCCATGTTTCACCCCCAACAGGACAACCAGTCCCTCACCAATGCTCGCGATTAACTCATCATCAACCGTTACCCGAGCCTCACGCACCCGCTGCACTACTGCCCGCAATCTATCGCCACCTCGATATTATTTTTAATCTAATAGGTCTAGGTCGGCAAGACGCGCCTGACCTCCATTACATTATTAACCCGTTTAATCTTTTGGAGAATTGATTGTAAATGGTCTACATTGGGAATCTCTAAAGTTAGGTTAATTGTGGCCATTTTCTGCTTATTGGCCCGAGCATAAACTGAATTAATGGGAATTCGGGAATCGGCGATAGTATTCATGACATCCGTGGTGAGCCTCGGACGATCAATGGCCTTTACCTCTATTTCCACTTGATAACCTGGTTGTTCCTGAGCGTTCCAAGAGACCTCAATTATTCGCTCCGGCTCATTACTCAAATAACCTTGAAGGTTGGGACAATCAGCGCGATGGATGGAAACCCCTCGCCCCCGTGTTATATAGCCGACAATGGCGTCCCCCGGCAAAGGATTGCAGCAGTGGGCAAACCGAATCGCCATGTTATCCAGACCACGGACATGTACCCCTTTAGAGGTTCGCTTATGTCTGGATCGGGGACGAATCTCCGGGGAAGCTGGTAATTCCTCCACCTGGCCGGAGATGGACTTGCGCTCTTTCTGGAATTCGTCCTTAATCCGGCCTAGAACCTGCAGAGAGGTAAGGGTCCCAACCCCTATCGCCGCATATAACTCATCGACTGATTGAAAATTAAACCGGCGGGCAACTTCCTGCAGCTTATCTCCTCTCGCCCATTCGGCTAGTTCAGAACCGACCTTTTTGATTTCCCGTTCTAAAGACTCCCGACCCCGGGCCGCATTCTCCTCCGTTGTTCCCGTTTAAACCATTGCCGGATTCGCGTCTTAGACTGAGTAGTTTTCACCATATTCAACCAATCACGGCTGGGGTTATTTTGTTTGGACGTGATAATTTCCACAATATCCCCGTTATTCAAACGATAATCCAGGGGGACCATTCGACCATTAACCCGAGCACCGACACACCGATGCCCAATCTCACTGTGGACTCGATAAGCAAAATCAATCGGTATCGCCCCGGCCGGCAGTTCAATGACGTCTCCCTTGGGCGTAAAAACAAAAACAGCATCGGAAAAAAGATCTATCTTGAGCGACTCCATAAATTCATGGGCATCTCTTAATTCCAATTGCCATTCTAAGAGTTGGCGCAGCCAAGCGACCTTCTTATCAAAATCCTTATCCTGCTTACCGCCTTCTTTATAGATCCAGTGGGCAGCAATCCCATATTCAGCGGTCCGGTGCATCTCCCAGGTTCGAATCTGAATCTCAAAGGGCTCACCGCGCGGCCCCATAACTGTCGTGTGCAGTGACTGGTACATATTCGGTTTGGGCATCGCAATATAGTCTTTAAACCTGCCCGGAAAAGGTTTCCACAAGGTGTGGACTATCCCCAGGGTACCGTAACAGTCCTTAACCGAATCGACAATAATTCTGATGGCCATCAGGTCGAAAATTTCACTTAAATCCTTATTCTGAGTAACCATTTTTTGATAAATACTGTAAAAATTCTTGGGTCGGCCAGATAAATCAGCGTTAATGCCAATAGCTGTCAGCTGCGTCTTTAACCGCTCGATCACCTGGTTAATTTGTTCTTCTCGCTCTTGCCGACGGGCGGCAATTCTTTCTACCAGTTCATAATATTTTTCTGGTTCCAAAAATCTCAAGGAGAGATCCTCTAATTCCCATTTCAAACGAAAAATACCCAAACGGTGCGCCAACGGGGCATATATTTCTAACGTTTCCTTGGCGATAGATTTCTGCTTTTCTACAGAATGATGCCTTAAGGTCTGCATGTTGTGTAAACGGTCAGCCAATTTGATCAAAATAACCCGAATATCACGGGCCATCGCCAGAAACATTTTTCGCAAATTTTCCGCCTGTTGTTCTTCCTTGGATTTGTATTCAATTTTACTTAACTTAGTAACCCCGTCAACCAGTTGGCCTACCTCTGGCCCAAACTTTCGCTCAATTTCAGACATGGTTTTTGAGGTATCCTCCAGGACATCATGCAGCAAGCCGGCCGTGATTGTCGGGACATCCAGTTCTAATTCCGCCAAAGTATAAGCCACTCGAAGAGGATGGACGATATAGGGTTCACCAGAATTGCGAAACTGCCCTTCATGGGCTTCCTTAGCATACAGGTAAGCCTCGCGGATCATTTCAATATCCGTTCCATTATAGTAGCTCTTTACTTTATCCAGCAGTTTGGTTACCGGCACCCAGACTCGCCCCCTCTCTCGTTTTTATTCTAGAAGCAAGAAGACGGTTTTCTCGCTGCTTAATAATTAAATGGTTTTAGTATCAGTAATCGGCGGTTTATATCATTTAGTAACGTTCCCAACCAAATTTGCTGATCAAGTAAAATACGAGCATAGAAAAAAAATTCAGAGTAAGAGCAGCTGCGACTAAACTTCATATCTCAATAATTTTCCTACATAATATGTTAGATGGTTAGGCCTTGTCAATATTAGCGCGAAAGTCCAGGATTTCCACTTCAGAGAACACCCGATTGTTCCAAAGGTTGCACCTTGCTCGGCCAATAATATCCATTATTCGAGGGCACCCAAGCAACTGATACTGTTTATGCTTACCCCACCCCTTAAAAACCAAACCGCTCCGGTCACAGCGCAAACGGAGGTGATCGCCATTCTTACCCATCGGTCCCGCCAGAAACACTAATTCCCCGCAGACCAATCACGGGTTCTTCCCAACCAGCCCCGAACGGTTCCAGTTGTTTGATTTCTCTCACTAAAGCCGGGGTAACCTCACTTGGTTCAACTGGCAAATCAACCGGAATCACCCGGGTAAATAGCTGAAGGGGCAGATGATCTTCGCTGAAAGTTTTAACGGCCTGAAGAAAGGCGTCTACATCCTCGCTCGCGAAATGAAAACCGCAGGCTTGTGCATGTCCCCCTCCTTTTAGATAGGAAATAGATTTCAATAGGGAAGTCAGGTCAAATCCAGCCACCAGATCGACCGGATCCCTTCCAGCCCTTATCGCGAGTCCGAGTAAAAACTAGGGTCGGCCGATAAAAGGCATCTTTTATTCTTCCAGCAACCAACCCGCAAATCGATTCATCTAAATCCGGCAGGGGAAGACAGATGATCCTAGGGATTCCTTCTTCCTGAGGCATAAGCTCAATGGCTGCCTTCACCCCCTGTTCTGTAAGCAGCTTCCGCTCCTGATTTAAAGCCACCAGTAAATTGGCGATTCGAGAAGCTTCCGGCGGATCCTGACACAACAACAGGTTAACCGCATCCTGAACATCGCCAATTCTGCCTGCCGCGTTAAGGCAGGGTGTTAAATACATCCCAACGTCATAGGCGGTTAAATTTAGACCCATTTTCTCGTTAGAATCCTGAAAAGGGCTAGCGTCTTGTTGATTCAAGCGGTGGGGCTAACTGGAGTTTAATTAACTCTTTAATGCCTGGTCGGCCTTGATGGCTTAACTGCTGGAGTCCAAGTTTAACGAGGGCCCGGTTCTCATCGATCAAGGGACTAACATCGGCGATTGTCCCTAAAGCCACTAAATCTAAATAGTGCCAGGCCTTTTGCGGATGACCGACCGAATCTAAAAGTTCCCGGGCTATTTTCCAGGCCACCCCTACCCCGGATAAACCCTTGAAAACGTACGGCTGGCACGGGTTATTGGGATTAACCATAACCACTGACTCAGGAGGATCAGTCACCGCATGGTGGTCTGTCACGATCACTTCAAGACCTAATTCAAATGCTCTGGCAATTGCCTCCCGGGCATTTGAACCGTTATCCACCGTAATAATCAACCGACTTTTACCTGAAGAACCGTTAGCAATTCGTTCAACTATCTCAACTGAGATGCCGTAGCCATCTCGCCGGCGGTCAGGAATAATAATCTCAGCCTTTGTCCCCAATTCGTTCAAAACTTCATACAGAAGCACACTGGCCGTGATGCCATCAACATCATAATCCCCGACGATCGTAATCGCCATCCCTTTAGCCAAAGCCTCGCGAATCCTCGCGACAGCCTCAGTGACTGCCGGTAAGGCAACCGAAGGGCGAATAAGCGAAACCCCGCCATTTATAAAATCAGGCATCCGTTCTGGAGTTACTCCCCGAGACAACAAAATTCTAATTAAGGCGGGTGATAAGCCGGCTACCTGAGGAAGCCTAGAAAAACGCTTCGTTGTCCAACGTGTTTCAACATTAATCATAGGGAAATGATTCGGCAACTTCCGACGTTTTCCTGCACCCGCTGAAAATAATTAGCCCTTAACCGCCAATTGCTAGCCGGCGTTAAAACACCAGTGTAATCAGCTCTTCCTATTCTGTTGGTGGAGCCAAGCTGTATAGAGAGCTATTCAATAATAGCGATAATAACCAAGTATTAAATTAGGATAATAAATCCGCCAAACAGCACGCCAAACCTCAAAGCAAGTGCCCAGCCCAGGGCGATTAGTCCCTCTTTCAATCCGGAGCGGTCAACCGCTAACTGTGACCAGAGATGTCTTCAAGATGCAGCCACCAGACCCCACTCCCCACGACCGAACCAAAGATGACGGTTGCCGCCAAAATAGTCCCGATGCTGGTTAAAACCCGACTCACCGCTTTTTCGCGATTTATTTGGCCAATTATAGGCTTTAGTTTGAGCTCAATAACCCCTTCAATTCCAATTATTAATATGACTATCAAGCCATATTGCCAAAAACGGATTGTATCCGCCCCGCTAGCGCCTAACCAAATTCCAGCCGCTAGCACTAAGACTAACCAACAAGTCCACCAACGGGACGGCTGTCTTGGATTTTTACCTGCCATGGACCGCTCAACCTCCTTTACACGTGAGGAAGGATTCAAGTTGATTAGTTATAAATGCTAATTGCAAACAAACTTATGTTCTCTATTTCTATCCGTGGTTATGCCTAGCGGACATGAGCAGTGAAATAAAAAAGACACCCCATATTTATAGGATGTCCTAATCTAGCTAATTTTTACATTAATCTCCTTGGCAAGGATCGGGTTTTATGAAATTTAATTTCGCTGCTTAACGAGCATTCGGTGCTAATTTTCTCCCTTTATTCCTATTCATTTCCGTAAGATCAAGCCACAATGGACTAGCAATACAGATAGAAGAATAGACACCAACAACGACTCCGATTAAGAGGGCAAAGGCAAAAATTTGAATTGTCGAACCCCCAAACACCAACAAGGCGACCAGGCAGAAGATAACAGTTAAAGAGGTGTTAATCGACCGGGTCAGGGTTTGGGTCACACTGCGGTTAACCAGCTCAACTAGCCCCCAACGCGGGTAATTTTTGCGGTTTTCCCGGATCCGGTCAAAGATGACGATCGTATCATTAATCGAATAACCCAAAACAGTCAGAATGGCAGCCACAAAAGCACCAGCAACCTCAATTTGAAACAGAGAGAAAACACCGATCACAATCAAGGCATCATGTAATAAAGCCAGGAACGCTGCTAAGCCAAACCTGAATTCGAACCGCAGCGTAATATACAGTAACATTAGAACAGCAGCAATGCCCAGAGCATATAAGGCATTACGGGCCAGTTCCTCCCCGATCAAGGCCCCTACATTCTCATGCCGCAAGACTTCTACGTTCCCCAGTTGTGTCTGTAAACTGCCAACGAGTTCCGTCATTCTTTCTTGCGACAGTTCCTCAGTCCGGATCAGGAATTCCTGGGGCCCGGATGACTGAATCCCGGGGGCTTTTTCCAAACCAAAACTCTCGACGGCAGTGCGTACCTGACCGGTGTCGATGGTTTCACTGGAAACCCGAATATGCAGCATAGAACCACCAGTAAAATCAATCCCCAGATTTAGCCCTTGAGCAGCCAGGGATATCAGGCCTGGAATAATAAGAATTAAGGAAATAAGATACCAAATCTTCCGCCTTCCCGCAAAATCTATCACCCGGCGCGACTTCGTAGTTGCCTGTTCAACTCCCGCTTCTATTCGATCAGAGCCGTGAGGAGCGAACTGTTCGACTGATTTTGACGGGCCTTTTTGACCTTTCCCCTTGTTGCGTCCTGTCTGCTTCATCTAACTCCCCTCCTAAGCTCCATAAAGTTTGGGATTGGTAATCAGTTGAGACCGGGCGGTTGATCGGAGCATAAACCGGGTAAAGGTGATCGCAGTGAACATACTGCACAATATCCCAATGCTCAAAGTCAAGGCAAATCCTTTGATCGAACCGCTGCCAAAGTAGTAGAGTACGCCAGCTCCGATCAGCGTCGTCAGATTGGAGTCAAAAATCGTCCAGAAAGCCCGGGTGAAACCAGCATCAATCCCGGCCATCAGGGTTTTACCAGCCCGCAACTCTTCCTTGATTCGCTCGTAGATAAGGATATTGGCATCAACCGCCATACCAATGGACAAAATGAACCCGGCAATCCCCGGCAGGGTCAGTGTCGCCTGGAAGATAGCCAAGATTCCCAGGACTAATAAAGCATACAGAACCAGAGAAAAATCAGCAATGAAACCGGACAATCGATAGAAGCCAATCATAAAGACTAAAATCGCCGCAATCCCGATTAAGCCGGCTTTGAAACTCTTTTGCAGGGATTCTTCACCTAGAACCGGACCAACGGTCCGTTTTTCCATCATCTCCAGCTTTACCGGCAAGGCCCCGGAACGAAGTAAGATTGCGTCGTTTTCCGCTTCTTCCAAGCTTTGATAACCGCCGCTGATGACCGCTTCCCCGTTAGGAATCGGTTCTTTGACCACTGGATTGGTTAATAGATTCCCGTCTAGATAAATGGCAATCTGCCGGCCAACATTGTCTGTTGTGATCTGTTTAAAGGTTTCGGCCCCTTGAGGATTAAAGGTTAAATGCACCTCAGGGGTTCCGTTCGGGTTAAGCCCGGCCCGGGCGTCCTTGAGTTCATTTCCCAGCAGAACCGTCTCGCCCTCTGGGTTTTTAAACTCCAGCATCGCGGTCTTGCCGATCAGCTCAACCGCTTCCTCCGGGTCCTGTACCCCGGCTAACTCAACGATTATTCGATTATTACCTTCCGGCTGAATAATCGGTTCTTTCAGCCCTAACTGGTCGACCCGAGTCCGAATTACGCCGGCAGCTCCTTTGACTGCTTCTGGCGTAACTGGTGCCTCAGGCGTGTCCACAGCCTCCAGCACAACATGAATCCCGCCCTGTAAGTCGAGACCTAGATTAATGTTTTGTCTGATGGGGTTGACCCCCGCTACTGCAGCGGCAATAACAACCAGGATAGTTGCTATGACTAGAAAAATATGGACACTACTGCCCCTGTGCATCCCCTTTCCCCCTTTAACTCCTTCTTAACTACGTCTTAATATTAAGGTTAGAAACTATCTCCCCAATTGATAAACAGACAGGTTGATTATAAACCTCACTGTTGAAAAGTGTCAACGAAAAACAACCGGTGTCAGATCTTATCTGAATCAACGACTCCCATTTCCACTTCTATAAGCGGAGGTCACCTTGTTAAAACTCCGGGTGGAGTAGAGTCTCCAGCTGAAGATCTTGATGTTCAGCAAAGCTGAACAAGATCACTCTACAGTAACCGGGCATCATTAATCAGCAGACGAAATTGAGTTTTCAGAAAACTAGCCGCTCGACGGCAGAGGACCATCCGGGTGAGAAAGATTTCAAAATACTCCATGACCGGGCAAATACTAATGTCAATTTTTAGTTCCATCGTGATTGTCTTTTCCTGTCCATCAACCCGCAAATCCGAATCCTCCACGGCATAGTTAACCCGGTCGTGAATATCGAAAGTAGCGATATCTTGATTTCTGACCCGACTGCGGTGGACATCCGACTTATCCGCCAAAATCAACGCCGCGGCAATCGCGTTAACTGGAACACCACCACTCCCCTCATCGTGGTTGCCGATTGCCGCTAAGATGACGGAAATCTCTTCTAGCGGCATCCCGTGCCTAGTTAGGATATGATAAGCTAACAAGGCCCCGGACTGACTATGGCCCACTCGATTGACCACATTACCGATGTCATGCATATAAGCAGCGATAGCAGCTAGTTCCACCTCTCGTTCCGAAAACTCCAGCGATTGCATAATCCGCTGTATCCGACTAGTTACTACTCCCAGGTGGCGATACCCATGTTCGGTATAACCCATCTCTCCCAAGTACTGGTTCCCTAACCGAATGAAAGTATCAACCATTCGATCCTGTTTAAGGTCTTCTAAGGTCAACTTCTTCTCCATTCCCTCAAACTTCCTCCCTGAAACGTGCTCTAATCAGCATCAAACCCTTATAATTGTCCGGATCTGGTCTACTTAGCTTCCGTCTCGTCCTCTGGTTCTGCTTCTTCCTCAGTATCTTCTTCATTTTTAACAAAGGCAATCGCGTTTTTTAACACCTCAATCGCAACCCCATCAGCAATTTCCAAAACCACGGTTTCCTCTCGAATCTCATCTATGTAGCCATATATTCCGCCAATAGTCACCACCCGGTCGTTTACCGCCAAGTTGTCCAACATGCGGCGCCGTTCTTTCTCTTTTTTTCGCTGGGGAGCAATCATCAAAAACCACATCAGTGCCAAAAAACCGACTAAATACAAAAGAAACGTATTATCCACTTAAATTAAGCCTCCTTTTTAGTTTTTGTGTCCTTTGTGTCCATTGAATACTGCTCCCAAAAATCCTTGCGAAAAGCTGGGAACCGATTCTCATTTAACGCATCCCGCATCTGCTGCATTAGATTGAGCAAATAAAAAAGATTATGGGTGGTCATTAACCTTAAAGCCAATACCTCGTTGGCCTTGAGTAAATGCCGGATATAGGCCCGGGTATAGTTTTGACAGGTATAGCAACTGCACTCAGGATCAATCGGCTGAAAATCCCGAGCGTAAATAGCATTCCGAATAACCAGTTTGCCTCTTGAGGTCATGGCGGTACCATTCCGGGCAATTCGCGTCGGCAGGACGCAATCAAACAAATCAATCCCTCGACTCACTCCCTCCACCAGACAGTCAGGAGAACCGACCCCCATCAAGTAACGCGGCCGGTGTTGGGGTAACAGAGGAACCGTACACTCCAGCATTTCATACATCAACGGCTTGGGTTCGCCGACACTGAGACCGCCAATCCCGTAGCCGGGAAAGTCCAATTCAATCAGTTCGCGGGCACTCTGAACTCTCAACTCTGGGAAAACACCACCCTGCACAATTCCGAATAAAGCTTGATCCGACCGGGTATGCGCTGCTTGACAGCGGCGAGCCCAACGCGTGGTCCGCTCCAAGGAGGCTTTGGCATACTCGTAGGAACAAGGATACGGCGTGCATTCGTCAAAAGCCATAATTATGTCAGCCCCTAAGGACATTTGAATCTGAATTGACTTCTCAGGACTTAAGAAATGGGTGGAGCCATCCAGGTGGGACCGGAAGGTTACCCCTTCCTCTTCAATTTTGCGTAGTTCGCCTAGGCTAAAGACCTGAAATCCCCCACTATCGGTTAGGACTACTCCTGGCCAGTTCATGAACCGATGCAGTCCTCCGGCTTCTTGAACAATGTCTGCTCCTGGCCGCAAATACAGATGATAGGTGTTGCTTAGAATTATCTTGGCTCCTAGTCCGGCTACCTCATCAGGAGTCATCGTCTTGACCGTGGCTTGGGTTCCGACTGGCATAAACACCGGGGTATCTGCCACCCCATGCGGGGTAGTTAAACGACCCAAGCGGGCACCAGTTTGCGGACACTCTTTTACTACTTCAAAGCGAAAGTTCATGTCATCTCCCAGCTTAGCTTATAACATACTTCACAATTATAACATATTTCTGCGAGCTTCCACTTAAAAATTGGCATTAAATAATGAACATCGCGTCACCATAGCTAAAAAAGCGATACTTCTGGGCCACTGCCTCCTGATAAGCATGCAGAATTAAATCGCGGCCGGCCAGAGCGGACACTAGCATTAGCAAGGTGGAACGGGGCAGATGAAAATTAGTGATTAAACCGTCCACCGCCTTAAAGCGATACCCCGGATAAATGAAGATATCAGTCCACCCCTCGCCTGGCCAAATTTTTCCTTGTTCATCCGCCACTGTTTCAAGAACCCGAGCCGCGGTTGTTCCTACCGCAATAGCCCTTCCTCCCTCGGCGCGGCTTCGATTAATCGTTTCCGCGGCTTGACTTGAGATCCGATAGTACTCGGAATGCATCTGGTGCTGTTCCACCCGCTCAACTTTGACTGGGCGAAACGTCCCCAGACCAACATGCAACACCAGCGGCACAAGGCTTACTCCCTTTTCGCCCAGCTGCCTCAGTAGTGCCGGCGTAAAATGCAGACCGGCGGTTGGGGCGGCTACGGAACCTTTTTCCCGAGCATAAACCGTTTGGTATCGTTCTCGGTCTTCTTTTCGCGGAGCTCGGTTAATATAAGGCGGAAGCGGGGTTTGTCCTAGTATCTCCAGGATGTCTTCAAACTCCCGCGGTAGATCAACTTCAGAACTCCCAGGAAGTTCAAATTCAATAACCCGACTTCCGTTCTCGGTCACCCTGAGAACGGTTCCTTTTAATTGTAGTTGATTCGAGCCAAATACTAGCCGAGATCCAGTTTTGGCCTTGCGTCCTGGTTTGACCAGTGCTTCCCAGACTAAAGGTTGCTTCGAGGGGTGAAGTAAGAACACTTCAACTGGGGAACCAGTATCATAACGATACCCCATTAAACGGGCTGGAATTACTCGGGTTTCATTTAACACTAAAACGTCGCCGGGCTGAACGTAATCGACTAAATGGCAAAAAAGCCGGTGTTCCAAGAAAGAGGAAGCCCGGTGAACCACCAGCAACCGAGATTGGTCACGTTGCTCACCAGGCTCCTGGGCAATTAGTTCTTCGGGCAGGTTATAATCAAATTCAGAAACCAGCATCCATTATTTCTCCTGTGTTCATCTATTATAGCTATTTTCATCAGTGGTTGTGCCCTTCAGGCATGGGCGGTTAGTAAAATTAAACGTCAATCGCTGACCTCCGTCAATACACGGCGCGATCATGATTTTGGGAAGTGCTGCTTAACGGCAGGGAAGCTATCGACTTAACTGGGTACCCGGGTAGTAAAAGTCCAGGATCTCTTGATACTTAAATCCCTGCTGGGCCATCCCGTAGGCTCCCCACTGGGATAAACCAACACCATGCCCCCAGCCGTGCCCTTGAAATTCTAAGGTTCCCGGGGCTTTTGGCCGCAGGTATTTACCATCTGCTCCGGCCACGAAATAGTTGGTTTCAACCCCGGCCAGACCTTGGCTTACCCCACTGGCTGACACAACAGCTAACTGCCGGACCCCACCTTGTTGGGTTGTTCGTTCACCATGGCCATTGAGCATCGCGATAGCAGCATCAGTGTTAAGATCAAACAACCGTCCCATCACCCGTTCCCGACTGACCGTAGCATAATTAGGATTGAAAAGGCTGCCAAAACTCCCACCCGTCATGGTTATAGTATTACCGCGGTCATCTTTGATAATCACCGAGTCAACCCGACCCGAAGGATACTTTACTAACTCGATTGAATCCACAAGACCAAAACTCGGATTATTTCTAAGCAATAAATCTCTTAATCCGTCTTCCCCCCGACTATTCTTTCCGTTGACTACCGTAGAATAACTCCAATCTGCCAACCCGTAGCCTAGGCTATAAGGATCAGGCCTCCCTTGAAGATAAGGGAGATCGGCTCCGAACACATTCACGTTATTCTCGGTGTATCCGCCACTGTTGGAGTGATACAGAGTGACTGCCAATTGTCCTTGGTTGTCTAGAAGAACTTGCCCACTCGTTTCCTTGACCGACCGAATTATGGACTCAGCCTCATAATCATAACCACCGTAAGCTTGGCAATTGGTCGTGCTGCACAGGTTATACCCCTCAGAAATATGTCGGTTTAACCCCCGCACCGCGTAGGTCCGCGCAATAATCGCCTGAGCCTTCAGGGCTTCTAAAGGCCACCCGCTACTGACTTCTCGACCGACCACTCCGTATAAATATTCTTCTAAGGGCAGTTCATTAATCCCAGTTAAACCGTTTCGTCCTGCATTTACCCTTATTTCTAGTTGCCCGCGATAGCGTCTTGAATCGCACCGAAACAAATGCGAGGGGGTGCTGCCAGAACTACTGGAATTCCCTTTTGGCTTCAGACAGATCGGTCCTTTGAAAGCACCAATATATTCCCAGTCCCCGACAATAATTGGCTGCTTCTGTTGATTTTTCTTGTTTTCGTCGTTTTGGTCGCTGCTGTCGCTTATAGTATTTTGATTACTATCCTCGCCAGTAGTCGTGTCTTGCTCTGCCGGTCCGTTAACCCCATTCCGGGCCGCAGTCACTGACTTATCTTTATTAGTATTTGCTGAGGCTTCCGGTTCAGGCGCGCGAACCACAGAACTCTTTTCTCCGCCAGGGCTACCAAGGTAGCGATAGACCCCAATGTGCGCCGTATTTAATTCCAATTGGGCCCGAAAGGTGTCTCCCTTGGTAATTGAATCGACAATGGTCCGACCCGTTCCCGAATCAACTAGAGAATAAGTCCCCTGTTTAACGCCAAAGTCAAGACTGGAACTATCGGTAACCACGCCTATCTTGATTTTTTCCGGCAAAGTTGCTGCTTTGGTTAATGGATTGACCGGGATTAAAGATAGGCCTAAAAACAGCAGCATTAAAACAGCAACCCTGGTTTGAGACCGCTTTGAATCTTGCTTATTATCCAAGCACTGAGTAAATATTTGTCTATAACGATCACGCCGGCAACCAGACCGCCGCATCACTTCACCCCCTGTTTCGACAAATAAATGTTCGACAAATAAAAAAGAACCAATACAGGGAATTCGACACTGAATTAGAAATCCCTGCTGGTTCTTGGGTAATCTTGCTATCTGTAGATATTTAGAGCAACTTATCTGTATCTAAATAAATTAAAAGTTGGTTATCTAAGCGAGCGATCCCCTCGATTCCGTCAACCGAACCAAACCCGGTCTCAATGCCGGCAATTGGTTCGATTTGCTCACTGGTCAGCGTAATCACTTCGGATACTTCGTCCACTAGTAAGGCGACAATTTTTCCCTTATTCTCCACCAGTAACAGGCGAGATTCATCAGTAATTTCTCCGCTGCCCAAGCCTAGTTTCATCCGGGTATCGACCACTGGGACGACCTTGCCCCGTACATCAATTACCCCCCGCATATAAGAAGCCAAAAGAGGCAATTGGGTGATCGGGGCTAGGCCCATTATTTCTTTGGCTTTCATAATATCAATCCCAAAATAGTTATCCTCCAGACGAAAAGCGACCATTTGGATACTATCCATGATCCAACCTCCTTATCTTACAAAGACCTGGCTGTTTCTGTTAGTTTCTCCGCCAATTGTCCAATCTCCATAACCGAAGCGGTGACTTCTTCGGTCGCGGCCGCCTGCTCCTGGCTTTGTTTCAAACTGCTATTGGAGGCCTCAGAAACATCCTGAATCCGGTCATTAATCTCTTTCATTAGTTTACGGATCCGGTCCGCAGTCTCTTTCGACTGGTCGCTCAGTTTACGGATTTCCTCAGCGACCACACCAAATCCCCGTCCGTGCTCACCGGCCCGGGCTGCCTCAATCGCCGCATTTAAGCCGAGCATTTTAGTCTGGTCAGCGACTGACTTAATGAAATCCAAAACTTCATTAATCTCGCCGGAAATACTCGCAACCTCTTTGACTCGCTCCGCCAACTGACCCTGGTTCATAGAAATATCACTGGCCGCCGCCGCTACCTCTTCCATGACTGAGGCAATCTCTTGTACCCCGGTATTCATCTTCATAGCCAGTTCTTGCAGATTGTGAGCCAGGGTCATCGGCATATAAATGCCAAATGTCCCAACCAGCTGCTTGTCATCCGGGTCATACAGGGGAATGCTGGTGCCGCGCGTCGCAACACCATAAAGGCTGGCGTCAAGCTCTTTGGTTAAGCCCTGGTTTAGGCGCATGGCCTCCTTGGCAATGCCATCATCTTTTAGGATAGTCCCCGATTGCATGACTGGAATATCAAACTTGTTAGACCCCTGACGGTAGGCGACCTTCTCCATGTCAGTCACCATTAGAAATGCCCCTTCCGGGAAGGCTTCAGCCAAGGGTCCGGCAAAGTCAGGAAAAGCGCGGGCCACCCGGTGCAGTTTATGGATATAGACCCCGTAACAGCCCTTAACCTCGCCCTCTTCGACAATCGGCCGTATATAGAATTTGAGCCGTTGTCCATAAACAACCCGTTCAATAGTCCCCTCAAGCGACCGGTTCTCCCGAATGCATTTTTGCAGATTACCACCCTCTATCAAGCGTTCGCCGACCTGAATCCCAGGTATGTCAAGGCCTTTACTCATGACAAAATTATACTTTTCCAGGTCCGTAGTAAAGTAAATACATTCCCCTTCATATGTATTGACCAAAAACTCAGCTAGAGTACGAAAGGAATCAATCAATTGACTCATAAAAAACTGCCTCCTCCAAAATTATAATTTGACTAAAATACTATTTCGAGAATAGATGCGTTTGATAATTTGACACTGCTTTATTCGTACCCTATTGACCACCCCCACTTTTCAGCAAGCTGAGTGAATAAATATATTCTAATCTCTAAACCACTAAAGATATTAAAAGAGTCCTCCGAAGAGAACTCATCTAAAAAGCTTTAGAATTATTTCTTCGGCAACCCGGCCGCCGTAGCATTATGCTTTAGGCCCGTGGTTTTGCGTCCTCGGTTTTCACCAAGTTTGCCTTTATCAATATGTACTAGTCAGTCTAAAATCTTATTTAATAGACGAAATAAACAATTAATAAGTAACATTTAACAAGATACTGAGAAACAAACCAACATTTTATATAATTTGTTAGATTATTCTACGCCATCTGCCAGAATTCCTGCTTAGATAGGTAAAATAACCCCGGGACATTAGTCCTAAAAAATTAATGGTAATTGAGTTATTCAGCAGAAATTCGGATGATGCGGTCGTATTATGAGTAATAAACACAAAAAATAAAAAAGGCCAATCCCCATACGAATAAGGGTGATTGGCTGGTTAACGACGGAAAAATAAATTGACTGCGATTGTAAGAAGCAAACTCAAGATAAGCATGGTCGCTAAGGGAAAATAGACCGAAAAGTTACCTCGAGAGTAATAGATATCGCCGGGGAGACGACCTAAAGGAAAAACTTTTCCAACGATAAGGATTAGTAACCCGAGCCCAGCAACTCCTAATCCTAAGAAAATGAGCAGCCGAGCAAGCTGATTAGGATCTCCCATCTGTCTTTCCCCTTTCCTCCAAAGACTGTTGGGACCTTTTCAATTCCGACCGGGACATAAATCGTTCCCGCTCACTAAAAACGCACCCGCAGTATTGTTGCCGATACAAACCCATTTCTTTGGAACGGATCACTGATTCGCGGTAACCAGGTCGAAAATCTTGATAATAGAAAGGGACCCCAACCTCCTCACTGATCCGTTCAGCCACTTCTCGAATAACTTCATGTTTCTGGAAAGGACTAACCAGTAAAGTCGTCGTAAAGGCGGCAAAATTTCCTTTTTTCGCCACTTGAGCCGTCCTTTTCAAACGCAGATAATAACAAAGACGACAACGTTGACCTTCCCGAAAGGCTGTTTCTCGAAAGTATTTTTCAATATCGTATTCTGGTAAGTAAATAACCTCTACTCCCAGGCATTGTGCCAGTTGCTTAACTCCCTCCTGCCGACGCTGATATTCCTGGTACGGATGAATATTCGGATTGTAATAAAGGCCTCGCACCTGATGCCCTTGTTCAAGTAAAAGTGGCACTGGGTAAGAAGCACAAGGACCACAGCACATATGCACTAAAACATTCATCGGCTGGCCCCCCTAGACTTTAAATCATTATTAACCACCCATGCCCCAAGGACACAGCTACTTATGAAAATAGCGAACATATGTCATTTTCATTCTGAGCGTTAGCGAAGGATGGATCTTACTTTTCGGTGTGGAAAAGATTTTTCGCTCTTTTCAGAATTATTGTGCGTTTCCTGCACCACGATAAACGAATAAATGGTATTCATAGCAATGACTGCCGGAGTTGCGTCCTGGTAATCATCATCTTTATCTAGCGATATTCATCTAGATTGTCTAAGGCTTGGGCTAAAGACTCAGCGTCTTCGAATTCCAACATTCCCAACCGAATCGGTTCCTGCCACTCTACCGGTAAATCCGAGAGTGACAGGTTGGTCAATCTTTCGAGTCCTCCCCGATGGCCAGCCGGGCCGTAAAAAATGGCTACCTTACCGTCAACTACTCCTAGATGCCGCCTGACTGCGCACTGCGGACATAGCTGTTCGAGGGTTAAACGAAGGGTTACCCTTTCCGGTCCTGCCAAAATCACTTCCCAGCCATCCCGCGCTGTATAAAGGTCTGTTAACTGAGAAATCCCTAATCCGATCAAGGCCGGATCATTTATTGGTACCCCAACCTCAATATGACCACATAAATTATACCGGCACTCTCGCACGACCTTGGTTACCGGGGTAATAATAATCCCAGAATTATTATGCTGTGGATTAGTCAGGTGCTCAATCAATCCACCAGGTGATGGTACCGCATTCTTCTTTTCCTTGGAGTCATCCAAATAATTGGAAGCAACCACCGCCATTGAAGGCTTAAAAGCCCAACCTCCCCATCGGGAAACCCAGCCAAACCAAATGGCAGCAGTTAGACAACTGATCATTCCGATTGCTAAAAGACCAAACAAAATATACCGGAAACGGTGGTTAAGCATAAGCATCAACCTCAAAATACACTGGATTTGAAGATTGCTCTTCAAGTAGTTATTATTTCCAGCGGAGGCTGATTATAAACCGGTCCAAACTAATTGCTTTCTAATTGGTCCATTAAGCTTTCGGGAATATCAAAATTAGCATAAACATTCTGCACATCATCATGCTCTTCTAACATATTAACCAGTTTAAGGACCTGAGCTGCTTGCTCCACGTCGGTTACTTCCACTAAGTTTTGGGGGAGCATTGTGATCTCTGCCTCAATAAATTTTAAACCGGCTTCAGTTAAAGCTTCTCTAACCGTCTCAAAATCATCCGGTGCTGTAATAATCTCGGTTGTATCGCCCTCGGTTCGAATGTCTTCCGCTCCCGCATCTAAGGCTAACAGCATCAGTTCATCCTCGTCCTTTTGGGGTTGGTCCGGATCAAGAACCAGCAGCCCTTTGCGCTCAAACATCCAGGCCACACAACCGGTTTCCCCCAAACTACCGCCGCAGCGAGAAAAAACATGCCGGATCTCCGAGGCTGTTCGGTTGCGGTTGTCGGTTGCCAACTGCATCATTACCGCTACTCCGCCGGGTGCATAGCCCTCATAAACAATCTCTTCGTAGTTTGCTCCCTCGATTTCTCCAGTTCCGCGTTGAATTCCTCGCTGAATATTATCCGCAGGCATATTGGCTTCCCGGGCCTTTTGGATCGCTATCTTCAAGCGCAGGTTAGTATTAGGATCGCCCCCGCCGGCTTTAGCGGCCATAATCAGTTCGCGACCTAATTTCGTAAAAAGTTTACCTCTTTGAGCATCAACCTTAGCCTTTTTATGTTTAATGTTAGCCCACTTGGAATGACCAGCCACCACTCTACCCCCTTAACCAAGAATTCTGACAATAATTGTAGCACAGCCCCCCATACCACGCAATGGATTGGGGCGTGAGTCAATTGACTTTACCAATTTTTCGGGTATACTAGATAAATACTGCTGACCTAGCTAAACAAAGCTGCTATAGGAGTGACTCCAAATGAATAAGATTACCACCCTGCTTTTTGACCTGGATGGTACGTTATTGCCAATGAATATGCACTATTTTGCTGATCAGTACATGAAACGATTAGCTCCCAAATTTATCAAATTTCTGGAACCCAGACAATTCATCGCCCATCTGTGGTCCGCGACGAACGCAATGATCTCAAGCAACTGTCTGGAACAGGACAACCAGACCGTCTTTTGGAATCATTTTACCGGTTTAGTCCCCCAACCGCGGGAGGTTATGGAGCCTATTTTTGACGATTTTTACACCAATGATTTCCAAAACCTGTCTTCTTTTACTCAACCAACCCCGCTGGCTAGGCAAATTATCGACCAAGCTGTTACTCAGGGGTTTAGCATCGTCTTGGCGACTAATCCGGTTTTTCCGGCTGTCGCCACTCAGGAGCGCATGCGTTGGGCTGGGATCGCGGATCATCCCTGGGCACTAGTAACCACCTACGAAAACTCAAGGTTCTGCAAACCAAACCTGAACTATTTTCTGGATATCTTAAATTATCTGGGACGGCAACCAGAGGAATGTCTGATGATCGGTAACGATATGCAAGAGGATATGTGTGCCTCAAGGCTAGGAATAGACACCTTCCTGGTGACTAATTGTCTTATTGATCAAGGTAAACCGCGATACATCCCGTCCGCCCAGGGCAATCTAGACGATCTAAGCCAATACATTGCGGACCTTGGTCACAGACGTTAAGGTCAGCATCATGCCGGCCGGTCTGTTTCAGCCGTACTTCGGCAATTTTTCGTCTAACGTTTTACGTTTGACGTGTTATTATCGAACGTTTCCGCGGATATACTAGTGGCAAATTCCGCTTATGTTCACTGATTTGATGCAGATACGCAATCCGCTGCCGCGCTGTTTCAGACACTGGCTTACCTTCTAGATAATTATCTATCTCGGTGTAGGTTACTCCCATTTCCCCTTCATCTGTTTGTCCTAACCATAGACCGGCGGATGGGGCCTTAATAATGATCTTTTCTGGGATCTTTAACGCCTTGGCCAAAACCCTTACCTCCCGCTTGGCAAACTGACTTAGCGGCAGAAGATCCACGCCCCCGTCGCCATACTTGGTATAATAACCAGTGTAAACTTCAGCTGCATTATCTGTTCCAACCACCAAATAATTCAAGGAGTTAGCAACCGCATACAAGGCGCTCATTCTTAAGCGGGCCCGCAGATTAGCGTCCGTAAGGCGTCGTGTTTGTTGTCCTTCTCCTATAGGTACAACCTCACCCAAGCCGGTCACCACGCTGTCTAGGATGATCTGATGAGGCTCGTCCAGATTAATCACCTGTTTAAAAATACCAATCGAATCACAGACTAGATGAGCATCTGCTACGTCTTCCTGACTACTATGACAGGGCAAAATCAAACCCAATGATTGATTTGGAAAAGCTTTACAGATCAAAGCTGCCACCACTGCCGAATCAATTCCTCCAGATACCCCAACCACTAACCCCCGGGCCTTGGCCTCATTGACTTTAATCTGCAGCCATTCAACTAATCCTTCGATTTCATATAAAACAGTTTCACTACTCATAAGAACCCACCTCTATCAATTTGAAATATATATTACCATGATGATTATCATTTATCTATTTTATTACAATTGGATTTGGCAATAATGATTTTGCAATGAGTATCGGATTAGCTGGAAAAAATATGTCGAATTTTCCGATATAAAGAAGGAATTTACAAAAAGACAGCGAATCTTCCTATATTAATCTACTATAAATCTACTGCTGTAAAATTCAATTCCTAGGAGGACCATAAATATGAAGGCTATCCTGGCTAATCATCTGTCTAATCAACGTGAAATACTGCTCAAGAACTGGTTTAACCGAATTAGAACGGAAGATACCCTCCATTACCAGAACAAAACAGATGAGGAATTGTTACCAGCCCTTGGTCAAATCTACGATGAAATTGTAACCTACCTGAATAGCGGTGACAATTCCAAGATAAACAGTCATATTCAGCATCTGGTTGGTCGACGCACTCAGGAAATGTACGTGCTAGATGAACTGCTAATGCTGTTTTCAACAATCCGTCAGACCTGCTTTGAAGAAGGCCTTAAACTATTTGCAGACTCAAGCAGCCAACTGTTCGAATGTTTTAATACCTTAACCGACCTTTTCGAAAAATGTCGGGTCAAGGCTGCGAACACCTATGTGGAAATGCAAAAACAAATTATTGATTCACAGCACCGGGCCTTGGAACTATCTACGCCGGTATTACCGATTGATGATCAAATCATCATTGTCCCATTAATTGGTACGGTAGATAGCCGAAGGGCCAACCAATTCACGGAAGCGGTTCTGAAAAGCATTATTGATTATCAGGTAGATATCGTAATTATTGATATAACGGGGGTACCAGTGGTTGACACCCAAGTTGCCAATCACCTAATCAAAACGGTCCAGGCGGCGAATTTGTTAGGGGCTCAGTGTATTCTAGTCGGGGTCAGACCGGAAATCGCTCAAACAATAATCCGCCTAGGTATAGAGTTTAATCAGTTTTTAACGGCTGGAAACCTCAAGAAGGGATTTGCTCTAGCCAAGTCTTTGGTGGAGAGTCCAAGGTGAATCAGACTAAAATCATGCATTTACAAACCGAATGTGATGTTGCCCCAATCCGGGCTGAGGCAAGACGCTTAGCCAAAAAGCTAGGGTTTGGGTCAAAGGACCAACAAATAATTGACCTTTGCATCGTTGAGTTAGCCACCAATACACTCATTCACGCCAACGGAGGCACTATTTCTCTTAATATTATTCAGAACGAAAAAACCGCCGGCCTGCAAATTACCTGCAATGATGAGGGACCGGGTATAGAAAACTGTGAATTAGCCCTTACTAACGGCTGGTCTTCGAAAGGATCGCTCGGTCTAGGACTGCCCAGTGTCCGCCGTTTGTCGGACGAGTTTGAGATACACTCCGCTGTTAATCAAGGAACTAAGATAATTGTAAAAAAGTGGGTCACTCCTAACAACAATCAGAGCATTTAAGCCGTAAGTCTAATTCTGATAGGAGGTGAATTCGGGGTAATGGAAATACCAATTTTAAAAATAAAAAACATTTTAATTGTTTCTATTCAAGTAGACCTTTCTGACCGTTCAGTCCTCTCTCTGCAACAGAACCTTTTACAACAGATAGACCGGACCGGGGCAACTGGTGTGTTAATCGATTTAACGGCTGTCGAAATTATTGATAGCTTTATGAGCCGCGCGCTAACTGAAACAGCTCAGATGGCCAAGATAATGGGAACAAACGTAGTCCTAGTGGGAATACAACCGGCTGTCGCAATAACCATGGTCGAACTAGGGGTTTACTTCAAAGATACTCCGACTCGGCGCAATCTGGAAACGGGACTGGAATACCTGGAAAAGGAAAGTAACGCCCCGAAAGGATGGGGTTGGAGTGGCTAAACAAATGGGCAGCGTAACAATTAGTTCCGAAGTTGATATTGTTGAAGTACGCCAAATCGGTCGAGAAATTTCTCGCCAACTAGGGTTCGGGTTGACTGACCAGGCTCGAATCACCACGGGGATCTCCGAACTAGCCCGAAACATATTGGTTTATGCCGGATCTGGCCGGGTCAACATCCAGATTATTGAGGCAAATGGAAGACAAGGAATTGAGATTCTGGCTGAGGATAAAGGCCCCGGTATTGCCAATTTAGACCGGGCCTTAACGGATGGATTTTCTTCTGCGCGGGGGCTGGGGATGGGTTTACCGGGTACAAAAAGGCTGATGGACGAGTTTTACATTGAGAGTAACCTTGGCATGGGAACACAAGTGGTGGCTAGAAAATGGCTAGATTGAATTGGTCGGTCTATCAGAGACCAAAACTCGGAGAAACCTGTTGTGGCGATGCCTATTTAATCAAAGAGGTGAATAATGGAGCCATAGTCGTTTTAGTGGATGGACTCGGTCACGGGGAAGAGGCGGCTTACGCTTCCAGACAGGCTGTTCAGATAATACAGCAGTTTGAAGTATGGCCGGACGCTTCCTGTATTCAGTTTCTCCACAACCAACTTCGGTCAACCCGGGGAGTAGTTCTAGGTCTGACTATCCTGGATTTTTTAGAAAATCGTTTAACCTACTGGGGAGTAGGCAACATCCAGGCCCAGGTTCAGAGTCAGACCACCACTAATTTGATTTCTGCTGCTGGAGTAATTGGTTTTAGACTACCCAAACTAATTCAGCAAAACCATCCCTTTAGGCTGGGAGATCGCCTAATAATGTTGACTGACGGAATTCTAAATAATTGGCAAGACACTAAACTTGATTCTTACAGCTTTTCGCCATCCCAGATATCTACTGGTATTGGTGAAAAATATGCAACCCCAGATGATGATGCGACTGTTCTGGTTATCAGAAGAATTAATTAGTTATAATGACTGACGACATTGAAGAAGGAGCTACTCATATGTCATCTGAACTGCGGAAAACTTACGGCAAGATCCTAACTGAATACCTCTTGAATCCGTCAGAAAACAGCCTTTATCAGGCTTCTAGATTGAGTAGCGATCTGGTGCAGACCGGGATCGGTCCTGATGAGATTGTCGAAATCCATCTTTCGCAGGTGGAAGACTCACTAAAATCAATTTCTCCTTTGAAATACCCGGGCCTCCTCCTACAGTCTTTTAATTTCCTATTAGAAGTTATGATTGCCTATGGAATAACCCACCGAGAATACTTGGAGAGAAAAAGCCACGAGATATCCGAAATGGCCCAGAATCTAGAAAAAATCCGGCGAGAAAACGAAGAACTGGACCGGCGCAGCCATGAATTAAGGGTTATTGCCCAAATATCACAGACCCTACTTAAGGAATACCTAGATGTCCCAGAAGCCATGACTAGAGTAGCGCAAGCTCTTCAAACGCTTTTCGTTAATTGTCAAATCGGGTTTGTGCTGCCTGAATTACAATGCATCCTCAAATTGGTTGACAGTCGAGTTGTAACTACTTCCTATAATTGCCGATTGTTAAAACCGTTTTTAAAACATAAAGAAATCGGCATTTTTAATAAATACGAAAAAAGTCACCAACCCTACGGCCCCGTGTTAGAGTCTGATTACTTATATTCGATTTGGATCCCAGTCGTGGATAATAATAAAGTAATCTGGGCAGTATCCATTGAATCTTCGGAAGCACAACTAATTACTGATGATTTGCTCAGTTTTCTTGACGTTTTACATGACCTGCTAGTCACCTATTATCAACGCACTTCTTTAATTAAGAAATTATCTGAACAAGCCGAGGTTGATGAATTAACTGGTTTATTTAATTATCGCTATCTCTTAAGCGCTCTTGACCAAGCAATTAAGCAAGCCCTTAGATACTCTCGGCCACTCTGCGTCATGATTTTAGACCTGGATAACTTCAAACTGCTTAACGATAAACTAGGCCACCTGGTAGGCGACTTAGGTCTAAAGAGCATAGCCAAATTGATGCGTAACCGACTTCGGAATTCTGATATTCTCTGTCGCTACGGCGGGGATGAGTTTGTCATTGTCCTTCCGGAAACCAAACTAAGTCAAGCATGTGTAATAGCTGACAATCTAAGAGCCATTATTGAAAATTTTGAGATTGAGTCTATCGGTTTTGACTCTGTTGAATTAGCTAATAAGAATTTTGAAACGATAAACTTAACTGCTAGTATTGGAATAGCCACGATTGCCAAGGACAATGACAACGCCTTTGAAATTCTCAAGCGGGCTGACCAAGCTCTTTACCAGGCCAAAAATGCCGGACGCAATCAGGTTAGGTTTTCAAGCCAGCAAAGGATTACTTGCCAAAACAAACCGATGTTGGGACTAGTATAAGACTATTTTTCAACAATAAAGTTAACCATTATTATGTTGGTTAATCCAACATGATTTAAGGCCGAATTGGTGATCAACCGGGCCAGTACCCTTACCCACTTCCAGGGCATTTTGCAAGGCACCGTTTAAATAGGCCTTGGCTTTTTTTATCGATTCAGTCATTAGCCACCCTTGGGCCAGGCCAGCAGCGATGGCCGCTGATAAGGTACAGCCAGTTCCATGCCCATGCTTGGTAATAATTCGTTTGTTAGTGAATTCTTTAACTCCATCAGCCCACACCAAAATGTCGGTCGCCCATAACCCACCGGCGTGCCCTCCTTTAATTAGCACGGCACCAACTCCAGTTTTTAGTAATACTCGGGCAGATTCGATATTCGCTTGATGATCATTCCGCTCCGACTGAAAACAATATCCCGTCAAAGCAGCTAATTCCGGTAGATTAGGCGTAACCAGCGTCGTAATCGGCAAGATTTCCTCTTTCAGCATCATTAGACATCCCGGCTCAGCCAGTTGATGGCCACTGCTGGAAATGCCAACTGGATCAAGCACCAGCGGCGCATTAGAGAACTGCTGCCGGTAGAACTGCAGCCGCTGGGCTACTACTCGAATACACTCTCTGGTCGGAAGCAGTCCGAGTTTAATAGATTTCGGACAGAGATCGCTCAAAACTGACTCCAGTTGTCCCTGCACCCATTCTCCGGGAACCGGGTTCACCGCCGAGACTCCTTGGGTGTTCTGGGCAGTTACGGCCGTAATCACACTGGCTCCATACACACCAAAAGCCATAAAGGTTTTAAGATCAGCCTGGATTCCTGCTCCCCCCGAGGGATCAGAGCCGGCAATAGTTAAGGCAACAGGATACATAATAACTAGCTAACCTCCAGTGCTATTTTGTTAATGGAGCCTAAGATGTGAAAAATAAGGCGTTAGGCGTTAGACGTCAGGTGTTAGACGTCAGGTGTTCGGGGTTAGACGTAAGATAGTCATGGGTAAATAAAAGGCCTTTTATTGGTGTATGGTGTAGAGCACCTAGGGAGAAAAGTGATTATAGCCTCCCATACTCAACGGCACCATTCCTCCGGAACGCTTTAGCCTCAGACCGGCTGACGCTGGAAGAATGCGACCGATTGGAGTTAAACTGCACCCCACCTGGGCTAGGACTTTTTGAGTATCCTCAACCCGGTCCGCCGCCACAGTCAACAAGAGTTCGTAGTCCTCTCCCCCGCAAAGGGCCCATTGGCGAGGATCACGGCTTAGTTTTTCCGCTATTTCTTGGGTATCACCATCAATAGGCAGGGCCTCCTCCCAAACCTCAGCCCCAACTCCACTTTGCTGACAGATGTGGGTAACCTCGCTGGCCAGTCCGTCACTGATATCGATCATCGCATGAACCCAACCTAAATCAGCCAGAAGCTTTCCCTCTATTACTCGGGGATAGGGACAGTAATGGGCTTTTAACACTTGATCCCTGGCTATGCCGGATATGGACGCCTCTCCGATTATCAGTTCCAAACCGGCAGCTGACTTCCCCAGGGAACCGGTAACCAAGAGAATATCATCCGGTTGGGCACCAGAACGAAGTACGGCCTTACCAGCCGGTACCGTACCAATCAACGTAAGCCCCAGAGTCAAAAGTGGGGAACGAACCGTATCCCCACCAACAATCAGGACATGGAAGCATTGAGTCAGATCCCGCATGCCTTGATAGATAGCTTCAGCATCCATTAATGTTAGCTGGTCATTGATCCCCAGGGAAACGACCGCAAATCGAGGAGTACCGCCCATTGCCGCAATGTCACTAAGGTTGATGGCCATCAGCTTATAACCGAGCGATGCCGGGGGAATCTTTTCCCAGATAAAGTGAGTGCCTTCAATCATTATGTCATTAGTGATCAGCATCTGCTCGCCAAATGGCAGATTTAAAACCGCAGCATCGTCCCCAATCCCACATTCCACTCCTAGGGATTTTAGCTCATCTTCAGTATGTCCTAACAAACGGTTCAGTTGAGCAATTAAACCGAATTCCCCTATCTTTCTTAGTTCATTACTCCTTGTAATCAGCCTACTTGGTTGAGCGACGTCACTATTTTCAGGATCAATCTGCATGCTGCACCTCTGTGGATATAGGGTTAATGTTACTTAACCGCATATTCATATAGAAACTTTATCTGAATCAAAAGACTCCTACTTCTATAAATTATAAATGAGGGTTATCTTGTTTAAACTTCAGTAGCGCAGAGTCTCTGTCTGAAGTCATGATGTTCAGCAAAGCCGAACGAGTTCAATTATCCCTAATAGTTATTATCCCTGGTTCTCATTGATTTGTGAATAACCTGAAACGATGCTATTTTTGTGTTCTTATTTCTTTCATTATATTCTCCGCTGTCTCTTAATCCGGTGCAAGTGAAGTAATGAATGAAGGAAAAGACAACTATTCGTAGAATAATATTTTTCATACGATACAGTATTGAAAATGATTGTTCAGGAGTTCTCGAATGAAAGAGGAATGGCTGGTAATAATCACCGCGGCAACCCCTATTCTAGAACTAAGGGGGGCCATCCCCCTAGGCGTAGCCATGAATCTGCCGCTTGGCAAAGTGTTGATTCTATCCCTTATCGGAAATATGCTGCCGGTGCCTTTCATCCTGATCGGCATGAACTATTTGCTGAATTGGCTTAAAAGCCTGCCGCGTATTCATCAGTGGCTCGTTCGATTGGGAAATAAAAAGAGTAAAAAACTCCACGAGAAAATACAGCACTGGGGATGGTTAGGCCTAATGGTTTTCGTTGGCATCCCCCTCCCTGGCACTGGGGCTTGGACTGGAGCCTTCGCGGCTGTATTTCTGGGGTTAAAATTTTGGAACTCACTAATTGCTATATTTTTCGGGGTCATAATAGCGGGTTTATTAATCTCTGGGCTCAGTGCTACTTTATTATTTAACTTTTAAATTAGTAATTTAAGCCTTTTCCCATCAAGAGCATCGCGGTGCCAGTTGTCCTGAGCCAACTGGCCAGCAGGGTGCGGACATTAAAATGCCAGCATTGAGTTATGACACCGTTTAAGGTGACCTGAATATTGAGTATAGCTGCGGTAAACCAGATAGCAGCTCCAGGTTGGGGTACCATTTAAGGTGCCCCGAATATCTAATCGCGAGCACCTTCTGGCTACCCCTGCAACACTAATTCCCGGTACAAACCGATCTGTCGGCGTCGGAGATTATCCTTCGCCCGGACCCGGCGTCCCTCTCGCGTAGTACGACTAGTACTGATTGTCTTAACTAGCATACCTTCCATCGAATCCGTCAGGATTTCCTGAGCCGCCTCCGATCGTTCGTAGGCAATCGGGCCAAAGATCCCACTCAGGTTCAAACCTCGCCGCACTTCACCTTTGCCGGCTTTATTGGCGACTATTAAATATACACTGTTTTCCCAGGCGCGGACTCGCCAGACTGACCAGTGGTAGGGATCATTAATCTTAGCTGAACAGATTTCTAAATTTTGTTCTGGACTAAGACCGACTGGCCCTGGTCCGGCTAAAGCAGCCGGCACTACGATTAAATCCACTCCCTGGTTGGCCAGACAGCGGGCTGCCTCGGGGAAAAGAAGGTCGGTCCCCAGAAGCAGACCAATTCGACCAAGTGAGGTATCAATTGGCATAGGCAGAGCCGATCCCCGTTGGGCCCAGACCTCATCCCGGGCTAATAGATGAACTTTTCGATAGGTATAAATCCGACCATCCGGACCGGCTAAGACGGCTGTAATATACACCGATCCGTCTTCTCCCCGTTCAGCCATGCCCCAAGCCAGATAAATGGCATGTTCAACTGCTACTTGACTTAAGAAGGTGGAAGTGGCGCCGGGAATTGACTCAGCTAATTCTGACATTTTATTCGTTACCAAACCGGTATTAGCCAGTTCTGGGAAAACTAACAACTGCAACCCAGGTTGCTCCTGCTTAGCCCGGGTTACCCACTGTTGTATTCGCGTTAGATTGGCATCTCGATTACCTGGGACGGCTTCAAACTGAATTAATCCAACGAGCGATTCACGGCCTTCGGGGAGTGGGCTGTGTCGGTCAAGGCCAAAAAATGTCTCTGGCCGCCAGAGATGGCCGGCGCACATTAACTGATGGTAGAGGTCCGGCCTTCGTCTCATTAGATAATCTCCCGGCAGGCGAAAACTACCGTCGAGTGGCTCTAACTGTTTGTGTTCCAACCGGGTGCTAGAAGCAGATTCTTCCCTTAACTGGAGTTCCTTCTGCTCATCAGTCTGCTGATCCAGCTGCCGTTCCGGTTCCTGATTACTTTCTGTCACCGAGGAAGCCGGTTCAGGAGCACTCTTCGTCAGACGTATAGACAGCTCCGCAGCCACAACTCCATTGCCGTTGCCCCGAAAAGCCAGGATATTCCCCTGCGGCCCAATAACGCAACTGCCGCCGCTAAATTTAACCCCCCTCTCTCGTCCCCAGCGATTAGCCGCCACCAGACAAACCTCGTTTTCCAAGGCTCGGGTCATCCAGATACCGGAGGGACAGACTTCGCCCAACCAGTTACAGGGGAAAGCTATGATCTGAGCTCCTTTCAAAGCTAGCACTCGAGCGACTTCCGGAAACTCCAGATCCAGACAAATAGCGATTCCCAGCCGGCCAAACTCCGTTTCCCAGACCGGAAACCCTAAATCCCCGACAGCGGCCCATCGCGGATCAGCCACAAAGAGATGTGTCTTGCGGTAACGTCCCACTAGTCCGTTCGGGCCAACTAAGGCGGCGGCATTATAGTAAATACCAGTTACTGGGTCAACTTCTGCCAGACCAATTACTACATAACAGCCATACTCTCGGGTAATTTTCGAGAAAAGCTCAGTGGTTGGTCCGGGAATCGTTTCCACATACGGTGCTAGTTCCCACCGATTGGACCAGCCATAACCAGTTGTCGCCATTTCGGGCAGGACAATAATCTTGGCTCCGCTGGCGGCTGCCTTTTCCGTCAGGTGATAAAGCTCTTCCCGGTTGACTTCATAGGCAAACATAGCGGGCTCGTATTGAATTGCCGCGACCAGTAACTTTTCCATTTTTCACACCCCCTGCTGATCGTTCCCTTCAGTGCCAGATAACATATTAGACAGCATAAGGCCACCAGAAATAAAAAAACCTCTCTAATCAACTATTATATTAGTTTGTCTTAAGCAATAAATTTCTATGCTCTCTCTTTATTATTCCATATCTGGCTTGGATTTCCTTCCCAATAACTTTTTTGATTAATAAAACCAGTAAAACCGCTTGATCAAAGCTTTCAGGAATCGTACAAAAATGTCAAAACACTGGGAGTCGCTTTTCCCTGGCGTTCATTTTTTTATATGGCGAATATCGGTTTCACTTTAGGTAGTTTAGAAAGAAAGTAAAAAGGCCAAAAAAAAGAGGAACTACAAAGAGGGCTATTTTATCATTCCTCGATAAGGCCTGGGAATGCTGGTAACTTCTTGCCGGATAGAGGCCAAAAGCCCGGCTCTCCATCGAAATGGTCAGATAATCAACCTTGCTTAACGTAGATATCACCAACGGTACCAGCAGATACCGGACCGCCCTTAAGAGTTTCCGCGGCGAAAGCCCCTCCATTTCAATTCCTTTAGCCATTTGCGCATTCCTCACCTGCTCCAGTTCCAGTTGAAAAATAGGAATAAAACGCAGGGCGGTAATGAGCATAAAGCCAAACCGGTACGGTAGCCCGGCCTGCATCAGGGCATAAGCGAGCCGGTTCGGATCGGTCGTAGCGACAAATAGATAACTGGAACCAATAATATTAACCAAGCGCAGCATCATCCTTAAGCCGCCGAAAAGGCCTTCTGACCAAACTGAAAAGTATATCGGCCCCAGGAACAATTGCCAGAGCAAAACGCCTTCTTTGACCGCAATAAGCTGGATCAGGAAAATAAACAGGCCAAAAACAAGAATAAAGCGAAGCTTGCGCGTAAAAAAGCCCAGGCCTAATCCGGCCAAACCATAACCGATAAGCAGCAGGCCGAAAAGAATAATTCCCCCGAGGCAAGAAGGTACAGCAAAAACAGTTAAGCTGAAGCTAAGAAGCAAAACCAATTTGACCAAAGGATGAACCCGGTGCAACCGGGAACATTGATCCACATAGGTCAGGCCGGGGAAAAATCCCTTTACAACAGAGGCCATCCGGTTCTGGACAGTATTACGATAAAAACTCATCTGTCTGACCTTCTTTCACCTGATGAAGAAAATTCATACCCAGAAGGCAAATACTCTTCCATCCCTAATTGGGCCAATTCTGCCAGGGCTATATTCACCGGGGCATCAATGATCAGCTTTCCATTGGCCAGGAAAAGAACCCTTTGACAGCAGGAGGCAATCACATTTGGTTCATGGCAGACCATCAAAGTTACTCCTCCTCGCGCCCGGTGCTCCTGCAGCGCGGCGATAAGAAGGTCAAGCCGGTCCCTATCCTGACCAACGAGGGGCTCATCCAGGATTAAGATCCTGGGAGAATACGCCAGAAGGGAAACCAAAGTCAGCCTCTTTTTTTCTCCCAAGCTCAAAGTAAAGGGATTCTTATCTCGATATTGCCGCAACTCGAACCTTTCTAATAGTCGATTGACTCTGTCTTCAATTTCTGGTTGGGCATTCTTACTCAAAAAACGGGCTGCCTGGGTTGCTTCTTTAGTCACGGTATGTTCAAAAATCTGGTGGTTCGGATTTTGAAAGGTAAGCCCCATGTCCTGAGCACGACGGGTAACCTTGACGCCGGTTATATCTTGTCCTTCAAGGTTGATTATTGTCCCTGCTTCAGGTTTAAGCACTCCCAGCAAGGCCATTAAAAGGGTAGTTTTACCGCTCCCATTATTCCCCATGAGGGCAATGGTTTCGCCGGGATAAGCGCAAAAACTGATTCCCGAGAGAACATTTCTTCCCTCATACCCAGCTCTAAGATTCTTTATTGTCAGAAGGGGCGTTTTCTCGGCCTGCTTCTCAAGGGCTGATGGTTTCTCCAGCGGCCAAACAGTGCTGGTGTCTGTCGAGCTAAGGGCCGGGAAATATTTATTAGGGAACTCTTTAGCCGTGCTTTCCCCTATAATTTTTCCTTTTTCCATCAGCAACAAGCGGTCAGATATAGGGATAAGTCTTTCCAGGCGATGCTCAATCACAATAATCGAGATTTTCTGTTCCTCTCTCAATTTTTTTAGAGTTTGGAGCACCTCCCTGGTACAAGAAGGATCCAGGTTGGCTGTCGGTTCATCCAGGATAAGCAGCGACGGATTCATCGCCAGCACAGAGGCAATCGCCACCCGTTGTTTTTCGCCTCCGGAAAGTGTGTACACTTTTCTATCCTTTAAATCCAGGGCACCTACCGCTTGCAAGGCAAAATAGCATCGCGCTTGGATCTCTTCTGGCGGGATACACAGGTTTTCCGGCCCAAAGGCCACCTCATCGCTCACTGTCAGGGTACAAAGCTGGGCCTCCGGATCCTGCTGCACCAAACCCACTATGCCGGAGAGCCCGCCACTGGGATAGTCCCGGGTGTTTCTGCCCTTTATCCGGACGGTCCCCTCCATTTTCCCGCTATAAGCATGGGGGATAAAGCCAGCCAAGCACAGAGCCAACGTGGATTTGCCGCACCCGCTGGGACCCGTTATTGTCAGAAACTGGCCCGGGTAGACCTGCAGGTTAATCTTTTCCAGGGCCGGAGAATTCGAACCAAGATAAATAAAAGAGAGTTCCTGAATGTCAACAACCGGTTCTACCATAAAAACTCCTTCCAGCTAACAGAAGAGCTTATCTGAATCAAAAGACTTTCATTTCTATAAGTGGTTATTGATAAATAGTGCTAACGCTCAGGATGACATATGGCCACTATTATCATAGGTGGTTGTATCCTTGATGCATGAGTAGTTGCAATGTGTAAACTTCAGGAGGAGTTCATCTGAAGCCCCGAGCTAGATGTTCAACGAAGCCGAAACGAGTTCACTCCACGATTATCCGGTTAACCAGCTTCACCCAGTATCCGCCATCGTAATTGCCAGCAATCAGGCGCAGCATATCCCCTTCTCGGATCAGCAGCATCTGATCGTCATTAAATACTTTTTCCAGTTCAAACTCCACCTCATAGCCGTCGGTGGCCATGACCCTAAGCTTTTTCGCTTCATCCAAAGGCGAGGCCTCCTGAAGAATTATCCTTAAGGGTATACCAGTATACTCCTGGGGCGGAACGTAACTAACCTGTCCCTTTAATTCAGCGGTTATGGTCGTTTCATACTGGTCGAAGTCGGAGAGCTGAAAAGATAGAGGTTTTTGCACTGCCCCTGCTACTTGACAACGAGGCCCCTACCCAGGGAGGTTCAAAGACCGCGACAAAGTAATAAACCGCCCCACTCGCGAACACCACCAGCAGCAGGGTAGTGACTGCCAGCCGGCAACGGGGGGTGAGTCTTTTCTTAGCACCATTTGGTGTGACTCCGGCGGCCAGCTCTTCCTCTGATCCACCCGCAAAACGAAAGGGTCTGGCCTGGTGCACAACCTCCAGGACGCTGTGTCCGAAGCTGCCCGCCAGAAGAGCACCTGAAACAAGGGCCATAAGGCCAATTAGGAGAAGGTAGGTCATGGGAGCACCGGAAAAATAGAGGAGTTGAAAGGCAAATACATTCGATGCAGCCGCCACTCCGCCAGCCAACATGTAACTTAGTAAATTGTGCCGCCGGGTAAGCAGCAGGACAACATCGACCAGCAACCCCTGGATCAGAGAAATCAGGACTATCACAACCCCATGGGTGCTACCGGTGAGCAGTTCGATTACTCCTTTGAGCAAGCCAGCGGCCGTAGCGGCACCGGGCCTCCTGACCAGCCCCGCTACCAGGATGAACCAAAAAACGTGCAGACCGGACACAAACTGCCCGGCACCGAAGGGAACGCCGAAAACGCGGTTTAACAAATTGCCCAAATAGCCGATATAGGTGCTCATCACCCCTCCGATACCGCTCAATACCGCGATAATCAACAGGTCCCGGTTGCTCAGGTAGTATTTCCTTTGGCCATTTATTTTTTCTTCCATATGGTTTAGACCCTCCCTGTGTGAACGTCGTTGGAGTCTTTCGCTTCAGATAACCTCCTACCCGGCCGGTCAGGCTCGGCTCAATCAATGCGGATGGTCTTTATATTCCGGACCCAGTAGGGTTTGTTTACATCCCCGGGCTCTCGCTGCCCAACGACCAGTTGAAAGGGATTGCCATTATCCAGGTCATATTCCCGTCCGTTTTCTTCCCAGGCCAGGATCATCTTGTATTTTGTCTCGGGGTTTTGTTCGTCGATATAATCTTCCCGCTTTACCTCTTCCAGGGTATATTCCACCTTATAGCCATCCTCTGCGATAAAGGCAACCTTGGCAGCAGAATCCTTCAAAGTAACCTTTTCCCTTAAAACATGCCACACCCAAATACCTTTAAAATGAAAATATTTTTTGGTCCCATATGAATTAATCGAGAAATAATCAGCTTCTACCAGACCATCCGGCATAGATTTTAACTCCTCCAGGGTGATGGAAACTTTACCCTCAACACCATTACCCTCAATAAACAATACGCCGGGAACAGCTTTCTCGGCCGGAGTACCGCCACATCCTAAGCCGCAAACGGCCAAAAACAACAACAAAGCAACAACGGCTGCTTTTTCTTTCCATAAATAAAAACGCTGCATCCAGGATGCCTCCCTAACTATATTATCCTAATTTATCCTATAAGGTTTATAGGGATCAGACAAAAGTGGCTACTAATGTAATAAAATCTGTTAAGAAAACGTTAATAGGATCAGACAGAAGTTGGGCGGAGAAAAAATTTCTTTTTTCTCCGCCGTCGAGAAAGGTCCCTCGGATATTTTGATTTGATTTCGCTTCAGTATTTATCTAGCTTCTGAACCTGCTTACCCTCTTACTTGTAACGCATTCACCATGATTGTTGCCGCTTCAGCCCGGGTAGCCTGGCCCTGGGGACGGATGGTGTTATCAGGGTAGCCGTTGATTAACCCGTTATTCACTGCTGTGGTCACAGCTGCCCTAGCCCAGCCCGAGATGCTGCCGCTGTCTATAAACGAGATTTCTTCTGTCACCGGCGTTAGTTTGAGCGCATTCACCATCATGGCGGCCATTTGCTCACGAGTAATCAGATCATTAGGGCCAAAGGTATTACCGTCATAACCGTTAACGATGCCGTAAGCTGCGGCTGTAGCGATGGTGTCTTTAGCCCAGTGGCTGGTAGTATCGGCAAAGACCTTGCCGCTTTGCGGTTCGAGTTTAAACGCTTTGACCAGAATCGTGGCAAATTCAGCCCGGGTGATGTTATTGTCCGGCCTGAAGGTGCCGTCTGGGTAACCGCTGATAGCCCCGAGGTCAACCAGTTCTTTAATCCGGTTTTCCGCCCAATGGCCGGTAATGTCGGTTAAGGTTTGATCTAGCGAGGCCGGCTCCGCCATTACGGCAAACTGGGTAAAGTGATCCACTTTTACAGTTACGGCGTTGTCAGTTGCCTCACCGCCAAGTTTGACCCACTTCTTTGCATTTTGATCGTAATAGTAAATGGCCGGAGTCTCACCCGGTTTGAGAGCATTGGGATCGAAACTAAGAGTGATAGTCACTTCCTTATCAAAGCTATAGCTATCTTTACCGCCCACACTGAACTCGTAAACGCTGCCCGCTAGCCTAAAGCCGGCCGGTACGGCGGGAGGGGCAGTCACTTTTGTAACTTTCACTTCCACAGCATTGGTTCCGGCTAAGGCATTGGCCGGTATTTTAATAGTAGCCTCATCTCCGAGGCTGATGGTGCCACCAGCACTGGGGGTAACTTTGGCCGACCCGGTAGTGGAGGTAACCGCCTTTGATGGTGGAGTGCCACCACCGCCGCCACCTGGGCTACCGGTGGCAGTCTGCGTATAGCTGACAAACTTGGTGAAGTGCTTGGTCCAAATGACTAGGTCCGAACCGACATCCATCTTGCCATCCTTACCGGGAGCTATGTTAGCATCCGCCCAGTCTTGGTCATCCTGAGCATTTGACGGTAAACTGGGGATTTTAGTAAACTCACCGTTTCGGTAGTAGCCCGCATCCTTGCCGGCCTGGCCGGGGATGGCAAGGCGCACGGCTTTGTCAAAAGTCAGTGGTATGTCACCATAGCCAACCTCGATTACGCTATTGACGGTGACCTTTTGGCCAGGATCCGGATCGATTGTTACCGTATTAGCCGGCTGAACAGTAGGAACGTTAATGGTGCCGTTCCAGCCTTCCGGCGCACTTATTTTTGCTCCGGCCGGTATTGCTACCTGAATGGGAGCAGAACTGAAAGAAGTGTCAGTGGCTGCTATGTTCAGGGCAGGCAATTCACTGGTGGTCACCATGCCAGATTCAGGGGGATTCATAAGCGCACTGACACTGATCTTTGCATCATTCACGTTATCAAGCACGCTGATTTGGACGAGGGTACCCAGGCTTTTTGTTTCCTCGGTTATAGCCAGTTCCTTATTAGAATCGGTAACCTCTACTTCTTCATCTACTATCGATTCAATAACTGTATACGACTCGGTCAGCACGGTACTGGCACTCATACCAGCCTTAATGGCGATGGCCTTGATGGTAACAGACTCATTAATAGTAATTGGACCGGTATATTCTACGCTGTTTTGAGTTGGGATACTGCCATCTAGGGTGTAGAAAATCTTCGCCCCAACGGTTGTAGACATTAAGGTCACTTTAGTGCCGGTACCTACTGACCCGCTTGTTGGTGAAGCTTTCGGTGCTGCGGTTCCCACAGTCAGGGGACTGGTCGCCACTCCACTGCCTTCCCCGACAACAACCGTTAATGTACCGGAAGCACTGGCTGGCACAATGAAACCAATACTGTAATTACCGCTCGGATCTGCCTTTCCGGCATCGAATACTACTATATTTCCTGCCTCGTCAATCACTTTAAGGGGGACCCATGCGCCTGATGCCGTTGTACCGGAAACGGTCACGCTATCGCCAACTGGTGCCGTAGTTTTACTCAACGACACACTTATTTGAGGTGAACTATCTGCCATTACAACAGCCGGAAAACACATCATCAGCAGTAAGGCGATTTGGAGAAACACAATTATCCTGCGCTTAATTATCCTGTGCATCATTTGGATCGCTCACTCCTTTATCTAAGATCTTGCTTGGCAGCAAAGCCAATCAAGTCAGCCGTGGAAATCCCTTTATCCTCAAAAAACGTCAAGATCCCAAAAATTTTCACTTTAGTGATAGGTCGGGATTGAGCAAGTATGGTCGCCATTGGACAACGCTTTCTTGCTCCGCTTTCCTTCCACCTACGGCTTAAGATCCATACTGCCTTTAGCACCACCTGCAAGCTTATAGTTCTCTCTTTGATGGTCTAAAAGTAGCAGCTTCCGCTTAGAGACCTTACTGCAGGATTACTGGATTGTGGTCTTCGGCATTGGTCAACGCATCGACGATGTAAACCTTGATCACGTCACCGGCTTTTACGTTGAAACCAGCCTGGGCAGTACCTACCTGATCAAAATCAGTTCTAGTGGCGTTAAGCCCTAGTTGATCGTTGTCTCTTAAATGAATAAAGACCACGGTTTCCTCGCCGCTATGAGAGACGCGCGGAGTAATACCGACCCTTAAATAATTAAATCCCGATATACCAGGGTTCACAGTCAAGGTACAAATGCCATCTTCAGTGCTGCCCGGGGTATAGGTTGGGTCGGTTTCATCAGGAATGACCGTATAACGTGGCTCTTCCTCCTCAACCGGTGTATCTCCTTTTCCGATGGTGTAGGTTTCAATCAGTTCACCATCCGCTTTCCTGGCCGTCAGAGTTAAAAAATTCCCTTGAATTTCAATCACCTGATAGTTGCTGCCCGACTCCTCTCGGGCAATATAGGGAAAACCTTCCCCGAGACTATAATGTTTAGAACCGGAATTCCCCATCACATAGACAATTCCATACGAATCGCTTTGTACTTCTTCCTGGAAGATAGGATGGGTTCGCATATAGACATGTTGGTGCCCAACAAAGACCATATCAACCTGGTTTTGCTCTAATGTTGGTACCCAGTTTTCACGAAGAGCATCATCGATAGTTTTATTATCATCAAAATTTTGATAAGGAGGGTGATGAAAGACGGCAAACTTCCACTTCTTATCCGTATTTTGCAGGTCCTCTTGCAGCCATTGTTTGACACTATCAGTAATAATGTTGCTGGTATCTAATACTACAAAATGAGCATCACCATAATCAAAGGAATAAAAATTACCGTTTGCCCCCGGAGGACCATTATCTGGCAGGGAAAAGAACTCCAAAAATAAATCTCCATCGTGGTTACCCTTGGCCGGCATCATCGGTATCCGGGAAAATACACCTGTTGCAGTACCAAGGAATTGTTCCCATTCGGATTCGCTGTCACCATTGGTTAAATCTCCCCCCAATAAGGCAAACTTAATCTCTGGATTCTCTTCGTAAATCTGCTCCACCATACTGCCCCACTGAGCATACCCTTCCTGAACGTCACCCAGGTATAAGAATGTGAAGTCATCTGGATCAGCGGAAGTCGAGAAAGACAATATCTCGCTCCAGGCTCCGTCCCTGCCCACCCGGTAGACATATTGCGTACCGGGATTCAATTCGGTAATCGTGACTGTATACCGGTAATTATCGCCGCCGGCAAATTGCTCACTAGTTGCGGTAATTAGTCCGGCGTCGGAAAAATCACCGTCAAAGCCTGATGACTCGGCGTACTGGAGCTTATTCGCCTCAGCATCCGGTGTTAACCAGGTAATCGTCTGGGATGTAGCCGGGTCCTGGGTCCAGGTTAAAATAATCTGCCCGGGTCGGGTGACTTCCTCAGCCCAAGCAGCCGCAGGGAAACAGCAGGAGCAAAAAAGGGCGAAGAGGACTATAAGCAGGCAGCTTATCCGGCTAGCCCCCGGATGCTTCCTTTTTTTGTATTCCAATTCAGGTATCATATCACCCTGCTCCTTTAGTTATAAATCTTCGATGGGGAGCGTTGGGCAAAACCCTTCGAGCCAACGGCTTTTTCAGGTTTTGCCCATTTCGCTTCTCAATCCTTCAAATACTTACGGTTTGAATCATTACTGCAGAATCACCGGGTTGTGGTCAGTGGCATTGGTCAGCTCATCCACGATGTAAACTTTGATAACATCCCCGGATTGAACATTAAAACCAGCCTGAGCAATATCAACCTCATCAAAGTCGGCTCTAGTAGAGTTGATCTGCAGCTGAATACCGTTTCGTAAATGAGTGAAGACCACGGTTTCATCACCGCTGTGGGAGGCCACCGGTTCGATATCAACCGTGAAGTATTTGAACCCGGATACACCCGTATTAACGGTCATGGTATTGATGCCGTCCGGATTAGTCCCCGCAGTATAAGCGGCATCAGCCACAGGTGATACTGTGTAAACCGGATCAACCTGTTCTGAGCTCACCAACTTAATACTTACAATCTGCGAAATTGAGTTAGTTCCGGTAACAGCTGGTCCAACTAGACGGAGCGGCCAGTTTTCATCAGTTTCAGGAATAGTCGCTCCATTCAGCGAGTTGGCGATAATGTAGTTATTGTTCCGGCCAAGATCTGTGCTATCAATTGTTACCGAATAGCCGTCCTCTGCAGTGATTACCACCTGATACCCTGACTCGGCCAGAGCATCATTATAGGCGTTATTGGAATGCTGGTCAGCGTCATCGACGAAGCCAACCAGGAACCACAGCGGCATACCTTCCCAGGTTCGTTCTTTAGAATCGGTGTAGGTTGCCTTGTGGTTAGCACCAAACTGGCAGGTAAGGGCTGATTCAAAATAGGTCTTGCTTATATCAGTCTTCAGACCACCAATATCCTGACCATCGAGTTCCAGTGTCCAATCACCCTGGGGCACGGAGTATACCTTGATTTCGGTAATGTACTTGGCTGACAAACCAGCACAAGAAGGATACATAACCCCCTCAGCACCATAGTAATGCCAGTATGGTTCCGGCAGAGTCTCGTGCATATCCCACTGACTATAAACCGTATCCTCCGGCGTAAAGAATAAGCGCATACCATCGCGATACTCAGGAACATACTTACCGTCAGCATACCAGGCCAGAATGGCATCCCCCTGGCGGGCCTGTACTGATGGGTCAGTATAGATGGAGGAATAGGGAAGCTTGGTTTCATAACCGTCATTGGCAGCTAAGACGATTTCGGTTCCTGCTCCCATACCACCAACCAGTTCACAAAGGTCTTTGAGGCGGGTGCCCATTACAGCATTGGCTATCTTAAAACCGCCGAGATTGGTTTCCTCTGGGTCCCATATATTTTCCGGGTCATTGGTAATTCCCTGGAATTTATATACCGTAGTCCCGTCCCCAATCACTTTGAACCGATCCTTCATGTCGATGTAATTGAGGGTCTCTTCGGCCAGGATGGTAGTGCCGTCTTCAGCATACTTGACAATACGGAGTTCGGGGATGATTCCACCACCGCCGGTCGCGAAGGAGGTCAGCTCGATCTCCACGATATTCCCGACGCTTTTTCCGCTCAGGGAGCCATCGTCTTTGGCAACACCAGTGCCAACCAGACGCAGTGGTCCCGAATCAGTAAGTGGCACACCGTTGAATTTATTCGCAATAATATAGTCGCTGCTCTTATTGATTTCTGCACTCGCAAAATCGACGCTGTAGCCGTCTCCAGCTTTCACCAGGACTTTGTAACCAATCACAGCCTGATTATAATCGTAACTGTGGGGCTTTCGGTCATCTACCCAGCCAGCCAGTAACCAAAGGGGTATCCCTGACCAGACATTACCGTCAGCATCCTTCCATTGCTTTAAGTGTCCCGAATTTGGACAGACCAGGCCAGCTTCAAACTCAGTCTGGGAAATCACATCACTGATCTTACCATTCAAGGCCAGATTCCAGCTGCCAGGTTCAGCGGCCGGCGTCTGCAGTTCAGGTATTTCTATCCGGGCGATGTTACCAACAGCTAGGCCTCCGAGTGAGCCATCATCTTTGGTAACACCATCCCCGACTAGGCGCAGTGGTGCGGATGAACCGGTAAGTGCTTCACCATTGCATTTATTCGCTACAATATAGTCGTTGCTTTCGGCCACATCGGAACCAGCAAAGGTCTTGAAATAATTTCCGTCACCAGCAATTACTTTAACGCTATAACTTGAGGCAAGTTCATTATTGAAAGTCCAGTGGGCTCCGGTCTCAATGTCGTCCACTGCTCCTAGAAGTACCCACAGTGGCACACCGGACCAAAGGTTTCCGTCTTTATCTTTCCATTCCTGGTAATGGCCGGAGCCAGTACAGGCCAATCCGTCTTCAAATTCCTCTTGTGTTATGGTGTCCCCTACTTCTCCGATCATCTCCAGTGTCCATCCAGCAGTTGGTTCAGGCAGACCAGACAGTTCGATACGAACAATATTGCCTACCTGCTGTCCGCCAGAGATAGCTGAACCTTTAAGATAGAGCGGCCAGCAGTCTTTGCCTGATTCGGTCTTAAGCGGCAACGGTTCTCCGTTCAGGGTATTAGCGACAATATAAGCATCACTGCGGGCGATAGCTGCACTACTCAGGGTAGTCGACCAGCCATCGCCGGCTATTACTTTAATTTCATAGTCCTGGACAGCAAGCTCGTCGTTAAAATTGATGTGCTTATCACCAGCATCCGGGTCATCATCAACCATGGCTACCAGCAGCCATAAGGGTACACCTCCCCAGGTATTACCGTCTCCATCAGTCCAGGACACCTGATGACTAGATGATGCGCAGGCCAGGCCTTGCTCAAAATAGGCTTTAGTTACAGTTTCCTCTTTGGCACCTGAGAGTTGAAGCGTCCAGTCAGATGGTGTGGTTGCATCGGAATCAACAACGATTAACACTGCCGCAGTAGCCGCTGTCTTTACCGCATTGAGGTCGGTCGAGTCAATGTCGGCGTAGTAGAACTCAACCTTATCCCCATCCACAAGTTCAACAAGATTTAGGGCATTATTAGAATTTTCATAGCCATCTTTATAAACATCATTCACATAGGCGTACCATTCACTGCCACTCTTTACATAAGGATAACTTCCTATATCATCTAAAAGAAGAATACCTGAATTTTGGTATTTCTTATCCGTAACAGCATAGCTGAAGCCACTGGCAATTGAGGCTTTATGAAGCGCACCCAGTGGTGTGTTCTCATTAATTATATATTCATTAGCATCGACGGTCACCGTAAAGGTCTCACCTGCATTTAAAGTGACTGTCCCGTCGTAGAGAATGTCAATTGCCGGCGGATCTTTAACAGTGAAAACCGCGAAGGTTCCACTGGGAAAAACGGAAGCACATACATTATAGGTACCAGCGGGCACTGCCGGGACAGTAAGAGAAACAGGAGACAGGGTACCGCTGGCATCGGTGGTTACGTCTACCTTGCTTTCATCAGCATCCCAAGAGCCGTTGCCGTTAGTGTCAAACCAAATATACTTGCCGGATGTCTGGTTAGCCACATATCCATAACCCAGAATGTCTATGCTCGTGCCGGCTGTCCCTGAATTGGGATTCAGTGTCAAGCCAGTGACAGTATAGGTGGCTGAAGCTTTGAGACCACAGGCCGGTATTGCGGTACAAACCTGATAGTTTCCTGGCGATACGGAAGGTACGATCAAGCCGGAGGTATTAACTGACCCGCCACCACTGGTTGTTACAGGTAACTGGTTCTCGCCCTCATCCCAGACTTCGTTACCATTTGTATCAAACCAGACATACCCGGTCTCATTCGCCGAAAAACCTACAAGAGTCATACCGATATTTGCTCCGGGGACACCTCTGGGAGTGCTAATTTTAATACCCGGAGTAATCGCGATGCTGGCTGAAGCCTCTATGGTGTCATCTTTATTAATGTCTAAGAGGATATTGTAGATACCTGTCGGCGATGCCGGCCAAGACATATTATTCACTGACACTGTACCGTCAGCTGTTGTAGTACCAGACTTGTAAGCACCATCATCGAAGATCCCATTCCCATTTCGGTCACAGAAAAGTCTATAGCCGGTGCTGGGGGCAAAACCGCTGCCGGTAACTGTGATATATCTGACATCACCCTGTCCTTGACTGTTTCCACTGATTGGGCCAACGATTATGCCGACGTCGGTTACAGTGAAGACGGCGGCAGCTTCGATGCCATCCCCGCTCGGGACATCAGCCTGCACAGTGTAGTTGCCCGTACTTACTGAAGGAACAGTTAGACTCGTGAGCAAGGGGATAGCCCCATCCGCATCAGTCTTCACATCAACTGACGGCTCACCATCGTCCAGGACTCCATTATTGTTGGTGTCGAACCAGATTGTTCCCACCGCGCCGACATCAAAACCGCTGCCGGTGATGAATACGTTCGCCTCCGGGATTCCGGAGTTGCAGCGCAGCAGTATCTGTGGGCCAACTGGGACCGAATTGACGGTGATGCTGTCGGTAAAGTTCCCATCTTCGGTGGTCACCGTAATGGTGACAGTGCCCTGTGCCACTGCGGTTACCAGACCGTTTTCGTCTACCGTGGCAATACTTTCATCACTGCTGGACCAGGTGACGTTCTTGTTGGTGGCATTCGCTGGCTCAACGACGGCATTAAGCTGAACGGTCTCGTCGACCTTCAACTCCTGGTCGCTTTCAGTAATACTTACGCCAGTAACCGCTACAGTTGCGTCTATGGCTTCAAAAGGAATACTATTCTCAGTTGCGTACGCTTCGGCAGTAGAGCCGCGATAACCATGTATAGTTACCACCCTGGGGGTCCCTGCGGGATATTGGTCAAACAACTCAGCTCCCAAGGCAGTATCAGTACCTAGAATAGTTGCAGATGTAAGAGCGCTGCATCTATAAAAGGCTCTGTCTCCAATGCTGGCAACACTATTGGGAATGACTATCTCTGTTAATTTGCTACAACTCTGAAATGCTTTTGGCCCAATATCGGTAACGCTTTCGGGTATGTTTATCTCAGATAGAGCGGTACATTGCCGAAATGCTCGCTTCGCCAATGCTGGTGAGACTGTTGGGAAGAATTATATTTTCAAGGGCATAGCAACGCCAAAACGTCTCTCGTCTCCGATTTTGGTAACACCTTGAGGAATGTTTATTTCACGAAGGACTAGTGCATTCTGCAAAAGGCCCTTGCCCCAATTCCGGTTACAGCTCTGGGGCAAGACTACGGATGTTAAGCTAGTCCACAACCTATCAAATGCCGAAGACCGTCAATAGTAGTTACACCCTCGGGAATGACTACGGAGGTAAGGCTGCTGTTCGCATACTGAATCGCAGGATACCCAATACTGGTTATGCCCAGATTACCTGGGATGACCACATCACCTCCGGCGCCCTTGTATTCTTTCAAAACGCCGTTTTCTACTACAAAATCCGATGCCGGCACAGCGGTTACAGTGACGGTAATCGAATCAGTAAATTCGCCATCTTCAGTAGTAACCGTAATAGTCGCGGTGCCTTCTGCCACTGCGGTTACCAGGCCAGTTGCGCTCACCGTAGCCACAGCATCGTTACTGCTGGACCAGCCTACATTCTTATTGGTGGCATCTGCGGGGGTCACTAAAGCATTGAGTTTGACTGTCTGGCCTTTCTCTAATTCCTGGTCACTTTCGCTAATACTTACACCTGAAACCGCCACAGTTGCGGATTTATCTACTGTATAGGTGAATTCAACAATTTCGCTGTCCGCCCGGCCAGGGCCGATTACAATGGCCTTGATTGTAGTATCTTCTGTAATTTCAATGGGGCGATTTATATCATCTAAATCATCCTGTCTTGAAGACCACCAACGGCTGGCAATCCAGTTATACATGGGACTTTCTATGGTCGGGTCACTGCCGTCCAGGGTATAATGAATCTTGTCCTCATCATTAAATTTACTCTTCAGTTCCACCAGGGTACCTACCGGCACCTCTCCAGGCACTACTGATGCTGTAGGTACGTCCCATTGAGGGGCGGGTTCAGTAAGTACTTCAATTGCTGTTACATACTTGGAGAACCTGGCGTTGGTCTGCTGGGTTACCGCCCGCTGCCCGTACAGTAGATGATTAGCATCGCCATCTTTCAAGTTACTTTCGTTCATGACATCAGCTATTGTATGACCAGAACCACTTTTGTAAGCAATTATGGGTTCTACCGGCTCCGCACCAGATGCATCCCCAATAAGATGGCCAGGGAGACCGGTATCCATAAAATTAGGAAAACGATACCTGGTTTCGCCGAGAAGTTCCTGCAAGGTAAATGTCGCTTTAAAACCGTCTGCGGAGATAATTCTAATCTGCGTCGCTTGCTCATTAAGCCCTCCAGCTGCTTCAAGCAGGTCAGTTAGCTTAACGCCCACCCCTCCATACCAGCTCTTGGTGGGCCAGGTATTGATGGTGCTGTAGTATTCGATAGTTTGTGGTAAATCGTTCTCAAGTTGGTCCTGGGTAAATGCTACCCCCTCGGGTTCATTTAATCCGGGTCCCGATATGGTAATACCTTGTCCTGCAGCATAAGCATCTGCGGGTGCCAACAGACCGAACATACCGGCCAATAGAAACACACTCAGGACAAATGGCAAAAGGTGATACCAACTTCGGACCGTTTTTTTCCCTTTCACTCTGTTTTCTCCCTCCCCTTATTTCTCCTTAATTAGTCAACCCTGCAAAAAAATAATCGTTCCCACCTCCTATCAGCTCAACAAAAAGATCCGGCTGGTCAAAAGGAAGCCAGCCGGATCTCAGTTATCCGGATAAAAAGCCTCCTTTCCACAACGGGAGGCTCGCCCGTTTCCAGGCGAACCCTATCGGCGCAGTGACCTTGGGGAGTTTCCTTTAGGTCACGGGGCTCGGAGCAATATGATTTTATCGGGTATTTATCGGGTGATTATCACCTGACCGCGGCCGGAATCATAATCCACCCCGGCCCCCAGGGCCGCGCTCACAAAGCGGAGGGGGACAAAGGTGTGACCAGGCGGCTGGATCACTGGGGCACAGTCGATGGTCTGTGGCACGCCATTGACCTGAACCTCGCAAGTGCCCACGGTCAGAATAATCTCCTTCTCCTCATCAGTAATGGTTACTTGTCTAGTTTCCGGGTTCCAAGCAACCCCGGCTTCCAAGGCCTCGCTGACAAACCGCAACGGTACCAGGGTGCGTCCGACTTCGGCGTTGATGTACGGTGCTGCGTTCAGGCTATAGGGTGTGCCGTCAACACGGGCCTCCAGCTGTCCAATGGTGAGTTGGATTAATTTTAGAGATGTTTGGTCCGGCACTGTATCATCCTTATCCGTTGGACTTCGGGTCGCCATCAAGAGTACGGTCACCATCGTCAGACCCGGCCTCAGCCACCTGGTAGCTAAAGGTAACGACCTCACTGTCCAACTTGCCGGGGCCAATGGTAACCGCCTTAATCGTGGTGTTCTCATTAATAGGGCCAATGGGGTGATTTATGTTTCCTAAAACATCGGCCCTGGCTGCCCACCACCGGCTGGCAATCCAGTTATACATCGGGCTGTTCAGGGTCGGGGTACTCCCGTCCGTGGTGTAATAGACCTTGTCATCATCATTGTGGGTATTTCTCAGGGTCACCATGGTCCCCGCGGGGACTATCCCGCTAGCCGGATTAGCCTGCGGAGCATCCCATTTCTCCGGCTCGGTGGTTAGAACCTCGATTTTATTAAGATATTTAACGAATAAATTTCCTGTTTGCTCGGTAACCGCACGCTGTCCCAGCATCAGCAGCAAGGAATTTAGATCGTTCATGTACTTAGGGTTATCACTGCCCTCAACACTAATAAGGCCAACAATTGGTTCTACCTCTACCTTACCCGACGGATCGCCAGGCATATGTCCGTCACCGTCAGCACCACCGGCCTTGAAATTTGGGAAACGATAACGTTTATCCTCGAACAGTTCCTTAACCGTAAGGGTTACGGTGTAACCGTCGAGAGAATTAAATCTGATTAACGTGGCTTCATCGGTCATCCCGGCCTTGGCGAGCAAGTCATATAACTTAACCCCTTTGCCTACATACCATTTCTTGGTAGGCCAGGTGTTAATACAGCTATATACCTCCTGGTGCTGCTCCATTTTTCCAGATCTTCCAGGGTTAACGTCATCGGAGTCGTAACCCCATCGCCGGTGATTTCGAGCGAATCTGACGCGGCCAGGGCAGCGGTCGGAACTATCAGGCTAATCGCAGCAGCAAGCAGCAATATACCCAGGACGGCCAGCATGAACTGGCCAAACCACGACTTTTTGGGGTAAGCGTCTAAAACAAGCACCGCTGGGGTTGCCCTTTCCCTGATATAGGATTGCATTAAACTTATTTCCCTCCTTGTTAATTAGACAGTTACTGGTTGCTTACAAGGGAGCAGTGCTCAACCCGCACTTGAGGTTGCGCACCCGCAGACAACTATCCACCGCTACTTTCAGTCAGCATAAAGAGTTGCCCCGTTGCCGGGTCTTTATAGACCGTGCCCATTTTCTCATAGAGCTTTCCCTGGCCCTGGGTTTCAATCAAATCATTGCGTATCCCCGGTACTTCTGTCACCTCCCGTCCCCGATTCAGGTCAACGCGCTTGCCCATGGGGCCCAGATCGATGTTCCAGTAAACGGACAGAGCCAGCATCAGCCCACAAGCAAAAACCAGCATGACATCCCCAATGTTGAGAACTCCCTCAATCGGGTTGACCTCCTCAGTCACCTTAAGCGGCCTATGCCGCCGGCTTCTCAGTCCCCCGTCCACGTTCAAACACCTCCAATAGGCTTTCCATTAAGGCCTCTAGAGTACTCAGGTAATCGTCGTACCATCTTTTACGCAGCCGAGAGATGGCAAAGGCGACACCAGCAGCAGCCAAGCCAGCTACTGTTGTGTCAAAGGCAATCAGGAGTGAATCCGCCAGGATCTTGATGTCCCCCTGGCCAAGGGCAATCATGCCCGGCCCAAGTGGAATCAGCGTGCCCATTAACCCGAACATGGGGGCCAAGCGCGCCACCAAATCGGTCCGATCGGTTATCCTGGCATAATGCAGTTCCTCGCCAGCCAGCAAACGGCGGGCCAGGGCCTGTAAGGTGGCGGTGGGTAAACTGTTGCGCATGATTAGCTCACCCAAGGCTGTTTTCTGGCGTCGAAAAAGGCTGCTGCGCTCAATCATCGCCAAGATCTCCCCAACATTTTTTCCCTGAAAAGAATCAACCAACTCTGGCACATTCACCTTCATTTTGCGTCGTTCCGTAAGAGTTTCGGTCAACAGGCCGCCCAACTCGACTGCTGTCAAAGCCAATAACAGCAGCAGGATAGTTATGGTCGGGATCAGCAAACCCGAAGAGATAACATGCAAGGTATCTTTTAAGGGTATTAAAACAGCTTCGATCACTTGATTTATAGCTCCTTTGCATATTCAGCGTATCTTTTACCCACACCGGAAAGAAAGAGGAAGAGAAATATTCCTGCCGCGTAAAAATCCGCCCATTTTTGTTCCTCCTGCATCGGCAACGGCAGTACAACCTCTGGCGACACCTCGAAGACCTGCCAGTACCGGCTAGCCGGCTGCTCTGTGACCGAATTTGTCATCGAGGAGCCGGCGGCTAAAACTTCTTTTTCTGCCAGGTACTGCCCTTTGCCTTCCGGCACCGACAATTCATCCACTGGCGGCTCACCGGCGTCTTGTTCATTCATCGGCAGTTCATGAGCAATTCCCAGCACTTCGTTGGCATCAGCCTCATTTTTTTCTGGCCGGTGATGTTCAGCCTCATTCACCGATAACGGCTCTTCCTCCAGCGGCTCGACCGCTTCTACAGGCTTCTCTCGGGCTGCATTATCCAGAGACTCGCTGCCAAGAAAAACCGCATCCTGACCGCTGTCTTCCGCGTTTGGACCGTTGACAATGCAGGTGGCTGTATGGTTGCCAACTACCGTTTGTACCGTAATGATGGCCGTTCCCGGACCGACAACTGTCACCAGGCCGTCGGTATCCACTGTGGCCACCCTGGTGTCACTGGACCGCCAGGTCACCTGCTGGTCATCGGCATTGAACGGGGCGATAGTTGCCTCCAGTCGGAAAGTACCGCCAGGCTTGAGGTTGAGTGTATTCCGATCGAGGGTTACCCCGGTCGGCGGTCCACCTGAAACTTTAGTTGGATCAACCGCCTCGCCGGTATAATCAACCGTAAAGGAAAAGGTGACAACTTCGCTGTCCTCTTTGCCGGGACCAATGGTGATCGCCTTGATCACCGTGTCTTTGGTGATTTCGATGGGAGAATTGACCCCATCCAAATCGTCCCGTAAAGGCCACCAGCGGCTGGCACTCCAGTTAAACATCGGGCTATTCACCGTTGGCGTACTGCCGTCCGTGGTGTAATATATCTTATCTTCGTTATTCCCTTTATTACTCAGGGTGAGCAGGGTTCCCTCAGGTAGAACAGTTCCGCTGGGTATATTGGCCTTGGGGGCATCCCATTTTTCCGGCTCGGTGCTGAGTACTTCAATTTTACTGACGTACTTTAAAAATAGATTATTCGTCTGTTCGGTTATGGCCCGCTGCCCAAAGATCAACAGTAAGGAATCCCGATCGTTCATATTTTTGGGGTCATTGCTGCCCTCGCTGCTAACTAAGGCCAGGATCGGCTCTACTTCCTGTGCCCCCGCAGTAGAACCGGGAATGCTCCCGTCGCTGGGGTGATTCTCCTTTAAACCCGGGTAGTAATAACGCTTGTCTTTTAATAATTCCTTAACCGTCAAAGTCACATCGTAGCCGTCATGCGAGACAAACCTGATCAGCTTGGCCTCTTCCTTAATCCCGGCTAAAGTAAGCAGATCTCTTATTTTAACCCCTCTGGCCGTGTACCATCTTTTGGTCGGCCAGGTGTTAACCGTACTGTATACCTGTTGGTATTGCTCCATCGCTTCCAGTTCGGCCAGAGTAAACTCCACCTGCGTTGTTACTGCGTCTCCGGTTATTTCCAGCATTTTTGAGGGTTCCGCTAAAACCGACGCCGGCCCTATCATCAGGTTAATCCAAACTACGAACAGTAACAGGATAAAGGTAGTGATCAGGTGTTGATAAAACGGTTTCTTAAATTGAAAATTAATTAATTGCGTAATCATGCTCTCTTTTCTCCCTAACCACCTATGCCCGCCGGGCACAACCATTGATGAAAATAGCGGGTGCCTATGTCATCCTGAACGTTAGCGAAGGATCTTACCGCTCAGCGTGGAAAAGATTCTTCGCTTCGCTCAAAATGACAGTCGTGATATTGACACCTGATTTTCTTCCTAAAGTTTAAGCAACGCATTCACCATGATCGCTGCTGCCTCAGCCCGGGTGGCCTGGCCCTGGGGACGGATGGTGTTATCCGGGTAACCGTTAATTAACCCGTTTTTCACCGCAGTGGCCACGGCAACCCTAGCCCATCCCGAGATGCTGCCACTGTCGATAAACGAGCTTTCTTCTGACACTGGCGTTAGTTTGAGCGCATTCACAATCATGGCGGCCATTTGCTCACGGGTAATCAGATCGTTAGGGCCAAAGGTATGACCGTCATAGCCGTTAACAATGCCGTAAGCTGCGGCTGTAGCGATGGTGTCTTTAGCCCAGTGACCGGCGGTGTCAGCAAAAACTTGGCCGCTTTGGGGTTCCAGTTTAAACGCTTTGACCAGGATCGTGGCAAATTCAGCCCGAGTGATGTTATTGTCCGGTTTGAAGGTGCCGTCTGGATAACCGCTGATAGCCCCAAGCCCAACCAGTTCTTTAATCTGGTTTTCCGCCCAATGGCCGGCAATGTCGGTTAGGGTGACTTCCTTTGCTTTCGGGGCAACCATGACCGTAAAGATCGTGAAGTGATCCAGTTCCACGGTTACGGTATGTCCGGCTGCCTCGCCGCTAAGGTTGATCCACTTTTTCTGGGTCTCGTCATAGTAGTGGATGGCTGGAGTTTCTTCAGGGCTGACCAACTCAGGATCGTAGCTAAGCTTGAGGGTCACCGCTTTATTAAAGCGGTAGCTGGTCTTCTCGTCCACGCTGAACTCGTACACCCCACCGACAAGCTTATAACCAACCGGGATAACCGGTGGCTCAGTCAAGCACTTAATGGTTACTTCCACTGGGCTGGTCCCGGTCAGAGCCCCAGCCGGTATTTCCAGAACCGCCTCTTCCCCGATGCTTACGGTACCGCCTTTGCTAGGCTCTATTGTCGTCGTTACCTTAGCCGGAAAGGCTGCCAGCACGGCAAATTTGGTGAAGTGCTCCACCTGGACGCTGATGGTGTTACCGTTTACCTCACCGCCAAGGTTGACCCATTTTTTCTCGGTTTCATCGTAGTAATGGATAGCAGGAGCTGCGTCAGAACCGACCCGCTCGGGATCAAAGCTAAGCTTGAGAGTTACCGGCTTATTAAAGATGTAGCTGGTCTTCCCGTCCACGTTGAACTCGTAGACGCTGCCGATAATCTTAAACCCTGTCGGCGCAGCTGGGGGCTCAGTGACGCGATCTATTTTTACCTCAATAGGGTTGGTTCCGGTCAGTGCCCCGGCCGGTATCTCAAGAACAGCCTCGTCCCCAAGGCTTACCGTGCCACCTTCGCTGGGTCTGATCTGATCACTGGTACTAACCAGAGGCCCCGTCACTTTGTAAGTAAAGGTAACGATGTCGCTGTTTTCCCGGCCTGGGCCAATAGTAATGGCTTTAATAGTTGTGTCCTTGGTGATCTTGATCGGGTGATTAATCTGGGCCACGGTGTCCTCACCCCGCGATGCCCACCACCGCTTGGCGATCCAGTTATATATCGGACTGTGTAGCGTCGGGTTGCTTCCGTCCGTAGTGTAATGAATCTTATCCATGTCCATATTGTTATTGCTCAGGGTTACCAGGGTCCCGGCCGGTACTGATCCGCTGCCCGGCTCTGCCTTAGGACTATCCCATTTAGGCACAGAATTGGTAAGTACTTCGATTTCTTTAACGTATTTTGCAAATAAAGGACCAGTTTGCTCCGTAACTGACCGCTGCCCGAGCATCAACAGAGGGGCATCCGCCTCGTTCATGTAAGCGGGATTGTCGGTACCCTCAGCACTAATCAGGGCAAGAATCGGCTTTACCTCTACGGCACCGGCGGCTGAGCCGGGAATATGCCCGTCACCGTCACCACCACCAGTCTTGAAGTTGGGGAAACGATAACGTTTATCTCTTAATAACTCCTGGACTGTAAACGTCATATAGTAGCCATCCTTGGAGGTAAATTTAATCAGGGTGGCCCCGGGTTGGATCCCTCCAGCCTGATTGAGCAGGTCGTTTAATTCAACTCCTTTACCCACATACCATCTTTTACTAGGCCAGGTGTTGATGCAACTGTAAACATACTGGCATTGATTCATTTCTTCTAACTGGGACTGCGTAAACTCCTTGGGATTCGCCACCCCATCACCTTTGATAGTTAAGACAATTTCCCCATCCGGTAGTTTCGGACCGGTACCGGCTGTAATATTTTGTATCACAACGGCCTCAAGGTACCCGGTAGCGATAACGGCTATCGTATAGTCACCGGCAGTCGCAAACACAGCAGCGTCAATAGTGATTACTCCGGCGGCAACACTATAATGGCCAGTAATAGAGTTTCCGTTAACGGTTACATCGGTGATGGCCTCCCGCCAGACCGCATCGTCGGTAAAGGTCAGCTCAATCTTCTGGCCTACATTGCTACTGGTGGTACTTAGGGTTGGAGGGGCGAGCACAACCACCAGGGTAAATTCCCGGCTAACGGTCTGGTTATTACCGTCGGTTACGGTTAGGGTGAAGGGAAACGTACCACTCTCTGCGGGTATTCCCTCTAGTAATGATTCGTTTAGGCTCATGCCTTCCGGCAGGGAACCACCAGTGACAGCAAAGCGGTAGGGCTTTTGGCCACCGACTGCCGTGAAGGTATGGCCAGCGTATTCCTCGTTCTTGATTGCCTTAGCCGGGTTAGCCTGGTTGATAGTCAGCGGAACCCGATACGCAAAAGTAACAATATCGCTGTCCGCCCGGCCAGGGCCGGTGACAAAGGCCTTGATGGTGGTGTTATCGGTGATTTCAATGGGGTGATTAATTTCGTCCAGAACATCCGATCTTGATGACCACCACCGACTGGCAATCCAGTTGTACATCGGACTGTTTATGGTTGGGTCGCTGCCGTCCAGGGTGTAATGAACTTTATCCTCATCGTTGAAAGGGCTTTGAAGTTCCACCAAGGTCCCTACCGGCACTTCTGCATCTCCAGGTGCCGGATCAGCCGTGGGATTATCCCATTTAGATACGGGATCGGTAAGCACCTCGATTTCAGTTACATATTTAACAAACCTGGCGTTGGTCTGCTGGGTTACCGCCCGCTGCCCATATAACAAATGATTGGCCTCACCGTCGCTGAAATTCTCTAGTGTGCCTTCTCCCACAACATTTCTAATATCATGGGCGGTAAAACTTCTGTGGGCAATGATCGGCTCAACCTCTACCGGCTCTGACGGATCACCGGGAAGATGCCCGGGGAGGCCGGTATCCATGAAACTAGGGAAACGATACCGGGGTTCAACGAGAAGCTCTTGCACCGTAAAGGTGGCTTTAAAGCCGTCGCGAGAAGTGAACCTGATCAGGGTGGCCTCGTCATTGAGTCCCCCGGCTAGATTAAGCAGGTCGGTCAATTTGACGCCCTGCCCCCGGTACCAGCTCTTGGTAGGCCAGGTGTTGATGGTACTGTACCATGCGTCAGTTTGCGGTAAATAAACCGCTTCTGCTACTGTTTGTAATTCCGCGGGTAATGCCTCCGTTCCCCGGAGCTGGTTCTGGGTAATGATTATAGGTCCGGGATTTTTCAGTCCAGGCCCTGATATGGTAAGGTCATCCCCTACGGCAAAGGCAACTGTGGGCACCAGCAGGCCGATGGTCCCGATAATCAAAAATACGCCCAGCAGGACTGGTAAAAACCTATACCATTTAGTAGCTTGCATGACCAGTCATACACCCTTTCCTTAGTGATACGCACTGTAAATACTTTTACATTTCGACAATTTTTTTGCTATATTCCCATAAAAAGAAAAAAGCACCTAGAATAGAGACGCTTTTAATAAAATAAACCTATTAGAGGACTATCATCTCCTTTCCAAAATTAACGGGGAGGCAACACCGTTTCCAGTGCCACCCTATCGGCCTGTACCCATGGGCTTGAAAACCTTTAGGGTAACTAGGCTCGGAGATAATTATTTAAATTTTTTTACGCTGTTTATTAGTCCGGCAAACAAGATCATTACACTAGTTGCGGATATATAATATGCCCCTTATACGAAGAGCCACGTACAAGCCAGTTATCAATACTTTATGCCCCGTTATGCACCGGAATGCATAGCGGGGTGAAAAAATTTACATTAATTAACGGCTATGGTGTCAATACACATTCGTTATGCACATAAATTCATATCGAGGCCAAAAAATTTCAAACTAACTAAAGGTCAGGCATGAGGATCTATAGTAAAAATGATAAAAATAAATTTTCATATACTTCGGATCACAAGCAGGAGAAAAACCGTTTAGAATATTTAATCTAATCTAAGTCAGGAACTAGCTGAAAGATTCCATTTAGCTCTTATGTTAAATTATAAAATAAGCTGTGTCAATAATATAACCACCAATCGCTGACCTCTGTTGAACTGCGCAATTGATTATTTATCTTTTTTGTGTAGCTGCTTAGCAACAGGAGGGTCTACTCCGAAACCACTCTAGAGAATAAAGGCCGGTTGTAGCTTTCCTCGCCGAAACCGGCTATAACTCGCTGAGCTTCTTTTCCCTGAATCCACTTGGCAAAAAGTAAGGCATCTTCAAAATTGACAAATGGTACCCGCTCGGGATTAACAAGGAGCAGAGAAAAGATGTTTTCTAGTTCCCCAGGTAGCGCATTACCCTCTTCGGTCCCAATAAATATGTTCATTTTATTTTGGCTGCTGGAGAGTAAAAAAGTAGCCCGGTCTACTAGAGCATAAGCCTGCTGCTCCAAGGCAAGCCGCAGAATACCCCTATTGCCGACGATTCCGGAAGAGACGATGTACCACTCTCCCTTGGGGTAAATCCCGGCCGATTCCCAGATTTGAAGTTCTCTTAATTGGGTGCCAGAGCGATCGCCACGACTGATAAAAGGGGCGCGGGTATAAGCAATTTGGCGAAAGGCTTCTTTTGCTCCACCACCCCGATCGAGCATTTTTAACCCGGCTGAATCAAAGGACGGGCCGGCTAAAATAAAGTCATTCGCCATGACCGGTATTCGTGATTTGCCCCAGCCGTCGAGCAAAAATTCTTCTTCTATTTCTGGAGCATGGGTAAGAACCATATCCACCCGTCCGGTCCTAGCCATCTCCAGAGCACGCCCACTACCGAGGGCAATATGTCTGACTAACACGCCAGTCGCCTGGAAAAAGGCCCCTTCGAGGACATCCAACAGGCCTGTTTCGACTGGTTCCATCGTGCTAGCCAGTAGCAGGTGCCGCTCTGAAGAGTTCTTATTGAAGGCTTCATTAATAGAAGAAAGTTGTTTTTTGGAAGCAGTCCGGTTGATAAATTGTTCTAGCTGGAGATCTATTTCTTGTTTAAATGTCTTGTACTCGTTTAAGAATTCCCGGCCCTCTTGGCTAAGGGATGCTCCTCCACCGGCATAACCGCCCACCTGCCTGTTTACCAACTGCAGGCCAAGGTCTTTTTCGGCCGCCCTGATCAGGCCCCAGGCATAGCGATAAGAAACCCCCAACTCCGAAGCGGCCCGGCTTATAGAGCCATACTTCATAATGTTTTCCAGCAGGTTGAAGAGATCGTTGCCGGAAATGCGTTTTTCCCCTTCGAGCTCAAGAGACATTTTAAATTCTAGCGGAAAATTTTTATCCATTGTTGCCTTCCTAATTTTCCAACTCATTCTCCCATCACTTTGACCACGACTCTTTTCCGGCGTTGGCCATCGAATTCGGCGTAATACACCTGCTGCCAGGGGCCGAAGTCTAATTTGCCGTCGGTAATCGGGACAATTACCTGGTGCCCGACTAAGATATTCTTCAGATGAGCATCCCCATTGTCCTCACCGGTCCGGTGGTGCCGGTAATCCCGTCCAGAAGGGGCCAGCCTTTCCAGCATTTCGTCAATATCGCCAATGATTCCGCTCTCATCGTCATTAATGTAGATCCCGGCTGTTATGTGCATCGCGGCAACCAGCATGATCCCTTCCTGAATGCCGCTTTTCTTTAAGATTCGTTGGAGTTCCGGGGTGATGTTGAGGTACTCCCTTTTCTGTCTAGTGTTAAACCACAAATACTCGGTTAAGAATTTCATCGTCGCACTCAACCTTCCCTTGTTGGTCGTTTCTTTGGCCCAATCAACAACTGATGCTTGGCACAGCTTGAACGAGGCGATTTCCGAATCCCGGTAATTATCGCCGCGCAGGACTCAGGCAAGTATAAAATGAAGAAAAGGAACCAAGATCGTAAAAGCTGTCTCCCTATACCTATCGATCTCCGTTAAGCGGCACCAATTTGACCTTTCCCCAAGCAGCTAGCTTGTCTTCCTTAATAACCACGGCTCCGATGACGCCTTGAATCGAACGGGCTAGTTCCAGGCCCTTTTCCACATCAGCCGGTGTTTGAACCACATTGCCCACAGCCGTGGCGACGGCATCCGCCAGGGCGGTTGACGGAGCCAAGATAACCGCGGCGTCTGCTCGACCAGCACTAAAAGAAGGGCCGACGGTCCCAGAAGAAGTACAAACACCCAATGCACCCCAACGCGGATCGATTTCTAGGGCTAACCGGTGGCTGTAAGGCGAGGTCCCGGCAAAAATACCAACGAGCCGTGGACGACGAATCTTCAAAAAAATATCGCCTCCGTTTTCCACCATTACCTCTCGGACCTTGGTGAGCAGACCGCGCCCCACGGCTTCAGCCATAGCTCCGGCAACCGCAGCCATCGGCCCTACCCCAGCCTGCCAGGCAGCCTGCCCCATTATGCGGGCTAAAGCTGGCGCAGTGGGTAGCAAAAAATGAGGCTCAAAAGTGATCCGAAACTCCGGGTCTTCCTGGATATACAACTCCAGTTGATTGCGGTACTGCCAGACCAGTTCCTCGGCTATCTTGACCAATTCTGGGGTATACCTCTCCTGGTCGACCCCAATATACAAGTCAGTTTCTTTTAACCTGACTTGAAAAAAGGACAGGTCTTGACTGCTCTGACCGCAACGGTAGGTTCTTTGCACATACACTGACTAATCGCCCCATTTTACATCCATTGCTTTAAGCGGGCAATAAGAAACGCACAGTCCGCAAACCAGGCACTTTTCATTGTCAAACCCAACTTCCATGGAGGGTCGATTCATGTATAAAGCCCCAACCGGACAAACCACGGTACAGGCTCCGCAATGGGAACACCGCTCCTCGTCTCGAACTACCGTCTGGCTGATCGGTTCGACGACAACGCCTAAACCTTCCAGAAAACTGATGCCTGATTGAAAATTGTCCGGCTGACCGCTTAATTCCATGATCAAAGAACCCTCGCGCCGCGGGTTAATCTCCGCCTTTATTATATTAACCATCAGGTCATAATTTTTAATCAGCCGATAAATAATCGGTTGTTCAACCAAAGCGGCAGAAAACTTCAGAACGACTTTTTGATTAACCACTCCCGCAACCCCTCTCTTCCCTGTTTAATAACCTTACTTGCCGTTGACCCCGTTTCTCTCCACCAAGCTGTTCATTTTAATCCCGGAGTCAGCGGAAGGCAGCAACTCAACTGGTTCGGTTAACAAAAACTCACCTTTTTGGATCCACTCTTTAAGTGTTTGGGCAATCTTGCGCGCTGCCGGGTAACTGGACATCGGATTAGTTGGTACTTCTTTCCCCTCAATCGTAATTTGGCCGCTTTTCAGTTCCGCATAGCTAACCAGACCAAGGTTGCTTGGTCGGCACTGGGGAAAATCCTCACTATAATCAATCAGCGGGGCAAAAATCTCCTCGTCCCTGACTGCTGTATAGCGCAGCATCTCTTCGTCCAAGATCGGAATTGGAATCCCCAGGCCTACTGTCAGAGAGGCCCCATAACCAGTTAAACTGGTTCCCCGCAGCCACTCCGGTTTCATCTGTTTCAAATTGCCAACCACCGCCAGAGTACCCGCTCCCCCTTGGGGAACCCCATTCTCGCCCCGCGTTCCGCAAGGGCTGTGCTGGGTCCCGTGCCAGGCTACATAACCAACGCCTCCTCCGAGAAAGATTCGGGTCCCGATTCCAATCGTTCGGAAATATGGGTCATTCAGGAGCGGGCTCAATTGACCGGCACTTGAATAGGAGGCATTGCCTAAGTTGGGTTTTAACATGCCCAGATAGGTGTAGATTGTTTTGTTGGACCGGTTAACCGCCACATTATAGTTCTGATAGGCGTTTCTCGGGTTAAATAAAGTTGCCTCGTTAATCTCATCCAGGGTAATGGTTGTCTCTATCCGGCGCCGGGGGTAACAGTTGGTTGGATAGGCTGTCGCCTCCAGCCGAACCGGACGCCGAGCCACCAGGTCTTCAATAACGTGACCGCCGCCGTAGAGGAACCGGCCGGGACCGTGCTTATTCTCCGGGTCATTATCCGGCAGTTCAGTGGCCCCTAGGTAGGCATCGACCGCCGCGATCCCGGCGTAAGCAGCAACCCCATTTAACCAGACCTTTTTCATCCGAATCCGTGGTTTGGGATGGCCAAAGTTCAAGAACACGCCGGAGGAACACATCGGCCCGAAAGTACCTGTGGTAACAACATCTACCTCTCGGGCAACCTCGGCTACTCCCTTCTGCTCCACCAGGCCAATAACCTCTTCCGCGGTAACAACTACCGCTTGACCTTTTTTGATCTTTTCATTGATTTCGGCATAGGTTCGTTTAAAACTCACTCAATTCCCTCCCTATTCGGTACTAACACGGTTTCTTATCCTTTGTGTTATTTTCAAAGGTGCTTGCGTCCTTGGGGCAACGTCAAAAAGATCATGTCTTTTTTCTCTTTTATTTAAGCGCCCACCAGTTCCAACGCCCGCAACACCCCAGCCCGGGCATCCGCCGCGTAAGCATCTGCTCCAATCTTCCGGGCATAATCCTCGGTCACCACGGCTCCCCCAATCATGACCCGGGCAGCCAGACCTCGTTTCCGCACCTCACTGACTACTTCCGCCATTCGCGGCATGGTGGTGGTCATCAAGGCACTCAGTCCGATTAGCTCAGCCTGTTCTTTTTCCGCGCGCTCAACTATCTCTATCGTTGGAACATCCTTGCCCAAATCAATCACCTGAAATCCGTAATTCTCCAGCATGACTGCCACTATGTTTTTGCCAATGTCGTGGATGTCTCCCTGCACCGTGGCCAGGACAATTTTCCCGACGGACCGGCCCTCATTACTACTCAGCAGTGGCCGCAATACCTCAAAGCCGGCCTTCATGGTTTCTGCCCCTAGGATCAGCTGGGGCAGAAAAAAAGTCTGATCCTCATAACGTCGGCCTACTTCGTCGATTCCCGGAATCATCGCTTCATTCACTAAAGCCAGCGGTTTTAATCCTAGCACTAGGGCCTGCTGAATCAGTTCCTGAATACTGTTCCGGTCGCCGTCAATAATCGCTTGTTGAATTCTCGATTTGATCGATATGTCAACTGCCTCGCTCGTGGCTGGCTTGGCGGCAACTATTGCCTCCGTTTTAACCGCAGTTGGAGCCGGCTTGGTTGCGGCTGCATAATCCTTAAACTGTTCGATATATCGCCCGCAGTACTGATCCCGATTAGTCAAAACCGCCGCAGCCGCCAGAACCTCCCGCATCCGCTGATCAAAGGGGTTAATAATTGGGAGATCCAGACCAAATCCAAGGGCCATGGCCAAGAAAGTAGAATTGAGTATTTCCCGGGCCGGGAGGCCGTGCGACACATTACTCACGCCCAGCATGGTCTTAACCCCCAGTTTTTCCTTAACTAGTTGTACTCCCTTCAAGGTCTCCATCACTTGAACCTGTTGCGCGCTGGCTGTTTGAACCAGACAGTCGATATAGACATCCTCCCGGGCAATCCCATACTCCTCTGCCGCCTGAACAATCCGACCGGCGATCGCTAGCCGTTCTTCGGCAGTCGCCGGAATTCCTCGCTCATCTAACGTTAAACCTAATACCGCTGCCCCATATTTTCGAGCTAGCGGGAGAACTACCCGCAAGCTTTTTTCTTCCCCATTAACCGAATTAATGAGGGCTTTGCCGGCATAGGCCTTGAGCCCGGCTTCGATTGCCGCTGGATTGGCTGAATCAAGGGATAGCGGAACTTTCACGGCTCCCTGAATCTGAATAACCGCCTGTTTCATCGCGGCCGGCTCGTCAATGCCGGGGACACCCATATTCACATCCAGGATCGGGGCCCCAGCCTCCACCTGGCCTCGGGCTTCATCTAGGACCATCTGCATCCGGCCTTCCCGAATATCCTGAGCTAACTTTTTTCGGGCCGTTGGATTAATGCGCTCGCCCACAAATACCGGCGGATGGTCGGCCGCAATTATCACCGTTTGGGACCGGCTGGTCAGGGTAGAATACCGCTGACGTGGCCGGACCACCACTCTTTTGCCTTGTAACGCCTGACTGATCGCCTGAATATGCTCTGGGGTGGTGCCGCAGCACCCGCCGATGATCCAGGCCCCAGTTTCTAATAACTTTACGGCATAGGCAGCCATGGTCTCGGGGGTCTGATCAAAGACCGTCCGGCCGTCGACCAACCGGGGCAGACCAGCATTAGGCTGCACCACCAGGGGTAGACTGGTAACCTGAGCCATCTCCTGCAGCACAGTCAGCAATTCAGCTGGACCGCCGGAACAATTAGCCCCTACTGCATCCGCTCCCAATGCTTCCAATACGACGGCTGCGGTGGTCGGATCGGTCCCCATCATGGTCCGCCCGTTCGGTTCAAAAGTCATCTGGGCCAGGACCGGCCGGCTGGTATTTTCTTTGACCGCAATCAACGCAGCCCGGATCTCTTGTAAGTCAGACATGGTCTCAAGGCTAATCAAATCAGCCCCGGCCTCTTCGACCGCCCGGGCTTGTTCCGCAAAAGCGGCATAAAAATGATCAAAAGTGGCCTCGCCATAGGGTTCACTAAGCAAGCCCGTCGGTCCGATAGATACAGCCACTAGAGCTCTATCTCCGGCCACTTCCCGAGCCAGACGAACCGCTGCCTGATTAATTTCTTTGACTTGCCCGGCCAAGCCGTATTCCCCAAGTTTATAACGATTGCCCCCAAAGGTATTGGTTTGAATAATGCTGGCCCCGGCCTCGACGTAGGCCTGGTGAACCGCCTGGACCGCCTCTGGTTTGGTTAAATTCAGCAATTCCGGACACTCACCTGGCTTAAGCCCCCGGGCCTGCAGCATGGTCCCCATCGCTCCATCCAGAACTAAAACCCGTTCCTTGACCCATTTTCCTAGTTTACTGTTTGACTCCAATGCACCCACTCCTTTGAAGCTTAATGAAAAGGTGAGATCCGTTAAAATAATGTCAATCTAATTGTATCTACTTAAACAAAATCATATGAACAGCTATATAAACAGCACTCATATAAAAACCCCTTCGATTAAGAAGGGGTTTAGTCAGCCGGCCCTTCTCTCATCTATCAGAATACAAACGTATTCTGTGGGAATTGGCACCGCGGACGACTGATTGGAGCTGTGTTCCCTTCAGTTGTCTGGTTGCCGGGTTTCATCGGGCCCATCCCTCCACCTCTCTGGATAAGAGTACCTATCCGGTATTCAGTTGATGATCGGAATAATATCCGGTTTAACATACCGGCGATAAAGATAACACATCTTTCGCCTTTCTGTCAACAAGTAATCTAATTGTTGTTATTATTAAACATTTTGCATAGACCTTTTCTTTAAACCTTTTCTTTAGCAGCATTATTACTGATCGTGGTGTCTTCTGTAACCTGTTTTACTTCTTTAACCTCGTCCTCAATTTGTTTTTTAATATCTACCGAAGCTCGTTTAAATTCATTGATACTCTTGCCCAGAGAACGTCCAACCTCCGGTAATTTGCCAGGCCCGAAAATAATTAAGGCAATGACTAAAATTAAAATTAGTTCCCACGGCCCCACACTGGGCAAAAACCCGAATACTGACATTTATTCACCTCCCACGACCATTCCATTATTGATTACTTTATCATTAATCCATAAATATTTCTAGAATGAATGGTCCGAAATTCGACTTCTTCGATAGAAATTTTTTAGCTTTATTGGAAAATTTTTTGATCCAAAAGCAGGAATCTCTAGAAAAATGTCAAAATAGTGTATTACGAGGCTGGACTGTTTTAACAGGGGCCTCCCTAGTGCGGACCGACTGAAGCACTAAGATTATTAAGTGGGGGTAGAAACAAATGATGCATGCGTTACATACCGCTAGGCAGGGGATGACGGCTCAGCAATTAAACATTGATACTATTGCACACAACCTGTCCAATGTTAATACCACCGGCTTCAAAAAAGCGCGGACCGAGTTTCAGGACCTGCTTTATACCACGATTCGCAAACCAGCAATCGATCAAAACGACATCGCCCAGCCCTTGGGATTGCAACTAGGACTAGGAGTACGGCCAACAGCGATCCAAACGCTATTTAATGACGGCAATCTGATTTCGACGGAAAATCCATTGGATATAGCGATAAATGGTCCGGCCTTTTTTCAGATTGAGGTACCTGGTTATGATGAGCCTTTATATACCCGGGACGGTTCATTTAAGATTGATAGCGAAGGCCAGTTAGTAACCTCCAACGGCTATTTGGTAGTCGGAGCCGACACCTTTCCGCCCGAGGCCACAGATATTGCGATTTCTCAAACCGGGGCAATTACTTATAGCGAACCGGGGAATCAAGAACCAACCCCGGGTGGACAACTGGAACTAGTGAAATTTATTAATCCCGCTGGACTTGATAAAATGGGTCATAATCTCTACCGACGTTCCGCCTCCTCCGGTGAGCCAATTATTTGGGACCCGACCGCCGATGGAACGATTAGACTGGAGCCCGGCTTTCTGGAAGCCTCAAACGTTCAAGTAGTTGAAGAAATGATTAATATGATTACAGCCCAGCGGGCTTATGAAATAAACTCTAAAGTAATTCAGACTTCTGACGATATGCTAGGGATGGCGAATAACCTAAAACGTTAAATTTGAAATTATGGTTACTCTATAAAATCAATATCAAAATAGTTGCAATATCAGACAGTAATCTTCTGTGGATAGAAATGGGTGAAGCAGGATGTCTAACAATATGTTTAATAATCTGATTGGTTTGACTGATACCATGTATCGGATGATAAAACCGACTCAGTCAGCCTTGCCTGAAAGTACCAAAACAAATACGGGTTCGAGCACTTTTGATAATCTCTTGCTAAACTCACTAAATTCTTCGCCTAATCAATCAACACCATCACTCCAAAGCACAAAGCTAGCCATCAATAGTCAACACGCGCAGTTGCGATCCGCCTGTCAGGAGCTCGAAAGCGTTATGGTATATCAGATGCTTCGTTCGATGCGGAATTCTATACCAAAGACAAATCTTTTTGGGGAAAGTGTTGGCCTGGATATTTTCGAATCAATGCTAGACGAAGAATACGCCAAAATAGTGTCCCAAAATGGGAACTTAGGCTTAGCGGACCAACTATATCAACAACTGGCGGAAAACCTGCCATCAGAAAAGGTAAATCCAGCAGAGGCAAGTGTAACTAAACCGACGTTGCCCAAAACTAATGTCCTGAATAATCAACAACAAACTCAATCCCTTACGCAGCAGGATCGCTCAGTTCCTAAGCAATCTTCACCTAGACACGATAATGGATCATGGAACCAGCTTATCGAATCAGCCAGTCAAAAATACAACGTGGCGGCAGACCTAATCAAAGCAGTGATTAAAGCCGAATCTAACTTTAATCCTCTGGCATTATCGCGGGCCGGGGCCCGTGGTTTAATGCAGTTAATGCCGGATACCGCCCGAGCACTTGGCGTAAAAAATGCCTGGGATCCAGCCGAAAATATCGAAGGCGGTACCCGCTACCTCCGACAAATGCTGGATAAGTTTGACAATAACTTGACTTTGGCCTTAGCCGCTTACAATGCCGGTCCGGGAAATGTTCAAAAATACGGAGGAATCCCTCCATTCAAGGAAACAAATAACTATATTCAACGGGTTTTCTCGTACCTGGTTTAGGGGGTAGAAATTATTACTACGAAAACAGTTAAGCATCTAATCATAGGCATAATTATGGTTCTTATAGGCTCTGGCCTTGGCCTAGGGGCTTATCTTTTTTTGCGTCCTGCTCTCGACTCAGGGTCTACCCTGGGGTCTACCTTTAGTATTGCGGACCAGCACTATAAAGAAGCCCGGGATCTGGAGACCAACGGGGAGCTCACTTTAGCGCGTTTAAAATACACCCAAGCCCGAGATCTTTTTGAGCGACAGGGAAATCAAGACAAACTAAACCAAGCCAACGAAGGGATTGCGCGAACCTTGCAGTTAGCCGAGGATTACAGTTTGGACATGCCGGCCGTTCTTCAGCTCATGTCTCAAAAAATTCGGTACTTCCAGTCAAACGACTTAAACAATTGGGAACTCCAAGGCTTAGTAGAAGCAAGATTTATTGATGGTCAGAAACGATACCACACTAATCTTATCGAGAACATGGCCTATCAGGATCCGCAGATTGCCCAACGTCTGATCGGCTGGAATGAATACCATACCGCTCTAGCTGGCCAACTGACCCCTTTTGTGTTAGGCAACCCAAATCAATCAAGAATCCAGGTCTTACAAAATCCCAGAACCTTTCAAGCCAATTGTCGTGTAAAATTTGATTACACTAAGTTACCGCCTTATCAGACTGTTAGCTGCTGGATTCCTTATCCGATCCTCGCACCCTCCCAGACAGAGGTGCACTTGGTATCAGTCAATCCCCAGGCTAGTCTACTGTATCCACCGCAGCTTGATCGAGAGATTGGTACTGCTTATGTGGAAATGAAAAACACTAATAATCAAGACCTTTACCTGGACCTATCCTACAGTTTTAAAACTTATGAAATAAGTCCGCAAATAAACCCGGACCTGGTCGGAACATATCTCCCTGAAGACGAACTGTATCAACGATTTACCAAGTCAGAACCTCATCTGGAACAAAGTTCCCAAATGAAGGAACTAGCGGCTCAAATCGTGGCTGAAGAAGAAAATCCTTATCGAAAAGCCCAAAGGATATACAACTGGATCCAAGACAATATTAAAATGAGCCATGTCTCTTATCCTTTGGTGTCAGCGTCTTCGGCCAGCCATTATCTGCTTGATAAAAAAGCCGGCGATTCGACTCTTCAGGCTTTTCTCTTTACCAACCTCTGTCGAACAGCCGGGGTTCCGGCTCGGGTAAACAGCGGCTATCGACTAATCCCCGGGTATGAGGCTCCCTGGACCTGGGCAGAGTTCTATTTACCTAATTATGGATGGATTCCAGTTGATCCGGCCATGGCTAAGACCATCTGCCTCGCTCGTGGATTCAGCGAGGCCCAAAAAGAACGCGTCAAGGAATACTATTTTGGCCACCTGGATCCCTATCGTCTGCTGATTAATCAGACTGCCCCCGGGTCGCTCTATCCCGTAAAAACGACAGAAAGAAACATGAGCCTGATTTTCCAGCAACCAGAAGCAGAAGCCGGTGGGCAAAATATCTCACCAGCCACTATCGACTATAGTATTAGTTTCAAGACCATTGAGTTGCCCTAGACAAGAATCAACCCCTACTTCCTTATAGAAGTAGGGGTCTTGAATTTGCCTGCTTTTCTCCCAAGAGGCGAGAACAGCGTGGTAGCACTCGCTTTTATGTTTTCCATCATCATCTAAGGTTTTAAAGCTGGACTATCCTTGTCCCAAAATCAATCGGCTTACCATAATACACCGCCGAGGTAATCAACCCATCCACCCCGGTCTGGGCGTAAGCTTCCGCATTGTTTTCATTGATGCCGCCCGCCGCCAGAAGAACAACATTGTCATAATTAGCTCTGATCTGCTCAACGGCTTTGGTCAATTCCGCAGGAGCTACTTTATCAAATTGCAGGCCATGCACTCCGGCCCGGCATAACCGCAAAGCGTCTTCTACTGTCTCCACTTCAACGAACACCTTTTTTTCGATGATTCTTGCTTTGAGTTCATCCAACTTGGAGATTAGTGCCTCAACCCCGCCAATGAAATTTAAGTGCTGCTGAAAGATAAGAACCGTTTCTGATAAACCTAGCCGGTGAGGAAGGCCTCCGCCGGCTACCACCGCCTTGATTGACAACTCCTTGGTGCCTGGAAAAACCTTACGTGTGGCAAGAAGTTCGATTTTGGGATTAGCTTGTCGGGCTTTGTTCAAGATTCGATACGTTCTGGTGGCAATACCTGATGCATACTCTAAGATATTCATCGACACCTTCCAGGCCATGTGTAGGTCCTCTGCATTACCTTCTGCTGCGACTACACTGGTGCGGGGACCGACCTTAGAACCAGAAGCAAGATAGTGTAAAGGCTTGATGTTCAGCTTATTAAATATTCTTACAACCTCTTCAGTCCCGCAAATCACCGCTTCTTCCCGGCAAATATATTCTATTCTCCCTTTTTTCCCGGCAATATCCAGAACTAGAGTAGTCAGATCTAAATAAGGTGTGTCCTCTTTAATAAACTTATCAATACTCTCCTCGGTAAAGTAGATAATTTCTAGACACCTTCCTTATACTGAATTTCAAACTGCTGGTCTGACGGTAATTCTGTTAGTTGATTACGAGCTTGATCGTCTTTATTGCCCTTAAATGTAATTATTATTGCCCGGTTACCCTTTTCCCAAACCGAGATTGCCTGTTCATCATTTTCCTCAAATTTAAAACGACTGGGATTGGCCAGCTTAGCTAACGTAATTCCTTGCAAGGCATCTCCCAAACATCGGGAACCGGTCACCGAGACTTTAAGATCATGTGCCGTCAGCAGGCCAAACTCTTTTTCCGCCAGCACAGCCATTTTCACGGCGATCATCAATTGGGCGCATTTTTCTCCGTGGTGGTTCAGAGCCTTCTTCATCAATATGGCTTCCAGTGTGTTAGGATCAGTCGGTTTGATATAGGGGAGAATTGGCGAAAAAATAATATCTTGATCATAATAAGGTTTAATATCTAGAATAAAAGTGCCGTTGATAAAATCAAGATTGGAGACGGTCAGCATATTTCCCTGGATACTTTCCAATTTGACAACGGTGAGCCCAATGGGATTTGGCCGGCTAAAGGTCCTCAGGCCAAACACTCCATATTCCCCAAGCTCTTTATTCATTCGGGGAACAACCCGAAGCACATCCCTTTGGGACAGATGGAACCAACCAAGTAACCAGATATGGGAATGTTCATCCAACCGCAGTAAGCCCTCTGCATATTCGGGGAATACCTCAATCGTAGATTGCATGACCGATACTCTGGGTTGGGCAGGATCAATATAATCATTATGCACTCGGCCAATTGGAGTTAGCTTGATAGACTCTGTCATTGTTTTTATCATTCCTTTTTATAATAATTTACGCAGTGTTTTAACTAAATTTACTTTCTCATTGTGAAATCGTTCAGCTTCGCTGAAAATTGAGGCTGCAGATGGAGACTCTACTCCACCAGTCTGATTCAGGTAAAACAATTAAAGCTATGCTAAAAAAAGGCATAGCTTTGTTATGTCTCAGACAAAAAAAGCCCTCCTTTCCAAAACGGGAGGCACAAAAGTTTCCTCTTGTACCCATTGGCCTGGTAGCCATATCTTAAGACTTAGGCGGCAGGCTCGGTGAGCTGATAATATATATTTTAATAGATGCTTAATTCGATTAAATTCGCCAAAATCCTGCTTTGCTTTAAACAAATTTAATTGGGAAATTGCAGGAATTCATGTTTTCGTGTCGAATAAAGATGATCAGGAATCTAGAAAAAGCCATAATTATTATTTTTGCTTTTACAAGTTATCATCTTAACAATTATAAATAACCTTACTGTAGTAGTTCAATTAATCAAATAACCCAATTAAACATAAGACAATTTTATATCTCCGAGTTCTTTAGCCTAAACCATATTTACAAACCTATTTTTGGCAAGGCTGCTGAGCCGAAGGGTGTAGCTGGAAACGGCTGCGCCTCCCGTGTTTGGAAAGGAGAGCAAGTTAAAATTTATAGGCTGGTGGGTCAGCTTTGCTTTTCTTTGCAAAGTTGGCCTTTTTTATTTCTTACAAATTAATCCCTACGGCCAAGAGGGCAACAAGAAAGGAGGAATTATTTTAGGTTATTATTTTAGATTAATTACAGTTCTGATTTCAAGTTGCATTTATCTGGATAGTTGGTTTTTTAACCGAAAACTAAAGAATCAGCAACCCTGTGTATTTGCCGCCAGGATGATTCGATGGGTTACTTAAAAAACGGGTAGTTAAGAATTTAAAAAGGAGCTGAAGTATTTTGCGGAAAAAATCGCGTTTATCTTTATTTACAGTGATGGTCTTAATCTTGAGTTTAATGCTCAGTGGCTGTGCTCATGAAGCAATGGCACCGAAAGGAGCCACAATCACCGTTACTGATCAGTTAGGCAGAACCGTGACTGTGCCGAAAGATGTTACCAAAATTACCGGGACCCACCATTTTGCCGCCCACATTGCTTTTGCGCTAGGGCAACAGGACAAACTCGTTGATCAGGCAATCTATGGCAATTTAGGTAAGGCAATAGGCTCGGTTGATCCAGTTTACGCTGCTAAACCCTATCTTTCAGAGGGCATGGGCCTTAATATGGAAGAATTAATCGCCCTCCAACCCCAGGTGGCTTTCGTTTATGCTTCTTCCGATGCGTCTATGATTGACCAGTTTGAAAGTGCGGGGATCAAGGTGGTTGCAGTAAATGGTGAGACTTTTGAGGAAGCTTTTGAAGCGGTAAGATTGATCGCCAAAGTATTAAATTGTCCGGACCGAGGTGAGGAATATCTTGCCTACTGCCAAAATATTTTAGAATTGGTTAACCAGAGAGTTGGCAATGTCCCGGAAGATGAAAAGCCACGGATAATGTTTGCCGGTCCCAAGAGTGTCTATACGGTGGCCAGTGGAGATATGCTGACTACTAAATTAATCGAATTAGCTGGGGCCGTGAGTGTCTCAAAAGATATTAAAGGATATTGGACCGAGGTATCTCCTGAGCAAGTGGCTACCTGGAATCCTGAGGTCATAGTTTTGGGTTCTTCCCTGGATACTTATGGCGACCAACAGGTATATAAAAATCCACACTTCCAAACAGTGAAAGCAGTTCAGGAGAAAAAGGTTTACAGCATGCCGTCTAACATTGGCTGGTGGGATTTCCCGGCTCCTAACTGTGTGTTGGGTGTGTTATGGCTGAGCAAAACTTTCTATCCTGAAAAATTTGCGGACATTGACATGTTAGAGAAAGCCAATGAATTCTATACGAAATGCTATGGCCATTCTTTCACAGAAATGGGTGGAAAACTCTAGTCACGTCAAGGGTTAAATCGGCAAAAACCAACCGGAGGAATTTCTGTGCAAAGAAAAATCTGGATTATCCTGATTATTGTTTTTATCCTCTCTCTAATCGTGTCCTTGAGCGTAGGGCGTTATGCCATTAGCTTTGCTGAGTTAGGCAGTATCCTTTTCGCTAAGTTAGGGATTAAGGGCATATTAGATGCCCCGATCGAGAATTCAGCAATTGTATTTTGGAATGTTCGTTTACCCAGGATAATTATGGCTTTTGCGGTAGGATGCGGCATCGCTATTGCCGGGGTTATTTTTCAGGCCCTGTTCCGTAATCCCTTAGCCAGCCCTGATATTTTGGGAGTATCATCCGGTTCAGCTTTTGGCGCAGCCCTGAGTATCGTTTTAATAACCGAAATGGCCATGGGGATTCAGCTTTCCGCCTTCTGTTTTGGCGTTTTAGCTGTCGGCATTACTTTTCTATTGGGGACCCGGAGTTGGGATAAATCCGCGTCAGTCTTAGTAATCTCGGGAATCGTGGTTAGTGCCATTTTCCAGGCAGGGTTATCAATTCTTCAGTATATTTCAGATCCATACACCCAATTAGCGAAAATCATGTTCTGGACCATGGGCAGCTTTCAAACCAGCAGTTGGCCAAAAGTCGAGATCACCCTGCCGATTATTATCATCGGTTCCATTATCCTTTGCATTTTCAGTTGGCGTTTAAACATTATGACCCAGGATGAAAAAGAAATTTTATCTTTAGGGGTTAACATTAAGAGATGGCGTCTCTTTTACTTAGGGATAAGCACCTTGATTGTCGCTTCCGCCGTGGCAACCGTCGGCGAGATAAGATGGGTCGGCCTGATCATGCCTCACATCGCCCGTTTTTTGGTCGGTACTGAACATAAAAGACTGATTCCAGCGGCCGCGTTTTTAGGAGGCAGTTTTATGCTACTGATGGATACTTTTGCCCGAACAGTTACAGCCTCGGAAATACCGATTAGTATTATTACCTCGCTCTTCGGCGCACCATTTTTGGGCTATCTGATAATAAGCAGAAAGGGCGGTGCAGCAAAAAGTGGCTATTAAAATAACTGGCCTTACTGCTGGATATGGCCGGGAACCAGTTCTGAAAGAGATTAATACCTGGGTGAGTCAAGGACGAATTTGTGGATTATTGGGGCATAACGGCTCGGGAAAAACAACGTTGATGAACTGTATCAACGCTATTATTAAGCCCGATCGTGGCCGGATCACAGTAATGGGTAAGGATGTTAACCGGTTAAGTCGGGTTCAAGTAGCCCAACTTATTAGCGTTGTCCCACAAAGCAGCTATTCCGTTTTCGCCTTTCCGGTCCTGGATATAGTTCTGATGGGGAGTGCCGCTAGGTTGAAAGCCTGGGCCTCTCCCGGGAAAAGTGAAAGGCAGAAAGCGTATAAAGTAATGGCTGAGGTCGGTATTAGCGAACTGGCCTCAGCCCAGTACAATAAACTGTCAGGCGGCCAACAGCAAATGGTTTTATTAGCCAGAGCCCTTTATCAAGATACTCCGCTGATGCTCCTGGACGAACCCAATTCCCATTTGGATTTTTGTAATCAGCACCGCATGATGGAATTGATGAAGCAAGTGGTGAAGCAACGCGGGGTAACTGCCTTGATAACGCTGCATGATCCCAATCTGGCTCTGTATTACTGCGATGAAATCATTATGCTCAAACAGGGGCGGGTCGTGATTCAAGGATTAACGGAAAAAATCATGAAAGATACCCATCTGAGGCAGGCCCTGGGAGAAAATATCCGGCTAGACGCGACAAATGCCGGTTTGCCGGTAGTAGTACCACGTAATCTTTGTGATTGCCTGACGCATGAACTAGAGATGCGGGAAAAGGAGATGGTAAGGAGTGCAATGTAATTATTGTGAATGGCGGTGTGAATTAAACGAAGGCAAATTTGGCGTTTGTAAAATGTATTATGGGGAAAATGGACTTGTTAAGGAGCGTTTTCCCAATCGATGGTCAACCTGTAATATTTCCAAGATCGAATCTATCCCTTTCTATCACGCCTATCCGGGCAGCCGCAGTATGGTCATTGGCACCAGCAGCTGTAATTTTGCTTGCCGCTATTGTTCAAATGCCTATGTCGCCAAAGAAGACCCGGCTAAACAGCAGGAAGGCATGTTTGAATTTACCCCGGCAGAATTGGTAAAAATGGCCCAAAAACAAGGCTGTCATAATATAGTCTTCAACGTTAATGAACCTACCGTCTCACTGCCTTCACTGATTGAAGTCAGTCAAGTTGCTCGTGACATTGGAATGCCTATGGGGTGTTTGACTAATGCCTATATGACGGAAGAGGCCACGGAGATCATCGCCGGCATTTTTTCTTTCATTAATATTAGCCTTAAAGGGATGTCTCCAGAATTTTACCGCGATTATATCGGGATAAAGAACGGAGAACCGGTCTTGCGAAATATCCGGCGTTTAGCCGCGACCAACCATCTTGAGGTTACCGTGCCGATAATTCAAACCATTAATGATCACGAACTTGAGGAAATGACCACTTTTCTGGCTGGAATTGATCGAGAGATACCTTTTCACGTTTTCCGTCTGCTGCCCGAGTATAAGATGAAAGAATTTGAATATCCGAGCATTGACCGGATTAACGATGTTTTGCAATTGGTCAGAGAAAAACTTCAATACGTCTATTTTCATAACTTTGTCGGTTCCGATTGGGTCAACACTATTTGCCCGGACTGCGGGACCGAGGTGATTGAGCGATTGAGCCTTGGCTGCGGCGGAGACCGACTGGCTAAGTTTTCGTGCTTAGAGAATAAATGTCCAACCTGTGGTCGGGAAATTAAACTGCATGGCCAAAAAATCAATTGGCACTCCAGGGAGGTGTCTTGATGAGTATCGGCATAATTGACGCTAGGGAATGGCAAAGGGTTTTCGACCTGAAGACCGGCCAAAAGGTTGAAACGAACGACCCAACCGTTGAGATGGTCAAAGGAATCCTGGCAAAGCACCCTTTTCCCGGAGATGTGGAAATGGCCACCAATGCCTGGGTAACCGATACCACCCTGAATCTGATCGACAAGTATGATCCGCAATTCGCGTTTATCAGTTACGGCTTACCCTACTTTCAGTTTCGTTTCTACAAGACATCGGCTGAAAATAAACGGCAAATTATAGAGGCGGTGTTTCAGGAGATTGACCGGTTTGTTCACAGTTCGGGATTTACCCCGGTTATTGTTGGCACAGGCGGTTTAGTCCCCCTCCGAGGGTATATTGATTTTAGTCATTTAGACGGACTGGCCGCCGCCAGTAATTGGACCGCCAGCTATGCGGGTTTACATCATGCCAGTGAGAGAGATCTAAAGTATATTGCCAGTCTGCCTCAGATCCAGAGGGTCGTAACCAAGAAGGAACTCTTAGAAGTTTTTGAGGGAACCGTGGCGGAGGCGTCCCGGCTACCGGAGTATTTTGTGGTGGCTCAAGAAGGCTATACTTATAAGGTTCCCGGCACAACCCTGCGCAGACCCGTGAATATCCCGGCCCACAACGCTTACATTCCGATTGCCACTGATTTGGGTCAAGCTGCTGAGCTTACGGGGATTCGAGGCTTAATTGAACAAAATCTTCCCCAGAAAAAGATTGCCTTGATCGTGATTGAGGGAGTGGGCGAGGAAGATTTTCCGCTACCCTTTACCCGCTGTAATAACCGTGTTGATTGGTATCACTACGAGCAAGGCGAATTACAGTTTTTTGCCATGTATATGGGTAAGCACCACTTTTTGGCTTATCCTCAGGGTTACCTTTATTATGAGGATGACGATGAAAACAAACCCTACCCGTTTTCTGGTTATTTTCGGGATATTCCGACGGATACGATTGGCGCGCAGATGGGGATTAAAAGAATAGCAGTTGGCAGCCGCAGCATGTTTCCGCATACAACGACCGGGGCGGATATCTGTATTGAGTGCTTTGCCCGGAATCTCTATAACCAGGGGTGCATGGCGGTGATTAATCAAGTTAAATAATAATCAGATTAGTCGGATACACCTCCCTACTGATTAGTGGTGCTGTCACGGCAAAAACCGATTGCTGAGTTTTTTAAAGAAAGGAGGTGATATTCATGTGCCAACAAGATAGTATTTGTCTACACCCGGAAAAACTTCAAGGAAAGCCGGGCGAATGTAGTCCGGAACAAATCGAAGAATGCCACGGCAAAGGGAATACGTGCACCTGCCAACAAAAAGAAGAATAATTAAGTAATCATTACTTAGTAAGCAAACCAAAATAAATACGGCGATTTCATCGCCGTATTTATTAATAAGGGTGCGCCCGTACCCGAAATTTAATCATCTGTCTTAGATCTCCAGCAGCTGTCTCCAGGTTATAATAGATCAACTAGAAAATACGGGTATACAAAAGGATTTGGATTAAATGAAATTACCGAAAGTAAATAATATAAGTGGTGAATTAGCCGGTTCCGTTGGCGATTTGGGTACTTTTCTTCCTTATGTCATCGGAGCAATTACCATCGCTAATTTGGATGTAACCAGCGTCTTAGTCATGTTTGGCTTGATGTATCTTGCCACAGCTTGGTTTTATCGGGTGCCCATCCCGGTTCAACCCATGAAGGTAGTTGGGGCGGCTATTATTATCCATCATCTTACAGCCGCAGAAATTGCGGCGTCCGGTATTTTAATTGGTGTGCTACTGCTAATAATTGCCGTGACCGGCCTGATCGAAAAATTGGCCAGGATCACCCCTACCAGTGTCACTATTGGTATTCAGACCGGATTAGGCATTAGCTTAGCCATGTTAGGTATGAAAATGGTGAGCAGTGATTGGCTAATAGGCATACTCATTCTATTAATAATGCTAGTCTTGATGAAGAATCGCCGTTTTCCGGCCTCTATCGTTGCCCTTGTCTTGGGCACGGCCTTATCATTCATCCTGCATCCGGAACTCAGCCGTCTCTCTTTACATTGGGCCTTTAACCTGCCCCACCCGGTGTTGCCCGGTTGGAATGATTTTTACCGAGGCTTCTTTCAAGCTGCCCTGCCTCAATTGCCGCTAACTTTAACCAATTCTGTCTTGGTCACTACTTTTTTAGCTAGCCAGCTATTCCCTGATACCTCTGAACGGGTCAGCAATAAAAACCTGTGTTTGACTCTGGGGATTGGCAACCTGCTAGGTGCACCATTGGGCATGGTGCCGGTATGTCACGGCAGTGGGGGATTGGCTGCCCATCATCGTTTCGGGGCCAGAACTGGATATTCCACTTTTATTATCGGCTTGATACTCCTGTTTATCGGGTTATTCTTAGGTTCATCCGGTTTGCAGATGTTGCAGATTATTCCTTCGGCAGTTTTAGGCGGGATGCTTTTTTATAGTGGACTAGATCTGATAAAACCAATCAAAACTGAAGATAATCAAGAGTTGTTTATCTTTGCCGGAGTAGTTGTTCTTAGCATAGCACTTAGCCCAGCGATCGGGTTTTTGGCTGGAGTGTCCACTTATTTTATACTCAAAAGTCTCTGCTCTTGATTACTCACTATGTGAATCGCACCCCGTACTTCAGGATATTTTGTACGGAAGGTCTATCTGTACTTTTTTTCAGGAACCTGAGGCCTCGATGTTCGGTGAGGCTGGACGAGTTTACTTAGTGAACTGAAGGTAGGCGGCTGGAACTTCACCAACAATTATTGTTTCGGTCAAAGGAAGGGTTGTCGCCACTTTAACATCTTGGCTTAGAACTGGGGTTAACAGAACTACTTCACTCTCAATCTTAAGATAAATTGAGTACCGGGTTTGGTTAATCCCGGCTGCCTCAAAGCGATCTTCAAGCTCAATCCGGGCACTGCCCGTTGGCCTTAGTTTCAAATCAATCGCCGGACCATAACTGGAAAGCAAGGGACTATTCACTGCTTCCCCTAATGGAAAAGAAAAGCTTTCCTGACTCAAGTCACTTAACGCTTCCTGAACGTGTAACGTGGTATTCGCCACTAACCGATTAATCCTTACCGTATTCGGCTGCATTAGGACTACCCGGCCCTGACTATCTTTATGAATAGCAACTAAATCAGCGGAAACCGTCTCGTCAACCATTATTTCCTTTACTGCTTGGTTGATAACCGACACAACTATTTGTCGGGCCTTAACCTCTGCGGCGATCCTAATCCCCGGCCGTAAGAGACCCTCCAAAACCATTAGGCTGCCGATAATCAAGCCTAAGCTCAGAATGATAATGAAAATATAACCGGTTCTAGGTTTTTTTCGACGCAATAAACAAGGCACCGCTGTCACCCCTCCACCCCCAATATATGTGGAGTAGTGACAGATGGTGCCTCTTATTCATACATCTTAATATCGAGTAAAAAACATGGGTTAGTATTCCAGAGTACTACCCGGGACACTTGACTGTCCCCGTGTCCTGACCTATCCCCGTATCCCATCCCAGAGCAGGGCTAAGTCAACTCTACTTCCGCACCCGGTTCAAGAATAATTACCGCGATGTTGTTGTGTGCGGCCATTTTACGCTCAAACTCGTTGGGATTTTGTTCGATAGGCGGCCAAGTATTATAGTGGATGGGAATTACTGTTTTTGCTTTCAGAAATTCTGCCGCCAAGACAGCATCATCTGGGCCCATTGTAAAATAGTTGCCAATAGGCAAGACGGCGTAGTCGATGTTTTCCAATTCACCCAAAAGCTTCATGTCACCAAAGAGCCCCGTATCACCCGCAAAATACACAACCTTATCATAAAAACCAACGATAAAACCGCACGGGAGTGCCCCGGCGATTCCAGAGCCGTGCCAGGCCGGGGTTACCCGAATGAAACCAAAGTCGTAGGTCTTTTTTGCCCCAAAACCAAGGGTTTCAACCATTGGGTTGTGGCATTGATCAGCTACATACCGCGCCACCTCCGGAGTACCAACGAGCAAGGCCCGGTTATTATCTACTATTTGAGCCGCATCAGCACAGTGATCAAAATGACCATGAGTTACTAGAACATATTGACATTTAATATCTGAGGCCTGAATTTTAGACTGCGGATTATCATTCAGAAATGGATCGACAATAAGAGATACATTGCCCCTGGTTAATTGAACACAGCCATGTCCATGAAACTTTAGGATTGGTTTGTTAGTATCTGCCATCATAGTTTTCTGGTTTCTATAACATTATTAAAGCGATTAGATTTTAACAATGGTAGAAAACCAGACCTGCACCACCTTTCTTTAAAATTATTTCCCAAATATATTCTACACATTAATTCCATTCCCTGCTAATTACTATTGATAAAACCCCGGAAATCAAGTATAATGCTTTAAATATAGTTTAATAATGGCATGCCGTCCAAAAAATGTAAATTTGTTGCTAATTACCAAATGCTTATATAATCACAATCAGAAGAATACCCTGGTACAATTGGCCCCATTATATGATCCGGTTAATCTGACGTTTAAACCTGCCCGGGTACTTCCCAAGGCAGGTTTTGTGTGAGGATGGTTAATTAACTCTTGTTGATCGAGAGGGGGCTAAACGGTGTGACTATCCATAAAGCGGTTATCCCCGCTGGAGGGTGGGGAACGCGCTTCCTACCGGCAACCAAGTCTCAGCCCAAAGAAATGCTGCCCATCGTTGATAAACCGGCAATTCAGTACGTAGTTGAGGAAGCAGTTGCCTCCGGGATAACCGAAATAATCATTATAACTCGTCAAGACAGAGGCATAGTCGAAGATTATTTTACGCGTTCAATTGAATTAGAAACCTGGCTCTGCCATCAAGGTAAAACTGACTTGCTAGAAGCGATAAAAAGTATCAGTAATCTAGCCAAGATTCATTTCGTCCGAGAGAAACACCCCCGAGGTTTAGGTTATGCGGTGGCTTCGGCTTGGGAACTAGTAGGGGACGAGCCGTTTGCGGTCCTCCTGCCAGATGATATTGTGATCGCTTCAACTCCCTGTCTTAAACAAATGCTAGACCTGTACGATAAACTGCACTCGCCGATAATTGCGGTCCAAAAGATTCCGTTAGAAGATGTTCAGCGGTATGGGATCATCAACCCAGAAACCAATGAATATCCGTGTTGCCTTATCCGGGATTTAGTCGAAAAGCCCAGCTTTGAACAGAGTCCTTCGGACTTGGCCATCATTGGCCGCTATATCCTGACCCCGGCTATCTTTCCCTTGCTGGTTAAGGCCTCCCCGGGTATCGGGGGAGAGATCCAGCTTACTGATTCACTCTGCATCCTAGCTCACCAGGAAAAAATTTACGGTTATCAATTTTATGGCACCCGGTTTGATGTCGGAGATAAATTGGGGTTTATTATGGCCAATCTAACCTTTGCTCTGCAAAGAAGTGATTTAAAGCCCCGACTTAAACGGCATCTGGAAAATCTAGTTGGCAATAACCGCCAGAGTAATCTATATCTGACTGAGGCAAACAGATCAATGTGGGATAAGGTTCCCCTTTATCATCGGTCATAAGTCAGCAAACAATAAGCAGTGATAACAGGCTATAACAACAGCAAATCCCCCTGTCCCACTAGCTTCCTAGCTTTACCCGGGCAAATTTCCGTCGTCCGGCCCGCACCACGTTTCCGTCCTTAAGTAAAACATTGGCCGCCGGATCATCAATGCGTTGTCCATCTATTTGAACTCCACCCTGGGTCACCAATCGCCGGGCTTCACTGGTACTGGGTACCAGATTTAAGACGACCAACAGTCGGCCAATCCAGATCCGACCTTCTGTTATTTCCTTGGCCGGCACTAAGACTTCTGGCAGGTCATCAGGCAATTCCCCTTGTTGAAAAACCTTGCGGAACTCAGCTTCCGCTGCTTGAGCAGCCTCAGAACCATGATACATGGTGACAATTTCCCGAGCGAGACGCATCTTAACGTCCCGGGGGTGCAAAGTGCTCTGTTCTAAACCCTGGGCGATCTGGTTTATTTCACTAAGGGGAACCCGGGTAACCAGTTCAAAATAGCGCAGCATTAATTCATCTGGCAGGGACATAATTTTCCCGTACATCTCCCGGGGAGCTTCGTTTACTCCCACATAATTCCCCAGGCTTTTGCTCATCTTTTGAACCCCATCCAGTCCTTCCAAAATCGGCATGGTTATGGCAATTTGGGGTTCCTGGCCATATTCGCGCTGCAGGGCCCGTCCCACCAACAGGTTAAATTTCTGGTCCGTTCCGCCAAGTTCAATATCTGCCTGCAAATGGACTGAATCATATCCCTGCATTAGTGGATAAAAAAGCTCATGAATACTGATCGGCAATCCCTGTTTAAAACGTTTGGTAAAATCATCCCGTTCTAGCATCCGGGCCAAGGTATACTTAGCTCCCAGTTCCACCACTTGAGCAAAGGTCATCGGCCCCAGCCATTCACTGTTAAAGACGATCTGGGTCCGATTGGGGTCTAATACCTTAAAGATTTGTTCTTTATAGGTTTCCGCATTAGCCAAAACCTCTGCTTCGGTCAGCTGTTTTCGGGTTTCGGAACGACCGCTCGGGTCACCAATCCGGCCGGTAAAATCGCCGATAATCAAGATAACGTGATGTCCAAGATCCTGAATCTGTCTGAGTTTGTTTAAAACCACGGTATGTCCCAAATGAATATCCGGTGCTGTTGGGTCAAGCCCCAGTTTGGCCTTTAACGGTTTTCCTTCCCGTCGTGACTTAACCAGTTTATTAATCAATTCGTCTTCGGGTATAATTTCAGCGGTGCCTCGGCGCAGCACCTCTAGTTGGTGCTCTATTGAATCCACCTGTACTCCCACAGTGCTCCCTCCTCAGGGGCATAATAGCATAACCTTCCAGGCTTTTCAAGTCAATCAGGGACTTGGTTCTCTTTCCAAACCGTGTTCCTTTTTGTTGTTTATGCTATAATAAGCCTAACCAAGATGTCGTTGGAGATTTGAGTTATTGTCCACAAGGGGGAACAAAGGGTGGAAGAAAAAAGACCAAAACGAAAGCTTAAACCCAGCCGAATTGTTTTGCTTGTTCTAATGCTGGTTGTCTTTATGTTTGGCGGGGTAGGTCTTGGTTATGTAGTCGGAGCAATCAAGAATATGCCGGCATGGGATCCTAGTAAACTCAATGCCTCTGAATCTACTTTTATCTATGATAGCCAGGGCGAATTGGTCTCGCGATTACATTATGTTGAAAACCGGGAAGAAGTTAAGTTAAGCCGGATGCCGGATCACTTGAAGAATGCTTTTCTCGCCACAGAGGATGACAAGTTTTATGATCACCCCGGTTTTCGGATAGATGCCATCGCCCGAGCTGTTGTCGCCAATATTGTTGGGGGCTGGGGTTCAGAGGGCGGCAGCACGATTACCATCCAGTTAGTTAATCATGCGTTTTTTGATCAAAGCAAAGAAAAGAAATTAGAACGAAAAATCCAGGAACTGGTCCTAGCGGTCCAAATGGAACGGAAATACACCAAAGACGAAATTCTAGAAATGTACTTAAATCGCATTTACTTTGACGGTGGTGCCTATGGCGTACAGGCAGCAGCTCAGTACTATTTTGGCAAAAAAGTGGAAGATCTGGAACTAGGTGAAAGTGCCATGCTGGCCGGGCTAGCTAAAGGACCGGCACGGTACTCTCCCTACCGCCACCCAGAAGCAGCGAAAGATAGACAGGCTACCGTTCTAGATCGGATGGTGACCTGTGGTTATATTAATGAAGCTCAGGCCAAACAGGCTAAAGATGAACCCTTCAAGTTAGTTAAAAAAGAAGGGGAGGCTGCTAATAAAAATGCCTACCAGTGTTTTATTGACTATGTTTTTGAAGAAGGCGTCGATATTCTGGAAAAAAGCGGAGTAGATAACCCAGAACAGGCGATGTACCATGATGGTTTACGCATTTTTACGACCATGGATAGTAAAATCCAAAAAACCGCGGAAGATATTTATGCGCAAGATAAGTACTTTCCCCCAAGTAAAAATGAGCATATTATTCAGTCCGCCATTGCGGTCGTTAATCCCAAAAATGGAGAAATTAAAGCTCTAGTCGGCGGTCGCAAAGTTGATCAGAAACGAAGCTTTAATCGAGCGACTGATGCCAAACGTCAGCCCGGGTCCTCATTTAAACCAATTGCTGTTTACGCGCCCGCTCTAATCAAGGGTTTTGGTCCGGGCACGGTACTAGAAGATTCCCCGGTTACTTATTCAGTGGGCGGAACCAATTGGACACCTCGCAACTATAACAATCAGTATTTAGGGCCGATAACAATGCGAACGGCGGTCCAACTATCTGTCAATACTTACGCTGTCAAAATGCTAGATATCCTTGGCCCGGCTGAAGGACTGAAATTTGCTGAAAGTATGGGCATTTCGACCTTGGTATCCAAAGGAGCAAAAAACGACGTTAATCTTTCCCTAGCCCTAGGCGGTCTTACCCATGGGGTAACTCCCTTGGAAATGGCCGCTGCCTATGCGGTATTTGCTAATCAGGGTGTATATAATGAACCATTTGCCATTTCTAAAATAACCGATAAAGATGGCCAGATAATTTATGAGCATCGCCCACAACAGCGGGTTGTCATGGATCCCCAGAGTGCTTACCTGATGACCCATCTCTTACAAAGTGTCATGGTCCCGCCAGGCACCGGCGCAAGGGCTGCCTTTGGTCGACCAGCGGCTGGAAAAACTGGCACCACTAATGATGATACGAATGCCTGGTTTGTCGGATACACACCGGATTTTGCTGCAGCGGTTTGGATGGGTTATGATAACCAAAACATGTCGATGAAAAGCGTCTATGGCGGGAACTACCCGGGTCCCATCTGGAAAGCAGTCATGACCAAAGCCCACGAAGGGATTCCGGTTCACTCTTTCCCGGTCCCGGCTGGTTTAACCGAGGCGACTGTGTGCAAAGTTTCCGGCAAGCTATCGAATGGTATCTGCCCGGCTGAGAACCTAGTTAAAGAAATATTTGCCCAGGGAAAAGTGCCGACAGAAGTCTGCTCAATGCATGTCCAGGCCGAGATTTGCGCGGAGTCAGGAAAGTTGGCGACGGTTTACTGCCCAACCAGAATTACAGAAGTATTTGTCAAACGGTCTGAGACAGGACCCCCGCCGGGTGAACCTAAAGAGGATGATCTGCCCTGGGAATCCTGTACCCTGCATGGGCCAAACGCGGTTTGGCCTTGGCCAAACAATCATGATCCATATAATCCGAATCGTGGCGGTAACGGAGCTATCTCTGAGATAAACAATTCAGACAATAAAGACCAGGCCAACGGTAAAAACAACAATAACAAAAACAGGCACAATGATGATGATGACGACGATGATGATGATTAGCTAACCGCTTTTTAACTGAACCACCGTGACTCCAATGCCTCCCTCCTGATAACCGCCTAACCGGAAGGAGCTAACGTGCGGGTGATTGGCCAGGTATTGTTTGACCGCTGACCGGAGTGTCCCGGTCCCCTTACCATGGATCACCCGCACCTCGGCCATCCCGGCCAAGTAGGCATCGTCCAGGTATTTCTCCAATTCTATGAGAGCCTCATCGACTAACATCCCGCGCAGATGAACTTCCGGCGAAATCTCCCGAGATTTTGAAGCCATTAGGTTCCCTAACCCGGAATAATCCCGATACTCTGTTTTCTCCTGAACTGGCCGAAGCTCCGCTGCTTTAACCGTGACTTTTAAGATACCAGCCTGCACCTGTACCTCTCCGGTGGCGGAATCGGCTGTTAAAACATAGCCCCGCTGATTTAACCGGGGAATTAGCACCGGATCACCTGGTTTAAACTGCCCCAAACGTTTCCGAGCCTTTTTCGCTTGGTCTGATGCTATCTTTGGCTGTCCGTTGTCACTTAAAGCTGTATGTTCTTCAGGTTCAACCAGACCCAAGCGTTCGTTAACCTCGTCTGAAACCTTGGTCCAGGCTTCATATAGTTGAGAAGCCCGATCCCGCAAGCGTTCCTGCGCCTCTTGAGCCCGCCGAAGTGTTTCCTTGTCAACGGCCTCCTTTTGCATTTGCCGCAGTTGACGGACAATTTGATCAGCTTCATTCCGCGCTTGCCGCACGATCTCAATGGCTTCTTCTTGAGCCCGCTGTAATAAGCGGGTTTCTTTTTCCTGCCAGGCACTTTGTCGCCGACGTAGTTCTGCTTCCTCGCGCTCTTGCATTTGTCGCAATTTTTCTGTCTCTCGCTGATTTTCTTCACTCTTTCGCTGTGATTCCTTCAAATCTTGGATTAAATCTCCGACCTGGAGTTCCTCGGCCGAGAGGTATCCCCGGGCCGCCTCAACAATACTCGCTTGCAGTCCCAGTCGGGCAGCAATCTCGAAGGCATTGCTCTTACCCGGTAGTCCCAATTGCAGCCGATAAGTTGGTTGCAGGGTATCCGCATTGAATTCGACCGAGGCATTTTCTACTTGCGCCTGATTGTAAGCGAAAACTTTTAACTCACTGTAGTGGGTAGTGGCGACAGTTCGCGCCCCTTGAGCCAGCAGATGCTCTAAAATGGCAATGGCCAGGGCTGCTCCTTCGGTTGGATCTGTACCGGCCCCCAGTTCATCTAGTAAAACCAGGCTGCGTTCATTAACCTGTTGCAGGATTTCAACAATATTGGTCATATGGGATGAGAAGGTACTTAATGACTGTTCAATACTTTGCTCATCGCCGATGTCCACAAAGATTTGCTCAAAGACACTGAGGCAGGTTCCCTGGTCCGCCGGGACGTGCAGACCAGCTTGAGCCATCAAGGTGAGTAAACCAATCGTCTTCAAGGCCACTGTTTTTCCCCCAGTATTGGGCCCGGTTACCACCAGGGTATTAAAATCTTTCCCCAGGCTTACTGAAAGCGGCACGACCCGGCCTGAGATCAATGGGTGACGACCTAAATGAATATCCAGCCAACCGGCATTGTTTAAAACCGGTTCCAGGCCGTCTTGCTCGTGACTGAGCTTCGCCTTGGCAAAGGCAAAATCGAGTTGGGCCAATCCATCCAGGGTCTCGCGAATTTCAATGGTCTGTGCCCCTACTTGTCCAGTTAGCTCGCGTAAAATGCGCCGCACCTCTTCCCGTTCTTCTGCCTGTTGCCGCCGAATCTCGTTATTAATTTGCACGACCACCATCGGTTCAATATAAACGGTAGCCCCACTGGCGGATTGATCATGAATTATCCCGGGGACTTGGTGACGATACTCTTGTTTGACCGGGACCACGTACCGATCCCCACGCATCGTAATAATAGCTTCTTGCAGATATTTTTGCAGCTCTGTCTGACGTAAAATACTATCCAGCTTCTCCCGGACCCGACTTTGTAAAACTGCTAATTGACGCCGGAGCCGCAGCAAGGTCGGGGAAGCTGAATCCTTGACCTCAGCTTCATCACTGATGCATTCCTCAACCTTTTTTTCCAGCTCATGAAAAATCCCTAACTGACCGGCTAATTGACCAATTATAGTCTCGGGAGCAGTTCGTCCCAGTAAAAAGTGTTTTAACCGGCGACTCACCGCCAGTGTCGAGCTAACCTGGAGTAATTCTGAGGGATCCAAAATGCCCCCCATTTCCGCTTTCCATAAAGCGGCCCGAATATCCCAGATCCCGCCCAGCGGGAGCAAAGGATCGCGCCGCAGGATTTCCTTAGCTTCCGAAGTTTCTTGCTGCCAATTGATGATTACCGGTAATTGAATAGACGGAAGTAAAGCCTCGGCCTTCTCTCGGCCCAGGCTACAAGTACAGTGTGCTTGTAATTTTTCCAGCAACTTATCAAATTCCAGCTTTTGCAGTGTCCGTTCCAGCATCAATATCCCCCCTACCAAATGCATTCATTCTAGCATTCGGACCTGCAAGATTCAATCATTAGATAATACTATATATGCATCAACAGACTCCCACACCTATAAGTGGGGGTAACTTCAGGTCGAATAAAGTCTCTATATCTGAAGTTTCAATGTTCAGCGAAGCTGAATGAATTACTCCACCGCGACTACCCCTCGATAAAAGTGCCCTCGGGTCAAACCAGCCGGGGCCAGTCGTTTGAGCCTCTCTCGATTGGTTGCGAGCGGAGTATAGCTCAATCCCGCTTCAGTAAACCGTCTGTCAGTCAACTGGCCGATAGTCCAACCGAACCGATCAGGTCCGGCTTGTTTAGCCAGTACTTCCGGCAAGCGGTTTAATTCCTCGCGGTACACTTGAACCGTTTCCCGGACGTATTCAGGCGACTCCCGTCGGACCTCCAGCCGCAAAGAACCAAAACCTAGATAAGTCAGACGATCCAAATTGTCAATTAGATCTAAAACTTTTGGGTTATATAGATACATCCGACAATTCTCATCCATTTCCACCGGGAAAAGAAACCCCAGCCGGTCTTTGAGAGAAAAGTTTTGTCCCGGACACGGCCCCTGACAAGGCTGGTCTGTAGCCCGCCGGCCGCGGACTGCTCCCACCACACAATGTTCGGAAACCATCAGCGGCCAGGAACCATGGACGATCACCTCTAACGCCGCTGGTTTAAAGGCAAAGGCCTTAAGCTGTTCATAGTTCAGCTCCGGCGAAAGGGTGACCTGCGTCAACCCTAGCTGTAAGAGGGTTTGAACTGCATCGGTGTTAAAGCAGTTCAATGGATAGTCAGCATAAAGTAATGTCTTAGGCTGATTCAACAGCAGCTCAATCCCCCCGGGGTTGCCCACCAACCAGCCCAAATTTGACGCTCCCTCCCGGGTTACCTTTTCCCATTCCTCAATCCGACGCTGGACCCGTTCCCGGTCGGTTTCCGCCATAATTCGCGGCAGGGTCGCCAACAGCCGAACCTTTCTTTGCCGTCCGGACTCAATCAGCTTATCTAGTAAGTGTCGGTCTGCCCTGGCTTTACTGCGGAAGGAAACCTCCGGTAAATAAATCTGATCTGCGCCGGCCACTAAGGCTGCCCAGGCAGATGCCAGATCACCAACAGCTACCGAAAGCCTCGGCAACTGGCTGACCACAGCAGCCGACACCTCGGTCGTTTGTGTATTTTCAGACATTGGTTTATTTCTTGTGTTCCGGGAACTTTCTTTTTGGGCGGCTTCAATTGTTGCCCTAGTTTTTGTTTTTCCTGGTCTCGAATCCATTTCCGGGGCTTTTCGGAGCCGCTCCCGAAACTCAGCTTGGGAGACTTCCGGTCCTCGAGCCCGGGTTAACCTTTTTTCCTCTAGTTCTGCGACCATTTTCCGGCGAACCTGATTAAGCTCACTAACTGGGATAATCACATCCGGAGCTAAGTCAAATTCGAGCTGGTCTAAACAAAAAACGGTATTACCCAACCGGTTTAGCTGCTGATAAACTAAATCCTGGGTCAGGGGACGGCGTTCCGCAACCTGCCCGATAAATTCAGTGGCCACCCGACACCGGTTGTTATCCGGGTCTGCTGCTTCCAGGACCAGCGGCTCCCCCACTACGGCCGTAACCTTAACGCGCAACGGAATCCGGCGTTGGGGTTGGCGAAAAGATTCTAGAGCCCGGCTCATTAGTTGCCCATCATAAGTCTTAAAAACCCGATCACCCGGGTGCATCGCCGCTTCGCCAGCAATAATTGCTTCTTCTCCAGCATATGCTTCTTCCCGTGGTGTCCCTTTGACCAGCAGCTTATTCGCGGTCAATCCCTGGCGACCGCCTTTAGTGACCCAGATCTCAATGCCATCACCACAACGCAAAGTATCCTCCAATTTGATGCGGGCCTGCTTATTTTGACGGTCATAGTGGATGACTCGACCCAAATAAACACCCCGGTTATTAGGCCGCTGATGGCTCATTAAGTTACCCCCAGGATTACCTAGTAGATAACCGGGAGTAAAGTCTCGATTAAATATTTGCTCCAGGTCGCGTTTCTCTGCGGCGTTAACCTGAAAATCTGCCGGGTTATCGAAAAGACGATCTAGAGCTTGACGATAGATCCGAACCACCGTGGCGACATACTCAGGTCGTTTCATTCGGCCCTCAATCTTCAGAGAACTAACGCCGGCCTTGACCAACTGGGGTAATAACTCCAGGCTGTTTAAGTCACGCGTACTCAATAGATGGCTGGTCTCACCCCTGGCTGGGGGCTTTGTGGATTCGGTCCCGGCCGGTTCCAGACTGTAGGCTAAGCGGCAGGGCTGGGCGCACCGGCCTCGATTCCCGCTGCGCCCGCCAATAAAACTGCTCAGCAGGCACTGCCCGGAATAGCTGATGCACAAGGCCCCGTGAATAAATACTTCCAGTTCACAGCTAGTCTGTGCGTGAATCCGGGCGATTTGCTCCAGGGAAACCTCCCGGGCTAAGACAACCCGGTCTACCCCCCATTTAGCTAAAAAACGGACTCCCTCAGCATTATGAATGGTCATTTGCGTGCTGGCATGCAGCTTTAGTTCCGGCAACACCCGACGCAAGGCAAACAAAAGACCTAAATCCTGGATAATCAAAGCATCCACGCCAATCTGGTGTAAAAAGAAAGCATACTCCAAGGCCTCAGCCATCTCTTGGTTATCAATCAGGGTATTGACCGCGACATAAACCTTAACCCCGCGCAAATGAGCATACTTGACTGCCTCTATTAATTCGGAATGAGAGAAATTAGCAGCCGAAGCCCGGGCACTAAAAGCCTTGCCGCCTAAATAAACAGCATCCGCTCCATTTTCTACCGCTGCTTTCAAGGCAGCCATCTCGCCGGCTGGTGCTAACAATTCTGGCTTTAGCTTTGGCCGATTATTAGGCGAATAGTTAATGTTACCTAGGACCTGAAAGTGACTATTTCTTATCTCCCACTCCATAATATACGACCTCCATTTAGACAACCGCTGCCAAGACCCGATTGGTAGTTTACATCATTTAGCCTCTATCCTCGTTCACAGTTTAACCTGCTGACCGGGTTAAAACACGAGCGTAATTATTTTTAGAGTATTAACTGTCCAACAGTTGGAAGAACCAACCCCTCCGGTTGGTTACAACAGCCAGAAGAACCGTCCCTCTGGCTGCCAAGCTTTGCTGAACATCGAGGCTTCAGATGGAGACTCTACTGAGACTCTACTCCACTTGAAGTTTAAACCTGAAGTTTAAACAAGGTAACCCCCGCTTATAGAAGTGGGAGTCTTTTGATTCAGATAAAACCGCTTTAGTCAAACCGGCCGGAAGAACCGTCCCTCTGGTTAGTTAGCGGCATACGCGAATCAAGCCAGAGCAGGGGATCACCTCAAGTCCTTGTTGCTCCAGGTGGTCGAGAAATAGATTAAGCCCCAGGGAGTCACTGGCCATATGTCCGGCAATTATGACATTAATATGCTGTTTTTCTGCCTCGGTTCGGTGTTTTTCTGGGATATGCATCGCGACAATTGTCCCGACACCAGCCCGGGCTAACTTCTCGTAAGCTGTATCGGGGCCGCTGGTGCCACCGGTCATATCGACGTAGATCTGACCTGCTCGTTTTTTCTCTGAGCCGGCGACAATCTCCGGACCGGCCTTCGACTTACGAGCTTCCCGATATTCGGGCACCTCTTTCAGAATCTTGACAACATCCCCTACGGTCCGTGGACTCTTCGCGGCAAATAATTGATTAAGGAAACGCGTGACCAGGTTATCGGCTGGGGTATGGACGCACATAAAAGGCAAATCAAGGATTTGAGCGGCATTGACCGCCCGGTTATGATTTACCGGTAAAAACCCTCGGTGGACTTCAGAAATCCGGCTGGCCATTATCCCCTCAGCCACGTTAATCGGTACACCCAGTTGATGCATAATATCCTCTTGTAAATGCATCACATCATGTAATGCAGCGAGGGCCTTTCCTTCCGGATGGTGGGATAAAATCAAATCAATCCCCACACCTTTTTCTCTAAGCCGGTCAGCCAGCATCACTTCGCCTATCTCCATATCAATCCCGGCAATAATTCTATGCACCTCTAAATCGTCAGCCCCATGTAAAATGCGGGTATCACTGTACGGATTAAATAACCGCTCCTGATCGAAAAACGGTTTGTCTTCTTCTTTTAAGTCAGCATATTCATTTCTAACCTGTTCTAAAAGACGCTGAATCTCCTCTGGCCCTCGCGGATCAGCTTCCATACCCAGTTGAACTGCCCGTTCGTAAATTGCCCGTAATTTCAAAACATCTTCCTCCTTTATTTAATTTACAGTGCTGTTAGAGTCAAGCCAGGTCTGAACGAAGAACAAACGACCCATGGAATACTGCCCTAACCATCAACCGGAGTCATGCTTGTTAGTCAACAGCTTCCCACCCCCGGAAGTCTGTTAATCACAAAGAGTATCAATGATTATATATAAAGTCTACCCGCTTAATATTGTTTTAAGATTGTTTGATGAATATTAGAATAAATAACACCTCAAAAGTATTAGCCTTTGTCTAACCATCGCTCGAGGTTTTTTAAGGACCAACTATTAATTACAGATTTTTTCTCTACCCATCCCCGACGGGCTGTCATTACACCGAATTCCATATCCGCCAAACGATGACAGTCATGGGCATCCGTATTGATGGCGAGTAAACCGCCCTGTTCCATTAGGCAGCGGCTGTTGGCATCGTTCAGATCCAGTCGGTCCGGGGAGGCGTTAATCTCTACAGCCGTCTGCGTTGTTGCCGCTACCTCAAGCACTTCCTCCAAATCTAGTGGATAAGGCTCTCGACGTCCCAGCAATCGGCCGGTCGGATGAGCTATAATATCTACGTGTTCATTCTTTATCGCGGTTAAGATCCGTTCTGTAAGTCGTTTTTGATCTTGTTTAAAACCGGTATGGACCGAGGCGATAACGATATCCATATCTTTTAAAAAATCATCTGGGTAGTCCAAAGCTGAGCTGCTCAAGATATCCACTTCTATCCCCGCCAGAACTCGGAAATCAGGGTGCTCCCGATTATACTGATCGATTAATTTTCGCTGCTCTAAGATCCTTTTTTCACTAAGCCCATGCGTTATCCGCAGCGATTTGGAATGATCAGTAATGGCTATATATTCATAGCCCCGCGCCCGAGCCGCATCGGCCATTTGCGGCAAAGTATGTATCCCATCGCTCCAATTAGTATGAACGTGCAAATCTCCCTTGATATCCCCAAGCTCCAATAATTGTGGGAGTTTCCCCTGGACCGCCGCTTCTATTTCGCCTTGATCCTCACGTAATTCTGGCGGGATGTACGCCAGGCCAAGAGCCGCATAGACTCCCTTTTCGAATTCCTCAACGGAATTACCCTGAACCAGCTCAGGGGTAATTCCACGTTCAGCCAGCACTTGCTCCAGATGCAGCCAGTGGGCTTTCGATCCGGTATCCCGAAAAACGGTCAGGTAAAACTCCTCGGGTGGAACTTGAATCAATTCAACCTTGATCCCCAGACGCGAACAAACCAGGATTCGATCCGGGGCCTGTTCTAAAACATGGCTCAATCGGGGATGCTTAACAAACTTCTCGGCTACCTTGTTCGGCTCTCGGGTAGCGACGACTAAATCTATATCTCCTACTGATTCCTTCCAGCGCCGGGCACTTCCAGCGAGGCTGACGTTTAATACCTCTGGAAGGGATTCAAGATATTTTTGAAGCTCTTGAGCAAAGCTCAAAGCTAATCCCAAAGGAACTCGACTACTCTGACGGCGAAACAGTTTACGACCCAGCAAGTGGAGGATCCACTCCCTTTTACTTATTTTATCCATTATCCGGAGGACTATCATCTAATAGTTTAACTAGATTATCGTAATCCTCTTGTAATTGACTTAATTCATCAGCTATATTAAGTGCCGTTAGTATCGCCAGCTTTTTCGGAGAAAGGTTAGGGTTTCTTCGGGATATTAGCGACATCTTCTCATCCACCTGAGCGGCAATCTTAAGAATGTGCTCTCGAGAAGACGTTCCTCGCACCACATATTCTTCCCCATAAATTTTCACTGCAACCCTTAACTGTTCAGCTTGGGTCTCTGCTGGACTTTTCAAGGTCTCCGCCTCCTCTTCGACATCTTAATCTAAAATTCGGTGCATTAGAGAGAAAATCCTTTTCCTGGATCGTTAAAAACCTCCATAAATAAAACTAGAATCGGGCTTTCTTAAAACTAAAAAAGCAACGAGCAAAAGAAACAACCATAGCACCTTGATTATTCGAGACAGGGGGGCAGGTGCGCTGTCTCGGTCGATTAACCTTCGGTAAAACACAAAGCGATCCGGTTTTTTCATTTTCGATTAACACCACCTATGGACAGAGGGACTTCGTTGTCCCGATTTTGATTTTGCTTTGATTCCTCTGGGTCTAAGGATTATTAATCACCAGAAACGACATACCGGATAATTTGCAAACTGGCTTCCCAGGAATTAAAGAAAAACACCCATCCGACAGCCACAAAGATAAAAGTCATAACCAAACTAACTGCATAACTAAACCAACTGTGCTTTAAAAATGTCTTTAACTGATTCCAGAGCCTTGCATCCGGCAGGGTCTGCAATAAACTTCCATAGACTCTGACTGCCACTAAGCCCAATCCGTGATACACACCCCAAATCAAAAAATTCCAGGTGCTTCCGTGCCAAATCCCACACACCGCCATCAGCACCAGTGTGTTTAACAGGGTCCGGCAGTAGCTGCGACGGCTTCCTCCTAGAGGAATATAGACGTAGTCCCGCAGCCAACTGGTTAGACTCATGTGCCAGCTTCGCCAAAACTCCCGTAAATTACGCTTTAAGTAAGGACGGTTAAAATTTTCTGGCAACCGATAGCCAAACAGACGGGCTGTGCCAATGGCTAGATTTGAGTAGCCGGCAAAGTCAAAATAGAGTTGAAAAGAATACATGGCCGCACACAGAGCTACATAACCCTGGGGGAATTGATAGATGTTCCCTAAAACCGGAATTATCCAGTCGCGAATGTAGTCAGCCAGCACAAACTTTTGGAAGAGTCCATAGATAATCCGCTCCAAGCCATAATTAACATCCTGCTCAGCTATTGTTCCCCAATGCCGGCGAAAACCGCTGAAGTTTTGGTAACGATCAATCGGACCAGATAAAAAAGCGGGGAAAAAGAAAATATAAGAAAGAAGGCTGCTTAAACGGACCGCTTCGATTCGGCGACAATACGTATCAACTATGACATGAATCAGCTTAAAGGTGAAGTACGAGATGCCAAAAATCTGAACAGTCAGACTAAAAGAAGGATAGAGAAACTCTATGCCTTCTCGAATTAAGGAATATTTATAGACTGCCAGAAGCCCCACGGCAGACAGTACCCCAATCAGGGCGAAAACCCAGCGGATTCTCCCAGTCAATCTCTCGATTCCTTGACAAAGCCCGAAAATGAACAAAGTTATAATGCCGGCCACCACGATCGTGTCCAGATTATACATAATTATCAAAAAGGCAAGACTCAACAGGTTAACGATCACGAAGTTTAAGCTGATCGGCCGAATGAGGCGGTAAGCACCGAAAATTATGGCAACCAAAAATCCAGCCACAAAATCAGTATGACGCAATAAATCCACAAATACGTTAATTACTTGATGCAGCTCATGTAATTCCACATTTTCACCCTGTTAGTTAATAAATAGTTTTCGTATCGTGTCATTGCTATGAATATAACCACTTATTCGTTTATCATAGTGCGGTTAACGCAGGAGATAATTCTGAGTGAAGCGAAGAATCCTTCCCCTGCTAAGAAGGAAGATCCTTCGCTAACGCTCAGGATGACCTCCGTCCGCTATTTTCATAGGCGGTTGTGCCTATCAGGCATGGGCGGTTAGTAAATAAAAAGCCGTTCAACCTTTGAATTTTTTAGTCTGCCAGCTTGTGGGCAACATAAGGTGTCAGTTTCTCGGCCAGTTCCTCGTTACCCCGGGGGTTTAAATGGTCCCAGTCAACAAAATACTTCGGGTCATCTAGTTCGGTAAATTCTAAAACTACTTGGTGATAATCCTGGGCAATTTTCTTGATTTGGTTAACCGAAGCTTCATAAAGCCCCGGCTCAAAATTTTCCTGCCGGTAGATATGGGGCTCTAAATATAGAATAACTGGGATTTGGCGAGCAGCTGCCTCACTGAGCATGTATTCTAACGCCTGATAACTAGGTGAAATCAGAGGGTATTTCTCAAAAGTCACCTTAGGCGAATCAGGGGGCACATAGGGTCCGGTTGGTTGCTCATAGCGTGGAATGTCAGAGTATCCCAAGGCCCGACGCACCTCCAAGAAACGCCAGTACAAATCGGTCCATAGGTAATGCTGATAGACATTACCATATTTCGATAAAGGAAGTAAGTTGCCGATTAGGTTATGCAAAACCCATTGTTTATTTTCACTGGTTAAAAATCTTAGATTCTGCCAGGAGTCAACCAGTGAATCCGTATAGGTAACCTGACTAAAGGCCGAAGCGTAATCTGGACTTTTTCGAAATAGATAAGCAAGATCCAGGTAGTCCACTGGGGAAACACCCAATAATAATAAATCCGGGTTAAACTTAAGGGCTTCATTAAAATAAAAAGCCTGTTTATCGGCCCAAGCTCCTGGATAACCGAAGTTAAAGACCCGTTGCGTTTGGTCTTCATACAGCTTTTGATTTAAATAGCTGGACAGCGTTTCTTCTGGGGCCACATATGCCCCCCAAACTGTTGAATTTCCTAAATGGATAACCTTAATGTCTTCACTGTTTGCCAATTGGATATGGTGCATTTTGATTTGCAGATCCGGTTGCCAATGGAACACCTTCTGAAATCGAATATCACCATAGGTCTTGATCTGAACTGGAGAAAAAAGCAGTAAATCCTGATACTTTAGGATAACAACCGTAGTCAAATAGAGCAATCCGAGCAGAAAAATTAAAAGACGATAGCGTTTAAACATCGTAAACTCTAATTCCCCTAACCCAGTCAAACTTAAATATTATCATTATAACATATTCGTTTAAGGTATACTTTTCTTTATAAACATGGTAAATTGAAGAAGTAACAACTAACAACTAACAACTTCACGGCATGCCTTTGTCATAATAGAGTATATATTACCTTTTGATTAAATGTGGAGAGCTTTTGAATGAGAAGAGTACCGATTGATTTATTACAAGAAGGGATGGTCGTTGGACGCTCAATCTTAAATACCGAAGGTAAAATTCTACTAACTCAGGATACCATACTGACTTCTAAATATATCGAGAGGCTTTCTCAATTAGGGTTCGCTTCGATTTATATCAAAGATGATTTGTCGAACATAGATGTCCCTGACATTGTCTCCCCAAAAACCCGGGTCTATGTTACTCAGACGCTGAAAGAGACCTCTGAGTTTCTCAAGAAGAGAGGTAAGCTGAATATAAAGTCCGTCCAAAAAAGCGTAGCTCTGCTAGTTGATGAATTACTAGCGAATCGTAACGTTTTATTCAATTTAGAAGATATTCGGACCTATGACGACTATCTTCTCGGGCACTCAATCAATGTCGGTATCCTCTCAATCATAATTGCTATTTCGATGGGATATGATCAGCTTAAACTCCAAGAGATTGGGATTGGAGCTGTGTTGCATGACATCGGTAAAACCTTAATCAGTACAGATATCTTGAATAAGCCAGGACCATTAACCCCAATGGAGTTTAATAGTGTTCAGAAGCACTCTGAATTTGGTTTTGAGATCCTTAGAACTAATCAAGAGATCTCCCTTCTCTCTGCGCATGTCGCTTTTCAGCACCATGAACATTGGGATGGGACCGGCTACCCTCGAGGGCTAGCAGCTGACCGAATTACTCAACACGCTCGAATTGTCGCGGTGGCGGATGTCTTTGATGCTCTAATTGCTGATCGCCAGTATCGGCCAGGTTACCCGACTAATCTGGCCCTCGCGATTATTAAGGATGGTATAGGTAAACATTTTGAGCCTTTAGTAGTCAACCATCTAATTGCCAATGTAGCTGCTTTTCCAGTGGGCAGCATAGTTTTACTAAATACCGGTGAAATAGCGGTTGTAACGGAAACCCGTAAAGACCACCCACAAAAACCGGTGATAAAGATTATCTTCGATGCAAACCATCGTCGTTTAAAACAATCCCGAACCATAGACCTGTCAACCTTATCCCGGTTTTGGATCAAGGAGACCTTAACTGAGCCGGAGATTAACAAGTTAATCACCAATAGCGCAGCAGATTCAGTGGGCTAGGCTAAAGATCCAGTGAACTCATCCAGCTTCGCTGAGCACTGGGGCTTCAGATGGAGACTCTGCACCACCTGAATTTTGAACAAGGTAATCTCCAATTATAGAAGTAGGGGGCTTTTGAATCTTTCGAATTCAGATAAACGACATCAAGGCTAATCACTACAGGCGCAAGAAGTTAACCCTCTGAAACATAGATCAGAGGGTCTTTCTGTATGATCATTCTAATTATGGAGGGATTGTACGTATGGTTTATGTTGATTAACGCAATTCAACACCCATTTCTCGACTAAGGGTATCCCGCACCAATTGATGTCTTTCATTGACCTCTTCATCAGTTAAGGTCCGATCACTCGCCTGGTAGATCAGTGAATAAGCCAGACTTCGGTATCCCTCAGGAATTGGTTTACCCTGGTAGACATCAAACAGGGTTACTTGATGCAACAGAGGCTGCCCGGACTCCCAAATTTTCGTTTCCACCTTGGCTGCTGGCAGACTTTCGGGAATAATGAGAGCTAAGTCTCTTTGGACACTGGGGTATCGACTTAAGGGGGAATAGCTCTTAACCGGGCTCATCACCGCCAGGACCCGGTCAAGGTTCAACTCAAAAACCCAAGTCCGTTTAGGCAGGCCGTACTCCTCTAACACGTCCGGATGAATCTCCGCGATTAAGCCTAATAACTCTCCAGCACCATAAATTTCAGCACTGCGCCCCGGGTGAAAAGTAGGTCTCAGTGCTGCGGCTTGCCAGGCGCAGTCTTTGATCCCCAGACCGGTCAGTAATTCTTCAACTACTCCTTTGAGGTAAAAGAAGTCCATTGGTTGAGGCGAAGCACTCCACCCTGGCAATAAATCGCCCATGGTTAGACCGGCCACATAAAGCTTTTCGTCAGGTAAAACCCCGGGATTCCCGTCTTCAGCCGGGAGAAAAACACGTCCGAGCTCAAAAACCGCGACATCAGCCACTCGTCGGTTGTAATTACGCGCAGCTACTTCGAGAAGGTTGGGAATTAGCGTGGTTCGTAAAACGCTCTGTTCCTCATTAAGTGGGTTGGTCAGAACCATCACCTGACGCAATGAGTCATCAGCGGCTAGACCAATCCGGTCAAATACGCGCGGGCTGACCATACTAAAGGTAACCACCTCGGTCAGGCCGCAAGCGGTAAGCAGATCACGAGTCCGATCAACAGCCTTTTGTCGGGTCGTTTTGATTCCCTGAGTCGTTGTTCCGCTGGGGAGAGTGATTGGGATTCGATCGTAACCGTGGAGTCGAGCAACCTCTTCAATTAAATCTTCTTCCCGTTCTAAATCCCCTCGGTAAGAAGGAACCTCCACTACTACTGAATCATGATCTTTGATCACTAGTTTCAGTTGTAACCGGTCAAGCAAGTTAATAACCTCGGATTGGCTAAGGTCCGTCCCCAACAAACTATTAGTTCGAGAAATCCGCAAGGTAATGCTGTGCGGTTGACGGGGGTTAAGGTACCGGTCAACGACCCCGGCGACCGGTTGGCCAGCCCCTAATTCGGCCATTAACTGGGCAGCTCGATCAGCCCCCAAAACCACTCCTTCAACGTCGGTTCCCTTTTCAAACCGAACGGAAGATTCAGACCGTAAGCCCACTTGACGTGAAGTGCGCCGGATACTGACCCGGTCAAAGTGGGCTGACTCAAGCAAGACCGTCCGAGTCCTTTCAGTTACCTCAGTTTCCAGGCCGCCCATCACTCCAGCAAGAGCTACAGCCCTCTGGGCGTCGGCGATGACCAGCATCTCTTGGGCTAATTCCCGCTTCGTCTTGTCTAAGGTGTTTAGGGTTTCTCCTGGCCGGGCTTGCCGGACAATAATTTGGTGGTCAGTGAGCGTATCGTAATCAAAAGCATGCAGTGGCTGACCAGTTTCTAGCATAACATAATTAGTAATATCAACAATATTGTTGATCGGGCGAATGCCGGCTGCTTGCAGCCGCTCCTGCATCCAAATCGGGGAAGGGGCAATTCGAATATTTCGGATTACCCGGGCCAGATAACGATCACATAGCGCGGGAGCCTCGATTTCAACCCCGGCTAAGTCTTCAATTCGTTCTTTGGTTTCCGGGACGATCACTTCCGGCAGGTGCAGCTTTTCCCCGGTCACCGCCGCTACTTCCCGGGCTACGTTGATCAGGCTCAAACAGTCAGCTCTATTCGGCGTCAGTTCCAACTCCAGGACTACCTCCCGAGCTGACAATCTGTCGATGTTCTCTACGGTGATTCCAGCCATGGTCAGGTCGCCGGGCCAGTTCCTCCGGGGATATCTTGATATCTACATATTCCTTCAGCCAGGTCAAAGGAACTCGCATAAACAACTCTCCTTACTCTTTTCTTAGATACGGTGCTCCTATTTATTGAACTAGTCGCGCCTCTTTCCTGTTGGGCAGTTTCTGCGGTGCTAAAGTTCTGCTTCTATTTCATGCTGTTCTTTCCTGTAGGCTTAGATACGGCACTCCTTTTTATTTAACTAGTCGCACCTCTTTCCTTTTGTACAGTTTCTGCGGTGCTAATGTTCTACTTCTATTTCACGCAGTTCTTTCCTGTGGACTTAGATACGGCACTCCTTTTTATTTAACTAGTCGCGCCTCTTTCCTGTTGGGCAGTTTCTGCGGTGCTAAAGTTCTGCTTCTATTTCATGCTGTTCTTTCCTGTAGGCTTAGATACGGCACTCCTTTTATTTAACTAGTCGCGCCTCTTTCCTGTTGGGCAGTTTCTGCGGTGCTAAAGTTCTGCTTCTATTTCATGCTGTTCTTTCCTGTAGGCTTAGATACGGCACTCCTTTTATTTAACTAGTCGCGCCTCTTTCCTGTTGGGCAGTTTCTGCGGTGCTAAAGTTCTGCTTCTATTTCATGCTGTTCTTTCCTGTAGGCTTAGATACGGCACTCCTAAAACTGCTGCAGGAATCTGAGGTCGTTTTCGAAGAGGAGGCGCATGTCGTCGATACCGTATTTGAGCATGGTTATTCGTTCGACTCCCATGCCGAAGGCAAAGCCGGAGACTTTTTCCGGGTCGTAACCGGCAATTTCCAGGACGCGGGGGTGGACCATGCCGGCTCCCAGGATTTCGAGCCAGCCGGTATAGGAACAAGTACGGCAGCCGGTGCCGTGACACATCCCACAAGAGACGTCAACTTCGGCACTCGGTTCGGTAAACGGGAAGAAGCTAGGCCGCAAACGAATCTCCCGGTCCTGCCCAAACATCTGACGGGCAAAAGCGAGTAAAGTGCCTTTCAAGTCCGCTAAACTGACCTGCCGGTCAATCAAGAATCCCTCTACCTGCTGAAACATTGGGGAATGAGTGGCATCATCATCTCGTCGGTAGACCTTGCCCGGGGCAATAATCCGTACCGGCACCTCTGGTACCCGGGCCTCATAGGTCCTGGCCTGGACCGGTGAGGTATGAGTTCGAAGAAGTATTTCCGGGGTAATGTAGAAAGAATCCTGCATATCCCGGGCTGGATGATCCTTAGGGATGTTTAATGCTTCAAAGTTATAATAATCCAGTTCCACTTCCGGGCCCTCGACGATCTCAAAACCCATGCCGAGAAAGATCTCTTTTATTTCATCCATAATCTGGGTTAACGGATGCCGTCGGCCTAAACCAATCCGCCGACCCGGCAAAGTGACATCCAGGGCTTCTTCTCTTAACTTTTTAGTTTTTTCCTGCTCTTTGATTTGCTGAGTTTTACTTTGAATCTGTTCTTCTAGATAATCACGAACCTCATTTGCTTGCTTCCCCACTAACGGGCGTTCTTCGGCCGAGAGACGTCCCATGCCGCGTAAGACCTGAGTTAATTCACCTTTTTTTCCCAGATAGCGGACGCGAATTTCATTTAGTGTTGGCAGATCAAGGGCTATTCTAATCAGCTCCTCTGCTTCTGCCTGAATCTTCCGCAATTGCTCAAGCAATTCTTTTGCCTCCTTTTTATGATTATTAAAGATAAAGATTATAGATAAAGAATTATTGATAAAGAAAATCCGGCTTATGCCAAGCCTTTGGCCCAGGCGAAAGCCCTGGTTGCACTTACTTATTTACTGATAATCAGAAAGTCCACTTATCCTTTCTGATTATGCAAAAAAGCTTTCGTCCCAGGGACGAAAGCTTACTTCCGCGGTACCACCCTTGTTAATCTAGATTACCATTTGCCTAGAGTTCTGTTTCTAGATTCACTCAAACTGATCTGGTCTTCCTAGTAACGGTGGAAGGTCCGGCCAAACCTACCAGAACCATTCGTCTATTTAAGACGTTGACCCTTCAGCCGGCTGTTTGTGGGTGAATTCTCTGGACTTCTGCTTAAAGGCCCTCTCAATCACGGAGCCTCCTCCCTGTAAGTCACCCTCCAGGTACTGGTCCCACGCATAACATTTGTTTTATTGAACCATCAATTTACGGTACATGATATAAGCAACTATTGAACCGGTTGCTTCGAAAATCCTCCAAAAAAATTCGGCTGGGAGCATGGAACTACCACACCTTTCCCTATCCCTCGAGGATATTTCTTAATTGATTATAGCATATCGCTGAAAGGTAATTCAAGTTATCTGGTTATTTAGATTAATGATGTTTAGATTAATATTGTTCAAATATTGTACACTTTTTTCACAACACTTTTCCTTGAATACTGACGATTATCAAGGTTTAATAGAATAGGGGGGTAAAAATGATTATGCAAATTTGTAAAAACCTGCATCTATTAAAAGGGAAAAAACCAACACGATTTCCCTATTGTAATTGTCTATTGATTGAAGATAAAATAAGAACAGTTATTGATACCGGTCTAGAACTGGCGGTTATCCAAGAGTGCCAGCCGGAACAGGTTGAACTGGTTATTAATAGCCATAGCCATGAAGACCATACTAATGGCAACCGGGCTTTCACCCAAGCCAAAATAGCGATCCACCGGCTAGATGCTGAGATGATCACCTCTCTGGCGGCATTTACCAATAGTTTTATCGGACGATGGGAGGAATTGATGTCCGTTCCGTTAAACTTTGATATAGATTTTGACTACCCGGCAACCGGCTTAACTTTTCAAGACAGCCGGGTGGTACGGTGGCCTGAATCACGAGTTGATCTGACGTTCGATGAAGGGGATATCCTTGATCTGGGTGCCGTGAAATTAACGGTCATCCATACTCCGGGCCATACCCCGGGCCACTCCTGTTTCTACTGGGAGCAGGAGGGAATCTTGATCTCGGCTGATATTGATCTGACCCGAAATGGTCCCTGGTATGGTGATACTACGTCCGACCTGGATCAGCTAATTGCCTCTGTCTATCGAATCCGTGATCTCCAGCCCCGCCTTTTAATCCCCGGCCATGGTCGTTTGGTCACCAATAACCTGCAACAAAGAGTGGCCGCCTATCTTGATCACGTTTTTCAGCGGGATGAAAAGATTCTGCAGACCTTGCATCAACCGCAGACTTTAGCCGAACTAGCTGACCAGCATCTGATTTCCAATGATCCAAGGCCTTTAATTCAGTACTGGGAAAAAGTAATGCTGCTTAAACACTTGGAAAGACTGGAACGAAAAGGGCTGATCAAACAAAGCGATGGTCAGTATTATCGATAATAAGCTCATTAGAATCTGGCTGACCGTTGCCGCCGCGCTTCAAAAAGCAGAATTGCTCCGGCAACAGCCACATTCAGTGATTCAACCTCACCGGCGAGGGGGATATTCACAACTTCCTGACTGGCCAACTTAAGGGATTCATCTAAACCACTGCCCTCATTACCCAGCAAGATCGCCAACGGAACCGCCAAGTCGGCCTGATAATAGGGTTTAGAGACACCGACCTCTGTCGCTACTAACTTAAGACCGGCCTGGCTTAACTCTAATACCTGGACATAATCAATTTCAGTGGTTAAAGGAACGCGAAAAATTGACCCCATCGTCGAACGCAGAACCTTCGCACTAAAAGGATCGACGGTCCCACGGGTTAGCCAGACCTCAGCAACACCCGCTGCTTCAGCCGTTCGCAGCAAAGTGCCCAAGTTTCCCGGGTCCTGGATTCGATCCAACACCAAAACTAACGGAGGCAGTGTCTCATTACTCTGACCAAGCTGCTGGGTTAATTCTGTTAAACGATTCGCCGTCTCACTTGTTTTGGCACGCCGAACAACCCCAACCATCCCCTGGGGACTCACGGTATCCGCCATAACTTCCAGGACTCGCGGAGGGACTGTATACACCTCACTCCCTATCTTTCTTAGTTCTCTAAACAAATTGTAGATTCGTTGAGTTTGCACCAGTTCCGAAGACACAAACACTGTTTCCAAAGTAAACTGGGCGGTTGTTCTAGCTGATACTTTTGCGGCCGTTTTAGCGGTTGCCCTGACTGCTTCCTCGAGTAGCCGGACACCTTCGATCACAAACCGTCCCTCTTGCTCTCGAAATTTCCGTTGACTCAAGGCCCGGACATATTTCACCTGGGGATTATGCCGTGACGTAATACGTTGTTCCAAATTCTCCAACCCTCTTCCTTGACCGGGACAGTTAAACCATCCCGTGTGCCTATATAAAAAGGAGCATGGTTATAATATCACCATACTCCTATCTAATCGTATCATTCAAACTAAAAATTAAATACTCTATTTGTTTAGTTTCTGTTTGGCTGTATCTACCAGTCGACCAAAGGCCGGCAGATCATTGACCGCCAAATCAGCCAGCATCTTCCGGTTTATCTCAACTCCCGCCTGTTTTAGGCCAAACATTAACCTGCTGTAAGACAGACCATTCATTCTGGCTGCGGCGTTAATCCGCGCAATCCAAAGTTTACGGAAATCACCCTTCTTTTCCTTACGGTGGGCATAGGCATAGCTCAGTGATTTAAGTATTTGATGACTAGCAATTCGAAAACATCGGGATTTAGCCCCCCGGTATCCGCGAGCTAATTTAAGCACCTTTTTCCGTCTGTGGCGGGTGATAGGGCCCCCTTTAACCCTGGGCATGGGCGGTACCTCCTTTAGAACAAATAATATTAACTAGGCATAAGGAATTAAACGAGCAACTCGTTGGGCATCAGCTGCACTAACCATGGTACCCTGCCGTAAGTTGCGCTTCCGCTTGGCTGTTTTCTTTTCCAGAATATGGCTTTTAAACGCCTTTGCTCGCTTTATCTTGCCAGTACCTGTTTTCTTAAATCTCTTAGCAGCTCCTCTATGTGTCTTAATCTTGGGCACGATAATTCCTCCTCTCTTCCAAAATATTTTATATATATTCATTCATGCTTGGGAGACAGGATCATGATCATATTGCGTCCTTCAAGCTTGGCTTCTCTCTCAACGTTAGCTATTTCTCTTAACATTTCGGCCATTTGTTCACAAAGCTGTTTTCCCAAGGCCGGATGAGTAATTTCGCGCCCTCTAAACATTACCGTGACTTTTACTTTATCCCCATCCTTCAAGAAACGCTCCGCGTTTTTCGTCTTTACTTCCAAGTCATGGCTCTCAATTTTGGGTCGGATCTTAACCTCTTTAATAGTAATGATTTTTTGCTTCTTCCGCGCTTCCCGATCACGCTTTGATTGCTCATACCGAAATTTCCCGTAGTCCATCAGCCGGCATACCGGGGGCTTCGCCGTTGGAGCAACCTCTACCAGGTCCAACCCCTTTTCCAGGCTAACGCGCAAAGCCTCTCTAACTGGAAAAATACCTAACTGCTCTCCATTTTCCCCGACTAGGCGAACCTCCCGGGCCCTAATCTCATCATTGATTCTCAGGTCTTTGCTGATGTGACGCCACCTCCACCCATTATTTAAAAATAAAAAAGCGGGAGAATTTTCCACCCGCTAAACGATACTACTTCCATATCAAAAAGTAATACATTCTAAAACCTTACCAGCAATCCTGGAGATACCGTAAGGTGAGAAGCGGATGGCTTCTTCTTAAACGTTAAGACTCCTATATTATCTATAACAAAAGATATTATAGCAGGCCAGGCAAGTCATGTCAACGCTAAATCAGTATGCTTATTCCCTTATTACTCTGAAAACAGGAACATCGCGCATTGTCTTAACGGAGGTCAACAAAGGAGCACCGTATCTAAGCCTACAGGAAAGAACTGCGTGAAATAGAAGTAGAACTTTAGCACCGCAGAAACTGCCCAACAGGAAAGAGGCGCGACTACTTTAAATAAAATTGATAATTTGCACGGTGCTGCTTAGCGGTATCCATGCCACTATGTTTACTATGCCCGGCTGTTCCAAGTACTTTCCGCCTGCAATTGAGCGGCAAAAGTGGTTAACGGCATTGCTCCCAGATCACCCTTAGCCCGATCTCGAACCGCTACTTGACTATTTTCCTGCTCCTTATCGCCTACCACTAGAAGATACGGGATCTTGGCCAATTGTCCTTCTCTGATTTTGTAGCCAACCTTCTCACTGCGGTCATCAATGTCCACTCGGAAACCCTGCGCAGCCAGATTAGCACCCACGGTCCGGGCATATTCATGGTGCCGTTCAGTAATCGGAATAACCCGAGCTTGTACCGGAGCCAACCAGGTCGGAAAAGCCCCGGCATAGTGTTCGATCAAAATCCCAATAAACCGTTCGATGCTCCCAAAAGCCACCCGGTGAATCATCACTGGACGGTGCCGTTGCCCATCTTCGCCAATGTAAGTGAGATCAAATTTCTCCGGCATCTGGAAATCAAGTTGGATCGTCCCGCACTGCCAGGTTCGGCCGATGGAGTCACGCAGGTGAAAGTCAATCTTTGGCCCATAAAAAGCCCCATCACCCTCATTTACCTTATACTCCATCCCTTTTTCTTCCATAGCTATGCGCAAGGCATTGGTCGCTTGTTCCCAAATCTCTGGTGACCCCATTGACTTCTCGGGCCGAGTCGACAGTTCAACATGGTAGGAAAATCCGAACAGCCGGTAAACCTCATCAACCAAATCGATTACCCCTTTAATCTCCTGAGTGATCTGAGAGGTTAAGCAAAAAATATGCGCATCATCCTGGGTAAAGGCTCTGACTCGCATCAACCCGTGCAAGACCCCGGATTTTTCATGCCGGTGGACTAGGCCCATTTCTGCTAAGCGCAGCGGAAACTCCCGATAGCTGTGGAGTTGGGTCCGGTAGACCAGGATCGCCCCCGGGCAATTCATAGGCTTAACGGCAAAATCATCTTCATCAATCTTCGTGAAATACATGTTCTCTTTATAATGATCCCAGTGGCCAGACTGTTCCCACATTTCCCGGCGCAAAATAATCGGAGTTCGGATCTCCTGGTAACCCCAGCACTGGTGTAGTTCCCGCCAGTAACTTTCCAATTGATTGCGGAGGATCATTCCTTTGGGTAAGAAAAAAGGAAAACCGGGTCCCTCTTCGAGGATGGCAAATAGGCCAAGCTCAGCCCCCAGTTTCCGGTGATCCCGGCGTTTGGCTTCTTCCAACTGGAACAGGTATTCATCGAGGTCTGCTTTTTTAGCAAAAGAGGTTCCGTAAATCCGCTGCAGCATTTTATTTTTTTCACTGCCCCGCCAGTAAGCCCCGGCCAAGCTCATTAACTTCAGGGCCCTAATTTTTCCAGTCGAAGAGACATGGGGGCCAGCACACAGGTCGAGAAACTCTCCCTGTTGATACAGGGTGATGGTTGCGTCCTCCGGTAGATCGTTGATCAGCTCAACCTTGTAGTTTTCTCCCCGTTCGGTAAAGATGCGGATCGCTTCCTCCCGACTCACCTCTTGCCGCACAAAGGGATGGTCCGCCTTAACAATGGCCGCCATCTCTTTCTCAATTCGTTCCAGATCCTGGGGCGTAAACGATTGAAGACAGTCAAAATCATAATAAAAACCATTTTCAATCGCCGGCCCGATCCCCAAGCGGGTACCCGGGAAAAGCTTCTGCACGGCTTGAGCCAAAATATGGGCAGAGCTGTGCCGGTAAACCTCACGACCTTCTTCCTGATCAAAAGTCAGGATATCCAGTCGACCATCTTCCATTAAGGGGTGGCTTAAATCCTTAATCTGTTCATTAAATTTACCCACTAGAGCCCTAGATGCCAAGCCCCGGCTAATGCTCTCCGCCACCTGGCCGATAGTCGTCCCGACCGGATACTCTCTCACTGATCCGTCTTTTAGTGATACTTTAATTGTTTCCATGTTACAATGCTCCTTTCCTACTGAAAAACATAAAATACCCCGACCTGAACCAGGCCAATAAAGAAACCTAAGATCGCTCCCACCCACTCGATATGGCGGAATTCCCGAGACGCCACTCCATTAACCAATTCTTCAAATTTTTCCAACTCAAACTGGTGCAGCTTATGCTCGATTATTTCCGCTACTTTGATCTCCTCTTTAACCTGCCCAGATACTTGATAAATTGTTTTCTCATAGAGAGATGGGAATTCTTTAAGCAACCAGGAGTAAACCCCTTCCTCGATTAACCGAACAACGCTGCGAGGTATATAATTAGGGATTTTTCCTTTTACTTGACTAACCACCTGTTTACTTGCCGTATCAGCTATCCGCAGTTGGATTTCCGGGGTATTGATCCGGGTTAAGACATCGTCCAATGAGAGAAGTTCTTTTTCAACCACTCGCCCAATATCCCGGGCTAAATCCAAACGACGTTTGGGGATCAGCCCTTGCACCTCGTAACCAACTACCGGGAGACGAAAAGGCTGACGCGGATAAAAAAGAAGGCGAATAGCCAAAACGTTGGTAACCCAACCAATTATTGCCCCAATAACTGGGATCAGTATAATTTGAAAAACTTGACCAACCACGGTTTTACCTTCTTTCGTTACCAATAACTAAAAACCTAGCCCGGTTATTAACAAAAATATGTCGAAACACCTTAATTGTAACGCTACCAGTTAACCCGGGCAAGCAAAACGGAAAATCATATCTTTAGGAACAAAGAAAAACCGGCACCTCACCGGTTTTTCAATAATCTTATAAACGTTTTTCGACTGTCGACTGTGAATGAAGATTTTTAACAGTCTATAATTTATTATACCGAAGGCAGTGCTCGCAACCCGGGCAAACAATTACCCGACCATCAAAAACTTCTTGAATAGTCTCTACCGATTCGCCGATTTGGCTTGCTTCGGCTAGGTGGATAGTTATCTGCTGGGGGGCAATTGTGATCAAGGCACTGATTAACAGGTCTTCGTAGTTTAAATCGGTCTCCACGACGTCCAGCAAGAAACCATTCAGATAATCATGTTCCACCGGGTGCCCATGAGAGTCGTAGATGTGAAAAATTCCAGTGGGGCGCATAACGACGTGGACCTGGTTAGCCCGCGGTTCCTGGATTTCCACAAAATATCTTAAGAGGCGGATAAACTCCTGGTATTCCCTCTCCATCATCAATTCATCAATCGCTGAATCGACGGCCTGACTTAACTGATCAAGATAATGCTTCAGGCGGAAACGCAAAAAACCATCTATCACCAACTCATCATTGGCTTCAAGATACTCTAGCACCGCTTGTCGAATCAGGTTCCGCCGATTGGAATTACCCTTGGACGATCCGGCTTTTTCACTGGTGCCAAAACCCGCGATTCCATCAGTCAACTCTAAAAAACGTTCTGCTCTTTCCAGAATCTGCTTCCGTTCGACCGGGGTAAAGAGATCCTTCTGATGGTCAATCATTTTACTTAATAAAATTTTTTCCCAATCGGTAGTGATAAGCTCAGCTACAGTTCTCGCCAAATACTGACGTAAAATCAAGGCCTGAGGTTCAGCCGTTTTGGTAACTCGATCCAGCGGAATCAAGTTACAGCCCAAGAAAGTAATATTGCCAGCTTCCCGGGTACTGAGAACCAGCTTAACTCCTCGCTTCTGGAGGTTCTGTGAGCCTGAATAGAGCCGATCACGGAGGACATCAACGTTCTTGGTGGCTCCTACGGAGACAGTCGGATTCACCGTACGAAACCCCCTTTCGGCCTTTAATACTTTCGCGATCTAATATTTATTTTATGTACCCGGTTAAGCACATATACTCGCGTCTCCTACTCCAAAATTAGCATCAGACCAAGCAACAACCTGATCCGATACTATCTAATAGTTTTGGAAACAAATAAAATGAAACTATTTAAGAGTTAGTCCAGAAGAACGAGATCTCTCCGGCATTCGGTTTAACAAAGCTTCCTGTGTCCCAGAATTTAACTCATTTTCAAAATTATCAGACTCAAGTCCTACCGTATTCAAAATCTCCTCAATCAATTCCTTATTCATAGACCCATCAAACCTCCTGATAAATTATGATGTATAATTCTATAGCGCAACAACCGATAACTCAAGGGGTATTTTGACTAATTTTGTAACACCATTTTTTCTTTTTCCCGTATTTCAAGTGAATGATGAATAGCCCGGATTATTAGAATTTCCTTTTTTTCTTAAATTATTAATTAATATCTAACAAATTATTCTATTAAATTAGTTAACTGGCTTATTTTCCTGTCTTCGGGGTTTCACCATTTATCTGGTAACCGAATAAAATGAATTGAAATAAGTAAATGGTTAAACAGATAATTGTGAAAGGAGGATAAAGCAATGAATAGAGGCTATTCGGACGTTGATTTGTTGGGTGGTGGCCGGAGTTTTTGGTGGATAATCATAATCATTTTCTTCATCTTCATTTTTGGAGGCTTTGGATGCCGGCGTTGTTAAGCGTTTAATTGCAATTTGAAAATTAATCTACGCTTGTGTTTTACTCGGTCAGCAGACTAGGCTGGGAACGAACCTCGAGTGCTTCAAGCAGGCATCAAACTTTCCTTCAGGCTTGAATAGTGATGCCTGCTTACCCTCAGCCGTCTTCGTTCCGTTCTTAGATGCAGATCGTCAATTGCTGACCTACATAAAACACTGCGCAATCAACACCTGTTCAGTTGACTGGATACTAGGTTTTAGACTGAGGCTAAACTCCACTATAACTAGAATGAATTTAACCCTTACTTGTAAAAGCAAGGGTTCTTTAAATTAAAGAAAGCCAGTTTATTAACTGGCGTTTTTTCATGGTGGGCCGTGCTAGGATTGAACTAGCGGCCCCTTCCGCGTCAAGGAAGTGCTCTCCCACTGAGCTAACGGCCCACTCTTTCTTATCTGATCATCATTTTAACATAAGGTTTTCGCTTTAGCAACTTTATTTAACTATAACTTCGTATTTAAGCATAACTTCGTAAATATCTGCCAATCAAGTAATCAATGCTGACCGATCTAACGTTACAGACAACAACTAAATGCATTAATTATTATAACGCTACCGAATAAAAAGTCAACAGTAATCGTTAGGCCGATTATGATTATTATTTCCCAATTATTTACACTAAATCAAAATCATAACCGACCTTCTCCAAAAATAGTATTTAATAGTTGTATTTACAATGCAAAAGGAGGTTCCTTTGGTGAAAGTCCTCTGTTTCTATCCCCTATCCACTCGGGCTAAATTGATCATTGCTCTAAGTCTATCCTTGATCGTAATAAGTGCCAGCATTGTCTATGTCCAGGCAACCAGCCGCATTAAGCCCATCTACGAAGTAAAAACCAGCGAAAAGGTTTTAGCCCTGACCTTTGATATTAGCTGGGGAACTCAGACGCCCACACCGGTCCTGGATATCTTGGAAGAAAACCAAGTAAAAGCAACCTTCTTTTTGTCCGGTCCCTGGGCCCAAAAGTACCCGGAGATTCCGCGCCGGATCGCTGACAATGGTCATGAGGTAGCCAGCCATGGCCAACGGCACATCAACTTGAGTACACTCCAGCCAGATGAAATCAAACAAGAAATAATGCAGGCGCATAATATCCTGCAGGAAGTGACCGGTACTTCTCCAAAACTAATCCGTACGCCGAATGGGGACTATGCCGATCACGTCATTATGGCGGCGAATGAGTGCGGTTATCAAGTTATCCAATGGGGGACTGATTCTCTGGACTGGAAAAATCCCGGAATTGAGGCAATTACGAAACGTGTGCTGGCCAGAGCTCATCCAGGCGATATTATCTTAATGCACGCTAGCGACACCTGTAAACAGACCGTTGATGCCCTGCCCACCATTATTAATGGTCTAAAGGAACAAGGCTATCGTTTTGTAACTGTTTCCGAATTATTGACCATGGGCGAATGGAGCCGCTAGATGATCTCAGTCGTTTCGCTGATCTACCCCGGCCTTAGCCTCGATGGCAGACCGGGCTAATTGATCACACCGATTGTTATATTCATTATCTGCGTGACCCTGGACCTTAATCCAATTAACCTCATGTTTACGAGCTAGTTCGAGCAGGATCTGCCACTGATCCTGGTTCTCTACCGGCTCTTTTTTTACGTTAAGCCACCCATTTTGCTGCCACTTTAAAAGCCAGTTTTTAGTAAAAGCATTAATTAGATAGGCACTATCGCTGTACAATTTTACTTGACAGGAATACTTTAGGGCTTTGAGCCCTTCAATAGCGGCCTGGAGCTCCATTCGCTGATTAGTTGTATACTCGCTATAGCCCGAAATTTCCCGCTTCTTTTCTCCGTAGATCAGGACCGCGGCCCAGCCCCCTGGCCCAGGATTGCCAGAACAGGCACCATCTGTATAAATCTCGACTTCCCGGTTTGGTCCAAGCACAACATCACGCCCTTATATGTAAAATATGCCAGTAAATTATTTCAATCTTAACACATGAGATTCCTTCCGCGCAAACAGATACACAGATACACAAATGCACAATACACAAACAACTTCAGGTGGAGTAGATTCTCTACCTGAAGCTGCGATGTTCAGCGAAGCTGGACGAGCTCACTCCTTTTCTGCCACTAAAACCGCTTCCATAAGCTGACTATACAGTCAGCGGCCCCTGAGGCGTCTTGATTACCTTTAAGATCTTTTCTTCGTTCCCATCAAGCACATTATAGTAAAGATAGAAGTCTTCTTCCTGCCAATTACCCTTTACTTCCCAACATTGAACCTCCCGCCGAGTCTCCAAGGGGATGATTGCCTGGCGAACGTGTTCGATGTTTAAGCGATCTGCCACCTGGGTCCGTACCTCATCTTCCGACACTCGGGGTTTGACTAACTGGCGTGGATGATGCGACATCAGGTAGCCCAGGGCATCCACGCCGATGATCTGCCCATTATCCAAGGCCACCTTAACTTTGATTTGGTCAGGATAAAGAATCACTCCGTCCAGCACCCCGGCAAAAGCGATCGTGGCCGAACTATCATCCACCTGCGCATAGGTAACCGTAAGGTCTGGAAAACCCTTTTTCTTTAAGTAATCGATTGCCTTTTCCTGAGCCTGAACCCCATTTAAGCCGACTCCCTCCACAGGCCGAGAATTCAGGTAAGTAACGACATGACCCCCGGTTTGGCTAATATCCATAATAATTTGGTCCTGAGTCTGTCCCTGAGATGGGGTAATATGAATCCGGTAGATGGGGATAGTTCCTTCCCCGGTTCCCATCTGAGTCGGAGTATATTGAACATTGGGCAAGAGATCGGCTTTTTCCATGGCAATTCGCGCCGCTTCTTCAGCTGAAATTGCCTCGCCGGTAACGCCCAGCGGTTTCATCTGATTAATATGATCAGAGAAAGGGCCATCGTAGATTAAAGTTGGTGTTCCCTCTATTTGGGTATTTATCTTTTGAAAACTAACTTCAGATAGCTGCGGGGCCACTTCACGAAACTTGGCGGTCCCGGTTTGGCGCATATCGGCCCAGGCAAATTGATTGGTTCCGATACTGTTCCGCAAGGCATGAAGCTCGGTGGACAAAAAATCCGCCTCTTTTTGCAAACTCTGCAGACTATTGCGCTGTTCCGCGGAAAGGTCTTGCTTATCCGCAATCTGACGGGCCAGTGTAAAACTAAAATCACCGATCTGATTCAAAAACTTAGAAGTCCGCTCAATTAATTCATGGGCAATAGGTAACTGGCTTAGCTTTTCTTGAGCGGAATATGCCTCCCGCCAAACATTCGAAAACAAGACGATATTTTGGCGAGGCGAATTCGAGACCAGCCCTTTCGCCAGCAGAACCTCCACGTTTTCGACGTTCTGGATCATTTCGTAAAAAGAACGTTGATAACTGTTCTCCACAAAAGTATTTAACTGAGTTTTCGCCCGATACTGTGTGAGTCCCCAAACGAACGTACCCAGCAGAATTATCGTTAAGACAAAAGCGGGCCAATTCCGTTTGAGCCAATGATCTTTTAGACTCAAATCATTAAGCCTCATCTTAAACTCATCCTTTCACTCAAGCTCTAGTTAGCAAAAACGTGCTTGCCAATCGTTAAGGTCCGTGGGCGTGACCAGATCCAGGCACTAGTTGCCTTGGCTGGATTGTAGTAATACACTGAGCCATAAGTAGGATCCCACCCATTTAAAGCATCAATCGCGGCTCTTCGGGAACTCTCCGTGGGTTGTAGGTTAATCTGGCCATCAGCCACCGCGGTAAATGCCCCGGGTTGATAGATCACCCCGGCAATGGTATTCGGGAAACGCGGATCCTCGACCCGATTCAAAATCACGGCGGCCACCGCGACTTGACCAAGGTATGATTCGCCACGGGCCTCCCCGGTAATCGCCCGGGCTAGTAATTCCACATTATCGCTCTGGGAAACCCCCTTGCTGCTGACCGAAACAGTTTGGGTGCCGATCGTCGTGGAATAACCTAAAGCCGCCCAAGTGGCCGGTCCGACAATACCATCCGTGACCAAGCCGTTCTTTTGTTGAAACTCACGCACTGCCCGGGCAGTATCGGGCCCAAACACTCCATCAATACCGCCCTTGTAATAACCCCAATTGCTAAGTTTTGACTGTAAGAGACGCACATCGGACCCGGTACTTCCCCAATAAAGGGTTGTTCTTTGACCGACAGCCATTTCGGCCCGATAAACCTGTAAACCGCAGATCAATAAAAGAGTCAAGACCCCTAGTATTATCTGACGTTGGTTTAATCTAAACCGCCGGGTTAACTGGTCGGTCTGCTGGGCAGGCTTCCCAGTCAGAAAGATTTTCTTTAAACTATGGAACACTTTTTTCTCCCTCCTAACACTTTAATTCTTAAATGCCTATTTTAGTTTTTCTGAAGGAGAATTTTCTATACGGATTAGTATATTTAACCCAACCACGGTAATAATAGAAACGGGAGTAGTTCCCACCCCTTATATATCCTCCTTGGAACCCCTGGGTCCCCACCCGGGGGTATTTATTTTTGCAGAAACTCTTTGCTTAAGCAGGACCCTGGAAATTTGTGTCGAAATCTATGTGCAACCGCTCAGTGCTGACCTTCATTAAAACACTGCGCGATCATGATTTATCACTCTTTGTTTCCGGTTTATTTGAGCTAGAAGGTGATTAAGACATTGGAAGGTGTTAATCTGATTGATCAATTCTGGTTGTTAATGGGAAATCTCACTACGACTTTAACTTCCTTTGAACATGCATTAGGCCCCAAGACAGTTGGTGCCGTAATCGCCTCCTTCTTTACCCTGGCTGTATTCCTGTCCGGGATTTTAAGTGTTTTTCGCTATGGCGGCCGATTGAGTGCCGGGATCGCCCGGGGAATAATCGGGGCGGCCTGGATCTTTCCTCTGCTTTATCTGCCTTACCAGGGGACGCCTTACTGGATTGCGTTATTCTTCGGTATATTTATGTGGCTGGGAGCCTGGATAATGTTACGCAAAGTGGCTTATAGCAGACATGTCCGGGTTAAAACCCGTCTTCCCCGTTAACAATTGACCTAGTTAACAATTGACTTAAATACTTATTACAATTTTTCATACATATGTCCGCTACTTTCATTGGTGGTTGTGCCCTTGGGGCATGGACAATTAGTAAGTAAAGAAATGTTTAGCTCGTACTTAGTTTTTCTCGAATATCACCAAAAAAATCGGGAAATAATACAAACAACGGGGCACCACCCTCCCCGTTGATATATTCTCCTTAGAAACCCCTGGACGCGGCTCGCCAGGGGTTTCAACCTTTCTGATCTAATAGACCCTGCTTTAACTAGGTAGGGTTGCCTTGTTAAATTTACAGGCAAAGCAGAGTCACCATCTGAAGCTGCGTTGTTCAGTGAAGATCCAACACTCCTTCTAACGCCAACAGCCACCTTTTCCACTCTAAGCCGCCGGTAAAACCACCTAAGGTTCCCTGACTCGTAATTACCCGATGGCAGGGAACAAGCAACGGGACACGATTGCTCCTTAAAGCCTGGCCAACTGCCCGGGCGGCCCGGTAATTACCGATTATTTCAGCTACTTCACGATAACTACGGGTAGTCCCCCTGGGTATCTCGCTGGTAACGGTAAGTACTCGACGCTGAAAAGAAGTATAACTACTCCAATCAAGAGGAATAGAAAAATCAATATCCTCCCCGGCGAGATAAAGGTTCAGGTCATACGCTAATTGATTAGCCATTCCCGTTATATGGTTAACCATGGCCATCCTATCCGTAGCGTGATATTCCGGGCCGATCGAGGAATCTACTAGATCAATCGGAACAACTAGTTCCTTCAGCCGACTGGATTTATCAGGGGGGCCTCCATTTAGATCAGGCATGAACTGACCAAGTTCTAAAGCATAGAGTCCGACTTGACTTATAGTAGCTTGCATAATGGATATCGGTGTCCTGATTTGGTATTTTAACATATCCTTTTCCTCTCCTTATTGTAACTATTTGCACCTATTTCCAATCACATACATATAATGAACTAATCACCTGCACTAAACCTAAATTTTTCCGAGGAGGGAGGATTATAATGTTTCCATGGATGCAACGTCCGGTCCAACGTCCTGAACAACGTCAAAAAGAAGCGGCGGAGGAAAAGCAAGACCGTTATGACCGCCGTTGTCACCGGCATATTCACCATCATTACCACCACATGATGATGGAAATGCCCAGACACAGAATGTATATGGATGAATACATGGATTGGGATTATGATGACGACTATGACGAAAAATACCTTGGCGAGTATTATGATGACAAGGAAGCCTTAATGCCTATTGAAGAAGACGATAAAGAATGGATGCTGCCGGGTAGGCAAAAACAAATGTATGAAGACCAATATGAAGACCGTACGAGTCCGTATCGCTACCCCCGTCATCGCCGGTACATTCCCCATTATCACCACATGTGTCCTGGTCACCCGATAAGACGCAGGGATTGTTAAAATATCCAATAATACAGTTGCTCGTCCAGCAATCAACCTGATTGCTGGTTATTTTTTATGAAGGTTGTCAAAAATTATGGTTTATTTTTTTCAAGGATTTGATATAATTACTCTGTATTTTTTGATCCTTTCCAGTGGAACACTTTGGGTAACCCCGAGTCTCACTCGAAGGAAGATTTCAGATTCTGTTATAATAATTACGTTAATTTAAAACTAAGTTCCACGGATCAAAGAGACCGTTCGCCGGGCGTTGAAATGTGGTCCGGCCTTTTTATATGTTAATCCAGAAAGAGAGGGATGTAAATTGTTACCTACACCAACCAAATTTTTTGTCACCGCCGGCAGTGCCGAGGGAAAAAGTGAATTAACCGCCTTTGATAATGCTCTTTTACAGGCACGGGTAGGTAATGTAAATTTAATACGGGTGAGCAGCATTTTACCCCCAGGAGCTCAGTTTACTCCTGACCTGCAGCTTCCCCCCGGATCACTGGTCCCTATCGCCTACGGTTCAATCGTAAGCGAAGTACCAGGGGAACTGATTTCGGCCGCGATCGCCGTAGGCATTTCCGAAGATACCTTTGGGGTTATTATGGAATTTTCTGGCAAATGCTCTCAGGCTGAAGCAGAATCAGCCGTGATAGCCATGGTTAAAGAAGCCTTCGCCTCCAGAAAAATGGAGCTCAAGGACATCAAGGTTGCGGCAACTGAACACAGAGTTCAGGAAATAGGTTGTGCCTTTGCTGCGGCCCCATTGTGGTACTAATTGCCACTGCTAATCCTCTATAATAATTTATCCTTGCTCAAAAGCAAGCAGGAGGCTTATTCATGGATATGTGGTTTACAGAAAAGCAGACCCCAAATGTGGGGATAACCTGTAAGATTAAAAACACCTTGATCGTTGAACAAACTCCCTATCAACACCTGGCAATTATTGATACGGAACAGTTCGGCCGGATGCTGGTCCTGGACGGTATGGTGCAAACCACTATTGTTGATGAGTTTGTTTACCACGAAATGATTACGACAGTGGGTTTAAATACTCATCCCAATCCCCGTCGGGTGCTAATCATTGGAGGCGGTGATGGCGGTACCCTGCGGGAAGTGGTCAAGCATCCCAAGGTAGAAAAAGCGACGATGGTCGAAATTGACGCGCGAGTAGTCGAGGCCTCCAAACTATACCTGCCTGAAATCAGCAGTGCCCTCCACGGCAATCCGCGGGCTGAAGTTTTGATTGAAGACGGCATTCGCTACGTCAAAGAAAACAAGAATACGTTTGACATGATCATTGTTGATTCAACTGAACCAGTAGGTCCGGCAGTAGGTTTATTCAGTGCTGAGTTTTATCAAAGCATATTTGAAGCTCTAAAGGACGACGGACTGTTTGTCGCCCAAACCGAGTCTCCTTTTTTTAACGCGGATTTAATTCGCCGGGTCTATCGCGACATCGCTAGTATTTATCCGATAACGAAACTGTTCTTGGCTTATGTCCCAACCTATCCTAGCGGCATGTGGAGCTTTACCATGGGCTCGAAAAAATACGACCCGGAAGCTATTGTCGAAGAAAATTGTCCGGATTTACAGTCCCGGTACTACACCCCGGCTGTACATAAAGCCGCCTTTAAGCTGCCTCAATTTGTGCAGAACTTGGTCAAAACCGACTAATGATTTCATGTTTTGAGTTAAAAAAATCATCGGCGAAGGGACGCTTGCTTTATGCTTGATAACCGGGTAATCGAACGGAGTTATGGTTTTATGGGCAGTCTCGACCAATACGAAAAGGCAGAGGTGGTCATCCTGGGAGTTCCCCTTGAAGCTACCCTGAGTTTTCGGCCGGGAACCCGTTTTGGCCCCCAGCAGATTCGTCAAGTGTCGGTTGCTTTAGAAGAGTACAGCCTGTACCGAAATCGAGATTTAAATGAGATCTATTTTTTTGACGCAGGAGACGTGTCTCTACCTTTCGGTAATTTAGACGAAAGCCTTCGGTTAATCGAACAAGCCGCCTCCCAGCTGGTGCTTGACGGTAAAAAACCAATCTTTTTAGGTGGTGAACACCTCGTATCCTATCCCTTAATCAAAGCCTTGGCCAACCATTATCCAGATCTGGTTGTCCTGCACTTTGACGCGCACGCTGACCTGCGACCCGATTACTTGGGGCAGCGACTGTCTCACGCTACGGTGATGCGCCGTGTCTCAGAAATAGTTAAAGGGATAAACATTTATCAATTCGGAATCCGCTCCGGTACGCGGGAAGAGTTCGCTTTTGCCCGGGAAAACACAAACCTTTATCCGATAGAAGTTCTAGAACCACTAAAAAAGATACTGCCTCTGATCAGTGGTCGTCCGATCTACCTCACGCTGGATATTGATGTCGTGGACCCAGCCTATGCCCCGGGCACCGGCACCCCGGAACCCGGCGGGTGCAGTTCGCGGGAAATCATGGCTGCCCTGCACCAGCTGCAAGGGCAAAATATCGTGGGTATGGATTTGGTTGAAGTGTCACCGGGAAATGATCTCAACGATTTAACCAGTGTGTTAGGGGCAAAGCTAATTAGAGAAGCAATGTTAACATTTTGGTAACGGACAGAGATGGATTTCTCCTAGATTTTCCTATCTAGAATATAAAAAAACATTATTATGATCATCAATAATCAATCATTGACACCAAGATAAATTTTCGCTATAATATGTCGTGCCGACGATAAACGGCAATCATCAGGAGCTGTGGTGTAGAGGCCTAACATGCCTGCCTGTCACGCAGGAGACCGCGGGTTCGACTCCCGTCAGCTCCGCCATTTTGGCTCGGTAGCTCAGTTGGTAGAGCAGCGGACTGAAAATCCGCGTGTCGCCAGTTCGATTCTGGCCTGAGCCACCATTTTGGTTAAATCTAATGGAGATCTACATCTCCATTTTCTTGCGGAAATAGCTCAGTGGTAGAGCATCGCCTTGCCAAGGCGAGGGCCGCGGGTTCGAATCCCGTTTTCCGCTCCATTATGGCGCCATAGCCAAGTGGTAAGGCAGAGGACTGCAAATCCTTTATTCTCCGGTTCAAATCCGGATGGCGCCTCCATTATACTTCCTAAGCATAAAAATAATATGAACGCCGGAGTGGCGGAATTGGCAGACGCACGGGACTTAAAATCCCGCGATCCTTCAAGATCGTACCGGTTCGACCCCGGTCTCCGGCACCACTTAAATTAAGGTTTACAAGGGGTGTAATATCCTAGAATTTTTGCATAAAGCACCGCTGCTAACCAAATTTTATCCCAATTGCGATCGGGTAGGAGGCTACCCATTATTTGAGTAGCCGACCTCCCTCACCACCGTACGTACCGTTCGGTATACGGCGGTTCCAAAGTTTACACTTTACTTCACAGAGCAGCATTCCGTCAAGCTAAGGTATCCAGCACGCTTGAGCTTCTCATTGGATAAGGCTATTAACAGGATTGGGCTATGGGCAGTACGCCAATAGCCTCTTCTTGTATTTGCCCACATCCATGCTTGTTCTTCCTTGATTCCCAAGCGTTTGAGATTCTCGAAGCGGGTGCGGACTTTCTTCCATCGTTTCCATGTTACCATCCTTATTCGGCTTCTGATCCATTCATCCAGACCCGGTATCAGCTTCTTTGCATCTGCCAGTTTGAAGTAATTTGTCCATCCTCGGACAATCTGGTTCAATCGGAGTTTTCTTGCCTCGATTCCCATCCCGTTACTGCGTCCTGTAACTTCCCGAATCTTGTCTTTTAATTTCTGGACACTCTTGGGATGTATCCTGAGTCTCCCTTCTCCTTTGTAGATGTAGAAGCCGTACCCCAGGTATTTGACTTTGTTCACGTATGCCACCTGTGTTTTCTCCCGATTCACCTTTAGGAATAATTTTCCTTCAATGTATGGGAGAATGTGGGTTAATGTACGTGTTGCCGCTTTCTTGCTCCTACAGAAAATCAGCAAATCATCAGCATAACGCACAAACCGATGTCCGCGTCTCTCCAGTTCATGGTCACACTCATTTAGCATGATATTCCCAAGTAGCGGACTTAGTGGGGCCGCCTTGCGGCACTCCCTGGGGGCTGTCTTCAAACAATCCGCTTACCATAACCCCTGCTCGCAGAAATTTGTGTATAAGCGAAATAGCCCGTCCGTCCTTTATCGTCTCCGATAATATTTGGATGAGTTTGCTCTGGTTGACCGTATCAAAATACTTTTCCAGGTCTATATCGACTACCCATTTGTAACCCTCTGTAATGTTGGTCTGGCATCTTTTGAGCGCGTCATGGGTGCTTCTTTTCGGTCGGAATCCAAAGCTGTTGTCTGAAAATCGTTTCTCGAAGATTGGGCTAAGAATCTGACAAATGGCTTGTTGGATTAGTCTGTCTACGACGGTTGGTATCCCTAGTTTTCTGGTTTTCCCGTTCTCTTTGGGTATTTCTACTCTACGCACGGGTTTAGGACGGTATTTACCCTCCTGGAGGGATTGCACGAGTTCATTCTTGTTTTCCTTGAGGAAGGGGAGAAGTTCATCTACCTGCATTCCGTCAATTCCACCTGCGCCTTTGTTTCTTTTTACCTGTTTGTAGGCACGGTTCAGATTATCCCTACTCAAGATTTGCTCTAGCAATCCTTCCCTCTGCTGGTTTGTGTTGGTGCTGTCGGTTTCAGTCATCTTAGGTGGCGCGCACACTTCTGCATACTCTCTCTGTTCCGCAGATACCATTTGCAGATAGTCTTCAAAGCAAAGTTGTCTGTGTTTTAAATTGCCACTTTCAGTAACTTTCATTGACCCACACCTCCTTTGGTTCAGCCCTTCCGTCGGTGTCTAGAACACCTCTGTACTATGGCCTCTGCTGACTCCTCACGATAAATCTTGTTTCAACCAGGTTTCATACTCCGTTTCCACCTGTCCGTGAGGCCTCCCTGGGTAAGAACGCAGTCTTTCCTTCCATCTATCTGCCACATCTACACCGTAAGCTTCCGGATAGTTTCGGGCTTCAGTTTGTATTGCAACCTTACCCAGCTTACGATGCCTAATGTGATTTCTGTTCGTCAGACCAGAAGTTTGCCGCCGACTTCCTTCAGATTCCACCTCGCGATGGACACCCTTGTCCTTGGCTATGTGCTTGGCACTATCAACCCGCACTAGGGACTTTCACCCGTTAGACTGCGCCCATGCCAGGCGCACAACAAAAATAGCAGGGAGGCATCCCTGCTATTGTAATTTATGGATTTTTATTTGGTGCCTCTAAAAACAAATAGCCCAATAGAGTTGCAATTCTCTACGGGGTCCGATGAATCAGTATTCCATTATGATTAATGAATTAATTCAACTCTTCCTTTAATTTCTGGATTTCTTCTTTAGTGAGGCCGGTTATCTTGGCAATGACTTCAATCTCAAATCCTTCGCGCAGGGCTAGCCTGGCCACATTCCTCTTTTCTTCCAGTTTGCCTTCTTTTTTACCTAATTCTATACCTTCTTTTTTACCTTCAAGTTTGGCCTGTTGCTGCATCTCATCCAGGGTTACTTCCAGATTCAAGATCATCTGTACCACCTCCTGGGGGCCACTTTCCTTCAAGATTTGCTCAACTTCCCTTTTTTGCTGCTCTGGCACTCTTGGCAGTAACACATTAATCAGCCAGGTTTTTAACTGTTGAAACTCGTCAGGGGGCATTTTCTTAATTGTATCAATCATCAGCCACAACCGGCTGATTATTTCTTCCTTGCTTATCTTTTGGTCAAGCAACAGGATGCTGGAGATCAAGTTAGCCATCTGGAGCAGTTCTTCCTTCTGGTATCGGTTAACATCAAAAAGTATGTACTGAAAATCGACCAGGTGCTTCTCGAACGACTCATAGTCGGCTAGTATCTCCTTAAAGCTTAAAGGGGCGGTCCAGTTATTGGCTCCGTTATAGAGAACCGCTGGGATAATTACCGGTAAGCGGAAGTCCTTGCGCGCTCTTACGTTTTTATCTGTGTCCTGATAAAAATGCAGCCACAATTGAACCATATAAACTAGCAATCGGAAAGGCATCAGGAAAGCTACGCTTGATTGTAGTTCCAGCAGGATATAAAAGACAATATCCTTATCTTTGGTTTTCAAGGAGTGTGTAAAATAAATTGTGCTTCTGCTCTTTCCGAATATAAAATGAAACGGAAAGGCAGGAATACATATGGAGAAGAAGAAACTGGTCTCCCGCGCTGAGATCAAGCAATTCATCAAAGAGAACAACCTAAAAAGCGTTGAAGACATCCAGAATGTCCTTAAAGACCTCTTTGCCGAGACCCTACAAGAGATGCTGGAGGCCGAATTGGATACCACCCTAGGCTATGAAAAGAACGATGTTCAAAACAAAAGGACAAGCAACCGGCGTAATGGGCATAGTACTAAAACTGTACGCAGCGAATTCGGAGAAATCGACATACAGATCCCCCGGGACCGCTAAGGCGAACATGATCCTCTAATCGTCAAAAAGCATCAGAAGAATGTGACTGGTATCGAAGACCAAGTATTGGCTCTCTACGCCAAAGGGGTCAGCACTCGTGATATCCAGGATCATTTGGAGCACCTGTACGGAATTGAGGTTTCGCCTACTCTAATATCTAATATCACCAACAAAATCATGCCTATGGTCAAGGAGTGGCAGAACCGGCCGCTGCAGAAGATCTATGCAGCCGTCTTCCTGGATGCAATCCATTTTAAAGTCAAGCAGGACGGCCAGATTGTAAACAAGGCAGCCTATATGGTAATAGGCATCGACTTGGATGGCAATAAAGACGTATTGGGCATCTGGATCGGGGAAAACGAATCTGCCAAGTTCTGGCTCACCGTCTTAAACGAACTTAGAAACCGTGGAGTTCAGGATATTCTAATCGTTTGCGTGGATAATCTCACTGGGTTTAGTGAAGCCATATCGGCCTGCTACCCGGATGCTGAGATCCAGAAGTGTATCGTGCACCAGGTGAGAAATTCCATACGCTATGTCTCATACAAAGATGTTAAGAAGATAACTGCCGCCTTAAAGACCATTTACACGGCATCTTCTGAGCCTGCTGCTTGCGAAGAGCTAAACCAATTTGAAGCTACTTGGGGAGACAAATATCCACTGATAGTCCGGTCCTGGCGCAACAACTGGGCGGAGATCTCGACGTTTTTCAAGTATCCACCTGAGATTAGAAAAATCATCTATACTACCAATATGATCGAAAGTTATCACCGGCAGCTCCGCAAAGTAACCAAGGGTAAGAGTATTTTCCCAACGGATGAAGCGCTCTTAAAGATGTTATATATGGCCACCCAAGATGTCTTGAAGAGATGGACCGGCCGGGTCCAAAACTGGGGGCAAATTCTGCTACAGCTGTCTATTTACTTCCCCGACAAAGTTAAAGCGCACCTACGATGAACAGACGGAAGAAGGGCAAAGCACAAAATTATTGACAGACCCACAAGGACCGCTATATTTATGTCGAATATAACTCTTTAAGATATTTTTTGGGGAGTTGATTCGATTGTCAATATTTGCTGGGATTAAGGCCCTTAAACCAATGGCTGTTCCGGTAATCACCAAACTCTGTCGTCTAGAAACGCCTGGCATGACCTTGGGATAGTCAGTGAAGCCAACTCGAAGAAGGCTTCTCACTACCGAACCTATTTGGTCCATCATGAGCTGGAAGGACACCCTTATAATTTTGTGGTGGTTCACTCCTCTTCCCTGGAAACCCAGAAAGAAAAGACCTTACAAAAACGGATTGGAAAGCAAAAAGAGGAGTTAACTAAACAGAGTAAAGGCTTAAAAATTAAGGCCTTCGCCTGTGAACCTGATGCCCAGGCTGCTTTGGCTGTCTTCCTTCAAGAATGCCAGCAAAAAGGCTTTGAGGTTCAAGGAACGGTTCAGAGCTGCGTCAAAAAGTCTTACGGTCACCGAGGAAAACCCCGCAATGGAGAAGAACCGACGATTACCACGACATATCACGCTGAAGTCAGTATTGGCGATATAAAACCAGAGGTTTACCAGCACCTGCTCCAAATGGAATCTACCTTCGTGCTGATCGCCAATGTGAAAGATCGTCAAAAATACGATGATCAATGGATTTTATTAGAGTATAAACGGCAGATCTCAATTGAAACCAAGTTTCGATTCCTCAAAAACCGGGTGTATTTAGGCCCAGTATACTTGGAAAACCCGAAGCGAATCTATGCTCTAGGTTATGTGTTTATCCTGGTATTACTGCTGGCTTCCTACCTGGAGTACCGAGTTCGCAAGGCCCTAAAGGAACAAGGAGAAGCAGTGAAATTACCGGGAAACAAAAGTACCGACAGACCTTCCGTGCAAACTATCCTGGAAGTATTGGGTACTATTCAGATAGTGAGTATTCAGGGTCAGAGATATCTTCCGGATAATGTTAACCGTCAAGCTTTAAATATGGTCCGTTGGGCCGGGTTTAATCCGGAAGAAATCTATCTCAAACCGATATCACTAAACGCCTAATTTATGGAAATAATTTCCTTTTGTCTTAAATCGAAAAGGTTTAGGGTACATGATGAACATGGGCTATAATATATGCCGAGGCAATTTAGATAGTCTTATGCTCAATCTTCTATAAATTAATCAGTGTAGTTTGACTTCCCAATTATTTGCTTATATAATGAGAGAGGATAGCTTGCTGGAACAAGCTACCCTCGGTAGGAGATGCAGTGTATTGGGCTCTTATTAAATCACTTGTTTCAATTTAGCCAGGATTTGATCCTGGCTTATTTCTTATTCCGGTTGCAATGCCACCGATACCACAGGACAAAAAGCCCTGTAAGCACCGCTGGAGCGATTACCAGATGAAAACATCCGATATGTAACTCCATGGCATCAGCCCTCCTTCCTTCACCCGGTACCCGCATCATCCCACAAGAACTTGGTGGAAGGAGGGCTTTGCGATTGAACCCGTCGACTGGAGGCAAATGCCTTACTATGACAAATTCTAGCCTATTTCTCCCAATTGCTCAATACCTTGTCGTTATACATCCCTATTATTCTCAAAAACCCTAATAACCCAACCCGATTTGATATTTCATTGAAAGCTCCACTGATGCTTTTACCCATAGTGGTCCTTATCAATAGATGCTGGTCGATGTTTCCCAATAGTTTGTTTCATCATTATAAAGATATAACCTACTTTAACCCTTAGGGCTCTGCCATAGTAAGTATTTTTACGTTAACATATTTCACATTAGACCTTGACCAGATTCGACTAAAGGATGTATTATCTGGATAACAGACTTCCAATTTATTTTTATAGACTTCCATTTAAATATTTACCGAGGTGTAGGGTTATGAATGTAGCGGTATATCGATTTCCGGCAATAAAAGGAGTTCAGGCAGGCACGGAGTACTATATTTCCATGGTGCCTTTATCTACTTTACCGCGGTTATTTATGTTCAACGAAGAAGAATTGCCGCCCGAAGTACGGGCACAACGAATATTGAATAAAGCTCGTATTCCTGAAATAAGAGACTATATCTTACAAAATCCAAAATCTTATGTTTTTTCTGCTCTCACTGTATCTGTTGATGGAGAAATACAATTTGAGGCAATGGAGCCAACGAATAAGGAGTGTAAAATAGGCATAATTAATATCCCGATGTCTGCGCGTTTCCTGATAAATGATGGACAACATAGAAAGGCAGCTATTGAAGCCGCCATCAAACATAACCCATTGTTGAAACATGAAGATATCTCGGTTGTCTTTTTCAGCGACATGGGATTAAACCGTTCCCGGCAGATTTTCTCCGATCTTAATCGTTATGCCATACGCCCCACCAAGTCACTGAACATATTATTCGATAGTCGCAACGATTTTTCTGCCATGATTTGTGAAATGGTAGAGTCACTTAGGGTATTTAATGGCTGGGTTGAAAAGGAGCGCTCTACTATTCCTAATCGTTCCAAAGCTCTTTTTACTCTTAGCGGTATTTACCATGGCACAGAAGCTTTATTGAATGACCTTTCTGATTTGACGATTGAGCAACAAAAGGATACAACATATAGATTTTGGTCCGGTGTATTTGATAATATGCCGGATTGGCAGAGTGTTATTTTACAAGGAAAGAAAGCATCTGAACTGCGCAAGGAATCTGTTTCAGCTCATTCGATTGCCTTGATTGCCTTAGGCAGAGTTGGAAATATATTGCTGAAGAAGTATAATAGTTTCGAGAAACATCTGCCTCGGCTCACGAAGGTTAATTGGAGCAAAAACAATCCTGAATGGGCTGGTAAAGTTGTGGTTGAAGGACATATTTCCGGCACCAGAAGCAGCACAAATGCGCTAGTCGAAGTTTTAAAGGAAACTCTCATGGTAGGACGGTGATGGCTATGACAGTGCAAATTCTAACCAAACAGGATGTCATCAACCTCACTGATCTCATCCAGCGATTATATCTGGAAGACTCTATTCCATGGGTTTGTGGCTATAGTGGGGGGAAAGATTCCACGGCAAACGTTACAGCTTGTCTGGAATGCCATTTCCCAGTTGCCAGAAAAACAACGAAACCATAAGCCTATTCATGTTATCAGTACCGATACTTTGGTTGAGTCACCTGTAGTTGCCGCGTGGGTTGAACAATCCTTGAAAAGGCTACGTACAGCAGCTAATGAAAAAGGAATGCCCATCCAAGTTCATCGATTAACCCCCGCAATCAATGATACCTATTGGGTTAATTTAATAGGCCGAGGCTACCCATACCCGCGTCATAGTTTTCGTTGGTGTACTACTCGCTTAAAAATAAATCCCGCCAACAATTTCATAGAAAATATTATATCGGCTGCTGGCGAGGTCATCTTGGTGTTGGGAACGCGCAAAGCTGAAAGTTCAGCCCGTAAAGCGTTAATGGAAAGCTACGAGCGTCGTCGAGTCCGGGAACATCTTAGTCCAAATGGTTCGATGATCAATTCCTATGTTTTTTCTCCCATCCAGGAATGGACAAACGATAATGTATGGCAGTATTTGATGCAGCATCCTAATCCATGGGGACATTCTAACAAGGAATTACTGGCAATGTATCGCGGTGCATCAGCCGATGGTGAATGTCCGTTGGTCCTAGATACAGATACACCAAGCTGTGGGAATAGCCGATTCGGCTGTTGGGTCTGCACTTTGGTCGCCGAAGATAAATCTATGGCCGCAATGGTGCAGAACGACGAAGAAAAAGCCTGGATGTTGCCATTGCTAGACTTTCGCAACGAAATAGCTGCTAACAACGAAATAGATCGACAGCGACGCGATTTTCGCCGCAAGGACGGCCGTTTGACGTATCATAACGGCAGGCTGGTTCATGGCCCGTATACTAAGAAAACAAGAGAGTATTTGCTTCGTCGGTTACTTGAAGTTAACCAATATATTAAGCATGAAGGCCCCAAAGAAGTAGAAACCCATCCGCTAATCACATTGGACGAGCTCCGGGCTATTCGCCAGATATGGCTTAACGAAAAGCATGAGTTTGAGGATACACTACCGCGAATTTATCAGGAAGTAACCGGAGAAAAATTTATTGACCCAGCCATGCCAGGCAATAAGTATTTTGGTCAGGCTGAATGGACTATTTTAGCGGAAGTATGCCGGGAACTGTATCCGGATGAAGAATTGTTATTAGAAATGCAAAGCACTTTACTGGATATTGAATCACGTTTTGATATGCAGGCCACTCGTCGGGGTATTAATAAAAGCTTGGAAGGGGCAATTAAACGTGCCTTCTTTAAAAACGAAGAAGATGCTTTGGTATTCTACAAGAAGTATCAAGAACCGATTAACGAACCCTCACGTGTTGCGACTGATGAAAGCGGAGGGTAATCAGTATGTTGCTTAAAAAAATTGAATTGCTTAACTACGGTTTATATAAAGGCTATCATGTAATTGAATTTCCAAGGTGCACGGGCAGTCGGACAATTACATTAATAGGCGGCCTTAATGGCCGAGGCAAAACTACCCTGCTCGAGGCTGTTTTTTTAGTTTTATATGGTCGCCGGGCATTGCGATTTTTACAGGATGAACGCATCAGTTATTCTGAGTATTTGAGACATCATGTGAATAAAAGTGCAGATGACCAACAAACCTCTATTACATTAACCCTGTTAAAAGACGAAAACAGTGAAGATACGATTACTATTCAACGTTATTGGTCAATTAGGAAAAACATTGTAACCGATAACTTTACCGCCTATAAAAATGGCATAAAAGATCCATACCTTTCGGAAAACTGGGATTACTACGTTGAGGAAATTCTGCCGTTGAGTATTTCCCGCTTTTTCTTCTTTGATAACGAGAAGATAGCTCAAATTGCCGATGATAACAGCTATGAAAGTGTTAAAGACTCGATCAAATTACTCCTGGGACTAACTACAGTAGACCAGTTGATTAACGACATGAAGAAGCTCATAAAACGGGTCAGTATTAACAATAATTCTTCGGTACAGTCTGAGGCTTATCAAAAAATGATAGAAGCCCAACAGGGGATTGAGCAATGTGAAAAAGATATTGCGGAGTCGGTTGCTCTGACCGGCCGTTTAAATCGCGAAGTTGGCCAGGCCCGTAAACAGTATGCTGATCTGGAAAACATTTTTTGGAGCCAAGGCGGTAATCTTCGCCTAAAGCGTGAAAAAATTGAGGCAGAAAAGAATCGGCTCAATGAATTGTTATTGACCAAAAAGGAAGAGGTCAAAGAGTTGGTAAATCGCGCTATGACGCCATTATTGATTTGTCAGCCTCTACTTGAACGCACCTACAATCAGGTACAACAAGATGATCGTTTACGGTCTGCCAAGTACTCCAGCACGATTATTGAACGGCTTAAAGAGCTGCTGACGGCATCAGCCCTTGAACAGCCTGCACAAAAAGTGATCTTAGACTTTTTAATCAGAGCACAAAGCGAATTGCGGCATAGTTATGCTGGTGGTGAATTACCTGAACTCGCCCCCGTTGCGCAAAGCATCTTTTCTACAATTATCGGCCAAGCGACTAAACAATTGGAAGACGTTCATAAGCTCATTGTAAGTATTAAAGACCTGGATAATCAAATTCAACAATTGGAATTACATTTGAATTATGATGTTGAGTCAACTGATGTCAAAGACATTTGGGATAAAATGCGCCAATTGACCCAAAGAATTATCCAACTTGAGACGCAAATTCATGTTGAAGAAGAAAAGCAGCAGACGCTATTAAAACGTCAAGAAATGTTTGAAAGCCGGCGCAAGGCAGCCCTTAAGATGGTTAAGCTTGACGAGCAAGGCCAAGATGAAGCTATGCGCATGATTAAATATGCTTCCATGACTATTGAGGTCATGGAAGCCTTTAAAGTACGCCTGCAACAGAGGCGGGTTAAGCAACTTGAACAACAGATATTTGACTGCTTTACCTTTATTGCCCAAAAAGAAAGCCTGATTCAAAAAATTGAGATTAATCCTGAAACATTGGATATTAGGCTTATTGATTACCTCGGCAGTGAATTACTTAAAAATCAACTTTCAGCTGGTGAGAAGCAAATATTTGCGGTATCAATCCTATGGGGTTTGGCAAATTGCTCGGGATACCAAATGCCGGTTATTGTTGATACACCATTGGGCAGATTGGATTCAAACCACCGGACCAATATCCTGAAAAATTACTTCCCCTATGCTAGCAAACAGGTCATTGTCCTTTCAACCGATGAAGAAATCAATGGAAAGTACTATGAGCTTATAGAACCATATTTGAATAAGGTATTCCTGTTGGACTACAATGAACAGAATCAATGTACATCTATTCGGACCGGGTACTTTGGAGGGATAGTTCAATGATCTTAAAGCAGATAAGACTATCACAACAGGAGAAAGAAAAGCTTATCCGGCTTAAATCTAAAACAGGTATTTCCCAATGGAATGTGCTTTGCCGTTGGGCTTTATGTTTGTCATTGGAGAATCCCACAATACCAACTGGGCCCGACATACCCTCTGACAGTAATGTTGAAATGAGCTGGCATACATTCGGCGGTGAATGCCACGAAATATATGAGGCAATAGTTAGACAACGCTGTAAAGAAGATGGTTTTGACACAGATCAGACCACAATTGCTAGGTATTTTAGGCAGCATCTAAATAGAGGGATTAATTATCTCGCATCGAAAAATGGCCCCAAAAACAGCCAAGAACTTCTGGAGTTAGTACTTTCAAAGAAATGAGTGATCTTATGCCAATTTATCTTGATTACAATGCTTCTGCCCCGATAGACCCGCGGGTACTTGAAGAAGTCACCCGGATATTTACCGATATTTATGGCAATGCAGATAGCCGTACTCATTTATTTGGGACCAGAGCGAAGGAAGTGGTAGAACGGGCGCGCAGGACTTTGGGTGATATACTTGCCATCGATAAGTCCGAGGTGATATTTACCAGCGGGGCGACGGAAAGCAACAACATGGCGATTCTTGGTTTGATGGATTATGGCCTTGAAACCGGCAAGAAACACCTAATAACAACCGCTATCGAACATAAAGCTGTGCTAGAACCAATGCACCATTTGGTGAGCAAGGGATTTGAGTTGGATATTGTTTATCCCGATACCTCTGGACGCATAAAGGCTGAGGATGTATTGTCGAAAGTGAGGCCGGATACCTTGCTGGTATCAGTAATGCACGTTAACAATGAAACCGGTATCATTCAGCCAATCTCAGAGATTGGCCTTGAGCTGGATAAAAAAGATGTCCTGTTTCATGTTGACGCAGCCCAATCTTTCGGAAAACTTAATGATGAGCTGCGCACAGCCAAGTATAATATGCTGAGCTTAAGCGGTCATAAAATAAAAGGCCCCCAGGGCGTTGGCGGGCTTGTATTAAAAAGAAAAAAATATAAAAGACCCCCCATAAAACCATTGTTCTATGGAGGAAAGCAAGAATATGGATTCCGACCCGGCACTACACCAGTACCTCTTGTTGCAGGCCTGGCCTATGCTGCGGAACTGGCTGAAAAGGAACATGCCTCATGGCTTAAAAATTGCCAGCAGGTAAAAGAAAAACTTTTCAAAGCTATTGAGGGTTTAAACTACGTTATAAATGGTGATCAGAATTATTGCCTACCTAATGTTATCAATATCAGCTTCATCGGAGTGGACTCCGAAAGTGTATTCGCCGCTCTGAAAAATGATTACGCTATTTCTAATGGCTCGGCATGTAATTCCGGCAGCTATACGCCAAGCCATGTCCTGACTGCCATGGGGCTAAGTGATGAGATTATAAATAGTGCGCTGCGATTATCGTGGTCAAGTAATCATAGTATAGATTTTAATAAGCTCTTGGAGTATATTAAAAATACTACAAATTAATAATCAGAATGAAAGAAGGGAAATAAATAGGGGGTGTGAGCATCCTTTAGTGTAAATGGTTTTTCCTGATTAAGTTTTGGTTAGACTATTAATGGCTCTTACTCGCCAGAAGGATAGGGTAATGCAAAGCAATTTAAACATTTTATTGATTTCCCACCAATAAGTAAAATCAACGATCAACATTCATCTACATAATATCCCCTGTATTCTTGAATAAGCTCTTTAATAATAGGTAAAACAGCTTTATCTCCTTCGTATTTTTCATAATTCTCTTCTAAATCACATAAAAATCTATAAATTGCTACATTCTCTACGTAACGGAAAAGACCTGAGCCCCAATGCATTTTATATGAATTAGCATTTTCGTAATAGTCCCAAAATTTCATATATCTCATAATGTGATCATCAATTTTTAACGATTTGTTTTTATTACCATAAACCTCAGTACATAGATACCCATTTTCATCAGTTTCATATAAATCTTCAATATATAAAAAGCCGAATATAAATCTATCCTCTTCTATACAATCAGGGTCTCTAGTAGTAAGTAACGCTATTTTACCTTCCTCGGTATTTTTTATTCTCCAAGGGCTACCAGATATACGCACACAATAATCACGAAATATTACACTATCAAAACATGGGAAAGCAAATTTATCAAATTCGACAAATTCCCGACAACCACAGTATTCATTAGAGCACCACTTATTTTTGTTTTTTATATTGTAACGATATGCAGCATCGCTACATATCCATTTATAACCAGCGTCGTTCCAATTACACTTTACCGCAATATTTTTTGTCTCTTTTTTTTTCAACTTTATTCCCTCCCTCTTTAATCTAAGGTTTTCTCAGGTTTTCTCATGTTTCTTGGTTTTTCTTAGATTTCACTTTGATCAAAACCAGTTGCATGGGTATTATCATCATTTATGAATATATTGGATGGGCAAGGATAACCTGAATAAGCATCTTTATGTTTTAGGCTTATTTTGGCCGTTGGAATCCACTCGCTCTCTGGTGGCGACCCTCCCATGACTCACAGGGTCACCTAAAAGCGATTCACCAATACTCGCCCTTTTCCCCATTCGTATAAGCCTTATTTCATCGAAAATAATTTCAGCATAATGACAAGCATCATGTGCGTATATTACATTTCTTCCTTCAGAAATGGAACAGACCTAGCAAGCCACATCTATTAACTATTTCTTCGTCAGCGTTAGTTTCACATGCCATTTGGTCAATACCATAATCTTTATATTTGAATAAATGGCGTTATGTTCAGGAAGGCTCTTTCTCTTCAAAGCGGGCATATTCCCAAAACTCACGCAAGGATTTATATGTAATTCTTTGTCTTGATCCATTTTCCAGTTCGAGTATGGCAAGGTGCCTAGAATTTTTGCCAATTGACACGATTTTCTTTACTCCTAGAAATTTATTCTCCTCTACTATACCATGGATTTCTTAACACTTATCGATCTACCCAAAATTTCCCTAAAAATCAAACAAGGCTTATTTTTAATCTCCTAGTAATATCATGTTTGTAAATCCATGCCAAAACGTTAGGTGTTATATCAGCAAGCGTAGCCTGTTTATCAAGTACCTTCTGGATGAAAGCTTGAGTTTCCTCATCAGCTCCAATTTGTTCTACCATTTGACGGGCCTTTTGAAGGTTGGCCGAAAAAGCATTTACATTATTAACACTAGCTGGAAGGCCAGTTAAAGCTTTTTCTAAATTGTTGATAATATTATTGGCCTCATATTCGTTAGGCATAAATTGCTTAAACGTCTTAAGCAACGATACAACCTGCTCTGTTGCGCTTTTTTGAGAGCTTACCCATAACGAATCCAGGTGTTTCTTGAAATTAGCGACATTTTTGCTAACACTTGAAACGGATGCTGTTTCCAAGTAACCTTCATATATTTGGGAAAGCACCATCTGCAGTGTAGTTATAATGTCGTTTCGGATAATGGCATCAAGTGAAACATTCATTAACCGATTCGCTTCCGCGGCAGCAGCCGTGTTTAAGTATAATTCCAGGCTGTTGGCCGCGACCAACACTTTATCCAGATTTTTAACAAAAAGATCATTATCCCTTACCCGGGTCTGCGCAGTATGTGTTGTTTCCAGTCTTGTTTGCGCATTCTCCAGGATATCCTTAAGCATTATTCTCACCTCCAAACTGCCCCATACGCTCAATGAGCCTTATCAAACCGTCTTTAAGAGTATCAAATTTCGTGTTATCTACGGCTGCTGTCTGGCGTAGTTTAGCTAGATCACTCTCAGCTTTGACCGCAGCATCATTAGCTAGCTTTTCGACTTCTCGGATGGTGTTTAGCGCATCTTTCATTGTTTGACAGGGGTCTGTCGAGAAGAAGGCAAGCTCCAAAGAGAATTTATTGCCGCCTACCACCTCTGCTGCTCTTCTACATAATCGGGCAAGCAGAGTAGCATTCTCTTCAATTTTGGCCGCTCTTTCGCGCAGAGGACCTGGATACGAACCGCCATACTTGGTGTTATATAAGGTAAGGAAGGCTATTATATCCCTTGACGCATTGATCCAAGTATCTCGACCAAGGTCATCACCAAGCTCATTCTTCAATTGCTCTAATAATTCTGTAGCCTTACGCTTTTCGTCAATTAACACTTCTTTTACGCCAGGTAATAAAGATTGTAACAGTTTAGCCGCATTGGTATGCAACTCTCCTTTATCAATATCTATATTGGGCAGTAGAGAAGTAGCATCCCAGTCAAGTTGTTTCAGGACATTGAAGGCATCATCAATTGCATCTCGATGATAGAGATGTTTCTTGATCTCTCCTTGCCTCGCCACACTCCCCATGTGAGTATTCGGTAAGGCCACGAGGAGCTTTTTATTTTTACTCAACTCCTCAGAATTTTGATTAATATTTTTCAGCAGCCGATTCCAGGCCCCATTATCATCGCTACGCGGATGAACTAATGATACAGAACCAGCAAACAACTTTTTCATCAAGGTTTCGCTATTTTCGGTATATGATAGACTGCCACTCATTCCAAGCCGCAAATACTCTAAGGCCATAGACCATTGAAGAATAGAAGAGGGTGGTGTCTCTGGTTCACCCTTGATTCGAGTAATAATCTCCATCTTGTGTTTTTCGAGCCATGAAATAAGCTTGAACTGCATAAAGGCAGAATCTTTAAAGTCCCAACTGCGGGTGTTATGTCCCCAATGGGTAAGGGCAAGCAATAGCCAGTATGCTTCATTATTACGGTCTATAACTACCATGGCTTGCTCTCTGTCTGGACTACGCTGTCGTTGACCTTCAATATATATGCTTCGCGTATTCAATCTGTTATTAACTAGGTAGGCAGGAACGCCTTCCATCTGCCAATTGATCGCTTCAATTATAAATTCATAAATACGCCTACGGGCATCTTCAGAATTAGACAAAACAGCCTTGTTTTGATACCAATTCTCAATATCATCCAGGTCGTTCTGATACTTTTTGTTTCGGCCTGATACTTCAACGGGAACCGGTGGAGTTTTCGGCACGGGCTTTATAGGGTTTTGAATAATCGGTTGTGCTGTTGCTTCTGAACGGATACCGGATAATTCATTAAATCCTAAAAGTTGCAGATATTTAATCGGTAAACCACCGATCACTTTATTCTCACCGTCACCAGTTTCATGAAACCGGCCATCGCCCCAAATACAAAGCAATGCTCTTAAACGAGCCTTTTCTTCGTTGGAAAAAGGCAACGTATCAAAACGAGCCGCGTGCTGCATTTCTGCAAATTGGATGGGTCTTTCCCCAACAGCACTTGTTGCTATATTGGGGAAATCTCGCTGCTTAAGTTGAAAACCTACCCAGGCACTCATTTGCGTACGGATGATGTCACGGATAAAGAAGCGAGGGGTCTTTTCGGGCAACCGGCTAAATAGGTCAGATAATGCTCTCTTAGTAAATGGAAATAGTGAAAATGCCTGACCAGCCACATCTACCGTTTCCCAACCAAAGTCCGGCTCCCAGGTACGATAAGGCAACTGTGCTGCTTCCGCCCCTTGTTTGTACCAGTCAATAACTTCCTGTCGGGTCATGTAGGCAGCGTTAATGTACCGGGCTGCCATCTGCGCTAATGTTTCTTCACTGCCAAAAGCGTTGCTATCAACACTTATCTGATGAGTAACACGATTTTGGAAATTTCCCATAAAGTGGGCTTCGTAATAAGCATCAGTGATACCGATGACGGAAGTAACCCGGCATAAATCTTTATACTCACCGCCATGCTGGACGGATAATATCTTTATCAATTCCGAATCTATGCCAGTAAAAGTTGTCATATCCTCTATCAGTACGGTAAGGGCTTTCCCTTCCCGTTTGAGGTCAAGTCTTAATTGTCGGAACATTTCTTCTGCATCACCCTGAGCAATATTAGCGCAGGTTTGGATTACGGCATGGGCAAAACGGTTAAGATAAGTAGATAGCTTTTCGGCACCCTTTAACTCCTTGACTTCGGCAAACACACGTCTGGTTTCATTATTACCATTACGCTGCACATCCGCCATGATAGAACGCATGGAAGTAAAATCTTCCGGTTTAAAAGTGGCCTCAATGCCTTGAGCACTCCCATGGGGACGGGCAATAAGTTCATAAAAGCGGGTAATGGGGCCTTCTTCACGCATAAGATAGTTTCTGATCGTATCATCAAGCAAGAAGGTAACTAACCTTTTTCGTTCCGCAGCTTTATAACTGCTTTCTTCTTCTTCATTTTCAATTTTCGTAACAAATTGGAAGTAAATAGAGGACTTGAGTTCCCCTTCACTTTGAGCATCGCTACTTTGAATAAAGGTCAACATGCGCTCTTTCTGGACTGGATCGCTAACGACATCCTGCTCAATCAGTTGCCGCATAGCACCCCGCAAAGTATTATCAATTCGTCTTATAAATACAATTTTTTCAGCTTTAATGGTTTCATTGTGCTTATCGCTGTTCAACCGGGAACGAATCCAACGAATTAAGTGTGATTTACCGGCCCCGTTGGGGCCGCGGACAATAATCATCCGGTGTTCATCGTTGGGGTTATAAACCAGTTGCTGGTATATTTCTTCTTCGCTCATCTCATCCGCAGTTGCCTTGGTAAGCCCGGAGAATTGGACGGCCAGCCGATTAAAGGGCATGTGTGTGGCCATAAAGTCCCATTCTTCGTCAGCCATAACATCAACTTGGATAATCTCATTTAATCTGTCTAGAACATTATTCCATTTCATCATTAATTATCACCCCGCGATCCGGACATGGGATAAATCATTAATTGTTTCTGATTCCAAGACATACATTTGCCATTTGAGAGCATCGGGTTGAGAAATAAGTTCAATGACCTGCTGCGCATTAAGGGTACGCAAACCATTTGATACTGCCAGACCAAGTCTGGTACCATCGCGGCTTTCTTTTATTTCAGGACATTGGTCTTCAAGCCATAACATAAATCGGTTTATAGGAATAGATTCGCCTACCTTAAAACTATCTTGTTCGTCTAATACGTCTTTGAATCTTAAATAGCAATTAGGAATAAGCATTTGTTGATGCAGATAACCAATACCAAAAAAGGATGTCCAAAATCGCCAACCATAAATATCATTATCGCTAAGGTTCATTCCGTTATTATTGAACAAGGCCACCACTGCTCCCCAATTTGGACATTTTAAAACGCTTTCAGCTAACTTAATATATAGAGAAGTAGTTCTGAAATATATCGTCTCTGGGCGAGAAAGGGCTGTCCTGGCAGCATATTTTCTAAAAGAATCGACCTTCTCCAACACCTCAGCTGCACTCGTAACCGAATACTGGCCTTCTATATTTTCAATCAATTCAAGCTCTTGCGCTACAGCTAAGGTATAACCAAAAATGTCTTTGCTTCCATCACCAAAAACCATACTTAGACATAATTCTTTATATAAATCTTCACGATTAATGGGATTTTTTTTAACTTTTAAATAACGGCACAAGGCAAAGACACGCTCCGGAGTAGGAAATTCACGCATGGTGTCTTGACCAGACTTGAACATATTACACCTCCCAGATTTCAGTAACTGATACCGTATTTCCGCTAAACAGGTGACGAATCGGCCTGTTGGCCTGGGTAATTACCATATTTTCCCGGCAGTAATAGATCACCGGTATTCCGTATTTCTCCAAAGCGTTAGCCCACTTATATTGGACCTGGTTAGCCCGGTGGTTGTCGTCAAAGGCACAAAATATACCGCTAGCAAGCATAGAAGGATGGTGTTTGACCAATAATTCAAATTCTTTTAAATCAAGAACGATACCCTTAAAGGCAGTAGTATCAACCTCGCCAGTATCAGGCATAACGAGTACATCTATTCCTAGTTCATTGACTTTGACACCTAACTGCAATGCCTTTGAAGCTGACCACGGCTCGTTTTCCTGCCGGACGACAAGTAAACTGCGCAGGCCATTCATCAATTTGTGTAACGCCTCTGACTTAATTGACGAATGGGCATACCAGGGCACGCGGTTGTGAAGAGATAGAGCATTGTCACCACAATATGCGTCACTATGGGAAGGACAACCACCACACGCCAGCGGTGCATTTGGAAACAGCTGGGTAAAATGGTTCGCCCAACACATTTCTCTTGCCTTTGCAGCCATCTTTTTTATGGCTTCATACCCGTTGGTTACATTTTGAACTTCTTGTTCACGTAATGGTTCCAAAGCTTCTTTCAATCTTGCCTCATCTTGCATGAGCTGAATATCCTTCATTGTTACTCGGATAAAGTAACAGTTTTGTTGTGGGATATAGACCATCTCTTTAAACAATAACAGGTCATAGCGCATTAAAAATAACAGCAGGTTTATATTCCAACGCATATTCTGACTGCCGCTGTTTTCTCTTTCCAATTCGGTAAAACTAGACGGGGACGTAGAAGTATCCAATAAAACCGTATCCGCATCCCGATCAACATTATCTTGATTAAGCATTGAGAACCAACGATCAATCATTTTATCTACTGTCATAACCCGAGAATTGGCAATATAACGTTGTATACTCACATCATCATGCGGGCAATAACATAAGACACTTAGTGAAGGTAGACCATCGCGTCCGCCACGACCAACTTCCTGATAGAAACGGTTAATGTTTTCAGGCAAGGTGGTATGCATAATTGTCCGCACATCAGGCTTATCAACACCCATTCCGAAGGCCGATGTTGCAATCACTATATCCAACTTATCTTCATTCCACGATTGTATAATTTCCGTACGTTTACTATCGCTCGTATTGCCGGTGAATGTAACAACGTTTTTAAATCCTTCGTTTATTAGCATCTGTTTCCACTTCTCCGCTTTTTCCGGCTTGATTTCATAGAGGATCATTGGTTTAGGCAAAACGTGACAATAGCGCAACACCTTGTTTTGTAACGTTTGCTGATTATTAGCTTTCTCAATAGAAAACCGAGGTTCTGTCCTTAAGGCATCACAACGCAACTCTATCCATTTTTCATCATCGGAAAACAAAGTCTTCAAGTTAGCCACCGCATCTTCGGTAAGGGTCGCAGAAAGCAAAACGGTTTTCAGTTTTCCTTGACTCAGCGAACAAAATTCTCGCCTAATTGTTGACAACATCTGAAAGTCCGGACGAAAGAGTGCCCCCCAATCTTGGACAATGTGTGCTTCATCAACAACCAAGTTGGCCAGCATATGTCTTTCAGCCGTGCATAAAAGAGCACTTCTTAACTTTTCGTTCTTAACAATAGCCTCGGGAGAGGTGATAAGTAACTTTAATGAATCGCTTTCAAGACCATGATAAATCTTACGCCGCGCATGTGCATCAACTTCCCCGCAATAGCAAGCTATTTGTTCGGTAGGTAAGGAATTTCTTAAGACAGAATAGGCAGCTCTATATTGGTCCAAACCTAAAGCAATGGTCGGTACAACAACAACTGTTAATCCAGCGCTATATACCGCGAGCATTTGAGTTATTAAACTTTTACCTGCACCGGTAGGCAAGGACAACATTAAGGTATGGCCATCTGGCATTTTTAAGGCTGTCTGCACGGCAATCTTCTGTTCGAATGAACGGTAGCTTTTAAAACCGGTCGCTTTAAATAATCGCTTATCCCCACAAGCTGCCTTCTTCTTAAATAAATCAAATGAAAGCTTCCCATATACCTGCTTGACAAAGGTATCGTCACTAAACCATCCAGGCCGACTAACATCGGCGTTTATATATTCATGACCTTCAACAAAGAGGCCAAATGGCTCCCCTTGTGATGATACTAATGTACGAATGTCGATGGGGGCAGAGATACGCCCAACGAAAAGCACAAAATCACGGAGAGCAGCTAAAAAATCCTTGTGTTCTATTTCCCGAGAATGATATTGATGATAGCGCAGCAAAAAACGAGAGCTGCAGCGGAGTTTTTGGAGTGTGTAGCTATCATCTTGTTGTTCGGCCGCCAGTGCGTATTCCTTTAGTTCTTTAATTTTTGAGTTTAAACTGTTAGGTTCCCTTAAGGCTTGTCCTACATATTCAATGACATTCATTTTTATGCACCCTCATATATACTGCTGCATCCAAATTAACTTGAAAATTTTTTAAAGCATCTAGTACTGCTTGATACATGGCGACGATGTCCTCATCTCGATGTACATCATAGCCAAAGTACCGATTAGATGCACGGTATGCGTTAACAATCCGGCGGGCTTCTTCTAAAGCAGTTTTGTAATCCAAAAGCTCTGTTACGATTTGCCTGGCTTCTTGATAGCATTTACGCCGGGCTTCTTTGACCAATGGAACCCAAGTAGTCCGAGGGTAGTTGCTCATGAACTCTTGGATGTTTGCTGCGCCCCTTGCTGAATTTCTGCGTCGCCCCAGATGTTTTGCATTTCTGATTATATGAAATTTAGCTATTAGTTCTGCTATATCATCTGGGGATACAACTGTAGATTCATCATCAACCGGGTAAAGAGTAACAATCTGCTCCATTGGTAAGAACGTCCTGAATTGAGCTAACACAATTGGGTCATAATTTCTATCAATTATCGGTTTTATGTTAGGTTCCACGTTCCAAATAAACAGCAAGCCATCAAAATCAAATCGCGCATTTTGAATTTCAAACGCGCAAGCTCGTCCCCGATAACATGTCATGGCATTCGAAATAATACTATCAAAGACTGGATCGCCGGGAGCGTAGAAATGTAAATCTTCTCGATTAATCGCGTAAGAACGGTTAAAAGTACCTTTAATGCTTTGTTCCCTTCTATTATTATTTTGTCTAAATACCTGACGATTTTTATATTTACTCCAATCAGGCGGCACTAAAAAAGCGTTCATTGATGAAGCTGGACTGAATCTGCTGGCTGAAAACTCCGTTACCGGTTTTCCGTTACGGTCAATGTATGAACTAGAAATAAGTCCAGCTTGTGATGACCAAGTATTCATGGCCTTATAGAAAATTTCATCTTCCTTACCTTGATACATGGACAACATGCGTTCTACTCCAACAGTCAGGGGACGATATAGCATGGAGGTCATATCATAAAACTGTTCTTCTTCCACCGCTTCACGCATCCGCATTGTTTCAGACTGAATGTCTGGTAAGGCGTGAGATAAACCATCACGGACATCTTCTTTAATTGCACTTACAATACGCTTCGAGATTTCACCGGTAATAATTTCAAGGCCACTCAATGATTGAGTATATATTCCCATACCATCCTTCCATAGGGACACGAGCTGTTCCTCAATTGTACCTTCAGTATAAAAAACAATAGATGTAACCGGCTTTGCAACATCGCGGCCCAATCTGTCTAAACGTCCAATCCGCTGTTCAAGCATATTAGCGGTCCAGGGAGTATCCAAATGGACAACTGCATCGGCTATTTGAAAGTTGCGTCCTTCACCACCTAGTTCGTCACAAATGAGCAGACGGCAATCCGGATCGCTTTGGAATGCTTCGACGCTTTCTTGTAACTCATCTCGAGTCATTCCAGAATAAAAAGCAACACATGTTTTTTCGCCCAGCCTATGACGGGCAATCTTAAGAAAAGGTTCTAGCGTTTCAGGGTAACTGGTAAAAATAAGTGCCTTATAAGGACGGGAAGAAGTAAGATCTGTTTCTTGCTCTAAGTAGTCCAGGCAATGCAGCAGCCGGCCTTTAATTTGGTCAGGATTTTCATCAAGCAATTCATCTACCCGCTTTATTTCACTATTGGCCGAGCGGACCCATTGCTCAACAGCTTCCCCAACATCTACCGGAATCTTATAGCCTTTAGAGATTAGTGAATCAATCCGTGCTTTCAAGGCCCAGGAAGAACTAAAGGCAGCTGCTAATAATGGATAGGTAAAATTATCCACAAAAAGGTCGGTGTTATTGTTGGTGTCTTGTAACCACTGGATTAGATTATTAACAGCATCAAACTCCCCATATAATTCGTTTAGGCTGACCATTTGGTAAGGGCACTCAACCAGCTCACGTTTAGCCATTTGCTGTTCTAGCAAGGCTCGGCGATTACGGATGACCTGCCGCTCCAGGCGATAATGCTCACTAATATAGGCAGCTGCCTGAAAAGCTATTTCTTGACCAGCGTCCGCAGAACTTAAATCAATAGATTCTATTAAGGATTTCAAACGGGGATCCTGCAAATTGTCGGCGATCGCTATAAGTTGCTCAACGATTGATTCAGCGTAGTCGGCGTAAGATTGTATGTCCCCCAATAGTAAATACAATTCACGCTGAATATCTTGCTGTTTTTCCACAAGCTCATTAAACCGTTCAAGGGGCATCTTCCCATACTTCTTCGGGTCAAGCAGTCTTAAAAGGCGCAGGTATTCTTCTTTTCTGTCTTGTATTGGAGTAGCACTAAGTAACAGAACATGCTCGGTCTTTTTGGTTAGTTGGAAAATATTATTATATGCCTTATTGTCGCTCAGTAATTGATGCGTTTCGTCAACGACGATAACATCAAAGTTCAGTATGTCTATGACGGTTTGACTGTTCAACCTGGATAAGTGTTGGGTCGATATGATAACGTGCTTTGATGTTAGATCTGCTTCATCGACTGTTTCCGCTAGAATAGAAAATTTGTTTATCAACTCGAATTTCCATTGATCAATGAGTGGCATGGGTAAAACGTAAAGTACCCGCAAGGCCGGATTGCGTTCTTGCAAAATTTTGATTATGGAGCAAGCCTCAATAGTCTTGCCTAACCCAACTTCATCGGCGAGCATATAACGAACCGGAACGTTTTCCAGACAGCGGACAATGGTCACTACCTGATGGGGCAAGAGAAAAACCCGACAGCCGGCTAATACCTTGAAACCATAGACAGCGTTATTGAGAACATGCATGATGCTGCTGACAACATTACGACAGGCGAACCAGGTTGGATTTTGAAACTCATAACGCATCAACATATATGCAGGATCAACATCAATGGCTGTAAAATCAGCCTTGACATCTTTTTCCTCAAATGGTCTGACATCACGGTCACCCAGGCTAATATGGTAAATATTGTATGGATTATCTTCTCTTCGGGTAATGAACATTACCCTACCTTTGCCAGATGGTGTAGCAACAATACTGCCCTTGGGCGGTTTACACCTTATCAGATCCCGTAAAGCCACCTCATCACTTTGGAAGGCATCACTATAATAGTCCTTGCAACAGTTTAAGTCATGAATGACTACCTTGGCCGTTTGAGCTAGGTGGTCTATGCTTTTAATCTGCGCTAAGGCAAAGGTACGCGGAAATTGCTCATCCGCTTCTTCAGTACGAATGGGGATACGAACATACATGCCAGGTTTCATTGTCACTCACTCTCTATGGCAGTATTATTAAGTTCAACCTGATAGGGTTTAAGACATATCTTCCGATGCGCACAATTATTACACCAATCCCCTACAACAGTGCATTTGTCAATATTCACCTTCATGTATTCCTTCATTGCCTCAAGTAGTTTATTTTCACCATAGGGATTAATCATATGGAGGGAATATATTTTTTTGCCGCCATTGACCCTTGCTTTCGCCTCAAATGCCGCATAAGGATGTGGGTTTAAATCTTCGGATTCAAAGCGAGCTTTTTGAAACAAGAACCGAATATTCATGTGTGCTTCATCGTATTTTTTCATCAGGCGACCTTCCCATAGATGATGCTCAATGTAGTTCTCCGCGACCCGCATCATGTCATATAGGTCATTAGCGTCACGATAAAACGGAAAATACCGTCGGTAGGTTTCTTGGGCACTTTTCAGTAATTTACGAACCGTAGTGATTGAGTCGCTCATTCTCGGTTTGCCGGCCATTTGCTTCCAAACAGCATGAACCAACATATTTGAATAATAGCGTTTGAGGAGGAAAGCATTATCAATGACAATTTCCCCTCGGCACACCATGTCCAAGTAGTATTTATATGGGCACAGGAAGAAGTCCATCATTTCATACTGGGCCTGCTACAAAAGTGGTACAAGTCTGGTCTGCAGTAATGGTGGGCAATGCAGTAACCAAGGTTTCCAATTCACTGCTCGATTTAATATTTATGCCGAGCATCCGCAATAAGAAATATGGCTGATCTTCCTTATCCTCCGTATGCACGACATAACTGAGCCTTACCGGGCAATTGTTGTAGCAAAGTCCATAGAAAAAAGCGTAACGTAAAAACTTGGCATAATCGCTTAATGCTGTATAGTAAACCTGGAATATCAAGGCAATAGGTGAATAGGCCTTGCGAATAAAGTAATCAGAAAGAGGCCAGGGTAGAAGGTCATCCATAGTTTTGTTCATCATGCGGTCAGATAAACAGGCGAAATGGTATGTAGGAGGTTCTTTACCGTTCTTCAGCGCGTGATCTTTTTGAAATCTACTGCGGAGAATATCGCCTTCAATCTGAACAAAATTACGGACTATCCAATCCGGGGATTCCGCATTCTTTTGTTTCAAATAATAATAAATTCCGTTCCTTAAATCCTCCATGGTACCAGACAGAGTTGTATTATAATCTATCTGGGCAAACCGTTCTAACAGACTTTCAACAAGTTCCTTTTCTTGAGCTTCAACCAGATTAAAGAGTTCGTTTCGGATAAATTCCTCAAGCCTTTGAAAATGTTGGGCAAATGACAAGTAGTTGTTGGCATCACTCGCGAACAGATGAGCCGCAATAGAATTAAGCTGGTTTACAGCACTTTCAAAGCTTTCAATATCTTCAATATTGATTATATTGGAACGGTAGAAAGCAATGCGGCGGAGTTGTCGGCCAAGCTCATTTTGCATAGTCTGAATAGCATTATATTGCTTTTTATATTCAGCTAAGCGAGTAGTCAGCTGACCATATGTTTTAACGTCCTCGAAGTAGGGACTGATAATCTCTAAGATAGAATTAAGTTTTTCTGGATGTGGTACGCGCAGTATTCCGGCGGAAAAGCATTCCTTCAAAAAACCCCAATCAATTCTTAGCTGACCAATTTGCGGGTCCCACATATGGTAAAGCCCATTAAAGAATTGGCCTATCGGATAGCAAAGGAAGTGGCGATCACCGGATTGCTGCGGATAATAAAGACGAAGCAAGTCATGCACTTCACGCCCCGCACTATATACTTTCTCAGACATAGCCGAGTTAGGGTCGTTATGATTTTGCTGCAAGGCCTTCTCAAAATAAACAGAAACAAACCCGGCATATTCGGTAATATTATCAAAAGAAAGCATTTCTACCTGTTGCCCGGCCTGATACCAGCTTAATCTATCCTGGGCCTTATGCTGAGTAGCTGGTTCAATTAGCTGCCCGAAGGCTTTGGCAAGGTTGTAGCTTTTTGTATTACTTTTATAAGCCCCAAGCAGGGTATCCCGTTCAATAGGTACACCAAAGAGTTGATATATCTGCTCCCAGGTAGCATATATCTCTTTAAATTCCGATTGGTAGTTGTACAGGAACGCAACCTCTACTCCCAGCTTGTCCAGCAGCATGATAAACCGCAGCTGCAAAGGGGTAAACTGATGAATGCCATGGACCACGACCCGATTTAGATTGTGGATAGTAAAGTTGTCCAAAATAGCACGCAATTTTTTAATTCTTGCTCTACGACGATAACGAGGGTCGCCTGATTTGATAGCTTCATTTTCTTCACGTTTTATCTCACAAGCAATTACGTCCTGAAAAAAGACAACAAGCTCCTCTAGGGAATAGCCATCTTTAAAAGTAAATGAGTCGTGTAATTGGTTAGCTGGATTATTGATTTCATTAAGCAGGGCAATAAAAACCTTTTGTTCAAGGTTAGCTTGCGAACGATGCAGGCTTTTTGCCTCTATTCCTAATTCTACAAACAAACGAAGGGCATCCAGCAGAGAGCCTTGGTTATGTTTCAAAGAAGCATAAAGTTCATCACGGTTGTTGGGATCTCGCTTCTGCCATGCTTCCAGCTGTTTTGATATGGCAATGTATTGCGCAATACGCCTTTCAATATTGTTAAACCAGCCGCTATAGACTACTTGTAGCACATTATCAATGGGACAAACTAAAGAATCAAAGTCAAATAGGTTGCGAAAAGCTTTAGCCATAACCTGAGAGCTACACAAATGAGGAGCACCTTTGATATTATCCCAAAAGCTCGTTTCATCAAGGCGATAGGGATCGCCATAGGTATATATTTGAAAACTCATTATATGTTTGTACCTCCCTCCAATAGGCTCTGCCATGAGGTGGCACGACTTGTTTGGAGCTTAATCCATGAAAAAGCCCGGATTGCTCTGGTCATGGCCACATATAGGATCCGTGTTTCCTCGTTCAATCGCTCAGCTACTTCCTGAGCGTAATTATAGTAATTGTTACGCAGCACCTGATTATCAGCATATCTGAAGCTGTAACCAATAGTGCCATTAGTCCCCACCATAATATCCATCCCGGAATGCTTAAGGTTGTCTATGGCAAACGAAGTATAAGGCAGAATAACATAGCCATACTCCAGTCCCTTGGATTTATGGACAGTTGTACAAAGGATCCTGATGTCACTGTCCCCTTGACTAGGCCCCCCAGCGACATTCCTCGGAACGTCCAGAGGTAATGTTGAGCTGCATAAAAGTAGCTAGACGGTGAAGGGTAAGATTGTTCAATCCATAGTTTTGCAGGATCTTTTCAAACAGTAAATCCACATTCATTCGGTAGTATGAACGCATCCATGCCTGTTGTTTACCAAACCTTACCCATGGGCGAAGTTGGTTATATAGGCTACGGATTACTTGCAACACCGGTGATATGCGTAACGCTTCCAGAACGTTTTTCCAGCAAGTATAACCACCGGGCTCAGCCGTTTGGCTCAACATATCATCAATGAGGCTAATTAGGTACTCAACCTGACGTTGACAGCGATTTTTCACCCCGAGCAAAAGCTGGCTTTAATGCATACATTTTAAGCCGGTCTGGGAATATACCAAAAAGATTGGATTCCAATAGATGACTTAATTGCTCTGGATCGTTAAATAGTAAAGCCTCAAGTAAGGTACACAACTCCATGGCCGGTACAGACTGGTACAGATCACCACCGGTACTGGTTTGAATAGCGGGATAACCTTCGTTCCGACCATGCTTTACAATTTCTTTCACTTGCCAATTTTCACGCACTAATATGGCGATCGTTCTTTCCGCATTGGATAGATGCTGACCATCGGTGAGGAGTCGCGTAATCATCTCTGAATAACGGCGTACTTCGTTGAAGGTTTTCCGGTAAACGATTACTTTCTGCACTAATAGAAATGACATGATAGTATGAATCAGCCGGAGCATTATTATTAAAGGACAAATCGCTAATTAATGTGTCAACTTGAGGATCATAGGTAAGTAAATTTTTCTTAGGTCTGCCCCAGACAGAAAAGATATTTTGATACCGTTTAAGCAAATCTTTATCTGTTCTGTAATTCTTGAAAGAGAGAAAACTCTTCCCAAAGATTAGGATCTTCATCTATTTTTAGGTGGTCAAATGCTTTTTCTTCAGCTCCCCGGAAGCGGTAGATGCATTGTTTAATATCGCCAACGACGAACATTAAGTATCCTACATGCCGACAAATCTCTTTAAGAACCGCAATTTGTATGTCATCCGTATCTTGAAATTCATCTATAAACATATAGCGAGTGCCAAATGACAATTCTTCTTGAAGCCTTTCTGGATATTTGGCAACCAGACGCGCTAAGACAGACATTATACTGCCAAGGTATATACGGTTTTCTTTAAGTAATAGCTTGTCAAATTCTCGTTCCGTTTGACTTAAAACGGCAATCAATAACTGATGTAGTTGTTGATTGTTTTTAGTAGTACCAAATTGTTCCGGCTTAACCTCGGATATATCAATGCTTTTATTCTCCAGGCGGTCTATGAAAGTCATCAACTTCTCCCGAAGCTCGTAGACTGGCAATCCAAGTCCGTTAAGGAATTGCGGGTTAATTCTGGTTTGTTCTCGAACATAATTCTCAAGAGTTTCTTCCAATAAAAGTCTTCGATTATAAAGACCAGAGGTTATTTTCAAATCCTGGCCATATCCAACTGCTGTTCCAAGTTTTTTAATGATACATTGGGCGTATGAGTGAATAGTACTAATCTGCATACAGTCAACTTGGGCGATCATCTCAAGAAAATCGACTTGCCCGGTAAGCAAAAAATAATTCTGGAAACAGCTTTTTAAGCGATTTTTCATATTATCGGCCGCATCATTAGTAAACGTTATCATTAATATGCGATCCGCAAGATTGGCCGGGGAAATATCTTCTGCGTAGCACAAATAAGCAACACGCAATATCATGGCATAAGTCTTGCCCGTACCAGCACCGGCGCGCACTAAAATATTTTTGTGTGTCTTGGCATGTTCTACTAGGTATTGCGAAAAATTAAATGCTCCACAGGCATCCAGCTTGAATAACCATGCTTCAGCTTCTGGCAAGGCATCAAGCTCACCGTCTATAACCTTGAAATGAGGTATATCTTTTAAGGTAGCAACAGAATCTATGATCACCGTTTGCCAATTGAATATGGATAGACGTGAACTGTCAACCGGTAATAAGCTAATAACACCAAGCTCTAAATCGCCTTTATGGTTTACTTTTAAACCTTTATCTTTTAGGATCTTAGTGACTTTTTCTGCGGTATATTTAAGCATTTCCTGAGTTCCAACCATGCAATAAATACGACATCCACTACTGTATGCCTCAGCCAGCTCGTCAATAATTGTTTGCCAACTATTCTCAGAAGCAGGAATATAGCAGACAATCGAGTAGCAGGGGATTAAATGATGGCACTTAGGTTTGCTTATCGATTTGGTATCAGCCACTTCTTTTTCAAAACAAACATTTGGCTCAAACAGAGAACGGACCTGATTCATTAAAATTGGGGTAAATGCGTGACTACCCCAGTTGCGGAAAAAAGCAATAGCCTGATCCAGCTTGTTTAAAAAATTATCTTTTGATGCTAAATCATCCTTTGTGAACGTCAGCTGAGGTTCACTAATTAGGTCAAGATGCTTGTCTATGTAAGAATCAAAAGATATAAAAGGATAGCAGACCATGTGAAATACCACAGGCTGCTTCCCCAATTTATTTTTTATGTGATTAAACACTGCAAAACGATATGCACGGGCTTGAATACGAGGGTTACTACATTCTTCCCCTTGTTCAGTTCGGATGATTACATATTCACCGCGAGGAACATCAACAATAGTGTCTTCTTGCCAGCCTTTTACTTCAATAACTGCGATTCCAATTTCAAGAATGAGGACACAAAAATCAAACTCGCGGCCATATATCTCACGATTCCAATATACGACATGAGTGTTGTCTAAATAAGCATCAAGTGCACGATAAAACGCTTCTTCACCCTGATTGTTGATTTGTTCAATTGCGCATATCATTTCGGCCATTATTCCTACCCCCTGATAGCTATGCACCTGGATGAAATTGCAATAAATCAACTCTTTTTGTTATTTCAACCCAATCCATTATGTTGTAAAATGTTTAATCTATTATATGAGCCTTTTGCAAAATTAAAGTTTTCAGCAAGAGAAATAAAAGAATCCTAAGTAATCAAGGCATTCTTCGCCACGATTTATAGTTAATATCTTTTAGCAGATATTTTAAACTCCATCAGGGCACAAAAACAGAATTTTAAACCTTTAGTCTACCTATTGCTAACAAGTAGGTTAAGCAGCCCTTTGAGTTGACGTCCTACTAGCCAAAGCCCCGGCTAGCAGAATAATTAGATTTAGCGTTATGTAAGTTTTGGCTTTTTGAATACCACAAACATGTATTTGATCAGCCGTTAAGTAGTCTTTTAAACGAGAGTTTACCCTTTCTACTGCGGTTCGCCGATTGTAAAGTTCTTTCCATTTTCGCGTATCCCTATGGGGAAGCGAATATCTGCGTAGATCATCAGTTATATTTATCTTTTCGACCATGCCGTAGTTGGAATCTGAACACCAGGCAGAACCGAAGGGGCAATTCACTTTCCCTAAGACATGAGGACAACGAAATTTGATTATTTCTTTATCAGCTCCCCAATAAACCATCGGGTAATTCATCGAACAAACAGGAGTCCCATTGGCCGTCATACCAGCCGGTGGCTCCTTCTCATTCCGAGGGTTTAAGGGAATAATCGCTTGAGCTCTAGCTTTTCGGGCTGCCTCGTAGTTTTTATGTTGGTCGTAACCAGAATCCATCGAATAATATTTAGGCCACTGGCTCTGAGGCATGATTGAAGTAACTTTTTCGATCAATACTGGTCCAATATCTCCATCATTAATATTAGCTGGTGTTACCTCAAAAGCTAAGGGTAACTCACTAGTGGCATCAACAGCTATATGGAGTTTGTAGCCAAACCAGGTAACTTTATTATTGAAGGAATCTTTTTTCACACCCCAGTCAGCGTTACCAGTTTCTTTGCTACGGCTCCTCGGTTGTTTCTTTTCATAGGCTTCGATAGCTGTACTGTCAATGGCAATAACCTTTCCATCAATAACTCCTTGTCGCAGACATTCTTGTACCAGCGAGGTGAATAGTTCTTCTGCTAGATTAGCTTTTACAATCTTTTTGAATACCCGGCTAAAAGTAGATATAGATGGAACTTTACCAATTCCAAGACCACACTGATAACGAAACCGAATATCCGATTTAAGCCGGTTTACCAAACCAGTAAATGTGGCAATTCCTTCAAGGGGGGCGGCCAATATGGCCCGAAGGATTCCTTCTCTTGAATAACCGATTGCCCCTTGGGGAATCTGACTTCTCAATTTAATTACAATAGGTTCTAAATCAAGGGAGGCAAAAAATATCGGTAGTTTATCTTTTGACTCCATTTCTATTAACTCCTCGAAGGAAAAAAGCATTTGTTGGAGAATATACCAGTGACTTCACCTCTTTTAGGATTTCTAGTTTGGTCACTTGAAATTTCTCTAAAACAGGGGTGAAGTCCTTTTTTTGCCTTCCAAAAAACCAATAAAATCAAGGATTTTTGAATATGCAAAAGGCTTATATACAAAAAAATATATTTCGACCGAATGCAACAATTTTCCTGCTAAAATTATTTTTATCCTTTATTTGAAATGCAGAATTAAGGGAAAAAGGCTGACTACGGATTTTGGGAAATAAAAAACCAGCAAGCTTCGATGCTAAAAATATTTAAAGCAGACGATTTGCTGGTATTTCAAAATGTTTTAATAAAGACCATGTTTAAAGGGCGACAAGAAAATGTCGCCCTTTTTCTTATTTGCCGCCCATTTGCCCAAATTTAAGTTAGTAGATGCCTATAACATCTCGGGCCTTTTCAATTACTTCATCTGGATTAAACGGCTTGGTCATATAAATATCTGCGTTAACTTCTAAACCCCTCTTTTTATCGAATTCCTGCCCCTTCGCGGTCAGCATAATAATATAAACGTCTTGCATTCCCGGCTCATTCTTAACCGCTTTACACACTTCAAACCCATTCATCTTGGGCATCATTACGTCGAGAAAAACCAGCTCCGGCCGGTCCTCCTGAATACAGGCTAGGGCATCCTCTCCATTATCCGCGAAGATTAATTCTACTCCCTCATCTTCTAGCTCCTCCAGAGTCTGCTCTAAGAGAATTCGAATATAGGGTTCATCATCGGCAATTAATATTTTAGGCATTGGAATTATACCCCCTATTTAGACTGTTTATTGGCCTCATAAACCTTAATAAACGCCCTTACCACCTCGGGATCAAACTGGGTGCCTAAATTCTTCTTCAGTTCTTCCATAGCTACATCCGTGCTCAAACCTTTTCGATAAGGACGATCCGAGGTCATGGCATCAAAGGCATCCGCTACTGCGATTATCCTGGCCATTATATCAATTTCATCCCCTTTTAACCTCTCAGGATAACCCTGGCCATCGAAGCGCTCGTGGTGGTATTTAATTCCGGGAATAATATCCTTTAAATTCTTAATTGGGCTCAGTATTTCTTCGGCGTAGATTGGATGCATTTTAATCGTATTAGATTCTTCTGTCGACAGTTTTTCATTCTTAAGCAAAATACTGTCTCTAACCCCGATCTTTCCAATATCGTGCAGGATTGCCGCTAATCTAATATTTTCAATTTGCCGATCGGACAGTTTTAACGTTTTAGCAATGCTTACACTATAATCCATTACTCTTCGGGTATGCCCCCCAGTGTAAGGATCTCTTTTTTCAATTGTCTCTGCCAGGGTATTAACCGTGTTCAAAAAGGTATCTTTTAATTGATCATATAGTCTTGCATTTTCAATAGCCGCAGCGGCTTGAAAAGCCAGAGCACTTAAAATCTTTAGCTCTTCAGCAGTATAACGAACCGGTTCTTCGCTACTGATGTTAATAACACCAATAACCTTATCTTTTATCTTTAGGGGAGCGCACATCAAGGAACTAATCTTGTTGGCGCTATCTTCATATCTCGGATCAGCCTGAACATGGTTGACGATCTCCGCTTTTCCAGTCAGTACTACATTACCTGCAATCCCCTCTCCCACCTTAAACCCCCTCTTGGGCCAAGACTTTTTCCCTGATCCGAAGATCACCTCAAACATGTCGGTATCTTCATTTTTCAACATCACGGACAGGTTGTCGGCCTTAATGAGCCTCTGGGGCCTCATCCACGACTAACTGGGCAACCTCTTTGGGATCAAGGCTGGCGGATAACTTTTCGGTAATGTTGTACAGCAGGGTTATTTCTTTATATTTTTCCAAAGTTTCCCGGCCTAGAGTCTTCTTTTCAAATTCTATCTGGGCTAGATAGGAAAGCAAGGCGGCAATGACCGAAGCCTTTTGCTCCCCGCTTACCCAGCCAATAACCATTCCTTCATAATCTACTGGGTACCGATAAGGAAGCTGTTCGCTGGTATCGCCTATAAGTACCTGGCCCTCTGAATCTTGCACTAATAAAGGCAACGTTAAAAAATTAATAATATCTTGGATAATCGATGCTACCTCTTTTTTGGCGAGCAAGCGCTTCAATTTAATTCGAATCATATTTAATCCTTTTTTCTGCTTCAGAACGTTCCGCTGGTTATCGCGTCGACCGCTTTCTTTCTTAATTGTAGAAAATTTACTAACTCAGTAAAAAGAAAAGTATATTTTCCAGCCCTTTCTCAAATCGCAGAGTGGTTACGATATCATGCCGTTCTGTAAACAAAGTATTAGCAATGATCATATCTGGTTTTTCGGATTCTGCCTTTTTGATACAGTCTTCGCCGTTATAGGCCTCAACCACCACATACCCCTTGGTCTCCAACACCTCCGAAAGGGTCTTGACCGTGGACTCATCTTCATCAACCACCAGCACCTTTTTTTTCGAACCACCCTGAGATATTAGCAATCCAATCGCCTTGAGCAATTCTTCGGTATTAATCGGCTTGGTAAAGTACAGGTCAACGCCAACCCGGTAACCTCTCCCCTGATCTTCAATAATGGAAAGGATGACAATTGGTATATTCACTGTATCCGGGTCATTTTTCAAAACCGCGGCAACATCAAATCCATTCATTTTAGGCATCATGACATCCAGAACGATCAGATCGGGCTTTTCTTTCTTGACCTGAACGATAGCCTCCACCCCGTCTTTGGCCTCTCTTACTTGATAACCTACTGCTTCAAGCTCCTGCCGAAGCAGTGCCCTTATATTAATGTCATCGTCTACGACCAGGATGCTCCGTTGGCCTTCCGCCAGGCCCGGGGTTACTGTTGTTACATGATCCCGCAAATGTTTGACCAGGTTATCTACGTTAAATGTCCGTACTTTTTTCCCGGTTTCCTGGCCAATGGGCAGGGTAAAAGAAAAGTTGCTCCCTTTACCGGGTTCACTTTCCACCCAGATCTGACCACCGTGATATTCGACTATCTGCCTGCATATCGCCAGTCCAAGACCGGTCCCTTTAGGCTTATCCGTAAGGGTATCTCCCACCTGTCGGAACTTCTCAAATACATTGGTAAGATCTCCTTTGCCGATCCCAATACCGGTGTCTATCACACTGACGGTTATGGTATCTTCGAAGCGTTTAGCTCTACAGGTTACTGAGCCCGTACTAGTAAATTTTATCGCGTTTGAAATGAGATTAATGGCCACTCGAATCAGCCTATCCCGATCCCCGTTTATTGGCGGCAAATCCTCCTCAATCTCCCGGATCAATATGAGCTCCTTAGGCTCAAAAAGGGAGGTAGTGGCTAGTATTGCCGTTTCCAGGACATCCGCCACTGAAACTGGTTCCATCTTCCAGTCGATCTTTCCGGCCTCCATCTTGGCTATGTCTAGGACGTCGTTTATCAACGCCGTCAGTCTCTCACCTTCGGAAACGATGATACTAATGTTGTCTTTTATTTGCTGAATTGCTCTTTCTATCTTTTTATTATCAACTTTTACTTGCGGAATGATAACCTCATCAAACCTCTTTTTGATAATTTTCGCAAAGCCAAGAACTGAGGTCAGAGGGGTTCTTAATTCATGAGATACTGTCGAAAGAAAGTCCGATTTCATCTGATCTAATTCTTTCAGTCTCCGGTTTGCTTCCAGAAGATCTTCAATTAAATCCATGGTGAGTTTGGCAACCTGAGCGTCTACTATATTAACTCCAGCCGGGCATTCCGCATGCACTGCTTCCCGGACCGTCTCAGTCCCAGTTACCTCAAAGACCAGGTCCAGGTTGGACTGTTGCAGGAGTTCGCGATAATCAGTTAAAACAGGTACCTTTAATTTCTTAGCTAAGGTTAAACCGGGAGCAACTGAATTGATATCGCAAATACCGATTACCTCTACCTCTTCTTGAGTGGACAGGGCATCCAGGATGGCGGTTCCCCCCTGTCCGGCCCCAATTATCCCTACTTTTAGCTTTAACATTAATTCACGCTCCTCAGCCCAAAGCTACAAATCAATAAATCCCTTGCTAATTAACGTAAACGCGCTCTGTTTAATACCATTTTTTTCAATTAAGGTACACGATCATCATTGAACAACTAATATCTAATTGACTATATTCAACATAGTCCAGTAAATTCCTTTAAGAGTTGACATATTTCTTGCCTGATTTAGGGCTTCCTCTCGCCCAAAATCTTACAAAAGGGATTAAGAGATTACCCCCTAAGATATATTGACGTTTAATTCCGTGTAATTAGACTGCCGGGTATTCTATTATCGCGCCCTTTTTAATTGACCAGAATTACCGATTAGTTCATTAAAAATATTAATAAATTCTTGTTCAATACTTTTGAAATCCCTTTGAGAAAAATCATGCTCCATTGTTTTGTTTGGGGCTATATCACATATCTCGACTAGCATTAGTGCTTTAAACTCAAAGTAAAGCAATACATCATCAATCTCATTTATCTGTTTTCGCTCTTCATCAGACAAATCGCCAATCCCAAACCTTTGATAGATAGTTTTTTGTAACCTTTCTTCAATAATAAAATACTCTGGCAAAAACTTTTTAACCGGTCTAGTGATATCGGATATATAGCTTTCACTTGCATCGTGCAAAAGGCAACCCAGTTGAACTCTTGTAGAATACCCACGGCTTTTTACTTCCTTGTAGCAATTAATAGAATGCTGGGCAACTGAGTAAAAATGTTCAAAGTGGCCATTTGCTCTGGTCATAAGTGACAAGGCATGAGCTATGTCAGCTATATTAATATCGGTTATCACTGGTTTTGTAGGATAAAATCTAATTTTAGAATATGTGAGTATGCAATCCAACTTTAACCTCCTGTGTTTATTACTAGACTTCTTCTAAAATTTGCTAGATAATAAAAGAAATAATAAAAAATTAGAAAGGTCGTGTTATTGTGGCTAGAAAAAAAGATTCTATCTCCCAGGCCAGAAGCGTGCTCTATGGACTTGCTAAGCTTCTGGGAGACGTTTCTGCGATCAAGAAGGGGACAGTTGGCAAACGCATAGCCAGGCGAGCTGCAGGGAAGGCAACTGGCAAAATGTTAGGTAAATTTTTCAAGTGAACTTGACTGTTTGACTGAAAGGGGCGGAAATCATTTGATGAGGTGTGGAGTACCGCGTATGTTAGACCTTATTCTTCTCCATCATTGATTCTGACACCGTCTTCCGTGTGGATATTATTGTGGCACATCATAGCCGGGAATGACCAGCGAACAACCGCTAGCCCTCTAAGATCTTTACCCAGACCTGTCGTTGCCGGGGACCATCGAACTCGGCCAGATAAACTCCCTGCCAAGTCCCCAAGGCTAATCGCCCCTTTTCGATAATCAAAGTCTGAGAGCAGCCCATTAGTGAAGACTTGAGGTGGGCTGCAGAATTGCCTTCGGAGTGAGTGTAGGGACCATTCCAAGGTATAAGGGTCTCTAGCACTGTTTCAATATCCCTGCAAACTGTAGGATCCGCGTTTTCATTGATCGTAACACCGGCAGTCGTGTGAGGTACGTAAACACAACAAAGGCCCTCCTCTACTCCGCTTTGGGCAACAACTGCCTCTATCTCGGAAGTAAGGTCGATCATTTCAGTTCGCCGGCTGGTTTTGACTGTAAGTTTATGTAAGTTCATGCTTGCACCTTCAATCTAACTGAGTTTTTGACAATTCGTTATTTATCGTTGTTCTGCCTATCCATTCCGGACCCGATTATCAAACCCACAATGGTACCGACTCCGATAAAGGCGATAAAGACAGCGTTTCCGGTTTGGACATAGATAGGCATCAATATAGCACCAGCCACAGCTGTCCCAATGGCAATTCCCACGCCAGCATAGTAATTTTTTTTATTCATTGTTTTTAACCTTCTTTATTTTTTATTCTTCTTCTTTTTTACCCTCTTTATTGTAAATGCTCATGCCTGCAGGGCACAAGCATCGATAACAATATAATCATACAATAATTCTCTTAAAAAGCTCAAACCTATTACCTTATTGTGGAACCAATGCCAATTAACGTACATAATATGTATTATCAATTAATTAGGGAGGTTTTTACCATGAGCCCACGTCATCGAATGTATCCGACATACCCTCCGTGTGACTATGATGATGACTATGATGATGACTATTACTCAGATCCGGATTCAAATCCGAATGGTAATCCGGATGGTAACCCATTTTTCTTTCCACCCTTTTTTGGTAGACCGATTTTCTTTTTCCCACCCTTCTTTTTCAGAAGGCGGTTCTTCCGCAGGCGAAGAAGACGCTTTCCCCGATTTTAGCCCGGAAGGTTTTCTAGGCCTTTGTTCATGTTGTTTTACCTAGGCCCCGTCAGGGGCCTTCTTTTTTCAAATTGTTTTTTAATATTTTTAATATTTTACCTTAAATATCTTAAAGGTAATCTTTTAAAATATACTATACTCTTTTTTGTTTTCAATCATACCTAAAAACTTAGTATTAATTTATCTTAATAAAAATGCCCTTCGGAGATCTGCCAGACCACCAATAAGGGCATAACGTCTTAGTTTTAATTAATGATAGTATTATTGAAAATTTGTAACTTGGGTTAAGATTGAAATTATAACTCCAGCCATCACCCCCATTATCCAGGTCTTCAAACAGTCTACTTTTTTATTGACTTCATCAATTCGGTTTGATAGTCTTACTTCCTGATCCTTTAACCACTTCACTTCTGAATGAAGAACCGCTAATTGTGTTAAGATTTGGTCCATCGCTGCGCCCCCTTGTACAGGAAATTACTACATAATATGGTATGCTATTGGCATTTCGTTGGTGCGTTAAGAACCGACAAGCCTAAAAATAAAGCTGCCGGTCTCGAACCGGCAGCTTTAAAAGCATACTTGAAATGACCCTAACTTTAATACCATCCCAAGCATTAATTGCTTATATTCAAAAAATATTGGGCAGAAAGGTTGCAAGCTGTGGAAAAATAATCAGGATAATCACGCACACGATCAAGGCAACTAAAAACGGCCAAATGCCTTTAAAGATTACTTCCAGGGGGACATCTGGAGCTATTCCCTTAATTATATAGACATTCATCCCCACTGGAGGGGTAATCACCCCCATCCCAACCACCAGGGTTACAATGACACCAAACCAGATCGGATCATAGCCGAGATTACTAACCACGATAGGGTAGAAGATCGGTACCGTTAATAGCACCAGAGCTAACACGTCAATGAAACAGCCCAAGACTAAACAAATCAGCAAGATAAAGCCCATGATGGCGAAGGGCGGTAAAGTCAAGGTCTCGGTCCAAGAGGCCAGTTCAAAGGGTAGTCGGCTGATCGCCATAAAACGGCCAAAGATCATCGCCCCGGCAATGATTAACATGATCATTGCCGTAGTCCGGGTAGTATCAAAAAGCGAACCCTTAAATTTTTCCCAGTTAAGTTGTTTGCCTAAGAGAGTGACGAGCAAGACGCCCGCTGCCCCGACCGCGCCAGCTTCTGTTGGCGTAAACCAGCCCTTGAAAAGACCACCAATTGATAGGCAAAAAACAATCAATACTTCTAATATCCCGCCCTTCAGGGCCGCCAATCGTTCTCGCCAGCTAGATTTTGGCCCAGCAGGACCCAACTCCGGCCGGCGCCGGGTAAGCAGATAGATGGTTAGCATATAGGCAGCCATCAGTAAGAGTCCAGGAATAATGCCGGCCATGAACAGTTTACCAATTGACTGCTCAGTAGCCATACCGTAAACGATAAAGATAACGCTGGGCGGAATTAAAACCCCTAACACTCCCCCGGCCGCAATACTGGCGGTGGCCAGAGAGGTATCGTATTTGTATTTCTGCATCTCAGGCAGGGCAACAGCCCCCATCGTAGCGGCGGTAGCGGTATTAGAGCCACAAACAGCCCCAAAGATAGCACAGGCTGCCTGGGTCGCGATAGCCAGTCCGCCTGGAATATGACCCACCAATTTATAGGCCAAATTAAAGAGACGAGCCCCAATTCCCGAGTAATAGGCCAGAAATCCCATCCAAACAAACATCGCGATCACACTCAACGAATAAGAAGAGAAAGTGTTGAAAATTTCCTTAGCCACCATGTTAAAACCGACTGAAATTGAAGTCAGCAAGCTAAATCCGACAAAACCGACCAAGGCCATAGCGTAAGCAATCGGCATTCGCAGCATGATCAGGATGAAAAAGACAGCCAAGCCAATAATCCCTATGAATAATGAACTCATCTGACCGCCTTCCTTGCTGAGTCATCTGATAATTCAACTGACCAAGCGAGTTTTTCCATCGATACCCCGGCAACAGCCTTAGCCAGTGAATTAATTAACCTGGCCAGCAGAACCAGGGAAAGCCCCGCTAGACTGAAAGCAATCAGGTAAACGATCGGATACAGGGGGATTTGGGCCGTGGCCGAGACAACCCCGTTGGTGGCCAGCACCTTCGCATATGCCCCAACATGCCAGGCCGCCAAACCCCAAAACCCGAACCCGATTAGGTCGACCAAGATATCAACCGGTACCTGGAGCTTAATCGGCAAACGGTCTACGACAAAATCCACCGCAATGTGACCATTTAAGATCGCACAATTAGCCAGGGCGAAACCAATCCCCAGGGCCGTTAATAAACCAACCACATCGTAAGTCCCTAAAATAGGCTGATTGAAAAGTGAGCGCATCAAAATGTTGGCAACCACCAAAACCATTACGCCCGTCAGACATATGCCGGCCAATATATCCAGTTGACGACTTATCCCAGCTATCATTTGAATAATTTTTTTCATGCTTAACCCTCCCCATTCTCCGCATAATTAGCGATAACAAAATAACTGGCTTTAACCTTGTTTGTCTTATTGAGCTAATAAAGCTGGTTATATTTGTCCGCTAACTGCTTTACCGTGTCCAGGGCCTCCTGGCCGTTCAATCCTTGTTGGTTCAGGTTATTCACGAATTCATCCTGGATTGGTTTAACGCGGTTGATCCAAAGCTCGGTCTCGGCCGGGGTCAAATCGATAACTTGCATTCCATTTTGTTCAGTCGCCCATTTTAAAGCTGCTTCGTTTTGTTTATCCCACAACCCAATTGCGACCTCTTCAAAAAACTTGGCATTAACCGTTTCGATGGCCCGCTGTGTTTCCGGGTCCAGGGAATTCCACTTATCTAGATTCATGGTTACAAAAAATAGAGTGTTATATAAGAACGGGGTTTTGGTGATAAACTTAGTTACTTCCGCCTGCCGCCAGCCCTGTAAGATCTCGATCGGCCCAAGATTGCCGTTAACCACACCCTTGGATAAAGCTTCATAGGCCTCAGCCTGGGACATCGCGACCGGAGTCGCCCCTAATTGCTGCAGCGTTTTGGCGCTCAATCCAGTGGCTCTAACTTCTAAGCCCCGCAAATCGTTCAGGTTGCGGACTGGTGATTTGGTGAATAAGTCACCCGAACCGGTAGTCAAGACCATCATTAACTTGGTGTTCTGCACCTCTTTGGGGTTAAGTTGTTGGATGCCTTCCCAAGCGACTTTACTGGCCACCTTTGAGTTTTTATAGATGATTCCGGGTAGCTCGAAAGCCTCTAAAACGGGGAATTGGCCTCTAGTGTACGAAAAACAAGATAAACCGATATCGGCAATGCCATTAACTACGCCGTCATAGATCCCATTCGCTGGCAGCAAGGTTTCGCCCGGGTAACTGGTTATATGTACCTTGCCGTTAGTGGCTTCTTCAATCGCTTTTGCCCAGGGTTTGATTAGCTCCTCTTCAGCCGGGTGAGTACTGGGGAAGAAATGGGCCAGTCTAAGCTCTACCACTTGCCCTTCGTTATTCCCGGCTGATCCGCCGCACCCGGCCAAGGCACCTAACATCGTTAGTGCAACCACAACCAAAACTGCCTTGCCTAACCCGCTCACTTTTTTCCTTTTACCTAATAAACCCCTCATTTTTGTCCCTCCTAATTCTGTGGTATCAGCTAATCAGGACAATAAAAAAAACTCCCCTAGGAGTTTTAAGAATCGCCAAATTTCCCGTTCCCCTCTTAAAAAAGCACAGGGAAAACCAGGGAATATGTGGCATCCTTATTTCCTACCGTCCTAACCATCCTACTTTTGATTTGTCTTAGACTAAACTCCCATCCTACATATCCTGCATAACCTTTCTGACCTGCCTACTCTCTACTAAAGTGATTTAAAGTGATTTAATGAACAGATGTATACAATCTAGTTTGGAATTAATTTAACCACAGTTAACGGTCATTGTCAACCCTAAATTTCTAACTCGCCGCGTTGCTTAGCTTCTAAGTCAGGCTTAGGCTGAAACCTAATAATCTGGAATCATCCGGCCCAACGGGCTCTCTTCTTCAATTATACTGGCAATTTCATAAACTGAGATCGGAAAGAATTGGAATCCCTCAACATAGGCAGTGTATTCATAAATTTGAAAATACACCACTAGGCACTTATCCGCAATATAGTAATCCTGATCTGGTTTAATCGCGATAAATTCATTAATTAACGAGATCTCTCTTTGCCTTATTTGCCGTTTAATCAAGTCAGATAAGATGGCTACATAATTACTTTGCGCTTTAAATAGTTGACTCAAGGAGTAATCTTGCCCGGTTTGTGTATCAAAAGTTAAGGAAGCGGCTAAAGTTAACCCATGGGCATACTGGGCTGGGAAAGCATAGTTGTAATTGATTAGGCTCAACACCTCTCGCTGATTCGTTTTCAGTTCAAACCAACCGTCAATATTATGCCAATTCTCTATCTCATAATAATGCTGCTCAGTCAGGAGTTTGTAGACGCTATTGATAATTGCCTTATTCATTCTCTGCTGCCCGGCCGGATCGGCCAGATTGGTGATTGTTGGGTAGAAAATTTCTGTTTTCTTTCTTGGATTGACCAACTTCTTAGTCATAATCTGTACTGGTTTACCAGGAAAGTTACTCACGCCTAAACACCCTTTCCCAGATCGTATTTGTATCATAGTATTTGTTTTATACTATTCTAATTGCCTTCTGATTAAGCCTGTCCGGAAAAGGAGTTTTCATCTATTTTTTAACCCGTTTGGGAAAACTAATATACTAAAGTAGCAGCTTAATATGGGAGTGACTTCTTTTGCGTCAATTTGATTTTACGTCAAATATCAGCCAGATCATCAAATATCAGGATTTAACCATCAATTCGAAGAACAAAAAGGTATATAAAAAAGAAGAGCCGATTTCCCTGACCCCCAGGGAATACCAGCTATTAGAAGCACTTGCCCGCCATCCCGGCCAGGTACTCAGCCGAGAAGAATTGATTGTTCTGGCCTGGGGTTACAATTACACCGGCAATAGTCGGGCCGTAGATATTTACATTACTCGATTACGGCAAAAAGTGGAGGAAGACCCGCGTCAGCCTCGCTATATCCTCACAATCTACGGTTTTGGTTACCAATTCGGTGAAGAGTAAGGACTTCTGAATGAAAGTAGCAACTATCGGCAGCCTTTCCAACTAGCGATAGTTTCTCAAGTATTCCTCCAGGGTTATTTTTTTATCAGCGATGACTTGAGCAGCTTCCACACCTACATATCGTAAATGCCATGGTTCATAACTATAGCCGGTGATGTGTTCCTTGCCGGCCGGATAGCGGATAATAAAACCGAAGTAAGCGGCATTTTGGCTTAACCATCTGCCTTCCGGGGTAGAGCCGAAATCCTGGGTTAATTTAAAGCCGACGCGAGAACTAGTTAGATCAATCGCCAGCCCGGTTTGGTGCTCACTTTGTCCCGGATAGGCACTCAAACGGTTGGCTTCTTTTTCACCTAGCTCTCTCGCTTTACGGGTAAAAATATCTTTTTGGGTTTGATAAGAGCGGTAGGCAGAAGCACCATAGATTTGAATATTTTCCCTTTGGGCCTGACTAATCAGTCGACTGATAGCCTGGGCTGCTTCTCGACGCAGATACTTTTTGGGTAAATCCTCTTGAAAACAAAAAGGGATATCCGGTTTAACTAAATCGGGCGGAACAAAATCTGCCGGCAAAATATTGGCTTTATTTACTAGGACTAGTAGATCTAGATATTTTGTAATCTTTTGAATGCTTGCCGGTTTTTCCGACCCTACTGCCGGTTGATCGGAAACCGGTGGGTTTAGGTTTGGGTTTGAGTTTAGGTTTAGGTTTGAGTCCGGGTTTAAGTTTGAATCTGGGTTTGAATTAGAATCAGGTAAGCCTAGTTCAGGCATAGTCTGTTGGGCTGGCTCAGTCTGTTCCGGATCAGTTACCGAGGACTTAACCGACTGGTCGGGTCCTTCTATTGCTCTCGTTTTAGAACCTGCGTCACCAGATGTCGCTTTTTCTTCAATATTCATTTGTTCATCACCCATTTCTAAAATGCCAGAAAGGTGAGAAATACTACTCAAATCTAAAATTTCCGTGGCACTTGCATAAACGGTTGCAAAAATAGCTATGCAGACTATTAATAATGTATTTACAAGTTTTCGCACCTTATACACCCTTCAAAAGTAAAGCACTTGTAAATACATTATAATAACAACATATTTCAGAGCTGTTTCATTTGTGTTTCAAAGCTGCAACAAACAGCTGGATGTTTTAGGATAATGCGACACCATCGGAACTAGCCATAAATGAAGCCTCCAACTGACGGCGGAGGCTTCATTTAATGTTACCAATTATTACGTTATCATTCCAATTTTCAATTTATTTCCCATAAGACTAACTAACGTACTCTAACTCCCAACCGCTTAATTCAAGCCCCCAGTTGGTAGCATCATCATACTCTGGTACATCGGTAATCTCCAGGGTATACTCAACGGATTCACCCGGGCCAATGTTTACGACAAGATCAGTAAAATATGTGTTTGCGGCCTCTATCGAATCTCCATCATCATATACCGCGAATACTGCCACATCTACTCGCTTAACAGTGGAAATAAAGACATCCCCGGTATTGGTGAAGGTACAGGCTGCTATCAGTTGGCCATCTGCGTAGTCAACCTCGGTTAATTCAAAATCCATGGACGGAGCAAATGGATCGGCAGGTGGATTAACCTGATATTCGGGAAGGTCAGCTTGGTCAAGAATGTCCGCCCGGTACGCAACCCCATCCCACTCGACTCTTTTATTCAAACTCTCAGCAATAAAACGCAGCGGCACATAGGTCCGATCGTTAATAATCTTCGCCGGTACATCCAGGGTAATCATTGTATTATTGGGCCCAATTGCCTGAGGGTTATTGATTTGCAGCCAAATATCTCCGGAAGTGATTGACTGATCATTTGGATCCCACTCTACCTCTTGACCTAAAGCCTCAAAAATTGCTCTTAAAGGAACAAGAGCTCGATCATTCTCAATTATAGCTGGTTGGTCAGAAACTAACTGAACTCCATTAATAAAAATCGTTGGTGAGTTGTCCGACGGTACTATGGCAGCTGGTGAATCCAGGAGAAAATCCATTGCTTTATACTCTGCATAGGCAGTAACAGTAAAGGAAAGGAGCATAGTTAAAACCATAAGTACGATAATGCCTTTATTAACCCAATTTCTCTTCATCACAATCCTCCCAGCTTTTTAAATATTCGGAATAATCTAGATACATTATACATTTTTTACTTTAACCTCACCACCTTATTGTTATTTTCCTTTGTTTGGTATCTTTACTAACGTTTTTAATTCGACGTAAAGTCTAAAATTCCTGCGTTTTTTAGCATTATAAACCCTTTTTTCAGCATGCATACAAAATGCAAAATCCCCCTTATTGGGGGACTCTGCCTGGTCAGGTTTTTGCCTTTACCAGAGATACTGGGGTGGCTTACACAAGTGCTTGGAGGATAACAGTACACCTTTAGAAATTTACCCTACAGTCAACCATATAACTTCCCAGGATGTGGCCGCCAAACACATCATTGGGCAAGCTTACTTTCTTTCAATAATGACTCGTAATAACTGATTCGCAACAATTCAGATCTTTCCGGCTACCATTTAGGCATCTTACAATAAATTGATTTTTATCCAATGCGTCATTTTAAATGCAAAAACCGCGCCAAAATTAGCTACTGTATCGAAAATCCTTTTGTAAATGTAAATCTGTTTAATGAATATAACCAAGAATTCTTCGCTTCGCTCAGAATGACACGATACAAAACTATTTACAAACTAAATGTCGGTTAAACGAGAACCTATAAATGTTCAACAATGCAATTGCTGCAATCGCACTACTTGCATCTCTGCAACTTAATGGCGTTAATTCTTCCCTTTTATCGTTTTCGCTAGTATCCCTTCGGCGATTTTGGTAATCCACTGACTGGTATAAAACTCCACGACTCCTTCATCGCACATTCGACTAAGGGCTGGATCAAGCGGTGCTTCGCCCAATATCGGTATCTCCGGGTTATCCTGTGCCTCGGTTCGAGAGCCAAAGATCTCTATTGCTTCTTGGCAATGAGGGCATTGCAAATAGCTCATGTTTTCGACAATGCCAAAAATCGGGATGTCGAGCTTTTTAACCATCTTGATTGCTTTTCGGACTACCATATGGGCCAAGTCCTGGGGGGAGGAGACGATTACCACACCATTAACCGGAAGAGATTGCATTACGGTAAGCGGACTATCCCCGGTCCCCGGTGGCAAATCCACCAGAAGAAAATCTAGTTTTCCCCAAATTACTTCGGACCAGAATTGGCGTACTGCCCCGGCAATGACCGGACCCCGCCAAATTACTGGATCATCTTCTTTTTCCAGCAAAAGATTAACTGACATAACCTTAATCCCACTATTTGAAGCCGGAGGATATATGCCGTTCCGATCTGCCTTCGGCCTTTCTTTTATCCCAAACATCTTAGGGATACTAGGCCCCAGTCACGTCAGCATCCAGGATCCCTACTTTAAAGCCGTGGCGGCTCAATTCTGAAGCCAGCAAAGCGGTGACGGAAGATTTCCCAACCCCTCCTTTACCGCTCATTACGGCCAAAACATGATTAATCGTATTCATTCGGTGAGTGGCGAGTCTTTCAATCCCTGACTGCTGTTGATTGCCATTTGGTTTCTTTTCTCCACAAGTCGTAGATTGACAAGTGTTGCATTCATTCGGCTTACAGTTCACCGGGTTAATCCCTCCTGATCTTTGTCATCAATTATTCTAGTTAACCACCTATGCTCGCAAGGCACAACCACCAAGATAATAACACAAACGAAAATAAAAGTGTTATTTTCTTGCTAACCAATAGTTAACTTTATGGTAAACTCTAGCTTAACCAACAATGTTTTTCAAGACCCGCCCCCTAATTGCTTTAACCACCGGTCCAAAAAATCTTGTAGTTGACCATGTTGCCCAGAAATAACGGTAATCTTATGATCCTCTAAAAGCCTTAAAGAAAAACTGTCAATACTACCACAAATAATAATATTAACTGATGACTGAAACATTAAAAGAGCCTTGCGCAGCAGGTTTTTATCTAGACACTGCAGAATGAACTGTTTGGTTATTTGTGAATTCTGGAGCTCGATAATCAAGAATTCCTCGGCACAATCAAAACGTGAGGCTATAAATTCCTGATGCTTGGCAATGCCAATTATCATAAGTATCACCCAGCATTGATATCTTTAATCGTTTGTTCGCCTTCCCTTTTACTACACTCATATAGATTTAAAAGTTAAATGATAAGTCCACTCATCATCTTTATTGCAGGATTCATGCCAACTTGACAATAGCGACAGTGTTAGTTAAGTAAATAACACGCATATTGTTGTTTGTGTTATTTTCGTTGGTGGTTGTGCCCTGCGGGCATGGGCGGTTAGCAGAAAAATACAACGTAACAACTGTCATTGCTCTGAATATAATCATTATTTGTTTATCGTGGTGCGGTTAACGCATGATAATTCTGGGCGGAGCGGAGAGTTGTGCCTAAAAGGCATGAGTGGTTTATGGGCATAAATTTTGCAACAATTCAATAAAGACCTTAAGTGAAAGACCTTATATAAGGGACTTTGGAAGAGACTTTCTTTCAAAAGATATCTCAGTGAATTGGTTCAGCTTCGCTGAACATCAAGGCTTCAGATGGAGGCTTTATTCAATCTGGAACCTCAACAAGGTAACCCCCACTTATAGAAGTGGGAGTCTTTTGATTCAGATAAAAGCTTATAAAAGAAAGGAGCATGCTTTTTGAACAAGAACGTTATTGTGCTAAAAAATCCTCAGATTAAAGAAATTACTGATCTTACGAGGGAAGAGCTCCTTGATTACATTACCGATATTGCTAAGAACTGGGCCGCGATTGATGGACTCTGGTTTCAGGCGGTTGAAAGAGCCTATGGTCTTGAAGCAGCCATGCAAATGGACGAAGAAGTCTGGTGTCGTTATCCGGTAATCGAAGCCAACCGAATCAAAAAAAGGCTGTCTCTCCCAGAAAACGGGGGGATTCCAGCCCTAATCCAGGCTTTTAGATTTCGTCCCTACGCCAGTGTGAATAAACAAAAAGTTTTTCAGATTGCCGAAAACAAAGTAGTCTTTCAAATGAATGAATGTCGGCAACAAGAAGGACGGCGAAGAGCTGGTTTGCCTCCCCATCCCTGCAAATCACCCGGATACTGCGAATACTCTTCGTTTGCCTCTACGATAGATAGCCGATTCAAGACGACTTGTCTCTGCTGTCCACCTGACGAGACTCCGCCCGGAATCTGGTGCGCCTGGGAATTTGAGCTAATAGATGAAGAACAATAATAAAAACCTGGTAAAAATGCCAAAGATGGAGGTTAAAACTTTGTCTTCTCCTAGTAATTCAACTATCTGCATTAGTATTCTCGTGGAAAATACGGTCCAGCTTCCTGGTTTAAAGGCTGAACACGGGTGGTCAGTCCTCATTGAGAGCAATAAGGGCCGGATCCTCTTTGACACCGGTCAAAGCTCCCTACTTTTAGCCAACGCTAAACCCCTGGGTCTTGATTTGAGCGCAGTAGATAAAATCGTCATCAGTCATGGTCATTATGATCATACTGGAGGCCTGGCTGATATCCTCCAGTTAAACTCTAAGGCCCAGGTGTACGCTCACCCTGATATTTTTAAGTGCCGGTTTTATTTGCCGCCTATGGGCGGCGAAGCGCGGGAGATTGGGGTTCCCGCTGCATTATTAAACTCCAAACGATTTAATCTATCCCATGATTCTGTCATTCTCTTTCCAGGGTGTCTAAACACTGGTGAAATACCAAAAAGCCAACCGGACCTAACGGTAAAGCACTTCTTTGAGGACCGTGCGGGAACCCGCCCAGACCTTATTAAAGACGACCAGGCTTTAATTCTGGAGAGTCGAAAGGGTTTAATTGTCATCCTGGGCTGCTGTCATTCTGGCCTGAAGGCTACCTTTGATCGAGTTAAAGCCTTGACTGGTCAAACCAGCATTTACATGGTTATTGGCGGGATGCACCTAAATGGGGCCTCCGCCAAACTAGTGAAACAGACGATCCAGACTTTGAGGGAATATTCAGTTCAAAGAATTGGCCTGGGACACTGTACCGGAGCAATGGGCGCGTTCGCTTTACAAACCGAATTCCCTGACCGCTGCTTTCCCTGCCCGACCGGTCTTAGAATGTCTATTGATTAAGTAAATTTAAAAGCCTCACCCTCTTGCATTGTTGCAATGATTGATGCAATAATATAGTTGCATTATTTGCGGGAGGGTATTTTTATGGGTCACGATATCAGTCACGACTTTCAGGATAATCTGCATGTTCGGACAATTTTAGATAGTGTTGCTGATGGAATCTTTACTGTTGACCGAAACTTCATTATTAAATCATTTAACCGAGCGGCTGAGAAAATTATCGGCATATCCCGTGAGCAGGCGATCGGTCAGAAGTGCTACGATGTTTTTCACGCTAATATCTGCCAAGGCAATTGTGCTCTTAAACATACAATTAATTCAGGTCAGGAAATTATCGATCTGCATATCAATGTCCTTAACCACAAGGGTGATCAAATACCCATCAGTATCAGCACTGCGATCCTAACTGATCAAACAGGCCGTCTTATCGGCGGGGTAGAGACATTTCGCGACCTTTCGGCTCTGGAAGAATTGCGCAAAGAACTTTCTGGACAGTACAGCTTCCAAGACATTATCAGCAAGAACCACACGATGCAAGAAATCTTCTCCATTCTCCCAGATGTAGCCGATAGTGATGCGACTGTTTTAATTGAAGGACCAAGCGGTTCCGGGAAGGAACTTATGACCAAAGCCATCCATAATTTAAGCCCTCGCCATGATAAACCCTTTATCGCGGTTAACTGCGGGGCCCTGCCAGACACCCTGCTGGAATCCGAACTTTTCGGTTATGTCCGGGGAGCTTTTACCGATGCCAAAAAAGATAAACCGGGTCGGTTTGCTCAGGCGGAAAAGGGAACAATCTTTCTAGATGAAGTCGGAGAACTTTCGCCAGCTTTTCAGGTGAAACTGCTTCGGGTTCTTCAGGAAAGAGAGTATGTACCACTTGGAGCAACTACTCCGGTGAAAACCGATGTCAGGATCATTGCGGCTACCAACCGAAACTTGCTGGAAATGGTGCAACAAAAAACATTTCGGCAAGATCTTTACTACCGTTTAAATATCCTAAAGATTAAGTTACCCTCTTTAAACGAACGTCGGGAGGATATCCCGCTTCTGGTTGAACACTTCCTCCGTAAGCTTAATTTAAAGAAAGATAAACGAATCAGTCAGGTTTCTGGTGAGGTTCTGCAGTTTTTGCTAAGCTATTCGTTCCCGGGCAACATCCGGGAATTAGAAAACCTTTTAGAACACGCCTTTATCTTGTGCCGGGGAAATCAAATTGAATTGGAGCATTTACCGAAAGAAGTGGTTCAAGGCAATTCCTCAGATATCTTCGATTATCAAAATAACCAAGCTCAAACTAGCCCAAACCAGCCGATCATTAACCAAACCCGGCAGGAAAGCGAAATTGCCTTGATCAGCCGAACTCTCGAACAGTTTCAAGGACACCGAGGCAAGACCGCGCAGGCCTTGGGGATAGATAAAAGTACGCTCTGGCGTAAGATGAAGCGGTACGGTTTACTCTGACCTTGACCGTCTAACCAAGTATTACCTTGACCTTTTTTCCATATAAACAGCCCATGCCCGCAGGGCACAACCACGGATGAAAATAACACAAACTACGAGAAACGTGTTATTTTCTTACTAACTACCTTGAATACTGGTCCATTTTACATTTTATGCTATATGTTATTATGGTAAATTTGGCATTAATGATTAATCCTCAGACAGAGTATTCCATCCCTAATTCAAGAGTAGTAAACTGAAGGATAAAGAAAACACGGGAGGGATTATTACAATGAACCTGGCCAACCAAATTAAGCTCAACATTGAAAAATACCCGGATAAGCGACTGCTATTCGATGACCAAGTTATTACCTACGGCCAACTATGGGATTCAGCGGCTCGGGTGCGCCAGGGCCTACACGACCTGGGGGTTCAGCCAGGCGACCGGGTCGCCATTCAGTTGCCCAAGTGTTTGGAGTTTTTATATGCCCATCTGGCGAACCTGCAATTAGGAAGTATTACTATCCCCCTTAACCCAGCCTATACCCGGGAAGAAATCGCCTATTTTCTGGCTGACTCCCGGGCCAAGGTATTTGTCACCGAAGCCAGCCACGCTGATTTTGCCCTGCCGGAATCACCTGAGTTTCCCGAACTTAAACATGTGGTCATTACTGACTCCAACACTGGACCAGTGTCCTTCGATTCTTTGCTCACCGCCCAACCAGACCGAACTGCTTGCCCAGCCCAGTCTAACGACACGGCACTCATCATCTACACCTCCGGAACCACCGGCCGCTCCAAAGGGGCAATGTTAAGTCAGGCCAATCTGCTGGCTACCATCAGCACCCTCCATGATATCTGGGGCCACTCGGATCAAGATGTCTTGCTCCACGTTTTGCCGATTTTCCACGTCCACGGTCTGATATTTGCCTTTCACGGTGCGTTAAACGCCGGGATGGAGATGATAATCCATACTAAATTTGACCCAGTGACCACCCTAGCGGCCATCGATAAGTACCACTGTACTGTTTTCATGGGCGTTCCCACGATGTATCACCGACTTCTGCAAATACCTAATCCAAAAGAATATAATCTCAGTTCCATGCGTCTGTGGATATCCGGTTCCGCTCCCCTTTCTGCCGCCACCTTTGAACATTTTCAACAAATCTTCGGCCAGGCGGTTTTGGAACGCTATGGGATGTCCGAAACTGGAATCAATACCTCAAATCCATTGAATGGCGAGCGCAAGCCGGGTGGCGTGGGTCTACCTCTGCCGGGAGTAGCGATGCGGATTGTGGACCCGGCTGGGAAAGACGTTAATCCGGGTGAAGTTGGGGAGGTCCTGGTTAAAGGCAAAAACGTCTTCCAGGGATACTGGCAAATGCCAGACAAAACAGCAGAATCATTTATTGACGAATGGTTTAAGACCGGGGATTTAGGGTATCAGGACAGTGACGGGTATTTATTTTTGGTCGGACGGTCTAAGGATCTGATTATTTCCGGCGGGATGAATGTTTATCCGAAAGAAATAGAAGCCCTGCTGGAAACCAACCCGGCGGTCCTAGAAGCAGCAGTCATTGGTGTTCCTGATGATGACCTGGGAGAACGGGTGGTTGCCGTGGTTGTCCCTAAACCCGGACAAACCATCGATCTGACTGCACTTACTGCTTTGTGCCAAGCCAAACTAGCCGGCTATAAACGACCTAAAAGTATTTACGAAATCGAGGCCCTACCTAGAAATACGATGGGAAAAGTAATGAAAAGTCAGTTGCGGAGCAAGTACGAGGTCTAAACAATAATAACCCTTTTTGAATAGTAATGTCGAAAGCCTTGAAAAATTACAATTACTGTTATAGCATAATTTTAGGGGGTGGTCATGTGAAGATTTACACATCTCTAAAGTGGTGGATAACAGTAACTCTGGTCTGTCTGATCTTATTAACCCAATCCCCAGTAAGTTTAGCCGATAGCAGTTCGGTAGTGGTTATAGGCAATCAGACCTGGGAGCTGGTCCAGGCATATGCGAAGGCCATGCAAGAACAAGAGTTGTGGAATCGGCAATACCTGGTCCCCACCCTAGGTGGTTTACTCTTATTAGCAATCATTTTAGGCATTGGTTGGCGCCTAACTCATAAGAAACCGCCAAAACCTAAAAACAAGTATAGCTGGTGGGATTGATTTATGATGTCTTTTGATTTAGTCAAAGGCCTGAACCATAATTTGGTTTAGGCCTTTTCTATACCTGCTTTAATTATTGGCCAGACTATGAAACAGTCTAAAATAACGCAAAATATTGGTGGTAATCAAGAATTCCCGGCGGACATGCTCTCTGCCGGCTTGGGCCATGCTATCCGCTAGGAGCGGATTGCGCAAAAGGGTTAAAACCTTTTCGGCACATTCTTCCACAGTATTAACTAGGTAGCCAGTCACTCCATCCTCAATTTGCAGCCTTATACCTCCTACATTACCGCCGATTACCGGGGATCCCTTCCACAGTCCTTCGGAAACAGTCAACCCGAAACCTTCTCTTAATGATTTCTGAAGAACGATATCTGAAGCGGTCTGAAAGGCGTTGACTTCTCGATTGGAAACCCCATTAAAGTTGGTGACAATAATGATATCATAATCCTCCCCGGCTCGTCGAATTGTTCGATAAAGGTAATCCCACCCCTCCGGGTCATCGGTCGCCATAGAACCGACTAAGGCTAGCTGTACGCTGGGAAATTCCTTTTTGACAATGCGGTAGGCATCGATAACGCCCAAAGGATCCTTCCAAGGGTCGAAACGAGAGACCTGAGTGATTAATGGTCGATGAGGGTCAATCCCGAACTGGACAATAATACGCTTAGCCTCATCTTTGTCTAGCGGTATATTTTTGGAGCTGATTGGATCAATGGAAGGAGTGATAAAGGTTATATTTTTAATGTCGACTCTTTCGTTGACAAAATCCTCAATCGTAAAAATTGCTGCATGATATTGACTAATAAATTGATAAATAAAATCCCAGTATTCCTGGTTTGGACTCGAGGTATCGATATGACACCGCCAGATCCATCTTTCACGGCCCCTTGGCTCCCGAAAGGATATCAGACCGGCAGTCTGGGGATCGTGCATCACAATAAAGTCGTACTCCCAATCGCGCATAAACTCAGCGTTGAGCTGACAGTACTTGAGGTAAACCGCCTTTTCCCTTTCAGTAATACTCCCTTCCTGCCCCTGGAGTCGGTTATGAAAAGTTTTGGTTACATAATAAAACTCGTCTGCTGCCTGAAGCGTCCACCAATCAATCGCTAGTCCCATATCCCGCATCAAAGGAACCATTGAATGTAGAATCTCGGCCACCCCGCCTCCGAACGAAGTGGCGTTTACCATAGCGATCCGTTTATCTTTTAGTGCACCCACTAATAAATCAAGTTCATTTTGAATATCGCGGTCTAAGAACTCTAGATAATCCTGGTAAATTTTGCGGTTGACTGAAACCAGTTGCATAAGGGGCCCCCTCTCGGTATTAGTTTATATAGTTTCCTAATTCTCTGGTTATATTATGCTTTAGTAGTCACGCTAGTGTTTAACTCGGTCAGCAGGCTAGACTGAGAAGAAAACAGAATAATATAGGTAAATCGCCGATCGCTGACCTCATTGAAACACTACGAATCATGGATTATACATTCGATGATAGTGCTGCTTAGCTGTATGTGGGTCCTTAAGCTATTACATCCATGAAATAAAACGGACTATTCAATTCAACGACTAAGTGAGGCGATTAAACATGAAGCCAATGGGTGCCTGGATTAAAGATCCCCAAAATGCAGAGGTTTCCTTTCGCGTCTTTGCGTTTGATAAACCCGAAATTAGCCTGGTAGTGCAGTCAAAAGATCGGGTAGAACTATTCCCCATGACCGAGGAACGACCCCACGTTTATACCGCTACGGTGACTGGCTTAGGTCTGGACCTGCTCTATAAATTTAGGCTGGCTAATGATAAAAATTTCCCGGATCCTTACAGCCACTTTCAGCCTTTTGGCGTGCATGAATTCTCCCAAGTCGTGAACCATCAGACATATACCTGGCACGACCAGAGCTGGCCGGGACGAGACCTTGAAGAAATGGTGATCTATGAATTGCACGTGGGGACTTTTACCGCAGAGGGCACCTTTCGGGCAGCTGCCGCGAAGTTGGATTATTTACTCGAACTCGGAGTAAATACCCTGGAACTCATGCCCCTGGCTCAGACCCCAGGCCGGTGGAATTGGGGCTATGATGGAGTTTTTTTGTTCAGCGTTAATCACAACTATGGTACCCCGGACGACCTTAAGTATCTGATTGACCAGTGTCACCAAAAAGGGCTCGCGGTCCTGCTGGATGTCGTTTATAACCACCTGGGACCGGAAGGAAACTACCTGCCGGAGTTTGGTCCTTACTTCACCTATAAGCACGAGACGCCGTGGGGAGCCGCGGTAAACTACGATGACGCATTTTGCGAGTTTACGCGTCAAATGGTATTGGACAATGTTACCCACTGGATTGAAAACTATCACTTTGACGGACTTCGCTTGGATGCAGTTCACGCTATCCTGGACGACAGTGAACTCCATATCCTGCAAGAGATTAGTCAAACCGTGAAAAAACTGGCCGCCCAACAAGGCCGCCGCTTGGTTGTAATTGCCGAAACCGACGAAAATAATGTTAAACTGATTAACCCCATTGATCAGGGTGGCTACGGGATAGATGCCCAATGGATGGATGATTTTCATCACTGTATCCACACCGTTTTAACCGGGGAATTAGACGGTTATTATTTGGATTATGGCCGAATCAAGGACTTTGAGAAGGTATTTAAGAACTACCTATATACTGGCGAATACTCCCGGTTTCTGAAGAAAAATCGGGGCAGTGATGCTTCGGCTAACCCGGGCAAACAGTTTGTCGTTGCCACTCAAAACCATGATCAGGTTGGCAACCGAGCTCAAGGGGAGCGGCTCTCCCAACTGGTTGAATTTCCTTATCTGAAAGCTGCTGCTGGCTTGGTCCTGATTTCTCCTTATCTGCCGCTGATTTTTATGGGTGAAGAGTATGCAGAAAAAAATCCTTTTCAGTTTTTTACTGACTTTACTGATCCGGACCTAAAGGACGCGGTGGTCAAGGGACGTCAGAAAGAATTCCAACGTTTTAGCTGGGGAAAAGCACCCAACCCTCAGGATCCTGCCACTTTTTACCGTTCCAAGCTAACGCCCCGCACCGAGTGGGATGATCAAAACAAGTTTATGTTTGCTTTTTACCGCGACCTGCTCGCTCTTCGCCGGACTCATCCGGTCCTAAGGGTCCTGGATAAATTCAACCTGGAGGTCCAGGTTCAAGAAGAACTGCGGCTCATTACGGTAAGACGGTGGCGCGAGAACCGAGAATTAATCGCCTTATTTAACCTGGGTCAAGAAAACCGGCCTTTACCCTATCCGGGAGCCCATCTCTTAAACTCCGAGTGGCCTATCTACGGCGGGAGCGTCGAAGGCGAAAGCCAAATCTTGACCCCGGGCAACCTTATTATCTTAGAAAGTCCAAGGGGCTAAAGGGCGATAGCCTACCTACCTTGCGGTTAACACCGGTTAATGCTTGACGATCAGCTTCGAGTAAAGCCTGCCCGATCTCTTCAGTGTTATCGTTAACACCGGCCAGCACTTGACGATCAGCTTCGAGTAAAGCCTGCCTGATCTCTTCAGTGTTATCGTTAGCACCGGCCAGCACTTGACGATCAGCCTCATCAAGGAACACTGGCGGCGAGGGTAAGAGTATCCTTATTTTGCCGCCAGTACATTTGGCTGTTGATCCTCCTGTTCTAATCGGGCAAAGTATTGCTGAACCTCCTCCTGACTCATGGCATCAATTTGCGTAACCATCGCCGGGAACATTGGGGGGTACAGGTCATAAAGATACTCATACATTTTTTCCACTAAGAACTCCATATGTTCGGCTTTAGCCCAGCACCGTTGAATATGCTCGGTGGCGATGAACAAGGCCTGACAGTAATCCTGCATCCCTCTGATTATCTCCCGCGTTTTTTCCACTGGCTCTAAATCACTAATCGAGACACGGTACATCTGCCGAACGCTATCCACCGCTTTTTTCTTCCAGACCTCGACTAAAGGAAACTCAGCGTAAGCCTCGGTTAAATCAACACCAGGTTTTTCCTGGGTCAGCTTGGTCAGGCCATACTTCAGGTACTTCACCCGATTATCAATAAAAGCCCGCAGCACCTCAATGATCCCCACCAGATTTCGTGGATCAATTTCCTTCATCTCCCGGTTTAGAATCAATTCAGGTGATGACTCGGTCAACAAGCGAAGCAGAACCTGGCCTAAAAGAAAACCTTTTAGGCAGGGCCGTTTCTGTCTCCCTTCAGTAGGTCGCCAGCCCCAATTACAGGCCCTTTTTATCAGCCGCAAATACATTACTGCTTGGGCCCGTAAATCTAATTTATCTAAATGATACTGGAGTGTATCCAATTGCTCGGCCCCAATTGGGACCTGTATGGTGATATTTAAGTTGGCCATCAAGGTCTCAAAAATTCGACAAAAGTATTTTCCGTTTTCCCAAAAAATAAGGGGTTTGTGATAGACGCCGGTTTTTTCCAGATCATACCGGCCTACGCCGGTAACCCCGATGGGCGGATAGTGCCCATCAGTCCGCAGGATAAGCCTGATTTCTGGGGCCCAGCAAACCTGCTCAAATTTTACCCGGGGCAGGTGGCGGATATTTTGTTTGCCCAGAACCTCGTCAATATACTGATCAGGCGTGATAAAATGAATCTTAATATTTTTTGCTTCCTGGTGAATAATATCCTGCCAGGCCTTCTCCATTATTTCCAAAGCAATATCGCCAAAATCCATCAACTCCAGGTCCTGGACATACACCAACACCGCTTTATCCGGGGCCTTCTCCAGTTCTGTCTGTAAGACTTTTTTGTAGATTTCTACTCCCTCTTCTAAAGAAATGGGAAACCCTTCTTTTTCCTGATTTAGATACTCGTTGTAAAACACCGGGTAGGTCCCGAGCATATACCCTTGAAATTTAACTTCATCCCGCTTCATTTTAGTAATTGGGCACCATATTTCCTGGGAAATAGGAAAATTGCGGGGAAAGGCCAATAGATTCTGCTTGTCCGTCTGAATCAAAAAAGGTTTGTAGGTTATGTCCCCTTCTCCCTCAACCGTATAAGGCACTTTCCCTGGCCGCAGGTGAGGAAAAATAACATAACTAATATTTGACTCGCTAATCCCGGCTAATTTCTGGTAATCAAGAGAGTCCTCGGTCGGAAAAAGCCCCGGGTATTTTGGATATGGCACACCCATCACATTGTGGAGGTACTCTTTATTCCAGACCACCTCCTGAGTCATTTCCTCTGCGTTTAGTAAAGCAATATGGGTATGGTGCGCATGACCGTACAAGGGGTACAGCCGGCCGCGTTGGTAATCTTTTTTCATTTTCTCAAAGGTACTCGGCATAACGTCTTTGATTTGAAATAACAGTTCATTGGTATACTCGACACACAGGGGGGCATCCAGCCGATCGCCAAATTCACTGCACAAAGAATAAATATCTCGTCCTTCCTCATGCCGTTTTTTCAGATAGTTTTCTTCGAAGACGGTCTCCTTCATCGGGTTGCCATCATCCAGGTAAGACGTTAGGATCTCCGGCAGATCCCAGATCATTTCATGAGCGTGAAACGCTAAAACTACATAAACGTCCTTCATAAGACTCCTCCTCAACGACGTTGGTGGTTTACTCAGTCGTATTTTCATTTTCTCCTAGGATTGCTTAACGGTATGCGGCTAAACTGAAAACAGGCTGACCAGATTTAGGGTTCGTATTTGTAAATAAATCCACTATAAGGCGGCAGAACAAAGTTTTGGAATTGTCCGTCTGTATTCAGGTTGTCCCAGTCATTCAGCCCTTTGCTGCCGATTGGTGGAATGTCGTTTACCTGCTCAATATCCGCTAGCTTAATCCAGCGGCCGGGGTTAAGGTCCAGATCGACCGTCATATCTTTACCCTCGAAGTTTAGCAGGACCAGAATCCTCTCCCAGGGATCTCCCTGATCATGGGTTCGCCAGCCGATCACCCGGTGGCCCCCACCCCGGTTATCTCCCAGCCACGGCCCGATGACCCAGGTGAACAAACCCTCGTCTGCCGGGTTATAACCGTTTAGTTTTAATCCCGGATAACGCCGGCGCAGATGAAATAATCCCTTGGTCCATTGGTAAAACTGGCTGGTTTCATCATGTTTAAGCCAATCCACATCGATTCGATTGCGTTCCCGTTCCACGCCGTATTCTTGCCCCATATAAATCATCGGCTGACCCAGGGCGACGACCGTTGAAAGCATGCCTAATCTAGCCTTGCGGTTTTTTATTTGTTGATCTTGCAGATGCGGCCCGCCGGTGGCTACTTCAAATTGGACACTGTTTTCATCATGGCTTTCGCAGTAATTAATGACATTATTGGTATGGGCCGCAAAACTGTCTTTGCCGAAATAAAAAGCTGTTCCTAAATTGGCGGGTGAGTTATCGGCTCCTTCAAAACGTCCCTCCCGTAACAGGGCCTTGATCTTATCATGGAAGATATTTGACCATTGAGCATATCCGTTATAGCCCTCTAAGTTAAGATCCGGTTCATTCGGCAGATTCTCGGCAATCAGGATCGCATCCGGTTTAAAACCGGTATCCTTAATTTCATGCGCCACCCGGTGCAGCAGCTTATGATTGAGAAAGAAACTATGCGTGGCATCAAAGCGGAATCCATCAATATGGTATTCCTTAATAAACAATTTGCAGGAATCAACCAGCATATTGTCAACCTCGTCCTTACCGGTGGCTACCTTATTGCCCCACATGGTTTTTCCGGCAAAATAAAAACCACCCTCGCCTGACTGGTCATCAATCAGGTCCCACAGTGGGTTAAAGTCATTGGAGGTGTGATTAAAAACCTGATCAATAATGACCGCCAGGCCATGGTTATGGGCCTCATTGACCATTTCCCGAAAATCATCCGGGGTGCCGAAATCCTTTTCTACGGCCATAAAAGTACAAGGTTCATAGCCTAGGCCCCTTTTTTGGGGGACCTCGGCAGTGGGCATCAAGGCGATCACGGTTACGCCTAAGTCATTAAAATAACCGTGGCGAATGCGATGAGTGACTCCCTTAAAAGTACCCTGATGTTCATCTGGGATGTCCGGGTCATTATCGGTAAAGCCATAGATGTTAAGTTCATAAAGAATCAGGTCCTGAACCGGGGGCGTTTGCCACTTCGAATCAGTCCAGGAAAAACGTGTTGGATCGACCACAACCGAGTTACGGTGCAGGAAGTCATCGCTGAACACCCGGGTATAAGGGTCGGTCACATACTTCTCCGTGACTCCTCCCCCTAACCCCCCTTGCACATAAAACTTATACTCAATCCGGGTCCCTGGCTCAGGCGGAACAATGCGGGCTAGCCAGATGTTCGGCTGGTAGTAAAAGCCCCGGTACAACTTCATTTCAATAAATTTATCGGGCTCAGGGTTCGAGTGGCCGGGGCACTGAAAATCATTAAACGTTCCGGTCAAATAGACCCGGGCCGCCCGAGGATGAAAAAACCCAAACAGAATTGAGCCGTCGGCTAACAGATTTGCTCCCAGCATGGAGGGAATACCGAGACCGCTGACGTCTGTTTGAGGAAAATAAAAATTATCCTTGAGAATCAGGTGTTTGATTTCATCATAATAGGCTCGGACATTACCCACTGGTTCAGCTGGCCGGACTGGATAAAGATTGTGCCGGTCCGCCATGGACCAGATTTCTGGGCCCAGATGTTGGCTGTAGTAACGATTCAGGGATTCATCTTCCCAAATCGCTCCCACTCCCTGACCATCCTTAAAACGAAAATGAAAACTGCTCCGATTATAGTTCAGATCATAGTAGACCCCAAAATCATCCTGGCCCGAAGGGGTAATCTCCCTTTCCAAAGTGGCTCCATCGCTCACCCAGACCCACATTAACGGCTCGACAAATTCCTTCTTATTATCATAATGAATCCTGACCGTATGCCGCATTTACTTCAAACCTCCTTTGACAAGGTGTCACTGTTCTTAGAATTCCAAGGTTTAGTTTTTGTATTCTTTTCACGACCTATCCCGGAGTTGTTAACATTTTTCATTGTTCAACTGCTATAGTTACGTCGACATTAATCAGCCTGAAGGACAAGAATCTCTGGTTTTTTGCTGAACCAAAGGTAGTTTCATCGACATTAGTCAACCTGAAGATGGGCTTTTCGCTCTGCTCAGAAGGCAGCCGAAGTTGATGTCTTATTCTCGGGTTAACCGCCCCTGGTTACTTGCCAAAACCAAGTCCCCGTGGTCATTAAAAGACCCCCACTTCTATAAGTGGGGGTTACCTTGCATAATCTAATTATAAGTATGTGCAACTAGAGCTTCCGCCTGCGCCAAAGGCTTGGCGTAAGCCAAGTTTTCTTTAATTAAACTTCAGGTGGAGTAGAGTTACCATCTGGAAGCCTCGATGTTCAGCGAAGCTGAACGAGTTCACTTTAGAGTTAAACCGGCCACAAGAACCGTCCCCGTGGCTGTTACAGTTGTTCTCTCAATTCCTTAATTTTTCTCTCTAAGAATTGGTGCCACTGATTTTTGTTGAGCGTCCCCACCCAGGGTGTTAGCAGTTTTTCGCGCGAGGTGCGGGGAGGATCAGGTAAAGCCTCGACCAGTTTGACCTGGGTTTGGGTGATAATTTTCATGATTTGCTCGTTGAAACTCGATGTCTCCGCGCCTTTGGCTCCAATATAATAAACAACCGCATTAGTCGTTCCGTTAAAATTGAGGGACTCAAATAAAGGTTTCAGGATCAGACAATAAGTTAGATAAGTTTCATTCTCCTCCTGATATTCGACTTTTACTGCGGCCAACACCCGATTTCGCTTAGAAGTCACAATCCGATTAAATTCACTAACTGATGTGGGCTGATTCTGATTAAGGTCAACAAAGGTAAAAAAAGTATCGCGCCAAATCATTTGATTTGCCCCCTTTCCGATCCACAACAATCCAGTTCAGTGGGACGGCAGGAATAAGCATTGTCTTCCAAAACGGCAATGACAAATGTGACTAGGCGCTCTTTCTGTGGTATGTATTTGAAGACAGTTGCAATACCGTAAGCATTCCTGAAAAATAAGCCCCGGTATCAATACCGATCTTATTCTCGCGTCGGTAAACCTCAGCTATCCCGTGCCCATCAATCAACATAGTTGGCGTGTGCCCGAAGATAATAGTCTTGCCCTGATAGGGCGAAGTTAAAAAGCTCTCCCGAATCCACAGCAGGTCATCCCTGGTTTGCTTTTCCAGCGGTACCCCGGGTCTGATTCCAGCATGACAATAAATATATTCATCGTCTTCTAAATACAAGGGAAGTGATTGGAAAAAATCAAGGTGTTCGCGGGGAACCGCCTGCTTAACCGCCTCCTCTTCTCTTACTTTTGATAATTCCACACCATAACTCAGGAGGGTCTGCTTTCCCCCGTTCAAAAACCAGTAATCTCTCTTTTCTTCCCAATTTCTAATAGTATCTAACAGCATCTGCTCGTGGTTGCCCATCAGGGCAATCGCACCCTCAGTCACCAATTCTTTGACCAGCTTCACCACCTTCGCCGACTCATATCCCCGATCAATGTAGTCACCCAGGAAGATCAGACGGTCCAAACCTGGTTGGTAATTTGCTTGTTTGAGAGCTTTAACCAAGAGAGTATAACAGCCATGAATGTCGCCGACAACTAGAGTCCTACTCAATTGATCCATCGTCCTCCTCGACCCAATCCATCATCTTTATTGTACTCAATCCGGGGTGATCATAGGAAGCCCCTAATTTAACCAGCTAGTAAAAATGAAAATAATAGGTATAGGGATAATAAACTTCATGTTATCCATTATTCACTTTTTAAAAATTAATAATAGAAATCTTCACACTTTAGCTAGTGCCTCAATACTATATATTAAAAAAACAGCTACCAAGAAAAACAGGAGGGATGTTAAGTGACAGATATTCAAGGCGGCGGATTCTTCGGCGGAGGTTGTTTCAATAATCTGGCTTTTTGTATCGCCATTTTATTGGTAATTCAGTGCTGCTTCTGCCGACGGTTTAGTTGCTAAACTAGTGAACTCGTCCAGCTTTGCTGAACATCGGGGCTTCAGGTGGAGACTTTTCCTCCACCTGAAGTTTGAACAAGGTACCCCCGCTCATAGCAGTCGGGTTTTTTTAGACTCGGATAAAAATCAGTCAAATCACTATCGCTCGAAGATTCGGGTACTCAAATACCTTTCCCCGGTATCCGGCAGTAAAGTCAGAACCTTTTTTCCTTGGCCTAGTATCTGGCCGACCTTTATCGCAGCCACTACTGCAGCCCCGCTGGAAATCCCGGCTAATATGCCTTCCTCCATCGCTAGCCGGCGGGTCATGTCAATCGCTTCATTCTCGTCAACAGCGAGCGCGCCATCGACCACACTCATGTCCAGGTTTTCGGGAATGAACCCATCGCCGATTCCCTGAATTCGGTGACTCCCCGGGGGATTGCCGGAAATGACGGCTGATTGTTTGGGTTCTACAGCAAAGACCTGAATTGCCGGGAATTTCTTCTTTAGCACCCGGGCTACCCCGGTTAAGGTCCCGCCAGTGCCAACCCCGGCGATATAAGCATCGACTTCATCCATTTGCCCCAAAATCTCTTGGGCCGTGGTTTGAGCATGAAAATCAGGGTTGGCTGGATTGCCAAACTGATTAGGCATCCAGGAATTAGCATATTGCCGTAGTAGCTCATTCGCTAAGTTAACTGCTCCCTGGATATCTTCTTCCCCTTTGCTCAATACAACCTCAGCCCCATAAGCCTTAACCAAATCCTGACGTTCCTTGCTCATGGTATCTGGCATGACGACAATAACCCGATAGCCTTTGACTGCTCCGACCATGGCCAGGCCAATCCCCTGATTGCCGCTGGTTGGTTCAATAATGGTTGTCTCTCCCGGTCGAATAATCCCTTTTTGTTCGGCATCTTCGATCATGCCTAGAGCAGCTCGGGCTTTAGCACTCCCGCTCGGATTAAACATTTCCAATTTCGCGTAAATATCTGCTGAACAGCCATTCGTCACCTTATTAAGAGATACTATTGGCGTGTTGCCGACAATCTCAAGAATACTTCGATAGATTTTCATTTCCGTCTTGCTCTCCTACTCAGTTTGCTGTGATCAGTATATTTTTCATTCCTCTAATAAGTCATTATATATTCCGAAATTATTATTGTAAACAAATTGTATAGTGAATTCAATTTTTAAATTACCTTCAGTTATTGGCAATATGCTATACTGAATAGAGGAGGTATTGCACACTATGCACTGGTTTTTATTAATCCTATTATTAGCCGGTTTATATCTGTTGTTTAACCACAATAAATGGACTTATGATTGGAAATGTGATCATTGTAACACTATTTTTGAGATATCCTGGTTAACCAATCGAATAAGCCCAAAAAGACCGCCCAATATGAAACTCTTACGGTGTCCGGCCTGCCATCGTATTTCCTGGGCTAAAGAAGTGAAAAGAATTAAAAACTATTAACGCTTTAAAGAAATATACCGATTAATTAGATAAACCCAAAAATATAATATCCATTTGAAGCTACCTATTGGGCAAAACAACCGAACAACGATTACTATAAACAATGAGAATTTAATCGAAAACCCCAAAAGTATTTAATTATCTTAGTTTCTAGCGATTTCCTTCAACTTAATACTTCCTCAAGAATATTCTAGACTGAAATTAACTTGTTGATTGGGGGAGTTGTTCATGACAGCCACTACTATTACGGCTGATGAAGGAATAGAATTAGTCCGAATTAACCCGATCTATTCGATCAATCTGAAAGAAGATTATCACATTAAGATTATATTCGAGCGCGGAACGGTCGATTGCGCTGCCAACTATGTCGAAATAATAGAGAATCCTGAAAATTTGGTCCTTGAATTCTATTGGGCTGAGGATAACCCGGCGAGAGTAACTACCCTTTCCTTTGCGGAAGTGCAAGCTATAAACTTTTCCCGGCCTCAGTTAAATACCCTGCAGATTACCATTCAGCAAACAAACATTGAGAACCCGGATTAAAACCGGGTTCTCCGTGTTTTTCTCATACATAAATCACGCTATTGGGCTTTTTCCTGGCTCGGTAAATCTTCTGGAGGCGGGTTTTTGATCAACCCCAGGCCGTGACCGGTCTCTTTAGAATCAACCGGCTCCATGGTATCAAGATGACCCCAGATTGCCTCCTGTTTCTTTCCTTCAATTAGAAATTGAACGCGGTCGACTTCTGGTAACTCAGCCAAGGTGTAAACGATTGAATAAACCGTAATCAATTCTCCGGTCGAGCCGCCCCAGTGTTTCGTCTGCATTTCCTTAGAAAAATTGACGTAAGCAACGCCATCGGCCAATTCGAGCGAAAGAAGTTTTGCCTCCGACGGAATAGTTGGGTGTAGACCAGCTTTTTGAGGGCCCTTAATTAATTCCTCAATCATCAATACCCCAAGGGACTTGCCTTCACTAGGCACAGTTCTCTGTTCTAAAACCAGGTTCATGGCCTGATCATCCGCAAAATAAAGATTTAGAGTAACTTCTTCACTGTTCGGTTTTGGATCAACCGCGGTTACCGGGTCTGCAGCCCCGCCCTGCATATTCCCAGTTTGTTTATCCTGGGCAGAAGGATCACCAGAACAACCGGCCGCTAATACCAGCATCAGGATTACCCCTAGGAATAAAACACTTTTCAATACCCGCCTGAGGCCAAATTGTTTTACCGGACCAGGTTTCATTTTCATCAACCTCCTCGTTTTGATAGTGTTGCTTATTTAATTGTACTCGATTACATTATAAAATCAGATTATTACAAAGGGATGACGAATTATTACTAAATTATTAAATATAGTGGTCTTCTGTATCATTCGACGGGAATACTACCGATAAACAAGTGCCTCGGTCAGAATTCTCTTTAACAGCAACTTGCCCCCCATGTAAATCGACAATTTCCTTGACTATCGCCAAGCCTAAACCAGTTCCCCCGGTCTTCCGATCCCGGGCTCGGCCAAGCCGATAGAAGCGTTCAAACACCTTTGTACGCTCCTCAGGGGGAATACCTTGGCCCTGATCAATTACCTCTAGAACTAGATGGTCCTCTTTAGGATAATATCGGATAATCACAGTAGTCAGAGGGGGTGAGTATTTGACTGCATTATCCGCTAGGTTATACACCACTCGGTAAACCTTTTCTCCATCCAAGAACCAGTAAAGCCCGCCTGGCCCTTCGATCACCAAATCAACCTTCCTTTTCTGCGCCAATGGCTGAACCTTTTTTCGAACCTCCTCTAGAATTTCTCTTACCGAGATGTTTTCTAATTGCAGGCTTCCTCGATTGCTCTTAATCTTACTCAGGAGGAGCAGATCGTCTACTAACTCGCTTAGCCTTTTCAATTCCTGGTTAAGCTCAGGCAGGAGGCTGAATAATTCCTCCATGGTCCCAGGTCGTTGAATAATAAATGACTCCAAGGAAGCCCGCAGCGAGGCCAAGGGTGAACGCAATTCATGCGAGGCGTTGGCGATAAATTGCTTACGGACCTCGTCTTCCTCTTTTATCTTCTGGCTCATTTCATTAAACGCTTGGCCAAGTTCACTTAGTTCATCATTACCTTTTACCTCGATCCGATATCCGTATTCCCCGGCAGCCATTCTCTGTACCCCGGTACTCAGCCTTTCAACCGGAACGGTCACAATCCGGGCCAACAGCAAACTGACCAGTAAGGTTAGGCCACTACTGATTAAACCTATCCAGATCAAGCGTAATCTGATCATTCCTAACTGGGCAAAGATATCGTTAACATCAGCCGCCAGAAAGACTACCCCGCTAATGTTCTTTCCTGTAGTTATCGGTACGGTCAAGTACAGCACCTGACCAAAATCTGTAAGGTGGTAGACCGAGGCACTGCTTTTTCCCGCCAAAGCCTGACGAACCTCGAAAATTGAAGTCAGTTCCCCATCCATCTCCCCGGCAGAATCAGCTACTGTTCTCCCTTCGGCGTTAAGTAGTATTAAACGATGACCAATTCGTCCAGCATAGTCTCGGACCAAAAAGGCCAGTTGCCCCTCTTCACCCTCGCGAACCAAAGGAACTGCTTGATTAGCAATAATATTAGCATGGCTATAAAGAGCATTTTTCCGTTCCTGGACAAAGGACTGTTCAAAATACTGCAAAATAAGATAACCAAAGGCTAACATAGCGATAACGACAACCAGAATATAGGTCAGCCCTAATTTCCAGCCCAGCCTTAATCGCACTTATTTCCCACCCAACTCTAATCATAGTTTGCTTAATCTTCCACCCCAAAGTAATAACCAACTCCCCACCTGGTTCGGATATAGTAGGGTTTGCCGGATTCAGGCTCAACCTTATCCCGTAACCGGCGAATGTGTACGTCAACTGTGCGATGTTCACCAATATACTCGTAACCCCATACTTGATCCAGGAGCTGTTCTCGGGTATAGACCCGGCCTGGATTAGCCGCCAGAAAGACGAACAAGTCAAACTCTTTACTGGTTAGCGTTTCACACTCCCGACCCTCAAAAAATACCTGACGCCGGGCCAAATCAATGACCAGTCGTCCACAATCTCTGATTAGTAGTTCGTTGGTTAGCCGTTGTTTAGTCCGAACGCCAACTGGAGTCTGTTCCTTATGCTCGTTGCTCGTCTGGTTGCTGTCGAGATCATGGTTCACCAAGCTGTCAGACAATGAGTTTATTTGGCTGCGGCGGCCGGTTCTTCTTAACACAGCTCGAGCGCGCGCCAATAATTCCCGGGTGTTGAAAGGCTTGACTAAATAATCATCTGCCCCCAGTTCCAGGCCAATAATCTTATCCACGTCATCCCCTTTGGCGGTCAGCATAATTATGGGCGTGTCGGATTGCTGACGTACTTCTCGGCAAACCGTCAGCCCATCAACCCCCGGCAGCATTAGATCCAGAATAATCAGGTCAAACCCCTGGCTTTTTAGCCTTGCCAGGGCTTGGTCGCCGGATTGAGAGACCTCGACCGTAAAACCTTCCTGTTCAAAGGTTCGCTGTAAGCTTTTTAGTAAAAGAATCTCATCATCAACGATTAAAATGCGTTCGGCCATTTAATCCCTCCCGATAGCGTCGGGACCATTAGCTATATTACAAACTAACATTAATTCCGTTACTAGCCAGATACTGCTTCAAATCCCCTATCTTTATCTCCCCGAAATGAAAAACTGAGGCGGCTAAAAGAATATCCGCCCGTCCATCCCGAGCTGCCTCCAGGAAGTGCTCCATTTTGCCAGCCCCACCGGAAGCAATGACCGGAACCTTAACCGTGGCTTTAAGTCCTTGAATTAAAGGTATATCATAGCCATTTTTTGCACCGTCACGGGTCTTGCTTGTTGGCAGGATATACCCGGCTCCCCGGTCCTCCACCTCCCGCGCCCATTCAATCGCGTCTTTCCCGGTCGCGGTATTACCGCCATCAATATATACTTCATAGCCGGACGGCAAAGTTTGGTTGCGGTCAACATCTATCGCTGCTACCACCCGCTGGCTGCCAAAAAGCTTAGCTGCCTCCTCAATCAAGGCCGGCTTCCTAAAAGCAGCACTACTAATTGAGACGCGATCCGCCCCAGCCGCTAAAACTGCCTCTGCATCAGATACCGAGCCAATTCCGCCACCCACCGTAAACGGGACTCTGGTCACCTTGGCGACCTGCTCAACTACGTTCAGGGTTGTTTTTCTCTTTTCGATAGTCGCGGTTATATCTAAAAAAGCCAGTTCATCAGCTCCATGTTGACAGTACACTGAAGCACACTCTACCGGATCGCCAGCATCAATCAGATCAATAAAACGAACCCCTTTAACTACTCGGCCTTCTTTAATATCCAGACAAGGCATAATTAATACTTTTGGCATAGAAATAAAAACGCTCCTTATTAAACAGATTTGATTAATTCAAAGTTGAAAAATTCTTCCAAAAAATTAAGCGGGTACAGACTATTAACATAATTATATATTGAATCGCCTTCGACACCAAACATTTAATTACCTAACTGTTATTCATATACAAGCACATTTAAGGTAACCTCTCCATATAATGGATTGAATAGCAACGTCTATTCCCCTATTTTGCAAGCTTATATAGAAGGGAGCGTGATCAGTGTGAATCAGCAACAACCACCATATGAATATGATTTTGCCACAATAGAACAAAGAATTCCGGTAGGTGCAGTATGTGGATGGACCTATACGGTGCGTGCTGGAGATAACATTTTTAGAATTGCTGAGAGATTTGGTATCTCTGCTCAAGCGATAAGGGATGCTAATCCCCAACTTACTCCACCCTACAGACTTAGTGTAAATCAAAGGATAGTACTCCCTATCTGGGTCCATACAGTTACCCCGGGGCAAACCCTCTCGGCAATTGGAAATCTCTATGGTGTTGATTGGAGGACAATTGCCCGAGTTAATAACATTCCACCACCTTATACTTTATCTATCGGGCAACGATTAGCTATACCCGGGTTAACCTGTCAAGTACGACCTAGGCCGACGCCTAGACCGACTCCGACGCCTAGACCAACTCCAAGGCCGACACCTAGACCAACCCCTAGACCAACTCCTAGACCAACCCCTAGACCAACTCCTAGGCCGACACCTAGACCAACTCCTAGACCAACGCCTAGACCACCCCGTGAATGCGGCTGGGTCTACACGGTTAGAAGTGGGGATACCTTAGGGTTAATTGCTAATAATTTTGAAATACCGATACAGGCTATAATTAATGCTAATCCGAATCTTCCTTCACCTGATGTTATTTTTCCTGGTCAAAACATACTCATCCCTGTTCCGGTGCATACGGTCACTGCCGGCCAGACTCTCTCAATTATTGGAAATATCTACGGAGTTGATTGGCGGGATATTGCGCGGGTCAATGGAATTAGGCCCCCCTATTTCTTAACAATTGGTCAGAGACTAGCGATTCCGGGAATAACTTGTCGAGTTTTTCCACCGAGGCCAACCCCGACACCCACACCGACCGTCCGGCCGCCAGCTGATTGCGGTTGGGTCTATACGGTCAGAGCCGGGGACACTTTAGGGGCGATTGCCAATAATTTTGGAATCCCGATTCGACTAATCTATCGAGCCAATCCGGATATTACTTCACCTGATGTTATCTATGTTGGTCAAGAAATTGTCATCCCTGTCCGCGTGCATACAGTAACCGCCGGCCAAACCCTCTCGAGTATTGGAAATATCTACGGCGTTGATTGGCGGGATATTGCGCGGGTCAATGAGATTGGCCCCCCTTATTTCCTGACTATAGGCCGAAGACTAGCCATTCCCGGGATAAGTTGTGAAATTACGGCATCCGGGTCTTTAACGGATTCCTTTTCTGACTGGAGCCTTCCCGCAGCCGCTGGGGACAATAGGGCCTTGATTCTAGCGACAACCGAAAACGCACCAGATGCTATGCCCTATGTTCTGCTTGATAATGCCGGAAATATTGTCCTGGTTAACCTTGATCGGGCCCCAGATCCAGCAAGTTTTGGCTGGGAATATAACACTTATAAAGTATGGCTCATTTCCAGAGGCAGGTATACCGGATATGCAATGCACAGAACGCCTCACCAAGTATGGACTTACCGTGGCCCTAAACCACTAAGTGATTTTGAAGCAATCGTTATTTCGGTGGAAGGGGAAACAGATACGGATATGCCGACCGGACCGATTATTGCTACCGGCAGACTATAAAATTAATTGCCATAAAAAATAAGGAAGCAAGGGGACGGTCCTCTTGCTTCCTCTTTTTACCTGATTAAATCTATACTGAACGGGGAAAACATTGGTTTATTAGTTCCATGCTTAAAAAATTGACATTTAAGCTCCCTAGGAACTTCATCACAGGGACTATAAAAAGCATAATAGGATACAACCTGGCGGTCATTATTGAAGGTACCTCCAGCCGTCAGCCCAGCTAATTCTATTATATTTCCCTGACTATCCTGTATTTTCAGATCAATATTTAGATTATCAAAATTAATTAGGCGGATTGGCTTTAGTAAATCGTACTCGATATAAGTAGCGGCCGGAGTGAATAACAGCCTTTTAATAAATACTTCTGTGTTATCCCCTATTTGATAAGTTTTATTGATCAAAAGATCGCTGGTTAAAGAATTTGCTGCTGTACGATCCAGGCGGACCGTAAATGCAAATTCCCGCTTTAAATCAACTTGTTCTTTAATTATTATGTGAAAGTCGAACTTGTCTGGTAAATTATCAAGGAATCTATAGCGGATCACTTTGTAATGTAAGTTATCGGAAACCGGAAAATTCTTCCCAAACGCACTTTTAGGGACTATTTCGATATTATTTTGAAAAAAAGCGGTATAGAAGCTGTTATAATCGCTAAATTCTTTAAATTCCAGACCCAGGGCAATTTGTGATTTGTCGTAGTATACTTCCTTTAAGGTAATAGTTGCTCCTTCGTTGATTATAGATATTTCGGGCACCGTAGTTAGTCCCATTTTGCTAACCTTGGCCAAATCCTTGATGTTTGAATTATTTAAACCGGCAAATAGGTTTCCGTCTACTATAATTTGATGTTCTGGATAATCTGCTATATCATACTGGCTCACTGAATTCAGTGAATTATGTATATTATCGACGTTTTGTTTAATTGCATGAATAAAGAATAAACAAAAGATAGAAAACAATGCAATAAACCATTTAACCGCACTTATAATGTTCTTTTTCTGAATTTTACCGTTGGTTTTGGGTTGCGCTATTTCTAAATTTGGTTTTCGATTAACTCTAACCAACACTTCAACCCCTTATAATCCAAAACTGTATAATACCAACAAACCTTAAAGAATGAGGCCTGTCGCTTAGACAGGCTATTGCTAATATATGTTATTATACCACATAAAAAATTCAAATCAAAATAAAAAGAAAAGGGCTTTAATTAAGCTAATAGAATCAAAAGGTAGATTAATAAATTTAAGCTGATTAAACTAAAGCCCCAGGCAAAAACCTGAGGCTTTAAAATATCCTGGCAACGACCTACTCTCCCAGGGCGTCTCCACCCAAGTACCATCGGCGCTGGAGGGCTTAACTGCCGTGTTCGGGATGGGAACGGGTGTTTCCCCTCCGCTATCGTCACCAGAAAATCTAATTCTTAGATTTTAGATATTGGATTTTAGATTGAACCTTCAAAACTTCACAGCGAATATTTTGAGTCTGTCAATCCTTAGCTCCCAAGACTTCAGGGAATAGCTTAGCGTCAACCTCACGCCTTACTGTTAGAAAATTAGGTCAAGCCCTCGACCGATTAGTACCAGTCAGCTGAAAACATTGCTGTTCTTACACTCCTGGCCTATCTACCAGCTAGTCTTGCTGGGGTCTTACTGGATTGACTCCATGGGAAACCTCATCTTGAGGCCGGTTTCGCGCTTAGATGCTTTCAGCGCTTATCCGTCCCGAACATAGCTACTCAGCGTTGCCCCTGGCGGAACAACTGATACACCAGCGGTTCGTCCATCCCGGTCCTCTCGTACTAGGGACAGATCCTCTCAAGTTTCCTGCGCCTGCGACGGATAGGGACCGAACTGTCTCACGACGTTCTGAACCCAGCTCACGTACCGCTTTAATGGGCGAACAGCCCAACCCTTGGGACCTACTTCAGCCCCAGGATGCGATGAGCCGACATCGAGGTGCCAAACCTCGCCGTCGATATGAACTCTTGGGCGAGATAAGCCTGTTATCCCCGGGGTAGCTTTTATCCGTTGAGCGATGGCCCTTCCACTCGGAACCACCGGATCACTAAGCCCGACTTTCGTCCCTGCTCGAGATGTCTCTCTCGCAGTCAAGCTCCCTTCTGCCTTTACACTCTCCGAATGATTTCCAACCATTCTGAGGGAACCTTTGGGCGCCTCCGTTACGCTTTGGGAGGCGACCGCCCCAGTCAAACTGCCCGCCTGACAATGTCCTCACCCTGGTTTACAGGGCCGAGTTAGAACTTCAGTACACAAAGAGTGGTATCCCACCGTTGGCTCCACAAATCCTGGCGGACTTGCTTCTCTGCCTCCCACCTATCCTGTACATTGCCTACCAAAATCCAATATCAGGTTGCAGTAAAGCTCCACGGGGTCTTTCTGTCCTGTCGCAGGTAACCGGCATCTTTACCGGTAGTACAATTTCACCGAGCCCCTCGTTGAGACAGTGCCCAGATCGTTACGCCTTTCGTGCGGGTCGGAACTTACCCGACAAGGAATTTCGCTACCTTAGGACCGTTATAGTTACGGCCGCCGTTTACTGGGGCTTCGGTTCAGAGCTTCTCCAGCACTCAACCCTATATATCACCTTTGAGGCTGTGTATAATCCGCTCTTTCAGCCATCGCTTGGCATTGCCATGTTTTTTTAGCTGATTTTCTCTCTTTATGGCATCTTTCAGGGATTTATATGCTTCATAATATATCAGTTCCCACTGATGCCCTTTTGTTGAGCGGTTTATACCTTCGTTATGTGACTTTATCCTGGTTTTTAGGTCGCTTGTTCTTCCTATATAGAGCTTATCTCCACTCTTAAGCACATAAACGTAATGCATTTATTTTCCTCTATTGATATACAAGGTTGAGTGCTGGATAACCCCTCCCCTTAACCTTCCAGCACCGGGCAGGCGTCAGCCCCTATACTTCAGCTTTCGCTTTGGCAGGGACCTGTGTTTTTGGTAAACAGTCGCCTGGGCCTCTTCACTGCGACCCCCTCACGCTTCTATATGTGCACATAGTCACGCTACACGGGGTACCCCTTCTCCCGAAGTTACGGGGTCATTTTGCCGAGTTCCTTAACGAGGGTTCTCTCGCGCGCCTTAGGATTCTCTCCTCGCCTACCTGTGTCGGTTTGCGGTACGGGCACCCTTTTGCCTTGCTAGAGGCTTTTCTTGGCAGTTTGGGTTCAGCGACTTCGGTACTTAGTTTTCCCTCGGCGTCACCTCTCAGGGTTCACGTAAGACGGATTTGCCTATCTTACCCCCTACCAGCTTGCGCGTACTCGACCAACGGTACGCTTCGCCTACCCTCCTGCGTCCCCCCTTCGCTCGAGCGGCTTGGGGTGGTACCGGAATTTCCACCGGTTGTCCATCGCCTACGCCTTTCGGCCTCAGCTTAGGTCCCGACTTACCCTGGGCGGACGAGCCTTCCCCAGGAAACCTTAGGCTTTCGGCGGGCAGGATTCTCACCTGCCTTTTCGCTTACTCATACCGGCATTATCTCTTCCCACCGCTCCACCATCCCTTCCAGGATGACTTCCACGCTGTGGGAACGCTCCCCTACCATTTTGGTGGTTGGTCGTTAGTAATTGGTCGTTGGGATTTGTTTGACCATGCTTCCTAATTCATACCTTTCAAATTCAGGAAATGTTTGGGTGACACGGTGTATTTCTAAAGACAGTTTATATGCCTTTTGATACACTTCCAATGTCCGATATCCAGCCATTTCCTTTCCTCCCAACCACTAACCACTAACCGCCAACCACCAAAATCCGTGATTTCGGTGGCGGACTTGAGCCCCGGGAATTTTCGGCGCAGGGTCACTCGACCAGTGAGCTATTACGCACTCTTTGAATGATGGCTGCTTCTAAGCCAACATCCTGGTTGTCTGGGCAACCCCACATCCTTTTCCACTTAGTCCACACTTGGGGACCTTAATCGACGGTCTGGGCTGTTTCCCTCTCGACTACGGATCTTATCACTCGCAGTCTGACTCCCAAGGTCCGATTGATGGTATTCGGAGTTTGAGAAGGTTCGGTAACCGGGTAAGGCCCCTAGCCTATTCAGTGCTCTACCCCCATCAATTATGCCTTGAGGCTAGCCCTAAAGCTATTTCGGGGAGAACCAGCTATCTCCGGGTTCGTTTGGCATTTCACCCCTACCCACAACTCATCCACCGCTGTTTCAACAACGGTTGGTTCGAGCCTCCACGATGTCTTACCATCGCTTCACTCTGGTCATGGGTAGATCACCCGGTTTCGGGTCTACAGCAACTAACTTGCGCCCTCTTAAGACTTGCTTTCGCTTCGGCTCCGTTTCCTTAACCTTGCTAGTTACTGTAACTCGCCGGTCCGTTCTACAAAAAGTACGCCGTCACTCTTTCTTTCGAAAAAGCTCCGACTGGTTGTAGGCATACGGTTTCAGGTTCTTTTTCACTCCCCTCCCGGGGTGCTTTTCACCTTTCCCTCACGGTACTGGTTCACTATCGGTCGCTAAGGAGTATTTAGCCTTAGGAGGTGGTCCTCCCTGATTCCCACGGGGTTCCACGTGTCCCGCAGTACTTGGGATCCCATCCAGGAGCCATAATCCTTTCGGTTACGAGGCTGTTACTCTCTGTGGCGGGGCTTTCCAGTCCGCTTCACCTAGAATTATGGTTTCTTACTCCTTTGGGCTGCTGCCGCTGCCCAGGATGGTCCCGCTACCCCTCAAAAGCAACGCCGGCAGGCTTTGACACTCTTGAGGTTTGGGCTCTTCCCGGTTCGCTCGCCGCTACTTGGGGAATCACTGTTGTTTTCTTTTCCTCAGGGTACTAAGATGTTTCAGTTCCCCTGGTTGTCTCGACTAACCTATGGATTCAGTTAGCCGTAACTGGACATTACTCCAGTTGGGTTGCCCCATTCGGAGATCCCCGGATCAAGGCCTGCTTGCGGCTCCCCGAGGCTTTTCGCAGCTTACCGCGTCCTTCTTCGTCTCTTAGCGCCTAGGCATCCTCCGTACGCCCTTAGTAGCTTGACCTTAGTCTTTCTACCTTAAGGTTTGTTTCGGTTTATCCTTTGGCTTGCGCTTGACAGAACTTTTTTTATATTCGCTGTGCAGTTTTCAGGGTTCAGTTTCGACTAGCTTTCGGTTTGCGCTTAGTTAGTCGAGTTTGACTTCCATCTGGTTTGGCCTGGTTCTTTTGGGTTTGGCCAAATTTATGGGAAGTCTTTTTACCGCGGCTTCTTTGGTTAGAAGCCTTGGCTTTTTATCTGGATCAAAGGGTTATCTTGTTTAAACTTCAGGTGAGTAGAGTCTCTAGCTGAAGCCTCAATGTTCAGCAAAGCTGAACAAGTTCACCCTTCTTTGAGTTTCCAGTTTACTGGTCCCTCAAAACTAAACAGTTGTTGCGAAGTCTGATGACCGACCTAGTTTCGCATCCTTGCGGATGTTACTCCTTAGAAAGGAGGTGATCCAGCCGCACCTTCCGATACGGCTACCTTGTTACGACTTCACCCCAATCACCAACCCCACCTTCGGCGGCTGCCTCCTTGCGGTTAGCTCACCGACTTCGGGTGTTGCCAGCTTTCGTGGTGTGACGGGCGGTGTGTACAAGGCCCGGGAACGTATTCACCGCAGTATGCTGACCTGCGATTACTAGCGATTCCGACTTCATGCAGGCGAGTTGCAGCCTGCAATCCGAACTGAGACCGGCTTTTTGGGATTCGCTCTACCTCGCGGTTTTGCCGCCCTTTGTACCGGCCATTGTAGCACGTGTGTAGCCCAGGACATAAAGGGCATGATGATTTGACGTCGTCCCCACCTTCCTCCGGTTTGTCACCGGCAGTTCTGTTAGAGTGCTCGCCTTTACGTTAGCAACTAACCGTAGGGGTTGCGCTCGTTGCGGGACTTAACCCAACATCTCACGACACGAGCTGACGACAACCATGCACCACCTGTCTCTTCGCTCCCCAGAAGGGGCACTCTCCAATTTCTTAAAGATTCGAAGGATGTCAAGCCCTGGTAAGGTTCTTCGCGTTGCGTCGAATTAAACCACATGCTCCACCGCTTGTGCGGGCCCCCGTCAATTCCTTTGAGTTTCAACCTTGCGGCCGTACTCCCCAGGCGGGGTACTTAATGCGTTAGCTGCGGCACAGAAGGGGTCGATACCTCCTACACCTAGTACCCATCGTTTACGGCGTGGACTACCAGGGTATCTAATCCTGTTTGCTCCCCACGCTTTCGCGTCTCAGCGTCAGGTATGGTCCAGAAAGCCGCCTTCGCCACTGGTGTTCCTCCTAATATCTACGCATTTCACCGCTACACTAGGAATTCCACTTTCCTCTCCCATCCTCAAGAAACCCAGTTTCAGATGCCGGCTCGGGGTTGAGCCCCGAGTTTTCACACCTGACTTAAGTTTCCGCCTACACGCGCTTTACGCCCAGTAATTCCGGACAACGCTCGCCCCCTACGTTTTACCGCGGCTGCTGGCACGTAGTTAGCCGGGGCTTCCTCTTCCGGTACCGTCATCTCTGGGGCTATTAACCCTAAAGCCTTCGTCCCGGAAGACAGAGCTTTACAACCCGAAGGCCTTCGTCACTCACGCGGCGTTGCTGCGTCAGGCTTTCGCCCATTGCGCAATATTCCCCACTGCTGCCTCCCGTAGGAGTCTGGGCCGTGTCTCAGTCCCAGTGTGGCCGGCCACCCTCTCAGGCCGGCTACTGATCGTCGCCTTGGTAGGCCGTTACCCTACCAACTAGCTAATCAGACGCGGGTCCGTCCATAATCGGCAGCTTTTTCAAGAGGCCACCTTTCTTCTTTAGCAGATGCCTGCCAATGAAGGTATCCGGTATTAGCCCCAGTTTCCCAGGGTTGTCCCGGTGTTATGGGTTGGTTACCCACGCGTTACTCACCCGTCCGCCACTAACCTTGGTAGTGAGTCATTAGTAATTGGTCGTTGGTTTTTAGTCGTTGGTTTTTAGTCGTTAGTCGCTGGTTTTTATCCCAACCACTAATCACTAATAACTAACCAACAAATTCCCAACCACTAACCACTAATGACCCACCACCAAGCTCCGTTCGACTTGCATGTGTTAAGCACGCCGCCAGCGTTCGTCCTGAGCCAGGATCAAACTCTCCGTTAAAATATCGAAGAGCTTATCTTGCTCTTATTTTCTTTCTCGCTAGCTTGTCGCTAGCCTTGCTTTGTCTTGAAACTCTCGTTGATCGAGGTCCTTGACTTTTGCATCAGGCTTCGCACATTTTGACAACTGTTCAGTTTTCAGGGATCAGTCTTTCGCTTCAGGCGTTCGCTTTTGCTTTTTGCCCTTGGCGGAATTTTATTTTATCAGGGGGCTACTCCTACTGTCAACAACCTTTTGTTGCCAGTTTTTACTTCGTTTTTACACGTGATCGCTGTCGGTAATTCAGGTTATTCTTTCCTGGTTCCCGCTCGCGACAGTTGCTATTGTAGCACAGGCATTAATCCTGTGTCAACATCATTTTGCAGAAATTCGACAACAAAAGTGCTCTAATTTTATGAAATTAATCTCAACGGCAGGAGGAATCTTGAGACGAATAACGAATACTTTTTCGCAAATATTATATGGGGGGTGAGTTAATATGAGAAAAGAATCAACAGTTGCGGCGATACACCGCCTAGTTTGGCCGATTTGTCTAATCGGTGCTAAACACAGAGGAAAACATAATGTTATGACCATTGCCTGGGTGACCCAGGTATCTGTCGATCCACTCCTAGTAGTTGCCTCAATTTCACCAACCCGCTATACCCATGACATGATTGTTCACTCCGGCGAGTTTATGCTTAGCATTCTTACCTCGGAGCAAAAGGACATCTCATCCTTTTGCGGTTTCCGCTCTGGACGTGATATAGATAAAATAGCTCATCTAAGACTAAAAACTGTTCCGGCTTCAGTAATTGGGGTTCCCCGCCTTGCGGATTGCCTGGCCAACCTCGAATGTAAGGTAGTTGATCGGCACTTGGTTGGGGATCATACTCTTTTTGTTGGCGAAGTGGTAGCAGCAGACGTTGCCGAACAGAACCTACAACCCTTGCTGATGTGCCAGGGCAAAACGCTAAAACTTGCAGTTAATTAGCTTTCAGCCATAAGATTGAGCCATTGCGACTATCTCACCAAAGGGCTAGATCACAGGTCTTTAACCAAAACAACTATTATTTTAGGAAAGTCCCTGCATCAGAGGGACTTTCTTCTTTTAATATTTTAAATTAACATAGGCCAGGGTTGACTTCTTATTTTCTTTTAAAAACAGGACCTTCCTAATAGCCTTTAAAAACTGGAATTCTTTTTTCCCGGGCCGCGGCTAAACCCTCCTTCATATCTTCTGTAAACGAACAGATAACCTGGGCGGATGATTCATAGTCCAGGGCACTTTCTAGATCTGTATGCAATCCACGATAAATAGACTTGTTGAGGAACCGGGCGGGTACTACCGGATTTTTAGCAATCCGGCCAGCTAGATCCAAAGAGAACTCCATAAGTCTCTCCGGTTCAACCACATGATTGACTAATCCAATTCGAAGGGCTTCCTGGATATCAATTGGATCACCTGTAAGACACATTTCAAAGGCTTTCGCTGTCCCTATCAAGCGAGGTAATAAGTCTGAAATAATTAATTGAGGTACCAACAAAGTAAAGTGGGTACAGCAAAGCAAGCCATTGGTTGATGGCTAAAAGAGACCTGAATCAGCAAGCAATTAAGATGCTGCGCGAATACGGTAACCTTGGGTTCTAGCCAAAATAATCGCTTGTTCTACCGTGATTTCACGGTTTACTGGAAGAACATCCGACTTTCTATATAGCTCAGCATTATACGATTCTTTCTTTTTCAGGATGTTGTAGATAGCAGTAAGAAGCATTCTAGCAATTGCAATGATCGCTTTTTTATGACCACGACGCTGCTTAAGTCTCAAATAGCGGTTGCGGATTTCAGGATGCTTCTCGCTTTTAACTACAGCGGTTGCACACTGTACCAGAAGCGGCTTAATATAACAGCCAGCTCTTGAAATCCTTCCTGACTTTTTCTTTCCGGCACTTTCGTTATTCGTGGGTGTAAGCCCTGCCCAGGAGCAAAGATGCTTAGCTGTCGGGAACACGTCCATATTAGCACCGATTTCAGAGATCACTGTGATGGCTGAAAAGATGTTCTTAAAGGACGGAACAGTTAAGATCAGATTGATTTCTTCTGAGTAGGGCTCGGAAAGAGAAAGGATAATTCGTTCCAGATCAGCCTTTCGTGACTCAAGGTCTTTGTAAGTGCTGCTTGATTACCTTAAGTTTTCCAGCTTGTTCAGGCGTAATAAAACCGTCAATGGCGAGTTCCAATTCCGGAAGTTTGTCCTTCATAGAGGCGTGAATAAGTGGTTCTATGTCGAAATTGTTATCTAAAGGATTCTCCAAAAGCTTGTTAATGATGTTCATAGAACTTTTTCCAAAGGTATCAGATACAACATTTCCAAGCTGAATATTGGATACGGTTAAGGAATTTTGCAGACGGTTTTTCTCGCTTGATATAAAGTTAGTGAGTTTAAAGCGGTAGCGCATAAGGTCACGAAGCTGCCTGATTGCAAGAGGGGGCATAAAGCTTCCGGTTATAAGGTCGTGCTTGAATAGGTCGGCAATCCATTTAGCGTCTTTTTTGTCAGTCTTCTTACCACGGATAGCTTTGACGTATTTAGGATGGGCTAGGACGATGTTACAGGAATCTTCAAGTACATTAAATACGGGAATCCAGTACTTCCCGGTAGATTCCATACAAACATCCTTACAGTCGTTTTTACAAAGCCACTGTGACAGCTCTTTCAGACCTGGACGATTTGTTTGAAGTTGTGACCAATAATTTTCATTCCCGTAACCAATGTTGCTTTGACTATACCCCGCACTTTGAGTTTTCCTGCTCCTTGAGAACATTTTAGCGAGGAATTGGTTCCTTCAATGGCTGCTCGTTTACTAGTAGCTTCTTTTCTGGCTTTTTTATCTTCTTTTCGTTCACGAGCTTCGGCCAAAAATATGTCACTTTGGTTAACTCGTAACGAGGTGCTTTTTTTCTGGAACTTTACCGGACAGGCATCTTTCATGATAGTTAAAACGGAATTGTTCTAGAAGGTCTTCATCTGTGTAATTTTTCATGTGTTTTATGAATTCTAAGGAAAGTAAAATATTCACGGGGAAATTGGGACGTCCATTGTCCAGGCAGTACAAGCAAGCAAAAGGAGTTTCGTCGATTTTACAAAATACATGCTCATAGAAAAGGGGTGCCCAAGTTCCTTGCAAACTAGCTTGGATCTTTGGATTCATCCATGAGTAACTATTAAATAGTTCTTGTTGTAGGTGGCTTTTGTTTTCCCGAAACCTTCGGATCCTCCTGGAACAAAATATTGTAGTTGGATATGCCTATATATATTTGATACTTATATTGTATTTCAACATTTATTGTTGTTTTCCTGCTAATTTTGGAACTATTTTGTTACTTCATGGGGTTTTCGCAGTGGAATCATACATTGTTAGTTAGCATAGCAACTATAATGCTAATTATTATTAATGATCGTAATGCAATTTGCTACACCAACCCTAAATACTTCTCAAAGAATAACATCAGTTTTTCAATAATTCCTTGCTTTTTCGCAGCTCTGCCTCCGCCAAAGCGGGATACAGGTGGCATGATTTTATCAATAGCTGTACCGGTCGTTTTAAGCATTCCGTCTCGGAAAGCATTGTCGATGAAACGGCGGGTTTCTTCAGGCTTTAATTTTTCTTCTTCTATAATTGCTGTAATATCCGCTTCCTTACGCTCATGGAGGAATTTACGCCAATCCTCATCCACTTTGGTCGATACATTGACTTGCTCTATAAAACGCTCGATAAGCTCTTTCTTGCTTCGAAGTTCAATACTCGAATTGATAGCCTTATCAATGGTCGTAAGAATGGTTTTATCCTTGCAGTTGGATTGTTGATATTTAGCTACAAGCATAAGGATATAGTCAATATTTACCTCTATCTGTTTGACCAGTTCAATCTCAAAAACTATGTCATCATTGATAGTTTCTTTGTCTCTGTCGTCCTTTGGGCGGAACTTCTGATATAGGTCAATATAAATGCTCTGATAGTCCTGAAAATCCCTTTCAGATAAAATCTCATTTCCTTCAAAGTCATCGAAAGAAGTAAGAATATTTCTGAGTCGAAGTATTGCTCCATATAACCGGATAAAGTCTTTTTCTGCTTCTTCTCCAAGAATAGGTTGTCCCAGGGGATACTGTGTTGTAAGGGTTGCAATCAGTTCAGCATAGCCCGGCTTGTGTTCACCTTTTTCATCATATCCCTTATAATATTCTTCGTATGTTTTTAGCAGTACAATACCGCCAGCATCCTTATTACCGAATAGCGCAATAGCTTTGTCTGTCTCTTCTTTCAAATCTCGGAAACAAACGATATTACCATAGGTCTTAACGCTGTTTAAGATGCGGTTAGTTCTTGAAAAAGCCTGAATCAGTCCATGCTGCCGCAGATTTTTGTCTACCCATAGTGTATTCAGGGTTGTTGCATCAAAGCCTGTAAGGAACATATTGACAACAATCAATATATCAATCTCCCGATTCTTTACACGAAGAGAGAGGTCTTTATAATAATTCTGGAACTTGTCCGAGGAAGTATCGTAATTTGTGCTAAATGTGGAATTGTAATCTCGGATAGCCGCCTCAAGAAAATCCCTGGAGCTTTGGTCAAGGTTTTCCATATTAAAATCCTCTTCAGGCAACAGTCCATCTGGCTCCTCCTCATTTGCACTAAAACTGAAAATAGTTGCAATGGTAAGGTTACGGTTCTTTTCCGCTATCTGCTTCTTAAACTCATTATAGTATCTGATTGCCATTGGGATGGAGGCAGCAGCAAATATGGAGTTGAAACCGGCAACTCGCCTTGTTTCACGCTTTTCCATCATCTTTTTAGGGTTGTGCTTATCTGCTTCTTCCCATTTCGCAGAGAAGGTGTAATAACTATTACGCTTCGTCTTCTGATCAAAATGTTCAAGAACGTAAGAAACAATTTCACTGATTCGCTGAGGGTCAGCTAGGGCTTTTTCTCGGTCTATGCTACGAACCTTTTTATCATTAATATTGTCCGTCATTTTAATCGTATTGATGAAATCTATTCTAAAAGGCAGAACATTCCCATCATTGATGGCATCTACAATGGTATAAGTATGCAGCCTTTCTCCAAAAGCCTGCTCGGTTGTACGAAGCAGTGGGTTGCCGCTGGAACTGGCATTGGCGGCAAAAATCGGAGTTCCCGTAAAGCCGAAGATATGGTAGTTTTTAAAACTCTTGGTAATGGCTTGATGCATTTCTCCAAATTGGGAACGGTGACACTCATCGAAAATCAGCACCACGTGTTTCTTATAAATATCATGCTGTTTGTTTTTACGGATAAATATATCCAACTTCTGAATAGTGGTTACAATGATTTTGTATTCATGAGGATTTCCTTTTTCGTCCCTGTCTTCCAATTGTCTTTGAAGAACTCTTGTGGACGTATTACCATTAGCAGCTCCCTTTTCAAAACGATCATATTCCTTCATGGTCTGATAATCCAGAGTCTAAGTCTTTACGGTCAACAACGAACAGTACCTTATCTATGTAAGGCAAGGCAGAAGCTAATTGGGCTGTCTTAAAACTGGTCAATGTCTTACCAGAGCCTGTTGTATGCCAGATATATCCTCCGGCTGCAGTTGTGCCCATCTTCTTGTAGTTGGTTGATACTACAATACGTGATAAGATACGTTCCGCAGCAGCGATTTGATAAGGACGCATTACAAGGAGCAGATCTTCAGATGTAAAAATACAATATTTTGTTAGAATATTTAAGAGGGTATGCCTGGCAAAAAATGTTTTAGTAAAGTCCACAAGGTCAGGAATGATTTTGTTGTTTGCATCTGCCCAAAAGCTGGTAAACTCAAAGCTGTTGCTTGTTTTTTTACTTCTTCGACGTTCACTGCTGCTTTGCTCCTTGATATGAGCATTTCTTGTGGTGTTGCTATAATACTTTGTGTGGGTGCCATTTGAGATTACGAATATTTGTACATACTCAAATAGACCAGAAGACGCCCAAAAGCTGTCACGCTGGTATCTTTTTATCTGATTGAAGGCTTCACGGATAGCAACACCACGCCGCTTTAACTCCACATGGACAAGGGGAAGCCCATTTGCAAGGATTGTCACATCATATCGGGTTTCATGCTTGCCGCCTGCTTCTTCGTATTGATTAATAACCTGCAAGCGATTGTTATGGACATTCTTCTTATCCAAAAGGTATATATTCTTTGTTGTTCCATCTTCGCGTTTCAGAATCTGGATATGGTCATCCTGAATTTTTCTGGTCTTTTCAACAATTCCCTCGTTGGTATTGGCAATACATTCTGTGAAGAATCTATCCCATTCACTATCAGTAAAGGTGAAGTCATTAAGCAGTTCAAGTTGCTTTCGGAGATTTTCTATCAATGCAGCTTCATTGTGCACTGAAATATATTCATATCCTTGGGAAGTCAGTTGCCTAATAAACTCCCGCTCAAGTTCTGCCTCACTCTGATACTTTTCAGGACGGACATTATATTCAGCTGCATATTCAGCAACAACCGTTGCTTCGTCAGTACTAGCAACGATGTTGTATATACTCATGCCGTCACCTCCTTGAAAGATAACAGTTTATCCCTGTAATATTCATATTGCTTTTGCCGTGCTTCAATTTCAGCAGGAATGCCGCTGGTTAAGTCGTTACAGAGAGCGTCAAAGTGGTCTAGGATGGCGACAATGCGCTCTTGTTCTTCTAAGGGTGGGACAGGAATTTTAGCCTTTGAAATATTGTCATTATATAGCCTTGCAATAGTTCCCCCAGTAGATATTGACCAAGGCTTCATCGCATAGCAATAATATAGATATTTATTTAACACTTTACTCTCATCATTATCAATCCACACAATATTAGAATCTTGGTAATAAGCTGGTTTTCCATCATAAATTACTGTTCTTCCGATTGTTCCAGCAGCAGATATAAGAATATCGCCTTTTTTAGGGAAAGAAAATGCTTTTCGGTATTCATCATATTTTTCCTGTGAAATAAAAGCATCTGGTTCTTTTCCAAATGTCCCAATTTTAAAGAATGGAACATCACCAACTGGACTTGTTTCTGCTTTCATAATACGCTTACACATACAAACAGGTCCAATTTCCCCCAATGTCATCCACTTGATATCGGGGTTATTACCAAACGTAAGCAGTAAATACCTATAATACTCATACTGCTTTCTTCTTGCTGTAAGCTCTGCTGTAAGCTCTGCTGTAAGCTCTGCTGTAAGCTCTGTGAAATTGTCCAGAATACGGACAATTTCCTGCTGAACAGCTAGAGGGGGAACGGGAATTTTTACGTTCTCAATAACCGACCGTGCTAATCGCGGAACACTTGCCTACGAACTCTAGAAATCAAATACTCCCGCTGACACATTAACGCATAGTAAAGAAATCGGCTAAGCAATTGCTCAGGGCATATAAAGTAGAAGCAATCGTCTGCTGCCCAAAAATCCCTTGTGCTGTAATCAACTTCGCCTGCCGCACCTGCACTGATAATGAAAACCGTGTATGCGGAGCAATTGCTTTTCTTATAATATCCCAACGGCGTCATACTGTTTTGATATACAGGGTATTCGCCCTCTGACATGAGTTGGCTTTTTACTACTCTCACCCCCCTTTTTGGTGGCGAAATTTCGCTTAACTTTGCATATTTCACCCCATCAGGACAAAGCTCAGCAATCAACTGATTTAATCTACTCATTGCCATCACCACCTTTAGCTATCAGCTTTTTTACCTGGCGGTCAAAATCAGAAATAATTTTTTGTGTCTTATTAAAGTGAGTATATTCTTCTTCTGCCTTTGCATCAGCCTGTTTTTTTGAAATGCTTCCCTTATCTTTTAAAATCTTATATTTTCTGAAGGAGAGAAACTCGTTAATGCTTTCGGAAAACTCTTCCATCGTGAAGACATTTCCCCGTTCAATCAAATCTTCTATATAATCAAAATAACCGGAAATCGTCCTTTCCAATTGCTTTATTTGTTTTTCCTCAAGATAGTTTTTTGCAACTGTAACATCGGATTTTAATATTCGCCCGTCCGGTGCATTTTTCCATGTTGTAAGACCCATATTTTCTTTATTGCGATCGGATTTTGAATAGATAATCTCTGCCGCTGTTTGCCCAGTGATAGCATAATGAAATTTATTTTGCACCATGGCATAAAAATCACGTGTGACCTGTGCATCCTTGTCATAATCTATACTGCACTCAGCAAATATATCGGTGATTTGCTGCCAAATGCGCCTTTCGCTCGCCCTGATTGAGCGAACACGTTCGAGAAGTTCACGAAAATAGTCTTTGCCAAAAGCAGTTTTACCCTGCTTCAATCTTTCATCATCCATAGCAAAGCCTTTTATCATATACTCTTTTAATACACCAGTTGCCCAAATTCTAAAACGTGTTGCTTTGCGTGAATTAACACGATAACCAACTGAAATAATGACATCAAGATTATAGAACTTTGTTTTTCTTTTCACTCTTCTTTTGCCTTCCTGTTGAACTACCGAGAATTCCTCGGTAGTTGAACTTTCATTAAGCTCACCATCTGCGTATATATTTTTTAGGTGTAAAGATATATTGTCTGTTGTACAATCAAACAATTCTGCCATTGCTTTTTGGGTTAGCCAAATGGATTCGTCTTTAATAACCGCATTAACCGATACATTTTCTTCAGGAGTGTTGTATATTAAAAATTGAAGTTCTTTACTCATTTGCCCACCTCAATTTCCGCTATAATCTTATCTATTTCTTCCCTCAAAACCTGCTCTCTCGCCACAATCTTTTCTATCTCAGCATTAAGGGCAACAATATCAATCTTTTCTCTGGTATCCTCCTGTTCCACATAGGTAGAAACAGAAAGGTTGTAATCCTCTTCAGTAATTTCACTGTTTGGCACAAGCCTGGCAAAGTGCTCAATATCTTTTCTATCTTTGAATGCGTTAAGAACGGTCTCAATATTTTCTTGTGTAAGTTTGTTGTTATTCGTAACTTTGACAAATTCCTTTGATGCATCGATAAATAAGGTGCTATTTTCTGATTTGGACTTCTTCAGCACCATAATGCAGGTAGCAATGCTGGTGCCATAAAACAGGTTATCCGGCAACTGAATGATACAGTCGATATAGTTATTGTCAATCAGGTACTGCCTGATTTTCTTTTCAGCACCGCCACGGTACATTACGCCGGGGAAACAAACGATAGCCGCTGTTCCGTTTGTCGCAAGCCAAGAAAGACTATGCATAATAAAAGCAAGGTCTGCCTTAGATTTAGGAGCCAGTACCCCAGCTGGAGAAAAACGGGGATCGTTAATCAAAATCGGATCGCTGGCCCCCTTCCATTTAATAGAGTAAGGTGGATTTGATACAATGGCTTCAAAAGGCTCATCATCCCAATGTTGCGGATCTGTTAGCGTGTCTCCAAGGGCAATATCAAATTTGTCATAATCAATGTCGTGCAGGAACATATTGATTCGGCACAGGTTGTAGGTTGTAATGTTGATTTCTTGACCGAAGAAACCTAGACGTACATTTTCTTTTCCTAAGATTTTTGCAAATTTTAGCAGTAAAGAGCCAGAACCACAAGCGGGGTCATATACCTTATTGACTTCAGTTTTTCCTACTAATGTTAGGTGGGTAAGGAGTTCAGAAACCTCCTGTGGCGTATAGTATTCACCACCACTTTTTCCGGCATTGGAAGCATACATACCCATTAAGAATTCATAAGCATCACCAAATGCATCTATGTTATTGTCTTTGTAATCTCCCAGCTTCATTTCTCCGACAGAATTCAATAGCTTAACCAGCTTTTCATTACGCTTTACTACAGTGTTTCCTAGCTTATTACTGTTAACATCGAGATCGTCAAACAGACCTTTGAAATTATCTTCACTCTCTGTTCCTTGCGCAGATGCTTCTATATTACTGAAAACCTGCTCTAATGTTTCATTTAAGTTTTCATCGTCCTTTGCACGAGCTCGGACATTTTCAAAAAGCTCGCTGGGTAAAATAAAGAAGCCTTTTGTCTTAACTAAATCCTCTCGTGCCTGTCCTGCTTCTTCGTCGGATAGCTTGACATAATCAAATTCCCTATTGCCAGCTTCCCATTCTCCGGCGTTAATATAGGCGGTAATATTTTCCGATATGTAGCGGTAAAACAGCATACCTAGAACATATTGCTTAAAATCCCATCCATCTACACTGCCTCTTAGATCATTTGCCATATTCCATATCGTGCGGTGTAATTCCGCCCGTTCCTGTTCTTTTCTGTTGTTTTCCATAACTCTACTCCCTTTCTTCAACCATATTCGGCACTAATTCCATGATATCTTTAAAATCAACGCCAAGCGCCGTACAAACCTTTACAAGAACGTCCATACTGACATATTCGTTTTTAGAAAGCTTTGAAATTGACGATGGACTTATACCCGCAGCAGCTTGTAAATCTTTCTTCTTCATATCGCGGTCTATCAACAATTTCCAAAGCTTTTTATAGCTAACGGACACTTTGGTCACCTCTTTATATATGTTTTTTCCATTATAGCACATTTTCTTCAAACATAACATGATAATTCTGTGTTTGTGAAGTAATTTTACAATATTAACAAAGATGATGATAGTTGTGTATGCCTTTATTTTTGATTTTTATTTAAATAAATACTTTTAGACAAAAAAGTCTGTAAGTCTATTTGTAAAACCAAAGGCAAAGTTATAACATTAAGCCTTCTTAAATTTAATACCACTTTCGCTCAAATTTGAGCAAAAGCATAAACATTACAGCTGTCTTTACCTTAGAAAAAAGACAGGCTGTTTTTTTATTTTAGGGGTTCGAATCAATAGAATTCTTCGCTTATTGATGAGGAAAAAAAATATTTTTAGAAAATCCTCAACTAATGTGTTCTACCAAGGCTATAAGGTGAGAGGAAAATACTTTGCATGACCTTCCGAGTCAGACTTTTCCGGCAGAGCGGCCCTAATGCGAGATAAATGGAATAGACCGCAGTCTGGCAGTACTTATGGAATGATAACCATAGAAAAAGCTATCGCAAATGCTACTGAAATATACAAACCAGGTGGTAAGTGTTCATCAGCTGTAGAAGATTTTGGAGAATGTTCCCTTGCTGACTTTAAGCCTGAGAGTAACGGTCGCTACCCTTGGACGGATATTGGGGCAAGCAGGCTGTTTGCTGATTATCATAAATCTTTTGCTCGCTTTGTTCCCGAAAGGAAGATGTGGTTTTGCTATGAGAATGGCATTTGGATTCCCGATGTCGGTAACCTCAAAGTGATGGAAATGTGTAAATCATTGGCTAACCAACTGCTAACCTATGCTTTGACTATTCAGGATGAACATCAAAGAAAGGCATACATTGACTATTGCCGAAAGTGGCAGTCAAGAAGATACAGGGAAACGGTGCTTAGGGATGCACAGAGCGTATATCCCATATCAATGGCTGAATTTGACCAAGACCTGCTTGTGCTCAACTGTGCCAATGGCACCTTGTTTTTAATATCCATGGATTTTCGTTCCCACAACAGCGAGGACAGACTTACAAAGATATCTGGTGTTAAATATGACCCGGAAGCAAAAAGCGAGCGATGGGATAGATTTATTCATGAGATTATGAGCGGGGATGAGGAAAAGGCAAAATTCCTCCAAAAAGCCTTTGGCTACAGTATCAGCGGAGACACTCGGTATGAATGCCTGTTTGTTCTCTATGGTGCTACAACTCGAAACGGTAAAGGTACGCTATGTGAGAGCATTCTTAAGGTATTAGGCAGTTATGGCTGTACCGCAAGGCCGGAGACTATCAGTCTGAAAAAGAACAATAACAGTTCAAGTCCAAGTGAAGATATTGCCCGGCTTGCAGGAGTACGCTTTGTGAATATATCAGAACCTAGCAGAGGACTTGTCCTAAATGTTGCACAGGTAAAAAGCATGACGGGTGGTGACACCATCAACGCAAGGTTTCTACATGAGAATTCTTTTGACTTTTCGCCAAAGTTTAAGCTGTATATCAACACCAATTATCTGCCCGTTATTACGGATATGACGCTATTTTCCAGTGGCAGAGTGGTGATTATCCCTTTTGAACGACACTTTGATGAAAGCGAGCAGGATAAAAACTTAAAACGTGAATTCGCCAAAGCGAAGAATCAGAGTGCTATCCTCAACTGGCTAATTGAAGGCTATCAGTTGTTAAAGAAAGAAGGCTTGACTTTACCTGATTCCGTTAAGACAGCAACGGAGGCTTATAAGCGTGACAGCGACAAAATAGCATTATTTTTCGAGGATGCCTTGGAGGAAAGTCCTAACAGTGAGGTGCGGACATCCGAAGTGTATGCCCGGTATCAGCGTTGGTGCAGTGCCAATGGATGTTATTCAGAGAATGCAAGAAACTTCAAACAAGCATTAACAGCTATTGCCCGTGTAGAACGGAAACGACCACGTTCTGGTGGTGGAATGACCACAATGCTTATCGGATATAAACTGACCGAAGAAGAATTTTTTCTTATTTAAACACAGTGTAGCAGCTTGTAGCAAGAAAAACAGGTTATATAAAAAATCGCTCTCGTATAGAGAGTTTAGTTTTTACCTGCTACATCTTGCTACAAAGCTTAAAACCACAAAAAACACTGAAACAACCCTATGTGTTGATACCTACCCCCTAGGGGAGGTTAAATCTCCACACCTTTTCATCTGGACAACGGGCGTGGGGCAACGCGTAAAAAAATGCGGTTTCAAACGGGGTATATACCCCATAATCAATTTTAATTTAGGAGGTAAACGATTATGGCAACATCAACAACTTATAATAGAGCGTTTTGGAATGTTATGAAAGGAAAAGAAGAAAATAATCAAAATCTAAGCGAGGGCTTTGATAATGCAGGAGCCTATGTCGCACCAGATGAGTTCAGAGAAGGCTTTAACACTGCTTTGGCAAAAGAGAATATATTCCGCAGATTTGCTACTGTTATCAATCTATCTTCTGCAGAAGGTAAATTCAAGCGGTATCCTCAACGGGTATAGCAGATTGGGTTGAAGATGGAGATCCAATCCCCGAAAGTACCGATACATTTACACAGTTTCAGGTGAAATCATACAAGCTGGCATCTCTTGTCAAGCTAAACCGCTCATTTGTCACCGATATGAACTTTAATCTTAAAAAATATCTGATGGGTGATTTTACGAAGCGTTTTGGCAAGGCTGAGGAAAATGCATTGCTTAATGGAAATGGCACAACACAGCCAACAGGTATCCTTACGGCAGATGCAGATGTAACTACAGCAGATAGTGCTACCATCTCTTTTGACGAGATTATCTCTCTGTATTTTTCATTAAAAGATGAATATCGCAATAACGCTGTGTTTATTATGCACGATAATACAGCCATGCTTCTCAGAACCCTTAAAGATACAAGCGGCAGTTATCTGTGGTATTCTTCAGATAACACCATCTTCGGAAAGCCTGTAGTTACCTCTCCATATAACATTCGGATCCTCCTGGAACAAAATATAGTAGTTGGATATGCCTATATATATTTGATGCTTATATTGTATTTCAACATTTATTGTTGTTTTCCTGCTAATTTTGGAACTATTTTGTTACTCCATGGGGTTTTCGCAGTGGAATCATAAATATGAAGTACCCATACCAGGGTGAATACCAATCTTAATAAAAGACATTGTCATCTTTGTATCAGTACTGGCTATTCGCATATCGCAAGCCAAGTTCAGTGTAACCATAAGGTTTGTTAAAGAATATACTGTTGACAGATAGGCAGTTAAATTAATAATTGAAGGAGGAATTTACAATGTCAGAGGTATCTGGATTCGGATTTGGAGGCTTTAACTTCTGTAACCTCACTTATTGTGTAGCCATACTGCTAGTAATTCAATGTTGCTTTGGGGGCTTTGGGGGCTTTGGTTCCTGCCGGTAGTTTAATTAAGCTGTTAACGTGAAACGGAAGCAAGAGGGATGGACCTCTTGCTTCCGACTGTTTCGGGAGTAGGGAATGTTTTCTGAGGTTTATTTACTTTTGATTATTGGATCTTTATATTTTTAGGATTCTCTCAGTGAATCTTATTAGGTCATCCAGGTGTCTTTCGATAATACTTTGCACAATCTTCAGGTTAAGCTTTTGATAATCATGAACTGCGATATTTCGAAAACCAACCATAGCCATAAGAATAACAGCAAGTGCTTCATCGATAAGTCCATTTTTTTGGAGGATGTCGAAAACTTCACGGCTGCTCTGAGGGATCCCCAACCCTTTTTCAGACACAAGGTGCATAGCCAGGTCAATACAGGCTTCACAAGCCCGTTGAATGTTAAGCACCATGGAATCCTGCTTGGTTAGATTAGCTAGATTGCGCGGGTCACCCGCATACTCTTCCCTGATCCGCTTGATGCAACGCTCAATAACCTGAATCTTGTTCAAGATTACATCATTTTGCATAGACGCTTCCTCTTTCTTTTATCTTCTCGATAATAGGCCGGCGTTCCTCATTTAATCTGGCATATTTTTTTAGTACCGTCAGGTTAAAGATCATGCGCTGGTACTCATTCCGACAGTAAATAACTCTACCTGTCCCAACAATTTGAGCTTGGAAGACTGTGGAGACAGTCGCCAGATCAATCAGATCGACCTCTCGGTTTAGTTTCCTGGCTAACTCCTGACTGAGCAGAAAAAGCTCATAAGGAGCAAAATGTTGGTCACTTAAATAAGCGATGTCAATATCACTGTCCGGGCGCATCTCGTCACGACCGGCAGTGCCAAAGATAATAATAAGAAAGGGAGATAGTTTTTCCAACATGAACTGTTTGATTAAATTGATATCATTTTCACTCAGATACACTGATATTATCCCTCTAATCTAAAAAGTCATTATCACGTTGCCCCTAAATTCATCTAAGGGAAACCTATTGACTTCCCTGTTCGAAAAAGAAGTGTAACGTCAAACACCCTCATTAAGAATCTCCCGCTTCAAAACAAGTCCATATTCTTTACTGTACGGCCTTCGTACAACATACAATCCCGGTTCCTTCTGCGGGATCATATCCTTTTTAAGCTGCCAGAACTGTCCCCGGGTAACCGGAACCATTAATTCCGCCGCTTCTAAGGGCTCATCCTCCATAGCTATCCGATAATCCTCCAGCAAATCCAGGGGTAAAACCTCGGCCCCGTCAAACATCTCGTAAAACTGTTTTTCTAAATCTGCACTTTGGAAAGGATACAGGCTACTTAAGATCCGACTTGAAAAATCATCATAGGCTTTCCCAACCTCTTTTTGCCACCAGGTACTAATTGGCCTATTATTTTACTCAATGCATCTTTTCCATTATTTTCTCCATTTTACACCCAAACCCTGCTTTACAGCAGTATGATCTTCATCCCTTAGTTATTCAAGAGATACTTGACCTCATTAAACATCATCAGGCTCAAAAGCCTATTATCGCTACTTCTACCCTAGCTTATCCGGTTATGGCCGCTGCCTTTACCGTTCAAATAAGGGTTGAGAAAACACAGGTAATGGAGATTTAGAATCGTTTCTTTGGCGGGAATATCCGTTGTGCGGGATTGCTCATGGTGGAAGATTTCATTCAGGGTCTGGCCGGTCGGCAAGGTGATTTAATCATTGTTCCGCCGATTGCCTTTGACAGCAATGGGCGGGACCTGCGCGGCCAACACTATTCGGACATCGGGCAGCACTTAGGTATTCCGGTGGTCCTGCCTTACTGACCGCCTAACCGCCCATGGTCCAAGGACACAACCACCTATGAAAATAGCGGACATATGTCATCCTGAACGTGAGCAAAGGATCTTGCTTCTCAGCGAGAAGGATTCTTCGCTTCGCTCAGAATAATCACGCGTTACCTGCACCACGATAAACGAATAAATGGTTATATTCATAGCAACGACAGTCGAAGTAAGGTCTTATTTTCTTGTTAACCGCCCATTCCCGCAGGGCACAAACTAATGTTAAAAATACCACAAACGATAAAAAAGAGAGCCTCTCCTGGCTCTCTATAATTCCAAAAACAAGGCTGCTGTATTCGCCTATAAGTTTATCTAAGCTGAAAAGCCCCCTGCTTCTATGAATGGGGGTTAACTTGTTCAAACTTCAGGCAGAGTAGGGTTTACACCTGAAGCCCTGATGTTCAGCGAAGCTGGACGAGTTCACTCACCCATAAACCTATTGTTTCCTGCCCGCCTTACCGCCATATCTCCTCCGGTACCCCAGGGACCGGATACACCGGTTGCGGATACTTGGCTCTCCATTCTTCTACAGAGTAATCTCGAGTTGTCTTGATTTCCCCATACTTCGGCAGATCGCCAAAATGGAGGGCGGAAGACCGCAAAGTCCGTTTGCAAATTTTTTCCACCATGTGGCCGTATTCAAACGCCAGATCCATGTCAATTCCGTGCTCTACCCCCATGCCGTTTAACATCACTAGCAGGTCTTCCATAGTTACCAGCCCAACAGCATCCGGGTTGGTGTAGTAGTATTTACCCGTACCCTTGACCGGCCGACCGTCGACAAAATTGGCCGGCTGGCCGCCAATGCCGCCAAAGGTGGCTTCAATTCGCGTAATACCCGCCTGCATCGCGGCGTAGACGTTGGTCAGACCCCAACCTCGAGTGACGTGAAAATGAGCGACATGCAGGTCAGGATTGGGGAATCGGTCCATGATCCGGGCAAAGTAGTCGTAAACCGCCACCGGGTTAGCCTGCCCATCATGATCAGCGTGTTCTAGGTCCGATACACCCATCCGCAGAAAGATTTCCGTTAAATCCACGGCCCAGTCCAGATCAGTCGCAGACTGGGTGACCGGGCAGCCCCAGATTGTACTGACCGCGCCACATACCTTAAACCCGGCTTCCCGTAAATCCCGGGTGACTATTTCACTGTTGCCTAGATACTCCCGGTGGGTTAAGCCACTGTTTGTTTTTTGGTGGGCCTCGCTTGTAGACACCATGATCAAGAGGCGATCCGGCACTGGCTTGCCGGCCTTTTTCGCTTCAATAACCGGGTAAACGCGATCCTTGGCAATCGTAATGGCCGTGTATTCTACATCAGCACCATATTTTTCGCGAAGCCGGTTGGCTCGCTCGGTAATTTCCCAGCAGTCAGCAAACTGAGGAATGATTCGGGGGTTTCCAAAATTAGTTGTTTCAATGTCTTTGAAACCACACTTAATGGCTTGTTCAATACACCAGACTTTTGCGTCCGGATGGACATAAAACTCCTCGTGCTGAAACCCATCCCGGACCGTGATATCACCCAAACGCACCTTTTTCGGAATATTTCCCACAAAAAACTTCGGCGTATACACAAATCTTCCCCCTTTCTTAGCTTTCCATAATTTACATTTGTAGTTATTGTAACATACTTTATCAGGTTGCGGCATATAAAAGGCCTGAAAAAGCAACTAACCGAATTAGAATAAGCATTTATTACAGTCAGAGCAGCGTGGACCCTCATGCCACTAGGCAACACGACTAGAACATCAAGAACGCGCGGTGTTTAGTTTATTATCATAGTTAAAAGTTAAATAGGTAACCCCCACCTAATGAAAGTGGGGGTCTTATGTTTAGATTATTTGAGAAGATGCAGATAGTTCTCCGCCTGACCCTTTGGAGAACTGTCTCCTTGTCTTAGTTATCTTTCTATCCAGGAGACCGCTTCCTGGCCCGGGACTCGTATTCATCCACAGTGACGTGTCTTACTTATCTTCTATCCAGGAGACCCCCTTGACCGTTTCTTGTTTTCGCTTGTCTGCCATCCGATGGAAGAACCGGTCCCCATGGCTGCGCTTGTCTAGCAATTAGGAGAACCGCCCCTGTGGTTGTGCTTGTCTGCCGGCCGGGAGAACCGTCCCTGTGGCCGGGGCAATAGCAATCGGCTGCTCCAAAACAACAGCAGCAGACCTAGTCCCAGGCAGAAGATGGTGTAGTTGGCCCAGTAGGGGAGGCCAAAACTGACCCCGGTCTGGATACCATCCTCGGCCGCCAGGATTTTCAATAATACAAAAACTGGATTGGTTTGCTGCAAAAACTCAACTATCCAGTTAAGGAAACCTGGGTTAACCAGGGTTTCCGGCCGGTTTATTCTGCCAACTTCCGTAAGGAAGGCGGCCAGGAAGCCAGTGCCGCCAGTGAGAGCAAAAACCAAACCGTAAGTAGTCAGGGTACTGACCCCGGTGCGTTTGAAAAATGCAGAACAAACTATACCCAATGAGGCAAAAAGAAACATGGTCAGCAGGTAAAACCCGAATACCCCGGGGACCTGACCGGGAGCGATCCCTCCATAGAGAAACACAATGCTGTATAACGGCAGGGTAGCAATAATTAAGACAACAACAAATGCGGTCGAAGACACCAGTTTGCTCCAGACAATCGACCAGGTACTTAACCGAGTGGTCAGCAGAACATTTAGGGTTTGCCGCTCCCGCTCCCCGCTGATTACGCTGGCGGTTAAACCGGGGGCGACAAAAGCCAGCAAAAATAATTGAACCACACTCAGAGTAATAAATATCTCCAGGCTGCGATTAGGTTGATAGTAGCCCGGCCCGTTTTGCCAATTCAAATAGATGAAAGCCAAGACAAATCCACCGATGGTGAAAAGGTACAGGGCCAGAAGCCAGGCAGTCTTGCCCCGCCGGAAACGCTGGCGTAGTTCCTTTAGTAAAACAGGGTTAATTTCCGCCATTCGGCAGCCCCTCCTCCCCGGTAATGGCCATGAAGACCTCTTCTAAATTGCGTCGTACTTCACCGAATTCGATCACCGGCCACCCGCTGGCCACTAAAGTTTGCAGCAACTGGGCTTGCTGGCTCTGGTCTCCTTGATAAAAGAACTGTGCCGTCAGTCCTTCTACCCAAGGGCTGCTAACCCCTGGCTGCTGATTTAAAAACCCGGCTAGATCTGGCACTGGTTCCGCTACGCCTACCCTCAATTGTCTGGCCCCTTTGGCACTCCTGGTAATCTGGTCAACTGGGCCGCAGGTGACTAATCGACCGTGTTCGATAATGGCGACCTCGTCACACATTTCCGCCAGTTCCGGTAAAATGTGGGAGCTAATGAGCACCGTCTTATCTAAGTGTTTTAGCTGGCGGATTATTTCCTTCAGTTCCGCCCGCGCCCGGGGATCCAAACCGGAGGCGGGCTCATCCAGGATCAACACCCGAGGATCGTGAACCAGGCAGCGAGCCAAAGACAGACGCTGCTTCATTCCGCGGGACAAGGTATCCACATAAACTTCGCCCTTATCTGGCAGGTTAACTAATTCCAGCAAACTCTTGATGAGTTGGGGTCGTTTCGCTGCCGGCACCCCGTAGGCTGCGGCAAAAAACTCCAAGTATTCGGCTGACCGCAGTCCATCATAAACCCCAAAAAAGTCCGGCATATATCCTATTAGCCCCCGCACCTCCTGAGGGTCTTGCACTACATCCCGGCCGTTAACTAGAGCAGTGCCTGCATCTGGCAGCAATAAGGTGGCCAGGATGCTCATGGCCGTGGTTTTCCCGGCCCCATTCGGCCCAATCAGACCGTAAACCAAGCCTTCCTTTACTTCCAGGCTAAAATTATCCAGAGCCCGGGTAGTCCCGAATTGTTTGGTTACCCCCTTTAATTTAATCATCAGGACACCACCCCTTCCACTGCCGGGCCGATCCATCCGGGCAGCATATCTCTGTAATTGCCTCTTTTATTTATCCGAATCTCCAATTGCCTATCTTTGGTTAGATACTGATTAACTTCCTCAGCTTCAAACTTTCGACCATTTTCCGGCAGAGGCTCCCAATTGCCGGTTTGTTGGTTAAGCAATTCAATGCTATACTGTTCAGCACTTACCCAAGCGGGAAAACTCAGTCCCGTTATTTTAAAATCATACTTCTTTTCTAGATTATTTAAGTCATAAGTTAAATTCCCGCTGTTTTCGTAAACGATAATTCCTTCTGGCCTTAATTCAATTCCCTTGCCAAACAAAGGCGTGATGCTGCCAGCCGGTAAACTAATCTCACCGGGGACCATTTCCAAGGGTAGGTCTTGGGTGAGCAGCACCAGTCCGTACTCCTGAGTAACCCTTTCCGGTCCTTGCACTGTCAGCAATCCGGGCGAACCCTTATGCCAGCCGATAAACTGTACCGTTTCCGGCAGCCCGGTTCTCCAGACCGATTCAATAGCAGAAACTGCTTTCGTCTCCACCACTACTGGACCACTCAACGGATTGTTCAACATCCGACGTTCGCGATAATAGGGATCATCCGGACGCCATGGACCAAACCAATCTGAATAAGCACCGGTTTTCAAAGTCGCAACTGTTTCCTCAATAGTCAGGCTACCATCAACCGGCCACTCAGCCGCTTCAATAACCTTGCCTCCCCATACTAGCCGAACATCCTGCAGGTCAAACCCGGTTCGATTAATCAGATCGCCTTTTATCTTACTCCCTTCCAGGTACATTTTTCCTTCAATACTCCCCCGGTTCCGTTGAATGCCGGCGACTGCCACTTGCCGCGCGGCCGAAAAGGGCACCTCGTGGAAATCTACCTGGTAGCAATTATCCTGCTGATTAATCAGGGTGGATTGGTTATTCACTGGTCCATACATATTTTGGCTTGGAATAACCATCATCCCCTCTACTCCCTGGACTGCCAGGTCTCCCTTTTTCGAAGCCACGACTGTGGCCCCGGCTTTAACCTCTGCCAGTTGGGGGGAGAGGATTTCCACGGTGGTCAACGTCTGGATTAATTGGCCGGGCAAACGGTGGAAAGGAGCTAACATATAGAAACCGAAAGCCGCTAAAAGTGCTCCCGCCGGTATCAGCCCCCAGGCCCAGTCCCGCCGGTCAAAACGCCGCAGGATCAGGTATAATAACGGACCAATGATAAGTAAATAAATCACCCACAGTCCCATCAGCCATTTCACTGCCGGACCCTTCAACTGAGGGATATAGGAACTCGCATCGACCAAATTTTGCTGGTTCTGCAGATATGGCCTTTTGTCCAGAGGGATATAACGCAGAACCGAACCATCCTCTAAGATACTTAGGCCAGGTGACAATCCGGCTAGGAAGGACCAAACCCCGGTCGCTCCCTTACCCAAGTTTGCCGGAACCGCCCCACAGTAGGCGACTTGGCCGCGGCCCAATTCACGCTGAGCCAGGACCGTGACCCCATTATCGGCTAAAACAATCTCCCCGGCAATCAGATCTCCGGATGCGACCGGTAACGGCCCGCCAGTCCGCAGCCCCTTCAGGGATCCGTCCACTAACTTTTCTCCAGTCGGCCGGACCGGCGTTAGGTCGGCAAAAGGAGCTCCTTCATTCGCTCCGGCTCCGCCAAGGAGAACTAACCGGCCGCCAAGATAAACCCACTCTTTAATGGCTTTAGCCTGGGACTCAGTTAAACCTAAGACGGCGACCGGGTCGACCATAATTATATCCAGGATGTTTAGTTCCTCAAGCCCGATCGGCAGACTCTGCGGCGGCAGATACTTCAGATTTATCGACGAATTCCTTTGCTCCGAAACAGAGGACTGCAAACCACTGCCCATAATCTCCTCACTCAAGGCCAGGACGATCTGCCCTCCGCTCACGGAGGTCCCTTCCACCCCGGCTTTAGCCAGGACCACCTCCTCGGAAATCAGCTCAACGACTGGTAGGGAGGCGACCACTTCGCCCGGAATAACTAATCGCAGTTCTTGCCGGCTCTGAGCGGGTACCTTGACCGCGGTCCGGTAACGCCCATCAAACGAGGAATACGGTCCACTTACATAAACGGTCTGGTTCAAATCCCTATCTAATTGACGCGGATTATAGGGCCTTACCTCAATATAGCCCGCAAACTCAGGCCCTGGGTTATCGATCACTATGGTCAGGGGAACCGGTTGTTCTGTTTTATACAGACCATTCAGTCCCGGACGTACGTTAAGGCTGACTGCTGCTTGCGCTATCCCCGGGCAGGACAGGACCATGAGCAGAGCCAGAACCAGGGGGAAGAAAAGGCTTAACCGTTTCTCTTTTTCCATTTTCCACTCTCCTATTATCACCGGCCAATCACCTCGCCTTTATCAACTTTTCCCGTAAGCCGATCTGTTCCAGCACCACCATGCCGCCGTCCTGGCGGGCAATCAGTAAGGTTTTACCCTCAGGCCCGAACTCGATTTGCTGAAACCGATTAACCTGATCCAGGCGTAAAGTTCTGGGCTCCTGAACCCCGGTTAACTCCAAATATCGCAGCCAGTTTAACTCAGATGGACCGGGTCGGTTATCCGAGGCAATCAGCAACTGACTGTTTTCTAAAATGTCCTCCGGACTGGCTTTGGCCGCGGCCGTGCCGGCCTTGCCCAGGTAAAGGACGCGGATTTCTCCTAACCGCTGCTGCACTGAAAACAGAGGCGACCCGTCTAAATTGTAGGTTAATACTCTTTCCGTATCTTTTACCTCAATGTAGGCTAGATAGCCATTTCTTCCCCAGACTGGTTTTTGCCCGGAAGTTAAACGAACTGGATTACTACCGTCACGCTGAATCAGCCATAGATCTGAGGTATCGGCTTTTTCACCTGGCCGTTCAACGACAAGCCGCCTGCCATCTGGAGACCAGGTCGGATTCTTACCCGGCCCAAGGTTGACTGCCTCGTTTTTGTCGTTTAAGACATAGACCTCCGCTGTTCCCTGATTTTGTTTCAGGGTGAAAACTAGATCCCTTCCATCCGGCGACCAGTTCAAGTCATTCAACTGCTGTCCGGCCTGAGCTTTAAAGATTAGCTCCGCTTCCCCTAAATCAGCCTGTAACTTCGCCAAGTCCACTCGTTGCTGCTCTCGATTAATTGAGATGGGCACTTTGATTATCGCATCAATTCCCCCGTCCGCTCGCTGCACCAACGCCAGTTGATTTGTTTGATGAGACCAGGCAGCGGAAATACATGACTGATTAGTCGGTGATTTAAGTTGCCCAAACTGATGTCCCTGATTGTCTAGTAATTCTATAACGCCACTTTTGACTACTAACATTCCTTGTCCTTTGGCCCCCACTACAAGATCGACTGGCGAACCATCAGCCAAGTAACGAGTTATTTCGCGAGAGTGGCCGGCTTCCAGAGTTAGAGGAGCGATAACTGACCACCAGACCCAACCCCCAACCATTAACAGTAAAACAGCAGCAACCCCCCACCACCACTGTTTTCGCCGGCTTGACCTTTTGGAATAAGGCTCGTCTGGAACCGCCTTATTCCAGTCTACGCCCGGTGATGGTGCTGCCTCTGGTTTATGAGGGGCCTGACCGGTCGCTGCGTCATCGCCAGCCTCAGTTAATTGCTGTTGGAGCAGGTGCTGACGAAGTTCTTCCCGTAAGTGCTGGTTCACTGGAATGGCTGCACGTACTCCACGCATGTGGACTAGGAGATTTTCTAGAGAATTCTCATGAACATCTCCCTTGTTGCCATCCTTTTCGTACAATTTTTACTCACCTGCCTTCACTATCTTTTTGATATTCGGCCCTTAGGGCTTTGAGGGCTCGATGGTGGATCATCCTCACCGCTGGTTCAGATTTATTTAATACCGCGGCAATCTGACCATACTTTAACTCCCCAGCGTAGCGGAGTGAGATCACGTCCCTTTGTTCCGGGGCCAATTGGGCCAGCATGGCCCTTAAACGCTGCGCTTCTTCACCCTGCAGCATTTTTTCTTCTGGACCGGAGCCTCCCCCGCCCAAATGATGCAACTCTTTCGGCGAAAAAACCTTTCCTTGACGCCCACGGAGATAGTCAATATAAAGGTTATGGGCGATCCGAAAAATCCAAACGGCCCAAGGAGCCTCCCCCCGGAAGCGGTGCCAGTTTTCGAGAACCTTCAAGAATACAGCCGCTGTTAAATCATCAGCATCCCAAGGGTTTTCCACCCGGTAACGGAGATACCGGTTAACCGCATCAAAATGCTGATCATAAACATCAGCAAACTGCATTCCGCTTTCTGAGCCAGGTTGATTATTTGCCTGCATCGTTGCCAACTCCTATCCATGCAAACTATCCATTTATATAGACGGATCGAAAGGGTAAAACGTAACGGTCCAAATTACGTCAATTTATCTCAAAGTGCCTTAACGTGTCCCACTTATAAAATTTAATAATCAAACAGATAATAATATGCATGGACAATCAAAAACGGGAGGTGTATTAAAATGCCGCGAAAGGATAAATGCAAAAAAACCGATTCCGAGATTCGGTCCCGGCGTGAAAAACAAAAAGTTCCTTCAACCGCGATTCCTGCCGTAACTGAGGAAAAAGCGGCTGACGGAACTACTATTGGACCCAAGATTACCGGCTAGGCGGCCCGATATTTCGATTTAATCTATCTTACCCAGCAGTTTTACGAGCATATTCTGGCGAATCGGCTTAGTTACAAAGCCAACTGCTCCGACAATTAAAGCATCCTTAATTAAAAACTCCTGGTCCATTGACGAAACAACGATTACTTTTACTCGATCGTCAATCAGGCGTATCGCCCGTAGTGTCTCTAACCCATCCATCTCTGGCATATTAATATCCAACATAACTAGGTCCGGCCTCAATAAACGAAAAAGATGCAACGCTTCTATCCCGTTCTTAGCCTCACCCACAACGTCATAACCTTGATTGGTCAAGATCAGGGCTAAAGTATTTCGCGCAAATTTAGAATCATCTACTATTAAAACCTTTTTGGCCGCTCTAACCGTTTGTGATCGAAAGCTTTTATAAATCGTATTCATCAATGTAGCGTCCCCTGATACTATAAAAATATCGTTATTGATTTAGTTATTAACTACTATATATTGCAATTAAACAAAATAATTTATAATAACAAGAACTGTTCTATCTCCCGAACTACCTCCAACATTTCAAAAGCCATAGCCTCAGGCTCAAAAATTGAACGACCATAAACGTAAAATCCTTCTCGTTCCAAAGCCGACTCCTTAATGGGTATGTCTGCAGGATTGACCAACCATTTTCTGGCAACTGAATAAGGAATGTGAAAACAAAAACGATATTCACCATAAGCCACAGTAAACTCATACAGACTATAATATTGTTCATCCCGAGTGCACTTTGGACATCCACCATTGGTCCTAAGGTACTCAAGATAACTTTTTCTTTGTTGACGAGCCAAAAATCGGCAACCCGGGCACAATCGGACACGGGGTCCCCCCTGGACAAAGGTGACGTTCAACAATTCTTGAGGACAGTATTCGGTCCAAAGCTTACGTAGAACCCGCTCTTTCAATTCGTACAGGTAAGTATGACCGTTCTTGGCATAATGATTAAGATGATAGAGAAAAAAACAAACCCGCAGGGTATTCCCTGTTCGTTCAGATAGTTCATCCAAAGATTCTAAAAACTGTTCTTTCCGCCGTTTTAAGGCCACTGCTACATGACGATTGGCTTCCCGCGCCGCGGCTGCTTTGCTGGCTCCTAGGCGATGATTAACAAGCGATTCCCAGCCGCGACGGATTTTGGGCATGTCCGAACGCAGAGCACAAACCTGATGCTGATAAAACAATTCCATAGCACCATGTTTATATTTCGTGGTCCGGGCAACTTCTAACCAACCGTCCTGAATCAATTGGCGAACTTGATTTGGCGTAACCTTTAGGACCTGACAAACCTGGGCCGGAGTAAGAAAGTCATCCAGTTTGCTGCTCATCTGAAAAGCCCCCTTCCCCGGTACTACTTATGATAACACGTTTATTGTTGTGTGTGTTATTTGATCCTTCGCTAAGCTCAGGATGACACATGTCCGCCATTTCCATAGGTGGTTGTGTCTTTGGAGCAAGGTGGTTAATATGAACTAATGTAGACCCACGGCGATAAAGGCCACGATAAAACTGACCATAAAACCGATCATACATTTCTTAAATGAAGATTTATTTAATTTAAACATACTGATGGCAGCACCTAGAAAAAAGACAAAAACACCGAGCAACCCTAATAAAGCAATAAACCAAGCCATGCTTTCACCTCCTGCCTCATTATAGCATAATAGTCATTCGTTCCTGAAAAACTTCTAATATTCGAATCAAGTAATATCTGCTACCATATACAAATCATGTTATTGAGCATGGCCGGTTATCTCGGCGATCGCTTCCTCTAAGATTTCCAACCCACGATAGAGCTCATCATCTTTGATCACCAAAGGAACCAGGATTCGAATAACATTATCGTAAATCCCTGCTTTAAGCACTGTTAGTCCTTTTTGATAGCAAGCTGCAATTATTTGACCGGTTTCTTCCGAAGCTGGTTCGCGAGTCTGCCGGTCCTTAACCAGTTCGATAGCCATCATTGCGCCCAAACCACGGACATCGCCGATTAAAGCAAAGCGTTCCTGCATCTGCAGGAGTCTTTCCCGCATAATACCCCCGATTCGTTGGGCTTTTTCATTTAAACCGTCCTGCCGAATCTTATCGATAACCGCCAGTCCAGCCACACAGCCCAACGGACTACCGCCAAAAGTAGTACCAATTTCACTCTTTTCCGGGGCATCAACTACTTCCGCCCGGCCCACTACCCCGCCGATCGGCAGACCGGCACCGAGCGATTTGGCAACAGTGATCAGGTGCGGTTCCAAACCAAAGTGCTCACTAGCAAACATCTTACCGGTGCGTGCAAACCCGGTCTGAATCTCATCGGCAATAAACAAAATCCCGTGCTGGTCACAGATTTCTTTAAGACCGGTCAAAAATTCTCGTGGCGGGACGATAAAACCGCCCTCTCCTTGCACCGGTTCGGCAATAATCGCCGCGATATTCTCCGGGGCAAATTCAGCCACAAAAAGACGTTTTAAATGCTCCAGACAGTGCATACCACAGCCCGGATAAGTCGAGTTAAAGGGACAACGGTAACAATAGGCGGAATAGGTCCGGTATACATCCGGGCATAATGGATTGAATGAGGCCTTATAAGGTTTAACTTTACTGGTTAAGGTCATCGCCATATAAGTTCGCCCATGAAAAGCACATTCCAGGGCAACAATACCGGTTCGACCGGTATATTTACGCGCGATTTTAACCGCATTTTCGACTGCCTCCGCCCCACTGTTGACCAAGAGAACCTTTTTGGGAAACGCCCCTGGCGTAATCTCGGCCAGACAGGCGGCCAGTTTAATGTAGGACTCCATCAGAAAAATGTGCCCGGTATGGATATAGCGATCTATTTGCTCCTTCAGGGCTTGAACTACTTCGGGCGGGCAGTGCCCGCTATTCTGAATGCCAATACCCCCAGCAAAATCGATAAAAACGTTGCCATCCAGGTCCTGTACCAAGGCTCCCGCGGCCTGATCCGCAATCATTGAACTGGCGTTTCCGTACCCCCGGGCTACATAACGCTCTTTTAATTCCAATAGTTCTTTAGATTTAGGGCCAGGTAATTCGGTGATAATTTGTGGTTTCATTCAATTGCATCTCCATTCATTTAGTTTAACTGGCATAATCAGAGTATCAAAATATATAGTTATCATTAACCCAATGCCATAGCAGCAAGGGTTATTAGGCTGAAAATATTCGGGTTATTAATTTGAGAGTATGCTAGGAGTCGCGTTGACCGGTTCCTAATTTCGCATGAACACTGCGCAAGGCTTCCTGCCGAATCTCCCGGCTCATCCCTTCCTGGATGCCGATGAAATCAACAACCTCCTTGAGCTCGCTGTTGATAAACTCCTCTTCATTCCTGGCCTCAAGGACTGACTCAATTAAGCACTGAACCTGCCGGGCCGTGTACTCGGCTTTGTTTCGATCTAAAACCCGATTCGCCGGCAATACTGACTTTAGCGGCAACTTCCGCAATTCAGTGTGACCCAAGGATAAATCAATGAGCAAAACCTGCAGGGTTCGCTTGAATTCTTCCAGGTGGTTGGTTAAACGGGCCAAGGCACCGATATTAATGAACCACTTTCCCTCATAGAAGTAGTCCGGGAAGCCAAAGTGCATATGACCAACCAGGGTTAAATCAGCCTCCGTCTTATATACCTGGGAAAAATGGGTATGGATGGACCCAGGGAAGTCACAGCCGGCCATCAGGTTGCCGTGAACCAGATGAATGGCATAATCACAGTCCTGCTTGGTTACGCAGTAATCAAGCCCCGGATCACGCCGATCAATTTCCAAATGATAAGGCTGACCGGTTATTTGCACCCGAACGTTACTATTTTGAAAATACAAGCGGTCTCGTGAGTTAATAATCCGCAGCCTACCCTGTGCGGCCTGCAAGCCCAGCATAGTATAAGGGATACTACTCAGATCTTGCCTATGCAGATCGTGGTTGCCGGCAATAACATAAATTGGAACCCCGGCAGCCTCTAATTGTGAGAGATAAGAATCAGCGACAGACAAGGAGGGGTTTGGCAGATCCCAGAGGTCCCCCCCGTGCAAAATAGCGGTTACCTCCCATTCTTGAGCCAGGAAAGCTACCTCTTTCAGCTTTAACATCAGAGAGCTTACGTAATTATCTTTGCGGTTTGTTGGCGAGGTTCCCCGGCAATGGGAATCTGTGAAATATAGAAAACGCATCACTACCGCCTCATTTTCAAACACTACTACCAGTTTATACAAACAGGTTCCGGGTCTCTTTGGCCTCTGCTTCGTAACTACAATCATTCTTGTGTATTACTACGGTTATGCTTTTTCATGTTCTGATGGTGCTGCGGCAGGTTACTCTGAAAACTAAGGTGAAACGTAAGGTTATTAGATAATAGTTCAATGTTCTTTTCAGAATAACACAGTTTTTTTATTCCGTGAACTAGTTGCGGCACCTCAAAAAATGGTCGCCGCTTAGAATTTTGTTAGCCGTGAGATTATTTAGAAACCCCTTAAGTCAAATTTGGTTGCAGGATTTCCGCACCTTTATGCCGAAATATGTTCAAAGAAAGGAGGCCGCCAATGAAAACCTGGTACGTTGAAGATGCTGGCGGAGGATGCCTTGCTTTTTCCGAGGTATTGGTGCTGGTTTGCGAGAACCCGCAGGAAGTATATATAGCAAGAGTTCCCTTAACCTGGGAAGATGACTTAACTCTGGAACAGATGGCTAACCGTTTGGTTATTAAGATGATGGAAGAAGCCGGTGTCTCTAAAAATGATCAATTATTAGTTTGTTCAGGTAATATCTTCAATGACTTCCACCAATGGTTAACCGAAGAGGGTTACCAATGGAATTATCATAAAATGGATGGATTAGCCCACGAAGTTGCGGAACAAACCTTCTACCAGCAGATGCTAGACGCAGGATTCCCCTCCTTCGTTCACCCTTCACAGGGAAATTACCGCCTTTATTATTCATTTGTGGAAAAATGGATTGCTCAGGATATGGCACGGCAAAAGCACCTAAAAGACCGGCAAAAAAGAAGCAAACCGATCGAACAACATTATACATTAAAAGCAAATAATCACCGCAAACGAATCTGTAATCAATGTAAAAAGCCGATTCAGCCCTATATACCGCTAGTAGAATACCAGTTTAAGCATCATGGCAGTCGACAACGCTGGTACTTTCATCCTGATTGCTCACCCGTTAAACCCGGAAAAAATAAACTAAAGACCCTTACGATCACCGTTCAGGATCAAATAACCGGCGTTATCCGGCCTTGTAAGGACGACAATTCAACTTGCTTTATCTGCGGAAATCCGATACATCCAAGCGAGGAATCTTTCCTAGGGTATCAAGAAGAAAAACTATATATCGGACACTTAGGCTGTTGCCAGGACCTAGCAGTCAATTTAGACTAAGGCTAATCAAACCTATTAATGCTTATCAGCCACCCATGTCCGTTAAAACTGCTTAAGGCCGCATCCAGCGTTGACCATACTTTCGCCACAGCAGCATCCCTAACAAGAGCAAAGAGACAATAAATCCAAAAGTGGCTACGCCATCCAGCCCAGCCAAGAATAACGATTCCCTGCCTTTAAGCGCATTGACAGTGATCAACTTAAACAGAATAAGGATCACGATCAGTCCCCGAACCGACGGGGCGATATCTGGGTCAGTCAAGCGCAGAACACCTTTACTGGGCTCCCCAGAATTACTATTATTTTTTTTGTCCCGTTCATTATGATTACTATTACTCATAGTTTTTTTCTGGCGGTCACCGCCAGATTCCCCCCCTCTCCATAATAATCCATGCTCAGGTTTATTATTCGGCAACTTTAAACTTAATTCCTTTATTTTTGAGCAAACAATTTCTATATTCCAAGTGTTTCCCTAGTGTTATAATTTGCTCTAATACTAAAGAAAAGCAAGAGGGCCCTTAAGGGAGAGCCCCCTTTATCTCAAAGTTAGTCTTCTAAAAGGCTAGAATCCATAGCCGATTCCAGAAGTCTGATATTGGCTTTGGCCGATGGACGAGCTAGGTGACTGATTTAGGCTAGATGTCATTGTCGGGCTAATAGCCCCAATGCTCGGAGACATGGGCTGCCCCATTGCTGGGGTAAAAGACTGGTTACTAAAACTGGAGGCCATTTGCGGACTGAAACTGGAGCTGGAAATTGGTCTGTTAACACTGCTGAAGCTATCAGCTCCACTGCCGATTCCCGGGGTTTGATATTGCGGCATTGCTTGAGAATAAAGCTGGCCGCCAAATCCCGATTGTGAACTAAAACCCGGGGATACTCCAACTATTTGATTAAAGGGATAACTGGTTGTGCCAGTACCAATTTGGCTTCCGGTCTGATAGCTCGGAATGGTTTGCCCGGTCATCCCTGTTTGAAAAGCGGGACTGATATAAGACTGTCCAGAAAAATACGGAGTGGTTGCCGAAGAAGTCATATTACTAAGTTGGTTTAACTGTTGGCTGATTGAATTACACATCTGCCGAAGCTGCCCGAGTTGCTGGACCGCGTTTTGCTCCGCAGCCCCCAACCGCTGCAACTGCTGAGCCGTATTGTTTTCGGATTGCGCTAATTGCTGAAGTTGAATCTGGTTGTTCCGCTCTGACTGTTCCATTTGGCTGACCATTTGATTGATCTGTTCCAGGCTTTGACGGGATGCTTGAATTTGTTGATGTAGTTGCATTTGATACATCTGCTTACCTCCTTAAAAATATGGATATATTTCTAAAAGCAAACCCAATGGATTGCTTTCGTTCATGGTTATTATTCCAGTAATATACTACTGATATTACAAAAAAACCGGGTTTTTCGATTTTTTCCCGGGTTATTCTATGCCTATTATTCAGTCACGTTTTAATTCTTCATGAATAAATTGCTTTTTAGAAAATGCCAAAAATTTTAGAAATGTCGCATTGATTCGAAAACTATGCCTGTAAGAATAGTCCGAGATTTGGGTTTGAGCTAAGCTAGTTAACGGCCTAAAGCCGTTTTACCCCTCATTTCACCGCCTTCTTCTGTAGTTGACGATCAGCTTAAAACATGCTATTCTTGGTACAAAATTGTGTCTTAGTGTAAAATTGCGACTAAGTATACAATAAGGTTTTACTGAAGGAGGGCATAGATGAAAAAACAGCATTAGGCATAATTAAACTAATAAAGCATAAAAAACCTGGTTGAATGTCCGGATTTACTTATTTTGGGGAGAGTAATGGGGAGGTTATTATGGCAAAAGAAGTAAAAGAAGCTGATCTCAGAAAGGTAGAGGTTTCTGGACATGTTCAGGAACTAGTCGCTAATCCATCCGCGCTTGGACTGTTTGGTCTAGCCATGGTTACTTTAGTAGCTTCATCACAAAAACTGGGTTGGACAGGTCCAGCCGAGGTAGGCGTTATCCCGTGGGCGATTTTTTTAGGAGCCTTGGCCCAATTTGTTGCAGGAATTATGGATTTTAAACACAACAATACCTTCGGGGCTACCGCTTTTTGCGCATACGGTGTTTTCTGGTTTGGTGTAGCAATGACCTGGATGATAAAGCATGGTATGTTTGGAGCAACAGCAGTTCAGGGCTTGTCAAACTCCGGAGCGCAACTCGGTTACGCTTTTCTTGGTTATCTTATCTTTACCATCATTATGACAATAGGTGCTATGGGCACCACCAAAGTTCTTTTTACTATTTTCTTCCTTATTGACTTACTATTTTTGGGACTCTCAATGAGTGTTCTCACAAATCAGCCTCATGGTTTCTGGCACAACCTAGCTGCCTGGTCTGAACTTTTGATTTCTATTTTCTCCTTTATTGGAGTAGCGGGTAATGTATTGAATACTCATTACAAAAAACAAATCGTTCCTCTCGGAAAACCTTTTGGACCCTGGGTTTAAAAACTTTCTGGTTATACCTCAATAGATTGCGAAACTCCTTATCAAAATTATTCAACCAGGTTTTTTTAAGTAAACTATAAATAAATGAGAACCCCAGCTTAATTACCCGGGGTTCTCATTTATTTATCACTACTAAATATCCGTATTATAGTTGATCCTTAGAGCCAACTTTCAACGCGAAACGGTTCGGCTACAATAAACTTGACAGATGGCAGTCTCTTTTGCAAGTAATCCGATAAAAATTCAACCGCTGGTAATTCCGTGGCCTGATGTCCCGCATCGATTATTGCTAGACCCCGATTGGCCGCTTCCTGGGCTTCATGATACTTTACATCCCCAGTGATCAGCACCTCAGCCCCACTGGAAGCGGCTGCGGGAATCAGAAATGCCCCACTACCTCCACAGACCGCGACCTTTTGGACCAATCGGCTGGGATCACCAATAACCCTAACCGCGGCTATCCGTAAAACCTGTTTAACCTGTTCGATTAGCTCACCTAACTTCATAGGCTCTTGCAAAATTCCTAACCTGCCCGGACCTAACGACTGGCCGGACAGGTGCAGAGGATATACGTCATAAGCCACCTCTTCATAAGGATGGGCCTCAATCATCGCCTGAACAACCGAATTAAGTATTCGTTCCGGGACGATCGTTTCCAGACGGTATTCTGCCACTTTTTCTAGTTTTCCTTGCTGGCCAATAAACGGCGAGGTCCCCTCCCGTGGTAAAAACGTCCCGGTCCCAGGAATCTGAAAGGTACAGTGCGAGTAGTTGCCAATCCAGCCGGCCCCTGCCTCACTGACCGCTTGCCGCACTTCATCTTCATGGCCTTCCGGCACAAAAACCACGAGTTTATAGAGCTTCTCTTGCCGGTTTGACCCAAAGACATGCATATTACTCAACCCCAACCTTTCACCAAGCACTTGGCTAACCCCCTCCGGGGCGTTATCCAGATTAGTATGGGCAGAATAAAGCATAATGCGATTCTGAACAAGTTCCCGGAGCAGTTGTCCAGAAAGCTGGTCATATCTTACTTGGCGCAAGGGCTTAAAAAGAAAAGGATGGTGCGTAATGATCAAATCCGCTTTCTCACGCCGCGCTTCCTCGAGGACTGCCGGAGTAAAGTCAAGGGTTACCAGGACTGACTGGATCAGAGCGTCCGGATCACCAACCTGCCACCCCACGTTATCCCAGTCCTCGGCCAGCTCGAGTGGGGCCAGCCGTTCAATCAGTCTCGTCACTTCTCTAGCTTTAACTGACATAATTATATCACCTCTTAATCATCAATCTCAGCCTTCGGCACTATATTAAGGCTTTGGATCAATTCCTATGTGCCAAGGGCCTTGGATTTGGTCAACCTTTCTTTACTTCACTACAGGGGTGGCTTTAGCTTAACTGTCTCTGAATAATCTCTTGCAGAGCCTCTATCCGCTCCTGCCGTCTGGCCTGCTCCAACAACGCCTCCGGATTTTGACTTCGTTTTAAATGATCGTAAATCCGTTGCTCTCGCTCCAGGAGATAGTTTAAATATTCAGGCAATAAAGGGTGGTGTCGGTTAATTAAATCCGGGCCAATTTCTAATTCCATTAGATTTCTCATTTTGTCCTTAGTATCGTCTTCAAGTTCGTCTTTGACTGCATTATAAACTAAAGCTTCATTCTCCGGCCAGCGGACGGTCAGTGTACTCGGTTCTGCGATAATAATTATGTAATAAACCCCATCTTCCCGGACCAAATCCTCCTGGACAATCTGCCAGGAGTGCGCAACAAGCCATTCTCTGACCAGCTTATCTGCTCCCATGGGTTGGAGAATCAGGCGCTGAATACCGGCTAATACCGCTGGGGCTGCCTCAAGGATTTCACAAATCGTCTTGCCCCCCATCCCCGCGATCACGACAACCTGGGCTTCCCCTGGGCAAATCGCCTGCAACCCATTTCCTTCCCGAATCAAGATCAGGTGAGTTAGACCGGCTGACGCTACCTGATTTCGGGCACTTTGGAGTGGCCCTGGGTTTATCTCGATGCCAATCACCCGGGGACATATTCCGTGCTCGACCAAGTATAGTGGCAGATAGGCATGATCAGTTCCGACATCCACTACTATACTACCCGGGATAACCTGATCAGCTAAGGCTTGTAGTCGAATAGAGAGTCTTTTCACCAAAAAACCTTCCCATCCGTTAATTTGTTAACCCCTGTGCCCGCTAAACACAACTACTGGTAAACAAAAAAGAACCCGGCTTTATACCAGATTCATCATTTCAAAAATGGTGGGCGATGACGGGGTCGAACCGCCGACATCTTGCTTGTAAGGCAAGCGCTCTCCCAACTGAGCTAATCGCCCACATGGTGACCCCTACGGGATTCGAACCCGTGTTGCCGGCGTGAAAGGCCGGTGTCTTAACCGCTTGACCAAGGGGCCAGTTTTTCCGACTTTAGTATTAATAAAATTGTATCTTCTATATGATGGTGGGCCCACCTGGGATCGAACCAGGGACCGACCGGTTATGAGCCGGTGGCTCTACCGCTGAGCTATAGGCCCAAACAGTTTTCGTAAAATGGCTCCCCGAGCTGGATTCGAACCAGCAACCCTCCGGTTAACAGCCGGATGCTCTACCGTTGAGCTATCGAGGAAAGCCGCGCAGGAATTATTATAGCATTTCCGCCTCAAAAGTCAAGCGGTTATTTTGTTCTATTCAAGATAATCCTTTAACTTTTTGCTCCGGCTAGGGTGGCGAAGTTTTCGCAAGGCCTTGGCTTCGATCTGCCGAATCCTTTCTCGAGTAACGCCAAACTCCTGTCCTACCTCTTCCAGGGTGCGAGCCCGGCCGTCGTCCAAGCCAAAGCGCAGACGAAGCACCTTCTTTTCCCTGGGGGTCAGGGTTTCCAGGACCTCTTCCAGTTGTTCCTTCAAAAGAATAAACGAGGCTGCTTCGGCTGGTGCCGGTGCGTCTTCATCCTCAATAAAGTCACCCAGATGACTATCTTCTTCCTCACCGATTGGCGTCTCCAGTGACACGGGTTCCTGCGCAATCTTCATGATGTCCCGCACCCGTTCCACCGGGATATCCATCTCTTTGGCAATTTCCTCCGGTAAAGGCTCCCGCCCTAATTCCTGCAGCAACTGCCGCGAAATGCGGATTAACTTGTTGATGGTTTCCACCATATGAACTGGTATTCTAATGGTCCGGGCTTGATCAGCAATCGCTCGGGTTATCGCCTGACGAATCCACCAAGTAGCATAAGTACTAAACTTAAATCCCTTGCGGTAATCGAATTTCTCAACCGCTTTAATTAGACCTAGATTGCCTTCCTGAATCAAATCTAAAAAGAGCATGCCGCGACCAACGTACCGCTTGGCAATACTTACGACCAACCGCAGATTAGCCTCAGCTAATCGCCTTTTGGCTTCCTCATCACCTTTTTCCATTCGTTTCGCTAGTTCTATTTCTTCTTCTCCGGCCAATAAGGGTACCCGACCAATTTCTTTTAGATACATACGGACCGGATCATCAATGCCTATTCCTTCAGGAACCGAGAGATCCACCTCAATATCCTCCGGGTGAGGCTCTGCTTCCGTGGTTTCCAGGGCTTCAATTTCCCCGCTTTCCGGGGTAACTGCCACACCCATTCCGCCAAGGTGCTCATAAACCTCCTCTATCTGATCGGTACTCAATTCAATTCCCTGGAGGGCATCCATAATCTCACGGTAAGTAAGTTTACCCCGTTTCTTTCCCTTTTGGATCAGGTTCTTGACTGCCTCTATTCTTTGCTGTTCCTCTTTCCCTTTCATAGCCTCTTCCCCCCTTTTCGAGGTAATTAGTGGAAACTCTCCCTGGTCATCATCGCTTTAATCTTTTCCAATTCCTTAGCCAGGGCTAGACTGCGCTGCAAATCGCCTGCCTGACCAGCCCGACTAAGCTCTAGCTGTATCTTTTCCAATTCCTTCCGATGCCTATTCTGATTGATGGTATATATATAGTCCTGAACCGCTTTTTCTTTTTGCAACTTATTAAACACCGGGAAAGAGGAATTTTCTAGATAAATCTTTAACAATAGATCACGAACTGAATCATTGCCGAACTCCTCCAATAAACTTGCCAGGGATACTATACCTTGTCCTTCTCTTGACCCTTCAAGACCCATAGAAGCTATTACATCACGGCAAGCTTCCGCAATTTGACGTAATTCTGAGTTAGCAAATAATTCTAGACCGTATTCCTTCTCAACCCGTTCGAATAGTTTAAAATCTTCGAGCATAAGGCGGAGCAGGTTGCGTTCTGCTAGTTCCCAGGCAGAGATATTGTAGGTTAACTGTCCATTTTTAGTATGGACAGTATTTGTATTTTTATCCAGTTGTCTCCTGCCCCTTCTCGTCTTTACCAAGTTTTTACGAAATTCTTCCCGAATAAACGTTTCCGGCACCTGCAAGGCAACAGAAAGTTTTTCACAATACTCTTGGCGCTCTAACTCACTATCACACTGCTGAAAATCTTCCCAAAACTCCGCAAGAAAACCAATTTTTTCTTCAGCAGTACGCAGGTTCGCCTTTAACAAGAGTTTTTGCAGTTTGAAGGTAAAATAATCCTGTGCTTGCCCAACTAAATTTCGGAAGTAGTCAACTCCCTGTTTTTTAATAATTTCGTCTGGGTCTTTATCCTCAAACCGGGCAACTATCCGCACCCTACCACCTAGGCTTCTGATTAGTCCGCTAGCCCGTAAAGCAGCAACCTGTCCAGCGGCGTCTGTATCATAAGCCAGAATCACCTCCGGGGCATAACGAAGAATGAGTTGAATTTGAGAGGCAGTTAAGGCTGTTCCCATAGAGGCAACGACATTGTTGATTCCATGCTGATGGCACATTAAAACGTCTACATAACCCTCGACGATTACTGCTTGCTGTTGCGTCTGGATTGATTGTCGGGCTAAATGCAGCCCAAACAGTATTTTTCCTTTATCAAAAAAACGATTCTCTGGCGAGTTTAGATACTTCGGGTTACCTTTGCCGATGACCCGGCCGCCAAACCCAACCACCTGGCCGGTATGATCAGATATCGGAAATATCAGCCGGTGGCGAAAACGATCATAGTACCCACCACTGCTTCGAGCCGCAACTAATCCATTGCGTTCCAATTCAGCCGGGGAAAACCCTTGCCGGGTTAGATAGTTTAATAAAACATTCCAACTCTGAGGGGCATACCCTAATCGGAATTTAATGATACTATCTTGATTAATTCCGCGCTGGGCTAAATATTCTCGTCCCACGTCCCCTTCCGAAGAATGCAACAATTGTTCATGATAGTAATTAGCAGTAAGTTCATTAAGGCGATAAAATCGTTGCTTCTCACTGCGAGATTGACGTCGAACCGGTGATTCGGGCCCAAATTCTAAACTTACCCCAGCTTTTTCAGCTAAAATGGACAATGCTTCAGAATAAGATAGATTATCTTTCTTTCTCAGGAAAGTAATAACGTTCCCCCCCGTCTGACAGCCAAAACAATAAAAAAATTGTTTGTCTGGAGAGACGGAGAAGGACGGAGTATCTTCTTGATGAAAAGGACATATCCCCCAGTAATCCTTACCCTTCCGACTTAATACTACGTATTCGGAGACTATCTCTAATATGTCTACACGTGAGACGATTTCTGCCACCAGTTGTTCTCGATCAAGTCTATTCATTCGTCTCACCCATTTCATCAAGTAGTCGCCGCAGTTCGAGTTCAAATCTTTTTTTGTCCGGCAGTTGAATAGCGGAAGGGCCTTTTAACCGACCACCACCCCGACGATACCGCTGAGCTAGATGACGTTGCATAAGCAAACTGTCAATATTCTGTTGAGAATACACCATCCCTCGGGGCGATAAGCAACGCCCTCCTTGAGCTAAAGCCACCGTCGCTAAGCCAAAATCCTGGGTTACAACCACATCTCCTGGTTTAAGCTGACGAATAATTTCCAAGTCAACCGCCTGTGCCTCAGCATCCACTTGAACCACTCTAATTCCTGGTCCATGAGGCATCTGATGATTTAAGCTGGCTACCAACCAGACCGGGACCTGGTACTCACTGGCAATCCGGCTAATCAATTCCTTGACTGGGCATGAATCGGCATCGACCAGGATCTTCATCAGTTAATCTAGCTCACTCCTTAATTTAATTCGCTAAATATCCTCAATTTCCTGCTTATTCTTAGGTTAATTTAACGTATTCAAGCTTGTCCAAAAAATGAAGTTGCTTGATATCGCTGTCGAGGTTACTCTAATTCGATAAAAAACAACAAAATCCTGCTAACACCTGAGCATCTTTATTAACAATTATTATTTAGATATCGTAAGGGCTAATTCGTTTTTCTAGAACGAATACTCATGGTCGCTTCGCAGACCTGTACCAGGTGCCGGCCTAATATCCGAGCCCTCTGGATAGCATTCTCATCAGTCTCCGATGGTTTCTGAGCTGCCACTCCATGATGACCACAGTCATCATCTATATACCCGTCTCCGATCACAATCATACCTTGAACCAGCATTATATCCTGTAATGCCCGTAAAGTTGTTTCCTGGCCGCCAAATCGAGATCCCCCTACAGCTAGTGCTCCTCCAACCACATTTAGCAGGGCTTTACTGGTCCGCAGAGCCCGCGTTTTATCCCAAAAAGACTTCATTTGACCCGATACTGTACCAAAATAAACGGGACTGCCTAACATTATTCCATCACACTGTACCAAACGAGCAAAAACCCTTTCCAGTTCCTTATCCTGATAGCATTTACCCGAGCAAGGAGAACTACAGTTTAAACAAAAAGGGTTTTTCAAATCCCTGAGCACTCTGGAACAGTGGATTAGTTCAGTCTTTGCCCCCAGCAGCCGGGCCTCTTCTAAAGCCTTTTCCAATAGATACGCTGTATTACCTTTGCTATCTGGACTCCCATTGAGCCCGATAATTAACAAAAGCCCCTCACCTCCAACAGTTGTGTCATATAGTATATACTACTTGATCCCTAAATGTTCCTGCTTGTTAATGAGTTCTAATCATTAAATAATAGACACAAAAAAACAAATAGGGCAGAAAGAATCTCATAGAATCAAATCTATCCAAAAAAAAAATAAAAAGTATCTTTTGGCACCAAATCCTTGGAGGCCGCGGTCTAGTCATGTTAAAATATAATATAAGGAGAGTGATGCCAATGTTTGGTCGGATACTGGTCCCCATCGATGGTTCACCGGCTTCCCTGAAGGCAGCCAAAATCGCCAGCGATTTTCTGAGAAAAGGTTGTGCTGTTAGTGTTACCTTGTTGCATGTTGCCCTTAACCCTCAGGAATATGCCCTTCAATTGGAAGGGTTCTACACCCGGCCGGACCTACCGCGTTTTCGCGAGGAACTGATGGAAAAGGTTCAGGAGATCGCCCAACAGACTTTGGATCAAGCCTTGGTTAGTTTTGACTCTAGTTTGAAGGTTGAAACCGTGATTGAGTACGGTCCTCCGGCAGAAACCATCTGTGATATCGCCCACTCTGAAAATTACGGTCTGATTATTATTGGCAATCGTGGTCTAAATAAACTACAAAGACTATTCCTGGGCAGTATCAGCAGTAAAGTTACCTCTTTGGCTAAGTGTCCAGTGCTAGTTATTAAGTAGTTTTTCTAATAATTAGTGAATAAATAAACCAAAGGGATAGCCGGTAGTAAAATAATCCGCAACTTGCCCTTTGGTTTTCTTTTTTAGGTTATGTTCTTTTTAGCTCAGGAATTATGTTTAACCGAGAGACAATAATAAGATATATCGTAACGCTGAAAGAAGTTTAAATTCAAAACCAAACCGTATTAGACTTGACTAAAATTTTTATACCTTACCAGAAAGTTTTCTAATCGTTCAATGTTCTTTCGTATATCATCGGCCCAAGTGGCTAGTAAATCAGCTGCTTCCGGGGTTACTTCATATAGCCGTTTAGCCGGCCCCGGCCCATTAGTCATCCAGGACGATTTAACCAGTCCGTCTTCTTCCATTCTCCTCAAGTTGCGGTATACTGTGCCTGGATCTGGCGCATCATCATCAAAGCCGAATTCTACTAACTTTTCAATCAATTCATAGCCATGCGATGGTTTCTCATGAAGAAGTAACAAGAGACAGGGTTCAACCAATTTTCCCGATCTACTACTGCGCGTACTTGAGCTTTGATACAAATCAGCACATTTGACAGTCTTCTCTGATTGTTGCTTTGCCACCGGATTATTCCTCCCCAAAAATACACTAATAGTTTTGATAATAAAAGCAGATTCAATATAGCATCTTACGGATTATATTATAGCACACGTCAATGCAGGAGATAACTATTTTTTGACGGTCTTATCCATATTAATGAATATTATATTTATTTATGACTGTGCACATATGCTTATGCTTTTCTGCTGTGCCTGAATACTGTATATTTCTACAACTCCCATCTAACACAACAACAAAGCTAATGACAGTTTTCGACAACATTGCTATAATGTATCTCGATATTTTAAAGCAGTTTATGACACACGAGGGGGAAAAAAGGTGTTTAATAGTTTTAACGAATTACAAAAATACTGCCAGCAATTTGGAATTAAAATGATTGATTTTAAAATGATTGATTTACTTGGCCGTTGGCGACACCTAACCATTCCGGCTAGTCGCTTTACACCCGAAACCTTAACCAGCGGCATTGGGTTTGATGGATCGAACTACGGCTACGCCCCAGTGGAAAAAAGCGATATGGTGTTTATTCCCGACCTCCGTTCTGCTTTCACCGATCCATTCTGCGAAGTACCGACTATCAGCATGATCGGTGATATTTTTGTTATTGGTAACCCGCACCGGCGTTTTGAACAGGATCCCCGGACTATTGCTGAAGCAGCGGAAACCTACCTGCGCTCAACTGGTATAGCCGACGAAATGATAATAGGACCGGAATTTGAATTTTTTGTTTTTGACCATGTTAGCTACGAAACCCTACCCCATCGAACTGGCTATAGAATTGACGCTGAACAGGCTGAATGGAATAGCGGCAATGACGAATGGAACCTTGGTTTTAAGATTCCACACAAAGGCGGCTATCATATTGATATTCCTTTTGACGTTTTATATAACCTACGCAGTGAGATGTGCCTGCTTCTTGAAGAGTGCGGGGTTCAAGTAAAATACCACCACCACGAGGTAGCTGGTCCAGGCCAAGTAGAGATTGAAGTTGAGTTTGGCTCGCTGCGGGAAATGGCGGATAAAACTATGCTGATTAAGTATATTGTCCGAAATGCCGCTTTCCAAGCTGGCAAAACAGCCACCTTTATGCCTAAACCGCTTATGGGCGAAGCCGGAAACGGCATGCATGTGCACATGCACTTATTTACAAACGGCCAACCGATTTTCTATGATGAGGCTGGCTACTCCGGCCTTAGTCAACAAGCCCTTTACTTTATTGGCGGAATTCTGAAACACGCGCCGGCTCTGTGCGCTCTAACTAATCCTTCGACCAATAGTTATAAACGATTAGTACCCGGCTACGAAGCACCGGTCAGCATTTGCTTTGCCACCGCTAACCGCAGTGCCGTGATTCGAATTCCTGATTACGCTAAACTGCCACATCAGAAACGGTTTGAATACCGGGCTAGTGATGCCACCTGCAATCCATATTTGGCTTATTCGGCAATGTTGATGGCCGGCATCGACGGTATACTCAACCAGATTAATCCTACTGAACAGGGTTATGGTCCCTATGATTTAAACCTTTACGATTTACCTGAGGCAGAAAAGAAAAAGGTTAAGGGTTTACCCACCTCCCTGGATGCTGCCTTAGACGCCCTGGAAGCAGATTACGAATTCCTGCTGGCTGGCAACGTCTTTCCTAAACGATTATTAGAAATCTGGGTTGACCGAAAACGCAAAGAAGCCAGCAGAGTATCTCTGGCTCCTCATCCAGCTGAGTTTGGCTTATATTATGATCTTTAGCGTGAGGGGTGAGGTGTAAGGAGTGAGGTGTAGGGGTAAGACGTTAAGTGTGAGGCATTAGAAGTGAAACCATTTTTGTATGACAATTTTGACAGCCAATAGCTCTTCGAGAATCGCAAATGTAGGTGTTTGGGACGTAATGATAAATGCTATTATAAACGCGTATCCTCTCCGGCCGTCAGCTAAATTATGAAGTTGACGGCTTTATTTTTGATTGCTAATTGTTTCCTAGGCAGCTAAATTCTCGGCTGACACTACGAATTATGCCACATCATTTATATTCCCTTTAGCTAATTTAACCGTAGAAAAAATTCCTACTGTTGTAAATCCAAGAAAAACTAATATCGGAAAATAAAATTGCACAAATTCCATTCCTGCATCTGGGTTGCCATTTGATATTTGAATATCAATAAATAATATCATTGTAATTATAGAGGTAATTGACATTAGAATTCCGGTAATTAATCTTGCCTTATTCCATTTAAGCAGGATAGATAATAATAAAACTAAAAATAAGAAAACAATTACTCCACATAATAAAATAGTCAATTCAAGCAACTGAAAACATCTCCTCTTACATGCAATTATATCTACTACATCATTATAATAGCTTGAAGATATTTCACATTATTTAACGTGGCGGCATCACACTTAGTTACGATAAATACCCTTTTTTATTTGAATACTTGCCTCGCTTAAGATTGCCCAACCATGTGACAAAACACATTATTGGTAGTAAAATTGATACATTGATAAATTTGTATTCTTGGATTTATTTTTGCTATATTCAAAAGACATATCAGGGAGGATTGTTTAAACAATGCTTGCATTTCCGCGCCTTTTCACACCCGGTCAAATCGGTTCGCTAATGATTAAAAATAGGCTGATCATGCCCTCAATGTTTACTAATTTGGCCTCAGTCGAGGGTGAGGTTACAAAACAGATGATTGATTACTATGCCGCCCGGGCCAAAGGCGGTGTGGGCTTAATCGTGGTTGAGGTAGCCAGCATCGATTATCCAACCAGCAAGCAAGGCCATAACGAACTGCGAGTGGATGACCCTCGTTTTATGGCCGGGCTGAATGATTTAGTCGAGGCAATCCACGCCCACCAAACTCGGGCTTTTGTCCAGCTCTTCCATGCTGGTCGGCAGACCTCGCCAATAATTACCCACGGTCAGCAACCGGTAGCCCCTTCACCAATCGCCTGCCGAGTGATTGGGGCCACGCCTCGCGAATTATCAATAGAAGAAATCAAACAACTCGAACAAAAATTCATCACTGGCGCGCTCCACGCCAAAGCAGCCGGGTTTGACGGAATTGAACTGCACGCAGCCCATGGCTATTTGCTCAGCGGTTTTCTCTCTCCCTTCAGCAATAAGCGCCAGGATCTTTATGGCGGTAGCCTGGAAAACCGGCTTCGCTTCTTGCTGGAGATTATTGAAGGGATTCGCCAGGCGGTTGGAGAAATGCCGCTCAGCGTTCGGTTTAATGCCTCTGATTTTCTAACCGGTGGGATTGAATTAACCGAAGGGATAGAGATAGCCAAGCGGCTCGAACAAGCCGGGGTAAATGCTTTAAGTATTTCTTCCGGGATGTATGAGTCTGGTCTAACTAGTATCGAATCTATCTCCTATCCGGAAGGCTGGCGGGTCTACCTGGCGGAAGCGGTCAAGAAAGCGGTTAACATTCCGGTCATTACTGGAGGCGTAATTCGTTCTCCTGAGTATGCTGAAACGGTCCTGCGCGAAGAAAAAGCTGATTTCGTTTTTATTGGTCGAGGTCTTCTGGCTGATCCAGATTGGCCTAATAAGGCTAGAGCCGGTCGGGTAAAAGATATTCGTCCCTGTGTCTCCTGCAACACCTGCATTAACCGGGACTTTATGGGTCTGCGAATTCGATGTGCCGTTAATCCTTATACCGGTCGAGAAGCCCAGTTTAAACCACGCAAAACAGAAAACCCAAAGTTTATTTGTATCGTCGGGGCTGGCCCAGGCTGGACTTCAGGCAGCCATCGCGCTGGCCCGAAAAGGTCATCGGGTGGAACTGATTGAAAAGAGTGATTGCCTTGGCGGCTTGGTAAATGTGGCTCAATTGCCGACCCATAAGCAACGCCTAGGTCTGCTTAAGGATTACTTGGTTCGTGAAGTAGCCAAACTGCCGATCCAGGTTAAACTAAATACCAATTTTGACCTGGCCTACGTCCAGGCTCATCAGCCAGATGTGGTGATTCTGGCTACCGGTTCGATTCCCTTGACCCCGGCCATTAAAGGTTGGCAGGAGATTGATGTTTTTGCCATTGAAGATGTCTTAAAATCACCCGATCAACTCCAGAATAAGCAGATCGTGGTTGTTGGCGGCGGTCGTAATGGCTGTGAAGTCGCGGAAGTCTTGGCTTCCCGGGGGAATACAGTAACTATTGTGGAAATGAAGGATGCTCTGGCTGAAGACATGGAGAAAAAGAACCGGCGTGATCTGCTCAATCGTTTAAAGGAACATCAGGTCAATTGGCTGGTCAATCACCGGGTACAGGCGATTGAGTCCGGCCAGGTTAAAACGATTGATCTTAAATCGCAAACGGAAGTAATCCTGCAAGCGGACGCAGTGGTGCCGGCAGCCGGCTACACTCCGGAAAACGCGCTGTACGAACAACTGTTTGCACTGGTCCCGGATGTCCGGATAATCGGGGACGCCAGTCGGGTGCGCGGGATTGAGGCCGCAATCTTTGAGGGAGAAATGCTGGCCAAAGTATTGACTAAAATTATTATCGACCGAGGTTTTAATGAACTTGTTCAGTTTTACTAAACAGCAAGGCTTGATTTGAAGACTATACTCCACCTGAAGTTTAAACAAGGTAACACCTACTTAAATAGAAATGGGCGTCTTTCGAATCAGATCAATCCCTGTCTTCCCTAGTACCCGGAGGGATTCACGATAATGGATATACCTTTGGCATTAAGAAAGTTCTTTGAACAGACAGTCGAAGATTATAACAAGCTTAACCAGGAAAAGCCAGTACTCGACCCGGGCCGTTTAGGTCAGATCCTGGGCTGGTTTGAAATCTACGCTATCGAATTTGCTAACCTCGACCTGGTCGAAGAACTAACCATCAGCCATTTTGAAGAGTACTTCTCTTTCTGGTACCTGCGCAAGGTTGGGGAGAAAAGTCCGGCAGATGCTCTTGACCATCTAAGCGGGATCAAACTTCTACTGGCCTGGTTTGCCAAGCAGGATCTGTTAGAGTTTGATGCGGAATTAAAACAGGCTATTGAATCCCTGCAGCCAATGCTCCCCCGCTTGCTGCAGCTTGCTCACACGATTAGGATTAGTATAGACGATGAGATACCCAAAAAACGTCTCGAACCTTTATTGCCCTTATCCGTACCACCAGTCCTCAGTTCTTTGTTTCAGGTTAAGAGTAAGCTTAACAAACCGGCGGTCAATCCACCGGTCGAGAATTTGCCGGAACCAGGTTGCCTTGATCCTGGCTATTGTTGCAGTTTTTACGATCTTCACAATATGGGGCCGGTATCCCCGGTCCAAATACCCGCCCTAGCCTGGCCTTTGATTCAAACAGGAGATATTTTAGAGCTTACCCTGCACAAACCAAACCACGTGTGGCAGATAACGGGGTCGGGGTCCGCCTACCCAAACTTAGCCGCGAGGTATTTGTTCAAGTGAACTGGTTTAACCAAAGGAACACCTTAAAAGTAATTCAGGGCTGCCGTAATGATGCCGATTAGATATTCAGATTCCCGACGGATATGATTAATTACTGCTCCGGCTACGGGATTATTGCGTATTGCTTCACTTTCCGCGGCCAGTTGGTTTAAAAAAGCGACAAAGCTCAAGCTCTGATTTTTGGCATAAACCGTGAACTTTCTAATGTTTTCTAATAAGGCAGGGCTAATTTCTCTCTTCGATCTAATTACTGCTTCAATATAACGGACCGCCACTGCTTCCGTTTGAGCAAATGCCTGTTCCCATTCTTTAAGTTCCTCCACAAAATTTTCTTCGAGGTTTCCGGCAATTTGGCGGATGACTACCGTATGCTCACCTTCTTGATGCTTCCAAAACTCTATTTCATCCAACACACTTAGCGGAGTTTTATTCCCGTAATAATATTGCACAAAAAACACCTCCCCAATTTCCTAATTATTAGTAAATTATTACTAAATAATTATATGGGGCAAGAATGAGTAAGGTGACTCACGGATACATTGTCCTGAGGTTCCCCTTTAACATTGCTACCATGGACAAAGTTATTATCCTGTATAACAAAATAGTTCTTATGACACATTACCTTGACAGACATAGTAATATTTTATAAAATATATTTCGGGAGGTGAGGAGTTATGAGTGCTACAATTTCGACTGATCTTATCCGGGGAAACACCAATACGATCATCTTAAACATTTTACGACAAGGTGATAGCTATGGATACGAAATATACAAGAAAATTATCGCTTTGAGCGATAACCAGTATGAATTGAAAGAAGCAACCTTATACACAGCTTTTCGCCGTCTGGAACAGGAGGGACATATCATCTCCTATTGGGGGGATGAAACCCAAGGAGGCCGCCGCAAGTACTATCGAATTACCGAAGAGGGAAAAAAACAATATGAGCAATACAAAAAGGATTGGAACTTTGCCAAGGAAATTCTCGATAAATTAATCAAAGGGGGTCTTAATAATGACTAATAATCTTATTGACCGTAAAGTGAGAAAACACTTTGATGCTCTCTTTTCTGATGTTGGAGCAAGTCAACAGCTATTTGAGCTTAAAGAAGAACTCACCACTAACATGAAAGAAAAAATTGCAGATTATAAATCCCGAGGTATGGATGATGAGCAAGCTTTTAAAGAAGCTGTTATATCGATGGGTGATCTAAGGGGACTGGTTGATGATATGCGGATAATTAGCCAGGATAACGCAAAACTCTCCGTCTATTCTACGATGACTGCACGTATTTCAACGGCAGGAATTATTGCTGGAGTTCTGCTGGTGTTATTTGGGATATTTACGGCGACAATGCTGTATTTTATGCCTCAAGATGCATTAGCTATTACCGGTAACGGAATATTCATTGTTGCTGGCGGGACGTTAATCACTTATAGTTTATTGACAAGGGAAACATCCAAAAAATATGCCATGAACAAAATCCGAGCCGGTCTTTATGCTTTATCAATAGGTTTCCTGCTTTTTGCAGTTTTTACAGGTATAGCTTCCCGTTATTCAACCGGTGAAATGTATATTGCTGTTGCATCTTTAATGGTTTTTTCCTTGATAGGAGTCGGGCTGTTTTTATTTCTGATTCTGACCGGAACCGATCGGCGAAAAAACAGATAAAATTGCAGCCAGGTTGAAGTGGAATCGGTTACCTGAAGCTGAGAGCACAATTTCGCTAATAGCACAGTTTCAGTGAGGCTGTTCTCAACTGAAATTTTCCGAAAGACCCCCATATAAGAATGGGGGTTATATTACCAATAAAATTGCGGCCTATTGGCCGCCGTGCCTTATATCCCCATGCCTAAAGGCAGGGGCTTTACGGCACGTTTCGGTAAACCTGGTTGGTGGAGCAAGAATTGCGGCCCGGGAAGTTGACCGCGTGGGTTCGTAACTGCCGCTCGGTGATTAAACTTTACCCGGCACAATGGAAAAACGCTATCTCTGCTGTAAGAGGTTGTTGATGCCTGATGTCACAGGCTGGTAGCATTTGCTTTTCGCCGTAGCGATCTCTGCCGCAAGAGGTTAATACCTGATATTTGAGGTTAGTGGGTTTTAATGTGGCTTCAAAAGGGAGCCGCGTCCCCGTGGCCGCAGCCGGCCGGAAGAACCGTCCCCGTGGCTGCGTAAGTCATCTTGACAGCTCGTTTCAGAAAGCTTTACCCCAGAACGATAGGCAGCACGACAAACTACATGTGCTCCGACCGGTGCAGTTAAAAATATAAAGAAAATCCCTAACAGCAAACGGATACTGACAAAACCGTCAACAAACGCAAAATAAAAGAATGCTCCTGATAAAACACAAAGAACCCCTAACGCGACACTTTTAGAAGCTGCGTGTGATCTTGTGTAAACATCTGGAAAACGCAGTGCCCCAATAGCACTTAAAAAACATACCACAGCCCCTATAATGATGAAACTAACTGCCAAGATTTCACCTATCAAGCTCATAGTCAACCAAAGCCCCTTTCTCAATATACTTGGAAAAGGCAACTGTACCAATGAAAGATAAAATGCCAAACAAAAGAATTACCTCAAAAAAAGCATATGTTCTCAATATAATGGATAAAATGGCCATGATAGCAATCAGGTTAACCCCGATAGCATCCATTACAATTATACGATCCGGAATGGATGGGCCTATTATCGCCCGATACAGGAAAATTGCAATGGAAACAGCAATTAAAAACATCGAGGCCAGCAAGAGAATTTTAAACATCACGAGTCACCTCCATAATAGCCTTTTCAAAGGCGTGGATTGATTTGATAACCGTACGCTTTGCGTCAGGTATATCTATAGCATGGACATAAAGAATTTTTCCCTCAGGTGAAACTTCCATCACCACCGAGCCTGGGGTAAGTGTAATGAGCAGGGACAAGACCGTAATTTCCCAGTCGCCTTCTAACTTTGTTTCTAATGAAAAAATACCCGGTGCAAAAGTTAACCGCGGGCTAACGACTAATCGAATCACAAAAATGCTGGATAATATAAGCTCTCTGGTAACTACAACCATAAATTTGACCACGGCCCAGAGCTTTCTAAGATAGAAAGGTGTTGGAAAAAAATGTCTCATGATAAAAATTAGACCTAATCCTATTATATAGCCAATTAAGAAATCAAGGCTGCTCCACCCATCATTGAGCAGCATCCAGAGAAAAGCGATAAAGATATTTAATACCAATTGGATGGACAATTAAACCACCTCACGCAAAACAGCTTCAATATAAAAATTAGGATTCAACATGCTCTTGGCCGCCTGTTCAATAACCGGATAAAAGATTTCTGCCCCAACTCCCCAAAGAATTCCAACAGTTGTCAAAAGCACACAGGGAAGCAGCAGCCCCTTCGTGCTTCCTTTTTCCATATTCCGAGTAAGGAAGGTTTCTCCCCAAAAACCATTGATGAATATCTTCATTAGCGAATAAATAATCATTAAGCTGGATAATAGGCCAATTGCGGCCAACCAGTAAAAACCGGCATTAGCTGCACCCTTGGCCAACCCTTCTTGGATAATCAAAATTTTCCCGATGAACCCACTTAGTGGAGGAACTCCGGCCAAGGAAAAAGCAGCTATAAAAAACAACCAGCCTAATAATGGATGATTGCGGATAAGTCCGCTCATTTCCTTTAGTTTACTTGTCCCAACAATTCTAATCATGGTTCCGCCTAGGAGAAATAAAAGTGCTTTCATGACCATATCATGAATAATGTAATAAATGACACCTATTAAGGCTACATAGGTAAAAACCGCCAATCCCGATACAATAAAGCCCACACCGATAATTACGTTGTAAGCCAGTATATTGCGAATGTCCCAATGGGCAACCGCACCAATTCCTCCCAACAGCATAGTCAAGGCTGCCATCACGCCCATCAGCGCATGGGTAATCTCAGGCTGGTGGTAAAAAACCAGGTAAAACATACGAAAAATTGCATAAATACCAACTTTAGTCAAAAGTGCTCCGAAGACAGCGGCAATAGCTGTCGGCGCAGCACTATAAGATCCCGGAAGCCAGAAAAAAAGAAAAAGGGCTGCCTTTAAACTAAAGACGGTTAAAAAGAGTATGGCAATAGTCGTCATAAAACCGGTCTGCCCGGCTTCTGCAACGCGGATCGAGAGATGGGCTATATTCAGCGTGCCGACAGACGCATATAAATAAGCTACTGCTACCAGAAAGAGGGTTGAAGAAAGGGAATTGATTACAACATATTTGATGGTTTCCCTAAATTGAATCCTGGTTCCTCCCAGCGAAAGCAGCACATAAGACGAAATGAGCATCACCTCAAAACAGACAAAGAGATTAAACAGGTCGCCTGTTAAAAATGAACCGTTTACTCCTGTAATAAGGAATTGGAACAATGGATAAAAATAGAATTGCTCTCGTTCTTCACCAATAGATTTAAAGGCAAATAAAATACAAGCAATACCGACAAAACTGGTAGTCGTCAGAAGAAGTGCCGAAAGCATATCCACAACCAGCACAATTCCAAAGGGAGCCGGCCACCCCCCAAGCTCTAAAATTTGAATTCCTTCAATAGATACCTGATGAATCAGATAAAGAGAAACAGCAAAGGTTAGAGAAAAAGAAAAAAGGCTAAACCATCGGTGAAAGGGAATATTTTTTCTAAACATTACCATAATAAGTCCGGCCAGCAGTGGTATAAGCAATGGAAGAACAACAAGATTATTCATCATTGATACCTCTCAGTTGATCCATGTTATCTGTGCCTAACTTTGCATAAGATCGGTAAGCCAACACCAATAAAAAGGCAGTTAAGGCAAAGTTAATGACAATCGCCGTAAGAATAAGTGCTTGCGGAAGAGGATCGGTATAGGAATCAGCCCTTCCGCCTAATATAGGCGGTCCGCCTGTTTTTAACCCACCCATTGTAATTATCAAAAGGTGCGTGCCATGGGCTATAACGGAAGATCCCAAAATAATTCTCAGCAGGCTTTTAGAAAGAATAAGGTATGCACCTATCGAAAAAAGAATGCCAATGATTACGGCCATTAACGTCTCCATATGCACATATCCTCACTTATGGTATAAATAATTGACAGGGCTGTTCCAAAAACCGCCAACGCTACCCCAACATCAAAAATGACTGATGTGGCAAATTCAGTATTCCCAAAAAACGGCAGATCGAGTTCGCCAAAGGCATGACTTAAAAAGGGTTTGCCAAAGACAAAAGATCCCATTCCGGTTATAACTGCAAGCAAAACACCGGCAATTGCCAGAATCTTAAAATCTACGGGAGGTAAACCCGCCCGTACTGTTTTAACATCATAAGCCAAAAATAGCAGGGTAATGGCTGAAGCTACCACCAATCCACCGATAAATCCCCCTCCGGGATTGTGATGACCCGCTAAAAAAAGGTATACGGAAAAGGTTAAAATAATAAAGGTAGCAACCTTTGTTACCGTTTGCAAAATCACATCATTTGTTTTCATTGCGCTCCCCCTCCGTTAAACACAGTTTTATCAATGTATAGACACCTATTCCCGCAATGCAAAAAACAAGGATTTCGAGCATCGTATCAAATCCACGAAAATCAACAAGAATGGCATTGACTATGTTCTTTGCTCCCGCCAATTCATGGGAATTCTCAAAAAACCAAGAGATGGGTGCAAAAAAACGATTGCTTTGAGCAGAAATAGCCATGGCTGTCACAAGGAGGCCAACCCCAAGGGCTACTGCCATATTGGCTGCGTTAAAACCTATTTTCCCTATCTCCGGTGTTAGCTCCGGCAGGAAATAAAAACACAGTAAAAACAGGACGGTAGTTACTGTTTCCACAACCAATTGGGTTAAGGCTAGATCCGGGGCCCTAAAAACCACAAAAAACATGGCGACAAGATAACCCATTATCCCCAGGCTTATAATGGCAACCAGCTTAGTGCGGCTGAATAAGATCATCAAAGCAGCTCCAACCATAGCAAGAGCTAAAACGACCTCGTATATGCTTATAGAATTATTGAGGGCAGGGTTAAACGCAAAGCTTTTCAACACGAACATTACTCCAGCCAGCACAAGGACAAAGAAAGCAAAAATGTAAAATAGATAGTCACGGAGAAATCCGGTCATATACCCTCGAGTTATTCGGTCAAAAGATTTTTCGGTTATTCTCAGCAGGCTATCATAAATATAATTCAACCTGAATTTCCCAGGAAGCCGACCGTAGATCCCGGACCATTTAGGAAAATTAATGTACAAAAAAACACCAATTCCAACAACACCCATAGTCATAAACAATTCAGGCGTCCAACCATGCCAAGCTTTAATCGGTTCAAGCCCAAGGCCCACTTCAGCAAAGCCAGGCAAAACGGAGGCCACCGCCGGCAGAAGAAGGTATTGAGCCAGAGGATTTGGAAAGAAGAAAAACAGGATCACCAATGAGGCTAGTACTGCCGGTGGGAAGAGCATTCCCCATGGCTTTTTTGGCTTAATATTTTCCAATCTCTGAGGATAATACTTACCCGTAAATGTTTTAAAAACAAAAATCATGCAGTAGATAAAGGTAAAAATACTGGCAATCCAGGCGATAGCCGGAAACAACATACCCCATGTTTCCATACGAAAAATATCCAGTCGGGAAGCATTAAGCACCCCTTTAAAGAACAACTCTTTGCTGAGAAAACCGTTAAATGGGGGAAGACCCGCCATGGAAAAACTGCCGATAACCGCCAGGGTAAAGGTAACCGGCATCAAACCCATAAGGCCACCCAGTCTTCGAAGATCACGAGTTCCGGTCTCATGGTCTATAACTCCCACTACCATGAATAAACAACCTTTAAAAGTTGAATGGTTAACTAGATGAAAGATAGCTGCCAGGATCGCCGGGATATACAGAGCAGCATTTTCGCCCGGTCCATAATACATGGCTGCTGAACCTAACCCAAGCAGACAGATAATGAGTCCCAGCTGACTGATGGTGGAAAAAGCCAGCATAGCTTTTAAATCCTTTTGCTTAACCGCTGAAAATGAACCCCAGAATAAGGTTATCAGCCCCACTCCGGAAACTATCCAAAACCATTCCATACTTCCGCCAAAGATAGGGGTAAAGCGGGCAATAAGGTAAATTCCGGCTTTAACCATTGTGGCTGAATGAAGATAGGCACTAATTGGCGTTGGTGCCTCCATGGCATCAGGCAGCCAGATATGGAAGGGAAACTGGGCGGACTTCGTAAAGGCCCCCAGCAGTATTAATATCATGGAGGTTAAAAACAGCGGATGGGCAGTTATTTCGCCGGCCTCCAGGATCATTTCGCGAATACTGAATGTATCAGTAATATTTGCAAGCAGAAGGAAGCCTGCCAGCATGGCAAATCCTCCAAAAATGGTAATCAATAGTGCCTTTTGTGCCCCGTAACGAGAGCCTTTTCTTTGGTACCAGTAAGCAATTAATAAAAAGGAAGATATGCTTGTAAGCTCCCAGAACAAGTATAAAACAAGGATATTGTCTGAAAAAACCACTCCGAGCATCGCGCCCATAAATAATAATAAATAGACATAGAAGTTATCCAAGGCTTCCCGCTCTTTTGACAAATAATAGATAGAATACAGGGTAACCAAAGCACCTATACCCGAGATAATCAGCCCGAATATTAGTGCTAACCCGTCTACATAAGTTGTAAAGTTTATTCCCAGAGAGGGAATCCACGGGACAGTATAGATAAAGGGGCTTGCCTCTGCCACAAGAGTGATGTGCTTAACTAGATAGACAAACAACACCACGGGTATAGGCAGTACAAACCATCCGGTATGAAGCTGCGGAATACGCTTAAAAATAAATGGGACAATAACTGCGTATAAAAATGGAATAAGAATGATTAGAAACAACCCGAACAATAAGGCAGCCTCCCTTTTTTAATTAAAATTTTAAATTCGATTGAACATTCAGCCTAAATGCTATATTATGTTATATTATCCCTAGTTTAGGCAGCTCAACTGATCAAGCCCTTGGATTATTCAGCATCTTTTAGGCTATAGGATAGCATCGCTGCCTCCGAACAGTTAGGTAGGGCTTCCCCTGGTTTAGCCAAAGGCAGTTCAGCAATTTCACAAAGCTTTTTCACTATATTAATAAACATTTGGTCATTTTTGATTAAGTCACGGCGGCCGAAGTTAAACAGAACCCGGTGTTTAACCTTATCGCCATCACGGTAGGATTCAACCAGTTTGACGTATTCGTAATTCTTGGCTTTAGTTATTTTTACAAACACCAAGCTTCACCGCCTATCAACGATTAGATTATAAAGAAATTGTATCTTGAAATCCTTAAAGAATCAATCATTGACAAGGGAAACCAGAAATCAGTTGTACTACGTTATTGAGTTTAGTAAAGTTAATCCTTTATTATCAGGGCTTTCAGCGATGAAAAACATGTTATATCATATAACGATAAGAGAAATTACTGCTGCAGAAAACCTAGACAAGGTTAAAAATATAACTGGAGGTGAGTTGATGAGAATCGTTAAAACACATATGGATGAAAGCATTCTCGTCTGTGTATATTATGGTCCTAATGGTGAACGCTTGATTCGCCGGGGATGTAGGCTGGCAACTTTGTTGGACTGTCCCCTTTATATACTTACCATTGATCCACTGCCCCTTGAAGAATTTAGTGCAGAGAAAATTGACTATATTACAAGGTGGCAGCAGCTTGCCCAAGAACATAATGCAGAAGAATATATAATTAAAGATAATGAAAAACGTCCCGTGGCAACGGTTATTGCAGAGGTAGCCCGCGAAAAGAATATCACTCAGATCGTTTTAGGCCAAACCGCCAAAAGCCGCTGGCAGGAGATTACCAAGGGGTCTATCATCAATATTCTATTGCGCGAAATTCCCTTTATTGACCTGCACATTGTTTCTGTACCACGACATTTAGAAAGCAGAGAAGATCGTTATGAGAAGGGAGTGCGCGCTTATTTAGTTAAAGAGGGAGAATCTTATCGCCTAAACTTTAACCATACCAATGATGTTGTCTATGAGGGTATTTTCTTCAAGGAAACAGGTACGGATTTTAATAATGGCGTCTTCAGATTTATGAATAATCAAGAGACCATTCAGGTTTATGTCGCCGACGATTATGTCAAGGAACTAAAAAACGTTCACATCACCGGCCCCGACTCCAAATCTGAGACCTGGGAGAAAAAATAAACCACAATCGCTTGTAGACTTTTCGGTCAAGAGGAATGCAACAAAAACAGGGTATTGTCTCTGACAATCGCTAATAGACTGGTAATATTTGTATTTACGGATCCTTACCCAGTTTGGTGGACGCGGTAAATGGCTGCTACAACCGGGCTGATCGACCAAACGGGCATTTCAATCCGAATTTCATTTCGTTCAATCTTCGCGGTACTGTTGACTCCATCCTATTCTTCGTTGACGAATATTTTAATGCATGTTATCATACAATTAATAAAAGGAGTTGCCGCTTTTTGCACGGCGGCAGGTCCGAAAAACGGGTTTAGACCGCCTTGCTCAAAAGGCGGTCCTTGTTATTTTCTGAGCATAACGCACAGGGAAATAACTCCCACGATTACCAAGCAGAATTGAAACAATTCGCCATATGTAACCATAGGCATCACCTCCCCTCGCGGGAAAGTGACCGACCGCCAAACGGCAAACTCCTCACTTTATTATTTTAGCATATTTTGTGAAGTACCCTGCTGTTTAGTGTGTCTATTTTACGGGGCAAGCTCCGCCGGCCGCACTCCATGAATTTCAGACACAACGAAATCATAGAAACCCATACCCTCGGGCCGGTTTGGCTGGGAAAGAAATACCCCCTCAAAAGCTTCCGGCAGTACCTCGCATAAAAGATCATGTTTTTCTAAATCCATCCCTAGATCGGTCCACATCTGACGGTAATCAGCCACTATAAATCCCCCTTTTTGTTATTATCTAAGCCTGGCTCGCCAACAGAGCTGCTCCCAGAGCCCCGGTAAACTGACATGAATCGGATACTAGAAGAGCACAGCCCAATTCCTTTTCCAGGGCTCTTTTCACTCCCTGATTCATCGCCACTCCACCGGTAAAGGCCACTTTTTCCTGCACCCCCATCCGCATAACCATAGAGCCCACCCTTTTGCCTACTGCTTCATGCAGGCCGGCTATTATACTTCCCTTGGGATTACCGCGGGCCAGCAGTCCGATTATTTCTGATTCAGCAAAAACAGTGCACATACTGCTGATCGGGATGATCCGTTCCGGGTCTTCAGCTTCTCCTAGTTTACTTACATCTAGGCCCAAAGCGGTTGCCATCACTTGCAAAAAGCGGCCGGTTCCGGCAGCGCATTTATCATTCATGGCAAAATCCAAAACCTTTCCGCCTTCCCCGATCTTGATCACTTTGCTGTCCTGACCGCCTATATCGATGATTGTTCGAACTTCGGGGTGGATTTCCGCTACTCCCCGGGCATGGCATTTGATTTCAGTGACGGTCTTATCGGCTTGTTCAAATGCTACCCGACCGTAACCGGTAACGAATATCCGTCCGATCTGATCACGCCCGATCCGGCTCTGCTCCAACAGTTTCTCGATCACACTTTGCCCGGCATCCCGCGGACTCCATCCGGTTGGAACGATTGTCCTCCAGAGCGAATCTCCGCTCACCATAACCCCTTTAGTGGCCACCGAACCAATATCAATGCCTACTGTTATCATTTTGCCTCCGTCTACAGACATTACCTTTTATATAAGAAATTCTATTATCTTTTATCTTCACTTAAATATTTTAACACATAAACGTTATAGCAAAGATAACATTTGGTTATACTTAAAGACTCTATATCCGGGCAAATGCTTATAGGAAATTCATGGAAATAACAAAGGTACTGCCACTAAAAATACTAGGTGACAGTACCCTTGTTATCTTTCTTATAGAGATTTTTAAGTTTTAGCACATAAGGTTTATTATGAGCTTTACTTATTTCAATCCTTACTTTGATTAGTTTATTTATTTACGACCGCCTGAGCGATTGCTATCAAAATAGACTAATCGCCGTTTTGCACATTATGAAGCACTTTTTATACCTATGTTCTATTGTTGAAGCACACCCAAAAATGAACATAATTACATGCATGAAAATCATTCTTAAATATAATGATTTATATCATTTATTTATTTAAAATAAGGATCAGCAATTACCATAATGTCGGGCTGGGTATTTTTGGGCACCCGTTCATAGATTAAATTTTGAACATAAAGTTCCTGAATACCGGGAATGTCAATCTCAAAAGCAATAGATTCGCCTTTTTTCACCTTAAGTTCTTTTAACACCTTGCCGGATTGGTCTTTTTCTCTAATTTTAATGGTAACTTCGTCTGTGGTATTGTCGTTATCTTCCAGGCAAGCTACCCCGCCAAACTTTTGAAACTGTCCCTTGGGCAAGACAAAGCCTCCCATTTCATTATAGCCACTTGTCCCAGTGTAAAGAATTCCGGACTGATATTGTTTACCATTTACCAAAAGCTGGCTTTTATCATAAGTTAACTGGCAGGACCAAAGATGATCAAAATGGTGTGATTCCAGCGGGATCTTACCTTTTATTTCAATCCTTACTTTGGTTAGCCTTTATTGTTTATAGCGGCCTGGGCTGCCGCTAACCGGGCAATTGGCACCCGATAAGTAGAACAGCTCACGTAATCAAGGCCGATCAGGTGACAAAACTCAATCGAATTCGGCTCTCCACCGTGCTCGCCGCAAATGCCGATCTCTAGATCAGGACGCGTCTGCCGGCCTTTTTCAATTCCCAGACGCATCAATTGGCCAACGCCATTTCGATCCAGGACGACAAAGGGACTTTCTTTCAGCACCTTGCGCTCGACATAGGCATTAAGGAATTTACCCTCCGCATCATCCCGGCTAAAGCCAAAGGTGGTCTGGGTAAGATCGTTGGTGCCAAAGGAAAAGAAATCAGCGTGTTTAGCAATCTCATCAGCGACCAAACAAGCCCGGGGCAGCTCAATCATCGTGCCCACCTTGTATTCGAAACGAATCCCCTGTTCCTGCATGACTTGCTCAGCAATCTCCACAGTTTGCTGCCGGAGAAAAGCTAATTCGGCCTGATCCATAACCAATGGAATCTCAACTTCCGGGAAGATCTTCCGGCCTTCTTTGACCAGTTGAGCCACGGCTTGGAAAATCGCCCGCGCCTGCATGGCGTAAATCTCGGGGAAAGTGATGCCTAACCGGCAGCCGCGGTGGCCTAGCATTGGGTTAAATTCAGACAAAGCCTTAACCTTATTCAACAGGTTTTCTTTGGCCGCAATTTCCTTAGCATCTCCCTGAGTGATTCTGAGCTTGGTTAACTCAACTAACAGCTCCTCCGCATTGGGTAAGAACTCATGCAGAGGCGGATCTAAAAGACGAATAGTAACTGGGAGACCTTCCATGGCCTCAAATATTCCATAAAAATCTCCTTGCTGCACCGGTAATAGCTTGTTTAACGCAGCTTGCCGTTCTTCAATACTCTCGGCTAAAATCATCTGCTGCACGATGGGCAGTCGATCCAGGGCCATAAACATGTGCTCAGTGCGACAGAGACCAATCCCCTCGGCTCCAAACTCCCGGGCTTTGCGAGCGTCTTCCGGGGTATCGCTGTTGGCTCTGATTTTCAAGGTCCGGGTCTCATCAGCCCACTGCAAAAGCTGTTCAAATTCGCGACTGGCTCCGGGGTCAACCATGGGCACCTCGCCGGCAAAGACCCGGCCAGTGCCGCCGTCCATGGAAATAATCTCGCCTTCTTTAATCACTACGCCACCAGTTTTAAATATTTTCGCAGCATAATCGATGGTAATGCTCTCGGCCCCACAGATACAGGGTTTGCCCATACTCCGGGCCACAACCGCAGCGTGACTGGTCATCCCCCCTCGACTGGTCAAAATTCCCTGAGCCATGACAATCCCATGAATATCATCGGGAGTCGTCTCATTCCGGACCAAAATCACCTTCTGCCCGGCTTTGCCTAGGCGCTCCGCTTCATTAGCATCAAACACGACCAGGCCGGTAGCGGCCCCGGGTGAAGCTGGCAGGCCGCGCGCGATCTCATTCAAGGTAGCTGAAGCATCAATCTGCCTATGTAGCAATTGATTCAACTGGACCGGGTCCACCCGCAACAGAGCCTCTTCCTTAGTAATCAAGCCTTCTTCAACCATGTCTAAAGCAGCTTTGATGGAAGCAGCCGAAGTACGTTTAGCGGTCCGAGTCTGCAGCATGTACAGTTTACCCCGCTCGACGGTAAACTCGATATCCTGCATATCCCGGTAATGCTGTTCTAAAATCTGGCAAGTCCGGACAAATTGCTCAAAGACGCCGGGGAATTCCTCAGCCATACTAGCGATCGTCTGAGGGGTTCTAATTCCGGCCACGACGTCCTCGCCCTGGGCGTTAACCAAGAATTCACCATACAGGGTTTTTTCACCGGTCGATGGGTTCCGGGTAAAAGCCACGCCGGTTCCACTGTCATTGCCCGAGTTGCCAAACACCATGCATTGGACATTAACTGCCGTGCCCAAGTCATCCGGAATCTTATTAATTTTACGGTACAGAATAGCCTTATCATTATCCCAGGAATTAAAAACAGCGTGCACCGCCATTAATAACTGCTGTTGCGTATCCTGGGGAAAATCCTGGCCGGTAGAATTACGGACAACCTGTTTAAATTCTTCCACGATTTTCTGCAAACTATCAACACTTAAGTCGGCGTCTATCTGCACGCCCTGTTTTTCTTTAAACCGCTCCAGGACATGTTCAAACTTGTCCCGATCCACCTTCATGACGACATCAGAAAACATTTGAATAAACCGCCGGTAGCAATCCAGCGCAAAACGCTCATTATTGGTCTGAGCCGCAAAACCTTTAACAGTCTCGTCATTCAAACCCAGGTTTAAGATCGTGTCCATCATTCCCGGCATCGAGACCGGGGCCCCGGAACGAACTGAAACCAGCAAGGGGTTGCCTGGATCACCAAACTTTTTGCCTAATCGGTCCTGAACAATCTGAAATTTTTCGGCCAACTGCTCTTCCATCCCGGCTGGAAACTGCTTCCCATTCTTGTAAAACTCTATACAGGCCTCAGTAGTTATGGTTACCCCGGGCGGGACCGATAAACCGATATTGGTCATCTCCGCCAGACCAGCTCCCTTACCCCCCAGGAGATCTTTCATGTCAGCTCTGCCTTCTTCAAATAAGTAGACGTATTTTTTGTTCTCTCCCATTCCTTTTACTGCTCCCCCTTGTTATAGATTTCCAGAATACGGCTGGCTGTTTCCTCAATTGCCTTGTTGGTCACATCAATTACCGGACAACCCAGTCGTTTCACAACTTGTTCTGCATACTCTAATTCCCTTAATATTCTATCCATACTGGCATAACTGGCATTTGAAGCCAGCCCCAGGGCCTTTAACCGCTCGGTCCGAATAGAATTTAAAAGATTTGGCTTAATAGTTAAAGCTACCACCCGACGAGACGGAATTTCCGTTAATTCCTTCGGTAAAGGCACCTCTGGCACCAATGGAACATTGGCAACTTTTAATCGCTTGTGCGCCAGATACATACTGAGCGGCGTTTTCGAGGTCCGAGAAACTCCGATTAGGACTATATCAGCCAGGGGCAGACCGCGTGCATCCTTGCCATCATCGTATTTTACAGCAAATTCAATGGCCTCGACTCGACGAAAGTATTGCTCGTCCATCTGCCACAGCAATCCTGGTTTGAGTTTAGGAGTCAGTCCATAGCGACGGCCAACCGCCTCCACCATTGGCCCCAGGATATCTACGGCGATTAGATTCTTTTCCTGGATAAGGTGCTGCATCTGCTGCCGTAACTCAGGCAGAATAACGGTGTAGGCAATAACGGCCCCGACTGTGCTAGCCTCATTTAAGACATCTTCTAAATGCTCCAAAGTGTTAACATAAGGAATTCGTCGGATTTCTGAACGTCCCCCATCAAACTGACTGGCAGCAGCTCGGGCGACCATCTCAGCGGTTTCGCCTAAAGAATCAGAGATCACATAAATCACTGGCTTTATTCCTTCGGCCATAGCTACCCCTTCCTTCTAACCCTTTCTAAGGAAACCAATAGTATTATTTTACTACATCCTGGTCTCGTTTTCCTGCTGGTATCAAGCACTAGAAAGAGTTAGATTTTAATCAATTTGCCCCACTAATCGAGAAAAATCAGCAATTTTAGCCGCCAGGTTAGAAACCAGCTTTAATAGACCTAAACGGTTTTGCCGAATGGCCTGGTCCTCGACCATTACCATTACTCCTTCAAAAAATTCGCCAATCGGCTCTCGCAGAGTCGCTACGCTTTCCAGAGCTCGCGAAATATCCTTCTGCTGCAAAGCCTCCTGAACCTCAGCCCGAGCCCGAACAAGGACGCCAAACAAACGACCTTCCACCGGTTCGACGAATTTGGACTCATCGACCAAATCAGTATCGGCGTGCCGGGCTAAGTTATTCGCCCGGGTATAAGCAGTAATCAAATCAGCAAACTCCGTTCGCTGTCTAAAGGCTTGAACCCCATCCGCTCGACGTTTCAGGTCCGGCAGATTATCAAAGCCGACCGCCAGAACAGCCTCCAGAACATCATAAGCAATCCCCCTGTCACTCAAGATATTCCGCAGCCGCTGTTTAAAGAACTCCAATATTTCCTGGGTGACCTGTTCTTGAGTCAGCTTCAGCCGGACCTGACCCGCTTCAGTATACAAACGGTAGGCCTTCTCAATTAGCGTGCTCAGAGAAATTTCCAGATCCCGGTCCAGCATTATCCGGCAAATCCCCAAGGCCTGACGCCTTAAAGCATAAGGGTCTTGGGAACCGGTTGGCTGGATGCCCACGGCAAAGCACCCGGTAATCGTATCGAATTTATCCGCCAAACTCACAACCATGCCTAATTCGGTAGCCGGCAGAATGTCTCCCGCCTGCCGGGGCAGATAGTGCTCAAAGATGGCCTGCGCTACCTCGGCCGGTTCTCCCCCGCGCCGGGCATACTCGGCCCCCATGATTCCCTGGAGTTCCGGAAATTCATAAACCATATTCGTCACCAGGTCCGTTTTGGCTAACAGGGCGGCTCGGTCAAGCTCAGCCAGCCGTTCAGCCGGCCAGGCTAACTGCTGGGCCAGGTACCCGGCCAAAGCCCGGATCCGCTGGACCTTGTCCGAAACCATTCCCAGGCTTTCCTGAAAGACTATTTTGCCTAATTTCTCAATGTTTTGTTCCAACGGCACCTTGAGATCTTCCTCAAAGAAGAACCGAGCATCAGCCAAACGCGCCCTTAAGACTTTTTCGTTGCCTTCTCGGACAATTTCCAGGTGATCCGCGGTCCCATTGCGGACCGTAATAAACTTGGATAATAGCTGACCGGCTTCGTTTCGAACCGGAAAATAACGCTGGTGTTCCCGCATCGGCGTGATCAGGACTTCTTCCGGCAGTTCTAAATAATGGTCCGCAAAACAACCGCAGAGGGCGGTTGGATATTCTAATAGGTGCGTCACCTCTTCCAGCAGTTCTTCGTCTGGTTCTACTCGACCGCCTTCCTGCCGGGCCAGTTCCTGAATCTGCTGCCAGATCAAGGAACGGCGCTTTTCTTGGTCAGCGATTACGAAATTCTCCTCCAAACGCGGCAGGTAGTCCTCAGCCTCAGCCAGAGTAATTGCTCCTTGACCCAGAAAACGGTGGCCATAGGTTATCCGACCACTAGTCAAACCAGCCAGGGTAAACGGAACTACTTCCTGGCCATAAAGGGCAACCAGCCAGTGGATCGGCCGGGCAAACCGCATTTCACCGTAGCCCCAGCGCATTGGCTTAGGAAAACTCAGACTGGTGATTAGCTCCGGCAGCTTCTCTATTAATACTTCAACCGTTGGACGGCCCTGGATTTGTTTGATCGCAAAAAGGTATTCACCGGCTGGCGTGGTCCGAATCTCCAGCTTGTCTACCGCCACCCCTTGACTCCGGGCAAATCCCTGAGCTGCTTTAGTTGGCAGGCCAGCCGCATCAAAAGCTGCTTTTTTGGCCGGACCCTTGACCTCTTCTACTTTCTCCTGCTGCTCTTCCGCTACTCCTTTAATTATTAATGCCAGACGTCGTGGCGTACCGTAGGCCATGGCCTCGGTATAATCAATTCTTTCTTCGAGCAAAGTCTTTTCAGCCAACTCCTTCAATTGAGCCAAGGCTGATTTCATAAACCGCGCTGGGATTTCTTCGGTACCAATCTCCAATAATAAGGTTCGAGGCATTTATTTAATCCTCCTCCGGGACAGGGGGACAGGTTCGCTGTCCCTCATAATTTAAAATTACTCCTATTGTCATTGCTATGGATATAACTATTTATACGTGTTTACTTGACTCTGTTATCTGGAGTGTAACAAAGGGCGAAAAATTCATCACTTCGTTCAGAATGACCGGGCATCGGGGTCTACTCTAACCCAACGTTAATCACGCTTGTACTCGTTATTGTTGCTTTAATTGATAGCTGAGCCTAGCTTAACGAGCGGGTGGATAAAACATAAGAAATCACAATTTTTGTGGGGCTAACCCCAGTTCCTCACGCAGGGCCGGGTCTTTCAGCAGGGGATAGTTTAACCGTTCCCGCTGTTCAACATAGGCCTGAGCGCAGGTTCGGGCTAAATTCCGCACCCGGGCAATAAAGCCGGTCCGCTCTGTAACACTGATCGCTCCCCGAGCATCCAGCAGGTTAAAGGTATGCGAACACTTGAGGACGTAATCATAGGCCGGTTGCACCAGACCTTTTTCTACTACCCGCAGGGCCTCTTTTTCGTACATCTCAAACCAAGTGAATAAAGCATCCGTATCTGCTACCTCAAAGTTGTAGTGGGAATAGTCAACCTCACCCTGATGATGAACATCCCCGTAAGTAATCCCATTCACCCACTCAATATCGAAAACACTATCCTTTTTCTGAATAAACATGGCTAAGCGTTCGATCCCGTAGGTTATTTCTGCGCAGACTGGCCGGCAATCAATCCCCCCGCACTGCTGGAAGTAGGTGAACTGAGTTACCTCCATGCCATCCAGCCAGACCTCCCAGCCTAATCCCCAGGCACCCAAGGTCGGGGATTCCCAGTTGTCCTCGACAAAGCGAATGTCGTGCTCCAACGGATCTATCCCGATGCGGCGCAGGCTTTCTAAGTAAAGCTCCAGGACATTTAACGGCGAGGGCTTGAGAATAACCTGGTATTGGTAATAGTGCTGCAACCGGTTGGGATTCTCGCCATAGCGACCATCAGTTGGTCGTCGGGAAGGCTCCACATAAGCGACATTCCAGGGCTCTGGACCCAAAACCCGTAAGGCAGTGGCTGGATTCATGGTTCCAGCTCCCTTTTCCATGTCATAGGGCTGCTGAATGATACAGCCCTGCTCTCCCCAAAACTGGTTCAAAGCCAGGATTAAATCCTGAAAATTCATTCTTACGTGCAGTAGGACCCATTTTCCGGATCAAACTGCCCCTTCCCCCCTTTTATATAGATAAATAAATAACAAACCTCCCGGTCCGTGCAGTTTAATGCAGGGACGAGAGGTTATTTCCCGCGGTTCCACCCTGTTTGACCCTTTCGAGTCCACCTTAATTCAAAGTAAGTTTTACTCACTAAACCCTCAGCAGAATCAATGCATTACTTCTGATAGTTTAGCTTTCCTCTTACAGCTCCGAAGTGCCTTCCCCATCTCAACCCTACCGGCTCGCACCTTCTGCCGGCTCTCTGATCAGGCCTTGAAATAGGTACTCTTCTTCATCAAAGCTGGCGATATTTTTATTTTAATAATGTAGCAAAACCGGTTTCAAATGTCAATCTTCTCTATCTCTTGTTCTTCAATTGTCCCATCCGGCCGTTCGATTTCCAGACTGCAATTGGTCGCTAAAGCAGCCAAGGTTCCAGCCACGCCCAACACGGCCAGCGGCGGTACAGCCACTATACCCACGGCTCCCAAGGCACCAACACTAACTGGAATCTCTGCCAGTACTCGATCATCTTTTTTCAAACGAATCTTATTCACATTTCCTTTACGAATCAAGCCTTTTATCTGTTCCCATAACCGGCGCCCTTCAGTTTCGACTTTTTCGTCTAATCGATACTGTTGACTTTCCAAAAAAACTAGAGCTTGGACCACATCGCCATTAGCCTGCTCCAGAGCCTCTTTGGCTTCGCGATAACCCACTCCTAGCCGTTGCCGAATTAGATCAACCTTTTCCAAATTTACTCGACTATCTTCCATTATTTATCCCCCACCTTCCAGGAATATTCTCCCCTGTCCTGAAATATTTATGCTAACCACCTGTGGTCAAGCATCTTCGCTTCGCTCAGAATTTTCATACTTACCGCACCACATAAACAAATAACAGCTATATTCATAGCAATGACCCGACACTAAAACTATTTTCTTACTAACCGCCCATGCCGGTTAGGCACAACCACCAACAAAAATAACACAAACAACATATACGTGTTAATTTACTTACTAACTTTAGCACTTCCCTGCAAACGTTATGCCTCAAAAATCACTCTAACTCCTGACTTGTCACCCCTCACTCCTTATCAACCAAGTTCCTCACTAGTTTCCTGGAGGGTAGACCCTGCTCCAAATGATACTCTAAAAAACCTGGCAGCAACCGCTCCAATTCCTTGAGATTGGACTCTGAAGGCCTAACTCGCCGAAACTGTTGGGCATCCATCCTTAGCCAGTGCTTTAGTAAGGCTAGTGTTCCCGATGACACCGGCAATACCCCGGACCCTAATGCCTGGAAACAAAGACGGCAGACTGTTCCGCCTCTCGCTGGGCTAAACCAAATCTGTTCACTGGTTAAGGACAGGGCCTTCTGGCAGTTAACACAGTGGGTAAGTTCTGGCCGATAACCGACTAGACTAATTAATTTTAGCTCAAACAAATGATTTAAGATCTGACTCTCAATCCGCTCTTTGTTAATAGATTCTATTGACTCTAAAAGATAAAGAAACTGAAGAAACAAAGAGTACACTGCCGGATTAGGCTCCTTTTCCGGCAAGAGCCGATTAAGCAGATCAGCCCAATAGACAGCCCACGTCAATTTTTCTAAATCTTCCCGAAAATAAAAACATTTACAGGTGTCACTGCCAGTTAGAATATCTAGGGACCGACCAGTATGCAACATCAGTCTGGCCTGGGTAAAGGGCTGGATTCCCCCGCGCAGACGGCTTCGGGGTTTACGAGCGCCCCGAGCTACCACCTTAAATCGACCCAGATCCGGAGAAAGCAGAGTGACTAACTGATCGGCTTCTCGCCACTCCCGGGTACGCAGTACTATCGCCTCTGTTTTGTAGAAACCCACCCGCGTTCCCGCCTTCCGAGAATACTTAGGTTAACAAAATCTAGATAGACCCTGCTGCTTGACAACACTGTCAAAGCATGAAAAACCATGATCGCGACAACTCAATCCCCATTGGACAGTCCGCCTTTTTTAACCTTACTTATATTATACTCTAAAACTCAATTAATTTTATATTTAATGTGAGCATGCCCATCTTCGCTGGACATCAAGGCCTAAGGCGGAGTCTCTACTCCACCGGGAGTTAGAACAATGTACGTCCACTTAGAGAAGTGGGTGTCTTGTGATTAAAATAAAAAACTCCTACCAATGGGTAGAAGCCAAGGGATGGAAAATCATTCGAACGTATGTCATGCTGAGCGTTAACGAAGATCCTGCTTTTCAGCGTGGGAAGGGATTCTTCGCTTCGCTCAGATTATCATGCGTAAACCGCATCACAATAAACAAATAATATTATATTCATAGCAATGACACGTACTAAACCATTTTCGGATAAAAAACCTAGGTATCCAAAGTTCGCCGCGGGCCGGTTACCTTTTCGGTGATCCGATCAAGTAAAATAGCGATAACAACGATACCGATGCCCGCCTCAGTCCCTTGTCCAATATTGACTGTCTGCATAGCTTTAAGGACCTCGCCCCCCAAACCGCCGGCCCCAATCATTGCGGCAATTACCGCCATTGACAGAGACATCATAATACATTGGTTAACCCCAGCCATAATAGTTGGCAAGGCAATCGGCAACTGAACGCCCAGCAAAATTTGTGTTCGTGTCGCCCCAAAGGCCTTTGAGGCTTCAATCATGTCACCCGGCACCTGACGGATACCCAAGTTAGTCAAACGTATTGCCGGGGGCATTGCAAAAATCAGAGTTGCGACGACAGCGGCTACTTTTCCCAGCCCAAAAAAAACTACAGCGGGAATCAGATAAACAAAGCTGGGTAAGGTCTGCATAAAATCTAAAATCGGTCGGATCGTTTTTTCCACTACGTTGTTTTGCGAAGCCCAGATTCCCAGGGGAATTCCCAGGACCAAAGCGATCAAGGTACCTACTATAACCAAAGACAGAGTGGCCATTGCTTGGGACCAAAGGTTAAACCCCAGCATCAATAGCAAACTAAGGACACCGAAGATGGCCAATCTTTTCCCAGCTAAAAACCAGACCAAAGCTCCAATCAAAATAATAACCAGCCAAGAAGGGCCGAGTAGCAGAAAATCTTGAAAGCCATTAAGGATTAAAGACAGCATATTGCTTATTGTTTTGGTTACCGGGGTAAGAACTGGGATTAAGTGATCAAATAGTTCATTAATCTTGTCTCCTAGTGGTATTGTAAACTCAGGCATCTTCATTCACCCCTTGACCGGCTAAGCCGGCAAAAACTGATCCCCGGACAATTATGCCCAGCAATTCATCTTCTTCTGAGCTAACAGCCACCGGACCGCCAACATCAGCCATTAAGGCATAAAGATCATTGACCGGGGTTTCCGGAAGCACTTTGGGGATCGCTGATTCCAGATAATTGTCAAATGAAGTACTACCATCTCTGATCGCCTGAACGGCTTTCTCAGCCATCAATAAACCTTTTAATCGCTTGGTTTTATCAACGACAAAGATACTGGAGATGCCGTACTCTTTCATTTTTCGCAGGGCAACACGGGGACCATCCTTAAGAAAGGCAACTGGATCTGCCTTTTTCATGACGTTAGCGGCAGTCAAGATCCGGGCCCGATCCACCCCTTCGACAAAGCGAGCCACGTAGTTGGTGGCTGGAGTCATCAGGATTTCTTCTGGCGTCCCAATTTGAACTACTCTTCCATCTTTCATCAAGGCAATACGGTCACCTAGTTTTAGGGCCTCATCCAAATCATGCGTAATAAAGACAATTGTTTTATTCATTTTTCGCTGCAGCGCAATTAATTCATCTTGTAGATCGGACCGGATAAGCGGATCAAGGGCACTAAAAGCCTCGTCCATTAACAGGATATCCGGGTCATTGGCTAAAGCCCGGGCCAAACCAACCCGCTGACGCATTCCACCACTGAGCTGATCAGGTTTACTGGCCTCCCACCCCTGCAGGCCGACCGTTTCCAGGGCCTGCCGGGCCTTATTCTCCCGTTCTTCCCGGTTTACCCCCTGGACTTTTAAACCATAGGCGGCGTTTTCCAGTACGGTTAGGTGGGGAAATAAAGCAAAGCTTTGAAAGACCATCCCCAGTTTATTTCGGCGAAGTTGCAACAACTGGTTGGGACTCATCGCCGTCACTTCTTCTTCATCAATCAAGATCTCTCCGCGAGTAGGCTCGACTAACCGATTTAAGCATCGAATAAGAGTAGATTTGCCACTCCCAGACAAACCCATGACCACAAAAGTCTCCCCGGCTTCAACGCTGAAAGATACATCTTGTAGAGCCACAACCTGATGAGTTTTCTGCAGTATTTCATCTTTTTTTCGGCCTTCGCCCAACATTTTTAAAGCTTTTTCCGGATGTCGGCCGAATACTTTGTAGACATTCTTAATTTCGATTTTGGCCACATCAACCACCTATATTTCTGATCTCAGGCTTAATATGGGCAATCGCCTAGATCCAATTACTCTATCTATAACACTTATTGATTTAATATGTCAGCTTACTTCTATTTTTAAACGTAAGCACTGTTCATTTTACAAGCCATGACGGTTGTCCTTAAATTCCCATACTCAGTATTTTGCGATTTGTTAAAGTTTTCGGGCTTTAAGGTGCGTCTGGGTAATAGTGCTTAATAATTGAGACGGATGTTCCTCTCCTTTCCTCCTCCTTCCTATTCTAATAATTTTTACCTTCTTGAAACCATCCGTAATTCCAACAATGCGCAACAACTTTATTGTATATTTAAGTTGTTTCTTTGGCAAGGTGATTTTTTCTCATTATTTTATCTTATGCCAAAGAATATCAGGGCTCATAAGAAAACACGGTGTTGCCGTGTTTTATAAAAAGTAATTTGTCTATATTACACCTGACAATAAGGTTAATAATTCTTCAGGTCGTAGCCAAAATTACGAAGGGAAGACGGGTTATTCCGCCAGTCTTTTTTAACTTTGACCCAAATATCCAGGAACACCTGGTTACCCAGCAGGTTTTGGATATCTTCCCGGGCTAATCGGCCAACCTCCTTGAGCATTTTTCCCTGCTTGCCGATCAAGATACCCTTTTGCGAATCCCGCTCTACGTAAACCACAGCCCGAACGTAAATAACCTCATTGTGGCGCGGTTCCATTTCTTCTATCTCAACTGCGATCGAATGAGGAATTTCTTCCCGAGTCAGCAGCAATACCTTTTCCCGGACCAGTTCAGCCATCACAAACCGTTCCGGTTGGTCACTGATCATCTCCGTTGGGTAATAATAGGGCCCCTCCGGCAGATAATCAAAAATCACCTGACTGAGTCGATCCAGATTTTCCCCCTTTATTGCCGAAATTGGGATTATCTCAGCAAAATCTCTTTTGTTCCGGTAGTTTTCGATCAAGGGCAGTAAATCACCTCGGTTTAGCAGATCAATTTTATTAATTACTAGAAACACCGGGGTCTGCACCTTGGCTAGTTGATCGAGAATATACTGCTCGCCGGCCCCAAATGCGGCCGAGGCATCCACCACATACAGGATAAGGTCTACTTCTTGCAAAGTCCGTTGGGCTACCCCGACCATAAATTCTCCCAGTTTGTGCCGGGGTTTGTGAATACCCGGAGTATCGATAAAGACAACTTGGCCTCGTTCCGTTGTAAAGATGCCTCGTATTTGATTGCGCGTGGTCTGAGGTTTATCCGAAATAATAGCGATCTTATGGCCAATCAGATAGTTGATTAAAGTTGACTTGCCCACATTGGGTCGACCGATGATACTGGCAAACCCTGACCGAGTCGTCAAGCCCATCGTTTGTTCCGCCTTTCATAGACATAGAATCATTATGCCATTTTATTCTAACATAGTTAAGCATAATAATGAAAAGCAATAATGAGGGGCAATAGACAACCCCTCATCTAATTAATTCCGAACTAACCGTCCATGCCCCAAGGACACATCCACCTACATGGAGGCATTCACCTTAGACAGTTCCCGTTAACTATCTTTTTCTGAAACGGTATAGCTAATCCTGGCCACGGGGTTATTTTCCCTGGTAAAGTTTTTACCATCCTCGCCCATAAAATGTCCTTCTAAGGTATAATCTCCAGGCGGCAATTCCTGATCCAGTTTGCTCGAATACACCCAGCACTCGCCTGGATTTAAGGTTTTCTCAAAGATCATCATCAGAAAAGCCCTATCCTTTGACCAACGCCAGATCTCCTGATTATTTTGCTTTAAGACAAAATCGTGAGTCATCCCACTGGAAAAGGTGCAACTAATCGGGTCCTTAGACTGATTGGCTACTACTAGGGTAAATTGATCATCGTGCCCATAAAGGTAGAAATCTTTTTTCTCTCGGAAGAGATAGGCGGAATGGTTTTCCCGGTCATAGGCAACGGCAAAGCCCAAGTGTTCACTAACAAAACGCAACGGAACAATCGCCCGGCTATTAATTATCCGAACGGGTTTAGCTAATTGCTCTTGTTTACCATCCACTTGCATCATGTTTTCTCCAAGTTTCATTCTCACTTCATGATTGCCTTGCACTACGATCTCTTTTGTGTCCTCCAGCCAGTTAACTTGACAGCCCAAATCTTGCGCGACCGACCGCAAAGGCACAAACATCCGGCCATCTTCCTCAAAAATGAGATTAGGATCAATCCTTTGTCCGTCAACGACCACTGCGGGTTTTTTCACCTGGTTTTCCCAGATCAGAGGTTCTGCCGCCATAGCCGAAGCAGTTAAGGCCAATCCCAAAAAGCCAGCCATTACAGCGGTAACCAGTTGTTTCATGACTAATTCCTCCATTATTCCTGTTTGACAATATAACGCGTTGTTGAAACAAAAGGTTACCTTATTCTTGAAAAATCATTAACCCAACCACTGTCTATCTTCCAGATCATGACCAATTCCTCCGTTATTCTTTTTTGACGCCTGTACCAGCCACAAGAACCGTCCCTATGGCAGGGCTATTTCTGGAGAGTAAACTGAGCTGGCAGAAGCTGATCCACGCTAAACAGACGATCTCCTTGGGGGTTAGCGAAGACTATCGGCATCCGGGGGGCGAATTCAGCCAACACCTGACGGCAGGCACCACAGGGGCTGGTTACTTGCTCAGAATCCGTGACTATCGCCATCGCTTTAAATTCCCTTTCTCCGTGGGCCAAGGCGTGAAACAGGCAACTCCGCTCGGCGCAAATGGTCAGGGAATACGAGCTGTTTTCAATATTACAGCCGGCATAGATCTGACCCGATCCAGTCAAAACCGCCGCCGCTACCCGAATGCTAGAATAAGGGGAATAGGCATTTTCTAGAGCAGCCCTGGCTGCTTCCAGCAGTCGCTCCGCTTCCGGGATGTTTAATTTTTTTATGTTGCTAAAATTATTTAAAATATTATTCATTAGCTTGCCTCACCTCTCCAGCAGCAATACGCCAACTCTACGGCTATGTTTGTGTTATAACTCGGTCAGCAGACTTGGCTGGGATGAATATAATTTATGATGATTACTCCCCAATTGACGGGAAACGAAAATGATGAGTGATCGGGGTTGGCCAGGATAATAGGGCATCTTCTTCCCTGGTATAGGGACCGGCATTATGAATCAGGTAGGGCACACCATCATGACGCCGTTGATCAGAAATAATGCCGATATGCGGCAAGGGGCGGTCAAAGACGACAATATCTCCCCGCTGCCATTCCCGTAAATTTTCCGCGTCCCCAGGAATAACCTCAATGGTTAGGGAGGCAGCGTTTTTACTAAAAAACACGGTGAGGTTGGGTACACGACGAAAGTCAATGTTGGGATCGGGCCGGCCACCAACGCGCGGATAGTCGCTGGTATGGTTTTGAATATCCTGATCAACCATATCTTTTAAGGAATAACCGGCATTAGCCAAAGCCCGCCAGATAACGTCCGTACAGACGCCCTCATCATCCGGGGGGTATCCACCGGCGTAGTAAGCACTTTGATAACGGGGTTTTCGGTCGGCATCCTTTCGGGCACCCTCGAGAATATCGTCCAGATCATTAAGTCCGTCTCCATCCTGATCATGAGCAAACTCCATTTTTTCCACGGCCAGAGGTGGCTGACCCGCCGGCCATTTCAGATCCAAAGTATCCTCAGCTAAGAGCATAAGGAGTAGGATCCCCAGAAATAGTATTAAAACTGAAGATTTAAGTAGTTTGTTCAAGGCCAAACCCCCTACTTACCCCCACGCCCACAGGGACAACCACCGATGTTAATTTATATCTAATGTCATTACTCTTATATCTAATGTGACTACTCGACCTTGGTGTTCGCTGGAACTAGCTCAATCCAGGTCTGACCCGGGGTCAGCGGGATTTCGTTCCCTTGAGCATCCCTAAAGTAAGTCCTATTCTCCTCAACTGTTCGGGACCAGGTAGCTTCAATCTTTTTCCCCTGGGTATAAATCAGGGCCTGACCCGAACCGGTTAACCCCAGTTCTAATCTGCCTTGGCGATCCAGCACCTTGCTGGACACAAACTGGACAATGACGTTCGTGGCCCCTAACTGCTGCTTGCTTTCCATATCTTGATGAGGCTTACCCGCAACCTCCCTTAAATAAAGCTGTTTCTCCGAATCATAAGTGTATTTAACCAGGCTGTTCTTGCCATAGTTTATCGTTAGGGAAGTTGCGGCGACACCTTCAACAGGACTGCTTCCAGCCGACAAGAAGGGACGACCGGTAATACTCACCGTCTTCTCATTGCCGGTTTTACCGATCTCCTCCCTTAACCGGTCATGGCTTGAATAAAGATTATAGGGCTGGCGGCGTTGTTGGCTTTTCCAGAATACGGACAGTTTCTTCGCGGCATCTATACTGGCTAGTTTCTGGCGAGAAATCATTTGCAGGGCTGCCGGACTGCCGCCGCAGTGGACCGGAACCGCTTCGTATTCCTGGCCTATTTCTAGAAAATAAGGCCGCGTGCTGCGAATGGGGCCAACTTTGCCTGGTTGTCCGTGGTAATAGATGGCTAACAATCGGGTCAAGCCGCCTTCGACCGGTGCTTCATACACCACATCCGCTTCCAGCAAGCCAGACTGAGGCCGGCCTTGATTCGTATTATCCAGGGTTATGGCCAGTGGCCGCCATTCGGGCAGGGCGGTCTGGATCTGGCCACAGATCGGACAGGTGTTAGGGTCAGGCGGCACCACCTCGGGTTGCTCCGTTAAGGGTGGGTCTGGTTGTTTACCAAACCAACTAGCCAAATTCCAGGTTGGTTTCTCGACCTTGGCTACCCAGTACCCCCCGGCACCAACTAACAGACCAACTACACAAACGAGGAGACACTGGAGAATGAATATAATCCTTTTTTTCCGAATTTTAGCTTTGTAATCTGGTGGTAAAGCGGATAATTGTTTATCCATTAGTTTTCCAAACCGATCCTTTCTGAAGTCAGGGGAAAAGGTTTACTATCCCTCTGGCTAATCATAAACTAATGAAGTTATTGAGGCTAATGCATATTGTTGCTTATATATACTATTATTAACGCTCAAAAAAGGGGGATAGGAAACGGAAAAATAATAACCTATAAAATTAATTTAATATTAATTCGATCTATCACTCCACTCTCAACTCCCACTGTCGCGCTGAAACTGCTCCCACCGAGCCAGAATCTCTTTTTGCTTGGCCAGCATCGCTGCTTCTTCTCCCGGGTCCTGATGATCGTAACCCAAAAGATGCAGCAACCCGTGCAGGGTTAGAAACCCGATTTCCCGCGCCAAAGAGTGGCCGTACTCCTCCGCCTGCCGGCTGGCAGTTTCCAGAGAGATGACAATATCCCCTAAAACCTGTTCCTCATTCAAATCTTCATACTCAGGTTCTTCATCCAGACTCTCTAATTGACAAAAAGAAAGGACATCGGTCGGGGCATCTACGCCCCGGTAGGTCCGATTAAGTTCTTGAATGGTTTGGTCGTTGACCAGGCTTAAACTAACTTCCATTTTGACCGGCACCTGATGCTCCTGGAGAACCCAGTCCACCATCTCCTCCAGCAGAGGCAGCAAATTTGGGGGCAGGGGCAGCTGATTTAGCTGATTCACTACCAGCAGAGACACCTTTACCTCGTCTCCTTTCCAACTCTTTCGCATCTGGATACTCAATCCGGTTATGATGCATCCCGTTTAAAATGCGCAGGAAAGCCTCGGTTATTAAATTTACATCTTTAAAGGTTAAATCACATTCTTCCAGTTGTCCATCATTAAGTCGCTCTTTGACAATCCGGCGAACCAGACCCTCAATTCGACCCGGGGTTGGCTTCTGCAGCGAACGAACGGCGGCTTCAATCGAATCTGCCAGCATTACCAGAGCTGCTTCTTTGGTTTGCGGTTTAGGGGCATCATACCGGTAGGTAGACTCCTGAACCGAGTCGTATTGATCCTGTTCCCGGGCCCTTTGATAGAAATAAGAGACCAGAGTATTACCGTGATGCTGATTAATGATATCACATACAACCTGAGGCAAACGGTATTGCCGGGCTAGTTCTACCCCATCCTTGGGATGGGAAGTAATAATCAACGAACTTAAACTGGGAGCGATTTTATCGTGCGGATTTTCGCTGCCTAGCTGATTTTCAATAAAAAAGTAAGGCCGCTTTAATTTTCCAATATCGTGATAATAAGCTCCGACCCTGACCAACAGCGGTTGAGCCCCCACCGCTTCCGCCGCTGCTTCCCCCAGATTTCCCACCACAATGCTGTGATGATATGTCCCCGGGGCTTCCAGCAGCAACCGTTTAAGCAGAGGATGATTAGGATTAACCAACTCCAACAATCGAATAGTGCTAGTAATACCAAAAATAGTTTCTAAATATGGAAGAATTCCAATGGCCACTATGCCGGATAACAGTCCATTCAGTAAACCATAAAAAGTACCCCACAAGACTGATACCACCGTGGATTCATAGGCCATTAAACCCATCGCGATAACTACCAAGACATTGATCCCGCCAATGAGAATCCCGCCCTTGGCTAGGTCCCAACCCTGGTTTACCTTAGAAACGCTATAGACCCCTACTAGCCCGCCGATTAGGGCGACAACTACAAAAGAGATATCCTGACCACCGGCAATTATTCCCACAAAAATACTCATAATAATGGTGCCTAGTACGCCAATGCGGCAATCGACTAGAATAGAGATCAGCATTGAGCCGGCAGCCATCGGAATCAAGTAACCAATGGTGGACGCTGCCTCTGGCCGGTTGCTAATATCAATGGCGGTGACCGCCCTAGCGGCCAGCAAAGTGATAAATACCAAAAGACATAAGAGAATCATTAACTGCTCATTTTTTAACACCGCATAGTGATACTGCCGTAAAAAAATAAAACAAACAGCCATTACCAGCAATACTAACAGGGCTAATCCACCCAAGGTTATCCAGGCAGATTTAAGCCGCAATAAACCTAACTGACGCAAAATTTCCAGATCCTCGGTCGTAACTGGGTCACCTTTGCGGACAATAACTTGTCCTTGTTTAATATTCATTTGTACGGGTAAAACTTTGCTCTGAGCCTCTTCAATCAAGCGGTCAGTTGCTTCCTGATTAAGTACCAGACTGGGACGCAGAGAATTCTGGAGGATAATTGTCAACCATTTCTTATAATCATCTTTCAGATTTAACCGTCGAACCTCAATATCCGCCTGTTCTCGGGCGGCGGGCAAGTCTTCCTCCTTGAGCGGCCGGGCCATCACCACCTCAATTAATCGGTTAGTCTCACCAATTAAAAGGTTAAAGGCCGATTCATCGGCCCGAAGAATGGTCAACAGGAGTTGATCGGTCACCACATCGTCGACCTTTTGGTCAATGATTAACTCTGACTGAAGGATTTCCTTAAATTGAGTCAATTTGACTGATTCATCAAGCTCCAGATTGATCCGCAACTCATTAATTCGTTGATATAACTGCTGGGTTGCCTTCTGGGTATCTTGGGCCGCTTCCTCGTCTTCCTGATAGACCTTCTGGACCGAAGCGGCTGCCTGCTGCTTTAGTTCAGCCGTTCGAAACTCATCAATTAACACAGCCCCTCGCGGTGCTGTTATATCGAAAGGACTGATTTGACCGGCTTTTAAGTCTACCTCTTCGGAGTCGTGGTTAGCAAATAAAAGAAGAGTAGTAAACAGGAAGAAGACCACTCCGAGCAAGATGCGACGGGTTGCTGTACTTCGTACGGCACTGACCAGAGTCTGCCAAAGGGTTCCCATTAACCCCTTGAACCTCGTCAGGAACGACATCGACTTCACCCCTAGTTTCAGGCTTTCGTTTCCTGTATTTCCTCCCAGACCTCGTAAGCCTTAATTATTTTTTGAACCAATTGGTGTCGAACCGTATCCCGAGCAGTTAAATATTGAAAAGAAATACCCTCCAGACCCTGAAGGATGTTTTGAATCTCAACCAGCCCAGAAAAGTTGCCTTTCGGTAAATCAACTTGGGTTACATCGCCAGTTATGACTGCTTTGGAACCAAACCCCAACCGGGTTAAAAACATCTTCATCTGCTCCGGGGTCGTGTTCTGCGCTTCATCCAGGATAATAAAGGCATCGTTAAGGGTCCGTCCCCGCATATAAGCCAGAGGAGCGACTTCAATTACTCCTTTTTGCATATGCCGCTGAGCAATTTCCAATCCCAGGACATCATACAGGCCGTCATATAGAGGCCGCAAGTAGGGATCAACCTTTTCCTGCAGGTCGCCTGGCAAGAAACCCAGCTTTTCACCGGCTTCCACGGCCGGCCGGACCAGAACAATCCGGCCGACCATTTTCTTCCGCAGGGCTTCAACTGCCATCACTACTGCCAAATAAGTCTTACCAGTACCAGCCGGTCCAATCGCAAACACAATATCATTTTGTCGGATAGCTTGAACATATCGCTGCTGTCCCAAAGTCTTGGCTTTGATGGCTTTCCCGCGCGAAGTAGTCAGAATAAGCTCACCTAGAGTACCAGCCGCATTTTCTGACTGACCGGCTCGAACCAGACCCAAGGCATAATTGACATCGGTAAGGCTAATTTCATTACCCGCCCGAATTAAAGCGAGCAGGTGCTGTAAGACACTGGTCGTCTCCTCAACTGCCTCCGGACTGCCACTAATCAGAATCTCGCCATTCCGGACCGTTACCCGGGCTGCGCAATTTTTTTGCAGATGACGCAAATTTTCATCTTGTTTGCCAAACAGTTCTACGGCCTCAAGACTATCGTTTATGGTAATCCGTGCTTCAGTTCCGTTAATCGCCAGAAATGTCAACCTCCCAATTCGTTATCAATTTATTTTGAATGTAATCATCCAATTATCTCTTTACTTCACTTGATCCTATGACCACAGGCTTATTATACAACAAACCCATTACTTAGTCACTGTTACAATCGTTTTTCAACCCAACCAGGGGGACGGTTCTTCCGGCCGGTCGGACACTGTTTGATACTATAGGACACTATAGGACACGGGTTGGACACGGGTTGGGGGGACACGGGTTGGACACGGTAGGACACGGGACAGGTTTACTGTCCCGGGTAGTCTACCACTCCAAAATACATACGCCTGGATTTAACTTGATTATAACGCGATCAGCTAGTGAGACTAGGAACGAAAATAAATATGTAAGCCGCCAATCACTACCTTGTTTTAAACACGGCGCGATCTTAGTTTTTCATGTTCTGATAACACTGTTTAGCGGTAGGGGGGGTTCAACCAGAGGTCGAAAAGAGTTCATTGCGGCATCAGGTGCCTGCATTACCTGCAAAGCACGGTTCAACCATAGGTGGAAAAAAGTTTAACCTGGCCAATGTTTTCAATTGTTTCCAGACGGACCCGCACCCGAACCTGATTCTCATCCTCAACCGGAATTAGCTCTATTTTTTCCTGAACTTTCTCCGAATCTGGCAGTCTTAGCTGCTCAACCTGGGTTACCGCCCGTTTCGTTGCTGCCTGAACCGCTCCCTCACGACCAAGCTCCACTCGCTGTTTAATCACTTCGTAAAAAGTCACGGAATGCAGATGAACCGGCGGAAAGTTTAGGCCCCATTTCTGGCCACCTTGGCTGAGCCAACCTTTTGTAGCAGACTGTTGTCTATATTCGGTAAAAGGGATCGTCCGGGGGCCCCAAAGAATAATTTCTTTATCCCCAACCGTTGCCCTGAACTGGGTCGCCTTCTCGCCGCCGTCATACTCCTCCTCCTCAACTAAATAAGCATCTCCATAACCTTCATACCAGACTCGGGCGCGGACCAACCCCCGCGCATGGACATATTTATATTCCGTCTCTAACGGCGGTGGCAGAATTACTCCGGGGAGCGGCGGCTCTCTGGTACCTGGGGGAGGAACTACCCCGGAAATTAATATTTGGCCGGTTTTGACCGTATCACCCGGTTTTACTTGAGGATCACCAACCATAACCACGATATCTTCAACAATTCCATCGCGACTGGCGATTAGATGAGCCGGCTGTTTTTCATTTTCCACCTCCGGTGGCAGTACTTTCTCGACAACCTCGATCTCAATCATTGTTCCCTTAACCCACAGCGTTACAAAGGTTAGACCGGGAAATTCTTCTCTAAGCTGTTGTTCCAGCAAGGACTTGTCCAGCTGCGACCGCAAAACTCCCGGCCGCAGCCCATGGGCCTCCGCGGCTTCGAGGATCTCCTCCGCCTTTAGGTTTTCATTGCCGGTAACTTTGACTACCCAAACAAAAGAGGAAAGCAGGTAAAGAATGGACAGAAACAAAAGGCTCCCAATTGCGAGCACCTTTCTGCGCCGAATTTTAGCCGCTAAAAAGGGCAGGCCGCACCGGGCTCGAATGCGAACCCGGCACCGTGTCCGCCGGGCGATATGGCGCAGGCCAAAAAAACCGCTGATTCTAACTCGGGCCTGTAAGCTATGCTCGCCGGTGCGTCGGATCTCCCAGAGTAGAATACCCCGAGTCATGGCCATATTAATGAAAGGTTCCAGACCTTCCCCTTCGACTTCGATAATTAAATAGCCGGTCAACTTGGACCACCATTGTTGGTTGGACACAGCTACTCTCCTCTCATTAGCCGGCTGGTTAATCAAACACCAAAGCCGGCACCTTTTTTAAATCACCTAGCCTAAATGCTGTCTAAACAGGATGGGGATTTACTCTAAAAAAATTCCAGTGTAAGGTAAACCGTCAATCGCCAAAGGTAATCGAATCAATGACTCCTTCAATAGTCAATTCGTCCGTTCGAATACTCCGGACCATTAAATTACGGCCATTTAAGATAATTGGCCACCGGCTAGAATTAATGATTGTTCGGTTCGGGCCAAACTCAATCAGCCCCCGGTGGTTTTCAACTATTAGCTGAATATTACCGATGAGAGTTAATTTAGGCAGGTCGAGAGTTAGGTCCGGCGGCATCTCCAACAGCTGGGTAAGGGTTTGCTGAACCTTGTCCTTGGGGTGACGACCCTTCATTTGCAAAGGCCTCCCTTCCTTACAAAGTTATTCCAGATTCACAGAACGTATGACACCAAATCGCAAACAATGCAACCATAAAAAAACAAACCGGGTTCTGAAAAACCTCGGTTTGTGTTTATTGCAAATATATACTGCAAATATGTATACTGCAAATATATATAATTAACGGTACATATAGCCCCTGTTACTGCACCTTAAGAAACACCTCTAATCGTTCCTGATATTTCAAGAAACTGTGATCACAGTCCGTTACACTTATTTTGAAGTCCGGTCCGTTATTGGCATCGATTTGGAATTTATAGGCACGTTTCTGTAACCTATAGAAACAAATTATGGTATACCAAAATTAATAAAATGCAAAACTTGACCAAGTAGATACCGATAATGATTTTAATTCTATCTAATCGCCAGGACCGCTTCCGACCACGGCTGAAGCGGTAATCCTGATCCCGCCGCGCGGTTTTTGAATCACGGTTACCTTGCACCAAAACGGCTGGCAGGCGGCGTACACATCCTGGGCGATCTGACTGGCCAAGGCCTCACAAAACACCCCTTCCTCGCGAAAACTCCACAGATACAGCTTCAGGCTTTTACTCTCAATGCAGGATTCATTTGGGGCATACTCAATTACGACGGTTTCCCAATCCGGCTGCCCGGTAACCGGACACACGCTGGTAACCTCATCGGAGTCCAAGGTTACTTTATCTACTCCAGCCGGTTTCGGAAAAATTTCTAACTTTTTTCGGGGTTCGCGAATTCTTTTGCCTAAAGCTTCGAATTCAAACTGGTTCATTTTCAACCTCCAGATTGAACGGATTGTAGTTTACACCATAGTCAAACGTATCTAGCCCTTCTTTTTGCTTAACCCAGTTGACCAGCCGATACGTCAGCGGGGTGGCGGCCACTTCGTAGCCTAACTTCCAGAGGTACTGGGTAATGATCATGGCCATTAATCCATTAGCCGGAAGGCTGCCAGCAAAGGCAATGCTGATAAACAGCACTGTATCGATTCCCTCACCGACCATAGTTGATCCAATCGTTCTGGTCCACAGCCAGCGGCCTCTAGTCAGCAGCTTCATCTTGGACATGACCATAGAATTGGTAAACTCGCCCACAAAATAACCAATTAAGGAGGCCACGACCAGCCTTGGGGTAAAGCCCAACACCGCAGCGAAAGCCTCCTGGTTTCCCCAGAACTCTGGATAAGGCAAGGATAAAGTCATAAGAAAAACTATCGCCATGAAGGCATTAGCGGCAAACCCAACCCAGATAACCAACCGGGATCGTCTAAATCCATAAACTTCCGTCAATACGTCACCCAGGATATACGCCACTGGAAAAAGGATAACCGCCGCTGGCAGCACCAGGCCAAATACCTGGATCAGTTTGCCGGCAATGATGTTTGAAATCAGGAGACAGGTAACAAAAAAACAGGCCAACCCCAAAAATATCGGGGAAAATCCACGGATATTAGCATTTCCCATAATAAAAAAGACCTCCTTGTTTTGTTAAGGCGGGTTTACTGCGACCGCCATCTTTCCTGGTCCCGTCCGTTAGTTCTTTGCCCGGTTCCACTGATATGGTCGCCGGCAGCGAGGGGATTGAAGAATCTCAGACCAAATTATTCCCCTGGCTACACTATCTGAACCCAGGTCAAGCAATGACCTCTTCGACGCAACAACCCGACCCGCCCAGGGGCGGCTATCCATGTTTTTTAATGCAGGCTGGCTTATATCAGACTGTTCTGTCCGTGACGGCCCTAATGAGTCAGGCACCTGAAGCCTACTATCAGATAGATTAAAACTTCCGGCCTCTAAATTCGGCGTCGAAGTAAGCAGCTCACCGGCCGGTTGTTTTTCAATAGTCTCTGGTAACCACACTCGCTTTCGCGGCAGTTGGCGCGATTGTTGGGGCAAAGATTGCTCCTTCTCAAAATCCTCTAAGATTAGCCACGGAGGCAGACCCGAGGGGGGGGTGCTTTCCGCTTCCCGCCAGGTCCTCCCCATGCTTTCTCGTTCTGCTGGCTCATCTATTCGCTCAGGAACTGGTCCAAACGGATGCGGACCAGTTTCCGGGTATTCACCGGTTTCCTGAGTCGGAATGTTTCCGCCACTAAACAGTTTCTTTAACCAGGACATAAAATTGAAGAACAGGATTAACCCAATTATCCATAATAAATCATCCATTACCTGATCCACCGCCTTCCACTCGGTACTTACAGGCTAGGCGTCGGCTCATTTCCTACTTCCTTTGGATCCAGCTTAGAAATGGTATCGCGCATTTGGGTATCCGCCATGAGGTTTTGCAGTTGGTAATAGTCGAATACTCCCAGTTTCCCTTTATGCAGGGCATCGGCTAAAGCCAGCGGCACCTGGGCCTCCGCTTCAACCACCTTAGCCCGCATTTCTTGTACGGCGGCCATCATTTCCTGCTCCCGGGCGACAGCCATAGCGCGACGCTCCTCAGCTTTGGCCTGAGCAATTCGCTTATCCGCTTCTGCCTGATCGGTCTGTAACTGAGCACCGATGTTTCGACCCACATCGACATCAGCGATATCAATCGAGAGAATCTCAAAGGCAGTCCCGGCGTCCAATCCCTTACCTAAGACGGTCCGCGAAATGGCATCCGGGTTTTCCAGAACCTCCTTGTGTGAGTCACTAGAACCCACGGTTGTCACGATCCCCTCGCCGACTCGGGCGATAATGGTTTGTTCTCCGGCTCCCCCAACGAGACGGTCAATATTAGCTCTAACCGTTACCCGGGCCATTACCCTGACCTCAATCCCATCCTTGGCGACAGCTGAAACCAGGGGGGTCTCAATTACCTTCGGGTTAACGCTCATCTGAACGGCTTCGAGAACGTCCCGGCCAGCTAGGTCAATAGCTGCGGATCGTTCAAAAGGCAGATCAATGCCCGCTCTTTCGGCAGCAATCAGAGCATTGATCACACGGTCGACATTTCCCCCGGCTAAATAGTGAGCCTCTAGCTGGTTGACCGTAACTTTAAGCCCCGCTTTGTCCGCCTTAATCAACGGATTAACAATCCGGGAAGGGACCACCCGGCGCAAACGCATCCCGAACAAAGTGATAATTCCGATATGGACTCCGGCGGCCAAGGCGGAAATCCACAAACCGATCGGAATAAAAGTAAAGAAAACAACCACTAAGATCAGAATCAGGACGAACATGATCAAGCTCGACCACATAACCTTTAATCTACCTCCTTCTATAATCTTGAATTAACCATTCGATGCCAACATCTTCTGCTACCACTTATTATTAACTAAATAATGGCTACTTACAACTAATTTTAAATATATTGTAGTCAGGCCTCCCGACAAAGTTTGTGGGGATTCTTTTTTCTTCTTCTAGCATTATACTTTACAAAATTCCTACCAAGGTCCTACAGCTATAGTCTTTTGTCTCAGGCAATTATAGCATCATAAATCTAAATATAATTTTATAATACTTCTAATTTTTCTCCTACACTCTTCGCCTTCAATAAACCCGCACTTCTCGCCCAAACGCTCTTTAGAAATAGCTCTAATCTGATGGGCCATAGCAATAGAAGGCTGTCGGAGATGAGAATCATCCGGTGTCAGTAAAACCTCAATCGGATATATTTTTCGGCCATCTTTATAAGTGGTTAAACAAATCACTGTAACAATTGGCAGAGCTTGATTAACCATTTCTTCGGAAATGACTAGAACCGGCCTGGTTCCAGCTTGTTCTGAACCTTTTATGGGATTAAGGTCTGCCCAAAAAATACTCCATTGATAAGTCACTGTTTAACAGTCTCCTTTGTTAACTCAAAGTCAGCATAAGAAAAATCACTCATTACGCCTTCCAAATCTTCCAAAAACATAGGGTCATTTGCCGCTTCTCTCATTTGATTATAAAGGTTTTGTTTTTCGATTATTCTTACATATGATTCTAACGCTTCTTTTACTGCAGCATTTACAGAGGGAACATAACCTTCGTTAGAATAATGTTTTAATTTATTAAGTAAGTTAACTGGCAGAGAGAAGGTATAATTTTTAACCACTTGAGACAATAAGATCACCCCTGGCATAATCATTGTATGTTTATATTGTACTATGGCCAATGAAAACCTACAATAGTAAAATCAGCCTTCCTTATCGACTGGCCGAACGACGACCCGGGTCCCCTCAACTTTGACGACTTGAACCTTTACCCCCCGGGTTATATAATCCCCCTCAGTGACCACGTCAATGCGATTTCCGTCAATCTCAATAGCCCCAGATGGCCGCAGCTGGGTTATTGTTATGCCTATTTGACCCAAATATTTCTCCAACTGTAGGGCTGGTGCCTGATAACCTTCCTGGTTCTCCTGCCGCGTGCGCAATATTAGTTTGGACCACAGATTGCGGGTACCCATTAATCGGACTCCGACAATGATCAGGACAACTGCCCCCACCAGGGCAATGGCCATCGTGGTCAGGGCTTGTTGGGGGGTTTCCGAAGCCAGGAAGATACTGACCCCCATGGCCCCCAGCCCGGCTAAACCGGCCACCCCAAAACCCGGAATCACCAAAATCTCAACCAACAGCAGAACCAAGCCAATCGCAAACAAGAGGATCGTTTCCCAACCGGCCAAACCGGCCACCACACTACTGCCAAAGAAAAGCACCAAGGAAATTATCCCCACGGTCCCAGGCACTCCCCAGCCCATGGTAAACAGTTCTAAAACAATTCCACCTAGACCAAGAGTGAGCAGAATCGCACTAATTAGTGGATTCGTCAGCCAACGGGCCAACTTTTCCGCCGGTGAAATCTCAAACTCAACCAGTTGCGCCCCGCCGACACCCAAGTGCTGCAGGGCCTCTTCCCGGGTTTTTCCAAGATAGTCAGCTATCCCTAATTCTTGAGCTTTCGCCGCCCCCAGGGTTAGTAATTTTCCCTGCTCGATCACCCCGGGGATCTCGATATCCGGATCGACCATTGCGGCAGCGATCTGCGGATCCCGTCCATGTGCCCGAGCTGTTTCTGCCATTTCCTCTTTCCAAGCAGAAACCAACTTTTCATCAGCCGGCTGCTGGCTAGACAAGGAAAACACGCGGGGTTCCGCGGCCCCGATCGTACTGGCCGGGTCCATGATCACCTGTTGACCGGCCAGGGTAATCAGAGCCCCGGCCGACAGGGCTCGATGAACGACAAAGGCAGCCGTCGGGATGCGAGCTGCCATAATTGTATCTCGAATTTCCATAGCGGCATCAATTCTTCCGCCCAGAGTGTCAATCTCTAAAATAACCCAGGCGGCCCCGGCTTTCTCTGCGTCGGCGTAAGCCCGTTGAATATGTTTAGCCAACCCGGGTTCAATCGTATCTTCGACAGTTACGACATAAACCACCGGCTCGGCTGTTGCCGGACTAGCCCATAACGGAAGAACAATGGAGAGCAGGAAGGATACAATAACCAGCACCGCTACAATAACCCAAACCAACTTTCGTCTTCTCTTTCGGCCCGATCCATTACCCATACTCTTCCATCAACTACCCTTCTAAAATATTAGGTGTTTAAGTATCAATGTAGGACAGGATTATAACAAAAGGTCTGGCAGAAATAATACCCACCAGACCTGTTGATGTCAAACAATTTACTGTCCCAGGGTACTGCCCTAGTGACAAACACCGCATATGTTCCACGATATTAATCGGTTTTAGTGGAATTTTCTTTTTCGCGCAGCTTCAGACTTCTTTTTCCGTCTTACGCTGGGTTTTTCATAATGTTCCCTTCTCCTGGCTTCCGCTAAAACACCCGCTTTTTGGCATGATCTCTTAAACCGGCGCAGGGCACTATCAAGGGTTTCATTTTTTCCAACTTTAATCTCGCTCACTGTATCCCTCCCTCCACCACGGAAGATATGCCAAAAAAGATTAAACAAAGCAATGCTCGCTCGACTTACGGGCTATTGCTTAAATACTCAATAATTATACTATAACCCAACCCGGCAAGTCAACAAAAGCTTAACCCGGCGGCCACTGCATAGGCCGCCCCCCCAGCAGATGATAATGCAAATGACCAACTGTTTGACCGCCATCATCCCGAGTATTAGCGACTAACCGGTAACCCGGTTCGGCTATCCCTTCTTGGACGGCGATTCTAGCGGCTTGCACCTGAATCAAGCCGAGCAACTGTTGGTCTTCAGGGCTAGTCTCGGCCAAGGAAGGGATGTGTTTCTTAGGAATCACAAGAATATGGACCGGGGCGACCGGGTTTATATCTTTAAAAGCCATTATCTGGTCATCCTCAAAAACAATCTGACTGGGAATCTTTTTGGCCGCTATTTGACAAAACAGGCAATCGTTCAAAGCTTCCCCCCCTTCCGGTGCTTTTATCTCATGCTTTATTCTATTCGTCATGTTTCCTTTAGTTCCTGCTATTCTCGATTATCCGGCCGAGTAAAAATTCATTATCTATAGTCATTAAACTTACCTTGACGAATCTTCCGGCCATTGAGTCATTCCCGAGGACCGGAACCGTGACCCGCAGGTAGTTGTCTGAATAACCAGCCCAATACTTCCCCGGCTGGTCATTGGGTGTATTTTCATTCGGCTGCGGCTGTTCTTCCGGCGCAGATTCCCCGTGACAAGCACCAGGAACCTTGTGTTTTGTCAATGACCCTTCAATGGTAAGCCGCAACCTAGGCGGGACCTGAACTTCTTCCTCTAATAAGACTTCCAGCGATTCACCCAAAAACTCAGCCGCATACCTTTGCTGCAAAGCAGCGGCCAGCGTAATCAGAAACTGACTCCTCTTCTCCTTGATCGGAGGGACTACCTGTTCCTTAAAGGCTGCAGCTGGAGTCCCTTTTCTTGGACTGTACTTAAACACATGCAGATCACTAAAGCCGATTTGCTTAATAAAAGAGCAGCTCCGGGCAAAGTGGGCGTCGGTTTCGCCAGGGAAGCCGACCATAACATCGGTGGTTATGGCTAGCCCGGGTATTTGATCACGCAAATTACGCACTAAAGCCGCATACTGGGCGGTAGAATAAGGTCGCCGCATTCTTTGCAAAATTTCATCATCCCCGCTCTGCAGCGGGATATGCAGGTGACGGCAAAGAACTCGGGAATTGGCCATAATTTCGCTCAATCCCTCTGGTACCTCAGTCGGTTCGACCGAACTAATCCGCAAACGTGCCAAACTCGGCACTTCCCGTAAGATTAATTCAATCAGGGTAGCCAGATTCGGGGTTGTTTTGCCCTGCCGCCATTCTAAGCCGTAGGCGGAGGTGTGAATCCCGGTCAGGACAATTTCCTGAAACCCGGCCTCCACCAACTGCGCGATCTCCGCCACCACTCGTTCTGCTGGCCGGCTCCGGACCGGTCCTCGAGTATAAGGAACAATGCAGTAAGAACAATACTGGTTGCAGCCATCCTCTACTTTGACCATGGCCCGGGTTCGGCCTCTTGTTATGACTAATGGTAATTCCTCAAAGGATCGGACCAACTGCATGTTATTAACCAGTTTGACTGGAGTCCGAGCTAAAGGTTGATTTGCCTCAAGATCGCTTGGGTGCTTTTCAATATTACCTTTCTTGCCAGCCAGCTTTTCTACTAGCCCGACAATCTGTCCGCGCTCTTGATTACCGACAATTAAGTCGACCCCGGGCAGTTCTGCGATCTCTTCCGGGGCTCTTTGAGCGTAGCAGCCAGTCACAACAACCAAGGCGTGTGGGTTCTGACGGGTGGCTCGACGAATTATTTGGCGGGATTTGCGGTCCCCTAGGTGAGTGACGGTACAGGTGTTAATCAAGTAGACATCTGCCTCGCCGGCAAAATCGACCACCTGATATCCCTGCTGCCGAAAAAGTTCCAGAATGGTCTCTGTTTCATGTTGGTTGACCTTACAACCCAGGGTATGGGCTGCAACCGTTTTTCTTTCAAACACTTGTGCATGTCTCCTAATACTTCACACTTCACGCCTCACGCCTTACCGCTTACCCCTCACCGCCCAAATCTCCCCAGGCATACAGCAGCATGGTCAGTACGGCCAGTCCGGCTGTTTCTGTGCGTAAGATTCGAGGCCCTAACGATACCGGGATCAAACCAGCCTGTCTAGCCTGGGTTATTTCTGCCGCGGAAAAGCCGCCTTCCGGGCCAATGAATACCCAAACTTGCGGAGGGGCCTCCGGCATCTGCCGGATTAAATCCTTTAAGGTCGTCGCGGTTTCGTCCTCCCAAGGGATTAAGCCCACCGCCTCGGAAGGCACCAGGGTCAAGGCCTGACTTAGAGACTGAACCGAATCGACTTGCGGGATCATCTGCCGCTGACACTGCCGGGCTGCCTCAGTCGCTACCCGCTGCCACCTCAGACGTCGATTATCAGCCCGGGCCGCCTCCAGACGCACCACGGTCCTTTCTGTCAATAAGGGGATAAATCGAACCGCTCCCAATTCGGTTCCTTTCTGGAAAATAAACTCCATTTTCTCTCCTTTAGGTATACCCTGACACAAAACCACTTGGAGAGGGGGCTCGCCAGCCGGCCGGTTTTTTGAAGTTAAATCATTTAATGCGTTTTCCAGGGCAACGATGATCCGCTGACCGCTGATCTCCCGAATGCGGGCTAAGTACTCATGGCCTTTCCCGTCAAAAATCCGGATTTGATCACCGGGATTAAAACGCAACACCCGAGAGATATGCCGGGCTACCGCTCCTTCAATAACCGCCTCTCCGTGTCGGATCCGTTCCGGGGGGACATGAAACCTGTTCATTGGGGACTCCTTCAATGATAAACGTTAGACGTTAGGTGTGAGTACGAGGCACGTCCCACGCCTTACAATCCAATTCATATCACTTGCTAATTCATATTACTTGGAAAATAAACCGGGTCTTCTTGTCACTCAGGCGTACCTACCGGGACAGTTAACGTGTCTCCGTGTCCGGTCCGGGTCCCGGTCGAGAAACAACGACGGTTGACCATTCACCTTCATCGGTGATTTCTACCAGTTCAAATCCAATACCGGTTAATTCCTCCAGCACTTCCGACAATCGTCCCTGAATAATCCCCGCTCCAATAAACAACCCGCCCGGCTTTAGTTTCTCCCACGCTGACGGACCCAGCCGCCGCACGATCGGAGCGACTAGGTTACCGACAATTAAATCAAAACCTTGCCGGTCTGCCAAGGGTTCCAGCAGGTCCCCGGTCAAGACGCGCACCCGGTCCGCTACTCCATTGAGCCGGATGTTTTCCGCAGCGATTGAGGTGGCTAGCTGATCAAGATCAACGGCCAGCACCTCAGCTGCCCCTAGTTTAGCGGCGGCAATCGCTAAAATCCCTGAACCAGTTCCCACGTCAGCGACTAACTCTCCGCCCCTAATATTCCGTTCTAAAGCTTTCAGACAATGGACTGTTGTCGGGTGAGTGCCGGTGCCAAAAGCCATTCCTGGATCCAGATCAATAACGATTTGATCTGGGGCCGCCGGGTAGGTTTCCCAGGAAGGCTTAATGACAATCTTATCGGAGATCTTGACTGGGTGATAATATTTCTTCCAGGCCTGAGCCCAATCATCCTCATCTATCCGACCCAAAGAAACCTGGCCATCTTCACCTTCAAACATCGCCCAGAGTTGCACCAGACGCTGCCGCAGCACTGTCAGTCTAGGGGGTTCCTCGTTTATCTCCTCACTCGGCTTATCTGTTAGAGGGATATATCCCTTAACCGTAACATGATCACCCTGGAGAACCTCGGGTGACAATTCGTAACAATCCCAACCGGCTGAATGGGTGTACCGTTCAACCAACTGAGGATCTTCAATGACAACTCCTCCAAAGCCCATTTCATGGAATAAATTCGCCACTGCATCCGCCGCCGCGTGAGTCGTCATGATTTTTATTTCCTGCCAGATCACTGCTGCACCTCTCCTTAACGGCCTCCGGACTATTATACCCAGGAAATAAGATTAGTAAGTAAATAACACATCTATTGCTGTTTGTGTTATTTTGATTGGTGGTTGTGCCTAGCGGGCAGGGGTGGATAGTATTGATTTAACCAATAAAGGCATCCCTAACCTTCTCGAAAAAGCCCTTATCTTTATCTCTCTCTTTTTCCCTGGTTCCCTCAGAAAAGACTACTGTTGAATTCTCGGCTGACTCCAAGCCCATGGTTTTCCCTAACTGGCGCAATAACTCTTTTTGTTCTGAGGTAAGCCGAGTCGGTGTTTTTACCGCCACCTGAACATGCAGGTCGCCTCGGCCATTGCCGCGCAAGCGAGGCATTCCTTTACCCCTTAAACGAAAGATCGAGCCGGACTGAGTTCCTTCAGGAATCTTTAGAACCGCTGTGCCATCTAGGGTCGGGACCTCGATGGATGTCCCTAAAGCTGCCTGGACCATATTAATCGAAATTTCTGAACCGAGATCATCCCGCTGGCGTTTAAATAACCGGTGAGGCTTGACATAAATAAAAACATAAAGGTCACCCGGCGGTCCGCCTCGGTCCCCGGCTTCACCTTCACCACTCATCCTTAAGCGAGCGTCATTATCAATCCCAGCCGGAATCCGGACCTTAATTTTACGAACTCGCCGTACTTTCCCCTGCCCCCGACACTCTGGACAAGGTTTTTCCACCACAGTGCCTTCTCCGCCGCATTGGGAACAGGCCCGAACCGACTGAAACCGTCCCAAGACTGTATTCTGGATTGTTTTAATCTGCCCGGTTCCCTGGCAGGCTGAACACCTAATGCGCTGCGTGCCGGGAGCAGCCCCGGAGCCGTGACATTCCTGACACTCCTCGGCCCGAGGAATATCTACTTCTTTTTCCACTCCGGCAAAAGCTTCCTCCAGGGTTATCTCCAGGTCAAGCCTTAAATCTGCCCCCACTTGGGGACCGCTTCGTTGCCGACCGCCCCCAAAGCCGCCCCCAAAAGCACCGCCAAAGAAGCTTTCAAAAATTTCAAAAGGATCACCAAACCCGCCAAAACCGCCAAAGCCCCCGCCTGGCGAGGCCCCGCCAGTCTGATCAAAAGCAGCATGGCCGAACTGGTCATAGGTGGCCCTTTTTTGGGCGTCACTTAAAACCTCGTAAGCTTCATTTATTTCTTTAAATTTTTCTCCAGCCTTGGGGTCATCTTTATTCCGGTCCGGGTGATACTGCAGAGCTAACTTGCGATAGGCTTTTTTCAATTCTGCCTCGCTGGCTCCCCGGTTAACTCCCAGTACCTCATAATAATCACGTTTACTCATCCCACCGCTCCTCTGAGTTCAAACGATTAGATTATACAGCCGTAAGCCGTCAATTCAGGCACCTCATCTCCCGCCTCGCTCGCTTAGTGGGCAAGATGCTGAGGCGGGAGACCTCCGATCACTCAAATTAAGCTTAGCTGCGCATCTATTTGTTATCTTTTTTATCCTCATCGACCATCGTATAATCAGCATCGACGACATCTTCTCGTGAGGCTTCACCGGTTGTCTCGGTTCCCTCAGCCCCCGGCTGGCCAGCTGTCTCTTGATATATCTTGGAGGTGAAAGCATAAAGCAGGTTGGTCAATTCCTCGCTCTGTTGCTTAATTTCCTCAACGGTCTTATTAGCCAGGTTTTCTTTTAACCGATCTTTCGCCTGCTCGATCTTTTCCCGTTCCGCTGGATCACCCTTGCCTTCCATTTCTTTCAAGGTTTTTTCCGTCTGGTAAACCAGAGAATCCGCATTATTCCGGGCCTCGGCTTCCTCAAACCGTCTCTTATCCTCTTCTTCGTGCTCCTCCGCCGCCTGACGCATTCTTTCGATTTCATCACTGGTTAAACCGGTACTGCCGGTAATGGTGACCTTCTGCTCCTTACCGGTCCCGAGGTCCTTAGCAGAAACATGGACAATCCCGTTGACGTCGATATCAAACATGACCTCAATTTGCGGCACCCCTCTAGGAGCCGGCGGAATCCCGTCCAGAATAAACCGGCCCAGGGTTTTATTATCCGCCGCCATCTTCCGTTCGCCCTGCAAGACATGAATTTCCACACTGGTCTGCATATCAGCGGCGGTGGAGAAAACCTGTTTCTTTTCTACCGGAATGGTTGTGTTCCGCTCAATCAAACGGGTAAAAATCCCGCCTAGGGTTTCAATCCCCAGAGAGAGCGGAGTAACATCGAGCAACACAATGTCTCCCGGGCCCTTGCCGGAAACGACTTCTGCCTGAATGGCAGCTCCCATGGCCACCACTTCATCCGGGTTGATCCCTTTATAGGGCTCTTTGCCGGTTAAATCTTTGACCGTCTTTTCGACTAGAGGAACTCGGGTTGAACCACCCACCAAAATAACCCGATTAATATCTTTTGGTTGCAATTTGGCATCCGCTAAGGCCTGCTTCATCGGCCCAACCGTTAATTCCACCAGATCACGAATTAAATCTTCAAATTTGGCACGGGTCAAAGTCAGATCGAGGTGCTGCGGTCCCTCGGCTGTGGCGGTAATAAAAGGCAGATTAATATTTGCCGTCACAACTGTAGATAACTCAATCTTAGCCTTTTCCGCTGCTTCCCGCAACCGCTGCAAGGCCATTTTATCCTTGCTCAGGTCAATGCCGGTTTCTTTTTTAAACTCAGCTATCGCCCAGTCCATAATCCGTTTGTCAAAGTCATCCCCACCCAGGCGATTGTTCCCGCTGGTGGCTTTAACTTCAAATACCCCGCCGCCCAGTTCCAGAATAGAAACGTCAAAGGTTCCTCCGCCTAAGTCATAAACCAGGATAGTATGATCCTGTTCTTGTTTATCTAAACCGTACGCCAAAGCGGCGGCGGTTGGCTCATTAATAATCCGCAGGACCTCAAGGCCAGCAATCGTGCCGGCATCTTTGGTGGCCTGGCGTTGACTATCCGTAAAGTAAGCCGGTACCGTAATTACAGCTTGTGTTACCGGTTGACCTAGATAAGCTTCGGCATCGGCTTTAATTTTCTGCAGAATCATCGCTGAAATCTCTTGCGGTTTATAGTCTTTATTATCAATCTTAACCTTGTGATCGGTCCCCATATATCGTTTAATCGACATAATCGTCCGCTCAGGATTCGTCACCGCTTGTCGTTTAGCGATTTGACCCACTAGACGTTCGCCGTCTTTAGCAAACCCAACGACTGAAGGAGTAATACGCCCTCCTTCCCGATTTGGAATGACGGTAGGCTGACCCCCCTCGATTACCGCCACGCATGAGTTGGTAGTACCTAGATCAATCCCGACTAATCTTGCCAAATCTATCCCCTCCATACTTAGCATAAATTTTATATCAAAAAATAGCTAGATTCCTCACTCTGTTCAGAATGACCATAAACTAGTGGTTTTCAACGCTGGTTATACCTATTGGTGCGGATTGAATAACAATTTTGATGTTGTAATAAAAACTTCCTTATTCTTCAATATCCCGGGCGACCGCTACCCGAGCCGGTCGGATAACCTTGCCTTTTAGTTTATATCCCCGTTGGAATTCCTCAGTAACCGTATTATCCGACTGACCTTCAGCTAACGGGACGCGCAGCATCGCTTCGTGGTAATTAGGATCAAACTGCTGACCCACGGCCTCAATTGCTTCCAAGCCTTCTCGCTTAAGTATTTCTTGTAATCCTCGATACACCAATTGCAAGCCTGACCGCAAACTCTCAAAATCGCAGGTCTGCTCAGCTGCGGCCAGACCTCGCTCCATGTTATCCAAAACGGGAAGCAGATCAGTTATTACTTTTTCGGCTGCCATAAGCTGCAGCTGTTCCTTTTCTTCGCGGGTTCTTCGCCGAAAGTTATCGAAGTCAGCTTCCATCCGCAACAGTTTACGGTAGTAATTCTCCGCTTTTAACTGGGTTTGTTCTAGGGCCTGTGTTAATCGCTGAATCAATTCCTCCGCTGGTATTTCTTCAATCACTGCCTCATCTGAGGCCGGGTTTGGCCCATTGGTTTCCACTGCAGGCTGGTGCTGATCAGTTTCTAAATTCTGTTCAGGCTCAGTGTGTGTTATTTGTTCCTTGGACATCTGATCACCTTCTTATGTGCGCTGATTTTATTCTCTACGCTCGTTATTCATTAATTTTCATTCTTTATTTGTACCGCCTGACGACGTGATGGTCCGCTCTAAGTTATAAAAGCATTGATAAACTAAGTAATATGATTGGCCCTGATGGTTAACTATAATTGTTCTCCGGCATAGCCCTTTCCCGCTTTTTAATGATGGTATCAATGCGCAGAATTGCCTCTGCCACCTCAACCGCCGCCCTTAGGGCATAAAATTTGACTAAGGCCGGGTCTAAAACACCTAGCTCAAACATGTCCTTAACCTCGCCGGTGTCACAGTCGATGGCCAAAGAATCCCTTTGCATCTCAGCCTGTGCGGCCATAACATCACCGAGTTTTTCTAACGGATTAAACCCAGCGTTGCTGATAATTTGCGAAAACGGACGCTTTAAGGCTTCTGCCAGACAGTCTATCCCGTAAGCGGCCATTCCCCGAACCTCAGACCGGGCTAGTGCTACTTGACTGGCTAAAGCCAGTTCAATGGCTCCCCCACCGGGAACCAAGCCGCCCTTTAAGGCTGCCTGTGCCGCTGCCGCTGCATCTTTGGCCATCCGCTCCCGTTCTCCGACAATCTCCCGAGTAGCGGCCCCGACGACTATGGTTGCCAGGGGTTTTCCACCCCCGCCCAGGATTCGCACCTGATCCAACCGTTCGTCTTCGAAAGCCTGGTCAGCTTGACCCAGTAGCCGGGCCAAGTCGGCCGGGTTTCGCTTCAAGCCAGTTCGTTTAATCATTCTCGCCCCGGTCAATTCAGCTGCTTTTCGTAATTCTTTGAAAGATACCCGATGTAAAACCATGATCCCGGCTTCGGTCAAGATTTCTTCCGCCAGATCATCAACTCCCCGATCTACCAGCACCAAGTTGACTCCGAGGGAGACAATCTTTTCGACGTTTTGTTTAAATTCTTCCCTCAATGCTAGATAGCGAGCCACCCCAGTTTCGGTCGCCAGGGCCTCCTCTTCAAATTCTTCCGGCTCTAGAGCATCGTCAATAATCAGAACCTTGACCCCGTCAATCTCTCGGGGCATCTGTCGATTCAGCCGGCCTTTATTCAGGATTACTCCTAAAAATGCCTCATTGTGGACTGATTCGCGGGCGACAATGGTATCTGCCAGCTTAAAAGCCGGGTCGGACAGTTTTTCCGGCCCGATCAGCTTAATGGCTTCAACTACTAAATCCGCCAAATCAGCATGACCTCGGCCGGCAATCAGGGCCACCTGACGTAACCGGGGATCCTCGGGGCCCTTTACTGGCAGAGCTTTTTCTTTCAAGATCTGCAAGGCCCTGCCGGTACCAAACCTTAATCCTTCAATCACCCGAGCGACCGGTACCCCTCGAGCAACTTGGTTAACCCCTTCGGTCACCAGACCCTCAGCCAGGATCGTGGCAGTGGTGGTGCCATCGCCGACTTCTTCCTGCTGGGCTCGGGCGATCTTGATCAATAACCGGGCCGCCGGATGATTAACTTCCATAAGATTCAAAATAGTAACCCCATCATTGGTAATTACTACATCGCCAAACTGATCAACCAGCATGGTATCCAAACCTTTGGGGCCAATTGTTCCTTCTACGGCTGCGGCGACTGCCCGAATCGCATTGGAATTGGTGGCTAGAGCAGTAAGCTTTTCTCCGTTCTCAACTCCACTACTCGATTGTTTGGAACTCAACAAAAGGGCCTCCTTTTATCATCTGCGCTTGGGTGATACTCGGTCAAGCGCGATCATGATCACATTTGTTAGATGGTTATGCTAAGCGACATGAGGCGACTACCGGCTATAGTAGCCCTGAAGTGCTTCTGATAAAATTAGAGCTACATATTCCAAAATACTAGTCGCCTTGGGATATTCCATTCGCGTGGGTCCCAACAAACCTACTCGACCTATAGCTTTACCATTTACATCATACGTAACCGTAATTAAACTGCAGTCCTGAAATTCTTCTCGCCGATTTTCGGCCCCAATTCGAACCGTAATCCCAGTTTCATTACTATCGGTTAACAGCTCTCTAAGTTCACTCTCTTCTTCTAAAACGCTGAGTATCCGTCGAATTTTATCGAAATTCCGAAATTCCGGCTGGTTGAGTATATTAATAACGCCGCCCAGATAAACTTTGCCCAGATAGGGTTTCTCCCATTGCGGAGCCTGCTGGTAATGGTCTAAAACATCAAGGGCCAAGCGGAGAATCTGTTTTTGATGCTGCAACTCGTCATAAAGCTCCTGCAGCAGGGTTCGCCGCATATTATCCAGCATAATCCCCCGCAATTTGGAATTAAACACCTGAGATATATGGTGCAGATCTTCGGAGGCGACTGGCTCTGGCAATTCCAGCATTTTATGCAAAACTACTCCTGAATCCATCACAACGACCAGTAGAACCAACTGTTCCTGAAGTGGTATTAATTCTACCTGTCTCAGTTTTCCTCCTACCGGTGTGGGGCCGAGGATGATTGCGGTATAGTTGGTAAACCGAGAGAGAAGCTTGCTGGTTTCCTGAATAACTTGTTCCAGGTCACCCATCTTTTCTAAGAACATACTACGAACTAAGGTTTCTTCTGCTTCCGATAAGCTATAGACTTCCATCAGGCAGTCTACATAGTACCGATACCCCAATTGAGAAGGAATCCGGCCAGCTGAGGTGTGCGGTTGCTCAATCAACCCCATTTCCTCCAGGTCAGCCATTTCATTACGGATGGTAGCCGGACTCACTCCCAGATTATACTTTCGGGCAATGGTTCGTGATCCCACTGGTTCAGCAGTCGCCACATAATCCTTAATAATCGCTTCCAGTACCCGTTGCTTCCGTTCGTCGATTCCCACCGGCACCCCCCCTTATCTTTGTTAGCACTCTTGTGGGTTGAGTGCTAAAGCTTCTAGCTAAAAAATTACCACCGCTTGCTGTCTTTGTCAAGTCAACGAAGCATAGCGGTCAACTTTAGCGATAATAAGACGCATGGATTGCACATGGGAGCAAAAATAGTTATATGTTCGGGATCATAGACGAACAATTCCGAGTCAAACTTAAACTCAGACAAACAGTAAGATTGATTAAAAAGTAAGGCAGTCAGACTCAACCACCACTATTTCCTGGACAGGTTGCCGATTTTGTTGGCGAATTGGTTTTTAAGGAAGAAACTCCAGGAATACCTCATTCGCGATGAGGATAGCTCTAGCGGTCAGGGCGAGTCGCTCCCCCTCGTCTTGAAGAAGTCCTCGTTGCTTCAGTTTCTTAATCACTCCCGGGTATGCTTCCTCTACTGTTACCCCAAACCGTTCAGCAAATTCCGAACGACTAATCCCTTCCAGCAGCCTTAGTCCTAAAAACACTGTCTCTGCCCGCTCCAATTGTTGACCAATTGCTTCCAAATAATCTACCGGCGACTGGCCTTGACTTACGCGTTGAAGGTATTGCTGAAGATTGGCTTGGTTACTAAACCGAAATAGCGGTGCTGTCTCATGCTTAACCCCTGGCGGCGCACCGGAGGCTAATTTTGTCGTTAATTGATGGCTTGCTTCATTAATAAAGTTTGATCCTGCGGTTTGTCCCCAAACCTCAGCCGGCTGGATTCCCCGCAAACAAGAGTGGGCTGCCGGTCCCAGTCCCAAATATTCCTGGTTGTGCCAGTACACCTGATTATGGATCGACGTATAACCGGGTCGGGCAAAATTGGAAATCTCATAGTGCTGATAGCCGGCCGCTGGCAGTCGTTCGCTGAGCCACTCAAACATATCCGCCTCGACCTCTTCCCCAGGTAAAGCTAATTTTCCTCTTTGCTGGAGTTCATAAAAGGGTGTTCCTGGTTCAACTTTTAAACTATAAGCAGCTAGGTGTTCCGGCCGCAAAGCCAGTGCTTTCTCCACGGTCGTCCGCCAGTTTTCCAGCGTCTGACCGGGCAGCCCGTAGATCAGGTCCAAATTTAAGTTTTGAAAGCCGGCCTGCCGGGCCAGGTTAACCGCCTCAACCACTTCTACTGCGGTATGTCGCCTGCCGATGCGCCGAAGCAAACCGGGATCAAACGTCTGAGCCCCAATCGACAGTCGGTTAACCCCAACCTCCTTTAAGGCCTGTAACTTTTTTAAGTCAAGCGTGCCCGGGTTGGCTTCAACCGTTACTTCAAGTCCTACTTCGTCCCCGCTGGCTTTCACCCCAAACCCCTTGAGCACCCGTTCGATTAGGCCAACGAGCAATTCAGCCGGCAAACAGGTCGGGGTTCCACCCCCAAAATACAACGATACAAGCCGTGGCCGCTCCCCCCTAATTGATTGAAAAAAATTCAAGTAGGTCTGTAATTCTTGAATAACCGCTGTCCGAAAACCCGTTACTAATTCAGCACCCAGCTCTCCCAGGGGGAGCGAGTAAAAATCACAATAAAGACACTTCTGGAGACAAAAGGGAATATGCAGATACACGGCCAGAGTTCCGCGCTGATTTTCCTTTGCCTTTTTATTCTCGGTCCGACGCTGCTCGCTCAATAAAAACTCCTCCGATTGATCACTCTGCTCGCTTTATCTTACCATACACCGTTCCCACTCCAAAAATAAGACATCAGACATACATAACCCCCTGAACTGGCCATTCCAGGGGGTCATTTTCAATCATCATTATATTTAATGTCCAACGTCGTTAGCAGACATTAACTCCGATATTTTTCAGGCAACCAACTATTCACCAGTTCTTGATTCTGGTCTACCCACTTAGTGGCCCCAGTTTTACTGGTTTGGCCCTCTTCTTCAGCGATAATCATGGCTTTGCTTAAATCGTCAGAGGTCCAGTTAAAGTTATCAAAGAGTTCGTAGACTTCTGGCATATCTGTTTTCAAGCCTTTGCGAACAACCGTATCAATGTGTTCTGCCTCACCATAAGACTTCTTGGGGTCATCCAGGTATTTTAAATCCCAGCTGGCGAATTTCCAGTGCGGAGTCCAGCCAGTTACGGCGATCCACTCCTGATTATCATAAGCCTTTTTCAAGGCCGCGACCATGGTGGCGTCACTGCCTTCGACTAGGGTATAGTCCAGGTTGTAATCTTTGAGGGCAGCTTCTGTACATTTCATAATGCCGGCTCCGGGATCAATCCCAATGATCTTGCCGCCAAATTTATCCTTGACGCCATTCATTTCCTCAATAGAGTTAATTGTAACATATTTGGGAACAACTAGACCGATTTTCGCCCCTTCCATATTGGTTCCCAGGTTTTCTACCTGATCACCGACGTTTTTCATATAATCACCGTGAGTTACCGGCAGCCAACAACAAAAGAGGGCATCCCCATCGCCAGTGGCTAGTCCCTGATACATCGCCGAGGCTGCGAGTGGAACCAGTTCTACCTCATAGCCCATCTTTCTCTCCAGAACATCAGCTAACACATGAGAAGTGGCCGTGGCACAAGCCCATTCCACATACAAAATCTTAACTTTTCCCTTCTCGGCGGCGTTATCCGGAGCCGAAGGTGTCTGGCCGCCACACCCCACAACCAGAAAAGCAACGGTTAAAAGGGCAGCGATTAACAGCACTACTTTTTTGTTTTTTAACATTTTCCTTTATCATCCTCCGTCCTTATTAGTTTTTCCCATATTCTGGGTGATGCGATCCAAAACAATCGCCATAATAACGATGGCTAACCCGGCTTCAAAACCCAGGCCGATCTCCATTCTCTGAATTCCTCGCCAGACCTCACCCCCCAGACCTCCAGCCCCAATCATGGCAGCTATAACCACCATAGAAAGAGATAACATGATGCACTGGTTGATCCCAGCCATGATAGTGGGTCTAGCCAGAGGCAATTCGATCTTGACTAACATCTGTAAAAAGGTTGAGCCAAAAGAACTGCCCAATTCAACCAGTTCTTCAGGCACCTGCCTTATTCCCAGGTTAGTCAGCCTGATTACCGGTGGCATTGAAAAAATCAACGTGGCAATAATCGCCGGAACCACCCCAATGCCAAAAAAGAAAATCGCCGGTAAAAGGTAGACAAAAGCCGGTAAAGTTTGCATAAAGTCTAGAATCGGCATGATTATCCGGTAGGCCATATCACTTTTAGCCGCTAGTACTCCCAGTGGAAGCCCGATCACAATACACAACAGCACGGAAGCCAAGACCATGGACAGGGTCAACATGGCCGGTGGCCAGAGCTGCATATTATAAATTAAAAATAACCCCGCCACCGAAAAAATAGCGACTTGCTTATTCACTAACCGCCAAGCAAGCAGGGCGATGATCACTAAAAACAGTTCCGGGGGAATAGACAGCAAAAGATTTTGCAGCCAGGAAAGAACGTCCAATAGAAAATCAGATATCTCTTCAGTTAGGCCGCTACCTACGTCTACCAGGTATTGGATTCCGTTATCTATCCATTCACCTATTGGAATGCGAGGTATCTGATTCAAGCTTAATCTCTCCTCCTCCACCAGCCAGACCAGCGATTACTGACCCTCTGACCAAAACTCCCTTTAAAATCTCCTGTTCATCCACAACTGCTACCGGCACCTTGGTGTGCGCCAGAACTTCTAACAAGTCACACAGCGGGGTATCCGGGGCTGCCAGCGGCATATCCCGCTGAATAATCGCATCTAGTTGTCTCTCTCCGCGGCCGGCTTCTTCAGAAGCATCTTCAGCCCGGATATAACCAATCATTTTGCCAACTCGATCTGTTACAAACAGGGTCGACATCCCGTGTTTCTCCATTACCCGCAGGGCCGTCATCGGCCCATCCTTCGGGTAAACAACAGACCTTGGTTTGACCATCACGGTCGCTGCCGTCAAGGCCTTGGAGCGGTCAACGTTTTCCACAAAACGAGCCACGTATTCGGTGGCCGGTGATAATAATATATCCTCTGGTGTCCCCATTTGAACAATTACCCCATCCTTCATTAGCGCAATCCGGTCCCCGATTTTTAAGGCCTCATCTAGGTCATGGGTAATAAAAATTATTGTTTTTTGGAGTTTTTTCTGCAGTTCCATTAACTCATCCTGCATTTCCTGGCGAATAAGCGGGTCAAGGGCACTAAAGGGCTCATCCATTAAAAGAATATCGGGATTTGTGGCTAGAGCCCGGGCTATCCCGACTCGTTGCTGCATACCACCACTCAGGTTATTCGGCCGATAATCTTCCCATCCTTTAAGACCCACCATTTCCAGGGCCTGCATAGCCTGTTCATACCGTTTCAGTTTAGGAACACTACCTACTTCTAGCCCATAAGCCACATTATCCAGGATAGTCCGATGCGGCAACAGAGCAAAACGCTGAAAAACCATTGCCATTTTTTCGCGACGCACCTGGGTTAATTGCTTGGAAGACATTTGGGTGATGTCTTCTCCATCAATTAAAATCTCGCCGGTAGTAGCCTTAATCAAACAGTTAATGCATCTTAAAAGCGTAGATTTGCCACTGCCGGAAAGACCCATGATTACAAAGCTTTCCCCAGCGGCTACGGAAAAATCAATGTTTTTGACCCCCACTACCTGCCGGGTTTGTTTCCTAATCTCCTCATTGCTTAAACCTTTATAAAGCAAGGCCAACGCCCGGTCAGGATGGCTGCCGTATATTTTAGTTAAGTTTTTAACTGAAATTTTATTCATGATCTTTTATCTTCCCTGGTAAGTTAGTAATAAATAGGTAACAGATGTCTGTAATAACTAATAATTGAGTGAATATCATAAAACCGATTGTATCCACATTATTTTACAGTTTACCGAAACCAAAAAACCCTGTCAACGTAGACAACTCAATATAGAACTGCAAGTTGCAGGACGTTCTCATTATTTCGACTATTTCCAAGCTTTTTCGCGGCTATGCCTTTTTCTGTAAATTAGTTCAGAGTTATCCTGACCTATAGTCACAACAATTAAAATTTCTATAAAAAGTAACAAGACCTCTTAAGGATATAAATTATCCCCAAAGGTCTTTTATCTCAAATAACACCGTTTTTATAAACATTAAGCCTAATTGTGAACTAGGTCAGCTTCGCTAAACATCAAGGCTTCAGATGGAGACTCTGCCCCACCTGAAGTTTAAACTATGCGACCCGCTTCTAAAAACACGTTTTTGCCTCACGCATCTTATTCCACTTTTAACACCGCCATAAAGGCTTCCTGGGGGATCTCAATATTCCCCACCTGCTTCATCCTCTTTTTGCCCTCTTTCTGTTTTTCCAGCAGTTTACGTTTTCGGGTTATATCCCCGCCGTAGCACTTAGCCAGCACATCTTTCCGCCGGGCTCGAATATTTTCCCGGGCAATGATCTTGTTGCCAATCGCTGCTTGAATAGGAACGTCAAAAAGCTGCCGAGGAATCAGTCCCCGCAGTTTTTCGACTAAGCTGCGGCCGCGTTGCTGAGCCCGATCCCGGTGGACAATAAAGGAGAGGGCATCGACTGGTTCGGCATTTACCAGGATATCCAGTTTTACCAGTTCCGACTCCCGATAACCCACCAGTTCGTAGTCCAGTGAGGCATAGCCTCGGGTCCGCGATTTAAGTTGGTCGAAAAAGTCATAGATTATTTCGCTCAACGGCAGTTCATAAGTGATCATGACTCGCGAAGCCGAGACATACTCCATGTTTAAGAAAACCCCGCGTTTTTCCTGAGCCAGTTCCATGATCGCCCCAACAAAATCAGTCGGCACCATAATCGTGGCCTTGACAAACGGCTCCTCAATCCGCTCGATCTGAGTAGTGGCCGGCCAAAAAGCCGGGTTATCAATCAAGGCCACTTCCCCATCACTTTTGGTCACGCGGTAAACCACACTCGGGGCGGTGGTGATCAAGGCCAAGCCATACTCCCGTTCCAACCGTTCCTGGACAATTTCCATATGGAGCAAACCCAAAAAGCCGCAGCGAAAGCCGAACCCAAGAGCGGCCGAGGTCTCTGGTTCGTAACGCAGGGAGGCATCGTTCAGTTTTAATTTTTCCAGGGCATCCCGCAAATCGGTATAATTAGCCGCTTCTACCGGGTACAGACCGCAATAAACCATCGAGGCTGCCTCTCGGTAACCAGGCAACGGGGCCGGGGCCGGGTTCTGCGCCGAGGTGATGGTATCACCTACCCGGGTATCTTTGACGTTCTTTACGCTCGCTGCCACATAACCGACTTCACCCACAGTCAGCCGGTCAACCACCTTTAAGGCTGGATTAAAGACCCCCACCTCAGTGACTTCAAAGACCCGACCGGTTGACATCATCTTTATTTCCATTCCCTTAGCAAGCTGGCCATCAACCACCCGCACATAGGAAATAACTCCTTTATAGGCATTAAAGTTAGAATCAAAAATGAGTGCCCGAAGCGGTTGCGCCGTTTCTCCCCGAGGCGGAGGAATTTTTTGCACTACAGCCTCCAGGATGTCCTCAATCCCGAGCCCGGACTTAGCAGAAGCTAGGATAGCCTCGCTGGAATCCAAGCCAATGACCTCTTCAATTTCCTGTTTAACCCGTTCCGGCTCAGCACTGGGCAGGTCAATTTTATTAATCACCGGGACGATCTCTAGATTATTCTCAATCGCCAGATAGACATTGGCCAGGGTCTGGGCTTCAATCCCCTGGGAGGCATCCACCACTAAAATCGCTCCCTCACAGGCGGCGAGACTGCGTGAAACCTCATAAGTAAAGTCAACGTGACCGGGGGTATCAATCAAATTTAACATATAGTCTTGCCCATCCCGCGCCCGATAAATCAGGCGAACCGCTGTGAGCTTAATGGTGATTCCCCGCTCTCGTTCCAGGTCCATCTGATCTAAAACCTGCTCCACCATTTCCCGTTCGGAAAGGGCCCCGGTAAACTCTAAAATTCGGTCTGCTAAGGTTGATTTTCCGTGGTCAATATGCGCGATGATACAAAAATTTCGGATTCTATCCTGGGGTATACTGGTCATACAATCTCCTTCCCCTGTTGTTCATTATTGTCCCAGCTTATCATTATGCCTAAGCTAATTATCGTTTCATTAACTTATTTATTTTACAGTTAATCGGTAACATAAGCAATGCCGGACTGGTAGGTGCTTGTGTTTTAACTCGGTTAGCAGGCTAGACTAGGAACGAACCTCGTCGGCTTCGGGCAGACATCAAACTCGCCCTGCGGGCTCAAACAGTGATGCCTGCTGATCCTCAGCCTACTCCGTTCCCTGATGTAAACCGCCAATCGCTCACCTCCGTTAAAACACTGCGCGGCGGATATTTTATTGTTAGGCACTTGTGTTTTAACTCGGTCAGCACTCAGTCATGGTTTTTTTATCTTTAGAAAGTGTGCATAGTGGTATAACGGTTTATAATGAAACTGTTAAGTTAAACGTTAAGCGTGGGCCGTAAGGCACCTCACTCCTAACACCTTACGCCTAACATAATAAATGATAAAAAATCTGCAAAGGAGAGTGTTCGAATGGAGGATCTGGTCCGTTTCGGAGTATCGATCAATCAACTGCTCTTAGAAAAGTTTGACCGCTTGATCAAAGAAAAAGGCTATCCTAGCCGATCAGAAGCCTTGCGTGATTTGATCCGTGATCACCTGGTCGAAGAGGAATGGGAATCAGATGACAGCGAAGTGGTGGGAACAGTAACCTTGATCTACGATCATCACAGCAACAATCTGCTGCAGCTGTTAAATGATATCCAACACGATTATCACCCGTTGATTGTCTCCACCTTGCATGTCCACCTGGATCACCATAACTGTTTGGAGGTCCTGGTCCTTAAAGGTTCAGCCTCCGCCTCCCGCCAGATTGCCTCCCGCCTGATTAGCATGAAAGGAATCAAGCACGGCAAGCTAACCATTACTTCGACTGGAAAACACCTCTAGGGACAGGTAGAGACAGGGGGACAGGTTGGTTTACTGCCCGGCTTTTCACCCGATTCCAAAGCCCCCACTTTATTAAGAGGGGGTACTTTGTTTTTATTTTATTCTCATTTTGATCGAATCAAGAGAAAAATGCAGGCTATCCACTAATAGGTTAAGGATTCTTCGCTCTGCTCAGAATGAAGTCGGAGTTGATATCTTATTTTTTCTAAGGCTATATTAACCGGTAAATCGCAAATACTAAAAGTATTAAAACAAAGGGTAAAGGAGGCTTAACAATGGGCTTTTTCCGAAATTTTATCCCCGGGGCTGGCAAAAAACCCGGTGCGATAAACGAAAAAAAGGAAGGGTACATTAAGGAAGAATTTCCAGGACCTGAATTTGGGATGGAACAGTGGGCCAACCACCGCAATTCAGAAGATTATGATGAGGAATGATGCGGATCGTCAATCGCCGATCTTCAGTAAAATCCAGCACCATCATGTTAGGGATGCTTAGCGGATGGGATCACTCCGAGTATTTCTATCTTTTAGGCGGGCTTGGCTCGGCGGCCAAACCGCCGGCGCAGGATGCTAACCACCATTTGGGCTTCTTCCATTTTAAACAGCAGGCTTAATCCGCCAAAGACCAGCACACCCACTCCCACGCCAGCGAGCACGGTGATGAACTGGTTTAGCTTGGGGTGAAATGCTAGCAGAGGCTGCAGCCAGATAACCGTTAAACTAGCTGCCACCCCCATGATCAACGAGGCGGTCAGAGTTCTGATAAATGAAGCGAGCATTAAGCGTCCGCCAATATTTCCCAAACGAACCTTTGCCATAACTAGCAAAACCGCCATATTAAAGATACCGGCAATTGAATAAGCCAAAGCTAGACCGCCGTGTCCCAGGTAGTTTATTAGAACAAAACTAAGAATAATATTCAGTACGATAGTGATAACGCCTGCCGTCACGGGGGTCCGGGTATCTTGAATTGAGTAAAACACCCGATTTAAGACCTGAATAGCGGAATAGCCGAAAAGGCCTAGGGAAAAGTAGAGCAAGGCTTCGGCAGTCGCTAGGGTATCGAAGTGATCAAAGTTTCCCTGTTCAAACAGAGCCTGGACAATCGGGACGCGCAAAGCAATTAAACCAACGGCAGCCGGCAGGGTTAAAAAAATTACGGTCCTGATCCCGAGTGACATGGTCTGCATAAAATCCTTAGTCTCTTTGCGGGCTGCCTGCTCCGACAGGGTCGGAAAGACCGCGACAGCGACGGCAATTCCAAAAACGCCGATTGGCACTTGCATCAGGCGCTGAGCAGTGCGCAAGGCGGATATCATTCCTTCAGGCAAGCCAGAGGCTAGGTTTTGCGTCACAAACAGGTTAAATTGAGTAACTGATAAGCCAATTAAAACCGGCAGCATTAATTCCAAAATCCGTCTTACTCCCGGATGAGACAGATCAAAACTGAATTCATAGCGTAGGCCTAGTCGAACCAGGGCTGGTACTTGGACCGCAAAATTTAGGATGGCCCCGGTAACCACACCCACGGAAAACCCCATGATTCCCCAGCGCAACGAGAGCAGCCAGCCCACCACAATGATCGCTAGATTATAAAGAACACTGCCAATAGCCGGACTGGTAAAGTGCTTGTGGGAGTTCAAAATGCCCATGGCTATCCCATTCATGGCCATAAAAAAAGTCTGGGCAAACATGATCCGGGTTAGAGTGATGGTCAGTTCAATAGCAGCTGGCGATAGTTTGGGAACCAGCAGATAAACCAGTTGGGGCGTGAAGATTAAGCCAATGCCAATTCCGACCAGCATCAGCACCATGACGGTGTTAAATATAATAGAAGCCACCCGCCAACCTTCTTCCGGCTTGTCCGTCGCCAGGTAACTTGAGAAAACCGGGATAAAAGCGGAACTTAAAGCTCCCCCGACCAGCAGCATATACAGGAAATCGGGAATCGAAAAAGCGGCGTTATAGGCATCAGTATAACTGTTCTGCCCAAAACGGGTATAAATAACTACGTCTCGCACATAGCCCAACAATCGGGAAACAACCATGGTGATCATCAAGAATCCGGCTGCTTTGACCACCCGGGTACCAGTCTGGGACATTTAATAAGACCTTCTTTACCTACAAATATCTGATGACCAATAAGTTTAGGTCATTCAAATAAATATAGCATGTTCAGTCGCAGCGATAAAGATAATAATTCAAATTACTTTTTTATTACCTGGCTAATCGCCTCGGCCAAAAGCCGAACGGCTCTCTTAGCCTCGTCCAAGGAGTTTTGATCATTACCTATCTCTACCAGAATTACTCCTGGATTCAAGTGCTGATTATAGGTCCCGGCCTGCACCCTAACTCCCCGGCACACACCCGGGTACAAAGTCTCTAGACTATCAGCAATTTGCTGCGCTAAGGCTAAGTTTTGACGCCAATTGGGATGGGCCATTCGCTGATCACTGCCAACAACGAAAAGAATTCGAGCCGTGTCTAGTCCATTAACCTTTTTGGTTAAGGCATCTTCCACATTTAAGGAGTCCCGGTGAATATCGGCCAAAATCTTTAGATGCGGATATTGTTCCAGTAAAGCCCTGACCGTCTTAGCGGAATTGACGTAGGACCTGCTCCAATCGGGATAGTCATGAATTGTATCCACATAAACAGTGGGAATGCCATACTCATTCTCTAAGGTTTGTTTTAAGGTTTGAGCAACTTGGGCTACCCCGCCATTTTCTCCCTCTACTTTCGCTTTTCCGTCAGTGGGAATGTAGGTTTCGGCATTATGGGTATTATATAGGGCGATCAAGGGTTCTCCAAGTTTATCTTGTCCTATTTTGCCCGAGGCCGAATCCCCTGGTTCGGTTTCTAAACCATTAAACCGATCGGCATCCGCAGAATCAATAGGCTTATCTGCCAAACCCGGCTCAGTTGGGGTTGCATTGGCTGGTACCATGATTAATTCTCGGCCTGTCCTTTCTAAAGTCGCCAACCAACCCATTTCGAGAAGCATCATCGCCCGAGGATCTGTGCCGGCATGAGCGTATCTTGTCCACCAATCATTAAGCCGACTCGAACCCCGAGACGCAAGACCCTGCTGTTGATCTGAAATATAAGGCATGCCTTGAGATAATGTCTCTTGCAGCAAGGATTCAGGGAGCTGGACAATCCAGCCGTTATCTACTGGTAAGGATATTTCCGTTGTTTGCCGATATAATAAAAGCATAGTTAGGACGAGAATTAGCAGAATGACTAAAACCAGCCTAAAGGGTTGCCACCGGGTACGGGAGCGGACCCTTAAAGCGAATATTTGAAATTTCAAGGTCATCCCCCCTGGTGCACAGTATTAGAATATTACTCCTGACTATCCAATTCTATGCCCACAAGATGAGGGGTATGACAATTACCAAGATGGTTTATGATTTCAAAGAACCAAACATCTAGCAAAAACCAGCTATAAAACAACCCCCGCTTAAGCTAAGTGAGGGTCGTTTCATTAAGATGTTATTTATATTAAATTTTATATTATCCTACAATGTTTCTGCTGTAATTAACGCAGTTCCGTAGGCACAAAAGCATCGATTAGACCAATTACCAGGGCAGCCAGCAAAGCCCCCAGCAAGGATACAGAAAGCATATTGGGGATAATAAACTGAGCCAGGTAAATAACAATCGCCGCGGTAACAAAACCGACTATTCCACGACTTCTGGGGGAAATATTTTTGCCGAGTAGAGTTTCCGCAATATAACCTAAAATAGCGATGACGATCGCGGCTGCCAGAGCTCCGGTAAACCCAGCGACCCGAATCCCAGGAAGAAACCAGCCGACTAACAAAAGAACAACCGCGGATACTACAAAACGAATAATCGTGCCGAGAAGACTTTTATTATTCATTCTTTCTCACCTCCTTGTCCCGTATGACTAACGGCGATAATAGCTTTTCCCATTGGCGTTTAGTCTATACCATTGACATTTTTGCTTGCATTTTCCCTATGTACGTGCTAATATATTTTTTGTTAACTCAGGTAGCATTGGTACCGGTCTTGGACCGAAGGAGGTGAGCCTCGTGCCAAATATCAAGTCCGCCAAGAAAAGAGTCGAGATTTCTCGGAAGAGAGCAGCGAAAAACGCTGCTGCTCGATCGACTATAAAAACAACGATCAAGAAATTTAATGCAGCTATTGCTGCTGATTCCGCCCCGGAACAAATCCAAAGCGGGTTTACTAAAGCTATTAGTCTCCTAGATCGTGCTGCTCAAAAAGGTTTAATCCATCGAAATGCCGTTGCCCGTAAAAAATCCAAGCTGGCTAAAAAACTAAACGCCAGTCTAGGCCAAAGAGCAGAAACTAACGAAGCCTAAGCAGAAGATGTTTGGGCTTTCTCTGGACGTATTAATCTAAAGAATATGAACGAATATGAACGACACGCCAGTTTAGTTTAAGGCGTGTCGTTTTTACGTTTAGTAAATATATAACACGTTTATTGTTGTTTGTGTTATTTCCTTGGTGGTTGTGCCTTGTCCACTATTTCCATAGGAACGGGCATGGATGGTTGATAAGAAAAATAAATACAGATTAGAATTAATAATTACTTGTCCTGGCTATTGTTTAATTCAGGTATCGAGTTCAGGTAGTATTAATTTTTGTCCGGTTGCAAGTAAATACGGGAAAGCCATATTATTTAACTCCGCGATATCCTTCCAGTGCTGATTTGCGCCGTAGATTTTAAGGGCTATTGAATATAGGGTATCGCCTGGCTGGACTGTATAGATATTGTCCGGCAACCGAATCTCCTGACCGATTTCCAGAGCATACGGCGGCGATAAATGATTAACCTCCGCCAGGATTGACCAATGATTAGGGGTGCCAAAAAGTTTCTCAGAAATCACCCTTAAGGTATCCCCCGCCACTACTTGGTAGATTTCTCCGGCAGATACGTTACTCCCACTACTCTCTTCAGTAATCAAATTGCCGGGGCTTTGTTTCTCGTTTTGGTCCTGATTAGCTGTGAGTTTCTCTTGAATTGGGGTTTGGTTATCTTGTTTTGCTGCTGGCTTCAAAGAGCCTGGTAAGTCATTCGGTTCTTTAGGCAGTGGGACCTCATCTAGCGGATTACCAACCGCTGCTTGCTTGTTCGAAATGACCTGAAATATTTCATACGGTTCTCGGTGATCCCTTTCAAAATCCATAAAGGGATAATTGCTCGGATCCGGGTTAATCTTTTCCAGGACATAGACTGCTAATTCCAAATCACCCGTAAGATAACCTGATGATTCGGCCTGTAAAGTTGATTTCTTTACTTCTATCAAACGATTCAAAGTTTCCAGATCTTGAATAAATAGATAGACAGCCTGTCTTCGACCTTTAACACTAATATTGATCGTATAAGCAGCATAATGGTCATACTTTTGCAAATCACTAAAGCTGATTGGTTTAGGGACGAGGAGATTATATTCAGTCGTTAATTGATAGATTTCCTCCAACAAGCCGGGGGTATCTTTAACTGGCGGGACAATTGAATAAAGTGCTTCTTGCTGCTGTTTGACCTCGCGAATTTGCGTCTCGATTTGCGGAATGTTGTCCCAGCCTTGGGCCAAAGCTATAGTCATTTTATTTCGCGCCCGGTCAAGCTCAGCCTGAAGCCCCTTTAACTCAGCAATCTGGGTTTTAAAGTAGAAAGTATAAAGAAGGTAACTCCCGACCAGCACCAAAAAAACGACTAGTAATACCTTTTCTCGCCTACTGAGACTTTGGCAATTCTTCAAGAAGCTTGGTAAAGAGTTCACTATCCAGGTTCTCTCCTTCTAGCGCGGCTGAATCAGTTGATTCTTGGCTGGCATTATTTGAGGCCACCCCCTTAAAAGGCAACTGCAATTTCACAGTCCCGGGTCTATCCTGCAGAGTAACCTCTTTTGGTTCGACCTGTTCAAAAAGTCCGAGATTGCGCAACCCCACAATTAAGCGGGCCGTATCGGTCGGGCCTGGTGTTTGTACCTCTAAAGACACCCCAGCAGCAACATCGACTTCCATCTTCGTAACCCGAACCCCGGGCGGGAGAACGCTGCTGATTTGATTGATAATCTGGACAATAGGTTTACGCTGGCCCTCGAGAGTTCTAATCACCTTCTGGCTTTGCTGATACTGAGTCTCAAGGCTCTGCAACTGATTATAGTAGGGAAGTGCTGCCTCTAATGTAGCATACTGTGCTTGGTAATGATCTATTTTGACCTGATACATCTTTCCTAGATAGATTGGGGTGTAGGCGGCCATACCAAGAAAAGCTACGCCTAAAGTTGCGAGTAAAGTAAAAACAAGAATCGTCCGGGTCCGCATTCGCTGCAGAATTATCTCTGCCGGCAAAAAGTTTAGTTCCTTGGTTGGTGTTTTCAATGGCCATCCTTCCTTAACATCAAGCCTAGATTGGCGGCGTACATAGCGGCTACTTTAGCAAATTGGCTGCCCATTTTTCCCTGGTATTCTAACTGAACCAGGTCGTTAACCTGAGTCATTACCGGTACTCCCCAAACTTCTTGAAAAATCTGTCTAATCGCGAGGTCACTCTGAGCTAACTTTCCTAAAACAAACACACCCTCTACCTGCCGCCCCTGGTGACGGGACGCAAAATAATTTAAATACCCCCTGGTTTCTTCAAAGAGTTGAATAAAATCTTGCTCCTCATTTGATAACCGAAAAGGAATATCCGCATAAAAAAGAGGGATCTGTCCTCTAACAGCCATGATTCGTGTTCCATCATCCCCAACCTCTAGTACGGCTACTCCCTCGTTATATGTTGCCTGGGAAAAAAGGCGCAACAGAGAGTTGGGCAGAATGTCAATCGCCGAGATATAAAGATCAGTTTCTTCAAGGATGTGGACAATTCGTTGAATAGTATTTCGGGGAACAGCGGCTAGCAACAGCTCAAAATACTGCTGGTGATCACTCTCATCCTGATACATGCGAATTATCCGATAATCATAATTATACTCGTTCAGGTCAACTGGCAGAAACTCATTTATCTCTTTATGCAAAAATTCGGTTAATACTTTAGTTTTCATCGCCGGTACTACCGCGGTGCGGATGATAATTCCCTCTTGATTAAGATTAACCAGTGCTCGCGAGGCTGACAAGCCATGTACTTTCAGAAAATCGGTTAAAACCGCTCCGAGTTCGCGGTTTTCTGCCTCATCCTGCCGAAAACTAAGGGATTTGGTTAATTCTAGAGAGGCAAAGCCATCGACCCTGACCTTATTCCCGTTAAGATTGCCCTGGACCACCCTGATTATTGAATCCTGAAAATCTAGATATAATTTAGGACGGTTAAAAAGATTCATTTAGCATCCTACCTCGAAACATAAAAATAAAGCAATTATGCCAATCACCCTTTATAGGCACATACTTTACCATGCTTATAATGGGCTGTAATCGTACTTATACCCAGTTAATTTATCGGTACTTTTTGCAAAATTAATTAGATTTACGTTATCGATTTCTCCATAATAGTTATATTCTTTATTCCTTTCCCGATGACTTTCGACTGACCCCTTGCCCTCCAAGACTATAATCTTCGCACCCCAGCCTCCTAATTCAATCCACTTAAACCCAAATACCAGTGCCAAATATTACTACCCCAAAGAAACGCAATCAGACCGCCCAAGGCCAGGTAAGGGCCAAAAGGAATGACGTCTTTGCGGCTCTTTAGTTTTGTAGCCAGCAGGACTATCGCGACTATTCCACCGGCTAAAAAGGCCAGAAACAGAGCGATGCTGACATTGACCGGACCCAAATAAAGTCCCATCAGCGCGGCCAATTTAACATCACCGCCGCCCATCCCTCCCCGTGAAACCACGACAATCGTCCAGAACAAAAAGCCAGCAGCTAATAAGGCGACAATCCCCATTTTTAGTGAAGCCCAGGATTGGAGAGCGATTAGCGGTAAACCAAGGACAAGCCCGGTCAGGGTGACTTTATCTGGGATAATCAGGTGCTTTAGATCAATGACAGTCGCAATAATCAAAATGGAAATAAAAACCCAGCCAGTCAACGTTTCCCACGAGTAACCATAGCGGTGCCAGATCAAGAGAAACAAAAGCCCGGTTATGAATTCAATCAGTGGGTATTGCCAGGTAAAAGCGGCCCCGCACCAACGGCACTTTCGGCGCAAATAAAAATAATTGAGGACCGGCACTAGATCAAGCAAACCCAGCTTATGACCACAGCTATAACAATAAGAGGATGGGAACATGACTGACTTGCCAGCTGGAATGCGAAAAATGCAAACATTTAGAAAACTACCAACGCAAATCCCCAGGATAAAAACTAGCAAATTTAAGGTTGTCATTATGTGAGCTCGCTCACAATCTTAAGAGTTTAATGCCTTGCGTTTTGTTCGGTCAGCCTTCGCCATGTTAAATGATGGATACTACGCATAAGCACCCTGCGGACTGTTTGTGTTTTTGGGTGAAGTCTGAAAATCTTGAATGCAGGCGGGCTTGAAATAGAAGCGACGTATGTAGATCGTCTGTGACTACAATCACATCTTAATTAAAAAATCCCAAATTACCTTAATCGGTAGCTTGGGATAACTTTCTCCTAAGGCAACCCGGCTGCCATGGTTTATCCAGAAGGCCCGTGGTTTTGCGCCCTTTCCTTTCGGAAAGTTTGCCTTTGTCGATATTAAGCTTTTTTTGATATAAAATAATATAACATTTTGTTACCATGCGCTCAATAGTTTTCTGAAAAAATTAGCAAGTTTTCTGTTTTACCGGGTCAGTATCATCAGAATTACTGGTAATATTATATTCTCTGATCATGATATTCTCTGATCATGAAATTAAAGCCGTTTTCCTACTGAAAATCAGCAAAAAAGTCGAAAAAGTCAACGGCCACCTAGAGACTAACAAGGTGACGATTCAATACTTTAGTCTGATCAATTAGCCCCGGTTCATAGCCTTGGCCACCAGCAGTTCCAGCCACATGCCAGGGCTTCCTTCACTAGTTTTCAAGGCGACATCGATCTCCAACATCTGCTTCAAGCCTTGGGTCAATTCCGCCTCAGAAAAGCCGCGCGCTTCCCGCATATATTTATAAACCAGGCGATAGTCAACCTGCAGCCGAGAGGCCAGCTCCTGATCGGAGTAAGCTTGGTCCAACAAGGACCTAGCCCGCAGCATGATCCGGTAATGCCGGACCAGCAGGAAAAAAATCCGCTGCGGCTGCGTGCCGGCTTCAATCAATTCTCGGATTCGACTTAAGGCCAAGGGAGCATTTTTTTCGGTAAAGGCCTGCATAATATCAAAGATCCGGTCCTCCACACTCCTCGAACATAACTCCTGAACAACGGCCAGAGAAACCTTGGTTTCCCCTGGCCCGAGAAATAAGCGGATTTTTTCCAGTTCATTTATTAAGCCATACAAGCTTTTTCCGCCAAAGGTGATTAAATAGTCAAGGGCCGCCGATTCTAAAGTCAATCCCATAGCCCTGGCTTGACGGATCTAACCATGGACGGCGCTCCCGGTCGTTCAGTTCTCGACATTCAACCGCAGTGCCGGTTGAAACCAAGGTGCGAAACAACTTGCGCCGGCGGTCAACCTCTCCGGCAGTCAACATGACCAGTACCGTGGTGGGATTGGGTTCTTTTAAATAGTTCAGGAAGGCCGCCTCCTCACCACTATCCTTCCCTTCGGCTGCTTTCCGTTTAGTTGAAGCCCCGGTTCCCGCTGGTTCAACGAACGTTGATGGTGAGGCTGAGTCCGTTTCTTCGTTGTCTGCTTTGCTTTTTTTATTCCCCCTAAACCAAGGCGCATTTTTCACCAGCACCAGCCGCCTTTCCGCCAGCCAAGGTGGAGTATTGGCCAGGTTTAATACGGCTGATAGGGAAGAAGTTTCTCCATCCAGCAGATCGTAATCAAACCCGGCATTAACCTCATCGGCTAAGGCTACTTTCAAGGCGGCTGCCAATTCATCCAGCAAGTATCTTTCCGGGCCAAAAAACAGGTACACCGGGCGAAACTGCCGCCGTTTTATTTGCTCCAGCACCTGGGCCGAATTGGCCTCATTGGTTCCGCTGCTTTTTTTATTTCGACTGGAAGCTGGTCGTTCCATCTTAACTGACACCTGTCCTTTTTTCTAACGCAAAGGGTTAAAGGCTAAGCAATACCCTAGCTGCTTTCAAATGTCTGATTAAAAAGTTGGTGGAGTCACGGCTGCTAAGAATATGGAAATTTTGCTAAAAACATTCGTCCACTTGTGCTGGACAGTGCTAGGATAATAAATTGTATCTCCTTTTTCTAATATATATTTTTCTTCATTACCAGTTTCAAGGTCAATAAGTGACACCTCAAACATGCCTTCAACGACAAAACCGAACTCTTCACCTTGATGTTGCATATACCCAATACTGGCACCCGGCTGGACTCGAAAATAAATCGGTTCGATATTATAGTTATTCCTGCGGTCCACTAGCAAACGTGCTTCAACGCCTTCAATTTCGTAACCCAAGACCGCCGCTTGACTGAGTTTAACCACTCTCCCATGCTGATCTTCCTTATCCGCCAGGTCCGCAAGGGTTAAGCCGTAAAAGGCCAGTAGTTTTTGCAATTTGGAAAAGCCGATTCCGCTTCGGCCATTTTCGACCATGCTTAAGAAAGAGGCGGTAATCCCTAGGGCGTCTGCTACCTCCTGCAAAGTGTAACCTTTTTTCAGTCGAAAATTATTCAATTTATGTCCCAACGTCCAGAGGTTTTCATTTTTGCTCATCAAATCAACTCCAATTTTATAATAACTAAAAATCAAATCTATCTTTATTATTACTACTAAGTTAGGCCTTTAATTTAATAAAGATAGCAAAAAATGTGCCTCGCGTAAATACCTATTCTCCTAGGGTTATCCGTTTTCACTACTCCCTTAAACATTAAGGCTAGATATAAATATATCAGATTAACCGGAAAAAGTGTTGACTCCCACTTAAATTTGTCTTAATATATAAGTAATACTTAAATATTAAGTACATCTTAAACAGCGTTAGATTTTAAATGCCACTTATAATTGAATTGACTACTATATGCTGAGCTGGGCTTGTCCCAAAATCATTTACAAAAAGGGGGGAAGATACGGAAAACCTTTAAAGAAAAAGGAGCCATCATGACGGGATCTAATTGCAGAATTAACTAGGCAGTTATACTATTGACTACGCCAAAGAAGAAACCAAGGCCATACTTCCAGGCCTAAAAATGCTTGATCCCGTTAGGCAGGTCGCGTTCATTATTAATCTCATTGTCTTTCACAAAAACTATATAATATAATGGAGGTGTCGAAATGACAGTGGATAAGGTTAACTGGGCCTATATTGATGAGTGGAAGAAAAAAGAAGAATTCAAGACGATTTGGATTCCTTACGGATTGCCAGAAATCGTCGATCCGGTCAACACTGCGTATGCCACAGGGATCGAAGTTCAGCCAGCCTGGAACATCCCCCAGAAAATCGCGATTTCGACCACCATTACCGGTGCTTTTTACAGCAAACGGGGAAATCCCAGCCACCCGCAGACGCCGGATGAAATTTATCAATCAGCCCGCGAAGCTTGCCTGGCGGGTTCGCCGATCGTCCACATCCACGTCCGTGATAAAGACGGCTACAACGTTTTGGATCCAGAATTATTCCACCGTGTCATCGATCCCCTGAAAAAAGAGTTCCCTCAAACAGTATTCGACGGGTGCATGGTTCCGTTCCTGGACGGCGAATGGGCGAATATGCTTGAGGTATTGAAGGACAAGCTGTTGGATGTTACTCCTATTAATACGGTGGCTGCCTACTGTGGTGATACCTTATTCGTCAAGCCGCCGCATGTCATGATTGAAAAAACGCGGATTGTTCAAGAATTAGGCTGTAAACCCCAAATTGCCATTTACTCCGACGGGGATATTGACAACGCTGATCGCTACCTGATCAAAACTGGTCTCTTGCAGAAACCCTACCACTGGATTATTTTACCCACTCTCCCAGGCGGCAGCCCCATGCAGAATCCCAAGGCCATGGTCGAGGGCTTGATGCACATGTATAATCGAATCATGGAAATCGACGACAAATCAGTCATCATCGTCTGTGCCGCGGGTCGAGCCTCTAGCTACCTGGCAACCTTCGCAGTCCTGCTGGGACTGCATATCCGAGTTGGGATGGAGGACACCGTCTGGAAGTGGCCGCATCGCAACGACAAGATAACTAATAACGCAGAGCATTTCAAAAGCTTTAAGCAGTTGGTCGAACTCCTGGGACGCGACTTGGCTACCCCCAACGAATACCGCCAGATGATCGGTCTACCAACCAAATAAAGACTAAGCAAGTCAAGCAACAGCCGGGGTTCCTGTTAATCCCGGCTTCCTTTTGGCTACATTATTTTTGTGGTTAATCCTGAGTTCGTATAAACGGCATTACTTTCAGCCGTTGCCCATCACTTTCCACGGTTATCGCGCCGTGCTGATCGGTTCGAAACAAAGGCCGGGCTCCCTCCTGACAGGCTTCCAGGACAGCCGGGTCCGGGTGACCGAAATTGTTTTTTCCTACACTGATCACGGTTACCTGAGGATCAACCGCGGCGAAAAACTGAGGGTCCAGCGAATACCGGCTCCCATGATGCGGTACCTTATAGACCTGACTGCGCAGTTCCACCCCGGCCTGACGCAGGTCCTGCATTCCCTCGGCTTCCAGATCACCGGTTAAAAGCAGAGCGTTTTGACCGTGCTTGATTCGCAGGACCACGGAATTGTTATTAACATCGCTGCGGGTACCGGCAAGGAGCGTTCCCGGGTGCAGTACCTCGATCAAGACAGCCGGGTCAAGGTTTAACGACATGCCCCGCTTAGCCCCCACTACGGGCACCCCTAAAGCCTGGGCCTGTTGATAAAACTCCTGCCAGAGGGCTGAGGTCTCCTCAACTGGAGCACTCAGGACCAAGGAAACCGGTATTGCCTCCAGAACTGCTGACAACCCCTGGAGATGATCGCTATCCGGATGCGTATTTACTACGACATCCAGTTTATCTATCCCTTCCCGACGCAGATAGGGCACCACCACCTGGCGGCCGACATCGAAGGCGCTCTGAACCGGGGTGAATGCCGGGTTGCCGCCGCCATCCACTAAAATTCTCTTACCGGCTGGGGTTTCAATCAAGATGCTATCTCCCTGTCCCACATCCAAAAAGACTACGCGGAGAGGAGCCGCCGGCCTGAAGTACCAACCGGCCGCTAAGCCGACCACTAATATCAAACAAACTGGGGGTACTAATTTAGAACGGCTGAAGCGGCTAAAATAAAAAACGGCGTAATCGCGCACTCGATACCACGCTGGTTTTAACCAGCCTTCTCCCCAGGCAACCAATAAAAAATAATAACTAAGCATGAGCCAGATTGATGGCGTTCCGATATAAAAAGCTGCTCCGGGTACTAAACTTAAAAATGTTACCAACTTGGTAACCAAACCAATCAGAGCTCCATCCGCCAAAAATAGAGTTTGGCCAGCTAAAGGAAAAATGAAGACCAGGAGGAAAGCAAAAAAAGCCATCAGGATCACGACGCCAACTAAACCAGCCAGCAGCACATTGCTCACCAGACTGATAACCGAAACCTGATTGAAGTAATAGGCGACCAAGGGAATTACCGCCAGTTGAGCGCACAAGGGCACCAGCACCAGACCGCGCCAAGCAGCCCAGCGCGTCATCTGGGCGTCCAACCGTGGGTAAAGGTAGACAATCCCCCAGGTGGCCAAAAAAGAAAGCTGAAACCCGGCCTCAAACAGCCACTGGGGATTCCACAGAAGCAGAACCAGAGCGGCAACCGCCAGGCTATTGACCAGGTCTTGTTCTCGACGCCAGAGATGCCCCGCCAGGCCAATTACGGCCATGATCGTCGCCCGCATTACTGGGGTTTGAAAACCGGCCAGGGCGGCAAAAAAGAACATCACCGCCAGGGCCAGCCAGAATTGTCCTTTAGGAGAAAGTCTAGCGATTTGACCCAGAAATAAGGCAAACAGCAGGACAAAGCCGACGTGAAAGCCAGACACAGAAAAAATATGGATTAGACCAGTCCGCTGGTATTGCTCCCGATCTTCTGGAGATAAGCCAGTCTGATCGCCGAATAGCAGAGCCTGCAGAATTTTCGTTTGTTCCGGCGGTATAACCTGGACCATCTCCTGCTTGACTCGGGATTTTAGACTAAGCACCCACCGCAACATCGGGTTTCCCTGTCCGGACGTTAACCGTACTACATCACTAGGATATACCGCAATTTGAGTATGAACACCCCGTCGGAGCAGATAAGCTCGGTAATCGAATTCTCCTGGATTCCGGGGTCCTTTAGGTAATTCCAATTGCCCGTGAACCCGCAATACATCGCCATATGCCAAACTGGGGGAAGCTCCCACGGTTACCGGCTGAGACTCAGCCAGGCGATCAAGATAAATGGTCAATAAAACCGGCTCGCTTAACGCTACCTGATTACCCTCCGGCAAAAGCAATTCTTGGACCTGCAGCAGATAGGTTTCCCGATTTTCATAGACCCGCCCCTCCTCAGCCACCCGACCAGTCAAATCCAAGTAGGTCCCAGTCTGCTGGGCTAATTGAGAGCCAGGTCCCTGGGCTAAACTCAGCCAAAAAGCCCCTAAGCTAACTGCGAACAGTAATAGGACTTCGGTTGAGAATTTAGATCTTTGCTTAATTTTCACAAGTGTGATTACGCCGGCGATTAAGGCCGGGATACCGAAAGCCCAAGGCGGTCCGTTCAAATACTGGCCGAGAATAATGCCCAGGATAAAGGCGAAAGTAATCAGTACCATAGGGTTGGCCACGTGCATCGCCTCAACAAATTTTTTAAAACAGTTTGAACGATATTCTATAGGCCTTAATTAGATTCATTTAATGAAATAATTATAAAAGTTTTTTCTTTCCCATACCGCTCCTTATGGAGGGCTCAGGTTTTATCTGAATAAAAGACCCCCACTTCTATAAGCGGGGTTACCTTGTCTAAACCTCGGGTCAAGTAAATTCTCCATCTGAAGCCTCAATGTTCAGGTGACCAAAGGAGCACTCGTCTTAATGAACCGTTAGCCGATCCTTAAGCTCGGCGTACCGTTTTTCGCCAATGCCGCTGACGTTTTTTATATCTTCGATGCTGCGAAACCCGCCATGTTGCTGCCGATAATCCACAATACGCTGGGCCAGGGTTGGACCAATCCCGGGTAATTGAGCATCCAGCTCTTGAACCGAAGCAGTATTTAGATTAACTTTGCCGGCTGAACCCCCGGCAGTCCCGAAACTGCTTGACGCATTTAGGGCTGTAGCACTGCTTACTCCTGTTCCACCGCTTACTCCAACCGGCACTCCCGCAGCAAACTCGCCTGCTTTCGGAACATAGACCTGTTGCTCGTCCGATAAAATCTGCGCTAAATTAATCGCCTGAAGATCTGCCTCAGGCAGAGGAATCGCTTTTTCTACAGCCTCAAAAACTCTAGCCCCGGCAAGCAATTGATAGTAACCAGGTTTCTCCACTGCCCCCACTACATGAACATAAATTAAGGAGGGTACCAATTCTGGATCCCCCGTAGTGACCGATTTACCGGCAGAAACCGAATCGCTGCTAGATGAACTAGTCTGCATTGCTTGGTTGCCGGTCAATCCGTTAGCCTCAATTACGACTGTCCCAGACGGATTTAGGAAGTGTTGGGCGTACTTAACCCCACCCCCGAATAAAAGCCCGGCCAAAAGAAGCAGAATTAGAACCTGATAACGGCGTTCAATCGAAAACATGCTTTCGCTCCCATTTCAACTACACTTAGTCACCTTTATGTCCCGATTACCTTTAATTTACTACTAACCACCCATGCCCCAAGGACACAACCCCCGACAAAAAGCTGTCCGTTTTCATTAGTGGGTACGCCTGGAGGGCATGAGCGGTTAGTAGGTTTACTCATCCCTGATAAACTTAAATACGACGAGAGATTACAAAATCCTCCAAAATGAGTTGAAAAAAATAACTTATTTATAACAATATATAACTACTTTAAAGTAGTGTTCAGTTGTTTTATTAACCTAGTGAATAGGCTACGGAAATAAAAAACCCCCATAACAGGGGGAAGAAAAGGGTTGGGATTTGGTTTTAAAAGAGGGGCTGCGTAAAAATGCTATCCGGTTTCCCCTGATTAATTACCTGGCCATCCTGCATTACCAGAACCCGATCGGCCAGGGATTGTACCTCCGCGTAATTATGACTTACCATTACTGTCGAGACTTTAGTGGCAAGGAGCAACTCTTTTAGCTCCTTAATCAGCAAAACTCGAGTCGGTGTATCTAATGAAGAAAAAGGTTCGTCTAAAAACAAAACCTCAGGCTCCAAGACAAAGGCTCGTGCCAAACTGACTCTTTGGGCCTCGCCGCCGGAGAGATAGCGGGAAGAACGGCGGGCTAAATGGGCTATCCCTAGCCGTTCCAGCCATTCATTAACCCGCGGTTTGATTGACTGGGCCGAAACCCCGCGAATCTTTAAACCGACCGCCACATTCTCAAAGACAGTTGTATCCAACAGTAACGGCTCTTGAAATACCACCGCCATCCGGCGTCTCAGGCTCAGCACCTGATGCTTGGTGACTCTTTCCCCTCGAAACTCGATATACCCTTCGGGTGAAGGAAAACTAAGCAAAGCCAGCACCTTAATCAAAGTGCTCTTGCCGGCCCCATTCGGGCCAACTAAAGCTAGAATTTCGCCAGAATCCAAATGAAACTCGGGAATATTTAAAATCGTTTTCTTTTGTTTTGGCAGAATTATCTGCAAATTATACCCCTTGAGAATCTTTTCAATCATGCTGTTCTCCTCTGCTGGATCAATGTCAGTATTAGGGTTACACCGTAGGCTAGACCTAGCAGAACGAGACTTAAAGCTATCGCCAGTTCAAAATTGCCCTTATTAACCTCCATCACAGTTGCCGTGGTCAAAACTCTGGTCTCGCCTAAAATGTTACCGCCGACCATCATCGATGCCCCTACCTCAGAGACAACGGCCCCAAACCCGGCGATAATCGCGGAAAGCAACCCAAGGCGAGCTTCACGTAACAGGTACCAGAGCAATTGAAACCGATTTGCCCCAAGGGCTAAGATTTGCAGCCGCAGTTTATAACTAGTCTGCTGCATTGTGGCTAAAGTAAAACTGGTCACCACTGGGGCCGCAATGATAGCCTGCGCGATAATCATCGCGGCCGGGGTATAGATTATCCCCAAAGACCCGAAGGGACCGCTCCGCCAGAGAAAAATGCTTACCCATAAGCCAACTACCACTGGCGGCAAACCCATACCAAAATTAACGATGCTCACGATAACCCGGCGACCAGGAAAATCAGCCAAAGCCAAGTAAGTTCCCAAGGGGACTCCTAATAGCACACTCACAAAAGTAGCAGTTCCAGAAACTTTTAAGGTTAACCAGGAAATCTCTAACACTTGAGGGTCTAGCATGAGCATCAGTTCAATGGCCTTAACCAGACCCTCGTAAATCATCTCCAAGCCGGCTCCAACCTCCAGGTCTAATTTAAGTAAACAACATCAAATGAATAGTCCTTCAAGTTAAAAGCTATCCCAATTTGCCAAACTACTTCCCCAAATCAGCTTCGTTTTTGCCGGCATCCGGGAAGAACAGTGGTTCGCCGTATTTATCGACGCCATAAGTCTCAATGATCTTTTGCACATCCGGTGAAACCATAAATTCGACAAAAGCCTTCGCCCCCGCTGGATTCATCCTGGCTTTTATCTCATCGGAAAACTTGTCTGGGTTGACCTGCATCACGTGGTAAATGTTAAGTAATACCTTGTCTCCTTCGACCATTGGCACTAGACTGAGGTTGCCTTTTTGTGCCAAATAGGTTCCCCGGTCGGTCAGGGTGTAGCCTTGTTTTTCCGAGGCAATTTTCAAGGTTGCCGCCATACCAGTGGCAGCCTGTTGGTACCAGGAGCCGCTTGGCTGGATGCCAGCTTCAGTCCACAGATTTTTCTCCATTTTGTGGGTGCCGGACTCATCTCCCCGCGAGACAAAGAGGCTCTTGCTTTCGGCAATCTTCTTCAGCGCATCGACTGCGGATTTATTCCCTTTGATCCCGGCAGGATCCTTTTCCGGGCCAACAAAAATGAAATCATTGTGCATGACTAACTGCCGATTGTTCACAACCCCTTGTTCGACCAGTTTTTCTTCATCCTTCGGGGCATGGACTAGCAAGGCATCCGCCTCTCCATTTTCGCCCATCTTCAAGGCTGCGCCAGATCCAACCCCGATCGGTTTCAAAATATAACCCGTCTGCTCTTCAAACTTTGGCTTTAAGACGTCAAGCAAGCCGGTATCAAGGGTGCTGGTAGTGGACGCTAAGATAACGTCTTTTTTCTCTGATACTGGTGGGGGTGTATTATCGGGGGCCGGTGCTGGATTACTCCCCGAACAGCCGGCGATTAGCCCTAAAATTAAAACCAAGACTAAAAGCCCGACAAAACGTTGCTTTTTGAACAAAGAGTTCACTCTCCTTAGTTAGACAATTTTGGTCTACATAAAAATTATTTTAAATATTACTTAGTTACCCGCTTTAATTTATCCTATTGATATAGTACACTTCCCTAGCTCAAGGGTTGAGTAATAAGTGGCTAACAAGCCTACAAGTTTGTTATCCACCTCCAATCTGATTAAAGCTGGGCCGATCCCCGTTCTAACTAAATCCATTTAAATTGGACAAAATAAAATGGACCGTTTTTGGAAAGTTACCAATTACAGCCCACATCTAAACTGCCGAGAATTGTTAAAAGTGCTGCACCAAAACACAAACTGAATTATCTGCCTGCTTTCAGTTATTGACGTTTACCGAAAGATGGGCTTCTCTGACTTGATGAAGCACCGGCTCCTTTCCAAAAAGGGAGGCACATCCGTTTCCCGATGCACCCTATCGGCCGACAGCCATAGTTCATACCTTAGGGCAGTCCGGCTCGGAGCACTTTATGCAATTGAAATTCGGTTAATTCCTGGTTAACCTCAATTATAAATTCTAATACTGAATATTAAAAGAAATATTAAAAGGATATGCTCCATTAAAAATACATAAGATTTAAATCTAAGATTAAATCTACATAAGATTGATTTTAACCAATTGTTCTACATAGTTTAGATTCTACATAACACATCAAAATTCCTGCATCTAAGGCCTAATTAAACGTCCTTTTTTGTCGATTTTTCCCCAAACAACTTACGGACCCTTTCCTTAGCTTCTGGAGTTCCTACGAAAACCAAAAGGTCCCCAGCCTCAATGGGTATTCCGCTGTCGGGTGAAAAAATTTCTTCCCCGCCTCTTTCTAAAGCCAAAACCGTGGCCCCAGTAATCGTTCGAAAGCGAAGAGATTCCAAGCTTTTCCCCACTAGTTCCGAGTCATCGGGCACCTCGATTTCTTCAATCTGCTGGAGCCTGGAATTGCTCTTAAAAGTAAAGTTAACCAGTTGGTTAAGTTCTTCCTCCAGAATTTGATCCAACTTTCTTCTTTCGACCAGCAAATTAGAAATCCGTTCCTGTAGGTCTTCTAATACCCGGCGGCTCTCAAATTCCCGCAGGAAGACTTCTGCTGCCTGACGGGAACAAATAATTATTCCTCGCCCGGGTTGCGGATCCACTATCCCGGTTGTCTGCAATAAGGCCACTGCCCGTCGGACCGTTTCTGGCGAGACATTGTATTTACCCGCCAGGGTAGACCGTCCAAACAGTTTGTCGCCTTCCTTATATTCTTTTCGAACAATTCGACCCGCTATGTCCAGGGCTATTTGTTCGTAACGGGCTACCTCTGGTGAATGCCTCATCCATAAGACCTCCTGCCTTACTGATAATCCTACTCCCAAAATTGGTAATATCTTAGCATGCTAAATGGGTAAAAGCAAGTCGTCGGTATCCCATAAATAATTGTTCCAAAATTTAGCTAATTGATTCATCGAATAACAAGACTCCCACTTGAATCCTAGACAACAAAAACCTGTCCTCGAAACAGGACAGGCTGGTTGGCTAAAATGTTTATCAGGATCAATAGCCTGATTGTATCATCATAATACATCATAATAGTATAGTACAACAAATGAAATTATGAAACAAACGACCATTCATCTCCCGCCTTCGCTCTCGCTTTGCGAGCAAGGCAGCTTAAAGGCGGGAGACTTCTTTCCGTCTGATGTTAAATATGGATAACCCATTTAGTTGACTCATTTAATCACTAGGCTAACCAGTTTATCTGGAATAGCTACTACTTTGATAAGCTGTTTGTCCTGGTATAGTTTTTTAACCCGTTCCATTGCCAGCACCTGCTCTTGCAAGGCTTGGCTCGTCAAACCGGCTGGCACCTGGACTTTTTCCCGCACCCGGCCGTTCACCTGGATGACCACCGTTACTTCATCCTCCACCAGGGCTGCTTCATCATAGATTGGCCACGACTGAAGGTGAACGCTGTCCGGATGTCCGATCGCACTCCACAGTTCCTCAGCAATGTGCGGTGTAAAGGGAGCCAGCAGCAAAATTAAAGATTCCAAGCCCTCTTTCACCACTTGCAGGTCTTGTTGCTCTGGAGCAACCCGGGCCTGGTAATGGTAGAGAGCGTTGACCAGTTCCATGATGGCACTGATGGCGGTATTAAAGTTAAATCGGGTTTCAATATCTTGGGTGACCTTACGCAGGGCGTAGTGGGTCCAGCGTCTTAGTTCCCGTTCCGCCCCACTCACGGCTGGGAATGGCTTCGGCACTACGATCCCGGTCACTTGATCCGCATAACCGGCAACCAGACGCCAGACCCGGTTAAGAAAACGATAACTGCCTTCAACCCCCTGATCGCTCCACTCCAAGTCTTTCTCCGGCGGTGAAGCAAACAAGATAAACAACCGAGCCGTATCTGCCCCATAGGTGCTGATAATCTCCTCTGGACTAACCACATTGCCTTTAGATTTGGACATTTTTGCTCCATCCTTAAGCACCATACCTTGCGTCAGGAGATTTTGAAATGGTTCCTGTACTTTCACCAAGCCAAAATCATACAGAACTTTAGTGAAAAACCGAGCGTACATCAAGTGTAAAATGGCGTGTTCTACTCCCCCGATGTACTGATCCACATTCATCCAGTAATCTACATGCTCTGAAGCAAAGGGTGCTTGATCAGAATGGGGACTGGTAAACCGCATAAAATACCAGGATGAACAGACAAAGGTATCCATGGTATCAGTTTCCCGACGCGCCGGGCTCCCACATTCAGGGCAAACAGTCGCGACAAAGGTCGGCGACTCCACCAGCGGATTGCCGCCGCCTCCCTTGAACTCCACATCAGTCGGTAAGATAACCGGCAGATCCTGATCCGGGACTGGCTTTGGACCACATTGCTCGCAGTAAATAATCGGAATCGGTGCTCCCCAATAACGCTGCCGCGAAATCAGCCAATCCCGCAGCCGGTAATTGATCTGCCGGCTGCCGATTCCTCGCGCTTCCATATCATCAGCAATGGCTTTTTTGCCTTCCTCGTTAGGCAGGCCGTTGAAACGTCCAGAATTAACCATAATTCCTTCGCCGGTGTAAGCCTGCTCCATTGTCTCAACACTTAATTCCTGACCAGCCGGTTGAATCACGACGCGAATTGGCAGGTCATACTTACGGGCAAACTCAAAGTCCCGCTCATCATGGGCCGGTACCCCCATAACGGCACCCGTTCCATACTCCATTAAAACATAGTTGGCAATTAAGATCGGGACCGCTTCGCCTGTCATTGGATTGATCGCCTGGGCCCCGATCAGCATCCCCTCTTTTTCTAATTCCGCGGAGGTCCGGGTTATCTCGTTCATGTGTGCCATCCGCTTGATGAATTCCTGAACCGGCTTTTCATAAGCGGTCCCCTTGGTTAATTCTTCAACCAAAGGATGCTCCGGAGCTAGGACCACATATGTCACGCCAAAAACGGTATCGTGTCGAGTAGTAAAGACCGGTATTTTCTGGTCACTATTGGCGACGGTAAAACTAAATTCTACCCCTTCACTGCGGCCAATCCAGTTCGTCTGCATAGTCTTAACTTTATCCGGCCAGCCAGGCAGGGTCTCTAAATCCCGCAGCAGCCGTTCCGCGTAGTCAGTAATCTTAAAAAACCACTGTTCCAGCTTCTTTTTCTCGACAATGCTCTCACAGCGTTCGCAGGCCCCATCGATAACTTGCTCATTAGCTAAAACCGTCGCACAGGAAGGGCACCAGTTGACCGCAGCTTCCTTCCGGTATGCCAGTCCCTTTTCATATAGCCGCAAAAACAGCCACTGGGTCCAGCGATAATAATCCGGGTAACAGGAAGCAATCTCACGATCCCAGTCATAACTTATTCCCATTTCTTTTAACTGCCGCCGCATGTTAGCGATATTTGACGCGGTCCATTTAAAGGGATGAGTCTGATTTTTGATCGCCGCGTTTTCTGCCGGCAGACCAAAAGCATCCCAGCCCATTGGGTGCAAGACATTGTACCCTTGCATCGTCTTAAATCGGGCTACTACATCACCAATGGCGTAGTTGCGCACATGACCCATATGTAGATTGCCCGATGGATAAGGAAACATTTCCAGGTTATAATACTTTGGCTTATTGGGATCTTCCGTTACTTGGTAAAAACCCTCGTCAGCCCATTTCTTTTGCCAGTATGCTTCCACTTCTGAAAAAACATAACGGTCCTTCATTGAGCATCTCTCCTTCCGGAAAAATCAAAAAAACCTCTCATCCTCAAAGGGACGAGAGGTTGTCATTCCCGCGGTACCACCCTCATTGATAAAACACTAAATAGTAAATGGTGGAGCTGACGGGACTTGAACCCGTGACCTCCTCCATGCCAAGGAGGCGCGCTCCCTCTGCGCCACAGCCCCACTTTATGTGTTTTACCCAGCTTTAACATCCCATAACGGTGGATATCCGTCGTTGATTAATCATTCACCAACGCAGCTCCCCGGCGAGTTTCGGCTAGCGGCTTACTGTTTTTCACCCACCAACAGCTCTCTGCTGAAAACCTACTAGTCTACTACTCCGGTTCAAGGCTTTTATCTTGTCGACGGAGTTTATTATAAGTTACGGTCCGACAAATGTCAACCCTTTATCCTCTTTAGGATCTTCGACTAATCTTGCATCAGCCCACAGGCGTTCCAGACCATAAAACCGACGTTCTTCTTCCCGAAACACGTGAACCACTACCGAGCCATAGTCCAAAAGCAGCCACTGCCCCTCTCGCTTCCCTTCCCTGTGCAAAACCCGGATCCCCTTATCCTCCAGGAATTTCTCAATATGTTCGGCGATGGCTTTTACCTGGACGGTTGATCTCCCGCTGCAGATGACAAAATAATCAGCAATCAAAGATACCCCACGCAGATCCAAAGTCACCAGATCAAAAGCCTTCTGCTCACCAGCAGCCTCGGCTATCCATTGGACTAGTTGAATGGAATCATTCAATAATGGCTCCTCCTTTAAATTAAACTTTCTATATATATTTTACCACGAAATCCAGGCTTTAACCAGAATTAGTCTGAACTTACCCTGGAATATAATATCTGCACGAGTGTATTTCGCGCCAAGATCGTTCGCGGATGTAACAGGTAATTTCGGTCAAGACAGTATTTAATTGTTTGATTATAACCAGCGAGCAAAGCCTGATCAAGGTCAACCTTGACTAACTGCCGCAGGTATTCCACTCCCGGATATTTCCGGCCCGGCTCAATAGCATCGGCAATGTAGATAATTTTGTCCAGCAAAGCCATCTCCTCGGCTCCCAAGGTGTGCAAAGCGATCGCCCTTAATACTTCTGAATCCTTAATTCCCAGTTCCCGAGGTATAAGCCAAGCCGCCACTGGCCCGTGCAACAAATCCGGCATCAGTCTTTCGACCGAACAAGTAATTAAACCAGCTTGTTCGGCTACCTCTAACAGAGTATCGGAGGGCAGGTCTCGGGCATAATCGTGCAGCAAGCCAGCCATTCTAGCAGTCTCAACTCTGCCTCCATACTGCTTGGCTAAGCCGACAGCCGTCTCGGCAACGCCTAGAGAATGGCTTAAACGTCGCGGAGGAAGTTTTTGGGTTAATATGGGCAGCAATTGGTCAAAATTCACTAGAGCATCCCTCTTTAGCGGTTCTCGATCGAGCCATCTTTCTAATTATAATAGTTCTCGTTTCTTGCCTTAGGACAGTTCAATGGTACCTAAAGTTCATCTTTGACTCAAGCAGTTTTTTGAAAACAAGTTAGTCGTGTGGGACACGGGGACAGGTTAACCGTCCCGGGTAATCTACTAATATAAAACCCTAACGCTCAGGTTTTAACTGGTCAGCAGGCTAGACTGGAACAAAGAGAGAGTTGCTCTGAAAACGAAAAAACCTCTATCGATTCAGGGGATCGAAGGAGGTTTTTCTATATATTTTTTCAGTTTCCGTTTATACCATGGGATATTAATTGACTATTGACTGAATCGCTTATCCTATTGTATTTCCTGTTGTTTGGGCTTAGCCTCATTGACGGTGATAATCCGTCCGTTCAACTCAGTTCCGTTCATGCTTTCGATCATTCGTTCAGCGTCTTCATCCGCCACTTCTACAAAACCGAAACCACGAGAACGCCCAGTTTCTCGGTCAGAAATGACTCGTCCGCTAATTACCTGACCATGAGTCGAAAAAGCGTTAATGAGATCCTCTGCCCGGGTCGCCCAGGGGAGATTTCCTACATAAAGAGTCCTCACCAAAAACTTCACCTCGCAAACTTAACTTGATAATCTAAACTGAAAACTTCACTAGGTAGTATGCGCGATCAATCAATGTTTATACCGTCTCGGTATAATTGATGCCGTTTAATATACTCTTCCACTGATTCTGGAAGCAGATACCGTATCGAATGGCCGGCAATAATTCGGTGCCGTATTTCTGTTGAAGAAATGGCCAGCGAAGGAACCTCAATGGTTTTAATTTGCTGAATCAAACTTTTTGGCTGTTGGCCGCTGAGACTGGGCTCACTTAAGTCAAACCCGGGACGATTAGCCGCAATAAAAGTACATAGTTCCACGAGTTCCTGAACATTTTTCCAACTTAAAATTTCCAGCACCGCATCGGCCCCAGTAATAAAGAACAGGTCAACGTGCGGACCCACCTGGCGCAAAATCTCTTTGACAGTATCGATCGTATAAGAATAGCCAGGCCGGTCAATTTCGAGACGAGAAACCAAAAAATAAGCATTATTAAAAGTCGCTAATAAACTCATCCGGTAACGGTGCTCTGCGGCGGAAATGATTCGATCCGGTTTATGGGGCGGCTGACCGGTTGGCATGAACACTACTTTATCCAAGCCAAACTTCCACCGACTTGTTTCGGCAGTAACCAAATGGCCATAATGAATCGGATCAAAAGTCCCTCCCATAATACCCAAACGGTATTTATGTTGGTGGTCCCCCGTCCGGCAGGCCTGCACTGTCTCTAGTTGTTTATCTCGATTGATGGCAATAGCCCGACTAACCTGATGACTTAGATCCATAATTGATCCTGCTCCCATGTGACGTTAGACGCGAACCGATAGCCTCACACCTCACACCTCACACCTCACCCATTAAACCAAGATCAAGTTGTTTCGGTGAACGACCTCATCAAACTCCTTATAACCCAGGACTTTCTCAATCTCTGCGGTTTTTCGGCCTTTAATCCGCTCAATCGCCCCGGAAGAATAATTAACAATGCCGCGGGCTATTTCCAATCCTTCAGCTGACTTAATACTGATCACCTGGCCGGCTTCAAAAACTCCTTCGACGCGGCTAATGCCGCTTGGTAATAAGCTTTTACCTCTCAGCTGCAAAGCCTCAACCGCCCCGGCATCCAAAAACACGCTCCCCCGCAGGGTAGAACCAAAAGCAATCCAACGCTGACGCGCATCCAATTTATGTTCGCGAGGCACAAATAATGTTCCTAGAGACTCACCGGCGAGGATCCGTCGAATGACCTGGTCTTCCTGACTGTTAGCGATAACCAGATACATTCCAGAACTGCCCGCCATTCGGGCGGCCTGTATCTTGGTCACCATTCCTCCGGAAGCCATTTCCGAACCAGTTCCACCGGCTAATCGCTCAATCTCTTCACTGACCTCCTCAATCACCGGCAGCAGGACCGCCTGACTGTCTTCCCGTGGGTCTGCTGTATACACACCGTCAATATCTGAAAGAATAATCAACAGGTCCGCATCTACTAAGCCGGCGACCAGTGCTGAAAGAGTATCATTATCCCCAAATTGCAACCCTTCTACAGTAATCGTATCATTCTCGTTCACGATGGGAATAACCCCAAAACTAAGTAAAGTGCTCAGCGCATTTCGCGCGTTAAGATAACACCGCCGATCCATCAGGTCAAACCGAGTGAGCAGCACCTGGGCGACCACCTGGCTGTACTCAGAAAAAAGTTTTTCATAGATATGCATCAGAATGCCCTGGCCAACTGCGGCAGCCGCCTGCTTCTCTGGAATTGTTTTTGGCCGTCGACTGAAACCTAGTTTGCCTAAACCGGCCCCCACCGCTCCAGATGAGACCAGGATCACTTCTCGACCCTGATTACGGATATCTGATATCTCCCGTGCCAGCTTCTCCAGTCGGGAAAGATTAAGTTTGCCGGTGGGATAAGTCAGCGAACTGGTTCCGACCTTAATTACGACTCGTTTAGCACCACTAATTACTGCTTTAAACTGTTCCCGATTCACCAAAACCACCCTCATCTAGATATTAGAGGTTAACGTTCGACGTTAGTTCGACGTTAGATGGAATTGTTTCTACCTCGCCAGGATAAAGAAAACTTGGCTTGCGCCAAGCCTTAGGCACCGGCGGAAGCCCTAGTTGCCCTTACTGATAATCAGAAAGTCCACTTATACTTTCTGATTATGCCAGAAATGGTCCCTTGCCCTTAATATCCTAGTCGGCCCAGTCAAATTCTATATCGCGAATCCGCACCGTGTCGCCAGCCGTTATGCCGGCCTCGCGCAGGGCCTTATCGACCCCGGCTTTGCGCATAATTTTCTGAAAGCGGCGGACCGCGGCATCATTATTAAAATCAGTCATGGCACATAACCGTTCTAAATTTTTGCCTCGGACGACCCAGATTCCGTCCTCCTGGTTAATGGTAAAGCCCTCGTCCTCCGTAACTCGAGTTACTATTTCCACATCGGCCGTCTCTGGGATTAACTGAGCCGGGGCCGGCAATTGGTCGACCAGCTCAGCGACCCGGGCGATTAAGGTTGGTAAACCTTCACCAGTTAAGGCCGAGATCGCCAAAACTTCGTCATCCGGATAGCGAGTTTTTAGCTGCGCCAACTTTTCCGCCGCTCCGGGTACATCAAGCTTATTGGCCACCAATACCCGGGGCCGGGCCGCTAGTTCCGGGCTGTACTGGGCTAATTCCCGCTGAATTATCGCCACATCTTCCAGCGGATCTCGCCCCTCTGTCCCAGCAATATCCACCAGATGCAACAACAGGCGGGTCCGCTCGACGTGGCGCAGAAACTGATGACCCAGGCCGGCTCCCGCATGGGCCCCTTCAATAAGGCCGGGAATATCCGCGACCACAAAACTGCGCCCTTCCTCCAGGCGCACCACGCCCAAGTTGGGTACCAGGGTGGTAAAAGGGTAATCCGCTATTTTGGGTCGAGCCGCTGAGATTCGGGAGATCAAGGTAGATTTGCCGGCATTCGGAAAACCGATTAGTCCTACATCAGCCAGGACTTTGAGTTCCAACATTAACCAGCGTCCTTCACCCGGTTCTCCTTTTTCCGCAAAAGCCGGTACCCGCTGAGTTGAGCTGACAAACCGGGCATTCCCCCGCCCGCCTCGTCCGGGTCGGGCAACCAAGGCCTCCTGCCCCGGTTTGACCAGATCCGCCAGGAGTTCTCCAGACTCTGCATCGCGAATAACGGTTCCGATTGGGACCCGGATTCTCAAGTCATCTCCACGGCGACCATGCATGTTCTTACCTTGACCATGCTGACCTCGTTCGGCCCGGTAGTGACGTTGGTAGCGAAAGTCAACCAAGGTTCTCAGCCCCTCGTCCGCCACAAGGATGACCCCACCGCCATTACCACCGTCACCGCCACTGGGACCGCCTTCGGGAACGTATTTTTCCCGACGAAAGGCAACCACTCCATTGCCCCCATCCCCGGCTTTAACATGAATTCTCGCTGTATCATAAAACATAACCGCAACAAGCCTCACCTATATCTGAATTTGCTATTAACCACCCATGCCCCCAAGGACACAAGCACCTATAAAAATATAATCCGGACATTACTTAACTGGCAAATACATCGACAGCCTCAACTCTTCTCCCTGCTCAAACAACTCAACCTTTGGGAAACTCTTACGGGCCTCTTCCACGACTGGATCAGTTAGAAACCCGATCTTATCAAAGACTTTCTCGCCTTGAGGCCAGGTAAAATGCAGCACATAAGTCCCGTTTGTTTCGTCAATATCCACTGATAGCTGTTGTCCTTCAAGCGGACAGTTGGCCATTTGCCGGCAGATTATCTCGTAAATTTCCCCAATAACTTCGGTCAATTCTATCGGTGGCTTTTTGTCAATTTTATCCACATTATGTAAAGCAACTTTGACTTCGCCCAGCTCTTCCTTGACCCGTCTGTTCTTTAACATCAAGATAACCGGTAATTCAGGCCAAGCTGTCTGCATTAATCGACCGGCTTCCTGCAGTTCTCCACTGGTATGCTTGATATATTTTATCGCCATATCTACCTTATTCAATTGCAAGTAACCCATTATTACCTGTAAATGATTAATAAAGTCATGACGCTGTGTTCGCATAAGATAGATTAGTTCAGAAATAGGAACACATTCAACGGTTTCCGGGCCATTCTCCATTATTATCCCACCTTTATACTCTGATAATTAGCGATGCAGTTTTTACTCGTTGGCAGGCTCAACCGGCATAAACTAATAACATAAACTAATGACATAAACTAATAAGATACAGCTCGCCAATCGCTAACCTTCATTATAAACCGTGCGACCATGTTTTTGGTATAATTAGGATACAACGAACCCCCCTGGCGACTCCAGGGGGGTGCAATATCGGGTTGTTTATAACGAAAGTTAAACGTTATTGTTAACGTTACATTACCAGAGCCGATTCATTATAGACACTAACCTTCTTTTTATCACGGCTCTTCCGTTCAAACCGAACGATGCCATCGGTTAGAGCATAAAGGGTATCATCTCTGCCGATAGCGACATTGTTGCCCGGATGAATTCGGGTACCTCGTTGCCGAACAATGATATTACCAGCCGTAACAAATTGGCCATCGGACCGCTTCACCCCGAGCATTTTGGGGTTACTGTCTCGACCATTGCGAGAACTACCAACTCCCTTTTTATGGGCAAACAACTGAAGCTCAATTTTTTGCAGGATCACGGATCACACCTCCTTGAATAAAGTATAATCCTACATTTACATTACATTTATATCTTGTATATCTGGCGAAACAAAATGATAAGGCCAAGCTTAAGAACCAAATTAATCTGCAACTATCTGCCAGACCAGTTGCAGGTTTTTGGGATAACTCCGGGCAGTCATCTCAATTCCCAGAGCCATTGTTTTCAGAACCACGGCAGCCCGGGCACTTTCTTCGAGGGTTAAGGCCCCGGGTAAAGAACATTTTAAATAACCTTCTCGAATAATAACTGCGGGAGCACCATCCAGGAAATGCTCCAAACCTAGAATGGCGGTCTGGACAACTGCAGAAACCCCGGCACAGACAATATCCTGCCCGTGTTCAGCGTAATTCGCGTGTCCCTTGACCTCAAAGCTGACAATTTCCCCATTAGAGGTAGTCGATATCTTAACCTTAACCATAGACGATATCTAGCCCTCGATCTTTTCGATCCGCAACTGAGTATAAGGTTGTCGATGCCCCTGTTTCCGGCGGTAGTTTTTCTTAGGCTTGTACTTGAAGACGATAATCTTCTTGCCTCGGCCATGCTCCAACACTTGAGCGACCACTCGAGCTCCCTCCACCAACGGAGAACCCATAATCAGCTCTTCGCCTTTTTTGAGGGCTAGCACCTTATCCAGGTTAACGGTTTCTCCCTCAACCACATCCAGCTTCTCGACTTTCAGGACATCACCTTCCTGAACCCGATACTGCTTACCACCAGTTTCAATAATCGCGTACATTTTGCACCTCCCTGCCCTAGACTCGCCGATTCCTAGGTAAGCCTTACGGCTTTTGCAACCCGAATCGGGCGGTTGGGGTAGGACATTTCCTACCTGCAGACATTAACTTTAACACAGAACGGCTATTCTGTCAACCACGAGAACACTCCTTCGGTAATTTTGGTTTTAGGTTGACTTTATTTTACCAAAAAGAGTAGTCTCTTGTTTCTTTTTTCCTACAACAATTTTACACTATGCCGCTTTTGTGATAACGGAAGTCAGCGATTAGAGGTTTACATCAGAGAACAAAAGCGGCTGAGGATCAGCAGTCATCACTGCTTGAGTCCGCAGGGCGAGTTTGCTGCCCTGCCCGAAGCCGACGAGGTTCGTTCCCGGTCTAGCCGGCTTACCGCTTTAAAACACGAACGTCACTAATGCTCCAGCAACCGGGCCCGGGCATAGGTCCTAAAGACCCGGGTTACTTCTATTCGAACGACCTCGCCAACGTGACCGCCGGCCCCCTCCACATCTAAAACGTAACCATTGAGCCGGGCAATTCCATCATATCCGTTAACGATATGGGCCTCCTCAATCCGGACCTCTAAAATCTGACCGACCTTAACCGGCACGGCTAGCTCCTCAATTTCCTGACGCCCGTAAAGACTCTTGATTTGAACATGTTCTAAATGCAAGTCGTCTCGACCCTTGATGATTAGCTGCTTGTTGACCGCTTCCTCCATCTGCCGCAAATGGTTGCCGCTAGCCCCAATGAGCATGGAAGCGACGCTTGGATGCGCTTCAAGCAGAAAAGCTGGGGCATCACTTTTGGTCGCTAGGGACATTAGACGTTTTTGGGCCCGAAGACTAACCGTCTCTTCTGAGAGAACCTTTCCTTTACCTTCACAATAAGGACAGGACCGCTGGAGCAAACTGTCCAGACCCTGCTGTACCTTCTTCCGGGTCATTTCCACCAGCCCTAGCTGAGTTAAGCCTAAAATCTTGGCCCGTGTTTTATCCTTTTTCAGCTCTTCCTCTAACACGGACAGCACTCGGGATTGATCTTGGATACTCTCCATATCAATAAAATCAATAATAATAATGCCACCGATATTTCGCAAGCGAAGCTGACGGGCAATTTCACTGGCCGCTTCCAAATTAGTTTTTAATACTGTATCAGCCAGGTTAATACTGCCAACGTATTTGCCAGTATTCACATCAACGGCTGTAAGGGCTTCCATCTGATCAATAACTAAGTATCCGCCCGATTTTAACCAAACCTTCCGTTTCAAGGCCTTTTCTATTTCCAATTCAACGCTGAATCTTTCAAATAAATCAACTGGCTCATAACTAATCCGCTGCCTCAGCCTTACCTGCCGCTCATCTAGTTCCAGCACGTCCAAAATTTTGTCGTAAACCCACCGGGAATTAACAATCATCCGGTTAACCTCTTCGGTAAACAGATCCCGCATAATCCGCTGCACAAGTTCTAAATCACGGTGAATTAACGAGGGGGCACTAGCAAACCTACTCCGAAACAAAATTTTTTCCCATAATCTGGCCAGGGCTCTAGCTTCATGCTGGAGAGGGTCCTCACCTACCCCCTCAGCGACGGTCCGAACAATTAAACCCATCCCGGGAGCCTTGACAGTCTCCGCCAGGTTCCGCAGTCTCTCTCTTTCCCGTTCATGATCAATCCGTCGGGAAATCCCAATATAATCCATGGTCGGCATCAGGACCAGATGTCGTCCGGGTAAAGTAATGTGGGTCGTGACCCGGGGCCCCTTTGGTACCTATCGGTTCCTTAACCACCTGGACGAGAATTTCCTGTCCCTCTTTAACTAATTCATCGATCGAAGTATGATGGGGGTGGGGGATATTTGCATTTGGTTCTTGTCCCTCCTGGACTTCTTTTAAGGTCCTGGCCCCGGTAACATCCTCAACATAAAGAAAGGCATTTTTATCTAACCCGATATTGACAAAAGCAGCCTGCATCCCGGGCAGCACGTTTTCGATCCGACCCTTATAAATGTTGCCAACCAAGCGTTGTTCCGTGTCCCTTTCTAGATAGATCTCGACTAGCTGGCGGTTTTCCAATACGGCAACCTGTGTTTCTCCTCCGGATGCCTGAACTAAGATATCCTTAACCATAAATCTCACCTCCTCGCCTACAGTAACTAACGGCTGTTATCGTAATTATCAGACTCCCACTACTATAAATGGAGTTCATCTTGGTAAAACTTCAGGTAAAGCAGCGTCGCCAGCTGAAGCCTTGAACTACAACGAAGCTGAACAAGTGATCCCGGCAGCTATTACCGGGTAATTACGTCCATTGGCGATAGATATCGACCTTCCCGGCTGACAAATAGGCCGGTCCGCCGAATTCGCAGATTATTTTTATCCCAAATTAGTCCGCCATAGCACTCCAGAGATTCCATCACTTCAATCGGCCGGATTGCCTTGGATGCGTTGAGTCTTAACCAGATATCGCCCTGCACCAACTGGTTTTGCCAGGTCAAATCTAATTGAATCACCGAGTCTCGGGCTTCGATCTCGCGGGTCCCCTTAACACTGGAACGAACGATTGGCCAGGATTCCCGGGCCAGGGCCTGAGCCAGGCTTTGGGTAAATTCAGCCGAAGATAGAATTCCCGCAACCGGACAAAGCTGAGCCGTTATCGCGTAGCGAGCGATATCAATTAAGGCCATTAAGGATGGTGCTTCTAGTGGTACCATTCGAACCTGGCGAATCTTTAAACCAAGCGGCATCTGCTGCTGTAAGGTCTGGCCTATCTCGGCCGGCGCAGACTGACCATTTAGTTCCATATCCAGGTATTCCCTTTCTCCCTCCATTCCAACCGGCAAAACCGAACCAAAAGAAAACTTATAGTGAGGATGGTAACCCTGGGAAAGGGCAACTGGCAATCCCGCCCGTCTGGCGGCCCGTTCAAAGGTCCGGGTTAAATCCAGATGGGAAATATAGGCCATTGGTCCCTGTTTACTATATTCTATCCGATACCGATACATTTCCAGACCCGTCCCTTTCCAAACTGGTTAAATTCAAGTCAACCCCCAAGGCCGCGCAGACCCCGCAGGTCGTACAACCCGCCAGTCGACAATCCTCGGTGGTGATCCCACTCTTCGCTGCCTGATATTCATCAACCAGAAAATCCCGCGTTACCCCAGAACTCAAGTGATCCCAGGGCAGGGTATCCGTAAGCGGTATTTGGCGGTTAGCGTAAAACTCCGGATTAAGCCCCGTTTCCGCCAAGGCCTCTCGCCACTTTTCTGGCTGGAAGTATTCGCTCCAGCCATCGAAACGACAGCCCTTCTGCCAGGCTTTTTCCAAAGCCGGTCCCAACCGCCGGTCTCCTCTGGCAATGACTGCCTCCCAGAAACTCAGCTCCGCCTCATGCCAGTTATAACTTATCCGTTTGTCCCGTAGTCTTTGCCGCAGGTACTCCTGTTTTGCTTTTAACTCCTCAATCGGATGCTGACCTTCCCACTGAAAGGGAGTGTGCGCCTTGGGCACAAAATTAGAAACGCTAACCGTCACCTGGACCCGCTTCTTAAACCGTCCCCGCCGGGCAGCGGCAGTACCCAGATCAGCAACTCGCCGAGCCAGGGCAACGATCCCATCCAGGTCTGTCATTTCTTCTGTCGGTAATCCAATCATAAAGTAAAGTTTTAAAGATGACCAGCCCTCTTCAAACGCCGCCCCGGCTGCGGCAAAAAGGTCGTCCTCGGTCACTCCTTTATTGATTACATCCCGCAACCTCTGGGTTCCGGCCTCTGGGGCAAAGGTCAACCCAGTTTTACGACCCTTTTGCACCTCTTTAGCCAGACCCACCGAAAATGAATCAATCCGCAAAGACGGTAAAGAAACAGCGACCCCCTGGTCCTGATACTTTTGCAGCAGACGGCGGACCAGTTCTTGTATTTCCCCGTAGTCACCAGTGCTAAGCGAGGTTAGGGAAATTTCATCATAACCGGTGTTCCTGACTAATTCCTCTGTTTGCTGCACCAGCGTAGAGACCGACCTTTCTCGCGTTGGTCGGTAGATCATTCCCGCCTGGCAAAACCGGCACCCTCGCTGGCAACCCCGAAACACCTCTAGCATGATTCGGTCATGGACCACTTCAATGTTGGGGACAATGGGCGCGGTCGGAAAATAAGCCTGATCCAAATCAGCAATGGCCCGACGCTGCACCTGTCGCGGGATCCCGGCTTCCCGCGGCCCAATCCGGATAATCGTTCCATCTTCGCGATAAGCAACTTCGTATAATGAAGGCACATAAACTCCCGGTACCCGGGCTAGCTCACGCAGCAAGGCCAGCCGGTCCTTATATTTAGGCCCGCTTTCTTTACTTAATCCCTGACGGTAACGTTCAACGATTTCTAGAATCTCCAGTAATACTTGCTCGCCTTCGCCCAGCACAAAGGCATCAATAAAATCAGCCAGCGGTTCCGGATTAAGGGCTCCTGGACCTCCGGCAATAACCAGCGGATGCTCTGCGGTCCGGTGCCGACTTCGAAGGGGGATTTGCCCTAAATCTAGAATATTCAGCAGGTTGGTATAACTCATTTCATACTGCAAGGTAAAGCCAACCACCTCAAAGTCTACCAGTGCCCGACGGGATTCCAGAGAAAAAAGGGGCAATCCGTGCTCGCGCAGTTCTTGCTCCATATCCGGCCAAGGGGCGAAGACTCTTTCCATTAGCCAATCTTCGCGTTGATTAACTAAACCATAAAGAATCCGCAAACCTAGGTGAGACATTCCCACCTCATACACATCCGGGAAGGCAAAAGCCATCCGGACCTTGACTTGGTTCCAATCTTTATAAACGGCGTTTAATTCACCGCCCACATAGCGACCGGGGCGTTTCACCCGCGGCAAAATCCTATCTAAAACCGGCAAGGGAATTTTCAATAATTTAGGCCTCCTCGCGATATCTATAAAAACTTGAATAAAATATACCACAGATTGTAAACCAACGCAAAAAATCATAATGGTCGACCCTTTAAGCAGGAGAAATCGTGTTAAAAAAAAACCGGATCCTCTCACAAGAACCCAGTTTCAATAGGTGCATTGTTTAGCTATCCGCAGCTTTTATCCCCCGGTACTAGAAAGTAGAACTCGATGCGCCTGATAGCACTATCAGACATCGGACCATGAAAAATCCATCGCGCAGTGTTATAACGAAGGTCAGCGATTGGCGGTTTACATCAGAGAACGGAGGAGGCTGAGGATCAGCAGGCATCACCTGTCTGAGCCCGCAGGGCGAGTTTGAGGCCGGCCCGAAGCCGACGAGGTTCGTTCCCAGTTTAGCTTGCTGACCGAGTTATAACACAAGCGCAAGTAATATAAAAATCCATCGCGCAGTGTTATAACGGAGGTCAGCGATTGGCGACTTACATCAGAGAACGGAGGAGGCTGAGGATCAGCAGGCATCACCTGTCTGAGCCCGCAGGGCGAGTTTGAGGCCGGCCCGAAGCCGACGAGGTTCGTTCCCAGTTTAGCCTGCTGACCGAGTTATAACACAAGCGCAGACTATTTCTCTGTCACATACTTTAATCCGCCAAAATAAAGCTTAAAGGATCCACGGGTCGCCCCTGAACCCTGACCTCAAAATAAAGCTGCGGTTGTTCCGTGACATTCGAACTCATCTGTCCGATAATCTGCCCGGCGGTTAATTGGTCACCGGGCTTGACCATTACTTCAGCACAACCAGTCGTAAGAGAAATTACCCCTTGTCCGTGGTCCAACTGAACCGTATAGCCAAATTTTTGGTCCCCGGTAACAGAAACTACCCGACCAGGATAGCCGGCCCGCACCGGCTGTTTTGGATCGGTCTCAATGGTAATACCTCCACTAAAATAGGCCGGGTCACCACCAGTTCCTTGCGGATTAAACTTACTAACTATTCGTCCAGAAGCAACGGGATAAATAAAGCGGTACGATGACTGGGCTGAAGAAGGGTCCGACTGATTCTCTGGTTGATTAGAGGAAATTTTGGGATCTATCCAGGGAACCCCAACTTGGACCGGTAATAATGAATCGCCTGAAAACGCTATCCCGGCAAATTTTTGCAACCAGGGAGTAAGATCATAATTAGTGGTGAAGGTATAATTGACAACCGCCCGAATTCCTTTCGAACCAGGTAAAACACCTTGCTGCGCACTTAGGATAACCACCAATAAAATTAGACAGATTAACCCCCGCCACAACCAACTCCCACAAAACCATAGCGGCATCGGCGGACCGGTTTTTCGCGGTGTAACTGGCGGTAAATAATTATCTTCCAAGTTATAATCTTTTTTTGAGCTCATAACACCCTCCTGCTGCGTAACACCAAACCAACGACGGCTTATACCTGGTAAATATTACGTCAGCGACGAGGGAATTATTACCTCTAAAAAAGAATCTTTTCCCTTCTTAGGTTAATGTTAAGCAGGAGACCTACAGAAATCAGGTTCGCCAGCATCGAACTGCCTCCGTAGCTTAGAAAGGGCAGGGGAATACCGGTGATCGGCATGATCCCAATCGACATGCCGACATTCTCAAGAATGTGGAAACCCCACATTGAAGCTATGCCAATCGCAATCAAGGTCCCAAAGCTATCCCGAGCTTTTAAGGCGATTCGTATGGCCCGGTATAGTAGCGTAAAGTAGATAGCCAGCAAGAAGGTTGTTCCGATAAAGCCCAATTCTTCGCCGACCACTGAGAAAATAAAGTCAGTATGGTGTTCAGGCAGGAAGTTGCCCTGCACTTGGGTACCATTAAATAGACCCTTTCCCCAAAATCCGCCGGAACCAACCGCCACCAGGGACTGGATAACATGCCAGCCAGCTCCCCGGCCCCCACGTCCGTCCAGGTAAGGGTTGATAAAGACAATTAATCGCTTAAGTTGGTAATCCTCTAGCGGCAAAGGCAAGCCAAACTTAAAGTGGGCGATTAAAGCAAGGGCTATTACCAGCGCACCACTTCCCAGAATCTTCAGAAGCAGGCTGGACCGGGCCCCAGCAATAAACAACATCCCAAAAGTGATGGCAATAAACACCAAGGAGGTTCCTAAATCAGGCTCCAGCATGATTAAAACTAGCGGAATTCCCACATGGACAAAGACTGGGATTAAACCGCGCAAACTATCTAGATTATCCTGGCGTTTTACCAAAAAAGCGGCTAGCGTTATAATTACCATAACCTTGGCTAGCTCGGAGGGCTGAATACCACCAAGAGGGCCTAAGTCAAGCCAGGACTGCGCCCCCTTGGCAGTTCTTCCAGTTACCAAAACAGCGGTTAACAAAAACAGATTAAAGCCATAGATGTAGTTGGCATAACGCAAGAATATCCCATAATCAAAAATTAGTACAAAACTCAAGCAAATAAGGCCTAGGGTAATCCCCACTATTTGTTTTTTTACATAAAACCATTGGTCTGTATTAACATTTAAGGTGGCACTGCTCAAAATCAGGATACCCATGATTAGAACAAGTACCACCGCAATAATAAAGGGCACGTCTAGATTCTTTAACAATTTACGGCTAATCAATTTTTTATTACCCCCGGACTATATCCCCACTTTAATTCCCTTAAATTATAGACCAGGGATGACCGATAGTCTAGTAGTCATCCTTCCTGATACATCGTGGATTCCCGGGTAATTCGCTTCATTTTTAAAACTGGAATATTGGCCACCAAGGCGACCGAACTATCATCGACGTTGTTTAGACTTACTTCCAGCGAACTCTCATCAATCTCCATGTAATGCGAGATAACTCTAATCAGATCTTCCTTAAGGGATTCGAGTAGTTGAGGTGATACATTTATCCGGTCATGTACTAAAACCAAACGCAAACGTTCCTTAGCGATATTCTTACTGCTGGAAGTTGAATCCCTTCCGAAAAAACGTAATAAAAACTCAAGCAAGAACCCTCCCCCCCTTTCGAATACTGTCAGCCAGGGTTATCTTGCGTGTCTAAGACCGAAAAGCCGTCTAATCCAACCCCAGCCCTCGCTGGCTTCCAGATTCAAAAAAGGAATCTCCTCCCCGGTTAACCGCCTGGCGATATTACGGAATGCCTCTCCTGCTTTAGACGAGGAGTTATAAACCGCGGGTTCTCCCTTATTAGTTGAGATAAGGATGGATTCATCCTCCGGCACTATACCAATCAGGTCAATTCTTAGGTTATCCAAAATGTCATTTACATCCAGCATATTCCCTCGTTTGACCATCTGTGGCCGAATACGGTTGACAATTAAACGGGAATTTTTGATCTCAGATGATTCCAGCAGACCAATAATTCGGTCCGCGTCTCGAACCGCTGAAATTTCTGGATTGGTAACAACTAAGGCCTGATCAGCACCAGCGACGGCGTTTTTAAAACCTTGTTCAATGCCGGCCGGGCAATCAATTAACACATAATCAAACTCGCGTTTTAGTTCTAGACATAATTCCTGCATCTGTTCTGGAATTACCGCGGTTTTATCGCGAGTCTGGGCTGCTGGTAGAAAATATAACCCATCCAGACGCTTGTCCCGGATTAATGCTTGCTTTAGTCGACAGTTTCCACTGGTAACATCGACCAAATGGAAAACAATCCGATTTTCCAACCCCAACACCAAATCAAGTTTGCGTAAGCCGATATCTGTATCAACTAGGGCCACTTTTTTTCCCATCATTGCTAAAGCCGTCCCAATGTTGGCAGTTGCAGTGGTCTTCCCCACTCCTCCTTTACCAGAAGTAATGACCACAACTTCTCCCATTCTGTTTCCTCCTCAATGCTTTCTAAGACTTAATATCTTTCAATGACCACAATCCCGTCCCGAATTCGAGCGGTCTCGGGAACATCTGGTCCAGCCGGTTCACCATCCGGGGGACGGGTAATATGACCGGCAATCCTAAGCTGAGTTGGTCTGAGTCGAAAAGCGGTAATTGTCGCCGATTCATCCCCGGTTGCCCCAGCATGGGCGACTCCCCGAAACGACCCCATAACCACAATGTTGCCGCTCGCAATTACTTCAGCCCCTGGGTTAACATCACCCATGACGACAACATTACCGGGATACTGAATACTTTGGCCAGATCGCAGTGATCGCTGAACCAAGACGGTATCCGGCTGGTTAATCGCCTGCCTAAAAATATCCCTTACTTCTTCTTTAGGTCCTCTAGACTCGGTCGTACTATCTACCGAAAAGTTATCGCCATTTACCAACCCCTCGTTTTTCTCCCGCTGCGTTGTTGCCGTGTCTTGTTCTATAGCTGCCGCTGATTCCGCATGCCCGGAAAAGTCTGAAAGATCGAGAAGATCTGGCATATTACTATCCGCCGGCGTCTGCAGCGGTGGCCCAGATAAATTCTCTTCAGGCTTCGACTTATTAACCGAGCTATTTATCTGAATCACCTCCGCTACGGAAGTCCCTTTTCGCGAGCTAGAATTTCCTTTGGCCTGGTCCTTTTTAGAAGCACTCTTCGCCTTACTATTCTTGCCTCCCGAGGAACCAGTTTTTGTTTTGGCAGTGTTTCTGGTGTCCAATTGGGTAGTCGGTAGATCCGGACGAGAAATTATCCGTTTTAAGAATAGACCGTTTTCTGAAATTATTGATTCAAGTGTTGAAAAATCTACCTGTGAGACATCCCTACTACCCAAATCCAGAATAACTTGTCCGCCATCGTGTAAATCTTTAATCTTAGAATCCTGTAAACGAATTCGCAGTTCACCTAATAGTTCCTCTAATCCTGAAGAACTATCCAGAGAAACCACGATACCCTGCTTGGTTCCCTTGATTACGATGTCCTCCTTCTTCATGGACTGCCAGCAACCCCCAAATTCAAATTGCAATTCACCGTTCCGTGAGTACAAATTCTACATTTACTCTTTAATTCCTTCCATTTCCAAAGAAAAAACGAGGGCTTTTTTCCTCGCAATTTCTTAATCAATCTTCATTTTTCAGCATTTTCAGGTCTCAGGACCAACGGCTCGCCCCCGATTACGGCCCGGTTTCAGATCCAGAGGAAGGTGGTTTTGAGTCCGCCTGGTCCGCTGAGTTACTTGATGATTCACCGGTCTCGTCGTCAGTTGAACCGGGCGATGGTTTTTCCGGCTCGTTTTCGACTTCATTCTGTATGTCGGATTCGTCTTCTGATTCGTTCGGCCGGTCGTTTTCCGACTCGTTTTGTGATTCGCTATTTACATCGTTTGCTGATTGATTATCTGATTCAGTTCCAGGAGAATCAATCTCCACCGGTGACCGATCCTCTGGCAAAGTTACTTCTCGATTGACCGGCACCCCTGTTTCTGGCTGCTGATTCAGGCCAAAGTATTCTTGAAATACCGCTCGGCAAACATAACCGGATGAAGTACTGCCATGTCCGCCGTACTCGACTATCCCGGCAAAAGCAATCTGAGGATTATCTACCGGGGCAAAAGCAACAAATACGCCGTGAAAATCTTTGTTTTTATCATCGCCCAGCCGCCCGGTTTGAGCAGTGCCAGTTTTACCGGCTACCTGAATCGTGTCTGGAAAATCACGGAAAAGCGACCAAGCAGTCCCTCCTGGTTGCATAACCGCGGCCATTGCTGTTTTTACCGCATCTAGATTCTCCGGGGAAATCGCTACCTGATTCAAGAGAGTCGGTCCAAACTGCCGAACAGTTTTCCCTTGCGGAGAGACAATGCGGTCCACTAGATAGGGCTTATAATGCTGCCCGCCATTAGCCAGGGTAGCCACATAATTGGCCAGCTGCAGGGGGGTATAGTTATTATTGCCCTGACCAATTGACATATTAAAGGTATCATAAGGTTGCCAGGAGGTCGCAAAGCGATAGTCAATGTCGTAAAGAGCTTGCTGCTGCTTTCGTTCTCGTTCCTTCTTTTTTAACAAGTCGTTATACGTCTTCTCATCCGGCGCTTGGGCCAGCAGGTCGGCGTATTTTTGTTCCAGTTCCTCGAAACGTTTTTGATACCGTTTTTCTAGAATAGCGGCATTTAACTCCCTTTTCCATTGCGGATTAGGTAATAACCCCTGGGATTCACCCGGCAGATCAATCCCGGTCCGGCCCCCCAAACCAAATTGCTGGCCAACCATCACCATCCGTTCCGGTCCGGCCAGCCGGCCGGCCTCTTGGAAATAGGTATTGCATGATTTTGCCATTCCCGTATAAAGGTTCATTGGTCCGTGGGCACCGGTACAGCCAATAAATGGTTTCACCGGATAATACCCGGCACAGCTAATCAATCTTTGCTGCGGTTTTACGGCCTGTGATTCCAAAGCGGCCAGCGCCGTAATCGGTTTAAAAGTTGACCCGGGTGGATACACACCCGCAATTGCTCGGTTAATCGCCGCAGCGGGTTGCGAACGGTAATAAAAATCAACCATGTCTTGGGACATCGAACCGACAAAATCATTGGGGTTCAGGTAAGGCCGACTGGCCATCGCTAAAATAGCCCCGGTCTTAACGTCAATCACGACCGCCGCCCCAGCCTTAGCCTTTTCCTTCCCCTGCTGTTGCATCGCCAGTAAAGTCTCATCCAGACTGTTTTCCAGAGTCTGCTGCAATTTGGCATCCAGAGTAAGGACCAGGCTATTCCCGGGCGTAGCCGATACTGTCGTCAATTCGGAAATTGGCCGATTATAGGTATTAACCTCAACCTGACGGGCACCGTCTAAGCCTCGAAGGTATTCTTCGTAAACCTTTTCCAGACCATCTTTGCCAATCAGGTCGCCCGGTTGGTAATAACCACCCTCTTCAGCTTGCTGGTTGCGTTGATTTAATTCATCCGCATTGATTTCGCGGACAAATCCCAACAAATGACCGGCTAAAGGGCCGCCATTCTCCTGAGATAAGGGATAGTCCCGAATTGGTTCAACTTCGATATTTACGCCGGGTAAATCACGCCGGGCTTCTTCAAGCCGGGTAATCATGGTCATATCAATGTCCCGCTTAATTAAGATCGGTTCGTACCGACGTCCTTGATGTTGCTTAATCTGTTCTTGAATTGAAGCCGGCGTTATCTCTGGATAGGTTAATCCTAGTATTTCCGCTAGCCGATTGATCACTGCATCGGGGATAGTTCCCCCGCTTTGGTCCAAGGTAACTGAAAAGACTTGTTTGTTTTTAGCCAACACAACTCCATTACGGTCTAATATTTCGCCACGTGGGGCTTGGATGGGAATTATCCGAACCCGGTTCTCCTCGGATTGGGTGCGGTAAGCACTGGCCTCAACGACCTGCAGCATAAACAACCGCACCAAAATGATCACAAAGATGCCGACGACGATTAGCCAGTAAATTCTTAGGCGATCTTCCACTTGCTTGGTTTTCATATTACCACCCTGTCTAGATGTTAGACATTGGACATTGGACGTTGGATGTTAGACGCAAGTCGTAAAACGTGAGGTGTGAGGTGTAAGGGGTAAGGCGTAAAGGTCTATAATCGGGTTTTACGTTTTGCGTTCACTTTTGCGTTTTTTGTTTTACGCTTTGTGTTTTTCGTTTCACGTTTTTATTTTGTGTTTCTCGTTTACATTTTTCGTTTCATATTTTATGTTTCGCTTAATCAGGCTTAAGGCTACCTCGCGTACTAGAAATAAGAAATTTACCATAAAACAGAGGAACTAAAAATGTATTATACAAAGCTTCGATCAGGCCGATGCGCAAGGCAGTGAAGCAGGAAAAGTCAATGCCGGCAAACTTAGTAAACAGCACCATTAACAAACCGTGCAATATAGTAAACACAAAAACAACCACCAGGGGAACAAAAATATTTTCTTTAAAGACTTTGTTAGCTAACCACCCGGTAAGGTAACCGGTAATGGCTAAAGCTAGCAAGTTCATGCCAACTAATCTTCCCCGGAGCAAATCCTGCAACAATCCGGCTACCGCCCCAAAGACTGTTCCACCCCGCACTCCGTTGAACAACGCAAAAAAAATCACCAGGATCAAGACTAGATCTGGTTTAATTTTAAGTGGGAGTACGCCTATCAACGTTGACTGAAGCAATAAACTGCCTAACAATAATAAGGCGATGATTCCATATCGGCGCACAATTTGAATCTCCTAATCTTACCATGTTATTCACTAACAACTGGAGCACCGTTTAAAATTATAAATACCTCTTCCAATCGATCAAAGTCTACGCTTGGTTCGATAATGGCATATTTCTGCAAGCCACTAGGCTCAGCCTCACGATCAACCATTGATACCTGTCCAATTCGAATGCCAGTCGGAAAAATATCTCCCAGACCAGAGGTTACCACATACTGACCAGGCTCTACCAGAGCGTCGTAAGGAATATGCTTCATAATCAGGGTGTCTGTCCCATCGCCTACACCCTCAACAATACCAGGGATACGACTATCCTGAAGCAACACCACAGAACCTACCGGTCCTTCCCGGTCGGTGATTAGCAGAACCTCAGCACTATGACGGCTAACAGTCATGACCCGACCAATGAGCCCTTCAGGAGTAATCACTACCATATTTTTCGCTACTCCATCATCGGTCCCTCGATTTAAAACTAAATTACTGTACCAATTACTTGGACTGCGCGCAATTACGGAAGCACTTAATAATTCATACTGAGGGTTTTCCTCCTTAAAGGCCAGCAAACCCTGCAGTCGGACAACCTCTTGCTTGGCTTCAAGCAACTGGTTATTCTCCCACTGCAACATACTAATTTGTTGCCGCAAATTATCATTATCGGCTATGAGACGATCTACTTCGTCAAAATACCCCGTAATCCCGCGAACTCCATCCATAAAGATAGTTAATCCACCCTGAATTGGAGCAAATCCATCCCGAATCGCTCTTTCCAGTGCTGTAAGCCCGGTCCTTTCGACAGACGTAACCCGCATTATCAGCATTATGATTACCACAACAACAACTGTTCCCAGAATGGAGCGGGAAAACCATCGGGGCAAGACCATCCACCCCCAACATCTCAAATCATTTTAGGAAAACTTTTTGGGCGAAATAAGGACCCGCTTTAACACTTCAATGTTTTCAAGGACTTTGCCGGTTCCCAGGGCTACTGCAGATAAAGCCTCCTCGGCAATATGGACCGGCATGCCGGTCTCCTCACTAACAAGGCTATCTAATCCTTTTAGCAAAGAGCCGCCTCCAGCCAAAACTATCCCCCGATCCATAATGTCAGCCGCCAGTTCTGGCGGTGTCCTTTCCAGACAAATCTTAATTCCGTCCACAATCTGATTGACCGGATCAGCTAAAGCCTTCTGAATCTCTTCCGAGGTTACACTAACCGTCTTCGGCAAGCCAGAGACAAGATCCCGTCCCCGCACCTCATAATCAGCTGGCTGACCATCCCAAATTGCTGATCCGATTTGAATTTTTATGGACTCCGCGGTTCGTTCCCCGATCAGTAAATTATAGTATTTTTTCAAATGTTGAATAATCGAATCGTCCATCTCATCACCGGCGGTCCGAATCGACTTGCTGTTAACAATCCCCCCCAGAGAGATCACGGCCACCTCAGTTGTGCCTCCGCCAATATCGACGATCATGTTACCCGTCGGTTCATGGACTGGCAGACCAGCCCCAATAGCCGCCGCCATGGGCTCCTCAATTAAATAAGCCTCTTTGGCACTGGCCGACATAGCTGCTTCTCTAACGGCTCGCTCTTCAACGGCGGTTACCCCGGAAGGAACACTAATGATTACCCTGGGCCGAACCAGGAAGCTATGCCGCTTCAAAACCTTGGTGATAAAATGCCTTAACATGGCCTGTGTCGTATCAAAATCAGCGATAACTCCATCTTTCATGGGACGAATGGCAATAATATTGCCTGGTGTTCGGCCAATCATTTCTTTGGCTTCTTCACCAACTGCCAGCACTTGTTTGGTATCACGCTGAATGGCCACCACGGATGGCTCCCGCACGACAATTCCTTTCCCTTTTAGATGTACCAAAGTATTGGCAGTACCCAAATCGATACCCAGATCTTTTGCAAAAAGCATATTATAATACCCCTTCCTAAAGCCTAATTATATAGGAACTGGTACAAAACTATCAATGCTTAGCCACTCCCGCTGTGCTAGAAATATAAACCATCAAATTACCGATTAAGGGATCAGTGCCTGCTCTTTTAAACTGACAAACCGGGTATCACCGATCACTACATGGTCAAGTACCTCAATGCCAATTAACTTACCTACCTCCACTAATCGCCGGGTTACCTCAATATCTTCCCGGCTGGGCGTTGGGTCGCCACTGGGGTGGTTATGCACCAAAATCAGATTAGCCGCACTTTTCCCAATCGCAGTCTTAAAAAGTTCCCGAGGATGCACCAAAGAAGAACTAAGACTCCCGATCGAAATTGTCTCTACCCCTAACACCTGATTTTTAGTATTCAAACACAAGGCCCGAAAGTGTTCTCGATCCAGGAAACGCATCTCTTCCATAACTAAGTGAGCCACATCTTCGGGGCACTTAATCACTGGTCGCACTTCCGGGCTCAGGGATACTAATCTTTTCCCCAGTTCAAGCGCAGCTTTGATTTGGGCCACTTTAGCCAGTCCAATCCCTTTGTGTCGCCTTAATTCCTCTGGCGTGGCTTCCGCTAAGTAACGTAGTCCCCCGGGATGCGCCAAAATCTGGCCGGCTAACTCCAAAGCAGTGTATTCCGGAGTGCCGGTCCGCAACAAGATTGCTAGTAGTTCTGTATTGGATAACGAAGCTGCGCCCTGCAAAGTTATGCGTTCGCGCGGTCGACTGTCTGCCGGCAGGTCCTTAATAGTATAATGGTATTCGGTATCTTTCAGCATTAACGGGGATCCTCCGACCGAGAGTATTTTAGAGTAGACCTCTATCCTGCTTGACAGCACTATCAGAACATCAAAAATTACGAGTTAAAGCCCGAGCTTGTAATTAGTGCCAACTCTGATGAACCTCAACGCCCATCTCCTTTAACATCCGGACCAGCCGGGCCAGCGGCAAACCAACCACATTGAAATAACAGCCTTCAATTCGCTCGACCAGGATTGCTCCTTTTTCTTGAATGCCGTAAGCTCCGGCCTTATCCAGCGGTTCACCCGTCTTGACATAGGCGGTGATTTCTTCTAAAGTCAAGGTTCGAAACTGGACCAAAGTCGATTCGACCTCGCTTAACGCTTGTCCGCTTTGGCTATCGACCAAGGCCACCCCGGTCAGCACTTGATGTTGTTGTCCACTAAGACGCGATAACATTTGAACGGCCATCTCGCGGGAATCCGGTTTTCCAAGCACTTCTTGACCCATCACAACTATCGTATCCGCTCCAATAACCAGACCCGTTGATAGCGTTTCCGCTACAACCCGGGCTTTTTGCAAGGCCAAGCTTTTAACCTGTTCAAGCAGATCTAGATTTGGTTTAATAATTTCCTCAGTAACTGCTGGCCGGACTATAAAGTCCAGACCAATCTTTTTTAACAACTCCGCTCTCCGCGGTGAAGCGGAAGCTAACACTAACTGCATGGAACCAATTCCTTTGTCGTTTTTTAATCTTAACTATTTTGAGTAGTATGAGTTGGCCGGCAAATTCCATACACTTCACATTTCACAGTTTTCAACGCCGAAACCTATGGTGAACAGATCGCTGCCACAAGAGGATATACTTATTAACCACCCATGCCCTGCCCCAAGGACAAAACCACTTATGAAGAATAGCGGACATAATGACGCCGAAACCCATGGGCACAGATCGCAGCCACAAGAAGGTATACCTATTAAATACGTTAGTCGCACGCCGGTTTGTCATGGTTGTCATAAAAAATGTTTGGCTACAGCCGTCGGAAAACCAAGTAAGCTAGAATAAACCCTAAGACTGTCAGTAGATTTAATCTAAGGGCAAAACCGAAAGTTACTGAAAGAATCTGCAAATCAAGGGTTGTGGGAGGTAAGCCGATTACCTCGGTCTGACCAAGCAAACCAAACCCGGGCCACATTTTTACTAAAACAACGCCAAGCCAACTGCCAATAATGCCCCCAATTACCAGTAGGATTAGCAATATCCAGACACTTTTATCACTAAGTCCTCTCATGCTACCCCCCATTTCCAGACTCAATGATCAACAAACAGAAATAACGCCTTCCAAGTGGAAGACGTCAGTTGACCACTGCTCCTGCCTCAGCGTTTCTGCGCATCCAGATAAAAACTCAGTATTTCCAGATTGACAGAAAGGTCAACACTCCGGAGTACCACATCATCTGGAACTGACAGAACCCGGGGTGAAAAATTGAGAATCGCCTTTAAACCATTCTTGATCAGAGTATCGGCTACTTCTTGCGCCTCTTCTACCGGCACCGCGATAATACCTATCTTGGCCTCATTGGCCTCGACAATCTTGGGGAGTTGGCTGATATCCATTATTTCAAGGTTATCTAACTTCTGACCAATCTTTCGAGGGTCATTATCAAAAATACCAACGACCTTAAAGCCGCGCTCAGCAAAACCGCCATACATCGCCAAAGCTGAGCCAAGCTTACCAGCCCCCACGATTACCAACTTCCACTGGGTAGTTAACCCGAGAATCTTCATTAGGTACCCATAAAGCTCGCCCACGTTATAACCAACGCCACGCGTGCCAAATTCACCGAAATAGGCTAAATCCTTACGAACCTGGGCCGAACTAACACCTACTCCTCGGGCAATTTCTCCAGATGATATAGTTACAACGCCTTTTCGTTTAATCTGAGCCAAATATCGTGAATATACGGATAGACGGATAATGGTTGCTTCAGGTATCTTAAGGGTTTTCACCATATCCCTCCCTGTCAAATTTGTTTATCTCAAGCTGATCTTTAGTGATTGCTGATCCTTAATGAGCTAGTAATTATGATACCAAGATAATAACTTTATACACCAAGGCGGATATTATCGCACTAAGCGGGATAGTTAAAATCCAGGCCATAACAATCGAACGGGCTGTCCCCCAACGCACAGCCTTAACTCTTTTGGCAGTCCCCACTCCCATGATTGAGGTTGAAACAACATGAGTCGTGCTTACCGGCATGCCGAAATGAGTGGCGGTCAGAATAACTAAGGATGAGTTCAGGTCTGCCGCAAAACCATTAATTGGTTCCAACTTAAAAATCTTGCCACCCATTGTCTTAATTATTCGCCAACCGCCGGCAGCGGTTCCTAAGGCCATCGCAGTCGCACAGGCCAGAATAACCCACAGCGGTACATGAAACTCGGTTATTAACCCGGCACTCACTAAGGCCATGGTGATAATTCCCATCGATTTCTGAGCATCATTGGAGCCGTGGGAAAAAGACATCATACTCGCTGAAAAAACCTGGAGTCGCCGAAAAACCTCATTTACTTTAACCGGTGACTTCCGCCCAAAAACAAAGAAAAGGATGGTCATAATCAAATAGCCACTGGTGAACCCAAGAATTGGAGAAAGGATAAGAATGAGGATAATTTTTTGCAGGCCAGCCCAAATAAGTGCTCCAAATCCATATCCCGCAACTACCGCACCCACAATTCCGCCAATTAAAGCATGGGAAGAGCTACTGGGAATACCAGATAGCCAAGTAATAATATTCCAGCAAATAGCACCTATTAGACTAGCCACCACCACCTCTTGGGTAATGTCCTGAGGCGCGACAATCCCTTTCCCGATAGTTCCGGCCACAGCTGTGCCGCTTAAAGCACCAATAAAATTTAATACTGCCGCTAACATTACTGCCCGCTGCGGTGTAAGAGCTTTAGTTGACACCGAAGTAGCGATAGCGTTAGCTGTGTCATGAAAACCGTTAATGTAGTCAAATAAGAGAGCAGCCAGTACAACGATCACTAACCAGACTATTCCGCTAGGCATATTTGAGAGCCACCCCTTTGAGGAGGTTCGCTACATCTTCGCAATGGTCCAATGCAGTTTCCAGATGCTCATAGACTTCCTTCCATTTGATGACCTCAATCGGATCCAATCCTCCTTCAAAAAGAGCTGCTACTGCCTTACGATAACAATGATCTCCCAGATTCTCCTGAAATTTAATATCCTCGCATAATTCTAACACTAGGTTATAGTTGGTTTTCAAATCATTGAGCACGGCGAAGGCTTTTTTAATTTCCTCCGTTGCCTGAACCAAAATTCTCACCAATTCCTTGGCAGCTTCAGTCGGTTTACCGGTCTTATACAAAACCATCTTTTCCAGAGTACCATGGACGTGGTCTAAGATCCGATCCAATTCTCGGGCCAGCATGTAGATATCTTCTCGATCAAGAGGCGTCACTAAGCTCTGATTCAATTTCTCTAGGATTGATCGAGTGATAGAATCTCCAACCTGTTCAATGGCCGTTAATTCGTCTAGTCTGGCCGGCAATCGTTCGTAATCATTTAGCGCATCTCGTAAAATGGCGACACCGTTGCAGACTGTTTCGGAACCCTCTCGGAAAAATTGATAAAACTTGTCTTCCCGAGATTTGAGGTTAAAAATCAACAATCATCCCTCTCTTTCGAGTAGACCAGACATACGCCCTTAGTAGTGCCCTGATATCCAGTTTATTAATCCAATCCATCGGCTAATTAATCTGGATCTTTAACCGCTAGAACGCATAAGTAAGGTTGCATCAAGTTTGCCAGAATGAACCATTATGACCCTAAAACTAATCTACATGTAAACCATCGTTAATTATATCATACTTCTAACGAGAAATGTCATCGGGATTCTTCTCGATTGTTATAATTAAGTATTCTCCCTCTCTTGGAACTTTAATATCCCCCTAGCCTCCGCGATCAGATAAAGAGAACCAGTCACACACAATAAGGCGGCTTGGCCATTGTGCTGGTATTTTTGCACCAACTCAACCCCACTTGCTAGAGCATCGGGCAGTCGATCCTGAATAATCACGCGATCAGTATAATGTTCCGCCAGTCGGGCAACCTCGGTCCAATTACCAGATCGGGGTCCGGGCGGTTCGGTAACGATAATCTCATTGGCTAAAGGAGCAATCGCTTGAACAATTAGGTCCCGATTTTTATCCTCTAACACTCCGATAACTAAAACTAGCCGGTGATCTGGAAAACTCTCGCCTAAAAAACTAGCCAGACAGCGGGCTCCGGCCGGGTTGTGCGCCCCATCTAGTAAGATTATTGGATTTTGGCTTACCAATTCTAGGCGACCTGGCCAGATTGTCTCCTGAAGCCCCTGGTAAATGTCAGCATCGCTGATCGGTAAGCCTTGTTCTCGTAATAACTCAATCGTCGCTACCGCCACCGTTGCATTTATCTTTTGGTGTTCCCCAAGCAGCGGGATCCAAAGGTCCCGATACTCCCGTTGTAACCCCCGCACACTAAGGGTTTGTCCCTTCATCACCTGGACCGCAGTCGGCTGGGGTAACCCAGAATTCCTAGACTGGATCGAGTTTAACCAAACAGTTCGGTAAGACGGCGTAAATTCATTCTGGGCTGGCGGGCCGGGAAGTATACGGATCACTGGTGCCGCCAACTGACTGGCTACCCGGCGTAACACGGGCCAAGCCTCTCCTTCGGCCGCCGTAACTAATGGCACCTTCGGCTTAATTATACCGGCTTTGGTCCTGGCAATGTCCCGAAGGGAGTGCCCTAGGACCCGCTCATGCTCTAGTGAAACATTCGTAATGATGGAAACCGAAGGGGTAATCAGGTTGGTCGAGTCTAAGTCGCCACCCATTCCGACTTCTATTACCGCCAGATCTACCCCGGCTCGGTGGAAATACTGAAAAGCAAGGGCCGTGTTAACCTCAAATTCAGTCGGATGCTCAAATCCTTCTGCCACCATCTGCTCGAGATGAGGTCGCAATTCGGTTATTAATTGAGCCACTTCTGCTTCTGGAATCGCCTCTCCGTTTATCTGAAACCGTTCAGTATAGCTTTCCAGATGGGGTGAGGTAAACATACCCACCTTGAAGCCGGCGGCCTGGAGAATGCTGCTCACCATCGCACAAACTGACCCTTTGCCGTTCGTCCCTCCGACATGAACGCAAGCTAATTGTTGATGGGGATTTCCCCAAATGGCTAAAAGCCTTTCCATTCTGGAAAGGCCTAGATTGATGCCAAATTTTGTCAACTGGTTTAAATACGCTAAAGCCTCTAAATAATTCACGGCTCAACCTCAGGTTAACTTTTATTCTAAATTAACCGTACCTGCCCATAGGGCACAACTACTAATAGAATTGCGGACATCTGTCATCCCGGTATATTCATAGCAATGACAGCCATAATATTGACGTCTTATTTTCTAAAATAATTATAAACAATCGGGATAGAATAATCCAGCAGCTTCTGGCTTTTTTAACCATCGGCTGCTCGCAAAGCGGCCAGTCTTTTGACAAGGGTTTCTTTCTTAACCTGGTATTCAACCAGCTTCGCTTTTTCTTTGTCAATCACTGCTGCCGGTGCCTTGGCCAAGAAGCCTTGATTGCTCAGCTTTTTATCCAACCGGCTAATTTCCTTGTCCATCAGGTCAACTTCCTTTTCCAGACGGGCAATCTCTTTATTCAGATCAACTAGCCCGGCTAAAGGCAAATAGATTTCTGCCGAACCCACAACGGCCGTGAGTGCTTGGCGCGGTCGTTCGGCTAGTTCTGAATAAACCTCGATCTTTGAGACAGTAGCCAGGTTTTGAATGTACCCGGTCCCTTGATTGATGGTTGACAAGATTTCCTGATCGCCGCAGACCAGAATAATCTCCACTTCTCGACCCGGGGGCAATTTTAATTCGGCCCGCAGGTTGCGAATCGAACGAATAATGTCCATCAGCAGGCCCATTTCTCTTTCCGCCGCCGCGGAGGCCTGAGCTTCCCTAAATATCGGCCAGGGAGCAATCATAATACTCTCATGCTGGTGGGGCAGGTGCTGGTAAAGCTCTTCAGTCATAAAAGGCATGAAGGGGTGCAATAGTTTTAGGGTATTATTCAACACATAGTGTAAAATCTTTTGGGCCTGCCGTTTGGATTCTTCCGTTTCGCGGCCATAAAGACGCGGCTTGACTAGTTCAATATACCAGTCACAGAACTCATTCCAAATAAACTCATAGACCTCCCTAGCCGCCTCGCCAATATCGTAATTATTTAAATGCCGCGTAACTTCGTCTACCGCCCGGTTATACCGGCTCAAAATCCAGCGATCGGCCAAGGCTAAGCTGGTGTCGGTCTGCGGTGCCTCTTCTTCGCTTGAGTCCGGGACAAAGTCGGTTAGGTTGAGAATCGCAAAACGCGAGGCATTCCAAACCTTGTTGGCAAAATTTCGGGTCTGGTCCAGCTTTTCCAGGTGAAAACGCACATCATTACCCGGCGTGGTTCCGGTAATGAGCATAAAGCGGAGGGTATCCGCCCCATATTTCTCAATCACTTCAATAGGATCAACCCCATTGCCTAAAGATTTGCTCATCTTCCGACCTTGGGCATCAAGGATTAATCCGTGAATCAATACCTCTCGGAAGGGCACTTCATTCATGAAAGCCAGCCCGCTGAAAATCATCCGGGCTACCCAGAAAAAGATAATATCCCGGCCGGTGACCAGAACTGTTGTCGGATAATAGTACGTCAACTCTGCGGTTTTTTCCGGCCAGCCCAGGGTTGAAAAAGGCCACAAACCAGAACTGAACCAGGTATCCAGAACATCCGGGTCCTGCCGCAGGTTCTGACCCCCGCACTGCGGGCAGTTTGTCGGATCGTCTTTTTGACATATCACTTCGCCGCAAGCTTGACAGTACCAAACGGGAATACGGTGTCCCCACCACAACTGCCGGGAAATACACCAGTCGCGGATGTTTTCTAACCAATTCAGATAGATCCGCGAAAACCGTTCCGGGACAAACCGGGTTCGGCCCTGCTTGACTACTTCCATCGCCGGTTCAGCCAAGGGTTTCATCCGGACAAACCATTGTTTGGAGACTAGCGGCTCAACGACCGAATCACACCGGTAGCACTGACCGACCGCATGATGGTGCTCTTCTTTCTTGTGCAGCAGGCCAAGGTTTTCCAAATCTTGAACCACCTGAGCCCGACAGGCGTACCGGTCCATGCCGGCATAACGGCCGGCCTGCTCAGTCATCCGTGCGTCTTGGCCAATCACGACCACTTGCGGCAATTGGTGGCGCAGCCCCATTTCAAAGTCATTCGGATCATGAGCTGGAGTAACCTTAACCGCGCCAGTACCAAATTCGGATTCCACATACTCGTCAGCAATAATTGGAATTTCCCGCCACATCAAAGGCAGGATAACGGTCTGGCCAATCAGGTGCTTATATCGGCTATCCTCTGGGTGAACCGCGACAGCCGTATCGCCCAGCATCGTCTCTGGCCGGGTCGTGGCAACGACAATGTGTTCCCGGCTGTCTTTTATCGGGTATTTAAGGTGCCAAAGGTTCCCATCCCGTTCCACATGCTCTACTTCAATATCCGAAATAGTAGTCTGACATTTGGGGCACCAATTGATAATGTAATCACCCCGGTAGATAAGGCCCCGGTGATACAGGTCGATAAAAACTTCTCGAACCGCTTCGGAGCACCCTTCATCCATTGTAAACCTTTCCCGAGACCAATCACATGAGGAGCCCAGTAACCGAAGTTGGTTGGTGATCCGGGTACCGTATTGGTGCTTCCATTCCCATACCCGCTCCAAAAATTTTTCTCGTCCCAAGTCATACTTGCTTACCCCTTCGGTAGCCAGCTGCTCTTCTACCCGAGCCTGGGTCGCGATCCCGGCATGATCAGTTCCCGGCAACCATAAAGTACTGTACCCCTGCATTCTCCGCCACCGAGTCAGAATATCCTGCAGGGTATTGTCCAGGGCATGCCCCAAATGGAGTGAGCCGGTCACATTCGGCGGGGGCATGACTATACAAAAAGGTTTTTTGGCCGGATCAACTTCCGCCCGAAAATAATTATGTTCCGTCCAAAACTGATACCAATTCTCCTCCACTGTTTTTGGATCATAAACAGTGGCCAGGGTCATTTGTTTCATAGATTTCTCCTTCCTGAAGGTCCTTTAGCTAGTCAAAGCCTAAGTCAACTCCGGTTGTCATTGCTATGAATATAACCATTAATCTTCCAAAACAAGTAGACTCCTTTATCCTCAAAGGACGAAAGGAGTCTCGCTTCCGTGGTACTACCTTGTTCACATCCAACGATACGCTCTCAAGTGCGCCCTTTTTAGGCCCGGCTTGTAAATAATTCTAAGTAACAATCAAATTAAAGTCTATAAGCTGATTTTACTGATAGATCAAACCTTTGTCAATGCACTTCAGATGGCTGCCAGGATTTATTTGCCTCGGTTTTCGCAGCCCGGTGTTTGGGCGTAAGGATACGGCCTAAGAGACCACCCACCATCCCCGCAACCATGCTTATTACTAAACCGGTAAGGGCCTCTAACCAGAAGGAGAATAGGCCTCCGTACATTCGGAAAACCATAATGGTCAAACCATAACCAACTCCAACCCAGAGACCGGCCTGCCACCCTTTCTGTTCTACTTTCCACCCGGTTACCACTCCTCCTAACAGCGGACTGACGACCTTATTCAACAACAAGTAAGTAGACAGGTAAAACACAGAACCCGGGGTCAGAGCGACATAAATAGCTGCTGCCCCCAGGACCGCGACAGTCAAGGCCAAGGCCGTTACCCATCCCCAGGCTACCGCCGGCCAGTTAATCCCTTTTAGCAAGGACAGATCCCGGCCTTGCCAGCGGAAACGGTAAGCGCGCTTGCCAGTCGGGGGTTCTTCTTCATCATTATCCATATTTCTCCAGACATTCAGACCCTGCCGAAACACCGTCTCTCCGGCGGACCATGCTTTTACTTTATCCAGGCAAAACTTTTTTGTCCGCGAAAGAACATCAGCACCAGTTTCATCAGTAAAGTCAGCTTGCTTAGCCGGTCCAACCAGCTCATCTTGAATCGGTACACTGTTCAAGGGAGCGATATGCTCATCTGGCGACAAGACACTAACCTGGGTATGAAAAATCGCCGATCTTTCGTCTGGTTGTGCCGGAGCTGATTGGGCAAATTGCTTGGTTGCCGGTGTCCATACCAATCCCATATGTTCTTTCCGCTTTAATGCTCTTGATCTGATCATTAGAAAAATCCTCCCCTCATGGAATCTATTAATCTGTTACCATATTATGCCACAAATAAGATTAATAGAATGTTTTTCCATGGAGGAATGAAAAATTTTAGCCTAATAGCTGTTCAATCTGGGCTCCCAATTCCTCAACCCCGACGCCGGTTTCGGCTGAAAAAATTATCAGCGGCTGCTCTGAGGGTAACCCCAAAGCTTGGCGAATCACTTTCAAATGCTGCGGCCAACGGCCCCGCGAAATCTTATCCGCTTTGGTAACAACCAAAATAGTCGGCAATTCATAATAACGGAGCCACTGATACATCTGAATGTCATCCGCGGTGGGCGGATGTCGGATATCCAACAATTGAATAACCCCCCGCAGGGTTTGGCGGTTCTTCAGGTAACGCTCAATCAACTTCTGCCATTCGCCGCGCATGCTCTTTGAGACACGGGCAAAGCCATATCCCGGCAAATCAACCCAATACCAGCAGTTATTGATCCGGTAGAAATTAAGGAGCCGGGTCTTACCCGGGGTACTGCTGGTTCGGGCTAGGGCCCGCCGACCGACTAGTTTATTAATCAAGGAAGATTTACCCACATTCGAGCGGCCCACCAGGGCTAGTTCCGGCAGATTATCCTGCGGGTACTGGGCAGGGGAGGCCACGCTTAAGACGAATTCTGCTGAGGTAATCTTCATTTCTTTGACAGTTCACCACCTTCGCTAATAGAGTCCTTACCCTCATTTACATTGAGCTGAATCAATAGGATTCCCAGATAACAAAGGTTGCCCCCAGAGGGAGCAACCTATTCCGGCACTTGTGTTATAACTCGGTCAGCAGGCTTAACTGGGAACGAACCTCGTCGGCTTCGGGCCGGCATCAAACTCGCCCTGCGGGCTCAGACAGGTGATGCCTGCTGATCCTCTGCCTCCTCCGTTCTCTGATGTAAGTCGCCAATCGCTGACCTTCGTTATAACACTGCGCGATGGACTTTTTTATGTTACTGGCACTTGTGTTTATAACTCGGTCAGCCGGTTAAGCTAGATTAGCCGGTAAACCTACACGATTGAGTTAGACGGTACGTCAACCACGTCACCTATCGGCGGTTCCGCCAAGGGACTATGAGGGCGATTCAAAGGCGAATCTGATGGATCGTTAATCCCTTCTTGATCTTCAATGTAAAGGTCGTCCACCACCTCAACAACTTCTTCTTCCCGAGCCAGGATCTGAGCGGTGCCTTCTTCGCCTAAGATGACATTTACCAGAGCATGCTGCAACACCTGGTCCATATGCTCGACTAACACAAACTCCAACTTGCGCCGCACATTGGCCGGGATATCTTCCAAATCTTTTTTGTTTTCAATCGGGAGAATGACCGTTGTGGTACCGGCCCGATGGGCGGCCAGCACTTTCTCTTTTACCCCGCCAATCGGCAATACCCGACCCCGCAGGGTAATCTCACCAGTCATCGCCACATCTTTCCGGACCGGCCGGTTACTTAGGGCCGAGGCCAGGGCTGTGGCCATGGTAATTCCGGCTGAAGGGCCGTCTTTCGGAATTGCCCCTTCCGGGACGTGTATATGGATATCGAATTTTTCATGAAAATCCTCTTCAATTCCCAATTCTTTCGCCCGTGAACGAACGTAGCTGAAACCGGCCTGAGCCGATTCGCGCATTACTTCTCCTAGCTTGCCGGTTAAAGTGAGATTACCCTTTCCTTTAAGCAAGGCTACTTCAATCGAAAGGACATCGCCGCCTACTTCAGTCCAGGCTAAACCAGTAACTACACCGACTTGATCAGCTGCCTCCGTCACCCCGTAGCGGTAGCGGGGAATCCCCAGATATGCCTCTAAGGATTGGGTATTGACCTTGATTTTTTTATCTGGATCCCTAACTATTTCCCGGGCTGACTTGCGGCAGATAGAAGCAATCTCCCGCTCCAGATTACGGACGCCTGCTTCCCGGGTATATTCTCTAATTAGTTTCCGAATTGCATTTTCTGAAATCTGCAGTTGTGACGGCTCCAGGCCATGTTCTTTGATCTGTTTGGGGAGGAGATAATTAATCGCGATCTGTAGCTTCTCCTCCTCGGTGTAGCCAGAAATCTGAATAACCTCCATCCGATCCAACAAAGCCCGGGGGATGTTGTGCTGTCCATTAGCGGTCGTAATAAACATGACACTAGATAAGTCGAAAGGTACTTCCAGGTAATGATCGCTGAAGGCGTGATTCTGTTCCGGGTCAAGCACTTCGAGCAGGGCCGAAGAGGGATCACCCCTAAAGTCCATACTCATCTTATCAATCTCATCTAAGAGAAAGACAGGATTTTTCGAGCCAGCCTGCTTCATTCCCTGAATAACTCGACCGGGCATGGCCCCAACATAAGTCCGGCGATGACCCCGGATTTCTGCTTCGTCACGGACCCCGCCAAGGGACATCCGGACAAATTTGCGTTCCAAGGCCCTGGCGACCGATTTACCCAAGGAGGTTTTCCCCACCCCGGGCGGCCCAACCAAACACAGAATTGGCCCTTTCATTTTGTTAGCCAGCTTTCTAATCGCCAGATACTCTAGAATCCGTTCTTTGGGCTTTTGCAGTCCATAATGGTCTTCATCCAAGATTTTTTCTGCTAGGTCCAAATCAAGCCGATCCTTTGTTTCCGTACTCCACGGCAAGGATAACAGCCAATCCAGATAATTACGGACAACCACGGCCTCAGCCACCATTGGCGGCATCTTCTCTAATCGTTCTACCTCTTTAAGAGCCTTTTCTTCTACTTCTTTAGGCAAATTAGCCTTACTGATCCGATCTCGAAGATCCTCCACTTCAGCCAAGCGTTCGTCTTTATCACCTAGTTCTTTCTGAATCGCCTTCATCTGCTCCCGCAGATAGTACTCTTTTTGCGTTTTTTCCATCTGTTTCCGAACTCGGATATTTATTTTCCGTTCCAGTTCCAGGATTTCCATTTCCTTGGCCAAAATATCGCAAAGGGCTTCCAGGCGATCTTTAACCACAATCGCTTCTAAAATTGTTTGTTTATCCCCCACCCGCAAGGATAAATGAGAGGCGATGATATCGGCCAGGCGACCGGGATCCTCCACCGAAACCACTGAGACCACCGTTTCCGGCGGAATTTTTTTGCTGATTTTAACGTACTGTTCAAACTGGTAAACCAGGCTGCGCATCAGGGCTTCTACTTCGGGATTTTTGACCCGTTGTTCACTGAATTGTTCCAGTTCTACTTTCAAATATGGCTCGCGCTGCAGATACTGAGTCACTCGTCCCCGCGCCAACCCTTCAACCAAAACGCGAATTGTTCCGCCTGGCAGCTTGAGCAATTGCTTCACTTCAGCGACGGTTCCTACCTGATAAATATCGTCCTCCTCGGGTTCGTCAGTCTGAGCCTCCTTCTGCGTTACTAAGAATATCTCACGGTTCTGAATCATGGCTTCCTCAATCGCCTTGACCGACTTCTCCCTACCCACATCCAGATGTATCACCATATATGGAAATACAAGTATACCTCGCAGAGGCAGAAGAGGCAGTTCACGAATCCTGATTTGATCTGTCTGGTCAATCATTCCGGACACCTCCCCTGATAATAGTCAACCATAAAAATGTGATTCTGTTTCTCTATTTTTATTAACAATATTTTACCCCGAAACCTCATTTCCGGCAACAGCCGCAAGATATAGCCCTCCAGCCCGGCGAACTATTATAATATACCGTAAAAGCAATAAAGAACGCCAGGGTTAATTCCTGGCGTTCCTGGTATTATGGGGCAGATTTAACTTAATCATTTAACCGACGACTCCGCCAAAGTTCGAGGTGGGGGGTGGGACAATTTCCAGACCGGGCTTACGTACCTCCAGGGAAGGAACCGAAGCTGAGTTAATCGCCAACTGTAATACTTCTTCCAGGCTGGTGACTGGGATAACCTCCATTCCCTCCAGGTCACGAAACAGTTCCTGCCAGTTTTCTTTAGGGATTAAAACGCGTTTAACTCCCGCCTGACGGGCTGCTTCCACTTTAGCGACTACTCCGCCAATCGGTTTGATTTCGCCGCGAACCGATACTTCACCAGTCATTGCTACGCGGTTGTCCACCGGGACATTTAACATGGCTGAGTAGGCAGCGGTCGCAATCGTTACGCCGGCTGACGGTCCGTCTACTGGCGTTCCCCCGGGAAAATTAATGTGAATATCATAATCTCGAGGATCGACTCGAGTATAGCGACGCAAGGCAGTTAGCACGTTTTCCACCGAACCGCGAGCCAGACTTTTTCGCCGCATGGTATGACCAAACCCAGGTATTTCCTCTTCCTCAACCACCCCGGTAACCGTGATCTTGCCGCGCGAGCGGGTGGCTGGCATGGCTGAGGCCTCTACCTCAATCAAGGTGCCCAAATTTGGCCCAAAAACCGCTAATCCATTCACTAGGCCCACCTGTGGTTGAGGTGGGATCTTCTTATCCGACCGAGGAGTGTATTGGCCGCTGTTTACGACCCACTCCACTTCTTCAACTCGTATGTTTTGGCTGCCTCGGGTCAAGGCTAGACCCGCGGCTATTTGAATAATGTTAACCGCTTCCCGACCATTGGTCGCATATTTTTTGACTACCTCAATCGCGTCATCGCCCAGATTAAAGTCAATCTTGCGGGCCGCATTAGCGGCGATTATGCCAATTTCTGAAGGAAGCAAGGCTCGAAAATATACTTCCAGACACCGAGAACGAATAGCCGGCGGTAAATCGTGGGGCATCCGGGTTGTTGCCCCGACCATTCGGAAGTCAGCCGGCAGTCCGTTTTGAAAAATATCATGAATATGGGCCGGGATGTTGGTATCCTCCGCACTGTAATAAGCACTTTCCAAGTATACCTTACGGTCTTCTAAAACCTTTAATAATTTATTTAACTGAATTGGATGCAGCTCACCAATTTCGTCGATAAACAACATACCCCCATGCGCCTTGGTCACGGCTCCTGGTTTTGGCTGGGGAATCCCGGCCATACCCATTGGGCCGGCTCCCTGATAGATCGGATCGTGAACTGAGCCAATCAGGGGGTCGGCAATTCCTCGCTCATCAAAACGGGCGGTAGTGGCATCAAGTTCAACAAAACAAGCATCTTCCAGAAAAGGCGAAAATGGGTTATTCTTAGCCTCCTCCAAAACGAGACGGGCAGCGGCTGTTTTCCCCACACCGGGAGGACCATAAATAATCACATGCTGCGGGTTTGGCCCACAGATGGCTGCCCTCAAGGCCTTTAAACCCTCTGCCTGACCGATAATTTCTTCGAAACGGGTAGGCCGAGTCCGCTCGGACAGCGGTTCAGTCAAGGAAATCTGCCGCAAGCGCTTTAACTTATCCATCTCCTTCTGCGACTCCCGACAAACTGTTTGACGGTTCCCCTGCTGCACCCGTAACAGGTTCCAAAAATAAACACCAATGACTACACCGAAAAATACTTGAATAACAATTAAAATTGCCCCAAAGCCACCTATAAGATCTCCCATTAAAGTCTCACCCCTCTCACAGCCTATTATTACCTGTAAGAGGGATGAATAACCGGCAGCATATTGTTAGGGCAAAAACAGGAGCAGCCGGAGGCCTTTTGAACTCAAATTTTAAACTCAAATAAAAAGGCGATGGACCTTATTTCGGTCTAGCATCGCCTGAGCAACTTGTTAGTATCAACCTAATTATTAATTCAGTAAACAGTCTTTCTTAGCAATCACTATCAGATTACTGCCATTACGCCGTCTCTTCTTTTTTCTTTTTCCTCTCCACCGTTACCAGGAGGGGTTCCTCTTTACGCGCCACTACCTCTTTAGTGACGACACACTTAGTAATATCACCCCGCGAAGGAATATCGTACATTACATCCAACATGATGTCTTCAAAAATAGCCCTTAATCCCCGGGCCCCCGTATTTCGTTTAATCGCCTCTTTGGCAATCCCGGCTAGAGCTTCCTCTTTAAACTCCAAGGTTACTCCGTCCAGTTCAAAGAATTTCTGATACTGTTTAACTAATGCGTTTCTGGGTTCAGTTAAAATTCGAATCAGAGCCTCTTCGTCCAAAGCATCTAATGTCACAATAATGGGTAAACGACCTACAAATTCTGGGATTAAGCCATACTTTAACAGGTCAACCGGCATAATATTCTCCAGAATCTCGCCAATCTTTTTTTCACTCTTAGTCTGAATCTCAGCACCAAAGCCCAATGACTTGCGGCCAGTCCGATTCTGAATGATCTTTTCTATGCCATCAAACGCTCCCCCGCAAATAAACAGGATGTTGGTCGTATCTAGTTGAATAAACTCCTGATGAGGGTGCTTACGGCCTCCCTGCGGCGGCACGCTGGCCACCGTTCCTTCCAGGATCTTCAGGAGAGCCTGTTGGACCCCTTCACCGGAAACGTCCCGAGTAATTGATGGATTCTCCGTTTTGCGGGCTATCTTATCAATTTCGTCAATATAGACGATTCCTTTTTCGGCTTTTTCCACATCATAATCTGCTGCTTGGATTAGCTTTAACAGGATGTTTTCTACGTCTTCCCCTACATAACCGGCTTCGGTTAGAGAGGTGGCATCGGCGATGGCAAAGGGTACATTCAAGATTTTAGCCAAGGTCTGTGCCAAAAGGGTTTTACCACTACCGGTAGGGCCTAACATGACGATATTACTCTTTTGGAGTTCCACATCATCAATCTTCATCCCGATATTGATCCGCTTATAGTGGTTGTAAACAGCAACTGCCAGAGATTTCTTGGCCTTTTCCTGACCGATTACATACTGGTCAAGTATTTCCTTGATCTCCTTAGGTTTGGGAATGTCGCCCAGTTCGAACCCGACCTCTTCATTTAGTTCTTCCTCGATAATTTCATTACAGAGTTCAATACACTCGTCACAAATGTATACCCCGGGTCCTGCTACCAGCTTCTTAACCTGATCCTGGAGTTTCCCACAGAAGGAACACTTGAGTTGACCCTTGTCGTCTCCGAATTTGTACATGTTATCACCTCTCGCCCTAAACTCCCTTTAGAGTCCCGGCTTTGATCATCACCCCGTCTATTATACCATATTTTCGAGCCTCTTCCGCGGACATGAAAAAATCTCTTTCAGTATCTTTTCGGATTCGCTCCAGCGGCTGCCCGGTCCTTTCAGATAAAATCACATTTAATCTTTCCCGTATCTGCAGAATTCGACGGGCATGGATCTCAATATCGGTCGCCTGACCCTGGGTACCCCCCAGTGGCTGATGAATCATAACCTCACTGTTGGGTAAAGCAAAACGCTTATTTTTGGTCCCGGCCGCCAGGAGAAATGCCCCCATGCTCGCTGCCAAACCAACGCAAATAGTTGAGACATCCGGACGAATGTACTGCATCGTGTCGTAAATCGCCATCCCAGCCGTTATCGACCCACCAGGAGAATTAATATAAAGATGAATATCCTTGTCCGGGTCCTCAGCCTCCAGGAAAAGTAATTGAGCAATTACTAAATTTGCCACATGATCATCAATCGCGCTACCTAAAAAGATGATCCGGTCCTTGAGCAGACGTGAATAAATGTCATAAGCCCTTTCTCCCCGGTTAGTCTGCTCCACTACCATTGGAACAAGAAATGACACGGTTTAGGACACCACCTTCCTTAAAATAAAATATTCCTAAAGGGGTTGCCTCGTTACTTTATGCTTTCTTAAAGAATACCCCCGTGTTCTTAAATACCAAAGTCTTCTTAAAATAATACGGAAAAGAATAACAAAAAATTACCCCAATAACTCACTTTAAGCATTCTCCGCTACCAAATCGGCCGTTGGCGGTACAATCTTTACAGTAGTCAATAGATAATTAACTACTTTATCCAGCAGTATTTCCTTTTTGAAAGATTCCAAAACGCCATTCACTGATTCACTGACGTCTTCTCGTTTCATCCCGAACTCTTCACTAGCCCGGGTAATGCGGTCCTCAACATCCTGATCAGTAACGGTTATGTTTTCCTTTTTGGCAATCGCTTCTAAAACCAGGGTAGACTTCGCCCATGTTTCTGCTTGCGGGCGTAAAAATTCCAACAAATCCTTCATACTCTTATTGGTCATCTTCAGATATTGTTCTAGCGTAGTCCCCTGAATGCTGATTTGCTGCGCGAATTTGGTAACCATATCCTTCAACCGTTCCTCAACCAGGGGCTCCGGCACCTCTACTTCAATCGGCGCAACTACTTTCTCCACAACTTTTTCCCGCATCTCCCGTTTGGCGTCTTTTTCCGCTTTTTCCCTGAGGTTATGCCGAATTTCTTCTTTCAGTTCAGCCAGGGTTTCAAATTCACTGACATCTTTGGCTAACTCATCGTCTATTGCCGGGTAGACACGTTGCTTTATTTCTTTTACCTTTACCTTAAAGGTGGCGGGTTTTCCGGCTAGATCCGGCTGGGGATACTCTTCCGGGAAAGTAACCTCAATGTCCCTCTCTTCGTTAAGCTGCATCCCGACCATCTGGTCTTCAAACCCCGGGATAAAGGTCTGCGAGCCAATCTCGAGGGAATAGTCTTGAGAGGTTCCACCCTCAAATTGAACACCATCCAAATAGCCAGCAAAGTCAATCAGGACAATATGTCCTTGTTCAACTGTGCCGGATTCAACGTTTTCCAATCGGGCCATTCGCTGCTGATAATTATTCAAAACCTTTTGGACATCTTCGTCGGTTGGCTCCTGGGGAAGCTCGTCTTCAACCTCTATTTCGCTAAAATCAGGCAAAACAATCTCCGGTTTAATGGAAACCGTCACTTTATAAATCAGGGGCAAGTCACGGTCCATCTGAACAACTTCGACCTTGGGTTCGCCGACCGCCTCAAGGGCAGACTCTTTAAGGGCCTCTGAGTAGGTTTGATTTAGGAGGATATCAAGGGCTTCCTCATAAAGAACTCCCCGGCCTAATTGAGCTTCCAGTATTGGTCGAGGTACCTTGCCTTTTCGAAAACCGGGTATATTAACCTGCTTGACAATTTTCCGATAGGACTGGTCGAGAGCTTCTTCAACTCTTTGTTCTTCTACCTCAATTTCCAGAGTAGCCAGATTTGACTGTATCTTCTCCACACTAAATTTCATTTATGCTTGCTCCTCCTTGCTCTACTCAACCCTGACCATGATTCCTGAAAACATGGGGGCCGGTTAACTATTACCAATTAGTTTAGCCATTTCCAATCTGAAACATAAGTAAAACATTATACCTCGGCAATAGGATTACGGCCGAGGCAAATAAAAAATTATGAATTAACGAATGGAGCGGAAAACGGGATTCGAACCCGCGACCCTCGCCTTGGCAAGGCGATGCTCTACCACTGAGCTATTTCCGCACGATTAATTAAAGTTTGGTGCGGGAGAAGGGACTTGAACCCCCACGGTTTCCCGCCAGATCCTAAGTCTGGTGCGTCTGCCAATTCCGCCACTCCCGCATACAATATGGTTCTTGCCAGACCGTCCACATCTTCCTGGCTAATCTCTGATAATCTGCAAGTCTACACCGTCGGGCAGTCGGCCTACCGCGCCAGATCCAGTCTAGATGAACCAACTTTCGCGAATCCTAATTTACCACACCTTTTCACCCTATGTCAAGAGGTATTAGAAAAATCGACAATAAATTAATGAATTTATGCTTTGCTGCTAAAACTAGACACAACTAGGGCTAGTTACACCCATGTCCGTTAGGCACAAAGAATAGCGGGCAGATGTCATCCTGGAGCGTTAGCGAAGGATCTTACTTCTCAGCGTGGGAAGGATCCTCCGCCTCACTTAGAATTATCATGCGTTGCCCGCACCACGATAAACGAATAATGGTTATATTCATACCCAATGACGACCGTAATACTGATATCTTATTTTCTTAACTTAAGAAAAAATGAACAAGGTTTAAAGGAGGCAAATTAAAAGATGAAAAAGACTAACAGCAGTAATACTAGCGTCCCCCTGAACGAGGCTTTGCTTGAGCAACAGCCGGAAATATACCGGGAATTTATCCCCGAAATTCCGCCGATCACTCCAGAGTCTGAACCGCTTACCTCGCCTGAGCATAATCCCGATATCCAGACACATGATCATTTCGGGACTAAAAGGCTCGGAACGTTCGGAATCGAACAATCCGACAATGTTGAGGTCTAACCGAGCAGCCAATGCTAATCTAAAACATGCCCCCGTATTAGACTACTGGCGAGGCAGCATATTTACAGTCAATTCTGATAACAACCTGGTTACTCTTTGGTAGAATTGTGATAAAATATAAACCAACAAAAAAGTTAATTGCAATTTTAGGCAACTTTACTAAATGGAGGTGGAATTATTATTAAACCAAAATGGATGGCCTTATTAGGCATGGTGATTCTACTCGGCTCAGCTCTGTTTTTAGTTGGGTGTGGAAACACCGGGGGCCAAGAAGGATCAAACAATCAGGGTCAAGCAGAACAATCAGCTCTATTTGAAAACCTGGATAATGCACCTGTGACAATCGATAGTGCCCAAGTACAAAAAGCCCCATTATATCACGATGTCCCGATTAATTACACCAATAAGACGGACAAGTTCATTACAAAGATAGAATTTGCTTTGCTGTTATTTGATCAAGAAGGTAAGCCGGCAATCGATTCGCACAGCCAGAGTAGTCTTAAACGTATTACAACAAAGAAACAACTAGCACCCCAGGCCTCCGGCTCCGGTGTCTGGAATGTAACTATGGATGCCTTCAAAATGAAAGTTCGGCTGGCTCGAGTAGAGTATTTGGACGGCTCTACCTGGGAGGATCCGGATATTCAGCAATGGGTTGAACAAGAGATAGCAAAGTTCTAGGTATTTTCTAGGTATTTTCTAGTTTTAGTGAAGGTATAAGCTTGCCTGTTAACAAAACTATCCTTTTGTCTTAAGCAGTTGTCGTATTGGTCTAATTATGTTAGTTGAGAATGTTAGTTTGAGAAAAATGCCCGGATGGTTTCAATAACCCTCCTGGGTTATCTTATTTGATGTCTTATAAAAGACCAAAGGTGATCCTTCACTAATCACACTAGTGAACTCTCCAGCTTTGCTGAACATCGTTTAAACAAGGTAACCCCCACTTATAGAAGCAGGGGTCTTTTGAACTTAGATAAAGTGGTGATAATAATCTTGGAAGAGTATGCCTCTACATCTGGAACTAGCACCGAAATTAAAAATTTATTAAAAAAAGATTTATTTAAAAGCTATTATCCATTAAAGGATCACCATATAAATTGGCGAAAAGTGTTTCCCTGGGATTTGGGTTAGCTCTATTGCCCTTGCCTGGTCTAAATCTACCTTTGGGGATTGTGTTGGCGAAGTTTTTCAGGTTAAACATTGTGGCTACGTCTATCCCAGCTATCTTGCTAGCCTATGTATCTCCCTTTTTGTATGTGCTGAACTATAAGACCGGGGCGATCTTCCTGAACACTGGCCCAGCCCCGGCGCAACAGTACGATATTGTTTATGACCTCTCTTTTTTTGACCAAGTGCTAGACTTTTTCGCCAATGTCGGCAGTGCTTATCTGCTCGGAAGTGCGATAAATGCCACATTAATTGCTGTCGTATCTTATTTTGTCTTTTTATTCTTGTTTCTAAAAATAGAGAAAAGCCGAAAAAAGCCCGCTAAAAACTAAGCCAGGATATCCACCAGCATCCCCTGGATCTGCCCGATTCGGGCCAGGATGTTTAAGCCCTTCTCCTGCTCCTTAAGAATGGCATCGGATAGGTCAAGCAGTTTCTGGTCGACGATCTCAATGGTTTTATAAATCTTCATCCGACGAAAACCGGTTCTTTGTTCCACCTTGAGGCTGTGTTTAAGCACCTCATCAAAAAAATCCTTGATCATCTTCTTGTACTTCATTAGATCTTCAGCGGTACAGGTATTTGCCAGGACTTTTCCCTGTTTTTCAATGTCTTTTAAGGTTTTCTTCAGTTTTTCGATGTTTAAGGTCCCCCGACGTTCGGCGAGGATTTCGGTGAAGGACAGCTTTTCCCCCGAGACTTCGGATTTAGCGGCTGGTCTAGTCAGACCAGCCCGCTCCACACGACTGATTTCGCTCATCAGTTTTCTCCATTATTTCATCTTGTTTTCCCAATCAGAAAGTCACACGTTCAAAAATATTCATCATTATTTCACATTACTGCGTCCCATTAAGCATTAACGTTTGTCAGCTAATACTATTATTTAAACTATTTTTAATGAGCGTCAAATCTAACAACTACTGTCTAGCCCCCAAGCAACTGCAATACGCCCTGTGGTAGCTGGTTAGCCTGGGCTAACATAGCGGTAGCAGCCTGATTGAGGATGTTATTCTTGGTAAATTCGGTCATTTCCAAGGCCATATCTGCGTCACGCACCCGGGATTCGGCTGCTGTCAGGTTTTCAGTTGTGGTGGAAAGATTGTCAATGGTGTGTTCCAGCCGGTTTTGAAAGGCACCCAGTTTAGAACGTTGGTAAGATACTATGCTAATGGCCTTATCCAGAACAGTAATGGCATTTCCCGCATCTTCAGCAGTTAAGAAGCTTAAGGCTTTCTCAATAAGTATCTCCGTTGTTCCATCGGTTACGTTATTAGTCTCAGAAAATCCCTTTCCAGTACCAGTAATTCCCAAAGCTGCCGCTCGCATATCCTGTAGGTTAACCACAAAATTTTGCCCCTCGTTCGCGCCAATCTGCATTGTCATGTTGATCCCATCCGGTACGTCCTCGCCAATTGCAGTTGCAATGTTGTTGCCGGCAAAGCCCGGCGTGGCCGCGGTGATAATAACTTTGGTTGGATCAGGTGGATCATCTACTGCCAGAGTAACACCAGTAATGTCTGAGCCTAAGCTGGCAAACGCCGTCTGCCACTTCCTTTGCTATCGCTGCCGGATCGGCTGCCGGGTCTAATTCTTTTTCCGCTTCTAGATCCTTGACATCAAATAATATGACATTAGCTACATCCAGCTCGGGTGCTAAGGTGGCGATGATTTCTGCCTCAGTTTTACCGATATACTTTTCCTTTGCACTATTATAAGCGAGAACTGTTTTTTCCCCAATCGTGAAAGTCGCTCCATCTGTTGGCACGCCCGTAAAGGAAATAGAGCCAGTAGCGTCGGTGGCTGTTGTTACGTCGGCACTTAAGTTAACAGATTTTCCACCTAAATCGGAAACGGCTCCCGTATACTCAAGGGTAACGTTAACTCCAAGTTCATCGGCCATAAGCTGCTGAATGCTAGCTACTGTTGGAGAACCGGATGAGTCCACCTGCACAGTTATTGTGCCATTTTCGTGGTCAACTACAACCTTATCAGGATTAGTGCCACTAACGTCGAACTCAACCGTATAATCATGATAGGCCCCTTCAATAGAAATACTGAGACTGAGACCACTATCACTACCAGTGGCAAGCGAGCCTACTCCGACAAACTGCTTATCTTGCGCTCCGGAAGCTGCTGCTTCAACAGTTACAACGGCCCCAGAATTTGTAATAACCCAATCATCAATCACCACATCAAGACCGGCAATGGCATCTCCTACTGCCGCTTCATTAGCTATGTCCGTTAATATCCACTACGAAATCTGCTCCCAATCTTGATCTCGCCGCTGCTTCATTGGCAAAAGCCCCACTGCTGCTGTCCCAGAAACCGATCACCTTATCACCGATTTTTATGGTGGCTCCTTCATCCGGAACGCCATTGAAAGTTATTTTTGCACTTGCTGGGACACCACTATCGCCCATATTAACATCTGATACTGATACTACCATATCATACTCTATTTTATTAGTCCCACCCGTTAGCTGTGTTTGCCCAATTTCTGCGTTATGGGTTACGGCCCCCTCGCCGCCCATTAATAGCTTCCTGGTGTTAAATTCAGTCGTGTTGCCAATGCGGTTGATCTCCGAGGTTAATTGATTAACCTCTTCTTGAATAGCATTGCGATCGTCTTCAGTATTGGTATCATTAGCTGCTTGGACCGCTAATTCGCGCATTCTTTGCAGCATGCTATGTACGGAAGACAAGGCCGCTTCAGCGGTCTGAATAAGCGAGACCGCGTCTAGCGCATTTCTACTGGCCTGGCTTAAGCCTCTTATCTGGGACCGCATTTTCTCCGAAATCGCCAGACCTGCTGCGTCATCAGCTGCCCGGTTGATTCTTAAGCCAGAAGATAACTTTTCCAAATGTTTAGAAACATTGAGTTGGTTTTGCGATAACTGCCGGTAAGCGTTCAAGGCAGCAATATTATGGTTTATTCGCATTCTGTTCCTCCTTGTCTAGTAATTATTGTCTAGTAATTATTCTTATTCGGTTAAGTCAAAACCTGGTTTATCGTAAGGCACAAAATCTCGATTCATAGGATTGCCTTAATTTTTGAAACTGGGAAGCCGGAACGGTGGGGTTCTTCTCGCAGGCAGCCTTCCAGGCATCAGCAATGATGTTCAAAATAACCAGCACTTCTTTAAGCGGCAGAATGCTCTTCTTTAAATTTGCTTCTATAACCTTATCCGCCATATAGTTATAGAGAGCCTCCAATTGATAAGCAATAACCCCCGCATCATAGTTTAAGCCTGCTCCGAGACGGTATAAGATGTCATTTACCCGTTGCAGGATATAATTTGCTCTGAGGTAATCCTTATCTTCAATTGCTTTAATGGCTAATTCCAGTTTTTTCAGGCAGCCCTGGTATAAAATACTGGTCAGTTCCTGAGAAGATTTTGTGTATAATACCTCCTCGGTTAAACCCATTTATCCCCCTCCAACAGAAATAACATCTGATTATTAGTATTATTATCGTTAATTCACCGGGTTCTCTTTAAAGGTATTTCCCGTTGCCCATCCAGGCACCCAACCGGCCCCTTCCTCCTATTCTCTCACACTGTTTTCCAATTCGGAGATCATGAGCAGGATATCCGCAATCGCCAGATAGAGCTGGGGCGGGATATTATCCCCTAAATCCATATCCAGCAGGTTTTCGACCAGCAAGGGATCTTCCTGCAGGGGGATGCCATTTTTTTGCGCCAGTTCAATGATTCTGTTGGCAATAGCCCCCTTACCCTGGGCAATTACTTGCGGGGCTTGATTTTTACCTTCTTCGAAATGGATCGCCACGGCTCTTGTCTGATTGCCTGGCTTTTGGCGGGGATTTCCGAACCATTTGTAGATCATGCTTTAAAATCAAACCCTTTCATTAGATTGGCCCCCTTACTACTCAGGTTGTTGGCCGGATTACTGCTGCTGGGACCAGTGTTCGCAGAAAACTGAGGTTCTTGGGGTGGCTCATTCAGCCGAGCAAAATTCACCCCCACAACGTTATAGCCAACCTCTTGCAGCTTTGAGGTATACTTATCAACCAATCTCTCGGTGTGCTTAACAAAATCCGACCGGTCATTTTTTAAGGTAAGGGTTAAGTTGCTGTCAACCGCGGTAAGCTGGATACCGGTTTCGCCCAATTCTTTCGTTTTGATTAAGAAATAAATATTGCAATTGGCCCAGTCAATTTTTTGCCTTTCCTTACGCGAATTAATAAATACTTTTACACTCGCCAAATCTCCCCCCACATTAACCGCCAGGTTAAAGAACATGCTCTGCAGTTCAGTACTGCTTTCAAATTTGCTGAGCAATTGCTGCCCGGTCAAATTGTCCAATATGTGGGCCATTTTTTGATGCGCGGCCTGGTTTAAATTGAATTCCAGCTGATTCCCCGATAGTTTAAGCAGGACCGCTTTCAAATTCTCTCGCAGTTCTGGCTGATCCCGGCCTGATTGCCCGGCGGTTAAAGCCTGACCGACTTCTGAATCATGATTCAAGCCCAGAGCCCGGAGCGTTTCAAAAAGATTACGTGCCCCGTGATCAGGGGCCAGGATTTTAGCGGCAGCCTGTCTTAGTTGCCAAATATCTTCAGAATACGAGTTCAACTGATGCAGATTAAAGCCGTCTTTCGGCAGGGTATGGATAGCCCGGTTAATGACCGGCCGCCAGTTCAAGACCTCTAGCTTCTGTTTTACTTCCTCCACGATCGCGGCGGCCTGACTGGCGGAACCCTGGGCTAATAATTTTCTCGCTTCGGCTAATCGGCTGCTGGCCACCATTAGGTGCTTTTCAGTCTGCAGATCAGTATAAAGGGTAAGGTCGCTTTTCAGGATAGCCCGATCCAAAAGATCAATCGTCGATTCCAGCAAAGGTTTTACCTGGGGGTAAGCATTAGTTCGCGATGCATGAATGATTCGGTTTATGTTCTCTAAATTTCTAACCACTTCCCGGCGCAAGTCGGTAAAGGATTTGGCCACTTGACTCAGCTTTTTAGTAATTTCGGTAATCAAATAATCTTTGCCAATTGGGCTGGCTTGCCATAATTCGTTTAAGTCAGTCTGGTCAGTATTAATTCCGCTTTCCGGGTTAATATTAGTGAGGAAACTAGACTCTGAGCTGGGCTTATGGGAGTGCTTAAGGTTATGAGCGTAATCCTTATCTGTTGATTGTGCAGAAGAACTAGTTACTTGTTCAATATGTGGTCTGGTTGCTTTTTCTGGCGACTCGCCGGATTGTGGCGCATTAACCGCCTCTCCAACCCGCTGATTAGAAACTTGTTCGGCTTGTTGACTGGTTTGAAGGTGGCCCATCTGTTCAACCAACTGTTTGATGGCGTTTTCTAGCTCACCGGGACGCGAGGTGGTTAACTGTTCCACTAGCAGCCTAATCGCCTTTTCAATTTGCTCACTGGCCTGTGAATTATTAATTACCTGTTCAACTAGTTGCTTGATTGCTTGTTCTGTCTGCTCACCAACCTGGGGATTGCTGGTGAGCTGCTCTATCAATTGCCGGATCGCTTTCTCTACCTGCTGAATAAGGCGCAGGTCAGCCGCCCCTGGCTGAAAGGACGATGGGCTGGATCCCGGGGTAGTTTGGCTAAGTATATCTTTTAACTCAATCGACAGGTCCTTAGCCAGGTCTTGCAGCACATCACTAAATGGCTGGCCATGTAAAGCCTCATGAACGGCCCGCAAGTTTTGGGGGCTTATTTCCAAACCTTTACTGGCTAAAGCCCTAATGGTATCTAGTTTATCTTCAAGGCTGCCCGTTCCCTGCCTCAGAAATGATTTGACACAATTTATCTCTGTTGGATTAGGTGAAACGTTGTATTTGGCCAGGATCGCAGTTGCTTCCTTTAAGGCAGCGGAAGAAAAAAGAGAGCCACCACCAAAATCCCGCGCCGTTTTTGAGGTGTCGATGTTTGCTTGGGACCTCGCCTGATTGGGTGAAATAGCTTTAACCCTTAATTTATCCCCCTCAACCCCGACAACCTCGACCATAAAACGGTCATTCCGCGGGATCGCACTCTCAAACTTCGCTGTCAATTCTTTCCCTTTGATTTTTATGATCGCCTCGTTGCCTGGTTTTTTTTCTTTCACGGTGCATAAATAGGTTTCTCCATTTTTTATTTCCGCTGGTTGACCATCCAGGGTATGTTTATTATTGACAGACTGATTATACTGATTATTAAGGTTAATCTTGTTCACCGTTCCACCTCTCAGACCCTTATCTCTAAACTTTTTAATTCTCAATAAAATCATCGAAAGCGTTTGCTTGCTTCTTTAATCTAATTTGTTTGAAAAATGGTGTTTGGGTTAAATCCCATTTATCGAATCACTCTAATCTCTAATTTTATTTCCGTCACAAATAAAAAAGATTCCCTTTTCAACAGGAATCCTTTTTCATTATTTCAACAGAATAGCCTGGTTTCTTCAGGGTTATGACCGCTGTTAAGCTGAATCCATAAGAAAAACTGCCGCAAGGAATGACCTGCTAAATTAAAAAATATGGATAAACCTAGCGATTTAGTAAGACATTCACTCAATTTATCTTATAATGTTCTTATACTATCCGACGACGCAGGTTTCTAATCGCAACATCGTGTTCTCCAAACATTTCAAAAAGAGATAGATGATTTTCTTTGATAGTTTCTATATCTGCTTCAATTCGTTTTTGGCCAGCCTTAAGCTCCGCTACGTCAGACTTTAGGGTGGCCACATCTGATTTTAAGACAGCTACGTCTGATTTCAACGTTGCCACATCCGATTTAAGGGCAGTCACATCAGATTTCAAGATTGCTACATCTGACTTAAGGGTTGCCACATCAGATTTCAAGGTGCTTACATCTGAATTCAGTTCAAGAAAAGCAGTTTCAATATTATCAACTCGAAGACGCAACTCCTCAACAATACTGTTTGTATTGCCCGTTATTCGAATTAATTCAGTCAGCATTAATTCGATATGAGTTAAACGGTCTTCTGACATTGAACCGGTCCCCTTTCCCATTTCTTAGAGTAGTCTTATATTTAAACTTACCTTTAAATATATTAACATTATTTTCCGTTAAAGTATACTCATAAATCATTAGACTGATAGCGTCAGAGATCTACTTTATAATCTTAGGCCTGTCTCTCTCTCTTCATCAAAGTAACGAACCTTTAAACTCAGACAAATAATCTCGGCAAGAAATAATTAAAGCCCCACGACAAAGAGTGTCCGAACTCACGCCGGCCGAGATTGCGCAGGACTCATGCGACTATGGTCGATCAGGCAAGAAGCTTTCGCCTTTTATTAAGCGTAGGCGGGAGAGGCCTTACACTACAGTATCAATCATTTTACCGGTATACTCCAACTGTAGGTAGGGCTTTTGCTTCAGATAGACATTTACTTGCCCCCAATCCAGTTTCACCTTGACGTTTCCTTTTACATTGTTGACATCAAGCCGGCCCGGTTCCACGTCCACTTTGACTGGGACCCGAGGAACATCAACCTCTGGGGCTGGCGCAGGTCCCGGAAAAACCAGATTAGACTCTACGTATCTATCAGCGTTCATCCGAGCAATATCGGCTACACTAATATTCTTCTCAATTGCCCCCAGCATATCACCTTCAGCCGCCCTGCGTCCTATACCCTCCAGGACTGCACTCTTGGCAATGCTTAAAAAATGTTGGGCAATCTGTCGTAAATTTCGGTAACCCAGGGTAGCAAAAAATTCTTGCTGATCGATCTTCAGGGGGACTAATTCATGGTGGATTGATACTTTCGGCAAGCTAGTCTTGACTTCAAAACGTTGAGGCCTTATTTCCAGGTTGAGAAATGGTTTCTTAATATTAAGTCCTATTTGTCCAAACTGCTGATGTATCCTTAAATCCATAACCTCTGCCCCTGACTCAAAAAAAACTCTGAAAGCTTATAATTCCATTAAAATACCATAATATGTTCATATCGTATAATTGCATAACATAATATATTTATCTCGGTCTAAACCACACTACTTCTAATAGACATTATCCCGAAAAAATCCTGAAAAGTTACCCCTATCGACCTTAAGTTAATAAACAAAATAAAACCTACTCATTCTCTCGCCTATATCGCCAAATCGACCTGCTGCACTGTTCCGACTGTGCCGTTTTCACGGACAAAGATGCCGGCCTTTCGCGCTACCCCCAACAATTGATTGTCTTCGTCTTTGTAGCTAAAACCGGCCGCCAGATGACCCAGATAAATGGCCCCTACCCCTACTTGGCCTAGGGCCAACAGACAATCTTTTCCCTCGGCATCCTTGGTCCAAATGCATAACTGCTGGTAGATCGGATCAGATTCGTCTATCCAACCGTTACCGTCAACGTCATATTGACCTAATTCTGCAAACCCATTACCGGTTTTCGGGCCGAACAATTCACTGCCATTATTGATCACACCGTCGCCATTTCGATCCAGGGCCAAGAAGCCACTGCCTCCTTTGACAAAAGAAATCTGATCCATTAGGCCATCTGTATCTAAATCAAAACTAAATTTGGTTGTAGTCAGTTCAGCCGCGGCCCCTTTATAGTTAATAATCAAGGGATCAGTTAAAGGAGCATCGCCAGCCCGTATCGCAATATTGTTTTCCTGCACGAATTGCCGGCTCATGTTCAACTCAGTGGTAAAAACAATCTCTCGGCCGTCAGCAGTCTTAATAATCCCTGAAGCATTAAAAGACAGTCGTTCACTTTCTCGGTAAGATTCATACCGAGTATACTCCAGTCCCCATCCCAACCGCTGCGGTCCATTCCCGCTGATTTGTCTGACTCCCAATTTTAAAGTAGCCGAGTTAGGGTTAATTCTAATTTTCTTCGGCAGAACAAACTTAAATTCCTTCCCGGTAAGTAAACTCAGCATTTTCTGCAATACCATAATCCTTTGTTTGTCTTTTTCCGGTAATTCGGCTTCGATATCGATCTCAATCTCTTCCGAATTTTGCTGCAATGCCTCTAAGGCCTCCGGCGATAATTCCAAGGTATAATTAGCCGCCACTGGTTGCAAGCTTGATCCCTGCTTCGCCAAATTCGGCTGACCGGGAGCCGTCCAGACTCTTAGGGTCTCGCGTTTGTTGTATTCTTGATAAACGCTTTGCTGACTGGTCATCGAAATAATTGAACTGTCAATTTTCACTCCTGACCGCCCCCATTTTCTAAATTTGCTGATTAATACTAATATCGGAAAAAACCCGTCAAATCTTTAGCTGTGTAAGAATCAAATAAAAAACTCAGGGATAGAACTTTCGTAGTTTACGAAGTCCTATCCCCGTGTTTAATCAACTATTCATAATTAGTTAATTTAATGGTAATTCAAAAGACAGATAATTTTCACAAATCGCAAGGATAATAGCCCACTGACATTAATAGGCTTAAGCACCAATCTTCTTAGCCAGTGATAAACGGAGTGGTAGTCGGTAATACAGACTTGCCAAAAGCTGTATTAAGCATCACTGCCGTTGACAGGTATAGACCCATAACTCCGACTAAGAAGAGCATCCAGCCAACAGGAGGAGCATAGACTGCTTTCGGAACCGCAGCCATATCTATTAAAGCAATGAAAACTAGACAAATATCCACGATGACAACCAAGAGGAACATCAATTTGGGACCCTTAAGGTATGCTGGGGTAAATCCGATTAAACCGATTGCACAAGCCATCCAGGCATAACCTTCGATTCTTGCGTCCATTGGCATACCATTTTTAGCCAGCAAATACTTGGTCATCAGACTCAAAGCGGTAACAAACATAAAGAAAGCACCAAAGAACAAGAACACGTTACCACCTAACTGAACACCGTTTCTTAATTCAAACATCCCTACCACATATTGGACCAGGCCGCCGCCAACCATCCAGCAAGCCAGAACCGGTGCCGCATCACCAGTTACCCGTCCAGTATACATCGCCCAGAAAGTCCAGCACGCCATCGCCAGGGCAATCAACCCCGCCGGGGCTGGATTCGCAAATACGTGTTCATGATCTGACATATCATAACCCCCTTCTAAATATTTAAAGGATTAATCATTTGATTTAGAAGAAACAAAAGATTCACACAATAAAAATCATAATGCAATAAAAATAAAAATGGTTACCAATCTGCCAGTTCCCTAGCAGATTACCCGGGAGAAGCTCTCTCCATTTATCCACCCCCTTTTTTGTTTGTTATTTGTTTGAAGGGACCCCCGATGAATTCCTACACACTGGCCAATGAGGAGTTGAGAGTTTCGTATTAACTTAAAATGTTATGATGCAGAATTAATCACCAGATTCCATAACGGTACGATTGTCGAATCCTTAAGGGTCGGGGCCCCGGCTCCCACCTCCTTTCCTATTCTTTTAAAGCTTCCACTACTTGAATGATTATTGGCATTTAGATAACGTCTTAGTGGTTAAAGCTAAGTACCCTTCTATTTATAAATATATATTCGACGCATTCTTTCTAATTCCTCTTATTATTCAAAAAATTACGATGATTTTTTTTAAACTCAATAGTGTTAATATTAAAAATGCTTTAATAAAAAGTGGGCTGATGTACTAATGCAAAAATTGGCTATTGCCAACTATTAGTAAGAATAAAACGAGTTTAAAGATTTGTACTTCATTTTCAAAATAATCTATCAGGTTGACCCTATAATAACATGCGGGAAAGATAAAAGGCAAGAAATATAAAATCCTAAAGAACAACAAAATTCGACAGCAGAGCTTCCGGTGAATTTGGACCGGGAGCAACGACCGGTCCATCCTGAAATTACCGGGGCTGGAAGCGAGAAAACAGATTGAATCCGAAGTTTTACAGATTGAAAACTGATCGGTAATTTCCAAACATAATGTTTGTCTGTTTTATATATGCCCCAGGAAGTCTGCAACTGTGCTAAATCGATTTTCGATCCACCAAATTGCCCAATCTTGTCGACTAATCTCCCAGAAAACATTGCTTTCTGGTATCGAATTCTCCTGAATTAACTGAAAAATTTTTTGGTAAAGTTCATCACCAAATTTACTTACCGAATTTTGGTGCCGCCGAGCTATTTCATCAATCAAATCAAGCAAGATCCTGACTCGTATTTTTTCTGCCACGGCGACTTGGTTGTCTGTGCCTTGTAAAGGAGGAAAATCAAAAAATTTAATCATTTCCTCGGCTAACCACATATTTACTGCCTCCCATTTTTGGATTTTGTTTTAATCGCTTTCGTTATTATTGCATATCGAAAATTTTTCTATATCTCTGATAATCTCATTAGCTGCTTGCTCTTGTGCTTTTGGAACATACAATTTTATCTCGGCTAGAGGACCAATACTTATACCATGGACAGTCCCAATGGCTTCCCTAATCTTGATGACGGAAATTCCGGCCTGTTTAAGTACATCCTCAAGAAAGAGGTCTTCTGGAGGATATACTGTGATTAAATGAATCATCTTTCATCAATCCCCAAAATTAAAATATCCTTCAGCCTGAATAGTCGACGTTCTTTTCACATAAAAACCGTTAACCGTGTAGAATTCAATTAATCCATTCAGATCTACACCTCGATAAACAGGTACTATATTCACAAAAATCGGAACCGCTGGGTTTCGCTTGATTAAATAATTAAGCATCGCGCTACCAACACCTTGGCGTCTACAATCAGGCTTGACATATAAATCTTCAATCCGTACACAGTAATCGTATTCAGGTCCAGTGAATTGTAGCCTGCCAATTTCTTGATTATCTTGATTAAAGCAGGTTATTTGGCTTGCCTCCCAGGGTTTAACCTCGTCATGGCACACCTTAAAATGATACGCATCTGTTAACATATCGTTAAACACATTCTACCTCCCGAAACAAAATCTTATAGATGATAGTATCCTAGACTATTAAAGGCGTCAATACAAGAGAATGCTGCACGAGCTTGAAGGTTTATCTTGGACTGTTGAATAGCATTATGAATATAATCTAGAGAGAAGCCGGAACGACGTTAAGAAGGGGTTGGAACCAAGTTATAACGCAAGCAACAAATAGGAGTTGTTTATTTTGACTGGTACCGAAACAATTGTTGCCCTGTTTAGCATTGTCGTGATAGACCTGGTATTAGGAGGCGATAATGCGATAGTCATTGCCCTGGCGGCTAAATCGCTTCCACCGGAACAACGAAAGACCGCCATTATCTGGGGAACAGTAGGGGCAGTAGGAGTCCGAGTTTCCTTAACCGCTGCAGCCCTCTATCTGTTAAACATACCGTTATTACAATTTATCGGGGGATTAATGCTAGTCTGGATTGCGTTTAAGCTGTTGTTAAACGATAATCAAGACGGGACCGACAAAGCCGGCGGAATAAAATCCGGTAAGAATATCCTAGATGCCATTAGAATTATCATTTTGGCTGATCTCTTTATGGGGATTGATAATGTCATCGCGATAGCGGGAGCAGCCCGCGGCAGCATACTAATGGTTATGTTTGGGCTGGCAATTAGCATTCCGATAATTGTGTGGGGAAGTACCTTTATTCTGCGGTTGATGGAAAGTTTTCCATTTATCATTTACCTTGGGGGCGGAGTATTAGCCTGGACTGGCGGCCGGATGATCGCCGAAGATCCAATTATTTTACGTGAGGCAGGCTGCTTCATTCCCTTCTTCGAGATTATCGTCCCGGTCATCACGTTAATCCTGGTCCTTGCTATCGGCTACTATCTAAATAAGAAAAAAACGGCAGTAACTAGGGTAAAATAGACCCCCATGCCGCTAACAGCACCATCAGAAAATGAATACACAAAGTAGCCCCGAGGCCGCGTGGCGACACTAACAGAGTATGAACAGGATACCGTCAAGATTCTTCACTGCTTTGGCCTATACGCTAGAAGTTGGTGGTATAGCTCGCTGTAGGCAGCCAACTCCTTTTTGACGCTAAACCTGGCCTCAACCAGCCTCCTGGCCGCTGCACCCATTTGTTTCCTTAAACTAGGATTGTTGATTAGGGTCTTGGCTGCCTCAATTAACTCTTTTTCAGTCCGGATGTAAAAACCCTCTACTCCCGCTTCTATCAGATTCAAGTTGCCGGGGACCGCTGACAGGATGGCCGGCAGGCCCAGACTCATCGCCTCCAGGGCACCCTGAGGCTGGCCCTCAGAATCAGAGGTATTCAAGACAATGTCCCCCAATGACAGGATACTTCTGACTTCATCATGGGGAACTTCACCAAGATAACTGACCCATTCAAGTTCCTTGATTCGTTTTAGCAGGCTGCCATAGTAGTCTGCCTCGATTACTGCCCCCAGCAACACTAACCGAATTTGAGGGAAATCTGCATGGACTTTCTCTAAAGCATTGATCGCCAATTCAATGTTTTTTATTTTTCTTAGACCGCTGGGCATGACAAACACAATATTTTCCTCAGTCAATCGCAGATCCCAGCGTTGGCTGGATTTATTCCGGCTTAAGTTGCCAGATTTATCACCCGGCAGACACACTCCTTGAGGGATGGTAATTAGCTTAGCAGCTAGATCTGAGTCTAAGCTCCGAAGCATTTCGTTAAATTCTTCATTAAAGACGACGATTTTATTAGCCGCCCGGAAGGCATGATAAACCAGGTTAACCTCTGTTCCGGTTAAGTTCAAGTAGTAATTCAGGTCAGTGCCGGTAGCAGTTAAGATTAGAGGAAATTGTTTTATCTCAGGTACTTTTGCCAACACCTGCCCAAAATAGTAGCCATGAAAACCGTGGATCAAAACGTACTGTTTTTCCCGGGTCATAGCGGTTAATGACCTTTGCCAAGCTGATTCCTCCAAAGATAATACCTCCACTAAAAAACCCCTCCCCTGTAAGCCATGACGAAGCCTGGCGACCGTCAGACTGTTGCCCCGCTGGCTCTTGGAGAAGGGTGTGATCATCAGCAACTTATTCTTATCCATATAATTCACTCACTTTAAGAATCTGGAAGCACTCACAATACTGGCCCTTACCAGTCATGATCCCTCGATACCGGTTTAAGCTCCGAACCGCTTCGTCGTATTGGATATCTTGAAGTTGGGATTCATGCAAACGCAGGGCGGCAATTTTTTGTTCCAGGTAAGGAGTAATGTCTTCAACGTAAGAAACATTGATTAACGGCGTCCAGACTTCATAACCTAGGATAGTATCCACAGACCAGGGCTCACCGGTACACTCCTGAAACCAGGGACCGACTGCCCGATTGCAAGCTTCAAGCACCAGTTCATTGGTTCGGAGGTGGTCCTTGTGCAAATCCTGGTTGTGGGGTAAATAGACAATGTTCGGTTGTTTATCTCTGATTAGACCGGTGATCCGGATCAGGTTATCCCGGTTAAATTCCAGGTAGCCGTCAGGGTTTCGCAGAAATATTATGTCCGTGAGGCCGAGTAGCGTGGCGGCGCGGACTGCTTCGGCTTCACGAATTTGAGCCAGTTCTGTTTTGCTGTACTTTAAACTACCTGACTCCCCGGAAGTCAGATAAACAACCGTAACTGTATTCCCGCATTGAAGGTGCTTAACTATGCTACCCCCGCAACCGATCAAATCATCATCGGGATGGGGCGCAAAAACCATCACTCTTGACACCGAGTATCTGCTCCATTCCTTTCTTCATAGACAAAAACCCAAAGAATTCCTGTTTCAAGGATTCATTGCCTAATAACTGCTTACGCTATTACAAGACAAGAAGCTGACGCCCTTAATTTTCTCTGGATCATCAGACTCCCCCTGAGCCTCAAATCAATGGTGTGTTCCTTCGACCACCTTTATTCCTTTTTTTTCAATGCTTTGTTTAATCTGATCCCGGTGCGGGCAGCTAGGGTAATCCCCATCTAACAGCATGCATGACGAAAGGTGGACGACATCCAGCCCATGTTTAACCAGCTTTTCGACTAATCGGGAAACCCGGCGTCCGGAGCAGCCACCACAGGTGAAAAAACCAATCATTTCGGTATTCGGACCGTATTCTTTAAAAGCCAGTTTTCGCTGGTTAAAGGCTTTAAAACAGGCAACCCCCGGGCAGACCTCGGAAACCGTTTCACAACGGACAACCGCAATTTTGGTGGATTTCTTACTTGAACTGCGTTCTGATTCGGCAAATTTAATGTACTTCTCCCGAGCGGTCCGAACATCTTCTACAGTGATCTCAGTTCTCCCGGCCTTGGTAACCTCGCTTTCAACCGCTTTTCTAGCCATCTTCCGCACAAAAAAGGGCACCTTTTCAATTTCCTGCAAGGCCTCCTCGGTCCACTGCAACATAACCACCCCTTAATTTCCTTAATCATAGTATCCAGAGTCCTTCAAAGTTAATAACGCTTTTTCGAAACAGTGCCTTATATGCGGCTAAGCAGCATCAGAAAGAAAAACCACGATCAACACATAAATCAGTATAAGTCTTGCGGAAAAGAAGCTAAGCAGTTTAGCTGTTTCAAAGCCGACTCTATCCGGCAATTTAGATTAAGGACAAGCCGGTGGTTTGAATATTTTTAGGAATAACAACACACCGGCTTCTCTAATAACTACACCACAGTAAAAACATATCTATTTTAACATAAATATTGCTTTACTAACTACCCATGCCTTCAGGACATAACCACCTATGAAAATAGTAAACATATGTCATCCTGAGCGTTAGCGAAAGATCTTACTTCTCAACGTGGGAAGGTTTCTTCGCTTCGCTCAGAATGACACGATACTAAAAACTATTTTGAATTAACGAAATGAAAGCAACAGACTTCTGTGAACCTGAACTTATCCTAGAATAGCTTTTAAGTCCTCCGCCGGAGTCGTAATGGGCTGGAGGTTATAGTTTTCCTGCAGGACTTTGAGCACATTCGGCGTAATGAAAGCTGGCAGGCTGGGACCAAGCCGAATGTTTTTAATCCCCAGGTGCAGCAAGGTCAGCAGGATCGAGACCGCTTTTTGTTCAAACCAGGAAATCACCAAGCTTAGCGGCAAGTCATTGACGGTACAGTCAAAGGCCTCGGCCAGGGCACCGGCGATCCGAATCGCGGAGTAGGCATTGTTGCACTGCCCCAGATCGATGAGCCGTGGAATTCCGTCGATCTCACCCAGGTCAAGATAGTTAAAGCGATACTTGCCACAGCCCAGCGTGAGGACCACGCAGTCCTGAGGTATCTGCTTAACGAAATCAGTGTAATAATTCCGGCCTGATTTCGCCCCGTCACAACCACCAACCAGGAAGAAATGCCGAATCTTACCGGCTTTAATGGCAGCGATTATTTTGTCGGCCAAACCCAGTACGACTTGCTGGTGGAAACCGGTGACGGTCCTTGGTCCGGGTTCTTCCGGCAGCGGCGGCAAAGCTAGGGCTTTCTCAATCACCGGCGTAAAGTCACGGTCTTTGATGTGCAGGACACCGGGCAGATCCGCGATACCGCAAGTGAACATCCGCTCCCGGTAGGAGTCTTTAGGAATCAGCACACAGTTAGTGGTCCCCAGGATCGCACCGGAGAAGGCTTCAAACTCCTTTCGTTGGTTTTGCCAGGCAGTTCCATAGTTACCCACCAAATGCGGGAATTTTTTCAATTCCGGGTAGCCCAGTGCCGGCAGCATCTCTCCGTGAGTATAAACGTTGATCCCTTTTCCTTCAGTCTGTTTGAGCAACTCATAGAGATCAAGGTAGTCATGCCCGGTCACCAGGATGCCCGGGCCTGCTTTGGTGCCGACCGCGACCGGCGTTGGTTCTGGAACGCCAAAGCGATCTACATTAGCCTTGTCCAGAACTTGCATGGCCCGAAGGTTCACTGCTCCAGCCTTGAGCAGCAAGTCAATGTGGCTATCCAGGTTAAAATTCACGTTGGTTAGGGTGGTGAAAAGACCTTCAGCCAGAAATGCGTCTACCTGTTCGTCCCAAGCCCCTAGTTCCCGGGCGTGGTAGGCATAAGCTGCGATGCCTTTCAGGGCAATAATCAAGGTATCCTGCAAGCTGGCTATATCCTCATTCTTGCCACAAACCCCTACTTTAGTACAGCCAGTTCCCCCGGCCGTCTGTTCACACTGGTAACAGAACATAGTTACATCCTCCTTCTTTATTAATTCGCCGTTAACGATTCACCGAATTTTACCGAAATGACTTACCGTTTTCTTATGCCTATTTCCGGCATTAATCTCAATAATGGACAAATATAGTCTTGTTTTCGACAAAATATTATCCCTCGATATTTAGTGAGGAGAATTCTTCGCTTCGCTTATGATTATCACGCGTTGCCCGCACCACGATTAACGAATAAATGGTTATATTCATAGCAACGACACGATACTTAATAACCTACTTTTGTATTAACGCCCATGCCCCGAAGGGGCACAACCACTAATGAAAACAGCATAAACAACTGTAAACGGGTTATTTACTAACTGGTTATTCACTAAAATTGGTTCACTACCAACCGATAATTCACCACCCCCCGCCAATCATCATATTTTGCAACGTGTTTTTAATCAAGTCCCTGAAGCTGATTTGCCAGGTCCTGCAGCGTGATTCCGGCCAGTGAATCAACCAGTTGTTGTTCAAGGTCCAACCAGTTCTGCTTGAGAGCGCACTTAGGGGCGCGCGGACAGCCATCCTTCCCCAAAAAACAACGGTTCATGACCAGTTTTCCCTGCATGATCTCCACTATTTCCAACACAGTTACTTGACTAGGGTCTCGGCTTAAAGAAAAACCTCCCTGAATCCCCCGATGGGATTGAACCAACCCTTGGCGAACAAACTTCTGTAAAATTTTTTGCAGAAAGTCAATCGGTACTTCCTGACTAGCCGCGATCTCCCCAGCACTGACAACTTGTCCCAGATTAATTGCCAGATGAACTAGGGCCCGAATCGCATAGTCGGTATTTCTCCTGATAATTTCCATTCTGTCACAGCACCTTCTATCTTATAGGACTATTTTAGTCCGGTTTGGGATATGTGTCAACGACATTTTAGCCAGGATTAGTTCCTGGCTTATTTCTTACTAACAAATTAATTTATCCTCTGCCTTTTTCCTGACTGATGCGAGCAAACTGCTCTCGCTTGTTGACCGGAGGGACATGGATAACTGAACGGCGTGACATAGTCATGGCCTCGGTCGGGCAGGCAGACGCACATCCGCCACAACCGATACAATGTTCAATGTTCACGGAGGGTACTTCCGTTCCGCTTCCATCCACCTCCAGAGCAATGGCTTGAATGGGACAGCTTTCCGCACAAATCCCGCAACCGGTACAAAGATCCTGGTTCAATATCGGTTGAAAATTACTCGGATGAACGGCTTTATCGCCGGATTCCTTAATCGAGCGCATAATCAGACAGCAGCAACCGCAGCAGTGACAGATATAGCTAGGTTTATTCAGGACGTTATCGCCCAAGTGAACCAAGCCCAGCTTTTCGGTCTGATCCAGCACCCGCAGCATTTCATCCACTGAGGCCGGTTTACCCATTCCCCGGCGGACTAGCCAGTTCGCAGACTCACCCAGGGAGGTACACACTTCCAGCGGTGCGTCACAGGCCTGACCTAAGTGACTAGCCTTATGCCGACAGGAACACATCGACAAGACCCCGCCACCAGACTGGCGAATAATTTGCGAGGCCCGCTCATAGTCCAATACTTCAGTCTCTACCGCCGCTGGGATCACCCGCTCATAAACCAGGGTCTTAAACATTTTGGTATCTCCGCCGAAAAACTCCTTTTTTACCTCTTCACTCTGAAAGTAGGCTTCAAAGAGCTCGGCCAGCTCCCGCATGTTCACCGTGTCTCGCACCCGCATAAAGGTATATTCAAAGAAACCAACCACCATCGGGGCTAGCATGTAGAAAGTACGCTCCCGGCGAGGCAACTCCAGCACCAACCCCTTGTCCGCCATCCTATCCAGGATTCCGGTCAGTTCCTCGGTTTTGATCCCGGTCAGACTAGCGATTTTGTCGGCGGGCATCGGCAACAAGGGAAACTTGCTGCCCACCAGGGCCTCGCTTTCCGAATACAGGCGGTGCAGGATCTCCATTAACCCCTCATTTACGGGTACCCCGACCGGATTTCGATTCAGTCGCTCGGCCAGAGCCCGGTAAACCTCTTCTTTGGCGTTAACGATATGACCCATGCAGATCTCCCCCCTTAAAACAAGCTAAGCTGCTTAATATTTTCGCTACCATCACTTTTTCGCCAGGTCTGGGTATCCCAGTCTTTGTGCTCCAGGCAATCTGGAGGGATCTCCCGAAGGAAAGGGGACGGTTGAGTAGAAGCCTTCTTTCCCGGCCGGTTCCGGTTCTTGGCCGTGACCAGGATCAGTTGATCCTTAGCCCGGGTCAGTCCCACGTAGAACAACCGACGTTCTTCGGCTAGGGCCTCCTCGGCTAGTGTCACAACTTGCTTGATTTCTGCCCTCCCCTTCTGGCCCTGGTTCTGGTCTTGGCCTTGGTCCTGATTATGAGCTAGCTCCTCTTTACTTTGCTCTTCTTTACAAGGTGCCGCTTCCTTCTGCTCGACTGTATTACCGCTTCGCACTTTATCCTGCTTTTCTTGAGTTCGCCACTCTTTAAGCGGCAACAACCCTTTTTCTACCCCGGTAATGAAAACCACCGGAAACTCCAACCCTTTGGCAGCATGCAAGGTCATCAGGGTTACGACCTCAGCCGTTAGAACATTGCTTCCCGGACGTTCATGATCGACTTCCTGACCCAGAACGAGTTGCGCTAGAAAAGAGGGTAAGTCGTTAAACCGAGAAGCTACCCTTTGCAGCCGATAAAGGGATTCCGGTCGCTTTATCTTTGGCTGATGCTCCTCAATCCAGCGGGACAGCAGCGATCCAGGTGGTTCAGACATCATCAGGGATCGGTATTTATTCATTAAATCGCGCAAGGCGGCTAGCTTGTTAATGACCGCCGATGGGGACGAGAACTGACTTTCTGTTAAATCGATGATCGCCTGCCAGGCTGAGCCCCCGATCTGCCGGGCTTTTTCGCGGACCAGGGATATCCCTGACCGACCGAGGCCAAAAACTGTCGAACCTAGACAACGGATCAGGTGAAAATCATCTTCTGGGTCAACTAAACACCGGCAAAACGCCAGAACCTCTCGCACCTCCCGCTCAGCCAGGAAGCTTTCGCGACCAACTACCCGGTAGGGGATTCCTTCCCTCAGGAAACACTCCTCCAATTGCTCTCCTTGGCGACTGGTCCGAAAAAGAACAGCTATATCAGAGAACCCTCGAGCTTCTTCTTCCCCGGCTTTCCGGTTCCGCGCAGACAAACCGCCGCCCTGACCGTGGGATTGAAGCATAGTCGCTCCTCCGACCAAACGGTTAATTTCCTGAACAATAGCAATCCCCTCGGCCAGCTCACTGGCCACTTCCCAGTGCTGAATTTTGCCGTCGTGTTGGCGGACCGGTCTCAATTGTGGGGCTGGTTTAGAAGCTGGCAGCGACTCCTCGGCCGCCTTATCATCAAGGCTTTCCCGGGTAGATGCTCTGTCTACCGGTGCGGTCTCGGCCACAGTGTCGCCATCAGTAAGAAGGGTTAATTTAGATGGCTCTACATAATTACCCCGGGTCTCGGCCACAGTGTCGCCATCAGCAAGAACATGGTCCGTTGTTTTTCGTGTATTATGCGTGGCTATTAAGTCTCGCTCTCCGTCCGCGAGAAGCTGGTTTTCCGGGTTATTAGCCACCACTCCCGAGGCGGCCCGCAGTATGGTCGGGGTGGAGCGGTAGTTTAAGGTGAGCCGGCAAACCCGCGCTGCCGGATAGTCTTCCTTCAGCCGCCCGAAAAACCGGTAGTCAGCCCCGCGAAAACCATAAATGGCCTGGTCCGGATCACCAATCACAAAGGTATTAGCTCCTTGCCCGGCCCAGGCTTTAACCAGCCGATACTGGACCGGGTTAACATCCTGAAATTCATCGACCAGGAGGTGGGTAAACCGAGTTAACTCCTCATGTTCGGTGGCTGTACTATCCGAGGCTTTCCGCCAGGTTTCACATAGATCAACCGCTTCCAGCAGAATATCGTCGTAATCGAGGGCACCGTACTCGGCCAGCCTCTCCTGGTAGGCCTGATAAAGGGAACGCAGTTCTACGGGAACCGCTGGAGAGGAAAAGGTATGCCCACCGCTTTTGAGAAAGGAAATCTCCCGGTGGATCTTGGGTAGTCCTTTAACCCTCTTTTTATCGCCCTCCGGCCAGGCCTCCTGAAGTAGATCCTGGGCATCTATGGCATCAAGCACAACTAAACCCTCGTTATTCCTCTGAGTACGGAGCAAATCCAGGCAGATGCTGTGAAACGTCCCAATAGTTATAGCCCGAACTATTGCCCTATCACCTAGGATTTCTGTCAGCCGGTGGCGAATCTCTTGGGCGGCTTTATTAGTAAAGGTTACGGCGGTAATCTGGTGGGGTGAAACCTCCCGTTCTTTAATCAAATAAGCAATCCGGTGGACCAAGGTACGGGTCTTGCCGGTACCTGGACCGGCGATAACGATCACCGGCCCTTCCTCGGCAGTCACAGCCTCCCGCTGTTCTGGATTCAGACTGGCCAGGATTTCGGGACCGTTAGCCGGAGTGAACGTGGAACTTAGTTCTGGATCAACTCCCGCAGCCACTAAATCCAGCATTGCCTCGCCCACTGCGGTTAACCTGGCATCAGATGCTTCCTCACACGCCTCACCAAAGACCGGCCGGCCGTCGTAACGGGTTAACCTGACATCAGATACTTCCTCATTGTTCGCCAAGCCGATTAAAGGTACTGAAAGACTCTTATCATCCTTAGTTAGCAACCCCTCCCGAGAGGTATCCGCAGCTGCAGAACGAGAATTTATGGATTTTGCGGTCTCCGCATCGTTTCGAGAGGATGCCGCTCCGGCAGTCTCTGGTCCTAAAGCCTCAGTCTGATTAGCATCGATTTTAGAACTCCCGACCTGTGCACTATCATGTCTGTCCGCCTTAGACCTTGTTTTACGAGTTTTTGCCTTTACCTCTGCCTTCGGGAGCGTCTCCTCAAACAAACTACCCTGTCCCAGAAGCTGCTGCCTTTCTTCTGGCCGTAGCAGGATTATCTTCCCGTATTCCCCGTCAAAACCAGGCAAGGTCTCCACCTCCCCGGCCCGCATCCGCCGGATTGCCTCCGCTACCAATACCCCACCGGCCGCGGCCACCTGTTCCAGGGGTGTTTCGCGCAGGATCACCAGCTCCGGCCCCAGTTGGGCGAGCATCGAGAAATAATGCTGTTCTACCTTCTTACTCTGGGCCCCAACCCCCAAGGCCGCAGCAATAATCTCGGGCAAAGGCACCAAGCTCTCAAAGGGCGGAACGTTGGCTGGCCGATACCCCACCGGCCGGTCCGCTAGTTCCTCGACCCGATGAAGAACCCCGACCGTTACCTTTCGACCGCAGTAAGGACAGATTCTTTCTGCGGCCCGGGTTTGGGCCGGCTCCCACCGGACCTGACAAGCCCGATGCCCATCATAATGATATTTGCCTTCTTCCGGGTAGAACTCCAGGGTGCCTAAAAAGCGAGCGGGGTCGCGTTCGCGCAGGGCTGCTCGGATGGCCGAATAAGCAAGGTCGGTCGCAAAAAGATTTGCCTCCCGCGCCAGGTTCCGGGGAGAATGGGCATCCGAATTAGAAACCAGGGTCAGCCGATCCAAGGCAGAGACTCGCCAATTCATCGGCGGATCCGACGACAGACCGGTTTCGGCGGCAAATATATACTCCGTCAGGTCTTCAAAACACTCTTCTAACGTATCAAAACCGGAATTGGCCCCAAAAACAGAAAAATGCGGGGTCCAGATATGAGCGGGGATAAAGATGACGTCCGGGCAGACTTCCAAGGCCATTTCTAAGAGATGGCGGCTGTCCAAACCAAGGATCGGCCGTCCATCCGAACGGATATTACCGATGCCCTCCAGCCGGCGACTGAGTTCATCCGCTGCTTCCAGGCTCGGCAAAACCAACAGATGATGGACTTTGCGCACCCGCCCCCCTTTTTTATAGATCGTGCTAATCTCCCCGGAAACAACGAAGCGAACAGCCGGGCTACCGGGCGGTTCCACCAGACCCGGCTGGCAAAACTCCTGGCGCAGACGGTAAAACCCTTCCTCTGCCGGCTCTAGTTTGGACCTTAGTTCCTCCCGCCACGCCGGATGGGTAAAATCACCGGTGCCCAGAAGAGTAATGCCTTTATAAATTGCCCATTGCTGCAGATTCTCCGGGTTACAGTCCCGGCTGGTTGCCCGGGAATAGTGGGAATGGATATGCAAGTCAGCGACAAAGTTCACGCAACGTCACCTGCTCCTTTATTCGGTTGCGGCCAATATCTTTTCGATCCAAACAATAACGTTTTCAGCGATAATAAAGGCCTTCTTAACCAATCATGTACGAGAGTCTGGTTTTTCATAAACCACCCTCCCGTTCCTGGCGATATCCCGGTAGATTAAAAAAGGATTCTCTCTTAATTCTTCAAATCTTTCTGGAGTTTCAACAATTATGTCAACCGGTACACCGATTCCATACAGTGATTTATAAAGACTTTGAGCCATCCTGCGCCGATGTTTAACTTCATTTTTAATAATGCAGAGGTCATAATCACTATCTTTGCCAAAATCTCCCTCCGCTCGTGAGCCGAATAAGATAATTTAATCCCGGCCAAGAGAACCGTCCCCGTGGCTAGAAGAGGGTCATTTGGCGGCGTCGGATTAGTTCTTCTTCCAAAGGATCAATCTGGTAAAAGCCTTTTTCCATTTGGGACTGGATATAGTCTTTGCCCATGAACTGACGCAGCTTCAGGCTGTAAACAACCGGGAAGTAACTGAAGATTGTTTCCTCAGTCAGGGCCGTCAGGCAGAGCATCTGGATATTATTATTAGCGGCAATCTGAAAAACCAGATTAAGCACGTGCGCAGACGAGGCGGCCCCAAACGGGTTGTCGGCCACCAGGACCTTATGGGGGTTGCGCAGACTACTCAGCTTGCTGCGGGTATAACTCAAGATGGCCATGAACATGGCCATATAACCCGCAAATCGTTCACCCCCGGACCACTTCTCCACGTTGTCCCACTGGTCATACCGGGGCGAGACCGGGTGTTCGTCCGGCTTGAGCACCTTAACCACACCCTGGTTTAGGTTAGCTAATACATCCAACAGCTGCCGGGAGGATAGTTGATTGCGGATGTACCGTTCCAACTTCTCGACCGGTTCCTGGCTCATCTCTTTCAGTTTCAGGATGCAAGCCTCCAGGTGACTATCCATCAATACCGGGGCGTTCGCCGGCTCCCAGTCTTTCAGCTTGATCTGTACGGCACTGACCGTCTGCCCGGCGTAATCTACCTTGACGTAACGGTCAATCGTTTTTATTTCCGCGGCAATCCGTTCCGCCTGTTTAACGCACCTTTCCACCAGCAGTTGTTTGTGCCGTTCACATTCCTGAAGATCGTAGCGCACCTTTTGCTCGTAGTTGTCCAGGGTCTCAAAACATTTTGCAAAGGAAGTCTCAATGGCCGGCAGATCGAACTGCCGACTTTCATCCGCCAATAGGTGATTCAAGAACTTATTCAACACCTGATTATTCTGTTCTTTTAGCACTTGAGTGTATTGCCGGTAGGCTCGACTTACCTGCTCGCGCTGGGCCTGAATCCGATCATGCAAGGCTTCCAGACGGCCCAGTTGTTCTTCCACCACCAAGCGCAACCGCGGTTTGACCTGAGCCCATTCCTCCGCGGCCATCGGTGCGCCGGCCTCCGCCACTTTAAACCGACTCAGGTTATCCTGCAATTTTTCCCGCATCTTATCTAACAGGTTTTCGCTTTCCTCCACTTGCCGACGCCTAAGTTGGGTTTCCTTGAGCTGTCGTTCTGTTTCCTGCTGGTCCGCCTTAATCCGCGCTGCGTCCCGGTCAAGATCGCCAAATTCGGCGTAAGGCAGCTGACCATACTTCTTCCAGATTGTCGTCGTCCTCTCCTCAGCCTGACCTTCCATCTTCAGGACCTTATCGTTCTGGAGTCTGACCGCTTCCCGCTCTTGCTCAACCCGCCGGGTCAACTCACCAACCTCTTTTTCTAACCGATCCAGGTCAAACTCAGTGGTTCGCTGCTTGGCCTCCGCGACTTCCTCCAGCGTCAATTTTAGCTCCTTCTGAATCTCGCGTTCCAACTTGGCAATCTGCTGTCGATTGCGGCTAATCAAGTCATCATAGGCTGTAATCTGCGAAGCTGCCTGATTGACCTGCTTTTCCAGTTCCTTTAAGACGCTGTCCGCCTGCTCATAAGGCACATCCAACACCAGAGCAGCCGGCTGATTCGGGTGAGGGGTATTAACTAGTTTTTCCTGGAGCTGGGTCAGGGTTCCTTCTAGTTGACTAATACTGCCTTGAGTCGTGAGGATCTGCTGTTCCAGCCGGTTCAGTTTTTCCTCCAACTCCTGTTCGGCCGTCTGTTGCTGTTTCTCTAATTGGCGTAGTTGTTCGAGTTCGGTCAAGATTTGCAGTTGCTGTTCCCGGTCAAGCTGCCACTGTTGAAAGTGCTGTTGACTGACCTCAATCTGGTTGAGCCGCTCCCGGAGTTTTTCCAATTCCGCTTCCAATTGAGGCCGGCGTTCCTGCAACTGCTGCTGCCTAGTTTCCATGGTTTCGCGGGTGCTCAGGGATTCGGCCAGAACCTGCCGGGTATGGGTCAGCTGCTCCTGGATGTGGTTGGCTGAATCAACGGTATAAGTGCAATAAAACTGCTGCAGCCTATCCCCGGTCCGTACCACAGCCTCCTGGCTGAGACGGAGATTAGCCAGGATCTGGTTTTTCCGCTCCAGTTGTTCCTCAAGGCCCGGCTGTTCCAGAGCCAGCAGAGCCGGAGAAACGGCGTAACGATAACCCTTGTGCCAGACAACATAGGTGTTTCTTTCATCTAGCGGCAGCCAATCCCCAGCAGTTTCAGTCTCGACCGGCGTTAATTCCGGACTGCGGACCACCAGCGGTACCGGACAGTTTAACACCAGTTCCCGCCACATCCCCCGCCGATTCTGCAGCTGTTTAAAATCCGCCTCGGTCAGAACCAGGGCATAGGGCAAGAGCGGGTTATGCCGCAGGTAAGCGGCTCGCTGCGCCTCTTCAATCTGTAAATCCTGCAGCCACTGACTGCCCGGTTTAGCGATAACGCCGATTTCCTGCAGGGTTTTTTGCAGGGCCAGCAACTCATAATTGGGAACATAAAAATCGTACTGGGTCAATAAATGAAGTTGTTCCTCCAGACGGCTGATCTCCGCCCCCTCCCGCGTCTGCTGGGCCTGAAGCGTTAGGGAAAGGCTGAGCAGCTGACTTTCCAGACGGCTCCGCTCAGCAAAGGGCTCCTTAGCGGTAATCGAGTGCCGCTGGAGCATCTCCTGCACCTGGACCAAGGTTTCCTGATAGTCTTGGGCGGCTTGTTCCGCGGCAGTTACTTCCGCTTGCTGGCGCATAATCAGAGCATCCTGGTGCCGCAGCTGATTGGTCAGATCCTGTTCGGCTGCCAGCAGTTCTTCCTTTTCTTGCCGGGCCTGCTGCCACTGATCTTGAGTTCGCGCCAATTCTGCCGTGAGTTCTGTCAGGGCGGCGGCCGGGTCCTCCAACCAGAGCAGGTTCTGGTAGGTTTGCCACATTTCATCATACCGTTTACTGTAGTGTTCCTTCTGGGTGTGCAGGGCACCAATCCGGCGGCTCAGCTGGTCCTTTTCCGCCAATAATGCGGTCCTGGTCTGTTTTAAGCTGGTTTGCTCCGCTTGGTGCTGCTGTTGTCGGGTAGTCAGTTCGACATACTGTTGCTGCCGGGCCTGTTGAAGTTCAGTCAGTCGTTGCCGCACGGTAGCCCGGTAGCTATCCAATTGAGCAAGCTGCTCCTCGTGGCCCTGGCTCTGGATTTCCCGAGCCTGCTCCCAGCCTTTTATCTCCCCGATCAACTCCTGAATATCCAAAAATCGGTTCTGTCCTTTGGCCAGACGCCAACGATAATCCGCTGCCTGTTCCTGCTTGCGGCTTGCTTTCAGGCTATTTTCCAGCTCAGCCATTTTACTTCGGCCTTCGGTTAACTGCCGAAACAGACGAGCGTGCTCCAGACTTTCAGCTTGGTACTCCAACTGGCCCTGCCGCTGGCTAAGAGTTCCCAATTGTTCCTCGACCTGCTGCCGTTCGGTTAGGGTTAATTCCAGCTCAGTTAACACCTGCCCAAAAAGCTGGCCTAACTGCTGTTTGACCTGCACTAGTTGGTCACTGCTGCGGGCATAGGTGCGGACCTCCTGCAGCACTGCTTCCCCACCCTGGCGCAGCACCTGAAAACTCTCCAAATTTTTTTGCAACTCCGGGATGCGCATCAGGCTTTGATAATACTGCCAGAAAGACTGGGTCAATTCCTGGGCTTCCTTTTCGGAGTCAAAGATCGCTCCTTCGACCGCGGGAATGATCAGGTGCTCCAGCAACTGCTTGGTGGTTGAAGCTCCGCTGAAAAATTCGGCCACGCCGCCTTCCCGGTTATTAATGGTCTTGATATTTTTCCATTCCTTGCCGAAGATATTAAACGTCCGCAGTTCCTGCCAGTAGGCGCGATACTTATCGTCCTGATCAAAGACACTAATCCGCGCTTCCGAAGAACCGGTATTCTGCCGCAATAGGTGTAACAGTTCCGCATAGGCGACGGGTACCTGCTTTTTGACCAAGGGCAGATTTTTAACATCAAATTCATTAGGCTGCGTGTACTGGATTGTATACATGAAATAGCGCAGCCGGCCGTCTTCCTCAGCTCCCCGGGTAAAACAAAAGCCAGTAGTTAAAAATTCCGTTTCCGGGCTGTCCAGCCGCCATTCTACGGCAATATGCCCGGTATACCTTTTGTTGGCCAGCAGGTCTACTACGCGCCGTTTATTAAAGCTTTCATTGGGCAAAACCGCTTGCAGCAGCAACTGCACCAACAGGGTCTTGCCCCCGCCGTTAGCCAGATTAATCAGGCCATTCTTGCCCCGCAGCCGAAACAGTTCATCAGTATAAACCTTTTTTCCGCCGTCATACTCGATATTAGCCAGGCGAATCCGCCAGATCTGTGGCATTTATGTCCCCACCTTTGCCGGCCTGATCAGACCAAGCAGTTTTTCCTTTCGCTCATTGTCCGAGTAATACTTGCGCACCATTTGTTCGGTCTTATCCTGAATATAGATTTCTCGCTCGCCCTGTACCAAGACTAAACCTTCATCCTGTAAGAAAGAGCAGACTTTTAAAATAAAGCTGATTCGGTTTCGGGTTGTTCGGCGCAGTTGCTTAATTTCGGTGTCATATTCCGGCATATCCTGCCAGAGTTCGGCCGAAGTCTTCAGGTTATACTCAGCCGCTTGCTCCAGAGCGTCCACATCCGCCTCCTGTTTCAGGCTCTCTAGTTTGGCAGTGATGAATTGCTCCAGATCCTGCACCGTCACGTAATAACGGCTGACTTCTTCGAGGCTGTCGCTGCCGTAGAACATGGCCAGCAATGACAGGATGACAAAGTAAGCCAGATATAGTTCCTTGTTATCGCTTAATCTTAGCCGCTGGCGCAGTTGCTCGTTGGTGTAGCCAAAAAATCGATTGTTCAGATTTGGCGAGAGGTATAACCGGTCCACGGTCTCCAGGATCTTCACCTCTGCCTGGGATTCAAACAGCTCGGTCGATAGTTCCTGAACTTCCGGATCGTTTTTGTAGGCCTGGATCAGTTCCAAGTCATCGTCCACATTAACCTGCCCCCGCCTGATTAATTCCAGAAACAAAGCTAGAGCGGTCTGAACCTTCTCTCCCCGGTAAAATTCACTCATTTCCACCACTCCTGCGTGCCCACCTAAGGGTCGTTACTTAACATTATTTGACATGGCTGTGAATACAACCAGTATTACTCGCTCCTTGTTATTCTGAACGAAGTGAAGAATCCCTTGGCGATCCGCTTGCACCCAAGCGGAAGATGTAATCTATAAGGCTGGTTAAAGATTCTTCGCTCCGCTCAGAATGGCGGTTAAGTTAGGAATCAGCAGAACCATCAACTTGCTTCTCTGGTACGCTCAAGGCATGATAATTCTGAACTCCCTCTTCTTATCTATCGGCCTCGCACCCACGGTCTGCACAGTCAAGGCATGATAATTCTGAACCAAGCGAAAAATCTCTCGCGCTTCACTTTGCGTTTAACCCCTCACCCCTCACGCCTCACGCCTCACCGTTCTCCCTCGCACCTGATACCGGTAATCCGACACGGTGCCGCCGTTAGCTAAAGTAATCTCTGCCTCTAAGGCAATGATTTCGAGGGTGCCTGCGTCTGACAAAGCCGGGTGTTGTTCCAGGGTTTTAAACAGTAGAAAGGGCAAATTCCCGGTCTCGGTATCCATTAGTTTATTTTTGAACTTTGGATCAATGTTTAGGGTTATTTCACCTAACTGGTGCAGTTGCACTAAAAAGATGTAAAACTCGACTTCCGCCACGGTCTGGGCGTAATCCCCTGAGGGCAGGTTCTCCAAAATCTCGCTCAAACTGTAGTGATCACTGGTCAACGCCGGCAGCATGACCATTTCCAGATACCGCAAGTAACGCTCGTCTCGCTGGTGTTTAATTGCTTTTTCCCGTTCCGCCAATTGCTGCAAGTAAACCTCATCCGGGGTTAACCAGGACTCCTGGGGTTCTTCCTCCTCCTTGGGCAGCGGCTGCGCTTCAAAAACACGCATGATATTGAAATACTGGTTGACGCGCGGACGCAACAGAGGTTGGACCAACTGGCGCAGGGTTTCCAGATCCGTATTCTGCTCAATGATCTGATCAATAAATTCCTGTTCAAAGTTAATTTTCGTGCGAAAAGTATTAGCCAGGCTGTCCAGCATGGCTTCTTCCAACAGAGCAGAGGTTTCTAATTTATGAGTGAACAACCGATTATGCTCATTAATGACTTGATCCAAACCGCGCGACACAGCCATCAGTTGATCCAGGCTCTGTTTTTCCTGTTCGTTCAATTCCCGGTAAAAATAAGATTCCTGGGTTTCCTGCAACAGTTTGACCAGTGAGTTAAACACCTCTTTTTCCCGGTGCAACTGGGCATAGACTTCCTCCATCAAGGAAATATAGGCCGACAGGGAAAACTCCGCCACATTGCGCATCACCCGCTGCTTCATCCGCTCCAACTTAGCATGAATTTCGCGGACCTGAACATAGAGATCATCCACGGTCCGCAAAGCCTCCTGAAAGACCCCCTTCTCAATCTGCTGGCGCAAATAAAGCTGAGAAATAGTTATCCGCAGCTCTTTGTAGATTTCTTTGGTCTTAAAGAGCAGATCCAGGCCGGTGCTGGTCAGCTTAAAGCTCATTTTGCCGTGGATTTCGTAGGCGGCAGTCTCAATCAGGGCAAATTTGTAGCGAGACTGCTGGCCGTTTTCCAAATCCTGAAAGGCACAATTAAACGGGCGGCCCCCGTTGCGCAGGGCATCAAGAAAGAAATAGGCCATTTCCAAGGCCTCTTCCTCGCTCAGCCGGTGCCGATAATTGTCTTCCACAACCCGCCGCAGAAAATGACCGATCCGTTGGTGATCGCAGGGTTCTCGGCCGATCAGCATGTTCTCCAGGATCAACAGCAGAATGGCGAAACCCAGTGCCACCGGATCATACTCACTGTATTTGCGGCTGTTGCTTAAATCAAAGAGCGGCTGAAAGATGGCGAAATTCTTCATCCTTTCGCTAAACCCGGTCAGGATGCTTTTCAACTATGCCCACCTCCTCGGCAAAGAAGGAATAGGCCAGTCCTTCCTGCGGCAGATAACGATTATTCTGGATCAGTTCTACAATTTGCTGGGCCACGGCTGGTTCAAAGTTCTGGAGAAAACCTTCCAGGTGCTTGGGCTGCAGCCGCTGCTGCTTGTCTCGGCGCACTGGGGCCTGTTCGCCCTGCCGTTCAAGCAGTTGCTGATACAGATAGATAAAAGGATGTATATAATAATCCGGGTACCTTTCCGCTAGGGAACCAAAGATGTCAATCCCCTCCGGATCCAGATCGCCAAAATAATAAGTTGCAGCTGCTGGGGCTGGCCCAGTAACCTCGGTCATAAAAGCAAAACTGCTGACAATCTTGCGTCCCTCGCCGTAAACCAACAGGTTAATGGGCAGTTGATTGATCTGGCACCGGCCGGTGGCGAAACACTTTCTCAGGGTATAAAAGGTGTCTTTATTCTCAATCACCAAGCAGCTTGTCCGCTCTTCCCCCGGCTGTCGATAGTCCACGTAGAAAAAAGGTTCCGGTGTCGTATAACAACCCAGGTTAGCATAGGTCAGTCCAATCTGCTGGAGGAAGGCCCGACCAGAGCTAGAAGCCAGGAACTTCTCGTCCCCGAAGATTTGAAATGACCGTTCATTAATAGCATAAGGCACTTGCAGCGTTTCACTTAACCCCGGATCTTTGAAAAAGCGGTCCAAGGCAGTCAGGTAGGCCTGATCTTTCTGGTATTGGCCGGGGTTGGCCAGGTATTTGTCCACCCGAATCCGGGTATCCAAGGACAACAGATTTAGCTTAATGACTGAATCCAAAACCGCCAGTTGCTTTCGGTAATGGTTAAACAATTGCGGGTTGCGGCCATTCCCCCCCGCAGATTTCACCGGTACCAATTGCCCCCGCCGACACAATTCTTCGATAACCTGGGCAAAGGCAACATAACCGCCCTGCTCGATAAACCCCTGGCCTAAGTGACGGTGTACTAAATCTTCCAACCCCGCTGTTTTAATGGTTTTGGTGGCGTTTGCCTGAATAAGCTGTTCGACAATTATCTGCATAAGGATCTCCAAGATCTTGAATAATAACGGTTAGACGCCGATTTATGATTATTATACCACCCAAATACAGCAAACCAAAGATTTCCACGACAACCTATGCCTACACAATAGCAGACTATGTTTGAACCTCTCCTGACTGAAGTCAGAAGATTCGGGTGCTCCCGTGAACTTCGGATCTGACTCGGATACGCGGGTACGTGAGTGCTTGGGTCGTAAACCCCACTGCTTGTATAGTATTTTACCGAGACCAAACCCCAGCGGGTTCGCGCCTAATCCTCTATTAATAACATATGCTACGGGTAATTAAGTAATTTTGCGCCTAACCCCTAAATGAATTTAGAGGAATGCGGCACAAGTGTTATCTTCAAATCTGCTATTGTTATCTAAATATCCCTGTTTCGCAATTTTATATTTGGTTCCGGATTAAGTGGCCACCTGAGAGGTTTACTCAACTTCCAACCCGTATTTGCGACAAAGAAAGGCCAGATCCTCGCGATAACCGGAGCCTATTGCGGCGAATCTCCATTGACCTTTATAGCGGTAGATTTCGGCGGCGATTAATAAAGTCTCCAAAGTAAAGTTGTCATCCATTGCAAAATATAATCCATCTTGCCCACTGGCTTCCTCCCTGGCCTTCATAAATACCTGGGCCATCTGAGCAAATCCCTGTCTCTTTTCTTGACCCTGATAGACAGAAAGGGCAATAACCATCTTTTTATGCTCCCCCAGTACCTTGGAAAAATCTATCAACACCCGTTCATTTAATCCCTCGGCCGGATTTGCTCCCAGAAGGGCCACACTGCCTTCGGCACTGCGCGGATTTCCATAAAACACAAAGTCGTTGTCTTTTAAGACCTGTTCATTATCTCCCAGAAGAAAGGCGACTACATCAATCTCAATCTGCTTCTCAATTCGGCCTGTCCAACCCAACCCAAAGATATATTTCGCAGCGGCGTTTTCAGCAACCAGGTCAACTCGATGTCCTTTTTTCAACCGATTTAAGTTAACCGAAGGCTCTGGCTGCCCTTTTTCTGGAACTGAGCGTGAGTGCGAGCGTAAGTGCCTGTGCAGATGCGGGTATGGCTCGGCTCCCTCAACTACTGGATCAGGTCCGGACCCAGTCACTTCGTTCGGCGACCAAATAACCTGTCCGCCCCTTTGCCTGGGCGCATTGTCTGTTAGCCCGGTCACCCTGCCGCTGACGGAGATTCGCCGGATAAACTTAGATACCAATTGGAAATGGCCATGGATAATCGAATTGGGCATCAGGGGGTCAATTTTGATCGTTACTTCAGTCAAACCAGCTGCTATCTCTTCCGGTTCAAACTTGATTCCCCCGATCCGGGAGACCAGTCGACACCGCACCGGCACCAGCAACCGCAGTTTAAGAGAGATGGCTTGCCCCGGCGGCAGTTGTCCCAGATTAAGGGACCATGGGTAATCCCAATCGCCAGATTCATCACCAAACCCAACCACTGCTCCTTTGACTTCCACGTTATCCACAACGGTTGCATGTCTTTCCTCGGTCATAATGGCGATTGATTGATAACCCGGGGCCTGGTTAGCTGTTGCTTCAACCTGCAAGTTCTTCAGAATAAGCCCGCGCGTATTGATCCGCAGCACCGGACCGCTTTTCGCCCAAACCGTCGCGTTATTCCCTTCGATGATCGCCGGACTATTAATGAGGACCGGGCCTTCATATTCGCCCGGTCTTAGCTTTAAATGACCATGCGCTGGCAACTGATTAATTTGTTCCTGTAAGTAAATATTGATCACCGCCTCGCAGAAGCTGAGTTAGCAGCAACCGACCATGGGCTTCAGAAGATAGCCTTAACTGCAAGCCCTCTGTAATCCGGATGTAATGGCCCAGCGGCACGTTTTTGGACACGCCGCCTTCAATTGCTGTCAAATCCATGGCTAGGTTATAAAGATACCAGTTGTTGTTATGATAAATAAAATAACCTTGTGGTGTTTTGTCGGCATTCTCGCCCGGCCAAACATTATCATAGACATGCCATTTGTACAGGTAAAGACCATGCCAAACAACTAAACTCTGTTTTTCCGTTAAAAAGTGACCCGGCCGACCTAGCTGTTCTTTATAGTACTGCATGATTGGGATATGGGGCAGGGCCAGTTTTTGCTGGCAAAATGGACAAACAAAATTAGCTGTCCGTGAAAAGACATACCACTTCATTTCACAGTCCTTATTGCTACACGGATAGACTAGATTGGCGGTACGAACCAGGGCATCTTCCCATTCCATTGCCGTTGGTCTGTCTTCCGGAACATGCAGCGATTGGATAAACGAGCGGTTGATTAATTCAGTCAGATATGGACCCAAATACAGATAGCTAAGCCTAAGATTTTTAGGCCGATTAGCCTGATCCAGCGGGTGTTCAATAAATAACGCTTTTTGCCCCATAGAGAGAGATTCATCCTCTTCAGCCGAAAGTGTTGAGTTAACCTTTGGCCCGCGCAGGGGGTGGCGAAAAAGCAGAGTTTGATAGATTAGAACCGCTAAGGCGTGAAGGTCTGTTCTGATGGAGGGTTCCGCAATGCCCATAATCACTTCCGGGGCAATCAAGCCCGGAGTGCCCGCAATCTTCGGCGGGTGCAGCCCCGGCACAACCAGACCGTCCATATCAATCATAACGGTCACCCCGGCAACCGGATCGCCGAGAAAGTTATTGTAAGACAGGTCTGAATGGGCTAAGCCCGCTGAATGAAGCCGCCGCGTTGCCCGGGCCATCGTAATCGCCATCTGCAAATGACCTAGCCAATTTCCCCGGTCTGATGGGGGTAGATGCTTACGGCTTTTGGGGTTGACAAACCAACTTAGTTTCTTTTCGATGCCGTCCTTAGTAAAAAAATTAGCAGGGTAAACCGGGACCCGTACTCCCAAACTGGGCGAGACAACCAGTCCATCTGGCCAGCAATAAAGTTTCTTCCAATAATCCCCGGTCCTTTCCTCTATAGTGGGGTTATATTTTTCGACAATATGCTTGATGCGTTCCATTCGCTCCGGGTCTTTTTGGTCATCATCATCTTTGTAAAACTTAAGGACTGATTTGCGGTCAGCCGTAAAATGAACGATGCCTTCGCTTCCTTCACCGATAACTTCGGGTAAATATTCGACTTCCGTCCCATCGGCCAGCCTAGCCTTCCGCTTTTTTTTCTTAGCCATCCCCACTACCTCCTATGAAGAACCACCAGCGTACGGTCATCAAAAGAACCTCTGCGTTCGTAGGACAACCAGTTCAACAGCTCCTCATCGGGTTTTTCCGATCCGATCAGTTCATTATAGACATGCGCCAGCATTTTGGGCATTACTGTTTCCGCCGGGAAAAAATCGTCAGCCACCCCATCTGTCATCACCGCCACCGCATCAACATCGGACTTGATGGTAAAAAAAACTTTGTGCTCCAGTTCATCCTCAATACCTTTAGAGGTAATAAACTTTGTTTCCCCAGCATAATCACCACTATCAGCTTGGCCTAAAATGGCCACCTTATCGCCGCCATGCCAGACCACGATAGCTCCATCACCGACTTGAATGCTAGCGACGAGACATTTATCCAGCCACTTGTGGGTTAGCGCAGTCAGAACCGTGGTGGAGAAAAACTCAAACTCAACCTTCCTTTTAGCGGCTTCAGCCTTAACCGCTTTAATTGCCTTTTGAATACTATCGGTAAGGAACAGTTTTATTTTAATCAGGTCGGCTTCTTCTGGAAGGGCCGCCCCTTCTATCTCTTTCAATTTAAAGTCTCGCAACAATATTTTCAGGTTATCCACCACGACCTGGCAGCTAAGTTTAGCCCCGACGCGGGATAACTTGTAGGAACCAGCCCCATCGGCTGCAACGATAATGCTCCAGCCTTCTTGAAATCCCACCGCAAAGGCATCGTCCCGGTGACTGCCTTCATGGGCGTGAATTTTCCCTCGGCGACTGGCGGCCGCTACGGCCCAGCCATCCGGGCGTTCCTGGTAGGCTGAAACATTAACTTCCACCCAATCCTCCAGGTCGGTTGGGGGAAGGTTTTTCCACTGCGGAACAATTACTTCCTCAACCTGTTCGTGCTTAGCTTCGTGAAGTTCTGAAAATTCGTGACCTTCGCGGCTTTCGTGACCTTCGTGACCTTCGGGGCTTTCGTGACGCTCGGGGATTTGTTCAGCATTTTCCTCAAGCCTGGTTTTGGCCACCCTTAAACCAGGAGTATCCTGGTCCCCTGTCAAACCGATCTTTCCCTCGGCCCGGGCTTCCGTCCCCTTCGGTGCAGAAAAACCATCCGGACCTTCTGCTTTGCCGGTTAGTTCACTGGGATGAGAGAGGAATTGACCAAGCTCAGCCGTCTCCAATTTTTGGAGCATAAACCCGCCGCTCGTCGGGTCCGTACCAATAAAGATTGGTTCAAGATCTTGAACCTGTCCTTTTTTGATTATTCTCTGTTCTATTAGCTGATTATTAATCCGGATTTTGGGCCGACCATCCGGTTTGCAGTTCGATTTGTCCGGACCAAACCTTTGCTTAGCCTCGATCATAAATTGTTCCAGCGTTATCTGGCGGGAATTCAGCCGGTCAATTAACTGCTGATGCTCAGCATCATTGGCGTTAACCAGCAGATGTTCCTCAGTCTCGACTATCAAAAAACCCAGGGATAATAATTCATCTTTAACACCAACTCGGCAGCTCTTTGAAATTTGTGCTTGTAACCCCATGTCTCCGCCTCCCTTATGCGGAAGGCCTCCTTCATTTAGCAAGAGGCCCTTGATCCAAAGAACTAAGGTATTATTTGAATGGTCGGCGGTGGTGCCGGCAGGTTAGTTGGCTGATCACTGTCCTTGGTGAATTTGATACTAGCCTGTTTAACCGATTGGGATACCCAGCGGAAGAACTGATTAAAATCATCTGGCTGATAAGAGGACATCATCAGGACGATCTCGGTAATTTGCTTCAAGGTCGCTGTGTTTACGTGCGGACCGCAGCCTACTGCCACAATATTCGCTAACTTACCCGCCTTTTTCTTAATCTCTTGAGCCGGGCCTTCCCAGGCATCCGTGGGTTCCCCATCAGTCATCACGAACACCAGCGGTTTGTAATCGCCTTTTTGCGTGGGGGAAGACTTCTTTACTTCAGTCTCTAAGCAGCGGTTTAGAATTTTCAAGGCTTCACCCAGCGAGGTAGTCCCATTAGCCTCCAGGTTAGGCTCCTTAAATAAAGACAGTTCCGTTAAAGGGACGTCCTGCCGGGCATCACTGCCAAAGGAGATTACCGACAAGTAAGCTGTTTCAATCGCTTGGGGTTCCTTTTTCAAGGAGGAAACCAGATACTTAATGCCTTGCTTAACAGCCTCAATCGGTTCCCCAAACATCGAACCAGAACGATCTAATAGCAGATACACAGGCAGTCTTCTAGTTGCGCCTTCCATTTCATCAAACATGAAAAATCCCCCTTACGTTATAAATTATCAAGTAAACTCGTTCAACTTCTTTGAACCTGGAGGCTTCAGGCAGAGACTCTACTTCACCTGAAGTTTAAAAGGTAACCTCCGCTAATAAATGCAGGAGTCTTGTGATTCAAAATCAGTCAGCTTAAACCGAGTTTTGCCGCGACATCTTCAAACTGCGGGTCCTCAGCATAAACCTCCTGATAATCTTTGTTGGCCTTTTTGGTTTCGCCTATCTCCTCATACATCTGCCCCCGCATGTACTTGGCGCAGAGCAGCAGTTCACGGGGCCGGTCCTTTTTCTTGCGCGCAACCGCCCCCATTAGTTTGATCGCCGCATCTTTTAATCCCAGCCGATATAAAACATAGGCCCGCAAATAAAGAATATTAGCATCAATCGGTTCCTGGTTTTCTACATCACTGGTAAGTTCGGCAATCTCTTTTAATTCCTCGTTGGTACACGACAGCGAATTGGCCACCAGGTCAGTCAATGACAGCAAAATCACCTTATCGCTCGGGTTGCTGTTCCAGATCTCGGTTAAGGTCTGCAGAGCCAGCTGATATTTGTCTTGGTGCTGGTAGGCTTCCACCATGGCCAGGGTCAGGCCTCTTTGGTCCGCCAACACCGGTGCCTCAATAAATTCGGTTACTTCCAGAAGCATCTCAAAATCCCCGCCCAGCTTCTTGATGGTTTGGCCTAATTCACCAAGTCGTTGCTGGCAAAACCGAAAATGCCTTTCCGCCTGCTCATATTTCTTTTGACCTAGGGCGATAAAGCCACACATAAACTGACTGTCGACTGAATTGGCATTCTGCTGCAAAACCTGGTAGGCTTCGGCTTGATTCCCTTCCAAAAATTTTCTCATTCCTTGAAGCAAGCTTTTTTCTTCCGGTGAACTAAAAAGCTGACGAAAGAAGCCTGCTTCAGCGAGCGATTGGGGGGGAGGTGGTGCTTGATCTTGGTTTTTCTTTTTCCGACTGTTGAGCTTGGTATAATACAGGCCAGTGCCGGGTATCCCCAGAGTGGTGCGGGTTCCCGAGGCCCCAACGGTATACTTCATCCCCCGGGGGCCAAAGGAAAAAGAGGGGGCTGATTTGCTGAGGTTCATCGTCACTCCCGGCATTAGCTTAATCCGTTTGAAAAACCGAAAACCCATATCAATCTCCTTTACCATAAAATGACCGTTCTTTATTCGAATCGTTAACCTTCAATATCCCACGTTTGATGTGCTGCTTCTAACATTAAACGTTTGGCACCTCACACCTCACTCCTCACACCTCACTCCTCACCACCACACACTAATCTTTACGACCCGCTTTCCAGCGCAGGCCCCACCTAAAGGCTTCATCCATCTGTCTGTGCCCGGGGAAATAACGAACCAGGCGTTCTATGCTAAAGGTCTCATTATTCATGTTTTCGATTAAGGCAATGGCGCACATGTTTTTGCGATTATCATGCTCGTCCAGTTTCACCACAATATCCGGGCCGCCCGGCTGTTTGATAGTGACCACCCCATCGGCTTCAGCCCAGTTGGTCGCCCCTTCATAAATAAAGGTAAACACAAGTATTCGCTTAAACTCCGGGATATGGTCGCCGTTAATCCGGATATTTTCCCCGGACGCCACCGCCCCGGTTCGATCATCACCATCCAGTGCAATATAGGGATAAGTATGATAAGAACCAAAAGATTTGCCGAGGGCTTGGATAACTCCTTTATCCCCATTCCGCATCTCAATCAGGCAGCCGAGATCAAGATCAATCCCTTTGTTGCCGCCCAGCAGGGACCCAAAAAAGCCGGTAGGTTGGGCCTTTTGGTTCCAATTCAGATTGATCAAAATCTCGCCCAATTTGTTATTGGCCTTTTTCTCCAGGTTGATCTTATCGCCCTTTTTCTTTAACTCAATTTTGCTCAGGTTAAGCTTGGGCTGAGGTGAGGCCTGGGGTGAAGCCTGAGGCAAGGCCTGAGGCGAGGCCTGGGGTTCGGAACGGCTTGGGGATTTGATTGTCGGGGCTGGTGATTTCTGAGGAGCCGGGTTAGCTGTCTGGTTATTATCCACCACAATCCCAAAACCACCACACAATGCCGCCAGACCACCCTGATAACCCATCGCAATCGAGTTTAACTTCCATTCTCCGCTATGTCGATAAAGCTCAGCCACCACAATGGCTGTTTCGGTCTGAAATTCTCGGCCCATATTAAAGCGAAGCAGTTCCTCGTTCCCGAGATTAGCAACTCGCAGGTAAGCACTTGGCACCTGGCCAAAAGAATGCCCTCTTTGGGGACCTTCATAAATAGTAAGGGTAAACGCAATCTTGGCCACATCAGGAGGAACGGTGTTTAAGTTGATCTTTATCTTAGCCGTACCGGGAGCCGCGGCATTTTGGATCTGTACTCCTCCGTTTCGGCCAGTTGGGTTCCCGTAAAAGATAAAATCCTCATCTCCCCGACACTTGCCGTTACCCTGGAGCATAAAGGCCGCTGCATCAATCTCGATATTCCTTCCACCATTATCCCAACCCATTTCGATAATAACTTCAGTCAAACCGGGATACTTTTTGGTCAGGTCCGCTTTCTGTCCCCTCGTAACCAGCATTGACTACACCCTCCCTTTCAAAAATAATAAAATGTAAGCGGTAAACTAAGCAGTCAACGTCGGTCCGGCTGTCAGACAGTGACCAACACAATAACCGACAACCAAGTAAGTAATTTCACATCAAGTTTACTAGCGTCTCCCTTGGGGAATGAATTGGCGTAGCCAATTGCCAAATCCTCCAGGGTTTCTCGTTTGGATAATGACCGGCCCTGGTCCCCGGAACCGACACACAGCTACCTCACCCGAAGTAAAAGTCGAAATCCACCCGCTGGAGGCTTTTTCAATGGTATAATTCATGTATTCCGGCCAAGCAACCAGATGACTATTATCCACAATATACTCCTGACCGGGCTCGAGATTAATGATGTGGATGCCCCCGTAGGTATTGAGGAACACCAGTCCTTTTCCACTTACCTTAACCACAAAAAAACCTTCCCCGGAGAATATTCCCTGCGCTAGGTTCTGCATTTTGGTCGAAACTTGAAGGTCAGCCGAGCCGGCTAAAAACCCGTCTTTTTGAACGACCAGACTGTAAGAACCATCCAGTTCCACATCAATAACGTCACCCGGGATTGCAGGGGCCAATAAGACCTCCCCCGGGCCCCGACGAGCAGTGAGAGTCTGAAAGAAAAAGCTTTCTCCCGCCACCATCCGAGCCAGTCCTCCGAGCAGCCCGCCATCCATCTTGCCTTCTACATCAACCGTGTTCGACATAGCTACCATGGCGTCAGATTCTGCCTTAATCATCTCGCCGTGTTCCAGATTGATTTGTACTAAGGGGAATGCACCCGGGTATAAAATTTGGTGTTTCATTATCCGACCCCTCTCCTCATTCTTTATTAGCCATCAATGCCTGCTAGGCACAATCGCCAAAGCAAATAATTGGTTTTGGCTCATAACTTATTTTCTATTAACCGCCCATGCCCGCTAGGCACAGCCACGGATGAAAATAACATAAACTACAAGAAATATGCTATTACCTTGCAAATACTGTCAATTAATGGTTTTAATGTTGCCTTGAATTTGTTCTAGATCCAGCTTGTTCTAAATCCAGCGTAGTCTAAAGCTAACTCTAATATTTCTTCGCCGGCTCCTATCCCGGATACTTCGGTAAACTTCCAGCGACCGGAATTGGCAAACTGCTCGTATAATTCCTCGTATAATTCACCGTGGGCCGGGGAAATGGCATATTCAGCTTCTAAGAGAAGCGGTAAGTCGAGCAAAGAATCCCCGACGCTAATAATCCGGTCATCCCCGGTTATTTCTGCCATGCGCTTTAAGGCTGTTCCCTTGTTGATCACCGCCGGCACTAAATAGAGTTTTCTCCCCTGAATTGACAGCTCCCAGTTTTGTTTGCGGGCCCAGTCCCTGAACCGGGCTAACTCTTGCCGCGGTGCTTTGGTTCGGTCAATGACGCAGTAGTAAAAAACTCCATCAGCCTCACGCAGCGGCTGCGTCCATTCCGCACTGGCCAACCGGCCAAATTCTTTAATTATTTCCGGGCCAGCCAAGCACTCGTTGGCGAGGGTGTGAAAAATGCTTTTCTGGAAAACGCGGTCAACAGCACCCTCGACCAGGAGATTAGCTCCATTACTGGCCAAGGCATAACGGGGGATTACTTCCGTTTGAAAGAATTGAATCCGCTGGTATTGTTCAATCGTTCGGGTAGTGCAGGGGATAAAAAGCAGGCAACGGGCGATCTGTCTTAATAACCCTGTGGCCCGCTGGGTCATGTAAGAATTATACTGGCCAGATTCAACCGCTCTTACCTGACCAACATAGCCTTGTAAAAACTTCTCTGAATAGATCAAGGTCCGATCCAAATCACTGGCAAAGATCATTACATATCCCCCAGGGTCTTAATCAAACCATAGCAGGAATAACTCAGGTCCGAACACTCTTCAACCGGCACCCCTCGGTCCGCCGCCAGTATCTGAATGTGTTTTAGATCAGGGTTAGCGGGGTCCTTAACCAGGACCTTCCACGGGATACGCCGCAAAAGCACCCGCGTAGTTTCCCCTACGCCCGGTTTGACATAGTTGATGCTGCTAAGGCCGTATTTCATTTGAATCTTTTGGGCGTCTTTTTGGCCCAGCCAAGCGGGATTTTGATCCGCCCCATAATCCGGGTTGTTTTTCAGCAAACTTCGGGCTGCCGGCTGCGCCGCCGCATAATAGCCGGCCACGGTATCCACAAAATAATTGGATAGGTCCTTAGCTAAGAGTTCCCGGTAAAACTTCGCTCCGTGAAAATCCTGAGGCCCAATCAGGTCCTCCCGATAGAAGGTTCTGGACATTAAGCCGGAGACTGTTGAATTCAAGCAGGCACTCGGGATTAAAAAATCATCCCGGGTGCCAAAAATGTTGGCACAGTGTCCCGGGTCAGCCAGCACCGCCAGATCCCTGGGAATTGTCCCTGACGGCAGACCAAACTCTTGCTCAAAATCAAGAACCGATTTAACCAGTTCCCGGGCAATAGCTCCTTTACCGGTCCAACCGTCAATAAACTGAATCGCGCTCCGGGGATACCGCTGCAGGATATAGATCAAAGCCTGCTTGTCAATACCCTTATCCCGGATAATTGAAATGCTGTAATGCGGAACGTTGAGGCCATAAAACTGTAGAAGATATCTTTTGATGAGAATGCCAATTGGAGTTCCGGCCCTCGCCAGTGAAACCAGCACTACGTGGTGGCCGCGTTTACTGAGGATAGTTTCCGCGACAATGGCTGTGGCCAAGGCCAGTCGATAGCCAGATTCTTGTAACGATTGGTGGAAAAGATCAAGGTATTCCGGCGTCGGTTCATATTCGATTGGCAACATTTCCGAGTAATGTTTCCCATTTTGAATCGCCCGCTCTCGTTCCTCATTGCCCTGTTCTTGAACATCAGAACCAATATCCTTTAACAAAAAAACAACATCCTGGGCCGAGTAACTGCCTAAATGCGGCGGATCTGGGACGAGCGGATAATCTCGCAGGCGATCATGGATCCTTAGTTCAGATGCAGAATTAATAACCAACCCTCCCAGAATTTAGTGACAAAAACTGACAAAAACAATGTTGTTTATCGCTAATTGCTCCATGGCTTGGACAAACGGGGCGACTTGCTCGGCCAGCACTTTTTTCTCCCAAAACACAAAAACCTCGTCATAACGATTCGGTGGGATATTATAGACGTAATTCTTTACCTCTGGGATAAAGGGATCTCGAAACCGGATGGCTTGTTTAACAGCGTAATCCTCCCTTTGGCAGGGGTGTACCGGACTGCGCGTCGTTGATTGCACCTGGATCCCTTCACCCATGTATTTGGCAATTAAAAAAGGTATATACATAAACTCGCCAGTCCCCAAGCAGAGCGTCCTTTTTCCCTTTCTTTGGGATGCCAAGCACTGCCCAATTTCTCGGGCCTCCGTCAATAAACGGCTATTATGCCAGGCATTCAGGCCAAACCGACCGGTATAACCCAAATAATTGGTGGCCGGTCCACCAACTAAAGGGGCCTTGATCTCCAACCCCATTTTTTCCTCAAGGTATCTCGGTGCCGACCCGCCACTCGCCTCGGTTATCAATGGTTCTTTAATAACCGGGGCCATGCCCTCGGCCCAAAACCTTCCTTTGAGCAGAGAAACGACCTTAATCTCTACGCCTAGTTCCTCGGCTGCTGACTTGTATTTAGCCTGCGCGGCCGGAGAACGCCAGTCTAGAATCGTCAAGATAACATATTTTTTTTGAGGATACTTTTGTTGGATCGCTTTTATAATATTCAGGCCGGTATTGCCTGAGGTGATTTCGTCGTCAATCAACACTACCAGGTCATGCCCTTGCATCAGAGAGGAATCGGGAATCAGGCATCGCTGATCCGGGGCGTGGCAGTGATCTTCAGTAAAAAAAAGAGTATCGTGGGCCCCGAGCAAGTTTTCTCGAGTTGTGTGCAAATACTGAACTGCTCCGGCGTAAGAGTTAAACACCGCGTGACCAAGTGCCGTTGCTGTTTCCGCAAAACCAATAAACAAAGCCCGACCCGGAAAAGAATATGGTTTGCTCCGAAAGTCATGGTCAAAATCGTCTGACAGGATTGTCACGGCTTCATTGATTTTTCTCTGATCAACCGCCAACCCCAGGACTTCGGCCAATCTTGAGGCCAAGAGGAATCCCGCAACAAACGGAACCGCGGGGCGGACCGGAATGTGTTTCCCGATTAATTTACTGACAAACAAATAACTTCTTTTGGGATTATTGCGGGCGGCCATGGAAAAGACGTTATCAAGAGCCAGAAAGTAGGGGTTTTCCTCCACTTTAAGCCTGACGCTCAGTTCATCCAGTACTCGATAACTTATCTCCTTCGTAGATAATGCTTGTATAGTCATGGTCTTCTTTTAACACCCCATATATCTTGGCCAATGTCATCACTTTTTGGGCCCAATTAACGTGCGGCTTGGGTTCGTTCATCTTGTTGTTATAAACACTTTTGGTAACCCCGCCGTTTCCCCCATTAGCCAAGACATCTTTGGCATCACAGTATTCCTCATGCGTTACCGTGTAGAGGGATTGAACCGGCAGGATATGACTGGGGTGAATAACAGTCTTGCCGATTATTCCATTGGCCTTATCCAACATTACTTCTCGAATAAGCCCATCCAAATAACGACCTAACAAATTTTGGCGTACCTTTTTGCCCTCGCTGCCATATCGCTCTCGAAAAGGTGATTGCCTTAACTGAGGCTTTAATACCCGGGGGCCGGCAGAAAAATACTCCCAAACCGGGCCGGAAATAACGTATCCATCCTGAGGCCGGCCAAAAACATTCACCAGCAGGCTAATAAAATCACGAATAACGCCAATGTCATAGATGGTTAGCTCCGGTCCTCGCCGCAGGCCATACACTCCGGATAAATCCGTTGCGCCTATGCGCACATTTAGTACCCAGCTCTTATACTTGTCCAATAGTTCCTTGACTTTAATAAGGTACTCAAACCTCGATTCCAAATAGATTGCCGGGGGAGACTCCAGGATCGGCATCCCGTAGATAGTTTTTGCGCACCACTTGTTTATCTCGACCAAGTGTTCAAAATACTCCCAGCCCGTAACCGCGTCAAACTTTGGGAACACGAAACCGGTTATGGCCTCAAGTGACGGCCCGAGGGTTTGGGTTAATCTTTTAAACTGGTCGATACTCCTGACGCGGATAAAAACATAGGGCGGTTGACTGCCTTTAACGGTTGTTGCCTGGAGAGGGACTAGTAATTGGGCAAGGTTTCTTTCCGCATCAAGAACATCTCGATCGTCTACCGCATCTTCCAGACACAACACACACGAAATAAGACCGGGAATTTCATAGTTAATCACCTTACTAATTGCTTCAGTAGAATTCCCCGGCATATATAAGGTAGCTCCCAAGGCATGCGACAGGGTCACTTTATCAGCATTTAACGGTTCTTCGGTCGGTGGAAGATAAAATATCTGTTGCTTTTGTTCCGGACTCAAAAAATTAAAATAATTCAGCCTTTTCAGCCTTTGTTCATCTGATTTTTCAGCTATCGCTTGGTCAATAGCCAATCCCCCCCTATTTATCCCTTACTGGTTGCCTTACTTATTATCAGAAAGCCCCCTTATCCTTTCTGAGTTATAGAAAATAACCTTTGGGTTTTTTATAAAGGGGTGCTAATATCAGCACCCCTTATTCAGTTTCCATATTTGATTGATTATTGATTGTTAATGTTAATCGGATTTAGGGCGTTATTATCTTGCGGCTAGTCTAACCGGCATTTAAGCCATAGGTAGCGGCTAAGGCTGACAATCCTCCTTGGAACCCGCTGCCGACCGCATTAAATTTCCATTCACCGCTGTGACGGTAGATTTCAGCGGCCACCAGGCCGGTTTCGATGGAATAGTCCTCACCCAAGTCATAACGGAGCAATTCCTCGCCATTATCCTCGTTGACTACCCGTACATAGGCGTTAGAAACCTGACCAAAATTTTGGTTGCGTTCAGCCGCCTCGTGAATATTAATGCAAATAGCAATCTTCTCTACCTCAGCGGGAACACCAGCCAAATTGATTTTTAATGATTCATCGTCACCTTCGCCTTCACCAGTGCGGTTGTCCCCGGACAGAACAACGGAACCGCTGGGATCCTGCAGGTTGTTATAGAAAATGAAAGCTCCATCACCAGTCGCTTTACCCTCTTTATTGACTAAGAAAGCGACTACATCCAGGTCAAATTCATGTCCACCATCGTACTTATTGGTATCCCAACCGAGGCCAACCAATATTTTGGTTAGGCCCGGGTTAGTCTTGGTCAAATCGATTTTTTGCCCTTTCGCTAAAGAAATCATACAATTCTCTCCTTATATCTTTTTCATTATCTTTTTTATAATCCTACATGTAACGGCTACTCAAGGCCTGCAGTCCAGGATCGGTTGTGGCTTCGCCTAGGGCGGCAAATTTCCACTCGCCTTGGTGTCGGTACACTTCCCCGGTGATTAAAGTAGTCTTATTCGCGTACTGGTCAGTTAGATTAAATTTGCATAACTCTTGTCCATTTGCGCTGTTAACCACCCGAATAAACGCATTGCGAATCATGCCAAAATGCTGTTTGCGCTCAACGCACTTATAAATATTAACCACAAATACGAGGCGGTGAACATCACTGGGAACTTTTGATAGATCGATGTGAATCTGTTCGTCGTCACCTTCGCCTTTACCCGTCAGGTTGTCCCCAGCGTGACGGACACTGCCGCACGGACTCGTCAAGTTGCCGTAATATACCAGGTTTTTCGGTTTAGCCCACTTACCGTTCGCGTCAAGCATAAAAACGGATGCATCGCAGTCGATATTGGATTTGCCTCCACCAAACAGGCTGCCCAGGAAGCCCCCACCGCCGGCATTATCCGCCGGGTCCCAGCCTAAACCAACCATAATCTTGGATAATCCCGGATTGGTTTTAGTTAGGTCGATCTTTTGGCCTTTTTGTAAATTGATCAAGAAACTGTCTCCCTTCTTAGCTTAAACCGTAAAGACGAACCAGCCCGGCCAGTCCATCGTTGAAGCCCTGACCGACAGCAGCAAACTTCCACTCCGCACCATGGCGATAAAGTTCGGCAAACACAAGGGCAGTTTCAGTGCTGTAATCCTCACTCAAATCATACCTTAGCAATTCAGAGTTGTTATTCTCATCGACCACTCGCACAAAAGCATTCGATACCAGACCAAAATTCTGGTTGCGCTCTTGAGCCATGTGAATAGTAACGGTAATAGCAATCTTTTGGATGCTAGCCGGGATTTTGCTCAAATCAATCTTGATCTGCTCGTCGTCGCCTTCACCTTCACCGGTTAAATTGTCGCCCAAGTGTTCAACAGCCCCGCTGGGGTGCTTCAGGTTATTGTAGAAGACAAAGTCGCTAGGGGAAGCACACTTACCGTTTTCGCCCAGCAAAAATGCCGAGGCATCCAGGTCAAAATCAGGACCATCAAACTTATTGGTGTCCCATCCTAAACCGACAATAACTTTGGCAAGACCTGCTCTTCCTTTGGTTAAGTCTACTTTTTGACCCTTTTGCAAGTTTACCGCCATTGTAATAACTCCTCCTTTGTTTTTGATGCAATATTTATCACTAATTGACTCCTGCTCTGTACCAGTTCGCCAATCCTCCTTTCGTAAAGCTAGTATTAATTCAAACTAATTCAAAACGTTGCCTTCAATTAAACTGTTTGTTTCTTACGTTTTTCAAAATAATTCTCCAAACGAGTTCACTCCTGAGGATTTTGCAAATAATGGATTGGTGCCACCTGCGGAGATGACGCCGGTGCAATTTTGGGTTGCGGAATCGTCAGCCGTAGGATAAACCCAACAACCAACACAGAGGCGGAACAAGCAATAATCCTCAGCCAGGTTTCTAAGCTTAAAGGAACCGTATTAAAGATTGCCCCACCGAACTGAACCATCGCAATCTGGGAAATGACGATTACCCCCATCACCCAGAAGAAGGTGGGATTGCCCTGAAAAAAGGGCGGCATTTTTCCATTTAAGGCTCGGCAGTTAAAGCCATTCCAGACTTGAGCAAATATAAAGGTGGCAAAAAGAATTGTATTTTGTTCTGCCGCACTATTCCCTCCCAGAAACCCGGTGTATAAATGGGCAATGCTGGCCACCGCCAAGAACAAGCCGGTTATTATAATTGACCGCCACATATATGGCGTAATGATCTTTTCGGTTTTAGGGACCGGCGGTTTGTTTAGTAACTCCTTATGCGGTGCTTCTGAACAAAGAGCTAACGCTGCCAAGGTATCCATGACGATATTAATCCACAGGAGTTGGATGATTGTAAAAGGAGCTGGGAAACCAAGGAGCGGTGCTATAAAAGCAATTAACAACGCCCCCACATTAATTGTTAATTGGAACTGCAAAAAGCGCTGGATGTTCTCATACAGGGACCGACCCCACCAAACAGCCCGGGCAATCGTTGGGAAGGCATCGTCCAACAGGATAATGTCACTGGCTTCCCGAGCGACTTCAGTACCCGCCTTACCCATGGCCAGACCAACGTCGGCGTTCTTTAAGGCCGGCGCATCGTTCGTCCCGTCGCCGGTTACGGCTACCACATAACCCTTTCTCTGTAAGGCCTGGACAAACCGCAGTTTATCCATGGGCTCCGCCCGGGCGATAATCTCAATTTCATCAACCATCCCATCTAGATTCTCATCATTAAGGGCACGAAAATCTGATCCCGTGATCACTCGTCCGTTACCCAAAATCCCCGTTGCCTGACCAATCGCTTTGGCGGTTTCCGCATTATCCCCGGTGACCATCCGCACCGTGATCCCGGCCCTCTGGCAAGCCTCAACCGCCTCCGGCACATCATCCCGCAGTTGGTCCATGATCCCCACATAGCCATCCCAGATTAAATTGGATTCACTTTCCTCCTGGTCACTCAATTCTTTATGCGCAAATGCTAAGGTTCGCATGGCTTGTTGGGCCAAAGCTTTAACCGGCTCTAAATCTACTTGATCCCGGCATAGTCCGGCCACCACCTCGGGTGCGCCTTTGACCAGCAACCAACGCCGGCCATCCAGTTCAATGATTGTCGACATTCTTTTCCGAGTACTGTCAAACAAAATCTGTTTAACAACATTGTGGGCTTGTCTCACTTTGGCGTAATCGATATCGTATTTCTGCAGCCATCGAAGCAAGGCACCCTCGGTTGAGTTGCCGATGACAACTAACTGATCGTTTTTCCGTTCCAGAAAAGCCGTACTGTTAACCGCCGCATTTAAACTCAGCCATTCGGCAGTATTCTGTGGTATCCCCGATAGCCGACCTGGTTTATCGACTGAACCCTGATGGACTTCCATCTGATTCTTCGTCAGGGTGCCGGTTTTATCTGTACAGATAATTGTCGCTGACCCAATCGTCTCACAGGCCACCATCCGCCTGACCAAACTGTTTGCTTTCGTCATTTTTCGCATCGCCAGGGATAAGGATAAAGCAACACTCATGGGCAGGCCTTCCGGCACAGCCACCACAATTATGACCACAGCCATCATGAAGTAGTGCAGGATAAAACCTAGAGTTTCCAGATTAAGCCCGGTCACTTCTCCTTGAAAAACACCACGAATGAATAACGCTACGGCAATCAGTACTGCCATGATATAGCCGAACTTACTAATTTGCCCGGCTAAAACCTCCAACTTGTGTTCTAACGGAGTTTGGGTCCGGTCAATCCCTAAAGATTTGGCGATATCGCCCATTTGGGTGGCATCGCCAACAGCAGCGACAAGCAACATGCTTTTCCCGGCCGTAATATAGGTCCCCTTGAGAATTGAGTCCCCGTGATCTTTTGCGACCGGCTCACTTTCCCCAGTAAAAGCTGACTCATCAACGTGCAGATCATCAGCATTAATAACCCAGCCATCAGCCGGGACACCGTCTCCGGCTTCTAACATAACCAGATCCCCGACCACTATGTCTTTGGTCGGAATTTGCGTCGGTTTGTCGTCTCTAATAACTTTTACCAAAATTTCGTCGCGTTGCGCGTTTAAAACATCAAATTCTTTATTACTCCGGTACTCATTTATAAACGCAATACCAGTAGCTAAAGCTACGGCTGCTACAATCGCCAAGGTATCTAATAGTCCTGACCCCTGAAAAATACTGACAATCGTCGAAACAACCACGGCCACTAATAAAATTTTAATTATCGGATCATCAAAATTCCTCAGGTACTGTTTCCAAATCGGGTCCCTGACCGGGGGCGTAAGCTGGTTGACCCCAAATTTTTGGCGCATTACTTGTGCTTGCGCCTCAGAGATCCCCTTTTCTCCGGTCAGTTCAGTAATTTCTTTGTACTCTAGCAATTATTCTCCTGGTTTCTATGATTGACTCAGCTGAACGGGTCAAATCAGGCTTGTCTCTCGTTCAACTAACGAGCGGCAGCATCAAGTATACTGCCCGGAAACCAGGCTGACACCACCTTTCTATCCATTGCACCTTTATTAACAATTAAAAACGCATTCAAAATAATTGGTTATAATCATTCAGATAGTATGGATTAGGGACATTACAAATCAGCTCCCTTCCTAATATAACCAATTATCACCCGCAATCATCTACGGTAATGGTTGATTGACAACTTTTTGATAAATATTATTAATAACATTATAATAATTTTAAAGTATCCTAAATATATTTATTCGACATTAATTATCCGAGTTCCTTCTCAATTTCCAAAAAAATTAGATAGTAAACGGTTAGATAATTGTTTATTAACCAGCTTTATAGACGAATATCCACAAACTATAGCTATTTTGCGAACTTACAAGATTCCAAATTTTTTTCCAATAAAAACCCCTGGACCATCCAGAATCCAGGGATTATTCTCTCGCTTTTGCTACCCGACTGACCGTCGGTCACTATAGACCTCATCCCATGCCAGCACTATCCCCGATTTGAATAACTTTTCCATCCTGCACAACAACTGGCACCTTACTGGCTCCATACTTTTCCCGACAGAGCTGCCGGGCTGCCTGGTCCTGGCTGGTATTAATCTCTTTAAATTGAATCCTCTTGGCTTTGTATTCTTGCACGGTCCGAGCACAGTAAGGACAACCGGTCTTGGTGTAGATAATCGTTTCACTCATTACCGCTCTCTCTCCTTCCTATCCAACTACCGTTGTTGACTATTCTTCCCAAACTTAAGCCTTTACCTTTACCCTTGCGTTATTTTTATTATCTCTGACTTCGCTCTCGCTTCTCGGGCAAAACATCTTAGAGGCGGAAGACTGCTTGATGGACAATTGTCAAGCAAGGCTGCTTATGCTTATAAAGCAAGAAAGACGAAAGACTTCTTAGCCCACTAATTAGAACATATAAATCTAAGATAAGGAACTTATTTTATCCATTTTTCAAATATTACCATAACTAATCCTCTACGTCCATAATTAACATTATTTCGACGAAAGGGTGCGTTACTTTGCATGCCTTTTTCCCTAAGATGGCCCTTGTTTTCTTCACTGCTTTCGGAATTATGCTGGGAGCTTGTACCATGGGATCACTGGCTGCCTTGCTTTTTCGGGAGCCACCAGTGGCCATCATGCTCACTTTGGCCAAGGAAATCAAAATCTGGGCAGTTGTTGCCGCGATCGGCGGTTCCTTCTCAACTTTTGAAATCCTAGAATCTGGTATCCTGCAAGGAGATATTAAAGCAGTAGTCAAACAGCTATTCTTTATTCTAAGCAGTTTTGCTGGAGCTCACCTTGGATACTTTGTGGTGGTGAATTTAAGTCTTGGCAAAAATTAATAGCCGGCTACTGCCAATGTTAGCTGCATTTATTATCGGGCTGGCTCTCGGCAGTGCGGCCATAAACATCTTTATCGGTTACCAAATAGATGAATTGCATCTAAATAAAAAAGAGCTGGAAGGGCAATTAGGCAGTTGTCAAAAAGAATTGGCCGAACTCAAGAAAAACCTGGCTGAACAAAAGAATAGACGGCTAACAAATATAGATATTCATGTGGCTATTGACGATAACGGCTTAAACAACCTAAATCTAACCAAATTAGAACAAGAACAAATTGAAATAGAGGTAATTAAAAATTCCAAAGAAAGACTAGCCAGTTTAATTGGACAAGAGCTCTCTAAACTAAATTATCCTCAGATCGCCCTTGTCCTTGATGGCCGAGAAATAACGTTTAATCAGCAGGTCTATCTTCAGGAAGTTGATTTAATCGTGGTGACTGACCAGATTGACGTCTACGTTACGGTTTTAGCCCAAAACAAGCTACCCTAACTACTTTGCAAGTGAACTCGTTCAGCTTCGCTGAACATCGAGGCTTCAGATGGGGACTCTACTCACCTGAAGTTTAAACAAGGCAACCCCCACTTACAGAAGTGTGAGTCTATTGATTCAAATAATTTAGCGTGATCCAAACCACCAAACGCTAACCTTAGTTTGAAATACTTTATGTTCTGATGTTGCTGCTTGGGCAGCATCATCAGAACATGATTGCAAATTAGCAATTGATAAATCTTAAAGAAAGCGAGCATTAAGAAGGGTTATAACCCCTTTACAATCTCTTGGATCGCCCCTACCGCCTGCCGGTATTTGGTCAACTCATCTTTCACCTGGCCAAGTTCCTGTTGCAGCAGATTAACCCGGCCCTCCAATTCGCGGATAGTCTCACCCCGACTTGGATCTTGCGGCGGAGTAAATGGTGGAGAAACTGGCGGCGAGGTCCGCAGCAACAAGGTAAGGTAATCACGAACAATACTTTGACCATAATCTACCCCAGGATAGGCCCAACCAACCCCAGTTGGGTTTTCCGCGGCCCCCAGGTATTCGACATAAGGAGCGGAACCGCGTTTAACCAGCTTAAACCGCGGGCTCAGCAAAACCTTGCCGGCCGGCAGCGGCTCATCCGAAGCATAAGCGAATAGGTGCTGCAAGTGGGCCTCAACCCCGGTTGGCCGGTCAATAAAAATCGCCCCATGGATATTCTTCTCAAAACGGACCCGATTCGGCTCGGCCCCGTACAGGGGAGTATCCCCATCGCTGGCTTGACCGGTGGCTGCCAGACCGCAGAAATTGTTCTGCCAGGGCTGGACCAGTCCCCCAAAGCGGAAAAAGCCCGTTTCTTTACAGGCCTGGCAAAGGGCTACTTCCGGCCGGAGGCCATATGCCGGGGCGATATCCCAGTAGAGATCCACCAGGAAAACCCAATCGGGAGCTTTCTGCTGGAGCCACGTCTTGGCCTGATCTCTGGTCGCCTGAGCCCTCCCTTTAATGGGGGTTAGATTGCTTTCGTCATCACCTTTAACCTGATACGCCTTTTTCAAACCTGCGGCAATGGCCTCCGCTACCTTCTGTCGGAAATCAGCGGTTTTCAACCTAGCCTCTTCCAAAGGGTTGGTATGAAAACCGGCCTCGATAATAAGGGCTGGGCACTTAGCCCGCCGGATGACCGCGTAATAGTCCAGGCCATAGATCGGAGAATCTCGGCGATCGACCAACCGGGTTTTTATGCCCCGATCTTTTAAGCCGGTAGCTCTGACTAACTCTTCTTGCACGATCAGGGCAACCTGCCTGGCCTCGGCCTGAAAAACGGTGCCCCATTCACCATTTTTACTGTGCCAGGTTTCAACGCCCTGGGCTTCCGGCGAGGCAGCATTAGTGTGAATGCTGACCAAAAGATCCGCCCCCCAATTATTCGCCTTAGCCGGGCGATCATTCAAGGCTACAGTTATATCCGATTCACGGGTTAAATAAACATCAAACGCGTCGAGTAAAAGAGGCTTAAGCCTTAGCGCAATGTCCAAGACCCCGTCCGCTTCAACGTAACCGGTCGGCCCCCGATTCACCCGGTCCTCACCACCATGACCAGGATCAATGGCTATTTTCTTTCGAGACATAACCTGTCCCTCCTTATCAGGTTCTTGTTACTTGTTCTAGCATACGGTTATCTAGAATAAACACTTTCAATATACACAGAAAATTACGACAGTTTTATAGACCAAAGTTTCTCTATTAATTAATTATATGATTGGCATTTCTTTCATGGGACACGGGGACAGGTTTGCTGTCCCGGGACCCCACTACTTCACAATGAGACACGGGTACAGGTTTGCTGTCTCGCTTCTGTTTTTAAGTAAAAATCCGGAAAGATAGGCCGCCTATTCCTCAATTAGTTCTGGTTGCATAACTTGTAAATATTCTACCAAACATTTTATTTTTTTTAAGGTTTGCTCGTTAAGGCTATGTTCTATTTTCTCTGTTTGTTCCAATAAGTTTTCGGTTACCCCGATCAACTGAAAAAACCGCTCAATAATTTCGTGCCGTTCAATGAAATAACGTCCCAACTCCTGCCCGGACTTGGTTGGTTTGATTAACCCGTATTTCTCATAGTCGATGTAACCTAACTCAGCCAGTTTCTGAACCATTTTATTAGCAGACGGGGGCTGAACATTCAAGGCCCTGGCCAGATCGCTCAACCGGACAAATGATTTAGACTGCGTCAAACGGCAGATCATCTCCAGGTAATCTTCCAGGCTGGGAGTTAAAGGATTTTCCTGGCTAAGCAGGGCATAACCACGAACCGTATAAAACTTATCTTCATATATCCTCATTCTAGTCACCTCAAGCCTTGTCGTTTTTCGCCTGATATTTTCTTATTAATCGCCCATGCTGCTCGGCGCAACTGAAACCTGTTGTTAAATCAATCCCAAGAATCGTACCAACTGGGCAACTGAAAAACAGACCGTAATAGCGATTGCGGTAGGCAACAGAAAAGCCATGAAGGTCCATTTTAGGCTCTTAGTTTCCTTGAAAACAGTCAGCAAGGTCGTGGTGCAAGGCCAGTGCAGCAGAGAAAACAACATCATATTTACCGCAGTTAGCCAGGTCCAGCCGTTATTAACCAAAAGCCGCCTTAATTCTTCGAGGCTTTGAAATTCCGTCATTTGCCCGACAGCCAGGTAACTCATGAGTAAAATAGGCAGCACGATTTCATTAGCCGGAAAGCCCAAAATAAAGGCTAAGAGAATAAAACCATCCAGTCCAATTAACTGTCCGAACGGATTTAGCCAGTGGGCCAAGTGAGCAATGATGCTTAGCTGACCAATCTGCACGTTGCCCAGAATCCAGATCAAGGCCCCGGCTGGAGCCGCGACCACCACCGCTCGCATGAGCACAAAAATAGTGCGATCAATAATCGAACGGTAGATAACGGCTCCTATCTGAGGCCGGCGATAAGGGGGCAGTTCCAAAATCAAAGCAGAAGCTTCTCCTTGAAGAATTGTTCGGGATAAACCCCAGGAAGTTAAAAAAGTAATCCCGATCCCGACTAGAACCAGACCGGTGATAACAGCCGCCGCCACGATCATCTGAGCAGAATAGGCCAAGCCTCCGGCCACAAAAATGGTGGCCATGGCCAGCAAGGTAGGAAATCGTCCATTACAAGGAACAAAGTTGTTGGTTAAGACAGCAATCAGCCGTTCCCTGGGGGAATCAATAATCCGGCAAGAAGTTACCCCGGCCGCGTTACAACCAAAGCCCATACACATGGTCAAGGCCTGCTTGCCACAGGACCTGGCCTTTTTGAATAAGCTGTCCAGATTAAAAGCTACTCGCGGCAAATACCCCAGATCCTCAAGCAGAGTAAACAGAGGAAAAAAGATGGCCATCGGCGGCAACATCACCGCGACCACCCAGGCTAGAGTCTTATACATACCCAGTACCAGCACTCCGTTTAACCAGTCCGGGGCCCCGGCTTGAAGAAGCCAGGCACTTATTTTACCTTCCAGTCCAAACAGAACGGTCGCCAGCATTTCGGAAGGAATATTGGCACCCTGCAGGGTAATCCAAAAAACCAGACCCAGAAGCAGGATCATCACCGGATAACCAAGAAGGTGGGAGGTCAGAATATTGTCCAACCGGGCATCCCAATCGCGGCTGGCTGAGAAAGGGTTCTTTACTACCACCTCATTCGCTATTTGCTCCGCATTGGCGTAAATATCCGCCACTATCTGATCACTTAGGTTTATCCTTGTTGAATAACTGATCCTATTTACTTCGGTGTAGATCTGGGACAGGGTTTTTAGCGGCTCAGCCCCGTTCATATCGCTGCCTCCAGGTGCTGATCAAAACTCATTTCCAAACTCATCGCCAAACTCGGCTGGAAATTAAGGTATTGAGCAATTTTTTCAATAAACGTCCAGTCACTATCTAACAAACGAAGGGCCAGCCAGCGAGGGTTAATGGCGGTACCGACTAGCTGTTGAACTTGGGGGATGAGGAATGCGACTATTTCTTCCACTTCTTGGGCATAAACAACTTGTCGCGGTTGATTGGTTCCGGGGTCTTCAATTCTGGCCGCCACAGCCTCAAGTAATTCATCCAGCCCTTGACCGGTTCGAGCCACTGTCCCAATGGCTGGGACTCCCAACCTTTTACTCAAAGCTTTTAGGTCTACGTGAATGTTGTTTTTTTTCGCTTCATCCAACAAATTGACACAGACTACTACCCGGGGGGTGATTTCCAAAACTTGCAAAGCGAGATTTAGATTGCGTTCCAGGGAAGAGGCGGCCAGAACAACAATGGTCAGATCCGGCTGCCCGAAGCAAATGAAGTCGCGGGCGATTTCTTCTTCCACCGAATGAGCTAATAAGGAATAGGTCCCCGGCAAGTCAACCAGCAAAAAAGATTTATTCTTAAAATTAAAGCTTCCCTGGGCGTTATTCACTGTTTTGCCTGGCCAGTTGCCCGTATGTTGGCGCAGTCCGGTTAAAGCATTAAAAACCGTACTCTTACCCACATTGGGGTTGCCGGCTAAAGCAACAATGTACTGGTCCTTTTTCGGGGTAATCCCAAAGTACTCCGCCAGCATCTTTAGCTGCCTCTCATTTCTCATGTGTCTGCTACCCCTCTTTCTTACCACGGGGACGGTTCTTATGGCTGGTAAACATTTCTCATGTCCAAGCTACCCTTTTTTCCCGGAACAGGAGGACAGGTTCCTGGTCCCATTTTGAGTTGATAGACTGCTATCTGATCGGTACTCTCCCGGCGCAAAGCAATGGTGGTTCCCCTTACCCGATAGGCAGTCGGGTCGCCAGACGGGCTTTGGCGAAGGCATTCAATAAAAGTTCCCGGAACCATCCCCAAATCTAGCACCCGCCGCCGCAGCAGACCGTTTAGATTAAGGCCGGCAATTACGCCGGTGGCCCCCACAGGAATATCGGATAAGGGTATAGTTTTTTGCTTTTTTGTGAGACAATCCATAATGCTGCCCACCTTCCATTCCTTCCTTAGCTAGTAATAGAAATAGTGATAGAAAAAAGTTAGCTGTGGCTAACTTCCGTAAACACCTGATTTATAATATGAATATAAAAAAAATTTGCTACTTCAGCGTTGAAGTAGCAGTAGACGTTGACGTCCAGCCATAACCTTCTCGAACCAGATCATCCGTGTCAAAGCTATCAAAACTTATAAAGCAATCACTTTACTAGCAGCCTTCATGATTTCCAAGATATTATACATATTAGTAACGACCCCAGCCTTTAATTGATCCTGCAAATCGAAGAAATTCAGACAGGTCCCACAGGAGTAAATTTCAACCCCCTCGTTCGCTAAATACTCTAGATGCTCCAGCGAATCCGAACCTTCGCAAGTCAAATAAACACCACGGTTTAAGAAAACCAATGCCTTTATTCCCTCTGGCAGTTCCCGCAGAGTGTATAAAAAGCTCTTCATTAAGGCCTGTCCCAGTTCGCGATTGCCTGCCCCCAAAACATCATCTTTGATCAAGATCACAATTCCCGTTTCCGCGGCTGGCAGACAACCGCACCCAGACGAGGCCAGCGAAGTTAACAGCTGCTCGTGTATTAAGGCATTCGGAGGCTGATTCTCCTGATTACCGGCGGATTCGCCTTTATTAATTAAAATTTGGAATTCAGTCCCGATTTCTGTAACTTCCGTGATACAACCCAGACTCTGGGCCAGTTTACAAACATTATCCCGGGCAATTGGGTTATCGACCCGAACCAACAAGGGTCCGGCCGGGGATTCCAGCCAGGTTTTTCGGGTCAGAATTACCGGTTGGGGGCAAGCTAAACCCCGGGCATCTACTTCGCGCATGAAACGCACCTACTTTCTTTAAGTTGATTTCCAGCCCAAAAACGCAGGGCTATTTGCGCATTCGCATTAATCATAAACCCCGAAGCAAGATCTCTGACTAGTATATTCGATTTAACGAGCATCAATCCTCTACGGTATATATAACGAAAAATCATAAACCTTATTTATCATATAACCGTTAACGTGAAAAACCGCCCAATTAATGACAAAGAGCGGTTTCATTTTCTTCAGCTTATTCTGATCAGTGCACTCGTTCAGCTTCGCTGAACATCGAGGCTTGAGATGGAGACCCTACTCACCGTTACAAAGTTTATATTGGCGACTCCTTCAATGAACATATCTGCTTGGAGACCTACCCCACCTGAAGTTTAATCAAGGTAACCCCCACTTATAAAAGTGGGAGTCTTTTGATACAGATGATTCAGATAAAAAATGCTTTTGCTCTAGACGATGTCCGCAGGTCTAAAGTTTTTCTAGCAACTCTTTGATCTTCTCCACGCTAATGCCACCGGCCATTCGCGGCTCTCCCTTGATGAAGACAAAGGGAAACTGATAACCATTACGCAATAAGGGCCACAATTGAGCATACTCCTGAATCCCTTTATCTTTAGTATCAATAAACTTAACCTCAACCCCAGCCCCAAAACTTTGCGTTAATTCTCTTGCGAGTGCCGCAGTGGTTTCTGCTGCAGACTCCGCGGGTCCGCAACTACCCTCAGAACTGCACCCCGAACAGGAACAACAACCACCAATCGCAGCTCCATCATATACTTCGACCAAAATCTTTTCTTGACTCATCAATAATTAACTCCTTCCATAGTGAACTCGTTCAGCTTCGCTGAAAACTGAGGCTTCAGATGGAGACTCTACTCCATCTGGAATTTAAACAAGGTGACCCGACTGATAGCAGTGGGAGGCCTTTAATTAAGGTCAAGTAGACTTGAATCTACTTTATAACCTTTATTTTACTAGTATGACAGTCTTGCCTGGTCAGGTCAATAACCACATCGACTCGGAAATCATGAACCAAAAACGCGTAACAAAGTATTAAAGTATTACACTTAAGAAAAAAGATGGTCACCGGACAATATACGTTCCACCTCGCCGTTGCAAAGCTTTACCCAGTTCACTGGCCGAAGTAACCAGCACCTCTTTACCCCCTGCTTCAATGAATTTTATGGAAGCTGCTATTTTCGGCCCCATACTGCCGGGCGGAAACTGCCCTTCGGCCATGTACTTTCGAGCCTCACTAACCGTCATAGTATCTAGGTATTGCATGTTCGGTTTACCAAAATTGATGGAAACCTGCGGCACTCCAGTCAAGATTACATAAAGATCTGCCCCAATTTCCTGAGCTAACAGGCTAGAAGCGTAATCCTTATCAATAACCGCCTCTACTCCTTTTATCTCATTATTTTTCAGCATAACCGGAATTCCCCCGCCGCCGCAGGCAATGACAATATTATGATCCTGAACCATTTGTTGAATAACTTTCTTCTCCAGAATGTCGATGGGTACCGGGGAAGGAACTACTCGCCGGTAACCACGACCACTGTCTTCAACTATTTGCCAGCCTTTTTCTTTAGTCATCCGCCGGGCATATTCTTCGCTAAAAAAAGGCCCAATGGGCTTGGTCGGTCTTTGAAACGCCGGGTCGTTTCCGTCCACTACCACCGTAGTCATCACTGTGGCAACTTCCTTGTTCAGCCCCAGCTTTTCACACTCCTTACGCAAAGCATTAGTCAGCATAAAACCAATTGACCCTTGAGTGCAAGCAACACACGTATATAAGGGTAAAGGGGGCACCTCGTCAGCGGCCCGTTCTACTTGAATAAGCACATTTCCCACCTGGGGACCATTGCCGTGGACAACCACTAAGTCGTAACCATTCCGCACAATTTCAATAATTGCGGCACTAGCTTCCGAGGCGTTGATCTCCTGCTCTTCGATTGTTCCTACTTGATGCTCCGGATGAAGGGCGTTTCCACCAAAGGCGACTACGGCGATCTTGTTCTCCATATACTCTCTCCCTTATCTAGTAAAATGTTATCTAAAGGGCACTCCTTCTTAATCTGAGTAAATCCTAATCACAGTATGCGATTGCGTATTGGATTAGCACCAGAAAGGAATTCAGCATGCCCCGAAAAGTATTTATTCTTCAATATGCGACAAACTCCTTCTAGAAACAACAAAATTTTTCAAATTAAAGCCAAAAAAATTAAGAAAATGTAAAAAGGCCTTCTCTAAGTCAACCGACTGATCGAAGACCTTCTCCAAATGGTAACCCAATCGCTTAATTAAATACACCACAATTTTACGAGTGCAAGTGAACTATTCAAGTTAACTCGTTTAACATAGAAATGGTAATCAATTGATTCCAATAATGAATATTATTTAAATTCATAGTACTCTAATTTGCAACAGCTTGTTTTTTAAATTTAACAAGAAAAATTGTCCCCTTAGCACTAGTTTCAATTGTTATACTAGCGTTATGTCGGCGCGCAATGCTGTAACAGATCGGTAAACCTAATCCGGTCCCATTATCTTTAGTACTAAAAAAGAGAGTCCCGATCTTCTCCAAAACCGATGGAGGGATGCCCTGACCTTGATCTTTAACCGCCAAAACAACATCTTCCCCTTCAGTGTAGGTTTTAATCGTCAGACAACCACCGGTAAACATCGCTTCTAGACCGTTACGTACTAGATTTAGCAACAACTGGTGAATTTCTGATTTATTAAGCGGTAAATCGGGAACTTCCCGAAGTTCTAGCTCAATATACTTATCAGTCATTAAAGCATCCGCCTGAATCAATGGCAACAGTTTCTCGATAATCTGATTAAGATTCAGGAGTTTTAACTCTACCGAGTTATTATTGGATAAAGAAAGATACTCAGTAATAATGGCGTTAGCCCGGTCAAGTTCTTCTATCATTAAATCAAAGTATTCCTGGTATCGGACAAATTCAACATTTTTCGAAAGCAGTTGGAGAAACCCCCGCACAGTGGTTAGCGGATTTCTGATTTCATGACTGATACATCCAGCCATTTTTTCGATAAGTTGAAGGCGTTCTAAACGACTTATTTCTTTCAATAATCTGGCAGAGCGTTCTTCTGAACGACGCAGGGCAACTTCGACTCGCTTGCGTTGTGTAATATCTCTGAAGTAAACTGATAAACCGTCTTCTGTTGGATAGGCATGGACTTCTACCCAATCGCCTTCAGGACAAATTTGCATTTCAAAATAAACCGGTTTTTGTTCGGCAATCGCTGTTGAGTATAATTCAAAAAATGCCTGATTAATATGTTCCGGGATAACCTCCCAGATAATTTTACCTAATAAATTTTCTCGACTATTAAAAAAGATTTTCTCTGAAGCTTTATTGAGGTAAGTAAATCGCCAACTTCGATCCAAAGCAAAATAACCATCCGTAATATTCTCTAAAATATTAACTACTTTTCGGTTAGTTACTTCAAGGATATTCTCCACCATTATATCTTCATCTTGCCCATACCTCACCATCTCATCAAAGGATAAAATCATTTAGCCCCCCCCTTTTTCTACTTCAGGTTAAAGGTAATTTGCGGTAATTTGCGACAAAAAGTGTTCTTAGGATAAAATTCTATAATATCATCAATATTTTTGACTTGAGCTGCAATCAATCAATCATTGTTTATCGTTTCATTCTACATGCAACTACGTATTCCTTCAGCAAACTGCCCAATAACCAAATATGGGGCTTAAACAACCATTTATCTGTATTTTTATGGTAACCCAAGAAAATTGCTTATCTATTTTGCAAAAAAAATCCCTCCTAAGAGGGCATAAATCGGTCTTTATATTCTTCGAATTTATATCGACTCATCAAAGCTACTTTTTTACTATTTTCAAAACTAATTTCATATGACCGGCTGCTTACCTCTTTTATCTTGCTGATTTTATCCAGGTTAACAATGAAAGATTTGTGAACTCTGAGAAAACTGTCTTCTAATTTATTCTCCAACTCGTTCAAGGTCTGCGATATTTTATAGACGTTGCTTACCGTGTGAATCAGGGTCCTTTTTTCTAATTTCTCAACAAATAATATATCTGTAGAGTTTATCAAAAAAATTTCATTATTAACCTTTACCGGTATTCTATTTATATTCCTTTTATTAACGGTTTTGCTTTCAGATTTACCAGCAAGATTTCCAATCGTCTCAAGAACCTTGCTTTTATTAATTGGTTTTAAAAGATAATCATAAGGATGAACGGCAAATGATTCAATGGCGTATTTTGAATAACCAGTGATAAAAACGAAATGCGTTTCTGGACTAAAAATGCCTATAAGTTTTGCTACTTCTATGCCGTTAACGTTTTCTTCAGGTGTTAACTCTATATCAAGCAAGGCTATGTCCGGTTTAGCTTCTTTCGCTAGTCTAACAGCCTCTTTACCACTTGGGGTATCGATCACATTGTCCACCAGAGGATGTTCCATTACTAATTTCTTTAAAAATCTTCTGGTGTATTCCTCATCTTCAAGCAGTAAAATATCCACTATTACGCTCTACCCTTGCGTTGCAAATTTTTTGGCAGGTCCGGTTCGTAGATGATAAACCAACAATTCGGTCCTATTCCAATACCACCAATAGCCATTAACGCAGCAGCAACACTGGAAAGCATCATTCCTTGAAACTTTTTAAACATCAATCTTCACCTCCTTTCGTATGCAATTGACAAAATTGTTAATAAACTTTTCTAGAGCCTTTACGGCTTTGTAGCCTACCGGCGATATTAAAAATACACTGCTTAAAATGCCTAAGGCGATGGCCAAGGCAGCCGTGTTTAACTCATTTTTCATTACTAAAACAGCCACGCTTAACCAAAAAACAAGAAGTAATCCGACTTTTTTCTTCTGTTTTAATCTGATGGGTATATCTGTTATCACTTTCTTTTCCGTTCCAGCCGGAACCCATTCAATGACAGCGTATAGGCTAAATAATAAAGCGGCCAGTAATAGGCTGCTTAGTAAACCCTGACTAACCGGAAGGGTGGCTAATTTCCCGAGGCCTAACATCAGAAAATTAGCGGTAACCAGACATCTTAAATAAGTACTGCAGTGCACTCCACCCCCAAAAAAGCGGATAGATGAAAAAACCGCCAGACAGATCACTGTAGTTGTGAGAATGTTCGTTAGAAAGGCTAACAAGATGATTAAGGCGATTTCCAGGACGGTTCCCAATAAAACCTCCAAACTGTAGGCATATATATCTACATCATCCTGATCAGCGTTTATTGTCTTGCCTAATATGACTGCCAATTCTTTAGAAAGTCGTTTCATTTATACTCTCCTGGTTTTAACCTTGCTCTTTGGGCCATAATCGACATCTATCTATCTTTTCACTAAATTCTCAACTATAATTTCTCAGAGCTATTCTACAAAAGGCAAGTAATTCCTGCAGCATAAAATTAACTAGCCAGAAATTACTCCTAAATAACCAAATTTGTGGTCTAAATGACCACCCGCTCTAAGCCGCGTCCCTGATTCTGATCGGGAAGATGCACGATAAAAGATGTGCGTTCCCCTGATTTAACCACTATATTTCCACCATACTGATCGACTAATTTTTTCACCAAATATAATCCATACCCACGCGCCTCAGAATTTTTGGTCGTAAAGCCAGGCTCAAACAGCCTCTTTCTTTCTTTTGTAGTAAGAGCTGGTCCATTATTGTAGATATACATTACGTACTCGTTATCTTCAAATTTTATTTCTAAGGCTACCCGACGATCTCCAGTATTCTGAACAGTTGCCTCCATGGCATTGTCCAATAAATTTCCCAAGATACTGCATAAATCCCAAGGATGCATTTTTATATTTAATGGATTGCATTTTACGGAAAAGGCAAAATCAATCCCCTTAGTTTCAGCTACTTTACATTTGCTATTGAGTAGAGCGGTTAAGGCCGGGTGCCCAACGTGAATTATTCCTTCGCTAGGCTGGTAATCTTGGGCAATCCCATCAATATACTCTTTGGCTTTGTCTATTTCTTCTAAATATAGCATCGCTTGAATAACCTGGATGTGTCTGGCATGTTCGTGTTTCTGACTCTGGAGAGAACTAAGCAATCCCTCTACTTGTTGGAGATGGGCTTTCAGGAGATTAACTTCCACTCTTTTCTTAACATTGTTTTCTATTCCTTTAATAGAAAACAAGGCTAGTCCACCCATAAAAAGCACCAAGACATTAGCTATTGGCAGTAATACTTTTAAATTAGTAATATCATGGGCAATATAAATCTGTTGGTTCATTAGGACAATGAAGAGAGTCTCAATTAATATTGTGGAAATCATTAATAAATTATTATCTTTAAACAATATAATCAGTCCTCGTTAAGACTCAAATCAAAAATGACCACTCTATATTTTTTAGTCAAGAGATATAATATTCCCATCACGGATACCAGAGGGATGGCGAAACCAACGTTAAGCCAAGGCTGTAAGATTAATGATTCGGTATTCGTTGAAGTTATTTTTTGAAAGATAGGCAATAAAGTGCTTTCTAATACTCCCAATATTAAGACGCCAACAAGTACCGAAATGAAGCCGTGCCATAAGCGAATTTTCATAATGACTCTAGTTAGGACAACTAAAACAAAGATAAGGATTAAGGTGTGAAACCCAAATACTAAGGGCAGCTTTCTAATGAGGATAGTGAGAATGGCAGTTAAGAAGGACATAACAAAGAGCCTTCTTATAGTCCACATCCACATTAAACAACTGGAAACCAAGCTTAATAATGAAGATTGTTTCCGGTATGGAAACTAATAATACGATATACCAGGGTAAAATTAACGGCCCCAAAACCCACCCTCCCAGTCATTTCTTCAGAAGTTTGCTTTTTTCAGCTACAGCCTATAGGAATATTATACCACACGGGTTGGGCTTTCAGATAAATGTTTGGCTGTGTTTCGTTGTTTCACGTTTTCAACAGTCGCTAATGAACCAAAATGATCAATAATGCCTCCGACTGTTTTTGACAATGTTACATATCTTGTTCTAGAATATAGATAAGTAACCTAGACGGTGGTGAAAGGATGGAATACGTTAACCCTATCAAAGACATAGGGGTAATTAATCAAATAAAAGAATCCTTAAAGCAAAAAGCACCAAGGGATTTTTTGTTATTTGTATTTGGCATCAATACGGGGATAAGAATATGTGACTTGCTTAATCTCAAAGTGAATGATGTTTGGGATGGGGAAAAAGTTAAGGAATTTTTATTTATTGCTAAAAATGGCCGTCATAAAGAAACTACATTTTATATCAACAACAACGTTAGGGAGGCATTAAACGATTATATATTAGCCACAAATCTCAAGAATAACGATTTTCTTTTTAAATCTAAAAACTATGATAAACCTATTTCCCGCCAGCAAGCCTATCGAATAATTAATAAGGCCGCAAGAGAAGTAGGTGTTCAAGGGGAAATTGGTACCCACACTATTAGAAAAACATTTGGTTATCACGCTTACCGTAAGGGGATTGCAATCTCCATATTACGATCAATTTTTGGCCATTCCTGCCCCTCCGAAACGCTGAGATATATCGGAATAGATAAAGACCATCACCAACCAATAAAAGTAGATGTTAATTTATGAAATTTTTTGTGGTAGAGGAAACCTATGGATGGATATAAAGCAAGTTTCTTTACCTAGTTATAATTTTATAAGGAGTGGCTAAATTATGAGTATTTCCAAAGACCTTAAGTTAATTATTACGATTGTGGCAAAGAATAGAACTGAAAAGGTATTGGATGCTCTTGAAAAAGAAGGTGTAAAGAAAAGTACTGTTTTATTAGGTAGGATGATTAGTGATGATAACCCTACTTTATTTTTAAACCTAAAAATTGAGCCCCAATGCGAAATTATTTATACTATTGTATCGCAGCAGTTTGTCGATCGAGTTTTTGGTGTCATTTTAGAAGCTGGAAAATTTAATAAACCACATCATGGAATAGCCCTTGTTTTAGATATCGAAAAAGTAGGTGGAATATTACCTGAAGCATCTCTTCGCTCAAAGTCCCAGTAAAGCTGCGGATGATGTAATCCTACATGAAGAGATATCCGATCGCATTAAAGGTATAACCAATAATTAGTATACCTACGGTAACAACTCCTACGAAGGTTGCTAGTAATTCTATTTTCACAACGTTTTTCAGCATAATCAGGGAGGGGAGCGAAAGGGTTGTTACCCCCATCATAAATGACAAGGCGGTCCCCAAGCCGACTCCTTTTCCTACCAATGCTTCGGCAACTGGCAGTGTCCCGAAAATGTCGGCATACATAGGAATTCCTACCAGCGTTGCCACCAGTACAGAATACCATTTATCTTGTCCTAATATAGCGGCTATAATCGGTTCCGGAATCCAGTTGTGGATAGCAGCTCCAACTCCGACACCGATCAAAATATACAGCCATACCCTTTTCACGATATCCGTTACCTGGTTCTTAGCAAATTCTATTCTGTCCCTAGTTGTCAGGTCTTCCTGTTCCATTTCAATAATCTTGTTGCTAAAGACAAAAGACTCCACATACTTTTCCAGCTTTAACTTGCTGATAGCGGTTCCGCCTATAACAGCCAGTAGTAGACCAACCAAAACATAAGCAATAGCAATCTTCCAGTTAAATATGCCGGCCAGCAAAATTACTGCTGCTATATCTACCAATGGGGAAGAAATCAAAAAAGAAAAGGTTACCCCAATGGGCAATCCGGCACTTGTAAATCCTATGAAAATTGGGATAGAGGAGCACGAGCAAAACGGGGTTACGGTTCCGAAAGCTGCCCCGAGGACATTGGCGAAAATTCCATTAAACCTCCCCAATATCCTCTTCGTTCTTTCCGGCGGGAAATAACTCTGGATATAAGATATGGCGAAAATCAGTATGGAAAGCAGGATAAATATCTTAATCACATCATAAATGAAGAAATGGATACTCCCACCCAGTTGTTCTTGGATATTTAAACCGAAGACATCTTCTACCAAAGACTTCACTAAATTGGATAGCCACTCCATCCTTAGCAACTGATCATTTAGCCATTTAAACATTTAGTGTACTCTCCCTTAACAATCACACTCTCACTTCGGTTCCTCTCCCTATTTCCTCATATCTTATGATTTTGGCCTTTTTCTGCCTCAATTATATAGGAGGCCACAAATTCCTCTATGTTCTTGCCTGGAGCCCAGCTTTTAACTATATCTTTGCTGTTACTTTTAGGTTGTAAGCGAATATTTTTAAAACCAGCATTCTGGAGCATCATTCTAATGTTTTCTACATACTCAGCTCCAGCTATACAGCCAACCATACAAGCAAGATCATTCTTAATGTGCTCCGGCAATTCTGCTGTGGCCACAATATCAGAGATACAAATACGACCTCCAGGTTTAAGCACTCGATACGCTTCATTAAATACCTTCTGCTTTTCGACTGATAAATTGATTACACAGTTTGATATTAGGACATCAACTATTCCATCAGCCACCGGTAAGTGCTCAATTTCTCCCAACCGGAATTCAACATTGTTATAGCCACTTTTCTCAGCGTTTTGTCTGGATAACTTAATCATTTCTGGCGTCATATCCACGCCAATCACGAATCCGCTTTCTCCTACCTGCATCCTGGCTAAGAAACAATCAAATCCACCACCACTACCGAGGTCAAGTACCACTTCACCCTCTTTAAGTGCAGCAATAGCAATTGGATTTCCACATCCCAATCCCATATTTGCCTCAATAGGAACAGCCTTAAGATCGCTTTCAGAATAACCGATATTAAGGGATGTGTCCTTAATAATTAACTGTGGGCCGCTACAACTACAGCCTCCGCTGCAGCATCCTCCTTCCGAACCTTTCAGTGCAACCTCAGCATAATTTTTTCTGATTACTTCTCTAATTTCTTCTTTATTATACAAAACGCGCACCTCCAATTTATCCGAATCAAAAGACTTCCACTTCTATAAGCGGGGGTTACCTTGTTTAAACTTCAGGTGGAGTAGAGTCTCCATTTGAAGCCTCGATGTTCAGCGAAGCTGAACGAGTTCACTTTAGTTACTTATTTCTCCTGATTAATGAACTTTTTTATATCATTCTTATTGACTACTTTGCCGGAAGACTTAACTTTTCCGTTAATCACCAGGCCAGGAGTAAGCATGATACCATAACTCATGATTTCTTTAATATCCTTAACGTGGTCCACCTTTGCCTCAATACCCATTTCCCGAACAACCTCGCCAACGGCTTTTTCAAGGGCATGGCATTTAGCGCAGCCCGGTCCTAAGATCTTGATTTCCATATTATTGAGACTCCTTTCATTTTCTTCATCCTCATATCTAAGTAAATTTTAATCTGAATCAAAAGACTCCCACTTCTATAAGTGGGGGTTACCTTGTTTAAACTTCAGGTGGAGTAGAGTCTCTATCTGAAGCCTCGATGTTCAACGAAGCTGAACGAGTTCACTGCACTTACTCCCCTTTAGCAGTCACAATCTATATTGAGCTCCAGATTGGATGATTCTATGGCGTTAAAAAACTCCTTTAACAGAGCGAGAGTATCCGCATTAATCGTATAGCGCATCCAAATTCCATCACGCCTGCCCTTTACTAAACCACTATCACATAAAATTTTCATATGATAGGAAAGGGTTGACTGACTAATGGCAACCTCCTCTAAAATCTTGCAGGCACACCTTTCCCCCTGCGATAACATGGCAAAAATTTTTACCCTGGTTTCATCGCCAAGAGCTTTCAGCAATAATGCATATTTTTTATATTCTTTTTCCATATCTTCACCTTCAAGTACTTTTGATAATTATATTCATATCTTTCGATATATGTTATTGTAGGCAACACATCGATAGATGTCAATGTGTCTTTTAGTATAGATATAATTTAAAATTTTGAATAAAAGAACGCCGGTTAAGGTTTCTCAACCTCGACCGGCGTAGTAGTCATTACCTCAATATCTCGGCACCCAACGTTTAACTCTATGGCTTTTTCATTACCTCTTTTTTGAGTTAACTGTTAACCGGACCTGCTTCTACATCTGCATCAGGTTTGTTTGTCTCAACTGTGCTTTCTATCCTAACCCTTGGAGCAACGATCTGCACCACTATTTCCTGTGGATCGTTCAATATTGTAAAATCCGGCGATAACGGTATGTCGGCAACCGTGATGCTGTCGCCAATCCCCAAATCAGCGACTTCTATTTCAAGGTCATTTGGGATTTTGTTAGGCAGACATTCAATCCTTATTGAGCGTAAAATGGGCTGTAACTGCCCCCCTTCTTTTACTCCTTGCGATTCGCCGACCCAGGTCAGAGGGACCTCAGCAGTTACTTTCTCGGCCATAGAGATCCTGCAATAATCAACATGGATTACTCTGCGGCGAACGGGATCTATTTGAATATCATATATCATTACTTTATCAGATTCAGCACTCTTTTCGCCATCTAGGTTAATTTCAAGCAAAGTATTGATTCCTTTTCCCGAATGCGCCAGTATGTATTCCAGTTCTTTACGCTTAAATGTAATGTTCCGATTCGGCTTTTTCCCTCCATAAATTATTCCGGGAATATAGCCTGCTTCTCTTAGCTTACGTAAGGATCCTTTGGTACTTAGTTCACGCGATTGGGCTTGCAGTATACTACTCATATCTGTTCCTGGTTTCTAAACCCATCAATACTTTTAAATAGGTTTTTCACTCATTCAACAAACGAGCGGTAGCATTCACAGGATTTAGCTACTAAGCCACCAGCTCTCGCTGGTGCTTCGGGTGGGTTTTGACCGCCGCTTACGGCGTCCTGCCCGAAGGTGAGGTTACCCACCACCGATTTAAATTTACCCGCGTCCGACTTTCGCTGTTGTCTAAGCAACACGGAGAAATTTACGCTAGTAGCTTCCCTTTGGTAATGCTGCTCAGGAAACCAGGCCGGCACCACCTTTCTTTTTGTTTTTTTGAGGTTATGGTTTTTTAATTGAAAAAATAGATAAATGAATTCTCGATAATTTACATTTTATGCAAAGAGATATTTTGCTACATAGTTATATCTTATAATAAATATTCTATAATGTAAAGGATGCTATAGATATTACAAATAAAATAATATTAATCCTAAAAAAGCCAAATCACAAATCCCCGGCAAAACCCCTCAATTATGAGGGGTTTTAGTTTATACTCGGGCAAATAAAGCCGTAGGCGCATTTATCTATTTCAATACCTTAATTAAATTGGCAACCTCCGACTGTGCTTCACCCTTATTAAATATCGCATATCTGAAAAAGGCAAAGCCGTCAACTTTTCCTGTCGCTCTAGCCGCCAATACCTGTCTGGCGATGATATCATCGTAACGCAGCCATTCGGAAACCGGGTTATTGTCAGTCACCTTCGTCCCGGCGTTGGCCATATTCAAACCAATATATAATTTGGCATTTCCCTTAGCCGCCAGACCAATCCAAGTCTTTAAATTGTTCTCATAGGCATAGGGTGCAATATTACCCGAAGCATCTCTTCGCTCAAAGCCCCAGTAAAGCTGCGGCATAATGTAATCCACATAACCCGGGTTTGCCAGCCAGGTGTCAATATCCACAAAGTAAACAGTATTATCGCGTAAACGATCCACATTGCCGGCCGGACTGATTCCGAATTCCACGTTAGCATCAATTTTCTTAACTGCCGCATAGACATCCTTAACCAGCATATTTACGTTCTGGCGACGCCAATTGGCGATACTCAGAGTGCTGCCTGAAACATCATATTCCGGTTTATCAAAACACAACGAAGGATCATTGTCGTTAACCGAAGGATAAAAGTAATCATCGAAATGAATCCCATCTACATCGTATTGCGCCACGATTTCCCGAACTCCATCTACCACCATTTGTCTCACCTGCGGGACCGAAGGATTCAGATAGTATTCCCCTCTATGGAAGAGCACCCAGCGGTCATTGGAAGGATTATTGTCCGAAAGCCAAACCTTAGCTGGATTGCTGGCTGCCACCTGATCCCAATTGCAGCCGTAGCCGGTCACCCGGTAAGGATTCAGCCACGCATGGAATTCCAGCCCGCGCTGGTGAGCGGCTGCAATCATGTAGGCAAGAGGATCGTAACCCGGGTCAACGCCCTGTTGTCCGCTGGCAAAAGACGACCACGGAAAATACTCGGAGGGATACATGGCATCACAGTGGGAACGAACATGCACAATAACCGCATTCATCCCTAAATCAACGCACTGGTCAAGCATTCTATTGACCGCGGCCTCAAACCCGGCTTTATCTTTGGGCATTTCCATGTACTCAAGATAGGAAATCCACATGGCATCAAGCTCGCCAGCGCGTGATATACCCTCACCTTGCTTAGGATCTGTGGGACCTTCGGCAACCGTTCCATCGGTTCTGACCACCACAATTCTGTTCACCGCATCCCAGGAAACGCCGGCCCCAAAGGCTTCAAGAACAGCCCTAATCGGCAAGTACGCCCGGTCGTCCTTGATCACGGCCGAGGTATCATTTGTCACCGACACACCATTGACCAAAATATATGCTTGTCCAATCGGCACCTGGACTGTAATCCCGTTTTTTTCGATAATGGCGGTGCGGGTAGGGTTATCCCAGGCAACCGCAGCCCCGAAGGACTCCATCACCCCGCGGAGTGGCACGAGTGTTCTATTATTTGCATCTATGAATGGCTTACCATACCCGCTTTGGAACACCACTGCTTCTCCGTCAATAGTTACTCCTATGTCAGACATCGCGATGGTCGATGTCATCTCCGATGGAGTGAGGCAAACTGCCGCAATCACCAGCACAGCTAAAGCCAGCATGGTTAGCTTACCAGCAATTCTAAGGCCATTTATTTGTTTCATTACGTGCCCTCCCTAATAAACTCTCAAAATCTTAGATTTTCTTTATTCGACAATTCTTCCGAAAAAAAGTTCCCGTTTCTGAGCTGACTAGACTCTGGAATAATTTGGACAAGCGTCAGGAGTTGTCCTCAAATCTGGCATTAATGTCTGCCGTTCTAACAACTGTATTAAATATACAACTGAAATTCCACACAAAAAGTCACAGGTAATATGTGGGTTTGCTTCACTTCCCTGATCGCGACAAATACGCAACCTGAAGAATATAGGCGATACATAATGTACTTACTGATCATGCTACAAATGTTGAGATTTGTATTCAGGACTCGCCTGGTCGTGGACAAATATAACATAAAAAAAGAATGGCCGTCTTAAGCCAAAAATGCTTGAATGCTCTGTGGGAATAGTCGTTTTCATCATCACAAACTGCGACTCCTTAAGCCCAGCAGCAATTAGCAGTTTCCTAAACGAACCGGGGGAACAACCGAAGAATATAGCATCTTCCATCAGATTGGCCGCCCGTTGATAATCATGTCTTATAGCAGCGATTATTTCCTCCCGGCTTCTTGATCTCAGCTGTCCGGCCAGGTGCGGTTTTAAGTGCAGATCCCAGAATACAGTCCGGGGCGATACCGACAGAGGTATTAAACGATGGCCCAGTAGCAGGCCCAGCAAAAGCAAGGCGGTACGGGTTGAAAATTGCAGCTTAATCAGTTTAAAACCCGCCCGGCGGTTGGCGGTAATATTAATAACCTGCCAGCTAATAATCGCCACCAGCATGATTACTGCTGCCAGGCAGTACACCTCTAAAAATCTCAATTTCCAAAACAAGAAAGGATACATTATTGCGGACATGCTTACGATAATAATCTGAAATACGCCAACTATTAAAAGCACTGCCGGCAAGGTACCGTACAAATTGACCAGCTGCCAGAAAAACGGGATAACAGTACCCACGAGTGCCGGGATTAGTCTAAAACTGCGAGCATAAACCAGACCGCTGGTGAGATGTTGCCAAATTAGTTTCATGTTCCACCCACCATTGTTAAACTTTATCTGAAGCAAAAGACTCCCACTTCGATTAGCGGAGGTTACCTTGTTTAAACTTCAGGTAGAGCAGAGTCTCCATCTGAAACCCCAATGTTCAGCGAAGCTGAATGAGTTCAATCCGTCGAATTTTCAGAAGGAAACCCACAAGACTTTATAGCATAAAACGCTTGTAAAAACCCTGTCTCATCAATATAATGTAATTACATAGTAATCACGAGAGGAAGGATGCAAATGGAATTAGATGTCATTAAAATCGGTAATTCAAAAGGAATAAGGATTCCTCATACTATCTTAAAACAATGTGGCATCGAATCTAAGGTGCAGCTTGAGATAAGGAATAACTGCCTGATTATCAAGCCAATAAAAACTCCTCGTCAAGGCTGGGTCGAAGCATTTAAACTCATGCATAAAGAGGAAGATGATTCATTGTTAATTTCTGAAGAAATCGACAACGAATTGCTGGAGGATTGGGATGATTCAAAACATTGACCAATACTCAGTTTACTGGGTCGATCTAAATCCAACTCAAGGTGCTGAAATCAATAAGACTCGACCATGTGTGATCATTTCGCCCATTGAGATGAATCAACATTTACGAACGGTCATCATTGCTCCAATAACCAGTACATGCCGAGAAGGGTATCCTACGCGGGTCAAAATATCGGTAAATGAGATTGCTGGATGGATTGTTTTGGATCAAATACGCGCGATTGACAAGACCCGGCTTCGCCGGAAAATTGGCGATTTGAGCCTGGAGGAGATAGCGAAAGTAAAAAAGATTATCAAAGAAATGCTGGTTGATTAAATTTTTTCACCAGTCCTCCTCTTCGTAAAATCTTCCCAAGAAAAATCGGGATACTGCTGTGGTACTTCCCTTTCTTACAACTTAGATGGGGGCTGTCTATTTAGTTTCTTGCTATTTGACAAACTTTGTTAAATCCATCCTTGCATATATCACTCGATGTATTTCAACCACTTTCTCCGGCTCTCGAACAGTATAGAAAACCGCATAGTTCTTTACTGGCAACATTCGATACTCTTCCTTCAAAGCCCGCAATGGACGATAAATCTTATGAGCGTATGGGAACTCACTTAATAGGGAAATCGAATGATCAAACGCATCCAATAAATCCAGCGCGGCCTTAGGTGCCTTCAACTGGTCGGATATATACAAAAAAATCTCTGTTATATCCTGTTTGGCTATGGGAAGATAAACAAGCTTATACATTCTGGTCGTCTGCCTTTTTCTGCATGGCCTGCCGTATACTGCCAAATACTTCCTTATGAGAAAACCGTTGATTGGTTTGTTTTGCTTGCAACTCCGCCTCTTTCAGCTTGAAATATATCTCACTTTCAAATTGAAGCTTTTCATAGGCTTGAAAACTCATGACAACCATATCGCCATACCCATTTTTCGTTAGAAAAACAGGCTCAGAAGTTTCATGAACAATCTTTGAAATTTCGGCGAATTTATTCCTCAAGTCGGATACCGGTCTAATCTGCGGCATAAAACAACACCCCTTTAAAAAGCTTAGCATAATATTATCGTAATTATGCTAACTTTTCAAGGTTCCTAGAATATTAAGTTACAAGCTGGACAATCCCAATCCCTACGGATAAAGATAAATCACCATCATGTGTCCGCAAGCGGAGCAAGTCTTAAGTGACCGTTCGAGCAACAGAACACCTGAATGTGGAAAAAACTCAAGTCACCGCAGGGAAGGCATAATGCTTTCGAGTAGATCCGCTGGTACCGAACAAACTTATATTTCCGAGGAATTATGAATCTTACCTTCTACAACCTCATATACGCCACAAAAGACACATACAAAGCCGGGAGTAAAAACAAGGTTAGACAAGTTGAAAACAAGAGGCCGCCGGCTATCGCAATCGCTAAAGGTTTAAACATCAAAATGTTGCTCAATATCAACGGCATTACTCCCAGGATCGTCGTCAAAGAAGTTAATATAACCGGTTTTAAACGCTTCTGACAGGCTTCTTGTACGGCGTCTGCCAAAGGGGCTCCGTTCTTTCTTCTCTGTTCCATAAAATCAACCAAGATGACGCCATTTCGCACACTAATCCCCGCTAAACTAACAATTCCCATTAGCGACATAAATCCCAGGCCGGTTTGAGTGATAAATAAAACCAAGATGGCCCCGGCGGTCCCTAAGAAAACCGTGCTCATAATTAATAAGGGGATCAGCAGACTGTAAAACTGGATGGCCATAACTATTAGAATCAGGAAAAGTACGATAACAAAGATTTTTCCGATTTCCATAAAAAAGTCGGTCCGGGCTGAGGTTTCTCCAGCAATTTCAATAATCGAGTTCGGGTAATTGGCCCTTATCCTCTCTAGCTCTGGCCCCATGTTGTTCAGGATCCGGTCTGCCTTGGCGTTGCTTTCCAGGTAGCCGCGCACAGTTAAGCTAGGGATATAGTTATGGTGAGGAATACTTTGCATGGTGAAATCAGGACTGAGATCAACTAAAGAAGTTAAGGGAACAGCATCTCCGGTTGGACTCAGCACAGACATGTTATGTAAATTATCTAAAGGAGTACCCTTTTCCAATTTATACTCTACTCTCATATCTAAGAGGGTCTGGTCTGAACTAAACTCACCAATAGGTAGTCCTTCTCCATAAAGCCTAAGCACCTGGGTGATTGCTTGATTGCTTACTCCCCATTGTTGCATGGCCTCCCTTTTCGGTTGAAAACTCAGGGTAGCCAGAGATTTTCCGACATCATCGCTCACACTGTTTACCCCGGGTTGTTGAAGAAGCAGGGCCCTAATTTCCTGCCCGATAAGCCCTAATTCTTCAAAGGACTGTCCTTTAACTCTTATAGCGATAGGAGCACCAACCGGAGGACCGGACTCGACAACCGATGTATTAAACTCTGCCTGCGGAAATTCTTCAATTAATTGATTATTCCATTGATCCTTTAGGGTGCTCGCTAGCGCTTTATCCTTGTTGATATATACCAAAAACATAGCCTGATTAGGCTCATTACCCTGGCTGGAGGTCATACCAAATAACCGAGGCATGGGGGTACCAATAAAAGCACTAACTTCTCTTGCTTCCTCTTGGCTAACAATCCAGTCTTGAAGTTGTTTGGCTTGGACCATAGTTTTATCGATAGTAGTCCCTTCCGGCAGCTTCATTTCAATAAATATCTCTTCTCTTTCGGTATCTGGGAAGAATTCTAAAGGGGTGAAGGGTATCAGTAAATAAATAGAAAAACTTAAGGAAATTATCAATAAGACGACTGTTTTGGATTTCCTGATTAGGAAGGGAACTATTTTTTCAGCATAATAAGTAGCTGTCTGGTCTAAAACCCGGCCTATGTAGCCGGTTCGGCTAGACCAAATCGCATACTTTTCCGCGATATATTGGCGATAAATGGGAATAATGCTCAAAGCGACAGTTGCCCAGTTTATCGATTACTACCCCATTTATTGGGGAACGGAGAATACTTTTAGCGTGGGAAAGCAAATTATCTTGTTTGGCCAGTTCGGCCGTATTTAACTGGGTTTGGGCCTGCTCGACCTGGATTTGGCTGCTCTGCAACTGGTTCTCGACACTCTCTAAGACACTTTTCGCTATCGCTCCGTTTTCATATAAATGCTTTTTCCGCTGGTAATCCTCTTCGATTTCCTTCAATTTAAGATTCGCTAATTCTAAATTGGCGCGGGCGGTTTCCACCTGATATTCAGCCCGGGTTATATTCAACTGCATTTGATTATCTTCCAACAAAGCCAGGGTTTCCCCTATGGTGACGACATCTCCTGCATTGTAATTCAGCCGGGCGATTTTTCCCCCAAGCTCAAAACCAACCGCTACTTCTTCATCTGGCTTCAGCAAAGAATGATAAATTATTTCGTCCCTGATCGTTTCCTTATGTAAAGTCTTGGCGATTACCGGTTTAGCATTAGCTTGCCCATCATCAGATTCTACCTGGCCACAGCCGCTTAAGAATACGAGCAATCCACCTAATAACAAGAAATATATAAATATTTTACATATAGGTTTGTATATTTCACTGATTTTTAAAATAAGAGTCTTCATCAGGCTTCCCCTTGTCTTCATAGTATTAATTATCGAAAACATTAGAATTTATAATAAATCAAATACTACAGTTTAGCATAAATCTTCTCCTATAATCGCCGTTAGCTTCGTCAAGCGCCCCAAAAAACCACTATCATAATTATCTCATAGTAGTAGCTTTAAACAACCTTTTTACAAAATAACAGCCTATACAGCCAATAGTTCTAGAATTTTCTCTTGCCAAAACTGCTGCACTTATGGTTATAATAAGATGTAAAATAATAATCTTGTAAAGATGGCCCTGTCGGCTCCGAAGTCCCAAGTTTATGTTTGGGATATTGATGTAGGAGCGATGGGGTCAATCTATTTCGGTTTGGTTTTACTTTCATCGTATTCCCAGTTACCAGGCACGAATTTCCGGTGACGGTAATTATCTGCTCCATTGTTGCCTTCTCGCCTCTGCTTCCCGCAGTAAGCGCGTCATAACCGTTTTGGCTCGAAGCTCACTCCGGCGCACCTTCATGCTGTTAGCCAGCCGATTTGCCGCATCCATGGCCGATTTTGCCAAAATATGTGGCACATATAGACTGGCTTTATCTCCAACACTCGGTACCTGACAATCAAAAAGCAACTCCTCCGCCAAGGACCGGAACATAGACGCTGGTAAATCATTAATAAACAGACGTTCGCGATTTTCATACAACAGGTCAACTTCGCGCTGTAAGGTCCAGTACGGGGCTTCCTCTCCGGCTGACCAAGCCCTCGCTTTCAGCAAGCGGTGACTGACATAATAATTTAATATTTCCTGCGCCCTAGCTGCCCGTACATTTTCGCGCTCAATCCGCTCCGCCGCAAGGTAAGGCCCATATTCTTCCTGTGCAATTCGGATGAGTTCCGCCCGCACCGGCTCGATTTCTGCTTCCGTCAAAATATGCGACTCAGCTAGGTTTAAGTCGGCCAGATCATTCCAGGCCCGAATTAATCGCACTTCATGGCTGTCTCTATCCCGCTGGCTGGCGACTGCAAAACCCACCATTTCTAAGTGGGGCATACCGGGGACCGGAATACTGATCCGGCGAACACATGGCGGAAGCTTAAACTGAGCAAAATGCTCCAGAATAGCATCAAAGAATGGATCACCATACGAGGCGAAATGTACCCGTGGGTGGCCATCGCCCAGACCTTCTTCATACAACCTACGGGAAATTGTCATTACTGTACCATCAGGGATCTGTTCAATGCCCGACATAATTAAGGTTGGCTCCGCTACTTTTTCCAAAACTAAGCATCCTAAATCGCGCAGATAACGCGATCCACAAAGAGCCTCTCCAATCGCAGGCAGGTTTACAGGAGCTGACCAGCGTTCACTGGTATGAGCCAGACGCAAATAAATCTCGTACAACGCCTGGGGATCAATTTCCATACTCTCGGTGTTCTTGCGTTGTAACGCAATCCGCTCACGGGCCTTGGCCACCAAATCGTCTTCAGTCATTTTACCCTCAGCCAGTTGGAGAAAGTCTTCTGGTTCGACAGGAAGTAGGGATAGCTGTTGGGTGCCAACGATCATATTCGCCTCAGCCAAACGTTTTAGAAGACGACCATAGACGATTTCCTCAGCACTGCCAAGATAACACAGATTTTGAACATAGATGTCCTTGTGTTTTTGACCAATTCGGTCAATCCGACCAATCCGCTGTTCGACTTTCATTGGGTTCCAGCCTAAATCAAAATTGACCAGCCAGTCCGCGGTTTGCAGATTCAATCCCTCAGCCGCGGCATCGGTACAAACTAACACATCGATTTCACCCCGAAGAAAACGCTCCTTCACTTCTTCCCGGTCCAAATTAATCTTTTGGCCGCTATCAGGCTCGAAATACTCTGCCCCCTGACCCGAATAAGTGCCGATCCACATTCGAGGATCCGCCTGATGCAGCCGGGCCACAATATCTTTCAAGGTATCATAGAACCGGGTAAAAATAACGGTCTGCCTAATACGCCCGGTCCGCCGGTCCCTACGCTGGTCAAGGGTCTGCAACAGTACCTGCATTTTTGACGAGGTTTCCGACAGGTCCGACATCGAAGCCAGCATGGCTTTCAACCGAGCCTGTTCCCATTCTAAATCCGGTGTGGTCCGTTTTTTTAGCATGGATTCTACAGCTACCTGGTCGTCTTCCGCATCACCTTCTAAAACCAGGTCCTGCAGTGCGGATGGTCCTAATTCCGTATCTTCAGCTTCAATTATTAACTGGTGGCGAAGGGTTGCTTCCACCCGGTGCAGCCGACGCTGCAAGGTCTCGCGAATCGCATAAAGACTGGAGGCAAATCGAAGACGCAAAAAGCTCAATAAAAAACTCATCATTTGTCGCGACTGTTGATTAGCATGCTTTTGGATTTGCCGGGTCAATCCCTGACAGTATTCTTCTAACTGGTCGTAAATCTGACGTTCTAATGGCCGAAATTCGATCCGAGGCAACTTGAGGATGTGACGCTTGGCCAAGTTTTGCTGTAATTGTCCATTAGCCTGATAGATTTCTAACAACCGCCGGTTATGACGCAGCATGACCCGCGAAAGAGGGGCGGCACTAAATAACAACCTAGTCATCAGCTTACGATCTCGGCCCCTGGGTCGCCGCCGGTTCTCCAACCATTGGCGGACAGCTGTTCTAATGCGGCCATCGATTACGCTGCCCTCAAAATACTGCCAAAGCAGAGGGTCCTGCTTTTGAATTGACTGCACTGCCCGGCGAAGAAACTCCCACTCATAATCGTTGGGCTCTTGATCCTGCACCAGTTTGCTCAGCACCTCATAGTATTGCAAGGTTAAGGTTGGATCAAACTGGAAGGCCCCCACCCGATTGGTCAACGCCAGCAGATCGCAGACTTCGACCGGGTGGATCTGCATCGGGGTAGCGGTAGCCAGCCATAGGCTACGAGCCTGTGGTCGCAGGCAATCACGAATCACCGTATAAAGCTGCCCAAATTCCGGGTTAGCAGCTAAACCAATCGCGGGATTTTGCCGCCGAGCCGCATGGGCTTCGTCAACCAAGACAATGTCGAATGGTTCTGCATCCTTTATAGTCGCTGCCCGTTCCCGATGGACCAGTAGCCCGGTGGACACAATAACCAGATCTGGTCCAAAAAGCGAGTTCGCTGCCCGATTTTCCTCCACCGGCAGCAGGTACTCGTGCACCGCCTTAGGTGTTGTCCGGATTCGGCCAAAGGAAAGCAGCAATTTGGAAGCCATTTGCCGGTGCCATTGGGAAGTCAAACTAGCTGGTGCGGCGATGAGGATGCGTTTCACCAGGCCTGATAAATAGAGGGAACGAAACGCCAGACCGGCCTCGATGGTTTTCCCCAGACCAACCTCATCACACAACAAATATGAATAAGGCCAGGTTTCCACCAGTCGTCGCACTACGATGGTCTGGTGAGGCCAAGGCTCGACCGGAGCGGTTTCCATCCCGACGAAACGACCACCCGGCATTTTGGGGGCATCGCGTAGCATGGCAAATCTTAATCGTTCCATGGCCGAGGGTGGTTCAACCACCTGCTTAACGGCCGGTGTCCCATCAAGCTCAACAGGATGACTAATTCCCTCCGCCAACCGGATTAACTGACGTCGCACCGCTTCTGGCAGGGTCAGCACCGGCAGGTGCGGTACTCGATTCTGCCACAGGTTTTCAAAAGACTCAACTGCCTCGTTAACCCGCTGACGGTCCGTCTCTCCCCACCAGTCACAATGAATATCAATATTTTCTGCGTTCAGGATCAGAGCGGTTTTTGATTCATTAAGAGTGCCGGTTCCATACAGACGATTACCCAACTCATCCTGCAAAATGAACCATTTTTCATGCACGTAGCCATCTTCCATTGCATCAAAAGGAAGCGGCTGACCGGTTTCCCGATGAAGCCGAAAGGCTACTCGGACTTCAAGATAGCCCCGGGCAATCATCCAGGCCAATAGGGTTACCCCGTTGCGGATTTTCTCCGGCCAGGTCTCCGGCTGGTTTAGTTCCTTATTTAACTGGGCAGCCAGCCGCTGTGCATCCCCGGCTAGGATCGCCTTGACATCTTCCGGCTCCAGGTCAGCCCCGACGATCAAGCGCATTTTGCCCTGCCGGTTGACAAAAGAAGAAAACCCTTGGGAGGCCACGGCTAAGGAAGAGGAACGAAAATACCCGGCGACCCGGTCATACCGGACCGCGAGACGAAGCACCGGTAGATAAAAATCGTGAAGAATGTTCACCGGCCGACCATCAATGATCGTGGAAGAGGTTTTATAAGAAAGAAGCCAGGGTCGTGATTGTAGACTCCGGCCTGTTGCCGTATCTTTTTTCAACTACATCACCCGTTTTCTGTTAACGACCATACCCATAGAGCACAATCACTGATAAAAACAACTATCCCACAGATTAAATGCGGGATATTTTTGTATTACCGGCTAGCCTCAGTTCACTTTATCCCAAATTGGATTGCCTCCGCTTCCTTGCGTAACCGTTCATCCGCCATTTCCGCGGCCCAAACCGAAAGTAGATCCAGGATCACCGGTTGCCGTCCTTCTGCGTGCTGAGACAAGTAAGCGCGCGCCACCGGCACATCGCCTTCCCGGTAAGCCAGGATTAGCCCGTGCAGAATATCCCATTCCGTCTGCGGTTGGTTTAAGCGACTTTGGTTGCGCTCCTCGGGCAAGGCCAAGCGCAGTTTAGACCCTTGACGCAGCAACGGCGCATGGTACCCCGTATCCTCATTATTGCCTCGACCAGCCCGTCTGCCCCTATTTGCACTTCTGCCTCTATTTTCGTTATTGATGCCGATCATTCGGTCGTTAACCGCGTATCCGGCTGATTTACTCTCAAGGCTGATGTTAAGTGAACGAGAAAGGTTTAACGCTTGATCGTAAGGAAAACTACTTAACCCAAAAATACCATATAAAGTTAAGGCCATAGCCGTTTCTGACTTCAGTTCCTCGACCTTTAACCGCCCCTGCGTTAGCCGAGCTATCTGATACTGGGCGGCCGCGACGGCACTGGCTTCATTCATCGCCCGAATCGGGCTGACCAGTTCATCGCCATCCAATACCGGCCAGTGTTGGGAAAGGACATGCAGGGCCCGGCCGTAACTAGCGACCATCTCATCCACCGCATTCAGGCGCAGTACTTCGAATTCTTTCAAGCCTTGCCGCACTGCCTCACGGATCCGCTGCGCTACTCCCGTGCCGCCAAAACCGGTCCAAGTCGCTGGGATTCTATCTAATAGATCCCGTTTACGGCAGGTCAAGAAAATAGAACTAGCGGCAGAGGCCATCCCTTTTTGATGGATCGACTCCCCGGCCTCAGATTCCACTGGCATTGAGGAAGTGATGGTCCAACCATTATCGATCAGTGAATGGGTCAATGTTTCCCAAGCTTCCTGAGTTTTATGGGTAAACATAATGGTTAAGATGCCATTGTCTTTAAGCACCCGGCGACACTCAGCAAAAATCTCGCCCATCAATCGTTCATACTCGCGAGCAGCCTTAGCAGCCGAACCGTCTCGAGCCGGATTAGCCACTGCTTCTTCCGTTTTATTGGTCAGCCGGCGTCTAAAGATATTCGGATAAAGATCCTGCAGGGTACGACGCTGCCAGACATAAAAGTAATCCGACAATTCCGCATACTGGACATTGTTGTAATAAGGCGGATCAATGCACACCAAATCGACCGTTTGGGCAGGTAAATAAAGGTGGGCTGCTGTACCGCAATGAATACTCACCGGCGGTTCCGCACCCGCCAGTTTTTCATGCAGCGGAGCCATCAACTCAGCCATTCCCTGATATGCGTCCAAAATCTGCGAAAGGGCCCAGACGGCACCGGAATTAGGGCCGCTGAAAACCATTTCACCAAAGGTCCACTTAACTGAATAATCATGTCTTCCAAAAGTGTTAATCAAGACACCACGACTATAATGCCATCTTGTCTGCTTACTGTTATAATCAATGCCCTTATCAATCATAAACTGCAGGTAAGTTACTACTGCTCGACCCCGCTCTTCACCTAGTTCCTGCAGAATTTCCGGTTTAAGGCGATTCAGTTCCTCTACCAGAAATAGATGCCCCAAAAGCTGACGTGGGGTAAACATATCGCACCAGCGAGTCATACCCGCACGTAATGGTTCCATTGTTTTATGACCCGGAGGAATCTTTTCCGTCGGAATCAGTCCCTGCCGCTCCCAGTTTGGCCAATGCTGCTGCAAACGCTTTTCCGCCTCAGCTAGAGCATGAAAATCCTGGGCATTAGGCGGCCGGAAAAAGCGAATTTTCTCCGTCTTGATCTCGCCGGCTCGCTCACCACTTTTGTAACGCTCCGGTTGACCGTGCTTGTCTAATTTAGGCTGATAGCGCACGGCTGCAACACAGTATAGTCGATCCTGCCATTGACCATGTGGTGACTCGCCCCGAGCTTGAGCCTTGATTTCGTCAGCCGGGATGGCCTGACGGCAGTGGAGGCAAGTTCCGACACCCCCGCTAACCGTGGCCAGGTTGGGGTCCTCGCCGTTCGGCCCCCGGTTGCCCTTAAGCCGGTAAGTCTCAAAATGGACCTTGCCACCCTTCAATTTTCGATCAGTGACGATCCGCACGCCCCATTTCTCGCCCCCTTTTGATAGCCAGCAGGTATTCAACAGTGGGGCTTCGCCTCCACAATGGGGGCAGGTGACTTGACGAGCGTAAATATAAGTAGTCGTATCCTCTTTATCGTACTCAGGGATAAAACTAGGGCACTTACTTAGATGTGTTTCTAAAATATAACGTTCGCTTTGTGGCAATGGAAAACTACGAGGGAAGATAGGATCTAAAGCCCTTTCTAAAGCATCTAATAACTTCTGACCCCATTGTTTGATGTCATCAATTAGCGTTAAACCGTAACGCGCAGGGTAATCTAGTGTAGCGTAAAGAATTACAGTTGCGACCGGATTCAGATCATTTCCAATCACGCGGTGACCAAGTCGCAACGCTTCGAACGGAATTGAACCACCGCCAGCAGTGCAATCAAGCACGGTAATTTCACTAGATTGACAACAATCTGGATGATGCATAAAAGCCCTGGAATAACCGTAAAGGTTTGGCACACGAACACCTACGCTTCCCGCAATCTCTAGCAATTCTTTAAACCATGCTGGATCAGCAGCAATTCGCTTAATAAATAATGCTCTACCTTCTAAAGATAGCGGTTCAGGAAGTGGTTTACTTAGTTCTCGCCATTTCTGAATAACTGGATGCTCACTAAGTGAAGAATTTACGCTAACGATATCTTCGATTTGTTTCCTATAACCTTCCCTTAAGCCCTGCTCTCTTAGAAGAGCCCTCTCTACAACGGAATCCACCTTTAATCTTTCTTGCCCTGTGGCATCCTTTTCAATTCTCTCCACCAGTTTATCTTCCAGCGTCCACGGCTCCCCATTCACTATGGCCTGCACCTTCTCAATCCCCAACTGCCGCAGAAACCAGTCCGGATCTGTTCCGGCCGGCAAGAGTGATCCCAGAATAGCCGCACGGCTTGCGGTCAGCGGCCGGCGGGCCCACCATACATGAAGACGGTGAGTAGGCGGTGCTTTACCAGTATCCCGCTCCCGCTGAGTCTCCGCTCCCACCTGGTGACAGGGAAAGCCGGCTTCAATAAATCTAATGTCTGATCTGGTTTTACTCTCCTGCATAGCTGTTCCCCTTTCCGTCTCCGCAAACATCCCGGTAGATTAAGGGCACCTTATCCCCGGCTCGCTGCGACTTACCCGCCACAAGAACCGTCCCTCCGGTTGCTATCTCCGTAACTTTTCCAGCAGATTAAGGATGGCTTTATCATCCGGCTGTCCGCCAAGCATAATACGCATCCCAGCCTGAGCCCAACGATTAGCAGCTGCCCCGGACTGAGTCGCCCTGGTCAACCAGTAGGCAGCCTCCTCACGGCTGAACCGTTCCACCCGCCAGGCAATTAGTTCAACCCGATCCAGGTCCTTAACTCGGGCCTGAAGTTGGAAGATTAGCGATAACTTGGTCCCCGCTTCTTCATCGAGCGGCAGATTGCCCCGAAACGTGATCCGACCGTTACCGGTATATTGCTGTAATTCCAGGGGAACACCCGCCTCATCACACACCCCGTTGATAATCAGCCGGATTACCGGTAAACAACGGCGGAGGGACTGACCATAAATAAACCCCTGGTCTCTGAGCACAGTCTTGCTCTTAGATACATTTTTTCTCGGGTCTTCGTCTGGTAGATAACGTTTTTTCACAATAAAAACCGGTGCTGGTTTATCCTTTAAATCCGTGATCCGCAGAACCCAAGGGGCGTTCCCTACCAGGATTCGGATCCGTTGCTGAAAATCTGTTAATTGGCCTAAATCTAGATTTGACTTCTGGTTTTCCATAATTATGCCTCGCGTTATCTGTTATTTAAGTTCCTGAATCAAGAGACAATCATCCTCCGGATCAAGGATTTCTAAGAAAAACTCGGTATTTTCTCCTTTTTCTACGACACCATCCAGCACCTCAAATAACTCACCAAGGGCCTTCATTGATCCTGGCGGTACGTTAGATAATTGCAAACGGAGGGTCCCCCCTTCTGGCAGTTCAAAATCTACCAGATCCAGGGTCTCAATGGTCGATTTAGCTCCTCGACTATAGATACTGCCTAATCGCCGCAATAAGGGCAAGAGCTTTTCCGTTCCTTCCTTCCCCGCGAGATTAAAGCCTCGGTGCTGGGTGGTGATCCAACCTAACTCAGAGGGCCCGGGCCGGCGTAATCAGGACATCCTCGGGTTGAGGAGTATAAAGAACCGCCCCGGACCCATGAATTAGATCCGGCTTTTTTTGTTGATCCGGCGAACCGCGAAAAGCAAGCAGTCGGTCGTTTTTAACCAAATTCACTACCGCCTCATTTAGGTCCTGAGTCGAGAATTCGCCTAATTTCTCCATCAGGTTTTCCGTAAGCTGCTGCACCGAGGCTGAGCCGCTCTCAGCAACCGCATAGTAAAGTCCTTCGCCCACTTTGGCCGGATCAATCTGCTTAGTGTTGGTCCAGCCGCGCTGGTTTGCCCCTTGGACAGTGATAAGTCCATAGCCCGGATCAGCCAAGTTAACCCCCATGGGAACCTCATTTTCCTGGTGATATAACTCATCCGGTCGGACATTATTCGCCGCCCCCATGCGGAAGACAATCCATTCGCCCTTTTGGACCCCAGCCCGCACAATCTGATCTAGGGCTCCAAAATTTTCTAGGACTGGCCAACTCCGAACGCAGCAGAAATTTTCCCGGAGCTTGGCCAGAGCCACTGTATCCGTCTGCTCAAAAAAGAGTTTTTTCAGATTCATCAAGTCTGACTGGGTGGTATTGCGGTCGGTGAGAAGTTCTCCATCTTTAATCAATGCCTCTAGAATTAACTCAATAAAGGGTACACCGCCCTCGCCACCAGCGGTCTTAATTTCTTTTTGTCCAATATACCCTGATGTTGAAGGATAATAGAGTTTCGTATAGATACTCGCTACGGCGGTTTGTAGGTCAAGCTCAAGTTTGGTATAACGCTGCTGAAAATCTTCCGCTTCCAAGTGCTGGGGATTAACTCCATAATTCTGCGGTCTTTCCTTTAGAAGGCGCATTGCCTTAACTTGGCGGGCAATCCCCTCAATTCGTTGTCTAACCTCCTGGGTTCGGGTACTTTGTGCCTGAAAGAATTCTTCCTGCTCGTTGCTACTTCTGATTGTTACCGTTTCCGGGGCAAGGATAAAAATGAGGTTTTGCTGATCTCTCGGCTTGTTCAACCCCTTGGTGGTCACGAACTCCACAATATCAATAGTATCAGCCGTTAGCGAGACCACCCCCAGGACCGGCCGGCCCTTCCCATCCGGTAGGTGCTCTGGTTGGGAAATAGATGATTCGATGTGAAAAGGGTCCGAACTCCCCTTCTTAAGCTTCAAAACTTTACTGGCACTAGCCTCCAGCAGTTCACTTACCTGGTCGGCTTTAATCGTCTTGCGGATCCGGGCCAAAACACTGTTAATGGTCGGTTCTTCACTGGCAAAATATTTCCCTTGCTCAAAACGTAAGTAGAAGGCACTCTCGCTAATCTTTTCCAAAGCCATCCGGACCTGAGTAGGCGTCAGCCCCGGAAAAGAAACACTAAATAAGGCTTCAGCTTCAGTGAGGCCAAAGATTTTGGAGGATAGGCCCTCGGCTCGGCCTACTAAACTATGCAAAAAGACCGTCTTCCAGGTGTACTCAAAAAGAGGGTGTCCTTCTGGATGCGGGTTGCGTTGATCCTCAATTTCCGCGTTGCTAAAACCACCCTCCAGTGTACCAGTATCAACACTACCCACATCAGCATTGAGAACAAACAGTAAATCCGAGCTGCCGGTCCGGCCCAGCAATTCATTTACCACCCGGTCGGAACGAAGATCCAGGTGGCAGGTATGGATCATGGGGACCGCCAGCTTTTTTTGCCAGATACTGCGCACTGCGAGAGCCAATACCCGCAGCACGCCGCGCGTACCTTGAAAGTTCTCGGCACTGGCTAGCTTATTATTAAGAAAGCTAATCAGAGTTGGATGAAATGGATAATGAGCAATCATCCTAGCCTTGAAGTTTTCACTTGAGGCTTCATCTGGCAGTAAAGATGAATTGCGGATATACAACTGCCGGTAATCCTCCGCAGTCGCCTGAGCAGCGTCACGGTCAATCAGAACAAACAGTCGTTTGGCGAGTACCGACGAAATCTCGGCTGCCTGTACCGGTGTAATCTGAACCGCATCCCGGGCAACAACGCTGGCTACTCCCTTTAACGCTCGTTCGCCAATTCCAAGGGCATCGTCTTCACTCATTTCCTCGCCTCGCACTTGACCGACAAGTTGCGCTAAACGCTCTGTCTGTTTTGCAAAGGCGTCCGTCGCGCTAGCCAGGGTAAGGATGACGGCAATCCCCGGGTGATTACGCGCATAGCCGTGCAGAGCCATTAAGAAGGCCGCCAGTTGGCTGGCCCCGTCCGGCCTAGCGGCTTCGAGCCGGGCGGCGTATTGGGCGAGCTCATCCAGCATGATTAACGCCTTACGACTAGCAAACACCTTGTCGAAATACGTCCTGCCCGGAGCAGCATGAGAATTAGCTTCATCCTCAACCTCGCGATAGAGTCTTTCTCCCCCGAGCTGAAAAGCAATTTCTCCCCAGAGGGTATAGGGAACTAAAGCGTCGCCTCGGGGTCGGTGGACGGGTACTTCATCACCGGCAACGCCCACCACGGTGACGGAGCCGGGCTCAGGTAGTAATGCTGGGTCAAGGATGTCTGAAATGACGCTTCGCAACTCGGTACCCCGAAAGGCAATATGGGTGCAGGCAATCAGGGTATGAGTCTTACCTCCTCCAAAGGCAGTTTCCAATCGGTGAATAGCCGGAACAGTCATATCACCAGCTAGCCGGCCGAACACCTCGGCCAGAGTATAACGCAGACCTTGCGTAGGATATGTGGCTTCCCGAAAAAAAAGATCGGCATTGGTGTAGATACTGTCGATTAGATTACGACCGTTATGATAATACTCAATGATTGGACCAAGCGATGCTGTGAAAACCTCCGGGTTAAAATTGCCAGCTAAGAGTTCGGGTCGAGGCTGACAAGTATTCAATATTGATTTCATGGGCTCATCCCTCCATTTAGAGCCATTGAATATTAACCTAAATTCGTGTCTTTCCTAACTAATAACACCTTTCTTTATAAACAAATATCTCAAAGAACTTCCGGTTCCAACGTTTCATGCCTCATAACAGTTTGCGCATTTACCGCGGTTAGAGAACTAGTTCCGACAATATAAACTAATCCGACAAAATAAGTGCACATATATTTTGTTATATTGTAATAATTCGTGATGCGTTAGAATCTTCCTGCAAAATTTTTGTTATCTTTAAATGGTGTGCAAGAGTTTACTAGGATATCCAAAAGATAACAGGATGTTTTAATCTTGACATATTTTGTCAAAATTTAACAGAATAGCAGGCTTACTGCAATGCAAGGGTTATCCCCAAAACGCAGAACCTGCTGGTTTACCTGCTGGTGACGATCAATGACACTATCATACAAAACTAACTATCTTTACACGATTCACACGCTGTTTTTGTGGTACTTTCCACTGGCTATCAAAGTTAAAGGGGACTGACCCTCCCCGAAATTTGTCGAATCATCAATTAGATCGGTTGTAGGTTGTTAATCAACGATGTGGTAAAATATGAGATAGCCTGAGGGGAAACCTCCAACTCCTGGTGTAGATCCAGGAGAGGAGGTGAAGCGATTGAGCACAATAGAACTATTGATGCTTTTAACGCTGATAGTCTCACTCTTAATACTTACAAAAAAATAGGCTAATATCTAAGTATTAGCCAAGCAACTATGTTTTAGTAATATTTGCACCAGGTGTTGAAGTAACTCCCTGATGGTTAGAGAGACTTCTAGGTTGCCGCCTAGGGGTCTCTTGCTATTATTATACACAATTTCGATTAAAAAGAAACAGTTTATTAATGTACAGACTCTGCGGATTATTTTCGAACGCAGCGGATCTGCCAGGTAGACCTCATTAACCTGATCAAGGAGCAAAGCTTTGCAATCACTCCACCGTCACACTCTTCGCCAGGTTCCGCGGCTGATCCACATCGGTGCCCCGGGCCACCGCCGCGTAATAGGCCAGTAGCTGCAGAGGGACAACCGTTAGAACAGAGGTTAGCAGGGCGTGAGTCCGGGGAAGATAGATCACTTCGTCCACTGATTTCTCAATCTCGCGATTCCCTTCCATGGTCAAGCCGATCACGGTCGCTTCCCGGGCTTTGACTTCCTTGACGTTGCTCATGGTCTTTTCCAACAATTCTTCCTGGGTGGCGATGGCCAAAACTGGGATTCCCTCCACAATCAAAGCCAGAGTGCCATGTTTTAGTTCCCCGGCAGCGTAGGCTTCGGCATGGATATAAGAAATTTCCTTGAGCTTTAAGGAACCTTCCATCGCTACCGCGTAATCCAGACCGCGACCGATGAAAAAGCAGTTTTCTGCCTGCGTAAATTTCTCCGCTATTTCTTTAACCGCCCGCTCCCGATCCAGAATTATCTGCACCTGTTGCGGCAGCTGGCGCAAATGGTCGATGATGGTTTCGATTTCTCCCTCCGGTAGGGTTTCTCGGACCTGGGCCAGGTATAGACCCAGCAGGTACATACAGATCAATTGGGTGGTATAGGCTTTGGTGGAAGCCACGGCAATTTCCGGCCCAGCCCAGGTGTAAAGGACATCATCTGCCTCCCGGGAGACGGAACTGCCCACCACGTTAGTAATCGCTAGGACCCGAGCCCCCTTGCGCTTCGCTTCCCGCAGAGCTGCCAGGGTATCGGCGGTTTCGCCGGACTGACTGATGACCACTACCAGGGTTTGTTCGTCCAGCAAAGGGTCGCGATAACGGAATTCAGAAGCGATATCGACTTCGGTCGGTATTCGCGCCAGTTTTTCGATCACGTACTTACCCACCACTCCCGCGTGATAGGCGGTTCCGCAAGCCACGATACTAACCTTGCGGATATTTTTTATCTGCTGAGGGGTAAGCTTAACCTCACTTAACTGAATCCGGCGGTTATCCGGGGTTAGCCGGCCGCTCAGGGTATCCTTCAGGGCTTTAGGCTGCTCGTGAATTTCCTTGAGCATGAAATGATCGTAACCGCCTTTTTCCGCAGCTTTCGCATCCCACTCCACCTCAAAAATCGGTTTATCGACCGGCAGACCCCATTGGTCGAGGATCTGGACCCCCTCAGCCATCAGGACCGCCACTTCACCATCATCCAGAATATAGGCCCGGCGAGTGTGATTTAAAATAGCCGGAATATCCGAAGCCAAGAAGTACTCATCTTCTCCCAGACCCACGACCAATGGACTGTCCTTGCGGACCGCCACCAGTTTGCCCGGCTCTTTCTGGGTAAACGCCACCATCGCGTAAGACCCCTGTACCCGGCTGATAACCTCCAAGACTGCGGTTTCCAGATCACCGCGGTAAAAGTGCTCCACCAAATGCGGCAGCACTTCAGTGTCCGTCTCAGAGACAAAAGCATGCCCCTCCTGCTGCAACCACTCTTTCAAGCTTTGATAATTCTCAATAATGCCGTTATGAACCACGGCAAATTCACCGGTGCAGTCAGTATGCGGGTGAGAATTGATGTCCGAAGGACGGCCATGGGTGGCCCAGCGGGTGTGGCCGATGCCAATATGACTGTCCGGGCATCCTTCTTCTTGAAGTAATCTTTCGAGCAAGTTGATCTTACCGGCACTTTTTGTAACCGTCAGATTGCCCCCGTTTAAAACCGCGATGCCGGCTGAATCATAACCCCGGTATTCTAACTTCTTCAAGCCTTCTATTAAAATGGGCACCGCTGGTTGAGTACCCAAATAACCAACTATTCCGCACATTATTATATCCCCCTAAATTTTACATTTATCGTCTGTTACATTTAAAAGGGATGGATTCTTCGCTTCGCTCAGAATTATCATGCGTTGAACGCACCTCGATCAACGAATTATGGTTATATCCATAGCAATAACAGATAACAGCCGGAGTTTATATTATTGTTTACTTTACCTTTTAACTTGCAAACAAAAACAAAACCGTCACCGGCAATTGGCAACGGAAGAAAACTAAATAATCAATCATAACTTCAGGTGGAGCAGAGTATCCCTCTGAAGCCTCAATGTTCAGCGAAGCTGAACGAGTCACTCCATAAAAAATCATCCTGGAAAACGACAATGGAGGTCAAGGCCCATATGAGCTGACCGAGTTCACTCTGTGAAAAATCATCCCACACAAGCCTGAAGCTGGGCTCAAGCACAAGGTTAGTGAATTATTTCACTAATCCTGTCCCATATCCCTGCTCCACCTCAACGACAAAATCGGTTCCGGTCGTCTCAGGCGGTCACTGTCCGGTCCTCTGTCCCTCCGATTACTCGGAGGTTTTATTACCGGACTCACGGTGGTGACACACCGAGGGGCACCCGCCGAATCTTTCGATAAACCCCTTCCTCGTCAACCAGCCAAAACAGCATGGCTGGTCCTGGCGCTTTGCAAGTTTTCTTCCTTACCGGTTTTTAGGTTCAGGCATGACCACTATGGTTAATGCTCCGCTTGCCAATTAAGCCTGGGTAATCTAGTTTATCAGAATCAAAAGACTCCCGCTTCTATCAGTCGAAAACTCACCTCCTTTCATAGTTAACCCATATATTACGCATCAATAACTATTATACGTTAACAATCCGCTGTCCGCTATAATTATAAATTAACAAAACTTCCAGGTTGTTAAGCATTTGCTGAAGATTCGCTTTATCCCAAATGCCGCTCAACCATCCGCACTATATCTTCCACAACTTTTCTTAATTCGTCTTCGTTAGGTCCCTCAGCCATAACCCTGATTAACGGTTCAGTACCCGAAGGGCGAACCAGTACCCGGCCGGTATCTCCTAGACGCTGACTGGCTTGCTGGATACTGTCTTGTACCGGCTGGCAAGTATCGAGGGCATTTTTATCTTTGACTCTTACGTTCACCAGGACCTGAGGCAAACGGGTCATTTGCTGAGCGAGGGTTGACAAGGGCAAGCCCGTCTCTCGCATAACTGACATTAACTGCAAGGCGGTCAGAATCCCATCACCAGTAGTATTGTGTTCCAGGAAAATCACGTGACCTGATTGTTCGCCGCCCAGTTTGGCTCCGGTTCGCAGCATTTCCTCCAGAACGTAACGGTCCCCGACCTTTGTTTCCAGCGTGTGCACCCCGGCCTGGCGCAAAGCGAGATGTAGTCCCAGATTGCTCATCACTGTTACCACAATGGTATCCAGCGGCAAGGGCCCGCTGCCGAGCTAAGTGCAAGCCGCAGATCACCATGATATAATCGCCATCGACCAGGTTCCCCTGTTCGTCAACCGCAATTACCCGGTCCGCATCGCCGTCATGCGAGATTCCCAGATCAGCCCGGTGCTCTATGACTGCCGCCTGCAGAACCCCGGGATAGGTAGAGCCGCAACTGGCATTAATATTGATGCCATTTGGGCTGCAGTTAATCGGAATAACCCGGGCCCCCAGTTCTCGAAACAAGCGGGGGGCAACCTCGTAAGCCGCTCCATTTGCCCCATCTACGACGATCGTTAAACCCTGAAGGTCTACATTTGTCGTCGTTTTCAAGTATTCTAAGTAGCGTTGGCTGGCCCCTTCCACCTCATAAACCCGGCCCACTTCACCGCCCAAGGGTCTGGGCAGTTCATCCTTGTCCGCTAAGACCAGCCGTTCAATCTCTTCCTCGATCGCATCTGGCAGTTTATATCCGTTCCCGGCAAAAAATTTGATTCCGTTGTCAACTACTGGGTTGTGGGAAGCAGAGATGACTACCCCGGCAGTGGCTCTCAGACTGCGGGTAAGATAAGCGATTCCTGGTGTTGGTAAGATCCCGACGCGATAAACATCAGCCCCAACTGAACAAATCCCAGCCATTAAGGCTGCCTCCAGCATATCCCCGGAAATCCGCGTGTCCTTACCGATTACGATTTGGGGGCGTTTAACTTCTTGACTTAAGACATAAGCCCCGGCGCGTCCCAGTCGAAAGGCAGTTTCCGGAGTAAGTTCTACGTTGGCGGCTCCTCGAACCCCATCAGTTCCAAACAGATTACCCATCCCTGACATTACTCCTTTTTTTGCATATTCTAGATTAATATTTTAGAGGAGACTTCTACGAGATTAATAAATTTACTTCATTAGCCTGACTCCAAGCTTGGTTGCTTTCAGCACTATCTATCCTCTACAGTGCTCATCTACATCGCGTTCATCAGCGTCATTAAGACTTAACGTTGCCGGATTATTTGCCTTAAACCCCTCACGCCTTACTCCTTACTCCTCACCACTCACGCCTTAACGCCTTCAGCGGCCAGTTCTTCTTTCAGAACCTGCCGGGGCTCTCCTTCCTCACCCCTTACACCTCACCCCTTACACCTCACCCCTTACACCTCAACCCCTTACACCTCACCCCTCACACCTAACACCTCACGTTTTACTCCTCACACCTCGCCCCACCCCTCACCCCTCACTCCTCACTCCTCACCCGCGTTTTCGATCGGGGTCAAAGAAACTTCCAAGATCTCCGGGGTTATTTGGCTAATAGTTAGACCGGGAGGCAAGGAAACCGCTACCGGTACCTGATGTTTCCCAGCAATCAGACCAGCCAGATTCACCCGCGCCGAAATATCCTGCGGAGTGAGTTTTTCTACCCGATCAGTCGGACCGGTTATCCGGACTGATATCTCCTTGGGCTGGACCGAGGCGGTGAAACCATCAACCACGTTTTCCAGCTGAACCGCTAATGGTCCGATGTCGCGTTCCAGCGTTGTCTGGGCGACTCGCACAATTACCGAAACCTGGGCTGGTTCTACCCCGTTTATTCCCCTGAGTTCCAACTGACTTGGATAAACAGCGGTTTTATCAACCCCAGTAATGTCAACTGGCCGGGTGGTCACCTCAGTCACTTTTTCTAAAGACTCCGCCGGTCCTACTATTTTAACTGTTTCTGGTTCAACCGTCACCCCAACTACCTGATAACCACTGGCCGGGGCCCCAGTAACTACTGGCCGCACCGGCACCGTTTTTTCGGGTTCTTCTTTGATCACCGGGACAAAAACTTCAACGCTGGCCGGGGTAAGCTGGAGCCCCTTAACCAGAAGGCCTTGCTGATCAATAATGCTTATGGGAATTGTTTCACTGAGACTCCGATCCGTATTATTCAGAGCCAGACTAACATAGGCCTGCTGCAAATTGGCCAGCACACTCCTGGCTCCAGAAACAACTACTTGGGATGGTCTAACGGTCGGGGCCATCGAGACATAGCCGGCTGCGGTCTGACCAGTGAGCTTGATCTCAACTGGAATCTGTTTTTCCGCCCGGACATCAATTTGTACCCCGATTCGGCTGGGTTTTACCCCTACAAAAGAAATCCCGCTGGGAACATTAACCATTACCGGGACCGTTGCTTGTCCCACTGAGATTCCACTGAGATCAAGATAGGCCGTTAATTCATTAACGTTTAGTCCTTCTACACTGCCTCTAAGCGTAATTTGGGCTTGAGGCAGTTCTCCGGCCAAAACCAATCCCTCGCTTAAGCCGTGAACGGCAATTGGCACATTGTCAAAAACCCGCTCCCGCATTAAACCTCTTTCATTAGCCGCATAAAACCAGAGCACAATCGCCAATAGCACTGCCAAAATTTTATAACGGAGATTTCTGACAACCCACTTACCCCCGCCCTGGCTATTATCGCTCTGGATTTCGGGTGTAGGAAGGAGGGGCCTTTTGGGTTTAGAGCCGGAATTATTTTTCCCGCTCATCGCTTACCTCCTTAAAATAATGTGCGCCGCTAGACTGAAAATCTATCCTTTATTAAGGTTTCCATATGGCCACTTCCAGCCACGGAAAGTAACTGTCGTTGATTCGGGCCGCAATAGGGTTTCTAATTGCTCTTTGAGCAGCTTTTCATCCAGATGACGTAATAAGCGACCATTAATTGCCAAAGAGACGATGCCGGTTTCCTCTGAGACAATCACCGTTAGGGCATCGGTATTCTCCGTTATCCCGATACCCGCCCGATGCCGGGTGCCTAACTCTTTTTCCAAATAAGGATTATCAGTCAGGGGCAGCAGACAACCGGCTGCGACGACCCGCTCTCCGCGGATCACTACCGCCCCATCATGCAAAGGGGTTTTCGGGACAAAGATATTGGTTAAAAACTCGGCTGAAACCAGCCCGTCTATCCGAATCGCCCCTTCCACGTAATCTTGTAAGCCGGTCTTTCTTTCTAAAACGATTAGGGCACCCGTTCTGGTTCGCGCCATTTCCTGAACCGCCTTAACTATTTCTCGAATTAAACGATACAGATTTTCCCCTCTTAACTGGGTTGAAGAACGAGCAAAAAAACGGCCCCTTCCCAATTGTTCCAGGGCCCGACGCAGTTCCGGCTGAAAAACCACCGGTACAGCAACAAATAAACTTGCCCACATTTTATCAAGAATCCAGGCTACTGTTCCTAGTTGCAGCCAATTGCTCAGACCGGAGAAGATAATCAAGACGACCAGACCCTTTAGCAGCTGCATTCCCCGGGTACCTTTGATGAACATCAATACTTTATATAAGAGAAAGGCAACAAGCGCAATATCCAAAACAAAGACGAAGGTATTAAAGGACAGGAGATCCATCGGTCTATCGGGTAACCAGCTTTGCAGCAATGCCAACAATCCTCTAACACCCCCCTTAATATCAATCTACTTCTCTATAATAGCCGCTTGAATAATTTTGAGCAAGAGGAGCTATCCGCACCAGAGAAAAAAAGAGAGAGGCCCTTAATTAGCTTCTCTCTCTGTTCCAGGTAAGAGTATGGTTCTGTCAATAACTTGTAAATATTACCTTATCTGTCTAAGAATTGGCGAAGCCTCTCCCGCCTATAGAGGCGGGAGTCCTCTGGGCGAGTTGTGATAGAAAGACGCAAATTGCCTGTCTATTCATTTTATGACCAATTGTTCCGAGTTATACCGGCAGCTTATTTTTCTCTAATTCATAAGCCACTTTATTAATCGCATCGACGTAGGCTTTGACACTAGCCTCAATGACATCTGTACTGACTCCCCGGCCAATGAAAAATCGTTCCCCATGCTGGACCCTTACCGTAACTTCACCCAAGGCATCCTTACCACCAGTGATCGCTTTGATTGAATACTCACTCAGGGTAGTATTCAATTGCGTTATCCGATCAACCGCTTTCAGGGCCGCATCCACCGGGCCATCGCCAATGGAGGCTTCCTCCACAATAATCTCGCCGTTAAATAAACCAACCGTGGCTGTTGGGACAACTTGGGTGCCGCTGAAAAAATGCAGGTTATCCAGACGGAATTTCTCAGGAATCGCCCGTATTTCTTCCTTCACGATTGCTTCCAAATCATGGGCGGTGATTTCCTTCTTGCGGTCGGCCAGGGTTTTAAACCGGCCGAAGGCCCGTTTTAATTCAGCATCACTTAGTTCGAAACCCATTTCCTGCAGACGCATCCGAAAGGCATGGCGGCCGGAGTGTTTCCCTAACACCAAGTTATCCTGGTAAATCCCGATTAACTCCGGATTCATGATCTCATAGGTGGTCCGTTCCTTCAGGACCCCATCCTGATGAATCCCCGATTCATGCGCAAAGGCATTTTTGCCAATGATTGCCTTATTGGGCTGAATCGGCATCCCGGTCATGGTGCTAACCAGTTTGCTTGTGCGGTATATTTCCGAGTAATTGATCTTGGTGTCTTTGCCAAAAGTAGCGCGCCGGGTATATAAAGCCATGACAATTTCTTCCAAAGAGGCATTCCCCGCCCGCTCTCCGATTCCGTTCACCGCACACTCCACCTGTTCCGCCCCGGCCTCTATCGCGGCTAAGGTATTAGCCACAGCTAGACCAAGGTCGTCATGGCAATGAACACTAAAAATAGCGCGGTGACTGTTGGGTATATTTTCCCGCAAGTAGCGAATAATTGAGGCGTACTCAGCCGGGGTGGAATAACCGACGGTGTCTGGGATATTGACGGTGGTGGCTCCAGCCTCAATCACTGCTGTTAGGATTCGACACAAAAAATCGAGGTCACTTCGAGAACCGTCTTCACAAGAAAACTCAACATCCTCTACATAACTGCGGGCTCGTTTAACCGCTCTTACCGCTGCTTCTACTACCTCTTCAGGACTTTTCTGAAGTTTGTATTGCATATGAATCGGCGAAGTAGCTATAAATGTATGAATTCTTGGTCGTTCTGCTTCCTTAAGAGTTTCCCAGGCCAGATCTATATCAGCCTCTTCGGTCCGGGCTAGAGCAGCGATAACTGGGCCCTTGACTTTTTGCGAGATCAGCCTGACCGCTTCTTGATCCCCAGTCGAGGTAATCGGAAAACCTGCCTCAATAATGTCAACCCCCAGACGGGCAAGCTGCTTGGCAATCTCTAGTTTCTCCTGGGCATTAAGGCTCACCCCGGGTGACTGTTCTCCATCGCGCAGCGTTGTATCAAAAATGTATACCCGATTTCCCATTTATCACCACTCCTTTCGTTATCCTAATCACCTAAATACAGAAAAGCCGGCGTTTTTGGGCGTGTGTCCTAGTCCTTCTGAATCCACCGCATCATTTTCCGTAACTCTGCTCCCACTTTTTCAATCAGGTGATCCGCATCCCGTTTTTTCAGGGCATTATATTTGGGCCGGCCGACCTGGTTTTCCAGGAGCCAATCTTTAGCAAAGGCCCCGCTTTGAATTTCAGCCAGGACCTTTTTCATTTCCTGACGGGTCTCTTCAGTAATAATCCGACGGCCAACGGTGAGGTCACCAAACTCAGCCGTATCACTGATTGAGTACCGCATCTTCTGGATGCCGCCCTCATACATCAAATCAACGATTAGTTTCAGCTCATGCAAACACTCGAAGTAGGCAATCTCCGGTTGATAACCGGCCTCGACTAGGGTGTCAAATCCAGCTCGGACCAGTTCGGTTGTTCCTCCACAGAGAACACACTGCTCACCAAACAGGTCGGTTTCCGTCTCCTCTTTAAAAGTAGTTTCTAGGACACCCGCCCGAGTCGCCCCAATTCCTTTCGCGTAAGCCAGAGCCAGTTCCTTGGCTTGGCCGGTAAAATCCTGCTGCATTGCGATCAAACAAGGCACGCCAAATCCCTCGACGTACTGCCGCCGGACTAAATGACCCGGTCCCTTAGGGGCCACCATGATGACATCAATATTGGGCGGGGGAACAATCTGCCCAAAGTGAATGTTAAAACCATGCGAAAACATGAGCAGGTTCCCTTCCTGCAGGTAGGGAGCGATCTGTTCCCGATAGACCCGGCCCTGGATTTCATCCGGCAGTAAGACCTGGATGAGGTCTCCCTGTTGGGCTGCCTCTTCGACGGTCATGACCGGGATGCCGGCTTCAACAACCTTGTTCCACTCCGCCGTCGTTTCCGGGGTGGTTGGCGGCCGCAGACCGACCACTACCTTGACTCCGCTATCCCGCAGATTTTGGGCTTGAGCATGTCCTTGGCTGCCGTAGCCCAGCACAGCAACCGTCTTGCCCTCTAGAAATTTCAGATCCGCATCTTCTTCATAATACATTCTAGCCATTTAAGTATAGTTACCTCCTTACATTAATATTCATTGCAATGACAGTCGAAGTTAACGCATTGTTCTCCGTGTTATTCGCCGCGTTATTCCCCTATGAAGATAACCAGACACAACTATGGACAAAGCAAACGCCTGGGATTATATGTTAGGAATATTAATTTATATGTTATTTTACCGAAAACAATTAAAAAAACCCATAGATTTCACAGAAAAATACTGAACTAATAAGTTTAGCTATTTGCGTTAGCGTTTACCGTCCCCGCACCATCGAAACCTGGCCGGTGCGTACCATTTCCAGGATGCCAAAAGGCCGCAGGGCATCTTCAATCGCATCTAGTTTATTCTTTTCCCCGGTTGCTTCTATAATGAGGGAACGCCGGCCAAAGTCAACAATGCGCAGGCGAAAAACTTCGCAGATCTGCATGATTTCCCCCCGGACCGGTGGTTCGGCCTGAACCTTATACAGAACCAGGTCTCGATTGACCGCGGGTTCTTCCGTGATGTCACTAACTTTGATGACATCAACCAGTTTGTGCAGTTGTTTAACCACCTGCTCAATAATTTGGCTGTCTCCATCGACTACAATAGTCATGCGGGAGAATTGAGGATTGTCGGTGGTGCCCACATTTAGACTCTCAATATTATACCCGCGCCGACTAAACATTCCCGCCACCCGGTTTAAAACTCCAGGATAATTATGGACGGTTACGGCTAAAGTATGGCGTTTACTCATTCCGTACACCCCCCTAGCATATTATCTAGACAGCCGCCTGGCGGCACCATCGGGTAGACATTCTCCTCTCGGTCCACTACAAAATCAATTAATACTGGACCAGGGGTAGCAATGGCTTGCTCGATGGCCGGCCGAACTTCCTCAGGCCGAGTTACCCTAATCCCGGTCACCCCGTAGGCTTCCGCTAACTTCACAAAGTCCGGGCTCAACCCCTCCAAGTCAGTTTGCGAATACCGACCGCCGTAGAAAAGCTTCTGCCACTGCCGAACCATGCCCAGATAACCATTATTTAAAATAGCCACCTTAATCGGCAGATTGTAAGAAACAGCTGTGGCCAGTTCCTGAGAATTCATCTGGAAGCTGCCGTCGCCAGAAATATCAAACACCAGGCGATCCGGCATCCCGATCTGAGCCCCAATCGCCGCTGGCAAGCCAAACCCCATGGTGCCTAAGCCGCCGGAAGTGACCAGGGAACGCGGCCGGACATACTTATAATGCTGAGCGGCCCACATCTGGTGCTGTCCCACCTCAGTCGTGATAATGGCTTCTCCTTGAGTAGCCTCATAAATCTGCTCTATCACATACTGAGGCTTGATGCAATCTTCCCCCTGGTTATAGGACAATGGGTATTCCCGCTTCCATTCATCAATCTTAGCTAGCCACTCGGCCCGTTCAGCCGCATTAGCTTCTATTTTCGGGACAAGTTCCCCCAGAACCATCCGGACATCCCCGGCAATGGGTACATCAACCCGGACATTCTTGCCAATCTCCGCCGGATCAATATCAATGTGCACGACCTTGGCTTTTGGAGCAAAAGCCTCGATCTTCCCGGTCACCCGGTCGTCAAAACGGGCCCCCACGGCGATCAAACAATCACACTCACAAATGGCATAATTGGCGTACCGGGTTCCGTGCATCCCCAGCATTCCCAGGGATAGACGATGGTTACCGGGGAAAGCCCCCAAGCCCATTAAGGTAGTCGTTACCGGCAGGCCGGCTTTTTCGGCCAGGACCAGAAGCTCCTGATGGGCCCCCGCTGCTGATTGCCCCACCTCCAACATACAGGACCGGCCGTCGGGACTGGTTGATCATCTGAGCAGCTTGATTGACTTGCAGTTGATTAACCTTTTTCAAGATCCGGTAACCCCTCAGGTTAACCGATTTCGGATAATCAAACCGGGCCTTATTCACCATGATGTCACTGGGCAGGTCAATTACTACCGGCCCGGGTCGACCGGTCGTGGCTATATAGAATGCTTCCTTAACAATCCGGGCCAAGTCTTTGGTGTTCCTGACCAAATAGCTGTGTTTGGTAATCGGCAAAGTAATGCCGGTAATATCGGCTTCCTGAAAGGAATCCCTTCCCAGGGCCGCGACGTTTACCTGACCAGTAAAAACAATCAAGGGAATCGAATCCATGTGAGCCGTGGCAATGCCGGTAACCGCATTCGTCGCTCCAGGACCTGAGGTAGTGATACATATCCCGGGGCGCCCGGTCACCCGCGCGTAAGCATCAGCCGCGTGGGTCGCCCCCTGTTCGTGCCGGGTCAAAATGTGGCGTAAATTCGATTGATATATCTCATCGTAGATATTCAGGACCCGACCGCCAGGATAACCGAAAATAGTATCTACTCCCTCTTCTTGAAGGCTGCGAATCAAGATCTGAGCCCCTGTTAATTCCATGACCTCACCTCCACATTCCAAAGTTTTCTATTTGAACACAGCACCCTTGCTGGCGGAAGAAACCATCTGCGCGTACCGGGCCATATAACCGGACTTAATTTTTGGCACTGGTGGCGTCCAGGCAGCTCGGCGTCGGTTAATTTCGGCTTCGTCTACTTCCAAAGTGATTGCCTGACCAACGATATCAACTAAGATGGAATCCCCTTCCTGAACCAGAGCGATCAGACCGCCCTCAGCCGCCTCAGGGGCTACGTGCCCAATCGAAGCTCCCCGGGTTGCCCCGGAAAAACGACCATCAGTTATTAAAGCAACATCTTTATCCAGGCCCATACCAGCCACCGCTGAGGTCGGCGTGAGCATCTCCCGCATCCCCGGCCCGCCCTTGGGTCCTTCGTAGCGGATCACAATTACATCGCCTTTCTGAATCTTACCCTCAAGAATAGCGGCTACGGCGGTTTCCTCAGAATCAAACACCCGAGCTGGCCCCCGGTGAGTCATCATTTCCGGGGCGACCGCTGCCTTTTTGACCACCGCTCCATCCGGGGCCAAGTTGCCGCGCAAAATAGCCAACCCGCCGCTGGCACTGTAGGGATCGGTAACGGGCCGCACTACATCTGACCGTAAAATCCGCCGGCCGGCTATGTTCTCGGCCACCGTCTTGCCCGTTACGGTCAAAGCCTCTCCCTTAATCAGACCATGCTGCAGGAGTTCCGCCATCACCGCGGCTACGCCGCCGGCTTCGTCCAGATCTTCCATAAAGTGTGACCCGGACGGGGCTAGTTTGCACAGGTGCGGAATTTGCTTGCTCAGTTGATCCGCCAGTTCTAAATCCAGCGGCACACCGGCTTCATGGGCAATAGCCGGCAGATGTAAAATCGTATTGCTGGAACCGCCTAAGGCCATATCGATGGCCAGCGCATTATGAAAAGCCGCCGGGGTCATAATGTCCCGGGGTTTCAAATCTTGGCGCAGCACCTCCATGATCTGCCAGCCAGCCTGTTTGGCCAGCCGAATCCGGCCGGCGTGAACCGCGGGAATGGTCCCGTTGCCGTGCAGTCCCATGCCTAAAGCCTCAGTCAGACAGTTCATGGAGTTCGCGGTAAATAACCCGGCACAGGAACCACAGCCCGGGCAGGCCGACTCTTCCAATTCATGGAGCTCCTCAGCCGTCATCCGGCCACCGGCCACGGACCCGACCGCTTCAAACACTTGGCTCAAACCAACCGCTTGACCGCGAAAACGGCCGGCCAGCATCGGACCGCCACTGATAAAAATACTGGGGAGATTAAGCCGAGCCGCGGCCATTAACATCCCCGGAATAATTTTGTCACAGTTCGGGATAAAGACCAAAGCATCAAAGGCATGGGCAATGGCCATCACCTCGACGGAGTCCGCAATCAGTTCCCGGCTGCCCAGGGAGTATTTCATCCCCAGATGATTCATGGCAATTCCATCGCAAACCCCGATTACCCCAAACTCCATGGGGGTTCCGCCATTCATTCTAACCCCGGCCTTCACTGCTTCAGCAATCTTATCTAAATGAATGTGCCCGGGAATTACTTCGTTCTTGGCATTTACTATCCCCACGATTGGTCGCCTCAGCTCTTCATCGGTTAAGCCTAAGGCTTTAAAAAGGGACCGGTGCGGTGCCTTTTCCAACCCTAGTTTAGTTTGGTCGCTTTTTAGATTGATCATTAGAAAATCACCCCTTATTCTACTAGTTCCTCCTCTAGGAAAAATAAAAAACCCTCCTCCCAGACATATTTTATAGTGTCAGGGACGAGAGGGAACCCGCGGTACCACCCTGTTTGTCGCCATCCGGCAACCAGCTCACGGTGTAAAACACACCAGTACGATAACGGGTACTGATTCCGACGTCACCTAATTAGTTAACCAGCAGTCGGCTGGTAACTGTTCAGATAGCAGCTCAAGGAAGAGACGCTTGTATACCCGGCAGGACCGGCTTTCAGCTTCCCCGGCTCTCTGTTGCCTGCCACAAGTATATTTCGATAATCCTGTCATCGCCTTTTTTATCCAATTGGCTTTTGGAAAGAATTTATCAATAGTATAGGGAATTAACCCCTAAGTGTCAACAGCTAATTATTCAATCTCCGCTTCTTGACTCGCCCAGACCAACAGCCCGAATGTATTCCCGATAATCAATCGGTGGGTTCAATCCTTTACGCTGTAAATCCTGTTGCAGATCCTTCATATACTTAAACAGCTCCCAGAGAAGCTGGCGTCCGCGCAGGGACCGGTTGGCTTGCTGAGGGGTCATGCCCTCTAAAGCGGGAATCTCTGTTTCCATCCAGCGCCCTACTTCCTCCCTTTGCCAGCGCATCATGGTTTCCTTGGGCAATTTAGCTTTCCCGACGGCCGCCAATAAGGAGTAGTCTTCCTCCTGTTCCTGAACATCAATCAGGTGTAGATTTCTTTTTAATCCCCTCTCCAATTCCTGGCATACCAAAGACAAATACTCCCGACCAAAGGTGGCTACCGTTAAATATTCCGAAGTTATTCGATACTCGGCGATAAATCCCTCTCCCACCTCACCGCCTTCGGAGCGGGAACGAATATGTTCAAACTCGTAAAAAGCCTTGACCCCTTCTGGCGTGTCAAATTCAAACACGGTAAAGGAACGGATCCGTTTGAGGACAGGGCCTGGATTATCTACCTGATAGGTAGCAATCATCACCGGGGCTTTTTCCTCTGGTTCCTCGACTGCCAGATCTCCCAAAAGTTCTTCAAAAGAGGAGTATTCACCGCCGAGGACTGCGTAAACCAGGCTAATATCGACGTAATACTGCTGCTGATATCGAATACTCTCTCCTAGTCGATCCTCGGCCAGACTGCAGATGGAATCCAGATCCCCTCGATCCCGGGCGACAATAAGTAATTCATCACTAGTTAAAATAAACTCACTAAAAACCGTATCCGCAATATTAATTCCGTGTTCGATTTGGTCCGGGTACCGAGGCCACCGGTAATGCAACCCATCTTCCATCTCAGCAAATACTTCTACTTCCGGCAGTTCCTCCAAAAAATCCTGGACCCGGGTTGTCTCGCCAACGGTGTAAAGGGCACTATAAACTTCATAGTTTAAAGGATTATCTGGATCATCTTCCTCAATCTTACGCGATTCCAACAGTTTTACCCGGTTGATTTTCCAATTATCACCCTCCAGGACTAAACTAAAGCCATACCTGCGTTCTTCTAATCGGAAATCTTCATTAACGATCAAGCGGGCTTGAACGTCGGCTGTTTTACGACGAACAACCTGTTCTTCAACATTTGAGATGAGGTATAAGCAATTGTCTTTGGGCTCTTTAGCCGCTTGGGCTTGCAGATACTCTTCCCGAGACCGGCGACAGACGGTGGACTTACTCGAATAAAGGTCATAAGCTAAACCCCAATCCTGGTTTTGTTCCGCGACAAAAAAAGCATTCACCGTGTGCTGCGGTTTCAGTTTTTTCTCATTTATTTTGCTAGCTAGTGCCTCTACTGCACCAGGTTCTAATGTCGTTTCCTCTTTTAACCAGGCTTCATACTGGAAAAACGGCCGAGCGGCCCGGGTTCCATAAAGCTGGTTATATTTATAGGATTCCTTAAGCAGATATTGCGCTTCAGCCAACGTTATTTCAGCCAATCCCGTTTCCGACGGGTTGTGTTCCATCTGGAAACCCTGTTTAGACAGATTCAAGACTCTAAAATAACGCTGGATCCCCTCGGGACCAAACTTCAGCACAAAGTAGCGGACATCAAGCAGACCATTCGGCTGTTCCCACGCCATAATCAACGAAACCTGCCCGGTCAGACGGGTCCGGGAAATCATGGCCTTGTATAGCTTAGTGGGAATTGGCGTCTTTTTAACCTGCCAGTCGTCTACTGCCAGTCCGAGCAGACGATACTTCTCTAAGGCCCTTTTCGCTGCTTTTCGAACCTCACCACTGTATTCCTCGGCGACCAACCAGAAAAAACGCGACAGTTCTACTTGATGGACCGTAGACAAATTTTCAATGAATATTGCCTGGAGTTCTTCTGGTAATTGATCTACCAGTTCCAGGGCCAAGGGATGACTCTCTTCATTCTCCATCATCGAAACCATGTCCTGTACCAGATTTTGGATCAAATGTCTTGGAACGCTCGGTCGCTGGCGTGATCGGTTTCTGATTCCTCTGGCCATACCCTCACCCCCGCAGCATATTTAGCCCAGTTTACCATATGTAAATAGTTGAAGCAAGGATACAGAAAAGTAAGGTTAGTCAATCAATTACCGGCAGGATTTAAAACATTTTTACCGAATTAGTTAAGCAGATAACCGAGTAAACCCGAAAATCTACAACGTGGGGCAGGAAGGTGTACCATGCGTAGAATTCTTGTCGAATATGCTGAACCAGGTATGATCAATGCCCGGGCTATTCATAATTCAGAGGGTAAGGTTCTTCTAGCGGCCGGTACCGAGTTAAACGATTTTTATATTAATCGACTAAACGAATTAGGCATTCAGTCTCTGTATATTCGAGACGAAACAACCGGTGGTTTAACCATTCCCGAAACGGTCTCCGAAAGAACGCGGGTGGAAACAATTAAAGTAATTCGTCAAGCCTTCACCCAGCTTGAAGATTCGCGCCGGATTAATATGCTGCTGATCAAAAACGCCGTCGATAAGATTCTCGACGAGGTCCTGAGCAGTTCTAATGCCTTAGTTCATCTAGTAGACATCCGGGCCTATGACGATTACACCTTTGCGCATTCGGTCAATGTCTGTATCCTTTCTTTGATGACCGGTATCTCTCTATCATATAATACGCAACAACTCAGAGAACTAGGAATTGGTGCCCTACTTCACGATATTGGCAAGACCAGAATCCCCAAAGAAATATTGGATAAACCCAGCTGTCTGACCCCAGCTGAATTTCAAGAAATGCAAGAACACTCATTTCACGGTTTTGAAATACTTCGTCATTATCCAGAGATACCCCTTCTTTCCTCTCATGTCGCTCTTCAGCACCATGAAAGAATTGATGGCAGCGGTTATCCGCGTCAGCTCAAGGGAGATGAGATCCACGAATACGCTAAAATTACCGCGGTTACCGATGTCTATGATGCTCTGCTGGCTGACCGAATCTATCGGCCCGCGTTCCTGCCTTATGGGGCGATCCGGGAATTAACCCGGGGGACTTATACTTTTTTTGATCCTCGGGTGGTTGCTGCTTTCCTGGAAAATGTCGCGATATATCCGGTGGGTAGTTTGGTTCAATTAAACACCGGCGACGTGGGAATCGTTGTCGACGTTAACAAACAGTCCCAACACCGGCCGGTGATTCGAATGCTGCTTGACCACCATGGCCGGAAGCTGCCAGATGGGCAAGAACATGATCTGGATAAAATGCCTACCATATATATTACCAAGGTGTTCGGCGAAAATGTGTCCGATTCAATTCTACGGAACCTAAAAAAAGGAATCAAAATAGATCTTGAAAAACTTGGGCAGGAGGTTAAAAATGCTTTGGGACAAAAAGGGTAAGAGTTGTACCGAGGCGACAGTACAGCAAGCTTTGAAAAGAGCCGGCGAGTTAAACCTAAAACATATTGTCGTCGCTTCCAACTCTGGTTTTACCGTTGACCAATTGTTAAATCAAGGCTTGGAAGTAGTCTGCGTAACGCATCATGTTGGTTTTGCTGGTCCGGGCATAGACGAAATGCCAGCCTCGATCAGAAATGAACTCCAAGCAGCCGGGGTCAAGGTTTTAACGACTACCCATCTGTTCGCCGGAATTGACCGGGCAATCCGGTTTAAGTTTGGCGGGGTTTACCCGGCGGAGATTATGGCCCAAACCTTACGAATTTTTGGTCAGGGAGTCAAGGTGGCAATCGAGATAGCGGTCATGGCCTTAGATGCCGGGCTTATTCCTTACGGCCAGGAAGTTATCTCAATTGGGGGTACGGCCACTGGGGCAGATGCCGCCATTGTGATTCAACCGGCCCATTCCAATAGTTTTTTTGAGACCAAGGTGAAAGAAATCATCTGCTGGCCCCGAGAAAAATAACAGTTCTAACATGTATCATAAATAGGGGGAAGCAATAATGATCCGGGCAGAAATATTAGACATAAAGGCTCTTGAAACAATTGTTGCCAAAATGATCAATACTATTGAAAAAAGTCAGGGCCAGATTTTCGACATCGCGGAGAATGCCCGAAAAGAATATACCCGAATGCAGATAGAGCTTCAGGAAACCAAGATCCAAGCCAATGAGTTAATCCAAACGGTTGACAAAATGGAAAAGGTCGAGAAACAAACCCGTTTGCGATTAGCTGAAGTTAGTCGGGATTTTTCCCGCTACACCGAAGAACATATTCGTGAAGCCTATGAAAACGCCAAAAACATTCAAATCCAGCTATCAGTTCTCCGAGAAAAAGAAACCAACCTGAGACAGCGCCGTGATGAATTAGAAAGAAGAATAAAAAGCCTTGAGGAAATTGTCAAGAAAGCAGAGGCCTTGATGTCTCAAGTTGGCATGATGCTAAAGTTTATCAGTGGCAACCTTCATGATGTTAGCGTTAAATTGAATGAATTTCAGAAACGGCAACAGTTAGGCTGGTGGGTTATTCAGGCTCAGGAAGACGAACGCAAGCGAGTGGCCCGGGAAATTCATGATGGGACCGCTCAGTCACTGACCAATATCTTTTTGCGGTTAGAATTTTGCGAGAAAATGTGGGAACTAAATGTGGATCGAGTGCGCCAGGAATTAATTGAGCTAAAAGATGTAGTTCGGGAAAACTTGCAGGACCTGCGTAAGATTATCTTCGATCTTCGTCCTCAGGCCTTAGATGACCTTGGTCTTATTCCTACCTTAAAGCGCTACATCACTGATTATGAAGAAAGATATCACCTGCCAGTTCGACTGATTACTCTGGGTCCGGAGAGACGGTTAGAATCATACCTGGAAGTAGCTCTCTTTCGTCTGATTCAAGAAGCCTTAACCAACATTCGTAAACACGCCCAGGCCACTGATGTTAGCGTAAAAATTGAAATATCTCGAGATTTCGTCACCGCTCAGATTAAGGACAATGGCCGGGGCTTTGATCTAGAAACTGTTCAGAATAGAGCCCACGACAGTTATGGATTAATCCACATGCGGGAACGCGTGGAATTGATCGACGGTGAATTTAGCATCAATACCCTGCCCGGGCGGGGAACCGAGGTGCTAGCGCGGATACCCTTTAACAAAAGGATGGCTTCAACAGTCGGTTAATTATGTAATATAAAACACAGGACTTTATCCAATTAAAAGTGATGAATAGTCCCGAATTCCTACAGGACCACCTGGAATTCTGACATTTTTTGTAGGACCCTATTGGGTCCTTTTTTGTTTCTCGGGTCCCTCCACGATTAAGACTCCCGCCTGATTCCCAATTGTTTCCCCCCCTGGTAGACTAAGGTCATATAATATCTCAAGCGGGAGGTCGTAGTAATCACCAAACCCTTTAATGACTGGTGACCCCCACATATAGAAGTGGGCGTCTAATAATCTGGTTAATAATTAATGAAAGATTAACGAAAGGGGGAATTTTATATAAAATAATTTTATAGCTATATTAAAATTGCAATTAAAATCATATACCCCAAATACAAGCAATTCTAATTCCGTCCCAACCCAATATCTAAATGAAGCCCTGCCCTGATTACCTGGGTAAACAAGCCCCATTCAGTTACCTGAGTGGGGCTTCAAACAGTTTACCGGCGATGGAGGAGAACGCGGCCATCCAAAGTATACTAAGCAACGTTTTAACCAAAAAGGAGGGTATGGTCTAATGTCCTTCATAAAAGTGTTGATTGTTGACGATGTGACAGAGACTCGCGCTAACCTGAAGCGGCTGTTGCAATTGGAACCCGACATCAAGGTGATCGGTGAAGCGACCAACGGTAAAGAAGCCATCCGTCAGGCAGAAGTTCTGCGCCCGGATGTAGTATTAATGGATATTAACATGCCGGTGATGGACGGTCTTTGCGCGAGTGAAGCGATTACCCTTGGGTTTCCTTCGATCAGTATCATTATGCTTTCGGTTCAGGGGGAACCGGAATACTTCAAACGAGCGATGATGGCCGGTGCCCGTGAATTTCTAACTAAGCCCTTTACCAGTGATGAACTAGTTAATACCATCCGGCAAGCTTATAACCTAGAGAAGAAACACAAAAACAGTCGGACCGTGGCCTCAGATTATGGATTTGCTTCATCATTCAGGATTCAGGGAAAACTGAGTTAGTTCTAAATCTTGCTAATTCTGAGTCGAAAACCTGATTCGCTTGGGTGATGATTAAAGATATTATTTTTAGTAGATAATAAATTAAAAAAAGGGATATATATCGTTGCTTAATAAGGTAGCTTATTACTCTTATATTTTGGGGGGAACCGTATGGCAATAACCAAGCTAATTGCCCTCGGTCTCATTTTACTCATTGGCGGAACCCTGCTTTATGTTGTTTACGATAATGTGGCCATGAGTATTTTTGGTACTAAACAGAAACCTTAGAACCGTCTAATAGCAACAGTCTAAAGCCGGATGCTTATATTTCATGTATTCCACCGCCTCTTGCTGGTAATAATAGAAAAAATGAAAGGAGGTGGAATCATGAATAATTCTGCCATTGATAAAACGGCACTCATTCTCGTAATTATTGGTGCTCTTAACTGGGGGCTTGTTGGTCTTTTCCAATACGATTTAATAGCCGCCCTTTTTGGCAGTCAATCTGCCATGGCCAGTCGGATCATCTATACTTTGGTAGGTCTGGCTGGACTTTATTCTCTGATCCCGCTGTTTAGAGATAATCGGGTTGAGACAAGAGAAACAACAACAAGGGAAGAAAGATAAGCGACGAATCTAAGCCTTATCGAGGTGGTACCTCCGGGTAACCACCTTTTCTCTGGTCCAATTTAATTTTGATGCTCCAGCCCTGGGTTGTCTTCAGAGTACTTGCCAACTAGCTTATCTATGCATTATAATATAGTACGTCTGATACGAAGCAAATCAAAATGGATTATCTGCTGATGTGGCTCAGGGGTAGAGCAGCTCACTCGTAATGAGCAGGTCGGGGGTTCGAATCCCCCCATCAGCTCCACTTTAGTTAGAAATGGCAAGGGTTCCAGGATTGGAATTCCTTGCCATTAGTGATTATAATTTAAAAGGTAACATCTGGAAGCTTGACCGGAGGCCTAGTTTGACCTGAGCTAAATTGTTTTTTGTGCCCATATTGTGCCCGATATTAAATTCTTGCTTTCAAAACTGATTTGAGAATAAAATGCAAAGGGAATTATATGGAATATATAGTGAAGGTCTTAAACCTTGGTTATTGCTAAATTTGAATTATTCTCAGCCTTGAGACATTTGTTCTCAGGGCTTTTTCTATGCCCTTTTTTATTGAAAAGGCTTTATAGGGGCAAATGAATAAACCTGAATCTGTGGCACGAATCTTAAAAGTACTCGATAATTGAAATATAATGTAATATAATAAAGATTAGGTGCAGAATCTGCGGATTTACTTAATAAAAGTTTGGGCTCCCCTCACTCCTACTACACTTGGAAATGATCAAAACAAGCATATTTATCATATTAATCATGATTAAAAGATGAAACGCCCCTTCCATAAAAAAGGAGCGTCAAACCAGCAATGCTATTGCTGGTGCTGTTCTCTTTTTATTTTATTCATCAGTCTACATATTGTCAAGGAAAAGGGATTAGAAAATTCATGCAAAGATTGATAGCTTACATAGATGGTTTTAATTTATATTCCGGTATGAAAGATAAGGGATGGAAACAAAATAAGTCAATTTGTTGGATATGTATTTATGCTTATATGAAAGGTGGTATTTGAATGAGCATAAACTTAGAAAAACAAGCCAAGCAAAACTTAATTAACCTCAAGAAAAAAGCCTCTCTGTCTGTAAAAAAAGCCAAACTTGGTGGTCAAAAAGCTAAGGTAGCATTAGCATTGGATTATTCCGGTTCAATGAGAAACCTATACAAAAACGGAGTAGTTCAAAGAACCAGCGACCGCTTACTTGCTCTAGCTTCTCAGTTTGATGACGATGGAAGCATCGAAGTCTTCCTTTTTAGTCACGAAGACCATGAGATTGGCTGTATTGACGAAAATAATTTTTATGATTACATTGATAAGGAGATTTACCAAAAATACAAATTTGGTCGCACTGAATATGCGGGAGTAATGAAAAGAATTGTACATAAATATTTCCCCTCATCGATTATCAACAATGAAGTAAAAGTTGAAAAACCAGTTTTTGCAACCGAGCCTGTCTTTGTTATTTTTATTACAGACGGGAACAACTCTGACCGGCGAAATGCTACAAACGTAATTAAAGAGGCATCTAAGTTGCCTATATTCTGGCAATTTGTTGGAATTGGAAATGAGGAGTTTCCCTTTCTACAAAGGTTAGATGAATTAACAGGAAGATTTATTGATAACGCAAATTTTTTCCACCTTAACGACTTAGATCAAATCTCTGAAGAAATATTATACGAGAGATTACTAAATGAATTCCCAGTATGGCTTAAGCTTGCTCGTGAAAAAGGCTTGTTGTAGACTATATCCGAATTCGGCCGACGATTCATCCAAAACGGTACTTGATCAAAGCAAAACCAGCATACTTACAATTAACATAGAAGATATTACTATAAAAAGATATTCACAAGAATTTTCTTGCAATATAAAAGCATCTCTTCGTGCAACAGGTCGGGGGTTCGAATCCCCCCATCAGCTCCACGAATATCAAGGCCTCCGGAGTTTGCCCGGAGGCTGTTTTGTTTGAACTGGTGCCCATTTTGTGCCATCCATTTTTCGGAAATCCAATAGTAAGCGGTCATGTAACCTACTTTACACCCCAGTGTTTAGAAAATTATCCCTATCATCATAACCCAAAGGATTACCTCCTACTAGCCGCATTTGACCACTCCGCACCGAAACTATCCTTCAGTTGCCGGAGGGCTGCTTCCACCAAACCCTTAACCTCATCAGCCGTAAGTTTTAATCCCCTTTCCCTGGCTCTAGCTTCCATCCACTCCGCTGCGGCTTGATATTTGGCCGGTCCACGCAGATCGACGTAAACTTGCTCCACAAAGCGGACTGCCAATAAGGCCAACTCCTGCTTTGCCGCCAACTCCTCCTGAATCTGCTTTAGCTTTTCAACACCCAGCTTCCGGCGCAGGTACTCGACAGCTAGAGCGACCAAGGCCGGAATCAGGACGGCCAAAAGATTGTAGCTAATGATCTGGATGATTTGGTTTTCCATTTTATCGTGGTATTATAACCGTAAATCGTTCTGGACACATTAGCTTAGTCTGTTCGATTACGACATCCATGGCTACTTTCACCGCGCTTTTCTGCCTCATTGGTTTTTTTGACTAATTAACAAGCTCCATAATCACCTAGGTGGTTCACCCATGTTGAAAGTGTATCAATTTTCATCTGAGCCGGGTCTAACTGACTGTTACCCGATGTTGTAGCCGGAACAATAAAAAGAACCGTTGAATATATTGCTTTAGGCATATCCGCTAAAAAACATATTCCTTTATAGGAGTTGGTATAAATGTTATCCCTAACTTGCCTGAGTCCGGAAAAATTAGCCATACTTAGCTTAATCATTGCACTGTTAATATCTAAAGGAGAGGACGCTGATGATCTTAATGTTATCGGAAACTTCATTGTCGCCATAGGAGGCATCATGTTGACCATTGCTGCCCAAGAACAAAACCTGCAAGCTAAAAAGGAAAAAAGAAAAGCTGATGACGATTTGACTATTTATCAACAAATCCAGCATTTAAAAAAAGGAGTGGATATGATTAATAAACAGCTAGGTTTAAAATACTCCTAAATCCCTCCCCGCCAGCAGCATTTCCCGCTCTGCACCGAAAGCTATTCTATTAAAGAACCAAATTAAAACACCCCCGAGGTTTCTTACACATATAATGACCTAAGATCACCAAAAGAAGGGTGGATTTCCCATGCCTATTATTGTCTATTTTGTCCAGCCCGGAGACACGGTTTATGATATTGCCCGGCGTTATGGGGTAACGCCCCAGTCCATAATTAGCCAGAATAGACTAACTAACCCCGATTTAATCTACCCCGGACAAAGGCTTCTGATAACCGTCAGAGAAACCGAGCCGCCACCGACACCGCCGGGACTAAAGACCTACATCGTGCAGCCAGGGGATACTCTGTACGCCATTGCCAGAAGAACTGGGGTGACGGTGAATGAGATTGTCCAATTAAATAGAATATCGAATCCTAACCTGATCTACCCCGGCCAGCAATTGCTGCTGCCAGCCAGTGCGACCGTTCCGGAGGTGCCCCCAGGAGAAATTCGCTATACCATCAGAGCTGGTGATACCCTGTACGCTCTTGCCCGGCGTTACGGCACCAGCGTCGAGGCAATTCTCAGAGCAAATCCGGGTATCGACCCCAACAACCTGCGCGTCGGCCAACAGATCATCATTCCAACGGCCCCGCCAGCCACCGCAATCTTTCAGGGCAATGCTGATAAAGCGATGATTGCTTTTACTTTTGATGCTACCTATGGCGATAACCAGACTGAAGCACTCTTAAATATTCTGCGTCAGAACGGGATTAGAGCAACCTGGTTTATCTCTGGCATCTGGGCCCAGAATTACCCTGACTTATTAAGGGCCATCAATAACGCCGGGCATGAAATCGGCAACCATGCCCAGACTCATGCGCACATGACCGAACTGACCGCCGCTGAGATGCGGCAGCAGATAACCGAGGCAGAACAAGCCATCAATGCAGTAACCGGGAGCTCGGCTAAACTCTTCAGGCCGCCTTTCGGTGAGTACAATCAGACCTTACTCAATGTTGCGTCTGAACTGGGGTACTCGACAATTATGTGGACCGTCGATTCCCTCGATTGGCAAAACCCGGGACCGGAGGCGGTTACCCGAAGAGTGCTCGACAACTTGAAAAATGGGGCTATTATCTTAATGCACAATGCCGCGCCGGATACGCCTCAGGCTTTGCCCGGCTTAATCGAAGAAATTACCCGACGCGGTTATCAGTTTGGCACAGTTAGTGAGGTTATAGATCCGTAAAGCTTTAGATCTGCGAGGTTTTAGATCCGTAAGGTTTAAATCCGTAAGGTTTAAATTCGTAAGGTTTAAATCCGTAAGGTTTAGATCCGCAAGGTTATAATTTAGAGATTTTTGATCTGAATCAAAAGACTCCCACTTCTATAGGTGGGGGCTTCTTTGTTTAAGCCTATAGAGCATTTAACAGTCGATTATGGTGATCGGAACCCATGCTGTGAAAGGTGTTCTCCTGTCCAATAGCTTACTCGCAAATTTTCCCTGTGATCGAAACCCGCGCCATAAAGGGTGTAGCAAGACCACCGACTTAATATCTTTTGTCCAGCACTTGCTGGAACGCAAAGAACCGGCACAAGGTCTGTCGCCCCTGCCGAAAATTTCTCTCATGATTCGACCTGTTAAGACGCAAAGAACCGGCACAAAGCCACCGAAGTAGGATTTTTTGTCCTCCAGCGCGGTCACAACAGAAAGGCTGAAAAAATTTTTTAACTAAATTGCTTAAGGCAAGCAGGATTTTATTATCCGGTAACGAATCATTAATGACAGACCGCGTATCACAAAAATGAAATTTCGTGTTACGCGTCAACGCGCCTTTTTAAACGCCTTTATTTCAACGTACCTAATTTAATTCTGCGTACCTAATTGTATTCTGCAGAGCGATTCAAATCTAAACTCAAAGCATTGTTAAATTTATGATTGAGCAGCAGCTATTAAAGGTCCAAGAATTGCAAATTGTATTTCCAGCCCCAAGCCAACCAGTTAAAGCATTAAACACCGTAAGCTTTGATCTAAAAGCGAACAGCAAGGTGGCCATTCTGGGCGAGAGCGGCAGTGGCAAATCCGTTCTGTCGCTGGCTATTTTTCGTCTATTGCCTCCGGGCGCGCTAGTTCAGGGAAAAATCTTTTATGCCGGTGCTGATTTGCTCCGCTTATCCAATAAAGAAATGGCTGGTTTACGGGGGCAGGACCTGGTCCTGATTCCTCAGAATCCGCTGGATTGCCTGAACCCGGTGTTGAGCATTGGATACCAAGTAGACGAAGCGGTCCGCCGGTGTGGTTTAGCGGAAAAAAAACTCAGGAAGGCGCGAGTCCTTGAGTTGTTGGAAAAAGTCGGCTTGCCAGAGCCGTCAACGCTTATTCACCGGTACCCCCATGAACTCTCCGGGGGGATGGCCCAACGAGTGCTGCTAGCCATCGGTTTAGCCGGCAACCCTCGGCTGGTGGTAGCGGATGAACCAACACGGGGACTGGATGTGGCGTTACGGAATAAGTATCTGGACCTGATCACTTCGCTTTACCGGGACTGCGCCCTGCTGCTGATAACTCACGACCTGGATGTGGCGGCGCGCTGCGATGAAGTGATGGTCATGTACGCCGGTGAGATTGTGGAGACTGGCCCGCAGGCCAGCATCTTAAATACACCGCGGCACCCCTATACAGCCGGTCTGCTGGCGGCACATCCAGATCAGGGGATGACCCCCATCCCTGGCTTGTCGCCCAGTCTTACCGAGGATCTGCGCGGCTGCCGTTTTCATCCTAGATGTAGTCTAGCTCAAGCTATCTGTCAACAGGAACATCCTGAATTAATCAGGAAAAACCAGACTATAAAAAACCAGTCTATTAATAACCAATCTATGGTGAGGTGTTTTTGTGCTGGTCGTGGAGAATCTGACCAAAAAGTTTAAAAGCGGCTTGTTTAAAACAACGACGGTTCAAGCAGTTAACGATGTGAGTTTTACGCTCAGGCCGGGTGAAGCCTTTGGCCTTATTGGGAACAGCGGTAGCGGCAAATCGACGCTTGCCCGGCTCTTGGTTCGATTGCTGGAACCATCGGCCGGCCGGGTTATTTATCAAGGCACTGATTTAACGGCCCTGCCGCTTAACCGTTTTCAACCCTACCGGCAGAAAATACAGTTGATCTTCCAGCAGCCAACCTTAGCCCTTAATCCGCGCCGAACGGTCTGGGAATCCCTGACCGAGCCGTGGTTTAGGCACGGCTTAGTGAAAACACGTGAGCAAGCCAGAGCAAAAGCGGCCGATTTAATGGCTTTGACTAATTTATCCGAGGAGGTGTTAGAACGTTATCCCCGCCAAATATCCGGCGGTCAAGCTCAAAGGGTAATAATTGCTCGGTCATTAGGCATGGAACCGGAAATCATTATTGCTGATGAACCCACGTCTATGCTGGATGTCTCGGTTCAAGCACAAATACTGAGGCTGTTAAAAGTATTGCAGCAAGAACGGGGCATCAGTATTTTGTTAATCTCGCATGACCCTTCCGTAATCAAGTCTTGCTGCGACCGAGTTGCCTTGATCCAGGCCGGACAAATTGTGGCAGTTGGTGAACCGTCCACAGTTTTGGCTAAATCCAATAAACAGTGGCAGCTTTCACCGGGACCTGGTTTAATTCAGCCACGGCCCAGCTTAGTGCCCCAGACAATTAGTTAATCCAATACGTAAAACATTATCAATACATAAATGAGCAAACAGACTAGTGCGCCAGATAGATTAGTTAACCCCAAATAAACTCGTTAACCCAGATAATTAGTTGATCTGAATCCGTTTTTTAACCTTTTTTCACATCCTCTTCTTTTTTAAATTACTTTAATGATATGTTCTTATTTTCAGGCCATAGGAATTGTTGTTTGTCTACCATAAGAATCGTTGTTTGTCAGTCACAAAAATCGTTGTTTGCCAACCACAGGAACCGTCCCCGCGGCAGCCGGGGCAGCATTTTGTTTGCCAGCCATAAGAACCGTCCCTGTGGTTGTGGCAGCGTGGTAATGAAGGAGGAATTCCATGCAACTGTTCATCAACCAGATACGTAACGTTAAACATTTGTGCCGGGTGGTTGTTTTTTCTTTGTTGCTCGGCCTGATCCTGGTTCTGCCCGGCTACAGTTTGTTTCGGGCCGATCAAGAACCAAACGCGAACTCAGTCTCAACTTTAACCATTGGCACCACCATGGATGTAAAAGGGATAAATATTGATGATTACTATTTTGGGATTATGCGGGGGGCCCTGACTCACCTGGGATTGGTGGCCTTTGATGAGCCGGGCAATTATACCGGGGCTCTGGCGGAATCCTGGGAAAGCCAGGATGCCCAAATCTGGACCTTTAAGCTGAAGCCGGGGATTACCTGGCACGATGGTCAGCCGGTAACCGCGGCGGACGTGGCGTTTAGTTTAGAGTACCTGCCGGCCAAAATACCGGTTTACCAGAGTCACTTTCAGCAGATTGAGACCGTGGAGGCCCCTGATGACCAAACGGTAATTGTGAAACTTAGCGAGCCAAATGCGCGGATCCTGGCCAACCTGGTGGTCCTGCGGACCCTCCCCAAACATATCTTTGCCAGCATTGATAAACCAAAGGAGTTTAACGACAAACAAGCAACCATTGGCTGCGGACCCTATATTTTCGAAAGTTTTGACGAAGCAGCCGGGGTTCTCACTTTTCGGGCCAACGAAAACTACTACCGCGGGACCCCTAATATTCAACAAATAAAATTCCGTTTATTCAAAAACCCGGATACGATGTACCTGGCCTTGCAAAAAGGAGAAATCGATCTGCCCTACTTCTACGCGGCCGGGACCGACCCGTTATACGCGGCTAATCTGACCCAGAGTCAGGATATAAAGCTGCACCTAATAGAAAACCAGGGGATTCCCAATGCGCTTTTTTTTAATACTCAGAAACCACCGGTCGATAGCCCCCGGTTTAGAGAAGCCCTGAGCTACGCCATTGATTATCCAGAAATGCTCCGCCTGTTTGGGGCTGGCTATGGCTCGATTCCTCAGGCTGGTTTTGTGCCCCAGGGGACGCCCGGTTTCATCGAAACCCGCCAATTAACGTACGCGCCGGACCAAGCGAAGCAAATCCTGGATGAACTGGGTTACCAGGACCGCAACCAGGATGGTGTCCGGGAAAAAGACGGACAGCCACTTGAACTGGAGATTGTGGTCCGGAATGATATCGCGGAGAATGCGCGAATTGCCGACTTATTAAAGCAGAACCTGGCAGCAGTCGGGGTTAAGTTAAACGTCAAAGTGGTTGACACCACCGTGTTCCGAACGATCAGCGACGTGGAGCGATCACACGTCAGCCTGCTGACCCGAACTACCGCCTGGGGCATGATGATGTGGGGCGGTTATGGCTCCGGTTATCTAGATGCCCGGAATATCGGCTGGTGCATGGTGACGGATCCGGCTTTCCAGGCCTTGGTGGATAAAATGATCCTAACCCTGGATCAAGAACAATACAAAAAAGAAGCCGCCGCTTACCAGCGATATATAGCGGAGCGGCTTCCGGTCATCCCCTTGTACTGGAACACCTTGATTCAGCCGTACAATACCCGGTTTGAAGGCTGGCAGGTTGATCCAATGTATGGTTTTTTGAACGAGGGAACCTGGTTTAGTTTAAGGCAGGTGCAGTAAACAGTGTATGACGCACAGTTTTGGGCCAAAACCTGGCAGGAAGCGCGGCGCACTTCCTCCCTGGGGTCAGGTTACCACAATGAGCAGGGCTGGCGGGATTTTTGGGACCTTTTTGCCGAACACTATGCCCTGAGAAATCGGCAGTCCCGGCCGGCAGCGGATGCCGTGGTCAAGTACCTGTTTAATGAAGGGGTTGTTAATCCAGAAAGCCGGGTCCTGGATATCGGGTGCGGCCCGGGGACCTACACGCTGGCTTTAGCGGCGCAGGCCAAGCAGGTTACCGGCTTGGATCTATCTGAGCCGATGCTGGAGATACTACAAAAAGAAGCGCGGCACTGCGGCGTTGAGGATCGTCTAGAGATTGCGCCGATTGATTGGCGCGAATTTCCGAGTGAACCAACTTATGATTTGGTGTTTGCCGCCAAAACCCCGGCCATCCATGATTACCCGAGTCTGATGAAAATGAACCAGGTCGCGCGACGCTTCTGCTGTTTGGTCACTTTTGCGGGCCCTTATAACTTTGCCTTGCGCAACCAACTATGGGAACACATCATGGGACAAGCAATTCAAAGCCGGGCCTTTGATGTGCAGTACCCTTTTAATATCCTTTATCAAGCGGGGTATCTGCCCAATCTGAAATTTTTTAGCCATCGCCACCAGTACCGGGAACCTTTGGCCTATCTGCTCAAACACTACACTTGCTATTTTAAAATCTTCGGCCAGGAAGGAAAGGAAGTGGAAACCAAGATCCAGGACTTCCTCATGGACCGAGCGCAAGACGGCTATTGTGATGATTTCATGGACGAAACCATCGCGGTAATGTGGTGGAAAGCCGATTAAGGAAACAAGTGTAAGCTGACATGGGCGGTTAGTACAAACCCTGATAGCTTTGATCAGGTGGTTTTAAAATTTTGAAGAGATGTTGTATGTGGTGAAAACAGGATTGAGACGAGCTGAATAAATGCGGTACTTTATTAGCAAAACCCTGCGGCTATTGGCCTGCATGTTAATTATAATTACCCTGAATTTTTTGATCCCCCGCCTGATGCCCGGCAATCCGGTCGTGATGATGCTAGGGCCGGACGCGGCCGCCCTTAGCCAGCAGGACTATGCCCAATTGGCACGGGAATACGGACTGGATCAACCCCTGCTGGTCCAGTACCGGCACTACTGGCATTCGCTGTTAAGCGGCGATCTCGGTTATTCCTTTCATTACCACCAACCGGTGGCCCAGTTAATCCAAAAGCATTTGGGTTGGACCCTGCTGTTATTAGGGCCGGCATTAATCTTGTCCACCCTCCTGTCCCTCTGGCTGGGCTGTCTGGCCGGCTGGCGGCCGGGATCACGCCTGGACCTGACCTTAACCCTGGGTTCTTTATTAACCTACGCCATGCCTCAGTTTCTGCTGGCCATGATCTTGCTGAGCCTCTTTGGCTTTTATCTAGGCTGGTTCCCTTTGGGCAGCATCCAGTCAGGCACCAGCCATACCTTCCTCGGGGCCGTGCTGGATACCGTCAGGCACCTGGTTTTGCCGGTTACGGTCTTGACTCTCGCTGCGACATCGACGAAATTTCTGGTGATGCGCAATTCAGTGGCCCGAATCCGGCAGGATGATTATGTCCGGTACGCCCTGGCCAAAGGAATTGACGAAAAAAGGATCTTGTTCGTGCATGTGCTGCGCAATGCCTGTTTACCCTTGCTCAGCCTGATTGCCTTGAATTTGGGCTTTATGGTGTCCGGGGCGTTGCTGGTCGAGATCGTTTTTTCGATAAACGGCATGGGCTTGCTGATCTATGAAGCCGCCCTGTACCGAGATTATCCGGTCCTGCAGGCCTGTTTTCTGGTGCTAACCCTGGTGGTGATCGGGGCCAATCTGATGGTCGACCTGCTTTACGGAGTCTTGGATCCCCGGGTCAGGGCTTAGGTATGCGGCAGTGGTCATACAAAACAACACAAAAAACCGATAATTATCTGACCCGCATTAGACATCATCATTATTTGCAACCGCCGGTATCGAGGCTTTCGAATTCATAAAATAAATGCAAAAACCCCGAAGACGGCTGCAGACAAGCCTTAAAGTTGGCTTTCAGATTCATAAAAAAAGCAAAAACCCAGGAAGCTGCTTTTCTGCAGTGTCCTTTTTGCTATGGCAGCTAGGAATATGACGTCATCTAGGAATATGACGAAATCACCAATGACGGAGGCAACCACCTTTGTTAGAACCCATGGAACAAACAAAGAACAATTTATTCGGCCTAGTCGGTTGCTTGATCTTGTTGACCTTCGGAGGGGCCGCCTTGCTAGCCGAATTCCTGGCCCCGCATTCAACCAGCACCAGTTTTCCGGTCTTTTTACCGCCTTCTGGGACGCACGTGCTTGGCACCAATGACATGGGCTACGATATTTTTTCTGAACTCTTGTTCGCCAGCCGCATCTCTCTGCTGGTGGGATTGGTGGCGGCCCTGATTTCTGTGTTCATTGGGACCGGAGTTGGCCTGCTCTCCGGGTACTACCGAGGAGCAATCGGCGATCTGACGACCGGAATTATTGATATTTTTCTGCTCATCCCTTTCCTGCCGCTAATGGTCATTCTCGCGGCCTACCTGGGGCCGAGCATTTGGAATATCGTCCTGGTCGTTGGCCTGTTGGGCTGGTGTTCAACCGCCCGGGTGGTCCGCGCCAAAGTACTGCAATTGCGAGAAATGCCGTTTATTGAAGCGGCCAAAGCAGTTGGCCTTCCCAACCGCTCAATCATTCTTCACCATATCTTTCCGAACGTTACGGAAGTGGTAGCCGCCAAGTTTGTCCTCAGTGTCGCCGGGGCGATGCTCAGCGAAGCTTCTTTAAGCTTTCTCGGCCTGGGTGATCCAGCCAGAATCAGCTGGGGGGGCATGATCCACTACGCTTTCAAACGGGGCGGGTTTTTTAATGGCATGTGGTACTGGTACCTGCCGCCGGGAATATGCATTGCCCTATGCACCATCGGCTTTGTTCTGCTCGGGCTTTACCTGGAAGCAAAAAACAATCAATTGCCAGCGGACCAGCTTTTTGCAGACTAAATAATTTCTAATCGCTTAGTTCAAAAAATCCGTTAAAAACACCTTGATTTTCATGCTTACATACTTTATCATCGTTTAGTTCGTGAGCCATGTTCTTAATATTACTAGTTGAAGAAATCAACGTTTTGGTTTAGAATAATATAGACAACCTGAATTATGCTATGTTCTCTACGAGCCTATTCACCTGTAGCTTTGAAGTTACATGCTTTGAAGTATGGTTAATAGGCCGATAGGGTGTAACGGGAAACGGTTGCGCCTCCCTTTTGGAAAGTAGAGCTTGAGGTGTCTTTTAACTTGTCTTAAAAGGCTAAGCTTTGCTATTCCAATAAGCTTAGCCTTATTTGTTTAGTTTTTTTAACTGTCTGTGCTTTAATGATATTTTGGCTCTTCTCAATTTAAAACCTAATCCCAATCCTTTTCTTCCCGAGATGAGCCTTCTTTATTTTAATTCCCAAGGGGGCAAAACGCCCCCTTTAGAGTATATCTGAGTTCAAAAAACCCCTACTTCTTTAAGTAGGGGTTAACTTGTTGATTATCATTTTTACTATACTCGACTATTAAACTTCACTCAAAAGATTATTCTACACTTTCCATTGCGGGATCGTATGGATTAAATTCAGTAGCCTCGCTAACATCCGGGGGCCACAAAGGGCTGATCCAGGTCTTTAATGTTAAAGGTCCCCTTCATTAGCATATTAATGGCAACTTTTTCTGGAATATCCTCACTGGCTGCTTCCTCATCCGTTGCAAATTCCTTTGGGTTGATGTTCAGGTTTAGTTGGCAATCAAAATCAACTATACTACTGATAAGGTTTGTTTTATCAATATAAACTGTGTAGAAATAATTGATATCCGCCCCGTCAAATATCTTATTCATTTGCTCAAAAACGGCCGCATCTTCAACTGATTCCGGTTCCATCGTGCCCAGAACTTCTGTTAAGGTTTGCTGATAGACATCCTGAAACTTTTCCTGATCAATTATGGTGTTGACCACATAATAATCTTTTCCATCAATACTTACGTCATCGCCAAAACTAAAGACCAGCCCCATCTCTTGCATCTGTTCTGCTGCTATTAGCGGATTAGATTGAAGCTCCTGCTGTTCTTTAATATAGTCGCTGGGGAAAGGCAGATCCATTGCCATCCATCCCTGTCCGGGGGCTTTCATGTACATCTTATCCTCGGTCATATAGGTTTCCACGACCATATCTTCCATATCTTCAATTGGTTGCTGGCCGCTAATAGCCACTTTTTGTTTAATGTAAGCCTGCAGCGGCTCATTTTGTACCGAACCCTCTAAGTAAGTTGTCATATTCATCGATGGATCTAGCATTGATTCTCCATCTGCTACTGCCTTGAGACTAATTTGCATTGTCCCGTCCATGGCAAAGGTGTTAACAGCTTGACTCGCTTGATTGGACTTGATCAATAACTCCATCGCAGTCATGCCATCGCGGGTTTGCACGCGGTCTAGCAAGGCCTTTTGATTCTCTTGATCCCAGTTGACAGTAAAACCGAATTCACTAGCTAAGAAACGCAAGGGAACAAAGACATCAGTGTCCGTCTTGACCGGAGCCTGGGTAATAGTTAGAGTCTCATCTCCACTAACTGCTTGTGTACTCCCAATAGTCAATGTAATTGTTTTGTTATTGCCGGTTATGGCAACCTTATTGTCGTCAATCCATTGATCACTGGTGCCGGCAATCTTAGAAAGAATATCAAGCGGAATCATGGTGGTTCCATTGTCTACATAGGCATTTGGTACAAAAATATCCCGTTCATTAATTTTCAGATTCATTCCCTCATCGGCCAATGCCGGGAGACAACATACTAGACTAATGACCAACGCTAATACAAGACCTAATCTGAGTTTCCTCACCAAAAACAACCTCCCTTTCTGCAGCCGGTTATTTACTCCTATTTATTCTTCCCCCCTTTAACTATGATGTGGCTCGGCTAAAAAAGCGGACCTTGTTGGGGCTCCGCTTGATTCCCGACCGATTGGAAATTCGATTAGAAATTAACCCGGGTAATACGCTAAATAATACACTGCATCTTACAACATTTAAAAATATTACAATTCGACTATAAAAATATTGTAACATATGAATATTGTAACATGATCAGGAAGATATGACCAGATATGTCGCTTCAATACCAAACTCTATTGGTAAAGCTTGGACATAAGCGGCAGCTGTAGCGTCAAATGATTCCCGAAGCATTCCGTTTTGGCCATCATCCTGTCCCCTTCTTTTCAGCTTCCCTAGTCGCAATCCCCTCTGGTCGGGTCAATAATTCTCACGGAGAAGCCTGTAGAAGCTGCTATCATCGGCGGCACAGGATAGTCGCAATCCCCTCTGGTCGGGTCAATCATTCTCACTTAGAGGATGAAATAGAAAGGGGTAGACCGAACAAATGACGTCGCAATCCCCTCTGATCGGGTCAATAATTCTTACAAAAATGGTATGAGGGAGCGTGGAAACAAACTACTGAAGTCGCAATCCCCTCTAATCGGGTCAATGATTCTCACAAAGCGCGCAAAAAATAGCCCCTCTCGGGGCCTGGAAGTCGCAATCCCCTCTAATCGGGTCAATGATTCTCACTTACAGTAGTTACGGATTACGGCTCCTTTATTATCCAAGGTCGCAATCCCCTCTAATCGGGTCAATGATTCTCACTTAAAAGATACAATCCAAAACCTTGAACAAAAGCTGAAAGTCGCAATCCCCTCTAATCGGGTCAATGATTCTCACATAAGGCAATGTATATCTATAGACAGATGTCTTAAGTCGCAATCCCCTCTAATCGGGTCAATGATTCTCACTGATTGAGATCACGAGGAAGACGTGTTTTGTCGCAATCCCCTCTAATCGGGTCAATGATTCTCACTCAGTGTACGATTGCCGGAGCTGGATGACAGGTCGCAATCCCCTCTAATCGGGTCAATGATTCTCACGAAGATAGTGCCGGAGCGAGTCAGATCAAAGTAAAGGTCGCAATCCCCTCTAATCGGGTCAATGATTCTCACGTAATTAATGGACTCGGTTGCTCAGTGACAGAATGTGTCGCAATCCCCTCTAATCGGGTCAATGATTCTCACGCAGTAGAATGCTCGATGCGAAGCGGTGGATAAGATGTCGCAATCCCCTCTAATCGGGTCAATGATTCTCACTGTACAACAAGGATTAAGCAGGGACAAGAATCGAAGAGTCGCAATCCCCTCTAATCGGGTCAATGATTCTCACGTGGGAATAACTTAGGGCCTTACAGGCGGATTAGTCGCAATCCCCTCTAATCGGGTCAATGATTCTCACGACTGATAATGTATTGGGAGTACTTGCTGTCAGGAAAGTCGCAATCCCCTCTAATCGGGTCAATGATTCTCACTGAAACAGTAAATAGTGAGTAAATAAGGATTATTAAAGGTCGCAATCCCCTCTAATCGGGTCAATGATTCTCACACATTGAGGAAGATTAGTGATCCTGAAGGCGCTCATAAATGGTCGCAATCCCCTCTAATCGGGTCAATGATTCTCACATGACATTGCGGACTGAATCACCTGTGTATTAAGGTCGCAATCCCCTCTAATCGGGTCAATGATTCTCACATGCGCATGAACGACTGTCGATTGGTACATCAGGTCGCAATCCCCTCTAATCGGGTCAATGATTCTCACAGCGGCTGTCCAGAGGCCTTGATAATTCTGGGCTGCGAGGTAGCGTTCCGCTAACCTCCAAAAAACCATCATAAATCAAACTTAAAAACACCTATTACCATTTTATTCAAAACAAAAATAACTGCTTATACCCCCTTTTTTCTTCCAAATACTCATTATTTCTCAATATCGCTAACCTCCCGCGTTTTTGACAGTCCAAACAGGTTAGCGGTAGATTTAAATGCAAGTCACACTTATACAAAACACCTCAACTATTACTCTATATATAATATGTATAATATCCTATAATATAAATGTTCTTGATATACTTGCAGTCTCAATTTTAGAGCATTAAATAATTTACAATAAAATTATAGCCTAATCCCTAAATACCTTCAAACATATTAATTCGCCAGATATGATTAACCTGCCGTCTCAATATAAGCCACTTTTGCCCGACCCGCCAGAAAGACGATTTTCGTCAATTGCTCATCTATTTTAACTGACGTTTTATGCCAGATAAAGCCGCCGGATAAGGCAACCACCAGGAGAAGAAAAGGAAAAGACAATAAAAAGGCCATCGCGGTCGTGGCTGCCGTATAAGTGCCAAAAGAAAAAGTAACTCCCAACATTAACGATAGGGCTTTGATCATGGTCGTTAGAAAAAGATAGACGCCAAACCCGGTCCCGGATAAAATGACTTGAGCTAAGGCCACTCCCGAAGTGGTTTTCAACAGAGTCATCATTGACGCCGCGGAAAGCTCATCCAATCCCATGGCCTGCTTTATCGCCTCCTGTTCCGCCCGGCTCAATTGGTTGATTTGTTGTTCAAGGGCTTCTTGCATCTGAATTTCTTCTTCCCGATCCAGCGAATTGAGTTTCTGTTTCAAAATATTTATTTGTTCTTCCAGGCAGGCAGAATAGACTTTTTCCTCCAGGGCCGTATCATTTTGAAAGTGCCATTCGTCCAACTGATACAGCTCAGCCAGACGCTTCACCAAATGTTGGGCAATCGTTTCTAGATCAGCCTCCGGAGCAACTCCGGCCAACCGGGCTAATTCTTGCCGGAGGCGGACCTCGACTCCCCGATCACTTAATAATTCCAGTTCTTTCTGCTGACAGGCCATCTCCTTCTGGAGCAAATTTGGGTTCCAATTGCTTTGGCTATTCCATTTTTCCAGTTTTTCAACCGCTTCAACTTGACCGGTCAGATCGGCCAATTTTTTTCCGGCCCAAAACAGTCCGTTTTTTGCTTTCAACACGAACTCGCTGGACCCTTGCTTGATTAGATTAAACCCAGTAATTGCTTTTAACTGGGCCAGTAGGGCAATCTTTTCTTCGCGGGACATCAGGTCAATCCCGATTAAAAACTGCACGGACATTCCACCCTTCAAAATGATTCTGCACCCATTCCCTGGCCTGAGTTAACTCATCCGCCAGGGACAAGGCAAAAACATCATGACTTATTTTAAAGGCCCACAAAGAATTGCCTAACAGCCAAATATTATCGTCAACTAACGTTCCATTGATTAAAGAGCCAAAAAACGGGAAGACGACTGATTTCGGCTGAAAAACATCAATCGCTAAATGCAAACCTACACCCAAGGCACAACTGCCAAGTGCTACCCCGGCCACCTTGTGTCCCAGGCGAGAAGAAAATCGCCCATCCTCCGATTCAACCCACCGTCGATAGAAGTAGCGTAAAACCGCCAAGCCGATAGCACTATGACAAAGAAAAAATCGGTGGTTTCCGATCCCGAGCAAAGATATGTCCAGGTCTGGCATATCAAACCCCTGGGTTAATCCAAACAAACCCACTGGAACCAGCACTGCTATTTTTACTGCCTGTTGGCCGTTATGTAAACAGTCCTCTACCTGCTGTTTGGCTTTTGCTAAAAAATCCCAGCTAAGCATACTTTGACCGCTGGTGGAATTATCCATTAAATCATCAAGCACACGTGCTATCTTCTCGGTACTTTGTCGAGCCAACCGCTGGGCAAGATAATGCTGTTGAACTACCCGTGAAAGGTTTTGATCTACCATATAAACGATCTCCTTAATTCAAAGATAATCTATTTTAATTGGCTTTTAATTAGTTTTTATAGCATTTAGGGCCTGCTTGGGTCCTTGCTAGATATTCTTAATGTAATCAGAAAATAACACGTCATCATCGTTATCATCATAGTCAAGATCATCCAAATGTTCTTGCCCATAACCCCTTATATTATTGGCCGCTGGAAAACTGTTTTTCTGGCTGCCATCGCTTTTATTTAGGAAAGTGGTATGGGAAGGGGTAATTGATTCATCAGCACAATTTCCAAGGTGGTGGGTTGGGGACCGACTTGGTTCCTTGACTAATCCTTCTGGGATAAGCACTTTAATCCGAACCCCAAAATTTTTGCCCGGTTGGCCGCCGTGGACAGAAGTGATGGACGCGTGACAAGACATCCCCCTCAAATTAGCCATTTCTCACTTTTTATAACCACCATCTGTTTTGGATCAAACCAGAGGTTATGAATTAACAATTTCACACAATATAGTATCGTTCATCCAGTTCATAAAGTTTCTCTTTGCCGGCTGTGGTAATATCTTTTCGGCACGACTTACACAGAATATACATTCGCAGACTATCCTCATCTGGCTGAAATCACCTCTCGGTAACCTCAATGGCGATTTTGCCCAGGCCATACACTGTTCCTTTGCCCAGGTGCAGGACGGCTGCCATTTTAAGGTAAGGAAGAAAAGGGCCGAGATCACCCTGATACCGGATACTGCCACAGTATCCTCCCATATTCATGTGAACCTTTTGGCGATTGGAATAACGCCGCCATTCTGTCCAGTATAATGAATTAGCTTCTGGCACCGCACTAACTGCCGCCGCCTGTTGAAGATAATCGGTATACGGCAGAATTAGCGGACCATCGCCATGAACGCGACCCAATAAATCCAGGCGGCGAAAAATACTGCGGATTAACAAAGGAAAGCTTATTTCATTCACCAGGTGACCGCGTTCTTTTATCCGCAGCGGGGTTTGCAGGTGCAGGGTAATTTCCCTACAGTCAATTCCAGCCTCAAGATCATTGGTTAAGACCTGAGCGACTGGATTTCCAAGCAGCCTATTACCCCCATTCCAAAGTAAAACCAACTCATCATCCAACCATTGGGCCACGTTTTCCAAGCGGAAACGATGACGTCCTGCCCCCAGACCCTCCGCCGCTGCCTGGGCAAAGGCGGCAATGAAAAAAGGGAAAAAGTGTAATCCGCTGCCGATCAGCAGCAGATCGAATGTCAGTTCCTCTCCTGCTTTGAAAATGGTCTTTCCGTCCAGGGGCGGCTCGATAACAAAGGGGTGAGGAATATAAAAATGCTCAACCCCGGCTCCTTTGTTTATCGTTGAAGCCTGTGAGGTTTCAAAAATATAGGCGTAGGCGCAGCGTGAGGAGAACATACAGTCTGAACAGTGGCTGCGCAAACTTAGACAACTCCCTCGCCTGAAAGCCCGGCCCATAGCTCCCCTCAAGGTTGAGCCCAAATAAGCCGGTAAGCGAGCATCTTCTTCTGCCCGAAGGGTGAAGCGAAAACGGGAATAGGTAATAGAATAAGGCTTTGTTGTTATCATTATTCTCCTAATATCTTTCTTATCGCATCTATCTTCTGCTGCTGCTTTTTATTCGGTTTTTTCCAATCACCGGACCTTTCCCAATACGCTTTAAGCGATCGGGCTGGTTCCAGTTCCCCTTGCTCAGCCAAAGCCAGTACCTGTTGGTAGACTTCTCCCTTGCTGCGGTTGCGGTCCTGCTCACTTTTCTCAGCCAACTGGTTAATTAGCCGGACCAATATTAGCCCGGGTCCTAGATCCATTGGTTGACTTTCCACTTGACCAACCGGACTATTTTTGTCCTTGGCCGGGGCCGGGCCTTTTACTGAACTATCCGCTGACTTGTTGTCAGTGTTTTTTCGACTAGACTGATTGACAGCAGTAATTGAGCGAAGGTTATTAACCTTAATTTGCTCAAACTTGGAAAAATAGCCATAGCCCGCTGAAGTCTTGGAGCCAATCCCCAACTCGCTCAAAGCTTTTTGCGTCCAAGCTACGGCTAATTCCATCAATTGAGCACTATTTAAGCTGGACCGGGTTGATCGCCCCTTCTTAACCGCCAAGAAAAACTGTAGATAAGAACAATTTATGGTATAGAAATCGACCGGATTGGGATTCTGATCATCGGTCGGCGATTTCTCGCCACTGTAATACTTAGGAAAATGAACAGTCAAAATATCCGGTTGCAGAGAAAAATCAGACTCAACAAAGGCATCAAAAAACTCAACCAATCCGGCTTGTTCCTCGCTTCCAAACAAGTCAAAAAAGATTGTCCGTATTTCAGCCTTCGTTTGATCTAAATGAGTTTCCTTCTTCAAGGAATCTTCGTCACCCTGAAAAAAAGCCTGTAAAACCCAGTTGCGGACCGCTCCCTTCAGACTCGAACCCGGGATATAAGGCAGACCGTAGAGGGGATGCAGCGTCAGCGAGGTTTCCCGGACATGCGCCCCGCCCAGTCCGTGGATTAGTCTTCCTTGTAAAAATCCCTTCAGCCCGGCCAACTCACAACTGGCCTGCAGATGGCTTAACAACTGGGCCCGTTGCTGCAATCGCTGGTTAAGAAACGACTGGGTGGGCCGATTTAAACGCAAATTCTTCGGCAGTTTAACCAATCTATTTTGACTTTTATCATGCAACGAGTTCTGTTGAAAATAATGCACTCGGTACCATAAATTATCTACGCTCTCGTTCAAATTACTAATTTTCTTTTCAAAGATGTCTTGCGTATCTTTGGGATGATAGTACACGAATCCTCCACCCCCTTAACCCTCCTGCTCGTTAACCAGCGGGCGAATCAGCCCGTCAGCGAAACGCCGCATCCAATCAAGCACCGCAATAACCTCATTGGTTATGATTCGGTAATCGCGGCTATCCATCATCACGACTAGTTCCACAAACTTCTTGGCTGGTTTATTATCATACTGCTTGATCAAGGTCGATTGCTGCTGCCGAATCCACTCCTCAAGCTGACCGTAAATAACTTGATATTGTCCTCCTTTGGCAAAACAGAAGGCCAGGGTTTGGCCTAACCCATTTACCTGGATCATGGCCGGAAGTTTTTTCAGATAGGAACGGTACTCCTTCAGCCCCTTTTCATTATTAATATTATCCTGCACGTAATCGTTAATCTTTTGAAAGGCATAAGCAGCCCGGCCGTTTTCAATGCCCACCCGCGTAGCGGCAGCTTTTTCTTTTGCTTTTGCCTTTGCTTTTTCCTTGCTCATTGTCCGCCCCCCTAATTCCGTAAATTAACGCCAGATTCGACGCAAAATGCCTTTGCCCAGGGTGCTGTTGCCTCCCAGTTGGAAGACCTCTGGAAATATATCATCCCGCTTGAGGTACTGCCAGATTTCTTCTGCTTTTTTCTCCTGGCCGGTTAAGCGGCCCTGGCCAATAAAACAGAAGCTGTAAAAAACGCTCTCTGGGGGAACATTCTCCTCATACCAGAGGGCCCCATCTTTAACGGTACCGGTCTCGGGGTCTATCCGAATGCGGGCATTAACCTCGGTCGATAAGGTCACAAAATCCGTAAAATCATCATCTGGCAGGACTAACAGCCGTTCCCTAATTCCATTATCTAATCCAGGAAAAACCTTTTCTTGTAAGTATTCTGCCAATTTCCGGCAGGCGTCATCCACCTTTACTTCATACGTGTATTCCTCAAGCACCACCTGTTTCTGAGTTTCTCGAGGATTAACGATAATCGCCTCTCCGGCCGCGGTTTTTGTTTCTGGAATCGGCAACAGCGGTTGGTCAGGGCAGTATAGTTTTAGTTCTTGATTGTACCGTTTAAGCACCAGCGGACAAGTAACCCAGGCAAACACGCCGCGTAGCGAACGCACGGGGAAAAGCAGAAGCCGCGCATCCGACAGGGAAATTGCTCCGGCCTGCGCATTGTTCTTCTTCTCATCGCCCTCTTTACCAAAGACCACCTCAATCATCTCTTTATCCTCAGGGGATTTAACATCGCTGTTGACAACCGCACTAACCGTGGCTCTGACCGCCCCTTTCAGGGAAGAGCTTTCAATTTTCGGATAACCGGTGTGTTTTTCCCGCTGGATCGGCAAATCCACTAAACCCAGTTCACTTCCGCTGCCGGCATGAACTGAAGTAATAGCGTGCAAAAATAGCATTTTCTTAAGGTTAAACATATTCCTACCCCCTTATAATTTGACTGGTCCGCAAACTGCCCAGCCATAACCTTCGTAAGCCAACTCATCACTAACCATCGTTTCTTTCAAGCCTTGGACCAAAGCTGAGGCCTGTTCTTTCGATACTCGCAGATAGAGAACCGTGCCGGCTGGGACCGCCTGAATCCTTGGTTTCGGCGCATTCCGGACAATGTCCCATCCCCCGACCAATACTGGCCGGCCGATTGCTTCGGCCAAAACAGGGAAGGAGAGGCCCGGCCGCAGTTGAAAAACTCCAGCTTGCTGTTGATAGAACGACGAATCTTCCCGCCAAATGGCTGGGGTCAACAGTATCAAACGGGCAATTTGGCTGCTGGCAATCCGTTCTTCAATTAACCGTTCCTCTTTGGCTTTAAACATCCCAAACTCGTCCGGTATGGATTTAAGTGCCCAGGGACGATTCCGTCCCCCCAGCCGGACCAAGGAAATCTCGGAAAAATCCGGAGCATCCGTACAGACCGCTAACAAGCCCGGGCTTCGGGCCGGTTCTTTCGCTTCAATAAAACGGTTTGTTTTAATTTGATAGAGCATGCCCTCTCTAGCGGTTCGGGTGGCCCAATCCCGGGCGATTCCGAGCTTGTCCTCTTGGATCATCCAGTGGCTGCTTCGATAAATATGTACGCTTGACGGCTCAAGCAATGCTTTTTTCCAGTCTGACAACGGGAGATAAGCTCCTGCGCTGGAGCCGCTTTTTTCATCCCGAACCCCGTAGAGTCGGTACTGACGTCCATCAGAAGCGGGAACAACGTCTAAGGTCAGTTTCAGCGGATAGGCTATTTCGGCTGCTTCGCCCGTATGCTCAGTTTCGACAACTTGGTAATCCAGAGGCAACGGTAAGATCGGCTGCTGTTGATCGTGAAGAAAACACCCGCGCAGCCGAAACCGACCCGGTTCGACCGGGGTTCCCATCCACTCTTTAACCTGGCCCTCACACCCGGTACGAAACTGCTCGAAAGTGCTGTATTGGTTGATATAAGCACTGCGCAAAGCTCCGTAGACCGTTCCCGGGCGGGGCGGAAAAACTGAAGCAGCCATCGAATTCACCCCGGGGGTAAAATCCTTTTGATTACGGAAAAAGAAGGTATCTACTGGTTGCATAAAAAGCTGTTTCATGACTTATCACCTCCGGTACGCTTAAAGAACCGCGCCATTTCTAACAGATGGATGAATTGCAGGCCAGAAGGCATTAGCTCATGGAGTTGAATCATGATTTGCGCCTGCTTAGCCAAATCCTGCCGCCGTGAGTCTTCTTTTTTTGACCGCTCCAATACCCGGTGCATCTCACTACACAGCAGTTTTTGGTTTAACTCTGGTTCGTCTAAGACTTTAAACTTGCGCTGGCCTTTCAAATCCGCCCCGAGCAGCGGTAAAAAAGCCTGGGCAAAATGCTCAATGAAGCTGACCGAGAGATCAGTCTCTACCAACTGAAACAAAGCCAGCAAATAACCAATTGAACATTGGGCTTTTTCCCCAGTATATCGCTGGCCATCCATTGCCCAAGGTAATATAGCTTCCCGAATCTCGCCGCTATGGGTGATCACCGCTAATCCCAGTGCGTCTTTGGCCCGACCATTAGCGTGCCGATAGGCTTTGGCCTTGCTTTCCATTTGCCGGGCATACTCCAAGGCCATTGCCAGCGGAGCTTTGGCGTGAACCACCACCACCCCGATCGAAGCAGTGGCCTCCGGGTCTAACCCTTTTTGGGGATCGCTGAAAGCCAGGCGCAGTGAACGGGCTAAGTTCAGGGCGTGTCGGACCGGGACAAAAGCCAAGACATCGTCTCCCCCGGCATAAATGAGTTTACCTTCAAACTCATTCACCAATTTAGGAACTGAGGTGAGGGCAAACTCCTCCAATTTTTTGCTCAAATCCTGCTGATACTGCATATCTACTTTTACTGGCGGGTTTTTCTTTTGCCCGGAAACCCACTTACCCATGTCGTCCCCGTCCATCATTAAAATGGCGTAATACTTGCTGCCACCGGTGATATCCTGGGTCGAAGGGAAAGGCGCAAAGGCATTGGGGGCCTGGTACTTATCTTTAAAGTAATCCCGAGCTAGCCGTTTGCTCAGACAAATGCCGCACAAACCCTCGTTGTCTTTTATCCGCCCCACCTTCTGGTCATCCGCATCTAACTCCAGCGGGGCTTTAAACTGATCATGCCGTTTATTCCAAGTACCGGCCAATGTTTCTTTCATGAGAGCGTACGTAATCCATTCTTGATCAGGCAAACATCGGGAAATTAAGGCCTGCTGTTCCCCGCAGAGGGTACACACCAATCCCTGCTGCCGATAGGGATGATAGGGACGGGCGTTTTTTACCGCCGCCAACCGCTTTTCCACCTGGTTTCGAGCTTGATTATAGTCATCAGTCAGAGCAAACGGCTCCGTGGCCCAGTAAACTTCCAGCAGGTTATCCACCTGCTGCCGGTGCAGGTCCAACATATAATCCCGATTAGCATCTTTAGGGAAAACGCGGCGCAAGGCGTATTCGCCCAGGTCAACCAGACTGTCCCGGACCTTTTTTTCTGCCTGTCGAGCTATTACTGATACCGTTTGACTGTCTGCTTCCAACCAACAAATAAACCGGTTAGGCTGTGACGCTACTTCAATATGAGCTACCCGGTTTCCAGCTTGCTGATGCTGCGGACCGGTTGATGATTTCATCGGAGGATAAATCATTTCTGCCTTAACTTGTTTAGCTTCCGCCTGTTCCAAGATAACGCTCATGGCTTGTTCAGCTAGATGGGAAAGAATGTAACTCCCGCTCCATAAATCCTCAATCTTCCTGGCCGAGGCAATAAAACTCTGAACTGGGCCTACGCTAAAAACCAGCAAATTGCCGACCTCACTCACACCTTCACCCCCAGAGCCTCTAAAAACTCGTTTCGTCGTTGTATGTATACGTTTTTCCCTAGATGCGGGCTGCTGACTTCACTCACAATGGGGCAGTAGGCTTCTCCGATTTTTCTAACCGTACACAAAAGAGGCGAAGCTAAACGAGCAATCCCTTTGCCCCCTACATTGCCTAAATACTGGGCTTTTCCACTAGGATTAGCTAGATGGCCGGCATTACTGATTTGGCGTCTAGCCTCTTCTGCAGTCCGAGAATCGGATCCAACCCAGACCCGCTGCAAAATCGGGTGAAAAGCCCCCCTCGCCTCCGTTGACTCCCGTCGTTTGCGTTGTAGCAAACATCCGCCCGTATTACCATTTGGAAACTCAAAATCATTCGCGCAATTTAGGGATTGCAAAGTTTCCCGCAAAGAGTTTTGATACTCCTTAATGTTTTGCCAACATAGCCCTTCAACCTGAAGCGACCCCGCTCCCCGACGAGACCTTTGTCCGAAACCAGCCAAGAGAAACATGAATTGACATATTGCTTCGTATTCAGATAATCTCGCGGCATTGCGCTGATGCACTGCAAGCTCAAAAGCAAACTCTCGGTCCGCAGGCAGGGCCAGTGATGGCATGCCACCTTTATGCGGACACAGGGATGATGTGTTCATATTTTCTGAGCTTGGACCTCTATCCAATATGCTGACTTTCAGCAATAAAGGGGATCTTTGTCCTTTATCACCGCTAGTTCCGCCAAACAATTCTTGTTCCTTTTGCTGCAAAGCTTGAAGTTTAAGTGGTTGTAAGGTCCGCCACCAGTAACGCAATACCCCTTTCATTGAGGGGATTCGGAACTCTGCGCTGACCGGCCTATTTACTGGTCTCCCGTGGCCAGTCACCACTGTCTCCTGCCAACCATGCAGGAACAGCGGAGTTAGCACAGTACAATTAAATGTTTTACACTGAATCGCCGATGCCTCTATTAATTGGTTAAGATCCGGCATGCCAACACCCCTTTGTACTCCTTTACCGAGAAAAAAAAATTACGTAATACCGCAGAATTGCATACTACATTATGGTATTTCGACATTATTTATTGATTTTCCTCTTTTAATAGTCTATTAACATAATCAATATCTCGCTAATTTAAAGTAGACTATATTACTAGGATTTAATTTATAGCAGATTCTATTTCAAAAAAACAATTCGACATCATTCGTCAAGATTTATTAACATTTATAAAGAGCAAACAAGTAGATATAGTTCAACTAGCAGAAAAGTCTACAAACGGGCAAAAGGAAAGCTTCAATGAATGAAAAAATTTAAGCCACTCCTTTTTCAAAAAATAACCCCGTTAGGTTGCCATGCAATACAACCTTACCGGGTAAGGTCAGAAAAGCCACCTGTTTTGGATCTAGCTTGAATCAGATCATAAAGGCTCACCTTAAATCATCAGCCGACAGACGCTTTAATAATCCTTCTAAACTCCGGATGTAATAAGCTGACTGCCGCACATCCGTCAAATAATTCCTTTCGTCCCGATCATCAAGGACATGCGCCACATTCTTACGGATTCTATTAATCGCATCGAACTTATACCTGACCTCTCTCAAATTAGCACCTGATCGGTTATTATAGAGAATATTTTTCGCTTCATCTCTATTGTTTTTAATTTTAGGATCTAAAGCTAACAATTCGCAAATTCGAGTTAATATCGATTCTATCAAAGCAATATAACCCGTAGCATACCGTTTATTTTCAAAATACCACTTTGCCATTTCAAACTGGAACTCCCACTCATTTCTGATTGACGCGAACCGGTTAACATAACGATTTAGATACTCTGCCACCATACTGCCCGGCCCATTTATGTGTTCAAAGTTTAATCTCGACAGATTGTCCACTTGGTTTTTTACCCCAGCCAGGTAGTTTAAATTAACCAGGTCCGAAAACATTTTGATCTTGTTAGCTAGTCGTTTATCATAATCTCTTAATAAATCCGATACTATATAACCATTTCCGTAACTCTTTAACTCATGAATGGCTTTTACCCAATTGCTTAATTCATACACTGTTTTAAGATTAACCACCGGTGTAATGCCCTGCATCTCCCGAGCAGTTTCGAGCATGCCGTAAAACACGCCCTTAACCTCAATGTTTTTGTGTGACAAATTGTCTATGTAATTGACCATTGTGTATTGAAATAGAGCCAATGACCGAAAAGAATGAGTTATGTCCAGAAACACCTCGTCTCCACTTTCCAACAACTCCGCGATATCCTGAAATATCCCGAAATTATAGATAATTTCCTCTTCATTCAAGCCGTACTTAATTAAAAAACAACGTGAGTCACTCGACTTAAGAAAACAGTTCATTGCTTCGTTCACGTTGCCAAGATAGTCCATGTCAAAGCATTGATCTAAATAATTTGATTTTTCAATTGCTTCAACCAAATGGAAATAATATTCTTCATCCAGGTTAGCACCAGCAAAATACTCATATACATTTTCCCACATTGATTTTACGGTACCAACAAGAAACACCTTTTCAATTTGGTAATGTTCTATTAATGCACTGGCTATAAACTCTGTTTCATATTTTTTCTGATCAATAAGATAAGTTGCTGTTCGGTATTTTCTTCGGTGTTCAAGCCCATAATCATCCTGACCATTAAGCTGGCCAGTACCTATGCCTGAAATGAGAACTCTAGCCACATTCCACCTCATAATCTAGACAAAAAAATTTTGCCTGCTTTGATCACTTTTAGAATTTCAGGTCACCTAATCTTCCTGATGGTCTTCCTTTAATTTAATTATCTGTCCGGCTACCCATGGGTTTTCTTTTTGTTCCTGCACGGGCCTTCGATCAATAGCCGCAACCGTAGTTATTCTCACATCCTGGTTAATAAGCCTTTGTTGTATTTTTTCCACCAAATATTGAAGTGCTGTGGTACCGCCAGTGATATTAACAATAATATTACTTTTAAGAAAATCTTTTATTTCCTTCCACTTATTTTCAATCTGGTCAAAAGCAGTAAATGGATCTTGAACTAGGCAGATCTTGATCTCCCCTGAGTATCCGGTTATCTTTTTCACTTCTTCGATACTGTTGACCGTCTCTGCCGATGTGAGAATTATGGTCCGCTCAATATCAGGATATCTCTGCCATAAGGTAAATAATAACCCTTTCGACAGCCCCAATGGTGTTAGCAGGACCGATCCTTCATCGAAGGCTAAAGCTTGTACCTCTGAAGCAATTCTAGAAATCCATTCCTCAAGATTATGGTCAGGCCTGGTAACCAACTGTAAATTTCGATACTCTTTATTCGGATTAAATTTGTCTTGATTATTAAAACCACAATGGGCAATTGAATTTCTTTCGAATGCAATTTCATCCCAGAGGCGACCAACCTCTGTATTAGCGACCTTTAAATTATGTAATTGCCGTTCTACGGGCAATCTATTATCCAGTTTTAGCCACTCACGAGTCGACCCAGCATTAATATATAAAACAGTATTTACTATAAATTCCCTAAACAGTTGCAGGGCTTTTCCGATATCTTTTTTTTCTAGATACCAGCGAATTAAACTTTCTTCTCTCTCTAATTCCTTCATATTTAACTGAATATCCTCAAGCCCAAATTGAGCATATTCATCCACAATACCCTCTATTAACGGCACCAATGGCGGGACATACTCCCTTACTTCCGTTTCTATTTTATCTTTATTTTGATTTATAAAATTAGTCAATTTCAGGGCGTTTTCACCCACACCTATGGCATTACCCACAGCTAAAGCACTTGAAAGATTATTCAAGCGGGTCCCCAGCTTAATTAACTTCTCCGGCCCTTCTTTGCTTTTTCTCCGTATTTCAGCCTGCACCGTCTTAATTTTGTCACCTAAAATACTGCCTAACCCAAATTCTTTAAATACTCGCGCCCCAAACAGCCATTCCGCGAGATCGACAAAAGGGAGAATATCAAATACGGGTGCATAGTCAAAGCCTGATTTCGTTGCCTCAAAGTTTCCGTAGAACACCGACTGAAGGTCTATCCTTTTAACCTCTTTTAAATAAATCAAAGCCAACAAAACGATGGACGGGATAAATCTAAAGGAATGAGTAATATCAAAATATACGGTTTCGCCATTCTCTACCGAATTAACGATTATCTTAAATATTTCCCAGAGCTCGCTTTCTTCTTTCCAAGGAAATATTTCTTGCTGCACATTTAGATGTTTAAATTGTGGGTCAAGTAATAAGGCTTCCTTAAATCCCTGTAAATTCTGGTTTTTTGTATCTTCAATAACTTCTTTAGTGACCAGTACTACAATTTTTCCTTGATCTCCCCTTTGCTCAATCAACCATTTAGCCGCAGCTAAGGGAAAATATTTGGTGTCAGGATATTCTACTCCTTTAATCTTATAATTCGTCGGCTGATAATAACCCATCCCGATAAAGGTAATTAGCTTCCACGGTTTTTTCTCCATTATCATTAGGCCTCCGTTCTACGCTAAATCCCAATAATTAAGTTGTTTCGCAATACCTACTAGTTATTCGACCATATCAATACTGTATACTGGAAATTCGACATATTCATCCATTTCCCTTCTAATTTTTAAAGAATATCAATGGTTAACTTTTTAAACCGACTTAACTAGTATGCTTTAAATATAACTAGAAACCATCTCAAGTTAAACCTTAATTACCATTGATAAAACCTCTGGTGGGCCGCCGTAATCTGATCATGTTCTTCTTCCAAAACTAATACCATGTTAGCCGGATGGTCGGCTCCACCTTCGGACAGAGGAATAATGTGATGGACCTCGTAACCATCAGGAGTCTCAGTATATCCATGCTCCGTTAAAAATGCCTGGACCATCCCCGGATCCCGGGGCGGATCCACGACATGCTCCGTTCCATCCTGGCAACCCAGATCAATTAATACCTCCGTAGCGGATGGATGAGCCATACCATTATCAACTCCAGGAATGTCATCAACCGGAACGTCCGGTACTAGCCCATGCGGTTCACCAATATCTGAATAATCCAAAACAGCATCATCTTGATCATAACTAAAACTACTAGGTACTTGAGCGTGGGCTACCGTCTCATTCCCATTTACATCAACAATCCCAATCGCATCAGCCAGCCCAATTCCGATGGCCGTAATTATGCCAAATTTAGCAAGATTTTTAGCTCCTTGCATTGCGGTGGCCGTATCACCCTCAAATACCCCAGTAATTACTTTACCACTATTATCCAAGAGACTAGCGGTACCACCAATTACCCCATTGATAACAGTTTTAAAAGAATCACCAACCTCATCAAGACCCTGCTGACTTATCCTGTCATTCCTAGTTAAAACTCCTTCCACCACATCCAGACCGCCACTGACGGTTTGACCGATTAAGGAACCAGTACTGGCGGTAACATAGTGTATCCCGCGAGCCGCCTCCTTTAAGGTATCACTATCAAAAAAACCACCAGCCAAAGTCACTGGAGTAGACAAAACCACCCCTGCAATGCTGCCGGTGAGACTGCCTAAATCCTTTAGAAAACCCATTTCTTTTAACCTCCTTGATAGAAGTTGCAATGACAAGTTAACCGATCACCCTAATAAATTATAAATTCAACTAGCCGAAAAAAAGTTTCCAGATAGGGGGCAATAAAAAAAGCCCCAATAACTGAGGCTGCCATTAACCTGAATTAGCTTGCCATCTAACCCACCTAGTTGTTTTGGGTAAAGTAAATAATTCGGCGAATCTGGTCAATGATTCTCCCCTTGGGATATCATCATGGGGCATAAAAAGGGAACAGTGAGTGTCGCAATCCCCTCTGATCGGGTCAATGATTCTCACAAAAAAGGAGAAAAATCCTGCTAAGCGACCTGCTCTAAAAGTCGCAATCCCCTCTGATCGGGTCAATGATTCTCACAAATAAGAGAAAGTGAGCGATGTGCGATGAGTTTCAAGGTCGCAATCCCCTCTGATCGGGTCAATGATTCTCACGCAAAGAGGCAGGACGGGGAGAGGGTTCCAGAGTTTGTGTGTCGCAATCCCCTCTGATCGGGTCAATGATTCTCACACCGTTCTGACCCGTTCCAGCCATGGGAGGAAAAATATGTCGCAATCCCCTCTGATCGGGTCAATGATTCTCACCGAAATCAATTGATGAGTTGAGAAGTTATGGCATTAGGTCGCAATCCCCTCTGATCGGGTCAATGATTCTCACTTTTTATTTGTGAGCGTTGTGGTGGTGCTGCAACAATAGGTCGCAATCCCCTCTGATCGGGTCAATGATTCTCACAATTAGCTGGGATAACAAGAAAAACGTAAACCTTCAGTTGTCGCAATCCCCTCTGATCGGGTCAATGATTCTCACACTAGCTAAAACATATCCCGTCGTAAGCTTGCTTTTGGTCGCAATCCCCTCTGATCGGGTCAATGATTCTCACCCAGCCGTCGAAAACGAAACGAAACCAAAAAAGAAGGAGAAGTCGCAATCCCCTCTGATCGGGTCAATGATTCTCACAAAATGGTTTCGGCCATCGAGTGCGGTCGGCGGGCAGTCGTCGCAATCCCCTCTGATCGGGTCAATGATTCTCACCGATGCTGCAGGGGATAGGACTAATCGTAAAAATATCGTCGCAATCCCCTCTGATCGGGTCAATGATTCTCACACACAACAAAGTTGTAGGAGCTATATTCTTTAATCCTTGTCGCAATCCCCTCTGATCGGGTCAATGATTCTCACGGGGATGAAAATCTGCTTGCTGCCGGTCGGCAGTGGGTCGCAATCCCCTCTGATCGGGTCAATGATTCTCACAAGTCAATGCCATTATGAGCATTATTTCTTCCTCTCCAGTGTCGCAATCCCCTCTGATCGGGTCAATGATTCTCACCAGGAAAAAAATCGCGCGGAGAAGTGTTTATTCTAGTAAGTCGCAATCCCCTCTGATCGGGTCAATGATTCTCACCCAGATCCGAAATTTCATGGTAATAATTCTAATTGCTATTTGTCGCAATCCCCTCTGATCGGGTCAATGATTCTCACAGTTGGATACATCTTATCATTGCCAGAATTACAGGAAAAGTCGCAATCCCCTCTGAGCGGGTCAATCATTCTCACGTTTTAGCAAGCGGTGGATCCATGCTGGCCGCATCTGGTGTCGCAATCCCCTCTGAGCGGGTCAATCATTCTCACGCGGCTCCGGCAATGATGGCGGGGACGCTGACAAAGGTGACAGTCGCAATCCCCTCTGAGCGGGTCAATCATTCTCACGAAATCTCTAAACCAACCGAAAAAAAACAAGGAGGAATTGTCGCAATCCCCTCTGAGCGGGTCAATCATTCTCACCTCAGGTATCTGAGAGAAGTCCTCGTATTTACGGGGACAGGTCGCAATCCCCTCTGAGCGGGTCAATCATTCTCACAGATTAACTGAATTAGAAGAGGAGGAGGAGGAGGTTAATGCCGTCGCAATCCCCTCTGAGCGGGTCAATCATTCTCACCACTGGCACAAGCGAGCCGATGATAATTTCGAGAAGTACATCGTCGCAATCCCCTCTGAGCGGGTCAATCATTCTCACAGCGGCTGTCCGGAGGCCTTGATAATACTGGGCTGCGAGGTGCCATTCCGCTAACCGCAAAAAAACCTGCTACAAAGACTTGAAAATCACCTCTTTTCCAGTTCATCCCAAATAAAATTATTGCCTCCTTGCTCTTTATTTCAGCATATTTCTTTGAATTACTCATTATCGCTAACCTCCCAGAGATTTTTAGCCTTAAACAGGTTAGCGATAATAATAAGTGCATTACTTCAATAAATATAAATTGCTTATATTATATGGAGTCGAATTTGCAATTTTGATTACTATTCGTTCGTGCAGGGCAACGTTATAAAATCAGGCCAAAAGGCTCACTTACTTATCTATCAATTACGATAGGCAAAACCTATCGAATATGAAACTGGTAAAATAAAATAGATAATATTAGAATTCGACATAAATATTACTTATCCTTCCAACATCTACTCAACATTCTCAATCTCTCAGCCTGATCGTTCCACTAAATATTTTCCCAGGCCAAAGGTAGTATTCTTGCCAATGTGGATTTCCTGCCCCATTAACAGAAAAGGCCAAAAAGGGGTAATTTCTCCGGCGAACTCTATGTCGCCAACTATTCCGCCCAGTTTCATCCGGGTATCCTGCCGGCTTGAATACCTTTCCCAGTCCCGCCAGGCTATATTTCTGGCCCTGGTTTTGATCTCTTTGGCCTGATCGATAAGCTGTTTATAATCCAGTTCTATCTCTTGATCACCGAAATACTGGTTGAGATAGGTTATTCTCCTTAGAATAGCTCGAATGAGTAATTCAAAGTTGAATTGTTCGGTCAGGCTGCCCCCTTGTTTTAAACGAAGCGGGGTGAGCAGAGTCAGGCAACAGCTTTGGCACGCCTCGCTTTTCAGAAGCAGGTCTGAAAGGTTTCGGGGGGTCAACAGCGAGTTAACCTCACCGCTTTCCCGGTCGTAGACTACCTCTCCCGAATAGCTGTCAGTCACGCGGAACAACTCAAACCGACCCCGCCGGCGTCCGATTCCCCGCTCCCCCATAAAATCAAAGGCGGACAGGAAGTAGGGCAGATAATCTACCCCCCGCCCCATCAAAACTAAACTGAAATTGATTGTTTGGCCAACTTCGTATCTGGTTTCTTCCTCCAGAGGTGGTTCCAAGACAAACGGCTGCGGCACACCCCCGGAATCCCGAGGCTGCCCGGCATAATAAGTTGCGGTTTCAAAGACGAAGGTATAGCTGCATTTATTACTTATGGAACACCGACGGCACTGCCGGTCCCGCCGGATACAGACCATCTCTTTAAGTACCTGGCCCAATCCCCCCGAAAGGTGGAACCTTTATAAACTGGCAGTTCAATAGGTTCGACGGGTTTGAGTTCGATATTAACTTTAATTACCTTGAGCATCAGTTATTCCTCTCCCAGGGTGATCTTAACCCAGCCCATTAAACCAGACGGTTTACCCTGCGTGAAAATAATCTTTCGAGATTTTGGAAATTCAAACCCCGGCCGGCCCAGTCTGAATCGGTCTCGCACCTCCCGAAACAAATCGGGATCAATCTTCCAGCCCATCGCTTTGGCCAGATAACCAGTCCCCCAGGCCAAGGGGATAATCATCTGATTAGCGTTGCAGTCCTGCTCAATCGACAGTATACCTTTGACCGCCTGAACACCCGGGGCAAAGGAAATTTTCGTGAAAAACTCCTCTTCATTGCGCAACAGTTCCCGGCTGCCTTCCCGGCAGATCCGCGTTAGTTCCAGCAGGGCGGTTCTGCTGGCCGGCGGGTACCTGAGCAATTGCGCCATTTCTCCTTTGAGCAAGGTCTCATCTACCTTTAAGGTGCCGGTTAGGGTGGTCCCAGCCGGAATGGCTTCAAAAAAAATCGGCGTTGCCATCTCTGGACGATCCACGTTCGTGTTCTGACCCAGGTCCTTCCAGCGGAACCCACGTCGGGTTAAGGAAAGGACCCGCGTACAGCCCAATTGAAGCTGCTGTGGGTTTAACGTTGAGCTGTCGCTAACCTGCAGGGACTTAAATAGACTAAAATTGGGGTTGCCGACTACGCGTTCTTCAGCGGAAGTGGAGAAAAACTCCTTTCGGCTTCTCCTGTCTCCTTGCATGTTTTGTCTGAGCCTTTCTTCGTAAGAATCAGGGTTTTGCGCAATCAAGCAGCGAACGACCAGACTACGCAAGGCTCCTTTCAGCGAACTCCCCGGGAGATAGGGCTGGCCGGCCTCCTTTATGTGTTCGAGAATGGCCCCGGCCGGGCGGCCAATGTGCTGGTTAAGCTCGTTTAGCGTATCGGCTGCTGCCAGCCGGTACAGGGGATACATGCGCCCTGACTGATAAAATTTCCGCTGCAGACTAAAGCCAGGCTCTTTAATCGCCGCGATAAAACGTCCGACCGGAAAAGAGCGGTCACTAAACAGGGCATTTAGGTCGACCCGAATAACCTCCTGCGTCTCGGGATCAAGAATATAATCCGCCGGCAGCAGTTTTTGCCCGCTGCCAATATGCACCGGGGTCAAGACCTCCAGGCGATACTTGAGTTTACCCGGCATCTTCCCCTCCTCCTTTCCCCAGGGCTGACGCCACCGTGAAGGCCAGGCCATTGCGCCAGACTTTGTGCTTGTCAAACCCGGGCGGTGTCAGGTCCACGAGCTTCCCAACTGGAGGAGAATCAGCGTAGACTACTGCCCCTTCGGCCAGCATGGTGACGCTTTTCCTTCTCAGGCCGGTTTCCTCTGAAGAGTAGACATAACCAGAACGTTTGATTAACGAATACTCAGCCTCCAGGCTTCCCGCCTCATCAGAACTGGGATAATACAGGGACAATAAGACATGGCTGGCCGGCTGACCCAGTTGCGGAAAAGCCAGTTCGCCTGGAAATTCGACGGTAAATCCTCCCTTGCCGGAAGTCCGGTCCCCGCCGATTCCTTCATCGCCCAAGACACGAAAACAGGTCCTGAGCCGGCCCCATAATTCCGGCGCACACCGGACCAGACAGTAAAGACCGGCCTCCCGGGTAAAGGTCACCTGGTTAAAGTAATAGATATTTGACGCAGCAGTCAGGCTGTCCAGGGCGACCCGCGGTATTTCAACCTCGCGGCAGATTTTCAGACCCTGATACTCCCGGGGCAAAAGCAGGCCCTGCACCGCCTCAGCGACATAATTCTCCAAATCCGCGGCTTGAAACTTACCCGCCAACACCCGGTGCATCAGGTTATATTCCAGATATTTCACCCGTTTGGCCTTTTTCGGTTCAAAGCCATAGCGGGTTAAGTCAAAGTTTAAAGGCCGGGGCAAAAAATAGGCATCCCGGTAATAAGGAAAGGCTGATGACAATAGGAAGCCGGCCGACTGTGCTTGTTCCGCCAGCAGCGACTCTAAAGCTTGTTTGCCGTAGAGGTGGCGATACACGTTGCACAGCGCGGAAAAAACAACATCGGATGGGATATGCTGCAGGGTGTTCTCCAGCATTGCTTCCTTGCTGCCTAAGTGCAGGGGCGCTGTAAAATGCATTTTCACGATGTGTGCTTTCATGCTATCGCCCCGCTATTCTTTAAGCCCGGCCACGCCCCCGGCCTCAACCATTTGTTCCATCAACTGGCTGAGGGTATCCGCCGCTAGCCAGGGCTCTTTGGTCGCTAGATTAATATTCCCGGTTTCATAGTCATTGACTGAATTCCAATATAGCTTCAGGTTATGAAAAAGGATTTGTCCGTAACCCCGGCTGCCGGCCCCGCCCAGGTAGTCATCCTCCAACAGCCGTAAGGCCTTGGTCACCTTGCTGAAGTCATCTCGGTCTGCCGGAGTATAAACCGTATAGACCATTTGAAAACTAAACTCTGCTCCCCGCGGCACCCGTTCAGTCTGTCGGGGGTTAGCGGCAGATGTAATACGGTCAATTGAGTTTTCAAACTTGACCTCGGTCCATTCCAAATCCAAGTGTTCTTTCATCTCCCGCGGGATACTGTCCTCAACCAGATACGCATCCCGCACTATCAAACGCGGCAGGGTCCCGTTCTCAATATTTAGATCTGATTCGTCAGCTAATTTTTTTCGCCCGTTGGTCCGGCCGAAAATATTGCAAACAGCACAAGTTGGCGAATTGCACATGTGCATCCGAATGGTGTCGTGGATCCCGCCTTTTTTAGTAACTACCAGGCTGGACGAAGTAACCAGTCCTTCACTTTTTTCCAGCAGACTGCGCATTTTCCCCTTGAGCGAACTGCCGGGGATATAGGGCTTACCTCCTGGGTCCTTAATGACAGACTTATCCACGCCGCCAATATCTAAACCAGTCGGGGACCCGCCGATATGCAGTCCGGTGCAGGCCTTAATCAGGCCAGTCATGACTAATTTGCCTTCCATTATTAGTTCAGTCACCGCTTAAGCCTCCTCCCTGTCTTCTTAACCCCTAATTCTTCGTTCTTAATCTTTACCGCCGTATTTCTTATGGTAGGCCACAATGGCTTCAAAAAAGTTTTCAAAACGGTTAAATTTTTCTTCGCTGGTCCCCACTTCGATTAAGGCTTTGTCTAATACCTGCTGGAGGTCACCAACTTCGCGGTGACGGCCGGCAGTATAGGCCAGTTTGGCCCGCATCATATTGGTCTTGTAAGGCCCGTCGTCTTTAAAATTAAGTTTCCGCACTTCGGAGAAGAGTTTCCGGATCTGGGCCGTGGTCATCCGGTTATTGGCTAGGTGCCGGCCCATTGCCTCGGCTGTTTGGATTAATAACTCTCCGTACGGGTCCTGGTCTTTATCCAGCAGTTGCCTGACGTTTTGCAGGGCATCCCGGACCGCGGAATTGTCAAGGTTACTTCGACCTCCGCTTGTATTTCTTGGTCTGCCCCCGGGTCCCCCCGGAATGGGTGGTCGATTCATGCCCACCTTAGTCCCCCCTTGTTCTCAATTCTTTTTCGGCCCAGCGGGCCGCGTAAAGGCTGTTGGCATACAGCATTGTCTGGCTGGTTAACAGCCGGCTTTCCAATTCTTTCAGGGTGTTAGCGGCTTGCCCATGTCGCGCAGCCAGTCTGGTCAGGGCGTAGACCAGCCGCCAAATTCGATTGATCGGGTATCTGCCCTGCTGGTATTGCCGCTGCTCAGCGTAAGCTGTATTAATCAAGAAGATGAGCGATTTAGCCACCCCTTCATTTTGGATTGCTTTTTTGATCAAGTTCTTGACTTGTCTGACTTCCTCCAATTCTCCCCAGGTAAAGGGCTGGCCTAGAAAACATACACTATCTTTATGATGGAGAACCCCTTTAACCATTCGGGTGGTTTTGGCCTGTTCGTCCAGTTGTTCCCCGGCGGTATGGGCCACCTTAAACAAAGGATAGGTCATCCCCGATGCGATACTGATCGCACAAGATAGGGTGAGGTTAGGGTTCCCGGAGCTGTATCGGTGAAATTCCCGGTTGATTTCCGCCGCGATCGTTGGCAAATCACTCCAGGCACCTACCAAAAAGAAATCGTCTCCCCCGGCATAAATGACATAAACCGACTGCCGGTACCGCAGACAGACCTGATTAAAAATAAAGCTAAAGAAAAAGGACATCTCTCGACTGAGGGCGGCAATCTTGGAAATTGAGCGATCCTGGCCCAGGCCTTCCCGAAAAACCCTGCCCAGATTATCCACATCACCGCGCAGGACTCCCCACATGTGATCCCCGGTACTTTGCGCCGCGATCTCCTCAAAAGTCAGCAGACTGCCATCCGGGTTATGCGGAGCAGTATTCGCCAGCCAAACCACACGATCAACTGCTTTATCGGCCAAGGCTGGTTGATTGATTACCGAAACAATGGCCTGGGCATCTGGTTTGTTGGAAAACTCCAGCCGATATCCCAGACCAGCCCAGACATCTTCCACTGTGGACATCTGGTCTACCGGACGGGGCTTAAAGTAGTACTCCAAAAGATACGTCCGCTCCCGCGCCAGGTTATCGCCTAGCTGTTCAAAGCTTTCGCAGAAAGAGCATTTTTCTTCTCCCACTGGCATTGAACTGCCGCAAATGACGCAAACCTGCTGGCCTTCATAACTCGGACCCAGCACTTGTTCCGGGTTTTGCCGGATCAATTCGAGGAATTTCTGCTGCTTGGCTTTTTGGGCTGCTAGACCGATCTGCTGCCACTTTTCGCCGAAATTCTCCGGGTAAAAATCAGTCTGGGTCAAGGGAATCCCGGTTAGAATGACCGACAACTTCCCTTGATGGGCCGCAAACAGGATCTGGTCGATCTGTTTTTGGTAATCGGCTAAGCGTGACATGGCCCGAACCGGCAGAATCAAATAGAAATGGCCGCCCCCGGAATATAAAATGTTACAGGGGGTAAGACCCTCGTGAGTCAAGATAAACTGAGCAATCGCCTCGCCAAGAGTGGCCAGATAATAGGACCGGCCCCGCAGGCCTTTGGCTGCTCCTTTGGCTGACACATCAAACACAAAGTCCTGAATGCCCGAAATATCGCCGCCAACCAAGAGCAGGACCGGCTCTTCCGCTCCCCGCTTCTTGCCTCCATACACCAAAAGACGGTGCAACCTTTCCAGGTCATTCTGGCTAAGCCCCTGCCGGTAAAGGGCCGTGGCTATCGCTGCAGTGGTCCGGGAATGGTCAAACAAGGAGATAGTTGGTTTGGAATAATAGGCGGCTGAAGGCACTGTCTGGGTGTACTGGTAAAGCAACTGATATAGACGGTGAAACTGTTTGCCAGCACCGACCGGCTGCTTCACAGTCTCCTTGGTTTCCGTTGCGAAACACTCCCACCAGGCCTGATAGTCCCCCGGGCTAAGGGCTGCATTTTTATCGGAAACCGGGTAAGGATCAACCAAGGGTTCGAATTTCAAGCGTTTAAAACTAATGGCCGGCTCGCTATCATCTCTAATGTGCCGGATAGAAGATAAAACAGAACACAGGGGTTCCGCTGCCACATTGGCTTTACCGTTACTGGCCGGGCCTTCTTCATCCCGTTCCATTGCGGACAACTTGTCGGCAATTGCGATCAGGTATTCCAGGTCAGTTTCCGGGTGGTGGTGCTTTAAAGCCAGGGTTGCGGCTGCTTCCATTTTTAAAACAGTGCGGATGAAGTAGGCACTCCATTGTTCGTGGGAGAGGTATTCCCGACCCAGGCTCTCTACATACCATTGATAAGCCTGGAAAATCTCCTTCTCCGCCTGTTTATCACGGGTGCGCTGATAAAACTTGCCGATATCATGAAAAAGGGCCCCGTATAATAGGTTTTTAAAATTAGTTTCATTATTGTCAGACAACCAATCTATTTTTCTCACCTCCTGACGGTTAACGGTTAACATACTAGGATTTGAACGTCTCCGTTCTGCATTTATATGGAAATTTCGACACGATCATCCATTTTCCTTCCAACTATCAACGAATTATTTTAACTAATGGTTAATTCTGTTTTTCAAATTACGCTGCTTTAATCAACTACTTCGCGGTCCTTGTCGCAATGATTGTTCTGAACTACCTGCAGGATCGGGTAATTGATTGGTTTGGGTTCTACCTTAGATATATCCCGAAAGCAATGCGGGCAGATCCACTCGCCAGTACTGCAGGCACTAAAAGAGTCTTTGCCGCAATAAGGACAAGTTTTACGCACCAATTAAAACCTCACCTCGCTAAAATCTCTAGCCTAATATAATCAGGCTTGCAGTTTAAACCTGATTATAAACTCACTCAGCCGAAAAAAAGTTTCCTAAATTCGACCGGGGTGAGGGATGAGGTGCGAGGAGCGAGGCAAGGGGTGATGTATAAGGTGTAAGAAGTGATAAGTGAGGAGTAAGGAGTGAGATGTCAGATTTGAGACGTGAGGCGGTGAAGGGGAGGACAAAGCGATGTTTGCCTTTCAAACTAAATACCCCCACTTCAATTAAGTAGGGGTTGACTTAACATATATTGCGGATTATCGAAATAACTTCGCGCCGGACCTTGGCCGGGGCTAAGATTTCAACGGCTGAGCCAAAGCCAAGAATCCACCGGGTAAAATTATTAATTCCCCGCACTTCGCCTTCCCATAGATAGGTTCCGTCAGCCTGTTCCGCAGGGGCCGGCAGGCCGCGCTTTATCATTTCCCGGTTGATCTTCTCCAGAACATTGGCCTGCGGATAGATTCTGGCCTTGACCTTGACTGGATCTGACATATCCATTCCCCATCTAGTTCTAAGAAAATCGGTTAGCGAAAAATCAGCCGGGTAGCTAGCCGTTTGATCTAATACCCGAAGTGATTCAAGCCTCCCCAGATGCAAGATTATTTCCCGGGCCGTCATATCTTTCCCGGGGTATTCTCGGGCGACCAGGTACCAGGTGCCGGTTACGTTATAGAGCACCAGCCCCAGCGGTTGCAGGCGGGCCCGTTTGGTTTGCCGGTACTGTTTAGCATAATATCTAACCTCTATTAGCTGCTCCCGGTAGATTGCCGCCCGCAATTGGTCAAGGTAACGGCAGTCGGGTGTTTCCATCCCCGCTTTGGTTCCCATAAACTGAATCCAGTTTTCCGCTGGCTCAGCCATATGATCTGGTAAAATTCGCCGCCTGAGTTCTTTTTGGAATAAGGCCAGCTCTTGGCCTGGAGGGTGTTCCATTAAAGCCCATAACAGAGGGACCGCTTCCTCAAGAGACAGATTTAAACCGGGGGTATAGGTCTGCCTTTGCACAAGCAGCCACTTAAGATCCGGGTCAGTCACTGAATAATCTGCTTCGTCGCTATTATCTGTCTCAGCTTGTATTAGCTCACTATGTTTTACACTGTTATTGATTGCCTTGATACTGTCTGTTTCAATATGTAAGGCTTCAGGTAAAGCTTCGCTTCCTGTCTCTATGTCTAATTCTTCTTCCGGGAAATCATCAACGTACAGAGTGTAGTGCGCGGCAAATTCCGATTGCAGCACGATCCAGTTTAGGTCATCCAGGATCACCGCTGCCGGGTATCCGGTTAAGTCGGCCAATTGATTAGCGGATAAGCCTTTTGGATGTTTTTCGAGAATCTTGATCAAACTAATCAACCTGGTTAGTGCCTTATCTGTCTGTCTCGCCAACTCCGTTCCTGCTCGGTGCCGTTCGGCTCACCTCCATCTCTCTGCTCGGCTCCGGTCTCTCTGTTCGGCTCCCCTCTGCTCAGTCGTATCTCTTGGCTCAGGCCTATCAGCTTTATTGATCATGTCTTGGTCAAATAGCTTTTCCGCCTGATTATTTATTTGGCCGGTCTTCTTCTTATAGACAGCTAGCATTTTTTGGGCGGTTTCTTTTTGTGTTTCCCGCAGCCAAGCCGGGGAGATTATCTCGATTGCATCGCCGTAGGTTCTTAACCAGGCTGTAAACTCAGACAGCCCAGTAATGGTATCCTTTAAGACAACCGAGCCATCGGGCTGCGGTACGGTCCGGCAGGTTTTGGCCCAGTACTGCCGTTGGGCAATTTCACCCAACATATTTTCGACTGCGTTAACATTCCATTTGGTATTAAAAAAACGAATCTCCACCTCGAACCTTCGATCATTGCTAACGCCCCAGTATTCCGCCAGGAAGTTCGATATCCTGCTTTTATGCGCCGGCAAACGAGTAAATTGTTGTTCAGTTTTATAGGCGGTAGTCACCCGATCCAGGCGTAGTATCTGTAAGTTGGTTCGCTGCCGCTTTTTGGGGGTGGAGATGATATACCAGAACCCCCGCCGCCAATGATAGACTAAACCGATTGGGTTAATCTTGATCTTTCTGCCTTGATAGAGCAGTTCCAGGACCAACCCTTTGGCGACAGCTTCCTCGACCAATCGGACAATGTTAGCATCAGCCGGTGGTGGTGAAGAATAACCATGGACCACTTCCCTAGTCGCCAGTTTAAGTTGATCAATTGGGAGCATATTTTCTTTTGTCAGCAAGATTGTTTGCAATTTATCCTTAATTCTGGTCATCTGGACCGCATCCAGCGGCAGAAACGCCGGCAAAGTATTTAAGTAATGGTGCAGCTGAAGCATTTGGTCATCGTTCAAATAAAGCGGCGGCATTAAACTGCTGCCCAACTGCCAGCCCTGTTCGGTTCGTTCAACCAGACCAATTGAGGTTAACTCGGCCAGATCATTACTCAAACTATCTAAACTGGGATAAGCTTTTTCTTCAGGGCAATCTATGTCCCACCCAGCTAACCGCGAAATGTCTTTTAGGGTTAGGGTGCGTTCACTTTTCTTTCGGCTAGCTCGTCTCCTGGCTAAAACCCGTAAGATCACTAACTGGCGTAGATGTTTTCGTTTTATAGTGCTATCAAGTCCCAGCGACCCTGCCTGGGACAGGGCCTTAAGTCCCTTTTCTGTCAAGGTTACCCCGCCCCAATGACGTTTTAAATAGCCTTCTTTAACCAGTTCAAGACAATCTAGTTTCGCCGTTTTCTCGGAGACTTTAAAATGTTCAGCTAAACATTTATATGATGTACTGTGGTCTGGCTGCTGAAAAATCCACCGCCAGATTCGGTATCTTCTTTCCTGTACCTCCATCCTGACTCGCCATAGGATACCTCGCCTTGAAGACCGTTTTGTCTTTGTTCTCACTAATGCTTGGTTACTCCAAATTCTAACTTAATTTTTCCAATTGCTCAAACAAACATTTGTTCGCGGGATTAAATAGTGTTATAATCAATTAAGAAATCATAGAGGCGCGGCGGAAAACTGTATATGTGACGTCAAGCATATGTTCTTGAGTAAGTGGGAGTTACCTTGTTTAAACTTCAGGTGGAGTAGAGTCTCCATTTGAAGCCTTGATGTTCAGCGAAGCTGAACGTGTTCACTTGAAACCATATTTTCCTGTAAAGAAAGGAACGGGATAAGATATGCGAACCGGGATTGCCAACCTGCCGCTGCATGGCGGAAAATGTCCGGCTTGGCTATTCACTAAAATGAAGACTTTGGGAGCAGCTATTATTGAGGTTATCGTAGAAGAGTACGGTCCGTTTGAGGTTCTGAAACGGCTAGCCGATCCTTACTGGTTTCAAAGCCTGGGCTGTGTGCTGGGTTTTGACTGGCATTCGTCAGGAGTAACGACGACAGTGTGCGGGGCCCTTAAGGAAGGTTTGAAAGAGGCGCAGGCTGACCTGGGGATCTTCCTGGCCGGCGGCAAAGGCCGAGTATCTCGTAACACGCCAAACGAGATTGCCCGGCTGAGGTGACCGGTTTAGCTTCGCTAACCAGGTGGCGGATTTTCAGTATGCCAGCCGCATGGCAGCTAAGGTAGACAGCTCAGCGGTCCAGGACGGCTACCAAATCTATCATCACTTTTTTGTCTTTACTCCGGGCGGCGATTGGACCGTAATTCAACAAGGGATGAATGAGGATAACCGGCAGGCCCGGCGTTACCACTGGCTCAGCCGAGGGGTGGAGGATTTTGTGTGCGAGCCGCACTCAGCTATCTGCTGTGATGCGACTGCCCGGACCTTAAACCTGGTCGCCGGAGAAAACAAAGATATCCGGCAGATCGCGACTGATTTGGTGTCCTATCCCCCGGCCAGTGTGATCCGGGAATTGGAGTTGTTCAAGAAAACAGTTCCCAGTCTGACGCTGCCCGCCCGGCACTCCATTCCCTCTTCGACCTATTTAAACAAGGCCTTGTCCATTGCTCACGACCAACGACCCCGCAGTTTTGAAGCCCTGTTAGGCATTGCCGGGATCGGGGCCGGTACCCTGCGGGCTTTAGCCTTAGTTGCAGAGCTGACCTATGGGATTCAGCCCAGCTACCGGGACCCGGCGCGCTACTCCTTTGCCCACGGCGGGAAAGACGGCCACCCGTACCCAGTAAACCGTGAGGACATGGAACACTCTGCCCGCATTTTGCAAAAAGCCCTTAAACGGACCAAAGCCGGCCAACGGGAGCAGCTGGAAGCATTGCAAAGGCTGGGCCGGTGGTACAGCCGGCAGGCAACGACCAGGGTTCTGTAATTTTCCCGCTCTCTCTGTATACAATGGAAGAAAAAGGAGCTTCTTGACTGACTAATTGATTGCTTCTAATAGGTTACAGCTGTTGGTTAAATAGCGCAGGACGTATGATTATGGCTTTAACCGTGCCCACCGACATATAGCAATCTATGTAGGTTACAGCGCAGGATGTGTGGTTACGGCCAAACATGGACAACGCCCTGCTTAGGCTGGGCTAAGTTTCTTCTGCCGAGTTATTACTAGGCAACTAGACGATTTAACTTTTGATGGACATAACAACCTAGTCATGGTTATTACTATGCAACTAGACCTTTGTCGCTAGCTGCACTATCAATACAGGGAAAACGAGAGAAGGACGAAACCGTATCCCTTCAGCGCAGAGGCTAGCAGCACTGTCATTACAAGGAAAATTGCAAAACAGCACTATCAGTATCTGAAGTACCTGGAAATCGATCATAGTGTTTTTTAAGAAGGTCAATAATTGACGTTTTAGCCAGTTTTAGCCTTTAACGTCCGCCAACGTATACCCCCGCAGTTCGTCCAACACCCGGTTAACAAAATCTTCCCACTTCTGGGACCGGTAGGTGTACTGAATTCCATCGGTAACCTCAACGTCTATCGCCACATCACTCTTCACGGCTTCCACCTCGACCACCAGGACGCCCAGGTATTTACTGGTTTCCATGGTGGTTTTGAAGACCCGGCACTTACCCCGAACCGTGAAAGCGACATCTCCCCCACCCAGGAAAGTCAGGGCTATTTTCCCGGTCCGCTCAACATTTTTAAAAGTTTGCGAACGGTTTTGCGCCCCCATGAGCAAGGTCTGATCATCCAGCGCATAAAACAAAGACATCGGGGCCCCCCGCGGGTAGCCGTCCTCATCAACAGTGGAAACAACGCCGGTCCGCATGATCTTGGGCCGAAAATACTCATAGATATTCGCCGGCAACCGATCCCCCACAACTGGACTCACGCGATCACTCCCGTTCTTTCTATATGTCGTTCTAATAACATAACTCATTCTATAAAATAATCTCGCACAAACGTTCTTTAACCGTCGCTTACTATTTAAGACTTACGGTTTCATAGCTACGTAGCGTTTTCTAGGTTTAATGTCTTTGCGTCTTACGTTTTACGTTTACGCCTTATATTTTACGCCTTACGTCTTTCTTCTCACGCCTGTTTCCAGCCATAAGAACCGACCCCGCCGCGACCGCGTCTTTCTCTTCACCTCTCACCCCTCACGCCCGTTTACCAGCCACAAGAACCGTCCCCGTGGCAGTTACAACTGACAAAATGCATCTTCCATCTGCAGCAGATTGGTTACCTCAAAGGAGCGATCACAGTACTTCAGGTATTCCTTCATCCGGCTGTCGCCGGTAAACCAGTTTTCTTCTTCTTCCGGGTTAAACCAGTAGATCTTTTTCGATCGACTCCGCATCTCTTTTAGGACCCAGGCCTCATCATCATACCAGTTGTTTCGGCCATCCCCAAAAATAAGCACCGTTGTCTTTTGCGACAACTGCCCGCCATACCGCTCGAAAAAGTGCTTAAAGGATATGCCGTAGTTGCTGTACCCCCGAATCCCAATCACTTTGGCATTCTTCAACACATTAGCCCGCAGGGTTTTCGGATCAGCATGCTTTAACATGTGAGTGATTTCGTCAATCTCATCCACAAAGCCAAAACTGCGGACATGTTGAAAGAACTTTTCCAACGAAGCTAACAAGGCCAAGGCAAAGCAACTGAACTGCAGTACTGAAACGGAAACGTCGCACAAACAGAACAACACCGGTTTCTCTTTTTGCTTCCGCCGGGTAATCAGATCCACCGGTACCCCACCGGTAGACATGCTCTTGCGCATGGTCCGACGGAAGTTAATAAAGTTCTGATCGTTTCGCTTGTTTTTGATGATCATTTTCGAAGCGAGTCTTTTGGCCATTAGGGGGAAGAGGGCCTCCATTCGTCGGATATCCTCTAAGCTATCCAGACGAAAATCCTGCGCCAAAGGATTCTTCCGGCCATCTGGAGTTGTGGTACTCTTGTTTTTAAAGGACCCTTGATTTTCCGCCGCCTGAGCGTTTACTTCCTCTAGTGCTACGCTGTCCTCCGGTGCTTCTCTCTCTGGGTCTGACAGTTCGCCTTTTTTAAGTAACTGCTGCTTAAGACTCTCCAGATTGATACAAGATTTAAAATAACGTTTATAGACATTGTCAAAGAGAGGCTTATAGTTATAATCTTTAATCAGCGTGGCAAACAAAGAGGAATAGAAAAAATCCTCAACGGACCAGTCAATTAAAGAGAGAGCCCGAAAACAGTCCTCAGAATGGCTGGGCGTAACTGGGATTCCCTCCCGACGTAAATCTTCACAAAACCGCTGCATCACATGGAAAAAGGCCATACCCAAAACCTCGCTATTTACTTTTTATTCTTGTAGTATTTTTCGATTGTCTTCATTGTCAGGGCAGGTTTACTTGGGGCCTCACTACTTTTGGCTTCCGGCACCGGGGTTGAACCAGTTGACAGCGAAGATCCTAGTACGGGCTGAAAGTTTAAGTTTTTCTGGGTTTGTACCATCTGGTCTAATTTATGCAAATCATCTTTGTATTTAGCTAGTATATTCAAGGTGCGTAAAGTAGTTTCCACATCCAGGTCATCTTTACCCAGGCTAATCAGCGAACGTCCCCAGTCAATGCTTTCAGCGATACTCGGCAATTTTTTCAGCTGAACCTGCCGGATCTTGCGGACAACAGAGGCAATCTGCCCGGCTAACTGTTGCGGGATTTCCGGGATTTTCAACAGCAGGATCTGTTCCTCCAGTTCTTGGACCGGGAAATCTAAATACAAATACAGACAGCGTCGTTTAAGAGCTTCAGATAACTCGCGGGTGGCGTTGGATGTCAGAAAAACAAAAGGTAGGTGTTCCGCCTTAACAGTGCCAAATTCCGGGATGGTTACCTGAAATTCCGAGAGGAGTTCTAGCAACATTGCTTCGAACTCAAAATCCACCTTATCAATCTCATCAATCAACAGAACGGTGGGAGTGGGACAACTGATGGCGGTCAGCAAAGGCCGACGCAGTAGAAAATGGTCTGAGAAAATATCCTTTTCGACTTCTTTTACATCAATTGTTTGATTGGCTACCGCCTGAATATGGAGTAATTGTCGTTTGTAATCCCATTCGTATAGAGCTTTGGATTCATCAATTCCTTCGTAACACTGAAGTCTAATCAAGGGCAGACCTTTCATGCGGCTAAAAGCTTGGGCGATCGCGGTTTTCCCGACCCCGGCCGGACCCTCCACCAAGATCGGCTTATGCAGGGCTTCTGCTAAAAATAAGGTTGTCGCAGTTTTGTCATCACAGATATACCCTGCCTGATACATCCCATTTCTAATTTGAGTAATGTCTTGCTGCAACTTTTTACCCACTCCTTATGTAAGCTTAGTTTTTAAGGGTTATAATTTTTTGACTAATTTGAAAATTGATTCTAATCCTAACAAGTTTCTAAATTAATACTTCGACATTAATGAGCTTTATCCTTCTAGAAAAAAACTCTCTTGGCAACAAAATTGTGCTAAATTGCACACATAAATAAACAATCAACAAAAACAAAAATGGGAACTATTGGTTCCCAATAACAGATTGCTCAACTTGTAATTCTTCGTATTTTAGTGAACTCGTTCAGCTTCGCTGAGCAGCGAGGCTTCGGACGAGACTCTGCCTCACCCTGAAATTTAAACAAGGTAACCCTGCTTATAGAAGGATAAGTCTTTTGATGCAGATAAACTTATCCCGGAGAAGTCTCAATCTCCTGCAGCAAGTTTTGAAATATTTTCTTGACTGGCAATATCTCTTTGATTCTTTGAACTAGCTCCCCGGAAAAGACGAGGCCGTTCTCCATGTCTCCCTGTTGGGCTTTCTCTAAAGCTTCCATAATACAATAATCACCAGAACAGTGTTTTAAGCAGGCGCGACAAGTTTCCGGACTTAGATCTTCACCCTGATTAATTCTTTCCCAGAACCGGTTTTTCAAGGCTCTCCCAGGGAGACCGACCGGGCTTTTGACTAAAACAACATCTTCTAAGGCAGCGCGCAAATAAAGCTCCTTGAACTCACGTGAAGCTCCAGATTCTTCACTGGCCGCAAAGCGGGTGCCCATTTGAACCCCATTGGCTCCCAGTTTGAAGGCCTCAACAATATCCCTTCCATCAATAATTCCACCGGCCGCAATAACCGGAATGCTGACCGCGGCCCTGACCTCGGGCAGGATTTTTTTCATTGGTTCAGTAGTTCCCAGGTGTCCCCCGGCCTCTTTACCTTCAACTACGACCGCGGCTGCGCCTAACTTCTCGGCGATTTTGGCTAGTCGCGCTGAAGAAACAATCGGGACAATGGGTGTGTTTGATTCCTTCCCCCACTGAAACATGTCTCGGGAGAATCCGGCTCCGGAGACGACCAAATCTATTCCTTCCTGAATCGCTGCTTTTACTAAGGTAGCAAAATCACGCACGGCGAAAAGGCAGTTTATCCCGATAATTCCCTTGGTCAATTCTCGCGCTTTCCGAATCTCAGCCTTTAGTTCCTCAACACTCATCCCGGTTATAGCGATAATCCCTATGCCACCTTCATTAGCCACGGCTGCCGCCAAGCGAGAAGTAGAGATGCGAACAGCCATCCCTCCCTGGATAATTGGGAGCCGGGCTATCAGATTGCCAATCTGCAATTCTGGCAGTTTCATACCTGATTATAATCCCCCATTATTCAATTTATTAAGAGCCTAAATAATAGCAATAATGTTTATGAGCATATTCTAACCGAGTATTCTTCATAAAGCAACAAAATAGATGGTAATACCAAACTAACCCGTTTGTCAAGCTGGAGACTTCTTGCCGCACGAGGTTAAACAATGAAAAGCGGGCTTTCGGCCCGCAGTGAGAATAATAAACCAAACATAAACATTTTATCCGATAATTATCGCTTAATGCCAATTTAAATCTAATTCAAGTCTAATCCAAATCCTTAGCCAATTTGGTAATTGCTTCTTTGAGGAACTCCATCCGTGTTTTCTCATCGACCCGAAGAATAACTGTTCTTTGACCGATCTTTTCAATGACTCCAATAATGCCACTATAGGTGACGACTTTATCCTTCACCTTTAAACTTTCGATAAACTCTTTTTGTTTCTTTTGGCGATTTCGTTGCGGCAATACAATTATCCCGATTAAAAGGGCAAACGGGACAACGAAAAACCACAAGATAGTCGATAGGGTTGAACCTTCGGATAAAGGCAAACAACGACACCTCCATCTATCATTCTGCAGTAATCTAATCATAATGTAACGTAGACCTGAAGTTCGGTCAAGCACTAAACAAAAAAATGGCAGTCCCAACCAGCTAAGGTGAGACGCCATCAAAGGTCAGCGTTTAAAAGTTTACATTCCCTTAATTTTCGTTCCCAAACTAGTTTGATGACTGAGTCATAACCCAAGATTCGTATATTTAAGCAGATGAAGCACGAAAAATTCGCTTAGTTTCATATAGATATTGTAGAGCTGTTGATTATATTAATCTATAAAATCGTAGCAGTTGTTAACCCCTGTAGAACTCAGCGGTGCGGTTATCCCGTACCCCGTACTCTTTTCGAATATCCTCCAAGCGGGCTCCCCAATACTGAACCCGGTCCTTAATCTCATCGGCTGAGGCTCTATCCACCTTTAAAACCTGCTCACCCTCTAATTCTACTCCTAAATCGTAGCCTTGCTCACCGTGGTTAACTACCAGCAATCCTTCGTAATACTCTCGCGACCAGTCACCTTGTCCCAAAAAATCCCTTTTGGAGACTACCGGCCAATTTTGCTTTGCCACAGCTTTAACCCCCTCTAATCACTCAAAAAGTCTGCTTCTTGGCCTTATTGTCTCCGAGCTCGGTCTAAATTAACCGGCCAGGACTGGCTCAATTTTTGCTTAGATCAAGTTTGCTTAGATCTAGAAATGCCTGCATCGCCCGGCTATAAATCTTTTGACGCCGGTAAATCAGGTAAAGATTCCGTTTAAGATCAATCCCCTCCAATTCGGGACTAGCGATCCGGCCTAAGGCGGTACTTTTGCCGATCGCCCACTGAGATACCAGGGCAATCCCCAAACCTTCTTCCACAGCTGTAATTACTGCTTCGGTACTCCCTAACTCGAGTAAGATATTCAATTTATCCAGGTTTACTCCCTGATCAGCGAGCCGATCTTCCAGCACGCGCCGTGTTCCGGAACCTTTCTCGCGCCAGATCAGGTTTTCTTGAACTATTTCCTCAATCTGGATTGAGGTCCGGGTGGCCAGCGGGTGAGCCGCTGGTACAATCAACCGTAACCGATCATCCGCAAATAAGGTACTTACTAATTTATGGTTCTTCACTGTTGCTCCGACGACGGCCAAGTCAACCCGCTGTTCTAACAAAGAATTAACGACACTGCCGGTATCGCCGATTTCCAGGCTCACTTTAACCTCCGGGTACTGGCGTTTATACCGTCCAATAAATGAAGGGAGGATATAATGCCCGGGAACAGTACTGGCTCCGATCAGCAGACGGCCCCGCACACCTGCCGTTGTTCGGATTAAGTCATCGTTTAGTTCTTCCAAAATACCCAGGATTTCCAGGGCATGCTGGTAAAAAATCTCACCAGCTTCTGTCAGGCGAATTCGCCGGCCGACCCGCTCCATTAATTGAACCCCATACAGTTCCTCCAGTGTCTGAATCTGCTTGCTTACCGCTGGCTGCGTTAAAAAAAGATCTCGGGCGGCCCCAGACAAACTCTTTTTTTCGATAACCCGAACAAAGGTGATGAATAGATTAAGATTCACTGGTGTTGCCCCCTTTAACTACGCGAAAGCAGCGGCGTAAACCGCTGCTTGGAGTGATCTCGCTCAGCTTCGCTGAACATCAAGGCTTCAGATAGAAACACTACTCCTAGAAACACTACTTTACCTGAAGTCTAAACAAGGTATCCCCACTTAACGCCCACTTATATAAAAGTCGACGTCTTTTGATTCAGCTAAACCTTCGGGACAGGGTTTAGTTGCTAGACCTGTCCTAACTAAGGAAACCGTTCAAAATGGTGTCAATTGCTTCCTTTTCCGTCAGGCCTAGGGTCATCAGTTTAATCAATTGATCACCGGCAATTTTGCCAATTGCCGCTTCATGGGTTAATTCGGCCTCGATGTGTTCTGCTCGAAGCTGCGGCGAAGCCGCAATCTTGGCCTGATCCATAATGATCGAATCACATTCCACATGCCCGCGGCAGTAGTTTTGTCCAATTAAACTAGCCCGAAAATCCTGACGGGAATCATCCTGGGCCACGGAGCGGGCAATGATTTGGGCATTAGCCTCTTTACCGATCAGGAAAATTTCCATCTCTGACTCGGCTGTTTGCTGACCATGGGTGAGCAGCTTCTCGACCATGCGCAGGCTGCCCCGGTTGTGTATTTCAGCCCGCGTTATCCGGCGGGTACTATCCACCCCTTTGATTTGCACCAGTTCCAGTTCCGCAACGGCTCCTTCTTCAATCTTGATAATCGTCTGCGGATTAAGAATTCGCTGCCCTTCCCCTGGTCCTTCGCCATAATGCTTCTCCACATAACGCAGCCGCGCACCCCGGCGCACCAAGATTTCGTGGATTCCATCATGCTGGGATGAGTCACACCCAGCGTTGTGAATTCCGCAGCCGGCCACGACCAAAACATCAGCGTTTTCCCCGATGTCAAAAGTATTATAGACCAGATCATGCATTCCGGTTCGAGTCATAATCACCGGAATATGGACCGACTCGTTTTTGGTCCCCGGTTTGACGATAATATCAATCCCCGGCTGCTTAGGATCTGTCTTCGGTAAAATCTCAATATTCGCCGTGGACTGACGGGCCACCCCTTCGCCATCCTTCCGAATATTATAGGCACCAGTTGGAATCTCATGCAGATCCGCCACAGATGCAAGTAATTGTTTATCGATAGCAGTCAGGGTCACTAGCCTCGCCTCCACACTTCTGTCTCCATTGACAGGCGATATCGTCCTTGATCAGCGGCCAAACCTTATCTCTCTTGCCTCGTTCTTTAATCTGTCCTTCAGCCAGCAGCAGGACTTCATCAGCCATTGACAAGAAACGTTCATTATGGGTAATCGTTAGGGTCGTAATATTGCGCAGATGGTGCCGTTCAATAATCATCATGACTAGCTGCCGGAGGGTCCACAAGTCGACCCCGGCCTCCGGTTCATCAAAAATACAGACCTCTGCCGGACGGGCCAACAAGGAAGCAATCTCAATTCGTTTCATTTCGCCACCGGACAGGCTCGAATCAATCTCTCGATTCAAGTAGTCTTCCGGACAGAGACCGACTTCGTGCATCAGACAGTGATATTCTTTCTCGTTTAACGAATTATTAGCGGCAATGCTCAATAAATCTCTAACCCGTACTCCCTTAAAGCGAGGCGGCTGTTGAAAAGCGTAGGCGATCCCCCGCTGGGATCGTTCCGTAATACTAAGATCCGTAATATCTTCCCCTTTATAGTAAATCCGACCAGCTGTCGGTTGATAAATACCCATAATGACCTTAGCCAAAGAGGTTTTCCCTCCGCCATTAGGCCCGGTGACCGCGTAAAATTTGCCGTCTTCCAAAGTGAGGTCTATTTGGCTCAAAACCTCTTTGCTGCCGCCATTTCCGTTGCCTAAAGTCAGGCTAACAGAGCGTAATTCAAGCATTTTCTCACGGTCTCCTTTCCATTACGCATTATCGACCGTTCCTTTCCTCGTTCCTTTCCTTATGAAAGAATACCTCAAAGATATTCCTGTTTCAACGATTCATGCCGAATAATTATATAATTCATCGGAATCACAAGACTCCCGCTTCTGTAAGTGGGTTGCTTTGGTTACAGCTTCAGGTGAAGTAAAGTCTCCATCTGAAGCCTCGGTGTTCAGCGAAGCTGAATAGTTCACTTTTTAGAGTAGCACAAATCTCTGAATAAGTCTATAATCCGCGGGCTAGCTCAAGGTTATTGATTATCTGAGTTGAAAACCGGATCGATGTTCGGCACTATCCAAGAATTTCAGTGAATAAAGCTTTTCCGTGAAGCTTGACGAGTTCATTGATGTTTCGGTCTAAAGCGCGGTTTCAACTCGACTATTTCATCTATTCCGACCCCTTTGTTGCGTAAGACGGATTCCACTTGCTCGCGCAGGCCCGGCTCAACACGAATAGCTAGTCCACATAAGGAAGATAATTCGCGGGGCACTGGCATAATCGTCCCTTGAAGGCGTTCCTGTTTCAGAACCTGCTCGGCTTTCAAGGCATGGTGGGTGGAGACGAAAGTAAATACTGTATAAGCCAGGTTTTCGTTAGCCATATCTTATCACCTGTTTATTTAAGAGTAAGACGGTAAAAGAGAACCGTTTGATTTATCCTTATCCCCGGATCTAGTTGCCTCGGGTTATCGCCCCGGCGACTGATCCTTGACAATTGAATGCAGGGCCTCTAGCAGAACATTCATTTCTTCTGCGGTATTAAAGTAACCCGGACTGAGCCGCAGGGTGCCGGTTTCCAGGGTACCCAGGGTTTGATGGGCTAAGGGGGCGCAGTGCAAACCAGCTCTCGTTGCAATATCAAATAAATGGTCTAATAAAAAACTGAATTCCGCCGCATCCCGACCCTCGATATTCAAAGAAATAACCGCGGTCTGTTCTGTATAATCTCTCGGCCCGTAAATGGTTACTCCCTCTAGCCGCTGCAGCCCATCCAGAAGCTGTCGGGTTAATTCCTGTTCATGCCGTCGGATTGTGTCTATTCCTTGATCGAGAATAAACTTAACTCCAGCTCCTAGTCCGGCCAGACCAGAGGTATTAGGGGTACCGCTTTCAAACCGTTCGGGCAGGTCTTCAGGCTGTGACAACAGTTCCGATTTGCTGCCGGTCCCACCTTCTTTAAGCGGTCTCAGGTTGATTCCCTCGGCAATATACAACCCGCCGGTCCCCGGAGGGCCGAACAAACCTTTGTGACCAGTAAAAGCCAACAAACTTATCTGACACTTTTCAACATCTATCGGCAGCACGCCGGCGGTCTGAGCGCAATCTACCAGCAACGGTATCCCTTTCCGCGCCGCCAGATCGCCAATTTCTTCAAGCGGCTGAATAGTCCCCGTTACATTGGAAGCATGATTAATGCAGATTAACCGGGTGTTTGGGCGCAGGCTTTTTTCCAGATCGCGCACAGCTAACCGACCTTCCGGTGAACACTGAACCACAGAATGACTAACCCCCAGTTCTTGAAGGCCGAAAACCGGCCGAGCCACAGCATTATGTTCCATGGAGGTCATGACCAGATGATCACCCGGCCGCAGCCACCCTTTAATGGCTAAGTTCAGGGCTTCGGTAACGTTACCGGTAAAGATGATCCGGGATGAATCTGGAATATTAAAAAGAGTCGCCAGCAGTTCTCTGGTCTCTAAAATCATCCGTCCCGCCTGCAGGGATAACCGATGACCGCCCCGACCGGGGTTAGCTCCATATTCCCTCAGGCACTGATCGGCCGCCTGATAGACAACCTCTGGCTTGGGCCAGGAGGTAGCCGCATTATCTAAATAGATCAAACTAATACCCCCAGTCAATGATTTACCAACTGGCTGAATTTCGAAACTGTTTTGATCTGAATCAAAAGACTCCCACTTCTTGAAAAATGCTAAGCCATTATAAAATAGTTTACCCTTGATTATACGCTTTTTCGGAAAACAAGTGTTGGTTTGAGGTGAACTGATACATAACCATTCGTTATAGTTTACCATCTTACCCACACTTCAGGTTATATGATAAACAAAAAAATGAGCCTGAAGCCGGTTAACTCCCGTCTCAGGCCCATTTAGCAAGGAATTCAATTCTCACGCTACTTGCGAAATGATATATTCAGGATTTAGTACTCTCCTCTCCCCTCGCGTAAGGCCCGGTCAATGGCGACGGCTGCTTTTTTCCCGGCACCCATGGCTAGAATAACGGTTGCCGAGCCGGTCACGATGTCCCCCCCGGCAAACACCCTTGGCCGTGAAGTCTGACCATTTTCATCGGCCACAATATTACCCCGCTTGTTAACCGCCAGCCCTTCGGTAGTCGAAGCAACTAATGGGTTTGGCCCCTGGCCGATCGCTACCACCACGGTCTCCACTTCCAGACTGTGCTCGGAGCCAGGGATGGGGATGGGGGAACGTCGGCCGGATTCATCTGGTTCGCCCAGTTCATAACGGAGGCAAACCAGTTTTTTAACCCAACCTTCCTGATCGCCATTGATGGCGACTGGGTTGGTTAACAGCCTGAATTGCACCCCTTCTTCTTTGGCACATTCGATCTCTTCGTGCCGGGCCGGCATCTCCGCTTCGGACCGGCGATAGACAATATAAACCTCTTCCGCCCCCAACCGTAAGGCAGTGCGGGCTGCGTCCATCGCCACATTGCCGGCTCCCAGGACCGCGACCCGGCGGCCGACTTTGACCGGGGTCAGGTACTGCGGGAAAAGATAGCCCTTCATTAAGTTGACCCGGGTTAAAAACTCATTGGCCGAATAGACGCCATTCAGGTTCTCTCCCGGAATCCCCATAAAATACGGTAAGCCAGCCCCGGTACCCACAAAGACTGCCTCATACCCTTCGCTTAAAAGCTGTTCCACGGTAATGGTTCGGCCGACGACCACATTGGTTTGAATATCTACTCCCAACTGCCGGATCCCTTCAATCTCCCGCTGCACGATTGTTTTGGGAAGTCGAAACTCAGGAATCCCATACATTAGCACCCCGCCAGCCACGTGCAAGGCTTCAAATATGGTTACGGCATAACCTTTGCGGGCCAGATCACCGGCAACCGTTAAACCCGCTGGACCCGAACCCACCACGGCCACCCGGTGCCCGTTGCTGACCGGCTTTTCCAGACTGCCGGCCGCTGAACTGCCGTGAGCTAACTCGTAATCAGCCACAAACCGTTCCAACCGGCCAATGGCTACTGGCTCACCTTTTTGGCCGCGGACGCAATACTTTTCACACTGGCTTTCCTGGGGACAAACCCGACCGCAGATTGCCGGCAGGCTGCTCTTTTCTTTAATTGTCCGGGCCGCTCCCAAATAGTCCTGTTCTTTTATTCGTTTAATAAAAGCCGGAATATCAATTTCAACCGGACAACCCTCCCGGCAGTATTCTTTTTTACAATTGAGACATCGGCTGGCTTCCAGGAGGGCATCCTCCTCAGTATACCCCAGGGCAACCTCCCGAAAATTTTTCACCCGCAATTGGGGGTCCTGGCTGGGCATAGGCCGTTTGGTGGTGCTTTTCGCCGCTTTCTTTAATTCATCTACTGATGGCAGCCGCATCCACATCTCCCCCTCTCCCGTTTGGCCGCGTGTTCGGCGACGGCTCGTTTTTCCTCTTGGATGAACAGGCGGGCCCGACGTTTGGCCAGTTCCCAATCGACCAGGTGTCCGTCAAATTCTGGTCCGTCAACGCAGGCAAACTTCGTGTCCGACCCGACCTGAACCCGACACGCCCCGCACATCCCGGTCCCGTCCACCATAATCGGGTTAAGACTAACAACGGTCGGAATTCCCGGCCCCCGGGTTACCCGACAGACCGCTTCCATCATGACCATTGGGCCAATCGCAACTACTAAGTCTAGCGGTCCTCGATTGGCAATCAGATCTTTGAGCACATCAGTGACAAAACCCTGACGGCCATATGACCCATCATCGGTGGTAATGAGCACTTCTGTGCTGGCCAGCTTCATTTCCTCTTCCATAATCAGTAACTCACGGCTGCGCGTCCCTAGAACCGATATCACCTCGTTGCCGGCTCGTTTCATTTCCCGAGCGATGGGATGGATCGGCGCAATACCTACCCCTCCGCCAATCATGACTACTCGCCCAAATTTTTTAATATGTGAGGGTTTACCCAGCGGTCCGACAAAGTCAAGGATAAAGTCGCCCGCCTCCAGTCGGCCGAGCAATTCAGTGCTTTTTCCGATCTCTTGAACAATTATCGTAACGGTCCCTTGATCCGGGTCCAAATCAGCAATGGTTAAGGGAATCCTCTCCCCATACTCGTCTAACCGCAGCATAATAAACTGACCGGCCTGGGCATTCCGGGCTACTAACGGGGCTGCCACCTCAAAACGTTTGATCCCTGGAGCCAGTACTTTTTTTCCGACAATTTGATACAATCCTCTGTCCCCCTTATTCGCGACTTTAAACAACAATAATTATAAAGATTTTCTTCGATTCGTAAACAAAAAACCCGGAGATATATTGTATGCCTCCAGGTTAAGTGGTTTTAAAAAGAAAATGGTTTTGATAAATAGTTTTAATATCGTGTTATTCTGGTGAAACAAGAATCCTGTCACGCTGAGAAGGAAGACCCTCGCTAACGCTCAGGATGACATATGTCCGCTATTTTCATAGATAGTTGTGTCCTTGGAACGTGGGTGGCTAATTAAGGAAACTGAGGTTACTAAAGCGTGACTACTCCATTCCCTCGGTGAAGATCAAACCCGGCCTGACCGCATCCCAGAGGATTTTTTCAATGTCTCCCATCAGCCGGACTATTTTTAGTTCGGCGATTCGATAATCCCTGATCACCGGATTCATCATCATCACTTCCATTAATTTTTGCAATTGCTCAACCTTTTCCGGCGGGATTTGTTCCCCAGCTAGGTGCGCCTTGTTTAATTCGGTTTGTTTTTTCTGAAAGTCTTCCAGCATCGTCTTATTGGCCTCTGACTCATAAACCTTATCCCGAGCCTGAATCAGTGCCTGATACTCCTCGGTTTCAGTTAGTTCCCGGGCTAAACGATGAGCTGTATCATAAGCCAACATAATCAGTCTACTCCTTTCATAGTAATTTTTATGTATTCGAAATTCTTGTGTTATCACTCGGTCAGCAGACCAGGTTGTGATCGGACCTATCGCTTAGAGCCAGCATCAAGCTCGCCCTTCAGGCTCCAGTGATGCCGGCAGATCCTCCTCCGCCGCTGTTCGCTGATGCAGACCATCAATCGCTGATCCGCGTTAAAACACGGCGCGATTAATTTTGCCTGTTCTGGTGGCTGCTTAGTGATATGAGAGTCTACTCACAAAGGCAGCAGACTCCTCTGTCGCTTTTCAAATACCGCGACCTGCCGGTAGCCGACGGCCCAGGCCATTTCGCGGGCCCCACGCAATATCTCGTCCGACATCTTGGGCCGCATGCGCGTCCGAGCTCAAAGTAATTGGAATTCCTAAACGGAAGCATTCCTCCAGGAGTTCCCGGGTCGGGTAGACCTCACCCACCGGCTTGTACCAACCAGCCGTATTAATTTCTACCGTCATTCCGCTTTCTTGGATAGCTGACAGGGTCGAACCGGCCAAGTCGAGGACCGAACGTCGTGGTCGGTAGCCAAAAACTTTGATCAGATCCAGGTGTCCCACAATATCAAACTGCCCGGATCTCACCATCTGGGTGACTAATGAAAAATATGTCTTGTACAATTCATCAATGTCCCAGGCAGCATACCCGGCGGTATAAGCTGGATGATCGAAAGGCCAATCACCGATAAAATGGATCGACCCGATCAGGTAGTCGAATTGATAGGGTGCTAGCCGCTGGTTCAACAGTATTTCCTGTCCCGGTCGATAATCAACTTCCAAGCCAAGGCGAAGCCTGATTTGCGAATAACGCTTTTGCAGGTAAAGAAAACTTGAAAAATCTAGTTCGAGCAGATATTCATCATGATCGGCAAAACCAATTTCGGTCAAGTTTTGGGCTATCCCCTGCTCAATATACTTAGCTAGTTCCGGAGCTGTATGTTTATTGGTCCGATGGCCGATCCCATGAATATGGTAATCAACTAACACCTGTCCCATTCCACCCTTATTCCACTTAGTCTTCTTGCATTTTACCAAAAATCTTTTCGTTTTGCTAATTTTCGAACCCATTGAATTACAGCTAAACTTATACTAAAATAGGTTAGGCTTTGTACTGACAAGGGATAAGGAGGATATTATGGCTACTGTCATTCCCATTCGGGGAATCCGCTACAACCGAGCCAAGGTTGGAGACCTTTCTCAGGTAGTTACCCCGCCGTATGATATTATCGACAGTGTTGCTCAAGCTCGCTATTATGCTAACGATCCCAGTAACATTATCCGCCTTGAATTAGGGCAAATTTTTGCGCAGGATGATGAAAAAAATAACCGTTACACTAGAGCTGCCAGCTATTTTACCCGCTGGCAAGAAGAAGAAATCCTGGTTCGAGAAGAAAAACCGGCCTTATACTTGTACGAACAAGAATTTGACCTGCGTGGGGAAAAAAAGGTTCGCACCGGTTTTATTTGTGGAATTCATCTGGAACCTTATTCCAAAGGAAATATTTTACCGCATGAAGAAACTCTCTCCAAACCCAAGGCTGATCGATTACAGCTAATGCGGGCCTGTCAAGCAAACTTCAGCCCAGTCTTTGGTCTGTATGCAGACGCTGAAAATTTAATTAATCAAACCTTAAGCGAAGCGCGACAAAACAGGCCAGCTGATGTGGAATTCACCGATGAGGCTGGAGAGACCCATCGACTCTGGGTGATTACCGATCCCACGGCACTAACTACAGTAGTCAATTATATGGCCAATAAGCCGGTCTATATCGCGGATGGCCACCATCGTTACGAAACGGCTCTGAGCTACGCCGAGGAAATGCAGTCCCAAGGTTTAACCGGTTATGACACTGTTTTAATGACCTTAGTAAACCTATATGATCCCGGTATGTTGATCCTACCCACTCACCGCCTGGTGAAAAACATCCGCAATCTAGATTTTCCCCGACTCAAGGAACAGCTTAATGCCTATTTTGATTTAAAAGCCTTTCCGATACCAGCCGGCAAGGAAGAAAATCAACAAATCATCACTGACTTCTTTAAGCTGCTTGAAGAAAAAGGAAAGTCCGGCCACGCTTTTGGGATGTATTCACGGGACCGGGTATTGTATCTGCTGACCATGCGACCAGAATGCTCCCCTCAAGACCTGCTTGATCCTAAACGCTCAGCAGCTTGGCGGAACTTGGATGTAGCAATTTTAGACAACTTAATCCTTGACCAAATGCTCGGAATCGGCAGTGAACAGCGGAAAAACCAGGACCACCTGACCTATACCCGAAGCGAGGAAGAGGCCTTAAATCTGGTTAATTCAGGAGTTGATCAGTTAGCCTTTTTCCTAAACCCTACCCAAGTGGAGGAGGTTACCGCGGTCGCCGCAGCCGGGGATAAGATGCCGCAAAAATCAACCTATTTTTATCCCAAGCTGATTACCGGCCTGGTGATCAACCCGCTGGGAAAATAAATGTCATAAGCTCTGAACGGAGACGGCTGAGGATTAGCAGGCATCAATGTCTAAGCTCGCTGGGCGGATTTGATGCCTGCTCGAAGCGGTCTCGGTTCGTTCCCAGCTTAGTCTGCTGACCGAATTAAAACACAAGCGTAAGTTAAAGATAATCACCAACAATTGTTGGCTCTTGCTTAATGAATTCCCCATCTTTGGCTAACCTTCGGGTTAGCTCCATGCCCCTGCCACTATTTACCTGCTAGCCTATCAACCGTTAAAAGACAAGCATTCAAGTTTATTCCTACCCTATTACCAATATTTATCCGATTGACGTTTTTTACCGACAACCTTAGAATAACTTCCAGGTAGGCAGCAGTCAGAAACAAGCGACTTTGCCTATCAACATATTTTTTTAGAGGAGGGGTTCTCTTGTCGCCAAAGCACCTGTTCCCAAAAAGAAGACCTCCCAGAATCGTAGTTGCCCTGCTCCTCAGTCTGGCATTGATCTTACCGGGATCATTAGCCTTTGGAGCAAACAACTGCCAAGTAGCTCAGGGTGATACGCTGTGGAAAATCGCCAATCAATGCAATCTGCAAATTAGTGATCTAATAAAAGCCAATCCGCAACTGAAGAACGCAGACCAACTTTGCGCCGGACAAATTATCTGCCTGCCGGGAAACGATTCGGCCAACTGTCAATTTAACTTCAAATACCGTTTAACTCCGAATAATCAATGGACAAATGGTAAAGCAAAGCCAAGTCAACCTACGGATAAATGGGTTCCGAATAAACCGGCTCCAAGTCAACCGACGCCTAGTGAGCCGACTCCCAGTGAACCGACTCCGAACGAGCCGACTCCTAGCGAACCGGCACCCAGTGAACCAACGCCTGGTGAACAGTCTAACATCAGTTCCTTTGAACAACAGGTGCTGGATTTAACTAATGCCGAAAGAGCGAAAGCTGGTCTAGCTCCCCTGAAGTTAAACACGGAACTGTCTCGAGTTGCTCGGATCAAGTCTCAAGATATGCGGGATAAAAACTATTTTGATCACAACTCACCGACCTATGGTTCTCCGTTTGATATGATGCGGAGTTTCGGGATTAAGTTTACCGCTGCCGGGGAAAATATTGCGGCTGGGCAAACCACCCCTCAACAGGTGGTTCAAGGCTGGATGAACAGCCCGGGTCACCGGCAAAACATCCTGAACGCCAACTATAACCAGATCGGCATTGGTTACGCTGCTGGCGGATCGTACAAGCATTACTGGACTCAGATGTTCATCCGCGGCTAGTTCATAAATAATGTGCCAATCCATAAGACAGGGAATCTGGAATTACTTCCGGATTCCCTGCTATCTTTTCTAGCCCGCCCAGATCTTTTTTCTGCTGCCGTATGTCATAGTTCCTAGTATACTCTTGTCTTTTTAATCCAAGGCTTGTTAACCATCCATGCCCCAAGGACACAACCATCAATGACAATAACTGGCTCTAGGTCAACCTGAGCGTTAACATAACAATTCCCATTAACATAACAATTCCTTAGAAAAACTTGCCTGAAGCAGCCGTTCGGTACATGGCCAGCACGTTTTCCGCTGGCCAGTCTGAGGAAAGGATGCCAGCACTGCTGCTCAGGATAAATCCGCCGCCGGGGCTGCCCACCCGCAAGGTCTCCCGAGTGGCTGCCTCAACTTCTGCTACAGTTCCCTGCGGCAGGAGGTAATCACAATCGAGATTGCCCATCAGGCAAAGTCGGGAACCATACTCAGCCTTAACTACCTCAAGATTAACTCCGGCTGAAGGCTGCAGGGAGTGAATTCCGTTGAAACCCAGGTCCGCCACCTCGGGCAGCAGGGAACGGACATCTCCATCACAATGCAGTAAAACCGGCACCCCGGCCTTTTTCGCTAACTCGACCATCTCCGCTAAAGCAGGCCAAAATACTTGACGCAATACCTTTATGTGTATCCAGGGGCTTCGATTATAAGCCAGGTCCTCGGTAATCACTATTCCCTGGGCTCCAGCGGTAATGCACGCTTGCAGCAAGTCCCCCAGCCATTGGCCGGCTGCTGCGGCTAATTGCTTTAATTCCAACTGGTTAGTTTCCGTAAACCGTAAAAAATCCAGAAACGAGGTTAACCCGGCCAGCAGGCTAAACGGTCCTGGCACCTGGCTGAAAATAAAAAACGGGGTCTCCTGCGACCACCGCTTAATCATGGCAAAATCCACTGTCTCCAACTGGGGGAAAGCGTAGTTCAGCAGTTCCTTGATTCCAGAACAGGCCGGTCTAACTACGCCGGTGGACGCCCCAACCTCAATTACTTCATTTCCCCAGAAATCCAGCCACCGCCGCCGGCCGCGGGGGTCAGGCCCTAAATCCTGACGGGGCGCGAAATATGGGTTCGCAGCGGTAAGATCCATGTCCAACCCGGCCAACACCGAGATCAGTTCGGCCATTTCTCGATCAGTCTGGTCCTTTGGCGATTCCGCGTGGATAAAACTGCTTTTTGGTGGTTCTATTTCCTCTGACTCGCTTGACTTGCTCTTGGTCAATAATTTGTTGGCCTGGTCGCTCCCTTGATTTTGCCAACTACCCGCAGGAGCAGGTACGTTTTTATCCGGATGGCTTATTATTCTTTGTTCCTTGCGCAACAACCCAAGCAGCCGCTGCCGCAAACCCGGCTCAATCCCGAATTCCCCTTTGGGCACCTGATCGGGTTGGCGGTGGGAACAGGCAGTCAGCACCCTGGCTCGTTGGAGCGACAATGGGACATCTGCCTTGGCTTTGGACGGAACAACCGGGTTTTTTCCAAAACCAGTTTCATTTTGATTTATTATTGTTCCCGTTCCTTTCTTTGTAGAATAATATTCCTACCTTACTTGGAAATTCCTGTTTCTTTGACTCATAGCTAGATGGTTTACTTATACCAACGTTTTCGCTACATATTTCGGACAACCTCGAATTTTTATGGTATGCCCATCCCCGCTAGAGGAATCTTCACCGGCGTAAATTTGGAAAATACATGGCATTTAAAAAAGCTTCTTGAAAATCAGGCCGGCCGGAAAGTTCAATATACCTGACTTCCCTGGCAATTCCTGCGGCCTGCTTCCGGGCTGAACGTGATAACAAGGCCAGTTTGGCCCCGGCCCCGGCGGCATTACCGACAGCCTTGACCCGACCCGGAGGCATGGCCGGAATCAAGCCAATCGCCATGGCACTTACCGGATTAATACAGCTGCCAAAAGCCCCGGCTAGGTAAACCTCGGCAATTTGGTCTTTTTTGATGGCCAGTTCTTTTTGTAAGACCTTAATTCCCGCGGTAATCGCGCCTTTGGCTAACTGCAGCTCACGAATATCCTCCTGGTTAATCGTAATCGGCCGACTGCTGCCCGATTCCTCGCCCCATACCAGGATAAATTCCCGACCGTTGTTATCCTTCACCACCCGACGGCGAATCGACTCCGGCAGTTCAGCGGGGAGTTCAGCCTGACTTAGAATCCGCCCGGTATGATCAATAATGCCTAACCGCAGCATTTCTGCTACCGCATCAATCAGCCCGGAGCCGGATACCCCCACTGGGAGAACGGACCCGATGACGGCGACTTTTACGTCTTCTTCCATTATCACCTTTTCAATCGCTCCCTCAGCTGCCCGCATGCCATGCTTAATTCGCGCTCCTTCGAAAGCCGGTCCGGCGGCGGTCGAACAGGCCAATAATTGCTGAGCACTGCCGAGAACGATTTCGCCGTTAGTACCAATGTCCACCGCCAGTCTAATATCCGAACTCTGATATAAACCGGTCGACAAGATTACCCCAACGGCATCCCCGCCCACAAAGCCAGCGATGTTCGGGAGCAAATAAAGGTAGCTCGAATCACGCAGGTGAATTCCCAATTGGCGCGCTTTCACCCGCAGCGGCCGGGTAACTACTGGTACATAAGGCCCCTGTCCCAAGTAGGTGGGGTCAAGTCCTAAAAACAGGTGGTGGATAGCCGTATTTCCCACCACGACAGCTTCATAGATGTGCTTTCGGTCAACCTGAGCTGTTTCTATTAACTCATCAATCATCTGGTTCACCGCTTCTAGCAGTCGGCTCTGCAATTCTTCAAGCTGCGATTTCCCTTGGCTGCCAAAAGAAATGCGAGAAATAACGTCAGCCCCAAAAGAACGCTGAGGATTGGTGCGGCTGGTTACGGCCAATTGTTCCCCGGTTGCTAGATCAATTAAACCTCCAACCATCGTCGTGGTGCCGATGTCTAAGGCTATCCCATAGCTGCTGGCAGTGGTATCGCCGGCTTCAACTGCAATCAGCTTACTGTCATAAAGAACCGCTGTAACCTGATAATTATTGACCCTTAATACCCGGGGGAGTTCCTGTAAAACCGCTCCATCTAATTGCAGTCCCCGTTCCATCTGATCCGGTCGAGGCAAAAAGCCTTTTTCCACCAGGCCACGTTCCATTCGTTCCCAGTCACCCAGACGGTCTTCCAGCGTCGGCTCCGGCAGCACCAAAAACGCTTTGCGGACTAGTGGACACAATGGGAATTTACTGCCATTTCCAGTACTCGTTATATCAATTGTTTTCCGTAATACTTCCCGAAACTCAGAGGATATTCTCACCTGGACATCCTCTTGTAAAACCACTTGACAGGCTAAGCGGTAGCCCTGCTGTATCTCTTCCAAGCTTAGGTGCTGCCACTCAGCCGCGTAGAGTTCGAGGTGACCGGCAGATTCGCCACTGGCGGAAGTAGAAGCAGCCAGAGCACCCATGACTTGAACCTTGCATTTGCCACAAACCCCGTGCCCGGCACAAGGCGTTTCCAGGGCAAACCCGGCCATCAGTAAAGCCTCACTAAGCATTTCTCCCTGAGGAACCCATATTTCTCTGTCTTCTGGCAACAAAGTAACCTTGATTTTATTCATTAACGCCAGCACGGACCCACCCTTCTACCGTTTTAGAAATCGGGCTTCTACAAAATCTGCCAATTCTTTAATTTGCTCCAGGTCAAAAACCGGCACTCCCCAATCCTTATTAACATCGCTGACCACGGCGATCAGATCCTCGGGCGGACAGATCAACTCGCGGGAGTTATCTTCACGGAAGACCTCAATTTTGGGCCGCTTTCCCTTTTTATAGCCTTCTGTAATCACCAGATCTACATCTGTCAAGCTCTGAGCAATCTCCTCGGGTTCCCATTCTTTTTCCCAGGCCCGAAAGAGGACCATCTGCTCCGGACCCGCCAAAATTACCGGTCCAGCTCCAACAGCCCGATAACGCCAGCTGTCCTTGCCGGGCTGATCTACTTCAAAATTTCGCGAATGTTTAATAACCGCTACCCGATAGCCCCTGTTCTTTAGGGCTTGAACAAGTTTAATCAAAAGTGTGCTTTTTCCGGAGTTGGAAGCCCCTACTACAGAAAAAAGAGGGACTCTCCCTCCTGCCGATTCCACTACTGATCGCTGTCCCATGATCTCTTCCTTCTCGTTACTTTATTAATAATAAATAATATTTATTTCTTCAGTTGCTTTATCTCTAACGCCCAGCCGCCTTACCCTTAAGCATAAGTTTTTACTTAACCTCTCATATCCCAATATCTCATCCTATGTCTCCGTCCCTATGCCTCCATCCCTCAACCCAACTATCCGCTCTGGATGGCTGTACACGTTAAAACGCGGTCCCCGGGCAAATCCCGCTAAGGTAATGCCTAGTTGGTCGGCTAATTCGACGGCCAGATCAGTGGGGGCGGAACGCGAAACAACCATGGGAATGCCGGCCTTGGCTACCTTTAACAGCATCTCAGAAGATAAACGTCCACTGGTCAGCATTATCCTTTCAGCTAGTTCCTGTCCTTGTCTTAAGCAGTATCCCAATATTTTATCAACGGCATTATGTCGGCCAATGTCCTCTCGATACAAAATAACTTCTTCGGCCGTGGCCAAAGCGGCACTATGGACTCCCCCTGTGATTTGAAATAATTGGGAATTGGTTTGCAGGTCTTTTATTCGATCTAGTACCTGTCCCAAGTCCACGTGCAACCCTGAGGTTATTGGACGACAGCTTTGGACATCGTTTAGGTTGTAAAAACTGGTGCCTTTCCCACAGCCGGTAGTCAGGTAGCGCTTTAAAAATGTCTTTTCTGCGATAAAGTGGGCAGCCGAACTCTTGACCCAAACCTGACCTTTATCATAATCAGCTACCACTGACTCCAATTCTTCTCGGCTCCGCATCAGCCCTTCGGAGACTAAAAAACCAACCGCCAGATCTTCTAAATACTCCGGTGTACACAACAATGTAACTAGTTCGTGGTCATTGAAGTAGAGAGTGACGGGAAACTCCCGAACCAGGCAGTCCAGAAACTCCTCGACTCGTCCTTGTCGGTAATATCGTTTAACCGATCGGTTGATCGTCCGCGAATGCATAACGGGGTAAAATCACCTCTTTTTCGGGTAATCTTTTACTCTTGTATCATTAAAATCTCCTGAAATAATATATTTATTTCGCTAGAGATAAAAATTCGACATGTATCATTATATTTCCTGTTTTTATCTAAAAATCTAAGGATCGTTTATGCAAAATAACTTATGAAGACTCCCATAAGAGCTTCAAATAACGTAATGAGTTTAGCACAAAAATTCAAACAAAAGAGCAATTAAACCGCTAAGCAAATTACTGGGGATGAAACCTGATATAGGAACGTCGGATAAATTTTGGATTAAAAAAAGGTTTAAACCGAATATATCTCTAACACCGGGGAATACTAAGTTCGGTTACGCGAAAAGTGCAAGTTACTATTTATTGAAAAGGAGGTAAATGCTTTTTGCCAAACTTAGTAGTTAGTACTTTCGATACCCGTAGCAAAGCCGAACAGGCGGTTAATGAACTGCGCCAGAAAGGCTTCGATAACGAGATTTCTATTGTCGCTAAAGATGAAGTCGCTCGGGGCAATGCCAATCGAGCAGGTGCCCAAGGCCGCCGCGATATGGAATTTGGCAATGATTCTGTATCTGACGGTGCCACTACTGGAGGAGTACTTGGCGGTCTGGCTGGATTAGCGGCCGGGGTAGGTGCTCTGGCTATCCCGGGATTGGGTCCTCTTTTTGCTGCTGGGCCAATTGCTGGTCTTTTGGGCGGAGCGGCGACCGGTGGTATTGCTGGTAGTTTAATTGATTGGGGAATTCCCGAAGCTGAAAGCCGCCAACTGGAACAAGACATTCGTTCCGGTAAAATAATGGTCTCGGTTCATTCTGACCCAAGCAAAGTAAACGAAGCCGCCTCGGTTCTCCGTAAATACGGGGCCAATAGCGTTAATACTCACTAAATAGGTTAACCCATAGGAGTCCTCCCATGATGGAAGGACTCCTAAAAGCTAAACAACTTACCAGAATTCTACTCTTTAGGCAAACCGCCAATCACTGACCTTCATTAAAAACGGCGCGCAATCAATTCATCATTAATACTGCGAAAACAAAATACCAAGGGGTGTCTTGATTGAGTCAATACATAAAATGGTTGACAATATCTGCTGGACGCTGGTGGATTATTCATATTATTACCATTCCAATTGCCGCTATCCTCGGCTATTATTTAATTAATTACATGAAGAATTTGTAAAGTGGTTATACTCCTCTTTGCGTTGCAGATATGCCTGATAGCGCGGACATCCATCCCGGTCAAGGCACCGGTAACACTTGCGCTTGGGCGGCCGATCCGCCCCATTGTTTATATAGTAAGTCACAATGGCTTGCCACTTTTCGCAGGACGGTTGTTCGGGCAAATGATCAATTTGAAGATGTCGCACAATGTGTCCTTCTTGCAACCAATCTTTTAATTTTATCTCCAAGTTGGCCAAGGTTGACTCGCCAATAACCTTAATGTGCCGACGGCCAAATCTGGTCAAATCACTAACCGACTGATTAGTTGGATCTTTTTGTTTTTCATTAATCATCTTCCGTCCCCCAACCTGCTACAAATTGTGACAATAATTGCTTTCTAGAATGTATATAATTCGACGTCGTTTGGACCATTCCTTCTCGTTTTTGATTGCCATCAGGATTTTTTCACTTCTCATCAGCTAGCAATACCCTCGCCTTTAAGAAAACTATCCTTTTTTAACCAAGGATATCATTTCATAGTAACCTCCATTCCGCCGCGACCGCTGGCGGCACAAATAGTAATGAAAGTCTCCTTGACAACATCTTTTCCATATGCTAATCTATATTGGCGTTAAATCACTGAATCAGGTGAGTAAACTGGATGATTGCGGGCACAAAAGCCGAAAGGCTGTGTTCGAGGAAAGTCGGAGCTCCACAGGGCAGGGTGCTGGGTAACGCCCAGTGAGGGTGACCTTAAGGCAAGTGCCACAGAAACAAACCGCCGGTTTACACCGGTAAGGGTGGAAAGGTGAGGTAAGAGCTCACCAGCAGTCAGGCGACTGGCTGGCTCGGTAAACCCCACCCGGAGCAAGACCGAATAGAGAAGCGATGGAGTTGCCCGCTCCGCTTCCGGGTAGGTCGCTTGAGGTGTCAGGCAACTGGCATCCCAGATAGATGATCATCACCTCGTTAGAGGGACAGAACTCCGCTTACAGGTTTACTCATCATAAATAGGTAAAAAAGTCGTAGCAAATCGAATTGTTACGGCTTTTTGATTAATACATTTAATTTAAATTGTTAATAAAATTATGATTAGGAGGGAATAGTTTGTCTGCTTCTAGCCTGGATAGTATCAATCAATTCATGAGTTACCCTGAGTATGCAGTTATTGGCGTCTCCCGAAACCAAAAAGGATTCGGCTGGCAGACCTATAATCATCTCAAAAAGGGCGGCTACTCGGCTTTCCCGGTTAACCGTTTTCCTGGAACTTATAACGGTTTAACCTACTACGGCTCAGTTTCCAGTATTCCGCAAGCACCCAAAGCAGCCGTCGTCGTCACCCCAGCCAGCGAGAATCGGACCCTAATCCAGGATCTGATCACACAGGGTATTGAAGCAATCTGGCTGCAGCCAGGAGCTGTGTCTGAGGAGGCGGTCCAAGTCGGATTACAGAACAACTTGGTGCTGGTTTATGGCTGGTGTATTCTAATGTTTGCTGAACCGGTCAGATCGATTCACTGGCTGCATCGCAAATACCTTGAGGTAACCGGCCGAATGCCTCGATGATTCTTAGTTTACCCCGACTGTCTTGACCTGAAAGGTCTTTTTTTCTTCCCGAACTAAAACCCAACTGCAAACTGCGCCCACCAAACCAAAGACCACCAAGTACAGGATCCCGGCTAAATAGCTGCCGGTCAGCTGAATTAAACCGCCGATAATTAGGGGGGTTAGCGCAGAAATAAAGTTGCCAACTCCAGAAATCATCCCCACCCCTAAACCGACTAGATTAATCGGCAGGAGGGTCTGGACCATCGCCCAAAATACCCCCATAAAAAGAGAGAGCACACCGGTCGCCAAGGATACTAAGATAATACAGGGATAGATCTGTGAGGTGGCGGCGGCCCAGTACAACAGGCTGGCAGAGCCCGCCAAAGCGACAACCACGAAGGGGGCGCGCCGGCCAATTCGATCCGAAACAACGCCAGCAAAAGTCAACCCAATGATCCCTAAAATGTAGGGAAGAGATGATACAAAACCCATGGTTTTAAAAGAAATGCCTCTAGCCATGGTAAAATACTGCGGCAGCCAGGTCAGCAGCCCAAACCAGATTGAAAGAAAAGAGGCATAGGTAACAATATACATGCCTAGCCAAGGAATTTCCAAGACTTTTCCCACTTGCACTCTAAATGGTGTTCTAGCCACCTGGCCGCCGGGCAAACTCCCTCCCACATTTTTATGCAGGTAATCCTTTTCGGCTGCGCCAATAAACGGACTTTTTTCTGGCAAGTCACTGGTTAGAAACCAGACTCCGGGCAAAGCCACTAGCAAGCCCAATAAGGCGACTGAAAAAAAGCAAGCCTCCCATCCCCAATTATTGGCAATTAAAACAAACAACGGCATCGCCAAAATCGGCCCTAGATTACTGCCGATACTATTGATGGCATTCGCTTTTCCTCTTTCCCAGGGCGGAAACCAGCGTCGGACAAACACGCCTTGGGCTGGATAATGGATCCCATTCCCTATTCCTAGCAGGATCCGCGCAAAAAGCATGATCCCAAAAGCGGAAGCTACCCCGCCCACGACCATGGCTATCCCGCTGATACGAACACGCCGAGGGCCATAATCCGCCGGGGGCCAAACCGATCCCCTAGCGGACCGGCAATAAAATTAGTGAGCGCATAGAGCAATAAAAAAAAAGTCATCAGCAATCCCTGTTTGGCTGTTTCCCCGGTTAACCCCAGGTCGGCTAGAAACTGAGGATCCGCCAGCAGGATACTAATGTTTACCCGTTGCAAATAATGAATGGTTATGGTAATTAACAAGACCGCAGAGAGAAGGTAGCGAACACGACCAGGGCCAGTTGCCGGGGGATTGGAAGCATTGTGGGGGATTTCTTTCATTGTCAATCTACCATCCTCAAAAGGTTCGTTAAAGTTTCGTTGATCACTGGAAAATCTATAATTATTGTCGATCCCAGTCAAGTCTGCCAGTATAACACAAGCGTCGCTTTATTTCTTAAATAGTTTAATATAGTATACACTATTCTTAGCCTTTTCCGAGAAGATTTTTCCCGAACAAGCATAGGCTGACTGTCGAAAAATCGAGGTATTTTGGGTTTTACAATTTTAGATTAAGGTGATAATATTAATATTGGCCTTCCAAATCATCTAGTTCACTCTTACCCCTTTTTAGGTAAAGCTGAACGTGGTGGTTATATTCAGGAGGAGCTTTATTTGGAAAGGGGATCATCCAGTGGAATTCGAAGACAAGGTGTTACAATGCAGAGACTGTGGCAACGATTTTGTATTCACAGTAGGCGAGCAAGAGTTTTATGCGGAAAAGGGATTTCAAAATCTGCCAGCACGGTGCCCTGAGTGCCGACGAAATCGCAGAGGTCAAGCCAACCGGTCGTTTAATTCCGAAAGAGAAATGTTCGATGTAATTTGCAGCAGTTGTGGTTGTGAAACTCAGGTACCCTTTAAACCGCGAGGTGACCGTCCGGTTTATTGCTGGAACTGCTTTAGGAGTGCTTCCAGTTATTAATCCAAGCAGGATCTGGCATAAGACAAGGTTAATTCCCTAGGTTAATCAACCAAGTATTTAAACCGAACCTGATCGGTTATACCGAACGGGTTTATTGAAATAACTTTTGTTGCCAAGGGGTACAGGTTTCCTATGCTTAGCTAGAAAAGCTGTTAACGTTTAAACGTTAACAGCTTTTCTTATGGTATGACCGAGTTAAAACACAAGCATCCCTAAGAGAAATGCCTCACAAAGCAGGAATCTAACCCGTCTATAAAGAAATAGAACTGATTAATGATTAACTGAAAAACTTCTTTCTGAACAACTTTTTCCTGGAGGTGGATGTTAATTGCTGAATAAACGGTACGATCGATCATCCCAATTTATTGCTTTCACGTTTGGGGCCCTAATTCTGGTGATCGTGTTATTGTCTATTGGCTACCCGCTGCTTAATTTCATCCTCAAGTAGCGATAGCCGGCGGTAGGCCACTATTTCGTTTCATTAATTGGTCTTAACAGCAAAGTTCCATTAATAGATTAGTTCCAGTCTCAAATTTTCCCAAACCAATTGAGTCAAGCGTTTGTAGGCTGCCTCCTGACTATGTTCAACACAATAGTCTAGAGGCAGGGGTCGCCTCTCGAATAGAGGACCAACCAATCGCCCCCACTTTGCCGGGTTATTTTTTTGGACCGAATAAAACACAAGCCGATCTCTAAGTGCCTTTTTTCGAGGTAGGCGGGCTAGATAAAGCCAAAACCTTAATGGTCATCCCCAGGCTGACGATGATAAAGGCCCCAAAAAATACCCACATCACCCAGCCCAAGCCTTCCTGCCGGCCTAGGCCGACATTGATGCTGCCGTAAGTCAGATAAGCCAGGCAACCAATCGTTAAAGTATTAATTAGCCAAAGTCCCCGCGCCGTAAAGGTCCGAATGGCTTCCAGACGTTCCGGACCCAAAGCATCTTTCTCTTTCTCCATTAAATTGACCACTCGTCTCGGGTCATCTGGCCGGATAATTAAAAAGAGGTTAATAAAGACCATCATTAGATAAATAAATAAGTTGGTCAGCGGAAGTAAATAAACACTGACAAAGCTTTTACTGCTCCAGCCATCCGGCTGACCGTCGGCCCCAAAATGGGTGGGGACAGTTGATGGTAAAGCATCATACCAGGCGTTGGTATAAAGCAGAGCAAAAACCACCAATGCCAGGGGAAAAATCTCTAACCAGGGCGGATAAAATCTACTTATTTTGTCCCACATTAATCTCGCCTGCCTCCAAGTCGTTGATACTATTTATTTTAACACATGTTCTAGAAACAGAAATAAATAAGATACTGCCTTGATACTGCTTAACGGAATAGGATCTGCCTCGAATTTATTGGAGCATATACAGATCACTCGACAACGGGTATAATTTAGCAAGGAACTCGGTCGGAGAGAAAGGCTAAACTGATGGAAAAACACTGGGACCTAACCGAAGGCAATTTATTAAAAAATATAATCAACTTCTCCCTGCCCCTACTGCTTGGCAGTTTGCTGCAGAATCTAAACAATGTCATCAACAGCATTTGGTTAGGTCGCTTCGTGGGCTCAGAAGCACTGGCCGCTGTTTCAGGCAGTATTTTTATCATTTTTATTATCATCTCAGTCGTTATTGGCTTTTCCATGGCCGTTAGTATCCTGGTCTCGCAGTATGTGGGGGCTCGTCGCTTTGATGACCTGAAAAAGTTGATGGATAATTCAAATACCTTGGTGACAGTAAGTGCAGTAGTTTTAACGATTCTGGGCATTCTCGTCAGCGGGCCGCTATTGAGGCTGGTCCAAACCCCGGCTGAAGTTTTTCCCCTGGCCAAAAACTACTTGAATATCTTTTTTCTAGGCTTCTACTTTATTTTAAGCTATAACTTGGTCGTGGGATTACTGCGGGGATTCGGCGACACCAAGACCCCCTTATATTTTTTAGTTTATTCTTTGTTCCTAAATGCCCTGCTCACCCCTCTTTTTATCATTGTGTTTAAATGGGGAGTCAGCGGGGCTGCTGTCGCAACATTGTGTTCTCAGGCCTTGTTATTCTTCCTGGGAGCCAATTACTTAAAAAAACAAAGTAGCTCGCTCTCAGTCTTTTCTTTTACCTATGATCGTCAGCTTACCGGAACCGTTATTAGGCTGGGACTCCCCTTTGGTATTCAACAATTTGCCGTCTCAGTCGGCATGCTAGTGGTTAGCTCCGTGGTCAACAGCTTGGGTACAACCGTTATGGCGGCTTTCGCGGCCGGTACCCGAATAGACGCTTTGATCATGACTCCGTTTCAGGCGATTTCCATGGCCACCAGTACAGTTACCGGCCAGCATATCGGGGCTCAAAAAGGTGACCGAATCAAGCACATCATTCGGGCTTCCAGTCTGATTGTCGGCGTCTTGGCCCTAAGTGTTTCGGTTCTGTTTTATGTTTTTGCCCGCTACCTGATCGCCATGTTTGTCAGTGAACCGGAGGTTATCGCGGAAGGTGTTCGGTATTTACGCATAATAAGCCTATCTTACTTTCCTTTAGGCTGGACCTTTGCCTTAAGCGGTATCTTACGAGGAGCCGGGGCGGTCATGCCTCCAACGATCATCTCCATTATCACTCTCTGGATTATCCGGGTTCCGGGGGCCCATTATCTGGCAAATGTGCTCGGAATGGGAGCAGCCGGCATCTGGTGGGCAATTGTCGCCAGTGCTACCTTGAGCATTATCCTAACCTGGGGGTACCTCTTACTCGTTCCATTGGAAAAGATGAAGCCAGTTGTCCAGTCGGACACTAACTAGTTTAATAATTTATTCTAAGTTTTAAGTTAGCGTAATAAATTCTAAGAAAGGATGATTTTATGGAGGCGTGAGCTAATGGAACGAAAAAAACCTTCTTTCCTACCTGCTTTAAAGAGTATTCCAGCGATAGCCAAGGTTGCCATATTGAGCATCACGGGCATTTGCCTGATTTGCCTGGCACTTTGGTACGGTAATGTCCTTAACTTTGACCCACCGCCAGAAGTTGTGCCGTCCGCTCAGACCGATCCCTTAAACCCTGAACTCCTTACGACTCAAACCGATCCCTTAAACCCTGAACTGCTTACGACTCAGACCGATCCCTTAAATCCAGAGCTCATTACAACTCAAACCGATCCCGGAAACCTTATCTATCAAGGAGAAGTGCAAAACTTACCTTGGTCTGGTTGGTGGTGGCCATTCCACGTTAGTTTGCCTTATCACCTTTATGATCCCCGAGGGCCCATGGACAAATATGATGCTCTCGCTGTCGCCCAGGGATTGCCTAATCCAGAAAGCCGCGCCTGGGAAAGGCAGCATCATTACGCTGATGGACCAGGTGAAGAATGGTTTGGTCATTGCAATGGCTGGGCCGCCGCCTCCGTCTTGGAACCCGAACCCCAAAGCGCACGGACCCTGGCCGGAATTCAATTTAACCCGAGCGATATGAAAGGGCTTTTGGCGGAATGGCACTGGTGGGACCCGGCGGTCGCGTTTTATGGGAGCCGCTATGACGGCCCCGGGGATGATATTGACGATATCTACCCCCACCAGTTTCACCGCGTGCTGATTGACTTTATTGGTGAGAAACGCCGACCCATAATTATGGATATCCGAGGCGGGACGCAAGAAACCAACAGTCCGCAAATCTGGAACTACCCGGCTTACCGTTACCAAATGGAGTACCAGCCGGACCGAAACCAGCCGGACCGCACCCATGTCCGTTGCCGAGTCTGGTTTGCTTATACGGCCCATCCAGATTACCAGGGCACTAGATCCTCAATGAAGGTTTACTATTACTGGATCACTGGCGATCAGCGTCGTCCAACAGCCGGCGGCTGGGAAAGGTCCATTGATGGCGGATGGAATACCGTGGGTGACAGTCGCCGGGATCATCCTGATTTTCTCTGGTATCCGGCTTCAGCTACCCAGCACCAGGTCCTAAGTCGAAGACTGATTGACCAAATAATTAGCGGAAGGGGGTAAGATGAGAATGGAACTTTTCAAAACAATTAACTTAAAATTACCAAGAAAATGGATTGGGTATGGTTTAGGCTTAGTCGTGATGCTTGGTGTTCTGTACCTTGGCTTTAACTGGTTGATTTCACCCAAACCAGACTGGGATGATGGCGATAAGTGGCAGGTTAAGGTCTATCAACGGGCAGACCACATAAAGCATAATGACCCGCCTTGGCTGCTCGTCAATGAGCTGGAGATGACCCTGACTCACCAAATTTTGGGGGATAACCTCTGGCACCTGGAAGTCTATGACCGCAACGGTTGCGAACTCTTTCCGGGTATCCAAAAATTAACCGTTAATTACTCAGATGATTTACAAATAATCGGGGGCAGTACTTTTAACGCTGATAATCAACCGGATATTGCTCTAAATGAGTTTTGGGAATGTTCCTTGTATAGTCTTGAATTTTTTGATATCAGTTCCAGTCAGAAACAATTATCTGGTCACCGGTTAACTCAGCCAAATTCAGTAATTCTAAATCAAGAAAAAGGAAGAAGCTGTGTCTGGGAAAAAGGCCACCCCTGGTGGACATCTTATCAAAGCGAACAGCCCCCGATCAAAGCTGAGTTAGTGCCTTTAGATTAGTAGGTAACCCTCACTTACGAAGTAAAGGGCTTTTGAACTCAGATTAAGAAGGCTTAACAGACCCAGTTAGGGCTTTAAGCCTTCTTGTTATTACCGGATTAATTAACTTTTTCTTAGTTAATTCAGTCTAATTCAGTCGATTAAATTCTCCGTCCAAATAGTCTTTGGCTTGACGTGCCAACCAAAAGCCCTGATCAAATTCAGCTAAGCCTTCTAAAATTCTGGCCGTTACCCGAACCGGTCCATAAGTTAAAAGCAATTCACTTAAGACGGACTTACAGGCTTCTGAAACCGGGCCAACCCTGGATGTAAGCAATCTTACTAGTTCATTAAGTTCTGCTTCAACAGGACTCCCTTTGGCAATCTTTAGCCCAATAATATTTGGCTGTTCCAGACGATGCGGCTTCTTGCCTCCAATAGCCTTGGTTGAAAAGTAGATTTTATCGTCAACTACCTTAATAACCTTGACTTTAACCTTCTCACCCTGGTAAAAATAGCGTTCCAAATCGTTTCGGCCAGAAAGCCATTCATCAGAGGTGACATCACCCATGCGCAAAAAGCCAGTATAACCAGTATCCGTTTCCATAAAAACTCCGTAATCAATAAGGTTGACGACTCGCGCATTTACAATGTCACCAACTTTAGGGTAATTACAAGGAAGCATTTGGACCGTTTCCACCGTTCGATTCTCTATATCTTCTATCTCTTCAGCTCTTTTTTCTTTATCCAACTCCTTCTTAATTACCTGATAGTAACGAGCCTGAACGCTGCGTAATGATTTATGGTGCGCCAAGGCAAATTCTTTTAGCAAGTTAATAATCGGCTGCCGTTCTTTACGCGGCAATTCATTATTCTCCAATATAAGCTGCTTTAACAGCGGATCCAGGACATCCCAACCGCCAAAAACTCTTTCAGGCGCAACTTTTTTAGAATCAGTTTCCGATTCTATATCGGGTAAGTTGTGTTCAAAGTCAATATTTGCCTCCAAATTTTCCTGATCAATTTCTTTTTCGTTACCCAAAGGGGCAACTCCGGCGGAAAACATAAAAATAATTCACCTCCAATCTTCTCTACATTAAAGTATTGACTTAACCGAAAAGCCTTATTCCTAAGACTTCCAGAAAATCGCTTAAGTTGCTCATCCAGGCATCCAAAGTGGATACAAAAAAAGAGGAGCTACGCAATTGATGGCGTGTCCCCGTCAACAAACTCCTCGATAATCGTCAGGCTATGGATCGTCCGCAGGTCATAGATTTGATTCCCGGCCTTAACCATTGGTTGATTGGGGCGATGGCGATCAATATAAATAATCTCTCCAATTGCCCCATTGCTAAGCTTGACTCGACAGCCGATAAGACTATCAATTATCCGATACAAGAAAGCAGTGGTTATAGTCGGGTCCAGTTTTCCGTAAGTCAGTAATCTTATTTCTTCAATTACCGCCAAAGAGGTTAAGCCTTTTCGATAAGACCGATTAGCCAACATGGCCTCAAAAATATCGGCAACCATCACCACCCGGGCCGCTTCATTGATTTGACTGCCGCGTAAACCAAAAGGATAGCCGCTGCCATCTAATCGTTCATGGTGCTGCAGAATAGCCGATAAAATTGCAACACTTCTAATGTCTGACTCCAGGGCAAGGTTAAAACCGTATTCAGTGTGCTTTTTCAGCAGTCTGCATTCCTCTGGACTTAAAGAGCCCTGTTTATTTAATATCTGAAAGGGAACATAACATTTGCCTATATCATGGATAATCCCCGCTAGTCCAACCTCGACCAGGGAAGATTCATTATAATTTAGCCACTTTCCTAACAGCATGGAAAAGACGCCTACTCCTATTAAATGGGTAAAAATTGAATCACTCTGCTGCTTGGCTTTTTTCAGTAGATACAAAACATTTGAATCAGCCGATATAAGTGGAAAGAGATTCTGCGCTGCATCTCTTAATTCTGCTTCAACCAGTCTTTGTTGATAGATTAGCTGCTTGATAACAGATTCGATTCTATGGATTGCTTCCCAATAGGTCTTTTCAAAGCGTTTTTCCTGTAAGTTAATCTTATTGTCCCGCAAGCTTTCTTCTTGGCTCGGTTCCGAAAGGCAAATATGGACATATTCTACACCTTGTGAGATTAATGCTTCTCGATGACTCGTGGTTAATTCAATTCCCTGGGCCAGAAATAGAATGTTCTCATGGGAAAAGACATCTTTGGCCAAGATCATTCCCGGTGATATTTCTGCAGTCCTTATTTTCCTCATAAACCTCTCCAATTCATTCCAAGATTTATGTCCTTCTCTACTTTCATTCAACCTAAGTTCGACGGGTACAAATGATTTCCTCCTGATTTCCCAGAAATTACACCAAAATTAGGGTGTTTTTAATAAAAATGAGACCCCGGTCTTGGGACGAAAACCAATCATATGGGAATTATCGTCAAAAAATTCACAAAAATATTCTTCAACCAGAAGGAAACTTAGCCAGTAATATCGAATGTTATATTCGGAAAATTGGGAAAACGGTATGCTTGGTAGGAGGGATAATATGAAAAAGAAGCCTGAAAAAGAAAGGAGAGAACTAATTCTAGGTCTCTGGGGTGATGGCTGTCCTTACTCCCAAGTTAGAGTAGAGCGGGAAATCAGGATAATGGGTAACAGCGTCACCCGTGAAATGTTTTATGTTTTTGCTAATATTAACCCAACTACTATCCAAATATTGCAACGAGGCCGAAAAAAAATAACCGATCCAGCGGTTTTGAAAATCGTTGACGAAGCTAAGTATCGTGGTCCGCAGGATGGTTATGTTTACTGGCCAACTGACCGATTGCAAAACAGTATAGACGAAGCAAATAAACTTGGCCTGGAAACCGCTAAGGTGATCGAATCAATGCATGCCCTCATTATTGAGTGGCTGGGTTTAAACGAGGAAAAAACAAACAATAAGTACTTTAATGAATTAAGCAATTCCTAGAGGCAATTTGGCTGCCGGTTAAACCGTTTCCAAATTTTTTATACGGTGATCTTGTTCATCTAACTCGCGTTTGAAATCCCCAAGGATTTGTTCTGGAGTAGCTTTTTCACCCCAGCGTTTTATTTTATATTCCTCCATCATTTCCTGGGGAGTAACTTTACCAGAAGCTAGTTTATCCATGTTTAAGAAACTATACCGCCGCTCGTAGCTGTTGCTAGGAAGTCCACCGCGAAAGATAGCTCGTTGCGGTAAAAAAACCTTTTTTACTGGGCTTTGACAGGTTGGACATTCGTCCAAGTTTGGCGAGGACATCCTGAGTGATATATCAAACCGGCCACAATTAGGACAATCAAAGGTATAAGTAGGCATAACCATTCCTCCATTAGCTCTTATATTTTCTCTTATAATCTAAATTACCGGACAACCGGAAATATGTCAAGGGAGGCAGTTTTTGCTGAACCCGTCTTTACCGTGTCAATTACTTGTTTGGGAAGATTTTGCTAGAAATATGCAAAATCTTGTCAAACATTTCCTTGATAAATTAGTCAGGTTTTGATAGGATATATTAAAGACATTTATTATTTAGTGCTAAGGGCAAAATACCTGAAAAGGTATGACGCAAAGCTACGGGTCTAAGGGCTGAAAAGCCTATGATAGCCGGGTTGCCACAAAAAGGGTCAATATTGACAGGAATTTGACCAATTTTAGCATGCCCTGGTACTAATACCGGGTATTTTTATTTTTCCGATAAATTAAGGGAGGATCAAGACATGGCAAATCCAAATTCATTACCCGAAAAGTATCAATATTACAAAAGGGTTTATCGTCGGACAATTTGGGCTACCTTTAGTGCTTTTTTTATGATTGGCTTGGTATCTCTGGTGGTTTTAGCTATCAATCAGATGGGTTATTAAATGATAGCCTCTGCACTTTTAGTATATACAGTTAGTAACAGAATATCATTAAGGAGGATTAATTGATGAATAAGTCAGACACTAAATCATTAATAAATACTCGCGATATTTTATCTGATGAAGAATTAGCTGTTCTTCATCAACTCTTCACCAACCCGAGCTTTGATCCTGATACATATTTGGCTGCAAAAGGAGATCTAGGTCCGAATAAAAGCCCGGCCTTTAATCCAGACACTGGAAAGGTAATTTATCTAAAAAAATAGACAGCAGGACAAATCCTTGCTTAGTCTTTTAACAAACAATGTCGGGCGTGAGATGCGCGCTGTTCGCACCTGATCCGGACCAGGACCGCCCGGAACCTGACGAACAGCTAGACAGAGTTTCTAGACGGAATTGCTTCATAAACTCCCGCTTCAAACCAGAATTCGGACCGGCTATCTGCTGCCAGGCCCGACTCCCGATTCAGCTCATCTAAGGTTAATTCTTCCATAAATCAATCGTACCTTGTTTTTAACAAAGGTCAGCGATTAGCGGTTTACATCATATATTTTCGTTCCCGGTTTAGCCTGCTGACCGAGTTAAAACCAAGCGTTAACTAGCCTACTTTAGCCGGTCTAACACATCGAACAGGTTAGGTAAACCAATTTCCTGCAGTTCATACTTAATCCGGACTGCTGGCTTATTAATCTTGGCGACCCGGGAAAGATCAATTGGGGTGGCAATGATTACTGTATCACAGTCAACACGATTAATTGTTTCTTCAAGATCATGAATCTGCTTGGCTCCATAGCCCATCGCCGGCAGCAAAATTCCGATATTGGGATACTTGCGGTAAGTTTCCTTAATTGATTCGACCGCATAGGGTCGGGGATCAATTATTTCGGCGGCCCCAAATCGCTTAGCCGCAATTACTCCGGCCCCGTAAGTCATTTCACCATGCGTCAAGGTAGGGCCATCTTCAATGACCAGTACTCGCTTACCTTTAATCTTCTGAGGTTCTTCAGTAAAGATTGGTGAGGCAGCTTCAATGATCAGTGCTTCCGGGTTAGCTTCTTCAATGCTCTTACGGACTATATCAATTCCTTCGGGTGAGGCAGTCTCCATCTTGTTAATGATTATTACTCCAGCCATCCGGAGATTGGTTTCTCCTGGATGATAGGCTAGTTCATGCCCTGGTCGGTGCGGGTCAACAACGGCGATATGAATGTCCGGGGCAAAAAACGGGATGTCGTTATTTCCTCCATCCCAGACGACTACATCGGCTTCCTTTTCCGCTTCCCGGAGAATTTTTTCATAATCTACCCCGGCGTAGACAACAACGCCCCGATCAAGATGGGGTTCGTATTCTTCCCGCTCTTCAATGGTGCATTCATAATGGTCCAAGTCAGCATAGGTGGCAAACCGCTGACAAATTTGCTTGGTTAAATCTCCATAGGGCATTGGATGCCGAACCGCCACTACTTTTTTCCCCATGGCTTTTAAGGTATCACAGACCTTACGGGTCGTCTGGCTCTTACCGCTGCCGGTCCGCACGGCCGTGACCGCCACGATGGGTTTAGTGGATTTAAGCATGGTCGATTGCGGCCCCATCAAGCGGTAATCAGCACCAGCGGCTAGGACCGTCGAAGCCTTATGCATAACGTATTCGTGGGTGACATCACTATAGGCAAACACTACCTCATCTACCTGAAGCTTCTTGATTAAAGAAACTAGTTCTTCCTCGGCATAGATGGGAATCCCCTCGGGATAAAGCTCCCCACTTAACTCTTTCGGATAAACCCGACCTTCAATATCCGGGATTTGGGTGGCGGTAAAAGCAACCACTTCATAATCCGCATTACCCCGAAAAAACACATTAAAGTTGTGAAAATCGCGACCGGCGGCCCCCATGATTAAGACCTTTCTTCGAGCCAAATCTAATTCGCCTCCTGCATTCTTAAGCTACCATTTAAATTAATTTGCGAAAATCAACATCCGTCTGTCGAAAATCGCCGCTATCAATATCGACCTAATTTTAGTCTTTAACTGGATACCTGTCAAACAAAAGGTTTGATTTTTTTCCATTATCGCCCAAATACTCTCCATCTCTCTCGGCTAAGACTAACCCCTTCTCAATATTAAAACTACCTAGCTATTTTCACAAGTATTTTTAGTTAAAAACGATGATGAATTATGAATACAGAGCACTAAATAACTAATTCATTTCATTTGAGTTATGAAGCCATCACCAAAGCCATGATCGCCTTTTGAATATGCAAGCGATTTTCTGCTTCATCAAAAACAACTGATTGTGGCCCATCCATGACCTCATCCGTAATCTCTTCTCCCCGGTGAGCGGGCAGACAGTGCATCACAATCGCTTCCGCTTTAGCCAGTTTTAATAACTGGGCATCAACGCAGTAACCAGCAAAATCCTGAATCCGCTTGTCTCTTTCCTTTTCCTGCCCCATACTGGCCCAAACATCTGTGTAAACAACATCGGCCCCGACGACGGCTTCCCGTGGGTCATGGACCACTTGCAACCGAGCTCCGGTCGTTCCGGCAATAGCACTGGCCTGTTGATAAATGGCCGAATCCGGTTCATAACTCACCGGACAGGCAATGACCACGTCCATGCCCACCTTGGCTCCACCGATCAGCAGGGAATGAGCGATATTATTTCCATCGCCAATAAAAGCTAATTTCAAACCTTGGAGTTGTCCCTTCTTTTCCAAGATCGTCAAAAAGTCACCCATGATTTGACAAGGGTGCAGCAAGTCCGTTAATCCGTTAATGACTGGAATCGAAGCGTATTTAGCTAGATCAAGCACATCTTGATGGGCAAAAGTACGGATCATAATCCCATCCAGATAGCGCGACAGGGTCTTGGCGGTATCATGAATGGTCTCACCCCGCCCTAGTTGAATATCATTAGCACTGAGAAAAAGTCCGTATCCCCCTAATTGGTAGATACCGACCTCAAAAGAGACCCGGGTCCGCGTTGAACTTTTGGTAAAGATCATCCCCATCGTCTTACCGGCTAACAAAGGATGGGGTTCGCGTCGCCGCTGTTTTTCCTTAAGTGACTGAGCGACTTCAAAGATCTGGTAGATCTCTTCCTGGGTATAATCAGCCATACAAATAAAGTCGCGTCCCTGAAAGCTTGGATAAAGTTTAACTTCTGACATTAGCAAAACCCCTTCCTCTTTATTGATCTTGGTATATCAACCTACCGCACCACCATGGTGCCGATTCCCTGATCCGTAAAAATCTCCAGCAGGATTGAATGGAAAATGCGGCCATCGAGGATATGGGCGGTAGAAACACCTCCCTGGATTGCCTGGGTACAACACTGGACTTTCGGAATCATTCCTCCGGAAATTACCCCTTCATTAATTAAGCCGGGTATTTCCGTTAATCGAACTGACGAATAAAGCGTGGAGGCATCGCCAAACTTTCCGTAAATTCCTTCCACGTCAGTTAACAGGATCAATTTATCTGCCTGAAGGGCGGCGGCGATGGCCCCGGCTACATAATCGGCGTTGATGTTATAGCTTTCGCCATCCGCGCCCACCCCGACCGGGGCAACGACCGGAATGTAACCCTTTTCCACTACGGTTTCAATTATCTCTGGATTGATGCGGGCCACTTCGCCGACAAACCCCAGTTCATAAATCTGGTCTTCCTCACCATTAAACGGAGTTAAAAACTTCTTTTGGGCCTCAATCAGTTGCCCATCCTTGCCGCTCAGCCCGACTGCCTTGCCGCCGTTTTGATTAAGCAAAGATACTATTTCCTTATTAACCTTACCTACTAGAACCATCTCCACTATTTCCATGGTCTCCCGGTCAGTCACCCGAAGACCCTGGATAAAGGACGACTTCATGCCTAACCGATCAAGGAGATGATTAATCTCTGGTCCTCCGCCATGGACAATTACTGGGTTTATCCCGACATACTTCATCAGAATGACATCCGTCATGACGGCCTGCTTTAGTTTTTCATCAGTCATGGCGTGCCCGCCATATTTGATAACGATAGTTTTACCAAAAAACTTTCTGATATAGGGCAATGCCTCGACTAGAATGCCAGCCTTTTCAATCGCTGTTAGCACGGTTACTTACCTCCCTTTCAGCCTGTAATTAATTTCCAGTGTTATTGAAAAAATAACAGGCTTCAAGCAGTGAGCTTAAAACCAGTGAGCGTTAACCTGGTTTCTAAAACACAATCTGCAACTTATAATAGTTTTAACTTCGGTAACTGGCATTTATCTTAACGTAGTCAAAAGTTAAGTCACAACCCCAAGCGGTGACTGCTGCCGGACCGGCTTTCAGGTCCACGGTGATAACCACCGTTTCCTGTTCCAGCACTTGACGGGCCAGTTCCTCATCAAAAGCTAGGCCGGCTCCGTCACGAGCGACCAAAACTTCGCCGAGGTAAATATCAACCTGCTGCGGCTCAAAATCGGCCCCTGAATACCCAAGGGCTGCCAGGATTCTGCCCCAGTTGGCGTCCCGACCAAAGACGGCGGACTTAACCAAACTAGAACCAGCAATCGCCCGAGCCGCCTTTTTGCCATCATCTAGGGACGGAGCGTTTATAACTCTCACTTCTATTAATCGGGTAGCCCCTTCACCATCCCGGGCAATCTCTTTGGCCAGATATACGGTTATATAATCAAGGCCGGCCTGGAAAGCGGCCAGGTCCGGCCCTGCACCGGCTATGCGTGGATTGTTTGCCCGGCCATTGGCGAGCAATAAAACCATGTCATTGGTACTGGTATCCCCATCCACTGTCACCAGGTTAAACGACCGGTCAATCGATGCCTTTAGGGCTTGTTGTAAAACTCCCGGCTCAATGGCGGCGTCAGTCGTAATAAAGCCTAACATAGTCGCCATATCCGGATGAACCATCCCGGAACCCTTGGCCATACCGCCAATCGTTACCGGGCAGCCGCTAATATGCAGTTTAACTGCGACCTCCTTACGCCGGGTATCCGTGGTCATAATCGCTTGAGCAGCCTCAGCCCCACCGGCTGGGCTCAATTGAGTTGCCGCCTGCCGGATGCCTTTTTCCACCCGCTCCATGGGCAATAATTGGCCGATCACGCCGGTTGAAGCGACGACCACATTCTCTGGGGCGATCTGTAGGGCCTCCGCCGTCAGATAAGCCATTTGCCGGGCATCCGCCAGCCCTTGCTGACCGGTGGCGGCATTGGCAATACCGGCATTGATGACCACTGCCTGAGCCTGGCCATTAGCCAGGTGCTCCCGGCTAACGATCAATGGGGCGGCCTGCACCTTATTCCGGGTATAAACCGCGGCAGCTACAGCCGGTACTTCTGAGCAGATCAAGGCTAAGTCCGGCCGATCCGGATAGCGGATTTCCGCCGCCGCCGCTGCAGCCTGAAAGCCCCGGGGAGCAGTAATTCCACCGGGAACAATTTCCAGGCCTTTTATCTCGTGTTTGATACTCATGGGTTAATCACCGTTTACCTTTCATTAACATATCTTTAATGCTTGTGTTTTAAATTCGGTCAGGTCCAGTGCTATCATCCGCTGACCGCACCACGATAAACGAATAATGATCATATTGATAACAATGACAAACATGCTCGCCCTTATCGCCCGCGGTTGTACCTAGCAGGCGTGAGTGGTTAAAAAGTGTATTAACTAACGTACTAATGCGGGCTTAAATAACTGCTCACCTCACACCTCACACCCCACGCCTTACGTCTTCACACCTCATATCTCACGCCTCACGGCAACAAACCCGCCGCTTCCAGACCGCAGGTCTCCGGCAGGCCAAACATCAGGTTCAGGTTTTGAATGGCTTGGCCTGAGGCCCCTTTGACCAGGTTATCAATGGCGGATATTACCACCAGGCGGTTAGTCCTTTCGTCAATTACCAGCCCAATATCACAGTGGTTTGAAGTATAAACCGCCCGGGTCAGCGGCAACTGACCGGCCGGCTGCACCCGCACAAAGAAACAATCCCGATAAAACTCTTCGTAAATTGACTGAATCTCGTCCCGGGTAATCGACCGGATCAGGGACCCATAGATGGTGCTTAAAATTCCCCGCGACATCGGAATCAAATGAGGCGTGAAAGAAATTATCGCTTCTTGGCCGGCTAACCAGGAGAAAACCTGTTCAATTTCCGGGGAATGCCGATGGGTACACACATTATAGGCTTTAACGTTTTCGTTCGCTTCACAAAACAGATTGTTTGGGCCAGGGGTTCTTCCTGCACCAGAAACGCCGGTCTTCGCATCAACAATCAAGGTCCGGGTATCTAAAAGGCCGGCCTTTAAGGCCGGAGCCAGTCCTAAAATGGCACTAGTTGGAAAGCAGCCGGGATTGGCGACGATTCGCGCATTGCGGACCTGATCACCATACAGTTCCGGAATTCCGTAGACTGCCTCTTTTAATAAATCAGGGGCTTCATGCTTGACATTGTACCAACTCTCATAGACGTCCACCTGCTTAAACCGGAAATCCGCACCCAGGTCAACAACTTTTTTGCCCTGAGCGACCACCTCTTTAACTACTGGTACTGCCTGACCGTGGGGCAAAGCAACAATAACCGCGTCGCAGCGGTCAACAAATGATGGCAGGTCCATGCTTTCACACGTTACTTTTGTGTAATGCTTAAGATTAGGAAATACTTCATCAAAACCCCGGCCTATATTTAATAGGGAGGTAATCGCCATTACTTCCGCTTCCGGATGACGAGCCAACAAGCGAACGAGTTCCTCCGCTGTGTAGCCGTCGCCCACAATCCCAACTTTGATCACCCAGTTCACTCCCTTAATGTTTAAAACTACCTATCGAGTTATTATACATTTTCTTGTCCAGATTTTTAATACTTTCTTCAGATAAATTAATAACTTTCAGAGCCGGTGAGTTAACCGACCGGTCGTCAATTTTAATTCACCTTGTTACTATAAGTTTAATACTTGCACCATCCGAGTCAAAAACCATCCCAAATTTACCCCGCACACCTAACGCCTAACACCTAACTCCTCACGTCTCACACTGCACACCTTCACGCCTTACGTCCAACATCCAATCCTAATATCTAACTCGAGGCTGCTCCCCATTCCACCTGGCTTTGGGCCGCCAGTTTTCGCTCTAACTCACGCCGGGCTTTTTCCACTAACTGCTGGTTAAGCAAAAGATCGATGGCAGTCCAAGCTAAAGCCTTTACTGCCAATAGCAAAACCTGTTCCCCGGCCTTTGACCCGGCTGCCTCAACAAATTCTTGAGTATGCGGAATCAACCGGGGCTTTAATAAAAGGTAGGGATGCAGGCTGGGCGTCACCTGACTAACGTTCCCCATGTCCAGCGAGCCTAGGGTTTCCCGTGGGCCAACCAGATCCTTGACCCCCAAATCCCGAAGGTTTTTCTTAAACAAACTGACCAGGGTCGGATTACTGATCATTCCTTTATAGGAAAACTCGTAGTTTCGCCACTCCACTGTGGTGCCGGTCATGGTGGCTGCTCCCCGGGCACAGTCCTTAACCCGGGCCACCGCTCTTTCTAATTGGTCGAGCTGCCGAGCGCGAATATAAAAGCGGGCTACTGCCCGTTCCGGGATAATATTCGCCCTGATCCCGCCCTCAGCAATAATTCCGTGAATCAACACCTCATCACCCAGGTATTGCCGCAGAGCGTTCACTCCGCCGAACAGCAAGAGTACTGCTTCTAAGGCGTTTACTCCTCCTTGGGAACAGATCGAGGCGTGAGCTGCCTTGCCTTTGAAGGTAAATTCCAGCGCATCTAGGGCCAAGGAACTAACCTCCACAGCATTACAGTCTCCCGGATGAAACATTAAAGCAGCATCTATTTCGTTAAACACCCCGGCTTCAACTAGCGTTACCTTGGCTCCATTTGTCTCCTCGGCCGGGGTGCCAATCACCAAAACGGTCCCCGCGATGTCGCTCAGCAGGCGGCTCACTACCAGGCCGGCCCCTAGACTGGCGGCTCCGATCAGATTATGGCCACAGGCATGGCCCAGTTCCGGTAAGGCATCATATTCGGCCAAAAAAGCGATCTTTGGTCCTCCCCGTTTGCCCTGGTATTCGGCGGCAAAAGCTGTCGGCAGGCTGGCCAACTCTCGGGTTATCGTAAAGCCGTACTTTTCCAAGCAACCGGTGATCAGTTGAACCGCGAAAAACTCCTGATTCCCCAATTCTGGCTGCTGATGGATTGCTCGGCTTATTTCAATTATCTGGTCGGCAATGGCTTGTAGTTCGCAGAGAGCCTGCTCTTTGTAATTCATTTTCAATCCCCTCACCCCCTAGGGGTATCTCCCCAACAATACTTATTCAGCGATATCGACAAATATCCTTTTTTTCTGGTACCGTTGGTTTAAGGGAATTAAAAGAAATGCTGGTGATTTAAACCGCCGCTTGGCGTTCGGTCCGAAGGGGGATGTAGGGTCCGGAGAGCTTAATATGCGGAGAGAGGCTGAGTATAGCTGAGTATATCAGAGGAGCCGTTATCCTACTTGGCAGCACGATCAGAACATGAGAGCTTATCTGATAATCGGAATTAACTGACCGCAGTTGGCACATGCCTGGCCAGACAGCCCGACTACCTCGGTCTGATAGCCGTTGCGTTCAACCAGAAGTTGCGAACACTGGGGACAAGCGGTGTTGCTCCGTTGGTTCCCGGGGAGGTTGCCTAGATAAACATAGTTAAGCTGTTCCCGGGCGATTTCATACGCCCTTTCCATGGTTGATACTGGGGTGGCTGGTAAATTCAGTTGATAATTGGGGAAATAACGGGAGAAGTGCAGGGGTATATCTGGGCTTAAACCGGCTACCCAGGTAACCAGGTCCTTAATTTCCTCTGCTGAATCATTCAGTCCCGGAATGAGCAGGGTGGTGAGTTCGACATGACACTGAACTACAGCCAACTCAACCGTCCGCAAGACCGGTTTAAGGCTCCCCCGGCACCAGTGCCGGTAGAATTCATTGGTAAAAGCCTTGACATCAATATTCAGCGCATCAATCAAAGGAAGCAGTTCTTTTAAGGGTTGTTCCTGAATAAAGCCATTGGTCACCAGGACGTTTTTAAATCCGGCCCGTTGCCCCTGCTCGGCTGTCTCCTGCACGTACTCATACCACACCAGGGGCTCTGAATAGGTAAAAGCTAAACCAATACAGCGGTAGGGTTCAGCCGCTTCCAGGAGTGCTTGAATGACTTGTTCTGGGCGAAGCTTAATCGTCGAAGGCTCAGCCTGCGCGATAGACCAATTCTGACAAAACCGGCAGCCAAAATTACAGCCAAATGTCCCGAGGGACAAAATGGTGCTCCCTGGGTGAAAATGATACAGTGGTTTTTTCTCGATCGGATCCAAAGCACAGGCTGAGGCTCGGCCATAGTTCCGAGTATATAACCGACCGTCTCGATTTTCTCTGATCCGGCAGACGCCCGCCTTTCCCGGGGCTAACAGGCACTCCCGGGGACACAAGAGACACTTAACTTTATTCTCTGTTCTAGCTTCATAGTAGAGAGCTTCCCGCATCTTGATCTCCCTGGCTTTCTTTCTGAAATATAACTCTTGTGTTTAACTTTTGTGTGAAAACTCGTTCAACAGATAAAACTGGAGCACTGGAGCAAATAATATATAACGAATATATATATAAATGTAAATCGCCGATCACTGACCTTCGTTACCCACACTGCGCGATTGAATTTTCAGGTCGGGTTGTTTTTCATGTTCGGATGTGCTGCCTGGCGACCGTAGAAATTATGTAAACCGCTTAACTTCAAACCGCTCCAGGGTTACGGATTCTGCGGGGCCAATTCCCGCCTTCTGCCGGGCAATGGCGACCTGTTGTTCAGCGGTGTCAATTCCCTCCAGATCCGGCAGCAGCAGACCCCGGCGTGAACCATGACTGACAATCACCCCATAACGGGACGGATCAAGCTCATCTAGTCCGGTAACTGCTTCGGGGACACCCAAAACATCGACTGAGTAAACCAAGTCATCCAGTTCTGATTCTTCGATTGGTAAAAAGCGCGGGTCCCGGGTTCCGGCACTGATCGCGTTTTCAATTATTTCCTGCGCCAGCGTAGGATAAACTGGTGATATTGTGCCAATGCAACCACGCAATTGGCCGTCTTTCTTAATGGAGACAAACGCCCCGGCCGGCCGCTGCAGTTCCTCAAGTTTCAGCTCAGGTCCAGGCTCTAATCTTTTCCCTTGGCGGACGTAAGTTTCCAAACTCGCCCGGGCCAATTGAACTAAAGGTGACTCTTGCTGCCGGCGTTCCTGGATTGCCTTGACCCGCTGCTCCCTAAGCTGTTCGAGCAGTTGCCGGGAAGGATCAGCCTGGCCAACGCCCAGATTGGCAATCATGTAGCCCACTCCAAAAGGACCTTCGTAACTGTAAACCTCGGGGTTTACCTGGCGGCCATCAGCTGCTCCCCAGGCCATAATCAGAGAACGCAGTCCGCATTCCCCCGCCTGTTCCGCTAATCCCAGGGGTAGATTAAGCAGACCCAGGACATCCGCTTTGGCGGTCAGCTCACAAATCTGCCGATCAAATACCTCCCCTTCCGGTCGGTACCCAGCCGGGGCCGCCGGGGTTAGCCGATGCGACAAATCCCCACTGGCAATCAGCACTGCGCGCCGCCCAGTCTGCTCCACAGCGCGCCGTATCACCAACCCAAAAGCATACAGGTCCTCAAAAGGCAACAGGCCGTAAGCCATCACAACCAGTTTGGCCGGGGCAACAGTTCGGATTTCTTCTGGTTTGGAATCATGCCGAGGCGAATCAACTGCTGGCCTGAGCCCTTCTGCCTGGAGAAAGTAAAGCGGCACCATTACCCCGTGGTCAAGGCGGTCCGACACCCCATACCGCTTTGCCAGACGTTCATCCAGGATAACGGTCAGAATACCCGCTTTTTTTGCCTCCTCAGCAATCGCCTGAGCCAAATTCAGGTCATTGGGATATTTAAAAGCTGCCTCCTTGGCTCTAAACTGCCCCAGGTCTCCTTGCAACCAGGGTGTTCCCGCCAGGGCAATCCCATCTTGAAAAATCGGCCCATGGGGAGAGATAAAAATCACAGTATCCGGCTGGAGGGCTCTAATTTCTTGACCGAGTCGAGCCATCGCCTTTTGACTCCGTTCAACTTGGCGGTCTTCTCCTCGACCCACTTCCGGCACCATAATCGGGGGATGGGGGGTAACCGCGATCATTAAGAGTTCACCCCGAGCCGAGTTCGCAGTCTGCTGCTTAATCGGCTGATTACTAGTGACTTGAGTCATCGCCAAGCACCGTCCTTTTCTTTATAGACAAATATCTCAAAGAAATCCCTCAATATACTAAATAATGCCTCGCGCCCCCAGGTCTGCGATCTCCTCATCACTGTAGCCCAATTCTTTCAGGATCTCCTCCGTATGCTCCCCATAACTTGGCGGGGGCATACGCCACCCGGGCTGGTCCGCAGAAAACTTGATCGGGAACGCCATTTGACCGATTTCACCGTCAACCGGGTGCTGTCCCTTGAACCATAAGGCCGCGGTGCTGAATCTGCGGATCCTGCAGAGCTTCTTCCAGGTTATTCACCGGTGAAAAGCAGGTATCATACTGGCTAAGGAGGTCCACCCACTCTTGTCGGGTCTTCTGCCGAATAATCGCGCGGACCTCTTCGATCAGTTCATCCTGGCGGGGTGCCGGCGCAAACTGCTCCTCAATTAAATCCTCCCGGCCAACTGCTTTGCAGAACTCGATCCAGAATTTTTCCTCCAGAGCACCCAAAGCCAAGAATTTTCCATCGGCGGTTTCATAGACATTATAAAAAGCGTAACCACCGCCCACCAGGCTTTCTCCCCGGCGGGTCAACTGTCCGTCAGCCAGGTACTGCGACATGGTTAAGGCCAAAAAGGGGGCAAGTCCATCCAGGATAGCGACATCCAGGTACTGGCCGGCCCCGGTCCGTTCCCGCCTGATTAAGGCGGCTAAAATTCCTAGGGCCGCATTTAAGCTGCCGCCACCAGCCCCGGCGATTTGGATAGCTGGCACAATCGGTCGGCCACCCTTTTCCCCGAGCAGATCCAAAATCCCTGAGATACTTAAAAAGTTAAGGTCATGCGCGGCTCGATCCCGATAGGGGCCATCCTGGCCAAACCCGGTTAGTGAACAGTAGATGAGTCGCGGGTTGATCTGTTTCAAGTCATCGTAACCCAGGCCCATCCGCCTCATTCCCCCGGGCCGAAAGTTGTCCAGGAGCACGTCAGCCTCAGGAACCAGTTTCAGAAAAATCTCCCGACCGGCCGGTTCCCGCAGGTTTAATTTCATCCCTCTTTTGTTTCGATTAGTCACATGAAAAAAACTGCCCAGGGTCTTAACCAGCGGTGGGGTCCACCGGAACCCATCTCCACCCTTCGTGTTTTCTATCTTCAGCACGTCTGCTCCCAGGTCAGCCAGGATCTGTGTACATAAAGACCCCGGTAATAACTGCGATAAATCCAGAACTCGAATTCCCTCTAAGGGTAAAGCCACTTTTCTCTCCTCCAATGCTGCTGTTTGATACAGTATTTAATGCTTAATCTAATATTGATTTGCCATTTCGACATTGTGTGCTATTTTTCCTGCTGTTCCTTTCTTTATGGATAAACGAGAAAAAGGCAAAAAAGAAAACAGCCGGGAGTTTGTCTAGGTCCTCCCGAGTGCCTTCTTAATGCAAATTAATTTAATACCATATTACCATTCGGTTCAAAGAACTCTATCCTAGTATTATTCCATCAAGTTCCTCGGCCTTTAATAGCTTTGCGCCACCAGCTTGTCTGGGCTACCATTGCCACGCACTAATAAATCGAACCGTACCCTCATAAAGACATTGGCCCATTGAGACAAACTTGTCAATAAAGGCTGATCCACCAGCTACATTTTCCAGTTCTTCATCGGCAAGCTCTGCATTTCCTTTTGCCAGTGCCCTAAGTATCACACGCTTTCGCTAATTAAATAAATATTTATCGAGCTCCGATGGTCTGGTAAACTTCATCAAGCACAACCACCAGTTCAAATGGCAGTTTGAAGTCGATCATTTTCGCCACCTCAGCGTTAAGGGTTATTTTCGGGGCACTTTGAAAAGATTGTTCTAACTGACGTGGTTTAGCCCCTTTCAGGCACTGGGCAATATTATCCGCCCCAAAACGTCCGATATTCACTTCATCCATCACTGAAATAGTGAGCAACGCTCCATTTTCCACTTCAATGCTCCCTAACTGAGAGAAAATTGGTATTTTTCGCTCGTAAAAGGGTTGGAATAGTTCTGGCAGCTTTGTACTTTCCAGCGAGGCAATGGTCACAAAAACAGCATCAACCTGTTTGGCTAATTCATTGTAGGCGGCCTGGACTCCCTGATAATACTGAGGGAACTCCTCGGGAAGACGTGGTTCTCGCACATGATAACGGACTATTTCAAACCCCTTTTCCTTGGCCAGGCTTTCCACTTCATTGACGGCTGAATATACCCGGGCATTATCCGAGTCTTCATAAACCATACCCAGCTTTTTGAACTGCACAATGTCATAAAACGCCCTCGTTTGCCGGACAAAGCGCTGCTCATCCATGTGGGCCCAGACATGATCTTTGCCTGAATCCTCAACCGATTCAATAATACCCGAGCGAACAGCGTTCGAGGCGGCAAAAATAAAAATATTGGTCTCGTGCTCTGAGTTGCTTAATAGAATCCCGGCAGCGGCTCCCATCACCAACATGAGATCAATATCCCGATTACTCTTAAGTCGCGTAATAACCGCGGCCTCCTCAAAGTCCGGATCACGAAGATTATAGAAAGCATCATCAACAAATTCAATATAAGGACTAACCTCTCTTGAGGCCAACCACTGCCAGATGCGCCGGCTATCATCGCTAGCCGCTACCTGGTCAAACCCTTCTAAATTATTAATCCAGCCGATTTCCTGGAGGCCTTTGACCAGAGCCGCCAAGGTTCGCGTATAGGTAATAAATGATTCGCTCTCACAATAACCGATCCGCCACTTTGTGCCGTCTGCTTTGGCAGCGGGCGAATTATCACTTGCTACTCTGGTTTGGTTATCCCCAACGGCAAAACCAGGCATGGTGGTGATTAAAAATAAACAGGTAAGCAGCGCGATAATCGGGATTAGTTTTCTCATTTTTCGATGCCCCCCACTGGACAATAATTATTGCCACTGAAAAGATTCTTGCCAACCTTATCCGCTACGGCGCGGCACGAAAGGCAATTCTGCGTTAAGTAACAGCTCCGACAAGGTTCACCTTTGTTTTCTTCATATCTCCGCAATTTATCCAGTACTGTTGAGTTCCACCAGTAATCTTCAATGGTATCGTATCTTTCAGGGTATAATAAATGCCGACAGGGGATTAAGTTTCCGTCCACATCTACGGCCATTGCGTTGCGACCAGCCCCACAGCCTTTATTGACCCCGGTATTCCGATTCCAAAGGTAGTAGTTATTAATATACGCGCGCAGCGGCGAAAAGCAGGGTTCAACCGCGATCGGTAATTCCGACTGCTTGTGTTGCTTCAGGTACTGAGCGAGTTTTAAAAAGTTTTCTTTACTGATAACCGCTTGCAGAGCATAATCGGCATCTGGCTTTGACTCTAAGATCACTATCCCTTTAACTCCCGCCTCTTTCGCTAAGTTGACTAAGTTGGGGAAATCCTCGACATTGTCATTGCGAGCCACCCAGTTAATAAAATAGGGCACTTGTTGGTCAGCTTGTAATATCTTAAGCGCCTTGATGGCCAATTCGTAGCCAGCGCGAGATTTCGCGTTCACCTCTGGTGTTGAGCCATTTAAAGAGACATAGATCTCATCTACGCCCGCCTCTTTTAATTCCTCAAGTTTAGCAGAGTCGAATCCCCAGCCGCTAATGGCAATCGCTGAGTTCAAACCTTCCGCCTGAATAGCCCTTAACAGATCAGTTAAAAAAGGATAAACCAGGGTTTCCCCGCCGCTTAAGTTGATAAACGGTATTTTTAAACGGGCTGCTTGCTTGATGTATTTTAGGGCAACCTCCTTAGGGATATCCTTCCCTCGGTCCAAATCGCAATAGCACTGAGGACACCTTAACGGACAGCGGGAAGTTAACTCTATGTTCATGATCTCCGGTGCCCGCAGAGCATGCAAAGGGGCTTCCACCTGACGACACTCATCAATCAATATCTTTACAGCATCTCGTTCCTGGTCCGCCAGATTAAGATCAAGTAAACCGGTTTCTTTGAGGGTTGTGATAAAGTTGTTATCTTCCCCACTGTTTAACCATTGTTCAAATAAAACTAAATTAGGTCCATTAATTTTAATGACTTTATTATCTGTTAAGTTATAGACCCTTAAACAGCCTGGTTCGGCGCGAAATATGAATTTCCTCTGCTTATTATTTTGGAAGTCTGCCATAATAAACTCCCCTAACCCAAGACATTGTTTATGATATCATTTTAGCATACATAATTTTAATACCATCTTGGTCCTTAAATTGGGAAAAGCCTCGATAACCCTTATTTAATAATTGGAGTTGCTCATCAAAAGCCGTATTGGGCACGCTGATTGGATTAGCGGTATCTAATCTTATCGGTTGTCTAAAATCTTTATACACAATATAGCGGTCCCAGCCATAATACATTTTGCCTAACTTCGCAATCTGCAAGCCTAAAGCTGTCACTGTTTGAATACTCGGGTAATTATAAGGCGAAACCGTTGCGAATACATACCGGGAATTCTTCCTTTGTTGGGCTCGCTGAACCAAGATGCCGGCCAATTACATTGTAATCTATGCCCCCGTACGGCAAAATGTACCAACGATAATTCTAGCTGCGACACCAGGGTTAATTCTTCATCCGAAAAACTAAGCTCCCGAGCCATATTAATCTCGTATGGAACATTAAACAACAAAAAACAAGCTGCATACAACTTATCCTGCATAAATAAACCGACAGCATCCCCATTACCTTCCAGCATAAACAAAATTTCTTCCGCCAAAATAGGCACACAATACTCTTTCTTAGCTATCCTTGACAAAACATTCGTTTGCAACTGCATTATTGCCGCTAAATCATTTTTATCAAGGCTCCTAATTACATATTGATGTCGCTTACGGTCCGATTGAGTAATCAGTTCCCCCTGTTCAATAAATTCAGTAATGGCTGCTAACATCTTGTCCTCCATAAGATTTTTCAAATTCACTAATATGACAGATTTCTAAGTTGTAAATTTCACTTAGGCCGGCAATTAGCCTATCTTCTATGTACTGCCATTGATCAATCGGAGTGTACCCGGAAAGACGAGAGCGGCATATATCGATCAATCTTGGTTTGACATTGTTTTGTTTCAAGAAGCTAATAAATCGATTAATCCTTCTGTCAATCACGTCGAATGAAACTTTTTTCAAATCAGGTAGTTCTTGCCACTCATTATAGCGCAAATAATAGCGATCGGCTACTTTTTTTGTCGATAATGCAGCAACCGGCATAATTCTAAAGGGATGATATCTGTTATTGATAAAGGATAAATAGGCCTCTTCAGTAATCTCTATCTCTGGTTGCGCAGAGGATAAGGAATTATCACAAGAAAAATAATCCAAGTCTATATCTAAGATTAAGGGCTGACTCGTGACAAACCTGCTGGTTAAACCAATTTCCTGATAACTAAAAAACGAATAGTTGCCCCACGGGTTTTCCGTTGACTGCAATTGTAAGCGCAAGAAATCATTGACCGGTCCGGTTTTAAAGAACTTGCCTTCTGATTTGTAAGAGGCCACATAGCGGTTGCTTCTCTGACCGCTGTAGCCATCATGCCGGCCCAAGAAAGTATAGTTATTAATAAGGCCTTTGTAAATTAACGGTATCAGAAAACTGGCTATCCCGAGTTCCTCGATAGCCATAGGCGTATATTTTACCCAGATCATCTGCCAATTCGTCAATTGATGAATTCAGCCGGGGCAGAACCAGGTCCTCATGGGAATCAACATGGAGTACTGTATTGCCAAAAGGGTTTATCAGTCCCTTAAAATATCCATAATGCCATATAAAAAAAGCTTCATGATGCTCCTCTATTATGTATAAAGGAACAGTCAGCGTCTTTGTCACGCTTCCACTCCTTTTTTGTCTAATTAATTAACATATAACTTGACATATTACTTGTTTATAATCTGTTGGATATCAATCAAACTCTCTGGAAATTAATTATGTTTCAATGCCGCTTAGTGAGTGGTGGGACGTCAGCAATCGCCATTCACAGCACACTGTCAATAACTATCACCAACGACCACTCTCACCAACGATTCATTTATCATTTATCCTAGTAATTGTTGATATAAGGCTTGACTTTGCCCGATAAATTCCGCCGATTTTTGACGTCCCGTTTCAATTACCGAAATGGCTTCATCCTGACGACCAATTTCAGCCAGGACAATTGCCAGATCTAAATACGGATCCATAAAACTGGCGTCAGTCAAAGACACTGCTTTTTTCAGGAGGTCTATTCCCTCTTCTGAGTGACCCAGGCGATGGAGGCAAAGTCCCTTGCCTTTCAGGGCGTAAACAGCGTCGGGCTCCCTTTGCAGCACTTTTTCATTGGCTTCCAGTGCAACCCGATAATTGCCGAGTCTAAAACAAACGTATCCGTAAAGGTTTAATAGATCAAGGTCATTGTCTGCACCATTCCGCCGCAGGGCAACTTGCAGGGCAGATTCCGCCAATTGCCAGTAGCCTTTTTGTGCATAGTTGTGGGCCATGACGTAAAGTTCCTCAACCGATTGTTTTTTTTCAAACAGCTTGATTCTCTGTTTGTAAGCATAATTATAGGAACAATACTGGTTTTCGGCGTAGATGCTTCCCCCGGTGGTCAGTTTTGTGTTTGAACACCCGCCCAGACAACGGTCTCCGAACCGACATTTTTGGCAAAAACCGGTCAGATCCTCTTTCTTGAGGTTGCGGTTCCAGGCAAAGCTATTCGGGTTTTCCCAGATTACTTTTAGCGAGGTATTTCGAATATTACCTTCAATAAACTCCTTATCCCGGATAGAAGTGCAACCCAATATGTCACCGTTATGCAAAATGCCAAAAGTGTATTTGCCAGCCGTGCAGCCCTGCCGGGGGTACGTACCCCCGCACCTTTTTTTAAATACTTCGATCTCTTTCAAGTTATAGTAGCCGATACAGTCACCCAGCATCACTTCGATCGAAGAATCCAGCAGGCACTGGTAAGCCAAATCAATTACCAGATCGACATCAGCGGGCCCAATGACCAAACTGCGGTGATCAGCCATGTTTCCCATGGGGAATCCCATCTGAACCTGCCATTGTTTGACCCCCCGACTGACCAGTTCTTGTTTCATCTCCTTTAGCTCACCCAGGTTCAGCCTGTTGATTGTGGTGATGGCAGTTACTGCCTGGTTCCGCTGCCGGCATAACTCAATGGCCCGCATGATTCTCTGGTATGAACCTTCTCGGCGCAGGAAATCATGGTTTTCTTGCAAGCCATCCAAGCTGAAGGCAATCGTCCCCACGCCCGCTTTAACCGCTTTGTCAAGAATCTCTTCGTTAAAGAGCCAACCGTTCGTAATCAGGTTGGGAATCACGCCGTTTTGGGTTAACCGCTCGGCAATTAAATGCCAATCCTTGCGGGTGGTCGGCTCGCCACCCGATAGGGTGACCCATTCGACTCCAAGTTCCCCGAGGTCATCACATAATTGGAGGGCTTCGTCGGTGCTTAGCTCGCCAGGGAGAGCATCATGGCAGCTGGAGCCGCAGTGCTTGCACCGCATGTTACAGCCCATCGTTATTTCCCAAACCGCGCTTATCGGTTTATTAATCATCTTCATGAGTTAAAACCCAACTCGCTTATCTAAAAGGCCATTTCCACCCTGAGCCTCCAGGGTGCGATACTAAATTGGTAATTATCATCTGTTGTCTCCCAAAATCATCATATTTTTTCATCAGATCTAGATTCGCCAGATCTTGAAGTGCTCCGCCCGCAACGTCTTCCAACTGGTCATCAGTCAACTCATCGGCATTACCAGCTGGGATTATTAAGTGCAATACTCTCGGGCTTTCCACGTGAACCTCTACCTTGGTGTTATCTGGAAACACCACTCCAAATTCCTTTGCGATAGCTAACTTGGGATCATGTAAGAGAGCCAAGCGAAATTCCTCATTTTCCCTGGCTTTTTTGACAATCAGTTCGTTAAGCTCCAAAGTCGACAAAATTTTCTCTTCCATGATATAACCGCCTAATTTAAAATTAGAATTATTAATCCATTAAGCATAAGTTAACATCAACAACACGCATAATTAGAGTAAAGTCATGAACTACCTCACCCGATTCATGGCTTCTAAATATAACCCAGTCGGCTTATTTATAATTTAAAAAGGCCATTTCCAGCCTGAGCCTCCAGGGTACGGTACTCCATAGGCCACTATCACCATTTTCCCAGGATCTATAAGTTTCAGCAGATCTGTAAGTGCCCCGCCCGCAACGTCTTCCAACTGGTCATCAGTCAACTCATCGGCATTACCGGCTGGGATTATTAAGTGCAATACTCTCGGGCTTTCCACGTGAACCTCTACTTTGGTGTTATCTGGCAACAAAACTCCAAATTCCTTTGCGATGGCTGCCTTGGGATCATTTAAGAGAGCCAAGCGAAATTCCTCATTTTCCCTGGCTTTTTGGGCAATCACTTCGTTTAGCTCCAAAGTCGACAAAATTTTTTCTTCCATAATATAACCCCCTAATTTAAAATCAGAATTACTAATCCGTTAAGCATAAGTTAGCATCGAACTTGGTTTTTAATTGAGTTATTCTTTCTTCCGTAGTCAAGCATCCCTTTGATTAATTTTCAAACTCTACCATCTTGTTGGGAGTATTGGTATATTTATCTTTATCTCTAACAAATCCGGGTTTATCAGTAGTTGTGATCCACCAGCAACATTTTCTAGATCCGCCTCGGAAAGCTCACCGCCACCTTTTTCCAAAACTTAACCAGTGCCTCTCTTACAGTATTGATTTCTTCCAGGCTGAATTCCAGACCTTCACCTTTTAAGAAACTTTGTACCTCTTCGGGGGTTTCCAGAGCAAATAACTTTTCTGCCAGGCTCTTATCCCGCCTCTAGCTTAGTTTTTAATTGCGTTAATTTTTCTTCTATGGTCAAACATCCTCTTTGATTAGTTTTAATATATTGTTTTTGCTACCGTTACAATTGTTAAGTTTCAACTTATTTTTGGGTAAATAATCGGATCATCCAAGCATAAGTTAATTTGAACAACACAAGGTTGGAGGAAAGCCATGAACCTCAATACACTCATCTGATTCATGGCTTCTAAATAGTTGCTTATTGGGCTCCTATCTCTTCTCCACCGATCATTACATAAACTCTACCATCTTGATCGAACTGCTAGGTCCACGACTCCTCCTAGGGCACCAACAAGCCCACCAATTGCTCCAACAATCCCTACAACAGCCGCTACGGTTATAGATCCACCGGCAACATTCTCTAGATCCTCATCGGAAAGCTCACCGCCACCTTTTTCCAAAACCTTAACCAGTGCCTCTCTGACAACATTGATTTCCTCCAGGGTGAAGTCCAGACCTTGATCTTTTAAGAAATTTTGCACCTCTACGGGGCTTTCCAAAGAAAATAACTTTTCTAATAAACCGGTATCGGCCTCTAACTTAGCTTGTAATTGAATTAATTTTTGCTCCATTAGCATACATCCTCCTTTTAATTTAATAAATTATTTTAAAACAGTTTTAATTGGCACCTAGATCTAACCACCTTGTTCGCGATGAGTTAAACTCTTTACCGGTAAGTTATACCGCCTCCTTTTTACATGTTTACCAGCGCATCCGGATTTATTTCTTATAAGCAAGGGACCAGGACCTTGCTTTTAAGAACCATCTTTGCCTAACTCTTGGATCTATGAATTCAAAAGCCACGATGGTTTAAGAAATGGAGGTAAAATGTAAACTATGCCATTACTGTCAAGGCTTTCCCCATCTTCTTCCTGAAAAAAGATATTGTCCGGCACTTCTATCGTGCTATTGGTTTTATCGATAATGATTTGGAGGGCGGTCCGACTGTCAGTTAAACATAGCTCGCGGTAGCTTTTATCTAGCATCGCCTCTCGAGCTACCTGCTTTATAATCTGTTGCATTTCTTTATAAGCCGGTTGGTTCATCTTAGCTATCTTAGCCTCCCTGGCTTAGCATTACAATTTGCCAGCAGTCCTGGTTGTGAATAATTCTTTTAAGTAGATACCCATTATCCGGAGATAAGCCTTCATCATCACACTTTCCTCAGGGATAAGACTCATTTTAAAGTGAGATATATCTTTTACCAGAGCCGAGAAACCATACGCTGGCCCTAAAAAACACCCTTTGCTGCCTGACCAGGCTAAAACGCCCTGTTGTTTAACCTCATTGCATAATCCGTGCCGAGTTAAATTCGCTAAAAAGGCGGGCAATTCTTGTTTTTTGGCCAGGCCAAAATTTATCCCGATTTTTTCCGATATCCCCTGCCTCGTTACATCAAAATCCACGATATACTGACCATCACTATGGGGATGCACCAGATTAAACAACTGCTCCAGTTTTGGAAAATCACCCGGCCAATTAATCCTGGCCAGGTAGGCTAACGTCTGCTCCTGAGTTAGTTCAGCGGTAAAAACCCTAACCCGGTCTTGATGGCGGGCGAGCATGGTGCCTATTTGGAATAGACCAACTTCTGGCGGTAGTTGATGAATAATCTCGGTCAAGTTTGGCCATATTGTCGCTAACTGGCTAGAATCCAGCAACCGGCTTAATGAACTATGCAACAGGTCGTTATTTATTTCGGTACCTTCTTTGATTTGGGTAGCGTTAAAGAAAAAACAGGGCTGCGGTACGTCCTTGGCAAACTCTCCGTAATCCATTTCCAGCCAAATATCCGGGATATCCGGTGGCCAGAAGTGCACAAAGTCAATCACCTTCATCCAGGTTGCGTCAGTCGCCAGGCCAGAGATACTAAAACTATTAAATCCCTTCATTAAACAGTCCTTTTCTGACGTAAGAATCCGAAACGAAAAATCTGCCTCGGCAACCGCCGAATTAAGGTTGGTTTCCATGATATATTCGCTGGCGGCAAAATCACTGAACAGAACAGCCATTTTATCAATTTTTCGTTTGGTTTCCAGAGAAATAATCTCTGCCGGCAAACTTGGGCCAATGCTGTCAAGATACCGTTTTACATTGCCTTCCATGTTAATTTACCTCATTAAGCATTATTTTTCCCGATAATAGACAGAAGCTAAGGGCTGCTTAATCAAGGGATCACCCATCATTTTTGGTCAAGACAGATACCAATGCACGCATCGATATCTGTCCCGCATTCTATCTGCACTTTTGTCTAATCTTCACTTGGGAAGCGTTACCCCCTCCTTTCCAAATGTTTAGCCAGCAAACCGCTTGCTAGAATTTATCCCACTTGATCCCTAGTAACCAAAAATTCTTTCCTCGGCGTCTGCAGCGGCTAACTCCATTAAATTTGTTTTGGTTAAGCGTAGGAGCATTTCATATTTTCCTCGCGCCGTGTAAACCTGATCATCATACTTCTGGCCAATTCTTTCTAAATTCTCCGCCGCCTGCTTCACATATGTTTTTAATAATTCAAAGGCTGGCTCAGATAGCTCGACGTTATTTAGATAATTTGTCAGCCGGCCCCCAGACCGAAAAGCCGGGTACTTTTCCAGACCCATAAAGCAGAGAAACCAATCAGCTCGATATCGGCCGGCGGCAGCAACAATGCCCATGTAATCAGCGATAAATTCATCTAATAAATGGTTCCTGGCGGAGCCTAGGCAACGCAGGGTAAAATAATGGGTTGCTTCGTGCTCCCGGCGAATTATCATTGATAGCCTGCGCCACTCATCCTCAGCTAACCCTAACATTTCTGCCGGCACCCCGCTATAGCCATTGTCCGTCAAAATTAAGAATACGTCCTGATAGAGATGTTTTTGTCCTTTCATTTGATTAAAATCAAAATTTTCTGCCTGCTGCTGTTTGTATTTAGCTACCCGGTCCCAATTGTTATAGCCCTTAATCATACAAGCACCCATTGAGGCTGGGATAGGCACCGGTTCGTTACGGCGGGAAAACACCCGCACCAGGGTTTCAAAATCAGATCTATTGCTCGTTTCAATTACCGGAATTCGCCCGGCTAAAGTCTGATGAAGGTATACTTTTAAATTGGATGGATCCTCAAACTGGGTGCCGGTCGCTTCCGGCATGGTAGTGGTAGGTAAACCTCTTCTCGTGGCTAGCAGGTAATTGGGATTAGTGCTCATACCCGCTTGAATGGGGAACTGAAGTTGAACCAGTCTTTTGCTCAAAGCATCCAAGGCACCTTGGCGGGCAATATCCTGGATATACTCTTGCCAAGCATCGACAAACGGTTCATCTGGCAGAGGGATATCATCCCAGGCCAAGATTTCACTATAATTAAACTGATTGTCTTTTAAAAATAATAACTGTGCACTGGGCATGGCATATACCTCATTTTTTTTCAACTACTAATACAACCGAAGCCATCAAGTATCACATTAATCTCGCGTTTCCAGAGATTTTTCTTATCGATAACAAATCGACCCCGTCAGCTGATAAAACAATCCATTGCCGCAAAAACACCCAACTAAATATCTTTCCTTTTAATTATTTTTTCAAACAGTTCATGCAAATTAACCCCGCCGGCCACCAGATCAAGGTCATCGTCTTCCAGTTCCCCGTTTTTGTGCATCTTTGACCATAACCTTTCCCTCGCGCCCCTGGTTTCCGGGGTATAATCTGCCTGCGCCAGCAACTGGGCCAGGTATAGCAATTCTTTGTGTTCCGTATCATACTGCTCGTATTCCGAGGGGTCGATCGGCTCCCCGAATATGATTTTGTCAAGGTCTGAAATAAATGCCTCTAAGCCATTGTTTTCCAGCATCTTTAACCACCTCTTTATCCAGTTAGACTAATAGATGACCCCTTGTTCCTTCAGGATATCTTTTAAACGTTTTAATGACCGATATATAATAGTTCCAACATTGCTTTCCGTTAAATTCAGGATCTTAGCAATTTCCCGATTGGTCAGACGAGCCCCAAATTTAAAAGCTATTATATTTTGCTGCCGCTCATCTAGAGCCATGATTGCCCGCAGGAGGGTCTCTTTTAATTCTTTATCAATAATCAGGTCCTCCAATTGGTATTTTGACTCTATTTTTTCACAGTTAATTAATCCCAAAGTATACCTGCGTTGGCTTTTTTTGTAATAGTTAATAACTGTATTATGAGCAATTGCGAACAGCCAAGTACTGAATTTGGACTTTTGATCATCATAGGTGGAATAATTAGTCAACATTTTTTCAAATACTTCACTAACCAGATCTTCGGCTACGTTATGATCGCCGACGCGATAAAGAATATATTTGTATAACTTTTTATAGTATTCGATATAAACCGCGGACATAACATCTGTTTGCCCGGTCTGCATCGGCACTAGAATACTGTCGATCACTCAGATTCCACCCCAATCCTTAAGAAGTCGCCCAACAGTCTTTAGGGCTAAGCCAACTGTCGGTTAACTAGCTGCGTAAAAAGGCCGCCCTTTTCATACAGTTCTTGGTAGCCCCCCTGCTCTACTATTCGTCCCCGCTCCATCACAATTATCTTGTTGCAATTGACAATTGTGCTTAACCGGTGAGCAATTACGACCCGCGTCGCGCCTAATTTAGCCAGGCTCTCGCTGACTACCTTTTGGGTTTTATTATCCAAGGCACTAGTTGCTTCATCAAAATAAAGGATTTTCGGTCGAGATATGATGGCTCGGGCAATGAGCAGCCTTTGCTTTTGGCCGCCTGATAGGGTGCTGCCAGCTTCACTGATCATGGTGTGCATGCCCATGGGCATGTTTTTAATGTCCTCTTCCATTCCGGCCATCCGGGCCGCTTCCCAGGCATCACTAAGCGTTAAGCCGGGGTTGGCCGCCACGATGTTATCAAAGATGCTGCCGGCCATTAATTGTCCGTTTTGCAAAACCACGCCTAACTGGCGACGAATAGCCCGAATATCCACATTCTCTAAATCCTGCTGATCATAATAGATTTGCCCTGATTCTGGTTTTTCAAAGCCGAGCAGTAATCTAAACAGGGTAGATTTGCCACTCCCGGACGGACCAACAATACCCACATAGTCACCTTTTTTTATCTCTAGCACCACGTCATTCAGGATCAAGGGACCGTCGGGCTGATAACGGAAATTAACATGACTAACTTCGATATTGCCTTCAATTTCACCAGGATCAACTTTTTGCTGATCGTACTCCGGCAAGGCTTCTAAAATCGGCCTGGTCCTTTCGTATAGCGGTTTAATGACATTGAGCTGCAGGACAACGCCGGATATCTCTAACATTGCCCCTAAAAAGCTGCCGAATGCTGAGTTAAAAGCAATAAATTTGCCAGCACCCAAGTTTATCCCTTGCATTTTCATCATGGCAAAAAAGATAATCCCCGTGGCAATAATCTTGACCGTCGAATTAAAAACTGCCATTTTATTGCCTAGGTTCTCTTTGCGATAGGTAATATCTCTGACTTGACCAAAATCCTGCGCCCAAATATTAAAAGCTCTTTTTTCGGCACCCGAGGTTTTTATTTTGCTAACCCCGCTTAACAGGCCAAAAACTTTCCCCGCCAGCATGTTGTTTAAATCGACTAATTGTCGTTCATAGCGGATTTGCAAGTAGCCAAACAGGAGCGATATCGCCACGACAACAAGCACAATCAGGGTACAAATAAGTGCTAGTTTCCAACTGTAATAAAACAACAGAATAAAATAGAATATCGAAAAGATACCGGAAATCATGGTATTGGCCACTGCACCGGATAAAATGCTTCTAATCTGGCTGATGCCCATTGCCCGACCGGCTAATTCGCCGGCAGTATAGTCCTTAAAAAAGGGCACAGGCAAACTAATTAACCGGTCCCATACAGCGGCTTGCAGGTCCGCTTCCGCTTTCCCTTCGATCCGGTGCATCGCAAAACCCCGGGTTAGATTAAAGGCAAAGGTAGTCAGGGCAATTGCCATCAGTAAAAACCCGATTTGGGTCAATAGCAGTCTTTCACCATCTGGGATTACCCGGTCGAAGATTATCCCGGTTACCACTGGTGTAAGCATCCCCAACAAGCCACCCAGGATACCCATCGCTACTACAGTCATCGCGTCTGCTTTCCAAATGCCCTCCGCTAAAAACCGGAGCAAGTCTTTTATTGTAATAGCCTTGGCGGGTAACGGACGATAAAAAGTATAAGCCTGAGCCTTGATCGTCTCCGCCACTCGGCTATCTACCAGCACCTGACTGTCATCAGCCGGGTCGTATAAACGATATTTGGTTGGTGAAACAGGCAGCAAGGCTACTGGTTGGCCATCTGCTTCCTTATAGGCCAGCAGGGCTCCATTGTCTTCTTTCCACCAGTTATCTTTTAAAATAATTTGCCGGATCCTAATTTGTGATGCTTGGGCAATATCCCCTAATAGGTCTTTTGAATCCGCTCTATTTTTTTTCAGGCCGTAGGATGGTACTATCTTAATCTTTTTGGCTCTACCCACCGCCAGACACGCTTTAAAGAGCAGGTTATTGATCGCCAGCTCTTCAGTCCCCAGGCTGTCCCGATCTTTAAGATTCAAGGTGTTCATCAGCCGGCGCAGCCCAGTATTCATATGAGATTGATCTTTTTCATCCTTAAGCTTATACCTAAATTCTTCTTGCTGATACTTAGCAAGCAACATTGCCAGGGCTTGAGTAAAAGCAGATTGATTAAAAACGGCCACTTGTTCAAATGGCAAGGTTGCTGCCCAGTCAAATTGATAATCTGCCTTGATCCCGGCTATTTCCCACTTTTCGGTCCAGTGCCTGAGCCGGTCGGTTATTTCCTGCCTGTCCGGCTCATCTTTGATCACGGCTAATTGCTGCACATCACATTCTAGCAACATAGTGCCGGTATGCCCTACCGCCAGTAGACCAAATTCTCCTTCCGGCACAATATGGGGGGATAATCCTAGAAACAGATCACCCGGTCCAACCGAAAACAGGTATTCTCTGCGGCCGGTTATCCCGTCGTTCATTACTCGGGCAATAAATAGGTCTACCTTGCCGGCTTTAACAAGCCATACTTTCTGGTCCGTTAACAGTATTGGTTTATTGCCTTCGGCTTGGATCTGGTTGAATTGCAAACGGTCAATAAAACTCAAGGTCAAACCCCTCTTTCGAGCTTAATTAAGCACCGATCAGCTGTGCATAAAGCCCTTCGATATTTTTTAATTGATCGTGCGTGCCGCGTTGAACGATTTTACCCCGGTCCATGACAATTATTTCATCACAATCCCTAATTGTACTTAAACGATGGGCGACAATCACACAGGTACAACCCCGACGGCGAATGTTTTGGTCCACCAGGTTTTCTGTATGTACGTCCAGCGCGCTTGTTGCCTCGTCAAGGATCAAGATTGATGGATTTCCAGCCAATGCCCTAGCAATTTCCAGCCGCTGCCTCTGACCGCCGCTAAAATTAGCCCCGCCTTCACTGACTTTATGGTCATAACCATGGTCTCTGATGGCTATATCATCATGAATACAGGCATCTTTCGCTGCTTGAATAATGCTGGCTTCAGGAATAGTGCTGTCCCACATGGCGAGGTTTTCCCTGATCGTTCCGTCAAATAAGGTAATATCCTGGTCAACTACGGCCATAGAGTTGGTTATCACATTGCGTGGTATCTGTTCCCTGCTTTGTCCGTCAAATAGTATTTCGCCGGACCAAGGCTGGTAAATACCGGCAATCAACTTGGCTACTGTACTTTTACCGCTCCCGGAGCTGCCGACTAAGGCAACCCGGGAACCAGGTTTAAGGGTCAGACTAAAATTCTCGATCAGCGGGGGATCCCAGGGATTGTAACCAAATGACAAGTCTTTTATTTCGACGTAACCTTCCAGCTTTTTGTGTGCATCGTCTTCTTTGGCAACTGGCACTTCCCGGCTGACATTCTCATCAATGCTATACTTAAAAACATCTTCCAAACGGTTAATATCCCCTTGCACTTGCTTCATTTTCATCCCCATTTGCGTTAGCCCATTTACCGGTGCCATAAAATTGCCGACCAGACCTTGGAAAGCAATCAATGAACCGATGGTTAAGTCGCCACTGATGATAATCAGACCGCCCACAAATAGAACAATTACGTCAGCAAACTGAGTCAGAAATTCAGGTAAGTGGAACAAGACTTGGGTTGTTTTGCCCAGGCCTTGTTGGGCATTGATCTCTTTAGCATGGTAGCCCGACCATTTGGCAAAAAAATCCGACTCTGAGGCCGAAGCTTTTAGCGTTTCAATAATATATAACCCGGATATTGAGAAACCCATTACCTTACCTTTGTCCTGTAAGAGTTTTTTGTTTAAAGTTTCAATCTTGTTGGACGAATAATATAGGTAGGCGATGCTTAAAGCAGCAGCTACAAGAGATACCAGGGTAAGGTATACACTGTATTGCAGCATGACAATTAAGTAAAACCCAATCGTTAAAAAACCAATGGCTGATTCCGCTAGATCTCGCGATAAAAAGGCCGCTACCTGATCGTTACTTTGCATGCGGTTGGATATATCGCCAACTGAGCGCTGTTGAAAAAAGACGACTGGTAACCGAAAAATATGCCAAAAGAATTTCCCTGCGTTGGTTACCGCTGTTTTGGTCTCCATTTTCAACAGGTAATGCTGCTGCAACCAGGTCAAGACTGCCTGCAATACGACAACTAGTCCCATCGCCCAAAGCAAGGGTTTAAGCCAATCACCTTTGCCGCCTAATAAAACGTCATCAATAAAAATCTTGCTAAAGGCCGGCACTATGAGACCGGGTATGACCATTAATAGCCCGATAAGCACTAAATAGGTGATGACTGCCTTGGAACCGGTCAGCCAATTTTTTAATGAAGCAACAAAGCTTGGCTTTTTACCGCTTGGCTGAAATTCTGGTCCCGGTTCAAAGGTCAAGATTACCCCGGTAAAGGCCAAGTCAAATTCTTCTTCGGAAATGACTCTAGGGCCACTAGCCGGGTCATTAATATAAACCTTGTCTTTGCGAAATCCTTCTAAGACAACAAAGTGATTAAAATTCCAATGAATAATCGCCGGCAGAGGCACATTTTTTAACTCGGCCGGTTCTTTTCTAAATCCCTTGGCGGTAAATCCATGTCTCCGGGCAGCTTTTAAGATATTGCTAGCCTTTACTCCGTCACGAGTAACCCCGCAATCAACCCTTAGTTTCTCCAGAGGCAGGTGTTTTTTGTAATAGGCAAAAATCATTGCCAGGGATGCAGCACCGCATTCCACTGCTTCCATCTGCAAGATGGAAGGCACTTTTCTTCTTTTTTGCGTTTCCTGCAAAATTTATCACCTCAAAATCCAAGCACTTTATTTAGATGGGCAAAAGCTTTTTAATAAACGGGATTACCATACTAATCGGCCTTTTTTCTTCAACTTTTACTTCCCCTAAACAAAAAGTACCGTCATCAACAATAATCGGTGGCCCTTGCGAGGTGGACCATTTATAACCGCTGGGGGTACTGCTATCCATGATCAGCTTCACCCGAACCTCAATGGGCGGACCTTCTCTGGATAGCTGTTGCACTAGTTCACTGTTACCCAACGTGACCATCATTCCTTGGGCACTAGATGGGAATTCAGAAACAGAAACAACATTGCCCAGCATAAAGCCGAATTCTTCTTTTTTCACTGTCGTCGGCGAGATATTGGCTTCCATACCGGGTGTTATTTTTTTGCCTTGGTCCACCGGTACATAAATAACTGCTTCCAGCGAATCAGTTTGGGCTCTTTCTTCGGCAATCGTGCAAATAACACTGCCCGCTTGAACAATGTCGCCTTTTTTAAACCTCAACTCCAGGATCCGACCCGAAACACTGGCAATTATCTCACTATTAGTCATTAAATCTCGTTGCATTTTGGCAATATTATTTTCCAGATCTAGAATCGAAACAGTAATGGTATCTTTAAGCCACTGCTTTTGGGCCTCAAAATTAGCTTCTGCCTCGAGCAACTGGGATAAGGGCAATTGAACATAGTTTTGTTGTTTAGTTTTGTAGGCTAATTCATGAACTTGCAATTGTCGCTCATAATCAGTCAATTCTCTCTCTGATACCGCTCCACTTTCGTATAGGGTTTTGTATTTATTGTATTTCTCCAGACTATCTTCATATTGAATCCTGGCCTGCTCCAACTCATACTCAGCTTGAGCTTTTTGCGTATTGTAATAGGTTCTTTGCGTCTCGAGATTAGCTTCGGCTGCTTGAAAGTTTTTATAAATTTCGCCAATTTTCCCATAGATATTAAAATTGAGCCGGCTGTTGTTCAATTCGAGATTGTCCAGATCAATAGCCCGCGCCGCCTCTAGGTCCTGTTTGTATTTGTTGATCTCTTCAATAAGTTCGGTTTGCTGAATCCGAGCGATTACCTGACCTTTTTGAACATAATCACCGTCGTTTACACTTACGTCGGTTACCTGTCCATTAGCATGGTGAACAATCCCGGTAATGCCCCCGCTAGAGATAATAATCCCTTGACCGGTAGCCTTATCAGCAATGCTGCCTAAAAATCCCCAAACTAGAGCCGCTGCTATCAGGATACCAACCGCAATCAGAGCAACCCATCCGATAGGTGAAACCACCTTTAACCGCTGGTCCAGTTCTTCTGGCGAGGATAAGCGGTCCAGGGATACTTTTCTAAAAAGCTTATTCTCTGACATGATTATTCCTTCCTTTTACTATAAGATCAATCAAGATACTGAAACTGTCCGTTAACAACCGCCTTCTGGTAAACATCCCTTCCAATGATTTCTCCATACTCGTTAAAATGAATATTCCCTGAGACAGAGAGCCAGGGATCCATAGAACGCAAATAATCGGCTAAGGCTGCCGCTGAAACGCTATTGGTTTGCTTTATGGCGTGGGCAATAAGCTGCAGCGATTCATACCCCTGGATTGCCCAGACATCTGGTTCTTCATTGTATTTCACTTGATATTTCTGAGTAAATTCATCTAGCTCGCGTCTTTTACTATAAGGACTATAGGTAGTAATAATTACTACTCCCTCGGCATCTTTGCCAAGCAACTCAATGAAATTACTCACATCTAATCCGTCAGCCGAAATAATCCCAATATTTTGGTGCATTTTTTTAAGTTCGCTGATATAAGTAGCTCCCTCAGGCATATTCAGGGCTAATAGTACTGCCTCATACTCCAGGGCTTTCCACTTATCGCAGGCTTTTTTAAACTGCTCTTCAGTTACTAAACCGGAACTTCTATCAACAATCTTGATATTGTTGGCGGCTGCCTCTTTTTCGATGGCCTCAGCCAGATTTTTACCATAAGAACTTTCTTCATAACAAATAACTGCTCTTTTATATCCCATGTTTTTAGCATGAGCACACATTTTTTCGGCAATTTTTTTGTCATTGGTAATACTCTGGATGACATATTTATATCCTTTTTCTGTCAGCTCCGGATTGGAGACAGTGGGAACCACCATCAACATCCCGGCATCTTCGTATATATTGGCTACCGGCAGGCAAATATCAGAATACCAATGCCCAATCACGGCGGCCATCCGGGTATTCTGGCTAAACTGCTGGGCGACATCAACGGCAGTTTTAAAATTTCCTTCGTCATCTACGACTTCCAAACTAATTTTCTTACCGTTAATCCCCTCCGCGTTGATATCTTCCAGGGCTAAATCTAAGCCTTGTAAAAATTTAGTATTTTCCCGGGCAAATTCTAGGGGGACCGGCACGCCGACAACAATCTGTTCACCCTGCCCCGCGTCTTTTTCCCTTTGGATGGCTAATTGGCTTTCAACGCATCCAGTTAAAATGAATAGTGAAAAAATACATGTTAAAAGTATCTTTGTCATTTGATTCATTTCAAAAGACCTCGATTTTCATTAAAATTTAAAATAAAAGTGCAATTAACTTCCAACCGTAAAAGCATCGCTTTTCTCAGACGTAACCTTGGTAACAAAGACAAACACCAGCAATAAGACAAATATCACAAGCGCAATTATCCCCACCCCCATTCTCATTCCCAAAGATAACGCCAAGCCATATACAATCGGTCCCGCCATTCTGCTCAAATTTACCATCCCGCTAAATACAGCAATCCCCTGATTGAGTTCTAAATTTTTGATTCCGTTTAAACCCAAAAAATAATTTGTCTTCATGGCCACGCCAAAGCTATCGGCAATCCCTAATAAAATAATCGTCACAAAGGCTGCCGGAATATTGCCAAACATAATGAAGGTTCCTAAGGCACAAACGACAATCAGTACAGATACGACCATCCCATTAGTGTTACCTAGTCTGTCTGAGAGCAATCGGCTTAAAACCGGACCCAGATAGATTACGAATAGACCATTCAGCAGAATACCTCGACTAATGTCACTTTGGGAAAGGTTATTGCTTGAGGCAAATAGAGGAAAGTAATAATCCAGAAATGCTCCCGCAACAAAGTAGGGGATAAAGATGCAGGCAAGAAATACCATGGCTTTCTTGTCTGTAATAAGATTAACCAAGTTGGCCATCACCGAACTGCTGCCGGTTCCTTTCGCTTCAATTGTATAACCGGGCATTAGCCGATAAACGAAGAAAACGGAAAAGGCTACGGTAACAGCGGCGATACAAAAAACCGCGCTATATCCAATCCGATCAGCCAACATACCCCCAATTACGGCCCCACAGTTCAATCCAGCAATCGAACCGGCCGAAAATTCGGCAATAGCGACCGTTCGGTCCGGTAATGATACCGCCAGGGTACGGATAGTTATTAAAATGTAACCGGAACCCCAACCAGCTACCGCCCGTGAAAGGGTATAAGCAATAACCGTATCACTTAATCCTGATAGTAAATTACCGACTGCTAAGAACACGGCCCCTAGATAAAAGACCTGCTGCCAACTGCTTTTATTAATTGACCGGCCAGCCAAAATAATGGCTAGAATCCCACCCAGCATTTCTGCTGAAAGTGGCAATCCTAACACCACATCTCTAGGTAATCCCAGGAAAGGTTGATAAATATTTTTCATCACAATCGGTACAAAAGTAAGAGACATAAAGGTGCTTAAACTAATAAAGAACACCAAAGCCCGGACTAACCGATGACTGCTGGTTATATCGATGTCAGTTTCCAACTGCCGGGAGGCAGAAGTTGGCCCCCTGGTCATAATGACAACCGCCAGTAAGGTTAGCTCAATCATAAAGAAGATGGATATAATTAAGACCGTTAACATATCCAGTAGAATTTTGGACATTTGTTGATTTATGTAATCATTAGAAATGAGCGCATTAAACCGGCTGATCTGTTCAGAGTTTGCCGGATTTATCTCGTAAGTAATATCCTCAATCTGCGCGATACTATCTTTGATTGAGTCAAGATATGCATCGAAACCTTCGATATTTTGCAAGCTTAGTCCCTTGGCATACACACCGGTCACATTTTTTTCAATTGTATTCTCAATAAAATTCTTGCTAGTATATGCCATGTCGACATAGGCATTTTTAAATAGATAATAGTTCACCCCACTATACATAAGTTGGGCCGAACCTAACACGGCAATAAATATAATTAAGATTTTCTTGGTATTTAGTGAATTAGCCTCATTATAAACTGTAGTCTTAAGGAAAATAAGGAATAACAATAACATCGCCAGCAGTACAATACCTAAAAGATACCCCACCAATTGTTTGGAAAAGGAACTACTAAACTGGGAAAAGGCAGCTTCAAAGTTTGCGTGCAGAAAAGTACCTTCGGGAAAAACCATGGCTAAGCTAGCCACATGCTGTGCCGTACTATCCTTAATCTTGATAAACACATAAGTGTTATTTTCATAAAACTGGTAGCTTAAATTTTCATTTAATGTCCCCTGCTGAAAGGCAGCCGCTTTTAATAAATCGTCAGGTAAGCGTCTATCCCTGACAAAACCGCTTAAATCGTACATAAGGGTACCGTCAGGAGAAACAATATTTACCTCTCCAACCTCGGGAATAACCTCTTTTAATTCATTCAATGTTTCATTCATGCCATAGTAATTTTCGATTGGTTTGCCATAGAGCAGAGCATACTCAATTTTTCTAACTAACTCGTTTCCGGCAACTGAGTAGGTGCTGGCTAAAGAATTATTGTAATTATCCGCAAAAGTCATATAGTTGACGAACCCGGTAAATGACATAATGATAATCAATAGACTGAAGGCCATCAGTAATACTTTAAACCGGGCGTTTTTATTTGTTATCTGATTGGTTTTGTTATTATCCAACATATAACCCCATTTCAATGCAGAGATTAATAAACATCTTATGAATTGCTAAGATGTGATTGTGATAAGGCTGATGTAGTGCAGTTCATCTTTTTCATAAAATGTTATACATGATTAATTTATTTTTTTGTCATTAGCCAATCGGTAGCCCCCCAAAACTCACCTCTGCTTCGTATAATTAATTAAGGCAGGAATATAACTGACTTGGAAGCCTCGGCAGTAAAGAATAGGGCATAACAATAGCTATTATTGCTAATATATGATAAGGCATGTGTTTATTTCCATTCGACGTTTTGTGCAATTTTTCTCTTTTTTGAGGGTGCTCCGAGAATATATTTTTTATCCATTTTGTGTCAATTATGACCTGCATTTAACACAGTGGCTTTGGTATTCTTGTTTTGCTGGTGCTGCGAAATGACCTGAGGAGCTACTGTCAAGGGAACTCGTTCAGCTTGAACATCGAGGCCTCAGGTGGAAACTCTGCTCTACCTGAAGTTTGAATAAGGTAACCCCCACTTAGAGAAGTAGGGGACTGTTAACTCAGACAATTAAAAGTGAAGCGAGTGAAAACTTCTCCCGCTTCACTTTTAGTCGTTTATATCAGCTTTTCGCCCTACCACTCACCCCCTAACTCTCTCACCCCATGGCAAACCTCTCACACTTTTACCCCTCTCGACTCGTTCTCGTATTCAATTCCTCGGAAAAATAACGCACCACCCCAGCATAAATCGCCTGGGCAATCTTCTCCTGATAGATCGGATCAGCCATCAAGGCTTCCTCCTTGGGATTGGAGATAAAACCTACCTCAATAATGACGGTCGGCATATTAGTATTTTGCATAATATAGTAAACTTCCGGTTTAACTTGGCGTCGATTATTATTCCCCAAAACTCGAATCAGTTCGGCCTGAATCAACTCGGCTAACCTCTTCCCCTCTTGACTATTGCGCAGATAGAAGGTTTGAGCTCCCCACCATTTAGAGGAGGGAAAGCTATTGACATGGATACTTAATAATAGTTCGGCCTTCCGTTCGTTGGCGTAGGCAGCTCGGCGCGCCAGATCCTGCCGTTTCTTTTCCAGGAGACTGCCGCTGCCGGGATCACTAAGGTCAACATCTGCCTCTCGGGTCATAATCACCGCGGGCCCCGGCTTCGCCTAGCAATCGGGACACCTTATGGCCAATAATTAAAGTAATATCCTTTTCCAGAATCCCGGAAGGTCCAACTGCACCCGGATCAATCCCTCCATGACCGGGATCAACGACAATAACTCGATTAGCCACCGCCCAAGACATAGTTTCAATTGCCTTATCCGCCTCTGAACTTAAATAATATTGGCGCAAACCGTAGAGAACAAATATACCAATTACTAGGCCAATTATCAAGGGAATCCGAAGGCGATAGACGCGCATTAGGACCAAAGAAAATCCCCCCAGAAAATGGATCATCAATCTACTAATTATCCATATTCCCGGCTTTCCTTAATTATGCTAGAGTTATCTTTCTCTAAAACAAAAAAGAAAGGGTAGCGTTCCCTTTCTTTAAATAAGCTATTTAATTCATTAAGCCTAGTATTACATGATAACCCATGATAACATACAAACCTGACTAAAACCAATTGTTCAGTTACAAATAAGTTTGCTCACGTAGTTACAAAGTTTGCTCGTGATGAAATGTAGTTGTTGCAAGGCTTCTCGCTGTTTCTTCCCTTGTAGTGACAAAGTTTGCTCTCGGGTTTTATTACCTTAAAAAATATAAAAAAAGATATAAAAAATGAGAAAATGACAAGCGAGTTTGCTCGTGAGCAGTGAAGAATGACAAAGTTTGCTCGTGGAAGGTAATGAGTATTCATACGCAGGGTATAACCTACGGGAGGAAATATCGAAACCACCTACACATACGAATTATACAGGCTTACGAGGGATTAAAACTGCGTCCGGATTTAATAATTTATACATTCTTATATGCTTTTTTACACAACAAAAAACCGCCAAAGGGAATGAACCCCCTGACGGTTGGCGCTTGCGATAAGCAAACTTTGTAATTGTAAACAAACTCGAGTGTAAATAAACAATATCTGTGTAGTTACAAATAAGTTTGCTCACGTAGTGACAAAGTTTGCTCGTGATGAAATGTAGTTGTTGCAAGGCTTCTCGCTGTTTCTTCCCTTGTAGTGACAAAGTTTGCTCTCGGGTTTTATTACCTTAAAAAATATAAAAAAAGATATAAAAAATGAGAAAATGACAAGCGAGTTTGCTCGTGAGCAGTGAAGAATGACAAAGTTTGCTCGTGGAAAAATAGGAACAATTATATGAGATGTAAGTGCGATATGCATAGGGAGGATATTTATTTATATTTTTATATATATTGATTTTACAAGGCTGCGGGGAAATAGGGGGTTTTGGATTTCGGAATGTTTGTGGCGGGTGGATCTATTTTTGCACAAATAAAAAACGCCAGGCTGGTTTCCCAGTCTGACGCTCGGTATCTTTCGTGAACAAACTTTGTAATTTTGAACCGACTTTCTTGGAAGTCGACAATGAACAAATAAATCTATTGAATAATTATAATTAATATATTTAGTTATTAATAAAATTTTTCCTACATTATATATAGGGTATTTTATTGACCTAAATATACTATATAATATTTTACTTAATGTGTGCTATATTCGTCTTTCCAGATTAGAGATTCAGATATACGTTTAAATTTATAAAATGTCCATACTTCTTTAGAAGAATCGTCTCAGAAGCCTTAAATTTAATTCCCAAAATTCCAGACTTCTATTTATCTTCGTACTTTTAAAGGTTTTGGATTACATAATCTGAAAAACGTCTCAAAGCATTTATTACTGCATTGTGTGACTTTTTCCCCAAATCCTCTTTATTACCTCCAACATCATATTGCGGTAGAATTATATGTATATTAGTAGCCAGTTGTTCCCAAGAGATATTCTCCCATTCACAAATCTTATCAATTCTTTTGATATAATCATAAACCGTGCTAGGATTACCACTTGGAGTTATTTGCTTATATCCACAATCTATCAGATACCTTTCAAATTGTTCTTTCATATTATGTTTTCCTCCATTCTAATATAGTTAATACATTCTTCCCTCTCCTTATGAGCAAACGTATTAATTTTTTATATCTACTATTTTTTATACTCTTTTGATAACTTTAGATGCAACTTTAATAATTTTGCCTTTATTTTTCCAAGCAAAGACACCTATGCCACCAAGAACAGCAATTGGTCCTACTCTACCAACTTTTATCCCATTATTAATACAGTCATCACAATATCCTGAAGGATTTTTAATATTTATCATATTTAAGCAATTGTGCTTTTTGTTTTTACACTTTTTAAATTCAATCCCGCAAAAACTACATTTATATGTGTTGTTTTTTATATGGGTAAAATAAGACTTCTTCTGACAATTTAAACAGAATCCCTCAAGCATTTTAATCCTCCTTATCTAGACCTTGTATATCCTGCAGTTCCAAAATAATTGAACCTGTTCCTTGAGTATCAAGTTTGCTAATATCATCATTACCTTTAACAGTATTTTCCTTTAATTTAATCAGATTCATTTTTATCCTTGAATGTTTTTGCCTTTTACTTATGTAATCAATAACTTGATTAATGTCTTGACTTTCAGATACTGATAATCCTTTCTCCTTAAGCAAATATGTAACTTTTTCACCTATTCGTAAAAGATATTCATTGTAAACTTGTTTGCATTCATAAAGTTCTCTCTGACCTTCTTCAATGCCCTCGATGACCTCATAGCATTTTGCTAATGCACATTTAGAGTAAACATACCCTTGAATATAATAGTTGCTATTATCCAACCATTTCTTCATAGAATCGTAAAATTTTATATCTTGCCTATTTGAAGGTTTAAAACTGTCAATGATAGACTCTAGCATACTCCTTTTTATTTCTTTGTTTAAGTCCTTATCAATTTTTATTTCAAAATAATCTACTAACTCCTGCAATCTATCAATACATCTGTCGATTCTAGCAAATTTAAAGGAACTATTGTCATCAATCATTAATGCTTTCTGCAAAGTCTTTAAAGTGCCAGTTAGTCTTGCGTTTGTTTTATCTCTTTCATTTTCTATTAATAAATCTATCTTCTCTGATATCTGTTCTAATCTTTGCGTAATTTCAACTAATTGCATTTGTCCTGCAACACTGCATATGGCTTTGGTTGCATTACTTATTGCACTTTTATTGGGAACCACCTGCTCTAATTCGTGTTTTGATAGTTCAATATTTCCTGCTATTTCCCCATTCTTCTTGTTTCGTATCTGAGCACTAACACCATTCCATTCTAAATTTCCTGAATCTATTCCTTCCTGAAGATGTGGTTTAATAACCACTTCATACAGATCTTTTACATTTTCAGGGGCTTCCTTAATTGAAGAAAAATTATCTTTAGACTTTACTAAATTTATTAACCCATCAATTAATTGAGAATCTATTTCGGTTTCTTTCCGACTAATAACATCGTTTCCATCTAGTGTATTTAATACTTCTAACTCAATCTTAACAGGTTGTACTGAATTCCCTTCAACCATAGTTCTTCCACTCCCATAAATAATCTATATTTATACCGGTTTTATTCGTGAACATATTTTGTAATTCTGAATCGACTTTCTTATAAGTCGACAACGAACAAATACATCTACCCCTCAACACTATATGTAGGTAATACATCAATTAGTTTATGAGCCAATTTTATAAAGTGTTGATAATTGCCGAAAAACATTTTTAAATCTCCTTCAGAAACCTCTAGTCCTGTAGGATGTCCAGATTGGTTCCTTACTTTTCGTATAATATCTAAAAAGTTAAAATTCAATTTCGGATTTTCAAACCCTACTTCTTGAAATATACCTATATTTGATTCTATCCTTTTTTCAAATTCATCGAGTCTATCATAAGCAGATTTTGCATTAACAACTTTGCGTTTAAAATTTTCAATTTCATTAGAGGTTCCATTGTTCTCTAAATACTGGTAGTATGCGTTGCTTAGATTTATTAATAAGTATTCAGCAGCACATCCTAGCATTGTACTCGCTGCTAATCTATTATTTCTTATAGCACATTCACAAGCCTCATATAAATATTTCCTTTCAATCTGATCAATATCCATACTTGAGATTTCCAATATAAAGTTCTGATAAATTGAATCCTCCACAATTTCATTTTCAATTTCATCAATTTCTACACTTGTAATGTTATAGGCTAATGTACTTATATAAACACCTACCGCAGCATATTCATCATCATCTTCATATATCTCGAAACAAATTTTCTCTAACTTCTTTAGATTACCTTCTAAAATCTTTTTAAATTCAATAGGTGTTTTTATATTAATGAACATCTTTCTTTGATTTGATACAATACCTGAATAATCCCAACGCCTATCATATACTATTTTTGAGTGTTTAATAAAGTTACTTAGTTCAGTTTCACCTTCTATATCTAAGTATTTAATCATTGTATAATGTAGACTTTTCTCTGGCGTCATTTACTCACTCCTCATTTCGTATACTAAAGGTATTCCTTTTCCTTCATTTAATTAATGAAAATTTATAACCCTTCTATATCAAAATTATAATCTACTAAGGTCCACTTATCATTAAATCCTCTGCTCGGATGCCTCATTATTTTCTCATTACCATCTTTAAAACATTTCAACTTATGTTCATATTTCTTTAATATACCTTTAATTTTTCTCTTCTCAGTTATCTTTTCACCTCTTGTCCAAGCAATGATTATTATTGATGCATCTTCAAATGCTTGCTCTATGTATTCAATATTAATTCCTTCATAATCTTGATTTCTATATTTTAAATTGTTAGGATTAGTAGACATATATGAAAACAAATTAACTATGGACATACCGCTAAACCCATTATCCACAAGATAATTCGTAACATTCATAACCGTTAGATCCAATTTTAAAGAATCTGCCTTGCTAGGATTTAACATTATAATTGCCGCAGTTTTTTCACCTTCGCCCCATTGCTTTTTTAGCATATATCGATATGTATGTTCTCCATCTTTTAAAAATTTCACTTCTGTATTTATTTGCTTCTGGTCCGTTTCAATCATATTCCTGACTTCAATTTTATTTTTCATTGTTTCACACCCTTTTTCACCTATATCCAGCCTTTAACTTTATCCTATTGAAAATTATTGTTTAGAATAAACTCATTTCGATATCGGAAGAACGAAATGTTGATAAAAATATTTCCCCCTGGTCATCAACATCTCGAAATTTTATACCTAACTTATTAAGGGATGCTGCCTGTACCCTTAGAAATATTATATATTCCGTTTCATACTTTATTATATTTTGCTTAGTATCATTTATATAACCATCATTTCTTAGGCTAAGAGTCGTTATACCATTAGGTTGTGTATCATTGCCTACTACACGGGAGTCCATCACTCCAAAATCATTTGGAAACAGGAACCGCATAAATGTTGTTGCTGTAGGTATTCTAACTCCTCCAATTCGGAAAAGTGACATATCCTTTTTCTCATATGCATTCATTAACTGATTTACCGTGTCAGCATTCCACTTAGCCAAGACATTGTCCACCTTTAATTTAGCACGCCCACCTTGACTTGTCATTTTCCAATATACAATTGCTGAAGATATTTGCTTTAAATTTATTATATGATTATTTGTAAGATTATTGGAGATAAATGCAATATAGCAATCTTGAAATACTTCTTGTACAATACTTTCAAATCTTCTAATATTTATACCATTAGGATTTCCATTTGGTACTTCTCTTGCAAATATTCCAATAAACTTTCCTACATTATATATGTTACCTGTTTTCACAATTTCTAATTTACAGTCTGGAGAATTATAGTCGTACTTCTCTCTCAACATTACATATTTATCAGATGCCATCAATAAAGGTTTACTGTTTATCTGATACATCATCTTTCACTCCTCAACCAGTCTTTTTTTGTCAAGTACTAATTGAATATATCCAAGAACTATTTAAAAACATAACTAATACTATGACTTCATAATTAATATCTTTTTATAAGTTTCTTAATATATTAAACTCACCAAATACTTTATCTGAAATATTATTCGATTCCAACTGTAATAAATCAGTTGTTGTATAAACTACTCTTTTAACTCCCCAATATTTGTTCTTAATATTCTCAGTTTCAGGTTCAGAAATGAAATAACCATTCGTATTATCTAAATTCTTTTCTTTAAAATTACTTCCTTGACAATCTATTGGTTCAGAAAATACCCAATATGATGTAGGTGATATTGCGCCTTTAGTCCATTGGGATATATCTCCATATTCAAATTTTGACAAGTAAACTATCGGAGTATCTTCAAAACTTAATTCCATTGCAAATATAGGTCCATTTTTCCAATCATTTTCTAACCTTTTATCATTTTCTAACTGATATAACTTTATAAAACTGCGAATAAACCATCCACCGTAGTATGAATCTGATTTATATCTTAAAAACTTATCTGTTACAGACTCATAGCCACAATCATTGGCGATAGAATCACAATACCTCATTAATTTATCTACATTTTCATATGTCTTGTCTATAACATTAAATGCATTTTTAATATTCTCACTTAAATTCATAATACCCCTCCGTTACAACCCTATGGTTAAAAGTGAAATCTATATCAATAATTTCCTTCCCTTCAAACTCAAAATATAGATCAGAATCAATATTTGGGCATTCAATATCAAAATTCCTAAACCTTTCTAGTCCCTTCCTTTTCAGTAATTCGATAAGATCCTGTATTATCAATTTTTCATATTTTGTTAATTCTTCTGAAATAACTTCATTTTCCAGAACTGCCAGTATCTCTTCCCACGGTAAATAACCAATAACAACGCTATCTTCAATAATGTTTCTTTCATATGCCTCTTTACAAATAGGATAGCAGTTATACTCCGGTGCAATAAATATTAAAAATGCAGATTTTTTGGTACCCATTATTTTTTTATTCAATATCCTTGACTCTCTGGATAATTGATGGCTGCTCTCAGCCACATAATCATAGACTGAATTATCAACTCCATCATCTGAAGATAATCCACTATATAATTTGACTTCGATACCGATTACTATTTCTTCAAAATCAAGAAGTACATCTAATTCTCCTAAAGAGTCATATGGCCAAAACTCAATATTATTATCCCAATAATCAATATCTAATTTATTAACCGTATCAAGTATTTGAGTATAGTTTTCCTTTAAAATTTTCGCCTTTGATAGGATACTTTTTGTTGCTTTGTTAAAGGGGATATACCTTAAGGAACCAAAAAAGTCCCCCGTAAGTTTATCTTCTAATCGTTCACTAAGATTAGAACCTGTTGAACTTATTTTCCCTTTTATTTCTGCTTTCAACAATATCACCTTCAAATTAGAGTTTGTTTCCCCATCTACAATTTTCCATAATATTGGCTAATAAAAAGTATTAAACAACACTAAGATAAATTTTGTAACTTTTTCTTTAAATCAAAAATATACTGATTTGAGAAATTTTGGTACTTCTCTCTATGCAAATTGTAGAATGCATCAGGAATAGGAGCAAAGTTTTTTCTTCTTTCATATATGCAATGTTGAATTTCTTTTGCATTATTTATGATATCCTCTTTATCATATCTTTCAATATCATCATATATTTGATACAAATAATCATTTATACTTTTACTTCCACTAATATTATTACTGTTTTTATAAATATATCCTAATCTATCAGCCACTATAGTTAATATAGGATATAATTTTATTACTAAAGTTTCTAAACTATTATTCCAATAAGTAATAACATATATAGCAATCATCAATATAAACAATAATATATTTAATATTTGGAAATGCTTTCTTAATTTAATTTCCCATTCACAATTCTCTATTTGGCAAAGTATAATTGCTTTTTCTAGTGGAAGGCCTGATACATCTGAATACCAATCCTTAACGCCACCTTCTTTCCCATTATGACTTACTTGATGTTCATATTCTTTTGGAAATTTCGCCTTAGTATTTAAGACTACTTGGTGTAAGTATGAGTTTTTTATAAAGGGCGTATTTACATCAAAACCATATAGTTTTCTATCTATTAGTTCCTGCATTGTTGCAGCAGTATTTATTCTATTACTCTCTCTAATGTATAATATACTAAAAATTAATCCCCAGAAAACATATATTACTTTAAAGCGATTATTACTTTGAATACTATCGCTTAATCCTAAAAAATAAAATATCAAATTCAAAACAAATAAGTATATAACTACTTTTTTACTTATTGAATATAATTTTCTCTGAGTAAATAAATATGATAGAATTTCTTCTGAATTCTGTCTTTGGTTAATTTCATTGTTATTCTTCATTTTTAACTACTCCTCACAATACTCTGGAAATTCGCTCCCAAATATTTCGCCCCATTTTTTAATTGCTTTTTCTTGATCTTTGTCGTCTACCTCTGCAGAGATTGCATCATTTGCTTTATCGTAATCACTCTTTGCTTTATTAGAAATTTTCAGTTTATCGTCATAAGAAAGTGTGTTTAAGTCACCTTGGATTTCTTTTGGATCATTTATAGAAGACCAAATGTTATCTTTAATGTATAATAAGATATCTCTAAACCTAATATCAATATAGGAATTCACGCTATCTACACTATCGAAGTATTGTAGCAATAAACATTCTAATACGTAAGATGACATCAGTGGCATTGTAGGTCTTTTGTTCCAATACTTTACTAATCTTATAGATTCTAGCATTAGCCCATTATGTTTTTGATTCAAAGTTGATACTCTATCTCTGTCTTTACGTGGATCTGTTTTTTGCCAGTTTCCTTTTCCATCTGGTATTAAATAATAATTCCTTCCATTCGATTCTTCACTTGTAAGAAAGCAAGGCACAATATCGAAGTTCCACTCATAAGACTTAAGTTGAAGAGTTGCCGCTGCTCCATTCTTATGGGTTTCTGCTTTCTTATAATCTTTAAATTCCTTAAGTTCACTTATAAACTTATTAATGACTTTAGTAGAATTAAGAACATTAGTATTTTCATTGCAACACCCTTTTTGTGCAGAGTCATCGTTTTGTACATAGATTTTAACGTCATTACCAGAATCATAATAAGTGCTACCATCACCACTTATCCCAATCATAATATCAATGTCATCTAAAGGCCTTATTTTTGTTCTTCTGCCAAATGAACCAAAAGAAATATCAATGTCATTGTACAAATTGAAAAAATCTTCATTAGAATTTAAACTATGAATATTATCTATAAGGTTGTCCCTACTTTTCCTTGCAGTTTTTGTTTTTTCTTGATCCAAGTTAACTTTATCCCGCATAAACTCCTCAAATGCATTATTTACTGTTGTTGCCATATTCTCTCCCCCCAAGTTCTTTATACTAAAACACAATGCTACCATTATGTTCCAATTATTATCTTAATAGTATTATATATCATTCATATATAATCTTCATTATTAATTATTATTTTTGATAAATTGTGTATAATATGAAATTACGTTGAGAACTATATTTGGTTTCTCACATCTTTTAACTTTGTTACTAATTTATTTCTTTTTATTTCTATTTCATAAACTTCTTCTAATAGATATTTAAAAACCAAATCCAGTTTATTTACAATTTCAGAATCAAATAAATATTGCTTAGTTATATCGCCTTTATTAGTATGAGCAGCACCATTCCCAAGGTCTTTTATAATCTTTAATATTTCAACATCTAAATTAAGTGCCCACCTTGGTGCTGTTCCGCTATTAATACCATTCTCTAATTCATTTATTTTTGCATTTAACATTCCTTTTGTATAACCCTGATTATATAAGAGATGTTCAAGTGCAGTTCTATACATAACAACTGCAGCACTATTTGCTCCAATAATTTTAGATTTATGTGCTTGATCTAAATAATAAGATACTTCATAAGGAGTATTAGGAGTAGAAACTCCATTGATAGTTTCAGACAAGTGAATTATCTGCTGCCCATTAATGTTAGTATATATAAATAAATATGATTTTGATTTGCATTGTAAACAAGTAACCTCCCACAAAGATGGTGATAATGCAACATTTAATTTGCTAATTATGAACTTATAATATTCCTCAAATGATCTTGGTGCATCATCTTTATATCGACTTTCCTTTATTATTGTTTCTATCTTGTTTGAGTTTAAATTAGTATGTAAGTTCTTCACTGCAGTATTTCTTAATTCAGAACAGGTTGAGCAGTATAATTCGGCTTCAAAATTCTTTTTCATTACAATCTTCATATTGCTTATTTTGATATTATCATAATCAATGTTCACGTGTTCTCCATTTCCATAAGAATCTGTAACGGGTATTATATTTGGAGTTTCAGTTACATCTTTATATAACAGTTCACTCCATTCACATATACTTTTCATAGGTAATCATCTCCTACTTTCATAAATTTAATATATCTATCCCTTTATTTAATTATCGACAAGATACTTAAAGATATTATACACTCTTTGGTAATATGATCCTAAAACAAAAGCATCGGATTATTCAAATCTGATGCTTTGTATCTTTAATCCTATTCATCTTAATAACTTTATTTTGCATATTACCTTCACCTTTTCTCAGTAAATTCATTAATGACTTCCTGAAACCTAAATATATCCAAAATATCATAGTTTTTCAGTGATATATTAATTCCATACTCTGGAGCACTTTTTTGCCCGGGTTTATCATAGTTTCTATCAACAAATACTTCATTAGGTTTTTCCCATACCCCTGATGGAATTATAAACATATCAGGACTCTTTCCATTTTCAAATAACAATAATGTAAGGTACAAATTTTTATTACTTATATCAAACTTGCTCTTTTGAACAAAAACATACCCTTTATTTCTTAAAGATTTTACTTGTATTTCACAAAAACGACCATTTTTATCTTTTACAATAAAATCTACTCCGTGATCATCTACCTCAGATGAATATATCTCTAGACCATAAGAAGCAAATTCCATTTTTGCATAATATTCAGCATATCGCCCTAATTGCAATGTGTTTAATAAAGACCAATCAGTATTTGGCATATATCTCCCTCCATTATAAAATCTAAACTTTTAGCCCTTAGAACATTACATCTGTAATTATTATAAAAAGAAATTCTGCAAACTTTCGTCGATTTCCTCTTGTGATAATCCAATATACCTTTTAGTTACCTCTTGAGAACTATGGTTGAAAATCTGCATTAATTTTGCAATATCTTTTGTTTGTTGATAGTAAAAATAGCCAAATGATTTTCTAAACGAATGCATTCCAAAGTTCTCTATTCCTAATTTTTCTGCTACATTTTTAATATATCTATAGGCCTGTACTCTAGTAATATGTGATTTTACCCCATTCGCATTTTTTTGCCTGCTTGGAAATAAGTAATTTTCTTCTTCCATTCCAACAATGTAACTATTAATTTCGTGCCTTAACTGCTCATTGATTGGGAACAACTTTGTTTTATTTGTCTTTTCTTCTCTAATAACAATATGAGTTTTATTTTTTACATCTGAAACTTTTAGAGAAATTATGTCTCCAATACGCATTCCTGTGTTAAATGCCATAATACAAAGCATATAATACTTATAATTGCGCTTCAGCAGTTCTCTTTTGAGTTCAATAATCTTATCCATATCTTTTATTGGCTGAACTAATTCTATGGTAAACACTCCCTCCAGAAATTTTTTCTAGTCTCATTATATCACGCTTACTGTTATATAGGCAGCCCAATATGTTACACTAATAAGACATAAATTATGGCATTATTAAAGGAATGCTTATTTTCCAAGGCTTTCAGCCATTTTATGAGATTAACTCTTTTTTAATTGTGTTACACTCGAATAGAAAATTATTCAAATACAAAAGTCAGGATTATCACCTGACTCTTATAAATTTTATCAAATGGAAGGGTATCTACTTCTTAGTAAACAACTTCAGGCTGAATATGAAATTCTTTTTCATTACCTTGAACTTTTAAATAACTTGGCCAAACATAAAACTTCCAGTGTTTACCTTCTCTTGGGTTCTCAAGTATCATCTCTGGTTCCATTAACCTTCTAAGATCTTTAAAGTTAATATAATATACTTTTCCCCCTTCTAACCGAACTGCAAGTATCGAAATGTCTGAATCATCTAGAAGTTCGACTTGTTTAGTTGTGAGATCAAACCAGCCTTTACCTTGAGGATGTAACTTTGAAGATGGAGTACAAAGAACTAATTTCTTGTTATTGCTCACTCCTTCAAACATAATTCGTTTCCCTTTAATAGTTGTTAGCGAGCAATTATAATTTTCTCTGATTGTTTTGAGCACAATTTGCAAATTTGGAATCGACATCCTTTCTCCCCCTTATAAATGATATTTTCTTTATAATACCATATTATGGTGTAATCTGTTTTAGCAATTCTATGGCTAACAACTGCTGCTAATCAATAGCGATAAAACTGTGTTAACTACATTGAAACTTCTATCATTAACAGATGTTTTATTACTAAATAACACTCCATAAATTATGTCTTCAAATAATACTGCAATTTCCTCTTAAACTATGTTGATATTTTGTATTAATCATCTCTTGATCCTCGGGTAAAAGCGGACAACGGCAGCATAATTTATATTATGTTGAAATATTTTTTAGCCCTAATCTCTTCGTAGACTAAGTATTACAAATATAAATTAGGGTAATCTACGAAAGCAGTTGCAATTTAAAAAGGAGTCTAGGCTTATAGCCCGACTCCTCTACACAACCCTTTATAACCTTTTCATTACTCTGCAGTAGTTTCTGCCTCATCAATTTCTTCTAATTCACATAATTTCTCATACAGAGTTTTTAGTTCAGCAAATTTTTTATCCTCCAATAGTTCCAGATTACCTGATTTTAAAACTTCCTGTAACGCCTCTTCTTTACTTACTATATAGGCATAGTCTTTTGAGCCTTGCATTTGAGAACCTATAATAATAACAAACCTGCCGTCTTTTAACTTAGTAATGCCTTTATGCATTCCTAATCCTCCATTACCCCAGTTGCGTCCATTCCAGTAATCTAGTTTTTCATTGTATTTTACTCTGGCAACAATGTCATTACAAAACTCACTTTCATAAACATTAACACTACTCATATAAACATCTCTCCTTTCTAAATAAACAAAAAAACTAACACGGCAAAACCCTCTTATTCGGGCAAATTTGCTATGTTAGTTTACTTTGATTTAATATTATTTTATTGTCACTTATAATGATATTTCAAACTACTCATGCTGTCAAATTTTTTAGTAATAATATTTTGAAACTTTCGAAGCACTAACATAGGCAGATTTTTATTTTTCTACGTCAGCGTACAAAGAAGCATTTAAATTCATTTTACCTAGAGTAACTGTTCCACTAATCTTTATTTTTTGGATTTAGTCAGCAAAATAATAATACCATGTATATATCAAAGGCCGAGCATACCTCGGCCTCCTTTAATAATACCTATGTATCCCATCAAAATCTAAAATTTTAGTTTCATTTGCTATTTAGCAATTTTATAATTACCAGGGACAATTTTAAAACCTTCTACCTTGCTAGTTAAAACATAGGGTATATATCCCTTCTTTATAGGATCAAAGTCTTCATAAAATTTTATATCTCTGAAATAATCAAACACTGGTCTACTTTCACTTGCCATTAAACGAATCTCACAATCAATCATATCCTCTTCCTCAGTAAAAGTGATCAATATTGCATTATTCATGTTCTGATCTAAAAATTTTACCTTTAGAGGTATCTTAGTGTTTTCTTCATAATAGGTAATAACGGAATCCTTTTTCAGTATACTCATTGCAATTTTATCATCAGAGTTTCTAGGGTTAACATAGTGTGTCAATATTACTCCGTAAACTTCATTTGGACGAAAGCAATATTTATCACTTTTAAAAATCATGACACATATCTGCGGAATATACATACCAGATTTTCTAGATAAATCAAATATATTATTGATATAACTTGACTTAAGTCTATTTATAATCACGTATAAGTCATCCCAATATTTACCTTTTATCTTAGGGATGTTAAATGGCTTGCGGTTAGCATCATTTCTTCTGTCTTTATTATTCATGTCATTATTTATCTTAATCATATTTATAACCTCCCAAAAGTTATACTAAATTTTTGATTCTAACAAACCCTTTGCCTCTCCTATAAAAGGCAACTTCCATCTTATCTAAACAGACTATAGCCACTCATTCGGTCGCATCTGTTTACTCTATAGTCAATTTTCAAGGATCAAAAGTAACAAAAAAACTGGTAATTTGGGATACATTGGATATTTTTGGACACACCTATAGCGTGTCTCCTAATCCAGTGAATTCCAAACAACCAGTTTCACTTTAATAACTTATTTAATTATATATATATTCTAGCATAGTCCTTTTACAACTGCAAGAATAAATTGTAAGAATATTAAGTTGTTCTCCTACATCGTATTATCTATGTTATTTGTCAAATACTCTATCACTTCCTTGTAATCCTCATCATATTCACTATTTTCATGGTCATGACCATACTCTTTTCTAATCTCCAATAAAGCATCATAAATTTCATCTTCTTCATATGCTTCCTTGACTTCAACAAATTTGAAAAGCCTGTGTTCATCAAGACTGTCCCTATGTTTATAGGCTAAATAATAATAATGTTTTGTTGGTATTAGTGATATAAAATGGCCATTAAAACCAAAACCATGAACGCATTTATAAGTATCTAATAGTGCCTCGGATAGTTCTAAAGCATCTAAATTCTTAATTTCACGCATTACATCCCCTCCTGTTCTCTGCTTTTTTAAAGCGTGTACAGTGTACCATCACTTTCACATAACTTCTAGACTTGATATCTGTTTGTTGCATGAAACTATAATTTTTCATCCTTTTATTTTACATCTGCAACAAAAATAAAAAGCCAAGGGCAAATTTCGCCTTGACTCTGATTTTCATTTATACTGCAACAAACTAACAAATACTGAACATTATTTATTCTATTACCAATGTAATCTCAATTTCTCTGCTACAATTTTCACACATTCCCTTATTTGCGGAAATGATTTCTATTTTTTGTGTCGATTTACATTCAGGACATTCATATTCTATTACTTTACCTATATTTTGTTTAAGTACAACATCCGGGTTCTTTTTAAGATAGTTCTCTAATTCTTGCCAACTTTTTATTGTCGACATATTAACCCTCCTCCACTTATATTAATATACTTTTAGTATCTCAATGGATGTATTATTAATAAATTCTGCAGTTGTATTAATATCATACACATAATCAGCAATCATCTTTTTTCTTAATCTATCAGGTAAATACTTTTGATACTTTGATAATGATATATCTGGCACACGCTCAGTTAATTTACTATAAATATCTAGAAAATAATTATTATTACTTTTTATATTATTAATTAAATCTAAAATTTCTTTATTCGTTGGTTTAAAATCTTTATCCGCTGAAACCAACTTAAACCCTGACCAAGTAATGCTCTTTATATCGATCATATTGTTTATAAAACTTAAAACAGTTGCCAAAGTATAATTTACTTTGTTACCGGCATAAGTATAAAAATGATATCCATCTTTAATTTCCTCTATAATCATTTTACCCACTTTAAGTCCAAAAGACTTTTCCTCATATCTTATATCATTTAGTATCTTCTTTTCATAATCATTAAGAAAGGTATACTCCTCATCTGTACTCACTACCTTTAATATTTCCTGTGATAATTGGTAAGAATAAAAACCCTCTCCGCCTATCCACCGTGGGGGTAAGGCTGTTTTTGCTTCAATTACGTGTATTATTGATTTATCATAATCAATCTTATCAGTTTGCCAATACTTCCCTGCTAAAATAAATTGGAAATTGTCCCCTAATGCATTAACAAACCATCTTTCTAAAGTTCCTATGGTTCTGTTGCGAAATTTTACTGTGAATTCTTTGTTAGTTTCAAAAGCAGAATATAATGTCATGAAGTTTTGCCTTCCGAATGATTCCTCCGTTTTAGTATCTAAGTAAACTTTATTTCTATCAATTTGTATGTACTTTTCATTCATCATGTATTCTAAAAGTTCCTCATATTCTCTTTTCTCAATGCCCGAAAAAGAATACACATTACTTAATATCTCAAATATCTTATTTTTGTCTATACCAAATTCTGCAAGAGCCATAGTTATAATCTGATGAAATAATAAATCGTAAGATATCTTGCTTACATAAACACCCTCCACCCATTTTCTAATTGCTAAATTTAATATTGCTATCGCTAATATAAATTTGCTTGCCTTTGTGGGGAAAAATACATAGTGGGCAACAGTGTCTTTACGTCTTCCGGTTCTTCCCATACGTTGCAAAAATGAAGAAACTGTATTAGGAGAATCAAGTTGTAATACAATGTCGAGATCCCCTATATCAATACCAAGTTCAAGGGTGCTTGTTGCGATAATACAGGTATTTGTGCCAATTTTAAATTTTTCTTCTGCTATTTCCCTGAATCTTTTATCTATTGATGAGTGATGTACGAAAGTCTCTATACCCCAATCTTCGATAGATTTCTTTAATCCTTCTACAGCACTCCTGCTGTTTGTGAAAAACAGTGCTTTTTTACCGTAGATTCGTCTACATACTTCTTCTCCAAAATCTTCGTGTTTGTGGAGAAGTTTAATTTCAATTAATTTTTTATTGTCTTCCCTTGGAGGATCTATTATTATTAGTTCTCTTTTGCTACTTCCATTCATCCATTTACCAATAACTCTAGGATTGCCCACGGTGGCAGAAAGGCCAATCCTCTGAATATCATATTGAGAAAAATATTGAATCCTTTCTATTAGTGCAGTTAAATGAACTCCCCTTTCACCGCCAGCAAAAGAGTGTATTTCATCTATTACAACAAACCTAATATTTCTAAAAAAGTCTTCTTTATCGATCTTCTTATTCATAAGAATAACCTCTAAAGATTCTGGGGTTATCATAAGAACATTAGGTGGATTCTTAAATGATTTGACTTTTTCATATGATCCTACATCTCCATGCCATTTAAAAACTTCTCCATATATAAAAGACGAAAGCACCCTAAGTCTTTCTTCTTGGTTGTTGAGAAGTGCTTTTATAGGCGATACATAGATTACTGATGTACCTGGAATGTTTTCTGTGTGTATCATATGCAATATAGGGAAAAATGCTGCCTCAGTCTTGCCCCCTGCTGTTGGGGCAAGAACTATCGCATTGTTTCCCTTAATTATCTCAGGTATCGTCATTTCTTGGACAGGTTTTAATTCCCTCCAACCTAGCCTATTAATAATCTTCTCTTTTAGTGGATTACATAACATATGAAAATTAGACATATTATCACCTAAAAGTTAACAATGTGTGCAGTTGTATTTTCTATACTCTCTGCAATGGACCTGATTTTATCATCAAATTTAAAATGCTTCTCAGGTTGATACTCATCATGCATTTGACTCTTATCAAGAATATCAACTAAGGTTCTTAAGAAACCTCTAGGCCCTATAGTTATTTCGCCCCCAAATCCTGTTGTCATATCTTCAATTAATTTTTCAACAAATAAATCATTCACCTTTTCATTTGGCATCCAAGAGTATACATCCCCATGAATCCCTCTTACCTTCTTTGCCACCTCATTTAATTTATTCTTATTAAATCCATCTAAAAACATAACAGGTTGTCTCAGGTTTTTAAATTCCTTTTCTCTCTCTACCTTCACCCTTTGATATAGTGGCTCCAATGATTTAAATCCTTTTTCACTTTCCATTAAATCCGTAGTTCCTGTGTATAAGAAAAAGCAATTAGGAAAATTGTTCTTATCTGCTTCATCAATGAAAAATCTAAGATTTTCATATGCCGCATGGCGATAATCACTTCTTAGTTTTTGCACTGTCTCAACTTCATCAATAATAATAATCAAACCATGATAACCAGCAGATTTAATCATATGAAGTAATGCCTTGAAAAATTCAAAAGAGTTTTCCCTGGTCACAGAGCCTGCTACATTTAAGCCTTTCCTAATCTCCGGTCTAATGCTTTCCCCCTTAAGCCACGCAATTGCTCCCTGATATAAAATGTGGTTACCGTCATATTTTGCCTTATAAAATCCTCTAATAGCATTAGCAAAGGAAGCAGCAATTGAACCAACTACCTGCAATTCTTCATTAATTCTTTTATTCATTTCCTTTTCAAACTGTTCCTTGTTCCCTTCCGGATCTATTCCTTCGATTTCAATAATCTTATCTTCTATATTTAAAAGCCATTCTTCTAAAATAAGTGTAAACGCAGGAATTTTATTGTTATCTGGTATCCTCATTCCATCCATAATCTTCCGATAAAGTTCTTCAAATTTATGAAGAGGGGTTTCTTGTGATACAACGACTGAAGAAACGGCAAATCCTTTATCGTAGGCCATCTCTCTAACCGCTGTACTAAAAAATGTCTTACCGGAACCATAGTCACCAATTACAAATTTAAAAGATGACTTCCCATTTCTTACATTATTAAGTTGCTCTGCAATTTCTGCCATTTCATCATCTATACCTACTGCAATATTTCCTGTTCCTTCTGCGGGGACCGTACCATTCCTAAGAGAATCAATAATATCTTTTAAAATTTCTTTTTTCAATATATCTCCTCCAGTCTATCATGCTTTAATTTATATAAAATCAAATCTCCAACGGCTGTTTCTTCTATGATATCTAGTCCATCGCTTTGGAGTTTCTTAGCAAGCCTTCTAATTATGCCGTTTACCAAGCCAGCAGAACCCGTTTTGTTTTTTAAGATCTTCTCAATATCTTTATTACTTATACTTTGATTTTTAAAGTTATACAATGATGTTAATATGATTTTTTCTTTCTCAGTCGGCTTAAATTTTAATTTCAACACCACATCCTTATCTAATTCAAATACTTCCGTTTTATCAACTAGTGAACTCTTAAATCTTACTACTTCAGATTGTTTTCCTATTTCTTTAGACTCCGCAACAATGAATGGTACAACTACTTCTTCTATGCTGGCACCACCATGACTATATAATTCCCTTTCACCGCCACCAATAAAATAACCTCTATTATCATATACTAACAAATAGTTATCTTTAGTATTAATACATCCCTCTATACTAATCTCATAATCGGCCATCAGATATCTAGGTCTAACGCTTTCTATCCCTGCTATATTTTTAATATTTATATATTCATCAATACGCATTAATCCATGGTCGGATGTAATCACAATGTTTGAGTCGTCCGGAATTACACTTAATAATTCAGTTATACTATTTTCAAATACCTTCTTTTGTTTATTATAAAATATAAAGAAATCTTCAGTTGCGTTATGTCCATCTTTATCAAACATATTAAACACTAATATATTTATTTTCTTATTTTGCAAGATTATATCTTTTAGTTCCCCTGCCTTCGCCATACTCTCCGATTTAGTAAGAAAGGCAATATCATTTTTATAATCCTTAAAAATCCGAGAATATATCGCTTCTCTCGAAATAGAAGTAATGGTCGGTAAAAGTGCAAAGGAACTCTTGTATTTAGTATTTCTTTTTGATAGAGACTCCTTAAAATAATTCTTTACCACATACTCCCACGCATCATATCGCATGCCATCAAATACAATTAGATATGTCTTCTGTGATTCAAAATTCAGTATATCTGAAATATCACTATTTAGTATTGGTCTTGATATTCCATAAGGCATAGTCTGCCAAGAGTCATAATTGTCTTTTAGAAATTCTGCAAATTGTTTTCTATAAATATTTAAAATATTACTTACCCGTTTATCAATCAAAGCATATCTGTTAGCCTCAATTAAACCATGTTTGTCTAGATTCTTTATTTCAGATAGCCTATACTGTAAATCGAATAGATGTTTTAGATAAAAGTTTTCCCAATGATTGTGGCTATTTATATTATTTCGAAATTGTATTTGACTTTCTGCATATTCTATTTCCCTGAAGAGGTTGATTATTAAATCATATAGATCTAGTAATTCCTTAACATTCTTCGTCTTATAGTGAACACTTTCCTTGATTAAAACATTTAATTCATAAAGATTATCCAAATTATACTTAAATACTTTTTTTATTCCTTCTAAGTTGTAATCCCTTAGTACCAATTTTATACTCTCAAGAACATTGATTAAAGAACCTGTCCCCTCCCTAAGGATTTCCTTATAACTATCTCTCTTTAAAAGTACATCTATTTTTGAATTTAATATTAACTTCTCCGCCCAGTCCTTCTTTTGAACATAGTATTTTTTATCTCTCTTACCTATAAGGTTAGCAAAATCAACTAATTTATCTAAGTGAGGAGTAAATATATCTAGTTTTTCATACTCATCTTGAAATATAATTTTTAAGTTTTTATGAGAAAGACTTTTGAGACTATTTAACCCACAGCAAACCCAAAGCAGGCGTTCAAATTCTATAAACCTATCTGTCTCAGCAACAAGGGCTAAAAGAGATCCATATTCTGAAAATATCTTATTTACCAGCACTTTTATATCTGTATTAAACTTTAATGTCTTAAGCCCACCATAAAGTTCGTTTATATCCCTATAATATAGATAGCAATCTACCTCATCCTTTAGGTGAATAGCATCTACTTCAAGGAGTGAAGACAAGACTATTTTATTTGTCTCATGTTTATCAATGTTTCTTTTTCTGATTAATTTACGATAATATACTAATTCACTAAATGCCTTTTTTATGTCAGCACTGTCATATTGGTTTATCTCTTCGTTCCATCTTAGATCTTGTTCAACGCATTCGAGCAGAGATTGAGTCGTTATTTCTTTTATTTTTCCACCCTCGGCACGCCTGATAAAATCTAGCAGTTTATTTTGTAACCCCTCATCCTTTAAAACAATTATGTAATTACTTTCAGTATGCTCCTTTATATCTTCATATTTGGCTCTGAAAATAACGTTTTGCTCGACAAAAATAATCCTGTAAGGATATAGATACAATTCTATATCCTTAGCATGATTTAATAAGTTATTTTTGTCTTGTAGCACTAATAAATGGCTCTCTAGATTAGTCATTTGTTCTAGATGTTTTTGTAGATAATACGAATACATTTCACTCATTATTATCACCTAGTTATCACTTCTTAAATCTGTGAACTTAATATAGAAATTAGGCTTAATCTCATCTTGCCCATCAACCACTTGTATAAATTTTTGTATGATTTCCTCTTTGGAATAAGCCTTATCTTTAAAAACCTCTATCAACTTGTTAATATCTCTGTGTATAAAATTAATATTTACTTTAAGGGCTTTATCTAAAAAAGGTATTACATCAGGATTTATAGTTAGATATTCCTTATATTGATTTAATCTATCATTATCAAGGGGAATATCATACAACCTTTCTACTAAAGATATAATTTCTTTTTTATCCCCTATTTGTTTAAGATCGCCTATATACTTAAAAACCTTTTCTTTATTGGCTTCTGTATTTAACCCGTCAATATAACCCAATATGGCATTGGTTACAGCATTATTAAAATAATCACCGCTCTCTACATATTTCTTTTCTCCTAATTTAAAGTGACAGACGCAACTGCTTTCTCCATTGTCTATATATTTAATCGGGGAATCCTTACACTGGTCTGATAACTGTCTTTCTATGTCATTTTTAATGTTGATATAATCATAATCCATATTAATTCTTTCAATAATACTTAACTTTGATAGAAATATAAAATTTTCATCATTTAAAACATTTTCCAGTTCATCAAATTCACTTTTATTGTTTTCTTTTCTATGTTCTTCCACATATAACGAAATGTAACTGTTTTTGAATTCATTAAACTTTTCATTTAAGGAATTAGCAACTGACCCAAATATAAATTCATCACCGTTATCTAATAGATTAATAATTTCGTTATGTTGCTTTATTAACTCATAATATTCTTCCTTTTCAGGGATAAAACTCCTGTATCCTTTAGCCTGATTATTTACTTTCTGTAAATCCATAGGAACATCTGAATTAATCCAGTCGCAGATAATACCAAAATCTAAATATACTTTTTCTAAATAGCCTCCTATAATGCTTTCCCTATTAGTTTCTATAAAATATTCTAAGCCATCTTTAGACCCATTAGTTTCTACGACACCTTCAAATATTTCCTTCAAAGTATTAAGAATACCGTATGTATTCTCAAACCTATCCTGTTCAATTCCAATAATTTTTCTGAATTCTGATATCTCATAACTGGCATTATTTATTATGGAAATAACTTGACTCTTAAGTTCAACTAAATCCTCCCACAATTCTTCCTGAAACGATAAGTCTTGTTTTTCAAACTTTTTATCAAAGAAAAGTTTTGTTACTCTTATTAAACCCTCACTATATTTTTCATCCACAAATTCACCCATTTTAAACTTTGAAATGGAGGTATTGAGAGGCGCCTTAATATTTGAAATATTAATTGGCACATCATTTTTTATAGGTATCAAAAAACCTTTTTTTATCATCATTGCAAAAAGTATCTCAATGGTATTTCTATCAGGTCCAAATAGTGATTTTCTTACCATGTTATACAGGTTCTTGTAAATTATCTCTTCTTTGTCTTCAACGTTTTTTACTATCAGTTTTACAAGATTGTTATTCTTAGAATCCACACTAAATTTGAAAAAGTCATTTTTAATACTGGTATCTCCAAATTTTTTTACAACATTCTTAATTATGCTTGCTTCTATCCCAGTTGGATCGGTTTTCCCACCTAGAATAAAATTGTTTATGAACTTATTGACTGTATTATCTGTTAACCCTAAATTTTCGTCTGGGCAAATAAACCTATTGCTGCTATAAACCTGTCCAAGCACGATATCCATAACAGTTTTTATAATATTATTTAAAGAATCATTCCCATAGGAAGAAATATCCACATCTATTCTTCCATCAATATTAAAAAAGTTGCCAGTCAAATAAAGATTCTTTAGTATTTGGAAGATTTCATCCTCTAGGTTTAATATCTTTTCTTCTACTATATTTAGTAATTGTTTACTTTCTTTTGAATGGGTATCCTCATAACTTCTTTGATATTCTTTGCAAAGTTCCAAATAAGCGTAATATTCCCTTAGCCTTTGTAATTTATCTTTTCCTTCTTCTCTTTCTAGTTCATCAGATGGTAGCCAGTAAACAATAGCCTTAGATAACCTCTTTTCTATTTCTTTTGAGGCCTCATTCTCAAAGTTAGACCACATAGACAATAACGATTGTTGCTTTTCTCCATTGCCTAAATCTCTTAAAGACTTATCAATAAACTTTTTTTGTTCGTCATGTTTAAAAACTGTCCCAATATAAAGATAAAAATCATTTTCTGAATTTTTCAGATCATCTAGAGCCTTAGATAAATGCTCTTTTGATGCTACCTTCTCAAGTCGATTAAATAAAACAACACCTTCTCTTATGGTGTTACCCCAATTTATTCGATATGGGGTAGGCTCATTATAATAATTGCTTATATTTAAGGGTTCTTGAGTTAAAGTTTTTGTTATTTCTGAAACAATAGATACAACACTCTCTCCCTCAATCAACCCAAGTTTTTTCTTTAAGTCCTGGGTTATTTTGGTAGATAGGCTTATATCTTTGTTGATATAGTATTTATTATTACCTACATTATCATTGCTATTTCCTGGGTCTATTTCAATGAATCTACCTTTTTCATACATATCTAATAAAATTCTGTTAACCTTTATTTCAGCAAAATCCCCTTGCATCTTTGGATATTGAATCATATACGTTAAATCTCTAACGGTATATTCCTTCTCCAAATCTAGTATCTTTAACAGTGTCATAACATCAATTAATTTACACGCAGTTTCTCTGTCCGATTCATCATCTTTAAACAAATCTTTTATTTTTCCATTCCCTAAACCTTCAGGACCCATATAATATGAATATATGGTTTCAAAGTATTCCCTTTTATCACTTAACTCCCTGATTCTTTGTTGAAAGTGGTTTAATATTCTATCTGGGGTTACTAATTTAAGGAAATCATCATCCATTATTCCTTTAGTAGTTCCACCCTCATCTAAATTTCCTTTTACTTCACTTAGAACAAAATCAACTATAGATCTTTGCCTTGATAAGAAGCGAACAGATTTAGATAAGATATTTAATGTTTCAGGGTGAAGAGGATATATTTGCTGAAACGTCTTTTTTTCTACTTTATCAAAAGCATTGTATTTATTTTTCAGCAACACAAATGCTTCTTCAATTTTTTCCGGTTTTTTCTTCATTATAAGCCTTTGGTCAATAATCTCCTCTATATCATCTACTTTTAAAGTAAATTGATTTTCCGTTGGAAATCTATCCTTCATCAAGTCATAAACATCAGGGACTTTCACATCGTTTAAAGAAGATAGAAATGCCCCGACAATCCATGCTGGAATAACACTCCCATTCCTTTCTTGTTCGGCATTTTCTAAGAATACTTTTAAAAACAATGCATCATCTCTCGCTTTGGTCCCTCTGTCATTTAAGTACTCTGAAAGTTCGTCAATTAGTACTAGTATTCCGTCATAGTTTTCCTCATCTAACCATTTATAAAGATAGTCCAACCTATCTTTCCTACCTCTGTTAGGATTGAAAAAAACAATCTCATGTTTGTCAATGAATGCTTGTATCAATGTTGTTATTGTTCTGTTGTTTTTCATTTTTGACTTAAAATCAGCCCAAGTCAAAAATTTATTGTTTGAACTTGTTCTCACAAATTGATCAACTTTTTTTTCATAATTACTGTTAGCAACGATAGCCTCTTCAAATTGCTTAATATAATAACTTTCATCAGTAAAAGGAAAACCTGTTATCTCTTCCGCTGCATCAAAAAACATGTCCTGCAGTGAAACCTCAGGGCCACCTTCTTCTGCAATAATAGGCACAACAAAAATTTTTTTATCTTTGAAGAATACTTTCGCTTTGTCTATAGACTCACTTTTCCCTTCCATGATGTTAAAGGCGTCATTATGTTTAATAAGTAGTCCTAAAACGGACAAAAAGTGTGATTTACCACATCCAGGGAGGCCTGATATAAGGAAACCATGACCTTTATCCTTAAAGTTAGTTATTTTATAGAAGAAATTACTTAAGTTTTTTTCTACACTATCAGTTATTACATAACCTTTTAGTAGGTCGCTAAGTTTATCCTTGTCTGCTTTATCAGATAGGTTGTCCGTCAGTCTGACAATCTTGTCAATTTGAGGTACCTCAATAATTTCTTTAATCTTCATCTTCCTATCCCCCCTAATCAACCTTTAAATATTTATACGCAAAAAGAGGTAGACTCTTTTCATATTCACTTGGCACGACAATAATAGCAGTTTTATTCTTCACGGTAATCTTATCTAATATTTTTATCCAACCAACATATTTTTCTGAAAGCAAGAATTCCATATGATCAAGGACAATTAGATCTTTATCTTGATATTTTTCTTTAATTAACTGCTTAAAAAAAACATCAGCATCCCCAACGAATTCTGTAGGATAAATTCTGTATAAATCTACATGCTCATCGGTAATTTTACTTTTAATAAATAAACCCACATCTACATAATAGGAATCTGCATCTTGTCCAAATCTATGAAATAGATAATCCTTGACTAACCTTGTTTTACCACTTAGGTGATCTCCAATAATGAATAGTATCCTTCTTTGCCCCATACTTTCCAATGCATTATCAATCTGCTCAATCATTAGCAATCACCTTCTTTACAAGATGCTCCAAGGAATCATAAGAAAATTGGTATTTAGAGTTTCCTCCCATTACATAATGCTCAATATATCCATAGTCTAGCATCCATTTTAAATGCCTTTTTTTCATTAAGTCACTCATTATAAAATATTTAAAAGTATCGCAGTTTAAAATTAGTTCTTCCTCGGGCATTTTATTGCCCCTTAATTTTAAAAATTCATAATATAGGTTAAATAAAATCCCTTCATTTGAGGATCTTATATTATTGTTTAGTACAAAGAATTTTTTCTTTTTAATTCCATCCTTTTTCTGATGCAGTATACCGAAATCTTCAAGTATAGTAGTTGCTACGTTGAAAGTTTTCTTTATTGAACTTTCTTTTACATGTGGCATCGCTGCTTTAAATATTTCATACAATTTATCTGCTTCAATCTTTTCCGATATTAAACCATCATGAAATCCTTTTGCTATTTCCCCTACCGCACTAGATGTATAACAGACGATGAAATAAATAACTTCCTTTTTTGTTTGATAACTACTCATTTTATTAATAAACTGTATAAGAGGGGTATAAATAATTTGCTCCCCTTCAGTTTCAACAAACCTTTGTATAAATTTATTTCTATATTTTACAACTGTTTGCTCACCAAAAGGCATTAGAGCATCCATATACGATTTTAATTTGCTTAAATTTCTTTCATGCTCAATAAACTCTAATCCCTTTATTGTTTCATCAATTGGTATCTTCTCCGATATAGTTTGTATAAGCAAATTAACACCCCCTAACAAAAGCAGTTTTTATCTTTTCTTGAATAACTTCAATATAATCCTTTTTATCTTCAATGTCTAAATCCTTAAATAGTTTAAGTATATCTCTTGCTTTCTTTTCATTTGGATTATTTACTGTATATTCCTCTATAGCATCTAGGAAATAGTTTTTATGAATTTCGTCTGACCATTCGGCAAGGCCATAGTAATTGCTATCGTAATATTTGATAAAAGTTTTATTTATTTTGTCGGTCAGTTTTGCTTTTCTATATGCGTTCCAAGTGTAAACATCTCCACTAAGACAATCTTTAAGCATATCTAATTTTCTCTTAAGTTTACCAGTCCTGTTTCTTAAAATATCTATATATTCATTAAAATTTAATATTCTTTGCTCTAACAAAGCCAAACATTTACTGATTTCAATATATCTTTTGTTACTGTATAGAATATCCCTAGTTACCCTTACAAAATATCCATCAATAGATCTGTAGAGATTTGAATAATTGTAAAGACTTAACGCTAGGGATTTTCCCTTATACTTATACTTTTGTCTAAATTCAATAACCTCTCCGTAATCAACATTAAATTTTTCCGCAATTTCCTTTAAATTTAAACCGTTATTTATATGCTCATTAATAAATCTTTCAACATTTAATACCGTATTATTAGATTTATCATTCTTATTTTTATAATAATCTTCAATTATTTTAATCGATTCCTTATCAATACCAAACGACTCATACACAATAGCATTTAATTCTTCTTCTATTTCGTATGCCCTATAATTGTTAGTCTCTATTCTATCAACTTTTGAGATATAATTGTCTATTACATTTTTATCTACGATAAATTGTTGGTAAAGTTCGCGTTTTTGGTTGTTTATATCAATTAATTCTGAAACTAATGAATTTATTCTTGTCATACAATCACTATCAACTATTGGTATCGGTAACTCTTTGAGAACTACAGGTTTTACCTCAGCAAATGCTTTATCATCTTCTTGCACAATTAATTTATAATAAAAATTCATAAGCCTTGAATTTAAAAGTGCACATATATATTCCTCAGAAACTTTAGATTTAACGGCAGGTTTTAAAACAATATTTATTATGCTGTTTAATGTATAATGCTTTTTATCATCAACAGTGGCAATTAATTCGTCACCCGTTTGTCTACATATAACCTTTTTAGATTCAAACAACTCCTTATTTCTTGGCCAGTGCAATTCAAACCATCTCATAACTCCTTTTCTTGCTTCCCGTCTGGAACTTAATTGTTCTTTGAATTTTTCCAGATGTTTAATCGTTCTATCACAATTTGTCACATTAGTCTCTCTGTCTATATATAAAATATTCTTGCCTGAATAATCTAGGTTATATCTACTGATGTCTCCTCCTACTAATAATTTTTTTAACAATATTTTATCTACATTACTAACCTCGCTTTGTCGAATGACAAAGGCCCTATCGTTTCCACTTGCAATCCCTACAGAAACATTTTGACAGAGTTCTATAAGAGTTGCATGTTCAGACCTTATTTTAAACATTAATTCTATGTATTTTTCATCAACTAGTAGAAATTTGGTATTATCTATAACCTTATACATTTTTTGTTTTATTTCTTTATATAACTCATCATTATTAATTTTTTCTTTTCTTTCCTCATTATTCATGCTGTTACTTACATCTAAAATTTTTATTATTTGATTTTCCTTATTACTGTTTAGGACTAGGATCATCGTTGGATATGCGTTATCGTCAAATACATTTTCCCCCAAATGTATTATCTGCGATATCCCATAATGATTGATTAGGTATTTTCTACAATTTGAGTATTCAAACTGGGCTAATAAAGTGCTTGGAATAATGTACCCTAACTGAATTTTTAACTTTTTTGTAGCCCTTGATATAAAGTAATTATATACATCGATTGTTCTCATATGAACATCATTGTATTTGTTCATATAATAATCTTTTAATGCAGTACTGTTTATTTTTGAACCATACGGCGGGTTCCCCACTACATAATCATATTTCTTATTCCAAAACTCGCATAATTTGACTATTTCTTCTGCCTTTTGCCTACCTACATCCTCTACTCTCTCTATCCCATGCAAATCTCTATATTTAACTGTATACATCATACTTATATCTTGTAATTGTTTCTTCAAATCCTGCCACTCATAGTCTTCTTCCCACTTTATAAGACTATCACATTCAATAATATTTAGTTCATCAGTAAAGTTGTCAAGATCTTTCAGAAGCAAATTTATTGTAGTCAACTGAACAGCAAAACTATCTATATCAGCACCGTAGATACAATGTTTTAATAAATGATAATGAATATTTTCTTCCTTCCAGTAATCCTTTCCATTTACCTTCTCAACTCTTCCATGCCTTTTGATAACGTAAATCTCATTAGCGTATTTGTCCCTTAATATTTCCAGGTTCTTTATAAACTTGTTCCTTAAAATATCATAGGCCATTATTAAAAAATGTCCTGATCCGCATGATATATCTGCAACGGTAACAAAAGGATTTTCTACAACATCAGCCTTAGCCACAGTATTTTTCAATATAAACTCTATAACAAACTCAGGTGTGTAAAATTGACCAATAGCCTTTCGAGTATCTCTATCCATAAATTTTTCATAAACATCACCAAGAATGCTTCCATCTGCATATTTGAAGTTAAACTTATTGGTATCTAATTTCTCAACGATACTATCTAGGATGTTCTCAAATTGTAGAATCAATTTTTGAGTTTCTTCATCACCTTCTATATACTTCAGGCTTAGTTCTTCAATTGTAGGATTTAAAATATCATACTTATCATCCTTATAAAGTATGATATTTGCATAAGACTTTTTCATATCTAGGAAGGCTAGTTTAACTAATTCCCCTAAGGTATAATTAGTTACGAGATTAGCCCATTTCTGAAGGCCTTTTCTTGATAGTTTTTCACCAATATGGGGATCCTTGGGCACTCCAGCAATATAATCCTCAGGATTTAGCATAAAACCCTTGTCTTCACAAATCCTTATAAACAATATTTTATTTAGAATGGTATATGATGCCCTGTGACAAAAATTATCATTCCAAGCCTGTTGTTCTCTTTTACTGATACCGTTTTCCCTATACTGTCTATCTATAAAATTCTTAAAACCTTCATTAGTGCTATATTTATATTCAAATATACTTTTATAAACCTCTACAAGTTCATTATGTATTTCTTTAAGTTCTGCAATAAGTTTTGATTTATCTAATATGTTCTCACTAATCATTTTTCCACCCCTAAAGTAATCCAAGTAATTCCATCAAATAAGTTGTAATCTTAGATTCTTCCAAAAAACCTTGTAGAGTTTTTCTATCTTCACTGGGATATAAATTATCAAATACGCTAACCGCCGTATTAGGATCTAATGTTTTGAAATCAAAATTCATAAGTTTGTCTAAAGAATTATCTTTAGATTTATTAAATACACTACGTTCAAGTTTGTCTAAGAATTCATCATATAAGCAAGGTTCAAAAAATGCATTTGTGTTTTTATCCCTTCTTAGATCTTCGGTTGCTATTTTAAAGAGCATTAAATAGTCTCCACGATAATTTTTTGTCATCTCATTCCAATTGTTAATGCCTTCATTATTTAGTTTGGGACTTACTACTCCCTCTCCTTCTGTCATCATTCTTATAAAAATATATTTCATCACAATATGTAAAGCAGTTTTACTAACAAGATATTCTTTGAATCGATCAGCACTAAATCGTCCTTGATATTCCTCACTTAACCTTTCAATCTCACTTGTATAAATAGTCCTATTTAAAACATTTATTATTTCATCTCTAAAATCTAATATTGTTTTTATAAAAACTTGTTTATTTTTGCTTATATTCACTTCCCACACTCTCCCAATTAAAAACATTAATAACTGTGGACAACAGTATAAATTTATGATATCATGATTTGCCATATTTTTCATTATTGAACTATAATTATTTGCCCATTCATCTTCACTAAACTAGTTTAATCTCATTATTCCTGTTATTAACATCTTTATTTAATTGTTCTGCTTTATTAAAGCATTTTAATTTCAACTTATTATAAAGGCATTTTACACTTATCCAAGATATGTTTCACAATGTTATTATGGTAATTATCAAATAATGTTTTTTGTCCTTTTATTTAATTTTTTTCTTCCTTTTCCTCATTAAATCTATTTTATTTATTTTGATGGATTTTTTATTGTGCAATCTTCTATTTTTTTAGGAGCATATCGAAAATTGAGCAAAAAAAATAACCGTTTTGTAGTTGATAACAAAATGGTTATTTTAAAAAAGTCTATTTTAGCCGATTTATACTGATTTAGCCCTATATTAGCCTACTGGGATTTTATATCAATTTCTTTCTATTTCTTTTGATTTTGTTCCTTTTATTTATTTTATTTATAGCATAGTCATCCTCTATAGCGATTTTTTTCGGCACGAATTAAATAATTAGGAAAATCAACTCACTCTACGTTTAAACAGGCAGCATTTCTCAATATATCCGCCAATATTGAAAGTTAATAATTATCACTAATAGCCCCTAACAGTTTATACCCAGTAATAACTACTAACAATGGTTCTTAACTGTTATTAACCACTATATAACAGGTTTATAATGCACTTATCAAAGTTTAATAATGGCTAACAAGTAGTAATAATGGCTAATATTGATTATTATTGGTCAACAATCGCCAATTACCCTTAACCTTGGTTATCAAATTTATTACCTGAAAATGCTACCCTAATCAATTCAATAAATGCTACTGCTGCCAGTGTAAAAATTATTAAAGATTTGCTTCCTAACATATTATATAGTTGTATGGAAGCACTTACTATAAGGCAGATTGAAATAATAAACGTTATTATTAAAATCTTGAACTAATATCACCTCCTGTAATCATATATGTTCTTTTTGATGTCGGTATTTTTACAATATGCAAAGTTGTTTTATCTTACATGCCTGATATACCATAATCCTACTATCCTTTTTTAATTCAATGACTAAAAGTCTTCTCCAGTGTATAAATTAAACCATAGAATTCTCCAATATTTTAAATGGCTTGGTATAGTTTGTCCATTGGGGAATATTAGTATTTTATCCTTTTCTAAAAACCATTTTTCTATTTTTCTCATCCCTTTTTTTGCTCCATTATATCATGGGCCTAATTGCTATTTCCGCTCCTAAAATAGAAAAAACCGGCCTGTCAATGGCCAGTTTTTAGATACTGTCAAATATTTGGAAGACCTCATCAGGTATTTGGCTTTCTTCTGTAAAATCGCAATGCTTATCTGCTGTAAGTTTCATCTCTTTGATAACTTCTCTAAGTGCCCTTTTAATCCTTATTAGTTCCCTCTCCTCTTGGGTGACACCTTCATAGGCTAATATGGCTTTGATAATATAGGCTGTTTTCTGTCTTTTTGACCTGATAATATTGTAAGCAATCCGATCATTTTCTCTTTGTAGGTTGAAAGATAGGTTCAATCTTTTAATTTCATCCAAGAACATCACCTGTCCCTACTAACTGCCTGCTTTGCTAGAAGTTCAAAGCCTTTTACATTTGCAAAACTATCTAAAACTTCTACATATCCTATTTTAGGACTATTTTCAATGTGTTTTTGCAAAAGCAATGAACCCCCACCAACAAATATTGTCGGATTTATTTTCATCTCAAAGCCATACTCTTTCAATCTATCCAACAGTTCTTCAACGTATATTTGTGTTTTGTCTTCAATTAATGCCTTAATATTTTCATTTTGAAAAAATGAGATGTTTTCTCCTAGAATTGTATCCTCAATCTGCTCCTCATGAATTTCTATCCCTAAAGACAGGATTTCCTGTTTTATGGAATTTAATAGAGTTACAATCCCAGTAGTTAAACTTATGCAAGATTTAATGTTTAAAAGCCCCTTTTCAACAGTGAAAACATCAATGGTATATCCACCGATATCTACAACATTAAGTCTTGATACATCCTTATAGTGAGTGAAATGAGGCATTATCGCTGCATAGCCCTGGGGATAAACATATGCATCTTTAATTGACACTTCATATTGCTTCCCTCCAAAGGTAAATGATACATCATCTCTTATAAAATACTCTCTAAATTCATCCTTTTGCTTCCCATAATACATAATAGGCAAGCCACATGCTAAAATGATCTCTCCCTTTTTAACCCCTTGATACTTCTTCTCTAATACTTCTGCAATGGCAGGCAATGTTAGAATAAAGAAGTTGTCGTTTACAGTCTTATCAAGCATTACAGGAAACCTTTCACCTGAGATAGAGTAATACTTGCCTTCAAATACCAATAGTCTTTCTTTTGTAATAGGCATGGTGCTTGAAACAGTGAAGCCCGAATTATACTGATTAACAATGCTTTTTATTGCCTTGTTTCCGTGGTCTATTCCTATAATATAACCCATAGATTTTCCCTCCTATTTTTGATAAATGGTTCCCCACAAGAACTATCAATAATATTTAGTTCCTGTGGGGTTCTTAATAATGAGATGTCACCTCCTCAAGTAATTACAATGTCTTTGCATCCTCCTTTCTTCGAAAAATAAAAGGAAAAATGGATTACAGGCTTAGAACACCTGCAGCATTTTTCCCTAACTATCTAGAGTAAATAAAATTTGTCACGCTATATTTGAACAAACGATATAGGATTCCTTGTTTTTTCATTAACTTTTTCTGGTTTTACTTTCCCAAATAAGTAAAAACCCCTGCGTTGTTTTCCGGTTTATCTGCCAAAGGCATCACTACAAAAACAATCTGCAGGGGTTCAGTATCTATATTAACTTCGAAGGAGAGTGTTGCTCATATTATAGCATGCATGAGCGATAAATGGAGCCCTATATATTTACATATAATGGTTGATATCCTCCATTGTCTGTGCTAGGATGATGTACACTAAAAAATAAAGGAGGTATGTTTTTGGCATTTCCAGTGAATTTAGAGGATTTGCAAAATGCTATACTCATTAGCAACCTAACTGAAAAGGATTATGATTCACATGATTTCTTCATCCTAAAAACTTGCATTACCTTATTATCATCTATGCAGGATTTGATAGATCAGATAGAAATGGGTGAAGGCTTCTCTGTTCATTGTGAAAAAGAGTGGTCACAATTTATCAAGTATTATAGCAAGACTTATAAAAGGTCGAAAAAAATCTTCCATCGGTATTTGAAACGATTAAAACTCGATTATTGGGAACAAGAAGAACTGGTTCGCAATATAACATGGGTTACAAAACTTATTAATTCTGGTTTTTATGAAACTGATGAAGAAGACGTATATTTTCATGCCGTTATTCTAAGTGGTAAATTCTTCACTTCAGTTTTTTACTATAATTATCTCATTAATGAGGCCTGTGACAGAAAGATTAATTCACCTGAAAGCCTTTTTAACACTAGAAAAAATCTATCTTCCATCAAAAACGAAAGGCTATGGATTGAAGAAACCTACAATAAGTTGAAAGACAAGGAAATTGATGAAGTTCCTGAAGAAACAAAAGAAATGTTGTTTGCTCTTTGGGATCGAACCTTCGATTTTGTACAAGAACTAATAAAATGTTTTAGTAAAACTGAAGCCTTGAATAATTAATATAGTCCCCTGATACCTTGGGGACTATATTAATTCCAAATAGTTAAACTATATCCTGATAAATTTTTTTACCTCTCTTTGTGTTAGTGAAATGAACTCTGCTCCAGGGACGGGATAATTACTTAAGACCAGAACTTTACAAGGTTCCGTTATAGCCCTAGCCCTTCCTACAGTTTGAACAAGTTCAGACTCTATCATATAAAATTGGATTTCCCGTAATAAATCATTGCTGCTGTAAGTATTGAAGTAAAAGTTGTAGTTTCCCCTTGAAACAGGCTGATACATTACCTTGCTTTCATTTAGCCTTACATCAAGGCCTAAAACACTTGCAAATAGCAGATAACAATAGGGGTTAATATGGGGAGTCCCTATTACAGTGATATTTTGACCTTTTAGATTATCACGCCCCGCACTATTCCAAAATGACACACTTGGTTCACTTATATCATTAAAAAAGCCGCTGTAAGTGATAACCTTACTATCAGGGTTATATCTATTTATTAAAGCATTTGCAATATCCATCATTTCTTTTTTATTTCTATGAATGGATAACTTACTAAAGGCTCTTATAGGAACTTGCCAAATCTCTCCTTTGTGTTCAACATCACCAACATCATAAAATTTCATATTTTGACCGAAAACCATTTTATAAATCTTTTCATTGGCAGTTGCACTGAAAATAATTACCTTTTTATCAGGTAAGTCTCTTTTGTTTATAAAAACTATCTGCTCATTACCATTTCGCCCAGTCACTTTGACAAAATGACTTGAATTTAAAAATCCTAGCACATTTGTCGTTATTAGGTCATTTTTTACTACTAATTTTTCAATCTCCTTTGCACAAAGCATAAAATAATTCGGTGTTTTTAGTACCACTCCTTCAGGCGTTTTGGTAATTAACTCAAACATAAAATCGGTTAACTTTTTTAAAGGCGAAAATTCCGGATCTAAATACACCAGTTGGCTAAGTATAGCCATGTCTTGTATTGACATAGATGAAATTGGAAACATTCCATTTAGAACAATATCTTCATCTATTATTAGAGTATCATTAAAGTCCTTTTCAAAAAATATTCTTTGGTGAGTAGTTAAGATAGTTTGGTTCTCAGATTTTTTTACTCGCCTCAAGTCCTTAATATATTTTGCTATGACTTCATTTTCCTTTGCTAATTGTCTTAAATACATATTTGCTCCTTTAAAAGAGCCTGTATCATAGAGCCTATCTAACTTATTGCGTTTTTCAGGTTCAATATCAGGAAGTTGTGGCACAGCATAATGGTCTACTCCTGCTTTTGCCAATCTCTCGCTTACCTCGTCCTTTAATTTATGTGTAGGCACTGCTATCGTCAATTTATTACCAACACTTGCATTTATATATTCTTCGGTTTTCCCTAACCCTGCTGGTGCCTTTATAACAAAAATCCCCTTTTGTGGAGAGGCAATTATTTCACTAACAATATTGGATAATTCTTTTCTTGCCTCTTCTATACTTTTAGTCTTTCTTTTACCAACTACTTGAATTCTCCCTTTGAATAATTTTCCTTGTTCTATCATATTAATTCCATGTTTGCAGTCTTTAATGAAAGGACAATAACTTTCGCACCTAGAAGGAGCATATTTACCTTTGAGAATTTGATTCTTCATAACCCACCAACTATAGTTTTTCACCTTATATTCTTCACGGCTGTTTAGAATCTTATCTACTTTCGTTACTCCACCTTTTATTTTCAAAAGGTTGGACATGAGACCAAACATTTCATTGTGGTACAACCAATACTCACCATCTATTGCTTCCCGGTATAATCGACAATTTTTATATAGATTTTCAAAGGGGTAAGCCGTTATAAGATATGTCTTAGTATTTTCCTTCTTAATATCAAAGCGGGGGGCAAAGTCGTTTTCCTTTTCAAAAAAATACTCCTGCGTATTATTGTAACAAAAATAGATTACATACCCCATATGACTAAAAAGTGTACTATTATATATATTATTAATTAAGGACTTACACTTTTTAGTCATTGATACATAAACATTGCTACTATTAACTTCAGGCATATCTTTTTCATCATGAAACGTAAAAAACTTTGGATAACCATTCTCCATGTCAATTCCAACATCTCTACAAAAATTATACATGTTTCTCGATGCATTAGTACTATTTCTAATTACTGAGCATGCAGCAAATATAAGATTCGGTATTGATTCTACATATGAAAAGTTTTCATAAATAACTTCTCTGCCACCGTATATTATTCTCGAAGGATCTCTTGTTTCTGTTTTAGACTGTGGGAAAACTTCCAACAGGGATCTAATTACCAGATTGCGAACCCTGATATCCTGAATCACCTCATTTATAACGAAAACCATTTTAAACCCACTATCTGAATTAAAGGGCGTGTATATAAATGAAGGGAATAGATTTACCCTTTCACAAGTATCTAACACATTATCCAGCGAATCATTTTCAATATCAACAACAAATATTTGTTGGCTTATCCAGTTCTTAATACTTCTCTGCCCATCCTTAAAAACTGATGGTGAATAAGTTTTGCCATTTGGTACTATTATGCTACTGGCAAAATCCTTTACAGACAATTCTTTAACATGATATCCAATTCGTGCTGCTATTTTTGAAACTTCTTCTTCTGTCGGCTTCTCAATTAACTTTTGAGTATCTAAACATAATTTTAACATCATTTTCATGCCTCCTTTGTTATTAAACAAAGGGGCATGCTGTGTCTAAGTATTTTCGTATGTATTTTAAACGTGCTTTATTAGGATTCTATTTTTATATTATATTAAGTCTTTTTAGTGATTTTATTGTTGCCCCTGATTTTATTTATTCATAAGGTTCAAGTCCTTTAGTTTCATATCCATAAGGATTGCAGTATTTGATACGTCTTCTCATCTTTCTTGAGGAAATCATTTCTCCTGTATATGGATTAATAACTCCCATTTCTTCTCCCGTATAGGGATTTATTTCGATATAGTCATCTCTAAAATAGACATCCATACATGGCTCTTTACGGCCATTTTTTCTTGTCATTTAAGTCACCTCCCTTCTTATATTGGGGAGGGCTTTTTATAACCATTTGCCCTCCGACTTACATATTCCCTTCTCGCAAATCTCCACCATCTGCTATATTTGTTGATTTGCATACAGGAGATTCGCATATTTTTCAGAAAATCTTTTTTTAATTGTGTCATATCGAATATAAAATAGAAAAGTGTGGATAAACCACTTCTCTGCTTCATCTAACTTGGATATCTCAATTTCAAATAATTCCTTTGTTTTGTTAATAGCATTAGTCAATATTTTCCTTTCATCTCTTTTAAACTTCTCTAATGCTTCTTCTGATATCAGATTAGAATGTTTGTTTATAAAAAATTCTACTAGACTCATTAAGTCTAAAAAGTTTTCTGTTCTTATCATGGTTGTTCCAACTTCTTGTATGTGTATTTCAGCAACATACTCAAAGTGAAAACCTTTTATAGTTGTCTCATCAATATAAATTGGCATTACAAAATTTTTTGCATACGTTCTCTCAAGAATCGTTCCATCAAATGAATAACACATATTTCTTCTCTCCTTTCTTAAAAAACAAAAATACTAACAGGAAATAAAGCCAAAGATTAAATATCCTTTGACTAGGTTTGCTCTGTTAGTATGCTTTGATTTTTTGTATTCAGTTTTTTCTTATAAACAATTTTTAACCTAATTATCCTGCTTTAAATTCAAATAAAACTTTGCCAATAATTCTTATGCTTTTAGTATCAGTTAGAACAATAGGTGTATCATCTTCTTCCCTTGAAACTGCATTCATAATATCAGTTAAGACCATGGTTTTTTCCTGATAATTATATTTACCGACGTATATTGCATCACCCCTTTCAAAAAGTATTTTATCTTTATCTTTGTATTGTCCAAGATTAACAAGGTAGCAGTACTCCTTATCATCAGGTTTAAACCACACCACTTCACTATCTGGTTCTATTTCTTCTTTTAAAAGGCTAAAATCAAATCCCATATCCCTACCTGTTATTGGTCCGCTATTTAGTGCAGTATATAAAGGCAACTTCCTGAACTTACTTCTCACATATTCCCCAGTGGCTAGCCTAAGGTTCCTTATTTTTTTAAATCCGTAATAGGAATCCTCGGTATAGGGGGTTGCATAATCTGGATAGATAAAGTTCTCCCCTAATGCATCTTTTACGTTATTTAGTAGTTCGTCAGTTAAGTTATCTCCCAAATTCTCCTTATTGGTCACAAGGAAGTTAATAAAAGCATTAACCTTTTCCTCTTCCATATCATTTACTTTTAGTAACTCTCCTAAGTATTCCTTAAGAGTATTGCAGGCAATTATATGTTTTAGATCCGCTTCATCAAGAATCCCTATCTGGAAGAGCAAAAAGGAATAGTTAATATCTAGTATTTTGGCTATGACTTTTAAGTCCTCGTAATCCGGAATAATGTTGTTTTTAAGCATCTTGCTGATATAAGATGGTGATTTATTTAGTGCATCTGCTAAATCAACTGCCTTTATATTTTTTTTGGCCATTTCCATTCTAATAAATTCACTTAAATTAAAACTCATTATCTATCACCTCCTTGAGTATATATTACAATATAATTTACCGATTGTCAACTATTATTATTATCATTTCGTAAAATATTTTACTTTTATTCATTTTTATTGTTGACATTTAATAAAACTTGCTTTATAATTAACTTATAGTAAAATTATTCTCTTTATTTTTGCATTATAATTGACTTTTAGTAAATTAATTAGCGTAAGGGGGTGTCTACCGAAAATATAATTTAAAAGTAAAGGAGGTTGATAGATATCCAAGATAATGTTTTATAAAAGGTAAAAAAACAGGCCAAGAGAAATCCTCAAATTCCTCTTGGCCCATTAAAATCGTCCAATTACATTATATCAAACAATAACAATAAATCTACCTATTTTATTATCAGAAAAATTACAAACTTAATTTTAATAATTCAAATGTTAGTATATCACGTGTTTTTTGAAATAAGCACAAAAATAAGAGATTTCTTTGGAAATGTTTAATAGGAGGTGTTATGACTATGATTAACTCTGATTTAAATGAAAAAGTAAAATGTTGTTTAACTGATTTCCATAATGGAAATGGACCTGAAGATTTCCCTAGTCTGATGGAAGATTATGTATTGACATATCACAAGTTACTATATAGAACCATTACAAAACTTGATAATTATTTTGATTCAAACGAACTTTACTGCTTATTTGATATATTTAATGCAATCAAATATTCGCCAAAGATATCAGCAAATAGATTTCTACTTTTAGAAACAACTGATGTATTAGAAAATGAGCAATGGATGATTGAAAAATGGAAAGTTGACAATAAGGTTCTTATAGACAAAATCAATAAATTATCTGAGTTTCAGGCTTTCGCAATGATTATGATTATCTACAAATTTTGGAGAGATACAGATCGATACAAAGATGATTTATCCCTTTTGTTTAAGGATGATACTGAAAAAACTCTTATTTAAAAAATATTATGAAAGGAATGATTATTTATGGCAAACCTTACATTACCAACAAAATTATTGTATGAACAGATGAAAACTGGTCAGATGTTATCAATAAGAATTTATAGTCCGCAACTGAAGAAACATCAAACTGCTTTTGTAATAAAAGATTTTGCAAAAAATATAAAGTATATTCTAAATAACACTAACACTGCAAGCGCACGATGTTGCGTAAATGTTTCCGGAAATGCTGCTTCATTAATTTATTTAATAGGTTTTGGTGAGCATAACAACCCCCTCTATAACTATTGGTTTAACTATCATTCAAAGTCAATAAACACACACGAATTAGAAGATCTTTCATATCAAGACACTGTAGATTATTTATTAGTTGATCACAAAAATAAATTGAGAGAGGTATTAAGAATTAAGAATATTTTAGTTGATGCTGCTCCAATATATGTTAATCTTGCAAAAGAGATGTATTGGACCCCTTCCGAATTCAAACAACTACAAAATAATATAATGAGAGACTTTAAAACTTATAGAGAAATCTGGAATTCCATCCCAGTGAATATGAGTGCATAATCTTCAATTTCAAGTATATTAACATCCTTCAACCCTGTTGTCCCCCTAGGGTGGAGGATGTTTATTATTTTCATTTCTTCTTAAGAAATCATAAACAGTAGTATGGCTTGTCCCCATTAATTTTGCCACCGTTGGCACGCTGTTATACTTTAATAGCCGTATTAATTCCTCTCTCCAATAATCCCCGAAATCCACAATCCGAGAATATCTATACTTGTCTTCTTTTTTCGTATCAGGTCCACGTCTCAAATATGAAAATCCACAATTTGGACAGGTAAAATATCCTATTGGACTCTTGTTTTTATAACTATTTCTAATTTCTACATTCTCAATGACCTGTTTCTTATATTGTTTGCAAACAGGATTTAGACACGGATACGGCCCTTTCCCAAAAGGTAGGTACTCTACATTTTGATTAAATAACACTTCTGGTGATAGACCTAAAAATCTCATAAATAATATATGTTTTAATGGATCTTCGATAGTTGCTTTGTTCCATCCCATTTTTAAAAGCCAATTACTGTTATTAGTCTTCCTAATTGTATTGTGGGTCATCTGAAGTATCTCACTGCCCCAAAAGGCTTCAAAATCAGCAATAAGTTTTTTCTGCCTTAGACTGCCATTCACCGTTGCATACTCCAATATCTTCAACTGATTTAAATACTGTTCCTTAATATTTGTATTAATAACAGGGTTATTTAATACCCAGCACATATCATCTGCAATAAGCAGTAATTTTTCATAGGTTCTTTGCTCATACACAACCTCATTTTCAACAATGCAGTTTTTCTCCCTTGCTGCTACATATTTATATTTATTGTCCTCAAGTGATACACTGCTATTATAAATAGGTATTTTATGGTGAGGACAAATATAGATGCCTCTTATCTGATGAACCCTATGCCAATATAATTCGCCATATCGCTCAAAATCTTCTTCATTACACTTTGGACAAAACCTTAGGAATTTGTTTTCAGCCAGTGGGTTTATTATACCTGTTATTTTGTTATATATTTCAACATCCCCATGCCACATATACTGTCTTATTATTTCCCTGTTCTCAAGGCTTAAAAAGACCGTGTAATACGGAAATAGGGTATGTTCGAATATTAGCCTATCTACATCAAAAGGGCTGTTTAAGGGCATATTTCGGACCAAATTTGCCAATAATGTTGGGAACTCCAGGCTACAAACTATACGCTTTACATTAAACAGATCTCTCGCAGTTTCACTTCCATTGAAATTTGGACTTTTAACATGATATCTAGCAAAAACACTATATAATATTTCATCTGGATACGGTGTAGGAAAAAAAGTCATCATATAACTTCAAATCCTTTAATTAACCCATGATTTTTCAATATATCATAAGCAGTTAGCCCTTCCTCCTTATTCTTCACCATAACTCTAATATCATTTTCTGCACTTGGAGGCATCTTCTTTGTTCTAACTTTCACTGGCTTTTCATTATTTTCTACTGTAGATTGCTTGGAAGTGGTAGGTATTACAAACCTATTCCGATTAGGCAACTCATAATTTAAATCAATATTGCCAGTATATATGTCAGGATATTTTACTATTTCCATTACATTACCTGTCCTTAATGCATTTAACATTGGCTTTACCAGCCTTAAACTTTCGTCAGCCACTTGTTTAATTAATTCAGGTGTTATTGTCTCAATCCCGCTTGAAATTGCCTTTGTTTGAGCAAGAGCATAAAGTTTCACTGTTATATCAATTATTCCTTGGGATTGATCATATAGGGTATCTATTA